>NZ_BQUV01000001.1:0-616540 GCF_022835695.1 Bradyrhizobium sp. Ce-3
CGGCTGGCACGGTGGCTATCACCGTGGCGGCGGCTTCTGGCCCGGCGCGGTGGCCGGTGCGGTCGTCGGCGGCGCGCTCGCCTCGGGCGCGTATTATGGCGGCTACGGCCCCGGCTACTATGACGACAGCTACGGCTATTACGACGAACCGTCTGTCGCCGTTGAGGCCGTACCGGGCGGCGACCCGAGCTACTGCGCGCAGCGCTACAAGTCCTACGACCCGGCCTCGGGCACCTATCTCGGCTATGACGGCCTGCGGCACCCCTGCCCGTAATCACGGCCTGAATTCTTAGTTGCAAAAAGGGCGGCGGCGACGCCGCCCTTTTTCACGTCCGCAGCGCCACCGCGACGGCTGCGAACGTCACCACGAGCGCCGCGATGTCGCTTCCGCTGAGCGGCTCGCGCAGCATCGCCGCTGCCGCCAGCACGCCGACGACGGGCACCAGCAGCGTGCCGATCGATGCCGTCGCTGCCGGCAGCCGCTCCAGCGCCGCAAACCAGCAGACATAGCAAAGGCAGAACTGGATCAGCGTCATGTAGATCATCGACGCCCAGCCGAGCTGCGACAGCGCGGCAAGCTGCGGCTGCTCGATCAGGACGCCGGCGATCGCGATCGGCACGCAGCCGATCGCAAGCTGCCAGGCCGCGAGCGACAGCGGCGGCATCGCGAGCTTGAAGTATTTGGTCAGCACCGTGCCGAGGCCGACGCAGAGCGCGCCGGCCAGCGCGAACAGGATGCCCGGCAATTTGCCGAGGCTTGCGTCGATCCCGCCGCCGCCGATCAGCGCGCCGATCCCGGCGAGCGCCACGCCAAGCGCTAGCGCGCGCGGCAGCGACACGCGCTCGCCGAGCACCGGCCAGGCTACCAGCGCGACCCACACCGGGATCGAGATCCCGAGCACGGCCGCCTCGCTGGCGCGAAGCCAGATCAGCGCGAGGCCCATCGATGCGACCCAGCCGCCGATCGCAAGCGTCGAGACCAAGGCAAGCCGCAACCACATGCCGTCGGGGACGCGCAGAGTCTCGCCGCGCGCGAGCGCGATCAGCCCGAGCGCCAGCGCGCCGACCACGCCGCAGAGTCCGCGCGACGACAGCGGCGGCCATTCGTTAAGCAGGAACTTCATGATCGGAAAGTTGAGGCCCCAGCCGGTCGAGGCGACGACCAGGAATGCGAGGCCGAGCGGTGACAGCGGAGCGCGGCCGGCGACTGGAACTGCGGTCATGGACCTGTCGTAATGTGGTCGGACAAATACAAGTGATCGGTATCAGGGCTAGCTGGAAATCCGCTTGTCAGCAAACAGCATATGCATTCTATGATACAGACTTTCCGTCCGGGTTCCGCCTTAATCGGCGGACGGGCCAAGCGAGTCGCCGGCACGCGAGGCCGTAGCAAGAGGATGCATCGTGCCGAGCGTTCTCGTGGTCGATGACGACCCGATGGTGTGCGTTGCCATCGAGGTGTGTTTGCAGCGCCAGGGCTTCGACGTCACCGTCGCCGATGGCGGTGAAGCGGGCATGCGCGCGCTGGAGAAGGCGACGTTCGACGTCATGCTGGTCGACGTCTTCATGCCGCATATGCGCGGCTTCGAGGCGATCCGCATCTTCCACGAACGCGCCCCCGATATTCCGGTCATCGCGATGTCGGGCTATGCCTTCGCCAATGCCGACCGGGCGCCGGACTTCCTGCGGATGACCATCGAGCTCGGCGCGTCGGCCTGCCTGCGCAAGCCGTTTACCCCGCAGGCGCTGCTTGCCGCCGTTAACGAATGTCTTGCGAAGTCCGTTCCTTCCGCTCGTCTTTCGAAATAATTGCTCGTACTAATCGTCGATGGCTTCCCAGCGACTCATTCTCGGCAGCGGCCTTGCGATCCTCCTCGTCATCAGCGCGGCGTCGATCGGGCTGGACGTCAAGTCGCGCAGCGAGATTGATTCGGTCGACCGCACCCTGCGGATCCTGAAATGCATTTCGGACGCGCGTCCGCTGCCGCGCGGCGTCGAGAGCGCGGCCCGCGGCTTCGCGCTGACCGGCGACGCCTCCTTCGCCGACGAGTTTCGCGAGCAGAGCACCGCCCTCACCGCCGCCTTCGACGAATTGATGGCCGCGGTGAAGTCGGCCCCGGCGGAAGCCCAGCTGATCACCGGCACCAGGGCAGAGGTCGCGCGCGCCATTGCGCTCGGCGCCGAGCTGATCCGGCTGCGCAGCGCGGGCGACACCGCCGGCGCCGCGGCGCTGATCTCCGCGGGCGAGAGCCGCGCGCTGATGGACAAGGTCGGCGGCGCGCTCGACCGGCTGGTCACCGAGGAGCGCCGCCTGCTCGGGCTTCGCACCGAACAGTCGAAGACCTATGGCCGGCTGCTGCTGGCCATCGACCTCGCCGGCGTGGTGATGATCCTGCTGCTGGCGGTCGCGCTGACGCTGGCGGCGCGGCGCGCCAGCCGCGAATTGCAGGGCGCGCTCAGCGCCACCAAGGCGACCAATCTGTCGCTCGAGGGCAAGGTCGCCGAACGCACCAAGGATCTCGGCGCCGCGCTCGAGGAGCTGCGCCGTTCCACCTCGGTGATGGAGACCACCTTCCGCACGATGGCTGAAGCGGTGCTGGTGATCGACAGCGCCGGCGTCGTGCTGCTGTCGAACCCGGCCGCCGAGAAGATGCTGCGCTACAAGCCGGGCATGACGGTCCGGCAGCTGCGCGCCATGAGCAACGTGTTCCAGGCCGACGGCGAGACGCCGATGCAGGCCGACGACATGCCCTCGGCGAGGGCGCTGCGCGGCGAGGAATTCGACGGGGTGGAATTCATCGCCAAGCCGGTCCGGGGCGTCCATCCGATCCACCTCGTGGTGTCGGGCCGGCCGTTGCGCGACGGCGACCACGCCATCACCGGCGCGGCGCTGATCTATCACGACATCACCGCCTCGCGCGAAACCGAGCACAAGCTGCAGCAGGCGCAGAAGCTCGACGCCATCGGCAAGCTGACCGGCGGCGTCGCGCACGACTTCAACAACATGCTGACGGTCATCACCGGCACCACCGAGACGCTGGTCGACAGCCTGCGCAACCAGCCGAAGCTGGCGCAGACCGCCGAGCTGATCGACCGCGCCGCCGAGCGCTGCCGCGAGCTGATCCAGCATCTGCTCGCCTTCGCCCGCCGTCAGCCGCTGGAGCCGCGCACCGTCGACATCAACGGCACCGTGGTCGACATCGCCAAGCTGCTGCGGCCGACGCTCGGCGAGCAGATCGAGATCAATTCGGTGCTGGCGCCCGACGTCGCCAGCGTCCATATCGATCCGTCGCAGCTCGCCAACTCGCTGCTCAACATGGCGATCAACGCCCGCGACGCGATGCCGAACGGCGGCAAGCTGCTGTTCGAAACCAGCAACATCGTGCTCGACGACGCCTATGCCGCCGTCAATCCCGACATCACGCCGGGCCGCTACGTGCTGCTCGCGGTCAGCGACACCGGCACCGGCATGTCGCATGCGGTGCAGGACAAGGTGTTCGAGCCGTTCTTCACCACCAAGGAGGTCGGCAAGGGCTCCGGGCTCGGCATGAGCATGGTGTACGGCTTCGTCAAGCAGTCCGGCGGCCATATCAAGATCTACAGCGAGGAAGGCCACGGCACCACGATCAAGCTCTATCTGCCTCCTGCCCGCGGCCAGGTCGAGGTGGCGGCACCGGAGCCGGAGCCGGTGCGGCGCGGCAGCGAGGTGATCCTGGTCGTGGAAGACGACCAGCTGGTGCGCAACTACGTCGTCACTCAGCTGACGAGCCTCGGCTACAAGACCATCGCCGTGCCCGAGGCCCGCGCCGCGCTGGCGCTGGTCGACAAGGGCGAGAAGTTCGATCTCTTGTTCACCGACGTCATCATGCCGGGCGGCATGAACGGCCGCCAGCTCGCCGACGAGGTGAGAAAGCGGCGGCCCGGCCTCAAGGTGCTCTACACCTCCGGCTACACCGAGAACGCGATCGTGCATCACGGCCGCCTCGACGAAGGCGTGCTGCTGTTGGCCAAGCCCTATCGCAAGGCCCAGCTCGCCAGCATGCTGCAGCAGGCGCTCGGCGAGTGATCCGCTACCGCGTCGCCAGCGCGACGCCGGCGAGCGTGAACAGCAGCGCGGTGATCTGGGTCGGCCCCAGCGGCTCGTGCAGCGCGACGGCGGAGGCAATCACGCCGATCACAGGCACCGCCATGGTCCCGATCGCCGCCACCGAGGCCGGCAGGCGGGCGAGCGCGGCAAACCAGGCGACATAGGCGACGCAGAACTGGATCAGCGTCGAATAGACCAGCAGCCACCAGCCGACCGTCGTCACCTTCTCGATATGCGTGGTCTCGATCATCAGGCCGACGATCGCGATCGGCACGCAGCCGAGGCCGATCTGCCAGGCCGCGGCCGGGATCGGCGGCATCACCAGCGGGTATTTCTTCGCCAGCACCGTGCCGAGCGCAAAGCCGAAGGCGCCGCCGAGCGCCATGATGATGCCCGGCAGCTTCTCCTGGCTCGCGGAAATCCCGTTGCCGCCCATGATCGCGGCAAGGCCTGCGAATGCCATCACCAGCGCGATGGTCCGCAACAGCGTCGGCCGCTCGCCGAGCACCGGCCAGGCGAGCAGCGAAGCCCATACCGGCATGGTGTAGGCGATCAGCGCGGTCTCGCTCGCCGGCAGCCACAGCAGCGCGAGCCCCATCAGCACCATCCAGCCGGTGACGTTGAGCGCCGCATACAGCACGAGCCGCGGCCACAGCCGGGCCTCGACCTGCAGGCTTTGGCTGCGGATCAGCGCCAGCGCGGCGAGCAGCACCGCGCCGATCACCCCGGTGGTGCCGCGCAAGGTCAGCGGCGGCAGCTCGCTGAGCAGGAATTTTGTGGACGGCCAGTTGAATCCCCAGCCCACCGAGGTGATGGCGAGGAACATCAGGCCGGCGGGCGCAAGGCGCGGCCGCGCTTGAGGCTTATGATCTGTCATGGAACCCGGCAAGGGCGTGAAGGCGATGTGAGTCGGCCACACCTTGCCCGTGATTTTGTCGCCCGACCATCACGGCGCTGACATGCCTGATCCTTAAGTTTCCCGTAGGCCTACGTGAGTCCCCAAAATTCAATCCGGCACGGCGAATAAAAACTTCGCCTGTGAACAGCGGGGCGAACCTCCAATCCACAGGGACCAGGAATTTTTTTGGCTTGGGAATCCCTGAGGACTCACCGATAGTTGGCGCGATCACAGGCGCGGCATTGCCCCCTGTTATCCCCCTCCCTCCACCATATTTAGTGTTTGATTCAGAAACTCGTACTAGTCCTTGACGGGCGCAACGGACATGGCCTAGCTTCAACCTGTTCGGCGCGAGTGTGTTTGGGTCCCCGCCGGTCGCTCCCACAAGGGTTCCAAAATGACCACTCCGCCAGGCCTTCGGGCCGCGGGTGAAGGGCTTTGCTGCCCTGATTTTGGGCGCCGTAGGAACGACAGAACGGGCCGCGAAGGACCCGGAAACAGAGGGCCGAAACGGCCCGCGAAAGAAGCGTACGCGTGACGTGTCGCGTGAAGCGTTTTGGGGCGTTGAATGCATGACCCGGAGGACCCGACCAGTCGGGCTCCGCCTGGGATCGTGCCGCCGCAGGGCCGGGCCAAACCGGCGCCGAGCGGATGAGAGAACAGGCCGGATCCACCGGCTGAGCTGCGGATGACGGGAGGCGTGCCGACACGTGTTCCCAAGTCCGCGAACAGATAACATTCCGGCAACCCGCGGGGAAACGTGGGACCGGGCAGAAGAAGTGACGGGGCTCGACCATGCGAATCGAACGACGCAACACCACCAGCGGACAGTCTCCCTATGCCGGGATCAATTTCCGCCTGACCACATCAGAGATCCGCAACCCGGACGGCTCGGTCGTGTTCCGTGCCGAGAACGTCGAGGTTCCGGAGTTCTGGTCGCAGGTCGCCTCCGACGTGCTGGCGCAGAAGTATTTCCGCAAGGCCGGCGTTGCCGCGCGCCTGAAGAAGGTCGAGGAAGAGACCGTGCCGTCGTGGCTGTGGCGTTCGGTGCCCGACACCGAGGCCTTGGCGTCGCTGCCCGAGAACGAGCGCATCGTCGGCGAGACCAGCGCAAAACAGGTGTTCGATCGCCTCGCCGGCTGCTGGACCTATTGGGGCTGGAAGGGCGGCTACTTCTCGACCGAAGAAGATGCCCTCGCCTTCTTCGACGAGCTGCGTTTCCAGCTGGCCAAGCAGATGGTCGCGCCGAACTCGCCGCAGTGGTTCAACACCGGGCTTCATTGGGCCTATGGCGTCGATGGTCCCGGCCAGGGCCACTATTACGTCGACTGGAAGACCGGCAAGCTGACAAAATCGAAGTCGGCCTATGAGCATCCGCAGCCGCATGCCTGCTTCATCCAGGGCGTCGGCGACGACCTCGTCAACGAGGGCGGCATCATGGACCTCTGGGTGCGCGAGGCGCGCCTGTTCAAGTATGGCTCCGGCACCGGCTCCAACTTCTCCAGCCTGCGCGGCGAAGGCGAAAAGCTCTCCGGCGGCGGCCGCTCGTCGGGCCTGATGAGCTTCCTCAAGATCGGCGACCGGGCCGCGGGCGCGATCAAGTCGGGCGGCACCACGCGTCGTGCGGCCAAGATGGTCGTGGTCGATGCCGATCACCCCGATATCGAGACCTATATCGACTGGAAGGTGAAGGAGGAGCAGAAGGTCGCGGCCCTCGTCACCGGCTCCAAGATCAACCAGAAGCACCTCAAGGCCGTGATGAAGGCCTGCGTCAACTGCGAAGGTTCTGGCGACGACTGCTTCGATCCCGAGAAGAACCCCGCGCTCCGTCGCGAGATCAAGCTCGCGCGCCGCAGCCTCGTGCCCGACAACTACATCAAGCGCGTCATCCAGTTCGCCAAGCAGGGCTACAAGGAGATCTCGTTCGACATCTACGACACCGACTGGGATTCCGAGGCGTACCTCACCGTCTCCGGCCAGAACTCCAACAACTCGGTGTCGCTGAAGGATGACTTCCTGCGCGCTGTGGAGACCGACGGCGACTGGAATCTGGTGGGACGCACCACCAAGAAGGTGACCAAGACGCTGAAGGCCCGCGACCTCTGGGAGAAGATCGGTTACGCCGCCTGGGCGTCGGCCGATCCCGGCCTGCACTTCAACACCACGATGAACGACTGGCACACCTGCAAGGCGTCCGGCGACATCCGCGCCTCCAATCCGTGCTCGGAATACATGTTCCTGGACGACACGGCGTGCAACCTCGCCTCCGCCAATCTGCTGACGTTCTACAGCACGTCAACCAAGCGGTTCGACATCGAGTCCTACGAGCATCTCTGCCGGCTCTGGACCATCGTGCTCGAAATCTCCGTGATGATGGCCCAGTTCCCGTCGAAGGCGATCGCCGAACTGTCCTACGAGTTCCGCACCCTCGGCCTCGGCTTCGCCAATATCGGCGGCCTGCTCATGACCATGGGCCTGCCCTATGACAGCAAGGAAGGCCGTTCGCTCTGCGGCGCGCTGACCGCCGTGATGACCGGCATCTCCTACAAGACCTCGGCGGAGATGGCCGCCGAGCTCGGCACCTTCCCGGGCTACAAGAAGAACGCCGCGCACATGCTGCGCGTGATCCGCAACCACCGCCGCGCCGCCCACGGCAACGCGGGTGGCTACGAGGCGCTCTCGGTCAACCCGGTGCCGCTCGATCACGCCTCCTGCCCGCAGGCCGACATCGTCGCGCATGCCAGGCTGGCATGGGACGACGCGCTGGCGCTCGGCGAGGTCAACGGCTATCGCAACGCCCAGACCACCGTGGTGGCGCCGACCGGCACCATCGGCCTCGTGATGGATTGCGACACCACCGGCATCGAGCCTGATTTCGCGCTGGTGAAGTTCAAGAAGCTCGCCGGCGGCGGCTACTTCAAGATCATCAACCAGGCGGTACCCTCGGCGCTGCGCGCGCTCGGCTATCGCGAAGCTGATATCGCCGAGATCGAGGCCTACGCCGTCGGCCACGGCTCGCTGTCAAATGCGCCTGCGATCAACGCCTCCACCCTCAAGGCCAAGGGCTTCACCGACGAAGCGATCGCCAAGGTGGAAAAGGCGCTGCCGACCGCGTTCGACATCAAGTTCGCCTTCAACAAGTGGACTTTTGGCGAAGACTTCATCCGCGACCAGCTCGGCATCGGCGCGGAGGCGATCGCAGCCCCCGGCTTCGACCTGCTCCAGGCCGTCGGCTTCACCAAGCGCGAGATCGAAGCCGCCAACGTGCACATCTGCGGCGCGATGACGGTGGAAGGTGCCCCGCATCTGAAGGCCGAGCACTATCCGGTGTTCGACTGCGCCAACCCCTGCGGCAAGATCGGCAAGCGCTACCTCTCGGTCGAGAGCCACATCCGGATGATGGCGGCCTCGCAGCCGTTCATCTCGGGCGCCATCTCGAAAACCATCAACATGCCGAACGACGCCACGGTGGAGGACTGCAAGTCCGCCTACCTGCTGTCGTGGAAGCTGGCGCTGAAGGCCAACGCGCTGTACCGCGACGGCTCGAAACTGTCGCAGCCGCTCAACTCGCAGCTCATCTCCGACGATGAGGACGAGGACGATGCGGTCGAGGCGCTCTACGAGAAGCCGATGGCCGCGCGTGCCGCCCAGGTCTCGGAGAAGATCGTCGAGAAGCTGGTCGAGCGCATCGTGGTGATGCGCGAGCGCGAGAAGATGCCGGATCGCCGCAAGGGCTACACCCAGAAGGCGGTTGTCGGCGGCCACAAGGTGTATCTGCGCACCGGCGAATATGACGACGGACGGCTCGGCGAGATCTTCATCGACATGCACAAGGAAGGCGCAGCACTCCGCTCCTTCATCAACAATTTTGCGATCGCGGTCTCGCTCGGTCTGCAATACGGCGTGCCGCTGGAAGAGTATGTCGACGCCTTCACCTTCACCCGCTTCGAGCCGGCGGGCCCGGTGCAGGGCAACGACTCCATCAAGTACGCGACCTCGATCCTCGACTATGTGTTCCGCGAGCTCGCGGTGAGCTACATGGCGCGCTTCGACCTCGCCCATGTCGATCCGAACGAAAGTGGCTTCGACGCGCTCGGCAAGGGCGTCGAGGAAGGCAAGGAGCCGGATGAGGCCCCCGCCCAGCACCAGGCCACAAAATACCTGTCGAAGGGCCTGACCCGGTCGCGCACCGACAACCTCGTCATCATGCGCGGCGGCTCGGCGGCGGTCAGCGGCAACGCCGACAACGCCCCCGCCGGCGGTAGCCGCGTCACTGCGCTCGCCTCCCACGGCGCAACCTCGCGCGGCGCCTCCGACACCATCGAAGGCGCAGTCGCCCTGAAGCAGGAGGTCAGCCACGACCTCTCGCCGACCGAGAAGCTCGAGGCCCTGAACTGGAGCAAGCCCGGCGCCGCCGCAGCCGCCGCCCCGTCGAAAGCCGAGCGTCGCGCCGAAGCCAAGGCCAAGGGCTACGAAGGCGAGATGTGCTCGGAGTGCGGCAACTTCACGCTGGTGCGGAATGGGACTTGTATGAAGTGCGATACTTGCGGCAGCACGACGGGGTGTTCGTGAGGGGCTAGCTCACGACGACACAACAATCTGAGAGGGCCGCTCCGCTGTTGAGCGGCCTTTTCGTTATCAGCAGCATGAGCCTACGCATGGCCGATAGAGTTGAGATTGCCGTTACGAAAGGAGCGAAATCCGCATCTGTCGTTCGCATTGCGAAAACTGAGCTGCGCGCTTGGGCAGCTGAGCTGTCCCGATGGACAATGGCCGACGAATTCCGTGTTCGTATCGACCAGATCACTCGAACTATCCCGCGGAGTACATTTTTTGGCCAAGGCGGACTTGCCTTCTTGCGGGACGCTTGGGTTGCGAGCCGCGTCGCCTGTGCGCTGCCATCTGACATGGTGCGACTGGTTTCCGCTGATCGTCCCGACTTCGAGGTTCAAATCGACGGACAAATTCAGCAATTCGAGGCCACGGAGGCAGATATCGAAGGTCGGCGTCGTGGTGACGAGCTAGACGATCCTCGCCCGCGGCCGGATCCAGTCGAAGCCTGGCGCACACGATTTGAGGCGATTCCAGCATCTCTAGATCGAGTGATCGCCAAGAAGCTACAAAAGGACTACCCGACTGAAGTTAGCCTCGCAATCTACGTCAATCTAGGTTGCTATGGCGCATATGTGGAAGAAGGCTTGCCCATTCTTCGAGAGCACACTGCTCGAGCAAGAATCAAGTTCAAGCGTGTTTTTGTGTTGTGGGAAGGCTGTCTCTACAAATTCTGGGAGGAAGGAGAATTTCGATTCGAGAAATGGCAATACGCCCGACCAGAGGACTTTTGACATTCGGCGACGCCTGCCCAGCATGGCGTCCTCCGTCCTCCGCGGAGAAGGGCCAAAATTGACTCGAGTTCAGGACGCAGCCCCATGCCTCTTCCTAGTCAAGAACAAACCTTTGGATTTGCAAACTGCCATGAGCTGCTTCAGAAGCTCGACCGAGAAATAGATCGATATCGAGACGTCGCTGGCCGCGATGAGGCAGAACCCGAGGCCCTGGTAAATTTAGTCGATCAGCTAAAGGACAGCGCCTTCAATGCATCGATAACTGCTTGGCATCTCTCCGATTGGGTGTTCAGCGACATGACACTTGAACAACGTAAGAAGCTCGGCATCAAAAAACTCAGTGACCTTCAAAATCGCGCAAGAAAGGCGTGCAACGCTCTCCATCTCTGCCGCCAAGCTGCAACCGCCTCAAAACACTGGGCGGTGAGCAAAAATCCCGATCCTACGGTGCGAGTGACGGTAGCATGTGAGCTCGAAACCGGCTGGTTGGCCTACTTCGAACATGCCGGCAAAAAGATCAGGGCTGAACAGGTCTTTGCAGAAGCGCTCTCGTTCTGGACCGGTTTCATCTATCAGCATGGGATCGCAAGGGAATCATAGGACGGAATGGCTAAAGCGCAATCCGCCATTTCGCTAGCAACGGTCTCGGCGGGTACGCTTCGCTACCCTCTTAGGTGACGACGACGGATACCGCCTGGGCGTCGGTCAACAAGCAGTGTACCATCAAGGCCGGTGGACGCGTCGTCCTCGCGGCGACCTCGGTAAAAGTCGGCTCGGTGCGAAAGTATCTCAAATACTTCATCCACTCGTTTGCGACGGGTGTCCGCCGTCGCAGGCGATTCGGCGGTTATGGTGTCGAGCACCTTCTTGTCGATACCGAAATACACGTCGCTCTCGATCTCGCGCCCGACATAGCCCGCGCCCATCGCGTCCACCGAGCCGGAGTTCTCGCCATCAAGGAAAAACGAGTAAGCACTGGTCACGGCCTCCCACTCGTCGAATGTGACGTCCGCCCCTGTAGTGCCTCCCTCCGGATCAATTACCCTTCCCTCGGTACCTGACGCTCTCAACATGAAGAAGGTAGCGCAGCGGGTCGTGGGCTGCGTGCCGTTAACCGAAGACAGCGCCGAGACCTGCCCGAGAGCCTTGCTAACCGCACTGGACGCGGGTCGGCGGATGCGCCCCTTGCTCTCGAACACGTGCCGCTCAAGGCGGCGAAATCCGACGAAGTCGGGTCGACTCTTTAGCGATGGGGGCGATGCGCCCGGCTTCGCTGCCGCCAACTTGTTGGATGATGTGTCCCAAACAGTTGACTCCAAGCCTGCGACATGCACGAGGAACTCGACGTCCATCCGGTCTTGTGCAAACCAGTGTGTGAAGGCCTCCCCCAACAGGAAGGAGACGCCGACTTTTTCCGTCTGCTCGAGATTGCGGAAGTATTGGGTCGTGTTCAACGAACGATCAAGATAGCCGGTCGCCATGGCAACGAGCATACGCGCCCGCCATGGACCGACCTTGCGAACCGCCTTTTTCCGGCTCTGATAGCCAACCTCAAGCAACGACCGAATGATATCGGATCGGGTGGCCGTGATGGAGGAAGTGCCGTTCAGGGTCGCGAACGGACCCGTGAAATCCGAAACCTCGACGTTACCAGCCATCGCGTGAATGTCCTTAGCCGAGTCCTACGACTCGACCGACCATATCATTCGGAGCCAGACGGCGGGCCGGGACCTCCGACCGCCCCCAGAATATCTTCGCAGGGTCGATCTTGGGGCGAAACCAAGAGACTGGTTCTCGCTTTTTGCGGGCAGCAAGCATGGAGGCGATTGGCCGAAGGCGCAATCCGCCATTCCCTGCAATCCGGTCGGCGGGTTACGCTTTTGTGCACCAGCCCTACTCGCTGTGTTCTGGTGACCCGGATGAGCTAACGGGTCGCGCAAACGCGCGCCCGATGACAGGCTCCGCGATGTCCGGGACCAGCATCACGGGACGTTGCCACCAATCCCACCTATCGCTTCGCTCGTGCAGGCTACTGGCTCACACGCTTTTCAAGAAGCAGCGTGCGGTCGGCGATGTCCTGCAATTCGAACGCTTGGGAGTCGAGGAACGCGGCGGACCCGTTGTTGGGGTCCGCGGCGAGGCGATGGGTTTCAGCCAGATGATGCTTCAGCCAGGCCCGCTGCTCGGCCTGCAATTGCGCGTGCGCCTCGCCCTTCGACTTTGCGAGCAGCGCTTGATAGGCGGTGTTGAGCCTGACGTCCCACGTCCCGATTGCGGCCTTGCCGCAATCCAGCATCTTCGTTGACACCCCTTCGGCCTTGTCCATGCACGCATCGTACTCGGTGCTCTGCTGCGCGCGCGCCGGCAAGGTCCCGAGCACGAGCGTGGCTGCAACAATGACGAGCCTTCGCGAAAGCATGACCACGTCCAAATCACCCTGCTTGCGTCTTTCGACAACCATCGCCGCACAAAAGCGTCCGAAGTGAGATCAAGGAATTGATGCGCTGGCTATCCGGCGAGGGCTGCTTGGCATGCGTAGCCCGATGAGCGAAGCAGCATAAGAAGCGACCGGAACCCCAGTTGCATCAGGACGCGCACTCGTAAATCGCCATGTCGGCTTTACCCTCGAAACCAGGCATCTCGCCGGGCGTCCGTGGCATCGCGGATTTCGCTCACCAGCCGACGTCGCGGGGAAAAGACAACCGCCGACTTAGCTGCCTCACTTTTTCATGAGGCGAGTAACGCGAACCGCCGTTGTGGTATTGTTGCCGCAGGATCGGAGAAGATCATGGCTTGGTGGATTTTTACGATCGTTTCTATTGGGTCTATGCCTCTCGCATTTGCCATGGCAGGCGAACGCAAAAGATCATCCAGGCGGTGGCTTTGGGCGGCGGCCATTGTGGGTCCATTGGCGCCGCTGGCATTGCTGGTCCTTGGTGATGCGAGGCGTCCGGCCGAGGCCAATTGACCTGGTCGACCTTTGCTGCACTGCCATCCGTGGCGACCGAACCGGACGACGTCTGCGAAGCGACATCCGGGGCCAGCATCACAGGACGTTACCACCGACCCCGCATATCGCGGAGCCCGTCATCGGGCGTACGTTCGCGCGACCCGTTGGCTCGTGCGGGCGACTGGCTTATCGAAGCGCACGAACGCATTTCCGCAGACCTCACGCCGCCTTCGCGGTCTTGCCTACCGCCGGCGCGGTTTCCATCGCGCGCATGTAGAGATCGAGCAGGGATTCGCGCTCGTCGCGTTCGTCCTGGTCCTGCTTGCGCAGCTTGATGATCTCCTTGAGGATCTTCACGTCGAAGCCTTCGCCCTTGGCCTCCGAGAAGACTTCCTTCTTCTGCTCGCTCAGTTCCGCGATTTCAGTGTCAAGGTTCTCGATCCGCTCGACGAAGGAACGAATTTTTCCGCCGGGAATGGTGATGTCGGACATGGTGCCTCTTTGCTGTGAGGTCGTGAAAATGCAAGCAAAGAGATGACCAATGTCTTAACCAACCGCGATCGCTGCTGCGCGTTCATCGCTGCGGTATTTTTGTGACGGCCACGCGCTCGCATCATCGCATGCGCAACAAATCAATCAGGCATCAACCGCCACCCGCAACGTGATCCGCGTCAATTCGGACGGGCGGCCGAGCCGCAGGGCAAAACCCGGCCACAGCGCGGTGCCGTTGTTGACGTAGAGCGTCATGCCGTCGACGTCGTAGCGGCCCGAGACGAAGCCGGCATTGGCGGGCGCGGCGAGGCGGTCGATGCCCCGGATCAATCCGCCATGGGTGTGTCCGGAGAGTTGCAGGGCGACGCCGAGCGCAGCCGAGTTGCGTGCGTCGCTCGGCTGGTGGTCGAGCAGGACGATCGGCGCGCCCCTGGGGGCGCCTTCGAGCACCGCGGCAAGATCGCGGACGGGATGTTTCCTGCGGCGCGACGCGCGGTCGGTAATCCCTGCGATCACCAGCCGGCCGCCGCCGCGATCGAGAATGATGTACTTGTTCTCGAGCGAGCGCAGGCCGAGCGCCGCATAGTGCGCCATCCAGCCGTCATAGCCGAAGATGTATTCGTGATTGCCCGAGATCACGTAGACGCCGTCGGCGGCCTGCAGGTCGGCCAGGGGCGCGATGTCGCCCCGCCGCGCATCGATGCTGCCGTCGATTAGATCGCCGGTGATCGCGATCAGGTCGACGCCGAGCTTGTTCGATCGCGCGACGACCTCGCGCGCCCAGGACGCCGGAAACAGCCGGCTGATGTGAAGGTCGGTCAGGTGCAGGATGGTGTAGCCGTCGAACGCTTGCGGAAGTCCGCGGATCGCGACTTCGACATCCTTCAAGGGCGGAATGCGCATCGCCTGCTGGACGCCGATCGCGGCGGCTGCGCCCGCGATCGCTGCCATTGCGTAGCGGACACTGTCAGGCGCGCCAATGATGCCACCATGGATCAGCGCGGCCACCAACAGTCCGGCATCGAGCGCCAGTTGCAGCAGCGCCAGCAGCATGACCGCGCCGAACGCCCAGTTGAACAGCACGACCACCGGACGCGGAAACTCCGGCGAGAACTCCGATCCCGACGACAGCCTGTTCCAGCGGTGAAACTGCAAGGCGACCAGCACCAGCAGCGCGGCGGCGATCTTGGCCGGCAGCGGCCAGTCGAGCGGCCAGATGAAACGGGCCAGGATCAAGAGGCTGGTCAGGCCGAAGATGAGTTGGGGAATGGGTTCGCTCCGGATCGGATCGGTGGGCCGCGCAGTTCGGCGCCCAGCGAACGTAGTGAGGATCGGTCGCGCGCGTAAGGCACCATCATCAGCACATTTTCGGCAAGTTGCGCTTCGCTGAAGCGCCCTGCGCGCCTAGTAGCCCGGATGAGCGAAGCGACATCCGGGAACAGCGGCCCCGCATATCGCTTCGCTCATGCGGGCTACGGGTTCAGATGGGCAAAGCTCCCTCATCAAACGCAGCCGAAACTCCTCGAAATAAAACTTGAACATCGCTCATTTTTGTTGCTTCAATATTGAACATTGTTCATTTTCAGGAGTCCACGATGCAAACGACCTTCCGGTTGGACGAATTGACCGGGTCCGAGCGGCACGCGAAGCCGTGGATGAAAGTCACTCCGGCGATCATCACGATCGGCATCATTGCGGCGTTCGCGGTGCACGGGCGCATCGCGCAGCCGGCCCACTACAATGATTTCGCCGACCAATCGGCCCTGTTCGGCATCCCCCACGCAGGCGACGTGTTGTCGAACGCGGGCTTCGCGCTGGTCGCGATCTGGGGCTGGCTGGCGCTGCGCCCTCACCGCAGCAGCGACCGGCTGCGCGCCGGATGGCCGGGCTATCGCCTGTTCCTGATCGGCCTGTTCCTCACCGCATTCGGGTCCGCCTACTTTCACCTCGCCCCCGGCAATGGCCGGCTGACCTGGGACATGCTGCCGATCGCGCTCGCCGGCGCGGGCCTTTTGGTCGGCGTCCGCGGCGACACCCAGCCGGTATCGAAGACGAACCCGGGGTCGAAGACCAACATCGAGGCGATCCTGCTCGGGCTTTACGCCGCCGCCAGCGTCGCTTGGTGGGTCCTAACCGACCGCCACGGTGCGGGCGACCTGCGGCCGTATCTGCTGCTGCAGGTGCTCCCGCTGATCCTGATCCCGCTCTGGCAATCGATCTATCGCGCGCCGCGCACCGACCGCATCGCGTTCGCCGCCGCGATGGCGCTGTACGTACTGGCCAAGCTCGCCGAGGTGCTCGACCACCCGATCGCAGACACGCTCGGCTTCGTCAGCGGGCACACCTTGAAGCATCTGCTCGCGACGGCCGCCACGGCCGCAATCGTCTGGGGGCTGACGCGACGGTTCGCCGGTGATGGCCGCCCAACGGCGTACACTTGCACAATTTCGGAATAATGGAAAAGTACTGCTGAGTTGCCCGACGCGTCAAGTCATTTGTTCGGATCGCCCCTCGCCACTGCTACTGTGCATGGGGTTGTTTTCGATATTTTGGGATGCGCACGGGCGGATTGACCCGCATGGCGGCCGTATCCATATGCATCTGCATGAACCGGCTGCCCGCGCCGTTTCGCCCCCACCTGGACACAGCCAGATACCACCGGCTCCCGTCCCCAACGTTCCGGAGCCGCCGTGGCCGCCCTTTCCATTCTCGATCTCGTCCGCGTCACCGAAGAGACCGACGCGCGCGGCGCGCTCTACAACGCGCGCGATGTCGCTCGCCATGCCGAAGAGCTCGGCTATCGCCGGATCTGGGTGGCGGAGCACCACAACATGGCGGGGATCGCGAGCGCCGCGACGTCGGTGGTGATCGGGCACATCGCGGCCGGAACCAAGACCATCCGCGTCGGCGCCGGCGGCATCATGCTGCCGAACCACGCGCCTTATGTCATCGCCGAGCAGTTCGGCACGCTGGCGCGGCTGTTCCCCGACCGGATCGACCTCGGCCTCGGCCGCGCGCCGGGCACCGATCAGCTCACCCTGCGCGCGCTGCGCCGGACGCCTGAGTCAGCCGAGAACTTTCCGCAGGACGTGCTCGAGGTGCAGGCTTTCCTCGCCGCCGCCGGTCCCAACCAGCGCATCCAGGCGGTGCCGGCCGCGGGCACCGACGTGCCGCTGTGGATTTTGGGATCTAGCAATTTCGGCGCGATGCTGGCCGGCGAGCTCGGCCTGCCCTACGCCTTCGCCTCGCACTTCGCCCCCGAGCTGCTGCTGCAGGCGCTGCAGATCTATCGCGCGCGCTTCAAGCCGTCGGAGCAACTCCAGCGGCCCTACACCATGGTCGGCGTCAACATCGTCGCCGCCGAGACCGACGCGGAAGCGCGGCGGCTCGCCACCACGCAACAGATGTCGTTCACCAACATCTTCCGCGGCGCGCGCGGCCTCAGCCAGCCGCCGATCGACGACATCGAGAGCTACTGGTCGCCGTCGGAGAAAGTTCAGGCGATGCGGATGCTGGAGCGCACCATCATCGGCTCGGTCGAGACGGTGCGCGCCGGGATCGACGCGCTGGTCGCCGAGACCGGCGCCGACGAGCTGATGATCGTGTCCGACGTCTACGATCACGCCAAGCGGCTGCGCTCGTTCGAGCTGATCGCCGAGGCCGGCGGGATCAAGGCGTAAGCGTAGCGGCGTGCAGTGCTACGGACCGGCCGTTCCGCTTACTTGCTCGCAATCTCGTTCGCCAAGACCACGATCACGTCGCCGTCGAGACTCGGCTTCGCGACCTCGAAGAACCGCGTCACGACCGCCGAATGGTTGTGCCGGTCCATCGCCGCCTGATCGAGGTATCGCTCGTAGGTCGAAAAGATACGGGGATCATCGACATCCTGCGACACGTAATAGCCGACGGTGGACGGCTCGTTGGCCCGGACGTGCGCGACGACGTCGAGCAAGGCCTGCCGCATCGTCGCTTCGTGGCCTTTCTTGGCCCGGATGATCGCCGTGATCGTCAACATGCTGCTTCTCCTGCCCTGCGCATTTCGCTCACACCTTGCTCAACGCCTGCGCGATGTCGGCGACCAGATCGGACGGATGCTCGATCCCGATCGAGAGCCGGATCGTGGTATCGAGCACGCCGATCTTCTTGCGGATATCGGCCGGCACGCCGGAATGCGTCATCGTCGCCGGCAGGCTCGCCAGCGACTCGGTGCCGCCGAGGCTCACCGCGAGCTTGAAGATCTGCAGGCTGTTGAGGAATTTCTCCGCCGCCTGCTGCCCGCCGACGATGTCGAACGAGAAGGTCGAGCCGGCGCCGGAGCTTTGGCTTGCGAACACCCGCCCCGCCGGTGACGCCGCGTCGTGATGGCCGAGATAATGCACCTCGGCGACCTTGGGATGGTCGCGCAGATAGTCGGCGACGATATGCGCGTTGCGGTCGGCCTTTTCCATGCGCAGGCTGAGCGTTTCCAGCGAGCGGCTGATCATCCAGCAGGAATGCGGATCGAGCTGGGTGCCGATCGCGCCGCGCAGCGCCTTGACGTCCTTCATCAGCTTCTTCGAGCCGAGCGCGGCACCGGCGATCAGGTCGGAGTGTCCGCCGACATATTTGGTCAGCGAGTACAGCGACAGGTCGGCGCCGTGCTCGATCGGCCGCTGAAACACCGGCCCGAGCAGCGTGTTGTCGCAAGCGATGATCGGGGTAAAGCCCTGCGCCTTGCCGATCGCGTCGGCGACGCGCCTGGTGAGCGCGATATCGACCAGGCCGTTGGTCGGGTTGGCCGGCGTCTCGATGAAGATCATCGCGACCCGGCCCTTCTTCATCGCCTCGTCGGCGGCGGCGCGGATGACGCGCTCATCGAGCCCGTCGGCAAACCCCACCGCTTGAATCGAGAATCCCGCCAGCGTCCTGGTGAACAGGGTTTCCGTGCCGCCATAGAGCGGCTGCGAATGCAGGATGACGTCGCCCGGCCGCGCGAACGCCAGCACCGTGGTCGAGATCGCCGACATGCCGGACGAGAACAACGCGCAGCTCTCGGTGCGCTCGTAGATCGCGAGCCGGTCCTCGACGATTTCGCTGTTCGGATGATTGAAGCGCGAATAGACCAGCCCCGCCCCCATCCCCTCCGGCGGCTCGCGCCGGCCTGCGACGAAGTCGAAGAAGTCCTTGCCGTCCTCGGCGGTGCGGAACACGAAGGTCGAGGTCAAAAATACCGGCGGCTTGACGGCGCCCTCCGACAGCTGCGGATCGTAGCCGTAGTTCAGCATCTGGGTTTCCGGATGCAGCAGGTGGTTGCCGATGTGGGTTTTGGACGGAAACGGTTTTGTCATGGCCGGTCTCCTGTTCTCAGGCCCGCCGCGCCGGCGGCGATTCCCGGAATGATGCGACCAGCATACCCCAGCTTGATGCCATCAAGCCAAAGCACGGCGTCAGACAGTTCTGGATAACAAACGGCCGGCGAGCGCCCTGCGCTGCCGGCCGTTCCGAATTCACGCTGCGGTGAAGACGCGGCTACCAGCTGCGGTCGACATTGCGCACCTCGCCGGTGCGCGCGTCGACATCGACCTGCATCCAGCGGCCGCGATAGTCCCGGCCCTCGACTTCCCACTCGTCGCCGAGGAACTGGGTGTTGGATACCGTCACGACGCCGAGATTGGTCGCGACGTCGAGGGCAGTCTCCATCGAGATCTGGCTGCCGGAATCATAGGCCATCGCCGGCGTTGCGGCGCCGATCGCCAACGCCGCGATGGCGGGGATAATGAAGCTTCGCATCAGTCACTCCTCATGGAACGGGATATCATGCTGCATAAAACGAGCGGCAGACCCGATCAGTTCCGACCACAGCGGTGACGGAGCAGCGCGAAACTTCGGCAGTTGCGGCAATTTGGTGGCGGTTCCGGTTTCACCGCCGCGCGCCGCGCGGCTTGCGCGTTGCCTTCTGCCACATCCGGAAGCCGCCCTCGAATGCGTTGGCGTTGTCGCCGAACCTCACCTTGGGCGGCGGGTTGTCGACCTTGTCGGCGTTGCCGCCGCCGAGCACGATGTAGTCCGGCTCCAGCGCCGCCGACAGCCGCGCGATGACGTCGTCGACGCTCTTGCGCCACTTCTTGCGGCCGCGCCGCTCGAGGCCGGCGGCGCCGACATAGTCCTCGAACGTCGCGTCCTTGCGGTAGGGCAAATGGCCGAGCTCCATCGGCTCGTAAACGCCCTCCACGATCATCGCCGAGCCAAGCCCGGTGCCGAGGCCGAGAAACAGCATGCGGCCGCCCTGATAACTGCCGATCGCCTGCATCAGCGCATCGTTGACGACCTTGACCGGCCGGCCGAACGCGCGGTGAAAGTCGAAGCCGGCCCAACCGCGGCCGAGATTGTGCGGCTCGGTCAGCGGACGGTCGTGCACGACCGGTCCGGGATAGCCAACCGAGATCACGTCATAGGACCAGTCCCTGGTCAGCGCCTTGACCTGCCTCACCATCTCGCTGGCGGTCAGCATCGGGCCCGACTCGAACTCGCGCTTGATGCGCTCCCTGTCGGTCATGACCTTCACATGCGTGCCACCGATGTCGATCGCCAGCACCGTCCGGCGCGACGCGGGCTTGGCTGCTTTCCTGCTTGTTCTCTTGCTGGCTTTCTCGCTGGGTTTCTTCTTGGCTTTCTTGGCCATCGATCCGCTCTCCCGCATGCGCCAAGTGGAGCAGAGAAACGCGCCGCACGCTACAAGCCCGTTCTGCATCTGACTCCAATTTGTTCGCGAGGAACGAATCGGAATCGAAAAAATCGGCACGGCTCAGGCCTTAACAAGGTGTGTGCATTCACCACGCAGGAGAAACCGATGTTGTACCGGGATGGGAAAATCGCGCTCGGTGCGGCGCATCTCTGCACAACCTCGGGCGCATCGGGCCATCGATTCACCGATCAAGCAACGAATCGCAGCGCACAGCCACGTTCCCCATTCGACTCCAGTTTGTTCGCGAGGAACGAATCGGAATCGAAAATCGGCGCGAAGCGATTCTTAACAACACGTTCGCGTCATTAGACACTGAGGCCGTCATCGGGCCGCCCTTCGGGCGGACCCGTTGGCGAACCCGCGCTACGCTTTGCGCAAACGTCGACCAGTCCGCGCCGCACGCCGCGCGGGCCGCCAGTCTGCGAGGTGCAGCCAAAGCGCTTCCGCGACCGGTCCGTGCGCATGGTGGCGACGGCGGACTGCCGCCAGAGTTTCCTCGCGGCCCGGAAAATTCGGGCCCGCGATGCTGATCAGCCGGCCGTCCCTCAGCTCATCCTCGATCAACCACGCCGGCAGATGGCCCCAGGCCAGACGATGCAGGATCAGCTCCTTCTTCATCATCTGGTCCGGCACGCTGCACTGATGGGCACCATCGATCAGGAAGAAGTTTTCCGGCGAGGATCGCCGCGCGCTGTCGCGGATCACGCATTGCGTGAAAGGCCGCATCTGCTCCGGCGTGATCCGCTTCGTCCACGCAAATGGCAGGAACCCGCGAGCGACGACCGGCACCATCGCGGTGGTCGCGAGCTCGATCTGCTCGAAGCGCGGATCCGACGGGTCGGCGCGATGAAACACAAGGTCGGCATCATCGTCGATCAGGCGCTCGAGCGGTCCGCCGATCGCCTCATATTCCAGATGCAGGCGCGTGTTGGGATATTTGGCAAAGAACCCCGAGAGCATTTGCAGCACCGGCGGCCGCGGGCACAGATCGCCAATCACGACGCGCAGGACGACCTCTTCGCCGCTGACGAGCTGGTCCGCATAGGTCTGCAGCAGATCGAGCTCGCGCAACGTCACCTGCACACGCGCGTGAAACGTCCGCCCCGCCTCCGTCAGCCCGACACGGTATCCGCTGCGATCGAACAGCGTGAGGCCGAGCTGCTGTTCGAGGCGCGCGACCGCCGCGAACACCGAGGGGTGCGAGCGGTTCAGCGCAGCGCCGGCAGCCTGAAAGCTTCCCTTGGTCGCGACAGCGTCGAAGCAGCGCAAATCGTGGAGCTTGATTCGGTCCATTGTTCGTAAAACCTACAGAGAATGATTGATCTTAGTAATTTTTATTGCTCCGGGCGAGCCCTAGCCTGGCGCGACGTGAAGCCGTTGGCTTCCGCCAGCAGATGAGGACGGACGAGATGAGCGACCAACACTTCACGACGGGCGATGGCTGCCGGATTGCGTACCGGATCGACGGCCCCGACGATCGGCCGGTGCTCGCGCTCTCGAACTCGATCGCCACCAACCTGCACATGTGGGATTGCTCGATGCCTGCCCTCACCCTTTGGTTTCGCGTGCTCCGCTACGACACCCGCGGTCACGGCGGCTCGGACGCGCCGGCGGGCGCCTACGCGATGGACCGGCTCGGCCGCGACGTTGTCGAACTGCTCGACCACCTCGCAATCGATCGCGCCCATTTCCTCGGCCTGTCGCTCGGCGGCTTCATCGGGCAATGGCTCGGTATCTTCGCCCCCGAACGCATCGATCGCCTGATCCTCTCCAACACCGCGTCCTATCTTGCCTCCGAGCTGCCATTCGACGACCAGATCCGCGCGGCGCTGGCCGCCCCGGATATGAACGCAATTGCCGACGGATTCATGCGCAACTGGTTTCCCGCGGCGATGCTGGCTGCGCCGAACGAGCTGATCGACGAATTCCGCAACATGGTGCTCACCACCCCGCCGCGCGGCCTCGCCGGATGCTTCGCGGCACTGCGCGATGTCGATCTGCGCCGCGCCATCTCGCTGATCGCGGCGCCGACGCTGGTCATCGGCGGCGAGAGCGACACCGTCACGCGGGCCAGTCACAGCCAAGCGATCGCAGCGACCGTCGCCAACGCAAAGCTCGTCGTGCTGCGCGGAGTTCACATCCTCAATGTCGAGCAAGCGGATCGATTCAACAGCGAGGTCTTGAGCTTCCTGCGTGCCGCGCCCTGACTATGTTCCCCATCCGACTCCATTTTGTTCGCAAAGAACGAATCGGAATCGAGGAAATCACCGCGAAGCAAATCTTAACAAGAAGTTTGCAGCTTCGACGCTGGTAAACTTTGGATGGCGGATTAGCGCAAGCGTGATCCGCCATCCATCCATGGAAGCACTGCGTCGGGTTACGCTTCGCTAACCCGCTCTACGCGATCGCCCTTATATTCAAGCTCCGGCCGCAGCGCGCGCATCTTCTCCGCAAGCCTCTGGCTTGCCGTCTCCTCCGCATGGGCGAGCCGGTTGACCAGCGCGACATAGTCCGCGTCGCTCTTGTGCTGGTTGAGCTTCGACTGGCCTTCGATCTCGTCGACGACGAGATCGATCACCCGGATCCCTGCCAGCATCGCTTCGCGCTTGCCGGGCTCCATCTGTGTGAGGTCCCAGGGCTGCTTCGGCAGCCGCGCCTCGGACACCGCGAGCAGCGCGTCGCCGTGGTCCCGGTTGTCATCGAGCCCGCGCAGGTGCGCGACGCCGGATATATGCACCGCCTCGTATAGCCAGGTCGAGACGTTGTCCCGTGAGACGTACCAGTCGTTCGAGATGTAGGCGTCGTCGCCGGAGACGATCAGCAGAAAGCGCCTGACGCCGTCGGCAAGTTCGACCAGCGGGTTCTTCGCGGTGAGATGGATCTGCACGATCACGCGATCGTCGCGCCGCTCGATCACGAACGGCACGTGCGACGCCTGCGGGCCGCGCGCATCGGCGGCGACGATGGCGCCGAAGCCGCGCGCCGCCGCAAAGGCCAGCGCGCGGTCTTGCTCGATGCGAAACTGGGGACGGAGGATGTGCATGGCGGCGGCGCTCGCGGCTGGAGGGAGACGACCCAGCGAGGCTAGCGCAATTGTCGCCGGAGATCACCGCCATGCACCGTCCGGCTCAGCAGATCATTGCGTTGTCGCCGCTGTCGCAGACGCCGCCGGGCTGATCCCGCGGCAGCGCCTCGGTGTCGCCGAAACGCGGCGCGGCCATCCGTGGCGGACCGCCGCTCCAGTGACTGGCGCTGTGGGCCCTTGCGAACCCAGATGGGCCGGCCGGCGGCACGTCCCGCGCCATGGCCGATGTCGTCAACATGGCGAGCGCAACCACGCCCGCCGCGATATGTCGCATCCCAATCATTGAACTTCTCCGGTTGGATTCAACAGGATGGGACCATCTCGCCGGCCTGCTGAAGCATTCTCGCTGCTACCATGACGGATGGCGCGGCGGATTATTCCGCGCCGAAGGAGCGAATTCGCGTGTTCCGAGGCCCGGTTCGACACATTCGATTGATCGCAACGTGACCGGCGCTTTCGGGGGTGATGACACCGCTTGGTGTGGCGGAGGAATCGAGAACCATCCTCATCGTCGTCCTGGCGAAAGCCAGGACCCATTATCCCAAATTTCAATCGCTGCGCGACGCTGCGGCCACGACCCCATTCTTCACTAAGTACGGTGGTTATGGGTCCCTGCATTCGCAGGGACGACGAATGGAGAGAAACTCGCCCTCCCCCACTCCAGCGGAGTTGCGCAAAGCCACGATCCGCCGTTGAACTGACCGCAACCGGCGGGTTACGCTATCGCCGCTCACGCCCTCCCGCTGGAAGGATCACCATGAACGGCAATCGATACTATGGCGTTCGCGTCGAGGGCGCGAAATACGGCGTGGGGTTCGGCTCGGCGCTGGCGATTGCGATCTCCTACACCAAGAACCATTCGATCCTGTGGGCGATCATCCACGGTATCCTGGGCTGGCTGTACGTGATCTACGCTGCGCTGTTCGGATGATGCGCCAAGCATGACCGTCATCTCGATCCAGTCACAGGTCGCCTGGGGCCATGTCGGCAACAGCGCCGCCAGCTTTCCGATCCAGCTGCACGGCATCGACGTCGTCGCCGTGCCGACCACGCTGCTCAGCAATCGGCCGGGCTATCCAACCATCCGCGGACGGGTGCTCGACGTGCAGCTGGTCGCCGATTTGTTGCGCGGCATCGAGGAGCGCGGCGCAGTCGCAGCCGCGCAGATGATCCTGTCGGGCTATCTCGGCTCCGCCGACATCGCCATCGATGTCGCCGATTTCGTTGCCCGCGCGAAAGCCGAAAACCCGGCCTTGCTCTATTGCTGCGATCCCGTGCTCGGCGACCGCGACCGCGGCATGTTCGTGCGATCGGACATCCCGCCGCTGGTGCGCGATCAGCTCTGCCCGCTGGCCGACATCATCACGCCCAATCATTTCGAGTTCGAATTCCTCTGCGGCGCGCGCGTGACGACGATCGATGCCGTCATTGCCCAGGCGAGCGCGCTGATGGCGCGGGGACCGGCGACGATCGTCGTCACCAGCGCCGAGCTGGCCGGCACGCCCGGCGGTGAGATCGAAACGCTGGCGGTCGAACGCCATGAATCGGGGGGCACCCGCGCCTGGCGCGTGCGCGCCCCGAGGGTGCCGATCAGCCCGTCCGGCACCGGCGATCTGTTCGCGGCCCTGTTCGTCGCTGGCCGCGTCCGTGGCCTGGCGACGCCGGACGCGCTCAGCCACGCCGCGTCAGCGATCCATGGCGTGCTGGAGCGCACGGCGCAGAGAGGAACCGAAGAAATGCGGATTGTCGAAAGCGCCGAGGTGATGCTTGATCCGAAGCCGCGTTTCGCGGCCGTTGCGATCGCTGCATCCTGACATTTGGGAATAGTGCCATGATCGACATCACCACCCTCCTCACCTACGCTGTCGTCGTGCTCGGCCTGTTCCTGATCCCGGGTCCCGCGGTGCTGCTGGTGCTCGCACGTTCCGTCACCGGCGGTCCGCGCGTCGGCGTCGCGACCGGGTTCGGCATCGCGCTCGGCGACCTCGTCCACACCGCAATGGCGACGTTCGGCCTGTCGGCCGTGCTGATGACCTCGGCGCTCGCGTTCTCGATCGTCAAATATGCCGGCGTGATCTACCTGATCGTGCTCGGCGTCCGCGCGCTGTTCGAGAAGAACGACGACCTGCATCTTCCCACCGCGCAGCCGGTCGATCCGCGGCGCGCGTTTCGGCAGGCGATCTGGGCGGAGATGCTCAATCCGAAGACCGCGCTGTTCTTCCTCGCCTTCCTGCCGCAGTTCGTCCATCCCGGCCACGGCTCGGCCGTCGCGCAGTTCGCGACCCTCGGCCTGATCTTCGTCGTGATGAGCGCAACCTACACCTCGCTGCTCGCGCTCGCTGCGGGTCAGATCAGCCCGTGGATCAGGCGGCATCGCCGCATCGGGCAGTGGCAGGGCCGCGTGGTCGGCACGATCTATATCGCGCTCGGCATCCGCCTCGCATTCCAGGAGCGCTGAGCCGCACGGGACCTGACAGGGGGCGTGACATGATCGGGGCTGGGCTGAAGACACCTATCACGGCCATCATCATCGCCGGGCTTGCGGCGCTGGTCGCCGTCCCCGCGCTGGCCTTCGACTACGCCCGCTACAAGGACGCCGATCTCGACGACATGCTGGCGCAACCGCGGCCCAAGACCGGCATGGACCTCGGTGGCGCGAAGCCGTACCGGCTCGAGGTCACGCTGGTCTCCTATGAAGAGACCTGCGCGGTCCAGTTGGTCCCGGCAAGCATGCGGATGCTGGGGTTCACGCAGGACCAGATCGACGGCGTCCAGGCCTCGCGCTGCATCAAGGTCCGGTCGGCGAAGGGCAAGGAAGCGCTTGTCTACATCCAGGACGTCGTGCGCGCTTTCCTGCCGCGTGAAGTCCCGCTCGGCAACAGCCTGACACTGTTTGTCATCCAGCTGTTCACCAACCCGCAAGGCCCCGGCTTGCTGGTCAATGAATTCCAGACTCCCAAGGCTGCGCCCGCCGCGGCGGCGGCCAATGGAGCGACGAATCCGCCCTGCGGGTGCGGCACGGCGGAGTTTCATCCCGGCGTCGACATGACGTCGGACAAGGAAGGCGCGCCGGTCACCGCGATGGACGACGGGGTCGTGATCCGGGTCGAGCAGGATGACCAGGCCGCGGTCGATGCCTTCAACATCGGGCGCTGCGGGCGTTATGTCGTGGTCAAGCACGTCTATCCCAATGGGCACGTCGTCTTCACCCGCTATGCCCAGCTCGGCCGCATCGTCGGTGCCGACGGCCGGCCGGTCGCGGTGGGCGCGAAGTTCAGGAAGCAGGACAAGATCGGCGAGATCGGCCCGCGCAAGGTGCTCCATTTCGAGATTCGCGCTGCCGTCATCGGCGCTCTCAAGACGGATGCGGCGTGGCAGGCACGCTACGGCAGCGACCCGTCGATGGACTGGTCCCGCTACGATCCCGTCAATCCCCAGACCTTCGATGCGGACATGTTCGCCGGCCGCCCGCGCAAACCGTGAGGATCGATGTCTCCGCTCAAGCCGCAAGCCAGCTACGACGACTTCGCCCGCCTCGACATCAGGATCGGCAAGGTCGTCGAGGTGCAGCCGTTTCCGCGCGCCCGCAATCCCTCCTACAAGGTCGGCGTCGATGTCGGCGCCGGGCGGATCATGTGGTCGAGCGCGCAGATCACGAATTATGAGCCGGCGGCGCTGATCGGCTCGCTGGTCGTGTGCATCTGCAATTTTGGGCCGAAGAACATCGCCGGTTTCACCTCGGAACTCTTGATCCTCGGGGCCAAGAACGCCGACGGAAGGGTGATCCTGCTCGGCCCGCGCAGCGCTGTTGCGATCGGCGAGCCGATTTTCTGACACCGCAGGGATCACGGCCGCGTGATTCAAATCGTCTGGAATCCCCGTAGTTTACCGATGGGGGATCACCCGGATTCTCGGAAGCTTCGCGCACTGCTATTGCAACGCGCGAGAATCGCTTCGGCATGGGAATCGGAAGATGTCTGCAGTTTTCTTTCACTGCTCCGACGACAAGCACGTCATCCTGGATCGTATCGGCGCCGCGATGGACCTATCGGAGGCGCGGGTGCACGCGGAGCAGCTGGCCCGCAGCTTTGTCATGACCCCGAGCGTGGAAGACTGGCGCAACTGGGCGGTCCACGTCACCGACGACATCGGGACGGAGATCTTCGAGCTGCCGTTCACCGCCATCCTCGGCGAGTTGCACTGAGGGCTCGCCATGAATGCGATGGAACTTGCACTGCAGCCCTTGCGGCGCCGCCTCGCCCGCCTCGTCATGCGCTGCGTCGCGTTGATCGATGGCATCGTCAATCCGTACCGCCCCGAACTGTATTACATGCGCGGGCCCGGCCCGAAGTGCCGCGCCAGAAGGCAAGCCGCGCTGCGCGATTAGCTCAGGGGACGAGAAAAGGCCGGCGGGCGTTACGCCACCGGCCTTCTCCTGCAGCTGCCGGTTCCCGGAGTCCGGTTCCGCCGCGATTCCACTTAGGCTCAAGCTTGCGACGACTATTTTAATCAAATCTTAACGGCACCGCAGTGAGCTAGATCCAAGACTCGTTCGCCGTGCCGCGCACCGCGTGCTGCATCGTTCATCGTACGTGATCCGCTTGCACATCGTTTTTGCGCCGATCGCTCGCCGATTGTGCGCGATGCATCTTAGGGAACGCGCGACTCAGTGTTACCCTGTGGTGCAAACCGAAACGGAGAACTTCGGAATGCCGTACTACACCTTCGATCTCGTGGTGGGGGACGAGTTCCGCAATCAAGGAACGATCATCCTCGAAAACATCAGCCTCGCATCCGATCGCGCCGATCAGCTCGCCAACGAGCTGTCGCAGGTCAAACCGGAGCTGAAAGCGCGCGGCTGCGCCGTGCGCGTCACCGACATCGACCGGCGCGAGCTCTACCGCACGCCGCTCGATCCGGTGCCGCAGTGGCGCCGGGCGGGCTAGCGCCCGCAGGCGCCGGACTCTTCTGACCGCGCTCGTTCAGCGCGCGGTCCTGGTCTTGCTGCGCAGCGCGGCTGATGTTGCCGCGTGTGCAGGATCAGTCGGCATGTGCTCGATCATTTCTTCAGATTCAACCGGCCGATGAAGTCACGTTTGCCGAGCGGCGCTCCCTTGTGACGGAGGATGTCGTAGGCGGTGGTCGAGTGGAAGAAGAAGTTCGGCAGCGAGAACGACATCAGGAATCCCTCGGCCGTGAACGGCATCGACCGCTCTCCGACCTTGAACGTCACTTCGCGCCCGAGCAACGCATTCACGGCGTCCGGCGTCAGGGCCGCCAATTCGCTGTGCGCGTCGTTCACAAGTGCCTGCAATGCGGCAAAGTCCAGATCGGGCTTGCCGGACGGCGGGACGAACACGCCGTTCTTCGCGGCCTCCATTGCGCCGCGGGAGTGATGCGCGAGCGAGACCACCTGAAAGCGGAACGGCAACATGTCCGGAAACAGCCGGGTCTCGACGATCTCGGCCGGATCGATGCCGTTCGCCTTGAAATGCGCAAGGCTCTTGTCGAGAAAGCCCGAGGCAGCGCCGAGGATCTGCAGATAGTTGGCAACGGTCGCGTCATAGAGTGAAAAGGTCATGGCGAATTCCCCCAAATAGAATTTGTCTGCTGCTTGCGGGAACAGAGTTCCCGGAATTTCCGGAGAAGGCAAGCAGCACCGGGAATTCGCAAGTCGGATGCTCCAGCGCGCAGCGCCGGATCATCCGATCAGGTGTCGCAGCTTCCGCCGTCAGCTCTGGTGCGGTCCGCGCATCATCTTCAGCGCGTCCTCGATATGACGCCAGTCGCGCGCATCGTCGGTCTCGCCCTTGGCCTCGCAGGCCACGGCGTTCTGCGCGGCCTGGGCGATCGCCTCGGGGCCGTGCTTCAGCAGCATCTGCCGCGCGATGGTGTGGATCTGCATCTCGCCTATCATGGGCGCTCTCCTCGGCTGTCGATTGCTGACATCAAAAACCGCCGAACGCCGTATCTGGTTCCAGCAGCTTAGCCGATCGCAACACAATCAGCGGTTCCCACACGCCGCGGCGGCCGTTACAGAGAAACGACTTCCGTTGCTTCCCGGGTTGCCGCAGCCATAGCCCAGAAGATTCATGGCCCAGAACATCTATGACGATCCCGGCTTCTTCGCCGGCTACAGCCAGCTGCCGCGGCAGGTCCGCGGGCTGCTCGGCGCGCCGGAATGGCCGGCGATCCGCGCCATGCTGCCCGATATCGCCGGCAAGCGCGTGGTCGATCTCGGCTGCGGCTTCGGCTGGGTGTCGCGCTGGATGCGCGAGCAAGGCGCCGCCGACGTGCTCGGCATCGACCTCTCCGAGAACATGATCGCCCGCGCGAAGGCCATGACGCAGGATCCGGCGATCGCCTACGAGATCGCCGACCTCGAAACGCTGGAGCTGCCGAAGGCGACGTTCGATCTCGCCTACAGCGCCCTCACCTTCCACTATATCAGGGACTTCGATCGGCTGGCGCGGATGCTGTACCGCACGCTGGTCGCCGAGGGGCATCTGGTGTTCACCATCGAGCATCCGATCTACATGGCCGCGAGCCATCCCGGCTGGGGACAGGACCAGGACGGCCGCAAGACCTGGCCGGTCAACCGCTACTTCATCGAAGGCGAACGCAGGACGGATTGGTATGTGAAGGGCGTGCTGAAATATCACCGCACCGTCGGCACCACGCTCAACGCGCTGATCGGTGCCGGCTTCACGCTGCGCCATGTCGAGGAGTTCTCGCCGACACGGGAGCAGATCAAGGCGATGCCTGAGCTCGCCGACGAGCTTGAACGGCCGATGATGCTGCTGGTGTCAGCGCAGCGCTAGCATCACGCCGCGAGCAGCTTGTCGAATTCCTCGGGCGGGTATGATTTTCCGTCCTTGTCGGTGATCACCACCTGCCACCCTTCGCTCGCCCAGACCTTGGCCTTGGCGATGATGATGAAGGTGCTCTCCCGCTCGATCCTGACCGTTTCGTTCTCGCGTTCTGCGATCATCTTGTAGGCCAATGCTTGTCCCTCGCCGACATCATCCGTCCGGCGGTGTGTTGGCAGCGGCTTTGGGCCGCAATTCGCTGGGAGTGTGACAATTTGGTGGAAGCGCGCCGCAAGATATGGCGGAGCGCAATTTGCGGTGGCGGCTACGCCGGTCTTCGCATCGTGGTCGGCATATCCGGCACGGAAGCGCTGACATTGATGTTGCGCGCACCTGACGAACCCATGCCTACCAAACAAAAACCCCGCCTTGGTGGGACGCCAAGGCGGGGAAGGTTCATTGGGCGGAAATCCACGCGCCTGGAAAAGCAATGCGCGGGAAGTAGCGGCACCAATTCTATTTGGACCGATGGTTCGGACAACAGGATTAAAGCGCGCGCGAGGCCGGGACTTTTTCCCGATTGCGCCGGCAAAAAATCCCGGCCTCAGCTAGAGCCTTGGCTTGAGCGACGCCGTTTACTGCACGACGTCGAGCCGGACATTGGCAACGCCCTTGCCGATCATGCCGAGCGACTGCGCCGCGGAGTACGAGACGTCGACGATACGCCCGGGCACGTAGGGTCCGCGGTCGTTGACGCGCACGGTGACCGAGCGGCCGCTCTTGACGTCGGTGACGCGCAGCCTGGTGCCGAACGGCAAGGTCGGATGCGCGGCCGTCAGTTCGCGCCCGTCGAATTTCTCGCCGCTCGCGGTGGGCTGTGCCTCGCTGTAGAAGCTTGCCACGCCTTGCGACGCGATCTTGGTATCGCCGGCCTTGCGCGCGGCATAAGGCCGGTGCGAACGCGCCGTTGCGACGCGCGTGCGCGACGCAGACGACGCAGCCCGTGTCGGTTCGATCGAGACCGGCCGGCTGGCGAGTGCCTGCGATCGCTGGCTGACGACCGAGGTCTGCGCGCAGGCCGCAAGCGACGCCGCGCCGATCACGACGGCGAGCAGTTGAAGCGGCTTTCGAGCATGCGAAAACAGGATCGGAGGCGCAGCGCCGCGCGCGCTGCGTTTGACGCCGACGTACGAGATGACTGCATCGTCGCGTGACATGTTGCACCCCCAACTTGCGCCCCAGCCCAAGCCGAAAATCCAACAGCTGCCTATCACCCGAATCCAATCGGGGCGGAACGGAGGCGGAATGCGGCGGGAGGCAACCCGCACGATGCGATTCCCCCTTGGGTGTGGTGGATGCGCCACACAACCCGGCAGCGGGACGCTGGAGCCGGGCTCAGCGCTTGGACTTGAGCTTGGGCCGCGGCCGGCATGCCGATGGCGGCGTCAGCCCGGCAGCGGTTCCCGAAACTCCCCAACCTCTCCACCCTCTCGCCTTGCTTTGGTCAAACCGGACTGGAGTCGTGGGGCCCGGGCCAGGGGTCGAAACAGAGCGAGGATTCGCCGGCCGCCATTTGCGGTTGACCTTGGACTGAAACGGGGACCGCCAATGCAATCGACACTGAAAGACGCAGATCCGCACGACATTTTCGCGATCGAGCCCAGCTTCGCTCCGGCGCGCCCGGACAATGTCGCCGCCGTCCCGGCAGCCGCCGGCAAGACAGCGCCCGCGCAGCGCGAGCCCTATTTCGGCCCGAGCCTCGCGCCCTCGTCCACGCCATCGATTGCGGCCGCCGCGCCGGCCGCCTCGGTGCCACCGGTGACGCCGATGCCGGTGCCTCCGGCCGCGCCCGAGTACAGCGCGCCAAGCCATGACGGCCGACTGGACGACATCAGACTGGACCGCGCACCGCGCCCGACCAACAAATGGGCGATCCGCGCCTTCTGGTTCCTGTTCGCGATCGCCGGCGCCATGGGCACCGCGGCGTGGCAGCACTACGGCCATCGCGTCAAGCAGGTGGTCACCGAGTACGTGCCTCAGGTCGAGGCCCTGACGTCGCTACTGCCGGGCAAGAGCACCGCCGCGCCCGATCAGGCGAGCCAGCCCGCAGCGCAAGCCGCGGCCGCCGATCAGCCGGCCGACACCGCTCCGGCCGCGGCGCCACAGGACGTTGCGACAGCCCTGCCTGCTCCTGCCGCAGCAGCGGCGGCCCCGGCAGCCGCCGCGGCGCCGGTTGCGCCCACGGCGCCGGCCGCAGCCGTGCCCGACCAAGCGCAGTTGCTGCAGTCGATGGCGCGCGACATCGCGTCGATGGGGCAGCAGATCGAGCAGCTCAAGACCAGCATCGATCAGCTGAAGGCAAGCCAGGACCAGATGGCGCAGCGGGTCGCAAGGACGACCGAGCCCCGGGCCGTCGAACCGCGACCGGTAGCGCCGCGCCCGCGCGCTGCGATCGCACCGCCGCCGGCGGCGCCGCATGTGGCCGTCGCTCCACCGCCGGTGCGCCGACCGGCGCAGGCCTACATTCCGCCGCCTCCGCCGGCATCGGCAGCGCCGCTGCCGACCCCGGCAGTCGCCCCCCAATCGGCCGTGACACCGCGACCTGTGCAACCGCAACAACAGTCCAGTGTTGTTGACGCGGATGACGGCGGTCCGGTGGTTCGGCCGCCGATGCCGCTGCGCTGAAGTCAGCGCTGACCAACGATCAAAAAAACGGCCGATCGCGACAACGCGATCGGCCGTTTTTCATGCGGTGAGCGAATTACGCGCTCTGTCCCGGCGGCAGCACGACCACGGTCGCACCCGGCTTGACGTGCTGGTAGAGGTCGATGACGTCGGCGTTGTTCATGCGGATACAGCCCGACGAGATCGCCTGCCCGATATATTCGGGCTGGTTGGTGCCGTGGATGCGGTACAGCGTGTCCTTGTTGCCCTGGTAGAGATAGATGCCGCGGGCACCGAGCGGATTGGCCGGTCCACCGGCGACACGCTTCGGATACGGCCCGAGCCGCTCCTGGATATCCTGGGTCGGAACCCAATCGGGCCACTCCGCCAGACGGCCGACCGTGGCCACGCCGGAGAAAGCCATCGCCTCCTCGCCGACGGCGACGCCGTAGCGGATCGCCTTGCCGCCGGGCAGCACGTAATAGAGGTAGCGCGCGTCGGTATCGACCAGGATCGACCCGGGCTGTTCCTTGCGCCGGTAATCGACGATGTGGCGCTGGAACTGATCCGGGATCTTGGCGTCCGCATAGGGCGGATGCGCCAGCAATTGCCGATCGCGCGGCGTCATCGCGGCATCCGTCACCGGCGACAGCGTCGCCTGCATGCAGCCGCCAAGTGCAAGCGAACCCACCAGCACCGCAGCAAGCCCCAACTTCGACACGATCATTCTCCCCTGCGTCAACTTGTGGCACTTGCTGCCGAAATCGTGCTGAAATCGTGGCAGCCCCAGCTGGAACACGGCCGTTTGATCGGTTCCTTCAGCAAGTGTGTCCTTACGGTTGCAGTCGGTTCCCGCGGACGCTAGCCTTGCGTCAAAATGTCTAAAACACCGGGAGGAATTCGATGCGTTACGCTCTGCTGATCGGCGGCCTGATTGTCGCAGCAACCCCTGCCCACGCCGATCCGCGCGCGGCCTATGTCACGATGGTGCTGCAAGCCTATGCCGCCAAGGTCGAGTGCCCCGGCACCGATCTCGTCTACCAGGACCTCGTTGCGCGTGCGCAGGACATGCACCTGCCCGACGGCACCACCGAGCAGGTGCGCAAGGCGATCGCCTTCATGCACACCGGCGGCAAGATGGGCGAGAAGCAGGCCGACGACCTGATGACCGAAGTCGCGATCGCAACCCAGACCACCGACCTCGACCAGCGCCGCGCCGGCAGCATGACGACCTGGTGCCAGGACCAGAAGACGCGGCTCGCGGGCTACATCAGGACGAAGTAACAGCCTTCAATTCTCAATCGAGCTCCGGCGGCGCGAACCAGTTGGTCAGCGACAGCCCGCCGTCGACCACGATCGACGCGCCGGTGACGTAGCCAGAGAGCTTGTGCGACAGCACGGCGAGCGCCATCGGCGCAAGATCGTCCGCTTGACCAAGTCGGCCAAGCGGGATGTGCCTTGCCAGCGCGGGATCGGCGACGAAGCCGCCGGCCGCGATCGCGCCGGGCACCAGGGCATTGACGCGGATGCCATAGCGGCCCCAGCTCTTGGCCAGCTCCTTCACCAGCATCGCCATGCCGGCCTTCGCCGTCGAGTAGTGCGGCAGGTTGCGCGGCGTGCCGGCATGCAGCGAGGTGAGCAGCAGGAACGAGCCCGGTGCTTTCGCCGCAATCAGCCTGCGCGCCAGTTCGCGCGACAAATGAAAGCCGGCATCTAGATTGACCGCGTGCATCTGCCGCCAGGTGTCGTCGTCGACCGCCATGGCGTGATCGGCCTCGCGCCGTGGTGGCGACGCGCTATGGACGAAGTGCGTCACCTGCCCGAGCGTCGATTGCGCATGCGCCAGCAGGGCGTCACACGCCTCGCGCTGCGCGAGATCGCCAACCCAGGCGACCGCGAGTTCGGGACGCGGCGCGGCCTTGATCGCAGCCAGAACCCTGTCCTCATGCAGATCGGCGAACACGGTGCGGACGCCCTCGCCGACCAGCGCCTGCGCGATCGCGCGGCCGATGCCGTTGCCGGCGCCGGTCACCAGAGCCGTCTCGCGTGCGGGATCGAAGGGCGATGTGAAGAGGTTCATGATCGCGAAACTCCCGGACTTGCCGATTTGCGCTCAGCAAGGTTGCGCTCAGTAAGGCGGCGCCTTGCGCGCGCGCTGTGCCTTGGCGGCTTCGATCCACCAGCTGAAATCGTCGGCAAAACGTGGAAAGGCGCGTTCGAGCGACTTGCCGCCCTCGCCGATCGGCTTGCCTTCGGCCGACAGGGTCTGCGCGATCGGCCCCGCGCTGATCGTGCTCGACACCACCACCATGCCCATCTCCGACAGCGTGCCGTGCCAGGCGGTCGCGGCGCGCGCACCGGCGAACCGCCCGGCCGAATAGCTTGCGATCGCCGCGGGGCGCCAGAACCATTCCTCGAGGAAATGGTCGGTCAGGTTCTTCAAGCCGGGCTGGATGCCCCAATTGTACTCGCCGGTGACGAACAGGAAGCCGTCGGCGTCGCGGATCTTGCCGGCGAGCGTCTCGAGCACGGCCGGCGCCTGCCCCTTGGGATGCTCCTTGTACATCCGGTCGAGCATCGGCAGACCGACCTCCCTGGCATCGATCAACTCGACGTCGTCGCCGCGCGCGCGAAAGCCGTCGATGACGAAGTGGGCCAGCCGGATGCCCATGCGATCCGAACGATAGGAGCCGTAGAGAACGAGAATGCGGTGGGTCATGGGGCGATCCTAGCACGGCACTGCAACAGTCGTCCCGCGACCGGGAACGCAGATGTTAACCGGCGGTCCGGCCTGTTTTCCCGGCACTAAGCAATTGGTCGCAGGCGCGGTGCCGTGGCCCAAAATCGCCAGATTTGTTTTCTGGATATGGATTTGCTTCGAGAGGGAGAACCCGACATGCAGATCGCAAAGCTGGTTTTCGCAGGCTCGCTCGCAGCCATCGCCGCCGTGGCCACGCCGGCGCTGGCGAAGAGCGCCGAGCGGCAAAAGGCCGACGAGAAATCCACTGCCACAACCAATTCGACGAACTGCCAGGCCTATCAGCAGGCTGCCGATGGCACCTGGAACCAGCTTCCCTGCGACGAAGCGGGCTCCAATGGCGCGACCCAGCACCGCGCCGCGACCAAGGGCGCCGACGACGAGCACTGACCGTCGTCACACGTCCGGTGTCGTCCTGGCGAAAGCAGGGACGACGATCGGGATGCGAGGCCGGTCTACACAGGGCTCCCGCATCGTAAACCCAAGCTTAATGCGCACCCGGTACGGTTGAGGCCTCTCCCTCTCCCGTCAAGAATGGCGCGCATCCCATGAAAATCGGTACTCTCCTGACGACCGCGATCGTCTCACTGTCCGCGGTCGGCGGCGGCCTGGCAGCCTATGTCGCGGTGACGAAGTACCAGACCATGGACAAGGTCTCGACTGCGCAGAGCCGGCTCGAGATCGTCCGCGCCGTCGGCGACATCCCGCGCTACATGAACCCCGAGCGCGGCTACGCCACCAACCTGCTGCTTGGCGGACCCACGATCGATCAGAAGCAGATCGCCGAGCTCGACCGTCAGCGTCAGCTGACCGACGGCGCGCTCGCCAAGGTCAACCAGGTGCGCGCGACCCTGCCGGGATCGCTCGACGACGGCGAAGCCGTCGCGCGCGAGATCGATGCGCTGAAGGCCAAGTTTGGCGGGCTGCGCGACGCCATTGCGGCCGCAATTGCCGGGCCGGCCGATGCGCGTCGCGCGGCCGCCGGCAAGATCGTTGCCGACAATTCCGTGTTCAACGCCGGGGTCACCACGCTGCTCGACGAGCAGGTGCGCCGCCTCGCCGGCCTCGATGGCAATGCCTATCGCCAGGCCAGCTATGCCAACGTCGCCTGGACGCTGCGCGACATCGGCGGCCTCAATGCAAGCCTGCACAAGGCGCTGGTCGGCGCCAAGCGCGTCGCGACCGATCAGGAGAAGATGGAGCTCTATCGCTCGACCGGCCGCACCGACCAGATCCTCTCGACCTTGCAGGAGCTGCGCAACAACCCGGCAACGCCTGTCAACGTCATGACCGCGCTCGGCAAGATGCAGGCCGACTATGTCGAGCGGTTCGGCAAGGCGCTGAAATTCGCCAAGGAAGGCGCCGTAACCGGCAAGTATGAGCAGGATCTCGACACCTACTATCCGGAGTCCCAGGTCGGCCTTGCCGCCATCATCACCGTGCGCGACGCGTTCTACGAGAATGCCGAGCAAGGCCTCGCGAGCGCCTATTCGTCGGCGCGCCTCAGCTTCATGATCGCGCTGATCGGGCTGCTTGCGGTCATTGCCGCCAGCGCCGGACTCATCGTCGTGGTCCGCCGCCGCATCCTCAGCCCGATCGCCGCCCTCACCGGCCGGATGTCGCGGCTCGCCGCGGGCGAAGTGGCCGAGGCGATCCCGGGCGCCGCGCGCAACGACGAGATCGGCGCGATGGCCGCCGCCGTCCAGGTGTTCAAGGACAACAAGATCGAAGCCGATCGCCTCGCGACCGAGAAGGAAGCCGAGAACGACGTCAAGATGCGCCGCGCCCGCGTGCTCGACGATCTGACTCGCGCCTTCGAAGCCAAGGTGACCGAACTGGTCGGCGGCTTGTCGGCGGCGTCCTCGGTGATGGAAGACACGGCGCAGTCGATGTCGTCCACCGCCACTGCCACCAACCGTCAGGCCGCGGTCGTTGCCGCCGCCTCCGATCAGACCTCGACCAACGTTCAGACCGTCGCCAGCGCGACCGAGGAACTGACCTCCTCGATCGCCGAGATCGCCCGTCAGGTCGCGACCTCGACCGAGATCGCCGCGCGCGCCGTCGACCACGCCCGGCGCACCGGCGACACTGCGCGCTCGCTGGCCGAGGGCGCCCAGAAGATCGGTGATGTCGTGACGCTGATCCAGAGCATCGCGGCCCAGACCAATTTGCTGGCGCTCAACGCCACCATCGAGGCGGCCCGCGCCGGCGAGGCCGGTCGCGGCTTTGCCGTCGTCGCCTCGGAGGTGAAGTCCTTGGCCGGTCAGACCGCGAAGGCGACCACGGAGATTTCCGAGCAGATCACCGCGATCCAGACCGCGAGCGACGAGACCGTGACGGCGATCCGCAGCGTCGTCGACGTCATCACCGAGATCGACCAGATCGGTACCGCGATTGCGGCAGCGATCGAGGAACAGGGCTCGGCGACCAAGGAGATCTCGCGCAGCGTCCAGGAAGCCGCGCGCGGCACCCAGGAGGTCAATTCCAACATCTCCGGCGTGCAGCGCGCCGCCGACGATACCGGCGCCGCGGCAACCCAGGTGCTGGGCGCGGCCGAGCAGCTCTCGACCCAGTCGAAGGACCTCGCCGGCCAGGTCAACCGCTTCCTGTCAGACGTGCGGGCGGCGTAGCTAGTTGGCGAGCCGCTCGATCAGGAGATCAAGCAGCGCACGCAGGCGCACAAGCCGCTTCAGATCGCGATGATAGCCGACAAAGGTGTCTCGCCCCGGAGGGGGCGTGCCGAGATCGATCAGGCGCAATCCGGTCATTGAGTCCGCCAGCGGACGCGGCAACACAGCGATGCCGGCGCCTTCCGCACACATCCGTGCTTGCACCTCACGATTGTTGCTGCGGGAGACAATGTGGGCGTTCGGCATCATCTTCTTCAGCCAGACCGCATCGGGCATGCCGCCGAAGGCGGTATCCATCGTGATCAGCGGCGTGCCGCGCCCGTCACCCGGCCTCGGCGCGAACGAGCTGTCGGCTCGCACGTAGACTCCGTATGCTATGTGCATCAGCCGCCGCGAGATCACCTCCGCCTCGTCGAACGGCGTGATGCGGAATGCGATGTCGGCCTCGCGGCGCGGCAGGCTGTACAGCCGCGCATCCGTCAGCAGTTCGACCACCACGCGCGGCTGAAGCCTGGCGAATTCGGCGAGCACCGGCGTCAAGAGATGCGCGCCGAACCAGTCCGACGACGAAATCCGTAACAGACCATCAAGCTGCCGATCCTGTCCCACGACCTCGCGCGCGAGAGCATCGGCCTCCTCCTCCATGCGTTCGGCATGCGCGAGCACGCTGGCGCCTTCGTCGGTCAGCACGAAGCCGTCCGCGGTGCGCTGAAAGAGCGTCTGGCCGAGCGCGCGCTCGAGCTCACGGAGTCGTCGCCCCATCGTCGGCTGGCTCTGCCCGAGCTTGCGGGCCGCCGCACCAAGGGTCCCTTCCCGGGCTACGGCAAGGAAGACCCGGAGGTCGCTCCATTCCATTAGCAGGTCCATTCAATAATGAATGGAAAAGCTACAATATCATTGGTTTCCAAACAACTCTGACTCCACCAGATTGGGCGCAGCCAAGGAGTTCGACATGACCGATCAATCTTCGATGCGCGCCGCGATACTCGACGCCCCCAACACGCCCTTTCGCCCGACCGACATTGCGCGGCCGCAGGCGGGACCCGGTCAGGTGCTGGTCCGCATCACCGCCAGCGGTGTGAACCCGCTCGACCTCAAGATTGCGGCAGGTCAGGCGGCGCATGCCCGGCAACCGTTGCCTGCGATCCTCGGGATCGATCTCAGCGGCGTCGTCGAGGCCGTCGGCCCAGGTGTCACAGGCTTCCGCAGAGGTGACGAGGTCTATGGCATGACCGGCGGCGTCGGCGGGCTCCAGGGCTCGGTCGCCGACTATGCGGCCGTGGATGCCGACCTGCTGGCGCCGAAGCCTTCGAATCTCACCATGCGCGAAGCCGCAGCGCTGCCGCTGATCTTCATCACCGCGTGGGAAGGTCTGGTCGATCGCGCGCATGTCGCCACCGGCCAGAAGGTCCTGATCCATGGCGGAGCCGGTGGTGTCGGCCATATCGCAATCCAGATTGCGCGAGCCTTCGGCGCCGACGTCTATGCGACCGGCTCGGCGAACAGCGTTTCCCTCATCGAACGTCTCGGTGCGACGCCGATCGACTACACCAGCACGACCGTCGAAGAATATGTCGCCCGCCACACGCAGGGCCGCGGCTTCGACATCGTGTTCGACACCGTCGGCGGCGCGACGCTCGACGCTTCCTTCAACGCGGTGCGCCGCTTCGGCCATGTCGTCAGCGCGCTCGGCTGGGGAACGCACGCGCTGGCGCCGCTGTCGTTTCGCGCCGCAAGCTATTCCGGCGTGTTCACGCTGCTGCCGTTGCTGACTGGCGAAGGCCGCGCGCATCACGGCAAGATCCTGCGCGAGGCGACCCGGCTGGTCGAAAACGGCAAGGTCGCGCCCCGCCTCGATCCGCGTCATTTCACGCTGGCGACGATCGCCGAGGCGCACGCCGCAATCCGGGACAAGACCGCGGCCGGCAAGGTGGTGGTGGATATCACGGCCTAGGCCGCCGCGAACCGTCTAACCGCCGCGCAGGCCGAGCACGCGGCGGGCGATCGCCTGGCGATGGACCTCGCTCGGGCCTTCATAGACCCGCATCAGGCGGGCCTTCTGCCAGAGCGCGTTGAGCGGCAATTCCAGCGTCACGCCGAGCGCGCCGAGCGTCTGCATGGCGTGGTCGCAGGCGTTATAGGCCATCTCGGTCGCGAACACCTTGATCATCGAGGCCTCGTGGCGGATGTCCTCGCCGCGGTCGGTCTTGTCGGCGGCCTCGCGCACCATGAGCCGGCAGGCATGCATGCGGGTGGAGATGTCGGCGATCCACCACTGGATCGCCTGGCGCTCGGCGAGCTTGACGCCGAAGGTCTCGCGCTGCTTGGCGTGCTCGCACATCATGTCGAGCGCGCGCTTGGTGATGCCGACACAGGTCGATCCCATCTCGAGCCGGCGCGTGCGCAGGCGCAGCTGCATCGGCGCGTAGCCCTTGCCGACCTCGCCCAGCACCGAGTCCTTCGGGACGCGGCAGTCCTCGAACACGATCTCGTAGGTCGAGCCGCCGCCGACCATCGGAATCTCGCGCTCGATGATGAAGCCCGGCGTGCCCTTCTCGACGATGAAGGAGGTGATGCCGCCCTGGCGCTGGTCGTTGCCGACGCGCGCCATCACGATGATGAAGTCGGCGGCGCGCGCATTGCTGATCCAGATCTTGCGGCCGTTCAGCACCCATTGCTCGCCGTCGAGCACCGCGCGCGTCTTCATGGCCGCGGGATCGCCGCCGGCGCCGGGCTCGGAGATCGCGATTGCCGATGCCATCCGGCCCTCGATATAGGGCTGCAGGTATTTCTTCTTCTGCGCGTCGGTGCCGACCGCCTGCAGCATGCGCAGGTTCGGCGAGTCCGGCGGCAACACGAACGGCACGCAGCTGCGGCCGAGCTCTTCGTGCACCGCCGCCATCGTCCGCGTCGGCAGATCGTGGCCGCCGAGATCCTCAGGCGCATCGAGGCCCCAGAGGCCGAGCTCCTTCGAGACGTCGCGCAGCCGCTTGCGCTGTTCCGGCGTCAGCTCGGGATGGTCGCTGCCGGGCAATTTCGATTTCAGATATTGCGGCTCGAGCGGGATGAGTTCGCGATCGACGAATCTCGCGACGGTCTCGCGGATCATGGCTGTCTGTTCATCATCGCTCATCGGAGATTCCTCGCCTGTGCTGTTTCGCTTCACAAAACCAGTAGCGCATTTTTTGTCGGCAGGAATAGCGGAAACGCGCACGCGCGCTCACCGTCGCGCGAGGGTTTCATGATGCGGAATTCAATATCCCGCGGCGCGGTCAGCGCGTGCGCAGTTGCGCCGGACGTGGCGGCGCGTCGAGCAGACGGTCGCGCTGCACGAGGTTGTTGGCCGCAAGGAAGCGGTCGACGATCGGTGCCCAGATCGCTGTTCCGTTCTCGTTGAACAGCATGTGACCGTCGCTGCCGAATGCAGGCGTGCGAACCAGCGAGAGCTTGCCGCCGGCTTTCACAAATGCATCCGACAACCGCGCCACGAGTTTCGGACCAAAGAAGTGATCGTTGTCGGCGGAGACCCACAGCAGCGGGATGCGCGAGGATTTGCCGAACTCATTGCCCGTAGGCTTCGGCCCATCCGCCCTGCGAGGCGCCGTAGCCGCGGCGCAGGACGGCGACCGCGACCCAGCCGCGCCGGGCGAACTCCGTGGCCTGCGCCCACATCCCGTAGGGGCTCATCGACGGACGGTCGCTCGCCGATCGCGGCGAACCGTGATTGAGCAGGACCAGCGGATGCGGCTGGCCGTCATCGGGCCGCAGCACGATGGCGTCGAGCAGCGCGATCGGCGGCCCTCCCGCTTCGGCATTCGGCACCGGGATCTTGAGCGGATCGAGGCGGATGCCCTCCGCGCGCGCCGGGCCGAAGGCCAGGATGAAGACGACCAGGGCGAGGACCACCGCCCCGATGCTTTGGCGGGTGGACACGGCTCGGATCATGCTGCGCTACTCGGCAAAGCCGACGTAGCGGACAAAGTCGGTGTTGGCCTCGCGGTCGGAGCGCACCGCATTGGCGGCGAAGCCGTCGTCGGGATAGCCCATCGCGACGCAGGTCATGATCACCTCGTCTTCCGGGATATCGGCGACCTCGCGCACGATGTCGGAACGCATGATGCCCTGGCCGTTGATGACGCTGCCAAGGCCGCGATCCCACGCCGCCAGCACGATGCCGTAGCAGAGCGCGCCGAGATCGAAATGACAGACCGCGCCGGGATCGAGGATGCGGTCGTAGGTCAGGACCAGCGACACCGGAGCATCGAACTGGCGGAAGCCGCGCAGCACCCAGTCCTGCCGCATCGGCTTGTCGTCGCGGGCGATCCCCATCGCGCCGAACAGCTTCTTGGCGATGTCGACCTGGCGGCCGCGGTGCACGCCCTGGTATTCGCCATGGCTGACGATATCGCGCTTGGCCTTGGCGCCGGCGAGCATCTCTTCCATGTTGCGGCGGCGCACTTCCTCCAGCGGCGCCCCGGTCAGGACGTGGACGTGCCAGGGCTGGGTGTTCATCGACGACGGCGCGCGCTTGGCGACCTCGATGATCTCCTCGACGGTCGCCCGTGACACCGGCTGCTGCTTGAACCCGCGCACGCTTTTGCGTGTCTGTACCAGCGTCTCGAAATCCATTCCGCATTTCCCCCGTTTTGTTCCGCGCTGCACACGGAATTTTCTCACGTCTATCCGGGCATTTTATAGACAAAATCGGCCGTGGGAACTTGATCGGGCCAAGAATCCGATATCCAATCCGGCCACTGGTTTGGTTTAGGGAGAACCCAGATGAAGCGGATTTTCTTGGCGGCCGTGATCGCGACCTTTGCCGCCGGTTCGGCATTTGCTCAGGACGCCTCCTGCGAGACGAAGGCGGTCGGCAAGGATGGCAAGGCACTGGCCGGCGCGGCCAAGACCTCGTTCATGAAGAAGTGCACGATGGATAGCTGCGAGACCAAGGCGGTGGGCTCCGACGGCAAGAAGCTCGCCGGCGCGGCCAAAACCTCGTTCATGAAGAAGTGCCAGAGCGGCGCCTGAGCCGCTTCGCCCGCGCTTTCTCAGCGCTCATCGGGGTAACTTCGGTCGGGACAAACCATCGGGTCGCGCAGGGCGCGGCCCGAACGGCTATTGGCCGGTGGAGCGCGCCCCTGACCGGCGGCGCGCGCTCAGAACGAGACGCCGACCCGGACGCCCCTGCTCCAGACCCGCCGGACACGCTTCCTCGTATTGCCATGAAACATCTCGAAGCGTTCCGGCAGCTGGATCGGCTTGGCAAATTCCAGGCAGGCCCCGCCGGCGGAATAATCCACCAGGCGGCATTCGATCAGCGGCGCCTTCGGTTCGAGCTGCAGCTTGACCACACTGGATACGCATCCTGACGGACGAACACGCGCAAATCTCCGGGGATGCATCAGGCCGCCTCTGGTGGAATCGTACCAACAGATTCCCCGGCGGCCGTTAAGATTCCGTTCAGGTCTATTGTTACGAATCGTTTCTGTCGGCGGATGGATCGGGGCGCGCGACGCCCGGACGGCGCGAAGCCGCCAGCGTCTCGGACGGCGCCTCCCCGAACTGCGACCGGTAGCTCCGCGAAAAATCGCTGAGGTGCCAGAACCCATAGGCGAGCGCGCAGGCCTTGACGCTGGGAGCACCGGCGAGCAGTTGCTGGCGCACCAGCCAGAGCCGGCGCAGCCGCAGATAGCGATGCAGGCTGACGCCCCGGTAGCGCTGGATCGCATCGTGCAGCGTGCGCACCGACACGCCGATCTGCCTGGCCAGTTCGCCGCTGTAGATCGGGTGCGCCACGTCGCCGGCCAGAATGGCGCGGGCGTCGTTGAAGACCTTGAACTGGCGCGTGGTGTTGGCCCGCGTCGCCCACTTGGCCGCCACGATCTCGGCGAACGCATGGTCGATCGCCGCGAGCAGCGTCTCCTTGATCGACGCTCCGGTGGCGAACTCCGCGATCGTCGCCTGATCCGACGTGACGAGCAGAACCTGCCTCACCACGTCACGCAGCCGATCCTGCGCGCGTTGAGAAATCTCGTGAATGCTGAAATGCAGGCCGGGGTTCGGCCAGCCGCGGTCGACGATCTCGGGCGTGAACATCACCGAGACATATTGGCGGGGCGTCTCCTCCACGGACGTATAGAACGCGCCGCCGCCGCCAAGCACGATCACCGCACGATCGCGCTCGACGCCGTTGAACCGCATCGGAACGCCGTCATCCATCGTGAAGCCGACCGCGGTGGTATGCGGCGCAAGCTGCGCGTCGACGATCCGCGGAAAGGACTGCGTGTAGTTGAGCTCGCATCCCGGCAAACCCAGAATGACCTGCTCGGCCGAAATCTTCCGCGCAAGCGGCGTGAAATCAACATCCAGACTTCGGATCGAACTCCGGAATGCATCGACATCGTCAAAACGGAAGACTCTCGGCACCAGCAATGGCGCCGTCAAATGACTGCTCCTGTGAAATGCTCTTGAAAAATCGCGCGCGGCGCTCCCCCTTGCGCGCCGGGTTCATCAACAACTTCCATGCACAAAATGCGAATCGTCCAATAAATTCAATCAGGGAAACTGCGGTCCGCACGCCGCACCGGACAACCTGGCAAAACAACGCTGCTGCCGAATTTCGATAGTCTTTGGCGGGATATCCACCGCTCGAACCGGCCCACTCCATCACTTTCTATACCCCTATTAAAGATTCGGGGAGCAGATTGGCAGCGGGAACAATGATGTTCCTCGTCGCGGAACATTTTAGGTACCGCAATGACAGTCATTGCCTCGCCCGACCTTATTGCCAAGCTCGACCACGTCTTGAAAGCCGGTTCACCCGACCTCCGCACGCGCATGCTGCAGGAGGTGGCGGGGCTGTTTCTCGAAGACGCTCACCGCCTCAGCGCACACCATGTCGAGATGTTCGACGGCATCCTGGTTCGCCTGACCGAGAGCGTCGAGCTGCGGACCCTGACCACGCTCAGCCGGTCGCTCGCCGACTTGCATCTGGTGCCGCGCGAACTCGCACGCCGCCTGGCCAACCATGACGACGCCGACGTCGCGGCGCCGATCCTGAAAAAATGCGAGAGCATTCCCGATGCCGACCTGATCGACATCGCCTGGATGCGGGCCGAGGGACATCTCTGCGCGATCGCAGGGCGCAAGCAGGTCAACGCGGAGCTCGCGGACATTCTTTTGATGCGCGGCGACAGCAATGTGCTTCGCGTCCTCGCGCGCAATCCCGGTGCGGAGATGACCGGCCCCAGCCTTGCCATGATCGTCGATGCCGCCGAGCGCGACGGCGATATCGCCGACGCGTTGATCTCGCGCCGCGACCTGCCTCAGCGCGTCCTTGCCGACCTCGTGATGCGATCCACGCCGCGCCAGCAAGCCCGGCTGCTCAAGATCGCGCGGCCCGAACTTCGCGACACGATCCGCGCCGCCATCGATGCCGGCGCGGCCCGCGCCTCCGCAAACCTGCCAGCCACGATCGACGATGCGGAGGCGCGGGCCACGGTGGCGGCAAAGCGCTCTCAGGCGATGTGAGTAGCGCAATGACATATGGTGACCGCAGGGCGGAGCGCGTCAAGCTCGAGACGCGCCATCCAGTCAATCTCATGGGCGTCGACGGCACGTGGCGGCGCAGCTGCATCCTGCTCGACGTCTCGCAGAGCGGCGCCCGGCTCGAGGTCGACGGCACGCTCGACGTGCTGAAGGCCCAGGAGTTCTTCCTGGTGTTGTCCTCGGGGGGCCTGGCGTTCCGCCGCTGCGAGCTGGTGCGCGTCGACGGCGCCGAGATCGGCGTGAGATTCATCGAAGAGAGACGGCGAAAGGGACGCCCCGTCATTCCCAAATGAAGTGAGGATTGGCGGAGACCGGCTTGTGAGGAAAGATCGACGACATGATCGTGCAGAGAGCGATAGACATCGAGGTGTCGACCACCTCCGCCGTGCCATTGCGCGGGACCATTGAAATCAACTGCGCCGGCACCGTCGCGACGTTCGCGATCGACGAGGAGCTCGCCCATCGCCTGTGCGCCGACCTGGAACGGTTCCTGACCCAGGTTCCGCGCCGGACCCGCGCAGCGCGGTGACGTCGCGCGGCCGGCTGCCGCGCCCTACTCCCGCTTGAAGCGATAGTCGAAGCGATCGCCGTCCGCCGTGATCAGGCCGACCGTCGGGTTCGGGAAATGGATCGGCAGGATCAGCGTGTCGGTCCCCGCGACCGAGCCGAAGAATTTCCGCCGCGAGACCGCCGATTGCTTCGGGTCCCAATCGGGCTTGGCCGACCATTCCGGCTCGCGGCACTGGATCGCGTGGTGCATCAGGTCGCCGGCGACCACCGCGCGCTGCCCCTTGGAGAAGATGTTGACGCAGCAATGGCAGGGCGAATGGCCCGGCGTCGGCGTCAGCGTCACGGTGTCGTCGAGCGCATAGTCGTCGTCGACCAACAGCGCCTGCCCGGCCTCGACGATCGGCAGGCAATTGTCGCGAAACACCGTGCCGGGCGGATTGGCGCCCTTGGCGTTCTCGGCCTCCCAGGCCGCATACTCGCCCTTGTGGAACACGTATTTCGCGTTCGGGAAGGTCGGTACCCAGCGCCCGTCGCGCAACGTGGTGTTCCAGCCGGTGTGGTCGATATGCAGATGGGTGCAGAACACGTAGTCGATCTGCTCATAGGAGATGCCGAGCGCGAACAGCTCGTTGCGCCAGCGTTCCTTGCCCGGGAAGTCGAACGGCGGCGGGTGGCCCTTGTCCTCGCCGGTGCAGGTGTCGACCAGGATGGTGTAGCGCGGCGTCCGCACCACGAAGGTCTGGTAGGTGATCACCATCATGCCGCGCGCGGCGTCGAAGACCTCGGGCTCCATCGTCTTCAAATGATGCTTGAACACATCGTCATTATAGGTCGGGAAGAAATCCTGCGGCCGCCGCCACGGCCCCTCGCGCTCGATCACCGCATCGATCGTGATATCGCCGATCCTGATCTGCTTCATGCCGTTTCGCTCCCGGTTTTTTGCGAAGCGTAACGGGCGGCACCCGGCCCCACAAGCCGAGCGCCGCGCAGCGCCCCATGCCGCTTTGCATTGCTGGCGGGAAACGGTGATGCCGCAATTCATCCGGAATGTTGCTGATGCTGTCGGGATGACCCATCACGCGATTCCGGTTGCCCTGCTGATGCTGACGACATTGCCGACGGCGGCGGCCGCCGCACCCGACACCGTTTTCTTTCCGAGCGCCGACGGCAAGACCGAGATCGTCGGTTATCTGTTCAGGCCGCAGACGCCGGGCCCGCACCCCGCGATCGTGCTGCTGCACGGCCGCGGCGGGCCCTATTCGATCAACGTCAACAAGGACTGCACGCTGGTGTCGCGCGCCCATCCGTCCGCGGCCTGCAACGCAGGCGGCCTGTCCAGGCGGCACGCGATGTGGGGACAATATTGGGCCGACCACGGCTACCTCGCGCTGCTGCCCGACAGTTTTGGGCCGCGCGGCAAGGCGCACGGCTTCGGCCGCTTCACCCATGACGATCCCGATCGCGCCGACGTCAACGAGAAGACCGTGCGGCCGCTCGACGCCGAGGGCGCGCTGGGCTGGCTGCGCAGCCGGAAGGATGTCCGCGGTGATCGCGTCTTTCTGCAGGGATGGTCGAACGGCGGCAGTACCGCGCTGAACGTGATGCAACGGCAAGGCACGGCAAGCTCGGGCTATCGCGCCGCGCTGGTGTTCTATCCGGGCTGCGGGCCGGCCGCCCTGCTGGCGCAGACGCTGACGACGATCGCGCCGATCACGATGTTGCTCGGCTCCGACGACGAGGAAGTGTCGCCCGCGCGATGCCAGGATGTCGCCCGCCGCTCGATCGCGGCCGGGAGCAAGATCGATGTCGTGGTCTATCCCGGTGCGACCCACGATTTCGACGATCCCGGCCGCAAGCGCCAGACGGTCCCCGCCAACAGCGCTGCGCTCCGGGATGCGATGGTGCGAGCGATTGCCGCAGTCGAGAGCGTGCAGGATTGAGCCGCCGCAAATCGCCGGTCGGTAATCCGGCGCCTTCCGTCATCTCTCCGTCATAGAAATCATGCGACTGAAGCGGCTCGTCGCATCGAGGACAATGCTATGAACGCTCCACACCTGCCCCGCCCCAAGCTTGCCGAAACCGTCATCGAGCCGACGGTCAAGCTGCGCGAGGTGAAGGTCGGACGTTGCTGCGAAGTGCTCGGCGACACCGCGATCGAATACACCGAGCTTGGCGATTACTCCTACCTCGGCAGCGGCTGCATGGTCGCCGACGCCGTGATCGGCCGCTTCTGCGCGATCGCGGCGCAGGTCCGGATCGGCGCGCCCAATCACCCGGTCGAGCGCCCCTCGCAGCATCGCTTCACCTACTGCCCGGAATATTACTCGGCCACAGCCGAGCGCGATCACGGCTTCTTCAGCGAGCGCCGCGCGGACCGCGTCGTGATCGGCAACGACGTCTGGATCGGCCATGGCGTGATCGTGCTGCCCGGCGTCACCGTGGGAGACGGCGCGGTGCTGGCGGCCGGCGCGGTGGTCTCGCGCGACGTCGCGCCCTACACCATCGTCGGCGGTGTCCCGGCGCGGCCGATCAAGGAGCGCTTCAACCGCAAGATCGCGGCCGAGCTGTCAGAGATCGCCTGGTGGAACTGGCCGGCCGAGACCATCTGGGAGCGCCTCGCCGAATTCCAGTCCGGCGACGTCGAGGCGTTTTGCGCGCGGTGGCGCAGCTAGCTCCGCAACCCCGGCGCTTCGTGGCCGGTGCGCGCGACGTATTCGGTGTAGCCGCCGCCAAACTGGTGGATGCCTTCCGGCGTCAGCTCCAGCACGCGGTTGGAGAGCGCGGCGAGGAAGTGCCGGTCGTGCGACACGAACAGCATGGTGCCCTCGAACTCGGAGAGCGCATTGATCAGCATCTCCTTGGTGGCGAGATCGAGATGGTTGGTCGGCTCGTCCAGCACCAGGAAGTTCGGCGGATCGAACAGCATCTTGGCCATCACGAGGCGCGCCTTTTCGCCGCCCGAGAGCACCCGGCACTTCTTCTCGACATCGTCGCCCGAGAAGCCGAAGCAGCCGGCGAGCGCGCGGAGCGAGCCCTGCCCGGCCTGCGGAAACGCATCCTCCAGCGACTGGAATACGGTGCGCTCGCCGTCGAGCAGATCCATCGCGTGCTGGGCGAAATAGCCCATCTTGACGCTGCCGCCGACCGCGACCGCGCCGTCATCGGGCTCGGTTGATCCGGCGACCAGCTTCAACAGCGTCGACTTGCCGGCGCCGTTGATGCCCATCACGCACCAGCGCTCCCGGCGGCGGATCATGAAGTCGAGCCCGTCATAGATGCGCTTGCTGCCGTAGGCCTTGTGGACGTTCTTCAGGCTGACGACGTCTTCGCCGGAGCGCGGCGCCGGCTGGAATTCGAACGCCACGGTCTGGCGCCGCCGCGGCGGCTCGACCCGCTCGATCTTGTCGAGCTTCTTGACCCGGCTCTGCACCTGCGCTGCGTGCGAGGCGCGCGCCTTGAACCGCTCGATGAACTTGATCTCCTTGGCGAGCATCGCCTGCTGCCGCTCGAACTGCGCCTGCTGCTGCTTGTCGGAGAGCGCGCGCTGCTGCTCGTAGAACTCGTAATTGCCGGAATAGGTGGTGAGCTGGCCGGCATCGATCTCGACCACCTTGTTGATGATGCGGTTGATGAACTCGCGGTCATGCGAGGTCATCAGCAGTGCGCCTTCGTAACCCTTCAGGAATTGTTCGAGCCAGATCAGGCTTTCGAGATCGAGATGGTTGCTCGGCTCGTCGAGCAGCATCACGTCGGGCCGCATCAAAAGAATACGCGCCAGCGCGACGCGCATCTTCCAGCCGCCGGAGAGCTTGCCGACGTCGCCGTCCATCATCTCCTGGCTGAAGCCGAGCCCGGCCAGCGCCTCGCGCGCGCGGCCGTCGAGCGCGTAGCCGTCGAGCTCCTCGAACTGGTGCTGGACCTCGCCATAGCGGGCGATGATGTCGTCCATCTCGTCGGCCTTGTCGGGGTCGGCCATCGCGGCCTCGAGTTCCCGCAGCTCGGCCGCCACCACGCTGACGGGGCCCGCCCCGTCCATCACCTCGGCAACCGCGCTGCGGCCACTCATTTCGCCGACATCCTGGCTGAAATAGCCGATCGAGATGCCGCGATCGAGCGACACCTGGCCCTCGTCCGGGATTTCGCGGCCTGAGATCATCCGGAACAGCGTGGTCTTGCCGGCGCCGTTGGGGCCGACAAGGCCGATCTTCTCGCCCTTCTGGAGTGCCGCGGAGGCTTCGATGAAGAGGATCTGGTGGCCGACTTGCTTGGAGACGTTATCGAGGCGGATCATGCTCTAATACTGGGGAATTAAGGGGTTGCGGCCTCTTATTCGATCTGGGACGTCGGTGGAAGCCCATTCCGTGGGTTTCGCTCCGCGCGTCAATGCATGCCACGATCCCTGCCAATCGAATATGACAGGAAATCCTTCCGCGGCTGGTTTTGGGGCGTCACATGCAAGTCTGGTTTCTCTATCTGCTCGCGCTTGGCGCCGGCATTGCGGTAGCCGTTCAGCAGGTCCTGAACGGCAATCTGCGCTCCGCCCTGAACTCGCCGGCCTGGGCCGGGCTCGTCAGCTATCTCGGCGGCCTCGTGACGATGGCGGTCGTGCTGGTCGCGACCCGGGAGCCGGTGCCGTCCTGGAAGCTGGTATCGGCCGTGCCTTGGTGGGCCTGGAGCGGCGGCGTCCTCGGCGGCGTCTTCATCCTGCTGATGATCCTGCTGCTGCCGTCGCTCGGCGCCGCGACGCTGCTGGCGCTGGTGGTCGCGGGTCAGATGATCGCGGGCATCGCGATGGACCATTTCGGCATGTTCGGGCTGGCGCAGCACCCGGTATCGATGTCACGGCTGGCCGGCATCGCGCTGATCATCGGCGGCGTGCTCCTGATCAAGGATTGAGGAGGCGACCGCGCGCTCTGTTTGAGCATACTCTTCTCGGAAAACCGCTTCGCACTTTTCCGGAGCATGCTCTAGGCGCGGCGCATCAGCCGCAATTCAGCCGACAGCCGAAGGCTGCGCTTGCCGGCCAATGCGATGCCTTCCAGCTCGGCGCCGTCCTCGCTGCACGAGCCGGCGAAGCCGATGCCGACCTCATAGCCGCCGAACACCGGATAGGCGCCCTTCGCCGGCGTATGCTCCTGGTTGACGATCTCGCCGCGCCAGCGGCCGTCCGCGGCTGAATAGGAGCCGAGATAATAGAAGAACGCATCGCCGCCGAGGATACGGCCGTCCATCAGCAGCATCACCCCGCTGAGGCCGGCATCGACACCGTCGAGCGCACGGAGCTGGATCGCGTAGAGCCCGTTGACGATGCCGCCCCGCCCGACCTCTCCGCGCGGCGGCAAGGCCTCGTCGTCGAGCGGCGCCAGATTGGCCCAGAACACGCCATCCGGCATGGCGTCCGCTTTGCCCTCGAGCAGGATGGTCGAGCCCTCGGTCCGGCCGCGCACCTTGATGACGGCGACGTCGGCGCCCATCAGCGGCTTGAAGTCGGGATCGTCGTTGTGACGCTCGGTGATCACCTCGGCGATGATCTCGCCCTTCGTCACCTGATAGGTGCCGAGATGGGCGAAGGCAGAATTGCCCCCCATCATCTTGCCGTCGTGCAGGCACATGATGCTGCGGCCGAATGCGCCGCTGATGCCGTACTCGACCTTGTAGAGTCCGTTGAGCACGCAAAAATCCAATAAATAAAATTGATTCTGTTCGCGACATAGCACCGGGCCGAAACCCGCACCATTGGGTCTTTTGGCGCAGGCAAGCCCGCAATGTCCTGATATGGACAGCAGCCGATTCGTCGCTTAGCTGTAGGCACCGCCCGCATTGTGCTGAGTCACGCGGGATCTACACGCCCTGTTCACTTCTCTCCAGTTCATTGTGTCCAAGCATTTGCGCATTCCGCCAATGGTCGCGCGGCCGCATCCGGCCTCGACCCTGGCGAGGGGCTTCGAGGAGCATCACATGACCAATCGTCTTCGGCTGGCCGCGACGCTGGCGCTGCTGCTCGGCAGTGCTGTTGCTGCGTCGGCCCAGTCGCTGCCCGACTACATGGCACCGATCTCGGGCAAGACCTCGTCGACGCCGGCCGACGTCGCCACCAAGGACGTGCTCGCGCTCAACACCGGCATGTTCGAGCTCTATGGCGATGCGGCGCGGATCTTCCAGAAGAACATCCTCGACAAGCACCCGGTGATCCTAGGCCTGTTCTCCGGCGCCGGCGGCCGCCTGATCCTGTACCGGCCGGGCAAGCCGCCGACCGAGGCGCCGCAGGTGCCGATCGTCTACCAGCTGCTCAAGTCGGTCGGCCACAGCACGATGGCGCTGGCCGAAGTGGTCGGTCCCTACGTCAACAATCCCGACGACAAGGCGTGGCGCGGCTCGATGCAGGCCTATCGCAGCCGGATGCAGTCGGCGCTCGACGGGCTCGATGCCACGCCGATGCAGGCGGACTGGCGCGACAACAACCGCGCCATCCTCAAGAACAACATCGCCTTCATGGATGAATGCCTCACCGCCGGCGCGATCCCCTTCGCGACGCTCGAGGCATTCGGCAAGAAGCAGGCGCCGCTGCTCGCCAAGAACGTCGCCTGGGCCGCGCAGACCCAGGTCGCGCACTGGATGACCGTCATGGCCGACTGGAAGACCCAGCTCGGCCCAGACTGGGACAAGACCTATGGCGCGAGCAACACGATCTATGTGGCGCGGCAGAACAACGTGATCTTCAGCGTGCTGGCGCAGTTCTTCGGGCCTGACGCGATCAACAGCCGCCTGATGCTGATCGAGACGATCTCGTTCACCACGACGCCCTCGGACATGCTGGAATCGCTGACCCGGATCATCGCCGACCGCTCGGTGGGCGCGCTGTTCTTCGGCAGCTATCATTTGATGGACTATGAGCTGATGGGGGGCGACGCGCGCGAGGCGATCATCGCCGAGACCAAGAAGCGTGGCATGACGACCTTCCTGCCGCCGCTGGTGCCGTTCGGTTCCAAGCAGTGGCCGACGTTGATCACGCCAGGTCCGGGACCGGCCACCATCGCCGACCTCAAGTGAGGCAACTACGACCTATTGCGGCATTGCGATTGCACCCGCCTTGCCGCAACACTATAGCGTGTATTTTGCCAGTTCATAAACTGCGGCGCGATATGCCGCCGAAGCGTTGATGAGAGAACAGACCATGCGGCCTTCGCGACGCGAATTCGTGAAGTGGTTGTCGGCAGGCGGCATCTCGGTCAGCCTGTCGCATCTGGCGCTGGCGAAGGAACCGGCTTTCGCGACCCGCGAGACGCTTCCCGGCCGCGGTCGCTTCAATCCAGCGGCCAGGGGCGCCGGCCGGGTCGACGGAGTGGCCAAGGTCACCGGCGCAAAGCTCTATGCCTCCGACTTTCGCGCCGCCGACATGCCGGGCTGGCCCTCAACCACCTCGCACGCCATCCTGGTCCGCGCCGATGACGCCACGCATGTCTATGCCGGCATGGACCTCGCCCGCCTCGCTGGTCCGGCAAAACCCTCGGTGGTCGTGACGGCGGCCGATCTCGACCGGATCGGCACAAGGGTGCCGGAGTTCCACGCTGGCGATCTGTTCTGTCCCGTCGGCACGACACCGATCTATCTCGGACAACCGGTCGCGCTGCTGATCTTCGAGCAGTTCGACGCCTTCGACCGTGCGCGCCTCGCGCTGCGCGATGGCGGCTTCGTCAAGTTCGGCGACGAGACCGGGCCGGTGATTCTGCCGAACTTTGGCGCGTACCGTTTCACGCGCGTCGCCGGGGCCACGCCAGAGGCGCCCGACGTCTATTCGCCGATCCAGGCCGGCTGGGTCTCGCCGAGCCGGATCCAGAACGCGGCGCTGCCGGTCTGGCTGCCGCTCTCCAAGGAGACCAAGGCCGACTACGCCAAGGCCGCGACCTATGGCGAACAAATCCGCGCCGAGCTCGCCAAGGACGATCCGTCCCGGCTCGTGCTCGATCGCGAGTTCGAGACCCAATCGGTCGATCCGATGTTCCTCGAGCCGGAGAGCGGGCTCGCCTGGTACAGCGACAACAGCGGCCATCTCGAACTGGTGCTCGGCGTGCAGTCGCCCTATGAGGCGGCCGAGTCGATCGCGCATCTGCTCGGGAAGGCCCGCCCGCCGTTCCGGCCCTCGCACATCAACGCGCAGTTCGCCCATGTCGGCGGCGGCTTCGGCGGCCGCGACCACACCCCGTTCGTGCTTTACGTGGCGCTGGCGGCGATGTTCTTCCCGGGACGGCCGGTGCGGCTGGCGCACGACCGCTACCAGCAGTTCCAGGGCGGCATCAAGCGCCACCCGATCAAGATGCGCTCGCGGATCGGCATCGATCGCGCGAGCGGCAAGATCACGGCATTCGCCGCCGACCATGTGCTCGACGGCGGCGGGCTCGCCAACTTCTCGGCCAACGTGGCGACCGTCGCCGCCACCGCGGCGATCGGCATCTACGACATCCCGAAGGTCGACGTCACCACCGTGGCGCTGCATTCGCGCGGCGTCACCGCGGGCTCGATGCGCGGCTACGGCACATTGCAGACCATGACCGCACTCGAAGTCCTGATCGACGAGGCCGCGAGCGAGCTCAAGGTCGATCCGATCGCGTTCCGCCGCAATAATGCGCTGAAGCAGAACGGCCGGACCATGACCGGCAATCCCTACATCGTGTCGGTGCGCACATCAGAAATCCTCGACAAGCTCGAGACACATCCGATCTGGCAGCACCGCGCTGATTTCAGGCAGAAGGCGTCGGAGGGCCGGCTGGTCGGCACCGGTGTCGCCTGCGTGACGAAGGATTACGGCGCCGGCGCGGATTGCTCGCTCGGCCGGGTCGAGATCGATCCCGAGGGACGGATCGCGATCCATTGCGATCACGTCGAGATGGGCAACGGCATCGGCACGGCGCTTGCCAACCGCGTTGCCGTCCATCTCGGCGCCGTGGCGGATGAGGTCGCCGTCTCCCGGATCGACAGCTACGACGCGCTCGGGCTCGTCACCTCGGGCGATCCCTACACGATGGATCAGAAGACCCAGGATCTTGCCGAGAAGAACCCGCGCTGGGTGCCCGCGATCAGCTCGGCGACCAGCGCCTCGATCGGCGCCCATGTCGGCACGCACTCATCGGCCGAGGCGGCGCGCATCATCTTCCGCTTCGGCCTGTGGCCGGCGGCGCTCGAGCTCTGGCACATCGGCAAGGCTGACCCCCGCGCCCGGCAATGGGACAAAGCGCACTGGCAGGACGGGCAGCTCGTGCTCGACGATCTCGCACCACTGCCGTTGCCTCAGCTTGCCGCGACCGCGCATGCGCGCGGCTTTGTGACCGGCGCGCTGGCGCACAGCTTCTCGCGCTGGGCCTGGTCGCGCGCCCGCTTCCCACTGTTCGGCGAACAGTACCGCGCCGAGATCGATGCGCTGGCGATCCGCCGTGGCCGCAGCCGGTTCGAGCGGATTGACCGCGTCAGCGTCAAGTTTCCGCCGACCGACAACAACCGGATCGGCACCGCCTACACCTCGATGTGCGGCACGCTGGTCCGTGTCGAGATCGAGCGCGCGACCGGCATCCTGCGCATCGCCAAGGCCTACAGCGTGTTCGAATGCGGCCAGGCGCTGGTGCCAGAAGTCGTGCTCGGCCAGTCGCATGGCGGTTTCGCCATGGGCGTCGGCTACGCGCTGCTGGAAACCCTGCCGCCGTTCGAAGGCGGTCCCGGCAACGGGCAGTGGAATCTCGGCCAGTATCTGATCGCGCGCGGCTCCGACCTGCCGCTGCACGATCTCGAGATCGAGATGCTGCCGCCATTGACGCCGGACGAACCGCCCAAGGGCATGGCCGAGGTGGTGATGATCCCGATCGTGCCGGCGCTGCTCAACGCCATCAACGATGCCACCGGCCATCGCTTCCGCTCATTGCCGGTGACAACGAGCCTGCTCAAGGGAGCGCTTGCGTGACGACGCTCAACCTCACCATCAATGGCCAGAAGCACGGCCCGATCGAGGTCCGCGACGACCTCTCGATGAACGATTTCCTCCGCGAAATGCTCGGCATGACCGGCACGAAGTTCGGCTGCGGCGCCGCGCAATGCCTGAGCTGCGCCGTGATCATCGATAACCCTGACGGCACCAGCTACACCACCCCGACCTGCGTGGTGCCGGCGGCGAATTTCGACGGCAAGACGATCCGCACGGTCGAGGGCCACGCCAAGGACGGCGAGCTCTCGGCGTTGCAGCGCGCCTTTATCGATCACTTCGCGTTCCAGTGCGGCTATTGCACGGCCGGCTTCCTCAACGAGGGCCAGGTGCTGCTCGAGCTGCTGGCCAGAGAGCCTGTGCCCCGCGACCGGCTCGAAACCGTCATCGCGGACGCGCTCGATGGCCATTTGTGCCGCTGCACCGGCTACATCAAATATCACCAGGCGGTGCGCGACGTGATCCTCGCCGATGCCAAGCGCTATCTGACCGCCAACAAATGAGCGTGCGCGCGATGCCATCGGAAACGCGGTTTCGGATTCTTGCGGTGCTGACGGCGCTCGCGACCAGCCTGTGTGCCGGCTACGCAGCATCGGAGAGCGCAAGCCACGCCCTCGCCTCACCGGAGAGCTTTGCCGGCATCGAGAATGTCGAGCAGCGCTCGGCGGCGATCTTCACCGAACTCGGCAAGGTGTTGACCCACCCGCGCTGCACCAACTGCCATCCCGCCGGCGACAGCCCGCGGCAGGGCGACATCAGCCGCATGCACCAGCCGCCGGTTACGCGCGGCGCCGATGGCCATGGCACCACCGCGATGCGCTGCTCGATCTGCCACCAGCACGCCAATTTCGATCCCGGCCGGGTGCCGGGCCATCCCGAATGGCATCTCGCGCCGCGCGAGATGGCCTGGGCCGGCAAGACCGTCGGCGAAATCTGCGCGCAGATCCGCGATCGCGCGCGCAATGGCGGCCGCAAGGTCGAGGAGCTGATCGAGCATATCGGCAAGGATACGCTGGTCGGCTGGGCCTGGCACCCCGGCTTCGGCCGCTCGCCGGCACCGGGCACGCAGGCAGAGGCCGGCGCGCTGGTCGAGGCCTGGGTGAAGACCGGCGCAGCCTGCCCGGCGCCGTGAGCGCGCGGGATTGGCGCGTGGTTCGAGACGCCGCAAGCGGCGCATCACCCACCGCTGTCATCGCCCGGCTAGCGCGCAATTGCGCACATGGACCGGGCGATCCAGTACGCCGCGGCCCGTCGGCTCTAGCACTGCGGTCTCTGGAATACCGGATCACCGCATGCGCGGGTGATGACACCGAGCGAGCTGAGGACGTCCGCACAATTTCGGGATAATGGAAAAATACCCCTGAGTTGCCCGACGAGTCAAGTTCCTAAGTCGAAGCCGGCAGCCCGCCGGCTACTGTGCATGGGGTTGTTTTCGATATTTTGGCAGCGCGCCTGCGACGGCCGGTTCAAGCCAACCTCATTGCCGCTTGAAATACTGCACGTCGCGCTCGTGCTTCTCGGCCGCGGCGCGCGACTTGAAGGTGCCGAGGTTGCGGCGCCTGCCGGTCTTCGGATTGACCTTGCGGGAATACAGCCGGTACTCGCCGGAACGCAGTTTGCGGATCATGACATCGCCTCGCCGCTATTGCCGTATGTCAACGACCGGCCGGGGCGAGCGTTCCTGATTACCGTGTCTATGCTTCGCGCCCCCTTGGCACGGGCGTATCGCCCCGTCCGTCTACGAGCGAGGCACCGGAGGATAATACTGCGGCGCCTCGCCGCGATCGTACATCCCGTAATCGCGCATCACCTCGAAAATGCGAAAATATTCGGTGGTCGGATCGGTGAACAGCCGTGCCCCGAACTCCAGGCCGGATTGATAGTCCGGCAGGTCGACGAGGTGCGCGAACTGGCCGTCGCGATACATGCTCCGGAAGGAATCGTGACGCCATTGGGTCTCGACCGGCAGTTCGGCATTGGTCGATTCCGACGCAATGACATAGGTCGGGGCGCGTCGTGCCGGGTCATTGTACGGCGTGCGTCGCTCGGGCTGCCAGATCGGGCGGTCCGGCCGCGCTTCATGGATCACCTGGGCGATCCGGATCCGGTAGTCGGAGAAGACATCCTCGCGGCCGATCTTCTGGACGGCATGATGGCCCGCGTCCACGCGCCATGCTGTCATGGCGCCCTCGTCCTGCCAGATCTGATAGGACAGCAGCAGGTTCTTGCGGGTCAGGCTTTCGAAGCGATCGATGAACAGGCAGCCGCCCATGGCGTTGAGCGCAGGCTTCAGCGAAGCCGCGAGGTCCATGTAGCGGTTGACATGTCCGTCCTTGATCTGGACTTCAAAGAACTGGGAAATCATCGAACGGTGTCCCCGACGTGTTCGCTTTCTCTAGAAGCAGAGGTTGGTCACGGCGTTGCCGCGCTTGTCCTTGATGACATAGGGACAGCGGGCGCGCTCCAGTGCCTTCTTGGCGTCCTCGTCGCCGAGCGCCGCCGCGCGCTCGTAATAGGCCTTGGCGGCATCGCTATCCTTTGGCCCGCCGCGCCCGGCCTGGGCGAAGGCGCCCATCCGCTCCAGCGCACCCGGATGGTTCTGCGCCGCCGCCTTCTCGAACAGCGCCCGCGCGCCGGCATCGTCCTGCGTGCCGCCCTTGCCGTCGGCCAGCATCATGCCGAGCTGGTACTGCGCCTCGGCATTGGTCTCGGCGGACTTCGCAAGCAATTCTCGCGCGCGTGCCGGGTCGGCAGCCGCGCCGCCGCCGCCCAGCGCGGCAAGATTGCTGACGCCGCGCGCATTGCCGGCCTGGGCGGCGCGCTCGAACAATTTGCGCGCCTGCGCCTCGTCTTTGGCGACGCCGGTGCCGTTGCCGTAGAGCACGCCGAGCTCGACCATCGCCGAGGTCGAGCCCTTGTCGGCCGCCTTGCGCCAGGCGCTAGCGGCCTCCGCGGTCTGCCGGTTGGCGGCATAGGCGCGGCCGAGCTCGTACATCGCGCGGCGCGACGACTTCGCCGCCACGCCGCAATATTTGATCGCAGTCGCGATATCCGCCGATGCGATCTCGCCCACGCCCTTGACGTCGGCCGGCTTGTCGGGATCGCTGGGATCGGCGGCGAGCCGGTCACACAGCACGAGGTCGGCCGATTGCGCGTGGGCCAGCACCGGCGCGACCAGCGCGAGCGCAACGACAAGCATATGGAGAGATTTGAACATGGGCGGCAGGTTGCGTCGCGGTGCAGGCAAATTCAAGGCTCGAGCCCGGTCTCGCGCAGCACCGGCGCGACATCGGCCGACGACAGGTAGCGCAGCAGATGGTCGGCGGCCGCTGCGCGGTGCGACGTCGCCATGCGGCCGGCCGAGAACACCGCCGGCGTCTGCAGGTTCAATGGAATTGGCCCGACGACCTCGATGCCGTCGACCTGCTTCAACTCGCTGATCTGCTGGATCGCAAGATCGGCTTCGCCGCTGACGAGCTTTTCCGCGGTGAAGCCCATCGGAATGATCACCGCCCGCGCGTTGATCGCCTCGACAATGCCGAGACGCGCGATCAGCTGCGCGAACAGGATGCCGCTGGCCCCGAGTCGCGAATACGCCACCGCCCGGGCGCCGAGCAGCGCCGCACGCAGCGCGGCCTCACTCGCGATGTCGGGATGAGCGGCACCTTCCTTCACCGCGACGCCGACGTAGGAGCGCGCGAGATCGACCGCACTTTCCTGCACGACGCGGCCCTCAGCGATCATCTCGTCGAGGCCCTCGCGGGTGAGAATTAGAAGATCAGCCTTTTCGCCATCGCGCAGCCGTTTGAGTAGCGCCAGCGTCGGCGCGAAATCGGCATCGATCGCCACGCCGCTCGCGGCCTGATAGGCCGCGGCGAGGCGCGCGACCGCGCCCTTCAGCGCCAGTGTCGAGAGCACGCGAACCGAATTCTCCATCGCACTCACGCCCGCCGCATCAGCTTCAGCGCGGCCGTGAGGCGCAGGCTGCGCTTGCCGGCCAGCGCCGTCGCCTCCAGCACGGCGCCCTCGGCGTCGCAGCTGCCGGCAAAGCCGATGCCGACTTCATGGCCGCCGAACACCGGGTTCTCGCCCATCGCCGAAGTATGCTCCTGATTGAGGATCTGGCCCTTCCAGCGCCCCTTCGCTGAGGTGTAGGTGCCGAGATAGTAGAAGAACGCGTCGCCGCCGAGGATGCGGCCGTCGTTCAGCAGCATCACGCCGGTGAGCCCGCCATCGATCCCATCGAGCATCTGGATGTGGATCGAATAGAGCCCGTTGACGATGCCGCCCTCGCCGACCCCGCCGGCGATCGGGATGTCCGCCTCGGTGATCGGCGTCATCACCGACTGGAACGGCACGCCGGGCAACTCCTTCAGCTCGCCCTTGAAGCGGTAGAGTTCGCCATCCGGCGAGCCCTTTGCGAGCAGCGTCGCGTCGTCGGTCCCGGCCATCGCGCGGTAGCTCGGATCGGGGTTGTGGCGCACGGTCTGGATCTCGACTGCGACCTCGTCGCCGTCCTTGGCGTAGGTGCCGATATGGGCGAAGGCCGAATTGCCGCCGAGCATCTTGCCGTTGCCGACATACATCACGCTGCGGCCGACGGCGCCGCCCAGTTCGAACCGGACTTTGTAGAACCCCTCAAACAAGCGCCGTGTCCCCGGCAGCAAAGATACGAACTAAAATATGACCTAAGATATGATCGTTGTGTAGCGCGGTTCATAACGCAGCGAAACCGCTTTCGGCGGACAGCCGCCGGCAAAGACTGTCGTTAAAATGCTAGGGTCCGCCAAGGCAGTCGCCCTGGCGGACCCGATTGCGGTACCGGATGGCTCCATCCGGCTCCGAGCTGGTTAGGCCGCAGGCAATCAGGCTGCAGCCTTGGCGCCGGTCGGAACCTCGGAGATCGTCTTCAGGATCTGCGAAGCGATCTGGTAGGGGTCGCCTTGGGAGTTCGGGCGGCGGTCTTCCAGATAGCCCTTGTAGCCATTGTTGACGAAGGAGTGCGGCACGCGGATCGACGCGCCACGGTCAGCCACGCCGTAGCTGAACTTGTTCCACGGCGCGGTCTCGTGCTTGCCGGTCAGACGCTTGTCATTGTCCGGGCCGTAGACGGCGATGTGGTCCATCAGGTTCTTGTCGAAGACCTTCATCAGGCTTTCGAAATAGTCCTTGCCGCCGACTTCGCGCATGTACTTGGTCGAGAAGTTGGCGTGCATGCCCGAGCCGTTCCAGTCGGTGTCGCCGAGCGGCTTGCAATGGAATTCGATATCGATGCCGTAGCTCTCGGTGAGACGCAGCATCAGATAGCGGGCCATCCACATCTGGTCAGCGGCGGTCTTGGAGCCCTTGCCGAAGATCTGGAATTCCCACTGGCCCTTCGCCACTTCGGCGTTGATGCCTTCGTGGTTGATGCCGGCGGCGAGGCAGAGGTTGAGATGCTCTTCGACGATCTTGCGGGCGACGCTGCCGACGTTCGAATAGCCGACGCCGGTGTAGTACGGACCCTGCGGCGCCGGATAACCGGCCTCCGGGAAGCCGAGCGGACGGCCGTCCTTGTAGAAGAAGTATTCCTGCTCGAAGCCGAACCAGGCGCCTTCGTCGTCCAGAATGGTGGCGCGCTTGTTCGAGACATGCGGCGTCTTGCCATCGGGCATCATGACTTCGCACATCACCAGCACGCCGTTCTCGCGCGCGGCGTCGGGATAGCAGGCGACCGGCTTCAGCACGCAGTCAGAGCTGTGGCCTTCAGCCTGCTGGGTGGACGAACCGTCAAAGCCCCACAGCGGAAGCTGTTCGAGGGTCGGGAACGACGCGAATTCCTTGATCTGCGTCTTACCGCGCAGGCTCGGCGTCGGCGTATATCCGTCGAGCCAGATATACTCGAGCTTGTACTTGGTCATTGAACCTCTCTGTTGATGATGCAAAACCGTGAGGAACCGAAAGCCAGTCGGCCGCCGCACGCGTACCCGGCCACCATCGGCCGGCTCTTACTAAGCAATTAAAATGCCAGTCGCTGCACTGCGGCACCCGGCCGGTCGCGGATGTCCACAGCGGACATCGCATTTTTTGCTGCGACATAGCAGCGCGGCTGGCATGCGCCGCGATCAGTCAAAATCTTCTCTCAGCGCCCTCCGCCGCCCGTTTCTGCAGCAAATTCGGCTACGGCATCGGCTGCCGATTAATGTGGCGGCAGCGCCATGTGACAGTTCGTGTCCAACCGTCCAGCACCCAGCAACCATCGCCACGGCTCAAGCGTTGGTCAGCTGCATCCTGCCTCACAGCGGGCAAAGCGGGATTTGCCCACGAATTAGTCAAATCCTGACTATTTCTTGGTCACTTGCAGCCCGCCGGCCCGGGGCCGATATCGAAAACACGGTAACCACACGCGAATGAGTCGGGCGCACCATGGAGGCTCGCTCCGGCCAAAGGAGATTTTGACATGATCACCACGGGCCAAAACCAGGGACCAATCCAGGGATCGGCAACGATCTATCAATTCCCCGCAGGGGGCCGCGCGGCTCTCGGCGGACGCCGCTACGGCGACGTACGATCGGCGCGCGAGCTTGCCGCTGAGGTCGAGACCTCGGCATGCAGCGAGAGCTGGTACCATCAGGCGGCCATCGAGGACGCCAAGCCGAGCCGCGACCACTGATGCCGACGCACCGGAGAGGCGTGACGCAAAAACGTCAGACAAGCAGCAGCGCAGTAAAGAAGGGTCGGAACCAAGCGTTTCGGCCCTTTTTTCATGCCTGCTCGCAGGCCGTCACCGGCCGCTTCGCATGGCGCAGCCTGGTCAGTCCGGCGCGGTTGATCTCGAGCGTGACGCCACTGCCTCGATAGCGCGTGCCCGTCAGCGACAACCGCTTCGTCAACGTCACGGCCTTGCCGTCGAGTTGCAGATGCGCGCGCGTGTCGCCGTTGAAGAACGCGGCAATGAATTGCGTGCCGTCGGCGCAGCGATAATTCCGGAACGCGGACTGCGCCGGTGCCGCCGAGGAACCAAGAATCCCGACAAGAATTGCGCCGATCAGAATGGCGCCCCCGCGATAAGTCATATTCTCCCCCTGACGGGCCAGTTATAGACCTGTCTGCGCCACTATACGCGCGCCAAGACCTCAACAGCTACAAAACAGGCCCACTGATGTCCGAAACCCCTGCCCGTCACCTCAATCTCGCCGGCGCCAGCAATTTTCGCGACCTCGGCGGCTACCAGACGCGTGACGGCCGCACGGTACGCTGGCGGCAGATCTTCCGCTCCAACCATCTCGCGCATCTCACCGAGCAGGACGTCACCGTGGTGCGCGGTCTCGGCGTCAAGAGCGCCTTCGATTTCCGCGGTGTTGCCGAGCGCGCCGAAGCGCTCTGCGGCATGAGCGACGTCACCGTGCATTCGCTCCCCGTCGAGCCAACGGTCGTCACCGCGCTGCGCGAGATCGCCAGCAACCGCCAACTGTCCGAAGCCGACGCGATCGAGGTGATGCGGGATTCCTACCGCGGCTATGTGGAGGACAACACGCCGCGCTATCGCACGCTGTTTGCCCATCTGCTCGAAGACCGCGCGCCGCTGGTGATCCACTGCACCGCAGGCAAGGACCGCACCGGCTTTGCCTGCGCGCTGATCCTGCATTCGCTCGGTGTGCCCGAGCAGGTGATCGCGGACGACTATCTCCTGACCAATCAGTTCTACAAGCGCGATCCGGCGCACAGCACCGAACTGCCCGATGACGTCAAGCAGGTGCTCGGCACCGTGCGCGCGGCGTTTCTGGAGGCTGCGTTCGAGGCGATCGACGCCGACTATGGCAGCCTCGACGGTTATTTCCGCGAAGGCCTCGGGCTCGGCGAGGCCGAGCGCAAGGCGCTTGAAGGCCGCTATTTGCAGGCCTGATTGATGACTTCGCTCAGGCCGCGGCGGCCTCGAGCTCGAGCTCCGCATCGAGATCGGCGATCACATCCTCGAACGCCGAGATCGCCTGCTGGATCGCCGCGATCTGCATCAATTCCCAGCTGCCCACTGGTCCGTTGCGGTTCTGTAGCGCCACCACGAGATCGCGCCGCTGCTCCTTAAGCTGAACGAGCGGTAAACCGTGGTCCGGAAGATTTCCCATTCGCATAACCCCTGCCTTGGCTGGAGTTCCGCTTCTAAGGAAAGGGTTCTGAGAACGACTTACGGAACTGCCGCAAATTTTATCCAACTGGCCCTACTCCGTAGTCTTACGTAGTCAGCGCTACGTGATCGCTTCCGGCTTCAGGGCATCGTCGATCGCGCCGAGCAGCGACTGGGTCACGCAATTGGTCGCCCACTCGCTGGTGTGAAGCTGCCCGCCATCGTCGAGTTCGCCAAGCGGAATCCCGGCATCGACCCAGCGCTTCATCAGAGCGAAACGGCTGAACAAATTGACCCGCTTGCTAGACGTGACGTCCGCGATCATCGGCATGATCACGTTGGCGAGATTGAGCGCAGCGTCCGTTCCGACGATCGCCTGGGTGTACTGGGAATCCATCACGATGACGTCGAGCGGCTCCGCCGCGAGCACGTCGAGCCCCGCCTCCAGCGTGGCGCGCACCTCGGCCGGATTGTAGCTCCTGTAGACCGCATTGGTGCCGACCTGCCAGATCACCAGCACCGGCGCTTCGGCTGTGACGTCGGACTCGATGCGCGAATATTCCTCCGGCGCCTCCTGGCCGCCGATCCCGCGATTGATCACGTCGATCATCCGGCCGAAGAAGCGTTGCCGCAGCAGCATTTCGAGCCGCGGCGGGAATGGCAGGATGTTGTCGGCGCCGGCCGTCGACGACGATCCGAGCGCCACCACCCTGACCTTGCGCTGGTGCCGTAGCGCCTCCGCGAAATGCGGCAACCTGTATGCGAACTTGACGAGTTCAAGATGGGTTTCGCAGGGTCTTTGTGTCGGCATCGCAAACATCCTTGACGGGAATGAATTGATGAATGCGCGCAGTAGGAGGCGAAATCGGCGGCATTGCAAATGAATTCCGCCTGATCATAGTGAGCACTCAACCTGTCGTGAGTACGGAGACCGGCATGAACGGAAAAGCCATCGTCATCACCGGCGCGCTTGGCGCGCTTGGCAAGGTGGTCGCCGAGGAGGCGCTGGCACGCGGCGCGCGCGTCGCCGGCATCGATCATGCGGCATCGCAGCTTGCTGCGACGGCAGATCATATCGAGCTCGGCGGCGTCGACCTCACCGACACCGCGCAGGCGACGGCGGCGATCGACAAGGCGGCGGCGCATTTCGGCCGGCTCGACGGGCTGATCAACATCGCAGGCGGCTTCACCTTCGAGGCGGTGAGCGACGGCGATCCCGCGACCTGGCAGCGCATGTTCGCGATGAACGTGATGACGGCCTTCAACACATCGCACGCGGCCATTCCGCACCTCACCAAATCGGGCGCCGGACGGATCATCAATATCGGCGCGCTCGGCGCCTTGCAGGCCGCCTCCGGCATGGGCCCCTATGCCGCCTCGAAGGCCGGCGTGCATCGCCTCACCGAGTCGCTCGCCGCGGAGCTCAAGGGCAAGGTCACCATCAACGCCGTGCTGCCCTCGATCATCGACACCGCAGCCAATCGGGCCGCGATGCCGAAGGCCGATATCTCCAAATGGGTGACGCCGAAGGAACTCGCCGAGGTGATCCTGTTCCTCGCCAGCGATGCCGCGAGCGCCGTCACCGGCGCGCTGCTGCCGGTCAACGGGCGGGTTTAGACACTTTGCTTTTCCCGACGTCTTTTCGCTCTATCCGACCGATGCCATATATCTGGCATGACCACTGCCGAAGACATCGAAAAGGCCGTCGAACAACTGGCTCCTCGCGAGTTGGCCCGCTTTCGCGCCTGGTTTGAAACATTCGATGCCGAGCGCTTCGATGCGGCGATCGAGCGGGACGCAAAGGCCGGGAAGCTCGATACCCTGGCAGACGAAGCCCTGGCCGCGCATCGCGCCGGTCGGTCGCGCGATTTGTGAAGCACGCCGCTTCACCGAAGTTTTGGGCCGCTTACGAGCAGTTGCCCGTCTCGATTCGGGAGCTTGCGGACGCCAACTTCGCGTTATTGAAGCGCGACCCACGCCATCCATCCCTCCAATTCAAGAAGATCGGGCGATTTTGGTCCGTTCGGGTTGGCTTGCGTTACCGCGCGCTCGCAGTCCGAACAAACGAGGGATACCTCCGATTCTGGATCGGCTCTCACGCAGAGCACGATCGCCTAATCAGCTAGCGACGCTCAACACGAAGTCAAAAACCGTAGCAGCGCGCGAAAGCCGGATGTTGTGCTTGCAGGCAAACCTGACCTAAATCGCACGTCAGTCGGCAACCAACAGCCGCAGCTTGGACCGGAAGCGGATGCTCTGCTTGCCGGCGAGCGCCATGCCGTTACCCTCGGCGGTCTGGTCGGTGTAGGTGCCGGTGAAGCCGATCGTCACGACCTTGCGTTCCCACACCGGGCGCTCGCCGTAGGTCGGCGAATGCTCCTCGTTGGTGACCTCGCCCTTCCACTTGCCGTCGGCCGCGGTGTAGCTGCCATAGGCATAGAAGAACGAGTCGCCGCCGCGCATCTGGCCGTCGCGCAGCACCATGACGCCCTGGTTGCCGCCAGAGACGCTGTCGAGAAATTCGACGGTGATGTGATAAAGCCCGTTTCGGATCATGTGATTGGTTGCGCTTGTTCCCGGTTCCCACAATAGCCGCTCGGCCGCGCTTTGGGCAATTCCAACCGCCTCGGCGACCACAATTCCGCGCTATGCTGGCGCACCGAGTCGCGGCCGGATGCCGCAGGAGCCGCCTGTTGGAAACCGCGCTTTATCTGCCCGTCAAACGCTTCCTCGAAAAACTCGGCTTCACGGTGAAGGGCGAGATCGGCGGCTGCGATCTCGTGGCGCTCAGCGGCGATGATCCGCCGGTCGTCGTGATCGGCGAACTCAAGCTTGCCTTCAATCTCGAGTTGATCCTGCAGGCGGTCGATCGCGCCGCGGCCGCCGACGAGGTCTGGATCGCGGCCAAGGTGTCGGCCCGCGGCAAGGGCCGCGAGAGCGATGCGCGCTATCGCAATCTGTGCCGGCGGCTCGGCTTCGGCATGCTCGGCGTCACCGACCGCGGCAAGGTCGAGGTGCTGGTGCCGCCGCCGACCACCGCACCGCGCCGCAATCCGAAGAAGCGTTCGCGGCTGATCACCGAACATCGCAAGCGCAAGGGCGATCCCGTGATGGGCGGTTCGACGCGCGCGCCGATCATGACCGCTTACCGGCAGCAGGCACTGGCCTGCGCCTGCGCGCTGTCGGACGGGCCGCGGAAGGTGCGCGACCTACGCGCCGAGATTCCGGACGCCGGCAAGATCCTGCTGCATAATGTCTATGGCTGGTTCGATCGCGCCGAGCGCGGCATCTATGTACTGACCGATGCCGGCCGTGCCGCGTTGAAGCGCTGGCCGCAGCACCAGATTGGTGCATCCGGGGCAGAAGCCACCCCGTAACACATTGGGGGAGATCATGATCGTCGTCACCGGCAGCGTCACCGCCCGCCCCGACTCCATCGACGAGGTGCGGCGGTTGAGCCTCGAGCATGTCCATCGCTCGCGCACCGAGCCGGGCTGCATCTCGCATGCGGTCCATGTCGACTGCGAGAATCCACTCAGGCTGGTGTTCTTCGAGCAATGGGCCGACCGCGCCGCGCTGGCCGCGCATTTCGCGGTCCCCGCATCACGCGATTTCGTCCGCTCGCTGCAATCTCTCGCGGCAGCGGCGATCACGATCGAACTTTATGACGCTCACAAAATTGAGAGACTCTAGCTGCATGGCTGGATTGCCATCTGATATTCATATTGCAATGCAACATTGGGCACCTTACGTATCTCCCGCGATTCAAAGATGAGGCGGCGATGAGCGGAGACTGGAACACCAAGTATGGCACCCGGCGCGTGCGGCATGATCCGCCGACGCTGGAGGAGGCAATCTTCGCCGCCGTCGGCATCACCGATGACGTGGAAGCCCAGGCTGAGATCGCGTCGTCGCTGATGGGGCTGCCCTATGACGAGGTGCTGGCCGAGGTGAAGAAGACCGCGCGCGTCAGCGCCCGCACCGGCACCGCAACCCGTGTGATCGCCGGCGAACAGGGCGCGCAGCGCTCCGTCGTGGTCGAGCGCCGCGTGGTCCGCCGCTTCGCCACCGACAAGCGCACCGGCACCTGAAAAGCAACAACCTTTTGCTCAAAGAAAAAGGGCAATCCGCTGAGCGGATTGCCCTTTTTCCGTTTGATCTGAAGTGGCTCAGGCCGCCCGGCCCCAGCCCGACATCTGCATCACCATTCGCCAATAGGCGCGGTTCATGTCGACGATCGCGCGTGCGGCCTCGACCGGCGTAACCGGTGCAGCGACCGGCGCCGGTTCGGCCTGGTGCTGTTCGGTCAGGTCGATGCTGCCGGTGGACTCACCATGACGGAAGGTCAGCTGCGCACCGAACTTGGTGGCGAGCGCGCGCATCGCGTCGTTCTGCGCGCCGGTGGTGATGCGCAGACTCTCGTAGCCCTTGGCATGCGCCTCGGCGATCAGCTTGCGGAACAGGGTGCTGCCGACGCCCTTGCGGCGCGCCGACCGTTCGACGCTGAAGGCGATCTCGGGTTGAGCATCCGGCGATTGCTCCGGCGGATGCAGCTCGGCCGCACCACGGACCACGCCATCCTCGAAATAGGCGATGATGACGGTGCCGTCGTTGGCGCAGCGCTCGGCATAGCGGCGGATGAAACTGTCGTCGATGAAGCCATGAAAACGATCATGGCGGCTGGTACGGTCCAGTCGCAACAGGTGATCGCGCAGCAGAGGAAGCTCCTCCTGCTGGCTCAACGTCCGCACAGTGCCCTTCGCGGACGTCGGACGGATGGAATCATAGTTCATTTCATAACTCCTCTTGGTAGCCCTCGAGGAGGCGTCGAGTCCCTAGTGATCCCCATATTGTGCGTCGCACAATATAATTCAAGTATCTAGATTCATTTAAGTAAACAATGATGTGATCGAAAAATCACATCATCGCCTCATCATAGTACCAGTTGCGTTTGCGTAACGACCGCGACCAGCCTGCCGTCTTCGGTCTCCAGCCGGGTTTGCCAGACCTGGGTCCGCCGGCCCCGGTGGACCGGTGTCGCGGTGGCGATCACGGTGCTCCCCTCCTTGGCGCCGCCGATAAAATTGGTCTTGCTCTCCAGCGTCGTGGTGCCCTTGGCGTCCTCCGGCAGGTTGATCACGGTGGCGGCGGCACCAACCGAGTCCGCGAACGCCATCACCGCTCCGCCATGGATCGTGTTTCTGAGGGTACAGAGGTCCGGCCGCACCATCATCCTGGCGACCACACGATCCCGATCGGCCTCGGTGAAGGTGACGCCCTTCAGTTCCGCAAACGGCATCTTCATCGACTGGATCTTTTCGAGCGGCGTCATGAGCACTCCCTCTGTGCGGTCTTCTTCAAGGTTGGTGCCGGCATGATGGAATGCCTCAGCACGCCGGGCAATGACCTCCAAGGTAATGGAGCGGATGACGTCATCGCCGCCGTGACAATCCTTGGCGAGTCTGCATACCGTCCGCGATGCGCGACTTCCCTCCCCGCCGGATCGTCTGCCTGACCGAAGAGACCGTCGAGACGCTCTATCTGCTCGGCGAGCAGGACCGCATCGTCGGCGTCTCCGGCTATGCGGTGCGGCCGCCGCAGGTCCGCCGCGAGAAGCCGCGGGTGTCGGCCTTCATCTCCGCCGACATGCCGAAGATCCTCGCGCTCGACCCGGATCTCGTGCTCGCCTTCTCGGATCTGCAGGCCGACATCGTCGCCGATCTCGTGCGCGCCGGTATCGCTGTCCATGTCTTCAACCAGCGCGATGTCGCCGGCATCCTCGCGATGATCCGCACCCTCGGCGCCATGGTCGGCGCCACTGAGCGTGCCGAGCAACTCGCGCAAAGCCTCGAGCAACGGCTCGCCGCGATCGCGGCTACGCCGCGTCCGGCGCCGCGGCCAAAGGTCTATTTCGAGGAATGGGACGATCCGCTGATCAGCGGCATCGGCTGGGTGTCCGAACTGATCGAGATCGCCGGCGGCGAAGATGCGTTGCCGCACCTGCGCGCGCACAAGGCCGCCAAGGATCGCGTCGTCACGCCTGACGCCGTCCGTGCGGCGATGCCCGACGTGATCCTGGCGTCCTGGTGCGGCAAGAAGGTCGTGCCCGATCGCATCCGCGCGCGCGATGGCTGGAGCGACATTCCGGCCGTGCGCGACAACCGCATCGTCGAGATCAAGTCGCCGATCATCCTGCAGCCCGGCCCCGCCGCGCTGACCGACGGGCTCGATGCGATCGTGAAGGCGTTGTGGCCGGAGCGCTGAACCTTCCAACGTCGTCCCGGCGAAGGCCGGGACCCATACTCCGCGGCGGATGTTGTGACGGGACTCGTCATTGCAGCGCTGCGTAACAAGCCGCATTTGTGGTTATGGGTCCCGGCCTTCGCCGGGACGACACCGAGTGTGTTGCGCCATCACGTACAACACTGCGACTGCAATGATGTGAGCGCGAGCGCCCTACGCCTTCTCCACCCCACACCACTCCGCGACGAACAGCGCCATGGCCTTGGTCGCTTTCCGCAGCGAGTCCAGCTCGACATATTCGTTGAAGCCGTGCATCGCCGCGCCGCTAGCACCGAAGCAGAGGCTTGGGATGTCGTAGTTCAGGCCGTAGAAGCGCGTGTCGGTCAGCGCGGTGAAGGCGCGGTCTTGCACTGCGCCGCCATAGACCGCCTGATGTGCCTTGGCGAAGGCGGCTTCCGGCGCCTCGGAGTTCACCAACTCATAGCCTTCCGACAGGAAGCCCGACCATTCGACCTGCGGCGGATTGTTGGAGAGGAAGCGATGATCGCGTGCCGCGGCCGACACGCAAGCCAGGATCTCCTTCTGGCATTCGGCGATCGACCAGCCCGGCAGCACCGCGATGCGGCAGTCGACGTCGCACCAGGCCGGCACGCTGGAGGCCCAGTCGCCGCCCTTGATGATGCCCGGATTGAAATTGATCGGATGATTGACGTCCTTGAAATGACGATCGCTCTTGGCGCGTTCGTTCCAGGCGATCTCGAGCTTCTCCAGCGCATGCACCAGGTGATACGCCGCCATGATCGCGTTCGAGCCGGCGCCGGCCTCGAACACATGCACCGGGAAACCGCGCACCTTCAGGCGGAACCAGATCACGCCGACCTGCGAGCGGATCATGGCGCCGTTGGTCGGCTCCGGGATGAAGCAGGCATCGGCGCGGTAGCCGCGCTGCAAGGTCGAGAGCGCGCCGACGCCCGTGCTCTCCTCCTCGATCACCGACTGGAAGTGGATCCGCGCCGTCGGCTTCAGCCCCGCCTTCTCGATCGCATCCAGCGCATAGAGCGCCGCGATGGTTCCGGACTTCATGTCGCAGGCGCCGCGGCCGTACATCCTGCCGTCCTTGATCACGGGCGAGAACGGCGGCGTCTCCCACATCTCCAGCGGGCCGGTCGGCACCACGTCGCAGTGGCCCTGCAGGATCAGCGATTTGCCGGCATTTGTCGCCGGGCGGTAGGTGCCGACCACCGTGCGCGCCTTGGAGAAATCATGCTCGATCGGACCGAAGCCACGCAGATCCTTCAGATCGTCGAGATTGATGTGCCAGTCGTCGACCTCATAGCCACGCTCGCGCAAGAGGTCGCCGATCATGTCCTGGCACGGTCCCTCGGCACCGCGGGTCGAGGGGATCGCGACAAAGGCCTGCGTCGTCGCAAGCTGTGCATCGAATCCCTCGTCAACGGCGGCAAGGATTCGTTGTTGCGTCTCGGCAGTCATGCGGGCGGCTCCATGGGGGACATCAGAAAAGGCGGGAGCCGCAACGTAACCCGATTTCACTCGGCCGGGTATTGCGCAAAATAGGCATCCCGCAATGCATCTTCGAGCAGCCGGCCTTCCGAATAGCCATCGAGCGTCGCGGGCCGTGCCACGCCGTCGAGCAGCCGCGGACACGGCTCCGGCGCGCCGAGCACCGTGCGCACCGGAATGCGCTCGGCATAGATCGGCAACTCGTAATCCTCATCGTCGTCGGCGACGCCCTTGGCGCGCACCTTTGCCGAGGCTTCCTCGATCTCCATCGCGATGAACGAGGTCGCCTTGATCTCCTGCTTGCTGCTGGCGCGCAGGCCTGCGGTGCGGTCGGGAAAGAAGCGGTCGACCATCGCGACGATCGCGCGCTCCTTCTCTTCCGGGTCGGTAACGAGATAGGCCGAGCCGAACGCCATCACCGCGCGATAATCGGCCGAGTGATTGAAGCCGCAGCGCGCCAGCACCAGGCTGTCGAGATGAGCGACCGTCAGGCAGACGCGCTGCCCCTCCGACTGGTTCTCCAGCATCCGGCTCGCGCTCGAGCCGTGCCAATAGAGCCTGGTGCCTTCGCGCCAGAAGAAGGTCGGCGTGCAATAGGGCTGGCCGTCGATCACGTAGGAGACGTGGCACAGCATCGAGGCGTCCAGGATCTTGTGCACGGTGGCGTGGTCGTAGAAGCCGCGGTCATGGCGACGCTTGACCCGGTTGCGGGACGACAGCGGGTAGGACGGAGTGGATGCGCCTTCGGTCACGGTATGCCTCGCCAAATCTGGAATCTGTCCAGAGTTGTAGCGGTTCATTTGGTCTGCGATAGTGCCAATTCCATGCGAAAAATTCCGACCAATTCCCGAGAGCCCGCGGCGCGCAAGCCGGAGCTGCCGCTCGACCTCACCGGCCCGCATGTGACGGCGGGCGCGGCCTCGCAGCAGCGGCTCTATCAGGCGCTGTGCCACACCATCGTCGGCGGCCTGGTCAAACCGGGCGAGCCGCTGCCGCCGTCGCGCGCGCTGGCCAAGCAGACCGGCTTCCGCCGCAACGCCGTCACCACGGCCTATGAGCGCTTGATCGCCGACGGCTTTGCGGTGGCGACCACGGGCTCGGGCACCTTCGTCGCGGCGCGCATCCCGGCAAAGGCCGCCGCGCCGCGACGCACGAAGATCGAGATCGAGCCGCCGCAACACAATGCGCTGTCGCTCGGCTGTACCCATATCGACGAACGCGCACTGCAACGCTTCCGCGCCTTCGCCGGCCGCAGACTGCGCGCCTTCGGCTCCGAGCACCTGCATTACGGCGATCCCCGCGGCAGCAGCGAATTGCGCGCGGCGATCTCAGACCATTTGCTATCGGCGCGCGGCCTGCGCTGCGATCCCGACCAGATCATGCTGGCGTCGGGCACACTGCACGCGCTGCGCATCGTGCTCGGGGCGATCCTCAAGCCCGGCGACCAGGTCTGGTGCGAGGATCCCGGTTACCCGGCGGCGCGGCGCGCGATCGAGCATTGCGGCTATCGCCCGGTGTCGGTGCCGGTCGATGGCTCGGGCATGCGCATCGACAGGGGACGCCTCTCCGCTCCCGCGGCACGCGCCGCCTATGTCACGCCGTCGCACCAGTTTCCGCTCGGCGTGCAGATGGCGATGCCGCGCCGGCTCGAGCTGCTCGACTGGGCACGCGACGCCGGCGCCTTCGTGTTCGAGGACGATTACGACAGCGAGTTCCGCTATGACGGCGCGCCGCTGCTGTCGCTCGCCGGCATCGATCATCTGCGCCGCGTGATCTACATGGGCACGTTCGCGAAGACGCTGTTTCCGGGATTGCGGATCGGCTACTGCGCCCTGCCCGAAGCCTTGATCGGTCCGGTGACGGCGGCGCGCGCCGCGCTGGACCGCTTTCCCGGCACGTTGATGGAAGGCGCGGTCGCCGACATGCTGAACTCCGGCGCCTTCGCGGCGAACTTGCGCAAATCGCGAAAGCTCTACCGCGAGGCGCGCGACGTGCTGGCCTCAACGCTGACAAACGCGTCCGAGGGGACACTCACGGTTCCCGTGCCGTCGCAGGGCCTGCATCTCGTGGCGCGATTGGATCAAGCGACCGATCCACTGGTCGCAGCGCAGGCAAAGGCCGCCGCCGGCGTCGGCGGCTGGCTGCTCGCCGAGACCTATCATCGCGCGCCGCCACTGCCCGGCTTCGTGCTGGGATTTTCCGGCCATCCGGTTCCGCAACTCGTCGCGTCGGCGGAACAACTGGCGAAGACAACGCTGAATGCGCTGCGCGCGACGCGCAAGGTATCCGCCCAGCCGCGGCGCTCTAGGAGAATCGCAGCCACCTGACTAAGGTCGCCCGCGTTGAATCGTTGAGTCAGCGTCCTCTTACGGAGATACCGGATGCCCAATCGCAACGTCCTGTATCTCGTGATCGGCGCGCTGGTCGTGATCACGGGCATGCTCGGCTACAATCTGTACCAGGCAAAGAAACAGCCCGAAGGTCTGCAGATCAATGTCGGCCCCGACGGGGTCAAGATCCAGAACAAATGACGGAGGCTTTGATGCCGCGCATTGGATTCGTCGCGCTCGCTAGCGCCGTCGCACTTGGCGCGATCATTCATTCCGCCTCCGCACAGACCGTCATGCGCGAGGCCGACATCGTCGACCTCCGGGTCGGTCAGCGCGTCCTGGTCGATGACGGTTCCTGCCCAGCCGGGCAGATCAAGCAGGTGATCGGCGCCAGGCTGAGCCAAAACGGCGTGGTGCGGACCCAAAGCTGCGTGCAGCGCCTCGCCAAAAAGTAAACGCCCCGCTCTCGCGAGGCGCCTCGTTCGTCATTGCATCGGTGATGCGCCGCTCAGTTCGAGATCGGCTCGAACATGCATTGCAGCGTCGGCTTGGCGATCTTGGTGAAGGTCGGGCCGATCTCGCCCTGTTTGGACGGCGGCACCCAGTCGGTCTCGATGGTGGGCACGCCGGTCTCGCTGATGCCGCGCAGCAGGGCCTGGCGGAGATCGGGATCATCCACCGTCGCAGCCGCATGGTCATGCAGACAGCCGCAGACAGCCTCGGGATGCGCCCAGCGGCCGAGCATATGCGGCGCGCATTGGCGGACGAATTCGTCGCGCGGTTCGGTCACCCGATACAGCGAGCGGATCTGCATCGACTCAAGTGGAAGCTGGGATTGAGCCTGCGCGGAACCCGCCAGAATGATCGATGCGAACATCGCGGCGGAGCAGAGACGGATCAGCATGGGGAGCCTTTACCGGCAGTTCTGTTTTTCGCGTCGCGATCAGTTGGCCTGCGCCATCACCATCGGGGCCGAGGTGACGACTGGCGAGCCGTTATAGGAGAAGGTGCCGATGCCGGGCAAACCGCTGTCCGGGGAGCCAGCCATCGACGAACCGGCCATCACGAAAGCGAAGGCGAGGATCAGGCTCATGGTTCGCATTTGAGTGTCTCCGTCGTTCCGACTCGGCGCCCGGCGCCGCTGTGTTGACGGGTTGATAACGATCTGCCGTTTCGGGAGTTCTGCGGAACAAGCTGAAAATGGTTTCATCCCCCCGAGAATTGTTTCGTCAAGCGGGGGCCCACGAAACAATCGCGGGAAAACGCCAATGTTTTCAGTGGCGGCGCGCGGGCAATCCGCGTGTTCAAGATTTCGCGCGCCGACAGCCAGCCCGGCCGCCGCGGATCTCAGGCGAATTATGTCAGCAAATTGAGCGCCCTACCGCGCTTTCTTAACTTTCCTCTGCTGAGACAGGACGCGGCACAGCAAGGGCGGCGTGAACCGGGCGACGGTTCGGCCGACTCATCTGGGCGCCGTGCAACCATCTCCGTGGTGGCACGTTGTGGTGATTCCCCGATCCAACAATTGTTGTGATCCGATCCAACGAAGGATGTCAGTCGTGGGCAATGGCAACATGGGTGTTGGCAATGAATCCGCGGCCAGCAAATCCGGCCAGCAGCAACAGATGACGGCCGCGATGCCGCAGCAGGGCGCTTACGTCATGGGCGACAACGAGTGCGCGCCGCAGAAGCTGGTCCGCCTCGTCGGCTGCCGCGACTCGAAGCTCAAGCCGGGGCTGAGCATCAGCGCGAAGCAGCTCGGGCAAACCAAGCGCTAAAACGCGATGAAGGTCGCGCTTTAGCGTCTTGTTCGAGCATGATCTTTTCGCACTTTTCCGGATCATGCCGCCTCGCCCGCCGCTTCAGCCGGCCCGGCCAAGCCCCTGCCCCGGCTACTGAATGAACTCGCCGCACTTCTGCACCGCGGTGGCATCGGCGGCGCCCCACGGCATGATCGGCACCGACGACGTCGAGTTCTTCGGCGAGCCCTCGATCAGCTTGTCCGAATAGACCATGTAGACCAGCACGTTGCGCTTGGCGTCGCAGCCGCGCACGATCTGCATCTTCTTGAAGAACAGCGACCGCCGCTTGCTGAACATGTCGTCGCCCTGGCCGAGCTTGCCCTTGAAGCGGATCGGCCCGATCTGCCGGCAAGCCAGCGAGATATCAGAGACTTCCTCGGCAAGCCCGAGCCAGCCCTTGAAGCCACCCTTCTCCGGCACCGTGAAATGACAGGCGACGCCATCGACCTCGGGATCGTCGACGCCATAGGTGGCGAGCTTGTCGTTGGGGCTCACCCATTTGAACACCGTCGAGCGGCGAAAGATCAGGTCCGGCTCGTCGGCCGCGGCCGCGGGAGCCGCCTGCCCCAAAGCCACCAACATCAGCAGCGCCGCGCACCCCCACCGAGACAACAGTCGCACATCACACAAGCTCACAGTTCTCGATGTCATGGAAGTCTCCGCGGGGTGGGTGTCGCCTATGTAGTGCGCAAACGCCGCACAGGAAGGCGCTGACAGTTCGGTGATCGGACCGGGCGTTTAACCTCTTGTGAGGCTTTTTTGCTACGCTTTCGTCGAAAATTCGCCCCTCACGGAAGGGTTAGATCGCTTGCGCTGGTGAACGTGTTCCGCGTCTGCGACAACCAATGAATAGTTTGGACTGGGATTCGGAATATGCCTGGAAGCGGACGTCGGATTTCGATTTTTGATTCTGCGAACGGGCGGTTCTGGCAGTTTGCAATCCTGACGGCCGCCGGCACCGTTGCCGCCTCCTCGCAGGCCGATGCGGCCTTGTTCTACTGGAACCAAAACTCCGGCTATTACGACGATGTCGAGCCGATGCCGCCGCAGCGGGCCCGGCCGAAGCGCAGCACAGCGAAGAAGAATCCAGCGATCGAGAAGGAGGCCGGCCGCAAGCCGCAAGGTCCCCTGGTCATCTCGGTCTCGATCGACCAGCAGCGGGTCAGCGTCTACGACGCCAACGGCCTCTATGCCGAGAGCCCGGTGTCGACCGGCATGAAGGGCCACTCGACCCCGATGGGCGTCTTCAGCGTCATCCAGAAGCAGAAATACCATCAGTCCAACATCTATAGCGGCGCGCCGATGCCGTACATGCAGCGCATCACCTGGTCGGGGATTGCGATGCACGCCGGTGTGCTGCCCGGCTATCCGGCCTCGCATGGCTGCATCCGCATGCCGATGTCGTTTGCGGTCAAGATGTACAACTGGACGCGGATGGGCGCGCGCGTGTTCGTCACGCCCGGCACGATCTCGCCGGAGAGTTTCTCGCATCCGCTGCTGGTGACGCAGAAGGTCGCGCCGCAACAGCCGGTCGCCGACGATATCCTGAAGATGGACGCGCCGCTCGGTGTGAAGAGCGACAAGGGCGCGGACAAGCCGCAGACCGGTCTCGATCTGCGCAGCAGCGTCGGCCATGCCGCCGCCGCGTCGCTGCGTGACAACACCCACACCGCCGACGCCAGCGGTGCGATGCCGGCGAGCGCGTCGGCGACGATGTCCGATGCGTCCGCCTCCACGGCGCGTGACGCCATTGCGGAGAAGCTCGCCGCCGACAAGCCCGAGGCGACTGCCGACAAGCCGGCCGATGCCAACTCAACCGCGAACGACGACAAGACGGTCGGCGAAACCACCGGCAGCACCGACACGCCGAAATCAGAGGTTTCTGCAAACGACGCGGTGAAGGCTGAAGCCAAGGCCGACGAGCCGAAAGCTGACACGACGAAGGTTGACGCAGCGAAGGCCGATACGTCGAAGATCGAGGCATCCAAGCCGGATGCAGTCAAGGACGCTGCCAAGCCGGCGGATCCAGTCAAGACCTCCGACAAGCCTGCCGCAGCCGCAACAGCAGCTGAGACCCCCGACGCCAATAAGGATGCAGCCAAGGATCCGGCTCGGCTGCCGGGCCTCGCCAAGATCGACGTGTCGAAGCGCGCCGGCCAGATCGCGGTGTTCATCAGCCGCAAGGATTCCAAGCTCTATGTGAGACAGAACTTTGCGCCGCTGTTCGAGGTGCCGGTGACGATCGCCGCCAGCGACCGGCCGCTCGGAACGCATGTGTTCACCGCTGAGACCGACAAGGCCGATACCAACCTGCTGCGCTGGTCGGTGGTGACGCTGCCGACCCGCAACGCCGCCCGCATCGACGTCGACGAGCGCGCCTCGCATCGCCGCAAGCTGGCGGCCGCAGCACCGGTCGAAGCCAGGCTGCAGCCGGCGACCAACACCCCGGCCGAGGCGCTCGACCGCATCACGATTCCGGCGGATGCGATGGCGCGGATCAACGAAGCGCTCGGCACCGGCGGATCGATCATCGTCTCCGACCTCGGCGTCAACCAGGGCGAGACCGGCGAAGGCACCGACTTCATCCTGCCGCTGCGCTGAAGTCAGCGTAGCCCGGAAAGCGCAGCGAAATCCGGCATCAGCCCGTCCGCGGAGAGTGCGACCCCGGATTGCGCTTCGCTCCATCCAGGCTACCCGCTGCCAGCAATAACGCCTTCTTGAAAGCCCAAGCCCTCCCTCTGGACTATGATCCGGCGACATCTGTTCCGGGGACGAGACCATGATGGACCGCAGGACATTGATCGTGGCGGCCTTCGCCGCGGCCGCAGGATCCCGTGCGCTGTATGCCGAGCAGCCGGCGATGAGCCGGATCACGGCTTACGCCTTCTCATTCCCCGCACTTGCCGGCGGCGACATTCGCCTGGCCGACTATGCCGGCCGTCCGCTGATGATCGTGAACACGGCATCGCTTTGCGGCTTCACGCCGCAATATGCCGGCCTGCAGCAAGTCTGGACCGAATTCCGCGAACGCGGCTTCGTCATCATCGGCGTGCCCTCCAACGATTTCGGCGGCCAGGAGCCCGGGGGCCCGACCGAAATCGCCGAGACCGCGCAGCACCAATACGGCGTCACCTTCCCGATCGCAGCGAAAGCGGTGGTCAAGGGCGCAAACGCACACCCGTTCTACCGCTGGGCGGCGGAGGCACGGCCCAAGGACGTGCCGCGCTGGAATTTCCACAAATACCTGATCGGCCGCGACGGCTATATCGCCGACGTGTTCCCTGAGTCGGTCGCGCCCGACGATACGCGCATCAAAACCGGGATCGCACGGGCGCTGGCGGCAGCCTGAGAGACGTTGGTAATCCCCGGAATTAACTGGGATTTTGAGTACGTGCCCGCCACCTTCATTGCCTTGGCGCCGCCGTTGCGACTAGGGTACGATCGGTTGGGGGCGAAGCGGCCTTGGTTGCGGGCATAGCCGGCACCGGGAGCGCGATCAGCAGGGAACACGCCATGCGCATTGCAGCAGGTCTGATTTTCGCAGGGACCGTATCGTTGCTCGCCTCGAGCGCTGCCTGGTCGCAGACGCCGCCCGCCAAGGGCGCCGCCGCCGCGCCGGCAGCCGCACCAGCGGCCGCAGCTCCGGCACCTGCCGCCGCGGCTCCAGCACCCGCCACCGCCGCGGCCGCCCCGGTGCCACCGAAACAACCGGCGCAGCCGGCGCGCGCCGCCTGCAACAATCCGAACGCCCTCGGCGTCGCCCGCACCGTCGAGATCGACACCACCGGCGGTCCCGGCTTCGGCTTCGAGCATTTCAAGCAGCTCGACTTCCTGCGCGACCACGAGGTCGTGCTGACCTTCGACGACGGTCCGTGGCCGGGCAACACGCCGGCGGTGCTGAAGGCGCTCGCCGATGAATGCACCACCGGCATCTTCTTCTCGATCGGCAAGCACGCGACCTATCACCCGGAGATCCTGCGGCAGGTCTATGCCGCCGGCCACACGGTCGGGTCACACACCTGGTCGCACGCCAATCTGAACAACAAGAAGCTCACCGAGGATCAGCGCAAGGACGAGATCGAGCGCGGCCTCGCGGCGGTCAAATGGGCACTCGAGGTATCCCCCGCCCCGTTCTTCCGCTTCCCGGCGTTGCAGCATCCGCCGGAGATGGTGACCTATCTCGGCACCCGCAACATCGCGATCTTCTCCTGCGATATCGACTCCTTCGACTTCAAGTCGAAGAACCCGCAGGCCGTGATCGACAACGTGATGAAGAAGCTCGCCAAGCTCGGCAAGGGCATCATCCTGATGCACGACTTCCAGAAGCACACCGCGGAAGCGCTGCCGACGCTGCTGACGCAGCTCAAGGCCGGCGGCTACAAGGTGGTCGCGATGCGTGCGAAATTCCCGGCGACCGTGCTGCCGCAATACGAGCAGGAACTCGCCAAGGACGTCAAGCTGCCGACCGTGAGCTCGCGGCCGGTGAACAGCGTCGTCACGACAGTCGATCAGTAGACGCGCCAGCGATAATCCTGGTGTCCGTGTTGCGTATCGAAGGCTTTGTCATCGTCTCGGCCGACGGCCGGCTGGCGAATGCGCACAACGTGATGCCCGACGATCTCAAGATCGAGGGCGACAAGCGGTTCTTCACCGCGGCCCTCGACCGTGCCGACCTCGTCGTGCATGGCCGCCACTCCCAGGAAGAGCAGCCGAACGCGCCGCAGCGCCGCCGGCTGATCCTGACCGGCAAGGTCGCCGCCCTCGCGCCCGACCCTGACAATCCGAAGGCGCTGCTGTGGAATCCAGCCGGCTGCCCGTTCGAGACCGCGAGCCGCGAGGCCGGCGTCACCTCGGGCATGGTCGCGATCATCGGCGGCCCCGGCGTGTTCGGCATGTTCATGGACCGCTACGATACGTTCTGGCTCTCGGTCGCGCCGAAGGTGCGCATCCCCGACGGCGAGCCGTGCTTCCCCGGCGTCCCCGCCCGCACCCCGCAGCAGGTGCTGTCAGCGCATGGCCTTCATGCCGGCGCGCCGCAGCTGATCGACGGCGCGCAGGATGTCAGCGTCACGCCGTGGCGGCGGATGGGTTGAGATTGCAGGGCGGGTTACCCGAAGGCGTAGCCCGCCGGCTTCTCGCCGGGGAACGGCGGATTACGCTTCGCCAATCCGCCCTGCGCACGGAGATACTTACACGTCCCCATAGGCCGGGTCGTCGCGGCGCGGGCCGCGGCCGTAGCCGGCGATGATGAACAGTGCGCCGATCAGCGACAGGTTCTTCAGCGCATCGATCAGGGTCTTGAGGTTGTCGGGCGCCGGCTGATTCCAGAAATCATGGAAGTAGAAGGTCGCGAAGCAGACGAAGATGATCAGCAGGATCGCGAAGAACCGCGCCAGGAAGTTCACCGCGATCATCAGCCCCGCGACGATCTCGAAGCCACCGATCGCGATCGCGAGCAGCTGCATGAACGGCATGCCGACGAAGGTTTCGATCTGCTGCGTATACGGCACCACCACCGCCGGGATCGTCACCTTGGCCGTGAGCAGATCCGCCGTTGCCTGGATGCCGAACAACTTGCTCGCTCCCGAATAGAGGAACAGCACGGCAAACAGAATCCGTCCGAAGGTGATGAACGCTGGCATGGGTCGGCCTCACTGGATGGCAGAAATCGGACGAAGCAGGCGGAGCGATTATGGCCGCCCCGCCTGTTTCGATCAAATCGAATCCATCCCGGCCCGGACACGATGCGGAAAACCGCGCTGCGGCTTTCCGAACATAACGTGCTCAAACAACGCCCGTCAGCCGAACAGCGTCGGCTGCGCGCGGCCGGCGCGCTCCTGGGCTTCGACGGCGGCGACCGCCGTCATGTTGAGGATGCCGCGCGCCGTCACGCCGGGGGTGAGGATGTGCGCCGGGCGCGCCGGACCGATCAGGATCGGCCCCACCGGCAACGCGTTGGCGAGCGACTTGATCATCTGGTAGGCGATGTTGGCGGCATCGAGGTTCGGCATGATCAGGATGTTGGCCTCACCCTCCAGCCGCGATTGCGGCAAGACCATGCGGCGCGCCGCGGCCGACAGCGCCGTGTCGCCCTGCATTTCGCCGTCGGCCTCGATCTCCGGATGTCGCTCCTTCAGGAGCTGGGTCGCCCGCCGCATCTTGCGCGAGGAATCGGTATCGTAGCTGCCGAAGTCGGAATGTGACACGAAGGCGACCTTCGGCTTGAACGCGAAGCGCTGGACGTGGATCGCCGCGAGCGACGCCACTTCGGCGAGTTCCTCCGCGCTCGGGTTCGGCCGTACCTGGGTGTCGGCGAGGAAATGCGCGCCGGTGGAGGTGATCATCAGCGCCAGCGCGGCATAGTCGCTGACCCCCGGCAGGAAGCCGATGATCTCGCGGACATGGCGCAGATGGCTCATGTAGCGGCCCTCGACACCGCACAGCATCGCGTCGGCCTCGCCACGCGACACCGCGAGCGCCGCGATCACCGTGTTGTTGGTGCGGACCACGGTCCGCGCGGCCTCCGGCGTCACGCCGCGCCGGCCGGCGACGTCGATATAGGACTGCACATAGGAACGGTAGCGCGGGTCGTCCTCGGGATTGACCAGGTCGAAATCGCGGCCGGCCTTGATCGACAGGCCGAAGCGCTTGATCCTGGTCTCGACCACCGACGGACGGCCGACCAGGATCGGCCGCGCCAGCTTCTCCTCGAGCACCACCTGGGTGGCGCGCAGCACCCGCTCGTCCTCGCCTTCGGCGTAGATCACGCGCACCGGCTGGGTCTTCGCCTTGGCGAACACCGGCTTCATGGTGAGGCCGGAGCGGAACGCGAAGCGCTCGAGATTGGCGGCGTATTCGTCGAAATTGGTGATCGGCCGGGTCGCGACGCCGGACTCGATCGCGGCCTTGGCCACGGCCGGCGCGATGCGCAGGATCAGGCGCGGATCGAACGGGCTCGGGATCAGCGAACCCGGACCGAACCCTTGAGTCTCCCCGGTCTCGAAACCATGCGCCACCGCATCCGACGGCGGATCGCGCGCGAGCTGCGCGATCGCGTCGACCGCGGCGTGCTTCATCGCCTCGTTGATCGCGGTAGCGCCGACGTCGAGCGCGCCGCGGAAGATGAAGGGGAAGCACAGCACGTTGTTGACCTGGTTCGGATAGTCCGACCGGCCGGTGCAGATCATCGCGTCGGGACGCGCCGCGCGCGCCTCTTCCGGCATGATCTCCGGCACCGGATTGGCAAGCGCCATCACCAGCGGCTTGTCGGCCATCTGCTTGACCATCTCGGGCTTCAGCACGCCCGGCGCCGACAGCCCGACGAAGATGTCCGCGCCAGGAATGACGTCGGCCAGCACGCGCGCGTCGGTTTTCTGGGTATAGACCGCCTTCCAGCGGTCCATCGTGGTGTTGCGGCCCTCATAGACCACGCCGTCGATGTCGCAGACAAAGATGTTCTTGCGCTGCGCCCCCATCGAGACCAGCAGGTTGAGGGTCGCGATCGCGGCGGCGCCGGCGCCGGAGCAGACGATCTTCACATCGGACAGCTGCTTGCCGTTCAGCAGCAGGCCGTTGACGATCGCGGCAGCGACGATGATGGCGGTGCCATGCTGGTCGTCGTGGAACACCGGGATCTTCATGCGCTCCTTGAGCTGCGCCTCGATCTCGAAGCACTCCGGCCCGCGGATGTCCTCGAGATTGATGCCGCCGAAGGTCGGCTCCAGCGCGGCCACGGTCTCGACCACGCGCTCGATCGTGTCGGCCTTGATCTCGATGTCGAACACGTCGATGCCGGCGAATTTCTTGAACAGCACCGCCTTGCCTTCCATGACGGGCTTGGAGGCCAATGGGCCGATATTGCCGAGACCGAGCACCGCAGTGCCGTTCGAGACCACCGCCACCAGGTTGGCGCGGGCGGTCAGCGTCGCCGCCTCGGCCGGGTTCTTGGCGATCTCGGTGCAGGCGGCGGCGACGCCCGGCGAATAGGCCAGCGCCAGGTCGCGCTGGTTGGCCAGCGGCTTGATCGCCTGGATCTCAAGCTTGCCCGGTCGCGGCAGCCGGTGATAGGCGAGCGCGGCGTTATGGAGTTCTTCAGACGATGACGACATGCGTGCTCCCCGCGTTTCCGGCCCAAATTTCTTGTTTCTGTGCTAATCCAGGCAAAAGTCAGTTGTCCGGCAAATCGAGCCGGATGTGAAGCATGTCCAACCACTTGGATGCAACATCCGATAATGTCCCCGTCAACAGGCCCGGGCGGGCCCGTTCATCGATGCTGCACCTTCCGGCCGTGGATTGGCAATTTTTTTTCCCTTGATGATCCGGAGTTGACCGAATGAAGAAAATTCTGCTCGGCCTGATCGCCGTCGCAGCGCTCGCGGCCGGCGGCTACTTCGGTTTCGACTTCTATGCCCAGCGCCGGGTCATCCGCGACGTCGAGGCCGCGTTCGAGCAGGTCCGTGCCGCCGGCGCCAAGGCGAGCCACGGCAAGATCGCCTTCGACGTCAAGAGCCGCACCTTGACGATTTCAGACATTGCCACCGAGTCGGGCGCGCAGGCCCCAGTCAACGTCAGGATTGCCAGTCTCACAATGACTGGCCTCGGTCAGCCGGACGCGGGCCGGATCTCCGCCGACAATATCGAATTCAGCGATGTTGAAATGGCGGTGGCGGGACCAACCCCAGCGATCGCCTCCCTGACCCACAAGGCGCCGCGGATCACGGTGAAAAACTATTCCGGTCCCGCCACCTTGCCTCCGCCTCCCGCTTCGTCGTCGATCTTCGAGCTGTACCGGATTGCATTCGCCCAGCTCGCGAGCGTAAACGCGTCGTCGGTGACCGCACCCAAATTGACCTCAACGATGATATTCGCCGCCGCAGCACATGCCGGCGACAAAGCCGGCGGCGAGCTCACCTATTTGGGGCTTGCCATCGAAAATATCAGGGATGGAAAGATCGCTTCGAGCAAGACCGACAAATTCGCGTTCACGATCGACTCGGAGGCGGCAGGCAAGCCGGTCAAGATGACCGGCGATCTCTCCAATCTCGTCGCGACAGAAATCGATGTCGGCGCGATCGCAGCGATGTACGATCCAGCCAAGGCCAACGATAACCGGGAGTACCGGGCTCAGGGACATGCGTCGGCCGGTCCCTTTGTCATAGCCGCGACGCCCGGCCTCAACATGCGGATCGATGGCATGACTGTCGACGACGTCAGGATCAACCCATCGCGCATGCAACTGCCGGCCTTGATGGCGATGATTCCGGCGCCGGGCAACCCATCGCCGTCTCCCGCCCAGGCGCGCGAACTCCTGGAAAAAATGGCCAGCTTCTATTCGGGCGTCGGCATCGGCAATGCCGAGATGCGTGGGCTCTCGGTCGAGACACCTCAAGGCCCCTTCAAACTATCCTCCATGCGGTTCAATTTCGAACACGGCAAGATCGCCGAGCTTGCGATCGAGGGACTCGATGCGCGCGCGCCGAATGGCCCCTTCAAGGTCGGACGCTTCGCGCTGAAGTCGCTCGATGTCGCGAGCTTCATGCGGCTCTCTGCGCAGTTTGCCGCGGAGAAACCGTCGGCCGAACAGGCCTTGGCGCTGTTCCCGCTGATCGAGGGCGTCGAGGTCAAGGGCGTCACCTCGCCCTACAAGGCCACCGGCAAACCGGTCAACATCGACGTCCTCAGCCTCGACTGGGGCCAGTTCGTCGGAACGATCCCGAGCAAGCTGCGGCTGGTCGCGAAGATGGCGGCGCCGCTGGACGCGACCGATCCGCGGCAGCAGCCGCTGGTCGCCGCCGGGATCGACCGGATGGCCGTCGATGCCGATCTCGGCGCCGCCTGGACCGAGGCGTCACGCGTGTTCGCGCTCGAGCCGGTCAGGCTCGACATGGCGGGCCTCCTCAATGCATCGGCGAAGCTCTCCCTTGCCAACGTGCCGCGCGAGGCATTCTCGACCAGCGCCGCGGAATCGATGGGTGCGGCCGCGCAGATCGAAGCCGGCGCGATCGAGCTCACCGTGCACGACCTCGGCGTCATCGATCTCGCCATCGCCCAGTTCGCGCGGACCCAGAGCGTCAGCCGCGACGAGGCGCGCAACGCCGTTCTCAACAGCATCAAGGCGCAGGGCGAAGCGATCGGCGGCGCCAATCCGGATGCGACCGCCCTCGTCACCGCGATCAGCCAGTTCATCGAGACGCCGGGTCAGACGCTGGTCATCAAGCTGACCCCGCGCGCGAAAGCGCCGGCGCTTCAGCTGCTGCAGCTGCTCAAGACCGATCCGCAATCCGCGCTGGCGCAATTCAAGATCGAGGCCTCGACGGGGCTGTGATGCACAGCCCCTCCCCGTAGCCCGGATGGAGCGAAGCGCAATCCGGGAACACTTTCGCCGCGACAGGGACCGCCCCGGATTTCGCTTTCGCTCCATCCGGGCTACGCACCTCATCTCCCTCCCCCCGTAAGCGCGGGGGCGAGGTGACTTTGGAGGCTAACTCTTCGCCGGCGGGTTGGCCTTGATGTGCAGCTCCTTGAGCTGCTTCGGCGTTGCGTCCGACGGCGCGCCCATCAGCAGGTCCACGTACTGCTGATTCATCGGGAACAGCGAGACCTCGCGCAGGTTGTTGGTGCCGCACAGCAGCATCACGATGCGCTCGAGACCGGCCGCCATGCCACCATGCGGCGGTGCGCCGTACTGGAACGCACGGTACATGCCGCCGAAGCGGTCGATGACCTCCTGCTCGCCGTAGCCGGCGATCTCGAACGCCTTCACCATCGCTTCCGGCTTGTGGTTGCGGATGCCGCCGGAAGCCATCTCGTAGCCGTTGCAGGCGATGTCGTACTGGAACGCCTTGATCGTCAGCGGGTCCTGCGTCTTCAGCGCCTCCAGGCCGCCCTGCGGCATCGAGAACGGGTTGTGCGAGAAGTCGACCTTCTTGTTCTCCTCGTCATACTCGTACATCGGGAAATCGACGATCCAGGCGAACTCGAACCTGTCCTTGTCGATCAGGTTCAATTCCTCTCCGAGCTTGGTGCGCGCGAGACCTGCGAATTTCCAGAACTTCTCGGGGTCGCCGGCGACGAAGAACGCAGCATCGCCCTCCTTCAGGCCGAGCTGATCGCGGATCGCAGCCGTGCGCTCGGCTCCGATGTTGTTCGCCAAGGGACCGGCGCCTTCGCCGCCTTCACGCCACATGATGTAGCCGAGGCCGGGCTGGCCCTCGCCCTGCGCCCATGAGTTCATCCGATCGCAGAACGCGCGCGAACCACCGCCGGTGCCGGGGATCGCCCAGACCTGGTTCTTCGGGTCTTCCAGCATCCGCGCGAACACCTTGAAGCCGGAGCCGCGGAAGTGCTCGGACGCGTCCTGCATGACGATAGGGTTACGCAGATCCGGCTTGTCTGAGCCGTACTTCTTAAGTGCCTCGGCGAACGGAATCCGTGGCCAGTTCTTGGTCACCGGCTTGCCGTTGGCAAAATCTTCGAACACCCCCGTGATGACCGGCTCCATCGCGGCGAACACGTCGTCCTGGGTGACGAAGCTCATCTCGACGTCGAGCTGGTAGAACTCCGGCAGACGGTCGGCGCGCGGATCCTCGTCGCGGAAGCACGGCGCGATCTGGAAGTAGCGATCGAAGCCCGACATCATCAACAGCTGCTTGTACTGCTGCGGCGCCTGCGGCAGCGCGTAGAACTTGCCGGGATGGATGCGCGACGGCACCACGAAATCGCGCGCGCCTTCCGGCGAGGACGCCGTCAGGATCGGGGTCTGGAATTCGAAGAAGCCCTGCTCCTTCATCCGCTTGCGCATGGAATCGACCACCGCGCCACGGGTCATGATGTTCTGGTGCAGCTTGTCGCGACGCAGGTCGAGGAAGCGGTATTTGAGCCTGATGTCCTCAGGATATTCCTGCTCGCCGAACACCGGCAGCGGCAGCTCGGCCGCCGCGCCCAGCACCTCGATCTCCTTGATGTAGACCTCGATCATGCCGGTCGGCAGCTCGGGATTGTCGGTGCCGGCGGGACGGCGACGCACCTTGCCGTCGATCCGCACCACCCATTCCGAGCGGAACTTCTCGACCTCGGCGAACGCCGGCGAGTCCGGATCGGCCACGCATTGGGTGATGCCGTAATGGTCGCGCAGATCGACGAACAGCACGCCGCCATGGTCGCGGACCCGGTGGACCCAGCCTGACAGCCTGGCCGTCTGGTCGATATCGCTCTCTCGGAGCGCGCCGCATGTGTGTGACCGGTAGCGATGCATATTCGTTCCAAAACTGATGTCGGAGGGTCGAATCGCGACAGGGCCAAAAATGCCCTATCCGAAGTTGCGGAGGGTTTACCCGACGAGGCCGGGTGCGGCAACCAATGGAACGCCCGGTTTTTCGCCCGAATGGTCAATTTTCCGGGCGGCTCGCCGCCGAACGTTTGCCTATTCGCCCCGCAGGCCTATCTTCCCGATATGACCATCCATTTCCCGTTCCAGAACACCTATTCGGCACTGCCGGCGAACTTTTTCGCCCGCGTTGCGCCGACCCCGGTGGCCGCCCCCCGGCTGATCAAGCTGAACCGGCCGCTCGCGGTCCAGCTCGGGCTGGATCCGGACCTGCTCGCGACGCCGGAGGGCGCCGAAATCCTCGCCGGCAAGCGGCTGCCCGACGGCGCCGACCCGATCGCGATGGCCTATGCCGGCCATCAATTCGGGCACTTTGTTCCCCAGCTCGGCGACGGCCGCGCCATCCTGCTCGGCGAGGTCATCGACCGGGACGGCGTCCGCCGCGACATCCAGCTCAAGGGATCCGGCCCGACCCCGTTCTCGCGCCGCGGCGACGGCCGCGCCGCGCTCGGCCCCGTGCTGCGCGAATACATCGTCAGCGAGGCGATGTTCGCGCTCGGCATTCCGACCACGCGGTCGCTCGCGGCGGTGGTCACGGGCGAGGCGGTGATGCGCGAGACCGCGCTGCCGGGCGCGGTGCTGACCCGGGTCGCCTCGAGCCACATCCGCGTCGGCACCTTCCAGTTCTTTGCCGCCCGTGGCGACACCGACGGCGTGCGCGCGCTCGCCGACCACGTCATCGCCAGGCACTATCCCGAGCTGAAGGATGCCGCTCAGCCCTATCACGCACTGCTCGCCGGCGTCGTCGCGCGGCAGGCCGCGCTGGTGGCGCGCTGGCTGCTGGTCGGCTTCATCCACGGCGTGATGAATACGGACAACACCTCGATCTCGGGCGAGACCATCGACTACGGCCCCTGCGCCTTCCTCGACGCCTACAATCCGGCGCAGGTGTTCTCCTCGATCGACGAGATGGGCCGCTATGCCTATGCCAACCAGCCGCGCATCGCGCTGTGGAATCTGACCCGGCTCGCCGAGTGCCTGCTGCCGCTGTTCGACGGCGAGCAGGAGAAGGCGATCGAGCAGGCGCAAGCGATCCTCGGCGATTTTCCGGAAAAGTTCACCGCGGCCTATCAGGCCGGGCTGCGCGCCAAGGTCGGCCTGTTCACCGCGCACGACGGTGACGAGGCGCTGATCCAGGACCTGCTCGACGCGATGGCGAAGAACGCCGCCGACTTCACGCTGAGCTTCCGTCATCTCGGCGCGGCCGCGGCCGACGACGCCGCCGACGTCCGCGCCCAGTTCACCGATCCCGCAGCGTTCGACGAATGGGTCGGCCGCTGGCGTGCCCGCCTCGCGCTGGAGCGGCAGACGCCGGCCGAGCGCAAGGCCGCGATGGCTGCCGTCAACCCGGCCTTCATCCCGCGCAACCACCGCATCGAGGCGGTGATCCAGGCGGCCGTCACCAACGACGACTACGGTCCGTTCGAGGAACTGCTGACGGTGCTGGCCAGGCCCTATGAGGACCAGCCGCAGTTCGCGGCCTACGCCGAACCGCCGCTCCCCGAGCAGCTGGTGACCCAGACGTTCTGCGGGACGTGAGTCTCTACGCCGTCATTGCGAGGAGCGCAGCGACGAAGCAATCCATACCGCCGTGTACGCGGGCCGATGGATTGCTTCGCTTCGCTCGCAATGACGCTGGAGCGACTCTCACAGCGTCACCACGATCTTGCCGAACTGCACGTTCGACTCCAGATACCGGTGGGCCTCGACGATCTCCTCGAACCGAAACGTCCGCGCGATGATCGGCTTCAGCGCGCCGTCGGCCAGCCCGTCGAGGATGAACGCTTTCGCCGCCGGAAGCCGTGCCGGATCCTGGACGACCTCATGCACGCGGTAGCCGCGCAGGAGCAGGCTCTTGCTCAGCACGGTGAACAGCGGAAACGGCGTCGGCTCGGGGCTGAGCCCGCCATACTCGATCAGGATGCCGCCATGCGCCATGGCTGACGTCAGCGGCACGAAGATGGGCCCGCCGACCGGATCGAGCACCACGCGAACACCGTTCGGCCCGGCGACCTGCTCCAGCCTTGATTGCAAATCTTCCTCCGCCGATGCGATCACATGCGCAGCGCCGGCGTCGCGCAATGCCTGCGCCTTGGCTGAGGTCCGCGTCACCGCGATCGGGATCGCACCGATCCGATTGGCGATCTGGATCGCGGCGAGCCCGACGCTGCTCGATGCGGCCGTGATGACGACGAACTCGGCACGCGCGAGCTTCGCGACATCGACCAGCGCGCCATACGCCGTGAGGTATTGCATCCAGACTGCGGCGGCCGCTTCGAACCCCAGGGCCGGCGGATGCTTGACGACCAGCTCGGCCGGGAACGTCGCAAGCTCGCCATAGGCCGGCCACCGCGCCATCGAGATCGGCGGCACGATGCTGACGGCATCGCCCGGCGCGAAACCGAAGACGCCCTCGCCGATCGCCTCGACAAGCCCGGCGGCCTCGAGGCCGAGGCCGGACGGCAACGCCGGCGTCTCGATATAGGTCCCCCTGCGCATCAACGCCTCGGCACGGTTCAGTCCGAGCGCCTTGATCCGGATCAGAACCTCGCCGCGCGCGGGCGGCGCGATCGCCACATCCTCGATGCGCAGCACCTCGGGACCACCGGTCTGATGAAAACGAACCACGCGCGCCATCGGCAACACTCCTGAATTGCAAAACAGTTCAATTGAATGAGCTATGCCAACGCCAATTCGGCGGATAAATCATCGCGCAGACTGAACAGTCAAAACCAGGAGTTTCGAATGATGGACCGCCTGACCAGCATGGCCGTGTTTCTGAGGGCGGTCGATCTCGGCTCTTTCGCAGCCGCCGCCGAGGCGCTCGAGATGTCCGGCCCGATGGTCGGCAAGCACGTCCGCTTCCTCGAGGAGCGGCTCGGCGTCCGCCTGCTCCATCGCACCACGCGGCGTCAGAGCCTGACCGAGTTCGGACAGGCCTATTACGAGCGCTGCCGCGCCGTGCTCGCCGAAGCGGAAGCCGCCGACGCGCTCGCGACCGATCAACTGTCCGAACCGCGCGGCCGGCTGAAGGTGACGATGCCGGCGCTGCTTGGCCGGCACTGCGTCGCACCGTTGCTGCTCAAGCTCGCACAGAAATATCCTGCGCTTGAGCTCGATCTCTCGTTCGGCGATCCGGTCGCCGATCTGATGGAGGGCGGCTACGACCTCGCGATCAGGACCGGCGATCTCGATGCGCCGTCCGGCGTGATCACGCGGCGCATCGCCCGCCAGCGCATGGTGGTGTGCGGCTCGCGCGTGTATTTGAAGGCGCACGGCAGGCCGCGCACGCTTGACGAGCTCAGCCAGCACCAGGCAATCGTCTATCGCCGCTCCGGGGGCGTTCGCTCGTGGCTGTTCCCGCGCGACGGCCAGAAGCCGCGCGAGATCTGGCCCGCCGGGCGGCTCAGGCTCGACGATCTCGAGGCCATCGCCGACGCTGCGGCGCGCGGCATGGGGCTCGCGTGGCTGCCCTCCTGGCTGGTGCGCGAACGCCTCGAGCGCGGCGCGCTGGTCCGCGTTCTCGGCAACGAAGGCGAGCTGCCCTACGACTGCCATGCGCTGTGGCTGCCGACGCCGCGACTGCCGCCAAAGGTCCGGCTTGCGGTGGATGCGCTCGCAGCCGCGTTGCCGAAGCTCGTGGCCTAGCGCGCCGCCGGCCGCTCGCATGACGCCCGTCGTGAGCGTTAACTCACCCTCCACCATGCCGGGAGCCTCGCGGCGGTAACCATAAGGCTTAACAGCGCGTCAACGCTCCCCCAACAAGTCTAACTGTTTCTAATGGGGGAGAATGGGCCGTGGACGCATTCGCATTCGAATTCATGGGACTGGCGATGATCGCGCTGTGTCTCGTCGTCCTGGCGATGCCGGCCGCGCGCCGGCCGTCGAAGAACATGCGCTACGAGTGAGGCGCGCGAGCCGCGCGGATCGGTGTGTGGCAGACAGGCGCCCCTCGCAGGCCGTCGTCGTCAACTCTGGAGATCGTTCATGTTGGACCACGTCTCCATCACCGTATCCAACATGCGCGCGACCGAGCCGTTCTACGACGCCGTGATGGCCGCGCTCGGCGTCACCAAGATGAGCAGCGGTGACACCTGGATCAGCTACGGCGAGCGCTGCGATGCCGATCATCCGGACCTGACCTACCTGATCATCCGCCCCGGCCCTGTGCCCGAATCGGCATATGGTCGGCATTGGTGCTTCAAGGCGAAACGCCGCGAGCAGGTCGATGCCTTCTGGCATGCCGGGCTTTCAACCGGAGGATCGGACGACGGCGCACCGGGCCTGCGTCCCGAATACCATCCTCACTATTACGGGGCTTTTTTGCGCGACCCGGACGGCAACCGGATCGAAGCCGTCTGCCATCGGCGCGTCGCGTAAGACCGCCCAACCATCTCGACACGGCAGCGTTGTTCGCCGCCGCCGTACAGCCGTGTTCCGTGGTGCTATGCTCGCGCTGTCCCGCGCGCTCCATTTGATTCCCTGCCATGACCGAGACCGCTTCGTCGCTGATCCATCCCGGCTGGTTTGCCGCGATCGCCATCCTGCTGTGGGCCACCAGCCTGCTGCCGGAATTCCTCACTGCGCTTTTGTTCTTCGCCGCAGTGGCGGTGTTCCGCGCCGCACCGCCCGACGTGCTGTTCTCCGGCTTCCAGTCGGAGGCGTTCTGGCTGGTGCTCGGCGGCTTCGTGATCGGCACTGCGATCCGCAAGGTCGGGCTCGCCGACCGGATCGCCGCCCTGCTCGCGGAGCATCTCAACGGCTCCAGGTTTCGGATGGTGGCCGGCGTCATCCTGCTCACCTACGCGCTGGCCTTCGTGATGCCCTCGAACATGGGCCGCATCGCGCTCTTGATGCCGATCATCCTGGCGCTGGCGGATCGCGCCGGCCTCACCGAGGGATCGCCGGGCCGCTATGCGCTCGCGCTCGCGGTGGGCTTCGGCACCTATCAGCTCTCTGCATCGATCCTGCCGGCCAATGTGCCGAATTTGATCATGACCGGCGCCGCCGAGCGCGCCTATGGCGTGCATTTCGACTACCTGTCGTATCTCGTGCTGCATGCGCCCGTGGTCGGCATCCTCAAGGGCATCGTGCTGGTCGGTTGTCTGGTGTGGTTGTTTCCGGCATCGCCCAAACCGATCGAGGGCAACGCCAAGACGACGCCGATGAGCACGGCCGAATGGCGGCTCTCGATCATCCTGCTTGCGACGCTCGCCTTCTGGATGACGGACTCGCTGCACGGCATCCGCCCGGCCTGGGTCGGGCTGGTGTCGGCGTGCCTCTGCCTGCTGCCGCGCGTCGGCTTCCTCAACGGCGAGGAATTCGCCGCCGGCGTCAATGTCCGCACCTGCATCTATCTCGGCGGCATCCTCGGGCTTGCCGCGGTCGTCGCCTGGTCCGGACTCGGGACCACGATCGGCGATCTCATCATTCCGCATCTGCCGCTCGACCCGGCCCGGCCGGCGGCGGATTTCGCCTCGATGATCGGGCTCGCCAGCCTGCTCAATTTCGTCGTCACCGCCAACGGCGTCCCTGCCGTGTTCACGCCGCTCGCCTCCTCGCTCGCCGCGCATACGGGCCTCACACTGCCGACCGTGCTGATGTCGCAAGTGTTCGCCTATGCGACGCCGCTGCTGCCCTATCAGGCCGCGCCGATCGTCGTCGCCGCCGGCATGGCGCGGGTGCCGACCAGCGCGGCGGTCAAGATGTGTCTCCTTGTCGGCGTGATCTCGTTCGTGGTGCTGGCGCCGCTTTATTTGCTCTGGTTTCGGCTGCTCGGCTGGATCGGCTGAGGGAGGTCGCGGGGAATATCGCGCCGTCGCGTCACGAAAGCGCGATATGCTTGCCGTGATGAGTCCTGACGAGGACGCAAGTTGCGGAACTGACGACGCTTGAACGACACCGACGTCCAACAGCCCAATCCACCGGCCGCCACCGCGAGCGCTGCGCATTCGCCGCTCGAGGTGCTGCTGATTTTCCTCAAGCTCGGCGTCACCTGCTTCGGCGGTCCGATCGCCCATATCGGATATTTCCGTGACGAGTTCGTCACGCGCCGGCGCTGGCTCGACGAGCAGGCCTATGCGGATCTGGTCGCGCTCTGCCAATTCCTGCCGGGCCCGGCGAGCAGCCAGGTCGGCTTTTCGCTCGGGCTGCTGCGCGCGGGCTATTGGGGCGCCCTGGCGGCCTGGACCGGCTTCACGCTGCCGTCTGCGCTTGCGCTGGTGCTGTTTGGCTATGGCGCCGGCGGATTGAGCGGCCCGGCAGGCATCGGCCTGGTGCACGGCCTCAAGCTGGTGGCGGTTGCGATCGTGGCCCAGGCGGTCTGGGGCATGGCGCGCTCGCTCTGTCCCGACCGTGAGCGCGCATCAATCGCGACCGTGGCAGCCCTCATCATCCTCGCGAGCTCCTCGTCGATCGCGCAGATCGGGGCGATCGTCCTCGGCGCCGTCGCCGGGCTGTGGTTCTGCCGGGCGCAACCGGCCAACGGCGCGACCCACATCGCGATGCCGGTGTCGCGCCGCGTCGGCGTGGCCGCGCTGATCCTGTTCCTTGCCCTGCTGGCCGGATTGCCGCTGCTGTCGCGGACATGGCCCGGCGCCGGCCTGTTCGAGGCCTTCTACCGCTCCGGCGCGCTGGTGTTCGGCGGCGGCCACGTCGTGCTGCCGTTGCTGCGCGAAGCGGTGTTGACGCCGGGCTGGATCGGCGACGACGCGTTCCTGACCGGCTATGGCGCGGCGCAGGCCGTACCCGGCCCGCTGTTCACCTTCGCCGCCTATCTCGGCGCCGTGATCGGGGGCGTGCCGGGCGCCATCACAGGCCTCGTCGGCATTTTCCTGCCGGGACTTCTCATCCTGCTCGCGGCGCTGCCGTTCTGGGACGGCTTCCGCAAGCGGCCCGCGGCGCAGGCGATGATGCGCGGCGTCAACGCCGCCGTCGTCGGTATCCTCGGTGCCGCGCTCTACGATCCGGTCTGGACCAGCAGCGTGCACCGTCCGCTCGATTTCGGCATTGCGCTGGCCGGCTTCGTCCTGCTCACGGCATGGCGCGCGCCGCCGCTCGTGGTGGTCGTGCTCAGCGCGGCGGCCGGCATCGCCATGGCGCTCCTGCAATCGTGAACGGCCGCTCCGGCCCATCGGCCTCCGGATTAAGAACGCCTTCACGGCTGGCCACCATGATGGGAGGGTATGCCAAGTGCCTCTACATCACCGGATTCCACCCGGGTTCCTGTGCTGGACCTGCTGCGGCTCGCCGCGGTCGGGGCCGTGATCCTGTATCATTACGGCTTCTGGGGCACCGCATCGCACGGCGTCCAGAAAGTGGCGTTGCCGTATCTCGCCCCGATCGCCCAGTACGGCTTTCTCGGCGTCCCCGTGTTCTTCGCGATCTCCGGCTTCGTCATCGCCTATTCGGCCGAAGGCCGCACGCCGGTCGGCTTTGCGATCGCCCGCTTCAGCCGGATCTATCCGACCTTCGTCATCTGCATGACGTTCACGTTCCTCGCGACGCTGCTGCTGGGCCACGACTATTTCCACGCGACATGGCAGCAATGGTTGGCAAACCTGTTCATTGCGGCGCCGATGCTCGGCCAGCCCTACATGGACGACGCCTACTGGTCACTGGTGATCGAGGTGGTGTTCTACGCCTGGGTCGCGCTGTTCCTGGCCTGGGGCATCTTTCCACGGCGGATCGACACGATCATCGTGGCATGGATCGCGATCACCTTCGCCAACGAGCTGACGCTCGACGTTCCCTTGTTCGAGAAACTCTTCATGGCCGACGACAGCGGTTTCTTCGCCGTTGGCCTCCTGATCTACGAACATTACCGCGGACGCCGCGACACCAGGCTCTACAGCCTGCTGACGCTGGCGATGGGCACCGCGACGTTCCAGGCCGTGCACAAGCTGGAGCGGCTCGGCGTCCACACCCATGGCAGCTTCGACCCGCGCGTCGTCACGGCGATCTGCATCGTGTCGCTCGGCATCGTGTTCGCCGCCACCCGCATCAAGTCCGTGCCGCTGCCGGACATCGTCGTCAGGGCCGTCGGCGGCATCACCTATCCGCTCTACCTGCTGCATCTTCAACTCGGCTACGTGATCCTGCTCCTGATCACGCCAACGCCGGACGCGCTCTCGACCGCGCTCGTGGTGGCCGGCATGGTCGCGCTGGCGTGGTTCGTCTGGCGCTTCCTCGAAAGCCCGGCGCATTATCTCGTCAGGGACAGGCTGACGATGCTGGCCTCACGCCACGGCTGGCCATCGCGCATTGGTGCTGACGATGCGCGGATCAATTCGAGCCGCATCGCCGCGCCGGCCGAGGCCGGGCGGATCGCCAATCACTGATTGCCCGACGGCGCAAGTTTGCACGACGACCTCCGTCGTCATTCCCCGGTGCGCAATTGCGCACCTGAGGGCGACGCGCAAACAGCTCGCTGATAGCAGCCCCTGGCGGCGTCGCGATCACGGGCGCGGCTCCTTGTTGTGTGCCCATACTCGTGGCGGCGTGACGCGACGGGCAGATATATCGCTCATCACCGTTTCGGAGGAGGCCCGCTCGCGAAAGCCGGGTTAACGGCAACGTTGTGAAACGACGCTATCCACCAACCGTCCGCCCGTCGCACAAGAACCTGCTCCAGCCGGGTGTGTAACGCACCGTCGATGAACTGGACGCCTGGGGGAGCTTGCTGCACACCCGCCACGACCGTCAATGTATCGACGATCGCAACGTCTGGCTTGATCAGCGCGATGTGCTCGATCTGGATGTGATTGGTACTGCCCTTGTAAATCGTCGAGAAGATGCGCTCATGTTGGGCGACAAATGGCGGTTTGCCGATTGAGAACATGCCAAAGATATTGGTGAAAACAATATCGGGAAGCGCTCGATCGGCAAAACGCCTCGGCGCTGCCGCTATTCCAGGCTGCTTCTTCCGCAGCGACAAGGGCGGCGATCTCTGACCGCATTTCTTGGCTCACCGCAAGATTTTCGGCCATGGCCGGCTCCTTGACCGTGATCAGCAGCAGGAAGGCGACAAGCTTCAGCCAGCGTGATTGCATCACACGTCCCCCGCAAAGCTCGCCTTCAGGATTGCCTAGTTCTGTAGCGTGAGCAATGCCCCTTATAGGCTCGCGCTCTCCCGAGAAAGCTCAGCACTCCGCCCCCCAAATCGCCAATCACTGAGTTGCCTGGGAGCAAGCCCCGCTTCATTATGAAGCTGCTAAACCCAGCCGTCGCACCCGCACGATTTCGGAATAATGGAAAAATATCGCTGATTTGCCCGACGTGTCAAGTTGCCGTATCGAGCGCCGCTAGCTGTCGTTGTCTACTGTGCATGGGGTTGTTTTCGATATTTTGGTCGAGCGCCCCCGGGGACAGCGGGCTATCGCGCCTATGGCGCTCAGCCCACGTTCGTCATCCCGGTCAAGCAGGGCGATGACAACGAGGGTGGGGATCGCCGGGACGACGGCCGAATTCCCGGCACGATCAGGTTGAAAACGCCTGCGAATCGCACCCAATCGTTTCAAAAATGCCCTGTCCCTCACCCCGTGCAGGGCCAAAATCCCTGCAAGACCCTTGACATAGCTGCCCTTTCGGCAGAACGCGTGTGGTCAAGCCGTCATGGACTGTTCATGGATCTGATTAGCACGACCTCCGACCTCGCCGCCGCCTGCGACCGGCTCGCCCAACACAAGGTCATCACCGTCGACACCGAGTTCCTGCGGGAGACGACCTACTATCCCCTGCTCTGCGTCGTGCAGATGGCGAGCGCGGACGAAGCCGTCGTGGTCGACGCGCTGGCGCCCGGCATCGACCTCAAGCCGTTCTTCGAGCTGATGTCGAATGAAGCCGTGCTGAAGGTTTTCCACGCCGCGCGGCAGGACATCGAAATCGTCTGGCACCTCTCCGGCACGATCCCGCATCCGATCTTCGACACCCAGGTCGCCGCCATGGTGCTCGGCTATGGCGACAGCATCGCCTACGACCAGCTGGTCGATCGCGTCACCGGCCACCGTCCCGACAAGACCCACCGTTTCACCGACTGGTCGCGCCGCCCGCTGACCGACGAGCAGCTGCATTACGCCGTCTCCGACGTCACCCATCTGCGCGAAGTGTTCGCAGCGCTCGATGCCGATCTGAAGAAGCGCGACCGCAGCGACTGGGTCAGCGAGGAGATGGAGATCCTGACCTCGCCGAAGACTTACGATTTCCATCCCGAGCGCGCCTGGGAGCGACTCAAGACCCGCGTCCGCAAGCCGCGCGAGCTCGCGGTGCTGATCGAGGTCGCCGCCTGGCGCGAGCAGGAGGCGCAGAGCCGCGACGTGCCGCGCTCGCGCGTGCTCAAGGACGACGCGGTCGGCGACATCGCCACCCATGCGCCGACCTCGCTCGACAAGCTCGGCAATCTGCGTTCGCTGCCGAAGGGTTTCGAGCGCTCGAAATGGGGTGCCGACATCATTGCCGCCGTGCAGCGCGGGCTCGCCCGCGATCAGGCGACGCTGCCCAAGCTGGAAAAGCCGCGCAACAATTCCAACGGTGCGGCGACCGTCGAGCTGTTGAAGGTGCTGCTCCGCATGACCTCGGAGCGCCACGGCGTCGCCAGCAAGGTGATCGCCACCGTCGACGATCTCGAGCAGATCGCGGCCAGCGATCAGGCCGAGGTCGGCGCCCTGCACGGCTGGCGGCGCGAATTGTTCGGCGAGGCGGCACTCAAGCTCAAGCACGGCCAGCTCGCGCTGGCGATCGACAAGGGCCGCGTGGTGCGGGTGGATCGCGACTAGCGCACGTTACGTTGCAACGCGAAGAGGAACCCGGCATCGGCCAATGGCCGAACGCGCGGCTCCGGCTGCACGCGACACAGGCGCAGGTTGCGCCATGCGAAACCACCGCGCTTGCTAAGGCGCAATTTTCGTGTTGCAATCCCTTCACAATCGGATTGTGGCCGTTCGACTGTGCGTTTCACGACGTTGATATCCAAAGCTTCGATATCCAACGCTTCGATATCCAAGGCTTCGAGAGGCGAAACTTCGGACTTGAAGACGTTGGATCTGAAGACCCGGAAACCGAGCAGTCAGCGGAAAGCCCGTTTGTGGCGTGGCACGTGGAAAACGTGGCCGCGTCTTTTTTATGTCTAGACTGGGAGAGAGACGATGCCGAAGGGTACCGTCAAATGGTTCAACCCGACCAAAGGCTACGGGTTCATCAAGCCGGCCGCCGGCGACAAGGATGTGTTCGTCCACATCTCGGCGGTCGAACGAGCGGGCCTCAGCACACTCAACGAGAACCAGACCGTCGAGTACGAGCTGGTGGAGAACCGCGGCAAGGCGTCGGCAGAGAACCTCAAGGTTCACTGAACCTCCAAGGTTCACTGATCGTCGCTGCTCGCGGATTTCATCCTGATGCCTCCCCCGGCCGCATCACCCGGGGGACCATTCTCGGGGATCCCCTCCGCAAACGCGCGCTACGGCGCCGGCGCGATCAGCGCGCTGTCGGTTGCCGCGCTGCCCTGCGTCTTGCAGACGTCGCCCTTGAGCGTGAGCCGGCCGGACGCCAGCAACCGCAGCGCCTCCGGATAGATGCGATGCTCGATGGTGATCACGCGCGCGGCGAGCGTCTCGGCCGTGTCGTCGTCGGCCACCATGACCGCCCCTTGCATCACGATCGGCCCGGCATCGGTCTCCGGGATCACGAAATGCACCGTCGCGCCGGACAGCTTGACCCCTGCGCGCAACGCCTGGCCGTGCGGGTCGAGGCCGGGGAAGCACGGCAGCAGCGAGGGATGGATGTTGAGCATCCGGCCGTACCAGTGCCGCACGAATTCGGCGGTGAACAGCCGCATGAAGCCGCCGAGGCAGATCAGCTCGACCTGGCTGTCGTCGAGCGTCCGTTGCAGCGCCGCCTCGAAGCCGGCGCGGTCCTTGCCGAACGGCTTGCTCTCGATGACGACGGTCGGAATGCCGCTCGCAGCCGCCTTCTCGAGCCCGGGAGCATCGGAACGGTTGGAGATTACGGCGACGATCTCGGCCGGAAAATCCGCAGCCTTCGCAGCCTCGATCAGCGCGGCCATGTTGGAGCCGCGGCCGGAAATCAGGATGGCAGTGCGGCGCTTCATCTGGAGAGATCGAGATGGCCGTTATAGACCACGCGATGTTCGCCGCTAGCCTCGATCACCTCGCCGAGCACCGTCACGGTCTCGCCGCCGGCGGTGAAGGCCTCGGTCACCGCCTCGACCGCATCTCGCCTGACGATCGCGATCATGCCGATGCCGCAGTTGAAGGTGCGCAGCAGCTCGAGCTCGGCGATGCCGCCCTGCTCGGCCAGCCATTTGAACACCGGCAACACCGGCAGCCGTGCCAGGTCGATGCCGACGCCGAGATGCTTCGGCAGCACGCGCGGGATGTTGTCGGTGAAGCCGCCGCCGGTGATGTGGGCGAGACCCTTCACCGCGCCGGTGTCGCGGATCGCGCGCAGGCAGGATTTCACATAGAGCCTGGTCGGCGTCAGCAGCGCGGCGCCGAGCGTCATCACCGGCGCGAACGGCGCCGGCGCGTCATAGGCCACGCCGGACTGCTCGACGATCTTGCGCACCAGCGAATAGCCGTTGGAGTGCACGCCGGACGAAGCCAGGCCGATCACGGCGTCGCCCGCCGCAATATCCCCGGTCGGCAGCAGGGTGCCGCGCTCGGCCGCACCGACCGCAAAGCCGCCGAGGTCGTAGTCGCCATCCTTGTAAAGGCCAGGCATCTCGGCGGTCTCACCACCGATCAGCGCGCAGCTGGATTCCCGGCAACCTTCGGCGATGCCCGCGACGATCTGCGCGGTGGCCTCCGGATGCAGCTTGCCGCAGGCGAAATAGTCGAGGAAGAACAGCGGTTCCGCGCCCTGCACGACGAGGTCGTTGACCGACATCGCGACCAGGTCGATGCCGATGCCGCTATGGATGCCGGTCTCGATCGCGATCTTCAGCTTGGTGCCGACGCCATCGGTCGCGGCCACCAGGACAGGGTCCTTGAAGCCGGCGGCCTTGAGGTCGAACAGCCCGCCGAATCCGCCGATCTCGGCGTCCGCGCCCGGCCGTGCAGTGGCCCGCACCATCGGCTTGATCAGATCGACCAGACGATTGCCGGCGTCGATATCGACGCCCGAATCCGCGTAAGTGAGCCCGTTTTTGCGCTCGGTCATGCCCAATTCCAGATGATCAGGGGCTGGTTACGAGGAATTCCGCCCCCGCGCAATGGCTCGCGGCATTGCTGCCACGATACTATGTAGATAACACCCGGCCGTCGCGCAAAAGAGCCGGATATCGAGTAAAATCAGGCTTCTAGCCGGGAAGCGACCCAACTTGAGCATTCCGAACATCATCACCCTCGCCCGCATCATCCTGGTGCCGGTGATCGTCTGGGCCATCGTCTCGAGCCAGATGGAGATCGCGTTTGCGATCTTCGTGATCGCCGGCGTGTCGGATGCGGTCGACGGTTTCCTTGCCAAGCGCTTCAACATGACGAGCGAGCTCGGCGCCCTGCTCGACCCGCTCGCCGACAAGGCACTGCTGGTGTCGATCTATGTTGCGCTCGGAATCTGGGGCGCGGTGCCGCGCTGGATCGTGATTCTGGTGGTGTCGCGCGACATCATGATCGTCGCCGCCGTGATTGTGTCATGGTTGTTCGACAAGCCGGTCGAGATGAAGCCGCTGATGGTGTCGAAGCTGAACACGGTGGCGCAGGTCGCGTTCGCGGCGTTGGTGCTGGCCTCATTGGGTTTCCGTTTCGAGCCCCACCCCTACGACCTGATCCTGATGGGGCTCGTCACGATCTTTACTTTGGGTTCGGTGTCCCTCTATCTCGTGGAGTGGGTGCGGCACATGGGCACGATCGAGGCTCGGTAGCGCACGATCCAGGACAGCTGGAAGCCGGTTGGGCCGCGACACGCGCGAAGCGTTTGCGCGGGGATCATGCTAAAGCGAAGTGGTTTGGAGATTTGCGTGGCCGGTAGCGTTCAACCTCGTCAATTGGCCTTGGCCCTGCCGCACGAGGAGCGACTGACCCGCGACGATTTCCTCGAAGGGCCTGCCAACGAGGCGGCCCTGGCGCTGATCGACGGCTGGCCCGACTGGCCGAATCGAATCATGCTGCTGGTGGGGCCCGACGGCTCGGGCAAAAGCCACCTCGCCGCGATCTGGGCCGAGAGCGCCGGCGCGCGCTCCACCGCGGCGCATGCGCTGACCGCCGAGACGGTGCCGACCGCGCTTGCGACCGGCGCGCTGGTGGTCGAGGACCTCAAGCCGTCGGATTTCGATGAGCGCGCGATGTTTCACCTGATGAATCTCGCGCGCCAGGACGATGCCTATGTGCTGATCACCACGCGCGTGCCGCCGTCGGCGTTCGAGATCGAATTGCGCGACCTGCGGTCCCGGCTGCGCGCGGTGCCGACCGTGACGCTGCTGCCGCCCGACGACCAGCTGTTCCGCGGCCTGATCGTCAAGTTCTGCGCCGACCGCCAGATGAGCGTGGACGAACCGCTGGTCAGCTACCTCTGCACCCGGATCGAGCGCTCCTATGCCGCCGTCCGGCAGGCGGTCGAACTGCTGGATACCGAGGCGCTGCGGCTCGGCCGGCCCGTCACACGGGCGCTGGCGGCGGAGTTGCTGCGCGACGCCTGAACCGTCCCGCGGCTTGACGGCGCAGGCTGGCGGAACATCAATGTCATCGAAACGTCATCGCAATATCACATGGTCGGTGCCGCCCTCGGCTAAACCGCCTCGGCCCCCTGCCTCGAATTGGACCAGCACTTGATGGACTCGGCACAAGCACCTGAAATCAAAGAGAAAGAGGCGGAACTTCCGCCCGTCCCCGCGATCGCAACCAGCCCCGAGCGATTCATCAACCGGGAGCTCTCCTGGCTGCATTTCAACCGGCGGGTGCTCGAGGAATCGGTCAATCTGGGCCATCCGGTGCTGGAGCGGGTCCGCTTCCTGTCGATTTCAGCGAATAACCTCGACGAGTTCTTCATGGTCCGCGTCGCCGGCATCAAGGCGCAGGTCCGCGAGGGCATTGCCGAGCGCAGCCCGGACGGGCTGCTGCCGGCCGAACAGCTCGTGATGATCAACAAGACGGTGTCGCAGCTCGCCTCCGACCAGCAGGCGATCTGGAGCGACCTGCGCGACATCCTGTCCAAGGTCGGCATCCAGCTGGTCGACGGGCGCGACGTCACCAAGTCCGAACGCACCTGGATCGAGGATCACTTCCTCCACAACATCTTCCCGCTGCTGACCCCGCTTGCGATCGACCCGGCGCATCCGTTTCCGTTCATCCCCAACCTCGGCTTCACGGTGGCGCTGCAGCTGTCGCGGATCTCCGACGGCAAGGCGATGAACGCGCTGATCCGCATGCCCGGCAAGATCGACCGCTTCATCCGCATCCCCTCCACCAAGGAAGGCGCGCCGGCCCGCCTGATCACGCTCGAACAGGCCACCGGCCTGTTCATCGGGCGCCTGTTCCCCGGCTACACCGTCAAGGGCCAGGGCGCGTTCCGCATCATCAGGGACTCCGAACTCGAAATCGAGGAAGAGGCCGAAGACCTCGTTCGCCTGTTCGAGACCGCGCTCAAGCGCCGCCGCCGCGGATCGGTGATCCGGCTCGAGATCGAAGCCACGATGCCCGAAGAGCTACGCGTGTTCGTGCAGCACGCCTTGTCGGCCGCGGACGATGAAGTGATCCTGGTCGACGGCGTGCTCGCGATGAACGAGCTGTCGCAGCTGACCCGCCTCAATCGCCCCGACCTCGAATTCCCGCCCTACGTGCCGCGCCATCCGGAGCGGGTGCGCGACCACGGCGGCGATATCTTCGCCGCGATCCGCCAAAAGGACCTCGTGGTCCATCACCCCTACGAATCCTTCGACGTCGTCGTCCAGTTCCTGCAACAGGCGGCGCGCGATCCTGACGTGGTCGCGATCAAGCAGACGCTGTATCGCACCTCGAACAATTCGCCGATCGTTCGCGCGCTGGCCGAAGCCGCCGAAGCCGGCAAGTCGGTGACCGCGCTGATCGAGCTGAAGGCGCGCTTCGACGAGGAAGCCAATATCCGCTGGGCGCGCGACCTCGAACGCGCCGGCGTGCAGGTGGTCTACGGCTTCATCGAGCTGAAGACGCACGCCAAGCTGTCGATGGTGGTGCGCCGCGAGGGCGGCAACCTCACGACCTATGTGCACACCGGCACCGGCAACTACCATCCGGTCACCGCGCGCATCTACACCGACCTCTCCTACTTCACCTCGGATCCGATCATCGGCCGCGACGTCGCGCGCGTCTTCAACTACATCACCGGCTATGCCGAGCCGAGCGACATCGAGAAGATGGCGGTGTCGCCGCTGACGCTGCGCAAGCGGATCATCGAGCACATCCATGGCGAGATCGCCCACGTCAAGCATGGCCGCCCCGGCGTGGTCTGGATGAAGATGAATGCGCTGGTCGATCCCGATATCATCGACGCGTTGTACGAGGCCTCGCAGGCCGGCGTCTCGGTCGAGCTCGTGGTGCGCGGCATCTGCTGCCTGCGGCCTGGCCTGCCCGGACTGTCGGAGAACATCCGCGTCAAATCGATCATCGGCCGGTTCCTGGAACACGGCCGAATCTATTGCTTCGGCATGGGCCAGGGCCTGCCGAGCGCAAAAGCTGCTGTGTATATCTCGTCCGCCGACATGATGCCGCGGAACCTCGACCGTCGCGTCGAGGTTCTCTGTCCGCTGCAAAATCCCACGGTGCATCAGCAGGTTCTCGAACAGATCATGGTCGCGAACCTGAAGGACAATGAGCAGAGCTGGCAATTGTTGCCGGATGGGTCGTCTACGCGTATGAAGACCGCGAAAGGCGAAGAGCCTTTCAATCTCCATGACTACTTCATGACAAATCCGAGTCTGTCCGGCCGTGGTAAGTCTCTCAAGGAATCTTCACCGCGCCGTCTCACGCGTCGGAACGAGCGTCAGCAGCCATCGTCTTAAGGGGGCTTTACGGTGAAGCGGCCGCGGAAGCGCGCTTCCAGCGTCGCTGTCATCGATATCGGCTCGAACTCGGTTCGTCTCGTGGTTTACGAGGCGATGGCGCGCAGCCTCATCACCATCTTCAACGAGAAGGCGCTGTGCGGGCTCGGTCGCGAGGTGCAGAGCACCGGCCTGCTCGCAACCGACGCCGTCAACAAGGCGCTGACCGCGCTACGGCGCTTCCGCGCGTTGTGCCGGATCCAGCAGGTCGGCCGCGTCTATGCGATCGCGACCGCGGCCTGCCGCGACGCCAAGAACGGTCCTGACTTCATCGCCAAGGCCGAACGCATCTGCGGCGCCAAGATCGAGATCCTCACCGGGCCGCGCGAAGCAAAGCTGTCCGCGCTCGGCGTCGTCTCCGGCGTGCACAATCCGAACGGCATCGTCGGCGATCTCGGCGGCGGCTCGCTCGAATTGATCGACGTCAAGGGCAACCGCGTGCGCAGCGGCGTGACGTTGCCGCTCGGCAGCCTCGCGCTGCAGGACCTCTCGAACAAATCGATCAAGCGCGCCGAACGCATCGTCAAGAACGAGCTGCTCGGCGTCGCCCAGCTCAAGACCGGCCGCGGCCGCACCTTCTACGCGGTCGGCGGCACCTGGCGTGCGCTGGCGCGCATCCACATCATCCAGAGCGGCTACCCGCTCAAGGTGATGCACGGCTATTCGATCCCGGCGGCGGACGCGCTCGACTTCGCGCAGCGGCTGCGGCGGCTGGCGGCGACGAACATGCTGGCCAACATCGAGTCGGTCGCCGACGCACGGCGGCCGCTATTGGCCTACGCCGCGCTCGTGCTCGAATACATCATCCGCGTCGCGCAGCCGAAGACCATCGTGTTCTCGACCTTCGGCGTGCGCGAAGGCCTGCTCTACGAGATGCTGCCGCAGGCCGAACGCGCCAAGGACGGGCTGCTCTGCGCCGCCCAGAACCTCAACGAATTGCTGTCGCGCTCCGCCCGCCATGCCCAGGAGCTGACCGCCTGGACCGACCGGCTGGTGCGCGTCGTCAGGCTGCGCGAGACCGAGGAAGACCGCAGGCTGCGGCACGTCGCCTGCCTGCTCTCCGACATCGGCTGGCGGGTGCATCCCGATCATCGCGGCGAGGAAACCCTCAGCCTGATCATGAACGGCAATTTCGGCTCGATCACCCATCAGGGCCGCGCCTTCGTCGCGCTCTCGGTGTTCTATCGCTATGCCGGCCTCAGCGAGGAGAACGAACCGCCGCCGCAGATCCGCGCGCTGGTGACGCCGGCGATGGACGAGCGTGCGCGCGTGCTCGGCGCCGCGTTCCGCGTCGCGCATCTGATCACGGCGGCGCGCACCGGCGTGCTGCCGGCCACGCATTTCCGCACCCAGGGCCGCATGCTGATGCTGGTGTTCGAACACCGGATGGTGGATCTGGTCGCCGATCGCGTCGGCAGCCGCTTCAAGCAATTGGCGCGGCTGGTCGGGCGCGTCGGTTCGATCGTGCGGCGCTAATCACGCCTCACGCCGCCTCCCTTACGCCGCCTTGGCGGCGTGCTTGGCCTTGCGCTGCGCGTGGCGGCGCCAGATCGATCCCACGACCAGCACCACGATGATGCCGAGAACGGCGAGCGTGATTTCGCCGCCGTTGCCGCCATGGGCGAATTGCGGCGACATCCCGATCGAGGTCAGCCAGGAATCCAGCCTTGCACCGAGCGATCCGGCAAACAGCGCATCAAGCCTCGGATGCACCGCGGGATCGGTGGCGATGACATCGCCCGCGATCCAGCCGAGCAGCGCGGCACCGGCCCAGACCAGGACCGGCAGCTTGGTGAGCAGCGCCATGATCAGCGCCGCACCGGCAACGATCAAGGGAACGCTGATCGCAAGTCCGAGCACCAGGAGCGGCACGCTGCCATTGGCGGCGGCGGCCACCGCGATCACATTGTCGAGGCTCATCACGATGTCGGCGACGACGACGATCTGAACCGCGGCCCACAGATGCGAGGCCGCGTGCACGCTGTCCTCGTCCTCCTGCTCCGGCACCAGCAGCTTGGCGGCAATCACGATCAGCGCGAGGCCACCGACCAGCTTCAGGTAGGGAAGCTCCATCAGGCTGGCGACGATGCCGGTGAAGATGACGCGCAGCAGCACCGCCGCGGCGGCGCCGAGGATCATGCCCCACAGCCGCTGGCGCGGCGCGAGCCCGCGGCAGGCGAGCGCGATCACGAGCGCGTTGTCGCCCGACAGCAGGACGTTGATCCAGATGATCTTGCCGACGGCAACCCAGAAGGTCGGCGTCGCCATCTCGTTCTTGAACTCGGTGAAGAACGCGCCGATGTACGCCGGATCAAAGATCTGCCACAGCCAGTCCACAGCGAGTCCTATTCGGCCTTGCAGCCGCCCCTGGCGGCGGTCGTCCGCCGCTCCCCAGTTTATTTCGACGCGGCCCCCAAGGAGACCGCGTCACTTTCGATGGTTCGGCGTTAGCCGACGATCTCGTTGCCTGCGAAGAACTGTGCGATCTCGATCACCGCGGTCTCCGGCGCATCCGAACCATGCACCGAGTTCTCGCCGATCGACTTCGCATAGAGCTTGCGGATGGTGCCTTCGGCGGCCTTCGACGGATCGGTCGCGCCCATCACGTCGCGATATTTCAGGATGGCGCCCTCGCCTTCCAGCACCTGGACCACGACCGGGCCCGAGGTCATGAAGTCGACCAGCTCGCCGAAGAACGGGCGCGCCTTGTGGACGGCATAGAAGGTCTCGGCCTGGCCGCGGGTCATCTGGATGCGCTTTTGCGCCACGACCCGCAGGCCCGCCTTCTCGATCACCGCGTTGACCGCGCCGGTCAGGTTGCGCTCGGTGGCATCGGGCTTGATGATCGAAAAGGTGCGTTCAATCGCCATGATTTCGTCCTTGTAAACGTGGCTGGGAGTTGCCGGGGCTTATATCGGCGCGATGGGGCAACGGCAAGCGACCCTGTGACGCGTTAGCCTTTAGTTTTGATGCATTTTCACGACGAAAACCGCTGCCCGGGCAACCTCCGGACCAAGGCAGGCTCGGCCGACTTACCGCGATTTCACTTAGGTGAACCCATTCTGTCAGCGCCATGCCGCTGCCGTTCAGCTCCCGCCGGATAGGCTCTGAACCGATCGGACGCCTTGCTGGCTCCCCATCCGCAAGCCTCACAGGACGTCTCGGGAAACGATGTCACCGCGGGCGCGTCGCGCGCGCCCATACCTCGAGGAGACGATCATGTTACGCAAACTCTCACTTGCCGTCATTGCCGCGGTTTCGCTCGGTGCCGCCGCGCTCGCCCCGACCTCCGCCTCTGCCTGGGGTGGTTGGCACGGCGGCTGGCACGGCGGATGGCACCACGGCTGGTGGGGCGGCCCGCGCGTCATCGTTGGAGGCCCGGCCTATTATGGCGGATATGGCTATGGTGGCGGTTGCTACGTGCGCCGCGTCGTGCCGACCCCGTGGGGTCCCCGCTGGCGCCTGGTCAACCGCTGCTACTGACCCATCCGTTCTGTCGACTGCTCCCCGACTGACTTTGGCCCCGGCGCTTGCGCCGGGGCTTTTTTCACGCCGCCAGGGAACCCGTTCGCATGGTGCGCCCCACTACCTCAAGGCGAGAGTAAGGCGGAGCGGAAACCAAATTCGGGGTCGCGACTTGTCATGGCAAGAAGTCACTTGAACATGCGAGGTGGAACTCGCCGAAAGATGTGCCATGACGATGACCCAGATCGACAACGATCCCGATCAGCTTGATCACAAGACCTGCCGCTACATCTGCGATGCCGTGGGTGAACGGCTCCAGCAAAACATGCGGCCAGACCCCGCACTTTCGTCCCGCCTGCAACAGCTCCTCGAGGAGATGCAACGTCGGGAAAACGATCGACATTAGATATTGAGGGCCGACCAGCGGGCCTATCGCGCACTTTTGCAACAGCCGTCCGGAGAGATTTTTAAGGGCAGACGGGTTGCGTTTGGCGGCGGGTCCGGTGACAACGCTGCATGCTCTCCATTACTGACATCTCGGTCCGGATCGCCGGGCGGCTGTTGATTGATCACAGTTCTGTGCAAATCGTGCCCGGCGCGCGGGTCGGATTTGTCGGCCGCAACGGCGTCGGCAAGTCGACGCTGTTTCATGCCATAAGGGGCGACCTTCCGACCGAAAGCGGCAGCATCGCGCTGCCGCCGCGCTGGCGAATCGGCAGCCTCGCGCAGGAAGCGCCCGACGGGCCCGAAAGCCTGATCAACGTCGTCTTGAAGGCCGATCTCGAGCGCGACGCGCTGCTGCGTGAGGCCGAGACGGCGCACGATCCGCATCGGATCGCCGAGATCCAGACCCGGCTGGTCGACATCGATGCCCACTCCGCTCCCGCCCGGGCCGCGGCGATCCTCTCCGGCCTCGGCTTCTCGACCGCGGACCAGGCCCGGCCATGCGCGGAGTTTTCCGGCGGCTGGCGGATGCGCGTCGCGCTGGCGGCGACGCTGTTCTCCGCACCCGATCTATTGCTGCTGGACGAGCCGACCAACTATCTCGATCTCGAAGGCACGTTGTGGCTCGAGAACCACCTCGCCAATTATCCGCGCACCGTGATCGTGATCAGCCACGACCGCGATCTGCTGGACACCTCGGTCGATCAGATTCTGCACCTCGATCGCGGCAGACTGACGCTCTACAAGGGCACCTATTCCTCATTCGAGGAGCAGCGCGCCGCACGCGAAATGCTCGACGCCAAGCACGCCAAGCGGCAGGCCGACGAGCGCAAGCGGCTGCAGGACTTCGTCGACCGCTTCAAGGCCAAGGCCTCCAAGGCGCGGCAGGCGCAGTCGCGCGTCAAGATGCTGGAACGGATGAAGCCGATCACCGCACTGGTGACCCAGGATGTTCACGAGATCTCGTTTCCGGCGCCGGAGAAGCTGCTGTCGCCGCCGATCATCGCGGTCGATGACGTCTCGGTCGGCTACGAACCGGGCAAGCCGGTGCTCAATCGCGTGACGCTGCGTATCGATCCCGATGACCGCATCGCGTTGCTCGGCTCCAACGGCAACGGCAAGTCGACGCTGGTCAAGCTGCTGGCGGGCAAGCTCGCGCCGTTCTCGGGGAGGATCACCAAGGCCGACAAACTATCGGTCGGCTATTTCGCCCAGCACCAGGTCGACGAGCTCAATCTCGACGGCTCGCCCTATGATCACATCCGCAAGCTGATGCCCGAGGCGCCGGAGAGTAAGGTGCGCGGCCGGGTCGGTGCGATCGGCTTCTCCGGCAAGGCCGGCGACACGCTAGTGAAGAGCCTGTCGGGCGGCGAGAAGGCGCGGCTGCTGCTCGGGCTCGCCACGTTCTACGGTCCGAACATGATCATCCTGGACGAGCCGACCAACCACCTCGATATCGACAGCCGCGCGGCGCTGGCGGAGGCGATCAACGAATTCCCCGGCGCCATCATCATGGTCTCGCACGATCGCTATTTGATCGAAGCCTGCGCCGACCGATTGTGGGTGGTGGCGAACCAGACCGTCACCGCCTATGACGGCGATCTCGACGAATATCGCCGCATGATCCTGTCGGCCAATGACGGACGGACGGCGTCGCGCGAACGCGTCAAGGAGCCGGCAAAGCCCGAACGCATTCGCAACGAGAGACGCACGTCACCCCGGCAGCGGATCGCGCAAGCCGAGGCCGAGATCGAACGCATCAACGGCATCATTGCAAAAATCGACACCGCGCTCGCGCTGCCCGATATCTTTACCCGCGATCCCAAGCAGGCCGCACAGCTGACCAAGGCGCGCGCCGGCGCCGAAAGCGCGCTGCAACGCGCCGAGGAAGAATGGCTGGAAGCCAGCGCCCAGCTCGACGAAGCCGCGAACTAGAGGTGATCTGCCGGGCGCGGGCACACATCCGCTGTCGTCCCTGCGAACGCAGGGACCCATAACCACAAGTGGTCATTGTTGTGCGGTCGCAGAACGACGAGTCCCCCTAACCACATCCGCCGCGGAGTATGGGTCCCTGCTTTCGCAGGGACGACGGGAGCCTGGCTCTCACTCTAACCGTGCGAGGTCTTTTTCTTCTTCGGCTTCGCCTGCTTCGGCTCCGGCACGGGATCCGGGCCGCGCTCGACCGAGGTCAGGCGTCCCGAGGTGAAGGTGTAGATACCGGCCCGCGCGCCGCGCGACCATGTCACGACCGCAACGCGCTCGCCGCCCGGAGCGCTGGACAGGTTCACGCTGTCGGGGGCGCCGATTCCGCGCACGACGTCGCATTCGGTGTGGCCGAGCGCAACGCTGCCTCCGGTCGGCTGCGGCGGCGGCGCGCCGGGCGCTTGCGCGTTCGCATCGGCGGCGCCGGGTGGCGGCGCCATGCCGGGGCAGCCTCCGTCGGCACTGACGAGATCGTCGTTCGTCACCGGCTTGTCCGGCGTCAGCGGCGGCGATTCGATCGAGATGTTGCGGATGAACACCCGCCCGGGGCGAGAGAACCATTCCGCATCGCGCGAAAACAAGTCGGATCCGGCGCCCGAACAGCCGGCAAGGCCAGGCGCAAGCACCAGCAACGCCAGCAGCGACTTCCGACTGAATGTTCCGTCTCGCACGATCAACAAGGCTCCTCACCCCTTAGCTAAGGGCTTGTCCGAACATCACTTTGCGGCATGACCGTGACCCGCCTCAAGAAACGTCGAATTATCATTAATTAGTTGATATCGCTATTGGCGCCGCTGCCAGCGCCCCCGCTCGTCGGTCTGCCAATAGGTGACCTCGAAGCCGCGGGCTTTGCAAGCGGTCCAGCTCTCCCTCGCGGACGCGACCGCGTCGGGGTCGTCGCCATTGAACACGAGCACGACCCGCTCGTAGCTGTCGCAATCGGCCGGCAGCGCCGCATTGTCGACCAGGAAGCGGACGTTGGCCCGGTTCGGATTGCCCTCCTCGATCGACAGGATGATCGGCTGGTCCTGCGCGTCGGCCACGCGCGAGCTCGCATGCGGCAGGAACGAATCGTCGCTGTAGGTCCACAGATGCGCGTCGAGCGTCTCGGCGCGCTCCTGCGATGTCGATTGCACGACCACGCGCCAGCCGCGCTCGAGCGACTTCTCGAGCAGCGGCGGCAGCACGCTCTCCAGCGTCATGTTCTGCAGATGGTAGAACAGAACCTCGGTCATGCGTCGGCTGACACTTTATTTCTTGGCTTCATAATAGTCGGAGACGAGCCGCTCGAGCAGACGGACGCCGTAACCCGAACCCCAGCTCTGATTGATCTCGGTCTTCGGCGCGCCCATCGCGGTGCCGGCGATATCGAGATGGGCCCACGGCGTGCCGTCGACGAAACGCTGCAGGAATTGCGCGGCCGTGATCGAACCGCCATTGCGCCCGCCGGTGTTCTTCATGTCGGCGAATTGCGAATCGATCTGCTTGTCGTATTCCGGACCGAGCGGCATGCGCCACACTTTCTCACCGGTCTCCAGGCCGACCTTGGCCAGGCGCTCGGCGAGTTCGTCATTGTTGGAGAACAGGCCGGCGTGATCGGTGCCGAGCGCGACCATGATCGCGCCGGTCAGCGTCGCAAGATCGACCATGAATTTCGGCTTGCACTTCTTGGCGACGTACCAGAGCACGTCGGCGAGCACGAGCCGTCCCTCGGCGTCGGTGTTGATGATCTCGATGGTCTGGCCGGACATCGAGGTGACGATGTCGCCCGGACGCTGCGCGTTACCGTCAGGCATGTTCTCCACCAGCCCGATGGCGCCGACCGCGTTGACGCGGGCCTTGCGCGCCGCGAGCGCGTGCATCAGCCCGACCACGCAGGCCGCGCCGCCCATGTCACCCTTCATATCCTCCATGCCGCCGGCCGACTTGATGGAGATACCGCCAGTGTCGAAACAGACGCCCTTGCCGACGAACGCGACCGGCGCCTCGCTCTTCTTGCCGCCGTTCCAGCGCATGATCACCGTGCGGCTGGGCCGCGCCGATCCCTGCCCGACGCCGAGCAGCGCGCCCATGCCGAGCTTGGTCATGGCCTTGACGTCGAGGACCTCGACGGTGACGCCGAGCTTGCGCAGCTGGCTGGCGCGGCGCGCGAACTCTTCGGGATACAACACGTTCGGCGGCTCGTTGACGAGCTCGCGCGCCAGGTTGACGCCGTCGACGATGGACGATTCAGGTGCAAACGCCTTCTTGGCGGCAGCGGCGTCGTCCACCGCGATCGAGACGTCGGCCCGCACGGCGCCGTTCTCGCCGTCTTTCTTCTTGGTCTTGTAGCGGTCGAACTTGTAGGCGCGCAGGCGGACGCCGGTGGCGATCGCGGCCGCCTGGTCTGCTGTCATCGCCGCATCGGGCAGTTCAGCGATGACGGTCATCGCGCCGCTGCCGGCGTTGAGCTTGCCGGCCAGCACGCCGCCGAATTTGAGAAAATCCTTCTCCTTGAGGTCACCCGCCTTGCCGGTGCCGATCAAGATCAGCCGGTCGACCTTGATTCCCTCCGGCGCCAGGATGTCGAGGGTTGCCGCGCTCTTGCCCTTGAACTGGTTGGCGGCGGCCGCCCGCTTGACCGTCTCCGCGGCCGCTCCCAGCGCCTTCCTTGTGGCGGCTCCCAGCTTCAATTGTTCGTCGCAAAACGCGACCAGAATGCCCCGCGCGGGCGCGGAGAATGGGACAAAGCCGACCTTGACGGCGTCGGACATAGGAAAATCCTCCAGAACTCAGGGTGTTGCTCGGACCTGAGGCGGTCCTTCCGGCACGCGGGATGAGCATTGCGATGACGGTCCGGAACCAGCCCGGACCGGGCTTGTCGCACACTATGACCTGCCGGCCGCGCCACTGCCAAGCGCCGGAGTGGCCGGAAGGCCACAAAAGCGATTAATTAACCATAAATTAAGCGTGCCTTGGCCCGGCCATTTTGTTGACGGATCAAAGGGATGGTAGTGAGACTGTGAACAGAGAGTGAGCCGGACGAGTCCGCGGCCCGACCATCGGGGAACCCGGGTTGACGGGATTGGTCGAAAGCCGCGCGTTTGGTCGCGTGCAGGGGTCTTCGGGGGTCGTGCGGTTAGCGATGGGGTCGATCGACAAGTACATCTTCAAAACGACGCTGGCGTCGTTTGCGCTTGTCCTGGTCAGCCTGACCGGCGTGATCTGGATTACCCAGGCGTTGCGCGGCATCGACCTGATGACCAGCCAGGGTCAGACCATCGTGACCTTCCTCGGCATCACCGGTCTCGTGATTCCGGCCCTGGTCCTGATCATCGCGCCGATCGCGCTGATGATCGCGATCTCTCATACGCTGAACAAGCTCGCGACCGATTCCGAGATCATCGTGATGAATGCGGCGGGCTTCTCGCCGTTCCGGCTGTTCCGGCCGTTCTTCTTCGCGACCTGCGTGGTGGCGGCGCTCGTCGCCTTCATCGGCGCCTATCTCGCGCCCGACGGCATGCGCCGAATCAAGCAGTGGGATGCCGAGATCACCGCCGACGTGCTGACCAACATCCTGCAGCCCGGCCGCTTCGCCCAGCTCGATCAGAACCTGACGATTCGGATCCGCGAGCGCCTGCCCGGCGGCGTGCTCGGCGGCGTTTTCGTCGACGATCGCCGCGATCCGCAGCAGCGCGTCACCATCGTCGCCGACCACGGCACCGTGCTGAAGAACGAGAGCGGGTCATATCTCGTGCTGGAGGACGGCAATCTCGAGCGATTCGAGGTCGGCAAGCGCGATCCGACGCTGGTGGTGTTTCAGCGCTACGCGTTCGACATGTCGAAATTCTCGCAGGGCCGCGACGTCACGCTCGGCATTCGCGAGCGTTACCTCTGGGAATTGATGTGGCCGGACGAGAACGACCAGACCTATCAGCAGCTGTCGGGCCAGTTCTTCGCCGAGCTGCATGATCGCTTCATGGCGCCGCTCTATCCGTTTGCGTTCGCGGCCCTCACCTTTGCCTTTCTCGGCGCGCCGCGCACCACGCGCCAAAGCCGCAATTTCTCGATCGGCGGCTCGGTGTTCGCGGTGTTCGGCCTGCGCATGGTCGGTTTCGCCTGCTCGGTCATGGCGGTGAAGACGCCGATCGCAGCACTGGTGCAATATCTGATGCTGTTCGGCGGCATCGGCGTCGGGATCTGGATGATCGTCGGCGGCGTCGTCGTCGAACCGCCGGCGGCATTGTTGGAAGTCATCAACAGGAACAACGAGCGCATTGCGCGCCTCTTCCGGAGGCCGGCAACCGCATGAGCATGGTGACAAACACGCTCGGGCGCTATTTCGCCGGCCGCTTCATCGTCGCGGCAGTGGGTGTGTTCGCGGGCATCTTCGTGCTGCTCGTGCTGGTCGACTACATCGAGATGGTGCGCAAGACGTCGGGCCTCATCGGAGCCTCGGCGATCACGGTCGCGGAGACCTCGCTGTTTCGCGTGCCGCAACTGCTCGAGAAGCTGATGCCGTTCTGCGTGCTGATCGGCGCGATGACCTGCTATCTCGCGCTGTCGCGGCGGCTGGAGCTCGTCGTGGCGCGCGCCGCCGGCGTCTCGGCCTGGCAATTCATCTCGCCCGCGCTGGCCAGCGCGATCGTACTCGGCATCTTCGCGACCACGGCCTACAATCCGGTGTCGGCCAACCTGCGCGAGCTCTCCAAGCGGATGGAGGCCGAGCTGTTCGGCTCGGCGCCGGGCGGCGGCATCCAGGATGCGTCCGGCTTCTGGCTGAACCAGATCAACGACGAGGGTCAGGCGATCATCAATGCTGCCCGCAGCGAGCAGCAGGGCGTCCGGCTGACCGGCCTGACCGTGTTTCGATTCGATACGGCGCTGCAGTTCAAGGAACGAATCGAGGCCCGCGAAGCCGCCCTCGAAGAGGGCCGCTGGGTGTTCAAGGGAGTACGCCGATACACCCTCGACAAGCCTCCGGTGGACCAGGACACCTTCTACCTGACCACCACCCTGACCCCTGCACAGGTGCGCAACAGTTTCTCCACCCCCGAAACTGTGTCCTTTTGGCAACTGCCGAACTACATCCGCTCGTCGGAGAGCTCAGGGTTCGCGACGGCCGGCTATCGGTTGCAGTATCACAAGCTCATCGCACAGCCGTTTTTGCTGGCTGCGATGGTGATGTTGGCGGCTTCTGTGAGCCTCCGCTTCTTCCGGATGGGCGGCGTGCAGAAGATGGTTTTGAGTGGCGTGGGCGCAGGCTTTCTGCTCTACGTGCTGTCGAAAGTAACTGAAGATTTGAGCAAGGCTGAGTTGATGCATCCCATCGCTGCGGCGTGGTTGCCTGTCGTTGTGGGTAGCCTCACCGGTTTCTTAGCCTTGCTGTACCAGGAGGACGGGTAGTGGCCAGTGTCGCCGCCCGCCAGTTGAGGTCGCCTGCATTCGGGCGGCGCAGTGTTCTGCGCCGTCAACGGAGCTGCTTGGCCCCGTTTGGCGTTTCGATCTCTGCTCTCCTTGCCGCGTTCTTCGTGGTCAGCGCGCTCGATGTCGTCGCATCGACGTCGGCTGCCGCGCAGGCGTTCACCTACAATCCGCGTCCGCCGAAGCCGGCCCGTCCGCCGGCCAAGAATGACGGGCAGATGCTCGTTCAGGCGACCGAGGTCGATTACGACTACAACAACTCGCGCATCTCGGCCGTCGGCAACGTCCAGATGTTCTACAACGGCACCAGCGTCGAGGCCGACAAGGTCATCTACGACCAGAAGACCAAGCGTCTTCACGCCGAAGGCAACATCCGCATGACCGATGCGGAAGGCAAGATCACCTACGCCAACATCATGGATCTCAGCGACGACTACCGCGATGGTTTCGTCGATTCGCTACGCGTCGACACCGAAGACCAGACCCGCATGGCGGCGACACGCGCCGACCGGTCCAGCGGCAACTACACGGTGTTCGACAACGGCGTTTATACCGCCTGCGCACCCTGTAAGGATGATCCGAAGAAGCCGCCGCTCTGGCAGGTCAAGGGCGCGCGCATCATCCATAACCAGACCGAGAAGATGCTTTATTTCGAGAACGCCCAGCTCGAATTCTTCGGCGTTCCGATGGCGTACCTGCCCTACTTCTCGACGCCCGATCCGACCGTGAAGCGGAAGAGCGGCTTCCTGATGCCGGGCTTCACCTCGTACACGGCGTTCGGCTACGGCGTCGAAATCCCCTATTATTGGGCGATCGCGCCCGACATGGACGCGACGTTCAATCCGCGCATCACGTCCAAGCAGGGCGTGCTGTTGCAGACCGAATTCCGCCAGCGTTTGTCGAACGGCTCGTATCAGGTCCGGCTTTACGGCATCGACCAGCTCGATCAGGACGCCTTCAAGGGACAGCCGGGTGATCGCCAATTCCGCTGGGGCGTCGACACCAAAGGCCAGTTCGCACTGAACGACAAATGGGTCTGGGGCTGGGACGGCGTGGTGCTGTCCGACTACTTCTTCATGTCCGACTACCGGCTCGCCCAGTACAAGGACCCGTTCGGATCGTTCCTGTCGCTGCCGACCGAGGCGATCTCGCAGCTCTATCTGACCGGTGTCGGCGACCGCAGCTTCTTCGACGCGCGCGCGGTCTACTACCTCAGCTACTCGGGCAACCAGAACCAGGTTCCGGTGGTCGCGCCCGTCATCGACTACAACAACGTCATCAACAACAACATCCTGGGCGGCGAGTTCAGCTACAAGGTGAACTTCACCAGCCTGACCCGCGAAACCGCGGTGTTCGATCCGATCACGACGGCCGCCAACACCAACAGCCTGTGCTTGACCACATCGGCCGATCCGTTGGCACGCACGCCGTCGCAGTGCCTGCTGCGCGGCATGCCGGGCACCTACACCCGCCTGACCGCCGAGGCGCAGTGGCGCAAGTCGTATACCGATCCGCTCGGCCAGATCTGGACGCCGTTCGCCAGCATCCGCGCTGACGCGATCAACGCCGACATCTCGAACCAGCCGGGCGTTTCCAACTACCTGCCGGTCGGCGACACCCAGACGGTTCGCCTGATGCCGACCGTCGGCCTCGAATACCGCTACCCCTTCATCAACGTGCAGCCGTGGGGCACCACCACCGTCGAGCCGATCGCGCAGGTCATCATCCGGCCCGACGAGCCCAACGCCGGCAAGCTGCCGAACGAGGACGCGCAGAGCCTGGTGTTCGACACCTCGAATCTGTTCTCGGTCGACAAGTTCTCCGGCTATGACCGCGTCGAAGGCGGCAGCCGCGCCAATGTCGGCGTACAGGCCACCACGCAGTTCGACCGCGGTGGCAGCATCAAGGCGATGTTCGGACAATCCTACCAGATGTTCGGGATGAACTCGTTCGCGGTCGCCGACGTCACCAACACCGGCGTCGATTCGGGCCTGCAGAACCCGCGCTCGGACTACGTGGCAAGCCTCGCCTACTCGCCCAACCGCACCTATACGTTCAGCGTCCGCACGCGGATGGATGAGGCGACCTGGAACATCAACCGGTTCGAAGCCACGGCGAGCGCGAATTTCGACCGCTGGTCGGTTGCCGTGACCTACGGCGATTATGCCGCGCAGCCGGAACTTGGCTATCTGACCCGCCGCGAGGGCATCCTCACCAGCGGTTCGGTCAAGGTGGCATCGAACTGGGTGGTCCAGGGTGCGGCGCGCTGGGACCTTGAAGCGAACAAAATCAACCAGTATGCGGTCGGCGCGGGCTATGTGGACGACTGTTTCGTGCTGGCTGCCAACTATGTCACGTCCTATACCTATCAGGCCGGTGCGCAGCCGCCCGTCCTCAGCCACGCGATCATGTTCCAGATCGGGCTGCGGACGATCGCCCAGACCTCCACGACCAGCAGTTCGGCTGGCATGCAGTAGCAAGCGGGGGCTTGTATTGGCCGCGGGCCTCCGGCCCCGGCTTGAATTGGTTTAGACGGCTGACATGACGATAATGACGACTGCTAGCCTGCCAACGCGCCGCTATCAGCTATTGTTGAGCTTCCTGCTGGCGCTTTTCCTCCTGCCCGGGGGCGGCGCGCGACTGCACGCCCAGACCATCGCCGTGATGGTCAACGGCGAACCCATCACCAATTTCGACATCGAGCAGCGCGCGAAACTGAACGCCCTGACCGGCGGCAAGACCCCCGATCGGAAGGCCGTCCTCGACGAACTGATCGACGAGAAGCTGAAGATCAAGGAAGCCAAGAAATTTGGCGTCGATCCCTCGGCCAGCGATATCGATCAGTCGTTCGGCGGCATGGCGCAGCGGATGCGGCTGTCGGGCGACCAGCTGACCAAGGTGCTGGAGAGCAAGGGCATCCGCCCGGATTCGCTGAAGCAGCGCATCAGGGCCGACATGGTCTGGACCAGCCTGGTCCGCGGCCGCTTCAAGGAAAGCCTGCAGGTCGGCGAAAAGGACGTCGCCACCGCGGTCAAGGAAACCGGCGAGGCTGCCGACGCCGAGGCGTTCGAATACCGGATGCAGCCGGTCGTTCTGATCGTGCCGCGCGGCGCTCCACAGTCGGACTTCGAGGGACGCAAGAAGGAAGCCGACTCGCTGCGCGAGCGCGTGACCAGTTGCGAAGAGGCCAACACCTTCTTCAAGTCGATGCGCAACGCCGCGATCCGCGAGATCGTCGTGAAGACATCCGCCGACCTGCCGCAGGCGCTGCGCGACATCCTGGACAAGACCCCCGTCGGCCACCTTACCCCTCCCGAGGTCACCAAGCAGGGCATCGAGATGGTCGCCCTCTGCGGCCGCAAGGCGACCACCGTCGACACGCCGAAGAAGCGCGAGATGCGCGACAAGATGTACGTCCAGAAGTACGAGGCGAAGTCGAAGGCCTACCTGCAGGACGTCCGAAAAGCCGCCATGATCGAATATCCAGGCGGGCGCTGATCGACTATCGTTGACGCATGGCCCAACCCCTCGCACTGACCTGCGGCGAGCCCGCAGGCATCGGCCCCGACATCACGCTCGCCGCATGGCTGCGGCGCCGCGAACTCGACCTCCCGCCGTTCTATCTGCTCGGCGACCGCGCGGCCCTCGCCGAGCGCGCCAAGACGCTCGGGCTTGCCGTCGAGTTTGCCGAGGTTAGCGCCGAGGAGGCATCCACGGCGTTTGCGCGCGCGCTGCCCGTGGTGGCGACCGGCAAGGCGGCGACGGCACGACCGGGCACGCCCGACGCGACGAGCGCAGATGCGGCGCTGGCGTCGATCCGTCAGGCCGTCGCCGATGTCGCCGCCGGCAAGGCCACCGCCGTCGTCACCAATCCGATCGCCAAGAACGTGCTGTACCGCGCCGGCTTCCGTCATCCCGGCCACACCGAATTCCTCGCCGAGCTGGCCGGTCGCGGCGGGTCTGCGCCGCAGCCGGTGATGATGCTGTGGTCGCCGGCGCTCGCCGTCGTCCCCGTCACGATCCATGTCTCGGTCCGCGAAGCGCTGGCGCAATTGTCGACCGACCTGATCGTCTCGACCGCGCGGATCGTGGTCGCGGACATGAAGGCGCGGTTTGGTCTCGCGGCGCCGCGGCTCGCCATTGCCGGCCTCAACCCGCATGCCGGCGAAGACGGCACGCTCGGCATGGAAGACGTCGAGATCGTCGCGCCCGCGGTGGAGATCCTGCGCGGCGAAGGCGTTGCCGCCCGCGGCCCGCTGCCCGCCGACACCATGTTCCACGCCGCCGCACGCAAGACCTATGACTGCGCGCTCTGCATGTATCACGACCAGGCGCTGATCCCGATCAAGACCGTCGCCTTCGAGGACGCCGTCAACGTCACGCTGGGCCTGCCCTTCATCCGGACGTCGCCCGATCACGGCACCGCATTCGACATCGCCGGCACCGGCAAGGCCAATCCCTCGAGCCTGATCGCCGCGCTGCGGCTCGCTGCGCGCATGGCCGCGGCGTCGAGCTGAGTGAGCACGATCGACGATCTGCCGCCGCTGCGCGACATCATTCGCGAGCATTCGCTGTCGGCGCGCAAATCGCTCGGCCAGAACTTTCTGCTCGACCTCAACCTCACCGCACGCATTGCCCGCGCCGCCGGCCCGCTGGAAGATTCCACCGTGATCGAGGTCGGACCCGGGCCCGGCGGCTTGACGCGCGCGCTGCTTGCGCTCGGCGCCAAGCGCGTGATCGCCATCGAACGCGACGAGCGCGCGCTTGATGCGCTCGACTACATCGTCAAACGCTATCCCGGCCGCATCGAGATCGTGCATGGCGACGCGCAGCACTTTGATCCACGCCCCTATCTCGACGGCGGCAAGGCCAAGATCGTCGCCAACCTGCCCTATAACATCGCAACCCAGCTGCTGGTCGACTGGCTGTCGATCGAGCCGTGGCCGCCCTGGTACGACACCATGGTGCTGATGTTTCAGCGCGAGGTCGCCGAGCGCATCGTCGCCCATGAGGACGAGGAGGCCTATGGCCGGCTCGCGGTGCTCGCCAACTGGCGCGCCGAGACCAAGATCCTGTTCGACATTTCGCCCGCGGCCTTCGTGCCGCAACCGAAGGTCACGTCCTCGGTGGTCCGATTGATACCGCGCGCTGCGCCCGCGCCGTGCGACCGCCGCATGCTCGAGCAGGTCGCGGCCGCTGCCTTCGGCCAGCGCCGCAAGATGCTGCGCCAGAGCCTGAAATCGCTGTCGGTCGATCCGGCGCGGCTTGCTGCCGCAGCCGAGATCGACGCCACGCGCCGCGCCGAAACCATTCCGGTTTCGGGCTTTGTTGCCATGGCGCGTGAATTGGCCGATATACGGTCCACAAAATAGAACATCAGGAGAAAACGTAATGGCGCGTATGGTCCGCCAATCCCTCGTCAAATTCGATTCACCGCTGTGCGAGACGATCGTCGATACGCCCAAGCCGCAGGGACGCGAAGTGCTGGTGCGCATCGAGCGCTGCGGCCTGTGCCATTCCGATCTCCACATCCAGGACGGTTACGCCGATCTCGGCGGCGGCAAGAAGCTCGACACCACGCGTGGCATGACCCTGCCCTTCACGCTCGGCCATGAGATCGCGGGTGTCGTGGACGAGGTCGGTCCGGATGCGCCGAAGGATCTGGTCGGAACGAAGAAGGCGGTCTTCCCCTGGATCGGCTGCGGCCAGTGCCGCGACTGTCTCGCCGGCGACGAGAATCTGTGCGTCAAGCAGCGCTTCCTCGGCGTCTCGATCGACGGCGGCTTCGCCACTCACGTGCTGGTGCCCGACGCGAAATACCTGCTCGATTACGATCCGCTGCCGGTCAATCAGGCTGCGACGCTGATGTGCTCCGGCGTCACCGCCTATGGCGCGCTGAAGCGCCTGGTCGATCGTCCGCGCCAGCGCAATCTCTTGCTGATCGGGCTTGGCGGCGTCGGCATGATGGGCCTGTCGTTCGCGCAGGCGATGTTCAAGCAGCCGATCACGGTAGCCGATCTCAGCCCCGCGGCGCGCGAGACCGCGCTGAAGAACGGCGCGGCGGCTGCCTACGATCCCGCCGAACCCGATGTCATCAAGCGCATGCTGAAGGAGAGCGACGGCGGCTTCGACGGCGTCGTCGACTTTGCCGGCAACGAGAAGTCGATGGCGTTTGCGGTGTCGACGGTCGCACGCGGCGGCAAGATCGTGGTGTCCGGCCTGATGGGCGGCCAGTTCACGCTGCCGATGGTGCAATGGGTCTACAAGCGCATGACCATCGAAGGCTTCATGGTCGGCACGCTCGCCGAAGGCCAGGAGCTGATGGCGCTCGCGCGCGCCGGCAAGATCAAGCCGACGCCGATGAAGGAAGAGCCGATGGCCGACGTCCAGAAATGGATCGAAGAGCTGCGCGCCGGCAAGGTCGTGGGACGCATCGTCCTCAAGAACTAACGAAGACGTCCCGCCGGCCGCGCGAGCGCCGGCGGGACGCAACCTTCTTGCGACATGCGCGCGAGCATTTGGTCGCGCGGTGCAGCTGCGGCGGGAACCTGACGGCCGAACGAAGCCGTCATTTCAGTCCGCGTTCCCAGGCCTTTGGCTTGCCGCAATTACGGCACGTCGCAAGCCTCAATTAAGCCCTACCCGTTCCGGATTTGCGGCGCATTGCGACCCAACTCTTTACCGAGATTGGCGTCACCAGCGTTTGCGTAAAAAAGAATACCGGGGACGCGTATGTCAAATCGTTCAGCGAAATTCGCTGCGGCGCTTGCCGTCAGCATGCTGGCCGGCGCCTTCAGCGCCATGGCCCAGACCGCCGCCAATCCGGCGAGCACCAATACTGCGAATGCCAATACTGCGGGTGCCAAGACGGCGGACACCTGCCTGTCCGCGCCAAAGGGAACCGCGCCTGCGGGGAGCCACTGGTTCTATCACCTCGATCGCGGCACCAAGAGCAAGTGCTGGTATCTCGGTGATGCCAAGACCAAGACCGTCGGAAAAACTGCGGCGGCGCAGCAGCAGCCCGCGGCCGCGCCTGACACAACGACGGCCGACGCGGCGCCGCTACAGAGCCAGCCCGCGCCGCAGAGCCAGCCCACGCCGCCGCAGCAGCCGGCGATGCGCAAATCCGTCGCCGATGCCCATGCCGAGTGGCCGCAGCCTGCCGCCGCCCCGGCCGCAAGCCCCGATCCCGCAACGTCAGCCGCGCCCGCCGCGGCCAACGCCCAGCCCTCGGACGTGAACGCCAGGTGGCTGGATGCATCGAGCATGGCCGGAACCAACGGCACAAGGCGCGCCGCGGACCAGCCGACGGTGGTCGCGCAGGCCGATCCGGCGCCGCAACAGGCCGCCGCGCCGGCACCTGCTGCCCCTGCCACGGCCGAGGCATCCGCCGATAAGTCGTCCTCCTCGACGCAGATGCTGCTGGTCGTGATGGTCGGCGCGCTGGCGCTGGCCGGCCTGGTCAGCGCGCTGGTGTTCGGGCTGACCCGCACGCGTACGCCGCCCTATGAGATCAGCGACGAGTGGCGTGCGCCATGGGATTCGCTCCATACCGAGCCGGCGCCGCCGATGGCCGTCGTCAGCCGGGATCGTCCGTTGCGCCTGTCGGAGGCTGCGCCGCGCCGCACCGAGACACCGGTTCCGCGCCGCGCCGAGACGCCGGCTCCACGCCGTGCCGAGGCGTCGGCTCCGCGCCGCGAGACGGCGCGCGCGCCGGATCAAGCCGAGCAAGACAACAAGCAGATCGCGGCGATGCTGCAGCGGCTGGCGCGCAGCGCGGCGAACTAGGACGGATCCCAAAATCGAGACCCCATGATACGATTGCCTGCAATCACATCATGGGCACTATGGGCTACTTCTCAAGCTCACGCCGCAGGCCACGTACGAATTCGGTCAAGCCGGTTCTCCGCTGGCGCTTGAGCCTCTCGGCCTTCAGAATCGACTGCACTTCAGCAAATGCGTCGTCGACGTTCTGATTGACGACGATGTAGTCGTATTCCGCCCAATGGCTCAGTTCGTCGGAAGCCCGGCTCATCCGCCCGCGAATGACCTCCTCCGTGTCCTGTGCCCGCGTATGCAATCGCTTCTCAAGGTCGGCCGCCGAAGGTGGGAGGATAAAGACCCGCACGACGTCGGTCTCTGATTTCTGGTGCAGTTGTTGCGTGCCCTGCCAGTCGATGTCGAACAGAACGTCCTGTCCCACCGACAACGCCGCCTCGACCGGCGCGCGCGGCGTGCCGTAGAGATTGTCAAAGACGGTTGCCCATTCGAGCAGTTCACCCTGCTCGACCATCTTCTCGAATTTCGGCCTGTTGACGAAAAAATAGTCGCGGGCTTCGACTTCGCCCGGGCGCTTCGAGCGCGTCGTCGCTGACACCGACATTTTCAGGCCCGGCTCGCGCTCAAGCAGCATGCGCGACAGCGTGGTCTTGCCGGCGCCCGAGGGCGACGACAGGACGAACATCAGTCCGCGCCGCTCAACGCCGTCAAAACCCTGCGCCGTCATCATTCACTCCAGATTCTGGACCTGTTCGCGGAACTGCTCGACCACGTTCTTCATCTCAAGCCCGGTATTGGTCAGCTCGACATCGTTCGACTTCGAGCAGCAGGTGTTGACCTCGCGATTGAACTCCTGCGCGAGGAAGTCGAGCCGCCGCCCCACGGGCCCGCCCTTGCCGATCATCTCGCGCGCCTGGCTAATGTGCGAGGCGATCCGGTCGAGCTCCTCGCGGATATCGGCCTTGGTGGCGATCAGGATCGCCTCCTGGCTCAGCCGGTCGGCATCGAAGCGGTCCGAGGTCTCCAGCAGCGCCGCGATCTGCTCGGCGAGCCGGGCCTTGATCGCCTCGGGCTTGCGGCCGGGCGCGGTCTCGGCGCGCTTGGCGAGCCGCTCGATCTCGTCCATCCGCTGCATCAGGATCTGGCCCAGCGCATCGCCCTCGCGGCGGCGCATCTCGACGAGGCTGCCGAGCGCCTGCTCGAAGGCCTTCGCCGCCGCCTCGCGCGCCGCCTTGTCCTCGTCCTCATCGCTCGCAGGCTCGACCACCTCGATGACGCCCTTGATGCCGAGCAGGCCGTCGATGCTCGGCGCCACCGCGTCGATGCGTTGCGCGAGTTCACCTGCGACCTTCACCACGGCGGCCAGCACGTCCTCATTGATGCGGATGCTTTGCGCCGCATCGGTGCGCTTGACGCTCAAATTGGCGTAGACCGTGCCGCGCGACAGCAATTCGCCGGCGCGCTTCTTGGCCTGGGCTTCCAGTTCGTCCCAGCCCGGCGGCAGCCGCAGCCGCAGGTCAAAGCCCTTGGCGTTGACCGATTTCAGCTCCCACTCGAACGTATAGGGACCGCTCGCGCCATGGCTTCGGGCAAAGCCAGTCATGCTCGACAGCGCCATCGCGTGAACTCTCCAACAGCAGGATATGGGACTCACCAGGAGCCAAAGAGACTCGGGGCAGCTGGTGCGACTTTAAAACGGATTCCGTGAAAGTGGAATTACGTCCACTTCCGGGAACGTGAAGCTAACGCTGCACCACTGGCGGCGAAGTGGTCTGCTGGGCTGCGCCCTGGCGACCGCTGCGCGGCGGCTTCTTCTGGTTGGTGGGCTTCGGCGGCGTGGCCGCCGTGGGATTGGTGTCGGCAGCCCCAGGCGCTGCGGCAGCCGGCGCCGGATCATCCGCCGGCTCGACGGTGTCGTTCTGGATCTGCTTTTCCGAGGCGCGCAGCTTGGCGACGTTCTTGGCGTGTTGGTCGTAGGTTTCGGTGAAGGCGTGGCCGCCGGTTCCGTCGGCAACGAAGAACAGGTCGCGGGTGCGCGCCGGATTGGCGGTCGCCTCCAGCGAGGCGCGGCCGGGATTGGCGATCGGTCCGGGCGGCAGCCCGTCGATCACATAGGTGTTGTAGGGCGACGGCTGGGTGATCTCGCTGCGCTTGATCGGGCGCCCCAGCGTTCCCTTGCCGCCCACCAGCCCGTAGATGATGGTCGGATCGGACTGCAGCTTCATCCGCTGCCGCAGGCGGTTGACGAACACGGCGGCGACACGGCTGCGCTCGTCGGCGCGGCCGGTTTCCTTCTCGACGATCGAGGCCAGCGTCACCAGCTGGTCCGGCGACTTCAGCGGCGTGTCGGTGTTGCGGCGTTCCCAGATCTCGGCGAGCACGCGCTTCTGCGCCTGCTGCAAACGCTGGATCACCTGGTCGCGCGTGGTGCCGCGCGGGAACTTGTAGGTCTCCGGCAGCAGCGTGCCCTCGCGCGGAATCTCGCGCACCGAGCCGGTGAAGATGTCGTTGTCGGACAGCCGCGACACGATCTGCTCCGAGGTCAGGCCTTCCGGAATCGTGATGGCGTGCTGCACCACCTTGCCGTCGACGATGGTGGCGATGACGTCGCGCAGGCTGGCATTCTTCTGGAATGAATATTCGCCGGGCTTCAGGTCGGAGCTCGCCTTCAGCGCAAACACGCTGCCGATGAAGACCCACGGATTGACGTTGATCACGCCCTCGCGCGACAGCACGTCGGCGATGTCGCGCTTGCCGGCGCGCGCGGGGATGTTGACGATCTTGTCTTCCTGCAGCGGCCCCGGGGATTCCAGAGTCTGCTTGCCGTAATAGTAGGTCGCACCGGCGCCGATCATCAGGATGATCAGGATGGTGAAGATGGCATTGCCGACGATGACGAAAGGATTGCGGGCGCGATCCGAACGCTTGGGCGGCGGCGGAACCTGTTCAGGCTCCAGCGCCGCGCGTGGACTCCTCGGTGAAATGGGCGGCCTCTCACTCATCGATGCAAACCAATATCCTGCCGGTTGAATCGTGGCCGGACAAACCCCTGTCCAGCCAATAGCATACGCCCGCTATTAGGAGTCACCGCGGAATACGGCAAAACGGTGGACTAGTTCTAAAGACTACTAATTGGTCACGCGCTGCACGATCACGGAGGCGTTTGTGCCACCGAAACCGAAGGAATTGGACAGCGCCACGTTGACGTCACGCTTGCGCGACGTATGCGGCACGAGATCGATCGCCGTCTGCACCGACGGATTGTCGAGATTGATGGTCGGCGGCACCACATTATCGCGAATCGCGAGGATCGCGAAGATCGCCTCGATCGCGCCGGCCGCACCGAGCAGATGGCCGGTCGCGGACTTGGTCGACGACATCGACACTTTCGAAGCCGCATTGCCGAGCAGACGCTCGACCGCGCCGAGCTCGATCTCGTCGCCAACCTGCGTCGAGGTGCCGTGCGCATTGATGTAGTCGAGATCGGATGCCGCAAGGCCGGCGCGCTTCAGCGCCATGCTCATGCTGCGGAAGCCGCCATTGCCGTCCGGCGGCGGCGAGGTGATGTGGAAGGCATCGCCCGACAGGCCATAGCCGGTGACCTCGGCGTAGATCTTCGCGCCACGACGCTTGGCGTGCTCGTACTCCTCGAGCACGAGGACGCCGGCACCCTCGCCCATCACGAAGCCGTCGCGATCCTTGTCGTAGGGCCGCGACGCCTTGGTCGGATTGTCGTTGAAGCCGGTGGACAGCGCCCGCGCCGCGCAGAAGCCGGCGATGCCGATGCGGGAGATCGGCGACTCGGCGCCGCCCGCGACCATCACCTCGGCGTCGCCGAGCGCGATCAGCCGCGCCGCGTCGCCGACCGCGTGCGCGCCGGTCGAGCAGGCCGTGACGACCGCATGATTGGGACCCTTCAGGCCGTGCTCGATCGAGACGTAGCCGGACGCCAGATTGATCAGGCGGCCCGGAATGAAGAACGGAGAGACCCTGCGCGGCCCGCGCTCCTTCAGCAGCACCGCGGTCTCGGCAATGCCGGTGAGGCCGCCGATGCCGGAGCCGATCATCGTGCCGGTGGCGAACTGGTCCTCATCGGACTTCGGATGCCAGTCGGCATCGTCGAGCGCCTGCCTGGCCGCGCACATCGCATAGAGGATGAAGTCGTCGACCTTGCGCTGGTCCTTGGGCTCCATCCACTGATCGGGATTGAAGGTGCCGTTGGAGCCGTCGCCGCGCGGAATGTAGCAGGCGACCTGGCTCGGCAGGTCGGACACCTCGAACGTGTCGATCTTCTTGCCGCCGCTGTCTCCGGCGAGGATGCGCGTCCAAGTTGCGTCAACGCCGCAGCCGAGCGGTGTAAGCATGCCCAGCCCCGTGACGACAACTCGTCTCATTTCCACGTCTCCGGCCAGCAATGCGCGGCTGATAATAAGAAGCCGGGGGACCGCTGGATCGCGGTCCGTCCGGCCCCGTCAACATCGCGATCGGCGTTAGCTCTTCGCGTTCTTCTCAAGAAACTTGGTCGCGTCGCCGACGGTGAGAATCGTCTCAGCCGCGTCGTCGGGAATCTCGCAACCGAACTCTTCTTCAAATGCCATCACGAGCTCGACGGTGTCGAGGCTGTCGGCGCCGAGGTCATCGATGAAGCTCGCGCCATCGACCACCTTCTCGGGTTCGACACCAAGGTGCTCGACCACAATCTTCTTAACCCGCTCGCCAATCTCACTCATCGTTCAACCTCGTTGTTCCATTGGACCCGACCCCAAGACGATACGAGCCATCGTGGTCGTCTCGATTACTCAGTCGCGCATAGTCTTGATTCGGCCCGGTCGTAGCCGACTAAAGCCCCGGCGAACGGCAGGCGTCGCCACGCCAATATACAGGGTTTCAAAATCCTGCAATGGCGTTCTTCGCCCATCCACGGGGGGTTCAGCTATCATACTTCCAAAGCCTTGACTACACGCCTGAACCGGCTCCCGAAAACGGCTTTTCGCCGCATTGCGAGAGGCGGCAAGTAGCTCAAATCATCGCCATCCCGCCGTTGACGTGAATCGTCTGTCCGGTGACGTAGGCGGCCTCGTTTGAGGCCAGATAGACGGCTGCCGCTGCGATATCCTCGGGCGTTCCGAGCCGCGCCGCAGGAACCTTGGCCAGGATGGTTTCGCGCTGCTTGTCGTTCAGCGCATCGGTCATCGGCGTCTTGATGAAGCCCGGCGCGATGCAGTTGGCGGTTACGCCGCGCTTGGCGTATTCGGCGCCCAGCGTCTTGATCAGGCCGATGATGCCGGCCTTCGACGCGGTGTAGTTGCCCTGCCCCGGATTGCCGGTGACGCCGACGATCGAGGTGATGGCGATGATGCGGCCGAAGCGCTTGCGCATCATCAATTTGGTCGCGGCGCGTGCGAGGCGGAATGTCGCGGTCAGGTTGACCGCGATGACGTCGTCCCAATCCTCGTCGCGCAGTTGCACGAACAGGTTGTCGCGGGTGATGCCGGCATTGGCGATCAGGATGTCGACCTGGCCCATCGCAGCTTCCGCTGCCGGCACCAGCGCCTCGACATCATCCTTGCTCGAGAGATTGCACGGCAGCACGTGAACGCGCTCGCCGAGCTTGGCCGCAAAGCCGTCCAGCACCTCGCGCCGCGTCCCCGAGATCGCAACGGTTGCGCCCTGCGCATGCAGCGCCTGCGCAATCGCGCCGCCGATGCCGCCGGTTGCGCCCGTGACGAGCGCCGTCTTGCCAGTCAGATCAAACATCGAATTCCCCTCCCGGCTGCTTAAGCCGAAGCTGCCAGCGCGTCCTTGGCTGCAGCGATATCGTTCGGACCGCCGACGGACACGCCGACCGCGCCATCGGCAATGCGCTTGACGAGGCCGCTCAGCACCTTGCCGGCGCCGATCTCGAAGAACCGCGTCACGCCCTGCCCTGCCATATAGGCAACCGACTCGCGCCAGCGAACCGTGCCGGTGACCTGTTCGATCAGGCGGCGGCGGATCTCGTCGGGATCGGTGATCGCGGAAGCCAGCACGTTGGACACCAGCGGCGCCGCGGGCGCCTGGATGGTGACGCCGGCCAGCGCCTGCGCCATCGCATCGGCCGCCGGCTGCATCAGCTTGCAGTGGAACGGCGCCGACACCGGCAGCAGCATCGCGCGCTTGGCGCCCTTGGTCTTGGCGATCTCGACCGCGCGATCGACCGCCGCCTTGTCGCCCGAGACCACCACCTGGCCACCGCCATTGTCGTTGGCGGCCTGGCAGACCTGGCCCTGCGCCGCCTCGTTGGCGACCGCGACCGCGGTCTCGTAGTCGAGCCCGAGCAGCGCGGCCATCGCGCCGGCGCCGACCGGCACCGCCTTCTGCATCGCGAGCCCGCGGGTGCGCAGCAGCCGCGCGGTGTCGCTGATGCTGAGACTGCCGGCGGCGGCCAGCGCCGAATATTCGCCGAGCGAGTGCCCGGCGACGAAGGCGGCGTTCTGGCCGACCGAGAAGCCCGCCTCGCTCTCGAGCACGCGCAGGGTGGCGATCGAGACCGCCATCAGGGCCGGCTGGGCGTTTTCGGTGAGCTGCAGCGTCTCGCCCGGACCATCCCAGATGATCGCGGTCAGCTTCTCGCCCAGCGCGGAATCGACCTCGTCGAACACCGCCTTCGCGACCGGAAAGGCGTCGGCCAGGGCCTTGCCCATGCCAACCGCCTGCGAGCCCTGCCCGGGAAACGTGAATGCTGCCGTCATCGGCGCTCCCTACCTTGTTGAGCGTGATCCCCGCGCAAGCGCCGCGCGCCTGCCGCAGGGGAAAACGGTATCCCGTCGCGCGAAACGCGCAACAGCGGGTCCGGGCCAATCCCTTGCAACCAAACCATGCAACCGGCCTCGGACGGGCCGTAAGACACTGTTGGGGGGCGCGATGTCAAGCCGCGCAGGCGGAACCCTGGGGATGCCGGACCGGTTCGGCCCTAGAATCCGCCGGCATTCTGGTCGGCGTTAACCTTGGCGCCGGCCCTCGCCCGGCGCGCGCTGTTGACCAGCTGGCCCGGGCGATCCTCGTGGGCGGGCCTGGCCGTCGCCAGCCGCAGCACGGCCGCGTAGCCCGGCTGCACCTCCATCCGCTCGGCATAGCGGCTTCGGCTCAGGATGCGGTGGACGCGCGGCAGGTTGTAGCAGGGCACGTAGAACAGCAGATGGTGCTCGAGGTGGTAGTTCACGTAGTACGGCGCGATGAACAGACGCTCGAGGACGTTGGCCCGCGTGGTCCGGGTGTTGCGCAAGGGATCGGCGCTGTCAGGCACGACGGCATGTTCGGCGATGTTGCGGATCCGCGTGATCACCATCATCCAGGTCAAAAGCGGCACCAGCCACAACAGCGGATAGGCCCACCATACGCCGGCGGCGGCGAGGCCCGCGAACAGTAGCGCGTTGGTGACGCATTGCGGCCCAAGCTTCTGCCAGAAATTGGCGGCGCGCCGCGACAGCGGCCACTCTTTCGGCCCGATCGCATTGAGCAGTTGCGCCTTGCGCTGCTGGTAGCCGGTCTGCCCGGTGATATCGCGGAAGAACTTGCGGCGGTAGCTCATCTTGGTGATCGGAAACGGCGCCGACAGCACCAGATCCGGATCATCCTCCTGCTGCGTCCGCGCATGATGCTGCAGATGATAGCGGCGATAGCCACGGGTTTCCGCGAAGATCGGATAGGCGCAGAACCACTGGCTCAGCGTGAGGTTGGTCTTCTCGTCCGCCGACAGGCAGCCATGCGCTCCGTCATGCATCAGGATCGCAAGCCCGAGCTGGCGCGAGCCGATGATCGCAACTGCAAGAAGATAGGTCAGCGGATTGGGCCACCATGCCACCAGCGCGATCGCGCCCAGGATCAGCGCCCAGGCGTGCGCGATCAGCGCCGCGCCCTTCCACGTCGTGCGCTCCCGCACGGTCACCAGTTCGTCTTCAGTGAGGAAATCGCGGGCTCGCATGCGAAGCGCGGTCATGAGCTGGTCTCCCCGTCCGGTGCGGATGAACTGTCGCGGTCGCCGACCAGGCGCAAGCGCGTCCCGTCATTGGCCGACGTCGATGGCGATGTCGCCTGCTCGCCGAGCGCGCGCAGCAATTCGCGGCACATCTCCTCGGCGCCGCGGCCCATCGCAAAGCCTTCGACGATCACGCCGATCGCGATCGCCCAGAAGCGCCGCGAGCTCTCCTCGGGGGCGCGCAGCGAGCGCCAGCCGTGCCGTTCGACCTGGCCCGCATAGGCGCGCGCGCCTTCGCTGTGCAGACGCTCGATGGTGCGCTCGACCAGAGGCGCGAGATCCTGCCGCCGTCGGGTCAGTGTCAGAGCCTCGGCGAAGAAGGCGACCGTGTCGGTCGCGGTGACGGTCTCGGCCAGGGCGTGGGTGTAGTCGCGCGGCGTGTGGGCCTTGAGGGCGGCCTGTTCGGTCGCCCGCGCGAGATAGAGCATGTCGCGGCTCGCAGCTTCGACGAACAGCGCTTCCTTGGTGCGGAAGTAATAGGTGATCTGGCTTGGAAAGGCGTCCGCGACGGCGGCGATGTCGGAGATCGACGTGCCCGAGAGCCCGCGCTCCTTGAACAGGCGGCTCGCAGCGTCGAGCAGCAGCGAGCGCATCTTGCGCCCCGCCGACCGCGTCGCGCGGACCGCGTGCTTCGGATCGGGCGCAGACATGCTGCTTGCGGTCTCCGAACCCATGGATCGTCCTCCCGCCGATATTTGTATGATATACAAACAAAGAAATCAATATGGAACCGGGTGAGGTTGCGCCGAACAGCCCGGCAGGCTTACGCCCTCCAGCAAATCCGGCGGCCGAGACCCCGCTGCGGACCCTTGCTTTCGCGGCCAAAATCCGTATAAGCGCGCCATTCGTGGGCTCCGGCCGGGAGCTGAACGGACGGTCTCAGCAAACTCACCAGTTGATTTTGATGTGGCAGGGCCAGTCGGCCCGTCGTCCCGTGCTCCCGCCTTCTGAGCAGCTCGAGTCCTTTCCGAAGGTCTCGAAGGGCTTGTCGCCGGAACCCACGCCAACACAGGAAAGGACAACCATGCCTCTTTATGAGCATGTTTTTCTCGCGCGTCAGGATGCGAGCACCCAGCAGGTGGATGAACTGACGGCCCAGATGACGGGCATCGTCGAACAGGGCGGCGGCAAGGTCACCAAGACCGAGAGCTGGGGCGTGCGCTCCCTCACCTACCGCATGAACAAGAACCGCAAGGCGCATTTCGTGCTGATGAACATCGACGCACCGTCGGCTGTCGTCACCGAGATCGAGCGCCAGGAGCGGATCAACGAAGACGTCATCCGCTATCTCACCGTCCGCGTCGAAGAGCACGAGGAAGGCCCGTCCGCGATGATGCGCAAGGCCGACCGTGATCGCGAGCGCGATGACCGTGGCGGCGGCTTCCGTGGCGACCGCGAAGGTGGTTTCCGTGGCGACCGCGAAGGTGGTGGTTTCCGTGGCGACCGTGGCCCGCGCCGTCCGCGCGAAGAAGAAGCTGCGACCGAGGAGTAATGAATCATGGCTGATGCTGGTGCCCGCCGTCCGTTTTTCCGTCGTCGCAAGTCCTGCCCGTTCACGGGCGCGAATGCGCCGAAGATCGACTACAAGGATTCCAAGCTGCTGATGCGTTACGTCTCCGAGCGCGGCAAGATCGTGCCGAGCCGCATCACGGCCGTGTCCGCCAAGAAGCAGCGTGAGCTCGCCCGCGCCATCAAGCGCGCGCGCTTCCTCGGCCTGCTGCCCTACGTTATCAGGTAACCGTTTCCGGCCGGCGGCACGTGCCGCCGGCCGCTCATTCTCATAAGGCTTCCGGGTCGTCCGGTCGCCGATGGTTGGGGTTCTCGAAGCAGAACCCCTAACCGCTCAAGGGGGCGGGACAGCTGATGATCGCGATACTCATTGTTGCAGTTGCCGCCGGCGCCGCGTCGGCGCTGATGTTCGCCTCGATCAGTTCGGGCGCGATGATCTCGTTGCTGCTGTACTTTCTTGCGCCGCTGCCGTTGATGGTGTCGGCACTCGCCTGGGGACCACTTGCCGCGGCCATCGGCGGCATCGGTGCCGCGTCCGTTCTCGGTGCGATCTTCGGACTTCCCTATTGCATCGCGTTTGCCATGATGGTCGCCCTGCCCGGCTGGTGGCTCGGCCACCTCGCGCTGCTCGGACGGCCGATCGCGGGCGCTGCCGGTGACAGCGCCACCCAGCAGCCGCCTGCACTCGAATGGTATCCCGTCGGCCGTATCCTGCTCTGGATCGCAGCCTTCGCGGTCGTCACCACGGCCGCCGCGCTGCTCACGCTCGGCTCGGATGCCGACACCGTCACCGGTGCCTTGCGGCGCGGCCTGCTCAAGGTGCTGAGCGCCGGCGAAGGGCTGCCCAGCAGTGAGATCGAACGATTGGTCGACATGCTGGTGATCCTCGCGCCCCTCGCCGCGACGATCCTCGCAATGGTCACGCTGACGCTGAGCCTCTGGCTCGCCGGCAAGATCGCACAAACCTCCGGGCGACTGAATCGACCGTGGCCGGAGCTCCGCAGCACCGCGCTCCCCGCGATGACGCTGGTCGCGTTGTTGGTGGCCGTGGCCATCAGCTTCGTCGGCGGCATGCTTGCGCTGCTGGCGCAGATCGTCACCGCGGCGCTCGTCATCGCCTATGCACTGGTCGGCTTCGCGGTGCTGCACACCTTGACGCTGTCGCTCGCCAATCGCGGCTTCTGGCTCGGCGGCATCTACGCCGTCGTCGTCATGTTCGGCTGGCCGATCGTGGCGATGTTCGCGCTCGGCATTGCAGACGCCGTGTTCGGGCTGCGCCAGCGCTATCTGCAAACACGACCGCCGCCACTGCCGGCGGAGTGACATTTCGATCCAACCACTTCAACCCGATACTTAGCCTCTAAAGGAGAACGAAAATGGAAGTCATTCTGCTGGAACGCGTTGCCAAGCTCGGCCAGATGGGCGAAGTCGTGCGCGTCAAGGACGGGTTCGCCCGCAATTTCCTGCTGAAGCGCGGCAAGGCGCTGCGCGCCACCGACGCGAACCGCGCCAAGTATGACGGCATGAAGGCCGAGCTCGAGGCCAACAACATCAAGGCCAAGGGCGAAGCCGCCGTGGTCGCCGAGAAGATCGACGGCCGCGACATCGTCATCATCCGCCAGGCATCGGAGTCCGGCCAGCTGTTCGGCTCGGTCACGGTGCGCGACATCGTCACCGCGCTGGCCGCCGACGGCGTCACGGTTGCCCGTCCGCAGGTCTGGCTCGACTCGCCGATCAAGGTGATCGGTGCGCAGAAGGTGACGATCGCCGTTCACCCCGAAGTCGAAACCAGCGTCACCGTGACGGTCGCCCGCTCCGCCGAAGAGGCCGATCGCATCAAGCGCGGCGAGGACATCTCGACCCGCCAGGAAGACCAGGACGCTGCCGCCGAGGCGCTCGCCGCCGCCGGCGAATTCTTCGATCCGGAAGCCCAGCACGACGACGAAGCCGCGCCGGCTCCGGCTGCCGAAGAGAAGTAAGCTTCTCTCCATCGACCAATCGACTGAAGCCCGGCCCTCATCAGGCCGGGCTTTGGATTCGTGCCGCCGCCTGATCGTCGAGCATCGCGATCGAGGCCAATGCGGTCGCGGTGTGCTTCTCCTTGCCGTCGATGACGCAGAACACGTCGGCTGCGACGACGGCGACCTGACGCCCCGGCTTGATCACGCGCGCGCGGCAGATCAGGCGATCGCCCGACGCCGGCGACAGCAGGTTCAACTTGTACTCCGCCGTCAGCGCCGGCTGGCCGCGCGAGGTCGCTGCCGCGATCGTGGTGGCATTGTCGACCAGGAACGCCGTCACCCCGCCGTGAAACAGGCCATGCTGCTGCAGCAGCTCCGGCCGGCGGTCGACCGCGAGCGTGCACGCGCCACGAGACAGCTCGGCCACCTCGGCGCCGACCAGACCCATGAAGCCCTGCCGGCCGACATTGTCGCGAATTCGCGTCGCGATCGGCGCAAAGTCCGGATCGGGCTCGCTCATGACGTTCCTCCTGTTCGCGCCGGCGCACCCGGCGCCACCACCGCGCGGATCGCGCAGGCGATCAGCGTCTCGACCTGTTCGCGTGGATCGTTGTGTTGGCGGCCGGACAGATAGGCGCGGCAGAAGATCTGCGCCGGCCCGATGATCTGGCTGAAGAACAGCACGGCGCTCATCGGCAGCAACTCGCCGCGCGCGAGCAACGGCGCGCGCCAGCGCTCGATGCCGTCGGTGAGCCGCGAATTCTCGGTGCGCTGTGCGCCGCGCACCTCCTCGCCCCACTCGCTGCGCGAAATCTCGAACAAAAAGCGCGCCTCGCGCCGGTTGCTCACGACCCAATCGAGATGGGCATGGATCAACCGCGCAACGCCCTCGCCTGCGCCGTGCGTGGCGTCGACCGAGGTGATGATCGCGCCGTGATAGGCCTGCAGGATCTCCAGGGACAGGGTGCCGGCGAGCTGCTTCTTCGAGGCGAAGAAGTGGAAGAAGCTGCCGTTGGAGGCGCGGGCGCGGGCGCGGATCTCGGCGACCGTCGCACCCTCGAAACCGTCGCGTTCGAACACCGCCAGTCCCGCCGTCAGCAGATCTTCCCGCGCTGTGCTCACGCTGCCTCTCTCGATTAGATCATTACTCTAGAGTGTTACTCTAATTGCGGTCAAATGAATACGCCGGACCTCGCGGCCCGGCGTTGGGATTACTTCGACGTCGGGGCCTCGGGCGGACCGGAGCCTGGGGTGGTCGGGGGCGGCGGTGGCGGCGTGGTCGCGGCTACCGGCGGCGCGGACGGCGCCGGCGTGGGAGACGCGGCGGCGGCCGGCTCGGGCGCCGACGTGACCGGCGGAACCGGGTCCGATCGCACGGGTTCGGTCGTTGCATTGCTCTTGGGCGCATCGACCTTGGCCGTGTCGGGCTGCGCGTCAGGCTTCACCGGCTTCGCGGCCTCGTCCTTGTCCTCACGCTTGATGGCGGTCTGGGATTTCGACTCGTCGCTGGTCGGCTCGCCCTTCGAGCCCTCCCCGGACTTCGGCTCCTCGACCGGCTTGCCGCGACGGCCATGCTTCTGACGCGACGGCTTGCCCTCACCCGCGGCCTGCGGCGTCTGGCCGTCATCGGGCTTCACGCCTTCCGGCGCCTCGCTCGGGCGCGCCATGCGCCGGCCGCGGTGGCCGGGACGTGCCTCGGGATTCACGCCGTCGGTGTCGGGCTTGGCAGCGTCCTTGGGACCTTCCTTGGCGCCGTCCTGCGGGGCCGCCCCCTGATGCTGCCGGCGGGCCGGACGCTCGGAGGGCTGCTCCGGAGACTGGTTGGCCTCCTGCCGGCCTTCGCGGCCCTTGGTGCCCTCCCTGGTTCCCTTGGGCTGGTCCTTGGCCTGGTAGCGCGGATCGTTGGCGCCGTTCGAAATCAGATAGGTCGACAGCACGCCGGCCATGTCGCTCGACGTCGTGTAGTGCTGGCGCAGGAAGCCGGGCAGCGAACCGGCCGGCACGGTTTTCAGCAGGCCGCGCGGGCTCTTGTGGCAGGCTGTGCAGGTGTTCGCGAAAATCTGGGAGGGGCTTTTGCCGGCCTCGAGGTTTTGCGCGCGCGCTGATCCGGCCGACAGGCCAATCAGAAGCGTCACCGTCGCCAGACTGAGGGCTCGGCTCAACATTCCTTAAGTCTCCAGATTCCGGAAAAATCGCCGCCTGTACCTTGTGGATCGGCCGCGGCGGTCACCTTTTAGACGATTATCGCGCGAATGGAAGCGCGCCCGTGACGCATCCACGCAATTGTCACATTTTGGAATATCGGCTTTGAGCACAACGCAATAGCGCGATCCAATTCCCTGCCTATGTTTGGTTTGGGGACACATTGGAGTGATCAGCTCCGGTGGTGTCGATGTGCAGCTTGCCGTTCCGTTGGTGTCTCGATGGACCGATTGTTGCGATACTTCTTGGGGCGCTTCATCCGCCGCGGTTCGATCACGTTCACGACCGCGAGCGGCGCTCAATTCAGGTGCGGTGACGGCACTGGCGCGCCAGTCGCCGCGCGCTTCATGACCAGGGCGGCCGAACTCCGCGTTCTGGTCGACCCAGAGCTTTATCTCGGCGAAGCCTTCATGGACGGCACGTTCGTGGTGGAGCAAGGCACCATCGCCGACGTGCTCGCGGTCCTGATGGGCCAGGCGGCGATGTTGCCGAACTTTGCCAGGCTGCAGGCCTGGGTCCGGTTCCTCGGACGGCGCGCCCAGCAGATCAATGTGCGCGGCCGGTCCAGAAGCAACGTCGCCCGCCACTACGATCTCGACGGCCGCCTCTACTCGCTCTTCCTCGACGCCGACAAGCAATACAGCTGCGCCTATTTCGAGACGCCGGACGCCACGCTGGACGACGCCCAGCTCGCCAAGAAGCGCCATCTCGCCGCAAAACTGCTGATCAAGCCCGGCCAGCGCATCCTCGACATCGGTTCCGGCTGGGGCGGCCTTGGGCTCTATCTCGCCGAGATGAGCGGTGGCGACGTCACCGGCGTCACCCTGTCGACCGAGCAGCTGCAGATTTCCAACGCCCGGGCGGCGGAGCGGAACCTGACGGATTCGGCGCGTTTCCTGATGCAGGACTACCGCGACATCCCCGGTCCGTTCGACCGCATCGTCTCGGTCGGCATGTTCGAGCATGTCGGGGTCGCCTACTACGAAACCTTCTTCAAGCGCTGCGCCGAGCTGCTGAGCGACGACGGCGTCATGGTGCTGCACTCGATCGGCCGCTCGACCGGTCCTGATGTCACGAGCCCCTGGATCCGGAAGTACATCTTCCCCGGCGGCTACATTCCGGCGTTGTCCGAGGTGATGCCGGCGATCGAGAAGGCCGGATTGCTGATCTGCGACATGGAGATCCTGCGCCTGCACTATGCCGAGACGCTGAAGGCGTGGCGCGTGCGCTTCATGGCGCGACGCGAGGAGGCCGTGCGGCTCTACGACGAGACCTTTGCCCGGATGTGGGAATTCTATCTGGCCGCCTCGGAGATGTCGTTCCGGGTCCAGAACATGATGAACTTCCAGCTGCAGCTCACCAAGCGCCAGGGCATCGTGCCGATGACCCGCGACTATATCGGCGGCGAGGAAGCCCGTCTGCGGCTGAAGGAGGCTGGCGCGGCCAAGCCGCGGCTGCAACTCGCCGGCGAGTAGGTCCGAGGGCGCGCTATCTGCTAGTTGCGGAGGCTGTAGGTCGAGCCGCAATGGGCGAAGGTCGGGGCCGGACGCGCCAGATGGGCTGCGGTGGCCGCGATCAGCCTGGCATCGCAGGGAACATCCCGGACCTCGGGGCGTGCCGCCTGCTCCATCGCCTCGACAAGCGCAGCCAGCCAGCGGCGGTCCATGCCACCGGCCCGGCGAAGCCCTAATCGCGCTGTCTGAAACTCTCGAGCCATCGCCGCCGTATCTCTCCTGAGCGAATACAACCCGGAATCCGCCGGGTCGTTCCCGCGAGCCTGCCGCAAAGAAATTGCGGCAGGTGTGATCTGCTTCACAGAGGTCTGGTCCGGACTGTCGTAGTGGTCCGGAATGACCCGAGAAACGCACCAGACGATGTTGGATCCGCAGCGCGATATCGCGACCGACTACGCCCTGATCGCCACCGGCGTGGTGGCCGCCTTGATCGCGCTGGCTTTCCTCATTCTGGTCTAAGGAACAGACGGCAACAGCCGCCTCGCCTCTGCATGGGTCCCCCGGCCGCGGAAAAGGTTCAGGCGGCGTCCGATTTTTGCCAACGACATTGCTGACCAGCCGGGCCCTGCCCGGTTTCGGGCAAAAACCCCGTCAAGCGGAATGCATCGGGCCGTGGCGGATTCACACATCGTGTTGTGTGAATCGTGCATAAGAAACATCCGTCCTTTCGCTTCGTGCCGGGCTGGCGCTTGATCGCGACCCCACAGCCGAAAATCTCAGTAACGACGAAATCAGAAGAATAAGCTCGTCCATGGCCTTGATTGATTCGAACGTCCACAAGCTCGCGCCCGATGCCGCATCCCCGGCGTACCGGAGCGCACCGCACAACATCGAAGCGGAACAGGGCCTCCTGGGCGCGATCCTGGTCAACAATGACGCGTTCTACCGCGTCTCCGACTTTCTCGAGCCGAAGCACTTCTTCGAGCCGCTGCACCAGACGATCTACGAGACCGCAGGCTCGCTGATCCGGATGGGCAAGGTCGCAAACCCCGTGACCTTGAAGACCTTCCTGCCGGCTGACGCCGACATCGGCGGCATGACGGTTGGCCAGTACCTCGCCCGTCTCGCTGCGGAAGCGACCACGATCATCAACGCGATGGACTACGGCCGTACCGTTTATGACCTGAGCCTGCGGCGCAACCTGATCCAGATCGGCGAGGAGATCGTCAACGTCGCCTACGACGCGCCGGTCGATTTTGCCCCGCGCGCCCAGATCGAGGACGCCGAACGGCAGCTCTACGGCCTCGCCGAGACCGGCCGCTACGACGGCGGCTTCCAGCGCTTCTCGCAGGCGCTGACGATCGCCGTCGACATGGCCGCGAAAGCGTTCCAGCGCGACGGCAAGCTGTCGGGCATCTCGACCGGCCTGCGCGATCTCGACGCGCGAATGGGCGGCCTGCAACCCTCCGACCTCATCGTGCTCGCCGGCCGCCCCGGCATGGGCAAGACCTCGCTCGCCACCAACATCGCCTACAACATCGCCAAGGCCTATGTGCCCGAGGTGCAGGCCGACGGCACCACCAAGGCGGTCAATGGCGGCTGCGTCGGCTTCTTCTCCTGCGAAATGAGCGGCGAGCAGCTCGCCACCCGTATTCTCGCCGAACGCACCGGCATCCCGTCGAGCCATATCCGCCGCGGCGGCATCAGCGAACTGGATTTCGAGAAGATCCGCGACTGCTCGATCGAGCTGCAATCGCTGCCGTTCTATGTCGACGAAACCGGCGGCCTCTCGATCTCGCAGCTCACCGCGCGGGCCCGGCGGCTGAAGCGGCAGAAGGGTCTCGACCTGATCGTGATCGACTACATCCAGCTGCTGCAGGGTTCGGGCAAGAAGGGCAACGACAACCGCGTGCAGGAAATCACCGAGATCACCACCAATCTCAAGGCGCTGGCGAAGGAATTGAACGTCCCGGTCATCGCGCTGTCGCAGCTGTCGCGTCAGGTCGAAAACCGCGACGACAAGCGCCCGCAGCTCTCCGACCTCCGTGAATCCGGCTCGATCGAGCAGGACGCCGACGTGGTGATGTTCGTCTACCGCGAAGAATACTATCTCGCCAACAAGGAGCCGCGGCCGGGCACCCCCGAGCACGAGAAGTGGCAGATGGAGCTGGAACTGGCCCATGGCAAAGCCGAAGTCATCATCGGCAAGCAGCGCCACGGCCCGACCGGTACCGTCGAATTGCACTTCGAGGCCAGCGTCACCAGGTTCGGTGATCTCGCGCCCGACGGTCAGATTCCGGATCGCGGTTACTAATGCCGCAGCGCGGTTGAACGGCGGCAGGCCCCCGCGTACAACTGAGCCATGAACATCGTGACCGACGCGAAATCGCAGCTGACGCCCGAAGCCAATCTGCTGGCGGCCCACCCGACCGCCACCGGCATCCTCACCGTCGACCTCGACGCCATCATCGCCAACTGGCGCAAGCTCGAGAAGACCGCGGTGCCCGCGGAATGCGCCGCCGTGGTGAAGGCCAATGCCTATGGCTGCGGCGCCGAGCAGGTTTCGCGCGCGCTGGCCAAGGCCGGCTGCAAGACCTTCTTTGTCGCAACCGTCGAGGAGGCCGCCGTGGTGCGCGCGGCGGTGCCGCAAGCGACGGTGTATTCGCTCGGCGGCTTCTTCCAGCAGACCGGCGAGGCCTACGCCAGGATCGACTGCAAGCCCGTGATCGGCGATCTCAATGAGCTCGCCGAATGGGACGTGTTCTGCCGCCGCTCCGGCTGGTCCGGCGGCGCCGCCATCCATATCGACACCGGGATGAACCGGCTCGGGCTCACGGTCACCGAGGCGCAGGGCATCATCCCGCGGATCAATGCCGGCGATCACGGCATCACGCTGGTCATGAGCCACCTCGCCTCCGCCGAATTGCTCAACAGTCCCGCCAACGCCAGGCAGCTTGCGAGCTTCCGGGAGATCGCGAGCCTGTTCACCGGCGTGCCGGCCTCGCTCGCCAATTCTTCCGGCGTGTTCCTCGGCGCCCAGTTCCAGTTCGAGATGGTGCGGCCGGGCTGTGCGCTCTATGGCGTCAACCCGACGCCGGAGGCCGACAACCCGATGCAGCAGGTGGTCGACCTCAAGGCGCGCATCGTGCAGATCCGCAACATCGATCGCGGCGAGACCGTCGGCTATGGCGGCACCTGGACGGCACGCCGGCCGACCCGGCTTGCGATCGTCTCCGCCGGCTATGCCGACGGCTATTTCCGCGCCGCCAGTGCCAATGACGGCACCCGCGGTGCCGAGGTCGTGGTCGCCGGCAAGCGCTGCCCGATCGCCGGCCGGGTCTCGATGGACCTGATCGCGGTCGACGTCACCGATCTCGACAAGAATGCCGTGCGGCGCGGCCACATGGTGACGCTGATCGGCGAAGGCATCACCGTCGACGAGGTCGCGCATCATTTCGGCACCATCGGCTACGAGGTGTTGACCAGCCTCGGCCGCCGCTTCGTGCGCATCTACAAGGGTGGCGATGCCGTGGCGGCGACGAGCGATGCGCCCGCCGAGAAGAGCGAGGCAGTCGCCGAGAAGACGGAGCCCGCCGCGACGCAAGCGGCGCCGCCAACCCTGCCGACAGCAGCGCCACCCGCGCCGCCGCCATTGCCGTCCGCCTGAGACGTAACCTGTCGCGGTCCCCAGCCCGCATGAAGATCGCGACCTTCAACATCAACAACGTCAACCGCCGGCTGCCCAACCTGTTGCGCTGGCTGAAATCGGCCAGGCCCGACGTCGTCAGCCTGCAGGAGTTGAAGGCCAGCGACGCCGAGTTTCCGGCAGCCGCGCTCGAGAAGGCCGGCTACGGCGCGGTGTGGCAGGGCGAGAGGACCTGGAACGGCGTCGCCATTCTCGCCCGCAAGGCCGAGCCGGTTTTGATCCGCACCGCCCTGCCCGGCGACCGCGACGACCATGAGGCGCGCTACATCGAGGCCGCGGTGCGCGGCATCGTCGTCACCAGCCTCTATCTGCCGAACGGCAATCCGCAGCCCGGACCGAAATTCGATTACAAGCTGGCCTGGTTCAAGCGACTGCGGGCGCATGCCGCCAAGCTGCTCAAGCAGGACGTCCCCGTGGTGCTCGCCGGCGACTACAACGTCGCGCCGACGGCTTTCGACATCTATCCGACGCGCTCGTGGGACAAGGACGCGCTGATTCAGCCGAACAGCCGCGCCGCGTTCAAGGCGCTGGTCGATCAGGGCTGGTGCGATGCGATCCGCACGCTGCATCCGGACGATCAGATGTTCACGTTCTGGGACTACAAGCGCCAGCGCTGGCCGCGCGACGCCGGCCTGCGGCTCGATCATCTGCTGCTCAGCCCCGACGTCGCGGCGCGGCTCGCAAAAGCCGGCGTCGACCGCGACGTTCGTGGCGAGGACGGCGCCAGCGACCACGCGCCGGCGTGGGTGGTGTTGAAGTGATGGGTGTGCGTGCCCCACACGAGATGTGGTCCCGGCGAAAGCCGGGACCCATAACCACAGCTTTTTGTTGTTGAAGCGAGCTGCGGCCCAAGCTTCGTGAACCAATCAGCATTTGTGGTTATGGGTCCGGGTCGCGCTTCGCTTGCCCGGGACGACACTGAATCCGTTGTGCAGCCTGTGAGTCAAAAAAACCTTATGCGCCGGATGTGGCGCACCGGGTACAGCCTGCGGTGGTGCAATCGACTACAATCGCACCGATTTGATTCATGCATTGGGCCTGCTCATGAAGCCATATTTTGTCGCCGCCTCCATGCTGATGCTCGGCATGGCAAGCGCCTCCGCCGCCGACCTTGCCGCCCGCTCCTATGTCAAGGCGCCTCCGATCGTCGCTGCCACCACCGACTGGAGCGGCTTCTATGTCGGCGCCAATGGCGGCGGCGGCTGGAGCCGGAATTGCTGGGACATCGTGCCGTTTGCCATCGCCAATCCGGCGCTCGGCGTGGTGAACTTCAACGGCCCCGAAGGCTGCCATACCGCGAGCGGCGCCACCGCCGGCGGCCAGATCGGCTATCGCTGGCAGCAGGCCGCCTGGGTGTTCGGCGTCGAAGCACAGGGCAATTGGGCCGACCTGTCGGGCTCGAACCCGTCCATCGCGCCGTTGTTTGCCGGCTTCGAGAACCGCACCAAGATCGATGCGATCGGCCTGTTCACCGGACAGATCGGCTACTCCTGGGGCGCCTTCCTGCTCTACGCCAAGGGCGGCGCGGCCGTGATGCGCGATCGCTACGAGAGCGTCATCACGCCGGCCTTCGGCCCCGGCCTGCCGGTCGGCTTCATCGCCGACCGCGGCAACGACACGCGCTGGGGCGGCGTGATCGGCGTCGGTGCCGAATATGCGATCGCACACAACTGGTCGCTGGCGCTCGAATACGACCATCTGTTCATGGGGACCGACACCGTCCACCTGACCTACGACCCCGCCTTCATCGCCGCGATCAACCATGACGAACGCATCCGCCAGGACGTCGACATGGTGACGGTGCGCGTCAACTACCGCTTCGGCGGCCCGGTCGTCGCGAAATACTGACGCAGCGCGCGATCGCATGTCGGTTGTCGGTGGTTCGCGGCGCCCTTGCGCCGCCTCGACCCGTCAGGTCACACTGAGCCTCCGCTCCCGGGACGCGCATCCTGCATGGCTCGGGAGCACATCCGGAGTGCGCGTGGGCTTCCTCTTCATCCTCATCGTCGGCCTGGTTGCCGGCACGATCTCGGGCATCGTCGGCACCGGCTCGTCGATCATGCTGATGCCGGTCCTGGTCTATCAATACGGCCCGAAGCAGGCGGTGCCGATCATGGCGATCGCCGCCGTGATGGCCAACCTGTCGCGCATCCTGGCCTGGTGGCGCGAGGTCGACTGGCGCGCCTGCGCCGCCTACTCGATCACGGGCATTCCGGCCGCAGCCCTCGGCGCCCGCACCCTGCTCGCGCTGCCCTCGCACGCGGTCGATATCGCGATCGGCGTGTTCCTGATTGCGATGGTGCCGGTGCGGCACTGGCTGGCGCGACACGATCTGAAGGCCAAACTCTGGCATCTCGCCGTCGGTGGCGCCGTGATCGGCTATCTCACCGGCATCGTGGTCTCGACCGGCCCGCTCAGCGTGCCGCTGTTCTTGTTTTACGGCCTCAGCAAGGGTGCCTTCCTCGCCACCGAAGCGGCGAGTTCGCTCGGGCTCTATGTCAGCAAGTCGGTGACGTTCGAGCGCTTCGGCGCGCTGACCCCTGACATCGCGCTGAAAGGCCTGATCGCCGGCGCCTCGCTGATGGCCGGCGCCTTCATCGCCAAACGCTTCGTGCTGCAGATGAGGCCGGAGTCATTCCGCCTGATCATGGACGGCATCATGCTGGCCGCGGGCGCTGCACTGTTGTGGTCGGCAATGGCGTCGTAGGCTCGGAGCGATGTCGTAATTCTACGGGAGTTCGGCGCTTCGGATGTCGTGGGACCCGAAAGAGCGTTGTTGAGCATGCAGCTCCCGGTGTTCTCCGGATTGCCCGGATCCGGCGCCTGCGTTTATGACAACTTCATTGCGTGCATTCGATCGTTTGCGGAAAAGAACTTTGCTCCAGCAGGCATCGCAGGGTCAATCGACGACCCGGATGCGAATCCCGAGAGAGCGGCGACAGGCGGTGCGCAACCGGGCGCACTTCAGCGCCTCATGTCGGTCCGACGGATTTCGAATCGCAAGTCGAAGCATTGGGACTAACGGGTTGGTCAGAACCCGTGACAGGCGGGAAAGGCAGGCGCGCGATGCGCAAGATGATGATCACGACTGCGGTGGCGGTTACGTTGGCTGTTGCTGGCTCGGCCTTGTGGCCGACAGCAAAGCCCGACGTCGAGCAGTTCGGAGACGGCGTGTACGAGACGATCTGGGTCTGGCGTATTCCGGCCTACTCGAACAATCCGTCGTGGCGCGTGCGCTGGAGCTGGACCGATCCGCTGCGCGCGCAAGCAAGATGCTGCCGGGCTCTTCCGACGGGCTCGATGCTGCGCGAGAATCCGCCGCTGCTGCTGTCGGGGCGAGACATGCGCGTCTAGACGCGGAGGCCGAGAGCAACAATTGGTTCCATGCGCCGGAGAGCATTTGATTCAAGTTCTCGCTGTAGTTGAGTTTACTTTTTATCCTTAACCAGAAGAGCGATCTTTAATTTACATCCGCAAGGTGTGGTTTACCTTGTCTCCGCGAACACAGCGGATTCAGGGACAACAAGATGCGTCAGCTCGGCCTCACCCTGTCGCTGACTTGCCTTCTGGCAGCACAAGGCTTCAGCGTCGCCGCGGACGACACGAAACCCGGCCAATCGGCTGTCGTCACCGATCGCGTCACATGCTCGTTGCGGCCGAAGGCCGAGGAACCGGCCGATCCGTCGTCGACCTCGGCAATCCCTCACAGCGAAAAGTTCGTCGCACGGGAACATTTCAAGGAGGACATCGCGTCGAGCGCCGCGGTGAAGATCTCCTGGCTGGGCGCGACCTTCGCGCACCGCTTCATCGGCAAGGTCGAGGACGATAGTGGCGGCGCATTGCTGCAGACTTTGGTGCTGGGCGCCACCGCAAGCGACAGCGAAATCCTGGCCAAGCTGGGTCAGAGCCACGAGAACCAGTTGGTCGACGTCTGGTGCGCGTTGAAGCAGCAACCCAACGGCAGCGGCGGCGCGCTCGATATCAACGCCAAGCCGAATGTGTTTTACGTCCGCGACATCGCAGGAGAGCTTGGTGCCGTTGACGTGCTCTGGGGCGGCGTCGGCTGGGAGATCGGCGCGAGCCCGGTCGGAGACAAGCCGCGATGGCCAGCCGGAACACGGGTCTTCTCTCGCTGACTGCCGTCCCATCAGGCGTGCCGTATTCGATGGATCGTGCGCGGCGGCCGAACCGTGCTATGCATCGTGCGCGATAGCACGACTCACCTGCTCCATGGCCAAATCCACCCTCTCCTTCGTCTGCCAGAACTGCGGCGCAGCGTATAATCGCTGGCAGGGCAAGTGCGACTCCTGCGGCGAGTGGAACACGCTGGCCGAGGAAGACACCACGGGCTCGGTGCCGGTCTCGATCCGCAGCAAGCGCAAGGGGCGGACGTTCGCGCTGGAATCGCTGTCCGGCAAGACCCAGGACGCGCCGCGGCTGTCGTCGGGCATGGCCGAGCTCGACCGCGTCACCGGCGGCGGCTTCGTGCGCGGCTCGGTGCTTCTGGTCGGCGGCGATCCCGGCATCGGAAAATCGACGCTGCTGACCCAGGCGACCTCCATGATGGCGCGCGCCGGCCACCGCGCGGTCTATATCTCCGGCGAAGAGGCGGTCGCCCAGGTGCGGCTGCGCGCCGAGCGGCTCGGGCTCGCCGACGCGCCGGTGCAGCTCGCGTCCGAAACCTCGGTCGAGGACATCGTCTCGACGCTGTCGGAAGGCGCGGTGCCGCGGCTGATCGTGATCGATTCGATCCAGACGATGTGGACCGACACGGTCGAGTCGGCGCCGGGCACGGTGACCCAGGTCCGCGCCTCGGCGCAGGCCCTCATTCGCTTCGCCAAGAAGACCGGGGCAACGATCATCCTGGTCGGCCATGTGACGAAGGACGGCCAGATCGCGGGTCCCCGCGTGGTCGAGCACATGGTCGACGCGGTGCTGTCGTTCGAGGGCGAAGGCTCGCAGCAGTTCCGCATCTTGCGCTCGGCCAAGAACCGCTTTGGCGCCACCGACGAGATCGGCGTGTTCGAGATGACCGGGCTCGGGCTCCGCGAAGTCACCAATCCCTCGGAACTGTTCCTCTCCGAGCGCGAGCTCGGCAGCCCCGGCACGGCGGTGTTTGCCGGCATCGAGGGCACCCGCCCGGTGCTGGTCGAATTGCAGGCGCTGGTGGCGCCGACCTCGCTCGGCACACCGCGCCGCGCCGTGGTCGGCTGGGACCCGAGCCGGCTGTCGATGGTGCTCGCGGTGCTGGAAGCGCATTGCGGCGTCAAATTGTCCGGACATGACGTCTATCTCAACGTCGCCGGCGGCCTGCGCATCCAGGAGCCGGCCGCGGACCTCGCCGCCGCCGCCGCGCTGGTGTCCTCGCTGGTCAATGCGCCGCTGCCGACGGACGCGGTCTATTTCGGCGAGATTTCGCTGTCGGGCGCGATCCGCCCGGTGGCACAGACCCCCGCCCGCCTGAAGGAAGCCCTCAAGCTCGGCTTCGGCCGCGCCATCCTGCCCGAATCGGCCCGCGGCGATGGCGGCGGCGATATGGGGCTGACCCTCAACAGCGTCGGCAATCTGACCACACTGGTCGCCGAAATCGCGGCGCGCGGCACACCAAGAGGTGGCCGGGCCGGGCCAAGGGACGACCAAAGCGGCTCGGGGGACGCTGATCCGGTGGAGAAAAATGCCACACCGGCCCGATTCCGTCGCGACAACCGCTAAAGCGGGCGTGACGTATCAGCCCCTCGCCGCTATACATCCGCCGCGCGGGACAGGTGGCGCTCCGGCCTTGCCGGATGCCCCCGATGCGCCTCAGTTAGGACGGCACCGACTTTGCCGATTCGCGAGAGCCCTTAACAGCGTAAGCCCTTAACAGCGTACCGAAACGTACCAGCGGACCTGACCAGCCGATGCCCATAACGATACTCGATCTCGTCCTGCTCGGCGTGATGCTGATTTCGGGCCTGCTGGCAATGGTGCGCGGCTTCATGCGCGAGATCCTTTCGATTGCCGCCTGGGGCGCCGCCGCGCTGGTCACGCTGTATGCGTTCTCCAAGCTGCTGCCGACCGCCAAGACCTATTTCAACAACGACACGGTCGCGGCCGTGGTCGTGGTCGCCGGCGTGTTCATCGGCACGCTGATCGTGGTCTCGATCGTGACGGTGCGGATCTCGGACATGATCCTGGATTCCCGGATCGGCGCGCTCGACCGCACCCTCGGCTTCCTGTTCGGGCTCGCCCGCGGCCTCCTGATCGTGGTCGTGGCGTTCATGTTCTTCACCTGGCTGGTTCCCGACAAGCAGCGGCCCGATTGGGTCACCGGGGCGAAGTCCCGGGTGGTGCTGCAAGGAACCGGGGATTGGCTGATGTCGCTCTTGCCTGACGACCCCGAGAACACCATCTTAAAGAAGTTCAAGAAGAATAAGCCAGACGACGATTCTGCGGCCGATACCAATGATCAGGCGACGCCGGCGTCGGGCGATGGCTATAGCAAACCTGCGCGTGACAGCTTGAAAAAGCTGATCGAGAAACCCGCGGGCCGATAACCTATTTGGGCCCTTACGAGAGGCGATGAACGAGATGCAGACCCCTTCGGATCATACCGACCAAATGGATCTCGACCTCGGCCCGATCGAACTACAGAACCCTCTTCAAGACGACCCTCTCCGATACCACCCCGATCTCGATGGCGACACGCTCCGCGAGGAGTGCGGCGTGTTCGGCATCTTCGGCCATCCCGAGGCCGCCGCGATCACCGCGCTCGGCCTGCACGCGCTCCAGCATCGCGGCCAGGAGGCCGCCGGCATCGTCTCGTTCGACGGCGCCCGCTTCCACAGTGAACGCCGCCTCGGCCTCGTCGGCGACGCCTTCTCCCGCCGCGAGGTGATCGAGCGCCTGCCCGGCAATGCCGCGGTCGGCCACGTCCGCTACTCCACGACCGGCGGCACCATCCTGCGCAACGTGCAACCGCTGTTCGCCGAGCTCAGCGCCGGCGGCTTTGCGGTCGGGCACAACGGCAATCTGACCAACGGCCTGACGCTCCGCCGCGAGCTGGTCAAGGGCGGCGCCATGATGCAGTCGACCACCGACACCGAGGTGATCCTGCATCTGGTCGCGCAGTCGAAGCGCACCCGCTTCATCGACCGTTTCATCGAGGCGCTGCGCACCATCGAGGGCGCCTACGCGCTGGTCGCGCTGACCAACAAGAAACTGGTCGGCGCCCGCGACCCGCTCGGCATCCGTCCGCTGGTGCTCGGCGATCTCGACGGCCATCCGATCCTGACCTCGGAGACCTGCGCGCTCGACATGATCGGCGCCAAATATGTCCGCGACATCGAGCCCGGCGAGATCATCGTGTTCGACGAGACCGGCGCCCACAGCCACAAGCCGTTCCCGCCGAAGCCGGCGCGGCCCTGCATCTTCGAATACATCTATTTCGCGCGGCCGGATTCGATCGTCGGCGGCCGCTCGGTGTACGACGTGCGCAAGGCGTTCGGCGCCCAGCTCGCCCGCGAGAGTCATCCCGAGGTCGACGTCGTGGTGCCGGTGCCGGATTCCGGCGTGCCCGCCGCGGTCGGCTACAGCCAGTATTCCGGCGTGCCGTTCGAGCTCGGCATCATCCGCAACCACTATGTCGGCCGCACCTTCATCCAGCCGACCCAGAGCGTGCGCGAGCTCGGCGTGCGCATGAAGCATTCGGCCAACCGCGCCGCGATCGAGGGCAAGCGCATCATCCTGATCGACGACTCGCTGGTGCGCGGCACCACCTCGAAGAAGATCGTGCGCATGATGCGCGACGCCGGCGCCCGCGAGGTGCATTTCCGCCTCGCCTCGCCGCCGATCCTCTACCCCGACTATTACGGCATCGACCTGCCGGACCGCGGCGGCCTGCTGGCGGCGACCCATTCGCTCGAGGAGATGCGCGACATCATCGGCGCCGACTCGCTCGCCTTCCTGTCGATCGACGGCATGTACCGCGCGATGGGCTATGAAGGGCGCGACCCGGCCAATCCGAGGTTCGCCGACCATTGCTTCACCGGGGCCTATCCGACCCACCTCACCGACCAGAGCGAAACCGAGGCCCCGCCGCGCCAGCTCTCGCTGCTGGCCGAGGCGAGCTGACGGGAGCAACGTCATGCAGCCGATCATCGGCATCCTCGGTGGGGTGCTGCTGGTTGGCTTCATCGTGTTTGCCTTCCGCCAGGGCTTCAAGGTGAAGCCCGACAGCTCGGGCAACGGCAGCAACAGCTCCAATATGGACGGGTAGCGGCGATACCGCAGGAATTCATGATGGCCGGGCTTGTCCCGGCCATTTCCGTCTGTAATACCCGCCGCAAGACCACGGACGGACCAACATGACAAAATCCCTCGCCTCCCGGATTGCCCTCGTCACCGGCGCCTCGCGCGGGATCGGCTATGCGACGTCAGTCGCGCTGGCCAAGGCCGGCGCCCATGTCGTTGCGGTGGCGCGCACCCAAGGCGGGCTGGAAGAGCTCGACGACGAGATCCGAAAAGGTGGCGGCAGCGCCACGCTGGTGCCGCTCTCGCTCACCGACTATGACGGCATCGCGCGGCTCGGCCTCGCGCTGCATGAGCGCCACGGCAAGCTCGATATCCTGGTCGGCAATGCCGGCACCGCCGGCCCGTCGTCGCCGCTCGGCCATATCGAGCTGAAGCCGTGGAACGACGTGTTCGCGATCAACGTCACCGCCAACTTCCAGCTGATCCGCTGCATGGACCCGCTGCTGCGCCAGTCCGACGCCGGCCGCGCGCTGTTCGTGACCTCGGGCGTCGCGCACAAGGCCAGCGCGTATCTCGGCCCCTACGCGGCCTCGAAGGCCGCGCTCGACGCGCTGGTGCGCTCCTGGGCCAATGAGACCGCGAACACGGCGCTCCGCGTCAACCTGTTCAGCCCGGGCCCGATCCGCACCCGGATGCGGGCGCAGGTGTTTCCCGGCGAGGATCCGATGACGCTGGATACGCCGGACATGGCCGCCGAATTCATCGTGCCGATGTGCTCGCCGGACTGGACCGAGACCGGCAAGCTCTACGACTACAAGGCGCACACGCTGCGCACGTTCCAGCCGCCGGTGTAGGCCGCCTCTCTACCAGAGAAGACCCCGTAGCCCGGATGGAGCGAAGCGCAATCCGGGACAGCTTCTCCGCAGAGAGACTTGTCCCGGATTTCGCTTCGCTCCATCCGGGCTACGCGCTCCATCCGGGCTACGCAGCTCCTTGCGATTGACTCGCTCGCGTCGCCGCGATTGACTGCCCTCCCCAGCGGCACGGCCGCCAAGAAGAAGCTCGGGAGGCAACCAATGACGCCGACGTTCAATCGCGCGCGCTCCATCCTGTCCGGATTGTTTCTCTCCGCCTGCATCGCATCATCGGCCCTCTTCGTTGCAGCTTCGCCCGCCACGGCCGGCGACGTCCCGACCTTCGCGGTCGATGCGTCCTGGCCGAAGCAACTGCCCAACAACTGGATCATCGGACAGGTCGGCGGCATCACCGTCGACTGGCAGGGGCACATCTGGGTGATCCACCGGCCGCGGTCGCTGACCGACGGCGAGAAGGCCGCCACTCTCAATCCGCCGCGGGCGAAATGCTGCGTGCCGGCGCCGCCGGTGCTGGAGTTCGACGTCAACGGCAATCTGCTGCGCTCCTGGGGCGGCCCCGGCGACGGCTATCAATGGGTCGGCCGCGAGCACGGCATCGAGGTCGACGAACGCGGCTTCGTCTGGATCGGCGGCAATGCCGATGACGACAGCGCGATCCTGAAGTTCTCGCTCGACGGCAAGTATCTCGGCCAGATCGGCAAGATCGCAGCCCGCACCAACAGCAACGACACCAGCCAGCTCGGCCGGCCCGCCGGCATCGCGATCGACAAGGCCGCCAACGAGCTCTACGTCGCCGACGGCTACGGCAACCGCCGCGTCATCGTGTTCGACGCCACCACGCTGGCCTACAAGCGGCTGTGGGGCGGCACCGGCAAGACGCCGAACGACGACAAGCAGCCGCCCTACACGCCGACCGCGCCGGAGCAGCAGCAATTCGGCAATCCCGTGCATTGCATCAAGATCGCCAATGACGGGTTGGTCTATGTTTGCGACCGCAGCCAGGACCGCATCCAGGTGTTCAAGAAGGACGGCACCTTCGTGAAGGAGTTCTTCTACGAGAAGAACACGCTCGGCGACGGCGCGGTGTTCGATCTCGCGCTGTGGCCGGATGCGAAGCAGACCTACCTGTTGAATGCCGACGGCGCCAACAACGAGATCCGCATCATCAGGCGCGCCGACGGCAGCGTGGCCGGCACGTTCGGCCATAACGGCCGCAACGCCGGACAGTTCTCGCTGCTGCATGTCATGGCCGTCGACAAGAAGGGCAACGTCTACACCGGCGAGGTCGAGGGCAAGCGGATCCAGAAATTCAAGCCGACCTCCGGCGCGCCGAAGTAACGGCTGCGTCGGATGACGCGACGATAGCATCGTCCGGCGTTCACGCAGATTGTCGCAACGAAAGCCAGAGCAACCATGATGCCGATGCTTCCTCGCCTGCGCGCAACACTGTCCAGCATCGCGTACGCCGCCTGCCTCGCGTCGTCAGCCCTGCTCGGCGCGCAGCCACAGGCGCAGGCCGGCGACATCCCGACCTTCACGGTCGATGCGGCATGGCCAAAGCCGCTGCCGAACAACTGGATCCTCGGCCAGGTCGGCGGCATCACCGTCGATTGGCAGGGCCATGTCTGGATGATCCACCGGCCGCGCTCGCTGACCGACGACGAGAAAGGCGCCGCGCTCAACCCGCCGCGCTCGAAGTGCTGCGTCTCGGCGCCGCCGGTGCTCGAGTTCGACGCCGACGGCAATCTGCTGCGCGCTTGGGGCGGCCCGGGCGACGGTTACGAATGGGTCGGCCGCGAGCACGGCATCGAGGTCGACGAGCGCGGCTTCGTCTGGATCGGCGGCAACGCCGACAATGACAATGCGATCCTCAAATTCACGCTCGACGGCAAGTTCGTTTCGCAGATCGGCTCGATCGCGCCGAGCAAGGGGTCGAGCGACACGACACAGCTCGGCAAGCCGGCCGAGACCGCGATCGACAAGGCGGCCGACGAGATCTACGTCGCCGACGGTTACGGCAACCACCGCGTCATCGTGTTCGACGCCACGAGCGGCGCCTACAAGCGGCATTGGGGCGCCTATGGCAACAAGCCCGATGACGCCAAGCAGCCAGCCTACGACCCGAAGGCGCCGGTCGCGCAGCAGTTCGGTAATCCCGTGCATTGCGTCAAGATCGCCAATGACGGGCTGGTCTATGTCTGCGACCGCATCAACAACCGCATCCAGGTGTTTCGGAAGGACGGCAGCTTCGTAAAGGAGTTCTTCTTCGAGAAGAACACGCTCGGCAATGGCGCGGTCTGGGACATCGCGCTGTGGCCCGATCCGCAGCAGACCTATCTGCTCGCGGCCGACGGCGAGAACAACGAGATTCGCATCGTCAGGCGCGCCGACGGCACCGTGGTCGGCAGCTTCGGCCGCAACGGCCGCAATGCCGGGCAATTCCACTGGGTGCACGCGCTCGCGGTCGACGCCAAGGGCAATGTCTACACCGCCGAGGTCGACACCGGAAAACGCATCCAGAAATTCAAGCTGACCTCGGACGCGCTCAAATAAGCGGCAGCTCAGTTTTCCGTTTTGACGCGTTTTCGTCACGCGAACCGCTGTCCGCTTCGCTCGAAGACGCGCCGGATGACGCTTCGACGCAGTTCATCCTGCTTTATACGGATTGCCGCCTCGCCCCGGAAAGGGTAAGCGGGAACCCGAACGACCGGCACAAGGCCCCACAAGAGGGCCGTCCGGAAAAATCACAGTGGAGGGAATGTCTCATGACGACGACGCTCGCACGGCGCCACGCCGTGCTTTTCGCTTGCGCTGCACTCGGCCTTGCCACCCCCGCCTTTGCTCAGGACAAGAACGTCAAGATCGGCGTGCTCAACGACATGTCGGGCCTCTATGCCGACATCGGCGGCCCGAACTCGGTGGCCGCGGCCAACATGGCGGTGGAGGATTCCGGCCTGCGCGCCAAGGGCTGGAAGATCGAGGTGGTCAGCGGCGATCACCAGAACAAGCCCGACGTCGGCGTCAACATCGCGCGCAACTGGATCGACAACGACAAGGTCGACATCATCACCGACACGCCGAACTCCGGCGTCGCGCTGGCGGTGAGCAACCTCGCCAAGGAGAAGAACTCGATCGTGCTCAATTCGGGCGCTGCGACCGCCGACCTCACCGGCAAGGCCTGCAACGCCAACACGATCTCCTACACGTTCGACACCTACATGCTCGCCAATGGCACCGGCAAGGCGCTGACCAAGGCCGGCGGCGACACCTGGTTCTTCCTCACCGCCGACTACGCCTTCGGCCATGCGCTGGAGCGCGACACCTCGGCGGTGGTCACCGCGAACGGCGGCAAGGTGCTCGGCGGTGTCAAGCACCCGCTCAACACCGCGGACTTCTCCTCGTTCCTGCTGCAGGCGCAGGCCTCCAAGGCCAAGATCATCGGCCTCGCCAATGCCGGCGGCGACACCACCAACGCGATCAAGCAGGCGTCCGAGTTCGGCATCACCGCGGGCGGCCAGAAGCTCGCGGCGCTGCTGCTGTTCGTCAACGACGTGCACGCGCTGGGCCTGAAGATCGCGCAGGGCCTGACCTTCACCGAGTCGTTCTACTGGGACATGAACGACCAGACCCGGGCCTGGTCGAAGCGTTTCCAGAAGGTCTCGCCGAAGGGCTCGATGCCGTCGATGACGGTCGCCGGCGTCTATGCCGGCGTGCTGCATTATTTGAAGGCGCTCGACGCGATGGGCGGCAATCCGCATGACGGCGCCAAGGTCGTCGCCAAGATGAAGGAGATCCCGACCGACGATCCGCTGTTCGGCAAGGGTCCCCTGCGGATCGACGGACGCCGCATCATTCCGGCCTATCTGTTCGAAGTGAAGAAGCCGGAAGAGTCGAAATATCCCTGGGACTATTACAAGCTGATCGCCACCATCTCTCCGGAAGACGCCGCCAAGCCGCTCGAGGCCAGCGACTGTCCGCTGGTGAAGAAGTAAGCGGGCAGCCGTCATTGCGAGCGAAGCGAAGCAATCCATCACGCCACAAGCGGAGCCATGGATTGCTTCGTCGCTATCGCTCCTCGCAATGACGACGGAGACAGAATCGTGATCCCATAAGATTAACCTACCCTAACCCCATCATTTCGCCGCCGACTTCGCTCTAGCCGCCGGTGCTAACATCGACACCCATTCCCGGTCGCCGCGCGGGCCGCCGGGATCGCCGGTCAGGCCGACGAGTTGTCCCGGCTGAACGTCGAGCGTCTGCGTCCAGGTCTGGGTCTGGCACAGGAACCTGACCAGGCACCCCTTGAGCTTGAGACGGTCGGACGCGTCGCGCCACAGCGAAATCGAATAGCGTTCGCCGTCCTCGGCGTTGTAGATCTCGCCGTTGAACCGCCCCTCGGCCGTGACCGTCAGGCCCATGATCAACTGATGGCCGAGCAGCGCGCGCGCTCGCTTGTCGGGATCGGGATTGAGGGCGTCACGATACGGTTGGCCGCGCGGATCGACCGGGTCCTTCATCCAGACGATGAAGCCGCAGATGTGGTCGCGCGCAACGCCGCAGCGTTCGAGCCGGATGCGCGCGCGTCCGTCTTCGGTGAGCCAGGTGCCGCTCGGATCGCTCGATGCGATCACGTCGGCATGGCCGGTCGAGCTCATCAGAATGGCGGCGACCAGGCTGCGCAGAAACAGGCGAACCATGTAATTCATTCGACAGCACCTTTCATTGTCGGGATCGTTGCGGCAGGCGCGACGCGCCTTACTTCAGTTGCGCCATGAAGGCATCGGCGCCCTTGTCGATGCCGGCGGTGGCGGCGGCGAGATCGCCGACGCTGGCCTTGATGTCGTAGGCATTGGGATATTGCTTGCTGACATAGGCGCCGAGCAGCCGCGCGGTCGGGCCGTCGAACATCTCGACCGCATAGATCACCGAGCCGGTCATGGTGCCCTCGCCGTCACGCGCCGCCTGCACGCCGTTGTAGATCGCGCCGGCCATATCGAAGCGCGACAGCGTGCCGAGCACCGGCGTGTTGGCGACCGCACCGGTCAGCGTCAACCGCACGCGAAACGTGTTCGGTCCGCGCATGTTCACCAGCGTGAAGCGGCCGCGCAGCTTGTCGGCGAAGCGGGTCTGCATATAGGCGGCGAGCGTCTCCTTGTCCTTCTCGGACATCTCGCCGAACTGATGATCGGCGCCGCGATAGATCACGACCGGATCGAGCATCACCTTGTTGTAGCTCCGCCAGTCGACCGGCGGCGCGTAGCGATACGGCACACGCCCCGACGAGTCGGACGTGTCCGGCGTCATGTAGGCCGACGAGGCCACGTCCGAATAGGCCACCGGCGTGACGGCGGCACATCCTGCTGCGAGGACGCAAAGCGCCATCGCTCCCAGACCGCGCGCGGCGATCGAGCTCTCCATTCCAATCTCCTCATCCGATCCTAAAGCGGAAGAGCAGCTCGGCCGCAGCCGCGTCCGGGGCTGAAAGTACGGCTGCGGCCGTCACTGCCGATCTGGCTCGCCGTCCCGGCGCCGCCAGATCTTGCCTCAGTGCGGCAAGGTATAAAACCGACCAGGCGGTTTGTAAAGTTGCAATCGCAGCAAACGCGCCAGGAAAATGCGGCGGGTCGAAACGTCATGGAAAGCCGCGGTGAAACCGCGTCGTGACATGCGGCGCCGCCTTGTCACAAACCCGCGATATCTCTCGTGCTAACGCACCACCTGCCGGGGGATTTCAGGGGCCCGGTGCCGATCCAACGCCGCCAAGCGATCCATATTCCGCTTGGGCGGCGTTGTGTTTTCAGGCAACGCCGGAAGTTCAGCCGCGCTTGCGCGCCGATGCCGGCTTTGCCGACCGTGCGCCGGCAGGCCGCGGCGATGCCGCGCGTGCCGCCGTCGTCCTGGACGGCTTCGCCGGCTCGGCCGCGCCGTGCTCGAGCGCAGTCCACTTGCTGTCGTCGAGCAATCGCTCGAACAGGCGATCGCGCTCCGCCTCGGTCAGCGACAACATGCCGAACAACGAACTCAGCAGCAGCCCCCGTGCCGCCGCCCAGCGCAGCAGCGCCAGATCCGGATCGCACGCCTCGGCCTTCATCAGCGCAACCTTCTTGATGTCGACATCGCGCGGCATCGCCATCAATTCCGGATTCGCGTTCATCGCCGCCAGCAGCGCGAACGCCCCTGCCCGCGGCGTCGAGATCGCTTCCTTGAGCGTGGCGATCTGCGCCGCCAGTTCGGGCTGGTCCGAGGTCTCGCGCGCCTTTTCGAGGTAGCGGGTCGAGAACTCCTCGAAATGCGTCATCTGCTGCTCGAGCAAGGCGCGCAGCACCGCTTCCTTGGTGCGGAACTGATGCATCACGCCGCCCTTGCTGAGACCGCTCTCGCGCGCAATCGCGTCCAGCGTCAGGCGCCCCGGACCATCGCGTGTCACGATGGTGATCGCGGCGTCGAGCGCGGCGTTGCGGGAGCGTTCCGAGCGGGAAGGATTGTCCATGGGGCTACTTACTCAGGAAGGAGTCGCTTGAGAGCACAGTATCTCAGCGGCTTCAGTCAATCTCAAGCGCTGCATCGGCTTCTGCCAGGCAGCGCGAACGACGTACCCACATGTCAGCATCGGCGTCGGGCGGCGCGCCATGCCGACCAATTGATCATCGCGCCATCTGATCGCTTACGCGCATGCGCTGACGGAGCCACGAACCTTCTGCAGCAGGCGGCGGCGCAGGCCGTGAAGAAAACCATGGGCCATTCGGCCGATCACCCTTTCGCCGCGACCACGCGCGCGGGCGACCGTTTCCGCATCGGAATAGCTGGCGGCGACGATCGTTCCATGCCTGCCGCCATCGAGTTTCAGGTCGGTCAGATAGACAAGGCTGCGCGACGTCAGCAGCGCCGCCTGTGCGTCGCTGAAACCGGTCAGTTCATCGCAAACGTCTACGGCCTCGTCGTTCACCATGCTCCTCCCGCCAGAGCGGCCCCGGGAGCGAGGCACGCATCTTGGCGATATCATACAAACCAACTGGATGGTTTGTAAATGGGCAAAATGACGCGATCCTGCGGATTTCTGATGTCTTCGCGCATCGGCGTGTCGGATCGACGCCCTCGCCTTCGTCCTCGGAGCATGGATCAGCCCGCACGCGGAGCACGAGCGATGACACAGCAGAGCCAGACGGCGCAGACCGAAGTCAGAGCACTTATCGACGCCTGGGCGGACGCCGTCCGCAGGCACGATTATCCAGGCGTGCTCGCCCATCACGATCAGGACATCGTGATGTTCGACGTGCCGCCGCCGTTGCAGTTACGCGGACTTGATGCGTACAGGAAGACTTGGGACCTGTTCTTCGGCTGCCAGCGCTCGACCTACGCCTTCGATATCGAGGAGATCGTGATCACGGCCGGCGACGACGTCGCTTTCGCTGTCGCGGTCATGCGTTGCGGCCCACTCGACGCCACGTTCCAGTTCCGCCTGACGATCGGATTGCGCAAGGTCGACGGCAGCTGGCGCATCACCCACGAGCACCATTCGGTGCCGGCGACGGACTAGAATTGGTGGGCAGGTTAGGCGAAGCCGTAACCCGCCGACTTTCCTTGCCGCACGAAGACGGCGAGTTACGCTTCGCTGACCCGCCCTACGCTCGCTTCGCCGTCGCACGCCACGCGATGGCGAGCGCGAGCAGCAGCAGCGCGCCGGCCAGGTAGAATGGCGCGCCGGGCATTTTGACCGGCAGATTGTCGCCGATGAAATAAGCAAACGTCAGCGTGAACAGGAACGGGCCGATCAATTCCGACATGCTCTGCACGCTCGAGGTCGCGCCCTGCAACTGGCCCTGCTGGTCGGCGGCGACGAGCTGCGTCGTCAGGGCCTGCGTCGCGGCGCCGGAAAGGCCCCACAGCGCCATCACGGGAATGCCGATCCAGAATAGTTGCCCGGTCGGCGCTGCGCCGAAGATCACGAAGCCCAGCGCGCCGCAGACGAGGCCGAGGAACAGCGCGTTGCGCTCACCGAGCAGCTTGACGATCGGGCCGATCGCCGCGCCCTGCACGATCATGCCGCAGAGGCCGACCAGCGCCAGCGTCGCGCCGACCGTGCCGGTGTCCCAGCCGTAGCGATAGGTGGCGTAGAGCACGAACACCGAGGGCAGCACGACATGCGCGAGCTGGCCGAAGAAGGTCGCCAGCGACAGGCCGGCCAGCGTCGGGTTCGCGCACAGGAAGCGCAGCGCGCCGATCGGATTGGCGCTCTTCCATTTGAACGGCGCACGCCGCTCGACCGGCAGCGATTCCGGCAGGATAAAAAGGCCATAGAGCCCGTTGACGAAGCTCAGGCCCGCCGCCGCCCAGAACGGCAGCCGCGGATCGATCTCGCCGAGCAGGCCGCCGAGCGCCGGTCCCAGGATGAAGCCGGCGCCGAACGCGACGCCGATCTTGCCGAACATCGCGGCGCGCTGCTCGGGCGCGGTGACGTCGGCGATATAAGCGAACACGGTCGAGATGCTCGACGAGGTGATGCCCGAGATCGCCCGCCCGATGAACAGCCAGATCAGGTTCGGCGCCAGCGCCATCAGCACATAGTCGGCTGCGAGGCCGAAATTCGACAGCAGCACCACCGGCCGGCGGCCGAAGCGATCGGACAGCGCGCCGAGGATCGGCGAGCAGACGAACTGCATCAACGCCCAGATCGAGCCGAACACGCCGAAGATGCGCGCGGCGTTCGCGGTGTCGTTGCTGACGAAGCCTTCGATCAGCTTGGGCAGGATCGGGATGATGATCCCGAGCGCGAGCATGTCGAGCAGCAGCGTGATGAAGATGAAGATCACCGCGCCGCTGCGCGGTTGCGACACTGAAACTGTGTCAGTTCGCGCCTCTCCGTTCACGACGGCCGTTTGCGCTTGTGGGCGAACGGATTGGCCTTCTCGCGCAGCGTGATTCTAACAGGCGTGCCCGGCAGATCGAAGGTCTCGCGCAGCGAGTTGATGAGATAGCGCAGATAGGACCTGGGAATCGCGTCGGCGCGCGAGCAGAACAGCACCAAGCTCGGCGGGCGCGCCTTTACCTGCGTGATGTAGTTCAGCTTCAGCCGGCGGCCCGAAACAGCCGGTGGCGGATTGGCCTGGATCGCCTGCTCGAACCAGCGATTGAGCGCGGAGGTCGGCAAGCGCCGGTTCCAGACTGCATAGGCCTCCTGGATCGCCGTCATCAGGCGATCGATACCCTCGCCCATCAGGCCGGAAACCGCGACGATCGGCGCGCCCTTGACCTGCGGCAGCCAGTGGTCGGCATCGGTGCGCAGCTGCGAGATCTGGTTCGGCTTGCGCTCGACCAGGTCCCATTTGTTGACCGCGAGCACGATGGCGCGGCCCTCGCGCTCGATCAGGTCGGCGATGCGCAGGTCCTGCTCCTCGAACTTGTTCTGCGCGTCCATCATCATCACGACGACTTCGGCGAAGCGCACCGCGCGCAACGCGTCGGCGACCGAGAGCTTCTCCAGCTTTTCCTCGATCCGCGAGCGGCGGCGCAGGCCTGCGGTGTCGAACACCCGGAACTGGCGGCCCTGCCAGGTGATCTCGACCGCGATGGAATCGCGCGTGGTGCCGGCCTCGGGGCTGGTTAGCAGCCGCTCCTCGCCGAGCAGATGGTTGATCAGCGTCGACTTGCCGGCATTGGGCCGGCCGACGATGGCGACGCGGATCGGACGCTGCGCGGCCTCCTCCTCCGAGATGTCCTCATCATCCTCAGCCTCGTCGTCGTCCTCCGGCGTCTCGGGCACCAGCGTGCTCAGCGCCTCGTGGAGGTCGGCCATGCCCTCGCCATGCTCGGCCGAGATCTGCACGGGATCGCCGAGGCCCAGCGCGTAGGATTCCATCGCGCCGATCTCGCCATGCTTGCCCTCGGCCTTGTTGGCGACCAGCACCACCGGCTTGTTGGCCTTGCGGGCGAAATCGGCGAAGGCGCGGTCGGTCGGCGTCAGGCCGACGCGGGCGTCGATCACGAACATCAGGGCGTCGGCGAGTTCGATCGCGGTTTCGGTCTGCTCCTGCATCCGCGCCGTCAGCGAACCCTTGGCGCCCTCGTCGAGCCCCGCGGTGTCGATGATGGTGAAGTCGAGATCATAGAGCCTGGCCTGGCCCTCGCGGCGGTCGCGCGTCACCCCGGGCTCGTCGTCGACCAGCGCGAGTTTCTGGCCGACCAGCCGGTTGAACAGCGTCGACTTTCCGACATTGGGCCGGCCGATAATGGCGATGGTAAAGGACATGGATCATCCAGGCGCCGCGGCGCGGCGCGCGTCAATGAATTGAAAGAGGAGCCTAAAGCGCGATGCGATTGGGTTGAATAGTCATCGCGCTTCAGGTTCTGGTTTTAGCATGATCTTTCCGGAAAGCCGCTTCGCACTTTTCCGGATCATGCTAGCGGCTAAATCCGCCGCTCGGTAGCGGCGCGGGGAACGCACCGCCGGATTGTTGCGAGGTCTGGGTCTGCTGGCCCGGCGCCGCGGGCTGTGCCTGCTGATCGTCGGGAGGCGGCGCGGTGGTGCGGCGGCGGACGATCTTCTTCGGCTTCGGATCCGGCGGCACCGCGGCGGGCGCGCCCTCCTCGGTTGCGGCGTCGGGAGCAGCCGCCTGATCGGCGGCCGGTGCCGCCCGCTTGGCGTGCTTCTTGGCGCCCTTCGGCGGCTCGGCGGGCGGAGCCGGCTGAGCGGCAGCGGCCGCGGCGGCGTTCTGCTGGTCGAGCTGCTCCTGCGGCGAGCCCTTGTACAATTCCTTCGGCACGCCCTGCTCGAGGCCGGGCACGCCTTCGGGGAACACCGGCTTGCGGTCGCCCGCCAGCTTCTTCTTGGTGTCGAGGAAGTCGAGCATGTCGCTCGGGTCGAAATTGGCCATGCCGCCACCGCCGCAGCCGGCCAGCGCGCTGCAAAGCGCGGTGAGGACTGCGGCTGCGATCAGGCGTTGCGAGCGGCGCATGGTCGATCTCTCACTCAGACTCAGGGTTTGTCTGGGCATGATCCGATCGGAAAACCGGTTCCCACTTTTCCGGATCATGCCTCAGGTCAGCTCTTGGCGACCGGCGGCAACAGTGCCTGCAGCGCTTCAGCGCGCGAACGCAGGCTCGGCGGCGTCTCGCCGTCATTGGCAATCTGGTCGAGCCACTGCCGCGCGGCGGTGGCGTCGTTGGCGCGCCAGGCCGACAGCGCCAAGAGTTCGCGCGCGGAGTGGCGGAAGGTCGAATCCTTCGACGTCGCGGTGGCCTCGAGCCGCTGCAGCATGTTCGGATAGGTCGTGGTTTCCATCAGGATCTGCGCGGCGCGGATCCGCGCCAGGTCCTGCTCGGGACCGCCGACGCTGCGGTCGGCTGCGATCTCGTCATAGAGCTTGGCGGCGGCCGGCTGGTCGCGGGTCGCGACCTCGGCGGCCATGCGCAGCCGTGCCAGGTTGCGGTAACCGGACGGCGCTTTGGTGATGAGGTCGGCAAAGGCGGCCTCGGCCTCGGCATGCTTGTTCTGGTCCGACAGCTCGACGGCGCGGTCGAACGCCGCACCGGCCTCGGCGGCCTTCTTCCCTTCGAGATATTGATAGCCGCGCCAGCCACCGACGCCCGCGACCACCAGGATCGCCAGCGCGATGATAAAGATCGAGTACTTGTCCCACAGCTTCTTGAGCTGATCGCGACGGACTTCCTCGTCGACTTCGTCAAATAATTCAGACACTTAAGGCTATCCCATCCCCTCGGGACCGCGAATCTCGGCGGAGCGCAGCCCCTACCTGATCCCCACATCGCGGCGGCGTTACCCTAACGGTGTGGCGGAGGCAAGGCAAAGCGAGGCGGATCAAAGCGTTAACGCGGGACGTTTGCACGGCCCCGGATCACACCCCCGCCGACAGGCCCTCGCGCAGCTGCCGCTTGATCACCTTGCCGTTGGCGTTGCGCGGCAGCGGCTCCGATGTCAGCGCCATCGTCTCCGGCACCTTGTAGTCGGACAGCCGCTCGGCGCACCAGGCGCGCAGGCTCTCCGCATTCACCTCGGTGCGGGTCACGATCACCGCATGCACGCGCTCGCCGAGCACCGGGCACGGTTTTGCGATGATCGCGCTCTCGACCACGGCCGGATGGCCCGCGAGCACGGACTCGACCTCGGCGGAATAGATCTTCAGCCCGCCGCGGTTGATCATGTCCTTCTGGCGATCAAACACCCGGACGAAGTTGTCGGCATCGACCGAGCCGAGATCGCCGGAATGCCAGAACCCTGCGGTGAAGCTCTCGGCGGTCGCCTGCGGATTGTTCCAGTAGCCCTTGATGACCGAGGCGCTGCGGATCCAGAGCTCGCCGATCTCGCCCCTCGGCACCTCGCGGCCGTCAGCGCCCATCACGATGATCTCGGCGCCGGGACACGGCAGGCCGACGCTGTCGATGTGGGCGGCGGTCAGTTCGCCCGGCATCAAGGTCGAGGGCGACGTCGTCTCGGTCGCGCCGTAGCAATTGGCAAGCTTGAGCCCGGGAATCTTGGCGTCGAGCCTTTCGATGGTCGCGACCGGCATCGGCGCGCCGCCGAAGCCGCCGATCCGCCAGCTCGACAGATCGGTGCTGTCGAAATCCGGCTGCATCAGGCAGAGATTGTACATCGCCGGCACCATCACCGTGTAGGTGACTCGCTCGCGCGCCGCGACCTTCAGATATTCCGACGCCTTGAACTCCGGCATGATGATCAGCGCGCCGGCGCAGCAGGCCATGGTGGTGACGTTGGCGACCGCGCCGGTGACATGGGCGAGCGGCACCGCGGCGATCGAGCGATCTGCCTTGGTCAGCTTCAGGCAGGAAGCGAACACCTGTGAGGAGTGGATGATGTTGCAATGGGCGAGCATCGCGCCCTTCGGCCGCCCCGTGGTGCCCGAGGTGTAGAGGATTATCGCGGTGTCCTCTTCCTTCACCCCCGCCGGCGCCGCAGCCGGCGCGTTGTCGCGTAGCGCGCCGAATAGCGACGCACCGTCGTCGCTGACGGAGATCCGATGTGCCAGGCCGGGAATGTCGGCGGCGTCGGGGATGCGGTCGGCAAGCGCAGCTTCGTGGACCAGGCACTTCGCACCGCAATCGTTCAGCACATAGGCGATCTCGGGCTTCTGCTGGCGCGTCGAGAGCAACACCGTGACTAGCCCGGCATGGGCGGCGGCGAACATCGTCAGCACAAACTCAATGCGGTTGCCGAGCAGGATCGCGACGCGATCGCCGGGCGCAAGGCCGAGCTTTGCAAAGCCGGCCGCGACTTTCGCCGATTGCTCGGCGACCTCACGCCAAGATAGGCGCGTCGCGCCGCAGACCAGCGCCTCGCCGTCACCGTTCTGCGCGACAGCGTCGGCGATCATCGCCCACAGGCTGACCGGTCGCTCGACAAATGCCGGCACGACGCGGTCACCGAAGCGCGGCTCGAGCCGCATCGGCGGCACTGCGTGTTGCGACCAGTCCATGCGCCCCTCGTCAGCTCTTCTTCATGCCGTAGACGTGCTCCGGCCCCGGGAAGGCGCGGCTCTTGACGTCGCGCGCATAGCCCGCGATCGCTTCCTCGATCATCGGGCCGAGATTGCCGTAGCGGCGCACGAATTTCGGCGCGCGCGGCGACAGGCCGAGCATGTCCTCCAGCACCAGCACCTGGCCGTCGCAGGCCGCGCTGGCGCCGATGCCGATCGTCGGGACAGTGATCGATTGCGTGATCTTGCGCGCCAGGGGCTCGGCGACCGCCTCGACCACGATCGAGAAGGCGCCGGCTTCCGCGATCGCCTTGGCGTCGTTTTCGATCGGCGCCCAGTTCTCCTCCTCGCGGCCCTGCGCGCGGAACGAGCCCAGCGTATTGATAGACTGCGGGGTCAGGCCGATATGGCCCATCACGGGAATGCCGCGCTCCGACAGGAACGCCACCGTCTCCGCCATCCGCGCCCCGCCCTCGAGCTTGACGGCGCCGCACAGGGTTTCCTTCATGATCCGCACCGCGGATTGAAACGCCTGCTCCTTCGAGCCCTCATAGGAGCCGAACGGCATGTCGACCACGACGAGGGCAGCTTGCGATCCGCGCATCACCGCGCGGCCCTGCAGGATCATCATATCGAGCGTGACGGGCACCGTGGTCTCGAAGCCATGCATGACGTTGCCGAGGGAATCGCCGACCAGGATCGCGTCGCAATGACGGTCGACCAGCGCGGCGGTGTGCGCGTGGTACGACGTCAGCATCACGATCGGCTCACCGTTCTTGCGCGCGCGCAGATCGGGCGCGGTCTTGCGCTTGATGGCGGATTGAACAGACATTGTCAGGCTCCCATGACAGGCACGCCGATCACGACCGGGTGGAACGCAAACGCCAGCGCCAGATACGCAATGATACCGACCGCGATCGCGATCAGGTCGTTGGTCGGCCCGCCGACCGGGATCGGCGGCGCGCCGGCATCGGCACGGCGCTTCAGCGAGATCCGGTCATAGACCGCCCAGCCGAGGAACGAGCCGAACAGGATGATCGAGCCGAGATCGCCATTGGCGAGCAGATGCGCGAACGCCCACAGCTTCACGCCCGCCAGCATCGGGTGCTTCAGCGTGGTGTAGATGCGGCCGCGGATGTAGGAGGCGACGACGAGGATGACGGCGGGCAGCATCAAGGCCACCGTGATGTGCTTGAACGCGGTCGGCGGCGTCCAGACGTCGATCCAGCCGGTCGCGCGGTAGTGGCCGAAGCCCCAGATGATCAGCGCGAGGCCTGCGAACGACACCAGCGAATAGACACCCTTGTAGGCCCCCTCGCCCATCGCGCTGACGATACCCGCGCGCAGCTCGCGCAGGCTGGTCAGCACGTGGATGCCGAGGAACAGCACGAGACCCAGGATCATGACGAGCAGTCCCACGATGTTCCTCCCTTGATTGATTAGTGCCTTCGCGTATCACCTTCGCCGGGCGGGTGGCAATGCGTCCGCTTCACGGCTTGTCGGCCGACTTGTCGGCCGGCTTGGCCAGCTCGCGATTGTCGACATAGCGGATCATGATCGGGCGGCCGGCCAGCGCGCCGCCGAGCCCGCCGGTGAATTTCAGCGGCAGGCAGGCGTTGAGCGAGGCATTGATCGCGTTGAGGTAGGTGGCGCGGGTATCCGCCGGGATGCCCCGCGTCGCGAAGGTCAGCCGCGGCGCGCCGATCATCTCGCCCGACCGCTTGAAGCTGAAGCGCACCGACATCTGCATGCCCGCCCGCGCGTCGTCGGGCGGCGGTGGCATCCAGCAGGAACGCAGCGCCGCGAACAGATCGCCGATGGTATCGAGATCATGATCGGGCTTGCGGTACTTCTCGGCCTGATCTTGCGGCGGCACGGTCAGGATCGTGAGCTGGAGATTTTCGCCGTACGGATAATCCATCTCGGGAAAGCACGGCCCGTGATTGAACACGCTGCAGGTGGACGGGAGGCAAGGCCCGTTGTCGAGCACGCTGCACGGCGTGTGCGCGAACGGCGCCGGGTCGGTCTGTTGCCGCTGGCGCGCTGAGGCAGCGCCCGCGATGGCAAGGGCCGGCACGGCAAAAGCGAGGCAGATGATGACGCGTCGGAGCATGCGGTCGGACCCAGGATGCGCTCCGGGGAAAATGGTACCGCAGCCAGACCGCATCAAGCGGGCCCAGTTCACGTCCTCGCGCGTGTCGCCGCCATCCGTCGCGCCACAACCCCCACTGTCATCGCCCGGCCTCGACCGGGCGATCCAGTATTCCAGAGGCGGCAGTGATCGATCGAGAGGTCGCGGCGTACTGGGTCCCCCGGTCGAGCCGAGGGACGACACAGAATATGCGGCGCGTATACGACGCTACGCCTTCTTCTTCACGTCCTTGACGTTGGAGAAGGTGATGCCCTCGGCGCGCTCGCGGGTGTAGCCGAGATAGAACTCGTTCTTGGCCATGAACACGGGATCGCCGTCGACGTCGTCGGCGATGCCGGAATTGTTGGCGGCGACGAAGGCATCGAGCTTCTTGCGGTCGTCGGAGGAAATCCAGCGCGCCAGCGAGAACTCGGAGACCTCGAACTCGACCGGCAGCGAGTATTCCGCATCGAGCCGCGCCTTCAGCACGTCGAGCTGCAACGGGCCGACCACACCGACCAGTGCCGGTGCGCCGTCGCGCGGACGGAACACCTGCACGACGCCCTCCTCCGACATCTGCTGCAGGGCTTCCTTCAGCTTCTTCGCCTTCATGGCATCGGTGAGGCGAACGCGGCGCACGATTTCGGGCGCGAAGCTCGGCACGCCGACGAAGGTGAGATCCTCGCCCTCGGTCAGGGTGTCGCCGATCCGCAACGTGCCGTGGTTGGGAATGCCGACCACGTCGCCGGCGAACGCCTCGTCCGCCACCGAGCGATCCTGGGCGAAGAAGAATTGCGGGCTCGACAGGCTCATGTTCTTGCCGGTGCGCACCAGCTTGGCCTTCATGCCGCGGCTGAGCTTGCCGGAGCACAGCCGGGCGAAGGCGATGCGGTCGCGGTGGTTCGGATCCATGTTGGCCTGGATCTTGAACACGAACGCGCTCATGCGCGGCTCCGCCGCCTCGACCTTGCGCAGATCGGAATCCTGCGCACGCGGCGCCGGTGCGAACTTGCCGAGGCCCTCCAGCAAGTCGCCGACGCCGAAATTGCGCAGCGCGCTGCCGAAATAGACCGGCGTCAGATGGCCTTCGCGGAACGCCGCGAGCTCGAACGGCTTGCAGGCTTCCGACGCCAGCGCCAGCTCGTCCTTGACCTCGGCGACGTCGAGATTGGGATTGCGCTTGCCGAGATCGGCGATGTCGATCTGCTCGGTGGCGCCGGTCTTGGCGCCGCCGCCCTCGAGCAGCCGCACGCCGCCATTGACGACGTCATAGGTGCCGAGGAAGTCGCGGCCGCGGCCGACCGGCCAGGTCATCGGCGTGGTGTCGAGCGCCAGCGTCTTCTCGATCTCGTCCAGCAGATCGAACGTGTCGCGGCTCTCGCGGTCCATCTTGTTGATGAAGGTGATGATCGGGATGTCGCGCAGCCGGCACACCTCGAACAGTTTGCGCGTCCGCGCCTCGATGCCCTTCGCGGCATCGATCACCATGACCGCGGAATCGACCGCGGTCAGCGTGCGATAGGTATCTTCCGAAAAGTCCTCGTGGCCCGGCGTGTCCAACAGGTTGAACACGAGGTCGTTGAACTCGAAGGTCATCACCGAGGTGACGACCGAGATGCCGCGCTCGCGCTCGATCTTCATCCAGTCCGAACGCGTATTGCGCCGCTCGCCCTTGGCCTTGACCTGGCCCGCGAGGTTGATGGCGCCGCCGAACAGCAACAGCTTTTCCGTCAGCGTGGTCTTGCCGGCGTCAGGGTGCGAGATGATCGCAAAGGTGCGGCGGCGCGCCACTTCGTCTGAAAGCGGCGAGCGGGACGGCGATTCGGTTGAAACAGCGGTATCGGACATGGCGGGGCAGCGTTTGGCAGGGAAAACGGGCGCAATCAAGGGCGTTTTGTCGCAATGCGGGACGACCGCACGATCCCCATATAGGTACGCGAGGGACGACCTTCTCACCACATCATCCGCGGGGACGACCCTGCCTTATCCGGAGGGTTCGCTGTGGCTTGGGCCATTCTGTTCACCGCAGGCCTGCTCGAGATCGGCTGGGCGATCGGGCTGAAATATACCGAGGGTTTCTCGCGGCTGGTGCCGTCGGTGCTGACGCTGGCGGCGATGGCCGGCAGCGTGCTGCTGCTCGGCCTCGCGCTGAAGACGCTGCCGATTGGAACCGCCTACGCGGTCTGGACCGGGATCGGCGCGGTCGGCACCGCAACACTCGGCATCATCCTGCTCGGCGAACCCGCGACCGCGATGCGGCTCGCCAGCATCGGGCTGATCGTGTCCGGGATCGTCGGGCTGAAGCTGGTCGGGTAAAGGCGCGTTTGGAGTGGCAGCGCTGCGCGCTGCCGCCCGGTTGCGGGCATCGTCGCGTCTCGTCCATACCGGTTCACGGACCCGCCCTGCGCGCGTAGGCGTAGCGGTGCGCGAGCCAGACTGTGCCGGCGCCGTCAGGCAGGATGAAGTGCTGGTTCTTGACGTCGCGGTCAGGCCCGTCGCGGGTGACGATCGTATTCATGCGCAGCATCTGCCCCGCCACATCGGACCCGCCGCCCGCGATCGCAAAGGGATCGTGGACCAGCACCACGCTCGTCCCGTCGCCGCGGTCGAAACTGCTGGCGGGCATGATGCCCACCGGCGCGCGCATCTCGATCGACACGTATTTCCATCGGCCTTCCACGCGCTGAAAGCTCAGATAGTCAATGCGTTTGATATTCTGCTTCGACGTGTCCGACGCCGGACAGATGAGCTCCTGAAGGTAGGACCCGATCATGCGGCGCTCGGCGACGAGCCCGGTGGTGGTGACTGGATCGCCGCCCGGCTCGTTCCACGCCGTCTCGGTGACGTCCCACAAACCTGCGTATGCCGCCATGGCAGCGTTTTCCGGCCCGAGCTCGTTCAGGCGCTCGGCGGCGGGGACCGCGGACGAGGCCGCATTGCCGGCGGCCAGATCGGAGATGAACATCGAGCCGAGCGCGGCTCCAACGAAATGACGGCGTTCGAGCATGATACGACGCGACATCAAAGGGTTCATTGAACCGCTTTCCACCAGTTCCTGGTGACGACGGCTAGGCCGGCGACGCGAATGTGCCCGGACTGTTCGGCGTCGCCCGCCAGTCGGGCGTGCGCACCCCTGTCGCTTCGGCCAGCGCTCGGCGAACGCCGGCGGCGTCATAATCCTTCAAGTATCCGGGTGAACCGGGCTGCTGGCGCCAGGACTGCTCGATCGTGCCGGCGTCGACCGCATCAAATCCGATCTCTTCGACAAGCTGCATGACCGTCGCTTTCGCTTGTGCGTCGTCGCCCGCGACCGCGAGCGCGATCCGGCCGGCAGCTCCGGCGGGCCTGCCCTCGTTCAACAGGCTCTTGGCGATGATCGAGTTGAAGACTTTGACAACCGGGCGCCCGAGCTGTCGCTGGACCCAGCCGCTTTCGGTCATTCCCGCCTCGACCTGCTCGATGCGGCCATCCCGCTGCCGCGGATAATAGTTGCTCGTGTCGATGACGATCAGGTTGGCGGGCGCATCCGCAAACAGGTCCGACGGGAGTTCGCTGACGCGTCGCATCGGCACCGCGATCACCACGATCTCACTGCTCCGCGCCACCTCCGCAACCGTCGCGGGCCGGGCACCGGTCTCCCGAGCCAGGTCCGTCAGCGAATCCGGCCCGCGCGAGTTGGCGATGGCGACCTCGTGGCCGGCCTTGCTGAGCAGCGCCGTCAGCGCACCGCCGATATTGCCGGATCCGATGATCCCGATTTTGGTCATGACAACGGCCTTTCTCGCATCGGTCCCTAAGGACCAGTCGGAACCTACCTATTGGCTTTCAATTCGGGTATAAACAGCGGCTTGGATTAGGGTGTCACTACCAGGAGTGGGGAATGGATCGCCTCGCCAGCATGGCCGCCTTCGTCAAGGCCGCGGAGGTCGGTTCCTTCGCTGCGGCCGCCAGCGCTCTGCGGATGTCGCCACAGATGATCGCCAAGCACGTGACCTGGCTGGAAACCCGGCTGGGCACGCGCCTGCTCAATCGGACCACGCGCCGCCAGAGCCTGACGGATATCGGCAAGGCATACTACGACCGCTGCAAGCTGGTTTTGGCGGATGCCGACTGGGCGGATTCCCTCGCCGACGAGGCAAAGGGAGCTCCGCGCGGACGCTTGCGGGTCAATGCGCCGGTGTCGTTTGGCACACACAGCCTGACGCCGGTCATCGCACGCTACTTGAGGCAGTACCCCAGGGTGGCGGTCGATCTCGTGCTCAGCGATCGGTTCGTCGACCTGGTCGAGGAGGAGTTCGAGGCAGTGTTCCGTATCGGCCCGCTCGCGGACTCCAGCTTCATGGCTCGCGAGCTCGCGCCCTTTCGTCTCGTCGCCTGTGCTTCACCCGACTACCTGCGCGAAAGAGGCGTTCCTGCAACGCCGTTCGATCTCGAGGCGCACGAGTGCCTGGCGTATGCGTCGACTTCCGGGCCGACTGCCAACAACTGGCGCTTTGTGCGCGACCAGGAAACCTACACGGTCGACGTCAAGCATCGCTTGCTGGTGAATGACGCCAAGGCGCTCCTCGTCGCCGCCCTGAACGGGTTCGGCATCGCATTCATCGCAGAGGATCTGGCGCGCGAAGGCTTGCGCTCCGGGCATCTCACCAAAGTGCTGCCTGACTACGAACCGCCGTCACGACCCATTCACGTGATCTACCATCCCGACCGCCAGCAGACTCCGAAACTGAAAAGCTTCATTTCCGCGGTGGTCAGCGAGTTGGGTTGACGCCGATGCGCCGGCATCGCCGGCTGAAGCCGGTCGCCTGAGCCTTGTTCGGACCTCAGCGCAGGATCACCACCGCCCAATAGGTCGCGGCTGCGACTGCAGCGGACGCGGGGATCGTGATCACCCAGGCGTAGACGATCGAGCTCGCCACGTTCCAGCGTACGGCAGAGAGCCGCCGTGCGGCGCCGACGCCGACGATGGCGCCGGTGATGGTGTGGGTGGTCGACACGGGAACCCCGAGATAGGTCGCCATGAACAGCGTCGCGGCGCCGCCGGTCTCGGCGCAAAAGCCCTGCATCGGCGTCAGCTTGGTGATCCGCAGTCCCATGGTGCGGACGATCCGCCATCCGCCCATCAGGGTGCCCAGCGCCATCGCACTCTGGCAGGCCAGCACGACCCAGAACGGAATTTCGAAGGTGTCGCCGAGATGGCCCTGCGAGTAGAGCAGCACGGCGATGATGCCCATGGTCTTCTGCGCGTCGTTGCCGCCATGGCCGAGCGAATAGAGCGACGCCGAGGCGAATTGCAGGATGCGGAAGGCGCGATCGACCGCGAACGGCGTCGAGCGCACCGAGAGCCAGGACACGATCGCAACCAGCACCAGCGCCAGCAGGAAGCCGACCAGCGGCGACAGCACGATCGCGAGCAGGGTCTTGGTCAGCCCGCTCCACACCGCCGCCGAGATGCCCGCCTTGGCCATGCCGGCGCCGACCAGGCCGCCGATCAGCGCGTGCGAGCTGGACGAGGGAATCCCGAGCGCCCAGGTGATCACGTTCCAGACGATCGCGCCGACCAGCGCAGCGAAGATCACGGTCGCGTCCACCACCGACGGGTCGATGATCCCGGTGCCGATGGTGTTGGCGACATGCAGGCCGAACACCGCGAAGGCGACGAAATTGAAGAACGCCGCCCAGAACACCGCATATTGCGGCCGCAGCACCCGGGTCGAGACGATGGTCGCGATCGAGTTCGCGGCATCGTGCAGGCCGTTCAGGAAGTCGAACAGCAGCGCGACCGCGATCAGGATGGTGAGAACCGGAAGTCCCAGCGTGGCGTCCACGTGAACCGCTCCGCCTACACTTGCTCGATCACGATGGAATTGATCTCGTTGGCGACGTCGTCGAAGCGGTCGGCCACTTTCTCGAGGTGATCGTAGATCTCGGCACCGACGATGAAGTCCATCGTGTTGGCGTTACGGTGCTTCAGGAACAATTCCTTGAGCCCGATATCCTGGAGATCGTCGACCCGGCCCTCGAGCTTGGTCAGCTCCTCGGTGATCTGGGTCAGCATCGAGACGTTCTGGCCGATCGACTGCAACAGCGGCAGCGCGCGGCCGACCAGATTGGCGCACTCGACGATCAGGGTGCCCATCTCGCGCATCGGCGGCTCGAACTCGCGCACCTCGAACAGCATCACCGCCTTGGCGGTCGCCTGCATCTGGTCGACCGCGTCGTCCATCGCGGTGATCAGGTTCTTGATGTCGCCGCGGTCGAACGGGGTGATGAAGGTGCGGCGAACCGCGGTCAGCACCTCACGGGTGACGCTGTCGGCGTCGTTCTCGAACTGGTTGACACGCTGGCAGAAGACCGGCGTCTCCTCCCCGCCCCGCAGCATGTCCTGCAGCGCCTTGGCGCACTGCACGGAGGTCTGGGCGTGGCGGGCAAACAGGTCGAAAAATCGCTCTTCCTTGGGCAGGAAGGCGCGAAACCAGCGCAGCATGTCTCAGTTCCATCATTCCGGGACAGCCCTTTTAGCGACTGTCACAGAATTGTCATAGAGCATCTGGCTGGGAAAAAACCGGAAACGACCGCTCGAACGGACGGTCGTCCACCGCTATGTCGGCCGAAAATCGAGCGCCCTGCCCTTACAGCGACCGCCTGAGGATGTGGGCGAGTTCGCCGACCAGGCCGCGCCGGAACAGCAGCACGCAGGACACGAAGATCACGCCCTGGATCACCGTCACCCACTGGCCGAAGCCGGCGAGATATTGCTGCATGGCGATGATCACGAAGGCGCCGACCACCGGGCCGAAGATGGTGCCGAGGCCGCCGACCAGCGTCATCAGCACGATTTCACCCGACATCGACCAGTGCACGTCGGTGAGCGAGGCGTTCTGCGCCACGAACACCTTCAGCGAGCCGGCAAAGCCCGCCAGCGTCCCCGACAGGACGTAGGCCAGCATCTTGTACTGGTCGGTCTTGTAGCCGAGCGAGATCGCGCGCGGCTCGTTCTCGCGGATCGACTTCAAGACCTCGCCGAACGGCGAGTTGATGGTGCGGTAGATCAGCAGGAAGCCGGCGAGGAAACCGGCCAGCACGACGTAGTACAGCACCAGCGGCTTCGACAGATCGAAGATCCCGAACAGATGGCCCTGCGGGATGCCCTGGATGCCGTCCTCGCCATGGGTGAACGGCGCTTGCAGATAGAGGAAATAGAGCAGCTGCGACAGCGCCAGCGTGATCATCGAGAAGTAGATGCCCTGCCGCTTGATCGAGATGTAGCCGGTGACGAGGCCGAGCAAGGCCGCGGCCGCGGTGCCGGCCACGATGCCGAGCTCGGGCGGCAGCCCCCACACCTTGAGCGCGTGCGCCGAGACGTAGCCGGCGGTGCCGAGGAACATGGCGTGACCGAACGACAGCAGGCCGCCATAGCCGATCAGGAGGTTGAAGGCGCAGGCGAGCAGCGCAAAGCACAGCGCCTGCATCACGAAGAACGGATAGATCCCCGTGAACGGCACCACCGCCAGCAGCGCGGCCATCACGGCGAATACGATCATCTCGTCGCGCATCGCGCGCGGCGTTACCGGAAGTGTATCGTCGGTCAATGCTGACATATCAAGCCGCCCGTCCCGTCAGTCCCGTTGGCTTCACCAGCAACACCACCACCATCAGGACAAACACCACGGTGTTGGAGGCCTCGGGATAAAAATACTTGGTCAGTCCCTCGATCACGCCGAGCGCGAAGCCGGTGATGATCGAGCCCATGATCGAGCCCATGCCGCCGATCACGACCACCGCGAACACCACGATGATGAGATCGGCGCCCATCAGCGGGCGCACCTGGTTGATCGGCGCCGACAGCACGCCGGCGAGCGCGGCAAGACCGACGCCGAGCCCGTAGGTCAGCGTGATCATGCGCGGCACGTTGATGCCGAAGGCGCGCACCAGCGTCGGGTTCTCGGTGGCCGCGCGCAGATAGGCGCCGAGCTGCGTCTTCTCGATCAGGAACCAGGTCGCAAGGCACACCACCAGCGAGAACACGACCACCCAGCCGCGATAGATCGGCAGGAACATGAAGCCGAGATTGACGCCGCCCTTGAGCTGATCCGGGATCGAGTAAGGCAGGCCGGAGGAGCCGAAATAGTTCTGGAACACGCCCTGCACGATCAGCGCGATGCCGAAGGTCAGCAGCAGTCCGTAGAGATGGTCGAGCCCGGCCAGCCATTGCAGCATGGTGCGCTCGAGGATCATGCCGAAGACGCCGACCACGATCGGTGCGATCAGCAGCGCCCACCAGTAGTTGATGCCGCCCAGGTTGAGCAGGAAATACGCCACGAAGGCGCCCATCATGTAGAGCGCGCCGTGCGCGAAATTGATGATGTTGAGCATGCCGAAGATGACGGCGAGCCCCAGACTGAGCAGCGCGTAGAACGAGCCGTTGATCAGTCCCACCAGAAGCTGTGCGTAGAGAGCCTGCATCGAATGAGCTTTCGCTAGATAGATGAAGCCCGCCGGCCACGCGCATGGCCGGCGGGCATGATCGTCATTTCTTCAGCAGCGCGCAGGTGCTCTTGTCGAGCGGCGTGAAGGCCTGGTTGCCCGGCACGGTGCCGACCAGCTTGTAGAAGTCCCACGGTCCCTTGGACTCCGAGGGCTTCTTCACCTCGAACAGATAGGCGTCGTGGGTGACGCGGCCGTTGGCCTCGACCTCGCCCTTACCGAACAGCGGATCGTCGGTCGGGATCGTCTTCATCTTCGCGACCACCTTGGCGCCGTCATGCGGATTGCCGCCGAGCGCTTCCAGCGCCTTGAAGTAGTGCATCAGGCCCGCATAGACGCCGGCCTGCACCATGGTCGGGGGCGCGCCGCTCTTCATCCGCGCCGAGAACTTCTTCGAGAAGGCGCGGGTGTTGTCGTTGAGGTCCCAGTAGAACGTCTCGGTGAAGTTGAGGCCCTGCGCGGTCTCGAGCCCGATCGCCTTGACGTCGGTGAGGAACAGCAGGAGCGCGGCGAGCTTCTGGCCGCCCTTGACGATGCCGAACTCGGCCGCCTGCTTGATCGAGTTGGTGGTGTCGCCGCCGGCATTGGCAAGACCGATGATCTTGGCCTTGGAGGCCTGCGCCTGCAGCAGGAACGAGGAGAAGTCGGCGGTGTTGAGCGGGTGCTTGACGCCGCCGACCACCTTGCCGCCATTGGCGGTGACGACCGCGGTGGTGTCGCGCTCCAGCGCCGCGCCGAACGCGTAGTCCGCGGTCAGGAAGAACCAGGTGTCCCCGCCCGCCTTCACCAGCGCCTGGCCGGTGGCATGCGCCAGCATGTAGGTGTCGTAGGTCCAGTGCACCGTGTTCGGCGAGCACTGCGCGTTGGTGAGATCCGAGGTCGCAGCGCCCGAATTGATGTAGACGCCGTTCTTTTCCTTGACGACGTTGTTGACCGCGAGCGCGACGCCGGAATTCGGCACGTCGACGATGGTGTCGACCTTGTCGACGTCGAACCATTGGCGGGCGATGGTGGTGCCGATATCGGGCTTGTTCTGGTGATCGCCGGAGATCAGGTCGATGGTCCAGCCCTTGGCCTTGAGGCCACTATCCTCGATCGCCATCTGCGCCGCCAGCGTCGAGCCGGGACCGGCGAGGTCGGCGTAGAGGCCGGACTGATCGGACAACACGCCGATCTTGACGTTCTTGTCGTCGGCGGAGGCAATGCTCGCGACGCTGAGCGCCATCGCGGTGCCGAGCAGAAGCGCGGAAATCATCTTCTTCATGTCGTATTCCCTCGTCCTAAATTTTCTGGCTCCGGCGACTTCAGACGCCGAGATAGGTATGCAGCTTGTCCATGTTGGCGGACAGCTCCGAATTGGCAAAACCGTCGATCACCTTGCCGTGCTCGACGATGTAGTAGCGGTCGGCAACCGTCGAGGCGAAACGGAAATTCTGCTCGACCAGCAGGATGGTGAATCCCTGCGACTTCAGGCGCGCAATGGTGTGCCCGATCTGCTGGATGATGACCGGCGCCAGGCCTTCGGTCGGTTCGTCCAGCATCAGGAAGCGCGCGCCGGTGCGCAGGATGCGCGCAATCGCCAGCATCTGCTGCTCGCCGCCCGAGAGCTTGGTGCCCTGGCTGGTGAGACGCTCCTTGAGGTTCGGAAACAGCGTGAAGATCTGGTCGAGCGGCAGGCCGCCCGGGCGCACCACCGGCGGCAGCAGCAAATTCTCGCGCACGTCGAGGCTGGCGAAGATGCCGCGCTCCTCGGGACAGAACGCGATGCCGAGCCGCGCAATCTTGTCCGAGGTGGCGCGGATGATTTCCTTGTTGTCGAAACGGATCGAGCCGGAGCGCTTGTTGATGACGCCCATGATCGACTTCAGCGTGGTGGTCTTGCCGGCGCCGTTGCGGCCGAGTAGCGTCACCACCTCGCCCGCCTTCACGTTGAAATTGATGCCGTGAAGGATGTGGGATTCGCCGTACCAGGCCTGCAGATCCTTGACCGCCAGCACCTCGGCGCCGGCCGCAGCCACCGGTTTCTCCGCCAATTTTGCCTCAGCCATGACCCGCTCCGAGATAGGCTTCCTTCACGCGCTCGTCCTTGGAGAGGTCGGCGTAGTTGCCCTCCGCCAGCACCTGTCCGCGCGTCAGCACGGTGATGATGTCGGAGAGGTTGGCCACCACCGAGAGGTTATGTTCGACCATCAGGATGGTGTATTTGGCGGAGATCCGCTTGATCAGCGCCGCGATCTTGTCGATGTCCTCGTGGCCCATGCCGGCCATCGGTTCGTCGAGCAGCATCATCTCGGGGTCGAGCGCCAACGTCGTTGCAATTTCAAGTGCGCGCTTGCGGCCGTACGGCATCTCGACCGCCGGCGTGTTGGCGAATTCGCTCAAGCCGACGTCGTTCAAGAGTTCATGGGCGCGCGGATTGAAGCGATCGAGCACGCTTTTCGAGCGCCAGAAATCGAACGACGAACCGTGTTGGCGCTGCAGCGCCACGCGCACGTTTTCCAGCGCGGTCAGATGCGGAAACACCGCCGAAATCTGGAATGAGCGGACGAGGCCAAGCCGCGCCACGTCGGCCGGCGGCATCGCGGTGATGTCCTGGCCCTTGTAGCGAATCTGCCCGCCGGTCGGCTTCAGGAATTTGGTCAGCAGATTGAAACAGGTCGTCTTGCCGGCGCCGTTCGGCCCGATCAACGCATGGATACTGCCGCGACGCACCTTCAGCGCGACGTCGCGAACGGCAAAGAAACCCGCGAATTCCTTGGTCAATCCGCTGGTTTCGAGGATGAACTCATCGGCCAAATAGATTCCCCCATACGCCATCGCCGCGAAGCCCGTCGCCCGCGTGGCCAGCTTTTTTCGTGTCCGACAGGTTGTCCGTACGTCTTGGAAACCGTCCGGGGGCCTGTCGCCTCCGGGCCGGAATATGCCGTCATCTGCGGCGGTTACGCAAGGTGGAAAGCTGTGCAGTGCGGTATCGTCGCGACCGGTTCCGGTTGATCCTTAGTCGAATGGCATTGGAGCGCGCTTTGCGCCTCGGAAAGTCGCCATTAAGGGTGTTTTGCTCCGGTCTTTCCCTTTCATAGAATATTTCCGCCTCTCGCCGACACTCCGGCCCATTGCATGATGAACGGCCAGAGCCTTGCATTTCGAAAGCGCCAATTCCTCCGTCGTCAAATCGATCCGGCAGCGTGATGTCCTCAACGCGTGGCTGCGGCTTTATGCCCGCGGCCCGACCATCCCGCGCTTCGGCTAGCCGATGCCATTTAGGAGTGCCGATCCATCGGTGATCAAATCGATCACGCAGCGGGTGCTGCTGAATGCCTGGCTGCGCGCGCTGCGGATGCCGGACAGCGTTCCTTTGCTGTCCGACTTCCACACCGACGGCACTGCCGATGAGCGCGCCGACATGATGGGCTTTGACGTGGTCGGCAGCGGTGAGGACGCCCGCTTCCTGATCACGCAGGAAGGCGCGCGGCTGACGACCGCCTATGGCAACGAGCACGTCGATCCGCGGCAGCGCACCAACCGCTATCTCGATGACGCGATCGGCCCGGAGCGCTATGCCGGCGTCATCCTGTCCTATCGCGCCTGCCTGGCGCGCAAGCGTCCGACCTATACGGTTGCGGAGGTCACCGACGCCGACGGCAAGGACGTGTCCTATGAACGGCTGCTGCTGCCGTTCGGACGCGGCGATACCGTCGAGCACATCATCGGCTCATACAAAGCGATCAGCATCGAGGGCGGCTTCCGGCTGCACAATCTGATGGGCGTGAAGGCAAAGGCCGTCCCGGTCGTCACCGTCCGCGCGGTGATCGACCGCCGGTTCGTGCCCGCGGATCGTCCACCGAGCCCGGATTCGGTCGAGCTGATTTAGCTCCAGGACGCATTCTCATAAGCCCTCGCCGGGATGGGCCAAAAGCGGCTGTGGCGCCATGCCGTTCGTTTAGATTCGGATGTGCTTACCAAGTTGGAAGCTGCGGCGTTCGTTGAAGTGAGATTGGAGGGAGCGTTTTCTCGTACTCAGCCAAATAGTGTTCAAGCGGCTTTGCCGTTCCCGTTAGGCGCAATTCACACGTGGCTCTGTTCACGATGATCGGAGCGTTCCCGGCGAGCCGTGCTGAGGGGTTGCCATCATCGAGGAATTCTTTGGATTGGTAGAAGAAGATCCAGCCATATGGTTTTGCGATTGTGGCCTCACGCACAATGCGCGCTCCTCCCTCGCAAAGGATATCTACCCAAGCGTTGCAAGTGCTGCAGCCTTATCGAAGTCCATGGTCGGTGTCTCATCAGTTTGCCAAACGCATCAGCCCTTCTTGCGCGCCTTTGCCGGCACTTCCTTGGCATAGATATCCGGCTTGAAGCCGACCACGCGCTTGCCCCCGAGATCGAGCACCGGACGCTTGATCATCGAGGGCTGCTCGGCCATCAGCGCCAGCGCCTTGCGCTCGTTCAGGCCTTCCCTGTCGGCATCGGGCAGCTTCTTGAAGGTCGTGCCGGCGCGGTTGAGCAGCGTCTCCCAGCCAACCTCGTCGCTCCACTGCTTGAGCTTGTCCTTGGTTACTCCAGCCGCCTTGTAGTCGTGGAAATCATAGGCGACGCCGTGATCGTCGAGCCAGCTGCGCGCCTTCTTCATGGTGTCGCAGTTCTTGATGCCGTAGATGGTGATGGTCAAAGCCGTTCCCCGCATGCGATTGCGGCGGGGAAACTAGCCTCACTGCAACCGCAACGCCAGATCAGACCGCGCCGCGAGGACGTGAAGAATACTCGGTGTCGTCCCCCGGCTCGACCGGGGGACCCAGTACGCCGCGGCATCTCCGTGATCGGTGCATGGCGCTCGCCAGAAACACCGCAGTCGTCCTGGCGAAAGCCAGGACCCATAACCACCGCAGTTGATCGTGAATCGGATCGCGGCCCCAGCGTCGCGCAATGATTGAGATTTGGGGTAATGGGTCCTGGCTTTCGCCAGGACGACCGATATTAGTGGCAGTCAGTGCGCATAATGCGTGAAGACGAAATCCTGATCGCTGGCATGGGCTTCGTGGCAGGCAAAGCACGTCTCGTGCTGGGCGGCATCGACCGGCTTGCCGTCGATGAAGCGGCCAAAGCCCCAGCCGCCGGTCGAGGCGTATTTGGCGGAGTCCTTGACCATGACCTGGACGGTGGTCGCCGGCCCCGTGATGAAGGCGCCGTTGAGGCCTTCAACGGGCTTGCGCTTCCAGGCGAGCTTCACCAGCACGGTGCCGTCGGGGAAACGCGCGGCGCCGTCCTGATAGGCCTTCACCGCGGTCGCATTGCCGAGCACGCTACGCAACTCGTCGAGCCCGGTCTCCTCGCCGACCGCGATCAGCTTCCAGTCGCGATAGCCCTCCGGGATTTTCACGCCGAAGATCGGCGATGCCAGCGCGGCGTCATCGGCATGCCCGACGGCAAACGGCAATGACGAGCTGATGCAGGCTGCCGCGATCGCGGCAGCTGCCCATTTCACAACCTGTTTCATGATTCCTTGTCCGCGCTCGATTCTTGTTTGACGCGTTTTCTTCACGCGAACCGGTATCCACTTCGCTCGAAAACGCTCTAGACCCTGCTGACGTCGATGATGGCCTGGGTGAAAGCCTGTGGTGCTTCCTGCGGCAGATTGTGGCCGATGCCGCCGGGCAGCTGGCGATGCTCGTAGTGCCCGGAGAACTTCTTGGCATAGGCCGCCGGCTCCGGATGCGGCGCGCCGTTGGCGTCGCCCTCCATCGTGATGGTCGGGATCGCGATGACAGGCGCCTGGGCGAGCGTCTTCTCGAAGGCGTCGTACTTCGCCTCGCCCTCGGCGAGACCGAGCCGCCAACGATAGTTATGGATCACGATGTCGACATGGTCGGGGTTCTCGAACGCGGCCGCACTGCGGTCGTAGGTGGCGTCGTCGAACTTCCACTGCGGCGAGGCGAGCTGCCAGATCAGCTTGTTGAAGTCGTGCCGGTTCTTGGCATAGCCCTCGCGGCCGCGCTCGGTGGCGAAATAGAACTGGTACCACCATTGCAGCTCGGCCTTCGGCGGCAGCGGCATCTTGCCAGCCGCCTGGCTGCCGATCAGGTAGCCGCTGACCGACACCATGGCCTTGCAGCGCTCGGGCCACAGCACCGCCATGATGTTGGCGGTGCGCGCGCCCCAATCGTAGCCGCCGAGCACGGCCTTCTCGATCTTCAGGGCGTCCATCAGCGCGATGATGTCGGCGGCAACCGCGACCGGCTGGCCGCTGCGCACCGTGTCGCTGGCGAGGAAGCGCGTGGTGCCATAGCCGCGCAGATGCGGCACGATCACGCGGTAGCCGGCCTCGGCCAGCGCCGGCGCGACGTCGGCATAGCTGTGGATATCGTACGGCCAGCCGTGCAGCAGGATCACCGCGGGACCGGTGGCCGGCCCCATCTCGACATAACCGGTATCGAGCACGCCGGCATTGATCTGCTTGACCGGACCGATCGAGGTGTGGGCGCCAACCTTGACCGCCGGCGGAGCTTGCTTCGACTGCGCGCTGGCCGATCCGATGAAGCCGAGCCTGGAAGCGGCGAGGATCCCGCCGGCGATGCCAAGGAAGCGGCGGCGGTGCTGATTGATGGCTTGCGACATGGCGATCTCCTTAAGTCGGGTGTCGGGATTGACTATTGCAGAGACCGCCCGCGCCCGCTTTCAGAGGACGTGGATTTATCCTTCAGACCGTCGTGATTTTGGCCCCACGCCGGCTGTGCTAGGTTCCGCCGCGGATTCAGCCGCGGGCCGCCGGACTACCGAATTTGACCTACCATTTCAACGACTTGATCCTCGATTCCGAGCGCCGGGAACTGCGCCGCGGCGACGCCCTGGTGGCTGTCGAACCGCAGGTCTTCGACCTCCTGGAGTTCCTGATCCGCGCCCGCGACCGGGTGGTCAGCCGCGACGAGGTGCTGGCCGCCGTCTGGCACGGCCGGATCGTCTCGGAAGCGACGCTGTCGAGCCGGGTCAACGCCGCACGGACCGCGATCGGCGACAATGGCGAGGAGCAGCGGCTGATCCGTACCCTGCCCCGCAAAGGCCTGCGCTTTGTCGGCGATGTCAGGGAGGACAGCGCGGGCGATCATTCGATCGCGACGAACGGCACCCCGCCGCGGCCGAGCGAGGGCCCATCGATCGCGGTGCTGCCGTTCACCAATATGAGCGGTGACCCCGAGCAGGATTATTTCGCAGACGGGATCGCCGAGGACATCACCACCGCACTGGCGCGCTGCAGCCGCCTCACCGTGATCGCGCGCAACTCCGCCTTCACCTACAAGGGCAAGGCGATCGACATCCGCCAGGTCGGACGCGATCTCCGCGTCGGCTACGTGCTCGAGGGCAGCGTGCGCCGCGGCGGCGACCGTCTGCGCATCACCGGGCAGTTGATCGACGCCGTCTCCGGCGCGCATCTATGGGCCGACCGCTTCGACGGCGCGGCGACCGACGTGTTCGACCTGCAGGATCGCATCACCGAGAACGTGGTCGGTGCGATCGAGCCGACCTTGCTGGTCGCGGAAGCCGAGCGGGTGCGGGCGGCGCCGCCCGACCGGCTCGACGCCTACGATCTGCTGCTGCGCGCCTACAGTCTGCGCTACGAGTTCACGCCCGCGAGCATGGAAGCCGCGCTCGCCTGTCTCGAGCAGGCGCTGGCGCTCGACCCGGCCTACGCGCCGGCGCTGGCCGCATCGGCCTATTGCCACGCGCTGCGCCATTTCCAGGGATGGCTCAAGCCGAATGACGCCTATCGGGAACGCGCGGTTGCCCAGGCCTGGCGCGCGGTGGAGCTCTCGCCAAGCGACCCGCAGGTGTTGTGGATGGCGGCGTTCGCGATCTGGAACATGGCAGACGAGATCGAGCCCGCGCGCGAATTGTTCGAGCGCTCGCTTGCGATCAACCCGAACTCGGCGATGGCGCTGGTGCTCGGCGGCTGGATCGAGGCGATGCGCGGCAACCAGCAGGCCGGCCGCGCCATGATCGAGCGCGCGCAACGGCTGAACCCGCGCGACCCGCGCGGCTGGTTCGCCTCCGCGGCATTGGCGATCTGCGCGGTGCTCGACCAGAATTTCGCCGAGGCGGTGACATGGGCCGACAAGGCGCTGGCGCAGAACCGCCGCTTCGCGGTGGCGCTGCGCGTGTTGATCGTGGCGCTGGTCAAGACCGGCGACAACGCGCGCGCGACCCAGATCGCGCGCGAGCTGCTCAAGGTCGATCCGGAGTTCACGATCTCCGGCTTCCTGGCGCGGATCCCCTTCCCGGTGGAATCGATGTCCGCGACCTATCGCGAGACGCTGAAGGCGGCCGGCGTGCCCGATTGATGCTCTGCAATCGTCGGTCATCCACTCGCAGCCCAGCAAGTAGCCCGCATGAGCGGAGCGATATGCGGGATGATCTTGCGGCCCGCCTGTCGGCCCCGGATGTCGCTTCGCTCATCCGGCTACGCTTGCTGTAGTCTCTGGAATGCCGGATCGCCCGCATGCGCGAGTGACGGCCCAGCGAGAGCGCGCTTGACGGATTTCTGAATAATCGAAGACTACCCCTGAGTTGCCCGACGTGTCAAGTGCTTGGCCGGGTCCCGACCGTCGCCGGCTACTGTGCATGGGGTTGTTCTCGATATTTTGGCGGCGCCCCTACCCGCGACCCAGACCGCACTACATGTTGTCGATGACGGCGGAATTGCCCGCGGAAGACGAGCCAGCGGACGACGCAGCCGCCATGATCGCCGGGATGATGCCGTCGACGCGATCGGCCGGATCAAGTGGCTGCTGTGAAGGAAACCAACGCGTTGCAGGTGGTCGAGCATGGCCAGCATGGGGTCCCAAAAGCCCTTGATGTTGGCAAAGACCATGGGCTTGCGGTGTTGCCCGAGCTGGGCCCAGGTCATGACCTCGATGATCTCTTCCACTGTGCCGATGCCGCCGGGCAGCGCGACGAACGCGTCCGAACGTTCAAACATCTTGTGCTTGCGTTCGTGCATCGTCTCGGTGACCGTCAAATCATCGAACATGGCCAGCGCATCCGTCGTGGACTCGCGGTTGGTGAGGAAACGCGGAATGATGGCGCCGACCTTGCCGCCGGATTGAAGGACCCCGCGTGCGACCGCACCCATGACACCATTGGTGCCGCCGCCGAAGATCAGCTCCAAGCTTGCCGCAGCAAGATCCCTTCCGAAGCGTTCGCCCGCTTCGACAAAGGCAACATCGTTGCCGGGCGAGGAGCCACAATAGACACAGACGGAACGTATCGTATTCATGCTGAACCCTTGACGCTAGCCCGTTCCACCCGGCTCCAGCGCCTCGCCGAGCTGGATCGGATGCGCCATGGTTTCGTGCAACGCATCCTTGTCGAGCTCGCCCTCGGACAGGCTGATCACGACGCAGGCGACACCGTTGCCGACCAGATTGGTCAGCGCGCGGCACTCGCTCATGAACTTGTCGATGCCGACCAGGATCGCAATCGACTGGATCGGAATATCGGGCACGATCGACAGCGTCGCCGCGAGCGTGATGAAGCCGGCGCCGGTGACGCCGGAGGCGCCTTTCGAGGTGATCATCGCGATGCCGAGAATGCCGAGCTCCTGCCAGATCGTCAGATGGGTGTTGGTGGCCTGCGCCAGGAACAGCGTCGCCAGCGTCATGTAGATATTGGTGCCGTCGAGATTGAAGCTGTAGCCGGTCGGCACCACGAGGCCGACCACGGAGCGCGAGGCGCCGAGATGCTCCATCTTCTGGATCAACTGCGGCAACACCGTTTCCGACGACGAGGTGCCGAGCACGATCAGGAGCTCGTCCTTGATATAGGCGATGAAACGGATGATCGAGAAACCAGCAAGCCGCGCGATCGCGCCCAGCACGATCAGCACGAACAGGATGCTGGTGAGATAGAAGGTGGCGATCAACGCGGCCAGGTTGGCGAGCGAACCGAGGCCGTAGGCGCCGACCGTGAACGCCATCGCGCCGAACGCGCCGATCGGTGCAACGCGGACGATGATGCGGATGATGCCGAAGAACATCTTGGCCGCCTTGTCGATCGCCGCCGAGATCGGCTCGCCGGCCGGGCCCATCAGCGCGATGGCAAACCCCGACAGGATCGAGATCAGCAGCACCTGCAACAGGTCGCCGCGTGCCACCGCACCAAGATAGCTGTCCGGGATGATCGCCATCAGATGGGCGACGATGCCCTGCTCCTTGGCCTGCGTGACATACGTCGCGACCGACTTCGGATCAATCGTCGACGGATCGATGTTGAAGCCTCGGCCCGGTTGCAGCAATTCGCCGACGAGAAGGCCGAATGCGAGCGCGACCGTGGACACCGCCTCGAAATAGATCAGGGTCTTCAACCCGACCCGCCCGACACGCTTGAGATCACCCATCGAGGAGATGCCGTGGACCACGGTGCAGAAGATCACCGGCGCGATCATCATCTTGATCAGCGCGATGAAGCCGTCGCCGAGCGGCTTCAATGCCTTGCCGAGATCGGGGTAGAAATGCCCGATCAGGACCCCCGCGAAGATTGCGATCAGCACCTGGACGTAAAGGATCTTGTACCAGGGCTGATGCGTGTGACGGGCGGCGGGCTTGATCGCGTCTGTGGTCATGAGGTGCCCCGGGCTGGAAGTGACTCGACTGGTGATGCCATCTTGGCGGAGCCGCGCGCAAGCGACAATGGCCATTCGCGCTCGCTGCGGGCGCACACGAATCTGTCATAGACTGCGGCCAGCTCGCATCCGGAGGCTGAGGATGGAATTCACCGCATTGTTTCTTGCCATCACCATCGCCATGCTGGTGGCCTGGCGCGGCCCGCGCCCGGTCGCCATCGGCTTGTTCGCGGTGATCCTGGTTGCGTGCATCGCAACCCTGCTGCATCACGCCACCGACCGTCTCACGCTGTCGTTCTGAGGCCGGCCATGACCGACACCCGGGCTGTGACCCTCAATGCGCTGGCGCTTTACGGCCTCGCGCTGCTGCTGGCGGCGGCCTTCGCGGCGCAGCTGGTGCTGCACGAGCTGCCCTGCCCGCTGTGCTTGCTGCAGCGCATCCTTTTCGCCCTGCTGGCGATCGGACCGATCCTGAACATCCGCTTCGGACCGCGGCCGAGCCATTATGCCTTGTCGCTTTTGACGGCCATCGTCGGCGCATCGGCCTCGACCCGACAGTTGCTGCTGCACATCCTTCCCGGCGACACCGGCTACGGCTCGGCGCTGCTGGGCTATCACTATTACACTTGGGCGCTGATCGGCTTCATTGCCGCGATCGTGCTGCTCGCGGCCATGCTGCTGTTCGACCGCCAGTTCGATCACCGCACGGCACAAGTCACCGCGCCCGGCAAGTTCGCGCAAGCTGCGGTGTGGCTGGTGATCGGGCTGACGGCGCTGAACGCGCTCTCCACCCTGCTCGAGTGCGGCTTTGCCGCCTGCGCCGACAATCCGCTCGTCTATGAGCTGCTGAAGTAGACCGCTCAGGGCCGCTTAAGGCCTTCTGGGGATGTTCAACCCGCGCTCCACGGCCGGGCGCTTCAGCCCACGCTCGAGCCAGGCGGCGACGTGCGTAAACTGGTCGAACCCGACGAGCTCGCGCGCGCCGTAGAAGCCGATCAGATTGCGCACCCAGCCGAGCATCGAGATGTCGGCGATGGTGTATTCGTCGTCCATGAACCATTGCCGCCCGGCAAGATGCGTCTCCATCACGCCGAGCAGGCGCGCGGATTCGGCGACATAGCGCTGCAACGGCCGCTTGTCCTCATAATCCTTGCCGGCGAATTTGTGGAAGAAGCCGACCTGGCCGAACATCGGTCCGATGCCACCCATCTGGAACTGGACCCACTGGATGGTCTGGTAGCGGCGCGCCGCATCCGCCGGCAACAGCTTGCCGGTCTTCTCGGCGAGATATTGCAGGATCGCGCCGGATTCGAACAAGGCCAGCGGCTTGCCGCCGGGACCGTTGGGATCGAGGATCGCCGGAATCTTGCCGTTCGGATTGAGCGACAGGAACTCGGGCGTCTTCTGGTCGTCCTTGTTGAAGTCGACGAGATGGACCTCGTAGGGCAGTCCGATCTCCTCGAGCATGATCGAGACCTTGACGCCGTTCGGCGTCGGCAGCGAATAGAGCTGCAGGCGGTCCGGATGCTGTGCAGGCCAACGCTTGGTGATGGGAAAGGCGGACAGGTCGGTCATATCAGACATTCTCTGCAGGGTTGTTGCTTTGCAGGGTTGTTGTTGGACGGCTAATGTACGGAGCTCATTGAAAGCCGCAAGGTCTGCAACCGGCCATGAACGATCCAGAGCACGATCAACAGACAGCCGCAAAGCTCGGCCTCTCCGACGACGAGCTCGCGGAACATCCGACGGTGTTCGCGGCTGATGCGCTGGCCGGTCAGGTGGCCGTGGTATCCGGCGGCGCCGGCGGCATCGGCCGCGCCATCGCCTGGCTGTTTGCCCGGCTCGGCGCCCATGTCGTCGTGCTCGGTCGCAACGCCGACAAACTCGATGCGCTGGTCGATCATCTCGGCCAACGCGGCCTGAAAGGCTCCGCGCATGTCGCCGACATCAGGGATCCCGACGCGGTCAACGCGATGTTCGACGCGCTGTGGACCGCGCACGACCGTATCGATCATCTCGTCAACAGCGCCGGCGGCCAGTTCCCGCAAGCCGCGATCGATTTCTCGATCAAGGGCTGGAACGCGGTCATCAACACCAACCTCAACGGCACCTGGTACATGATGCAGGCCGCGGCGCAGCGCTGGCGCGACCGCAAGCATCCCGGCAGCATCGTCAACATCGTCGTGGTCACGACGCACGGCCTCTACGGCATCGCGCACACGATCGCGGCGCGCGCCGGGGTGATCGGGCTGTCGCGCGCGCTCGCGGTCGAGTGGGCGCCGCTCGACATCCGCATCAATTGCATCGCGCCAGGTGCGATCGAGACCGAGGGCTGGAACGTCTACAGCGAGGCGGCGCGCGCCGCCTATCCGCGCTCCAATCCGATGATGCGCCCGGGCACGCCCTGGGACATCGCGGAAGCCGCCGCCTATCTCGCCGCGCCTTCCGGAAAATTCATCACCGGCGAGACGCTGACCGTCGACGGCGGCGGCCAGCATTGGGGCGAGACCTGGACCACCGGCAAGCCCGACCATTTCAAGGGCGGCGAATAACGTCCTCATACCTCGCCTGCCGCACCCTGCATCACTTGCCGTCGTCGAAGCTGACGATCACGGCAGCGTTCGCGATCAGGATCGGGTCGTTGCCGAGATCGGAGGGGATTTCGAGCCCGCCAGCGACCGCCTTCACGGTCTTGGTGCCATAGGGCAGTTCCTTGGCGACCGCTGCGGTATCGACCTCCTCGGGATTCGGCACGGCGATCGTGACGTCGACGAACATGTCGTTGGCGGTCTTGCCGAGCATGCGGAAGAAGCCGAGGCTGGAGTGGCGGATCGCATCCGAGACCGCGCGCTTGGCGGCCTTGGTGGCGTCGCGGCCGTGAACGTCGACGCCCATGCCCATTTCGGTGATACAGCGCACGCGTGTCATGAAACTTTCCTGTTGTCGTTGGCGTGAGAGACCATCCCTCCTTCGACCGCCGCGTGGGCGGCGTCAAGCCGGGTCGCTCGCCTCGCTGACGCGCTTGTGATCGCCGCGCGCCAGCATCCATGCCGCGAGACCGGCAAGGATCGCCGCCGCAACCACCATTACACTGGCCGCGCCCCACCCCCATGCCGAGACCACGGTGCCGACCGCGATCGGTCCGGTCACCTGGCCGAAATTGCTGCCGGTCATCAGGAGGCCCATCATGACCGGCACCATCGCCGCCGAACCCGCCGCCGCGGGCGCGGTCGCGAGCAGTGTTGCCGGAATCAGGCCGCCGGTCGCCGAGAACAGCAGGCACAGCCAGAATGCTCCCCAGCCGCCGAGCACCGGCAGGAAGATTCCGAGCGCCGACGCGCCCATCAGCAAGGCCGCCACGGCGATCAACACGGTGCGGCTCGCGCCGCGTGCCAGCAGATGGCCGGCGGCGAGATTGCCGACGACGTTGCCCACCGCCGCCAATGCACTGAGGCCGCCGGCGCCCTGGCTGGAAACGCCGAGCCGCTCGGTCAAAAGGATCGGCAGGAAGCTGAACAGCGCAAAGAACATCAGGCTGTAGAGCGCAAACAGCACCATCAGCAGCGCCGGCGTGCCGCGCCGCGCGAGCCTGCTGGCTTCCTGCATCAGGTTCACCTGCGCCGGGCCGGTCCGCGATGCCACCTCAGGCACGACGACGCCGGCAAGGACGAACAGCACGGCGACAAAGGCCGCGCTAGCCCACCAGATCGCGCGCCAGCCGCCGAACATCGGTCCGGCAAGCAGCGCCAGCGCGATCCCGAACGGCATCACGCAGCTCCACACCGCCATGGTGACGTCGCGCGCGCTGATATCGACGACACGATCGAGCAAAGCGGGGGCTGCGACCATCACCAGCAGGAAGCCGAGCCCTTCGAGCAGACGCGATGCGAGCAGCACCGCAAGCTGCGGCGCGAGCGCGCCCGAAGCGGCACCGAGCGCAATGGCCGCAAGGCCGCACAGCAGCACCCGGCGCGCGCCAACCGCGGCGATCACGACGCCGGCCGGTACGCTGCCGATCAGCCCCAGCACCGCGAAGATGCCGGCGACGGTTCCGACCGCGGCGAGATCGATGCCGAGGTTTTGCTGCAGCATCGAGGCGGCGATCGGCACCTTGCCGACCTGCAGGGCGGCGCCGATCCCACAGCCGATCACGACGACGACCGTCGCCCATCGTTTCGCCTCGCTCTGCTGCACCACGGCCGTCTCGATCGTCATGCGTCCACTCCGCCCGGATCAAGGCATCAGAAATAGCGTTTCCCGGTCATCGACAGGAGTGATATGTTTTGCATTCATTTGATCGATATCATAGATCATGCTCGATAACCTCACGCTCGATCAGATCCGCGTCTTTGTCGCCATTGCCGAGAGCGGCAGCTTTCGTGCCGCCGCGACCCGGCTGGCGCGGGTGCAATCCGCGGTCAGTCACGCCATCGCCAATCTCGAGGCCGAACTCGGCCTGATGCTGTTCGACCGTTCCGGCCATCGGCCGGCGCTGACGGCGGAGGGCAACGCGCTGCTCGGCAACGCGCGCGACCTCCTGCTCCGCGTCGACGCGATGCGGGCACGCGCCCACGGCCTTGGCGAGGGAGTGGAGTCGGAACTCGCGCTGGTCGTCGACACGCTGTTTCCGATCGCCGCCGTCGGCGCGGCGCTGACCGAGATGCGCGCGGCCTATCCGTCCGTGAGCGTGCGGCTCGCGGTCGAACCGATGGGCGGGCCGATCGCCGCCCTGACCGAACGGCGCAGCGCGCTCGCCGTCACGGTCGGCGAAGATTTTCGCGATCCGCGCCTCGCGCTCGACGCGATCTGCGCCGTGCAGATGGTCGCGGTCGCCTCCGCAAGCCATCCGCTCGCGCGCCGCGGCCGCAAGAGCGTCGCCGACCTCGCCGATCATCTACAGATCGTGCTGTCGGATCCGACGCCGCTGTCGGAAGGCCGCAGCTTCGGCGTGCTCTCGCCGCAGATCTGCAGGGTGAGCAATCAGGACACCAAGCACGCCATGATCCTGGCCGGGCTCGGCTGGGGCCGGCTGCCGCTCTGGCAGGTGACGCGCGACCTCAAGGAGCACCGCCTGGTGCGCCTCGAAACCGGCGCGCTCGGCCGCAACGCGGCACTCGCGATGGAGGCTTATCTCGCCCGCCGGCTCGACGAGCCGCTCGGTCCTGCCGCACGCGCGTTTGCCGATGCACTGACGCGGATCGCCGCTGGCACGCACGCGCCGACGATCAGAGCGAAAGCGGCGAAGAAACGCTGAAATGCGACGCGCGCCCGCCCGTGCGGCAGCCGTTCGCAAGCGCCTCAATCCTCGATCTCGCATCACGACGTCGAGAGGCCCCACATCTTCTGCCCGCCGTTTCGCTGCGGTTCATCTCCGCGGCCGGATAGTGCGCGCGACTGACCCCGGTCTCGCAAGGAACCGTGCACCATGCCGATCAGCCGCCGGCGAGCACTGACGCTTGCCTCGCTTCTTGTGGCGACCCCGCTGCTCGGCAGCGAAAGCCGCGCCGAGCCGGCGCCGGTAATCGGCGCGGCGACCTTCGACATGGCCGCTTTCACGGCCAGCTCCGGAGGCGATGCCGACGCCGCCTTTGCCAAGGCGCTGGCTGCCGTGGCCAAGGCAGCGGCTGAGGCGAGCAAGGCGGGACCGGTCCATATCGTTCTCAATCTGGAGAAGAATGCCAGCTACCGGATCAAGCGGCCGCTCGCATTCCGGCAGTTGCATGGCTTCGAGCTCAGCGGAAACGGCGCGCAGCTGATCAACACGGCACGCAGCGGGACCTTCGTGATCTCCGGCTGCAACCGCCTCACCATCCGCGATCTCACCATCGACTACGATCCGCTTCCATTCACCCAGGGAACGATCACGGCCTTCGACAAGCAGGCGGTCGACATCACGGTGAAGGTCGACCCCGGCTATCCCGATGACGCCGCGCTGCTGGCCGCCTGTACGAATGGCTTCTTCAAGGTAATGGACCGCCGCAACCGGGCGCTGAAGACGGGCGCCCGCGACTTCCTCTCAGTGACCCGTGCCACGCGCCTCGGCGACGGCCTGATCAAGGTGCAGTTGCAGTGGAGCGCGAACGATCGTTTCCCGAGCCAGCTGCCGATCATGGTCGGTGACGTCGTCACCATCGCAGCCAGCGGTACGCACGCCGTCGCGGTCGACTCCAGCGTTGCCACCAGCCTGATCGATCTGAAGCTCCTGGCCTCGCCGGGCATGGGCATCATCGAGAACGGCGGCGACGGCTCGATGATGCTGCAAAAGGTCTCGGTCGTTCCCGGCCCCCGGCCGAAAGACGCCGCGACCGACCGGCTGATCTCGACCAACTCCGACGGCTCGCATTTCACCGCGGTCGCGCGCGGTCCGACCCTGGAGGATTGCAGTTTCGCCAACACTTCCGACGATGCCGTCAACGTGCACGGCTTCTACTATTACGTCGTGGCGAAGACCGCGCCGCGGCGGTTTCTGCTCAGCCCGAAATGGGATATCGGCCTTGTGGCGGGCGACGATATCGAGAGCTGCGACCACGCGACGTTCCGCTCGCTCGGACGCGGCAAGGTCGCGCAATTGACCAAGCGCCACGCGCCCGAGCTGAAGGCAAAGATCGCCCAGCTCTGGAAGAACAGGAGCCCGACCACCCAGCCGGACCTGATCTACGACGTGCTCTTGCAGCAGGACCTGCCGCTCAAGACCGGCGATGCCGTCACCTCGCTAACCCATATCGGGTCCGGCGCGACCGTGCTGCGCTGCAGTTTCCACGCCTGCGGCCGCGTGCTGATGAAAGCGCCGAACGCCATCGTCGAGAACTGCCAGTTCACATTCTCGACTGGCGTCGCGCTACAGGCGGGCAGCGACATCGGCTTCTGGTCGGAATCCGGATTTGCCGACAACCTCGTATTCCGCAACAACCGCTTCAGCCACTGCGTCAACGGCGCCAATGAGCTGACCGGCGGCAGCGGCACGCTCGGCACCATCTATGTCGGGATGGTGTCGCCGGAGGGCGCCAAGGGATTTCCGGACAATTTCCAGAATCGCCGCGTCATCATCGAAGGCAATCACATCGACGATTCCTACATCTACGCGATCTTCGTCAGCAATGCCGAGGGCGTCAGGATCGCCGACAATGCAATCGGTCAGACGTTCGTGCGCGGCAATGCGTTCGGGGCCGGTGAGTTCTTCCACATCAAGCCCGACAGCGCGATCTTCGTCGGCCGCGCCAGGAATGTCGAGATCAGCAACAACACAGCCGCGCGCGGCCGGATCGCGACCAATGCCGTCGCGATCGATCCAAGCTGCGACGCGCGCACGGTGCATCTCTCAGGCAACCGGCTGGCCTGAGCGGACGTGACGCTCGGCTCGGTTCGTCATCCCGAGCCTCCGCCCTACTCCTGCTTCTGCAGCACCGTGATGTGCAGACGGCGGCGGATTGCCATGCCCTGGCGCCGGTAGAGCGCGATCGCCGAGACGTTGCTGGTGAAGACGTGCAGGAATGGAAGTTCGCCGCGCGCCACGATCTGGCCGGCGACCGCCGACAGCAGCGCTTGCGCATAGCCGCGGCCGCGGTGGTCCGGATGCACGCAGACCGCGGTCATCTCGGTATAATTGCCCGGCTTCATCCGTTCCCCGGTCATCGCGACCAGTTCGCCACCGACACGAATGCCGAGGAAGGTGCCGAGTTCATGGGTTCGCGCGCTGAACGGTCCGGGTTTTGTCAGCTCCGTCAGCGCCATCATCTCGGGAACGTCGGCGGCGCCGAGCCTGACGATCTCGACGCCCGGCAGAGAAAACTCTGCCGGCGTGCCGATCATCTGCTCGCCGGTCTCCGCCAGCAGCACCTTGAAGTCAGGCGGCACCGGAACAGGATCGGGCGTGAACAGCACCGCGATCTCAGGTCCCGACAGCAGCGCGCCGAGCGCGGCAAAGCTGCCCGGCGACATGTCGACCATGTCGGCGAAGGGCGCGATCGCGACCGGAAAGCGCCTAGCATCGGCCCCCCCTTGTGCGAGGTCCCGCTGCCGCGTGGTCAGCGCGCCCCAGATCGGGCGATCGAGTGGATGAATGGGCGGACCTTCGGACATTCGGCGCTTCGCTCCTGATTTTTCCGGAGCAGAGCAAGAAGCCGCGGCGAAATCCAGCACGGCGTGATGTGGTTGCGGCTCACAATCACGCCAGCGGGATCTCCGTCTCCGGTCGGAGCGGCCCTTACGCCACCTTGAGGCAGAGCTCGGTACCACCCTTGAGCGGCAGCGTGATCGACACGAAGCCGTTCTGGGGATCGCGCACGAACTCCAGAAAATCCGCCTCGGCATTGTCGTTCATGACATAGCCGCCGACGCGAAGCTGCGGAGCGACGATCTCGATCACCTGGCGCGCCAGCGTCGGTCCCTTGTCGCCCGGCCAGCCGTCGATCAGGATGAAGTCGACGGGACCGCCGAGATCGCGCAGCGTCTTGCGGGCATCGCCCTCGCGGATTTCGGCGTAATCGGCGAGGCCGGCCTCGGCGAGATTGCGCTTCGCCGTTGCGACCTTCGCCGGCACGATCTCCGATCCGATCACCGTGCCCCCGCCATTGTCGCGCATCGCGGCCGCGAAATACAGCGTCGACATCCCGACAGACGTCGCGAACTCAGCGACGCGCCTGGCACGCAGGCCGCGGCACAGCAGATAGATCAATTCACCCTGCTCCGGATGGATCGAGAAGCCCTGCTCGGCATAGTCCTGCGGGTCCCGGCTCATCGGCGGATTGCCGCGCAGGCCCCGGGCCGGACTGGGGCGCGTGACCTGGAGGCGCGCGATGACGGTGGCAACGCGGGCGTCGGTGATCGCGCTGTGCGGTTCGGCGTTGTACATGAAAGGTCTCGCTTTCGACTGGGTCATTGCTGGAGGATTTCTGCCGCAGCGCGGTCCAGTATCTTCGCGATCCGCCGCGCCTCGGCGGCATCGCAGCCGCGCTTCTGGCGCAGCGCGCTCTTCAGCGCATGACGTGCGCGGTGCACGTCGTCGGACGCGTCGCCATCGAGATCGCTGACGCCGGCGAAGGCCTCGCGCACCTCTTCCATGCGGCGGCCGATCCGCGACAGTGCTTCGAGAATGGTATCGGCGGTGGCGCGGTTCTCGCCGAGATGCGCCTTGCCCTGCTCGGTGATGCTGTAGAGCTTGCGCGCCGCGTCCTGGGTGACGCTGGCATGGCCGATCTCCTCGAGGAAGGTCAGGGCCGGATAGATCACGCCCGGGCTCGGGCTGTAGAAGCCGTCCGACCGCTCCTCGATTTTCTTGATCAGCTCATAGCCGTGCGCCGGCTGCTCGCCGAGCAGCGCTAGGATCACGAGTTGCAGATCCTGCGACGAAAGCCGCCGCGATCCGGGAAAATCGCCGCCGCCACCGCGCCCGAAGAAGCCAGGGCCGCCGCGGCCGAAGCGAGGACCGCCCCGGCCGTGCCGGCCCATGGCGAAGAAGCCAAACCGGAAACCGTCATCGTCACGGTCGCGAAACATCGATCGTCTCATTGTCCATTTCCTTACTGAAAACATATCTTACGATATATCTCTAGATGGAACTGCGACAACCCACATTTTCGTGAGGCTCAGGGACGAGCGGCGACCGACGCCACTCCGGAACAGGGCGGCATACGTCGGGCTTGCCCGTCTTCGCGCTGCTGGCTTATGGCTCTGAGGCCCTCCAGCCCTCCGTCTCATGCGCCCAAAAACCTTCGAAGCTCATTGCCTGCGCCTGCCCGCCGCCACCAAGGTGGTGCAATGGGAGGGCACGTCGGTGTTCAAGGTCGGCGGCAAGATGTTCGCACTGGCCGGCGGCTACATCGAGAGCACCGGCGGCTTCATGTTCAAGACCTCGAACATGGCCTACGAGTTGCTGATCGAGCAGGGCCTGGCGCGGCCGGCGCCGTATCTGGCGCGCGCCAAATGGGTGCAGCTGATCGGCAACGACGCCCTGCCCGACCCCGAGCTCAAGGCCTATCTCGACCAGGCACATGCGCTGATCGCCGGAAAGCTGACGCGGAAGTCGCGCAAGGCGCTTGGGTTCGATTGAGCCGCGCGGCTCAGCTGCTCCCCAGCGGCTTGTCGGAATCACCCGACAGCAATTTCGGGAACAGCTCCTTGAAGGCGAACTTGTCGTCGCCCTTGGCGCGGTCGAAGCGCAGCACGACGTCGAAGCGGTTGCCCTCCCACTTGGTCGGCGGCTTGCCCTTGCTGACCGGGATCAGCGGCAGGATGTCGGAGATGATCGCCTTGTGCTCCCAGCACAGCAGCACGACGCCCTTCAGCGCCAGCACCGCAGGCACCAGCCGCGGCTCATCACCCTTGCCAAAGCTTTCGTTCGGGGCCAGGCCGCGACGCGCGGCGAGCGCCGAGATGGTCTCGGCCGGACGGCTCGACGGCGGTTGATTGGGCGTGCTGCCGGGCGTCGCAGCATAGATCGCATCGGGCTTGGCATAGTCGCCGCCGGTGAGATCGGTGCCGAACAACGCGGTCCAGGCGCCGGCACGTTCCCAGCCGCGCAGTACCAGCGACTCGGTATCGGAAACACCGTCCGCGGTGAAGCCCGGTCCCGGCCAGCCATCATCAGGTTTCTCGGCATGACGGATGATGAAGAGCGTGAGCGCGTCCATGGGCGGCCTCTCCGGACAGGATATTGGGGATACGGTGTCGGCGACGTCGATCCTAGCTCCGATACAGCCTCTGGTTGATGAACGACATCACAATTTGCGAAAACTTGAGCGGTACTGCGCCGGCGACACACCGAGCCGTTCGGTGAACACGATGCGCATCCGGTCGGCCGAGCCGAAGCCGCAGTCGAACGCGACCGCCTTCAGCGGCCGGTCCGAGCCCTCGAGCAGCCGGCGCGCGGCGTCGACCCGGGCGCGCTCGACGAACTCGTGCGGCGTGATGCCGGTCTCCTGCGCGAAGGCGCGGCCGAAATTGCGCACGCTCATGCCGACGGCATCGGCCAGCGATTGCAGCGTGTGGCGCTCGCCGACATGCTGCATGACATGGGCCTGCGCGCGCGCGATCGGCGAATCCTCGTCGACCGGCGCGGTGAGATAGGGACTGAACTGCGATTGCCCGCCCTGGCGCTGCGCCACCACGACCAGCCGCTTGGCCACCGCGACCGCCACCTGCGGCCCATGACGCTCGGCGACCAGCGCCAGGCCGAGATCGATGCCCGCGGTGACGCCGGCCGAGGTCATCAGTCTGCCGTCACGGATATAGATCCGGTCGAAGATCACCTCGGCAGCCGGAAAGCACGCCGCCAGACGCTGCGCATTCTGCCAGTGGGTCGTCACCTTGTGGCCGTCGAGCAGCCCGGCATGGCCGAGCGCGAAGGCGCCGGTGCAGATCGAACCGTAGAGCTCGGCGCGCGCAGGCGCTCCGCGCAGCCAGTGCGTCAGCGCCGGATCCGGCCCGGCATCGGGCAATGCCGGCCCGCCGGCAACGAGCAGGATGTCGAACTTCTCCTTCGCCTCATCGAAACTGAGATCGGCCGAAATCTTCATGCCGTTCGATGCGCGCAGCGGTTCGCGGCTGGCGCCGACCAGCACCGTCTCATAGCCGTCGCCGTCGGCGACAAAGCCGTTGGTTTCCGCGAACACGTCGACGGGACCGGCGACGTCCAGCGCCTGAACCCCTTCGTGAATCGCGATCGCGACTTTCTGAACCGCCATGCCTTCTCCCTGCCCGCTGGCGCGAAACGACGTCTGGTTGGCCCGATCCGGCGGCGCGCGATCGTTGCGGGATCAGGCCAGGACGGGCGACAAGCACAGCACGGATCACGCCACCCGGCGATCCGCACCCACCGCAGAGACGGGCGCTGGCGCCTCGCGTGTTCGCACGCCACGGCCTCGTCTTGCCACATCGAGGAGCGTCTTGAAATGACCGAGATCATCGCCGGCATCCGCGTACCCGACAGCGCGATGGCCCGCGCCGCCACCCAGCTGGTGCGCGATACCGAGGACGATTTGCTCTACAACCACAGCCGCCGCGTGTTCTTCTGGGGCGCGCTGACCGGCAACCGCCGCAAGCTGCAATTCGATCCCGAGCTGCTCTATATCGGCGCCATGTTCCACGACATGGGCCTCACCGCTGCGCATGCGAGCCCCGATCTGCGCTTCGAGGTCGACGGTGCCAACGCTGCGCGCGATTTCCTCAAAAGCTACGGTGTGCCGGAGCGCGACATCGAGGACGTCTGGACTTCGATCGCACTGCACACCACGCCCGGTGTCCCCGAGCATATGCGTCCGACCATTGCGCTGGTCACCGCCGGCGTCGAGATGGACGTGCTCGGCATCGCCTATGACGATTTCTCGCACGAGCACCGCGACCATGTCTGTTCGCATCATCCGCGCGAGGCGAACTTCAAGGAGAACATCATCGATCATTTCGCCAGCGGCACCATCAAGAAGCCGCTGACCACCTTCGGCAACGTCAAGGCCGACGTGCTGGCGCTGAAGGACATGAACTACACAAGGGTGAACTTCTGCTCGATCATCCTCGGCTCGAAATGGCCGACATAGCCGCGCATCTCAAGCCGGGACGATCATGACCAGCGCTGGTCCGGTCCGACATCCTGGCCACCCGCCCTGAGCGCGAGCCGGCCCAGGTAGTGCGCCCAACCCTTGGCATGGCTCGCGCACTGCTCGGCGTTCGGCAGGCCGCTATGGGTCATGCGGAGCAGCGTGCCGTTGCCCTGCTCCTTCAGGTCGATCTCGATCAGACTCGATCCCGGCGGCACTTCGGCGCCATCCTCCCAGCCGAAACTGTAGGCCAGACGGTGCACCGGCACGACCTCGCGGAACGCGCCGCGCGCAACCTTTGCAGGGTCGCCGGCGACGCCCTTGAGCAGATAGAGCCCGCCGGGATGCAGCTCGGTTTCGGCCTCGAGCCCCATCCAGCTTATGATCTTCTGTGGATCGGTCAGGAACGCGAACACGGTTGCGGGCGGGGCCGCGATCTGGATCTCGCGTTGAACGATGAAAGCTTCAGTCATCGATCCATTCTCCATTGACGGTGGGTCTTCAGGGATAATTCGTGACAAGGGTGGCGCATCAACCCCATGATGGGGTGGTGAAGCAATTGTCCTCGACACTGAGCTGGCTGGTCGACGCCGCGGCCGAGACCGCAGGCGCCAACCGGTTGCTGGCGGACCTCGGCAGCCATCTTATCACGGATGGCCTGCCGCTTGCCGGCGGCGCGCTGACGCTCGAAGTTCCGCACCCGCTGATTGCACGGCGCACCTGGCTGTGGCGCGCCGGCAATGGCGAGGTCATCGAGGCGCTCGGTTTCGCGCCGGAACAACCCTTTGCAATGCCCGATATGGTCGGATCCGGCGATGCCGGCCGGCGCTGGCTGACTGGCCTCGCGCCCGGCCCGATCCACGAGGACACGATCGGAACGCGACCCGATGGCCCGACGCTGAGCTGGATCGGGACCCGCGCCTTCAAGCCGGCGGAGGCGGATCAATTGCGCGAAGCGGCGCGTTTCACGGCCGCGCCGCTCGCCGCGCTCGCGGCGCGCGCGACACTGACGGCGGCGCTGGAGGCCTATCTCGGGCGGCGCAGCGCGGCGCGCGTGCTGGCTTCGCCCTTGCGGCGCAACACCGGAGAAACCATCCGCGCGGCGCTGCTGTTTGCCGATCTGCGCGGCTTCACTGCGCTGTCCGAAAGCCATCCGCCGGCCGAGGTGATCGCGGCGCTCGACGCCTGGTTCGACCGTATCGCCGGCGCGATCCATGCCTTCGGGGGCGAGGTGCTGAAATTCATCGGCGACGGCCTGCTCGCGATCTTTCCGGTCACCACGAGCGCGCGCAGCGCCTGCGAGGCGGCGTTGCGCGCGGTCTCGGCGGCGCGCGTCGGCATGGCGCATCTCGACATTGAGCGGCGCAAGCAGGGCCTGCCGCCGCTGCCGTTCGGCGCGGCGCTGCATCTCGGCGAGGTGCATTGGGGCAATATCGGCGCAGCCGACCGGCTCGACTTCACCGCGATCGGCGCCGCGGTCAATCTGGTCAGCCGGCTGGAAGGCCTGTGCAAGCCGCTGGAGCAGAGCGTGCTGGTCTCGGAAGCGCTCGCCGCGGAAACCGAGACGCCGCTGGTCGCACTCGGCACCCATGAGCTGCGCGGCATCGCACGGCCCTGCGCGGTCTTCACTCTGGCGGAGGGCTGAGCCGGTCATCGGAACAGGCGCAACCACGGCGCCAGATGAAAGGCGCTCATCAGCGCATACATCGCGACCATGCCCTGCAATGAGAACGATCCCTGCATGGCGCCGCAGACCATGTCGGCCGGCGCCAGCGCGGCGGCCAGCGCCATGACCGCGAAGGTCGGCGCCGCCGCCAGCGACAGCCAGCGCGCCGCCGTCGAACCGCGTCCGCCCAGCCTGCCCTTCAACCAATCGTCACGTGTTTCGATACCGCTCATCGTTCGATCTCTCTGGAGATGATCCATGTCGTCATGTGCTAGGTTAGGACCGGGCCTCGGAGGGCGAGAGTGACAAGTGTGTCGGGATTCGAATGGACTCGCTGATTACAGCTGCGGCGCGCGCGCTCGCAGCGGGTGATCCCCTCGGCGCACTGAAACGGGTGGCCCTGCGCGACGATGCGCCGGCGCTGGCGCTGCGCGGCATCGCGATGGCCCGGCTCGGCGATTTCGCGCGCGCCAAGGAGCTGCTGCGGCGCGCCGGCCGCGCCTTCGGTCCGCGGGAAGCGATCGCGCGGGCGCGTTGCGTGGTGGCTGAGGCCGAGATCGCGCTGGTGTCGCGCGATCTCTCCTTTCCCGGCAAGAGCCTCGCTGCGGCGCGCGCCACGCTTGCGGCGCGTGGCGATGCACTCAACGCCGCGCACGCCGGCTATCTGGAAATCCGCCGCCTGCTCTTGATCGGGAGCCTCGATGCGGCCGAGCGCATGCTTGACGACCTCGACCCGACGCCGTTCCCGCCGGCGCTGCGGGTCGGGCATGAGCTGGTCGTCGCCGGAATCGCAATGCGGCGGCTGCGGACGAAGCCAGCACGCGAGGCGCTGGCACGCGCAAGGGATGCCGCACGGCGCGCCCGCATCGCCGCGCTTGCGGCCGAGGTCGAAAGCACCGCTCAGCTGCTCGCCACGCCCGCGGCACGCCTGATCGCGCGCGGCAGCGAACGGCCGCTGCTGCTCGACGAGGTCGAGGCCCTGATGGCATCCAAGGCACTCGTCGTCGATGCCTGCCGCTATGTCGTCCGCGATCGCGGCACCACGATCTCGCTGACGCGGCGGCCGGTGCTGTTCGCGCTCGCCCGCGCGCTCGGCGAGGCCTGGCCGCAGGACGTGTCGCGCGGCACGCTGATCGCGCGCGCCTTTCGCGGCAAGCACGCCGATGAATCCCACCGTGCGCGGCTGCGGGTCGAGATCGGACGGCTGCGCCGGGCCTTGCTGCCGCTCGCGGATCTCAGCGCCACGCCCGACGGCTTCGTGCTGGAGCCGCACGGCCGCCGCGAGGTCACCGTGCTGGCGCTGCCGGTCGAGGAGGAGCATGCGGCGGTGCTGGCGTTCCTCGCCGACGGCGAGGCCTGGTCGAGCTCGGCGCTGTCGGTGGCGCTGGGCGCGAGCCAGCGCACCGTGCAGCGTGCGCTCGACGCGCTGGCCGCCACGGGCAAGGTGCAGTCGGTCGGCCGCGCCCGCGCGCGGCGCTGGATGACGCCCCCTGTGCCGGGATTCACGACGACGTTGTTACTCCCTGCCCCGCTGCCGAACGGCTAGCATCGGGCGGCAATCAAAGGAGCGCCGCATGAAGAAGTCCGAGGCCGAGATCATCCGGGAATATGCCTTCGAGGGCGTCGAGAGCGTCGGCGGCGTCAGCTTCGACGGCGAGCAGGTCTGGTTCGCAGCCGGTGGCCAGCTGGTCGCCTTCGATCCCGACAGCGGCGACACCACCCGCACCCTCGACATCGCGGCCCATGCCGGCACCGCCTTCGACGGCAAGCACCTCTATCAGATCGCCGAGGACCGCATCCTGAAGATCGAACCGAACAGCGGGCGCGTGGTGTCCACCATCCCCTCGCCCGGCGGCGGCCGCGACTCCGGCCTCGCCTGGGCGGAAGGCTCGCTGTGGGTCGGCCAGTATCGCGACCGCACCATCGTTCAGGTCGATCCGGACACCGGCAAGGTTCTGCGCACCATCGAGAGCAACCGGTTCGTCACCGGCGTCTCCTGGGTCGATGGCGAGCTCTGGCACGGCACCTGGGAAGAGGACCAGAGCGATGTCCGCCGCATCGATCCGCAGACCGGCGAGGTCATGGAACGGCTGGAGATGCCGCAGGGCGTATTCGTCTCCGGGCTCGAGTCCGACGGCAAGGACCGCTTCTTCTGCGGCAGCGGCTCGACCAACAACAAGGTGCGCGCGATCCGGCGGCCGAAGCGCTAGCCGCGCGTGAAGCGGATCGCTTCACGCGCGCACGAGACTCACGCCGGCGCCGGTACCGCTGAAGACCGCGCCGCCGGTATCGGCCGGAACGTCATCATGATCAGGAACGCGCCGAGGCCGACGGCCCAGGAACCGACATAGAGCCACGTGTAGCTCGCGAAGGCGTCGTAGATCAGGCCGCCGGCCAAAGGTCCGGTGGCCATGCCGAGGCTGCCGGCCATCGCGGTGCCGCCGATCACGGTGCCCATCATGCGCAGCGGAAAATTCTCGCGGATCAGTACGGAATACAGCGGCATGGTGCCGGCATAGATGAAGCCGAAGATCGCCGCCACCGCATAGAATGCTGCAAGCTCACGCACGAAGACGTAGCCGAGCGCGCCGAACGCCTGCGCCAGCAGGCCGAGCACCAGCACGCGCTTGGCACCGAAGCGGTCGCCGAGCACGCCGAACGCGATGCGGCCGCCCATCCCGGCGAGCCCTTCGACGCTATAGATCGTCACCGCGGCGACCATCGGAATGCCGCAGGTGACCGCGTAGCTCACGGTGTGAATGATCGGTCCCGAATGCGTCGCGCAGCAGAAGAAATTGGTCGCGATCAGGATGATGAATTGCGGCGAGCGCAGCGCCTGCGCCAGCGACATCGCCGGCTCACCATTCTCGGAAACCGCTTCGGCGTGGTCGGCTTGCAGCGCCGGCGGACGGCGCACCAGGAACGAGACCGGGATCATGATCGCGCCGACCACGCCGGACACGATCAGCATCGACGTCCGCCAGTCATGATGGGAGATCAGCCAGGCAGCGAGTGGCGACATCGTCATCGGCGCCATGCCCATGCCGGCCGACACCAGCGAGACCGCAAGACTGCGATGGGTGTCGAACCAGCCGGTGACGCAGGCCATCATCGGGGCAAAGATCGCGGCCGTGGCCGCGCCGACCATCGCGCCAAACACGAACTGAAACGCCAGCAGCGATGGTGCCTGGCTTGCCAGCGCAAGGCTCGCCGCCAGCACGACTGATCCAGTCAGCACGACCGGAAGCGGCCCGAAGCGATCCGACAGCGTGCCCCAGATCATGCTGGTGAAGGCCATCGCGAGGAAGCCGATCGTCATCGCGCTGGAGATGCCGGTCACCGACCAGCCGGTCTCCCGCGCCATCGGCTGCAGGAACACCGGCAGCGAGAACATGCCGCCGATCGCGACGCAGCCGAGCAGGCCGCCGGCCGCAACGATCACCCAGCGATAGGTCGAATTGCTCATTCCGGAACTCCCATGCCGTTCGTTCTGGCTAGAAGACGAACGGACCGGACCGGAACCGACAGCGGACAACCACCCTGGCTCACTTTTTTGCGACCGCGGCCGCCTTCACCGGCTGCTACCGCGACCTTCGGCCCATGGTCAGCGTCCGGCCAAACTGCACCCGGGCTGCGGCGCGATCGCGCCGAGCGCGCGCACCTGGACCAGTTCCGTGCCCAGTGTCTTGGCGATGAACATGTTCATCGCCGTGTGGTGATCCTGCCCCAGCGTCACCGGGCCGGCCGGCGACGGAATGGTGAGGCCGGCCATCGCGTCGACGATCGCCTCCCTGTCGAGCTTGCCGGCCTTCTCGGCTGCGGCCTTCAGCGCGATCAGCGTGTTGTAATGCGTCATCACATAGTTCGACACTGCAACGCCCGGGTCCGCGGCGGCGCGCGCTTTCGCCACGAACGCCTTGACGGCGGGATCCTCGCTCGCGGCGACGGCAGGCACCACCGTGACCATGTTCTGACCCTTGCCGCGGAAGATGCCGAGATCGACCTCGGACAGTCCAAGGAACGCGACGGTGATGTCCTTCAGCAACCCGGCCTCGTCGGCCTGCCGGATGAAATCCATCCCGTCGCCCTTCAGCGCGAACAGCAGCACCCTGGCCTTGCTCGCCGCGATCTGCTTGATCAGCGGAGAGAAGTCGGTCTCCGTCCCCAGCGTGTATTTGGTCTCGACCACCGTGCCGCCGAGCTTCTCGATCAGCGGTTGCGCGATGCCGAACATCTGGTGCGGCCAGACCCGGTCGGCGCCGAGCAGGAAATACGTGTTGCCGAAGGTCTGGGTCATGTAGGGCAGCAGCTGGCCGAGCTCCTGGTTCGGCACGGCCCCGAACGAAAACAGATAGCGGCTGCATTTGCCGCCCTCGTAATTGGTAGCGTAGAGCAGCGGCGTCTTCGAGCTCTCGGCAAGCGGCACCAGCGCATTCAGGTTTTGCGAGGTGATCGGGCCGACCACGGCCAACACCTGCTTGTCGAGCAGCGAACGCATCGCATCGGCGGCCGCCTGCGGTCGCGTCTTGTCGTCGGCATAGATGATCTCGACCGGACGACCGAGAATGCCGCCCGTCGCGTTGATATCCTTGGCGGCGAGATCGAGCCCAAGCTTCGCCTGCTGGCCGTACAGCTCGACGCCACCGGAAAACGGCAGCACGGCACCGACGCGGATCGGTTCGCCGGGTTCACCGGCGCGCGATGGCTGGAGCAGCGCGCCGCAGGCCAACAGCGCGAGCGTCATGCAGGTGATCGAGCGGGTGGCCATTTGCGTCTTCCCTTTGAGCAGGTGCAACCATGCTGCTCGACAATATCGGCGCGGCACTGAAGAATTCGTCAAGCGTACCCTGACTACGTCACATTCGCGGCTATGCTCGCCTCGCTCGTCGAGACATCTCCGAGCCACCCTCCCCAGGATTCCAGACCTATCAGGCGGCCCGCATCCGCGGAGTCGCCGTTCCCTGTCATGATTGATGAAAGGATGCCTCTTGCAGAACCGCTTCGTCCTGATCTCCGGCTGCTCCGGCGGCGGCAAGTCGACCCTGCTGGCCGAACTGCGTGCGCGCGGCTATCCGGCGGTCGAAGAGCCCGGCCGCCGCATCATTGCCGATGAGCGCGCATCCGGAGGCAGCGCCCTGCCCTGGATTGATGCGGCGGCCTTCCTGCGGCGCGCCGTTGACGTCGCGCTGCAAGATATGGAGATGGCGAAGGTCCATTCCGGATGGGTGTTCTTCGATCGCGGCCTCGTCGACGCCGCGTCTGCGCTGGAGGCATTGACCGGCGAGCCGGAGCTGCGGTCGGTTTGCTCGGCACATCGTTACCACAGGCGCGTGTTCATGACGCCGCCATGGCCCGAGATCTACGTCACCGACACCGAGCGACGGCACGGCTTCGAGGCAGCGACGGCGGAGCATCAGCGGCTGATCGCGACGCTTCCCATGCTCGGCTACGACATCACCAACCTGCCGAAGCTATCGCCGTCCGCGCGGGCCGATTTCGTGCTGGCGACGCTCGGCGGCGCCGCACCTGCGGCCTGATCAGGCCGTCACTCCGCAGCCTCGCGCTGCGGAACGCCCTGCTCGACGTCGAGTTGCAAGATGTCGTTGAAGCGATTGAAGGCGCCGCATAGCGCGATCCGCCAGGTCAACTCGACGATCTGCGCCTCCGAGAAATGTTCACGCAGGCGTGCGAAGATCTCGTCACGGGTCTTGTTCCAGTTGTTGGTGACGGCGATCGCATATTCGACCACGAGCTTGTCGAGCGCGTCGAGCTCGGGATGATCTTGGTAATCGAGCAACCGTTCGGCCCCCGCCTCAGAGACGCCCTGGATCGCGAGCTTCGGCGCATGGTGCGATACGCAATAGTCGCACTTGTTCAGCAGCGACACCGTCACCAGCGCAAGCTCGAGATGCCGCTTCGAGACCACCGCCTCGTCGGCGAGATCGACCAGCAGCGACCACATGTGCTTGAAGATCGGTGGCCGCTGCGCCATGACACCGGCCTGGTGCTCGAACGCGCCATAAGTGGTCATCTTGTCCCATAGCGGCTTGAGCTCGGCCGGCAGGTCGTTCCTGGTCTTGATGGTCACGCGTGACATGGATTCGCCTCGGATCGGAATTGATCCGGTCCAGCGTGCCCCGCTTCGTCTGATACCGCAAGCCGCCCGACGGCATTGCAAGTATCACGCCGGATCGCTGCCGGCGGCGACGATACACGAAGCCATCTCCCTAGAACGACGTCCCGCCGCCGAACCTGAACTCCTGCACGATGTCGTATTTGCCCTTCGTGATCGGCACCGCGTAGTCGAACCGCAGCGGGCCGAACGGTGACGCCCAGATCAGGCCGACGCCGACCGAGGTCCGCACGACGTTCTCATCGTCGTATTGCAGGCCGCATTTGCAGGCAGCCGTATTCACCTCGCCGGTCGCGGCCCACGACGTCGGGCCCTGGTAATCCCACAGCGAGCCGGCATCGGCATAGACGGCCCCCTTCAGCCCAACCTCCGACGGCAGGAACCAGAACGGCATCTGCAGCTCCATCGACGCCCCCCAATATTTGGTACCGCCGAGCGCATCGCCGACCGCGCCGAGGCTTGCATAGGTGATGTCGCGCGGCCCGATGCCGTTGGTGGCGAAGCCGCGCACGAGGTTCGGTCCCATCTGGAAATTATCGAGCATGCGCAGATCGTTGTTTCCAACCTTGGTAAGCAGGCCGCCCTGCAAATGGATCAGGCCGACGAGCTCGGACACCAGCGGCGTATAGTATTTTGCATCGACCGCGCTCTTCAGATAGGTCACGTCGCCACCGACGCCGGCAAAATCCTGCTTGAAGTCGATCAGCAGGCCATCGGTCGGGTTCTTGTTATTGTCGAGCGTGTTGTAGGTCAGCGTATAGCCGAGCGCCGAGGTCCAGGTTGCCCCCTGCGCCAGCTCTTCGCGCACCGGCAAGGTGGATTCGCCGTCGCCGTAGCAGCCATATCCATAGAGCCCCGATGAGACCGAGTTGGTCGGATCGACGCCGCCGAGGACACTCTGGATGTAGGCGGGCGTCGGATTGAACGCGAGCAGCGGGTTGGATGGATTGTTGTTGCAGTTCGCGTAGGCGCTATCGAGCGAGATCTCCTGCTGATAGAGCGAGTAGCGCAGCTGCAGCGTCAGGTCCTCGCGCAGCGCCAGACCCAGTCGTGGCGAGAACCCGATCGTCTTCACGCCATAGGTCGTGTAGTCGGTCGGCAGTTGCTCCTTGTAATAGGCATCGATCCCGAGCGCGATGCGGTAGTCGAGCAGATAGGGTTCGACGAACGACAGCGACAGACCGCGCGAATACTGGCCGTAGCTGACCGTGGCCTTCGCGAACAGGCCACGGCCGAGCAGATTGCGTTCGGAGACGCTGACTTCGGCGAGCGCGCCGTCGGTCGTGGAATAGCCCCCCGAGACCGAGAAGTCGCCGGTCGACTTTTCCTCGAGATCGACGACCAGGACCACGCGATCGCTCGATGAGCCGGGTTCGGTGGTGATCTTGACCGTCTTGAAATAGTCGAGATTCTTCAGCCGGCGCTCGGCGCGATCGACCAGCGCGCGGTTATACGCATCGCCCTCGGCGATATCGAATTCGCGCCGGATCACATAGTCACGGGTGCGGCCGTTGCCGCGGATGTCGATGCGCTCGATATAGGTGCGCGGCCCCTCGTCGACATGGAACACGATCCCCACCGTATGGGACTCGAAATTCCGGTTGCCGTCCGGACGGACCACTGCGAACGAATAGCCGCGGCGCGAGCTCTCGATCTGCATGTCCTCGACCGACTTCTCGATCGCCTCGGCATTGTAGAGCGAACCTACGCTGACGCGCGAGAGCGACCGCAGGCTGTTCGGGTCGAAGCCCGCAATGCCGGATTGGAAGCTCACGGTACCAACGCGGTACTGCTGCCCTTCCTCGATCTTGAAGGTGACCTGAAAGCCCTTGTGCTCCGGGTCATACTCGGCGAGCGCGGCCACCACCTGCACGTCCGCGTAGCCGTGCTTCAGGTAGAAGCGGCGAATCAGGTCGCGGTCGGCCTCGACCCGATCCGGGTCGTAGATATTGGCGTTGCCGAGGAAGCTCAGGAAGTTCGTCTCATGGGTCTTGATCACGTCCTTCAGGCGCGCCGTGGAGAAGGCGTTGTTCCCCATGAACTCGATGGACTTGATGCCGGTCTTTACCCCCTCGTCGATGGTGAAGACCAGATCGACGCGGTTGTTCGAGCGCTCGATGATCTCGGGCGTGACGCGCACGTCATAGCGGCCGGAGTGGCGGTAGATCTCGGTGATCCGCAGCGCATCCGACTGCACCATCGGCCGTGACAGTGTGCCCCGGGACTTCGACTGCATCTCGGCCGAGAGCTGCTCATCCTTGATCTTCTTGTTGCCCTCGAATGCGACACGATCAATCACCGGATTCTCGATCACCGAAACCACGATGCGGCCGCCTGCGTGATTGATCTTGACGTCCTGGAACAAGCCGGTCTCGACCAGCTGCTTGAGCCCGTCATCGACGGCCGCCTGATCGAGATGGCCGCCCGGGCCGGCCCGGAAATACGAGCGGATGGTCTCCGCCTCCACCCTCCGGTTGCCCTCGACCGTGATCGCATCAACCGATTGGGCCGCCGCCGGCACCGGCGACAACCATGTCACTGATGCCCCCGGGATCGAAAAACCCGACAGCACAATCGCCGCGACAAAGCTCCGCCACGTCTTCATTCCACACCTCGCAAACAAGCCACCCGTTGTGACGGGATGGTGATGGCTGCGGTGTGGCTGCGGGGTTGCGGGATTATTTCCAGTGGTTTTGGACTGTGAGCGCAACGCGCCGCTGCACCGTCCCGGTTTGTTTCCGGCAGCGCGCGCCGCTCACACTTCAGAAACATTATGCTTACGAAAAGGCGCAATGCCGCCCACAAGCGACGCATATGCTGGTCGATTGGTGGCTAAGCGCGCTGGAACGCGCAAATGACATACGATGAGGCGCAGTCGCGGACCATGCTTGCACACACTCCGAAGATTCTTGTCGTCGAAGACGATCAGCAAACCAGAGACTTGATTGCCCGCTACCTCCGCGACCAATCCTGTCTGGTCGCCACGGCCTCGAACGGCAGGGAAATGGATCGTTACCTTGCCGGACACTCGCTCGATCTCGTCGTCCTCGATCTGATGCTGCCGGGAGAGGATGGATTGACCCTGTGCCGCCGCCTTCGCGGCGACTCGACCATTCCAATCATCATGCTGACGGCGAAGGGCGAGGATCTCGACCGCATCCTCGGGCTCGAAATGGGGGCCGATGATTATCTCGCGAAACCGTTCAATCCGCGCGAGCTGCTGGCGCGGATCAACGCCGTGCTGCGTCGCCAGACCCAGGCCGGCCTCGCCGGGCGCTCCGGCCAGAATGCCGGCCGCCTGCGCTTCCAGGATTGGACCATCGATCTGCGCCTGCGCGAGCTGCGCGATCCCGACGGCGCCCAGGTGCCGCTGACCAGCGCGGAGTTCGACCTGCTGCAAGTGTTTTGCGAGCGGCCTGGCCGGATCCTGACGCGGGACGGCCTCCTGACCATGACGCGCAGCCGGCCGGCCAGTCCGTTCGGACGCAGCATCGACGTGCTGGTCAGCCGGCTTCGCCGCAAGCTCGATACCAGCGAAGGATCGTCGGTGATCAGAACGGTGCGCACCGGCGGATACATCTTCACGCCGCATGTGGAGGATGCATGAGCTGGACCCGCAGGATCGCCGCGCTCTTCAGCTTCCACCGGATCAGCGGCCAGATCGCCGCGCTGATCCTGTTGTCGCTGGTGCTGATCCACGCGCTGATCGGGCTGTACTTCACCAGCCAGAAGCCGAGATCGTTCGCGGACCGGCCGATCCATCAGTTCCAGCTGATTGCCAAGCTTCTGGCCGTGACGCCCGCGGCCAATCGCGCCGCGCTGTTGCAGGCGGCCGATCGGGCGTTTCCCCGGCTGCACTTCACCTTGCGCGACGCAGGTCAAGGCTTATCTGACGGGGCTTCGTCCGCGGCACCCGGCGTCGACGATGTCGATGAGTTTTCCGCGAAGACCGCGCCGGCGGCGGTCCGGTTGCCGGACGGAGCGCTGTTCGAAGCGACGATCGGCTCGACGAAAATGCCGCCCTTCTTCGGCGCATTCTGGTTGAGCACATTCCTGTTCCTGTTCGTCAGCGTCACGCTGCTCGGCGTGTGGGCCGGTCGCGCGCTCAGCGCGCCGCTCTCCGCCTTTGCCCGCGCCGCCGAGAACTTCAGCATCAGCCAGGCCGCCGCGCCGCTTCCGGAGAGCGGCCCGGAGGAGATCCGCGCCGCGGCGATCGCGCTCAATCGCATGCGCGAACGCATCACCACCCTGATGAACGATCGCACCCAGATGCTCGCGGCCATCAGCCACGATCTACGCACGCCGATCACCCGGCTGCGGCTCAGATCCGAGTACATCGAGAACGACGCGCACCGCGCCGAGACCCTGCACGACCTCGACCAGATGCAGGCCATGCTGGAATCCGTGCTGTCATTCCTGAGTGGCGGCAGCGCGGCTAAGCCGACCCTCGTGAACGTCGCCGCCCTGCTGCAGACGATCTCTGAGCAATTCTCCGATTGCGGTCATGTCGCGCGCTACGAGGGCCCGAGCAAGGCTTCGCTGCTGATCCGCCCCGGCGAGATCAGCCGCACCGTGACGAACCTGGTGGAGAATGCCCTGCGGTTCGGCAGCGAGGTCGAGATCAAGCTGACCGCATCGGCCGATCAGGCCGTCATCGACGTATCGGACGACGGTCCGGGGATTCCGGAGCACCGGCGGGCCGAGATGCTCAAGCCGTTCGTCCGCGGCGACGAGGCCCGCACCATGGACGAGAAAAGCGGTTTCGGACTTGGCTTGTCGATCGCGCAGGCCATGGTGTGCGGCCATGGCGGCGAGCTATCCCTGCACGACAATACGCCACACGGCCTTCTCGTCCGCATCAAACTGCCAGGGGCCGTGCACCTCGGATCGGATCGAACCGCGGCAAGCCCGTCTCAACCCGCGGCGCGCGAACTCGTGTCCGGGTGAGCCGCGTTCCGGTTTAGGCCTCAGGATCGCTTGCCTCTGCCGCCCGGCCGCTTCTGGTCGGTTGCGGACCCCTTCAGCTCGTCCGGCGTGACGCGGCAGTCGCCGTTCTTGTCATTTTGCAGAATGAACTCATTCGGCTTGCCGACGAACTCGCCGCGGGTGATCTTGCCGTCCTGGTTCTCGTCGAAATAGCCGAAATCCGCGTCGGCGAGCGCGCTGCCCGGCCGGCGAACGCCGTCGAACTCCGCCGGCGTGAGAATTCCATCGTGATTGCGGTCGGCGCGATCGAACAGCCGTCCGAGATAGGCCTTCCACTCGTCGCAGGTGTAAACACCATCATGGTTACCGTCCCAGATCTCGGCCGCGTTCGCCGGGGAACGATCGCCACCCGCTTGTGGTCGAGGCTGCGCGTTGTCCGGCGACGCCGGTTGCGCTGATGCAAACGGCATGGCCGCGCAAGCCAGGCTCATCGTTGCGATGATCCGGCAGACGGGCAGCAATTTTCTGCGCACGCAGGTCTCCTCCGCATCGTTGCAAACGGAGCGGAGTTGCCGGTTGCGCGATGGCGAAAATGCGGAACGACGGAGCGCGGATACAGCCCGTTACAATTTGGTCCGGCGGCATGTCTTGCGGCACCGGCGTGCCGGCGCAGCGTCAACCCTTCGTCGAATCGCCGCGCGTGTGCTGCAATAGATTGTCGCGCAACCTGACCACGCTCTTCTGCACGATCGGAAACTCGTCCCCGAGCCCGGTGGCGTCGACCAGCGACGCGTTGATCTCCTTGTCGAGCAGGCGCCGTCCCGCCACGGTCAGGCTTACCCGCACCTGCCGCTCGTCGGCGGGATCGCGGACGCGGCTGATATAGCCGCTCTGCTCCAGCTTCTTGAGGATCGGCGTCAGCGTGTTGGATTCCAGGAACAGCTTCTCGCCGAGCGCGCTGACGGTCTGGTCGTCGGCCTCCGACAGCGCGATCATGGCGATGTACTGGGTGTAGGTCAGGCCGACCGCGTCGAGGATCGGCTTGTAGGCGCGGCCAAAGGCCAGATTGGCCGAATAGACCGCAAAGCACAGAAAATTCGAGAGTTTTCGGCCCTTGGTCTCGGCCTTGGCGGTGCGGGTCACGGACGTCTCCGGAGTTTGTGAAGTCCCGGCCAATATAAATCGTATCCGATTAAATCGGAAGTGCTTGACATGGTCAGATGTCGGGTTTATTTCGACGCGTATCCGATTAGATCGGACACGATCTAAATCTCATCCAAGGAGCTCACCATGACCGCCAATGCCAAGGTTCTCGTCACCGGAAAGACCCACGTCACCGCCGGCCCGAACGGCGCCGCTCGCTCGCGCGACGGCTTCCTCGACGTCAAGCTGCCGCAGCCGCACCCGGCCGCCGAGAACCTGTTCGCCGCCGCCTGGTCGGCCTGCTACATCGGCGCAATCCAGCTCGCCGCCGGACAGCGCAAGGTCAAGCTCGCCAGCGAGCCCGAGGTCGATGCCGAGATCGACCTGAACCAGGCGGGTGGCGCCTTCTTCCTGAGCGCGCGCCTCAACGTCCACGTTCCCGGCGTCGAACGCGAGGTCGCGCAGGAACTGATCGAAGCCGCGCACGGCATCTGCCCCTACTCCAAGGCGGTCCACGGCAACATCGACGTCACGACGACCCTCGTTTGAGACGAGCGCATGACGACCTCCGACGCGGGCCGGCCGCTTGCCGGTTCGCGGTCGGGCAATCAAGACAACCCCTGGAGTCCAAGATGACCAGCAAGCTGATGACGGCGACGCGCGTGTTCGCAAGAACGGCCCTGTTCGCTGCAAGTCTCCTGACAATTCCGAGCGCGCAGGCGCAACAGCCGGCCGGCATCGCCCGAACCGACCTGCAGCGCCACGACCTCAGCGCGCCCGGGCGTGAAGCCGTTCAGGTGCGAGTCGACATCGCGCCCGGCAAGGCCTTCGGCCGGCATACCCATCCCGGCGAAGAGATCATCTATGTGCTCGCCGGCACGCTCGAATACGATGTCGACGGCAGGCCGCCGGCGACGCTGAAGGGCGGCGATGTGCTGTTCATCCCCGCCGGCACGATCCACGCGGCGAAGAACGTGGGCAACGTCACGGCCAGCGAGCTTGCGACTTATATCGTCGAGAAAGACAAGCCGCTGTTGACCCTCGTGAAGTGATCTCCGCCGCCTGCCCGCCCCGGTCCCGGGTCGGGCGCGGCGACATCAGAGTTCACTTGGTGCCCTGAACCTCGGCCTGCGCGACCTGCCGCGCGTTGAAGATCAGGAAGCTGACCGCGGCCATGATCCAGACGCCGATGCCGCCATACAGCATCACCCAGCCAAAGCCGCTCGCGAGCGCCTGATGCACGATCGGGCCGGTCAGCTCCGGCGCGGATGCGGTGTCGCCCGACGCGATCCGCTCGGCGACAGCGCGGAGTTGCGCGCCGTCCAATGCGGGCAACACCGCCTTCAGATGCGCCAGCACGCCACTCGCGAGGATAAAGCCCATCAGCGCGATGTTGACCGAGAGCGACACCATCCGCGCGCTCATGTCGATCCCGGAGGCCATGCCGGCGCGGTCGCTCGAGACCGAGCCGGTCGTGGTGTTGGTGACCGGCGTGTTGGTGATGCCAAGACCTATTCCGGCGATCAGGCAGCCCGGCAGCATGGTCAGCCAGTCGGGCTGCGCGGCGGCGCTGCCGAACTTCATCAGCATGAAGCCGGTGCCGATGGTGAACAGCCCGAGCGGGATGATCAGGCCCGGCTGATAGCGCAGCGACAGCCGTTCGGCGAACGGCGGCATCACCAGCGTCGGCAGCGTGTAGGCAAGCAGCGCGAGACCCGCGGACACGCTGTCATAGCCGAGCCCGGCGTGAAACCAGATCGGCAGATAGATCATGAACGGCCAGTAGCTGAGGTTCATCGCGGCCGAGCCGACGATCGAGCCGGAGAACGCCGGAATCCGGAACACGGAGAAGTCGAACATCGGCCGCCGGCTCACTCTCTCCGCAACCAGGAACGCGATGAAGCTCAGCGCGGAAACGCCGAGGATCGCAAGCCCCTTCGGGCTGACGAAGCCGAGATCCGGCCCCTGCGTGATGTAGAAGGCGAGGCAGAACACCGCGAGCGACATCGTCACGATGCCGGCGACGTCGAGACTGCTCGCCTTCGGGTCTTTCGACTCGTGCACGCCGCCGATCGTGAGCACGAACGCAACGGCCGCAAACAGCACGTGGATGAGAAATACCCACTCCCAGCTCAGCACCGCGACGACGGCGCCGCCGATGATCGGCCCGAAGCCGAGGCCGATGCCGAAGATCACGCCCCACCAGCCCCAGGCGACGGCACGCACCCGGCCGCCCTGGAATTCATGCGACAGCACGGCGATCTGGCAGATCAACAGCGCACCGCCGCTCAGCCCCTGCAGGAACCGGGCGACGATCAGCGTCTCAACACTCGAGGCAACGCCGCAGATCAGCGAGGTGACGCCGAACGCGGCGATCGCGACCAGGAAGATGCGCTTGCGCCCGTAGCGATCCGCCACCGTCCCGATCGCCATCAGCACCGTGGTCACCGCGATCGTGTAGGCGTTCATGATCCATTGCAACGCCTTGAAGTCGGCATGCAGCACCTGCTCCAGCGTCGGCAAAATCGAAGGGATGCTGGAAATCTCCAATCCAAACATCAGACAGGCAAGGCATACGGCGGATAGCACGACAGCGCCGCGGCGGCTCAGTTCAGTGGACATGATCAGGCCTTTTGTTGTGGCAAGCCAACGGCATACCGCACGCTGTTGCCAGGGTGCTGGCAGCAGCGTCGGTCCTTCGACTCACGATGTATTGAGGCAGCAGCGGCAGGAATCGGGTGGCCACGGCGCTTCACAGCGCAAAGCTAGTGATGGCTTGAGCATTGGTGAATTGGATGACTAGATATTTCAGAGACAACAATTCCGGATGACTGACATGACCACGCTCGACGTCGACGCCGTGAAGACCTTCGTGACCATCGCCGAGTTCAAGAGCTTTACGCGCGCCGCCGAAGCGCTCGGCACCACGCAGGGCGCGATCAGCGTCAAGCTGAAGCGGCTGGAGCGCCAGGTCGGCCACCGGCTGATCGAGCGGACACCGCGGCTGGTGCGCCTGTCGGCGCAAGGCGCCGCATTCCTTGCGCCCGCGCGCGAGCTGCTCGCCGCGCATGACCGCGCCGTCGCGGGGCTATCCTCCGCGCGGCCGCGTCGCTTCGCGCTCGGCATCGCCACCCATGTCGGCGGCGCTGAAGTCCCGACCTTGCTGGCGCGGCTGCACGCGCACGACCCGGCACTGACGATCGAGGTCCGGCTCGAGGATTCCCGCGACCTGCTCGACGCTTTCGATCGTGGCGACCTCGACGCCGCCATCATCCGCCGCGAGGACGACCGCCGCGCCGGCGAGAAGCTGGCGACGGACCACTATGGCTGGTTCGCGACGCCGGACTTTGTCCATCGTACGGGCGAGCCGCTGCGCCTGGCCGCCTCTTCGCCGTCCTGCGGCGTGCTCAACATCGCGACGCGCGCGCTCGCGGCGGCGGGCATCCCGTGGACCGAAAGCTTCCTCGGCTGCGGTTCCTTTGCCGTCGCCGACGCGGTCGCCGCCGGCCTCGCGACGTCGGTGTTCTCCTGCCGGCTTGCGCCGGCCGGAACCATCGATGTCGGCCGGCGGTTCGGCCTGCCTGCCCTGCCACCGTCCGAGATCGTGCTGCTGTCGGCGTTGTCAGATGCGAAATCCCGCGCGGCGCTGAAGACGATCGTCAGTGCCTTTCGCGAGCATCATCGCCTGCCTGCGGGCAGCCCGGCAGACACTCCGGCGGAAGTCCTTGAGATGTGAGCGATCTACGTACCTATCGGCTGCCTCCGCGCGCGACCGGTGTGTCTCCCCTCGAACAGCGCGCGCTCCGACGCGAGGGCCTTGGCCAGGAAATCGAGCGTGGCGCGGATCCGCGCGGTGCGCTTGAGATCGTCATGCGTCAACAGCCACAGCGCCGAGCGCGGCTCGGCGAGCGCCTTGGGCGTCAGGCGGCGCAGCGCGGGCGCGAGATCGCCGACATAGCAGGGAAGCAGCGCAAGCCCCAGTCCCGCCGCCGCGGCATCGCGCAGCGCCGGCAGCGCATCGACGCGGCAGGCGAAGCGCGCCGAACGCAGGTTCTCGCGCATCCAGCCGGCGATGACGGTCCCCGCCAGTGCATCGTCGAGCCCGATCCAGTCATGCGCGGACAGATCCTTGTCGCCGCGCCGGCCGAGATAGGCGCGCGATCCGTAGACCGCATGGGCAATGTCGACAATGCGCCGCCCGACCAGCAACTCGGACGGCGCCGGCGTCGGCCGGATCGCGATCTCGGCCTCGCGGCGCGTCAGGTTCGCCATCGCGTTGGAGATGATGATCTCCGGCTGGATCTCTGGATGCGCGGCGCGCATCGCAGGCAGATGCCGCATCAGCACCGCGCCGAGCGTGTCGGTCGTCGTGATCCGGACCGGGCCTGATGGCTTGAGGTCCTGCCCCGCCAGCCTGCGCTCGAGCGCGAGCACCTCGTCCTCGAGCCGCGCCGCCGACGCCGCTGCTGATTCGCCGGCCGGCGTCGGCGCATAACCGTCGCGGAAGCGCTCGAACAGCCGCGTTCCGATCGCCGCCTCGATCGTGCCGAGCCGACGAAACACCGTCGAGTGCGTGACGCCGAGCTGGCGCGCCGCCCCGGACAGGCTGCCCTCCCGCGCAATCGCGAGGACAAGGCGGAGGTCGTTCCAGTCGAGCGAGGTGTCCACTTTTGCAAGCTCGGTTCGCAGAATTGGCGAATACCTTAGCACGAATAAACAGGCCATCTTCCCGGAAAATTCGGCCGACGGGACGCACCTCGTGCGGCGTGATGACGATCGAGAGGAGTTGGCCGGTGACAAGTGAGACCACCGAGACGTTGCGGTTGCGCGGCGCGCACGCAGCCACGGTCGATCAGCGACGATGGCTGGCGCTGCCGGTGCTGCTGACCGGCGCCTTCCTGCCGATCCTCGACTTCAATGTCGTCAACCTCGCCCTCCCCGCCATTCGCGACAATCTCGGTGCGAGCCCGAGCGAGGTGCAGTTCGTGATCTCGGCCTATGCCGCGACCTACGCGGTGTTCCTGATCACCGGCGGCCGGCTCGGTGACCTGCTCGGCCGGCGGCGCATGTTCCTGACCGGCGTCGCCGGCTTCACCATCGCGTCTGTCTTGTGCGGCATCGCCTGGTCGCCCACCGTGCTGGTCGCCGGACGAATTCTCCAGGGCCTCACCGCGACTGCGATGGCACCGCAAGTGCTCGCCTCGATCCGCGTGCTGTTTCCGGCCAGCGAACAGGGCCGCGCGCTCGGCTTCTACGGCGCCACTTTCGGTCTGGCGAACATCTGCGGCCAGGTGCTCGGCGGCGTGCTGGTCTCGGCCCACCCGTTCGGACTGGCCTGGCAGGCGATCTTCCTGATCAACGTGCCGATCGGCCTCATTGCCTTCATCGGCGGGCTGCTGTTCCTCGGCGACTCCCGCGCCGAGCACGCCCAGCGGCTCGACATCGGCGGCGTCATCCTGCTGTCGCTCACGCTGGGCTTGCTGGTCTATCCGCTGATCGAGGGCCGGGAATCCGGCTGGCCTTTCTGGATCATCGCGATGCTGCTGGCGGCTCCTCTGATGCTCGCCGCCTTCGTCCGTTTCGAGGCGCGACTTACCGCGCGCGGCGGCGACCCACTGGTCGCGCTGAATCTCCTGCACAACAGCGATTTCGTGATCGGGCTGGTGATGGCGCTCGCCTTCTACATGCTGTCGTCGTTCTATCTGACCTTCGCGGTCTACCTGCAAAGCGGACTGCATTTTTCGCCGCTGGCGGCCGGCCTCGCCACCCTGCCCTCCGCCACCGGCTTCTTCGTCAGTTCACTGGTGTCGTCGCTGGTGATGCAATGGCTCGGCGCACGCACGCTGACGCTGGGCTTCGCGCTCCAAGTCGTCGGCTTCGGTGTCGTGATGCTGTCGGTCAGTGGCACGCTGCCCCAAAGCCTTGAGTTCGGCCTGATCTGCGGCGGGCTCGGCTTCGGCACCGTGATGCCGTCGGTGATCAAGGCGGTGATCGGCAGCATCGATCCGCGCCACGCCGGGCTGGCGTCGGGCATGATGATCTCGACCTTCCAGATCGGCGCCGCGCTCGGCGTCGCTATCATCGGCGGCGTCTTCTACAGCCTGCTCGGGCCGCACCCACAGGCCGACGACTACGCCCACGCCTTCACGATCGCGCTCGGCTGCAACGTCGCGCTGCTGGCACTCGGCGGCTGGCTGTCGCTGTGGCTGCCGCGCGAGCCACAGGCTTGAGAGCAGGAGGATTCCATGACCTCACCGCTCTACGAAGCGTCGGTGCCGGTGTTCCGGCAGATGCTCGACGCGCTGGCCGACCTCCTGCGCAAGGGCGAGGCCCACGCCCGCGAGCACGGTCTCGACCCCGACGCCATGCTGGCGGCGCGGCTGGCGCCCGACATGCTGACGCTGGCCGGCCAGGTGCAACGGGCCAGCGATCACGCCAAGGGCGCTGCCGGGCGGCTCGCCGGTCTCGAGCCGCCGCCGTTTACCGACAATGAACGGAGCCTCGCCGAGGCGCACGCGCGGATATCGCGAACGCTCGACTACATCGGCACGGTCCCGGTCGAGGCGTTCGTGCATGCCGCGGAACGCACCATCACCTTGCCGTTCGGCGTCCCGCCAATGCCGGCAGCGCGCTATCTGTATGGCTTCGCGCTGCCGAGTCTGTTCTTCCACGTCGCCACCGCCTACGCCATCCTGCGCCATCGCGGCGTGCCGCTCGGCAAGCGTGATTTCCTCGGCAGCTACGTCCCGCAGTAACCCCTACTTCTTCGCGACCTCGCGCAACGTGCTGTAGATCCAGTCCGCCCCCTGCTTGATGGCCTCGACGCCGATCCGTTCGTCGTTGCCATGCATCCGGCTCAAGATGTCGTCGTCGAGCGGATAGGGATAGATGCCATAGACCGGCACGTTGCGCTCGCGCCAGGCGGTGGCGTCGGTGCCTGCCTCGAACATCGTCGGCACCAGGACGGCGTCCTTCCAGACCCGCTTCGCGTTGCGGTCCAGTGCCGCATAGAGCTCGGTATCGACCGGTGACGCCGGGATCTTGCTCCGCATCAGATAGGTGTCCCGCGCCTCCTGCTGCGACAGCGACGTCACGATGCTGACTTCGATGCCGGGATCGCCGATCACGCGCTTGATCTCGGCAATCATCTGGTCCGTCGTCGTTCCCGGCAGCAGCCGCGTGTTCACGACCGCCTTGGCGTCGCCGGGGATGACGTTGGGCTTGATGCCGGCATCGATCATCGTGATCACCACGGTGTCGCGCAGCAGGGCGTGCAGCAGCAGGCTGTCCTTGGGATTGTCGGCGACCAGTTTCTTGCCGGCCGCGTCGAGGTCGGCCGGGTCCTTTGCCGCCAGGAGTTGTCTGATATCGGCTGCGGTCCGTTCCGAACTGATCGGCAGCAACGCCTTGAAGTAGCCTTCGGTTGCCGGCACCAGCTTGACAGCGGGATCATGCACCGCCAGCTTGGCCAGTGCCGCGATCAGGCGGTCGTTGGCCATCGCACCCGTCGGGAACGGCCGCGAGGAATGACCGGAGGGACCGATCGCCCTCAACGCAAACGTCACCGAGAGCTTTTCCGCCGTCGTGACGTTGATCTGGCGCACCGCGCCGTCCGGTCGTTGCAGCACATAGCCGCCTTCGTTCAGCGCGAATTCGGCGTCGATCTTGTCCCAATGGTTCTTCGCCAGCCACACCGTGCTGTATTGCCCCTGCTCCTCGTCGGCCTCGGCGAGAAAGATCACATCGCGGGACAGCGGCGTCTTCTCCTCAGCAAGCCGCATCACGGCGCTGGCGAAGACGGCGAGCCCGCCCTTGAAATCCATCGCGCCGCGCCCGTAGATGAAGCCGTCCTTTTCGACGCCGGCGAACGGCTCCACGGTCCATTTCTCGCGCTCGACCGGAACCACGTCGGCATGCGCGGCCAGCAGCACCGGCTTCCGCGATCCATCGCCGCGCAGCCGGGCGATGAAATGCGCGGCCTTGCCGTTCGGGGCGACGAAGATGTCGACCTCGGCGCCCAGCGGCGCGAATTGAGACTTCAAATATTCGGCAAGCGCCCGTGTGTCTCCGGGCCCGTTCGAGGTGTCGAATGCGATCAGCTTCTTGAGCAGCGCGACCGTGCGGTCCCCATACGGTTCGGCTGCAGCGCCCCCGGTTCCGGAGAGGACGAGACCCGCGGCGAGCATCAAGGCTGCGATCTTATTTTTGGTCTGAGGCATTTTCTTACTCCCGTTCTCGGAAACCATATCCTGCAGTGCCGGCGTCAGGGAGCCCTTCCAAACAGCAGCTTCAGCATGACAGCCGCGACAAGTGTCATCAGGGCAAGCCCGATCGAGAGATAGAGCGCGCTCGCATTGCCGAACCGGTCGACCACGATCGCATAGAGCAACGGCGCCGCCGCGGGCAGGATGAAGCTCGGAACGATCAACCGGCCGACCAGCGTGCCGTAGCTGCGATGATCGAACAGGATCAGCGGCAGCGTTCCCCGGGTAATGGTCAGAATGCCGTTGCAGGCGCCGTAGAGCAGCGCGAAGGCGATCCCCATCTCCTTCGACGACCCGCTGAACAGGCCGGCGATAAAGGAGAGCGGCATGATCAGGCAGGCCATCAGATTGAGCGCGAGCGGATCGAGCCGGCCGCCGAACAGGATCTCGCAAAGGCGTGCGGCCGATTGCCCAATGCCACGCAGCGTCGCAATCCATACGGCCACGCTGACGGTGAGCCCGAGGCCGGTGAGCACCGCGATCATGTGCGCGGACATGCCGGCATTGAGGAAGTTCGCGCCGGTCATGACCACGGCATAGAGTCCGCCGGCCGCTGCAAGCTGCCTGCGGCCGGCGGCGCGCGGTTGCTTGGGTGCCACCGCGACCGAACTCGGCACGCCGGCAAACCGCTTGTTGGGGATCAGCAGGTACAGCGGGATCGTCAGTAGTGCGAGACCGGCATAGACCAGCACCGCGATGCGCCAGCCGAAATGTTCCGACAGCGTATGGCCAAGCGGCCAGAACACGGTCGCCGCCAAGCCACCGAGCAAGGTGATCCCGGACATCGCACGGCGCGCCTCCGGTCCGCCGATCCGGGCCAGCGCCGCGAATGCCGCATCATACAGAGTCAGCCGCATGCCGAGGCCGAGGACGATCCAGGACGCGAAATAGGTCGAGATCTGATACGAGACCGCAAGACCCGCGCAGCCGAGCGCGTTGATCACGGCGCCCGCGACCATCACCTGCCGGCCGCCGCTTCTGTCCACCCACCTCCCGGCCAGAGGTGACGTCACCCCCATCACGAGGAGCGCGGCGGCAAATCCGCCGTAGACGATGTCGCGGCTCCAGCCGAGGTCCGCGACGATTTGCTCGCCGAAGCCGCCGATCAGGTAGTAGGTCGCGCCCCACGAGATCAGTTGAGCCAGCCCAAGGGCAGCCACGACCCGGCGTGCGATCACCGGGCGGTTTCCCTGTCCGAAGGAAGCGCGGAGGCGCCCGGCCCAAGTGGCCGCTGCATCAGCACGGTGTCGACCCATTGCCCGAGCTTGAAGCCCACCGATCGCAGCGTTCCGACCATCTCGAAGCCCATGCGACGGTGCAGCGCGATCGATCCGGCGTTGCCGCTGTTGCCGATCACGGCGATCATCTGCCGCCAGGGACCCGCCTCCGTTCGTTCGATCAGTGCCTGCAACAGCGCAGCCCCGACGCGGCGGCCGCGCAGCGCTTCCGACACGTAGACCGAGTCCTCGATCGTGTTGCGATAGGCCGGCCGAGGCCGGTACGCTGTCGCATAGGAGTAGCCCGCCACCCGTCCGTCGATATCGGCCACGAGATACGGCAGCCCTGCGGTCAGCACGGCGGCGCGGCGCCCGAGCATCTCGTCGAGTGTCGGCGGCATTTCCTCGAAGGTTGCGAGCCCATTGAGCACGTGGTGCGCGTAGATGCGCTGCACCTCCGCCATGTCGAGCTCCGTGGAATCGCGGATCACGGTGTCTTTTTTGTCTTTCATCCCTGCACTCTCGTCTTGCGGCATCATGCCCGTGCTTCGACGGCGCGTCGATGCCGACTGCAAGCACCACGGGCTCATCTCCACATCGCTGCGCGACAGTCCGACATCCGCCAGCAGGCGATCGTCGAGTTCGCGCAGCGCCTGCCGGCGGTGGATGCGCGAATGCGGCGAGACCGCAAGATAGCGCCCCAGTTCGACGATGACGCCGCCAATGGACTTGAGCCGGACAACGCCTGCTCCCGATCTGTCGAAGCCGTCGCTTGCCGGACTATGCGCTCCGGCGATATATAAGGGAAGCTTTGAGAGCTTATGCGACGCATAAGAGATACTTTGATGAAGAACCTGAACCTCGATTATCTCGAAAGCTTCGCGGTCGTGATCGATTGCGGCAGCTTCTCCGCCGCGGCCGAGCGGTTGCAGCTGACGCAGCCCGCGGTCAGCCTGCAGGTGCGCCAGCTGGAGCGGAGCCTGAATGCGACCTTGATCGAGCGGGTCGGACGACGGGCGCGGCCGACCGCCGCCGGCGTCGCCTTGCTGTCGCACGCCCAGCAGATCAACGCAGCCGTGACATCGGCGGTCGATGCCGTCACGCAGCAGACGGCGGGAACGGCAGGCCGGGTGCGGCTCGGCACCGGTGCCACCGCCTGCATCTTCCTGCTGCCCCCTATCCTAAAGGAACTGCGGGCCGCACTGCCCTCGCTCGAGATCACGGTCACGACCGGCAACACAGCCGAGATCGCGCGGGCGGTCGAGGACAACACGATCGACATCGCGCTGGTCACGCTGCCGGTGTCGGGGCGCAGCTTTGAGATCACCCCGGTCATGAACGACGAGTTCGTGCTGATCGCGCCGCGCGAGATGCAGCTGCCGGCGCGGATCACGCCGGAGGTGCTGGCGAGCAGACCAGTGCTGCTGTTCGAGCCCGGCGGCAACACCAGGCGCACCGCGGACGAGTGGCTCGCCCGCGGCGGCGTGTCGCTGAAGCCGTTGATGTCGCTCGGCAGTGTCGAAGCGATCAAGGAGATGGTCCGCGCCGGCCTCGGCTGCGCGATCCTGCCCGGCATGGCCGTCCCCGCGAGAGCCAAGCAGCGCGACCTGGTCGTCCGGTCGCTGTCACCAAAGCTCCACCGCCGGCTCGCGGTCGTGATCCGCCGCGACAAGCGCCTCGACCGCGGGCTGCGCGAGATGCTGTCGGCGCTGAAGGGACTCGCGGCAGCGAAGGATAGCGGCCGCTAGGGAGGACGCCGTGCGCCCTCCCTGCCGCACCCCATTAAGTGGCCTTGCGTTCCTGCTCCGCGATCTTGCGGAATGCGGCCTCGCCGGCGTCGGTCACGGCTGCCCACTTGGCATTCGGCGCGGTTTCCACCTCGTAATTGTCGTGCCAGTTCCACCATTTGTAGGTCGGGCCCTGCGGATAGCCCTTCGGCGAGTCCTCCCACAGCTCTTGGCGGCCGAACGGCGTGATGTCGAGATAGCTCCACACCGTGCCCATTGATTCGTCGCCGCGACTGTTGACGAGATAGGTGCGGAAGATTCGCTCGCCGTCGCGGATGAACACGTTGTGGCCGTGCCACTCGGCGACGCCGAAGTCGGCATCAAAGCTGTCGGTGATCGTGTACCACGGCATCTCCCACTCCATCCGCGCCTTCAGCCGCGCGATGTCGGCCTGCGGGGCGCGCGAGGCGTAAGCGAGCGTGGTGTCGCGCTGGTTCAGATGCGACAGATGGCTGACCTGATCGGCGCCGAGCGAGCAGCCGCGGCAGCCATGATCCGGCCATCCGAACACGCCGGGCTCGAAGAACGCGCGATAGACGATCAGCTGCCGGCGGCCCTCGAACAGGTCGAGCAGGCCGACCTTGCCGTTCGGTCCCTCGAACACGTAGGGCTTCTCGACCGCCATCCAGGGCATGCGGCGCCGTTCCGCGGCAAGTGCGTCGCGTGCCCGCACCTGTGCCTTCTCCTTCACCAGCATCTCCAGGCGCGCCGCCTCCCACGCCTCCCGCGACACCACCGGCGGTGTCTGCATTGCCGCCAGGCCGCCGCGATCGTTCTCTGCTGATTTGCTCATGATGATCTCCGTCTCCGATTTGGACGAACTCCGCGACCCCGACGCAGTTCCAGCGCCGGCGGCCGTTCGTCATTGGCCATGCCCCAGTCTGGCGCGGCGGCAGCGACGAGCGGGAGTGACAAGTGTGTCGGGATTTTTCGCACCGGCGATCCGATGCCGCGGTAACATTTGCGATATGCTTGCACTTTGCAATTATCTATGCGAGCCTTCACTCATGAAGCAGACTGCCCCCGCCTCCGATGACGGCCTGAAGCTCAGCGCCTGGCTGCCTTACCGCCTGTTCCTGGTTGTTGCCCAGGTCGCGCGCCCTCTCGAGAGCTTCTACAGCGAGACTTTCGGACTGAGCCAGGCCGGCTGGCGCATCCTCGCCGTGATCGCCGAGCGCGATGCGGCCAACGCCTCCGAGATCGGCCGCGCCTGCGCGCTCGATCCGTTCGCGGTCAGCCGCGGCATCGGCCAGCTCGCAGATCTCGGCTTTGCGGTGCGACGCCCCGGCAAGACGGATCGCCGCTTCGCCGCCGTCAGCATCACCCGCAGCGGCCGGGTCGCCTTCAACCGGATCGCCGCATTGGGCAGCGCGATCGAGGCACGGCTGCTCGCGCGTCTGACGGAGAGCGAGCGAACCACGATTGATTCCGCTCTCACCCGGCTCGAGGGCGAAAGCGCGCGGATCGACGCCGGCGGCTGGCGCGCGCTGCTCGATGACGCCGACGTACCATGACGGCCGCGTTGTTCGCGCTGACCGCGCTGTTGTGGGGCGGCGGCGCGCTGGCAACCGCGATGCAGGCCGGCGTCACGCCCGCGCCGTGGTCGGTTGCCCTGCGCATGGTGTTCGCGGGCCTGATCCTGCTCGGCTACGGCCGGCTGCGCGGCGTGCCGCTCGCGATCCCGCGCAAGGACCGGCCGGCCGTCGCGTTGCAGGGCCTGCTGTTCTTCGCCATTGCCTTCATCGCGTTCTATGAGGCGACCGCGCGGATGCCGAGCGGCCTCGCGGCGCTGGTGCTGTCGACATCGTCGCTGTTCGCAGCCGTGATCGCGCGCGCCGCGCTCGGCGTCCCGATCTCCTCCGGCTTCGTGTGGGGCGCGCTGTGCGGCATCCTTGGTCTTGCGATCATCTTCCTGCCCGGCACCAGCGCGCACGGTGCCGGGTCGCTTGCCGGCTTTGCCTGGGCACTGGTCGCTGCCGTCGCGACCGGCGCCGGAACGACAGTCGGCGCGCGCAACCAGCACGCCGGACTGCCCGTCGTGTCGGTACTCGGCTGGGGCGCATTCGTCGGCGCGGCTGCGAGCGCGCTCTGGGCCGTCGCGACCGGCACAAAGTTTGCCGCCGACATCTCGCCCTCCTACGTGGCGAGCTTCCTCTATCTCGCCATCGCCGCATCCTGCATCACCTTCATGCTCTATTTCGAGCTGGTGCGCCGGCTCGGTCCCGGCCGCGCCGCCTACACGCTCGCTTTGGTGCCGCTCGTCGCGCTGGTGCTGTCGGCGCTGTTCGAGCATCTGGCGCTGGGCTGGCCGGTGCTCGCCGGCGCCGCCGCGATCCTTGCCGGCAACGTGCTGGTGCTGGCGCGGGCGTAAATCGGATTCGTGTGCCCGGCCCGGCAACGATTGACGCCGCAAGGATATCTGACTAAAGTCAGATATATGCTCGATCCGGTGTCCCGCGTCCGCCGCTTCAACCGTGCCGTGACCTCCGCGGTCGGCGCGCTCGACACCTCGTTTCTCGGGCGCGGCCGGCCGCTCGGCGCGGCGCGCGTGCTGAATGCGATCGGCCACGGCCGCGCCGATGTCGGCGAGATCAGGGATTATCTCGGGCTCGATTCCGGCCTGATGAGCCGGCTGTTGCGCGGCCTCGAGGACGAAGGACTGATCCAGACCGCGGCGCATGGCGACGACGCGCGCCGCCGCATCGCAAGCCTGACGGCCGCGGGCAAGCGCGAGTTCAACGCCTATGAGGCGATCTCCAACCGGCAGGCCAAGGACTTCCTCGCCCACAATTCGCAACGCGAGGCGCTGCTGGCGGCGATGGATTTGATCGCCTCAGCGCTCGGCCGCGACGGCACCACTCTGGTTGAGATGGATCCGCGCAGCGATGAGGCGCGTTACTGCCTTGGCGAATATTACGCCGAGCTGGCGCGGCGCTTCAGACAGGGTTTCGATGTCAAGCTGTCGCGCGATCCCGATGCCAAGGACATGGTGCGGCCGCGCGGCAGCTTCATCGTGGCGATGTCGGACGGGCTGCCGATCGGCTGCGTCGGGCTGAAAGGCGGCGGCGAGTTGGCGGAGATCAAGCGGCTGTGGGTCGCACCAGCCGCGCGTGGCCTCGGCCTCGGGCGGCGCCTGATGGACGCGGCGGAGACGGCCGCGCGCGAACTCGGCATCGCGGTGCTGCGGCTCGACACCAACAGCGCGCTGGCTGAAGCCGGCCAGCTCTACCGCCGGACCGGCTGGACCGAGATCCCGCGCTTCAACGACGACCCCTACCCCGACCTGTTCTTCGAAAAGCGGCTCTGAACGGCGCATCGCGCACGGCCCCTGCATCGGCATGTTGTCCGGCGCCTTGCGCTGGCCTAAGACATCGTATGCCCATCCGCCCCATCGTCCGCTATCCCGATCCGCGGCTTGCGCTCGAGGCCGAGCCGGTCGACGTGTTCGACGACGCGCTGCGCGCGCTGGCGGCCGATCTGCTCGAGACCATGCATGCGGCGCCGGGCATCGGCATCACCGCACCGCATATCGGCGTGCCGCTGCGGGTCGTGGTGCTCGAGCTCGACGCCAGTGAGGGGCCGCTGACTTATATCAATCCACAGATCATCCGAACCTCGCCCGAGATGATCCTGCACAAGGAAGGCAGCGTCTCGATGCCCGGCGTCACCGACGAGGTCGAGCGCCACGCCCGAGTCCGCATCCGTTACCAGGATCTCGACGGCAACATGCAGACCGAAGAATCCGACGGCCTGCGCGCGGTGTGCCATCAGCACGAGATCGATCAGCTCGACGGCGTGTTCTGGATCAGGCGGCTGTCCCGCCTGAAACGGGAGCGCCTGGTCAAGCGGTTCGAGAAGATGTCGCGAACCTAACCGGACCTCACCCTCCCGCGGTCAAATCCCTAGCCAGCGCCATATACGCCGGCAGCGTCACCGGGTCGTTCGCGGCGTTGCCTGCCATCGGGTGCGAGGCGTAGCGCGCGATCACCATCTCGGCTTTCGGATCGATATAGATGCCCTGGCCGTGCACGCCGCGCGCCATGAAGGCGCCATGCGCATTATGCGTCACCCACCACTGATTGCGATAGGAGGCCCCTGGCAAGGTGGTGTAGCCGGCCGGCTTGAATTTCTCGGGATCGCCGCCGCGCGCGATATCCTCGACCACCGATGACGGCACGATCTGGCGGCCGTTGAAGCGGCCGTGATTGCGGATCGTCTCGCCGAAGCGGGCAAGATCGCGCAGCGTGGTCGACAATCCGCCGCCACCGCTCTCGGTGCCGATGCGGTCGACATGGTAATGCGCATCCTCCTCCGCGCCCATCGGCGCCCAGATCCGCTCGGACAGCAGGTCCGACAAGGTCATGCCGCTGGCGCGCCTGACGATGAAGGCCAGCACGTCGGAATTGACGGTCTTGTAGGCAAAGGCCTTGCCGTGCTCGCCCTGCTTCTGCTGCGCGCAGAGGAAATCGAAGATGTTCGTCGCGCCTTCATAATCCGGCGGGATCGGCGCCATGCCGTTGGCGCGCCGCAGTCCCCACACGTCGGAATTCCTGTCGGTGTAGACCTCGGTGTATTTCAGCCCCGTGGTCATATCCATCGCCTCCTGCACGCGCGCATCGCCGAACGCGCTGGCCTTCAGCTCCGGCACGTAGTCGGTGACGGGCGCCTGCGGATCGATCTTACCCTCGGCGACCAGAATGCCGGCGAGCGTGCCGGTGAACGATTTCGTCACCGACATCGCGATGTGCGGCTTGTGCGGCTTCAGCGCGCCGAAATAGCGCTCATAGATCAGTTTGCCCCGGTGCAGCACGGCGATGCCGTCGGCATAGCTGTCCTCGAGCATGCCTGCGAAAGTCTGCGGCCGGCCGTCCATCGTCACCGACGCGGAAGCGCCGATATCGTGATCCTCGCGCGGCAGCACCGACGCCGGCCCCGCCCCGCGCCAGACATTCACCGTCGGCACCAGCTGGCGGATATTGCTCCAGGCCCAGCGCAATTCGGGGAAACTGCGGAACGAGCCGTTCTGGAATGTGATCGTCTTGTCCTGCGGCGGCGGGAAGCCCTGCATCCAGCCGAGCGTCTCGGGATCGGACTCGGCGGCGGTGGGGTTTTGTTGCTGATTGGCGGCGGCTGCGACGGACATCAAGGCTGGCTCCAGAGCTGTGGAGCGAAATGCGTATCACGCGATGGCATCGCACACATCCCGCGTTTGCGCCGGGGCGGTCATCGTGGCGGGCGCGTTGCCAAAATATCGAAAACAACCCCATGCAAAGGAGCCTGGCCGTCGCCAGCGTTCGACCAGGCCACTTGACACGTCGGGCAACTCACCGATATTCTTCCAATATTCCGAAATTGGGCAGATGTCCGCTCGCCCCGTCCCCGCAAGCGGGAGAGGCAGCGCACCCCGTTTGCGGCTGCATTCCGGCGTGCGGATTACGCCGCTGCCGCCCGCTCGATTGCGGCGATATCGATCTTCTTCATCGTCATCATCGCTTCCATCGCGCGCTTGCCGGTGGCGCGATCGGCGCTGTTGACGAGTTCGAGCAGCCGCCGCGGCGTGATCTGCCAGGCAAAGCCCCAGCGATCCCGACACCAGCCGCACGGCAATTCCTTGCCGCCGTTGCCGGTGACCGCATTCCAGTAGCGGTCCGTTTCGTCCTGGCTATCGGTCAGCACCATGAAACTGACCGCCTCGTTCGGCTGGTAATTCGACCCGCCGTTGAGTCCGACGAAGCGGCGGCCGAGCACGGTGAACTCGACCGTCAGCTCATCGCCCTGCCCGATGCCCGGTATCGGCGATACATGCCCCGCATCGACATGGCTGTCGGGAAACGTCGCGGCATAGAATTCCGCCGCTTGGCGCGCCTGGCCCTGATCGAACCAAAGGCATGTGACGAGATCGGTCATGTGCAGTCTCCTTGTTTCGCGCAGAGGACGATTGCCGAAGACGCCAGCCGACACCGCGGCAAGAAATAATTTTGCGGGATGGCGTAGGACCGCAGGCGCAATCGGGAACAACCCGGCCCATAGCCCGTAGCCCGGATGGAACGCAGCGAAATCCGGGACCGATCCGGGCAAGACCCGGATTACGCTGCGCTCCATCCGGGCTACGCTTGCGGCCAAGAAAATCCAGGTGGGCTGTCGGTACGCGCGCTGTTCGTTCGTCCTCGGGACGCAAGGACACGGAGAGAAACGATGACCCCCACTATCACCGCCTTCGAACGATCGCCGGATGGCGGCAAGGGGCTGGCGCGCGATACGCGCGTTCGCTGGGCCCTGGAGGAAGTGGGCCAGCCCTACGAGGTCCGCCTCGTTTCGTTCCAGGCGATGAAAGAGCCCGCGCATCTGGCGCTGCATCCGTTCGGCCAGATTCCAACCTATGAGGAAAGCGATCTCGCGCTGTTCGAGACTGGCTCGATCGTGCTTCATCTTGCCGAGCGTCATGCCGGCCTGCTGCCCGGCGATGCCAAGGCCCGCGCCCGCGCAATCAGTTGGATGTTTGCCGCGCTCAACACGGTGGAACCGCCGATCCTCGAACTCATGACCGTCAGGATTCTGGAGGGCGACAGGCCCTGGACCAGGGAGCGGCTGCCTCTGGTGTTGGATCGCATCCGCGAGCGCCTGAAGCAGCTCTCCGCCCGTCTCGGCGATTCCGACTGGCTCGACGGCGCGTTCAGCGCGGGCGACCTGATGATGGTGTCGGTGCTGCTCAGGCTGAGGGCATCGGGCCTCCTGAACGAATTTCCCAGCCTGTCCGCCTACGTCGCGCGCGGCGAAGCCCGGCCGGCTTACCAGCGCGCGTTTGCGGCGCAGCTGGCGGTCAATACACGCTAGCGAGTAGCCCCGCATGAGCGCCGCGATATGCGGGACACTACGCGGCATGTGGATCGGAGACGCCCCGGATATCGCTCTCGCGCATCCGGGCTACGCTTCCAGGCGCGAGTGAAATCACCGCTGCTGTTTGTGTCAAGTTCGATCGTCCGCGAAAGATTCGTGCGGAAAGCCGCGTCGCCAGACGTTTGCATTGCCTCGAGCACTCGGCAGTCGCGAAAGCGTGAGGATGCGGTGACTTAGGCGGCGCTTCTCACGCAGCGTTGAGCGCGCGTGAGTGATGATTGCATTTAAGTCTGCCCGCTCTGCGCACATCTATCTGACGAGGCCAGACTCCTTGGCCCCTTAAGCAAAACGGAGACACTCGATGACGAACGTCAAACTCCTGTCGGCTGCTTTGATCGCGGTTGCCATGATCGCGTCGCCGGCAATGGCGCGTGAAACCCACGCCGTGTCGCGCCACGTCGCGGAGGCCAACGCCGCCGCGCCAACCGAGCCCGTCTATGTCGACGGCCGCGCCTGCATTCCGGCGCCGCGTGTCGGTTCGTTCGCGACCGCGCCGTGGACCGGCAGCAATGTCCCTTGCGAACCGGGAGCGTATTGATCCCAACGTGCAGCGATCGGTCGAGCTAGTCGCTTGACCGGCGCCGCGCGTCATCGCGACATCCAGCGAAACCGCGAGCGGCCCGCATGAGCGCAGCGATATGCGGGACTCCACACAACGCGCGGATAGAAATGCCCCGGATATCGCGGAGCCTGTCATCGGGCGCACGTTCGCGCGACCCGTTGGCTCATCCGGGCTACGCTTGCCGACTGGCGTCACCAACCCGCCGCGCCTCAGTTGCGCGAGATGGATAGCCCGGCGAGAAGCGGCGCGTAGGCGGCGAGCCTGCGGGACACGAACTCCGTGAACAGCCGCACGCGCTTGGTCTTGCGCGTCTCCCCCTGGGTGAGAAGCCAGAGCGTTCCGTACATGTGCAGGTCGGTGCCCGGCACCCGCCCCAGCAGGGGGTCGGCATCCCCGACGAAGCACGGCAGCGTGGTCATCCCGAGCCCCTGCCTGACGGCAGCGATCTGCGCCTCGGCATCCGTGACCCTGAACGGAACCCCCGTGGAGCGAACCTCGCGGGCCCAGTCCGGGATTCCATGCATGCTGATGACGATCCACCTGACCGGATCAGGCGACGCGGCCAGTCGATCGCGGGACACGTAGACGGCGCCGAACAGCTCCGGTCCCTTCAGGCCGTGAAGATTGAGCGGCAGGGTCTTGCGGTCGTAGACGACGCGGATCGCAACGTCGGCTTCCCGGTTGGTCAGATTTGCCAGCTCGCCGGACGACAGGATTTCCATCTCGATGTCCGGATGCTGGCGCGCGAACTCGGCGAAATCAGGTATCAGCAGGTGTGTCGCCAGTGGCGGTGCCAGTGTCACCCGTAGCCGCCCGCGCACGCCCTGGTCGCGGCCCAGCACGCGCGTCTCCAGCTGGTGCGACGACGCTTCCATCTGCTCCGCGAGCTCGAGGACCTCCTCTCCCGCAGCCGTCAGGCGGTAGCCTGAAGGCAGCTTCTCGAACATGTGCGCCCCGAGGCGCTCCTCCAGCTGGGCGACACGTCGCAGCACGGTCGAGTGGTTGACCGCGAGCCGCTCGGCGGCAGCCCGCACCGAGCCTCCGCGCGCGACGGCAAGAAAGTAGCGAACGTCATCCCAGTCGATCATGGTGCAATCCAGCACCGCTGGGGTGCGCCTTCCAAAGCCAGTGTCCAATCCATCGAACAGCATCTCGTATGTGGGGTGCAGGCGCGCTCATCCTAGCCCACGCCGCCGGCGTCGGTCGTCCAGCCGGTTCGATTTCGCACCACCGATGTGCGCGCTTCCGCACTCAACGCCTGACGCCGGCTGACCTACTTCGAGGTCCAGGTTCTCGGGGCCGCTGCGGACGAGCCGAGACGGAGCCTGAAGCGTCATGTCGCGAATGGCGACAGAGACGCTGTCCAACACGACGAAGGAGAGATCATGGGAAAGCTTGAAGGTAAGGTTGCAGTCGTCACGGGCGGATCGAGCGGCATGGCGCTGGCGAGCGCCAGGCGGTTCGTTGAAGAAGGCGCCTATGTGTTCATCACGGGCCGAAGGCAGCAGGCGCTCGACGAGGCCGTCAAGCTGATCAGCCGGAACGTGACCGGCGTACGCGGCGACGCGGCCAATCTCGACGACCTCGATCGCCTGTTCGATACGGTCAAGCGGGACAAGGGCAAGATCGACGTCCTGTACGCCAGCGCCGGCATCGGCAGCGCCGTCCCAATGGGCGAGATCACCGAGCAGCATTTCGATGCGACCTTCGACCTGAATACGCGCGGCACGCTGTTTACGGTGCAGAAGGCGCTGCCGCTGTTCAACGATGGCGGGTCGATCTTCATGACCGGGTCGGTTGCCTCGGTGAAGGGTTTTCCCGGCTACGGCGTGTATTCGGCGAGCAAGGCCGCGTTGCGCTCATTCGCACGCACCTGGCTCAACGAACTGAAGGGCAGGAATATCCGGGTCAACGTGCTGAGCCCGGGGCCGATCGCGACACCGATGCAGGACCAGGTCCTCACCGAGGAAGCGAAGCGGATGTTCGAATCCCTGATCCCGCGGGGAAAGATGGGGCTGCCTGAGGAAATTGCAGCGGCCGCGCTGTTCCTTGCTTCAGACGAGTCGAGCTTCGTGAACGGGGTGGAGCTGTCGGTCGACGGCGGCTTCTCGGCGATCTGAATTCAGCCCGCAACACGGATCGGAGAAACATCATGAGCTACGCGATTGTAGGATTCGGCAAGGTAGGCCAGGCCCTCGCCCACGCCTTTGCCCGCAAGAACATCGAGATCACCGTCGCGAGCCGCCGGCCGCCCGAGGCGTTGGCGCCGCAGGCTCGGGCGATCGGACCCACGGTCGTCGCCAAGTCGCTGCGGGATGCACTCGAGGCCGACACGATCATCCTGGCGGTCCCGTTCGAGGAGCATCGCGAGGTTGCGAACGCCTTGCCGAGCTGGAAGGGCAAGACGGTGATCGACACGATGAATGCGTTGGTCCCCCTCGAAGAGGTGGACGGTCTCCCGTCCTCCGCTTTCGCCGCGAAGGCGTTCACCGGCGCCAGCTTCGTGAAAGGCTTCAATCACCTGATCGCGGCCAAGCTCGCTGCCGATCCGGTCGTCGAGGGCGGCCACCGAGTCGTCTTTCTGTCCGGTGACGACGAGGACGCAATCGCTCCCGTGGCGGCCCTGGCCAAGCAACTCGGGTTCGCCCCCGTCAAGCTCGGAAAGCTCAGCGAGGGTGGCGCGCTGGTGCACGCACGCGACCGCGTTTGGGGCCAGCTCATCTTCCAGGATCTGTTCAAGACGGAGCAGTGATTGATCTGCGACCGTATGATCGACGCCGACAACTGGTCGCGCGCTAACATGTTCGAGCAGCGCGCGACCGAATATTGAAGGCCACGAAGTCGCAAAAGGTTGGGGTGAGCCTGACGGCGCACGGGCGCCGATCGAAGAGCGGGGAGACACCCGACCGAGCGGCAAATCTGCTGGTCGCCTAGAATCTATCGACGGCTATCGATGGCCTAGGATTCGCTCGAGTGTTCTCTGCTACCCGATACTACTCCACGGAACTCCCCTTCACTCCACGCGCTATGCCGCCGCGCCCACCTAGCCCCAAGCGTCATTCACCACGTCCCTGGGATATCCAATGTTGCCACTGGACACGCTCGCGACAATTTGACACACTGAGTTATATTCTTGACGAATCTCGACTTTTTCGAACTTTGACATACTGCGGGGGCATATTATGGCGACCTGGACAGCCTTTTCCGGGACTGCGAACGCGTCCTGGGCATTCGACGGCCTCGGCAGCATCGACTCGGTGCACTCCACCTCGACCCGGCTGATTTTCAACAACGGCGACGGCACGCTGACGTATCTGATCGGAACCGGCCTGACGGTTTCGAACGACCCGACGTGGACGACACTGACTGAGGTCGATCATGTCGCGGCCGACGGCACCACGGTGCTCGAAAGCATCACCAACATCACGCTCGGATACCAGGCCGGACATTTCTTCACCGGCATCCTCGCAGGTAACGACAGCATCGTCGGCTCGTCCGGGGCCGATAACATCTGGGGCCACACGGGCGACGACACCATCACCGGCGGCGCCGGTGCCGATAATCTGAACGGCGGCGGCGGCAACGACGTCTTCATACTCAATGCCGGTGACTTTGCGGCGGGCGAAGGGATCGGCGATGCCGGGTCGGGCATCATCGATCTCGAGAATGCCGGAAGCGTCGACTTCAGCACCGGAACGTTTACCGGAATCAGCACCGTCAAGTTCGACAGCGGCGTCTCAAGCGCCACCTTCGACTCCGGGCAACCGGTGCACGCCGGCACCCAAGAGATCAATACCTTCATCGGCAGCGCGCAGGCCGACACCGTCACTTTCAAGAATGCCTACAGCGATTTCTCGCATCTGACCTTCACGTCGTGGACCGCGGGCGTCGATACGATCAACTTCATCACCAACAACGGCAATTTTGGTTCGCTGGTCGGAACCAGTCAGAACGACACCATGACCCTGAACGGCGCCGGCAACGTCCAGGGCGGCGCCGGCGACGACACCTTCATCTATAACGCCACCAGCACCGCCGGAGACCTCGACGGTGGCGCCGGCAACGATACGGTCGAACTCGAATCGGCGAATCGGACCTTTGCCGACGGAGCTATGAGGAACATCGAGCGGCTGGTGTTCCTGAGCGGCAACTCCACCATCACCTTCCTTGGCAACACGCTGGTCACGGCGGCTCCGACCATCGTCGGCAGCGCCGGCATCGACAAGATCGTCATCAACAGCAGCCAGACCGACCTGTCGGGCGTGTCCTTCAGCTCATGGACCGCGGGCGTCGACAGCATCACGATCAACGTCAGTTATTACGGCATTACCTCAACAGCGATCGGATCGAGCCAGGCCGATCTCATCAACGGCAGCGTTGGTGCGGACTCGATCAGCGGCGGCGGCGGCAACGACACCATCGCCGGCAACACCGGCAACGACACGATCGACGGCGGCGCCGGCGACGATACCGCGGTGTTCTCCGGCAACCGGAGCAGCTACACGATCACCAATTCCGGCGGCCAGATCCTGGTGTCGGGCACCTATGTCGTTACGCTGACCAATGTCGAGCATCTGCAATTCGCCGACATGACACTGAACGCCAGCGACGTCCCGATCAACAGCACCGGAACCGCCGGCAACGATCTGATCTATGGCGGCGGCGGCAACGATACGCTGAGCGGCCTTGCCGGCAACGACGTCCTGGTCGGCCTCGGCGGCGACGATGTCGGATATGGCGGCGACGGCAACGACTATTTCTATGCGGGCGCCGGCAATGACGTGCTGTTCGGCGGCAATGGCCTCGACGTGCTGCTCGGCGAGGCCGGCAACGACAGCATCTATGGCGGCGCCGGCTTCAACTATCTGTTCGGCGGTGACGGCAACGACGTTCTGGTCGGATCGGGCGGCACCTCAAGCTCCGACGTCAACGTGATGTTCGGCGGCAACGGCGGCGATGCGCTCTACGGCGGCCTGGGCACGAATTACTTCTACGGCGGCGCCGGCGTCGACACCATGTTCGGCGGCTCCGGTCTCAACATCTTCATCTCCTCCGGCGAGACCGACGGCAATTATATCTATGGCGGCTCGGGCCAGAACTACATCTACGGCTCCAATGGCGGCGACACCGTCACGGGCGGCAGCGGCGTCGACGTGTTCCTGATGGGGAGCGGCGCCGACGTCATCAGCGGCGGCGGCGGGGTCGACTATGCCTGGGGTGGCGGCGGCTCCGACACGTTCATGATCAGCGACACGACGTCCGAGGTCATGGTGATCCAGGACTTCAACGCCGGCGGCGTCAACGACGTCGTGAACTTCGCCGGCACATCGCTGCACTCGTTCGCCGACGTGCAGGCCGCGGAGTTCTACTCGCCCGGCATCAACACCACGATCATCACCGACGCCGCCGGCAACGCCGCCTGGCTGATCGGGGTTGCACCGGGACAGCTCGACGCGAGCATGTTCAGGCTCACATAGCTCGCGGCCCGCGAGGTCGAGCGGCCGCAGGTCTTTCCGACAGACTGGAGCGCGCGATTGGCCAGCTTTCGAAGCCCCGATCTTGGCTCGTGTTGAGGGGCCACATATGGCTGCCCGTTTCGCTGTCTCAAGGAGCGCGAGCGGGGTGTCATTTGCCGTGTGCCAGGCAGAATTGATGACAACATTGGGCTTGATCGCGTTGTTTTGACCCGGTAACCACACCTTTAGATTGAACGTGGTGCGCGGGGCTGATGATGGCGATTTGGACTGCCTTTCTCGGAACAACAGATTCATCCTGGGGAGCCGACGCGCTCGGTACAATCGACCCGGTCAACTCCACCTCGATCCGGCTGATTTTCAGCAATGCCGACGGCACGTTCACGTATCTCAACGGAACCGGCCTGACGATTTCAAGCGACCCGACCTGGACGACGCTGACGTCGGTCGATCATGTCGCGGCCGACGGCACCGCGGTACTCGAAAGCATCACGGACATCACTCTTGGATACCAGCCCGGACACTTCTTCGCGGGCATCCTCGCAGGTGCCGACAGCATCACCGGCTCGGCCGAATCCGACCATTTCTGGGGCGGCGCGGGCGACGATACTATCGACAGCGGTAGCGGCGCCGATGTGATCAATGCCGGCGCCGGCAACGACACCATCGCCAGCGGTGCCGGTCACGATACCATCGACGGCGGCGACGGGGATGACACCGTCGTGTTCTCCGGCAACCGGAGCAGCTACACGATCGACGATTTCGGCAGCCAGGTCCTGGTGTTGGGCAGCTATGTCGATACGCTGACCAACGTCGAGCATCTGCAATTTGCGGATGTGACGCTGAACGTCAGCGACCTGCCGATCCTTGCTGACGGAACCGCCGGCAACGACCTGATCTACGGCGGCGCCGCCAACGACACCCTGAACGGCCTTTCCGGTAACGACGTTCTCGTCGGCTTCGCCGGCGACGATGTAGGCTATGGAGGCGATGGCAACGACGAAATCTATGCGGGCCGCGGCAGCGACGTGCTGTCCGGCGGCAATGGCAACGACGTGCTGCTCGGCGAAGACGGTAACGACACGATCAGCGGTGACAATGGCAACGACTATCTCTATGCGGGGACGGGCAATGATGTGCTGTTCGGCGGCGATGGCGCCGACGTGCTGCTCGGCGAAGCCGGAAACGACATCCTCTTCGGAGGCTCCGGCTTCAACTATCTGTTTGGCGGCGACGGCTCGGACCTTCTCGTAGGATCCGAGGGAGCGACAAGCTCCGATGTCAACGTCATGTTCGGTGGCGACGCTGGAGACAGCCTTAACGGAGGCCAGGGAACGAATTACTTCTACGGCGGCGCCGGCGTTGACAGCATGTTCGGCGGTTCCGGCCTCAACATCTTCATTTCCTCCGGCGAGACCGACGGCGATTTCATTCAGGGCGGTTCAGGGCAGAACTACATCTACGGCTCCAATGGCGGCGATACCGTCACCGGCGGCAGCGGCGTCGACGTGTTCCTGATGGGCAGCGGAGCAGACGTCATCAGCGGCGGCGGCGGCGTCGATTACGCCTGGGGTGGCGGCGGCTCGGACACATTCAGGATCGGCGGCCCCACCCCGGAGGTGATGGTGATCCAGGACTTCAACGCAGGTGGCGTCAATGACTTCGTGAACTTCCAAGGCACATCGCTGCATTCGTTTGCCGATTTGCAGGCGGCGGAGTTTTACTCGCCCGGCATCAACACCACTATCATCACCGACGCCGCCGGCGATGCGGCCTGGCTGATCGGCGTGGCACCGGGACAACTCGACGCGAGCATGTTCAGGTTCACGTAGGTCACGCGTTGTGTGTGGATTACGCTTCGCTGATCCACCCTACGAGCAATGCTCTCGGTGCCGCGGGCACTTCGTCGCCCTACTCCCACTCAACCATCCCCGGCGGCTTGCTGGTCACGTCGGACACCACGCGGTTCACGCCCTTCGCCTCGTTGATGATGCGCGCCGCGGTCTCGCCCAGGAACTTCACGTCGAACTGGTAGAAATCCGCGTTCATGCCGTCGGTCGAGGTCACGGCGCGGAGGCCGACGACGTATTCGCAGGTACCGCCGTCGCCCATCACGCCGACGGTCTTGACCGGCATCATGAGAGACCAGTAGCCCGCATGAGCGGAACGACATGCGGGACAAGATGCGGAGCGCCGATCGGAGAACCCCCGGATATCGCGGAGCCTGTCATCGGGCGCGCGTTCGCGCGACCCGTTGGCTCATCCGGGCTACGCTTGCGATCTTGGCGATCCGCTCTCGCGCAAGTCTCGCGAGAGCGGTGTTCGCAAGCTACGATCTCGATCAGGATGCCCCGATCGGCTCGGACATCGTGATCCGGTTCTTGACGCTCGGACGCTCCTGCATCGCTGCATACCATGCCAAGAGAGCCTCGCACTCCGGCGGCACCGGCACGTTCACAAGTCCCGCGAAGATCAAGCCGCCTATGACGGTGATATCGGCCATCGTGAATGCGTCGCCGGCGACGAACGGCTGTCCTCTCAGAATGCCGTCGAAGTAGTGCATCCCCCTGAGGGCCTTGTCGCGCTGACGGAATCCCCATTCGGGGTTCTGATAGATCTCGACATGAGGCCCGAGACCCGGCGTGCCGTGGTGGAAATAGATACTGATGGCATCGAGCAGTTCCAGTTCGGCCCGCTTGCTCATCATGTGGATCACGCCCTTTTCGCGCGGCGTCCTGCCGGTCAGCGTCGGCGCGCCATCGAGCGCGTCAAGGTACTCGGTGATCGCCGTGCACTCGCCGATGAAGGTCCCGTCGTCGAGTTCGAGTACCGGCAGCGTGCCGGAGTAATTCTTGGCGAGGAATTCGGGCTTCTTGTGCTCGCCCTTGTAGAGATCGACCAATACGAACTCCACTTGCGACCGCAGGCCCTTCTCGGCCAGGGCGATGCGAACGCGCGCCGGATATGGGCCAGTTGGCCAATCGTAAATCTTCATCATGATTCCCATTTTGCCTACCTGTCACTTGGTAGGGTCGATATGAGGACTTCCAATCGGGCTGGTCAAGCCCTACCTATCACTTGGTAGATAACGAAGCAGTGAGGCGACGAAATGAGTTCAAGCGCTCGGGAGGCCATCCTGGCGGCAGCAAAGCGGACCGCGCAGGCGCGCGGCTATGCCGGCTTGAATTTCCGCGATCTCGCGGACGAGGTCGGGATCAAGGCCGCCAGCATCTATCACCATTTCCCGAGCAAGGCCGACCTCGGCGTCGCCGTCGCGCGACGCTACTGGGAGGACACCGCCGCCCAACTCGAGGCGATGCTGGCAGAAACGGCCGATCCGGTGCGCTGCCTGCGTCGATATCCCGAGGTGTTTCGCAAGGCGCTCGAGAGCAACAATCGCATGTGCCTGTGCAGCTTCATGTCCGCGGAAGTCGACCACCTGCCGGACGCGGTGAAGAAGGAAGTCCAGACCTTTGCCGACGTCAACGTGGCGTGGCTGAGCAAGCTGTTGGTGGCGGCTAGCCTGGTCAGTTCGAGAAAGAGCGAGCAGCGGGCCCGCGCCATCTTCGCCGCCGTCGCCGGCGCGCAGCTCGTCGCCAGAGGCCGCTCCGATATTTCGCTCTACGACTCGATGATCGACAACTATCGCGCCGCCGGTCTTCTGCCGGCATAGATGGCCCGAATGTCAGATCGAGATGAAGCGGCGACGCCCTACTCCCACTCGATCAATAGAGAATGTCGTTTTGTCGTTGACGTACAAGGACAACTCTTCAAATCAGACAGATCGATACCGACGGTATGCCCGCGGCAATTCACGGAAAAATTCGAGCCGCACGCGACGGCGGCGATTTCGGTACCTATTTATGCAGAGGCAACCGGAGAAGGCGCACCTAGCTCAGGCGCCGGGCCCTCATTTTCGCCGCCACTGCAGCAATGAGAAGGCTGGATCGGACTCCAGATGATGTTCGAAAACCCCTTCAACCTCTTCTCCGATCGCGACGGCCTGCTGGGGATCGCCCAGGAGATTGCCGACCATGCGTACGCTGCCGGCGTGCGGCAACTCGACAAGCAGAGCCACGTAAGGCCCGTGCCGCTTCAGCACGGCGTGCGAGGCATGCCACACGCGCTCCCAACTGAAAATGCGACCGGTTGGCTCGACCTCAGTCCACGCTGGATCAAAGGCGTGACAATGATGGCATATCCATTCCGGCCCGAACTGCCAGGTACCGCAGCCGTCACAGCGTTGCACCAATAGTCGGCCTTGGCGTAAGCCCTCCCAGTATGGTGCCGAGAGACCATCCGGCTCACTGACTGGAATGGGCAGCCCGACAGGAAGATAGTGCGCGCCTGCAGATCCGCTCATAGCGTGGCCTCCGAACCCAGAATGAGGTTGCTGGCCGGCGTCACCATCGGGCCACCGATGACCAACGCCACATCGTTTCGTCGAACCTGGCTCGTCGACGTCCCACGAACCTGACGGACGGCCTCCAGAACGAGCTCAAATCCGTGCATGTAGCACTCCGCAAGATTGCCGCCGCTGGTGTTGAGCGGCAGTCGCCCGGACGGCGCGATCAGGTTCTCGAATGTCAGGACGTCATTGGCCTCCTCCGGCTTGAAGAAGCCGTGCTCCGCCAGCGCCATCACGACGCCGCCCGTGAAATTCTCATATGCCTGAACCACACCGATATCGGACGGCCCTAGCCGGGCCATGCGGTAGAGATCGGGAGCGACGGTGTCGAAGCTTGCCGTGGCGTAGAGCGGCGCGTTGTGCGCCGTCGCCGCCGCACGATGTCCCGATCCGAACGCCGCCCCGAGCAGATAGGCCGGCTTCTGCCGGAATTCGCCTGCGCGCTCCGCCGATACCAGCACCAAGGCCGCCGCGCCGTCATTTTCCATGCAGCAATCGTAGAGATGGAACGGCTCCACGATCCAGCGCGAGGCATCGTATTTCTCAACGTCGAGCGGCCTGCCTTGCATCACGGCGCGCGGGTTGGCCTGGGCATGGTGATAGGACGCGAGTGCAATCGCACGCAACGCTTCCTGCCGAACGCCATGCTCATGCATGTAGCGCTGGACCCGCATCGCAAATCGCTGCGGCGGCGCCAGCACGCCGTAAGGCATCAGATAGGATCGTTCGCCCGAAACGGTGTGGATGCCGGCCGCCTGCCCGAAACGGCCATACTGGCCCTGCGCCAGCGAGCGGAACACGACGATGCAATCGGCCAGGCCCGCGACGATCGAGGCGGCCGCATTGGCAACCGCAGCGCAGCACCCGCCGCCGCCGCCCCCCCATTGCATCGTGGCCGAGCGCAATCGATGCGTCCCAAGTGCCGCAGCGAGGCGTGACGCCTCGCTGCGATCGTCGCTGTAGGATGAGAAACCGTCGATCTCGCGGGGATCGAGCCCAGCATCCTCGCATGCCGCCAGAATGGCCCTCAGCGCCAGCTTGAATTCCGGATCGGGTGAAGCGCCGTGGCGATAATATTCGGTTTCACCGATCCCGATCACGGCCACCCGGCCGCGCAGCGTCCGCTCGTCGCGCGCGCGCGTCATCATGGCTTGGTTTCCTGTCGCGCGGGCTGGCTGCCGAAGGCTCCGCCGGCGGCAAGGCGCGCGATCTCGGCATCGTCGTAGCTGAGCAGCTCACGCAGCACATGTTCGGTGTGCTGCCCGACCGCCGGCGCCGCAACGGGGTCAACGATCGGTGTCCGCGAATAGCGGATCGGCAGGCTCACATTCGGCACCCATCCGACCGTCTCATGCGGGATCCGGGTGACAATTCCGCGCTCCCGCGCCTCGGGCGAACGGATCGCCTCACCGACGCTGCGCAGCCGGCCGCAGGGCACGCCGGCCGCCCGCATCCGCGACTGCCAGTGCGACCAGGGCTGCCGGGCAAAGGCATCGCCGAGGATCGCGAACAACTCCTCGCGCCGGCGGATCCGGTCAGGACCCGTCGCGTAGATCTCGGCTGCGGCCAGGTCCTCGCGCTCGAGCACCTGCGCCATCAAGCGCTGGAAGATCTTGTCGTTGCCGCAATTGATATAGAAGGAGCAATCGCTGGCCAGGAACACCCCCGACGGACAGGTGTCCGGACTGGTATTGCCGCTTCGCCTGGGATCGGCATTGTTGAAGAGCGACTGCGTGGTGGCGTAGCCGGTCATCAGGACGGCATTCTCGAACAACGAGACCTCGATGGCCTGACCCTGCCCGCTGCGCTCGCGCGCGAACAACGCACCTAGGATCGCATTGCCGGCCATCATCGCGGTGCTGATGTCCATCACCGGCGACAAGGCCCGCACGCCCTCGCGATCGGCATAGCCGTTCATCGAGACGAAGCCGCTCTCGACCTGGGCGATCGGATCGAAGCCGAGGCGGTCCGAAAACGCGCCGTCGCGGCCATAGGCCGACACCGCGCAATAGATGATCTCGGGCTTGATCTTGCGGCAGCTGTCATAGTCCAGCCCGAGCCGAGCCATCACATCGGCCGAGAAATTCTCTACCACGACGTCGGCCGTCGCAATCAGCTCGCGCGCGACCTTCAGGCCCTCGGGGGATTTGAGGTCGAGCGCAACGCTGCGCTTGTTGCGGTTGGTCCACAGGAACGGCGCGCCGTGCCTGAGCTCGGGATGCACCGGGGGATAGCGGCGCAAATCGTCGCCGCGGCCCGGCGCTTCGATCTTGATCACCTCGGCGCCCATGTCGGCGAGGATCATGGTCGCGAACGGTCCCGCGATGAAATGCGAAAAATCGATCACCCGGATTCCGTCGAGCGCCCTTGGCGCGCCGGCCGGACGAGGCGTGTGCTCGGGGAAGTCGGCTTCAAGCTGATCCAGCATGTGAGGCATCCGTACGTCTTGAGAGGGTTGATCCAGGTTCGCGGGCCGTCGTCGTCAATAGCTGGTCGGTGGAGCGACAATTCAGAGATCGAGCACGAGCGTGCGGGACTTGGCGCCCGAGCAACAGATCATGACGCTCTTGTTCGCCGCCTGCTCTTCCTTGCTCAGAAACTGGTCGCGATGGTCGGGCGTGCCCTCGATCACTCGCGTCTCGCAGGTGCCGCAGACCCCCTCAGTGCAGGCGTAGTTCGCGGTGATGCCGGCATCGAGCAATGCATCGAGGATGGTCTTGCCGCGCTCGACCGCAATCGTGCGATTGCTTCGCGCGAGCTTGACGTCGAAGCCGCCCTCCGTGGCGGGCGTTTCCCGCGCCTGAAAGTATTCGACATGCACGTGATCGGCCGGCCGATCGGCCGTCGCCGCCTCGAAGGCTGTCAGCATGGGCACCGGACCGCAGCAATAGAGATGTGTGTGGGCCGACGCGTTTCCGACAATTGCCGGCAGGTCGAACAGACGCCCCGACCGCTCATCGTCGAAATCGAGATGAATCCTGGAACCACGTTCGAGTGTGTCGAGCTCGTCGAGAAATGCGGCTGCGGCGCGCGTCCTTGCGGCGTAGAACAGCTCCCAGCAGCGTCCGATCGCTTCCAGGCGCCGGATCATTGACAGCAGCGGCGTGATGCCGATGCCTCCGGCGATCAGCACCGAGTGATCGGCCTCTTCGTGAAGTGCGAAGTTGTTGCGCGGCCGGGAGATCGTCATGATGTCCCCCACCCTGACGCTGTCATGGACGAAGCTGGAGCCGCCCCGGCTCTCGGCATCCTTGTTGACCGCGATCACATAGCGGTGGCGCTCGCGCTGATCGTTCACCAGCGAGTAGCTGCGGATCATGCCGTTCGGCAGCTGCAGGTCGATATGGCTGCCGGCCGTGAACGGCGCCAGTTCGCCGCCTGTCCGCGCCACCAGCTCGTAGGAATTGATGCGCTCGGCCTCGTAGCCGATGCGCTTGACCAGCACGTCCTGCGTCACGTCAACCATGGCAGGATGCGCTCACAGCTCGTACCCGAAATCGGCGCCGAGCTTCGCCCGCATGAACGGCGCACCGACGTCGACCCAGGAGTCCTCCGGCGGCAGCCGCAGCGACACCGCGCGCACCATGAATACGTCGGGATCCGACACGCCCTTCGGCCTGATCGCATGATCGCGATAGGCGCCGAGCGCTTCCAGGATGAAGCGCCGCGTCATCGCAATGCCCGTGTCGCTCGAGCAGAGCGTCTCCCTGGTGCGATCGAAGATCGGCGAAACGCCGCTCTGGCAGGCGCCGTCCTGCACCCAGAGCCCCGGCAGGCCCGAGAACCAGGTCGTACGCTGCGCCTCGTAGTCGAATTGAAAGCCGTTCTGCGGATTGTATTTGGTCCAGTAGCCGGCGTACGGAACCGTCACCGGATGCTGGACCAGCGCATGGCGGCTGGCATGGCCGCTCTCGCGGCCCTTGTGGCCTTCGGCGAACACCTGCCGCGTCTTCTCCAGCAACGGTTCCGACGGATGATAGGAGAACATGATGCAGAGCGTGTTCTCGTCATCGATCGGTACCCAGGCATGCCCGCTCAGATCCGGGAACGGCGACAGCGGCGGCACCAGCGTATAGAACGGCAGCATGAACTGGTTGACCCGCCAGTACAGCATGTTGGCATCGTAGTTGCGCCGCGCGGCGATGCTCATGCCGAAATCCTGCTTGATGCATTCGAAGGTCGGCCGCAGGTCGCGTTTCTGGATCCAGGCGCTGGTCGTGCCCTGGGCGTCGAGCCGGCCATGCAGCAGCGGCGCGTGCGCCGAGTCGATCTCGCCTTCGACCGCCTGCAGCCAGTTGCACTCCTGGACACGGACCGAGATGTGCACCTGCTCGGCCGGCACCAGATTCCATTCGAGATTCGGCAGCGGCGGAAGCTCGGCCTGATCGGGACCCATATAGGTCCAGATCATCCCGTTGCGCTCCTTGCAGGGATAGGCCTTGATCCGCACCCGCTCCTTGAGGCGGCTGCGCACCGGCTCCGCCGGCATGTCCGTCACCGCGCCGGTAACGTCGAATTTCCAGCCGTGATAGACGCAGCGTAGCCCACAATCCTCGTTTCGTGCGAAGACCAGCGGCGCGCCGCGATGCGGGCAGGCCTGGTCGACCAATCCTATGCGGCCTTCGGTGTCACGGAAGGCGACCAGATCCTCGCCGAGCAGCCGGACGCGCTTCGGCTGTCCGTCCCTGGCAAGATCCGCCGACGGCAGGAAGGGTATCCAATACAGGCGGAAGAGATCGCCGAGCGGCGTGCCCTTGCCGACCCTCACCAGGCGTTCATTGTCTTCGCGCGAGAGCATGCGTTGCCTCCTTCAATTGCGGGTGGCCGGACCCGCCGCGCCACCCAGCAGGGCGGCCACGCGGTCGGAGAGCCCGACATCCTGAGCGGTCCAGAGCGGATCGGATGCGGCGAGCGGCTTGCGTGGAACGGGAGGCTGCTTGCCCTCCTCCACGAGGCCGACGATCAGTTCGATGCGACGCCGCTCAAGCTCCCGTAGAGCATCCTCGACGACGGCGGCTTCCGCCGTGCATCCCGGCAGCTCGGGATAGGCAAGCCGAACCCGCCACTGCCCCGGCTCGGTTTCAACCGCCTCGGCCTCAAGCAGATAGGGAATCGATAGCAGTTCACGCAGGTCCAAGTTCAACCTCCCTGCACGACGTCTTTCGCATCGCATATAATACGTATACGTACTATATAGTCGAGAAGCTGACAAGAGCCGAGCACAATTGCATCGACCCGGGAACAAGCCTGTACGGTGGTTCAGCGCAGGGTTGAGGGCGTCAGGCCAAGCTGCTAACGGCTAGGGCGAATTCGCAAAATCGCAGCTGGGACCGAACGACGGCATGGCAGTCGACAAGGCAACGAAGACTGGTTCGGCCGCAGGCATTGCCCGCGACTGGCAACTGGAAGGCGGCGTCGGATTTCTGCTGCGGCTGCTGGAGGCGCGCTACGACGGCCTCTATCAAAGCATGACGCGCCAGAGCGATATCACGCCGCGGCAGTTCGGCGTGCTGATGGCGCTGTACCAGCTGGGTCCCCTCACCCCCTCCGTGCTGGCGGACCGGATCAGCTGCGACCGCAACACGCTGAGTGAAATGCTGAAGCGGATGGTCGCGCGACGGCTGGTCTCAAAGAAAGACAATCCGGACGACCGCCGCTCGCTTCAGGTGCAGATCACCTCCAAGGGCGAGGAGGCGCTGCTGGCGGTCATCCCGGCTGCGGCCGAGCTGCAAAACATCATGCTGGCCCCCCTACGCAAGGAAGACCGCGCGCATTTCCTGAAATGCCTGCTGGCGATCGCGAAGGCTCCGCCGCCGGACGCACCGTCCGATCGTTGAGCCCCACTTAGGCCGCAGGCTTCCCAAACGTCCCCGCAGCAGCAAGCGCCGCGATGGCGTCGGGCGACAGTCCCAGGATCCGCGACAGCACATCATCGCGCTGCGCGCCGACACCGGGCACGTGGCGGCCGATCGGCGTATCGGCCCCAGACATCTGCCAAGGCGCGCTGACGCCGACGAAGTCACCGGCACCATCCGAAACCGTCCCGAATACACCCCGTTGACGCAGATGCGGATCGGTCAGCGCCGCGCCCGGCGCCCGGTATTCGGCGCATGGGACGCCGGCGCGATCCAACGCCGAGATGCATTCGGCAGCGGTGTGACGCTCCGTCCACTTCTCGATCACCTGCATCATGGCGGTCCAATTGGCACCGCGCGCCGGAATGCTTGAAAAGCGCGGATCGCTCACCAGTTCCTGCTGCCCCGTGACTTCGCAGAGCGCCGCAAAATTGCGCGGCGTCACCGGGGCAATCAGGATATCGCCATCGCGAGTGCGCACCGGCCCATAGGTCGGCCGCGGCGCACTGATCGGGAATTGCGCTTCCTGGAGCTCGTAGACCAGCAGGTTCAGCATGCAATCCATCAAGGCGACATCGACGCGCTGGCCCTTCCCGGTGCGTTCACGCTGGACCATCGCGGTCTGGATCGCGGAATAGCCGAAGATGCCGCCGAGAATGTCGGCGACGAAGATGGCCCCGGCGGCCGGACGCTCGCGGTCGCCGGCATAGCACGCCAGGGACTGATCAAAGCCGCTCTCGGCATGCACGATCATGGCGTAAGCCGCGCGCTCGGCAGCAGGGCCGGTCTGGCCATAACCCGAGATCGAGCAATAGATCAGGCGTGGGTTGATCTCGCGAAGCGCGTCATAGCCAAGGCCGAGCCGGTCCATCACGCCAGGGCGGAAATTCTCGACGATGATATCCGCCTCCGCGACCATGCGATGCACCAGCTTGATCGCATCGGCGTTCTTCAGGTCCAGCGCCAGGCTGCGCTTGCCGGCATTGAGCTGGCCGAAATAGGTGCTGTGGCCGTCGCGCAGCGGCGTCCGCAGCCGCATATCATCGCCTTCCGGCGGCTCGATCTTGATGACCTCGGCGCCGACGTCGGCAAGCAGCCGCGCGCAATAGGGCCCGGCCACCATGATGGAAAAATCGAGCACGCGCACGCCCGCGAGCGGTGCCCCGTCGCCATCCCTCTGCATCCGATCTCTCCTATCTCGGCAGCGCGAGCGCGCGTTGCGCGATCAGGCTGCGCTGGATTTCGTTGGTCCCGATGCTGATCACCCACATCAGCGAATGCCGAAGGTTCTGCTCGAAGCGGCCATTGTCGATGGCGCCCGGCATCTGCTCGGACAGCGCGGCGCGCATCCCGAGGATGTCGAGCGCGGCCTCGCCGAAACGTTCCATCAGCTCGCCGGAGAACACCTTGCTGATCGCGCCATACTCCGGCGGTGTCACGCCGTCGGCGGCGAGCTCGGCACAGTGCATCATCAAGAGACGGCCGATCTCGATCTCGGACGCCAGGGTCGCCATCCTGTCGCGGACGATCGGGTCGTCGGCCAGGGACCGATCGGCCTCCTTGGTCATCACATGCGCACGCAGTTGCTCGAAGGCGTACGCGACCTTGAGGACGATCCCGCCACCGACCAACCCGCGCTCGAAGGCCAGTGCGCCGGTCAGCACCTTCCAGCCGGCATTGACCTCGCCGACAAGGTTCTCGCCGGGAATGCGGACGTTGTCGTAGAAGATGTTGGCGAACGTGCCGTCGTACATGGTCGCTGACGGACGTATCGTGATGCCCGGCGCATCCATCGGTACAATGAACATGCTGATGCCGGCATGCGGCGGCTTCGCGTCCTTGTCGGTCCGCGCGGCGAGGAGCATGTATTTGCCCCACCAGGTGGTGGTCCAGATCTTCTGGCCGTTGATCACCCAATGGTCGCCGTTCCTGATCGCGCTGGTGCGCAGCGCCGCGAGATCCGAGCCCGCCTGCGGCTCGCTGTAGCCCATGCCATGCATGGCTTCGCCGCGCAGGATCTCCGGAAGGTACTGTCGCTGCTGTTCCGGCGTGCCGAACATCATCAGCGCATTGGCCTGGATCGCAGCGCCGATTCGCGGCGCCTCGCCCTGCTCCATCGTCTCCATGAAGGCGATCTGCTCAAGCGGAGAGCGTGCCTGGCCGCCGAACTCTTCTGGCCAGCCGAGGCCGATCCACCCGGTCGCGCCGATATCACGGGCGAAGGGCGCATCGAACTCGCGCTTGGCGAACGGCCTCTGGTCGAACGCCGCCTTCGTGGCGCCGCTCCAGTTTTGCGCGAGCCAGCGTCGAACCTGCTCGCGCAGCGCATTGCCGGCGGGCCCGAGGTCGTATTGCGGCAACCCGGCGCCGCCCGCATTCAGCAGCCGTGCGGCCAGCCGGCGCCTGGCCTCCGCAGCACCGCCGAGCGCAATCGTATCCAGATGTACGCGCTTGAAATGGATCGGCGCCTCGTGCTCCTCGGCATAGCCGATCGCACCGAATGTATGCTGGGTCTCCAGCGAAACCCGGCGCAGCACCTCCCCGGAAAACGCCGATGCGCAATCGGCAAAGTAGCGCCAGTCGTCGTCGCCGCCATCATGCAGTGTCGCGGCATGCTCGAGGATCAGCCTGACGCCTTCGAGCGCGATCAGGCAATTTGCCAGCTTGTGCTGGATCGCCTGGAACTTGCCGATCGGCTGCCCGAACTGATGCCGTTCCTTGGCGTAGTCCACGGCGAGCTCAAACGCACGTCGGGCCGCGCCGTGGGCGCGCGCGGTCAGCGCCGTCTTGCCCTTGAGCCGGAGAAGGTCCAGATCGACCGTCCCTACCGGAATGAGCGTGACCGGCGCTGCGCTCAGCCTGACCTCATAAAGTCCCCAGGCACCCATCGCGCGGGTGGCAACACATTCGACACCTGGATCGCCGAGATCAATCAGCGCAAGGTGAGACCGATCGCAAGCGACCAGCAGATGCGTCGCGCTTCCTGCTGCCTCGACGAAGCGGAGCACGCCGCTCGCCGTGAGGTCGGTGACCACGATCGAGCCCGTCCCGGCATCGGGATCCAGCCCGCCGAACGAGAAGGCGACGATCGCCTGCCCGGAATGCAGCCGCGCCAGGAGATCCTCCGCGGCATCGGCCTCCGATCCGGAGACCGCAAGATTGGCAAGCGCCGCCGACCACATCGGCGCCGGACATCCGGCGCGGCCAAGCTCCGCCATGACGACGAGAATCTCGGCAAGTCCGCCCTCGCCGCCCTCCGCGCCGAGTGCGGCGACGCCTTGCCCGACCAGCTTGCGCCAGATCCCCGAGATCTGGTCCGGCGAGGACGATGCCGTCACACCGCGCGGACGCCAATGCTCATCAAGGAAGCCACGCAGGGAGTCGCGCAGCATCCCCCTGACACCGTCGTTCGACGCTTCCGCCGCCATGACTTATGCCTGGCCGAACCTTGGCTTGCGCTTCTCCTTGAACGACATCGTCGCTTCCTTGTGATCGGCGGTCTCGAACGTCACCTGCTCCAGTGCCATCGAGGCCTCCAGCAGCATGTTCACGCGCTCCTTGACGATCTGGTTGATCGACAGCTTGGTCCAGCGAATGGCCCAGGTCGGACCGTTCGCAAGCTCAATCGCGATTGCGCGGGCCTTGGCCAACACTTCGGCGCGCGGCGCGACATGGTTGACCAGCCCGATCCGCTCCGCCTCGGCGCCCTTCAGCAGCGTGCCGCGGATCAGGAATTCCTTGGCCTTGTTGATGCCGATCAGTAGTGGCCAGATCACGGTGCCGCCGTCGCCGGCGACCAGGCCGACGCGCGAGACGTGGGTGTCGCCGATCCGCGCATCTTCCGCCATCACGGTGATGTCGCAGAGCAGCGCATGGGTCGCAGCCAAGCCGATGGCGTCGCCGTTGATCGCCGCGATGATCGGCTTGTCGAGCTCGAGCTGGCGGGTCACGCCGCGCCGGCTGATCATGGGGTCGTGCACCTCGCCCTCCTCGAGCACGTCGCCGCCCGGCCGCTCGGACATCGCCTTGACGTCGCCGCCGACGCTGAAGAAGTCGCCGGCGCCGGTCAGCACCACGGCATTGACGGCGTGATCGTCGGCAAGATCGTCCCAGATCGTGCGCAGCTCGCGGATCAGCTTCTGATTGATGGCATTGCGCGCCTGCGGGCGATTCAAGGTCACGGTCGCGACCTTGTCCGCGACCTCAACCGTCAGGCACTCATATTTGGCGTAGTTGGACACGTTTGCCTCCATTGTTATTGCTGTTCGGGTGTTGATTTGTTGGTGCGGCCGGTTGCTACCGGCGCAATCCCGGCTGCACGTCGGCCAGAGCGACGTGAAGCGACATGGCGCCAGGATCCTGCTCCAGCATGCGCTGCACGGATTCCAGGTGCGACCGCAGCAGCCGGCTCGCCAGCGCCACGTTTCGCTCGCTCAGCGCCGCCAGGAACTGGCGCCGCTTCTCGGTCAGCCGCGCCATCGCGACCCCGCTGGAAGCGACCTTGGCGTAGACGAAGCGCATGTGGATCTCGGTGACGGAGTCCACGATCATCGCGATCACCTTGTTGCCGGTCGACGCCGCCAGCAGCTTGTAGAATTCGCGCGAGCACTCGACCCGATCGAGCAGGCGGCCCTCCCTGGTCGCAAGCTCGGTGCGCTCGATATTGGCTTCCAGTGCGTCGAGATCGGCACGCCGTGCATTCGCGCACGCAAGCTGCACCACGAGGTCGAGTACGTGGACCCGCGCCTCCGACAATTCGCGCACCGAAATCGTCCCGAGGCTCAGCATGTCTCGCATGACCTCGTTCATGCGCCGGGTGTCGCCTTGCTGGATGAAGGCGCCGCCCTTGACGCCCTTCTGCAGCCGCAGCACGCCGGCCATCTCCAGGCTGCGCAGCGCTTCCCGAAGCACGTTGCGGCTGACGCCGAGCTGCTGGGCGAGCTCGCGCTCGGCGGGCAGCTTGTCGCCGGGCTTCAGCACGCCGAGCGCCAGCTGCTCGCGGATCCGCTCGCAGATCTCCTCGAACGTCCGCCTGGTGTGGATCGGCTTGAATGTCGGCGCGGCGGCGGAGCCGGCTGCGCGATGATCGGTGGCCCGCTCCCGCCGGTTCGGCAAGGCGGTGCGGGAGCGCTGCGGCGCGCGAGGGCTTGACTTGGTGCTCATGCGGTGAATTATTAAATGGATCACCCATTCAATGGAAGCCCCTTTTTTGGGCCTCCGGCCAAGAAAACAGACGGGGAGCCCGCATGAGTTTTTCCGAGGAGCAGGTCGCCTTCCGCGACAACGTCCGCAGGATGGTGGTCAGGCATGTGGCGCCGATCGCGGCCGAAATCGACGAGACCGACCGTTTCCCGCTCGAGCTCGTCAAGCTGTTCGGCGAGATGGGCCTGATGCAGCTCTGGGTGCCGGAGCGCTATGGCGGCCCGAACGGCAATTTGACCATGGCCTGCATCGCGCGCGAGGAAATCTCGAAGGTCTCGCCGGCCTGCGCATCGATCGCCGCGCTCAACACCATGTTCATCATGCCGCTGCTGCATTTCGGCTCGGAAGAGCAGCGCGAGAAGTACCTGCCGATCATCGCCGAAGGCGGCGTGGTCACGGCGATCGCGATCTCCGAGCCGCAGGCTGGCTCCGACGTCGCCGCCCTCAACACCCGCGCCCGCAAGGACGGCGACAGCTATGTCCTGAACGGCCGCAAGCAGTGGTGCAGCTACGGCGTCGTCGCTGATTACATCGTGGTGATGGCGCGAACCAGCGACGGCGCCGGCGCCGACGGCATCAGCGCCTTCATCGTCGAGCCGAAGACAATGCCGGGCATTTCGTTCGGCCGCCACGAGCGCAAGATGGGCTTTCGCGGCGCGCCCAACACGCCGATTTTCTTCGACAATGTCCGGGTTCCGGCGGAAAACCTCGTCGGCGAGGAAGGCAAGGGCTTTCGCGCGTCGATGCGCGCGCTCGACCTCAACCGCCCGACCATCGGCGCCCAGTCGGTCGGCCTCGCGCAGGGCGCGCTCGATGCCTGCATCGCCTACGCCAAGGAACGCAAGCAGTTCAAGCAGCCGATCGCTGAGTTTCAGGGCGTGCAGTTCATGCTCGCCGACATGGCGATGCAGATCGAGGCGGCCCGTGCGCTGGTCTATGAATGCGCCCGCGCCGGCGATGCCGGCGACTGGAAGCGGCTCAACGTGCTCGCCAGCATGGCCAAATGCGTCGGCAGCGACATGGCGATGAAGGTCACGACCGACGCGGTCCAGATCTTCGGCGGCTATGGCTACACCATGGACTACCCGGTCGAACGCATGATGCGCGACGCCAAGCTGACCCAGATTTTCGAAGGCACCAACCAGATCCAGCGCGTGGTGATTGCCCGCGAGCTGCTGCGCTAGAGCGTTTTCGAGCGAAGTGGACGCCGGTTCGCGTGAAGAAAACGCGTCAAAACGACAAGCTGGAGCTTCGGTTCTGATTCAAATCAGAACCGAAGCTCAAGGCAGATCGATTGCAACAAGAAACGAACTACAGGGAGAAACGACCTTGAACCACATCATCGACCGGGCGCTGGCGGCCATCGCGCTGTCAGCCCTGCTGGCGACGCCGGTTTATGCGCAAAAAGCCTATGGTCCCGGCGCCAGCGATACCGAGATCAAGCTCGGCCAGTCGACGCCGCTGAGCGGGCCGGCCTCTGCCTTCGGCGCCGGCGCCGGCCGCGCGGTGGTCGGCTATTTCGAGATGCTCAACGCGAAAGGCGGCATCAACGGCCGCAAGATCAACTTCACCCAGCTCGACAATGCCTACAGCGCGCCGAAGGCGGTTGAGCAGTCACGCAAGCTGATCGAAGACATCGGCGTGCTGGCCGAGGTCGGAACGATCGGGACCGCGCCCAACGTCGCTATTCAGAAGTATCTCAACGCCAAGCAGGTGCCGCAACTCTTCATCACCGCGGGCGGACGCCGCTTCAACGATCCCAAGACCTTCCCGTGGACGATCCCGCTCTATCCGGACTTCGAGACCGAAGGCCGCGTCGTCGCCAAGTACATCCTGCGCGCAAAGCCGGACGCCAGGATCGGCGTGCTGTACCAGAACGACGACTACGGCAAGGATTACCTCAAGGGCCTTCGCGCCGGTCTCGGTCCGAAGGCCGAGTTGATCGTCGCCCAGGCCTCCTACGAACTTGCCGACCCGACCATCGACTCGCAGATCGTCCAACTGAAGGCCGCCGGCGTCGACACCCTGATCGAGCAGTCGTCGTCGAAGGCTGCCGCGCAATCGATCCGCAAGGTCTATGAACTCGGCTGGAAACCCCTGCACGTGATCGGGGGCTCGACGGCGTCGGTCGATACCATTCTGAAGCCGGCCGGCCTCGAGGCGTCGAAGGGGCTGGTGACCACCCAGTTCCTCAAGCAGCCCGGCGATCCGGCCTGGGCCGATGACGCCGAAGTCAAGGCCTACAAGGCCTTCCTGACGAAGTATGCCCCGTCGGCCAATCCGGACGACTATTCGGTGCTGGTCGCCTATATGAACGTCCACGCCGTGGAGCTGGCGTTGCGCAAATGCGGCGACGACCTGAGCCGCGAGAACCTGATCAAGCAGGCGACCTCACTGAATGGCGAACGACTGCCGATGATGCTCCCGGGCATCTCGATCGGCACGCAGGTCGGGGACTACACGCCCTTCAGGACCTTGCGGATCGCGACGTTTGACGGAGCAAGCTGGTCCCTGACCGGTGAGCCTCTATCTGCCGATTAGACCAGCCGGCTTCCATACGGCATCGCGCCGCCTGGCACGCTCTGCGGAATGACGTGCGAGGCGGCATCGCCGTGGACGTGGGCATGCGGCGCAGCGAGCAAATCGCCCTCGGATACTGGCGTTGGGCCGGCTTGCGTATCAGCCCAACACCCGAAGGTCGAGTTCACGACGCAATGCCGTCGAGATCAACCATGCTTCCGACCGGCGTCCAGTTGGCACCGTCAAAGCGGGTGATTTGAAGGTTGTGGACGGCGCGATAGTCGGTTGGAGAGTTGCTGACCTTGATGCCATCCAAAAATAGTGGCGGCTGCTCGTCCTTCAGAGACGTTGCATGCTTCAGCAGATTTTCGCGCGTGAGTTCGTTGCCACATCGCCTCAAGACCTGCTCGATCATGTAGGCGTTGTTGTAGCCGGGCGTTGCGGTGTTGTCGTCGATGCCGACGGACGGCATGTACTTCTTCATGAACTCGACATAGGCCCTGACCCGAGGCTTGTCGCGCTGGTGCGGATCGGTCGCGATGACTTCCCACCAGGCCGAAATCAGTCCCTTGGCATTGTCCAGACCGGCCGGCGCCAAGGTTCCTCCAACCGAGCTGCAATTCGAGTTGACGATATGCAGAGGTTTCCAGCCGAGCGCGGCCACCTTGCGGATCCCCTGGGCGGCGAACTTGGAATAGGTCAGCTGCACAAAGACATCGGCGCCCGCCCCCTTGCAATCGGCGACCTGGTTGTCGATCGACGGTTCGGTGATTTCGTGACTGATCTCCTTGACGATGGCAGCAGCGTTGCCGCCGAGCCCTTTCTTGAGGCCGCGAAGGAAATCCTTGCCGAGATCGTCGTTCACATACTGAACCGCAATCTTGGCATCCGGCTTCTGGTTCAGGATGAATGCGCCCAGGGCCGCTCCCTGCGCGACGTAGATCGGGTAGAACGGCACGATCCAGGGAAATTCCTTCGGATCGTTGAAGCGCTCGGCGCCTGACGTCAGGAACAGGTTGGGCACCTTCTTCGCATTGAGATACTTCTGCACTGCGGCGTTGGTCGCGGTGCCGAGAAATCCCGCGATCGCGAATACCTCTTCCGACTCGACCAGCTTGCGGGTTTGCTCGACCGCCTTCGGCGGCGAGAACGCGTTGTCGAGCGAGATCAGGTTGACCTTCCGGCCGTTGATGCCGCCATTGTCGTTGATCATCTGGAAATAGGCGGTTTGCGCCTGTCCGTAGACCCCATAGCCGGATGCGGGCCCGCTGTAGGGGGCGGTGGTCCCGAGCTTGATCTCCGCATCGGTGACGCCGGGTCCATAGTTTCCGGCCGCGCGCGACCGCGAGGTGCCTGCGAGCGCGAGCGCGCTCGCTCCGAGGCCCGCGACCGCCGATCTTCGCGAAATCAGTCCCATGTTCATTCCTCCCCTTTCGATCGTTGCTGATCTTGAAGCTCTTGAATCGGCTCCAATGGTCTGTTGCGCGGGTTCGCGCTACGTGAACGTCACGCTGACCGGGCCAAGGCCGGAGATCCTCGCCTCGTAGACTTCGCCGGCCGAGACCGGCGACACCGGGCCAAGCGCTCCCGTCAGCACGACGTCCCCGCTTCGCAGCGGCTGGCCGGCGCGCGCCATGGCCCGCGCCAGCCAGAGCGCGGCACGCAGGGGGTGACCGAGACAAGCCGAGCCGCAGCCGACGGACACGATCGCCCCGTTGCGGGTCATCGTCATGCCGCACGCTTCGAGATCGACGTCGGTCAACCGCCGGGGCGATGCGCCGAGCACATACCGCGCACTCGAGCCGTTGTCGGCGACGGTGTCGAGAATGCTGATCTTCCAATCCCGAATCCGGCTATCGACCACTTCAAGCGCGGCCACGGCGTAAGCCGTGGATCGCATCAGTTCACCGAGCGTGACGTCTTCACCGGCAAGATCGCGCTCCAGAACGAGCGCAATCTCGGCTTCGACGCGGGGCTGGATCAGCCGCGCAGTCGCGATCGCCTCTCCCGTCGAAACCTCCATGTCCGCGAACAGGGCGCCATAGTCGGGCTGATCGACGCCAAGCTGCTGCTGCACGGCCTTCGACGTGAGGCCGATCTTTCGGCCCACCAATCGTCTCCCGCCTGCGACGCCGCGCCGCGTCACCTCGGATTGGACCGCGTAAGCGATCTCGATGTTGCCCTCGCCGATCTCGCCAGCGATCGCATCGATCGGCTGCCGGGCAGATTCCGCCTGCTGCAAGCGCGTTGCAAGCCTGTCAATGACCGCGTTCATGGCCGATCCAGGAAGTCGGCGACCAGCGCGTTGAACTCATCGGCCTTCTCCCACTGCGCCCAATGACCGCATTTGGGATAGACGTGAAGCTGGGCGTTCGGCATCGTCTTCAGCAAGATGAAGGCGGAGTCGAGCGGTACGACGCGATCGTCGCGCCCCCACACGATCAGCGTCCGATGCTTCAGTGCAGCGAGATTCTCGCGCCAGATATCGAGTGGCGGACGCTTGAAGATGTCGATGACATCCTTGCGGGTCGCGGCCTTCAACCGCTCCTCGAGCAACGCATCGGTGATCGATTTCGAATCGAACACCAGGAGTTCGATGACGCCCTTCAGCTTCTGCATCGAAGGACCGTCACCCGCTTGGAACATCGCCATGCGGCGCAGGCCTTCCGTCGGCATCGGCGTGAAGATCGCCTGGCTGCCGCCCGTCCCCATCAGCACCAGGCGGTTGACGCGCTCCGGAGCGCGTAGCGCGACCATCAGCGAGGTCGCGCCACCCAGGGAATTGCCGACAAAACTTGCTGTCTGAACGCCGATCGCGTCCATGAAGGCGCGGACGAACTCGCCCATTGCCTCGAAGATCGGTCCGTCCTTCAGCTTGCCTTCGGTCTCGCCAAAGCCGGGCAGGTCGACGACGATGACACGGCGCCCGGCCGCAAGCGCCTCGACATTCTTGCGATAGTTGCTCAGGCCCGATGCGCCCGGTCCGCCACCGTGGACCAGGATCGTCGGCTCTCCCTGCCCGACATCATGATAACGCGTGCGGGTCCCCGCCACGTCGATGAACTTGTCACTCAGATCCACGCTTGATCTCCTGTTGATGGTAATGGCTGTTCAGATCGGCGGGACGCCGGATTGAAGGTAGCGGTCGCGTAGCTTCCGCTTGAAGATCTTGCCGCTCGCCTCCCGCGGCAGGGTTTCGAAGAGGAAGCGCCTGGGCACCTTGAAGCGCGCGAGACGCCGTTCGAGGAACGCCACGACCTCGGCCGGAGCGGGCTCGGCGTCCGGCTCGGCCTCGATCGCCGCAATCAGGCATTCGCCGAACTCAGCGTCAGGCACGCCGAACACGGCGCAATCTCGTACGCCGGGACAATTGACCAGAACGTTCTCGATTTCGGCCGGGTAGATGTTGACCCCGCCCGAGATGACCATGTCGCGCTTGCGATCGCAGATGTAGAGGAAGCCGTCGGCGTCGAGATAGCCGACGTCTCCGCAGGTCACGAGCCCGGCACGATCGACCTCCGAACGTTGCTCCGGACGGCCGTGATAGGTGAAATCCGAATAGGCCTCCGTGCGCAGATAGATCTCGCCGACGCCCCCTGGAGCCACCTCGCGGCCGGCTTCGTCGTAGATCCTGAGCTCAGTACCGGTCATCGGCCGGCCAACCGTGCCGGGATGCGCGAGCCATTCTTCAGTGTTGCAGCCGACCGCGGCGCCGGTCTCCGTCGCTCCATAGGTCTCGTGAATCACCGGCCCCCACCATTCGATCATCCCGCGCTTCACGTCCGGCGGACAAGCCGCGCCGGTGTGCGTCACCCAGCGGATCGACGACAGGTCGTACCTGCTGCGAACGGCGTCAGCGAGCCGCAGCAGGCGCACGAACATGGTCGGCACCATCGTCAGATGCGTGATCCGATGCTCGGCAATAACCCGGAGCAGATCCTCCGGATCGAAGCCCTGCTGCAGCACCGTGAGATCGGCGTGCTGGAAGGCTTGCCGCGCGAAAGCACCGGGCGATGCGTGATAGAGCGGGCCGCAAACGAAAGCGCGCATGCCGGCCTCGATGCCGTAGATCTCGCGAAGCAGCGTCGCGTTCTTCTTGATCTGCTCCGGCGTCATCGGCGCGCGCCGAACGCCCTTCGGATGCCCTGTTGTGCCCGACGTGTAGATCATCGTGCCCCGCGGCGCGCGCGCAGGCTGCTCCCATCGCGCGGCGCTGTCGCGAAATAGCGGCCAATCCTGCGCGTGGGACGGCGATGGTGACGACGAGGCGGTCGCGACCACATCGTCCACGACAAAAGTCGGCAGTTCGGCCGGAATGACCAGTTGAACCGCGGCAACCAGGTCGCGGTGTCCGATCAAGGCGCGGGGCGTGCAATCGGCGAGAATGTAGGCGATCTCGTCGGCCTTGCTGTGCCAGTTCAACGGAACAACATAGGCCCCCAGCAGCGCCGCCGCGTGCAGGACTTCGAAATAGCAGGGGTCGTTGCGGATCAGCAGCGCGATTGCATCGCCTTCGCGGACGCCGATTGCCTCAAGTGCAGTGGCGGCACGACTGCCCTGGTCGAGCAGTTGCTGGCGCGCGACGCGGCGCTCCCCGATCACGATCGCCTTGTCTGCCATTGCGCTCACTCCAGGCAAACCGTCACGCTGGCGCGAGCCTGCGGCACCAAAATGCTATCGAGCAGCGCGAACACATCGTCCGAGAGCGCCAGCGGTGTCGAATACGTCAATGCGTCCATATGACCGCTGAGAATGGTCGGATACCGCCATTCGGCTTTCGCGATCGTGCGCCCTCGCCCACGCAATTCGAACACCAGCGGCTCGGGCGCACTGGCGCCATGTCCGCTCTGAAAGCCGTCTCCAATTGCATAGATCTCGCACACAAAGCCCCCCGGACCGCGGCGTTGCACCGCGATTTCGATGTCGAGCAGACCGAATGCGGGATCAGCTGTCGCGCCATCCTGGTAGAAATAGACGAAGGGTATTCGGCCGTATTTGCAAATGCCCCGCGCCGCGTCCGATGGCACCTGCGCATCGCTGCGGCCCGGTGTCCTCGGCGGGATTGGGCCGAGCAGACACATCTGAGGCAGTGAACGGCAGTCAGCCATGGGACAGCCCCGTCGGCTTGCCCTTCGCTTGCACTGCCGCGCCATCAAGCGGCGCAACCTCGTAGCGCCGCCCGAGGAAACCAAAGCAATTCTCGGCGAGCACCGCCTCACTGCTCAGCGCGCGCTTGGCGAACGCACCCGGCTGCTTCTGCCGTATTGCGTAGGGATAGTCGGAGCCGACGACGATGCGGCTCTCGCCCACCGCGTGACCGAGGAACGAGAGTGAAACCGGATCGTACAGAATGCTGTCGTACCAGAACTTCCGGGCGAGCTTCGATGGCGCCTGCGTCATCTTGCCTTTCGCGCCGAGCCCCCAGCCGAAATCCATCCGCGGCAGGATCCAGGGCAGCGCCCCGCCGCCATGGCTCAGCAGGATTCGCAGCCGCGGAAATCGCTCGGGGACGCCGGCCGCCAGCAGCGACACCGAGGCGAGCGCCGTCTCGAGCGGAAACACAGCCGTGGCGGCGAATTCCGGGCTGGCGCCCACCCGCTCCAGCCCGGCGGGATGCAGCGGATGCACGAAGATGCCGAGATCAAGCGACTGCGCGGCCTCGTAGACCGGAAACAGGATCTCGCTGCCGAGGGCCACGCCATTGATGTGTGACCCGATCTCGATTCCGGCGAAACCGAGCGCCTTGATCTTCTCGAGCTGCCGCAAGGCACGCGGCACGTCCTGCATGCATACCATCCCGATACCGGCGAAATGGTGCGGCGCTTGCGCGACCATGGCTGCGATCTGGTCGTTCATGACGTCAGCGAGATGCTCGGCGTCATCGGGCGGCAGCCAATGCGACAGCAGCTCCGGCATCGGCGAGAGCACCTGCATATCGGTGCCGTCCTCACGCATGTCGGCAAGCCGACGCTCGACGTCCCAGGATCTCGTATCGATCTTTCGAAACGGCTTGCCGGCGATCATCACCGCCGCCTGATCGCCCGTCGAATGCTCGACGCTCGGCCAGCGCGCGTCCCGCCTCGGGTCCGCGGGCAGCCGCGCAGGCACAACATGTGTGTGAACGTCGATCACCGTGCCCAACACGCTCTCCCTGTCGCTCTGTTGCGAGCTTCTTGTCGTGGTTCGTGCGCGTTCGCGCGTCACAGAATTCACTTTACAAACAGGAATGATTGTTTTTATCTTCGCTGTCAAGACGCCTTGGAGCGTCACGGTAGCGGCGAGCGGAAATGCCGCGTGCCAAGGGAGCGAACGACGTTGAACCTGCAGCAAGCGCGCATCGTGATCGTTGGAGCCGGACAGGCCGGCGCCCGGGCCGCCGAGGCATTGCGCGCAGCTGGCCACCACGGCCCGATCAGCCTGGTGGGCGAGGAAGCGCACCTCCCTTACGAGCGGCCGCAGCTCTCGAAGGCCATTCTGATCGACAAGGATCCCAATCCGACGCTCATACGGCAGGCTCAGGGCTGGAACGACATCGATGTTGCGTTGCTCACCTCGTCCCCTGTGGTGGCAGCCGATGCGCAGCGACGCGTTGTCGCCCTTGCGAACGGGCGTGAACTTTCATTCGACCGACTGCTGCTCGCAACCGGGACACGCGTGCGGCGCTTGGCCGAGCTCGACAATGCTCCGCTCCCCGTTCGCTACCTGCGCGGCATGGCGGATGCGCTCGCGCTCCGCCTCGAGTTGCAGCCCGGACGAAGGATCGCCCTCGTTGGCGGCGGAGTCGTGGGCCTCGAGGTCGCGTCCGCCGCGATTGGCCGCGGATGTCAGGTCACCATCATCGAGAAGGCGGACAGCCTGCTGCCGCAGATCGGCTCCGGATCGCTCGCCGATTATGTTCATTCCCTCCATTCGTCGAGGGGGGCGAGGATTGTCTGCGGCGCTGTTGCAAAGCGAGCGACATCCAGCGGACTCGAACTGGACGACGGGCGCCTGATCCCGGCCGACCTCGCCCTGGTTGGCGCCGGGGTCGAGCCGGTCACCGAGCTTGCGCACCAATTGGGCCTTGATTCGCCACGCGGCATCCGCGTGACATCGACTGGTGCAACCGCCATCGAAGGTATCTTTGCCGCAGGCGACGTCGCCGAGCAGTGGAGCCCGGGCCACGACCGCTGGATGCGCATCGAGAACTGGGCCAACGCGCAGAACCAGGCGATCGCCACCGCAAGATCCATGGCAGGAATGCAGACGGCCTATGACGCGCCGCCGTGGTTCTGGTCCGACCAGTACGACGCCAACATCCAGATCGTCGGCAATCCAGCCGGTGGAGACGAGATCATCAGGGGGGACACCGCCACCGGGCGCTTTATCGTCACCAGCGTCCGTGACGGCGAAGTCGTCGGCGGCATCACCGTCAATTCCGCCCGGGACATGGCGGTGCTGCGCCGTCTCGTTGCCGCACGCAAGCGTGTTCGAAAAAGCGATCTTGAGAATCCCGCATTCGAATTGAGACGCTTACTCGCCGCCTAGGGAACAGGAAACCGCAATGAACGCAGATCACCAACCCGCACTGCTCGTCGATCCGGGCCAACGCATTTTCAAGGTTGCGCGCCGCAACTTTGTCGACCCTGAGATATTCAAGGCCGAGAAAGAGAAAATCTTCGACCGCTCCTGGCTGTATCTCGGACATTCGTCCGAACTGCCGAAGCCAGGCGACTTCATTACCCGCAAGGTTGCCGGCCGCGGCATTTTGTTCACCCGAGACAGCAAGGGACACCTGCGCGCCCTGCTCAACACCTGCCCCCATCGCGGCGCCCAGGTGTGCCGCGAGCGCAAGGGCAACGCCAAATCTTTCCAGTGCTTTTATCACGGCTGGGTATTCGGCGCGGACGGCAAGCTCCGTAGCCAGCCCGGCGAGACCTCCTACCCGGAGGGCTTCAAGGGCCGCGACACCTCGAACATGCAGCCGGTGCCGCGCTTCGATACCTATCGCGACTTCAACTTCATTTCCTTCGACCCCAACGTCATTCCGCTCGTCGACTATCTCGCCGGGGCGAAGGAATTCCTCGATGTGATCTGCGACCAGACCGACGCCGGAATGTCGATCGTCGCCGGCAGCCAGGAATATTCGATCCGGGCAAACTGGAAGCTGCTCACCGAGAACAGCATCGACGGCTATCACGCGGCAACCACCCACGCGACGTATTTCGACATCCTGATGAGTTCGACCGACAATCTAGCGTCCGGCATGGGCGGCGGCGGTTACGGCTACGATCTCGGCAACGGCCACGCGGTCCTCGAATATGGCGCACCGTGGGGACGTCCGGTCGCGCAATGGATCCCGGGATGGGGAGAAACCGGCAAGTCGGAGATAACCCGGCTCTACGACAACCTCGTCCAGCGTCATGGCAAGGACCGCGCCGACCGGATCGCACGGAAGAACCGCAACCTGTTCATCTTCCCGAACCTCGTCGTCAACGACATCATGGCGCTGACCGTGCGCACCTATTTCCCGATGGCTCCCGACTACATGGTCATCAACGCCTGGGCGTTGGCACCGAATGACGAATCGACGTGGGCGCGGAAGTATCGCCTGAACAATTTCCTCGAGTTTCTCGGCCCGGGTGGCTTCGCGACACCTGACGACGCCGAGGCCCTGGAGCATTGCCAGCGCGGCTTCGAGAACTCCAAGGAAGCGCTCTGGAATGACATCTCCAAGGGCATGGGCATGGACAAGGCGCGTCACGACGACGAGTTGCAGATGCGGGCATTCTGGACGCAGTGGAACAAGCAAATGTTCCCTGCCCCGGCGTCCGGCATCAAAGGCGTCGCGGCCTAAGGAGGACAACATGCAAGCCCCTAGCCGAACCGACGTGGAAGATTTCCTGTTCAACGAGGCCGAGTTGCTCGATCAATGGCGGCTGCCGGAATGGCTCACGCTGTTCACGGACGACGCCAAGTATGAGGTGCCCTGCACCGACCTGCCGGCCGACGCGTCGTCCGACAGCAACCTGTTCTACATCGCCGACGATCGCATCCGGCTCGGCGAGCGGGTCAAGCGGCTGATGAAACGTACGGCGCACGCCGAGTTTCCGCATTCGAAGACAAGCCGGATCGTTGGCAACGTCAGGATCCAGGCCAAACGCGAGGACGAGATCGACGTCAGTTGCGTCTTCCAGACCCTTCGGACCAAGGACGGCGTCACTGATCTCTACTTCGGAACCACTAAGTATCGCCTTGCGCTCGATGGCGAGAGCCTCCGCATCCGGGAGAAGCGCTGTCTCCTCGCCGGTGATGGACTGCGCCCGAGCGGTCGTATCAGCATCGTTCTTTGAGGGAGAGGACGACATGGCTCGCCGTTTCGAGGGACAATCCGTTGTGGTGACCGGCGCCGCCAGCGGCATCGGCGCGGTCATCGCCCGCCATTTCGCCGATGCCGGAGCTCGGCTCGTGCTTTCGGATATCGACGAGGGGCGGCTTGGCGGCGTTGCCGACGACATCGCCGCGAGCGGCGCCGGGCGACCGGTCGTCAAAGCCGGCGACCTGTCCCGCGAAGACGTCGCCGGCACCGTGATCAAGTCGGCGGTGGACAGCTTCGGGGCGCTCGACGTCCTCGTCAACAATGCCGGCGGTGGGATCATCAAGCCGTTCCTGGACCACACGCCCGACACGCTGCGGACGACCATCGACCGCAATCTCTGGACCGCGCTGTGGTGCACCTGGCACGCTGTCCCGATCATGAAGGCCCGGGGCTATGGCCGCATCGTCAACATCGGGGCCGACTCGGTCCGCAACGGGCTCTGGGATCACGCGGCCTATAACGCAGCGAAGGGCGGCGTGCATGCGATGGCCACCGGGTTGGCACGCGAGTTTGCCAGGGACGGCATCACCGTGAATGTCGTCGCCCCCTGTATCGTCGACACCCCGCAGGTGCGGCAGGCCACCCTCAAGGCGCCGAAGGCGTTGCAACGCTTCGTCGACGTCGTCCCGATGGGACGCGCGGCCGAGATGGACGAGGTGGCGTCGATGGTTTGCTATCTCGCGTCGAAAGAGGCCTCGTTCGTCACCGGACAGGTCATCAGCGTCAACGGCGGAAGCACCATGCTATGACGACCACGATCAACGGCATTTTCGTCGGCACCGTCGGGGACTTTCCCGAAGGTGAAATCCGTCCCGCGGCGATGCCGGACGGCACCAATCTTGCCGTCTACAACGTGGGCGGGACGATCTACGCCACGGCGGACCTGTGCACCCACGGCGAAGCTTCTTTGTCCGAGGAAGGCATCCTGACCGGAAACATTGTCGAATGCCCCTGGCATTTTGGTACATTCGACGTCACCAGCGGCGCGCCGACCGGCATGCCGTGCACGGTTCCGTTGAAGACCTTTCCGGTCAAGGTGATAGAAGACAGCGTCTATGTCGAATTCTGAAGACCCCAAACCCAGTTCCCGCCGCGCCGCCGGCTCGTCGCGAACGCCCGCTCCCCGGCAGAAGCTGAGATCGCGCCGCGACAGCACAGCCGAGCCGAAATACGCGTCGCGGCGAACCCAGGCGGAGCGCAGCGAGACCACGCGTAAGCAGCTCATGGACGCAGCGGTCAAGTTGATCCGCCACAACGGCCTCGGCGGCTTGCGAACCGTGGAGGTCGCCGACCTTGCCGGGGTTTCCCGCGGCGCGCTGATGCATCATTTCCCGAGCAAGCACGAGCTTGTGGTGGCCGTGCTGACCTACGTCAACGAGGTCACATTCACCCAGAGTACACGCCGTGCGCAATCGGCGCGGCATGACGGCGGCGACCCGATCGACAGCATCATCAAGGATGCGCAGGACTTCTTCTTCGGCGACTACTTCTTTATCGAGCTTGCCATCGGCATGAGCGACGAAAGCACCCGGCGTCTCAAACGCGAGACCCAGCAATTCGCCCGGCAGACCCGTTTCTCGATCGAGGCGACCTGGCTCGACACGCTGATATCGTCGGGAATCCCGGAACAGCTCGCCAGGGATGTGCTGGCGCTCACGCTGAGCGTGGTGCGCGGCTTTTCGGTCAGAATGCTCATTGAGAACGATCCGGAGCGCTTCTCGCGCCTGCTCGCGGTCTGGCGCAAGATCGTGCGGCAGCACATCGAGGACTCGCTCCCCAAGCCATCGAGAAAGCGGACATGACGGGCCGGAATTCGACCGAGAGAGCGCCACAGGGCCCGCTGATCGCGCTCTGCTACGTCAGGCTCGCAGTCCGTGAGCCGCTTTCGGCGGCGACTTTCGCAACCGACATTCTCGGCCTGCAACCGGTGCCGGACAAGCAAGCCCTGCTGTTCCGGTCGGACGATCGTTATCACACGCTGTCGCTGGTACCGGAGCCGACGGCGTCGTCGATCGGGATCGAGGTATCCGACGAAGCCGCCCTCGAGCGCATCGAACAGGCGCTGCAGACGGATGGTTTCATCGTGCGCCGGAGCAACCGGGACGAATCCAGGCAGCGCTTTGTGCGCGAGGCGGTCATCGCGCAAGACGCCAGCGGCAACGAGATCGACCTGGTGTTGCGGCCCGCACAAAGCGGCCGACGTTATTTTCCGAGCCGCGACGCGGGCATCACCGGATTGCAGGGCGTCGGACTGCGGAGCGCCCGGTTGAAGGACGACCAGCATTTCTGGACCTCGATCCTCGGCGCCCGGATCAACGACTGGGCCGGCGACGTTACATATCTCGGGATCGACCGAAAGCACCACCGCGTTGCGCTCTACCCGTCCGACCGCGCCGGGATTCTCTACGTCAGCTACGGCGTCGAGAGTCTCGATGCGGTCATGCAGAGCCACTATTTCGTGCAGGAACGTCAGATCAGGGTTCTGCATGGCCCCGGACGCGAGCCCGCATCGGGACAGATCTTCCTGAGGTTCGAAGGACCCGAGGGACACGTGTTCTCATACACCCACGGCCTCAACGACATCGAACCTGGTCATCACCCTCGGCAGTTTTCAGCGCATCCCACCTCGCTCTGCGAGTGGGGCAGCCAGTGCCAGGGCATCCCCGAATTGCAGCCGGCCGACGACTGATCGACCCCGAAGACATGGAGGCGCCACATGATTGAATTGCGGGATCTCGCTTACGTAAGGCTGGGCGCCTCCAACCTCGAGGACGCGCAGAGCTTTGCCACCAAAAGCCTCGGCCTGCAGGTCGGTGAACAGGCGAAGCAAGCGCTCTATCTCCGCTCCGATAACCGCGCCCACACGCTCTGCTATTTCGAGGGCGATCCGCGGGACCAGACCGTCGCCTTTGAAGTCGACGATGCGGACAAGCTCAACGCCGCCGGCGCAACCCTCGATGCACTCGGCCACGCCGTCCACGCCGGCACGGCCGACGAATGCGCGCTCCGCAAGGTCAAGGATTTCATCGCGTTCAAGGATCCGACCGGGAATCAAATCGAACTCGTCGTTCGCCCTGAGCGCAACGGCAAGCGATATTTTGCGACCCGCGATGCCGGAATCACCGGCTTCAGCCATGTGGGCCTGTTCACGACCGACCCTGTGCGCGACGAGCAGTTCTGGACTCAGGTGTGTAACGCCCGCGTCAGCGATCGCATCGGGGACATCGCGCTCATGCGGGTTAACGCGATCCATCACACCGTGGCGCTGGCCCCCGGTCGCGGGCCGGGCGTGCACCACATCAACCACCAGGTCGAGAGCAACGACGACGTGCTGCGCTCGTACTATCATTTGTCGGGCCAGCGCGTCCCAATCGTGTTCGGTCCGGGTCGTCACCCAACATCCGGCGCGCGCTTTCTCTATTTCCAGGGACCCGACGGCATGGTGTTTGAATACTCCGTCGGGGTAGACGAAATCGAGGACGAGGAAACCCATCGGCCGCGGCAATTCGGCTTCGAGCCATCCAGCCTCTGCATGTGGGGCGCGAAATCAGCACGTCCGCGTTAGCCCCGGCCGGCGACGTTTGAGCTTCGCGATGCCAGCGCGCCCCCTACTCCCACTCGATCGTGCCCGGCGGCTTCGACGTCACGTCGTACACCACCCGGTTGACGCCCTTCACCTCGTTGATGATGCGCGTCGCGGTTTCGGCGAGGAACTTCATGTCGAACTGGTAGAAGTCGGCGGTCATGCCGTCGGTCGAGGTGACGGCGCGGAGGCCGACGACGTATTCGTAAGTTCTGCCGTCGCCCATCACGCCGACGGTCTTCACCGGCAACAGCACGGCGAAGGCCTGCCAGATCGCATCGTAGAGGCCGTGCTTGCGGATCTGGTCGATATAGACGGCATCTGCGTTGCGCAGGATGTCGAGCTTTTCTCTTGTGATGTCGCCGGGGCAGCGGATGGCAAGGCCCGGGCCCGGGAACGGGTGGCGGCCGACAAACACTTCGGGCAGGCCGAGCTCGCGGCCGAGCACACGCACTTCGTCCTTGAACAGTTCGCGCAAGGGCTCGACGAGCTTCATGTTCATGCGGGCCGGCAGGCCGCCGACATTGTGGTGCGACTTGATGGTCACCGACGGACCGCCGGTGAAGGAGACGCTCTCGATCACGTCGGGGTAAAGCGTGCCCTGCGCCAGGAACGCGGCGCCGCCGATCTTCTTGGCTTCGGCCTCGAACACGTCGATGAACAGCCGTCCGATGGTCTTGCGCTTCACTTCCGGATCCGTGACGCCTTCGAGCTCGCCCAGAAACTCTTTCGACGCGTCCACATGGACCAACGGGATGTTGTAGTGGTTGCGGAACAGGTCGACGACGGTCTTCGCCTCGTCGAGCCGCAGCAGGCCGTGATCGACGAACACGCAGGTGAGCTGGTCGCCGATCGCTTCATGGATCAAGACCGCCGCGACGGCGGAATCGACGCCGCCGGATAGGCCGCAGATCACCTTGCCGGTGCCTACCTGGGCGCGGATCTTCTCGATCGCCTCCTCGCGGAAGGCGCGCATGGTCCAGTCGCCGGTCAGGCCAGCGACCTTGCGGACGAAGTTGCGCAAGAGCTTGGCGCCATCAGGCGTGTGCACCACCTCGGGATGGAACATCAGGCCGTAATATTTCCGCTTCTCATCCTGGATGATTGCGAACGGCGCGTTCGGCGAGGTGCCGGCGACCGAGAAGCCGGGCGGCATTTTGGTGATGCGGTCGCCATGGCTCATCCACACCTGGTGCTTTTCGCCATGGTTCCAGATGCCGTCGAACAGCTGGCTGTCGGTCTTCACCTCGACATCGGCGCGGCCGAACTCGCGGTGATGGCCGCCCTCGACATCGCCGCCGAGCTGGGCCGCGAGGGTCATCTGGCCGTAGCAGATGCCGAGCACGGGAACGCCTGACTCGAAGATCAGCTGCGGGGCGCGCGGCGAGCCGGTCTCATGCACGGACTCAGGGCCGCCGGAGAGGATCACCGCCTTCGGCTTCATCTCCTTGAAGGCGGCCTCCGCCTTCTGGAACGGCACGATCTCGGAATAGACGCCCATCTCGCGGACGCGGCGGGCGATCAGTTGCGTCACCTGGCTGCCGAAATCGACAATCAGAATCTTGTCATGCGCCGAGGCCACGGTGGGCGTCGACGGTTCACGGGCTGTGTGCTGGGCTGTCATGGCAAGCAGATACGCGACCGCGCCCGCCCCCGCAACCGCGCTCGACGGGGCGCCCACATTCTTCTTTGGGCATGGACAAATCGATATAGGTCAGTATTATTGACCTAATTCGACCATAAGCAACATGGAGGAAACCAATGCCGGATTTTCACGAGCCATCCCGTCTGGCCGCGCTCGGCCGCGACTGGATCGCCGCCTGGAACGCGCGCGACCTCGAGCGCGTGCTGGCGATGTATGCCGACGATACCGAGATGACCTCGGACCGGATCCCGCCGCTCGGCTTCGGCGCCTCAGGCACGGTGCGCGGCAAGGCGAGCTTGCGGGCCTATTGGAGCGCCGCGCTCGCCAAACTGCCCGAGCTGCATTTCGAGTTGATCGACCTCTATGTCTCGCCCGACAGCGTCGTCGTGTTCTACCGGAACGAACGCGGCAACAAGATCTGCGAGTATTTGCGGCTCGATGATCAGGGCAAGATCAGGCAGGGTTCAGCGAACCATCTGGTGGGATGAGACGTCGCCGCACTCCTGCTCTCTCCCGTCACCCTGAGGTGGTCGCGAAGCGACCGTCTCGAAGGGTCGACGGCCCGGCTCCATCCCCATCCTTCGAGGCTCGCTCCGCTCGCACCTCAGGATGACGTCGGAGCTAGGAGATACAAAGGCGTAGATTGAGCAAAACCATCAGGACGTCCCGTATGAAAATCCCGACCCTGCCCTTCACCGTCACCGACTGGAGCCATGTCTCGCCCACGGTACACCCCGGCGAGACCGGGCAAGCGCTGTGGCGCAAGCTTGATATCGGCGAGCTCAGGGTGCGGATGGTCGAATACTCGCCGGGCTATCTCGCCGATCACTGGTGCGATCGCGGCCATGTGCTGTTCGTCGTCCAGGGCGAGCTCGACACCGAGCTGCGCGACGGCCGCAAATTCACGCTGAAACCCGGCATGAGCTACCAGGTCTCCGATTTCGGCGACGCCGCGCACCGCTCGTCGACGAAGACCGGCGCGACGCTGTTCATCGTGGATTGACGCGGGGCCTGACCTATCCCGTCACCCTGAGGAGGTCGCGAAGCGACCGTCTCGAAGGGTCGACGGCCCGGCTCCGTCCCCATCCTTCGAGGCTCGCTACGCTCGCACCTCAGGATGACGTCAGCGTGTGGGGCTACCTGGCCGCTCACCGCCTCCGCGCAGCAACCTTCCGCACCTTTGTATCCGCCCAGCTCAACGGCCGCCCGCTCTTCGACGGCAGCACCAGTTGCCCAACGGCCTGCCCGGCCTGGTCGAGCAGCACCGAATGCGGCTCGCCGCGCGCGTAGAGATGCGCCTCGCCCCATTGCCGCAAGGAGACCACGATCGGGAACAGGTCGTGTCCCCGCTTGGTGAGCGCATATTCGAGATAGGCGCTGCCGTCGGACGCGGCGACCTGCTCGAGCACGCCGGCATCGACCAGCTTGCGCAGCCGCGCCGTCAGCATGCCCTTGGCGATGCCGAGGTTCTTCTGGAAGTCGCCGAACCGGCGCAGGCCGTCGAACGCGTCGCGCACGATCAACAGCGACCACCAGTCGCCGATCGCATCCAGCGCGCGCGCCACCGGGCAGTCCGCCTTGGCCAATGCAGTCCGCTTCATCGCGGCCCATCTCCCTCGATCACGATTCCGAACTGGTATTAAAATAGGACTAGACAGCACCTGGTGCAACTGGTCTCATTATAAGACCAGATTGAATGAGCAGCGGAGGCGATCATGAGCACCCAGGATGCGACGACGACGGAACCGGCAAAGCCCGGCGACACCGCGACGGGCCGGCTTTCGCCCGCGATCGTGCTGCTGTTTGCGGTCGCCTGCGGGCTCAGCGTCGCCAACATCTATTCGGCCCAGCCGCTGCTCGACACCATGGCGCAGGATCTCGGCATCACCCCCGCCGCGATCGGCATCGTGGTGACGCTGACCCAAATCGGCCTCGCCTTCGGCCTGATGCTGATCGTGCCGCTCGGCGACCTCTGGGACCGCCGCAAGCTGATCGTCGGCCAGATCATGCTGTCCGCGGCGGCGCTCGTCGTGGTCGGCACCGCGCCGAACGCGATCGTGCTGTTCTGCGGAATGGTGCTGGTCGGGCTGCTTGCCGTGGTCATCCAGGTGATCGTCGCCTTCGCCGCGACATCGGCCGCGCCGGCCGAGCGCGGCCAGACCATCGGGACCATTCAGAGCGGCGTCGTGTCGGGCATCCTGCTCGCCCGCTTCGCTTCGGGCACGCTGGCCGATCTCGGCGGATGGCGCATGGTCTACCTGACCTCGGCGGTGCTGATGCTGGCGATGGCCGCGCTGCTCGCCTATGTGCTGCCGCGGCAGCCGCCGCGGGCGCCGACCGGATCATCATATGCAAAACTGTTGCGCTCGACGGCCGCGCTGTTCGCCGCGGAGCCGGTGCTGCGCGAACGCGCGGTGCTCGCGCTGCTGGTGTTCGCGAGCTTCAGCGCGTTCTGGAGCGCGGTGGTGCTGCCGCTTTCAGCGCCGCCGCTGTCGCTGTCGCACACCGCGATCGGCATGCTCGGCATTGCCGGCCTCGCCGGCGCGCTGGCGGCGCGCAATTCGGGCCGCCTCGCCGATCGCGGCTGGGGCCAGCGCACCACCGGATTGTCGCTGCTGCTGATGCTCGCCGGCTGGGCCCCGATCGCCTGCCTGCATGCTTCGCTGTGGCTGGTGCTCGCCGGCGTCGTGATGATCGACTTCGCGGTGCAGGCCGTCCATGTCACCAACCAGAGCCTGATCGTCGCCGCCCGCCCGGAGGCTTCGAGCCGCCTGATCGGCGTCTACATGGTGTTCTATTCGATCGGCAGCGGGCTCGGCGCGATCGCCTCGACGATGGCCTATGCGGCCGCGGGCTGGCTCGGCGTCTGCGTGCTGGGGGCTGCGATCAGCGCCATCGCGTTGCTGTACTGGGTCATCGTGGTGAGCAAGACGCCGATGCCGGCGGGCGTGTGCTCCGAAGCGTAGTGGACTCGCCCGTCATTGCGAGCGAAGCGAAGCAATCCATCGTGCCGCAGGCGGAAAAATGGATTGCTTCGTCGCTGCGCTCCTCGCAATGACGGCGAAAAAAACCTCACCCCTTCTTCAGCATCGAGACGAAGAATCCATCCGTGCCGGTGCGGCGCGGCGTCATCAGCAGGCCTTCCGGCGACAGCAGCGCGGCCTCCGCGAACGCTTCGGCCTTGTCCCACAGCACCGATGCGGTCTGCTCCGGCGGCTGCACCGAGAATTCCGGATGCCGCGCGATGAACGCCTTGACCTGCTCGCCGTTCTCCTCCGCCAGCACCGAGCAGGTGATGTAGGCGATCCGGCCGCCGGACTTCACCAGCGGCGCGGCGCGCGCCAGCACCTCGGCCTGGTCCTTCAGCCGCACCTCGAGCGCGCCCGGGCGCATCCGCCATTTGGCGTCGGGATTGCGGCGCCAGGTGCCGGTGCCGGTGCACGGCGCGTCGATCAAGACCAGATCGGCGGAAGCCTTGATGTCGGACAGCACCTCCTCCTCGCCGCGCGGCGTGCGCACATCGCAATTGTGCACGCCGGCGCGCGACAGCCGCTCATGGATCGGCACGAGCTGGCGCTTGTCGCTGTCGGTCGCGATCAGCCGGCCCTTGCCTTGCATCATCGCCGCAATCGCCAGCGTCTTGCCACCGGCGCCGGCGCAGAGATCGATCACCTGCTCGCCGGGCTTGGCGGCCGAGAACAAAGCGGCGAGCTGCGAGCCCTCGTCCTGTACCTCGATGGCGCCCTTGATGAAATCCTCCTCGGCATGGATGCCGGGATTGCGCGCATCGGCGCCGAGCTCGATGCGCAGCCCAAGTGGCGACCACGGCGTTTCCGAAGCACCCAGATGCGACAGCCGCGGCAGCAGCTTCTCGCGCTTGCCGCGCAGCGTGTTGACGCGCAGATCGAGCGGCGCCCGGCTCGCCATCGCGGTCGCTTCCGCGGCACGGTCGTCGCCGAACACCTTGGCCAGATGCGGGTCGAGCCAGTCCGGATAATCACCTGCGACATGCGCCGGCGCCTCCTTGAGGGAACGCGAGGTCAGTGCGGCCTCTTCAGCCGCAGTCAGCTGTTCCGGCGCGAACCGGCCGCCATCGCACAGCGCCGAGATCGTCGGGACATCCATGCCGCGCTCGAGCTTGAGCATGCCGAGCACCCGCGAGCGGGCGCTGGCATCGTCCATCAAATAGGCCGCGGAGGATTGCCGGCGCAGCACGTCCCAGATCAGGCCGGAGATCGCGGCGCGATCGCCGGAGCCGGCATAGCGGTGCGCGGTGCCCCATTCCTTCAGCGCTTTCGCCGCAGGAATGCGCTGGGCGTCGATGGTGGCGATCAGCTCGATCGCGGCGGAGAGCCGGGCAGCGGGGGTCATTGAACTCTTTCGGTTGGGCGCATCAGATCAGCAGCAGGATCTTGAGCGCGAAATACAGCCACATCGCCGCCAGCACCAGCACGCCGGCGAACCAGGCGAGCGAGCGCGGCCGCACGTCGTTGGAGGTGACGAAGACGCCGGCATGGGCGAACCGTGTCACCACGAACACCCAGGACATCAGCACGATGAACAGATCGGCATGGCGGATCGGCAGCGCAATGGCGATCAGGACATAGAACAGTACCGGCAGCTCGAACTGGTTGGCAAAACAGTTGCCGAGCTGGGTGGCGCGCTCCGGCCAGTTCGGCTGGCGCAGCGCGATGTCGCGCATCTTGGTCTCACCGCTCGCCAGCGTCCGCGTGCGCAGCGTCGCCATCCCGAACAAGAGCGCGAAGGTGAGCCCAATCTGGATGAAGACCGGCAATAGAACCATTTGAACCGACATCAAGAATCTCCCTCAGCCACGGGCGCCCGGCCGCCCTCTTAGCCGCCACTGCCGCCCAACACAATGAAGCCTTCCAGTAAGGCGCCTAGGCAGCCCGTTGAACCATCACCCGAGCCCGGGTGACCAACTCCCAGGACCAATGGCGGTTTCAGCCCTCACGTTTGGCGCAATGAGCATCATCACCCCGATCCTCGACGGCGCGGCCGGGGCGGCCGCGGCTCTCGGCGATCTCCTCACGCCCCTGCTGAAGGCGATCGATCCCGGCACCGGCTGGTTCGACGACGCAGCCGATGGCGGGCTCGGCATGGTGATGGCGGGGCTGGCCGGCGTCGCCACGGCGCTGCTGGTTGCGATCCTGCTCTCGGTCTATTTCCGCAGCGGCTATCGCTCGACGCGCGACATCGTCAGGGATGCGCTGGTCACGACGCTGGTGCTCGCCCTGCTCGGTTTCGCGGCCTACGACGTCAGGCGCGACGCGCTGGCCTATTTCGGGCTCGACGCGCCGCCGGCCGCCACGGGAACCAATCTGCCCGATACGGGACTGCTCGGAGGCCGCGCCAGGCCGCCCGCGGCGTCGACGTCCGCGATGCGGCAGCTGGCGATCTAGGCTCCGCGCCGCGCGTTCAAACAAGTGATCAAACAACCTATCAAACAACGCGTCGAATAAGACGGCGAAATCGTCATCGTTCCGACTTCGCGCCGACCTATGCTCCGCGTGAAAGGGATCGATGCATGCCCCAGTTTCGCCTGACCCAAATCTCCGACACTCACCTCGCGCGCCGCTTCAAGCCGCTCGTCGACAATTTTCATCGCGTCAGCGAGCACATCGATGCGACGCGGCCGGATCTGGTGCTCAACTCCGGCGACGTCTCGTTCGACGGGCCGACCAGCCGCGACGATCTGGTATTCGCCAAACAATTGCACAACGCGCTGCCGGTCGATTGCCTGTATCTGCCGGGCAATCACGACATCGGCGACAATCCGACCGCGGTCGGTCCCACGCCTTCGCAGCTGCCGACCGAGGACACGCGCCGCGCCTTCACCTCGGTGCTCGGCGAGGACCGCTGGCATTTCGACGCCGCCGGCTGGTGCTTCATCGGACTGAATTCGCTGATCATGAACACCGGCCTCGACAGCGAGGCCGCGCAGTTCGACTGGCTCGCGGGCACGCTCGACAAGGCCGTCGGCAGACCGGTCGCACTGTTCCTGCACAAGCCGCTCTATCTCGACCTGCCCTACGATGCCGAGCGCGTCGAGACCGCGATCCGTTTCGTGCCGCAACCGGCGCGGCGCCGCCTGATCGAGATGTTCGGCAAGGTCGATTGGCGCCTGGTCGGCAGCGGCCATGTGCATCAGCGCCGCGACTACACGTTCGAGCATGTCCGGCACATCTGGGCGCCCTCGGCCGGCTTCATCATTTCAGACGCGCGGCAGGAAGTGATCGGCATCAAGGAAGTTGGTCTGGTCGAATATCGCTTCCAGCCCGACAGCTTTGAAGTGCGCCACATCAGGGCCAAAGGCCAGGTCGATGTCGACCTGGACATGCTGCTCGGCAAGCAGCCCGCCGCTTGAGCGGCGTCAACTGCGCGCCGCGTCGTTCAGGTCGCGCTTGATGACGGTGAGCAGGGCCTGCAACGAGTCCTTGTTCGGTTGCGGCGCGGCCGGCGCCGGCCGCACGCGCGTCACTTGCGGCATGACACGGACCGGCTCCGTGTCCGGCTCCTCCGCGACGAATTTTCCATGCAAGACGTCGTCGCGGCGGCCCATGACGAACATTGTCGCCCAATAGCCGACGGCGAGGAGAATGACCCCGGAAACAATCAGTTCAAAAATCATGACTACACCTGAAATATAGCCATATTGAATCAACTGCCGCCGGTCTCCGTCAAGCAAATGGGGGCCGAAAAGCCCCCAAAAACCCGCCATTGTGGCGTTTTTGATACTTTGTTGCGCGGAATGGGAGCTAGAGCCCCGTGGAACGGGGCTCCAGATTCCTATTTTGACGCGTTTTCTTCACGCGAACCGGTACCCGCTTCGCTCGAAAACGGTTTGGTAGGCCCTCGCTTCACGCCTTGTCGGGCCCGATCCGGACCAGCTGCTTGCCGAAATTGGCGCCCTTGAGCAGGCCCATGAAGGCCTCCGGCGCGCTGTCCAGGCCCTCGGTCACGAACTCCTTGTACTTGACCTTGCCCTCGCGCACCCACTGCGACATGTCGCGGAGGAAGTCGCCATGCATGGCGGCGAAGTCGCTGACGATGAAGCCGCGGAAGGTCAGCCGCTTGGTCAGGATGTTGCGCATCATCGCGCCGGCCCATTTCGGGGCGTGCGCCTCGGTGTCGTTGTAATGCGCGATCAGGCCGCACACCGGAATGCGCGCGAACGCGTTGAGCAGCGGAAACACCGCGTCGAACACCGCGCCGCCGACATTCTCGAAATAGACGTCGATGCCCTTCGGACAGGCTTCCTTGAGCTTCGCCGCGAGGTTGGGATCGCGATGGTCGAGGCACTCGTCGAAGCCGAGCTCATTCTTGACGTAGGCGCATTTGTCCTTGCCGCCGGCGATGCCGATCGCCCGCGCGCCCTTGATCTTGGCGATCTGGCCGACCGCCGAGCCGACCGCGCCGGACGCGGCCGCGACCACCACCGTCTCGCCCGCCTGCGGCTTGCCGATCTCGAGCAGGCCGGTATAGGCGGTCATGCCGGGCATGCCGAGCACACCGACCGCGGTCGAGATCGGTGCGAGCTTCGGATCGATCTTGGCGAGGCCCTTGCCGTCGGACAGCGCATGCGTCTGCCAGCCCGCGCGCGACAGCACGATGTCGCCCTTGGCAAAGCCGGGATTGTTGGAGGCGATCACCTCGCTCACCGTACCGCCTTCCATCACGCCGCCGACCGGCACCGGCGCGGCATAGGACGGACCGTCGGCCATGCGGCCGCGCATATAGGGATCAAGCGACAGCCAGATGGTGCGCAGCAGCACCTCGCCCGCGCCGGGCGCCGGCGGCGTGTAGTCCTCGAGCCTGAAATTGGCCGGCGTGGGCTCGCCATGCGGGCGCGAGGCCAGAACGATGCGCTTTCCTTGGGACATAGGGGTTTCCTCTTGCGGTGATTGTTTCGTGGCGCACACGTAGTCATGCAATCCAGTTCCCCGCAAGGGAGATGGATTTGCTCTTTCGCGTCGAACTGTTTGAAACGTTGTTTGAAATGACGGGCGTCATGCCGAACGACGTCGCGCAAATACGACCATCGTCATTCCGGGGCGTGCGAAGCACGAGCCCGGAATCCATTCATCCACCACCGATGAGGCTCGATGGATTCCGGGCTCTCGCTTCGCGAGCCCCGGAATGACAGTTACACCCCGCCCGGATAGTTCGGGGCTTCCCGCGTGATGGTCACGTCGTGGACGTGGCTCTCGCGCAGGCCGGCGCCGGTGATACGGACGAACTCGGCCTTGCCGTGGAAATCCTTGATGTCCTTGGCGCCGACATAGCCCATCGCGGCGCGGAGGCCGCCGGCGAGTTGGTGCATGACGTTGCCGACCGGGCCCTTGTAGGGCACCTGGCCCTCAATGCCCTCGGGCACGAGCTTCAGCGTGTCCTTGATGTCCTGCTGGAAGTAGCGGTCGGCCGAGCCGCGCGCCATCGCGCCGACCGAGCCCATACCGCGATAGGCCTTGTAGGAGCGACCCTGCCACAGAAACACTTCGCCTGGAGTCTCGTCGGTGCCGGCGAGCAGCGAGCCGACCATCGCGATGTCGGCACCGGCGGCGAGCGCCTTGGCGAGGTCGCCGGAATATTTGATGCCGCCATCGGCGATCACGGGGATGTCGGCCTTCTTCGCCGCCGCCACCGCATCCATGATCGCGGTGAGCTGCGGCACGCCGACGCCGGCGACGATGCGCGTGGTGCAGATCGAGCCCGGACCGATGCCGACCTTGATACAGTCGGCGCCGGCATCGATCAGCGCCTGCGCGCCGCCTTCGGTCGCGACGTTACCCGCCACGACCTGGACCGCGTTGGAGAGCCGCTTGATCCGGTTGACGGCATTGAGCACGTGCTGCGAGTGGCCGTGCGCGGTGTCGACCACGACGACGTCGACGCCGGCATCGATCAGTCGTTCGGTGCGCTCATAGCCGGTCTCGCCGACCGTCGTGGCAGCGGCGACGCGAAGCCGGCCCTGCGCGTCCTTGCAGGCCAGCGGATGGGCGACCGCCTTCTCGATGTCCTTCACGGTGATCAGGCCGACGCAGCGATATTGCTCGTCGACCACCAGCAGCTTCTCGATGCGATGCTGGTGCAGCATCCGCTTCGCCTCGTCCTGGCTGACGCCCTCGCGCACCGTGACGAGGTTCTCATGCGTCATCAGCTCCGAGACCTTCTGCCTGGGATCGCTGGCGAAGCGCACGTCGCGGTTGGTCAGGATGCCGACCAGCTTGCCCGGCACGTTCTTGGCGCTACCGGTGACCACCGGAATGCCGGAGATGCCGTTTTCCTTCATCAGGGTCAGCGCATCGGCCAGCGTGGCGTCGGGGCCGATGGTCAGCGGATTGACCACCATGCCGGATTCGAACTTCTTCACCTGCCGCACCTGCGCGGCCTGGCCCTCGGGATCGAAGTTGCGGTGAATGACGCCGAGGCCACCGGCCTGCGCCATCGCGATCGCCATGCGCGCTTCGGTGACGGTGTCCATCGCGGACGCCATGATCGGGATGTTGAGCTGGATCGCGCGGGTGACGCGCGAGCGGATATCGACTTCCGAGGGAAGGACGTCGGACAGACCGGGCTTCAGAAGCACATCGTCGAACGTGAAGGCTTCTCGGATAGCCGGAAATCCCGTGGCCATTGCCAACTCCTTATCTGCGGCCCAGCCGCGATGGTCTTACGGATGAACGCCGCCTGCGGCGACGCTGCTGCGTCACCGTCGAATCGGCGCCCATCGGTGGGGTTGACGCTGGTCGATAGCATGGCGGCATGACGAATCAAAGCGTTTGCCAGCCATGCACAGGCCTTTTTACGGGCCGCTTCAGGGGACCCTGTAACCCGGCGGCGGCCCGTGGCGGCGGATCGCCTCGACCATCTCGCGGTGCCGGCGGTCTTCCCGCTTCATGTGGACCGCGATCACCGCATGGGCCGACGGCACCAGCAGCAAGATGTGGAAAAACAGCCCGAAAATCGCACAAAACACGATCAGGACCAGATTGAAGATGGCCGAAAACGGCTGTCCGTTCAGGAGCAGCCCGATCGGCGGCAAGAGAGCGGCTAGGACGTAGATCACGGCGGGCACCTCTAACGCGGGCGGATGCATACCAGCGTCACGGAGGATTTAGGGCGTTTGGCCGGTTCCGCAATAGCGTGGCCGCGGGCAGGATGATATGGCCCCCTCGCCCGCCTTTTTCAGCACAGCTGTCCTGTTTTGATGAACAAACAACGCCTGATCCCGCTCATCGTGGCCACCGCCCTGTTCATGGAAAACATGGACTCCACGGTGATTGCGACCTCGCTGCCGGCGATCGCCGCCGATATCGGCACCAGCCCCCTGACGCTGAAGCTCGCGATCACCTCCTATTTGCTGTCGCTCGCGGTGTTCATCCCGGCCAGCGGCTGGACCGCGGACCGCTTCGGCGCCCGCATCGTGTTTGCCGGCGCGGTCGCCGTGTTCATGCTGGGCTCGATCGGCTGCGCGCTGTCGGGCTCGGTGACCGACTTCGTGTTCGCCCGCATCCTGCAGGGCCTCGGCGGGGCGATGATGACCCCGGTCGGGCGGCTGGTGCTGTTACGCTCGGTCGACAAGAGCGCGCTGGTCAACGCGATGGCCTGGGTCACGGTGCCGGCGCTGATCGGCCCGGTGATCGGGCCGCCGCTCGGCGGCTTCATCACCACTTATTTCTCCTGGCATTGGATCTTCCTGATCAACATCCCGATCGGGCTACTCGGCATCTTCCTGGCGCTGAAATACATCGACCCGATCAAGAGCGAGGACCCCGAACGCTTCGACCTGATAGGACTGGTGCTGGCCGGCATCGGCCTTGCCGGCATCGCCTTCGGACTGTCGGTCGCGGGCCTCAATCTGTTGCCGTGGCCGATCGTCGCCGCGCTGGTCGGGGTCGGCACGATCTCGATGACGCTCTACGTCCTGCACGCCCGGCGCACCGGCTCGCCGGTGCTCGATTTCGGCCTGCTGCGGCTGCCGACGATGCGCGCCTCGATCGTCGGCGGCTTCATGTTCCGGCTCGGCATCGGCGCGCTGCCGTTCCTGCTGCCGCTGCTGATGCAGGTCGGCTTCGGCCTGTCGCCGTTCCAGTCCGGCCTCGTCACCTTCGCCTCCGCGGTCGGCGCCATGGGCATGAAGACGCTGGCCGCGCGCATCATCAAGGCCTTCGGCTTCCGCAACATGATGACGGTCAATGCGGTGGTCAGCTCGGCCTTCCTCGCCGCCTGCGCGCTGTTCACGATCTCGACGCCGCTGATGCTGATCTTCACCATCCTGGTGGTCGGCGGGTTCTTCCGATCGCTGCAATTCACCGCCATCAACACCGTGGCCTATGCCGAGGTCGAGGCGCCGCAGATGAGCCGCGCCACCACGCTCGTCAGCGTCAACCAGCAGCTCGCGGTGTCCGCCGGCGTTGCGGTCGGCGCGTTCTCGGTTGAAACCACCCTGGCATTGCACCACGCGACCGAACTGTCCGCCGACGTGTTCGCGCCGGCCTTCATCGTGGTCTCGCTGATCTCGGCGGCCTCAGCCTGGTTCTTCTGGCAGATGCCGGCCGACGCCGGCAACGAGATCGCCGGCCGCAAGGCGATCGACATCTCGAGCCGCAAGGGCGCCGAGAAACGCGCCGCCGTCGATGCCGTCAAGGCCGCGACCGAGGATACCCAGAACGCGCGGGATCAGCGGCTGGGGTAGGTTCAGCTCGATTTATCACCGTCATACTGAGGAGCGGCGAAGCCGCATCTCGAAGGATGCACGGCCACCAACCGGGCCGTCGACCCTTCGAGACGGCCGCTACGCGGCCTCCCCAGGGTGACGGGACACGTTGCGCCGAGGTTGCATGACCGCTCCTTCACCTTCCGCGAAACCCAGTCGCCAGCACGTAGAGCCCGGCCCGCTCAAGCTTTGTTGAATGGGGCCGTCGAAACCATGTCGGCTTTGCCGGGTAAAGCCGCGTGATCCCGCAGGAGCGCGCCCGATGAACTCGATCGAATACACCAAGAGCAAGGTTCCCGAGGTCACGCTGGTGTTCTGGATCATCAAGATCGCCGCGACCACGCTCGGCGAGACCGGTGGCGACACCGTCACGATGACGCTGAACTGGGGCTACCTGGCCGGGACCATGTTGTTCCTGTTCGTGCTCGCGGCCCTGGTCGCGGCACAGATCGCCGCGAAGGCGTTTCAGCCGGTGCTGTACTGGGCCACGATCGTCGCCTCGACGACGTTCGGCACCACCATGGCCGATTTTGCCGATCGCTCGCTCGGCATCGGCTACACCGGCGGCTCGGCGCTGCTGCTCTGCCTGCTGCTGCTCACGCTCGGCCTCTGGTACTGGTCGCTCGGCTCGATCTCGGTCAACACTGTGAGCACGCCGCGGGTCGAGGCGCTGTACTGGACCGCGATCACGTTCTCGCAGACGCTCGGCACCGCGCTCGGCGACTGGATCGCCGATTCCACCGGGCTCGGCTACGAGGGCGGCGCGCTGGTGTTCGGCGCAGCACTGGCCGCGATTGCTGCAGCCTATTACTGGACCTCGATCTCGCGCGTGACGCTGTTCTGGCTGGCTTTCATCCTGTCGCGGCCGCTGGGCGCCACGGTCGGCGATTTCCTCGACAAGCCGGTCAGCGACGGCGGCCTGGCGCTGAGCCGCCCGATCGCGTCGGCGGTGCTCGCGATCTTCATCATCGCCTGCGTGCTGGTGCTGCCGCAGCGCGCGGGATCGCATCCGTCCGTTTCCCGAACGGCGGCATAGTGGGGTGCCCGCGAGACTCTCTCCCCGTCATTGCGAGCAAAGCGAAGCAATCCATGCCTCCGCGCATTCGGATGGATGGATTGCTTCGTCGCTACGCGCCTCGCGATGACGGCTGTGGTTGGCCTCTGAATCCCGTCGCGAGCACGTAGCGCTCCGATGAATCCTGCCGGCTGGCGGACGGCTTGACGTGCCGCACGCTGGCGAAATCGCGCTTCAGCTGCGCCACCAGCTCGGCATCGGCGCCGCTCTGGAACACTTTTGCCAGGAACGTTCCGCCGGGATTGAGCACCTCGCCGGCGAAATGCGCGGCGGTCTCGACCAGGCCGATGATGCGCAGCTGATCGGTCTTGCGATGGCCGGTGGTGTTGGCAGCCATGTCCGACATCACGAAATCGGCGCGGCCGCCCATCATTGCGATCAGCTTTTCCGGCGCGTCATGGTCGAGGAAGTCGAGTTGCGCAAAGGTGACGCCGGGGATCTCGCCCATCTCCAGGAGATCGATCGCGACCACCTTGCCCTTGCCGTCGGCAGCGCCGGTACGCTTGGCCGCGATCTGGCTCCAGCCGCCGGGCGCCGCGCCGAGGTCGACCACGGTCAGGCCCGGCTTGAGCAGGCGGTATTTGTCGTCGATCTCGAGCAGCTTGAACGCCGCGCGCGAGCGATATCCCATCGCCTTGGCCTTGGCGACGTAGGGATCGTTAAGCTGGCGCTCGAGCCAGAGTTTTGACGACAATTTGCGCTTGCCGCCGCTCTTGACCGTGACGTGCAGCCGCCCGGTGGTGTCTTTCGCCATACTGCTTCTCTACTCCCTCGCCCCGCTCTTGCGGGGGGAGGGTTGGGGTGAGGGGCTGTTTCCGCGATGAAGGTGAGAGATGCGCTCGTGGAGCGTCCCCCTCACCCGGATTGCATTGACATGCAACATAGCCGAAGCTCCGCTTCGGCGTCCGTCTTGAGAACGGCCGCCAAAGGCGGCCTATGCCTCTCCCCGCAAGCGGGGCGAGGCAAGAGAAGCTCTAGCACGCTCGCAGCGCGCCGTCCTCGCGCATCATCTCGACCAGCATGCCCTCGCGCAGGCCGCGATCGGCGACCCGAAGCCGCGGCATCGGGAAGGCGTTGCGGATCGCATCGAGGATCGCGCAGCCGGCGAGCACGAGGTCGGCCCGTTCGACGCTGATGCAATTGTTGTTGACGCGCGCCTCGTAGTTCATGCCGAGCAGCTTCTGGATCGTCGCTGACACGTCGCGGTCGTTCATCCAGATGCCGTCGATGCGGCGGCGATCGTAGCGCGACAGATTGAGGAACACGCCGGCGAGCGTTGTCACGGTGCCCGAAGTGCCGAGCATGTGCATGTCGCGCAGATCCGCGCCGTGCTCGGCCGCGAACGGCGCGACGTGGCGGGCGACCTCATCGATCATCTGCGCATACAAATCCCTGCTGACGTTCCTGCCGCCGAAATGTTCGGCCAGCGTCACGACGCCGAGCGGGATCGACATCCACGCCTTGATCCGCGGCGGCGCATCGGGCGCGTCGGGATCGCGCTCGATCCGCACCAGCTCGGTCGAGCCGCCGCCGATGTCGAACAGGATGGCGCCCCGCCCCTTCGGATCGAGCAGCGGCGAGCAGCCGATCACGGCCAGCGTCGCCTCGGTCTCGCGATCGATCACCTCGAGCTCGATGCCGGTCTCCGCCGCGACGCGCGCGCGAAAGCTCTCGGCGTTGCCGGCAGCGCGGCAGGCCTCGGTGGCGATCAGCCGCAGCCGGCGGGCCTTGCGATAGCGGATCTTGTCGCTGCAAATGGCAAGCGCGGCGATCGCGCGCTCGATCGCCGCCTCGCTGATCGAGCCGGTCGCGGCGATGCCTTCGCCGAGCCGGATGATCCGCGAGAACGAATCGACCACGCGGAACCCGTCGCCGGTGGGACAGGCGATCAACAGCCGGCAATTGTTGGTGCCAAGATCGAGTGCGGCGTAGACGCCAGTATCCGCGGCTGCCGCAACCAACCCTGACGGGGCTTCGCCGGCCGGAGGGCCGTCGCAAAGCCGCACATGGTCATTCATCAAAACTGTCTTTCCGCAGGGCCGAAGGGGAATCCAACGGCCCGCCGAATAATTGTCGTTCACGGAAACTTTAGCAGCGTCAAAGCCCTACGCAAACTCCGTTCACATTGGGTCCATGCCCAATCGGGCGTTGTCGTTAAGGGGGGTGTGCGTTATCTCCTCAGCACCCCCAAACTCCGCCAAATCCGGGCATTTCAGGTCATTTTCGATGCAAGATCATACGCAGCCCGCCTCCCTCGAGAACGCTATCGCACTGCAAAAATACGGTGTCGGACAGCCTGTTCGACGAAAGGAGGACGACACCCTGGTGCGCGGCAAGGGCAAATACACCGACGATTTCTCCCTGCCCGGCCAGGCCATTTGCTGGATGGTCCGCTCCTCCCATGCCCACGGACTCATCAAGGGGATCGATACGACGGCCGCCAAGGCGATGCCGGGCGTGCTCGGGGTCTGGACCGGCGCCGACCTCGCCGCCGCCGGCTACAACCCCTTCACCTGCGGCCTGCCGCTGAAGAACCGCGACGGCTCCCCGCTGAAGCAGACCAACCGGCCCGCGCTCGTCACCGACAAGGTGCGCTTCGTCGGCGATCCCGTGGCCTTCGTGGTGGCCGAGACCGCAGCGCAGGCGCGTGACGCGGCCGAGGCCGTCGAGGTCGACATCGAGCCGTTACCGGCCGTGACCGATGCGGCCGAGGCCGCCAAGCCGGGCGCGCCGCAGCTCTATGACGACATCCCCGACAATGTCGCGCTCGACTATCATTACGGCGACGCCGCCAAGATCGAGGCCGCGTTCGCCGCCGCCGCGCACGTCACCAAACTCGACATCGTCAACACCCGGGTCGCCGTGGTCTCGATGGAGCCGCGCGTTGCGCTCGCGCATTACGACAAGAAGACCGAACGCTTCACGCTGCAGGTGCCGACCCAGGGCGTCTCCGGCAACAAGGCGATCCTGGCGCGCCTGCTCAACGTGCCCGCCGACAAGGTCCGCATCCTCACCGGCAATGTCGGCGGCTCGTTCGGGATGAAGAACCTCAACTATCCCGAGTACACCTGCATCGCGCATGCGGCGCGCGAGCTCGGCCGTCCGGTGAAGTGGCTCGACGAGCGCTCGACCAGCTTCCTGTCCGACAGCCAGGGCCGCGCACAGCTCATCCATGCCGAGCTCGCACTCGATGCCGACGGCAAGTTCCTCGCGGTGCGGCTGTCAGGCTACGGCAATCTCGGCGCCTACATCACCGGCGTCGCGCCGGGCCCGCTTTCGCTCAACACCGGCAAGAACCTCGCCAGCGTCTATCGCACGCCCCTGCTCGGCGTCGACATCAAGACCGTCCTGACCAACACCACGCTGATGGGCGCCTATCGCGGTGCCGGCCGGCCCGAGGCGAATTACTACATGGAGCGGCTGATCGACGCCGCGGCCGACGAGATGGGCATCAACCGCTTCACCTTGCGCAAGCGCAACTTCATCAAGCCGTCGCAGCTGCCGTTCCCGGCCGCCTCCGGCGTGACCTATGACAGCGGCGATTTCGCCGGCGTGTTCCAGAAGGCGCTGGAGATCTCCGACTACGACAACTTCGCCAAGCGCAAGAAGGAGAGCAAAAAGAGCGGCAAGCTGCGTGGCATCGCCGTCGGCTCCTATCTCGAGGTCACCGCGCCGCCGTCCGGCGAGCTCGGCAAGATCACCTTCGAGCCCGACGGCTCGGTGAAGCTGACCACCGGCACGCTGGACTACGGCCAGGGCCACGCCACGCCGTTCGCCCAGGTGCTGTCCGACCAGCTCGGCGTTCCCTTCGAGAAGATCACGCTCGAACAGGGCGACAGCGATCTGGTGCGGTTCGGCAACGGCACCGGCGGCTCGCGCTCAATCACGGCGACCGGCCAGGCGATCGTCGAGGCCGCTGCGCTGGTCGTCGAGAAGGGCAAGAAGGCCGCCGCGCACATGCTGGAGGCTTCTGAAACCGACATCGAATTCGGCCAGGGCCGCTTCACCATCGCCGGCACCGACCGCTCGATCGGGATCATGGAGCTCGCCGAGCGGATGCGCGACAGCAAGATGCCCGAGGGCACGCCTGAGACGCTCGACGTCGATCACGCCACCAAGGAGACGGCGTCGACCTTCCCGAACGGCTGCCATGTCGCCGAGGTCGAGATCGATCCCGACACCGGCGTGACGCGGATCGTGCGCTACTCCGCGGTCAACGATTTCGGCACCGTGGTCAATCCGATGATCGTCGCCGGCCAATTGCATGGCGGCGTCGCGCAGGGCATCGGCCAGGCGCTGATGGAGGAAGTCAGCTACGACAGCTCGGGTCAGCCGATCACCGGCTCGTTCATGGACTACGCGCTGCCGCGCGCCGGCGACGTGCCGTCGATGCAGGTCGGCGATCATCCCTCGCCGGCGAAATCCAATCCGCTCGGCACCAAGGGCTGCGGCGAAGCCGGCTGCGCCGGCAGCCTGGTCTGCATCGTCAACGCCGTGGTGGACGCGCTGTCGGAATACGGCATCAAGCACATCAACATGCCGCTGACGCCCGAGCGCGTCTGGCGCGCAATCCAGGAGGCCAAGACGAACCCGGCGTAGGGGCGTATTGCCGTAATCACACAGGTGTCATCGCCCGCGAAAGCGGGCGATCCAGTATTCCAGAGACGTCAGCGATCAAACCGAGAAGCCGCGGCGTACTGGATCCCCCGCTTTCGCGGGGGATGACAGTTGCGCGCGTCGGTGGATTGCCCGGTTATTGCCGGCAGCGTCGTCGGGTTACGCCGCCGCCTGCTCGCGCGGCTGGGTGATCGCGATGTGCCAGCAATGCGCCAGCGGCACGCCGTTGCCGAGCACCAGCGCGTCGAGCTCGACGAATCGATGCCCCTTCTTGTCGTAATTGCCGGTCACCTTGGCGCGCGCGGTCAGCTCGTCGCCGATCTTGCCGGCCGACAGCAGCTGCATGCGGGTGCCGACATGGATCCAGGGCCCAAGGACCGCATTGTCGACCAGGACCTTGTTCATTACCCGCGGCAGCAGGCCGGGATGGCCGAGACCTTCGCGCAGATAGATCGGATCGGTCTCCCTGATGTCGGCGAGATAGTCCTTCGCGGCGTCGCCCGACCAGTCGCGTGGGATCACGCCGAGCCACTTGCCCTCTTCATAGGACGAGGCGCTCACCGGCTTGCGCTCGGCAACGGCAGCGACCTGCTTGTAGTCGTCGAGCACGAATGTCGGCGCTGACGCCGGCAGCGACGCGGTGCCGGTGGCGCAGAGCTCGCCGCGGCTGTGCAGCTCGATCGTCAGCCCATTGCCGGTCTCCCGGCCGGTCAATTCCGCGATCTCGCCGTCATAGACCGGCCTGACGAAGCGTGCCTCGATAAGACCGCGTTCCAGGAAAGCGCGCCCCCATTTCTCGACCGGCAGGTGCATCATGTAGGCCATCACATCGACGCCGGGCACGAGACCGCCGGAAAAGCCGAACTTCCGCGCCACCGTGTCGTCGTGGATCTTGTTCTCCGAGAGCTTTGAGGTGTTGTAGGCCGAGACGCGGTAGGTCAGCGAAGGCGCCTTCGAATCCATGGGGTTTCCCCTTATTTCGGTTGTTTTTCTCAGACAATCGTAGTCGAACCGAACGTCGTGGCAAGCCTCTCGTTTTGCTCGCAATTTTCCGCCCGATGGAGTACACGCAGGCCGCGCCTGCCAACCACCAGATCGATGACTGAAACCCCTGCTTCCACCCGCATCTATGTCGACGCCGACGCCTGCCCGGTGAAGGACGAAATCTATCGCGTCGCGATCCGGCTCGGCGTGCCCGTCAGCGTGGTCGCGGGCAGTTTCATCCGCGTGCCGCAGGATCCCTTGATCGAGCGCATCGCCGCAGGTTCCGGCATGGATGCGGCCGACGACTGGATCGCGGAGCGCGCGCATGCGGGCGACGTCGTGATCACCGCGGACATTCCGCTGGCGAGCCGCTGCGTCAAGGCCGGCGCCGAGGTGATCGCGCCGAACGGCAAGCCGTTCACGGAACAATCGATCGGCATGACACTGGCGGTGCGCAATCTGATGACCGATCTGCGCTCGTCCGGTGAGATCACCGGCGGGCCGAAATCCTATTCGCCGCGCGACCGCTCGAATTTCCTCTCGACGCTCGACCAGACCATCCGCCGCATCCAGCGCCGCCGCGCCGAGCAGGCGCCGGCCAACGGGAATTAGCGCGATGGCTCCGCCTCCTCTCATCCAGCTCAAGGACATCAGCCTCACGTTCGGCGGCACGCCGCTGCTGTCAGGCGTCGAACTGTCGGTCTCCGCGGGCGAACGCGTCTGCCTGATCGGCCGCAACGGCTCCGGCAAATCGACGCTGTTGCGGATCGCGGCTGGGCTGGTCGAGCCGGATGGAGGCAGCCGTTTCGTGCAGCCCGGCGCTACCATCCGCTATCTGCCGCAGGAGCCTGACTTCGGCGAGCACAAGACGACGCTGGCCTATGTCGAGGCGGGCCTTGGCCCCGGCGACGACCACTACCAGGCGCGCTATCTGCTCGAACAGCTCGGGCTCAGCGGCGAGGAAGATCCCGCGCATGTCTCCGGCGGCGAGGCGCGCCGCGCCGCGTTGGCGCGAGTGCTGGCGCCCTCGCCCGATATTTTGCTGCTGGACGAGCCGACCAACCATCTCGATCTGCCGACCATCGAATGGCTCGAGGGCGAGTTGGAAAGCCGGCGCTGCGCGCTGGTGCTGATCAGCCACGACCGCCGCTTCCTCACCAATCTGTCTCGCAGCACAGCCTGGCTCGACCGCGGCCAGATCCGGCAGATCGACCGCGGCTTCGGCGCGTTCGAGGAATGGCGCGACGAGGTGCTGGCGGAGGAAGAGCGCGAGCAGCACAAGCTCGACCGCAAGATCGTCAACGAGGAGCACTGGCTGCGCTACGGCGTCTCCGGCCGCCGCAAGCGCAACGTCAAGCGGCTCGGCAATCTCTTCGCGCTGCGCGACCAGCGCCGCGACTATCGCGGCGCCACCGGCAACGCCACGCTCGCCGCCGCCGAGGCCGAGAAATCCGGCCGCCTGGTGATCGAAGCCAAGACCATCGCCAAGGCTTTTGGCGAGCGAAAGATCGTCGACGGCTTCTCGACCCGGATCCAGCGCGGCGACCGCGTCGGCATCGTCGGCCCCAACGGCGCCGGCAAGACCACGCTGGTGCATCTGCTGATCGGCAACGATCCGCCCGACTCCGGCTCGGTGCGGCTCGGGGCCAATATCGAAATGGCAACCCTCGACCAGCATCGCGAGAGCCTCGATCCGAAGCTGACCTTGGCCGAGGCGCTCACCGGCGGTCGCGGCGATCACGTCATGGTCGGCGACAAGTCGAAGCACGTGATCGGCTATATGAAGGACTTCCTGTTCGCGCAGGAGCAGCGCGGCACGCCGCTGGAGGCGCTGTCCGGCGGCGAGCGCGGCCGCCTGATGCTGGCGCGCGCGCTGGCCAAGCCGTCGAACCTCCTGATCCTGGACGAGCCGACCAACGATCTCGATCTCGAAACCCTCGACGTGCTCGAGGACATGCTCGGCGATTACGAGGGCACCGTGATCCTGATCAGCCATGATCGCGACTTCCTCGATCGCGTGGTGACGTCGGTGGTGGTGCCCGAAGGCCAGGGCCGCTGGATCGAATATGCCGGCGGCTATTCCGACATGCTGGCGCAGCGCGGCGCCGACGTGAAGCGCGAGACCGTGAAGGCGGAAGCCCAGGTCGAGGAGAAAAAGGAAGCCAGGGCCACCGCACCCGAAGCCGCACCCAGGCGCCGGCTGAGCTTCAACGAGAAGCACGCGCTGGAGACGCTGCCGAAGACGATCGACAAACTGCACGCCGAGATCGCCAAGCAGCAGAAGCTGCTCGACGATCCCGACCTCTATGCGAAGGATCGCAAGAAGTTCGACGCCGCCTCGGCCGCGATCGCCAAGGCGCAGGACGAGCTCGCCGCCGCGGAAGACCGCTGGCTCGAACTAGAGGTGCTGCGCGAAGAGATTGAGCAGGCATAAGAGACTGAACTGGAGCCGCCCCGATGACCACGCCCCTCGCCGCCAAGATCGCCAAGGAATACGGCACGCCCTGCGCCGTGATCGACATGGACCGGGTCGAGCGCAACATCGCGCGCATCCAGAAGGCCTGCGACGAGGCCGGCGTCGCCAGCCGGCCGCACATCAAGACGCACAAGAATCCGATGCTGGCGCAGCTGCAAATCAAGGCCGGCGCCCGGGGCATCACCTGCCAGAAGCTCGGCGAGGCCGAGATCATGGCCGATAGCGGCATCGACGACATCCTGATCAGCTACAATCTGCTCGGCGACGAGAAGATGGCGCGGCTCGGCGCCCTGCAAGGCAAGGCCAATGTCACCGTCGCGGCCGACAATTCCGTCGTGGTCGGCGACCTGCCGAAGGCCGCGGCCGCCTCCGGCCGCCCGCTTTCGGTGGTGGTCGAATGCGATACGGGCCGCAAGCGCGCCGGCGTCGAGACCCCGGCCGAGGCGATCGCGCTGGCACGCGAGATCGCGGCCTCGAAGGGCCTGAGCTTCGCGGGCTTCATGCTGTACCCGACCGAGACCGGCTGGGCGGATGCGCAGAAATTCTACGACGAGGCCCTGGCCGGTGTGCGCGCCCACGGCCTCGATGCGGCCATCGTCTCGACCGGCGGCACGCCGAACCTGATCAATCTCGGCAAACTGAAGGGCGGCACCGAGCACCGCTTCGGCACCTACATCTACAACGATCGCATGCAGGTCGCCGCCGGCGTCGCGAGCTGGGACGATTGCGCGCTGCATATCTATTCCACCGTGGTCAGCCGCGCCGGCCCCGAACGCGGCATCCTCGATGCCGGCTCCAAGACGCTGACCTCGGACACCGGCGGCCTCGAAGGCCACGGCCTGATCCTCGAACATCCCGAGGCCAGGATCGCGCGCTTCGCCGAGGAGCACGGTTTCCTCGATCTCGCGCGCAGCAACACCCGGCCGAATGTCGGCGACGTCGTGCGGATCGTGCCCAATCACGTCTGCGTCGTCGTCAACATGATGGACGAGGTCGTGATGGTGCGCGGCGACGAGATCATCGGCGCGTTGCCGGTGACGGCGCGGGGCAAGCTGCGCTGATCTGAACGCCCGCGCATCCTTCGAGGCTCGCCCAGCGGCGCAATTGCGCCGCAAGGCTCGCACCTCGGGATGACGCTCTCTCGAAGCCGTCACACCCGCGCAACGGCGAAGCCGTTGTCGCTGGAGGTGCCGTAGCGCAGCGGAGGCCTCGAAATGCGACGGCGGGCCGCGCTCCGCTCACCCCACGAAGCTACCCCCGGATCAGCGCCTGCAGCTCCTGATCCAGCGCCGTGCGAAACACCTCGATCGGCCGCGCCAGACGACCGGCGGGCGGACGGTGCACGATCCAGGCGCGCACTGCGGGATTGAAATCCGCGATCTTCACCGTCTTGAGCCTATTGCGGATCGGGCTTCGCTTCAGCGCCACCGGCGTGACGAGGCCGATGCCGAGGCCGCGCGCCACCAGCGACAGCCGCAGCTCGCTGTCGAGCGCCTCGACCGCGATGTTGAACGGCAAATGCGCCGCATCGAAATGGCGCTTCAGCGTCTGGCGGAAGCCGCAGCCGTCCTGGTTGATCACCCATCCGGTCCGCGACAGCCATTCGAGGTCGACGAATTTCGGCGTCTTCATGTCGCGTGCGACGACGAACACCACCGGCTGCGCGCCGAGATCGTCGCCGGCGAGATCGTCCGGCGGCGCCGTGCCGTCGGGCAGGCAGATCGCCGCGGCGTCGAGCTCGTTGCGGCTGACCCGCTCCATGTGGTTCGGCGACCAACCCGACACGACGCGCACCGCGAGCGCGGGAAATTCGCCGCGCACGGCGTCGAGCGGACCGGTGAGCCCGGCCTCCGACAAAAACGGCGTCAGGCCAAGCCTGAACTCGCCGCGCACCACGCCGTCGCTGGCGACGCCTGACTTGAGGTCGTCGAGCATGCGCAGCAGGCGGCGGCCCTGCTCATAAGCCTCGATGCCCGCGGCGGTTGGTTTCAGCGGCTTCGAGAGCCGGTCGAGCAGCTGCGCGCCCAGCATCTCCTCGAGATTCTGGATCCGCCGCGTCACGCCGGGCTGGGTCAGGTTCAGCCGCACTGAGGCCGCGACGATCGATCCGGTGTCCACCACGGCGACGAACGCCACAAGGTCATGGGTATTCATAACAATCTCGCATATTCTTCATTATCTTATTTGAATTGTAGCATATTAGCCCGATCCCCTAAAGGGCGCCTCGCCACTCCCTCGCGAGGTCCCATGACGATTTCCGAAGCCACCAAGCTCTCCCCGGCACGCCCCGTCTCCGTCCGTCCCCTGATCTGGATCGGCGCCATCACCACCGGCACCGTCGTCACCAACCTGTTCGCACCGCAAATCCTGGTCGGCCTGATGGGCCGCTCGCTCGACATGACCGCGCTGCAGGCCGGGCTGATCTCGACGCTGACCCTGCTCGGCTACGCGCTCGGGCTGCTGTTGCTGGTGCCGCTGGTCGACCTCGTCGAGAACAAGCGGCTGATCCTGCGCACGCTGGCCTGCGCCATCGTCGCGGCGATCGGCACCGCGATGGCACCGACACCGCTGATGCTGCTGGCTGCCACCTTTATCCTCGGCGCCTCGTGCGCCGCGATCCAGATGGTGGTGCCGCTGGTGGCCTCCATGGTCCCGCCGGAACGCCGGGGACAAGCGATCGGCGACGTCATGAGCGGCCTGATGATTGGCATCCTGCTGTCGCGGCCGATGGCGAGCCTGATCGCCGACAGCTGGAACTGGCGCGGCTACTACCTCACCTCGGCCGTGCTGATGACGGTGCTCGCCGCCGCGCTGGCACGCACTCTGCCGACGCTGCAGCCGACGGCGAAGGTCAGCTACGGCGCCCTGCTGCGCTCATTCCCAAAGCTGCTGCGCGAGGAGCCGGTGCTGCGCGTCCGCGCCTGGACCGCGGCGCTGGTGATGGCATCGTTCACCGCGTTCTGGGCCGCCATCGCGCTGCGGCTGCCGGATGCGCCGTTCAAGCTCGATGCCAAGGGGATCGCGCTGTTCGCGCTGATCGGTGTCGCCGGCGCGGCGGCGACGCCGATCGCAGGGCGCTGGGGCGACAGGGGTTTTGCGCGGCCGTTGCTGATCATCTCGCACCTTCTCATTGCCGGCGCGCTCGCGCTGTGCGCCTGGGCCGGCGCGATCGAATCGCGGGTCGCGGCCCTGTCGATGCTTGGCGTCGGCGCCGTGTTGCTCGATTTCGGCATCACCACCGACCAGACGCTCGGCCGCCGCGCCGTCAATCTGTTGCAGCCGGAGGCACGCGGCCGGATCAACGGCCTGTTCGTCGCGCTGTTCTTCATCGGCGGCGCGGTCGGTGCGGCGGCGGCGTCCGCAGCATGGAGTTATGGTGGTTGGCCCGCCGTCTGTGCGGTGGCCGCCACGTTCGGTGTGCTCGGATTCATTACCGACATCGCGACGAAAACCGGATCGGAGTGAGGCACCGCGAATTGGTAGGATGGGTGGAGCGCAGCGATACCCATCCTCTCGCGGCGGCGACAAGAAAATTGATGGGTATCGCTGCGCTCCACCCTACGAATTAAGCCAGTTCAACGCCCCCTTGCCAGCGGCGACGCCCGTCGCAAACGAGGCCTGCAACAGATAGCCGCCGGTGGGGGATTCCCAGTCCAGCATCTCGCCGGCGGCGAAGACACCGGGCAATTTGCGCAGCATGTAATGCGCATCGAGTTCGCTGAACGCAATCCCGCCGGCGCTTGAGATCGCGCGATCGATCGGCGCGACGCCCGTGAGTTGCACCGGAATCGCATTGATCAGCTGTGCGAGCTCTGCCGACGAGAGCGATGCCAGCGGCCGTCCGGACGCAATCGCTGTCTCCTGCATCAGGCCGATCCCGACGGGAGAGAGTTGCGCCGCCTTGCGCAGGAAGTTCGCGAAGGACTGCTTGCCACGCGTCCCGGACAAGCGGGTGGTCAGCGCGGCGGCGGCGAGGTCCGGACGCAGCGCGATCGTCAGCGTCGCCTGCCCGATACCCAGCACCGCCTCGCGCAATTCCGCCGACAGCGCATAGATCGCGCCGCCTTCGATGCCGGTCCGGGTGACGACCGCCTCGCCGCGCACCGTATGCCGGCCCATCGTGAGCGCGACGCCCTTGAGCGGCTGGCCCTCGAAGCGATCGCGAAAGATATTCGACCAGGCGACCGTAAAGCCGGAATTGGCCGGCCGTATCGGTGCGATGGCGATGCCCTTCGCCGCGACGGTCACTGTCCACGCCCCGTCGGAGCCGAGCCGCGGCCAGCTTGCGCCGCCAAGTGCAAGCACCGACGCGTCGGCATTGACCACGCGCGGACCATCCGGTGTCGCAAACAACAGCCCGCCGCTGCCGTCCCACCCAATCCAGCGATGCCGGAATGCAAACCGTACGCCCGCGGCATCGAGCCGCCGCAGCCAGGCGCGCAGCAGTGGCGATGCCTTGAATGTCTTGGGAAACACGCGGCCGCTGGTGCCGATGAAGGTCGGCTGCCCCAGCGCCGCGCTCCAGGCGCGCAGGGCGTCGGGCGGAAACGACCCGACTGCGGCCTCCAGATGCGGCATCGCCTCGCGATAGCGCCCGAGGAAATCCGGCAGCGGTTCGGAGTGGGTCAGATTGAGCCCGCCACGGCCCGCCATCAGGAACTTGCGGCCGGCCGACGGCATCGCGTCGTAGACGGTGACGGCAGCGCCACCCTGCGCGAGCACTTCGGCCGCCATCAGGCCGGCAGGTCCGGCTCCGATGACGGCGACGTGGCTGGCGGAGGGTGATGACATGGCGTGAGTGTAGGCCCAGCTCGGCGCCACAACAAAAGGTGTCATTCCGGGATGCGCCGTAAGGCGCAGACCACAGATGCGCGATTGCGCATCGGGGAATCCATGCTCACGATGGTGGTTATGGATTCTCTGGCGTGCAATTGCACGCCAAAGCTCGTCGCTACGCGCCGCCCCGGAATGACGGCTTAAAGCTTGATCCCCGCCCGCGCGGCGGCCTGGGCGACGTACTTCTGCGTCTGCTCGAACGCGCCCTGCAACGCCTTCGCGGTCGACATGTCGCTGATCGCATTGAAATGCGCGGCAACGCCATCCGGGGTCCATTCCGACTGCGGCAGGTTGACGCCTTCGGTCTCCAGCACGCGGATCACCGCGAACGAGCCGGCGCCGGCACCCATGATGGTGCGGGTCGGCGCATCCTCCGAGAGCAGGAATTCGACCGCCGGCGTGATCGCCTCCGGCTTCATCAGGGCCAGCGCCTGCGGCGGCAACAGCTCCTCGGTCATGCGGGTCGCAGCCGTCGGCGAGATGGTGTTGACCTTGATGTTGTTCTTGCGGCCCTCCTCGGCGAGCACGTTCATCAGGCCGACCATGCCGGCTTTCGCCGCACCGTAATTGCCCTGGCCGAAATTGCCGAACAGGCCGGACGACGAAGTGGTCAGCACAATGCGGCCGTAATTGCGCTCGCGCATGCCGGCCCACACCGCCTTGCAGCAGTAGAAGGTGCCGGTGAGATGCACGTCGAGCACCTTGGCCCAGTCGGCGACTTCCATCTTGGCAAACGACTTGTCGCGCAGGATGCCGGCATTGGCGCAGAGCAGATCGACGCTGCCCCATTCCTTGGTGGCGCGCTCGACCATCGCGGTGACCTGCTCGAAATTCGAGACGTCAGCGCCGTCGGCCATCGCGGTGCCGCCGGCCTTGCGGATCTCCTCGACCACGGTCTCGGCCGGCGACAGCGAACCGCCGGTGCCGTCGCGCGCGCCGCCGAAATCGTTGACCACGACCTTGGCGCCACGGCTGGCCAGCCCCAGCGCATGCGCCCGCCCAAGACCGTTGCCCGCGCCGGTGACGATTGCGACGCGTCCGTCAAACCTGATTGCCATGTCGTAAATTCCTGTTCTTCCCTTCCCCCTTGTGGAAGAAGGTGGCGCGCAAGCGCGCCGGATGAGGGGTTCTCTCCACAGATGAGCGCGTGGAGAGATACCCTCACCCGGCTTCATCTCGCTCCGCTCGATTTCGCCGCCCTCTCCCACAAGGGGAGAGGGTGCACGCCCGAGCGGCATGAAAAGGTTGGGGACTTTTGAGCAGCGATGGGTGGCCGGGTCAAGTCCGGCTACAAGCGGTCATGACGGCCGCCGGGCGCTAGACGTCAGGGGTCATCGACCCACATGGCTTCAGGCTCTTGATCAGATGCCCGTTCCAGCACTCGTGATGTTCCTGGGCGTGGCTAATCAAGCCAATCACGAGCAAAGCGACTACGACAAGTCCGGCGACGAAGTTCTGCACCATGGCTGCCACTCCCGGGACCGCACCGCCTAAGGCCAGCATGATGGACACCGGGGATCAGAGCCGTCAATGGACTACTTGGATTAGCCGGGCTCGCTCCACCTCTCCTGCGTGCGGGAAAGGTGGAGCTACTCAACCATTGCTCAGCTGAAATAGATCAGGCCGAGCCAGTCGGCGACCAGCGCAGGCTTTTCCTCGCCCTCGATCTCGACCGTGACGTTGGTGCGCGACAGCAGCTCCTTCGGCTTGCGCAGCGTAGCTTCCGCCAGCACGAAGCGGCCGCGCACGCGTTTGCCCGAGCGCACCGGCGAGATGAAGCGCAGCTTGTCGAAGCCGTAGTTGACGCCCATTGCGGTGCCTTCGAGCACCGGCATCACCTCGTAGGACATGATCGACAGCAGCGACATCGTGAGGAAGCCATGGGCGATCGTGGTGCCGAACGCGGTTTCCTGCTTCGCCCGCTCGGGATCGACGTGGATGAACTGGTGATCCTCGATCACGTCGGCATAGGTGTCGATGCGGCCCTGATCCAGCAGGTGCCACGAGGACACGCCGATCTCCTTGCCGACCATGCCCTGGTAGGTTTCCAGCGACACCGGCGGCTTCTTCCAGACTTCGTTCATTGGCTAACCTCTGCTAACCGGAGGTCCGCACCTTCTGCAGCTCCGGAAATTCTTCCTCGCGGAACTCGGCCCCGCGCAACGCATCGCTGCGATTATCTTCATGTTCGAGCCGGCGCAACTGCACGCGGCGGATTTTTCCGGAGATCGTCTTCGGCAGTTCGGTGACCAGCTCGATCTTGCGGATGCGCTTGAACGGCGCCAGGCGGGCATGCAGGTGCTGGAAGATCGACAGCGCCGTCTCCGGCGTGCGCTCGACCCCGGACACCAGCAGCACATAGGCCTTGGGGATCGCCAGCCGGATCGGGTCCGGGCTCGGCACCACGGCGGCTTCCGCCACCGCGTCATGCTCGAGCAGCACGCTCTCCAGCTCGAACGGCGAGATGCGGTAGTCGGAGGATTTGAACACGTCGTCGGTGCGGCCGACGAAGGTCAGATAGCCATCGTCATCGGTGAACACGACGTCGCCGCTGCGGTAGATCGCGCCGTCGGTGCCGATCAGCCGGCCGTCGTCGCCCTGATAGCCCTGCATCAGGCCGGCTGGCCTGTCAGCGCCGAGCAGCAAGGTCACCTCGCCTTCCTTCGCGGCCCGGCCGTCATTGTCGGTGACCTGGACCCGATAGCCCGGCAATGGCCGGCCCATCGAGCCGACCTTTACCTTCTGCCCCGGCGAGTTACCGGCGAGCGCCGTGGTCTCGGTCTGGCCGTAGCCGTCGCGGATGGTCAGGCCCCAGGCCGATTGAACCTGATCGATGATCTCGGGATTGAGCGGCTCGCCGGCGCCGCAGACTTCGCGCAGCGAAACCTTGAAGCTTGCGAGATCTTCCTGAATGAACATCCGCCACACCGTCGGCGGCGCGCACAGCGTGGTGACGCCGCAACGGCCGATGATCGAGAGCAGCCCTTTCGCCTCGAAGCGTGGCTGGTTGGCGATGAAGATCGTGGCGCCGGCATTCCACGGCGCGAAGAAGCAGCTCCAGGCATGCTTGGCCCAACCGGGCGAGGAGATGTTGAGATGGATGTCGCCGGGCTGCAGGCCGATCCAGTACATGGTCGAGAGATGGCCGACCGGATAGCTGCGCTGGCTGTGCCGCACCAGTTTTGGCTTCGCCGTGGTGCCCGAGGTGAAATAGAGCAGCATCGGGTCGTCGGCCTTGGTCGGGCCGTCAGGCGTGAAGGCGTCGGATTGCTTCGCCGCATCCTCGAACGGCAGCCAGCCATCCTGCGGCTGCGCAGCACTAACCACGATGCGCACGAGGCTGTCACTGCCGAGGCCGGCGAATTTCGCGACCTGATCCTGCGTCGCGACCACCGCCTTGGCCTTGCCGCGGTCCAGCCGGTCGCGCAATTCATCCGCGGTCAAGAGTGTGGTCGCGGGGATCACGACCACCCCGAGCTTCATCGCCGCCAGCATGGTCTCCCACAGCGGCACGACATTGCCGAGCAGCAGCAACAGATGGTCGCCGCGCTTCAGCCCCTGCCCGCGCAAGAAGTTTGCCACCTGATTGGAGCGGCGCGAAAGCTCTGCGAAAGAAAGCCTGGTCTCATTGCCGCTGGCTGCATCGACGATCCACAGCGCCGCCCTATCGCGGCTGTCGGCATTGTGCGCGAGTTCGGCGTCAAACCAGTCGAGCGCCCAGTTGAACGGCACCGGATCCGGCCAGCGGAAATCTCTCACCGCCGTGTCGTAGTCGGTGCGGTGCCTGAGCAGAAAGGCGCGTGCGTCCTGAAATGTGGTCATCTTCTTCCGAGCCCGTTGATTGGCAACCAGCGTCACCGTCAAGCGTAGCCCGGATGGAGCGAAGCGCAATCCGGGGGCGGTCGCGCCAGTCGATAGAGCTGTTCCGGATTTCGCTGCGCTCCATCCGGGCTACGAGTGTCAGCTACTTCCCAGCGAGACTGCGAACGTGCTGGATAATTCCGGAAAAGTCGACCCCGCCGTGGCCCGACGCGTCGAAGGTCTTGTAGAGCTCCTGCGCGTGCTTGCCGAGCGGCGTCACCGCGCCGGCCGCGTTGGCGGCGTCCTGGGCCAGCGTCAGGTCCTTGACCATCAGGTTGGAGGCGAAACCGGGCTTGTAGTCGTTGTTGGCCGGCGAGGTCGGCACCGGGCCTGGAACCGGGCAATAGGTCGTCAGCGACCAGCACTGCCCCGACGAGGTCGAGGCGACGTCGAACAGCGCCTGATGCGACAGGCCGAGCTTTTCGGCGAGCACGAAGGCCTCGCCGACCGCGATCATGGAGATGCCGAGGATCATGTTGTTGCAGATCTTGGCCGCCTGCCCCGCGCCGCCGGCACCGCAATGCACGATCTTCTTGCCCATGTTCGCCAGCATCGGCTGGGCCGCAGCGAAGGCGTTCGGCTCGCCGCCGCACATGAAGGTCAGCGTCGCGCCCTTGGCACCGCCGGTGCCGCCGGAAACCGGCGCATCGACCGAGGCCATGCCGTGCCTGGCAGCCAGCGCATGCGCCTGCTTGGCACTTTCGACGTCGATGGTCGAGCAATCGATGATCAGCGCGCCTTTGCTCATGGCGGGAAGCACTTCGTTCCAGACGCCGAGCACATGCTTGCCCGCCGGCAGCATGGTGATCACGACATCGGCGCCCTTGACCGCACCGACGCCGCTCTCGGCGATCGCGGCACCGTCGCTTTTGGCTTGATCGCGGGACGCCGCGACCAGATCGAACGCGGTCACCTTGTGGCCGGCCTTGACCAGATTGGCCGCCATCGGCCCGCCCATATTGCCGAGCCCGATGAATGCGACGTTTGCCATGGTAAGTCCTCCGCTTGCGACGTTTCTATTTGCTGTCGGGAAATTTCAGTTCATCGGCGCCGACCCCGGCGAAGTAAGGCGCCAGCATCTCCGGCGTCACGTCCTCGATTCTCGCGGGCGACCATTTCGGATTGCGGTCCTTGTCGATCACGGCGGCGCGCACGCCCTCACGGAAATCGTCGCTGGCGAACACCTCGAGCGCGGCGCGATATTCGCGCACCAGGCACTCTTCCAGCGTCTCGGTCGCCCGCGCCAGCCGCAACAGCTTCAACGTCACCACCATGCCGCGCGGCGATTTCTCACCGAGCGTCTTCAGCGTGGCCTGCGCCAGCTCCGATCCGTCGGCCTCAAGTGCGGCGACGATGTCCTCCATCCGCCCGTGCGCAAACCAGCCGTCGATCCTGGCCTGCATCGCGGCGACCGGGCCGGATTTTTCGCCGGTCGCGAAGCCCGCGATCAGCCGGTCGATCTCGTCCGAGCTGGTGCGAGGGGCCACCTTGGTCAGCGCCTCGCGCAGCGCCGGCAGCTTTGCGCTCGGCACCACGGCGTCGGCGAATTTGGCGTAGATCGCGTCCGGCCCATTCATCGTGGTGCCGGTGAGGCCGAAATAGGTGCCGACCTCGCCCGGCGAACGCGACAGCAGATAGGTGCCGCCGACGTCGGGGAAGAAGCCGAGCCCGACCTCGGGCATCGCGAGTTTGGTTCGCTCGGTCACGACGCGATGGCGCGCGTGCGCCGACAGGCCGACGCCGCCGCCCATCACGATGCCGTCCATGAAGGCGACGTAGGGTTTTGGAAATGTCTTGATCCGCGCGTTGAGAATGTACTCGTCGCGCCACAGGATCTTGCCGAGGTCGCCCTTGACCTTCGAGCTTTCCCACAGTGCGCGGATATCGCCGCCGGCGCATAGGCCGCGCTCGCCGGCGCCTTCCAGCACGATGACGGCGACGTCGGGATCGACTTCGAACGCGTCGAGCGCCTTGTCGATGTCGTGAAACATCTCCAGCGTCACGGCATTGATCGCCTTCGGCCGGTTGAGCCGGATGATGCCGGCAGAGCCTTCCTTGCGCGCGATCAGGTCGCCTTCCGCGGCCACATCATTCATCGCGCGCCCTCGATCAACTTGCGCGACACGATCAGCCGCATGATTTCATTGGTGCCTTCGAGGATCTGGTGCACGCGCAGATCGCGCACGATCTTCTCGACGCCGTATTCGCTGAGATAGCCGTAACCGCCGTGCAGCTGTAGCGCCTGGTTGGCGACCTCGAAACCGACATCGGTGCCGAACCGCTTGGCCATCGCGCAGAGCATCGAGGCGTCCGGGTCCTTGCGGTCGAGCGCGGCGGCCGCGCGCCACAGGAAGGTGCGTGCGGCCTCCAGCTCGGTCGCCATGTCGGCGATCTTGAACTGCAGCGCCTGGAATTCGTCGAGGCGTTTTCCGAACGCCTTGCGGTCCTTCATGTAGGCCAGCGCCTTGTCGAGCGCCGCCTGCGCGCCGCCGAGCGAGCAGGCCGCGATGTTGAGGCGGCCGCCGTCGAGGCCGGCCATCGCGATCTTGAAACCGATGCCCTCCTCGCCGAGCCGGTTCGCGACCGGCACGCGCGCGTTCTCGAACATTACGGCGCGGGTCGGCTGCGCATTCCAGCCCATCTTGCGCTCGTTGTTGCCGAACGAGACGCCCGGCGTCTTGCCGTCGACCACAATCGTCGAGACACCGCCGGGACCATCGCCGCCGGTGCGCACCATCGCGACCAGAAGGTCGGTGCTGCCGGCGCCCGAGATGAACTGCTTCTGGCCGTTGAGGACGTAATGATCGCCGTCGCGCACCGCACGGGTCCGCAGCGCAGCGGCGTCGGAGCCGGCGCCCGGCTCGGTCAGGCAATAGCTCGCGATCAGCTCCATGGTGCAGAGCTTCGGCAGCCATTGCTGGCGCTGGGTGTCGTTGCCATAGGCATCGATCATCCAGGACGCCATGTTGTGGATCGAGATGAAGGCCGACGTGGTCGGACAGCCCGTCGCCAGCGCCTCGAAGATCAGCGCGGCATCGAAGCGCGTCATCGCCGAGCCGCCGACATCGTCCTTGATGTAGATGCCGCCGATGCCGAGGCCGGCGGCCTCGCGCATCACGTCGACCGGAAAGTGCTTCTTCTCGTCCCATTCGAGCGCGTGCGGCGCGATCCTCGAAGCCGCAAACGCCCGCGCCATGTCGCGAATCGCGATCTGGTCCTCATTGAGAGCGAACTGCATCTCGCCGCCCACGATGAAGGCTTACTTCATCGTCGGGATCGAGAACTCCGCGCCGTCCTTGACGCCGGACGGCCAGCGCGAGGTCACGGTCTTGGTCTTGGTGTAGAAGCGCACCGAGTCCGGGCCGTGCTGGTTGAGATCGCCGAAGCCGGACTTCTTCCAGCCGCCGAAGGTGTAATAGGCGATCGGCACCGGGATCGGCACGTTGACGCCGACCATGCCGACATTGACCTTGGCCGCGAAGTCGCGCGCCGCGTCGCCGTCGCGGGTGAAGATCGCAACGCCGTTGCCGTAGTCGTGGTCGGACGGCAGCGCCAGCGCCTCATGATAGTCCTTGGCGCGCACCACCGAGAGCACCGGGCCAAAAATCTCTTCCTTGTAGATCCGCATGTCCTTGGTGACATTGTCGAACAGCGAACCGCCGAGATAGAAGCCGTTCTCGTAGCCCTGCATCTTGAAGCCGCGGCCGTCGACCGCGAGCGTGGCGCCTTCCTTGACGCCGATGTCGATGTAGCTCTTGACCTTCTCGACCGCCTCGCGGGTCACCAGCGGGCCGTAATCGGCCGACGGATCGACCGAGGTGCCGATCTTGAGCGATTCGACACGCGGGATCAGCTTGTCCATCAGCCGGTCGGCGGTAGTCTTGCCGACGGGCACTGCGACCGAGACTGCCATGCAGCGCTCGCCGGCCGAGCCGTAGCCGGCGCCGATCAGCGCGTCGACCGCCTGGTCCATGTCGGCGTCCGGCATGATGATGGCGTGGTTCTTGGCACCGCCGAAGCACTGGCAACGCTTGCCGGTCTGCGCGGCGCGTTCGTAAATGTATTGTGCAATGGGCGTCGAGCCGACGAAACCGATCGCCTTGACGTCGGGATCATCGAGGATGGCGTCGACCGCCTCCTTGTCGCCGTTGACGACGTTGAGGATGCCGGGCGGCAGGCCCGCTTCGATCATCAGCTCGGCAAGCTTCATCGGCACGCCGGGATCACGCTCCGACGGCTTCAGGATGAAGGCGTTGCCGCAGGCGATCGCGGGCGCGAACTTCCACATCGGGATCATCGCCGGGAAGTTGAACGGCGTGATGCCGGCGACCACGCCGAGCGGCTGGCGCATCGAGTAGATGTCGATGCCGGGGCCGGCGCCCTCGGTGTATTCACCCTTCATCAGATGCGGGATGCCGCAAGCGAACTCGGCGACTTCGAGGCCGCGCTGGATGTCGCCCTTGGCGTCGGGAACGGTCTTGCCGTGTTCGCGCGCCAAAAGCTCGGCGAGCTTGTCGTAGTCGCGCTGCACCAGCTCGACGAATTTCATCATGACGCGGGCGCGGCGCTGCGGGTTGGTGGCGGCCCACTCGGGCTGCGCCGCCCTGGCGTTCTCGACTGCAGCGCGGACCTCGGCCTTGGAGGCCAGCGCCACCTTGGCCTGGACGTCGCCGGTCATCGGCTCGAATACGTCAGCCGTACGGCCCGAGGTACCCTTGACCTCCTTGCCACCGATGAAATGTCCGATCGAGCGCATGAATATCCTCCCTTGGAGACGTGAACCGCCGCGGCCGGCGGCGAGATCGCTTTACAAACCCTATTGACCCTGCATTTTATAGGATTCAAGTCCGATAAATTGCACCATAGATGTGCGGAAATGCTGGATCAAGGCGGCGGCGCAATCGACTGGGACGACTTCCGCTTCGTGCTGGCGATCGTGCGCGGCGGGTCGGTTTCGGCTGCCGCCAAGCAGCTCGGGGTCGATCATGCCACAGTGATCCGCCGTGTCGACCGGCTGGAGCGCCACCTCTCCGCAAAACTGTTTGATCGGCGCAAGACCGGCTACCTGCTCACCGAGGCTGGCCAGCGCGTCGCCGACAGCGCGGAGGCGATGGAATCCACCATCGTCGCCAACCAGGAGGCGGTCGGCGGCTCGCGCGCCCATCTCACCGGCACGGTGCGGATCGGCGCGCCCGATGGCTTCGGCAGCCACTTTTTGGCGTCGCGGCTGGTCAAGTTCACCGAGCGGTATCCCGATCTCGATCTGCAGCTCGTCGCTACCGCGCGGCTGTTCTCGCTCTCCAAGCGCGAGGCCGACATCGCAATCAGCCTGACCATGCCGAAGGAAGGCCGCATCGTCGGCCGCAAGCTGCTCGACTACGCGCTTGGGCTTTATGCCGCACCCGGCTATCTCGCACAGGCGCCGAAGATCGCCGCACGCGCCGACCTGCCGCAGCACCGCTTCGTCGGCTACATCGAGGAATTGCTGTTCACCCCGGAACTGGACTATCTGCCGCAGGTCTCGCCGAAGATCTCGGCCAAATTCCGCAGCGCCAATCTGATCGCGCAGCTCAACGCCACCATCGCCGGCTTCGGCATCGCCGTGCTGCCGCACTTCATGGCGACCGCCCACCCCGAATTGCAGCCGGTGCTGCCGGACGAGGTGCGGATCTCGCGCACCTTCTGGCTGCTGATGCACGCCGACAGCAAGGACCTCGCCCGCATCCGCGCGGTGGCGGACTATATCTACGAAACGGTGGAAACCGAGCGCGCGCTGTTCGGCGGGGCGACCTGACCAGCGCTGGCCCTCGAGCTCAGAGTGAGAAGTGCCTTTTTCAGAAATGCCTTGGCGGCCTGGCGCTTCATCCTTAAACCGTATTCTGGACCGATCCTGAGTAGGGAGTAACATTGTGCCCAACCCGGAAAGTCTTCCAATCGATCAGATTTACGTGCCCGTTAAGAAGCGGAAAACCCTCAGGCCTGAGCTCGTTCAGGAAATCGCGGCGAGTATTCTGGAAGTCGGGCAACAAGTCCCCATTCTGGTTCGGCCTGATGAGGGCCGCCTCGTTTTGCTCGAGGGGTTACATCGGCTCGAGGCCTGCAAGGCGCTGGGCGAGACAACCATCATCGGAGTCTGGGGTTCAGCAGAGACTGCTCACCACAAGACGCTGTTGTCCGACGGAGCCGAGACAGAGGCAGAGCGGGACAAAATGGCGCGCTTGAAGAAGCTGCGCCTCGAAAGAGAAGCTGCCGAGAGATCGTCCGCTTCCGCAGACGCGATCGTGGAAACTGAATCAGCCAAGCTTCGGTCGGCTCGTTCCGGAACCAGTATCAGACGAGGGTCGTCGGGCGATCCACCATCAAAAACCAGGACGCTGTCGGAATGGCTCACGCAACAAAAGCGCGATGGTGGTCGGTATTGATTGCCGCCTCGGCCATCAAGGTTGGAGGGAGCATGCGCACCATCGCGAGCAGAATGCGAATGATGGGCCGGCGTGAGCGCCTTTGCCCACCCTACGGCCTCTCGGCCTAATTCACCTTCTTCTTCGCCGGGGCCTTCGCCGCGGCGGCCCGCCCCATTACCGCCTCGCGGCCGGCAGACAGGATTTCGTCGGACATTTCGCCGTTGCCCGCGATCCGCGACATCACGATGGTGCCCAACATGGTCGCGAGCGTTGCCATCGCCTGCTTGCGCGCCGTCTTGCGCGGCACGTCCTGGATCTGGTCGGTGATCATGTCGATCATCTGCTCGAGCTTGAGCGCAAAGGCCTTGCGGGTCTTCGGGCTTTCGCGGGCGATCTCGGCGCCGAGCGCCGGGACCGCGCAGCCCTGGCCGGGGTCGTCGCGATGCACCGCCGACAGGTAGCCATCGACGATGGTTGCCAGCCGCTTCTCCGGCGGCACCTCCGCCGTAACCTTGCGCCAGCGCTCGTTGGCGCGGTCCATGGCGTAGTTGAAGGCCTCGATCACCAGCGCCTCGCGCGAGTCGAAATGCGCGTAAAAGCCGCCATGGGTCAGGCCGGCATCCTTCATCAGGTCGGCGACGCCGATGCCGTGGGCGCCCTTCTCGCGCAGCCGCGTCGCGGCCTTCTTGACGATCCGCGCGTGGGTCTCCTGCTTGTGTTCTTTCGAATAGCGCATGCCGCTCTCATGGAATGTTTCTAATCATATAATAGCAGATTTGCCGGCCCGATGCTGCAGTTATTTCGTCTTATTCAATGTCTGGGGTTCCCCGCCCAGCATGGAAAATGTCGCGGTCGCGTGCACCGCAAGATTGCCCTTGCCGTCGCGAACCAAGCCCTCGGTGTAGCTGGTCTGCCGGCCGAGCTTGATCACCTTGCCCTCGGCCGAGACGGTTCCGGACCGCGCCGAGAGCGGCCGCAGATAGGTCAGCTTGAGGTCCAGCGTCACCGAGGTCTGCCCGGCCGGCAGCAGGGTCGAGATCGCGCAGCCCATCGCGGTATCGAGCAGCGCCGCGGCGGTGGCGCCATGCAGCAGGCCGATGGTGTTCTCCAGGCTCTCATGCGGCTCGAGTTCCATCACGATGCGCCCCTCCTCGACCACGGCCATGCGGAAGCCGATCAGCTTTGCCATCGGCGGCGGTGGCAAATGGCCGTCACGGATCGCACGCATCGCCGCGATGCCGGACATCGGCAGCGCCGCCTTCGCCACCGGCCCGGGCGCCTGCCATTCCACCACGCGCGTGCGCGTCAGATCGGGCGAATGCAGGTCGGTGATCTCGGCGGCGGTCATGACGGCTCCATTTATATGATCTATATAATTCTATAGATCCGCGACCCGCCGCGCAACCGCCGGACCGTGCCTTGACAGAGACGTGCTTTGTCCGGGACATGGCGCCATCACTTCCTGCGCCGGGACCAAACCATGGACATGCTCAATCCGCACTGCGGCATCGACCGCGACGACAGGGGCGTCGCCCGCCTCACGATCTGCAACGCCGGCAAGCTCAACATCGTCAGCTCGGCCGTGACCAATGGCGTGCGTGAGGGCTTTGAGCACCTGGCGTCCGACCGCACCATCCGCGCGGTGATCCTCGCCGGCGAAAGCGAGCGCAGCATGATCGGCGGCGCCGACATCAAGGAGATGGCGACGCTCGACCAGAAATCGGCCGAGGCGTTCATCAGCCGGCTGCGCGATCTCTGCGAGGCCGTGCGCAAATTCCCGGCGCCTGTCATCGCCCGCCTGCCCGGCTGGTGCCTCGGCGGCGGCCTCGAGGTCGCGGCCGCCTGCGACGTCCGGGTCGCCGCGCATGACGCCATGTTCGGCATGCCCGAGGTGCGCGTCGGCATCCCCTCGGTGATTCACGCCGCGCTGTTGCCGCGCATGATCGGCTGGGGCCGCGCCCGCTGGCTGATGATGACCGCGGAGAACATCGACGCCCAAACCGCGCTCGCCTGGGGCCTGGTCGACACCGTGGCAGAGCCCGGCGGCCTCGACGCGGCGGTCGAGCACACCGTCAAGGCGTTCCTGGAATGCGGCCCGGAGGCGCTGCGCATTCAGAAGGATTTGCTGCGGCAATGGGAAGAGCTGCCGCTGACCGAGTCGGTCAACCTCAGCGTCGGCGTGTTCGGCAAATCGTTCCAGACCGGCGAGCCGCAGCGGCTGCTGCAGGGTTTTCTGGATCGCAAGCGGTAAGCGCATGAGATCTGTAGCCCGGATGGAGCGTAGCGAAATCCGGGGCCGCGTCATCAGCGGATCGAATTCCCCGGATTGCGCTGCGCTTCATCCGGGCTACGTATTTGACAGACTGTTGACCGCGAGCCGCAGCAGATTAGTCTAACCTCAATCGCAAGACGGGTGTTCCAGATCGAGAACGTCGATCAGAACACTCTGCTCGCGCGGGTTGCCGCATACGGCCAACAAGACAATCACTTTCGGGACAGACGCACGAGGTCAGAACTCAAGAGCTGCGGGAGGACATATGGTCCAGAAGCGCGACGTTCCCGGTATCCGACCCTACAATGCTCCGGCCGGCGGCTGGGGTGCCCTCAAGGCCACCGCGACAGCGGTTCGCGACCAGATGGATCTGGTCGAGGCACCGATCACGCTCTTGCGCACCAACAAGCCCGACGGCTTCGATTGTCCGGGCTGCGCCTGGCCGGACAAGGAGCATACCTCCACCTTCCAGTTCTGCGAGAACGGCGCCAAGGCCGTGACCTGGGAGGCGACCAGCAAGCGCGTCACGCCGGACTTCTTCGCCGGCCACACCGTCACCGAGTTGCTGACCTGGAGCGACTTCCATCTCGAGAACGAGGGCCGCCTGACCGATCCCCTCGCCTATGACGCGGTGTCCGACACCTACCAGCCGATCAGCTGGGACAACGCCTTCGCGCGGATCGGCGAGAGCCTGCGCGCGCTGCCCGACCCCAACATGGCCGAGTTCTACACTTCGGGCCGCGCCTCGAACGAGGCTGCCTTCCTGTTCCAGATCTTCGCGCGCGAATACGGCAGCAACAATTTCCCCGATTGCTCCAACATGTGCCACGAGGCGACCAGCGTCGGGCTGCCGCAATCGATCGGCATCGGCAAGGGCACGGTGTCGCTGGACGATTTCGACCATTGCGAGCTGATCATCGCGATGGGCCACAACCCCGGCACCAACCATCCGCGCATGATGGGCACGCTGTGGGAGGTCTCGCGCCGCGGCGCGCCGATCATCGTGTTCAACCCGTTGCGCGAACGCGCGCTGGAGCGCTTTGCCGATCCGCAGGACCCGATCGAGATGGCGACGCTCGGCTCGACGCGGATCGCCTCGACCTATTACCAGCCGAAGGTCGGCGCCGACGCCGCGGTGCTGAAGGGCGTCATGAAGGCGCTGATCGAGCAGGACGACGCGAGCCATGACGTGCTCGACCACGCTTTCATCGCCGAGCACACCAACGGCTTTGCGGCGTTCGCCGCCGACCTGCGCACCACGGCGTGGGAGGCGATCGAGACGGTCTCCGGCTTCAGCCGCGCCCAGCTCGGCGAGGTCGCCGCCGCCTACGCGAAATCCAACGCCACCATCGTCACCTACGGCATGGGCATCACCCAGCACATGCGCGGCACCGACAACGTGCAGCAGATCGCAAACCTGCTGCTCTTGAAGGGCAACTACGGCAAGCCCGGCGCCGGCATCTGCCCGCTGCGCGGCCACTCCAACGTGCAGGGCAATCGCACCGTCGGGATCACCGAGAAGCCCAACATCCCGATGTTCGAGGGCATCGAGCGCACCTTCGGCTTCAAGCCGCCACGCCATCACGGCCATGACGCGGTCGCCGCGATGGAGGCGATCGACGACGGACGATCCAAGGTGCTGATCTGCCTCGGCGGCAATTTCGCCATCGCCTTGCCCGACCCCGAACGTTGCACGGCCGCGATGCGCAAGCTCGAGCTTGCGGTGCATCTCGGCACCAAGTTGAACCGCTCCCATCTGTTGGTCGGCAAGCAGTCGATCATCCTGCCGGTGCTGGGCCGCACCGAGCGCGACATCCAGGCCTCCGGGCCGCAGGTCGTCACCGTCGAGGATTCGATGTCGATGGTGCACGCCTCGCGCGGCAAGCTGACCCCGGCCTCCGAGAACCTGCTTTCGGAATCGGCGATCGTTGCCGGCATGGCAATGGCGACCTTGCCCGCGAGCAAGGTGCCGTGGACCGATCTGATCGCCGATTACGACCGCATCCGCGACGCCATCGAGGGCGTGTTCCCCGACTTCAGGGATTACAACGCGCGGATCCGGATTCCCGGCGGCTTCCGCCTGCCACTGCCGCCAACCGAGCGCAAATGGACCACGCCGTCGGGCAAGGCCGAATTCCTGATCTTCGACGGCCTCGACGAGGATCCGGTGCTGACGGACAAGTCAGTCCTCAAGCTCGCGACGATCCGCAGCCACGATCAGTACAACACCACGATCTACGGGTTGAACGACCGCTATCGCGGCGTGTTCGGACGTCGCGACGTGCTGTTCGCCAACGAAGCGGACCTCACCGCGCGCGGCCTTGCCCATGGCGATCTCGTCGAGATCGAGACCGCGCTGCCCTCGGGCGCGCCGCGCCGCCTCACGCTCACGGCCATCGTCTACGACATCGCCCGCGGCTCGGTCGCCGCCTATTATCCCGAAGCCAACGGCCTGGTGCCGCTCGACTATCAGGACAAGGAAAGCGGCACCCCGTCGTACAAATCGGTGCCGGTGCATGTTCGGCGGGCGACCCAAGCGGCGTAACGGCTGTCGTAGCCCGGATGGAGCGGAGCGAAATCCGGGGACGCTTCATCCGCGGATAGGTCTGTCCCGGATATCGCTTCGCTCATCCGGGCTGCGGGAATCTCACCTTGCATTGGCCGGCGCGTGGGTCGGCCACAGATCGGCACGCCAGTGCAGCGCGATCGCCAGCATCGCGATGAAGCCGGCGGCGGCGAGCAGCGTGCCGGTCGCGGTGTAGCCGATCAGGTCGATCAGGCTGCCGGCCGCGAGCAGGCCGAGCGGCAGGCCGTAGATCACCATCATGCGCACGCCCATCACCCGGCCGCGCAGATGCGCGCTGGCGTTGCGCATCAGCATCACCGCGGCCGAGATCATCGACATGCTCTGCGCGATGCCGGCCAGCACCAGGCAGGCCATCGCCACCGGCATGGTCCGCAGTTCGACGAACACCAGCAGCATCGCATACCAGGCGAGTGTCGCGCCGATCAAAAGCCGCGCGATGCGCACGCCGCCGGCCATGCTCAGCGTGATCGAGCCGATCAGCGAGCCAAATGCAAAGCTTGCGGAGAGATAGCCGAGGCCGGTCTGGTCGGTATGGAAGATGTCGCGCGCGACGTAAGGCAACAGGCCGTTGGTCAGCGGGAACGCGGTTAAGTTGGCGAGGAACGCGACGCACAGCGCGGCGCGCATGCCCGGGCCGCTCCAGGCATAGACGATGCCCTCCTTGAGGTCGCGCAGCAGTTTTGAGCCCGGCAGGTCGATCGCCGCCTGATCCACCGCGCCGTGCGACTTCGGACGACTCATGCAGAGCATCAGGATGGCGGCGATGAAATAGAAGCTGGCGATGCCGACATAGACGTAGCCGATGCCGAGCGCGGCGAACAATCCGGCCCCGGTCAGCGCGCCGGCGATGCGCGCCGAGTCCTGCGTCGTGCGCGCCAGGCTGATGGCGCCGACCAGCCGCTCCGGCGGCATGATGTCGGCGAGCAGCGCGCCGCGTACGCCGAGGTCGGACGGGCGGATCACCCCCATGATCGCGACGATGATCATGACGTTGAAAGGCGCCAGGTGTCCGGTCAGCGCCAGCGTCATGATGGTCCCCGACAGCGCCGTATAGGCAAAGCGCATCACGGCCAAGAGATCGCGATGCCCCATCCGGTCGCCGATCATGCCGACCACGGGCGCGACCAGCGTGCCGACATATTGCAGCGAGGCGAGCACGGTCAGCAGCAGCACCGAGCCGGTCTCGACCATGATGTACCAGCCGAGCACCAGCGTCTCGACCTCAAACGCCCAGGAGGTGAGCAGGTCGGACGGCCATTGAAAGCGATAGCTGCGGATGCGGAATGGCGCGAGTGCGGAGGTCCGCGTGGTCCCGCTCACGACGCGATGACGCGTGTCACGGCGTGTCCTGCCCTTTTCTTGGTTCTTCTGGGTCTCGATTGCGGATATTGATTCTCTTGGGAAAAACGTCCCTGCTTCGGCAGCCTAGCGCCGAGCCGGTCGGTGTCAATTGAAGCCGCCGCATGCCGCCATGCGCGACGGCATCGGCGGCGGCGTGCTGCACCGCCCACCCGCCGCGCAGCCGCCGGATCGCCGGTGCCGCGCCGCCTTGCGGGAGATTGTGCTACGATGCCTGTCAGAGACCGCGGAGGACGACATGACAGCCTTCGAAGTTTTCGCGATCTATGTGACGCCCTTTGTGATCATCGGGATCGCCGTCAAGCTCCTGATGAAGCGTTACGCCGTCGACCTGCCCGACGTGCAGAAGCAGGCCGGCGCCGCTCCGAAGCGACGGTTCTTGCTCGGGGCCTGGCGGCAGGACTAGGCCGGCACGCAGGCAGTCTCGAATGCGTCGCCGCGGCGGAGCTGTCATCGCCCGGCTCGACCGGGCGATCCAGTACGCCGCGGCCTCTCGGTTCAAGCACAGGCGCCTCTGGAATACTGGATCACCCGCTTTCGCGGGTGATGACACCGCGTAGTGTGGCAGCTTGAATCGAGAACCATCGTCCCCGCGTGCGCCAGAACGACGGCGGTGACTACGGAACTGTCCCGTCCCTAACTCATGCGAACACGACATTTTGTCATGCCGCGCGGAGTTGCATTTTTTGCATCGCATCATATGATGAGAATAATTCAATCAAATCTCCGGCATTGAAGGGAATCCTGCCATGGCAACCAGCGCCGATCCCGTCGTCATCCTCTCCGCCGCCCGCACCCCGCTCGGACGTTTCATGGGCGAACTTGCGCCGCTCCCGGCCCACAAGCTCGGCTCGCATGTGATCGGCGCGGCGCTGGAGCGCGCAAAGCTCGCGCCCGAGCGCATCGACGAGGTGTTCATGGGCAACGTGCTGCCCGCCGGTCAGGGCCAGGCCCCTGCCCGCCAGGCCGCGCGCGGTGCCAAATTGCCTGATGCCACCGGCGCCACCACCGTCAACAAGGTCTGCGGCTCCGGCATGAAGGCGACCATGCTGGCGCACGACATCATCAAGGCCGGCTCGGCCGAGATCGTGCTGTCCGGCGGCATGGAGAGCATGAGCAACGCGCCCTACCTCTTGCAGAAGGCGCGCGGCGGCTATCGCGCCGGCCACGACCGCATCATCGACCACATGATGATGGACGGGCTCGAGGACGCCTACGAGACCGGCCGCTCGATGGGCGATTTCGGCGAGGCGACCGCGGAGGCCTATCAATTCACCCGCGCCGACCAGGACGCGTTCGCGATGGAGACGCTGAGCCGCGCCCGCAAGGCGGTCGAGAGCGGCGCCTTCAAGGCCGAGATCGCGCCGATCACGCTTGCCGAGAAGGCAGGTCCCCGCATCGTCGCCAATGACGAGCACCCGCTGAAGGTCGATCCGGCAAAAATCCCCGGCCTGAAGCCGGCGTTCCGCGCGGGCGGCACCATCACGCCGGCCGCCTCCTCGGCCAATGCCGACGGCGCCGCCGCGCTGATCCTGGCGCGGCGCTCGCTTGCCGATCGCGACGGGCTGCCTGTTCTGGCCGAGATCAAGGGCCACGCCACCCACAGCCAGGAGCCGCAGTGGTTCACCACCGCGCCGATCCCGGCGATCAGAAAGCTGCTCGACAAGGTCGGCTGGAGCGTCGGCGATGTCGATTTGTTCGAGATCAACGAGGCGTTCGCGGTGGTCGCGATGGCGGCGCAGCGCGATCTCGGCATTCCCAGAGACCGGCTCAACATCAACGGCGGCGCCTGCGCGCTCGGCCATCCGATCGGCGCCACCGGCGCACGGCTGATCGTGACGCTGCTGCATGCGCTGGAGGCGCAGAATCTGAAGCGCGGCGTCGCCGCGCTGTGCATCGGCGGCGGCGAAGCCACCGCGATCGCCGTCGAGCGGGTCACGCACTGAGATGGCACACCGGTCGGCGCAAAGCGCCGCCGGATGACAGGCTCCGCGCGATGACGACGGCTCACGCCCGAGTCCGAAAACGAGGGAACTTTGGCATTTTAGCCATAGCTCCCTCGTGGCATATTGTGCATCACGAATAGAACCCTCATCGTATTTCATCCGGGGCCCTATGATCTCGAACTGGCTTGCTTCCGCCCTCGCCCGTCGCAACATCCATTACGGCTGGGTGATGGTCGCCGTCACCTTCCTGGCCGCGCTGATCTCGGCCGGCACCGTCGGTGCGCCCGGCGTCTTCATCGTGCCGCTGCAGAAGGAGTTCGGCTGGTCCACCGCCGAGATCTCCTCGGCGCTGTCGATCCGCTTCATCCTGTTCGGGCTGATGGCGCCGTTCGCCGCGGCGCTGATGAACCGCTACGGCCTGCGCAACGTGACGCTCGCAGCCCAGCTCATCGTGGTCTCCGGCCTCGTCGCCTCGCTGGCGATGACCAAGGTCTGGCAGCTCGTGCTGCTGTGGGGCGTCGTGATCGGAATCGGCACCGGCATGACCGCGCTGGTACTCGGTGCGACCATCGCCGCACGCTGGTTCGTGGCGCGGCGCGGCCTCGTGATCGGGATGCTCACCGCGAGCGTCGCGACCGGGCAGCTCGCCTTCCTGCCGCTGCTCGCGACCTTGACCGAGCGCTATGGCTGGCGCGTCGCGCTCGGGCTGGTCTGCGTGATGCTCGGCCTCGCCGCCTTCGCCGTGCTGATGCTGATGCGGGACCGGCCGAGCGATCTCGGCCTGCGTCCGTTCGGCGATGAGGGCACAGCGCCGCTGCCGGCGCCGCCGCCGGCCAATGCGCCGATCATGGCGGTCGCGCTCGGCACGCTGCGCGACTCCGCGAAATCGTCGGTGTTCTGGATCCTGTTCGCGACCTTCTTCGTCTGCGGCGCCTCGACCAACGGCCTGGTCCAGGTCCATCTGATTCCGATGTGCCTCGATTACGGCATCCCGCAGGTGCAGGCCGCGAGCCTGCTTGCCGCGATGGGCATCTTCGATTTCTTCGGCACCATCATTTCGGGCTGGCTGTCGGACCGTTACGACAACCGCTATCTGCTGTTCTGGTATTACGGCCTGCGCGGCCTGTCGCTGCTGTATCTGCCTTACTCCGACTTCACGTTCTACGGCCTGTCGGTGTTTGCGATGTTCTACGGGCTCGACTGGATCGCAACCGTACCGCCGACGGTGCGCCTGACCGCGCAGCGCTTCGGCGCCGAGCGCGCCAATCTGGTGTTCGGCTGGATCTTTGCCGGCCATCAGCTCGGCGCCGGCGCCGCGGCGTTCGGTGCCGGCCTGTCGCGCACGATCTATGCGAGCTATCTGCCGGCCTTCTTCATCGCCGGCGCGCTCTGCGTGATGGCCGCCGCGCTGACGCTGGCAATCGCGCGGCCGCAGCCGAGACTGGAGGTCAAGCCGGCCGCGGCCTGAGCTCAATACGACAGGATGGTGCGCATCCCGAACACCACACTGTCCTTGATCCGACGCGTCTGCGTCGGATCGTTGGGATCAACGGCGCCGCCACCGGGATGCGCGATGTATTGAAACATCGGCTGCAGCGTCAGATTGGCGTTGACCACGTGCTGGTAGGTGATCTCGAGGATCGCCTCATAGTCGCGGATCGGATACGGCGTGCCGGTGAAGATCTGGGTGTCACGATCGAGCGCGCGGGCCGCGTCGGAGATCTTGGCATAGATCGCGGCGATGCCGAGCCGGTCGTCCGGGTACTTGTCGCTGAGGCCGGTGAACAGCAGGCCGCCGTCGAGATAGGTGCTGATCAGGTTGCGGTCGGATGGACTGACCGAAGCGCGCATGAAGAATGCGACGCCCTTGTCGGAGTCAGGCGCGACGCGAGCGAGCAGCTGCTCATAGACCATGAAGATGCCGTTGTCGCGCCGCAGCCAGCGCGTGTCGCCGGAGCTGTTGGGATCGGACAGCGACAGCCCATCGGCCCCGAAGCGCTGATCCGCGAACGAGCCCATGTGATACCAGGCGCCGCCGGTGATGGTCGCCGGCAATTTGCTCTCGCCGATCTCGAACTTGTATTTGAGCTGGCCGATCCACCACGGTGGATCGTTGACGCGGAAATTGAGCCCGTGGGAGTTCAGGACCTGCGGGTCGTCCGTCCCTTGCGGCGGCGAGGCCGAGCCATCGAACAGCGCCAGATAGGCGGTGATGCGGTCGGACAGATTGGCCTTGATCCGGATGCCGGGCACCGCCAGCGGCGGCGACGGTCCGCCGGCCGGCAGAATGGTGCCGACGATGCCGGGCCAGCCCAACGCCGAATTGATGAAGATGTCGTCGTACTGGCTGTCGATGAACTCGACGTCCGAGCCCTGCTGGCCGACCCGCACCGAGAGCTTGCCGTCGAGCAGCTTCTGCTCGATCCAGAACTCGTACAGCCGTGTCGCCGGCAGCGACTCGACGCCCGACACCAGGAACAGATTGCCGACATAGCTGCGCGACAGGCCGTCGCCGTGAATCTGGTACATGTTGGCGTGGAAGGTCGCGCCGGTCCAGCCCGTCACCTTCTCGAGGTCGATGGTGGTGCCGAGATCGAGACGGCCGGTATAGGCCGCGCCGTTGCTCACGCCGCCGGAGACGTTGGCAAAGCCCTCGCCGATATAGGTCAGGCTGAACTGGTAGCCGGCTTCCTCCAGCGCCGCGCGGGTGTCGGCGATCCGGTCGGCGACCGGCTTGTCCTCGGCACGCGCCGCCGGCGCGCCGAGCGCGAGGGCCGCGGCCAGCAGTGTCGCGCGGGAAAAAGCTCTGCCCATGGGAACGCCGCGGTGCGATCGCGCTATTTGACGATGCCGAGCCGCCGCATCAGCAGATAGGCCAGCACCGCCGATCCGATCAGCAGGCCCGCCGCGACCAGGAACCCGCTGTCAGTGTCAGTCAGCGGCAGTCCCTTGGTGTTCATGCCGAAGATGCCGGTGACGAGCGTCGGCGGTAGCAGCATCATGGTGACGACGGAGAGCGCGTGCAGATGCTTGTTGCTCTCCTCCTCGAGCTTGAAGCGCAGTTCCTCCTCAAGCAGGCGACTGCGCTCGTGCAGTTCGACGATATCGTGGTCGAGGCCGTCGAGCCGCTGCGCCAGTTTACCGGCTTGCAGCCGCAGTGCCGGGTTAAGTTCGTCGGTGTTCTTCTGCTCGAGCCGATGGAACAGCACGCGCAGGCCCGCGAGCTGGCGATGCAAGCGTACGCAGGTGCGACGCATCCGGCTGAGATTCTTGCGCAGCTCAGGTCCGGTGTCTTCGGCGAGCACCCGCTCCTCGATCGCATCGATATCGGAGCCGATCTTGTCCGCCATGCGGTCCATGGTGTCGGCAATCTCGTCGACGATCTTTTCCAGCAGCGCGGCGACACTGCCGACCCGATGGCCGCCTTCGAGCACGCGGCGGGTCGCATCGGCCGAGCAGAGCGCCTGGTGGCGGCCGCTGACCAGCAGGCGTTCGGTCATCGCAAAGCGGAGAAAGCCAGTCTCGCGGGTCGCCGCCTCGACATCCCGCACCAGATCGGAGAACACGCCGTAGACGCAATTGTCGACCACGTGGATCTGCTGGAAGTTGTCGTTCGAGAGCAAGAGGTCCCGCGCGAGCTGCGCGATGTGCATGTTGGCGAGCCATGTCCGGGTGCGGACGTCGGTCAGGTTGAAGTGCAGCCACAGCCGTCCGTCATGGCTCGGCTCGATCGGCGCATCGATCGGGAGCGCCTCGGCGCGGCCGTCATGGTGCAGGCGAAACGCCCAGACCAGGCCGGGAACCGCCTCGCGGGTCAGCAGCGACCCAACCGGAGCGGGAGGCGGATCAGCCAGCATCGCCGGCCTCCAAAGCAACCGCGTGAAATGACATGCCCAAACCCTCGCCCACGCGCAAAACCGAGCAAGCGCGTCCTTCGTCACAACATTGGAGGACGCGCCCGTTACAGTTTTATGTCAGCGCCAAGCCCTACTCCGCGGCCAGGCCGGTCGGTGCGTCGGCTTCGGCCGCTTCCTTGTTGTAGTCATGCACGACGCGGCCGAACGGCAGGGTCAGGTCGGCGATGTAGTGATGCGCGCCGACGACGCGCTTGACCGGGAAGTCCGCGACCGGCGCGTTGACGTGCGGCACCAGGTGCAACCGGCCGGGCCCGATCCAGGAGCCCTTGACGTTGATGTCGGTCAGATTGATCGCGACCAGCTGGCAGATCTCGAGATGGCCGTCGACGCCGGGGATCATCTTCAAATTGATCTGGGTCTTCGACAGCGTGGCGCGGGTGACGTCGCCGTTGCCCGCCATGCTCTCGTGCTTGTAGCCCATCGTGCCCATCGCAACGAGTTGGCCGGCATATTCCAGCGTACCGGTCAGCGTGTCCTTGACGATCTCGAGCTTGGGATGGGCGTACTTCTTCGGGAAGCCCCAGATCTCGCGGCCGGCCGCGATCGGCGGATCATCGTCGAGATACATCTGGCAGACGAAGTTGACCTCCTCACCGTGCAGCCGCGCCGGGATCACGAGACCGGATTCGGTGTAGCTGCCGAAGCCCGAGCTGTCGGGCATCTTGATCCATTCGTAGTGAACGATCGCCTGCTCGATCGGCTCCAGCGGCTCAGGCAGGCCGGCGCGGATCAGCTCCGGATCGGTCTCATAGGTGATGACGAGGAATTCGCGATCGATGAAGCGGTACGGGCCGGCGGGATAGCTCGGACCGGCGGCCGGCATGGACGGAAGCTTGAGCAGATCTTCCCTGCGCATCGCAATAACCCCCTGTTTGAAAAGTTTGCGCGGAAGCTACCGGCCAAAATTGACAGCGAGATGAGGAATTTCCTTCAGCCGCGTGAACCGCGTTTCACTGGTGAGGCCAATGCTAACCATGCAGGCAGCCATGCCGGATGCACCGCGCGCGGGCGGCGCAATTGTCATCACGGCGTCATCGGCGCCCTGAATTCTCGCCGCGAATTTCTGGAGTGTCTGATATGGACGCGCGTACCCCTCATTATTCCGACGATATCGATCACGCGACGCCCGGCTGGCGTCCCGAAGGATGCGATCGCGTGGCCCTGGTCCTGCAGGGCGGCGGCGCGCTCGGCGCCTATCAGGCCGGCGTCTATCAGGCGCTGCATGAATCCAATATCGAACCCGACTGGGTCTGCGGCGTCTCGATCGGCGCGATCAACTCGGCGATCATCGCCGGCAATCCGCCTTCGAAGCGGCTGGAGCGGCTGCATACGTTCTGGGATCGCATCACCAGCCGCAAGATCTGGCACTACACGCCGGACGGCGACATCTTCCGCAAGGCGCGCAATCTCACCAGTTCATGGCTGACGACGACGCTGGGGCAGCCCGGCTTCTTCACACCGCACCAGACCAATCCGTGGCTCAGCCCGGCCGGCGCGCGCACCGCCACCAGCTATTACGACACCACGCCGCTGCGCGACTCGCTGCTCGAGCTGGTCGATTTCGATCGCATCAATTCCAAGAAGATGCGCTTTGCGGTCGGCGCGGTGAACGTGCTGTCCGGCAACTTCATCTATTTCGACAATGCCCATGACGAGATCATCCCCGAGCACATCATGGCGAGCGGCGCGTTGCCGCCGGCGCTGCCGATGGTGAAGGTCGGCACCGACCATTTCTGGGACGGCGGCATCGTGTCAAATACGCCGCTGCAGCATTTGCTCGACCAGGAGGACAACGCCAACTCGCTGGTGTTCCAGGTCGACCTGTTCTCGGCGCGCGGCGTGCTGCCGCGCGATATCCAGGACGTGATGGCCCGCCACAAGGACATCATGTATTCGTCGCGCACCCGCTACAACACCGACGTCTACCGCAAGACCTACAATCTGCGCACCGCCCTGCACAACGCGCTGGGGAAAATCCCAGACGACCAGCTGTCGGACGAGGAGCGCCAGCTCAAGAAGGCGAACAGCCGGCTGCCCGGGATCACGCTGCTGCAGCTGATCTATCAGCAGAAGGCCTATGAGGGCGACGCCAAGGACCACGAATTCTCCGGCACCTCGATGCGCGAGCACTGGGCCAGCGGACACGAGGACACCAAGCGCTCGCTGAAGCGGCGCGAATGGATCAAGATGCCCGAAAGCGGCATGGGCATCGTGATCCACGACGTGCATCGCGAAGCGGAGTAGAAAGCCTCGCCCGTTCCGCCGTCATTGCGAGCCACCCGGTCGGCGCGAAGCGCCGCCGGATGACAGGCTCCGCGAAGCAATCCATGCTGCCGCCTGCGGAGACGTCGATTGCTTCGTCGCTTCAGCGCAAAGTTGCTTTGCAACTTTGTCGCGGGCTCCTCGCAATGACGATTGAGGAATCGGTTTACGGCCGCGTCGACATGTTGCTCGGCGGGCCGGCCTTGCGGATCGGCTCTGCCAGACGTGCGAACTCGCAGAGCAGCGCGCGCGTCTTGCGCGGGTCGATCACTTCCTCGACCCAGAACTTCTCGGCCGAGCGGAACGGCGAGCGCAGCTTGTTGAGGCGGTCCTCGATCTCGCGCAGCTTGGCGGCGGGATCACTCGCCGCATCGATCTCGGCGCGATAGGCCGCCTCGATGCCGCCCTCGAGCGGCAGCGAGCCCCAATAGGCCGACGGCCAGGCATAGCGCATCGAAAAGCGGTTGGCCGGCTGATGTACCACACCGGCGACACCGAAGGCGTTGCGGATGATGATGGTGCACCACGGCACTGTGCTCTGGTTGACCGCCGCCATCGCCCGCACGCCGTGACGGATGGTCGCCGACTTCTCCGCCTCGAGCCCGATCATGAAGCCGGGGCAATCCATCAGGTAGACCACCGGCAGATGGAAGGTCTCGGCGAAGTCGACCCAGCGCACCACCTTGGCGCAGGCATCCGCGGTCCACGAGCCGCCATAGTGGAAGGGATCGCTGGCCAGCAGCAGCACCGCCCTGCCCTCGATCCGCGCCAGGCCGGTGATCACCGGCCGGCCGAAATTGCTGGCGACCTCGAAGAACGAGCCCTTGTCGACCACGGCCTCGATGATCGGCCGCATCTTGTAGACCTGCTTGCGATTGCGCGGCACGGCCTTCAGCAGCGACTCCTCGGCACGTTCCGGATCGTCGGTGCAGGGAATGGTCGGCGGCAGATCGTAGACCGACGCCGGCAGGTAGGACAGGAAGCGCCGCGCGTAGTCGAACGCCTCCTCTTCGGTCTCGACCGCCTGATCGATCGCGCCGGCACGAGTCTGGATGTCGGCGCCGCCGAGCTCCTGCTTGGTCAGATCCTGACCGAGCCGCTTCACCACCGGCGGGCCGGCGACGAACATCGCGGAGCTCTTGGTCATGACCGAGTAATGCGTGGCCGCCAGCCGCGCGGCGCCAAGGCCCGCGACCGAGCCGAGCCCGAGGCCGACCACCGGCACGCGCGCCAGATTGGCGGTCGTGTACCAGTACCAGCGCGTGCCGCCGACACCACCTGGCAGATTGGCCGCGCCCCTGGTCTCGATCGTCTTCACCGAGCCGCCGCCGCCGGAGCCTTCGATCACGCGAACGATCGGCAGCCGGAAGTCATGCGCCATCTCCTCCGCCATCAACGGCTTGGCGGAAATCGATGCATCGGCCGAGCCGCCGCGCACGGTGAAATCGTCGCCGACCACCACCACGGTGCGGCCGTCGACCCTGGCGCGGCCGAACACGCAGTTCGCCGGCGTCAGATGCTTGAGTTCGTTGCTCTCGTCGTATTCTGCGATGCCGGAGATGGCACCGACCTCGTGGAAACTGTTCTGGTCGACGAGCTTGTCGATGCGCTCACGAACCGTGAGCCGGCCCTGGTCGCGTTGCCGCTTGACCTTGTCAACGCCTCCCATCTCCCGCGCGAACGCTTCGCGCCGGGCGAGGTCGTCGAGTTCCGGCTTCCAGTTCATTCACTGCTCCCGTCTTGATGATTTTGTTGTTGTTATGGGTGGTCACCGGCAGCGACTTGCGCTCGATCCGATTGCTGAAGATGTCGCCGTCGGCGCCTTCGAGCAGGCTGCCGAGCGCGGCGGCGAGTTCGACCATCTGCGGCGCGACCTCGCGGTGCAGCCGCTGCTCGTCATACATCGCCGAGAGCAGGCCGATCGTGGTGACCACATAGGTTTGATATTGCGGCGACCACAGCGGCACCGCGACCCCGTTGATGTGCGGGCTCCACAGGCCGCAGGCGACGACATAGCCGTGCTCCTGCAAATGCCGGCGGTTGGCGTCGATACGCGGCGTCAGCATCTTGGCGCCCTCGGGCAACTCGCCTTCCATCTCCGCGATCAACGCGTCGCCGACCGCGGGATCGAGCGCGGCGGTGTAGGCGTGGCCGGCGGCGGTGGTCGCCATCGAGATGCGGCTGCCGGTGGCTTCGTGCAGGCCGAGCGCGTTCGCCGCGCGGGCGAACTCCAGATAGACCAGATGAAAGCGGTCGGGGATCACGAAGCCCACCGTGCCGGGCAACTGATCGGCGACATCCTGCAGTCGCAGCCGGATCAGGTTGCGCAGCTGCAGCCCCTTCATCATCGAGGTGCTCATCGCGACCGCGCTCGGGCCGATCCGATATTTCTGATCGCGCGGCAGATAGACCAGCTGTCCCATCCGCGTCAGCGTGTGCGTCAAGCGCGACACCGTCGAACGCGGCAGGCCGCAGCGGTTCGAGATTTCGAGATTGCCGAGCCGCGCCTCGTGTCCCTCGAAGCACCGCAACACATCGAAGGCGCGCGACACAACCTGGATCACATCGCCATCGCCTGTCTCGCTGGCGAGCATTCCCTGCCTGCTAAGCCGTTCCGAGCGCCGTCCCATTTGTCTGGCTCCATTCCGTCCTGCGGAATAAAATTCCACTTGCAGAAGAAGCTACCTCAGGCAATCTGCCGCCACAACAAAAAGCCGTTCGCCGGACGAAATTTCCGCAAGACGGTATCGGAGAGTGGAATGCCAGAGATCAAGGTTGTGACCGAAGTTGCCGGGCGCGTTTGCGCGCTTCCCGTTGAAGCCGGCAGCAGCATCGGCGACGGCGACGAGATCGCGTTCGTCGAGGCGATGAAGATGGAGATCCCGGTCACATCGACGGCAGCAGGCAAAATCAAGTCGATTCTGGTCAGAATGGACGATGTCATCGCTGAAGGCCAGGCCGTCGCGATCGTCGAGACCTGACGGCCGCCGCTCAAATCTCACCCGCGACAATCTGTCCGGTGATGCACGGGCATAAATCGCCGGCTTGCGCACGTGGTGGCGTTGCCATCGCAAGTTCGTGATGCAATCATTTCTCTCAAGAAAAGTTTCGCACAACGAAACAATGGGAGGAATTATGCTTCTTCGGCTGATGGCGCTCGCGCCTGCCGCTCTTGCCGGCTTTTCCATCGTCGCTGCCCGGCCCGCCTCGGCCGAGGACATCAAGCTGCCGCCGACCATGGCGGTGACCGCCTACGACACCGGCACTGCCGGCTTCAACATCGCGGTCGGCGTCGGCAAGATGATGAAGGACAAATACGGCACCGACGTCCGCGTGCTGCCGGCCGGCAATGACGTCGCGCGGCTCGCGCCGCTGCGCGCCAAGCGCGCGATCTCCTCGGCGATGGGATCGGGCACCTATTTCGCGCAGGAAGGCGTGTTCGAGTTCGGCGCCAAGGAATGGGGACCGCAGCAGCTGCAACTGCTGCTGTCGTCGGTCGACTGCAATTGCGGCGCGCTCGGCGTCGCCGCGGATGCCGGGGTCAAGGACATCAAGGATCTGCGCGGCAAGCGCGTCGGCTTCGTGGTCGGCTCGCCGGCGCTGAACCAGAACTCGCTCGCGATGCTCGCCTTCGGCGGCCTCACCCAGAAGGACGTCAAGATCGTCGAGTTCGCGAGCTACGGCGCGATGTGGAAGGGCCTGGTCAACAACGACACCGACGCCGCCTTCGGCACCACGATCACCGGCCCCGCCAAGGAAGCCGAGACCTCGCCGCGCGGATTGATGTGGCCGCCGCTGCCCGCCGACGACAAGGAAGGCTGGGCGCGGGTGAAGAAGGTCGGCTCGTTCTTCTTCCCGCAAACCGCGACCTGCGGCGCCGGCATCTCGCCGGACAAGCCGATCCAGCTCGGCAATTACCCGTACCCGATCTTCGTCGCCTATGCGGCGCAGCCGGCCGACCAGATCTATCCGATCACCAAGGCGATGATCGTCAACTACGACGCCTACAAGGATTCGGCGCCCGGTGCCGCCGGTCTCGCCGCCGACCGGCAGACCAAGAACTGGGTCGTCCCCGTGCATCCCGGCGCGGTGAAGGCGCTCAAGGAGGCCGGCCACTGGAGCGATGCGCAGGAAACGCACAACAATGCGCTTTACAAGCGCCAGGAGGTGCTCGCCGCCGCCTGGACGGACTATGGCAAGTCCAGCCCGCCCTCGGACGAGAAAGCCTTCCTCGACGGCTGGATGAAGGCGCGCGCCGCAGCGCTCGCCAAGGCCGACATGCCCAACGGCTTCGAGTGAAACCTGCCGAGACTGCGGCCAGAACCGACAAGACTGGGGATGCGTGATGGCGGACAATGTCGCGGCTGCGCCTGCGAAACGAATTGAGTTTGAAGATCCGCATGCCGGTCTCGACAACCTGCAGGAGGCCGAGGTCACGCGCGTGCGCACTCTGGGCGGACCGTGGCGCTGGGCGCTGGTGGTGGCGACCGCCGCCACCATCCTGCTCTGCATCAACCAGCAATTCTCGCTGCGCTTCTTCATCGACTACACCCAGCTCAACACCGAATATTTCTATCTCCTGATCGCGCTGATGCTGCCGTTCACGTTCCTGATCTTCCCGGGATCGGAGCGCGCGCCGCTCAACCGCATCCCGTGGTATGACCTCGCCCTCGCCGTCGCGACCTTCGCCGCCTCGATCTGGCTGATGCTCAACGTGCGCAAGGCCGCGCAATATGGCTGGGAGTCCGACGGCGCGCCGCAGAACGTCATCATCGCCGGGCTCGTGATGTGGGCGATGCTGATGGAGGCGCTGCGCCGGACCGGCGGCTGGAGCCTGCTGCTCAGCGTCTTCCCCTTCACGGTCTATCCGCTGTTCGCGGAGGCAGGCTGGCTCGGCCCGTTCCGCGGCTCGCAGCTCACGCTGGACCAGGCCACGGCGTATCACGTGCTCTCCGGTGAAAGCCTGCTCGGCATTCCGATCCAGGCCTTCGCCGATACCGTGATCGGCTTCCTGGTGTTCGGCACCGCGCTGATGATGACCGGCGCCGGAAAATTCTTCATCAACCTCGCCTTCGCGCTGTGCGGCACGTTCCGCGGCGGCGCCGCCAAGGTCTGCATCTTCGCCTCCGGCCTGCTCGGCATGATGTCGGGCTCGATCGTCTCCAACGTGCTGACCGCCGGCACCATGACGATCCCGGTCATGAAGAAGAGCGGCTTCCGCGCCTCCTATGCCGGCGCGATCGAGGCCTGCGCCTCGACCGGCGCGGTGCTGGCGCCACCGGTGATGGGCGCAACCGCGTTCGTGATCGCCCAGTTCCTCAATGTCAGCTATGCCGAGGTCGCGGTCGCCGCGATCATCCCGGCCGCGCTCTATTACGTCGGCCTGTTCATGCAGGTCGATTCCTACGCCGCCCGTCACGGGCTGAAGGGCATTCCGCGCGCCGAGCTGCCGCGGGTGATGGATACGATCAGGGACGGCTGGTACTACGTCTTCGTGATCGCGCTGTTGGTCGTGATGCTGCTGTACTTCAAGCGCGAGAGCCACGCACCGTTCTACGCAACCGCGCTGCTGCTGGTGCTCAACCAGATGTTCTCCAAAGACAGCCGCTGGACGCTCGGGACCATCGCCAAATTCCTCGAGGTCAACGGTCGCACCTTCGTCGAGCTGGTCGGCATTCTCGCCGGCTGCGGTCTCCTGATCGGCGCATTCTCGATGACCGGCGTGGTCTCGAGCCTCGCCAACGATCTCCTGACGCTCGCCGGCGACAACGCCTTCCTGCTGCTCCTGATGTGCGCCTTCACCAGCCTGATCCTCGGCCTCGGGTTGACCACGACCGCCTGCTACATCTTCCTTGCCATCCTCGTTGCGCCCGCGCTGGAGAAGCTCGGGTTGAACCGGATGGCCGTGCATATGTTCATCTTCTACTGGGGCATGCTGTCCTCGATCACGCCGCCGGTCGCGATCGCCTCGTTCGCCGCGGCCGGCATCGCCGGCTCGCCGGCGATGAAGACCGGATGGGAATCGATGTGGGTCGGCAGCATCATCTATTTCATCCCGTTCTTCTTCGTATTGAACCCGGCGCTGGTGCTGCAGGGAGATAGCCCCTATTTCGCCGGCCTCGGCCTGATGGCGCTCGCGGCGTGCGGCACGCTGTTCATCTGCGGCGGCATCCAGGGCTATCAGGCCTTCGTCGGCGACCTCCGCGGCGCAGGTGCGCTGGAATGGCCGCTGCGGGTGCTGCTGGTGATCGGCGGCTTCGTGCTCGCGACGCCGGGCGGCGGCATCAACCCGCTGTCGCAATTGCAGGTGACGCTGCTGGGGCTTGCGATCCTGGCCCCGACCATCCTGACCGCGCTGATGCTGGTCCGCCGCCAGGCGCTGGTTCCGAACCAGTTGCGCGCGCCCTGATTGCGTTGCACAACAGGAGGCGATGAAACGATCGCCTCCTCCCGTCACCGCCACCACCACGGCCTGGTCCAGCTCGAAACCGCCGCTGCTGCGGTTTCTGCACACGTGTTACGCAGACTTCCTCCCGGAAGCCGGCGGAGCGGTGGCCGATTACATCCCCGAGCTCGGCAAGGCCGACCCTGCCCATTTCGGCATCAGCCTGGCGACGCTCGACGGCCACGTCTACGAGGTCGGCGACACCAGGGCGCCCTTCACCATCCAGTCGATGTCAAAGCCGTTCGTGTTCGCGCTGGCGCTGGACACGCTGGGCGCCGAGCGGGTGGAGAGCGTGATCGGCGTCGAGCCGTCCGGCGACCCCTTCAATTCGATCCGGCTCAACGCCGACAACCACCCGTTCAACGCGATGGTCAATGCCGGCGCGATCGCCTGCTCCGGCCTGCTGCATGCCGACAAGGGCGACAGCGCGTTCGACTATATCCGCCATGCGCTCGGCCGCTTCGCCGGCCGCGAGCTCGATGTCGACGAGGCGGTCTACGCCTCCGAGAGCGCCACCGGCGACCGCAACCGGGCGATCGGTTACCTGCTGCGCACCAACAGCGTGATCACCGAGAACGTGCCTGCGGTGCTCGACGTCTATTTCCGGCAATGCGCCATCCTGGTCACCGCGCGCGACACCGCGGTCATGGCCGCGACGCTGGCCAACCGCGGCATCAATCCCGTGACCGGCGAGCAGGTGGTGACGCCCTACGCGATCGCCCGCACGCTGTCGGTGATGACCTCGTCGGGGATGTACGATTACGCCGGCGAATGGATCTACCGCGTCGGCATTCCCGCCAAGAGCGGCGTCGGCGGCGGCATCCTGGCGGCGCTGCCGGCACGGCTCGGGCTCGGCAGCTACTCGCCGAAGCTCGACAAGCACGGCAACAGCGTGCGCGGCATCAAGGTCTGCGAGGCGCTGTCGGCGCATTACGACCTGCACATGCTGAACCGCAGCGACGACGCCCGCCACAGCATCATCGCCGACTACAATATCGGCAAGAACCCGTCGCGGCGGGTGCGCCGGCCGCAGGAGCAGGAGATCCTGGCCAAGCACTTCCAGGAGGTGCGCGTGATCGAGCTGGTCGGCACGCTGTCGCTCTCCAATGTCGACTACGTCTCGCGCCGCCTCGCCGGCAGCCCGCGGCCGGAATTCGTGATCTTCGACCTGCGCCGCGTCACTGCGACGACCCGTGCCGGCGCGCGATTGGTGTCGGAGGCGTTCCAGGAACTGGCCGAGCTCGGCGTCACCGTGATCCTGTCCGGCATCAAGCGGACCTCGCGCGAATGGACCACGATCAGCGAGTGGACCAACCGGCTCGGCAATATCAGGGACTTCTATCTACTCGACACCGCGATCGAATGGGCCGAGGACCAGATCGTCTACCGCTACGGCGGCTCGATCGACTTCCTCGAGACCACGGAGCTGTCCGAGCAGCCGCTGCTCACCGGACTGAGCGAGCAAGAGATCGCCGAGCTCACCGCGCTCTGTACTGTCAGGACCTACCAGCCGAACGAGAAGATCATCGCCGCCGGCAGCGCGGCGGCCTCGCTGTTCTTCCTGCGCAGCGGCGTGGTCCACGTCACCCTGCCCGACGGCATCCGGCTCGCGACCCTGACTGCCGGCATGGCATTCGGCGAGATGGCGCTGCTGGAGCCCAACCGCTCGGCGGACGTGCTCGCCGACATGTCGGCCGCCGCCTATGAGGTGACGATCGCCGACTTCGAGCGCTTCCGCGAGCAGCACCCGCGCGCCGGCGAGCGGATCATGCGCAACCTGGCGCAGATCCTCGCCGACCGCCTGATCGTGGCAAATGCCAAGGTGGATCTGCTGACGTCGGGCTAGCCATGGCCGGCCGTCGCAGGGCGCCCGGCCAAAATATCGAAAACAACCCCATGCACAGTAGCCGGCGGTGGCCAGCGTGCGATATGGCCACTTGACACGCCGGGCAACTCAGGGGTATTTTTCCATTATTCCGAAATTGTGCGAGCGCCCCTTGACCCCGCCCTCACGGGGCGAGGCAAGGAGCCGCGCGGCTCGACGTCTAGCTCACCACTTCCGTCACCGGCTGCATGTCGATCTCGAACGTCTCGAGAAACTTCGACGTCATGATGTAGAAGCCGACCGAAAGCTGCAGCTCGATCAGCGCGGCCGGTGTCAGCAGCGCCGCGATCGCCTTGAAGGTCGCATCCGTCGGCTTCTTCAGCTTGACGATCTCGTCGGTGAAGGTCAGCGCCGCACGCTGCACCTCGTTGAAGCAGGCAGCTTGCTGCCAGTTCTCCAGCGCGGCGTTCTGCTCGTCGGTGACGCCGACATTCTTGCCGATGCGCTTGTGCGCGACGATTTCGTACGGCGCCTCGCAGAGAATGCCGGTGCGCGTGATCGCAAGCTCGCGCACGATGGGATCGAGCTCGCCCTTGTGACGGATCGCGCCGCCGAGCCGGCAATATTGTTCGAAGTAGCTCGGCGAATGCGCCATCATGCGGAAGATGTTGGCGTTGCGGTTCTTGTCGAGGATCTCGCGGGTGCGCGGGCTTGCCTTCGCGGGATCGGAGTAGTCGATGCGGGCCATTTCCTAACCTTGATCTTGCTGTCGTTTCTCTCGGTTCCGAAACAGTATCCGCCTGCTGTCGCAGGAGCAACACGCGCGAGTCAAATTGCCGCCGCATTCCCAGACAACCCTGACACAGTCGATATTCGCTGAGTGGGGACTCGTCAAAAGCGAATGCTCGACGCGGGGTGTTCCGAGTACAAAATCTGGCCGTCGTTCGCGCAATTTGCGCAACGATGAGTCACGCCCAGGTCTGAGGGGAAACGCATGAAGGAAGCCACAAGGAGGGCGGCCTCGGAAGCGCTTGCGCAAATGCTGGCGGTGACGGCGATGCTCGTCATCGCCAGCTTTGTGTTTTATTGGCACTAGTATCCGCAAAACTATGAGGGGCAGGAGCGAACCGGTTCAGCCTGGTCGCGCGTTCTGACCTGATCGCTCAGCCCCTCATTTCGCCTTTGCGAAGTACGGAACCAGCCGTCCCGCAAATTGCGTGAAGCCTGCCAACACCTTGTCGCCGATGGCGAGATCGTTGTCGCCATGGGCCATCATGCGAAAGCCCTCGTCGGCATCGACCAGCACGATGTTGTAGGGCACATGCGCCCTCGTCTCCGGCGTCGCGGCGCGGCAGACCAGCGAGGTTGCATACACCGTGCCTGCCCCGCTCGCGCGATGCTCGGCGAGGTCAGGCGAGCCGCAGGCGGCGCAGAAGCTGCGGCGGAAATATTGCCGCGCGCCGCAGGCGTTGCAGCTCTGATAGACGATGGCCTCACTGCCCTTGGTCCAGTCGGCGATCGGTCCGCTCATCGCACGCGCTCCAGGAACATGCTGACATGCGACGACAGCACGCCGCCGTCGCCGTGCAGCAGCGCGACCGAGGCGTCGCGCACCTGACGGTTTTCGGCGCGGCCGGTCATCTGCAGATGGGTCTCGACCAGATGCGCCATCGCACCGCCGACGCCGCAATGCCCATAGCTGAGCAGGCCACCATGGGTGTTGAGCGGCAGCTCGCCGTCCTGATTGAAATAGCCGGCGCGCACCCGCGCTGCCGCCTCACCGCGCCTGGCGAGGCCGAGGTCCTCCAGCAGCATCGCGAGCGTGATCGTGAAGCTGTCGTAGACCGCGGCGTAGCGCACGTCCGAGATCGCGACGCCCGCGGCCTGCTTCGCCTTCGCGATCGAGATCTCGGCGCCGAGCTCGCTCAGCGCGGGCGCAGCGGTGATGTGCTGATGGGTGTGCGCCTGGGCACAGCCGCGGACACGCACGCGCTTGTCGCCGGTCGGCTCACGGCTGATCACGTACGCCGCGCCGCCATCGGACACCGGGCAGCAGTCGAGCAGCTTGAGCGGCATCGCCACCGGCTTCGAGGCCATCACGTCGGCAACCGTGATCGGCTCGTGGAATTGCGCGCCGGGATGCATCAGCGCGTGCTTGCGCATCAGCACCGCGAACTCGGCGAGGTCCACCTCGGTCAGCCCGTACTCGTGCATGTAGCGTGTCGCGACCAGGCCGTAATAGGCAGGGATCGTCGGGCCCAGCGTCACTTCGTAGTCGGGGTGGCCGACCTGGGCCAGCGCCTGGATCGAGGCGTCGCGGCTCTGTCCGGTCAGCCGGTTCTCGCCGCCGACCACCAGCACGTGTTTTACAACCCCGGCATCGACGAGGTGATGCGCCAGCATGGTCATCGCAAGTCCGGTGGCGCCACCGACCTGCACGGCGTGGGCATAGGCCGGGCGAATGCCGAAGTGCTCGGCGAACACGGTGGCCAGCATGATGTGCGGCGAGACCGTGGAGTAGCCGCAGAGGATGCCATCGATGTCGGCACGCTTCAGCCCGGCATCGGAGATGGCGAGCTCGGCCGCCTTGCTCATCAGGTCGAGCGAGGACAGGCCCTCGTGCTTGCCGTAGGACGTGAGGCCGACGCCGGTGACGAAGCTCATGGTGTTACATCCCTCTCTTCGTCATTCCGGGGCGCGCGTAGCGCGAGCCCGGAATCCATACTCACGATCGTGGTTATGGATTCCGGGCTCGTCGCTGCGCGCCGCCCCGGAATGACGGGTGGAGACATTTTCCGTCACCATCAATACGACTTCGGAAGGCCGAGCACCTTCTCGCCGATGAAGCTGAGGATGAGCTGCGGGCTGATCGGTGCGATGCGCGGGATCAGGGATTCCCGCAAGTAACGCTCGACGTGATATTCCTTGGCGTAGCCGAAGCCGCCATGGGTCATCACCGCCTGCTCGCAGGCGTGGAAGCCGGCTTCCGCGGCGAGATATTTCGCCGCGTTCGCCGCGGGGCCGCACGGCAGGTCCTGGTCGTATTGCCAGCCGGCGCGCAGCACCATCAGCCAGGCGGCTTCGAGCTCCATCCAGCACTTCGCCAGCGGATGCTGGATCGCCTGGTTCATGCCGATCGGACGGTTGAACACGATGCGGCCCTTGGCGTAGTCCGACGCCCGCTTCAGCGCGATCTGGCCGAGGCCGACGGCTTCGGCTGCAATCAGGATGCGCTCGGGGTTCATGCCGTGCAGGATGTATTCGAAGCCACGGCCCTCCTCACCGATCCGATCCTCGACCGGTATCTCGAAGTTCTCGAAGAACAGCTCGTTGGAGTCGACCGGCTTGCGGCCCATCTTCTCGATCTCGTGCACGGTGACGCGCTTGCGGTCGAAATCGGTATAGAACAAGCTGAGGCCGTGGGTCGGGCTCTTCACCTCCTCCAGCGGCGTGGTGCGCGCCAGAAGCAGGATCTTGTTGGCGACCTGCGCGGTCGAGATCCACACCTTCTGGCCGTTGACGATGTATTTGTCGCCCTGGCGCACGGCGCGGGTCTTGAGCTGCGTGGTGTTGAGGCCGGTGTTGGGTTCGGTTACCGCGAAGCAGGATTTGTCGCGGCCGTCGATGATCGGCGGCAGCATGCGCCGGCACTGCTCTTTGGTGCCGAACACCACCACCGGATTGAGGCCGAACACGTTCATGTGCACGGCCGACGCGCCGGACATGCCGGCGCCGGATTCGGAGATCGTGCGCATCATGATCGCGGCATCGGTGATGCCGAGGCCGGAGCCGCCATATTCCTCGGGGATGCAGATGCCGAGCCAGCCGGCATCGGCCAGCGCGCGGTGGAAGTCGGCCGGATAGCCGCCCTCCTTGTCCTTCTTCAGCCAGTAGGCTTCATCAAAGCGCGAGCAGATTTTTGCCACCGCGTCGCGGATCGATTCCTGATTGGCGGAGAGTGCGAAATCCATCGGTCGTGCTCCTATGCCTGCGCCGCTTTGACGGCGCCGTCGCGCAGCATCGCCGCGATCTCGTCGGTGGAGAAACCTGCCGCGCGCAGGATTTCCTCGCTGTGCTCGCCGAGCCGCGGCGCCAGCCGGCTCGGTTCGACCTTGGTCTCCGACCAGCGCGCCGACGGCGTCATGCTGCGGATCCGGCCTTCGGTCGGGTGATCGATCACCGGGAACACGCCGGTCGCGACCATGTGCGGGTCCTGCAGCAGGCTCTCCAGATCGTGCATCGGCATCACGGGCACGTCGGCCTTCTCGAGGATCGCGTTCCACTCGGCCGTGGTCCTGGTCTGCAGGGTGCGTGCGAGCTCGGCGTAGACGACGTCGATGTTGTTGGCGCGGCCGGCGAAGGTCGCGAATTTCGGATCGCTGCGCAGATCGTCGCGGCCGGTCGCCTTGAAGAAATTCTCCCACTGCTTGTCGTTGTAGACGATCACGCAGATATAGCCGTCCAGTGTCTTGTACGGCCGTCGGTCCGGCGACAGATGCCGCGCATAGCCGCCCTTGTCGAGCGGCGGATCGTAGGTCAGCCCGCCCATGTGGTCGCCCATGACGAAGCCGGCCATGGTCTCGAACATCGGAATGTCGACGCGCTGGCCCTGCCCGGTGCGGTCGCGATGCACGAGGCTGGCGCAGATCGCGCCGACCGCGGTGAGGCCGACGATGCGGTCGACCAGCGCATTCGGCACATAGCGCGGCACGCCGTCCGAGGTCTGCGCCATCAGCGCCGGCAGCGCGGTCGCGCCCTGGATCAGATCGTCATAGGCGGGCTTGGCGGCATAGGGCCCGTCCTGGCCGAAGCCGAACACGCCGGCATAGATCAGCTTTGGATTGACCTTGGCGACGACGTCGTAGCCGAGTTGCAGCCGCGCCATTGCCTGCGGGCGGACATTGTAGACCAGCACGTCGGCCTTCGCGATCAGCCGCAGCACGGCCTCGCGGCCCGCCGGCTTCTTCAGATCGAGACAGATCGAACGCTTGCTGCGGTTGGTGTTGAGGAACACCGGCCCCATCCCGGGATGCCGCGTCGGACCGATCTGCCGCGTCACGTCGCCATCGGGGGATTCCACCTTGATGACGTCGGCGCCGTAGTCGCCAAGCATCTGCGTGGCATAGGGTCCCATCAGCACGGTCGTCATGTCGACGACCTTGATACCCTGCAGTGGTCCCATCGTGCTGTTCGCTCCCGGATGTTCTGGATTGAATCCTAGTAACGGGAGGTCTTTGCCGAGATCAAGCTGCGCCGGGCGTATGGGCGTATGCGCGGGGGCGGCGAGGCGCGTTTCCGCGCGACGGAACGCCGGGCGGGCACGCGACGCCTACCCAGCGCCGGCCCGATGCCGGCTACTGCCCGGTCATCTTCTCACGCGCCTTCAGCAGCTTCTCCAGTTCCGCATTCTGCTGCTCAAGCCGCTCGGCGATGCGCTCCTCGACTTCGGCGCCCGCAGCGCCCGCGGCCTGCTCGATCAGCTGCCTGATGTTGTCCCGGAGGATCGCGATGCGATCGTTCACTTCCGACAGCGACAGAGACGTCTCGATTCCCATGGTCCGTTCTCCCGGTGACAGGCGCAGGCAGCTTAGCGCGACGGAAGGCGGCGGCCTATCCCTTAGCCGGTCCCTTAGCCCGTTCCTTGGCCTATTCCTTTGGCCATCATTTCCCGCAACGCGGTCTTCAGCACCTTGCCATAATTGTTCTTCGGCAGGGCATCGAGATAGACATAGCGCTTCGGCCGCTTGAAGCGGGCGATCGAGGCGAGGCAATGCGCGTCGAGCTTGCCGTCGTCGGCGGTGGCGCCGTCCGCGAGCACGACGCAGGCGACGACGACCTCGCCCCATTCCGGATCAGGCACGCCGATGGCCGAGACCTCGCTGACATCGGGATGGGTTAGCAGCGCTTCCTCGACCTCGCGCGGATAGATGTTGGTACCGCCGGAGATGATGACGTCCTTGGAACGATCCGACAGCGTCAGGAACCCGTCGGCATCGAGCCGGCCGACATCGCCGGTGCGCAGCCAGCCGTCCTTCAGCGTCTCGGCATTGGCCTTCGGATTGTTCCAGTAGCCGAGCATCACGGTCGCACCCTTGACCTCGATCTCGCCGGTCTCGCCGGCAGGCAGCGGCGTGCCGTCCTTTCCGGTGATGCGCACGGTGACGAGGCTCTGCGCGGTCCCGACCGAGGCCAGCCGCTCAAGATAGCGCGGATGATCGCTCGCGCGGTGCCAGTCGCGCGACAGCGCCGTGATCGTCATCGGCGACTCGCCCTGGCCGTAGATCTGCACGAAACGCTGGCCCATCGTCGCCATCGCATCGATGATATCTGCGGTGTACATCGACCCGCCGCCATAGATGATGGTGCGCAGCCCCTCGCCGTTCTCGCCGCGCTTCCTGGCTGCCTCGACCAGCCGGCGCACCATGGTGGGCGCCGCGAACATCACGACATTGTCGAGCTGGCGGCCGAGGTTGAGCACCTCGTCCGGATCGAAGCCGCCGGTTTCAGGAACCACGTGGCGGCCGCCCATCCGGACGTGCGGGAAATTGTACAGCCCGGCGCCATGCGAGATCGGCGCGGCATAGAGCGAGGCATCGTTCGGCGTCGCGGGATCGACGTCGGCGAGATAGCACAGCGACATCGCCAGCAGATTGCCGTGGCTGAGCATCACGCCCTTGGGACGGCCGGTCGTGCCCGATGTATAGAACAGCCAGGCGAGATCGTTGGTTTCGCGCGGCAGCGGCGCGGGCGGCCCCTCGCCGCTTCGCATCGTCTTGAACGCGCCGCTGTCGACCGACAGCATGGTCATGCCGGCGGGACAATCGTCCTTCGCCTCAAGCAGCGCGCCGACCGTGTCATCGGACACGAAGGCCAGTTTCGCGCCGCCATTGCCGCAGATCCACGCGGCCTCGCGGCCGTGCAGCTTGGCATTGATCGGGATCGCGGCGGCGCCGATCCACCAGATGCCGTAGAGGCATTCGAGATATTGCGTGCAGTTCGATGCAAACAGCGCGATGCGGTCGCCGGCGACAACGCCGTGATCGCGTGCCAGCGCCGCCCCGATCGAGGCGGCGCGGCGGGCGAAGGTTGCGTAGTCGGCGTCGAGGTCGAAGCCGGTCAGCAGCGCCGGCGCATCGGGTCGTGCCCGCGCCGTCGCTGCCAGCCATTCGGCAATGTTCAAGTTACTTGGCCGGCTCGAGGATCGAGACGTAGTTGGCGACCGCCGCACCACCCATGTTGAAGATGCCGCCGATCTGCGGGCTCTTGAGCTGCATGCCCTCGGGCGCTCGCCCTGCGAGCTGCATCGCGCTCATCACATGCATCGAGACGCCGGTGGCGCCGATCGGATGGCCCTTGGCCTTGAGGCCGCCGGACGGATTGACCGGCAGCTTGCCGTCCTTCTGGGTCCAGCCTTCCATGATGGCGCGCGCGCCCTGCCCCTTCGGCGTCAGGCCCATCGCTTCATATTCGATCAGCTCGGCGACCGTGAAGCAGTCATGGGTCTCGACGAAGGACAGATCGGAGAGCTGCAGCCCGGCCTTCTGCAGCGCGCGCTGCCAGGCGGTGGTGCAGCCTTCGAACTGCAGGATGTCGCGCTTGGACATCGGCAGGAAATCCTGCGCATGGGCGGTGGCGCGGATGTTCACCGCCTTGCCCATGGTCCTGGCGGTCTCGGCGCCGGTCAGCACCAGCGCGGCGGCGCCGTCCGACACCAGCGAGCAATCGGTGCGCTTCAAGGGGCCGGCGACGAACGGGTTCTTGTCGCTCTCGGCGCGGCAGAACTCGAAGCCAAAGTCCTTGCGCATCTGCGCATAGGGATTGGCGACGCCGTTCTTGTGGTTCTTGGCGGCGATCATCGCCAGCGCATCGGACTGGTCGCCGTATTTCTGGAAATAGGCCTGCGCGATCTTGCCGAACACGCCGGCGAAGCCGCCGACCGTGTCGCCGTCCTCGGGCAGATACGACGCCTTCAACAGGTTCTTGCCGATCTCCGGGCCTGGCGTCTTCGTCATCTGCTCGACGCCGACCACCAGCACGATCTTCGCCGCACCCGCCTCGATGGCGCGGATGCCCTGGTGCACCGCGGCCGAGCCGGTGGCGCAGGCGTTCTCGACGCGGGTCGTCGGCTTGAAGCGCAGCGCCGGGTTGGCCTGCAGCACCAGCGAGGCCGTGAAATCCTGCGGCGAGAAACCGGCGTTGAAATGGCCGAGCATGATCTCGTCGACGTCGGAGGCGGCAATGCCGGCATCCGCCAGCGCCTCGTTGGCGACCTTGACCACGAGACCCTCGACGGTCTCGGCGTCGAATTTTCCGAATGGCGTGTGCGCCCAACCCACAATGCTGGCTGCAGTCATGGCCGTTTCTCCCGGTTCCTGTTCAGGGAGTTATGTAACGTATCTTGAGAGCGTTTTCGAGCGAAGTGGATACCGGTTCGCGTGAAGAAAACGCGTCAAACCAGAATCTAGAACCGCGCTCCGATACCATCGGAGCGCGGTTCTAGGCGGCTTTCAGCGTTTTCATCGCCTTGGCGCACATGGCGGTTATGCCGGCCCAGTTGCCGGCGCGGATGTCCGAGGCCGGGCAAAGCCAGGAACCGCCGACGGCCAGCACATTCGGCTCGGCGAGCCAGGTCGCCGCATTGGCCTCGCCGATGCCGCCGGTCGGGCAGACCCGGACATGCGGGAATGGACCGGCGAGAGCCCGCAGTGCTTTGATACCGCCAGCCTGCTCGGCCGGGAAGAATTTGACGACGTCGAAGCCATGCGCCAGCGCCTGCATCAGCTCGGAGGCGGTCGCGATCCCCGGCGCGAACGGCAGCCGGCTGGCAGCTACCGCCTTCGACAGCTCGGGCGTCGCGCCTGGGCTGATGCCGAATTTGGCGCCGAGCGCCTCGGCGCGCGCCAGATCGTCGGCATTGAGGATGGTGCCGATCCCGACCACCGCATCGGGCACCTCTGATATGATGGCCTTGGCCGCATCGGCTGCGACCGCCGTGCGCAGCGTCACCTCGAGCGTGCGCACGCCGCCGGCGACCAGCGCTTTGGCAAGCGGCACCGCGTCCTCGAGCCGCTCGATGGTCAGCACCGGGATCACGGTGGCCTGCCGGATCAGCTCGGCGATCTGGTCCTGCTTTGATGGTGTCGTCATTGCGAGGCCTTGCGTGATGGTGGGGGACGAGGCGCCTTCTTCGGCGGCATGGCGTAGCGCGGGATGATCGCACCCGGATAGCACACCACGACGCCGGCGAGACGATGGCCGGCGCGTGCCGCCTCCTCGGGCTCGGCGCCAGAGAGCCGTGCGGCGAGATAGGCCGCGGCAAAGCTGTCGCCGGCGGCCGTGGTGTCGACCACGGGCTTCGGCAGCGGCTCCGCCCTCACCTCGTGCGTTCCGCCGGCGGAGCGCACGATGCAGGCGGGCTCGGCGAGCTTCAGCACCACCTCGGGGCTCGAGATTCCGGCAAGCAGCGCGGTGTTGCTCTCGCCGGGATAAAGCGGCGCCAGATCCTCGGTCGAGGCCAGCACGATATCGGCGGCCTCGAACGCGCCGCTGAAGACGTTTCGCGCGACGGCGAGGTCCGGCCAGCCGCGGGCACGGAAATTGGTGTCGAACGCAAAGCGTGTGCCGAGCAGCCGCGCGCGTTTCAGCGCCGCCATCAACCGCTCCCGGCCCTCCTCGCGCAGGATCGAGAGCGTGATCGCCGAGAGATAGACGACGTCATACGTCGCGAGCGAATTGAGGAGGTCGTCGGTCTCGGGCAGATCCATCAGCACGCGCGCGGCGGCGCTGTCGCGCCAGTGGAAGAAGCGCCGCTCGCCCTTGTCGTCGGTCTGGATCAGATAGAGCCCGGGCAGCTTGCCGGCCAGCCGCGCGACATGCTTGGTGCCGATGCCTTCCGCCGCCCAGCCCGCGATCATCTCATCGCTGAGCGCATCGTCGCCGAGCGCCGTGATGTAGTCGATGTGGACGCCGAGCCGCGACAGATAGACCGCGGTGTTGAGCGTGTCGCCGCCATAGAAGCGCGAATACAGGCCGCCGACCTGGCCGCCCGGCGCCTGCCGCAGCTCGATCATGCATTCGCCGATGCTGGCAACCCTGGTCATCGCAAGACCCGTGTGCCTGAGCGGAGCTTAGGCGGCGAACTTGCCGCCGAGCTCGTCCTCGATGTGGATCTGGATGATGTCGTCGAAGGTCTTCTCGGCCGTGGTGAAGCCGAGCTTCAGCGCGCGGTCGGTGGCGAAATCGCGCGGCCAGCCCGAGACGATGCCGATGATGGTCGGATCGGGCACCCGCTTGATCCGCGCGGTGACGTTCTTGCCGGCAACGCGCTCGAGCGCTGCGATCTGCTCGCCGACGCTGACGCACATCCCGGGCATGCTGAGATTGCGCCGCGGTCCCATCGCGTTGAGATCCATGGTGCCGGCATGGACCAGGAAGCCGACCGCCGATTTCGGCGAAGCGTGCCAGTGCCGCACGTCCTCGGCGACCGGCAGGATCGCCTCCTCGCCCGCCAGCGGCTCGCGGATGATGTTGGAGAAGAAGCCGGACGCCGCCTTGTTCGGCTTGCCCGGACGCACGCAGATCGTCGGCAGGCGGATCGAGATTCCGTCGAGCAGGCCCTTGCGGGTGTAGTCGTTGATCAGGAGCTCGCAGATCGACTTCTGGGTGCCGTAGCTGGTCAGCGGCGTATGGAAGAACTCGTCGCCGATCTTCTCGGGGAACGGCGCGCCGAACACCGCGATCGAGGACGTGAACACCAGCCGCGGCTTGTAGCCGCCGCCTGTGGCGCGGATCGCGTCGATCAGATGACGGGTGCCGTCGAGATTGATCCGGTAGCCCTTGTCGAACTCGGCCTCCGCCTCGCCCGACACGATCGCGGCGAGGTGGAAGATCACGTCCGGACGCTCCGCGATCAGGGGCGCGGCAGCACCGGCATCGGCAAAATCGGACGCGACGACATTGACCGGGATCGAGGCATTCGCGGGCTTCTGCGGCGCGACCACGTCCTGCAGGGTCATCTTGCTGATGTCCTGCTTGCCGAGGCGGCCCTCGCGCAGCAAACGCTCGGTCAACTTGCGGCCGACCATGCCGGCAGCGCCCAGAATCAGAATGTGCACGACCGTGCTCCTTTTCTTGTCTTGTTCTGCGAATTCGCCTGCGGGCCCTGCGCGCTCATTCCTTCACGGCGCCCGTCATCGCCGAGACATAATGCTCAACGAAGAAGGCGTAAAGAATGACCAGCGGCAGCGAGCCGACCAGCGCGCCCGCCATCAGCGATCCCCATTTGTAGATATCGCCGTCGACGAATTCGTTGACGATCGCAACCGGCACCGTCTTGTTCGGCGTCGACTGCAGGAACGTCAGCGCATAGATGAACTCGTTCCAGCACAGAGTGAACGAGAAGATAAAGGCGGAGATCAGGCCGGGCACCGCCAGCGGCACGATGATCTTGACCAGGATCTGCCAGCGCGACGCGCCGTCGATCAGCGCGCACTCCTCGAGCTCATAGGGGATGGTCTTGAAATAGCCCATCAAGAGCCAGGTCGAGAACGGGATCAGCAGCGTCGGATAGACCAGGATCAGCGACAGCGGCGAGTCGAACAGCCCATAGGCCTGGATCACCGATGCCAGCGGGATGAACAGGATCGACGGCGGCACCAGATAGGCGAAGAAGATCAGCACGCCGACCGCTTCCGCGCCCTTGAAGCGCAGCCGCGTGATCGCATAGGCCGACAGCACGCTGGCGACGATCGACAGGAAGGTGGCGCCGACCGCGACATACATCGTGTTCCAGAGCCAGCGCGGATACTGGGTCTCGAACAAGAGCTTGCTGATGTGCTTGAAGGTCGGATGAATCACCCAGAACGGGTTGAACTTCTCCATGTCGATGAGCTGCTCGTCCGGCTTGATGGAGGTCAGCACCATCCAGTAGAACGGGAACAGCAGCACCACGAGGATGATGAACAGCGGCAGATAGAGCGTGACCAGGCGCCGCGGCAGCGACTCCAGATAGCTCATGCCTTCGCTATCATCACCACCGGCCTTGGCGGCCACGGCTTTCGATTGCAAGGTTGAATCAGTCATTGTTCGATCCTTGCTGCCACTTGCGGCGCTGCATTCCGAACCAGGAGATGGCGATCGCCGCCACCAGGAAGGGAATCATCGCGGTGGCGATCGCGGCGCCCTCGCCGAGCCGCCCGCTGATGATGCCGCGCTGATAGCTCAACGTCGCCATCAGATGGGTGGCGTTGACCGGGCCGCCGCGGGTCAGCGCCCAGATCAGCTGGAAGTCGGTGAAGGTGAACAGCACCGAGAACGTCATCACCACGGCGATGATCGGCGTCAGCAGCGGATAGGTGATGAAGCGGAAGCGCTGCCAGTTGGTGGCGCCGTCGAGCGTGGCCGCTTCATAGAGCGACGGCGACACGGTCTGCAGGCCGGCCAGCAGCGTGATCGCCACGAACGGAACGCCGCGCCAGACATTGGCGAAGATCACGCTCGCCCTCGCCCACGTACTGTCGCCGAGGAAATTGATGTTGCTGTGGATCACGCCGAGCTTGATCAGCGACCACGAGATGATCGAGAACTGCGAATCGTAGATCCACCAGAACGCGATCGCCGACAGCACGGTCGGCACGATGAACGGGATCAGCACGATCGAGCGGATCACCGCCTTGAACGGCATGTGCCGGTTCAGCAGCAGCGCGAGATAGAGCCCGATCGCGAATTTGATGGCGCTTGCGATCAGCGTGTAGAGCAAGGTGTTGAACACCGACAGCCAGAAGATCGAATCGTCCCACAGCCATTGGTAGTTCTCGATGCCGACGAAGGCGCCGGCGCGCCCGATCCGCTCGTCGGTGAAGCTCATCCAGACGCCGAGGCCGAGCGGATAGGCCAGGAACAGGATCAGGAACGCGGCCGTCGGCAGCATGAACCAGAACGCGGCCCAGTTGCGGTTGCCGCTGAGCCGGGACCAAAATGACGGCTCGCCTGCCGCGGCAGCCTGCGCCGGCATCGATGTCTGGACAGTGCTCATTCGCTCTCAACTCCGAATCAGATGGTGACGCGCGACCAGTCTGGATCGTGCGTCACCTCAGTTCGCTCATGGACCAGAGCCGGCACGGCTTGCCGCGCCGGCCGTCAGCTAGCGGAAGATGCGCTTGGCCGCGCGTTCGGCCGAAGCCATCGCGGTCTTCACGTCTTCACGCCCGGTGCAGTAGTTCGCGTACATGTCGACGACGACGAAGTCGGCGATCGCGGCGGCGGCGTTCTCGCTCATCTGCGCTTCGCCGGCCGGGGTCGACGCCGTCTGCGCCACGCTGCGATACGGCGTCGTCTTGGGATCCGCGGTCCAGACCGGGTTCTTGTCGTAGTCGAGCAGGAAGTGCGACAGGTAGCCCTGCGCCGCCTCGATCCACGGATTGAACTGATCCGGCTCCAGCATGAAGGCGGTGAACGCCTTGCAGGTCTGCGGATACTTCGAGAAGCTGAAGATCAGGATCGGGAAGCCGAGATGCATCTCTCGCGTCTTGCCGTCGAGACCGGCCGGCAGGTGGGCATGGTTCATGTCTTCGGCGATCTGCGGATTTTCCTTCTTCGCCGTGACGTAGATCGAAATTCCGTTCACGGTGAGATGAAGCTGCCCGGCAAGGAACGCCTTGTTGTTGGAGCTGTCGTTCCACGACGCGGTGCCCGGCACGAAATTGTCGTACAGGCCCTTGACGTATTCGAGCGACTTCGCGGTCTCCGGCGAGTTGACGACGACCTTGTTGTCCTTGTCGATCAGCTTGCCGCCATGCGCCCACAGCGCCCAATGCAGCCAGCCGTTGGCATCGCCCGAGGCGTGGCCGAGCGCCATGCCGGCCGGGGTGCCGTTCTTGTTCATGCCCTTCACGAGATCGGCGAAACCGCCGAGGTCCTTCGGAAACTCCTTGTGGCCGGCCTTCTCGGCGGCGGCGACGCGGTAGTTGACGAGGCCGCCGGTGGCGGCGACCGGAATGCCGATCCACTTGCCGTTCAGCATGCCGTAGGCCTTGCCGGAATCCGACCAGCCACCGCACTTCTTGCCGAGGTAATCGGCGACGTCGGTGACGTCGACGCACTTGCTCGGGAACAGGAAGGGCAGCGAATAGAGGCCCCACACCATGTCGAGGCCCTGCCCCGTATTGGCGGCGACCGAGGCCTTCGGCTGAATGTCGTCGTAGGATTCGTTGGAGACGTTGATGGTGACGTTGTTGGCCTTCTGGAAGGCATCGACGATCTTCATGAAGGCGACGTCTTCGGCCTCCACGAAGCGCTTCCAGCGCAGCAGGTTGATCTTGGCGCCCGGCTCCGGCTTCCATTGCGAGGTCTGGGCCCAGGCCTTGGCATAACCGAGCAGCTGATCGCTGGACATCGTTGCCGCGGCGGCCAGCATCGTGGCACCGCCCTTGAGCAGCGAACGGCGGTCAGTGTTGAACATGGACATTGGCAATTCTCTCCCGATTTTTGGTTGTTGCTTTGAAATGATCCCTGCCGTTTGCGTGACGGCCGAAATCCCGGTCGAAATGATGCACTGACGAGACGTGCGGGCTGCGGTCAGCTATTCAATCGCTTCCCCGTCGAATCGTCGAACAGATGGACCAGCGCCGGGTCCGGCTTGAGCCGAACCTTGTCGCCCGGGTTGAACAGATGGCGTTCGCGGAACACGGCGACGACCTGCTCGCCGCCGAGCTTGGCGAACACCTGGGTCTCCGAGCCGGTCGGCTCGACCACCACGATCTCGGCCTCGGCACCGTCATCGGCGATGGTGAAATGCTCCGGCCGCACGCCGTAGACGGCGGGCTTGCCATCGGAATTGGCCGGCGCCGACTTCAGCGGCAGCTTGACGCCGTTCGGCCCTTCGAAATAGGCGGCGCCGTTCACCTTCACCGCGCCTCTAAGGAAATTCATCGCGGGCGAGCCGATGAAGCCGGCCACGAACTGGTTCGCCGGCGTGTCGTAGAGCTCGAGCGGCGAGCCCATCTGCTCGACGATGCCGTCATGCATCACGACGATCTTGTCGGCCATGGTCATGGCTTCGATCTGGTCGTGGGTGACGTAGACCGTCGTGGTGCGCAGCCGCTGGTGCAGCTCCTTGATCTCGGTGCGCATCGCGACGCGCAGCTTGGCGTCGAGGTTCGACAGCGGCTCGTCGAACAGGAACACCTGCGGATCGCGCACGATGGCGCGGCCCATCGCGACGCGCTGGCGCTGGCCGCCGGAGAGCTGGCGCGGGTAGCGGTCGAGCAGCGGCGTCAGCGCGAGGATTTCCGCGGCGCGCTTGACGCCGGTCGAGATCTCCTCGGGCTTGGCACCGCGCAGCTTGAGCGAGAAGCCCATGTTGTCGGCGACCGTCATGTGGGGATAGAGCGCGTAGTTCTGGAACACCATCGCAATGTCGCGCTCTTTCGGCTGGACATTGTTGACGACGCGGTCGCCGATCGAGATCGTGCCCGAGGTGATGTTCTCGAGCCCCGCCAGCATGCGCAGCAAGGTCGATTTGCCGCAGCCGGAAGGGCCGACCAGAACGACGAACTCGCCGTCCTCGATCGGGATCGACACGCCGTGCAGGACCTCAAAATTGCCGAACGACTTCCGCACGTCGCGAATCTGGACCGACGACATCCACTTCCCTCCTCAAATTCCCGACGACGTACGACGAGTGCCGCCACCGCTCTGTTTTGTTCCGGCCGCGCTGGGTGCGCGGCACTATCGGACCCAACTTATTGTCCGCAGTTTATCCGGTTTTGGCAATCGTTCGATTAGCAATCGCTTGGTAGCGCTGTCAATATCGGTTTGTCTGCGACGATGGTCGTGATATGAGCGGCAAATGGCCCGAAAGCGCATCACGCCAGGCAAGATCCGGCTCGCCGAAGTCGCGAAGCACGCCGGTGTCAGCCCGATTACGGCCTCACGCTTCTTCAGGAATCCGGAAGCGCTCTCGGCCGGCAAACGCGCACGGGTCGAGAGTGCGGCAAAAGAACTCGGGTACGTGCCCAATCTCGCGGCACGCGCGCTTGCGTCGCAGCGCACCGAGGTGATCGGTGTCCTGATCCCGTCGCTGACCAACAACGTGTTCTCCGACGTGCTGCGCGGCATCTATGACGCGCTCGACGGCAGCCGCTACAGCATCCAGCTCGCCAACACCCGCTACAGCATCCTGCAGGAAGAGCGCCTGTTGCGTCTTTTTCTGGCACAGAAGCCGGCAGGCCTGATTATCACCGGGATCAATCAGACCCCCGATTCACGGGCGATCATGGAGACCGTCGATTGCCCGATCGTCCAGATCATGGAGCTCGGCCCCTCTCCGATCGACATGATGATCGGATTCTCGCATTTTGATGCGGCAAAAGCCGCGATCGGCCACCTTCTCGCGCAAGGTTACCGCCGGATCGGCTTCCTTGGCGCGCGGATGGATCCGCGGGTGCAGCGCCGGCTCGACGGCTATCGCGCCGCAATGGCGGACGCCGCCCTGCTCGACCCGCAGCTCATCGTCACCACCGCGATTCCGACCTCGGTGACGTTGGGCGGGACGCTATTTGCCGACCTGCTCGCCAAGGCGCCGGACATCGACGCGGTGTTCTGCGTCAATGACGACCTTGCGCTCGGCGCGCTGTTCGAATGCAAGCGCCGACACATGGCGGTGCCCGGGCAGATGGCGATCGTCGGCTTCAACGACCTCGAATTCATGGCGTCGAGCGAGCCGACGCTGAGCAGCGTCCGCACCAATCGCTACGAGATGGGCAGGAACGCCGCCGCGATGGTGATCGAGACGCTGGAAGGCCGCCGGCCCACCGACCCCGTCGTCGATCTGGGCTTCAGCGTCATGGAACGGCAGAGCTCGGCGCGACGCAGCTGACACCCGCCTGACACGTGCCAGTCACAAGGAAGAAAAATGACAAAATGATAGCGCAACCAAGTCCCTTCAACTAAGGTCCAATCCATCCAGTGAAACACCTGTGCGTGATCGGTCGGGTTTGTAATGCGCGACGATTGGCGCAAGGTAGAACAGCGTTGAACCAGCGCCCTTGGACGGGCCCATCAAGAATCTGCATTGCGGGAGAAACCAATGACAAAACCCCACACCAACGGGCACAGCGCCGCAGGCGAGACCAGCAAGGGCAAGGGCCGCAGGCTCCGCTCCCAGGAATGGTTCGACAACCCGCACAATCCGGGCATGACCGCGCTCTATCTCGAGCGCTATCTCAACTACGGCCTGACCCGCGAGGAATTGCAGTCGGGCAAGCCGATCATCGGCATCGCCCAGACCGGCAACGACCTGTCGCCGTGCAACCGGCATCACCTCGAGCTCGCCCACCGCGTCCGTGAGGGCATCCGCGCCGCCGGCGGCATCGCGATGGAGTTTCCGACCCACCCGATCCAGGAGACCGGCAAGCGCCCGACCGCGGCGCTCGACCGCAACCTCGCTTATCTCGGCCTCGTCGAGGTGCTGTTCGGCTATCCGCTCGACGGCGTGGTGCTGACCACTGGCTGCGACAAGACCACGCCGGCCTGCATGATGGCGGCGGCGACCGTCAATCTGCCGGCGATCGTGCTGTCGGGCGGGCCGATGCTGAACGGCTGGCACGAAGGCCAGCGCACCGGCTCCGGCACCGTGGTGTGGAAGGCGCGCGAGCGGCTCGCCGCCGGCGAGATCGACTATGAGCAGTTCATCGAGATCGTGGCCTCCTCGGCGCCCTCGGTCGGCCATTGCAACACGATGGGCACCGCCTCCACGATGAACTCGCTGGCGGAAGCGCTCGGCTTCTCGCTGCCGGGCTGCGCGGCGATCCCGGCGCCCTATCGCGAGCGCGGCCAGATCGCCTACGAGACCGGCAAGCGCATCGTAGACATGGTCTGGGAAGATCTGAAGCCGTCGGACTTCCTGACCCGCGAGGCGTTCGAGAACTGCGTCGTGGTCAACTCCGCGATCGGCGGCTCGACCAATGCGCCGATCCACATCAATGCGCTGGCGCGCCATGTCGGCGTCGAGCTGTCGATCGACGACTGGCAGAAATACGGCCACGACGTGCCGCTGCTGGTGAACATGCAGCCGGCCGGCTTCTATCTCGGCGAGGAATATCACCGCGCCGGCGGCGTGCCTTCGGTGGTGCGCGAGCTGATCAAGCACAAGCGCATCCATGAGGGCGCCCTCACCGTCAACGGCCGCACCATGGGCGAGAACTGCAAGGAAGCGCCCGCTCCCGACGGCGACGTGATCTGGGGCTACGACAAGCCGCTGGTGAAGGACGCCGGCTTCCTGGTCTTGCGCGGCAATCTGTTTGATTCCGCGATCATGAAGACCAGCGTGATCTCCAAGGAATTCCGCGACCGCTATCTGTCCAACCCGAAGGACCTCAACGCCTTCGAGGGCCGCGCCATCGTGTTCGAGGGCCCGGAGGACTATCACGCGCGGATCGAGGACCCCGCGCTCGACATCGACGAGCACTGCGTCCTGTTCGTGCGCGGCACCGGCCCGATCGGCTATCCCGGCGGCGCCGAGGTCGTGAACATGCAGCCGCCGGCGGCGCTGATCAAGCGCGGCATCCTGTCCCTGCCCTGCATCGGCGACGGACGGCAGTCCGGCACCTCGGGCTCGCCGTCGATCCTCAACGCCTCGCCGGAGGCGGCCGCCGATGGCGGACTTGCGATCCTGAAGACCGGCGACAAGGTGCGCATCGACCTCAACAAGGGCAGCGCCAACATCTTGATCTCGGAGGACGAGCTGCGGACCCGCCGCGCCGAGCTGAAGGCCAAGGGCGGCTTCCCGCACCCGGCCAACCAGACGCCGTGGCAGGAGCTCTATCGCCAGACCGTCGGCCAGCACGCCACCGGCGCCTGCCTCGAGCTCGCGACGCGCTACCACGACATCGCCGGCAAGGTCGGCGTGGCGCGCGATAATCACTAGACTAACCGTCACCGTCATTCCGGGGCGGCCCGCAGGGCCGAGCCCGGAATCCATAACCACGATCGGGCGTATGGATTCCGGGCCCGCGCCGCGCGCGTCCCGGAATGACCAAAAAATGGGAGATGAGCATCAATGTCCAATCGACTGAAGGGAAAGCGCGCCGTCGTCACCGCCGCGGCGGCCGGCATCGGGCGCGCATGCGCGATCGCTTTCGCGCGTGAAGGCGCCACCGTGATCGCCACCGACATCAATGAGAGCGGCATCGCATCCCTGAGCAAGGACGGCATCGCCGAGACCGCGCGGCTCGACGTTCGCAGCACCAACGACGTCAACAGCTTCGCCAAGCGCGTCGGCAAGATCGACATCCTGCTCAATGCGGCGGGCTTCGTGCATCACGGCACCATCCTGGAGTGCTCCGACGAGGACTTCGACTTCTCGTTCGACCTCAACGTCAAATCGATGCACCGGACCATCAAGGCGTTCCTGCCGGCGATGCTGGCGGGCGGCGGCGGCAGCATCGTCAACATCTCGTCCTGCGCGGCGTTGCGGCCGCCGGCCAACCGTTATGTCTACAGCGCCTCGAAGGCGGCGGTCTCGCTGCTGACGCGTGCGGTCGCACTCGACTTCATCAACCAGGGTATCCGCTGCAACGCGATCTGCCCCGGCACGGTCGAGACGCCCTCGATGCTGGAACGCGCAGCCGCCGCAGGCCCCGACGGGCGCGAGAAATTCGTCGCCCGCCAGAAGATGGGCCGGCTCGGCACCGCCGAGGAGATCGCGGCGATGGCGGTCTATCTCGCGAGCGACGAGGCCGCATTCACCACCGGCGTCGACATGGTCGTCGACGGCGGCTTCATGCTCTGACCTTCGAACCTTCCGGGTGAGGGGTGAGGCACTATACTTCCGCACCAGTATGCGGAGACAACCCCTCACCCCAACCCTCTAAGAGCGAGCTTCGCTCGTCTCGACCCCGCAAGTGCGGGGCGAGGGAGCAGAACGTCCGTGCGGCCGCACCGAGGAAACGTCAAAGGATAACACCAATGAACAAGATCGATCTCAACGGCCGCTCGGCCGTCGTCACCGGCGGCGCGCAAGGCTTCGGCCGCGCCATCACCGAGCGCTTCGTCGCCTCCGGCGCCAAGGTCGCGATCTGGGATTTCGACCAGCCGCTGGCCGAGAAGACCGCCAGGGCGCTCGGCGAGAACGTGATCGCGATCAAGACCGACGTCACCGATCCCGACGCGGTCGACGTCGCGCGCGATCAGACGCTCAGGGCATTCGGCAAGATCGACGTTCTCGTCAACAACGCCGGCATCACCGGTGCCAACAAGCCGGTGTGGGAAACCGATCTCGACGACTGGCGCCGGGTGATACGCCTCAATCTCGAGGGTCCCTTCATCTGCTGCAAGGCGATCGTGCCGACCATGATCGGCCAGAAATACGGCCGCATCGTCAACATCGCCTCGATCGCCGGCAAGGAAGGCAACCCGAACGCGGCGCATTATTCGTCGTCGAAGGCCGGCCTGATCGCGCTGACCAAATCGCTCGGCAAGGAGCTCGCGCAGCACGACATCCTGGTCAACGCGGTGACGCCGGCCGCGGCGAAGACCGCGATTTTCGACCAGATGACGCAAGCGCACATCGACTTCATGCTGTCGAAGATCCCGAAGGCCCGCTTCGTGCAGGTCGAGGAGCTCGCTGCGATGGTGGCGTGGCTGGCCTCGGAGGATTGCGCGTTCTCGACCGGCGCAGTGTTCGACATCTCCGGCGGACGGGCGACGTATTAGGCCGCGCCTCGCCTTGCCGGTTGCCGAAGCGCCGTGACGAGATGATCGGCGAGCAGTGACGCCGCGTGCGACAGATTTGGCGCGCGGTGCAGGCGGATCTCCGCGCGCGGCAGTGGCGGCATGCCGTCGCGTGCGGTCAGGCGCCGCAGGGTCGGCGGAAAGGTGCCGGACTTGACCACGGTCACGGCGAGCCCCTGCGCTGCGATCGCCTCGACCGCGGACAGGCTGTGGCTGACAAAGGCGAGCCGCCACGGCCGGCTCGCTTGATCCAGCGCCTGCATCGCCCAGCTCCGGAACAGGCAGCCCTGCGGATAGAGCGCGACCGGCAACGGATCGAACTCCTCGACTCGATGCGATGCGCTTGCGGCCCACACCGCCTGCTCGGTGCGCAGCAGCTCGCCCTCGCCGCGCCCTTCGGGATGCATCGCGATCACGAGGTCATAGGCTTCGCCGAGCCGGTCGGTCATCCCCGACGTCAGCCCGGTCTCCATCTCGACACGGATCAGCGGATAGTTGGCGATGAAATCCTTGAGCAGCGGCGGCACGATCAAGGTCCCGTAATCGTCCATCACGCCCAAGCGAACCCGCCCGTCGGTGCCGTGCGCACGCACCCGGCCGACCGCCTCGGCGTTGAGGCTGAGGATGCGGCGGGCGTAGCCGAGCAACCCTTCGCCGGCCGCGCTCAGATCGACACTGGTCGTGCTGCGGTGAAACAGCTCGGCCTGCAGCCGCTCCTCCAGCCGCTTCACCTGCATGCTGATGGCCGACTGGGTCCGGTTCAGCGCCGAAGCCGCGCGGGTGAAGGAGCGATGCTCGGCGACCGCGACAAAGGCTTGCAGCAGATCCGGGTCGAGGACGGGCGAGCTCATAACGATCCGTGATTTGATTGATCAAATCTATTCCATTCCATGATTATCCGCCCTTTCCTAGATTGCGCAAGCAAGACAGAGGAATCGGGGCGGATGGGCGAGATTTGGGGGGTGTTGGCAGCGGTCGTGTCGAGCGCGCTCGGCGGAACCTCGATCGGGGCAACGCGGTTTCTGGTCGGCGCCATCGATCCGCTGGCGATCGGCGCGTTCCGCTTCGGCATCGGCGTGTTGCTGCTGCTGCCGCTGGGCCTGCTGCAGCGCCGGAGCTGGCCGCCGCGGCGCGACTGGCCCGGCGTGGCCGGCCTCGGCCTGCTGTTCTTCGCGGCGTTTCCGATCCTGTTCAACGCTTCGCTGATATCAACCACCGCGGCGCGCGGCGCGCTGGCGCTCTCGACGCTGCCGCTGCTGACCTTGCTGGTCGGCGCGGCGCTCGGTGCCGAGCCGCTGACCGCGCGAAAGACCACCGGCGTGCTGGTCACCATCCTGGGGGTCTCGATCGCGCTGCTGTCCGGCCTCGCCACGGCGCCGGCGGGCGCCTGGCGCGGCGATCTGTTGATGGTCGCGGCCGCGCTGTGCATGGCGCTCTACAGCATCTGGTCGAAACCTTATATCCGCCGCTCCGGCCCGATCCCCTTCACCACGCTCGCCATGGCCGCAGGCGCCGTGGTGCTCATTGCCGCCTCGCTGTTGCGCGGCAGTTTCGCGCCGGTTGCGGAGTTCGGTGCACCGCAATGGTTCGGCGTCACCTATCTCGGCGCCTTCGGCGCGGCCCTCACCTTCTACCTCTGGGCCTTCGCGCTGGAGCGGACGACGCCGACCCGGGTCGCGATCTCGGTCACCGTCAATCCGATCGCGGCATCGCTGGTCGGCGCTGCCCTGCTCGGCGAGCCGTTGAGCTGGAATTTGATGGCCGGCATCGTCACCGTGTTCGTCGGAATCTGGATCGCGACCACCCAGCCCCACCAGGCCCGCGTCGTCGCGCCGGATGCACGCTGACCCGCGGCCGCTCGCCGGCAAAGCCGTGAGCGAATCCGTGCTAGCCTGACCTCAGGTCCCAGCGAACCCGAGGCGGCAGGCATTGAACATCTCCCTCTATGACCTCTCCGTCTGGGTGCTGCCGGTCATCATCGCCATCACCTTCCACGAGGCGGCGCACGGCTTCGTCGCGCACCGGCTCGGCGACGACACTGCCTGGCAGCTCGGCCGCGTCAGCTTCAACCCGCTGAAGCACATCGATCCGTTCGGCACGCTGCTCCTGCCCGGGCTGCTGCTGTTCGCGCATTCGCCATTCCTGTTCGGCTACGCCAAGCCGGTGCCGGTGAACTTCCGCAAGCTCAACCATCCCAGGCTCGACATGGTGTGGGTGGCGCTGGCCGGCCCGGTCACCAACATCATTTTGGCGACCGCGGCAGCGCTGGCATTCCACGCCCTGCCATACGTTCCGGCGGATGCGGCAAAATGGACCGCGGACAATCTGAAAAACGCGTTCCTGATCAACATCGTGCTCGCGATCTTCAACATGATGCCGATCCCGCCGCTGGATGGCGGCCGGGTCGCGGTCGGGCTGCTGCCGCGGCCGCTGGCGATCCCGCTCGCCCGGCTGGAGCCCTACGGCATGCTGATCCTGATCGGGCTGCTGATCCTGCTGCCGGTGATTGGCAGGCAAGTCGGCCTAAATCTTGATGTTATTTCAATGATACTGCGAACTCTGACCGGCTATGTAATCAACGCCCTTCTCCTCATTACCGGAAACACATAGCTTTCATTCGCGCGCGAACCGATCGGAAGGCGGAACCCGATCTTCCGGGTCATGCGCAAGGACGGGAACGCTTCGAGGCCATGGTGATCAAAGCTGCCGATATGCTGATTGCGCGACGCGCCGACACCCGTGCGCGGGCGGACTTTGCAACCTGGAAGATGATGGCCAAGCTAAACGGCGCCTCCGCGTTGCCGCCCGAGGCGCAGAATTTCCTGGCGATCTACAAGAGGCTGCTCGAGCAGATGAGCGACGCCGACGCCAGCGAGGCGACGATCCAGGAGATGTACCGCACCTACTATGCGGAGATGGGCGGTGCCGGCAAGGCGCCCGAGGTCCCGGCCCGCTCGCGCGAACCGGTCGCCGACAGCGGCAACGTCACCGCGTTCCGCCGCCTGCCTGCCAAGAAGGCTGGCGTGTCCGATCCGAACGCCAAGCGCCCGATGCCGGTGGCGCTGATCTTCGCCTGCCTCGTCGTGGTCTACGTTGCGATCCGCTATTACTGGAAATAGCGCCGCCGGCGCTTCACCTCTTCGACTTTCCTGATCGTTGCACAGCCGCCGCGGCATCGCGTCGCGCGTCATCGGCTGCACAATCGCCGCCGCGTGGAATATCGCGCGCACGCGATCGAGCCGGCGCCCTAGGCGCTGCGCCCGATGCCGGGCATAATGCTGAGCTCAAAAAACAAAATCATATTGGAGGGAAGATGAAGCGTTCCATTGCAGCCCTGATCATGACCACTGGTCTCGTGTTCGCCGGCAGCGCATCGGCGCAGACGATGGACAAGGTCGCCAAGGTCGGCGCGCTCGGCGATCAGTCCGGTCTCTATCAGGATATCGGCGGTCCCGGCTCGACGGTGGCGGCGCAGATGGCGATCGAGGATTCCGGGTTGCTGGCGAAGGGCTGGAAGATCGACCTGGTCTCGGCCGATCACCAGAACAAGCCCGACGTCGCGGTCAACATCGGCAAGCAGTGGATCGATGTCGAGAAGGTCGACGTGTTCGTCGATCTCGCGGCCTCCAATGTCGGGCTCGCGATCGCCAACCTCGCCAAGGAGAAGAACGTCGTCAACCTCAACTCGGGCTCGGCCTCGTCCGATCTCACCGGTTCGCAGTGCTCGCCGAACACGGTGCACTGGGTCTACGACACCTACATGCTCGCCAACGGCACCGGCAAGGCGCTGGTGAAATCCGGCGGCGACAGCTGGTTCTTCCTCACCGCCGACTACGCGTTCGGCCAGGCCCTCGAGCGCGACACCTCGGCGGTGGTCACCGCGAACGGCGGCAAGGTGCTCGGCAGCGTCAAGCATCCGCTCAACAACGCCGACTTCTCGTCCTTCCTGCTGCAGGCGCAAAGCTCGAAGGCCAAGATCGTCGGCCTCGCCAATGCCGGCGGCGACACCACCAACGCGATCAAGCAGGCGGCCGAATTCGGCATCGTCTCGGGCGGCCAGCGGCTGGCCGGCATGCTGCTGTTCATCACCGACATCAACGCGCTCGGCCTCAACGTCGCGCAGGGCCTGAACTTCACCGAGACGTTCTACTGGGACATGAACGACCAGACCCGCGCCTTCACCAAGCGCTTCATGGAGCGCTTCAAGAAGAACCCGCCGACCATGGTGCAGGCCGGCGTCTATTCGTCGCTGATCCACTATTTCAAGGCGCTGGAGGCGCTCGGCGGCAATTCGCATGACGGCCGCGCCGTCGTCGCCAAGATGAAGGAGATGCCGACCGACGATCCACTGTTCGGCAAGGGCTCGATCCGCGTCGACGGCCGCAAGATCCACCCCGCCTATCTGTTCGAGGTGAAGAAGCCGTCGGAGTCGAAATATCCGTGGGACTATTACAAGCTGATCGCCACCATCCCGGCGGACGAAGCCTTCCTGCCGCTCGAGAAGAGCGTCTGCCCGCTGGTGAAGAAGAGCTGAGATGCAGCCGTTCCGGGGCTCGCGACGTCGTCGCGCCCCGGAATGACAACGGCCATCAATCGCAGCGAGCCTGGCTCACTTCTTCTTCGGCTTGTTGAAATTGAAGTCGAGGCTGAAGGAGAACTGATCGTCGGTCAGACTGGCCGGGGGCGGTGGCACCGGATCGGAACGGTGCACGGTCGAGAGCGCCGCCTCGTCGAAGGCGGCATCACCTGACGATTCCAACACGGCGACCGACAAGATCTTGCCGACCCGGTTGATCACAAGGGCCACCTTCACCTTAGCGTCCTTGAACTTGTTCTCCGGGAATTTCTTGTGCAAGTCGAAATAGGCGCTGAGCTTCTTGCCCCACTTCGCGGTCAGCGCGAGCTTGTCCTTGCCGATGCCGGGGTTGGGCGCCTTGGTGGTCTCGGACTGACGCGCGTCGTCCAGCTTGGTCGGCGCGGCTGCCTCCGAGGCCTGCACCGCTTCCTGCGCGCTGGTCTCGACCTTGGCGACCTTGGCCTCCTCCTCCTTCTGCTTCTTGGCGGTGTCTTCCGTCACGATGCGGTCGGGGTCGTCGGACTCGACAGGCTTTTCCTGAGGCAGGTCGGTGTCCTTCACCTCCGCCTTCTGCTGCGCCATTTCCTGCACGGCCTGCTGCTCGTCGGCCGGCGCGCCGGGCGGCGCCGCATCATCGGGCACATCCGGCGAAGCGAGCTCGACGGCGTATTCCGCACCGGCAGCGCCGAGGCCCTCGTCGCCGTCATCGCCGCGCAAATTGGTCAGCGCCAGCGCCGCGCCGCCGAGATGCAGCGCGACCGCCGTCACCGCGGCGATCACCCAGAGCCGCTTCGACGTCCGTAAGTCAAGATCGGGGTTGGTGGACATCGCGCTTCGCCGTCAGGGTTTGGCCGGCTCGGCCTGCGGAGCAGCGGGCGAGCCCGGAACGCCCTCGAGCGTGACCAGCTTGACATGCGTGTATCCGCCGGAGCGCAAGAGCTCCATCACACCCATCAGCTCGCCATAGGGCACCATCCGATCGGCACGCAGGAAGACGTACTTGTCCCTGGTCATGTCGGGCACCGCGTCGAGCGAGCTGACCAGGTCGGCGCGCTTCACGGCGTTCTCGCCGATCGCCAGCGTCAGGTCCGGCTTGATGCTGAGATAGGTCGGCTTGTCCGGCTTCTTCTGCGGCGTTGCGCTCGAGGTCGGCAGATCGATCGGCAGGTCGACGGTCGAGAGCGGCGCCGCCACCATGAAGATGATCAGCAGCACCAGCATGACGTCGATGAACGGCGTGACGTTGATCTCGTGGGATTCCGCGAAATCGTCGTCGCCATCGTTCTCGGAGATCGAGACTGCCATCGCCTACTCCGCCGCCGCGGCGCGCGGATGCGCGCTGCGCGGAACGTCGCCGGGAATACCGCCATGGGTGCGGTCGAGATCGCGCGACAACAGCCGTCCGGCCGCGCCCGAGGCGCGACTGACGAGCTCGAGATAGACCTTCGTGACGCGCGAGAAGTGGTTGTAGATGATGACCGCGGGGATTGCCGCGACGAGGCCGATCGCGGTTGCGAGCAGCGCTTCGGCGATGCCCGGCGCCACCACGGCAAGGTTCGTGGTCTGCGACTTCGAGATGCCGATGAAGCTGTTCATGATGCCCCAGACGGTGCCGAACAGGCCGACGAAGGGCGACGTCGCGCCGATGGTCGCGAGCAGACCCATGCCGACGCGGATCTTGCGGGCCTCGGCGCGCACGATCTCGGCGAAGCTCGATGCCGCGCGCTCCTTGATGCCGGCATCGCTCGAGATACCGGCCGACAGACGTCCCTCGCGCATCGCGGCGGCGATGAATGACGACAGCACGCTGCCCTTGGCGCCGAGCGCGAACTGCGCTTCCGCGAGCGACCGCGATTCAGCAATCTTGGCGAGCGCGCCGCGCAGCTTGCTCTGCGCCACCGTCAGCTCGACCATCTTGGCGATGAACACCGTCCAGGTGACGAGCGAGGCGAAAGCCAGACCGAGCATCACCGCCTTCACGATGATGTCGGCGTTCAGGAACATATTCCACGGCGACAATTCGTGCAGGCCGGTGGCGCTCGACTTCAGCGACTTGCCGTCGCCGCTCGCAGCCGGCGACGCATCGAGGGCCGTCGGTGCCGGAGCCGCCGCGGCAGGCGCCGGTGCGGACTGCGCTTGCGGCGCCGCGGGTGCCGCAGGCTGGGCCACCGGCGCAGACTGGGCCGCCGGTGCAGATTGGGCCGCGGGCGCCTGGGCCGCGGGCTGCGGCCGGGTCACGGGAGCGGGCTGCGCGGCAGGCGCCGTTTGCTGCTGCGCCGAAGACGGCGCGGCCAGCATCAGCATCGCCAGCGAGGCGATCATGGCGGATGCAGCGGGGAACTTGAATGTCTTCATCAGTTACACTTCAGCCCAGTGACGGATCAGGTTGTGATAAATCCCGGTCAATTTGACCGTTTCAGGGTCATCGCGCCCCAGCCGCTCCACCAGAGCCTGGATCGCAGTATCGAGATCAAAGATCAGGCTGCGCGCGTGAGCATCCCGTACCATGCTCTGCAGCCAGAAAAAAGACGCTACCCGCGCTCCTCGCGTGACCGGCGTGACCAGATGCAAGCTGGACGCAGGATAAAGTACGAGATCGCCTGCCGGCAGCTTGATTTCATGCGATCCGTAGAGGTCTTCGATGACCAGCTCGCCGCCATCGTACTCCTCGGGCTCCGATAAAAACAGCGTGACCGAGAGGTCGGTGCGGATCCGCAGGCCGGTCAGTCTGTCGCCGCGCACCGCATTGTCGACGTGCAGGCCGAAATGGTGGCCGTCGCTTGCCGCATAGCGGTTGAACAAGGGTGGAAAGATTCTAAGTGGGATCGCCGCCGAGATGAACTGCGGGCTCGCCGACAGCGCCGACAGGATCCGGTTGCCGAGCTGTCGCGCGACCTCGCTGTCGGGCGGCAGCTGCTCGTTGCGCTTGACCATCGCGGATGCGGCACCCGCGGTCGAGCGGCCGTCCTCCCATTCGGCTTGCTCCATGATGCGGCGGAAGTCCGCCACATCAGCCTTGCTCAATACGTCGGGAACACAGACCAGCATCGTGTGCCGCGAGGCCTCCGTCAGTAACGCGCAGACACAACCAGATACGCAGCGCGTCCCGGTGCTTCGAGCACGAACGGCGCCGCGCTCTGGTACAGCGCGTCGTAGTAGCGCTTGTCGAAGATGTTGTTGACGAACAGCTTCATGGTCCAGTGCTTGTCGATCTTGGCCTCGGCAAAGGCGTCGAAGCGCCAATAGCTCGGGATCGAGGTGCCCTGGTTGGCCGCGAGCAGCGTGCCGCCATAGACCTTCGAGCGATACACCGCCTGCCCGCCAAGCTCCCACATGTCGGTGAGCTGGTACTTGGTCAGCATGCTGAACGACTGATGCGCGACGTTGGCGAGCGGCAGTCCGACATTGCTGGAATACAGCGTGGTGTTGGCCGGCGGCGCCAGCGACTTCGTCACCTCCGACTGCATCAGCACAAGGCCGCCGAACACGCTCCACTTGTCGGTGATCTTGCCGCCGACGCCAAGATCGATGCCGCGGATGCGATAGGCGGCGCCTGCGGTGATGCAGGACACCGTGGTCGATCCGGCCGGCGGAACGTAGGTACAGCCAAGCGCGGCTGCAGCAGTGCTGCTGCCGACGTTCTGCGCTTCGCGCGCGTTCTCCTTCTCGGTCTGGAACAACGCCGCCGTCACCAGCAGATGACGGTCGAACAGCTCCCACTTGGTGCCGACCTCGATGGCCTTGTTCTTTTCCGGCCCGAAGATCTGGGTGTTGCCACCGGCAAGGTTGGGATTGATGCCGCCATAGGCGGTGCTGGTGCCGTCGAACTCGGCGCCGACCGGGTTGGACGAGGTCGCATAGGCCGCATAGACGCTGCCGTTCGGCAATGGCTTCAACGTGAGACCGACGTTGTAGTTCGGCATCCCGAACTCGGCCGACTGCGTGCCGAGCGTACCGTTGGTCGCGAATGCCGACGTGTTGATCTTGTAGTCGTCGTAGCGAACGCCGCCGTTGAGGATGACGAAGTCGTTCCAGTTGGCAGTGTCCATGACGTAGCCGCTGACCGTATCGATCCCGATCTTGGTCGGCCGCCCGGTGAGGCCCGACGGGATCGGGAACGGGATATTGGTGTACTGCGGATCGAACACGCTGACACCCTTGAGCGAGCCGCTCCCCGTGAAAGACGACGTACCGGTCGTAACTTCGGAGGCCAGGCCGGTGTAGCTGTCGATCGACGACCGCTCGTTGTCGTATTCGACGCCGGCCGTCGTCGTGTGCTTGAAGCCGAGCCCGTCGACCGACTTGTAGGTCGCCTCGGTCTGGTTGGCGAACACGTCGGTGACCTGGTAGCGGCTCTGCGGATTGAGACTGAGCGTCGAGGCCGAGAGCGGATCGGTCAGCGCCGGCGATTCCGGCAGCGTGCCGATGTAGTTCTGGGTCGACCGCGATTCCCGGATCTTGTTGCTGATCACGAGGTCCGGCGTGATCTGCACCTCCGCGTTGATGGTGCCGATATCCTGTCCGGTCCTGAAGAAGTCGCGATTGACGAAGCCGTAGAAATTGTTGCGGTTGACGCCGAAGTCCGTGAACGGGCCGCCGGCCGTGGTCGCGGTGCTCGGCCGGTAGTACGGCACGCCGAAGTCCGGGATGCCGGTCAGCTCGGTGTGGATGTAGTTGCCGGTGATCTTCACCGCGTCGACGGGCTTCCACGTGCCGGCCACGAACGCGCCGTCGCGGTTGTCGGTGACGTAGCTGCGGCCGGCGACGCCGGCATCCTGGAACAGGCCGCCGGCGCGGATCGCCAGCGTCGGGCTGATCACCTGGTTGACATCGAGCGTCACCCGCTTGGTGCGATCGGTGCCGAACGTGGTGTCCATGTTGTAGAAGCTGTTCTCCGTCGTCGCCTGCTTGGTGACGATGTTGATCGCGCCGCCGGTGGTGCCGCGGCCGGCAAAGGACGAACCCGGCCCGCGCAGGATCTCGACCTGCTCGGTGAAGAAGTTCTCGCGGACGCTGACGCCGGCGTCGCGCACGCCGTCGATGAAGATGTCGTTGCGGGCGTCGAAGCCGCGGATGAAGAAGCGGTCGCCGAACGCATTGCCGCCCTCGCCCGTGCCGAGCGTGACGCCGGCCGTCGACAGGATCGCCGATTTCAGCGAGGTGGCGTTCTTGTCCTCGAGCACGTCCTTGGTCAGCACCGTGACCGACTTCGGCGTGTTCAGGATCGGCTCGGGATATTTCCCGGAGGCCTGCAGGCGGTCGCCCTTGTAAGGCGCGGCCGGATCCGCATAGCGGTCGCGATCGGCGGGAAGACCGCCGGCGTTGGGGAACGGCACCGGCGCCTGCTGAGCCTGCTGGTTGGCGCGGCGCGCGGCGCGGCGCAGCGCGTTGCGGGCACGGACCTGGTCCGACGTGGGCTTCGAGGTGACGGGCCGCGGGCGCGCGACTGGGGCATCGACGTTCACCGGCGGCAGGTTGGATTGCTGCGCTTCGGCCCCCGAAAACGACGCCACCGCGATCAGGCTCGCGACCGCGGAGACCTTCGTGGCGGAATAACCCGTATCATCAGCCGAACCGATCGCTGCATCGAAGCGCAGCGATCTCGGCGCCTTCACCTTGCTCATGTCTTGCACGCCCCCAGAAAAGTCAGTTCGCTCGCGAAATCATGGTGCGACGAACTGTCTGCATCGGTTATCGAGCGTGACTTTTTTTATCAATGCGATCAGCGCCACAGTCAGCTTGAATCGCCCCAATTCAAAGCGATTCTAATCTGTGGTTTGAAATCGTTCTAAACTGGAATTTTTAAGCGTTCTAAACTGATGCGGCTCCGGGCGCATCACTCCGCGCTCGGCGGCTTCATCAGCGAAAACAGCTCGTCGATGGTCCGCTGCGCGACCTGCCGCACACGGTCGCTGTTGTCGAGGCCGGCGATATTGACGCCGTTGACCACCGCTTTGATCTCGTCGCGAAAGTCGCTCAGGAAGCGCAGCGGGTCGCGCTGCTCGTTGGCGACGCGCGCGATCAATCCGGTGACCAGGATCTGGCATGCCATCATGCGCCCGTTCAACTCGTCCATCGCAGCCCTCATCCTCTCGCATCGTCGTGCGCGATATGGACGACATCCCGCGGCGTTTCAACTGCGTCGCGCAAGCTCAATCGGATGAACGGATGGCGAGCCGGTCTCGATGCGACGAGACGCGCGCTATTTGGCGGCGATGTGCTCGGCACCCTCGCCGAGCGCCTTGATGCGATCCTTGACCTCACGAAGCGTGGCGAGACCGCTTTCGACATGCTTGTCCGAGACGTCGCGGAGCACGTCGCCGGCGATCGCATCGCGCAGACTGTCGAGATCGTCGACGAGGCGACGTCCGCTCTTGGTCAGGAACAGGCGATTGGCGCGGCGGTCCCTGGGATCGGGACGGCGTTCGAGCAGGCCATGCTCGACGAGGCGGTCAAGCAGCCGCACCAGCGAGATCGGCTGCAGCTCGAGGACGTCGGCAAGATCGACCTGGGACAGGCCCTCCTGCTCGCGCAGACGGAACAGCACGATCCACTGGGCGCGCGTGGTGCCTCGCGCCTTGGCGCGATGATCGATATAGTTGCGCAGCAGCCTCGAACTCTCGACGAGTTGCGCGATAAACTGGCGTTTGAGATCGAGCGACATTAGGGGTCCTCGGTGCGTTTCCCAGCCGGAATGTTTCTGCTCGTTTCTGACCTAAACCTTTCCAAATGTTTAGGATTCTCAAGCCTTGGTGTGTTTACACATTAAGTGCACGCATATTATATCCGCAAGCTCTGTGAACCGTTTCGATCACCCTTTATTGTTACGTTGAACCCAAGAGTCCGCATGTCCAAGTCACGCACCATCGGTTGGGTTTTAGTGATCGCTGCGGTTGGTGCCGCCGGTTATTTCGGCTGGCAGAAATACACGGACAGCCAGCAGGCGGTTGCGGCCGCGCAGAAGCGGTCGGCCCAGCGCCCGGCGGTTCCGGTCAAGATCTCACCGGTCGAGAAGGCCGACTTCCCGGTCTACCTGACCGGTCTCGGCACCGTGCAGGCGTTCAACACCGTCCAGGTCCGCACCCGGGTCGACGGCCAGATCACCAAGATCGCCTTCAAGGAAGGCCAGTTCGTCAAGGCCGGCGACACGCTGGTCGAGATCGATCCGCGGCCCTACCAGGCGACGCTCGACCAGGCCAAGGCCAAGAAGGCCCAGGACGAAGCCAATCTCGCCAACGCCAATCTCGACCTGCAGCGCTACACCAAGCTCGGCGAGTTCGCCACGCGCCAGCAGCTCGACACCCAGCGCTCCACCGTGGCCCAGCTCACGGCCCAGATCGCGGCCGACGACGCCGCGATCTTCAACGCCCAGACCCAGGTCGACTACACCACCGTGAAGTCCCCGATCGACGGCATCGTCGGCCTGCGGCTCGTCGATACCGGCAACATCGTCAACGCCTCGGCCCAGACCGGCATCGTGACGATCACGCAGATCGAGCCGATCACGGTGATCTTCACCGCTCCGGAAGACCAGCTGCCCGATATCAAGGCGGCGCTGGCCATGGCGCCGCCCAAGACCGTTGCCCTGACCACCGACGGCAAGCGGGTGCTGTCCACGGGAACCCTGGCGCTGATCAACAATCAGGTCGATACCACCAGCGGGACTGTCCGGCTCAAGGCGGTGTTTGATAACAAGGACCACGCGCTGTGGCCGGGCCAGTCGGTCTCGACCCGGCTCCTGGTCAGAACCTTGAAGGACGCCACCGTCGTTCCGGATGACGCGGTGCAGCATGGCACCGAAGGCCTCTACGCGTATTCAGTCAATCAGGAGAACAAGGCCGAGCTTCGCAAACTCAAGGTCAGCCAGTCAATCGACGGCAGGTCGGTGATCGACGAAGGCCTGTCGCCGGGCCAGCAGGTGATCACCGCGGGCCAGTACAAGGTCTCGCCGGGAACCCTGGTGACGACGGCGGTGGCGAGCTCGGATCCATCCCAGTCGAAGGTTACGCAGGAATGAGCGACGGCGCCGGGATTTCCGCACCATTCATTCGCTTCCCCATCGGCACCTCGCTGCTGATGGCCGGCATCCTGTTCGTCGGCCTGGTCGCCTATCCGTTGCTCCCGGTCGCGCCGCTGCCGCAGGTCGACTTCCCCACCATTCAGATCACCGCGACGCTGCCGGGCGGCAGCCCCGAGACCATGGCGAGTTCGGTCGCCCAGCCGCTGGAGCGCCAGTTCGCGCAGATTCCCGGCATCGCCCAGATGACCTCGACGAGCTATCTGGGCACAGCGTCGGTCACGATCCAGTTCGACCTCAACCGCTCGATCGACGGCGCCGCCAACGACGTGCAGGCCGCCATCAACGCCGCCAGCGGCCAGTTGCCGAAGAACCTTCCCTCGCCGCCGACCTATCGCAAGGTCAATCCGGCGGACGCGCCGATCATGCTGCTGTCGGCGACATCGGACACGCTGCCGCTGACCACGGTCAGCGATTCCGTCGACGCCCAGCTTGCCCAGCAGATCAGCCAGATTTCCGGCGTCGCGCAGGTCATCATCGGCGGCCAGCAGAAGCCGTCGGTCCGCGTCCAGATCGACCCGGCCAAGCTGGTCGCCAAAGGCCTGTCGCTGGAGGACGTCCGTGCCGCGATCAACATCGCAACCGTCGACAGCCCGAAGGGCAATATCGACGGCGCCACCCGCGCCTACACCATTTATGCCAACGACCAGCTGCTCACTGCGGATCCGTGGAACGACGTCATCATCGCCTACCGCAACGGCGGGCCGCTGCGCATCCGCGACATCGGCCGGGCCGTTACCGGACCGGAGGACGCCAAACAGGCGGCCTGGGCCAACGGCAAGCGCGGCGTGTTCCTCGTCGTGTTCAAGCAGCCTGGCGCCAACGTCATCGACACCGTCGACAAGATCAAGGCGGCGCTGCCCCGGCTGGTCGCGGCAATTCCGCCGGCGGTCAAGATCGAGGTCATCAGCGACCGCACCACGACGATCCGCGCCGCGGTGGAGGACGTCCAGTTCACCCTGCTCCTGACCATCTTCCTGGTCGTGATGGTGATCTTCGCCTTCCTGCGCAGCTTCTGGGCCACCGTCATCCCGGCGGTGACCGTGCCGCTCGCGTTGCTCGGCGCCTGCGCGCTGATGTGGATCTTCGGCTATACGCTCGACAATTTGTCGCTGATGGCACTGACGATCGCGGTCGGCTTCGTGGTCGACGACGCCATCGTGATGCTGGAGAACATCAGCCGCTACATCGAGGAAGGCGAGCGGCCGATGGCCGCCGCCTTCAAGGGTTCCAAGGAAATCGGCTTCACCATCGTCTCGATCAGCATCTCGCTGGTCGCGGTGCTGATCCCGCTGCTGCTGATGGGCGGCATCATCGGCCGCCTGTTCCGCGAATTCGCGGTCGTGCTGGCGATGACCATCTTCGTCTCGATGTTCGTGTCGCTGACGCTGACGCCGATGATGGCCTCGCGGTTCCTGCGCGCCCACAACGAGGAACGGCACGGTCGTCTGTACAAGCTCAGCGAGCGCGGCTTCGACGCGATGCTGCGCGGCTATCAGAGCGGGCTCGACCTTGCCCTGCGCTGGAAGTTCGCGACCCTGATGATCTTCTTCGCGACGCTGGCGCTGTCGGTCTACATGTTCGTCATCATCCCGAAGGGCTTCTTCCCGCAGCAGGACGTCGGCCTGATCACCGCGACCTCCGAGGCCAGCCAGGACATTTCGTTCGCTGAGATGAAGGGCAAGCAGGAGGAGCTCAGCAAGATCGTCATGCAGGATCCCGGCGTGGCGACGGTGGCGATGGCGATCGGCGGCAGCGGCCGGGCCGGCAACAACGGCAACATGTTCATCACGCTCAAGCCGCTGAACGAGCGCGATGCCAACGCGCAGCAGATCATCGCCCGGCTGCGGCCGAAGCTGGAGAAAGTGCTCGGTGCCCGGCTGTTCATGCAGGCCGCGCAGGACGTCCGCCTCGGCGGCCGCCCGACCCGCACCCAGTTCGAGTTCACGCTGCAGGATGCCGACCTCTCCGAACTGAACCAGTGGGCGCCGAAGATCCTCTCGAAGATGCAGACGCTGCCGCAGCTGCGCGACGTCGCGACCGACCAGCAGACCAACGGCACCACGGTCGAGCTGAAGATCAACCGCGACACCGCCTCGCGCTACGGCATTCAGCCGCAGCTGATCGACGATACGCTGTATGACGCCTTCGGCCAGCGCCAGGTGACGCAGTACTTCACCCAGCTCAACAGCTACCACGTCATCCTCGAGGTGCTGCCTGAACTGCAGGGCTCGATCGACACGCTGAACAACATCTACATCAAGTCGCCGCTGACCGGCGAACAGGTGCCGCTGTCGACCTTCGCGAAATGGACCAGCGCGCCGGTGCGGCCGCTGTCAATCAGCCACCAGGGCCAGTTCCCGGCGATCACGATCTCCTTCAACCTGGCGCAGGGTGTCGCGCTCGGCCAGGCCACGGAGGCGGTGCAGAAGGCGATGGTCGACCTCGGCGCGCCGCCGACCCTGAGCTCGAGCTTCCAGGGCACCGCGCAGGCGTTCCAGCAATCGCTGTCGACCGTGCCGCTGCTGATCCTGGCGGCGCTCGTGGTTGTCTATCTGATCCTCGGTATTCTCTACGAGAGCTACATCCACCCGATCACCATTCTGTCGACCCTGCCCTCGGCCGGCGTCGGCGCGCTGGCGATCCTGATGGCGGCCGGCTTCGACTTCTCGCTGATCGCGCTGATCGGGATCATCCTCTTGATCGGCATCGTGAAGAAGAACGGCATCATGATGGTCGACTTCGCGATCGCCGCCGAGCGCGATCAGCACATGGAGCCGGTGGCGGCGATCCGCCAGGCCGCCCTGCTGCGCTTCCGCCCGATCATGATGACGACGATGGCCGCGATGCTCGGCGGCGTGCCGCTGATGTTGGGCACCGGCACCGGCTCGGAAATCCGCCAGCCGCTCGGCTACGCGATGGTCGGCGGTCTGATCGTCAGCCAGGCGCTGACGTTGTTCACGACGCCCGTGGTCTATCTCTATCTCGACCGGCTCTCCAACGCGTTTGCAAACTGGGGCCGCTCGTCGCGCGCCGACCACGACGCTGACGACGGCGAGGACGGATCGGTCAAGCAGGCGGCCGAGTGACTTGACTTTGGTCGGCATACCGGCGCATCCGAAAGATGTTCATTTCGGAGCCGGTACCGTGAAGATTGTCGGAAAGTCGCTCGTCATCCTGTTCACCGTGTTCGGCACGGCCGGCATTGGTCCTGGCATTGGTCTTGGCATTGGTCTTGGCATTGGTCCTGGCCACGCCCAGACCCCCAAGGGCAGGAACGCGCCGGTTCCGGCCGCTGCTCCCGCCGCGCCTCAAGGTGACGCCGCAGCCCCCAACAATTCCGGCTGGGTCGCGCGCTGCACCAGCGCGAGCCGCGACGCGCCGCTCGAATGCGCGATGGAGCAGACCGCGGTGCTCACCAAGACCGGCCAGCTGATCGTGCTGGTCAACATCCGCGTTCCCGGCGACACCCGCACCCCGGTGGCGTTGATCCAGCTTCCGCTCGGGCTGAACCTGCCGGTCGGCGCCAAGCTGCAGGTCGATGACGGCAAGGCCGTCGACGTGCCGATCCAGACCTGCGAGGCGCGCGGCTGCTACATCAATGCGCCGATCGCCGCCGATGTCCTCGCCCAACTGAAATCGGGCAAGCAGCTCAAGGTCTCGTTCCAGAATCTCGGCAAGGAAACCATCTCGATCCCGATGCCGCTCGCCGACTTCGCGACGGTCTACGACAAGATCAAGTAACTCGGCGCACGCAGCCCGCGCTACCGCTCCCGCTTGTAGAGAAACGCGTTGTCCGGCTGCGGCATGCCGATCGACTTGTAGAAGCTCATCGAGTCAGGCGCCGACAGCAGCAGGCACATCGATTCAGGCCCGGCGTAACGCCGCGTTTCCGCGATCAGGCGCTTGCCGATGCCGTGGCCCTGAAACTCCCGATCGACCGCGAGGTCGGACAGATAGCAGCAATAGGCGAAATCGGTGAGCGCGCGCGAGACGCCGACGAGCTTGCTCGCCTTGCGCGCCGTCACGATCAAATTGGCATTGGCGATCATGCGCGCCATCCGATCGGTATCCGCAAGCGGCCGCCGCTCGCCGAGGCCCGATTGCCGCAGCACCTCGATGAACTCGTCGACGCCGATCGACGCTTCGCGGGCATAGAGAATTTCGTCCATCAACTTAAACCTCTGTCGCAACACCCCGGGTCACACGGGCGGGACCATGGTGGATTATGCCGGGCTAATCCACCCTCACGCCGTAATGGCATCCAGCGCGTCACACGCAGGTTGCGCCCGGCAATCTCGTCAGGATTTCAGAGGATGATCGCGCCACCGAGGCGGATTGGCTGGGGAACCTGGATTCGAACCAAGACAAACAGAGTCAGAGTCTGTTGTGCTACCGTTACACCATTCCCCAAGAATAGTCCGTGGTATCAACAGCTTAGCTGGATGACTGGACATCTCGGTACAGCGGGTTCGCCTGCCAAATCAGCGCCCGCGCGAGAGCGACCTTCTACCCGCTTGGTCCCACGCTTGGCAAGCGTTGTCGGCGTGGGACCGGCGTGAAAATCGCGGATCCGGTACGCCACTGATCCGCCAGGGGGAGCCACACGGTTCAAAGTCCGGCGAGTACTTCCACCAGCAGTTCGGGGCAGGCCGCAAACAAAGCTCCAACACCAAATCCGGCGGTGCCGAACCCGATCGCGCCGATCCAGCCATGGCTCCCAAATCCGAGCAGCGCGCCGATCACGGTTGCCGTTCCAACCACGACAACGGTCCAAATGACCCGTATGACGAGAACCAGCGTCTTGAACATCGCGATCCACGGCTCGACACGCGCGACCTCCTCGACGCGAAAGGAACGTCGCGCCTCAGCGGTCTCGGTCGAGGACTTCTAGTTTGGGTCTATGCCCGCTCGCGGCCCGTTCAACCACGGCCGCGTGATGCGCCCTGACAAAGCGCCGCACCACCCCAACCCCCAACCGCGCATGCCCTGCCGTTGGGCTTAGTACAGCCCGCCGGTCCCTGACCGCATCACGGCGCGATCCGCGTCCGGCGAGATGCCTTGCTGCTGGGTACCGTCGATCACGTCGGTGCCGGCGACCAGGGTCGGATCGTAGAACGGCGGCGCCTGGCCCGGCTTGAAGGCTTCGAGCACTACGCCCCGGTTCTGCCCCTGCGCGGCGCGCAGGCCGGTCTTGGCATCGACCAGCACCAGGCGGATGCCGACCGGCTGCTTGAACGGGGTGGCGGGCTTGTCGGCCAGCGCGAGCTTCAGGAAGTCGCGCGCGATCGGCGCTGCGGTGTGGCCGGCCTGCGCGTTGCGGCCGAGCGAGCGCGGCTTGTCGTAGCCGACATAGAGACCGACCACAAGATCCGGCGAGAAGCCGACGAACCAGAGGTCCTTGGCCTCGTTCGAGGTGCCGGTCTTGCCGGCGAGCGGCTTGCCGACCTCCTTCAGCGCGGTGCCGGTGCCGGCCTGGATCACGCCCTCCATCAGCGAGGTGATCTGGTAGGCGGTCATCGAATCCAGCACCCGCTCGCGGTGGTCGATCAGTTGTGGCTCCGGCTGGTTCTTCCAGCCCTCCGGCGCGTCGCAGCCGCGGCATTCACGCTGGTCGTGCTTGAAAATCGTGTGGCCGTAGCGGTCCTGGATGCGGTCGATCAAGGTCGGCTTCACGCGGACACCGCCATTGGCGATCATCGAATAGGCCGTGGCCATCCGCATCACCGTGGTCTCGCCGGCGCCGAGCGCGTAAGCGAGATAGTTCGGCAGCTCGTCATAGACGCCGAAGCGCTTGGCATACTCGCCGATGACAGGCATGCCGATCTCCTGCGCCAGCCGCACCGTCACGGTGTTGAGCGACAGCCGTAGCGCGTTGCGCAGCGTGACCTGGCCCTGATACTTGCCGGTGGAGAAGTTCTCCGGACGCCAGATGTTGCCCTGGCCCTGGTCGATTTCGATCGGCCCGTCGATCATCACGGTCGAGCCGGTATAGCCATTGTCGAGCGCCGTCGAATAGACGATCGGCTTGAAGGTCGAGCCGGGCTGCCGATAGGCCTGAGTGGCGCGGTTGAACTGGCTCTGGTCGAACGAGAAGCCGCCGACCATCGCCAGCACGCGGCCGGTGTGCGGATCCATCGCCACCATCGCGCCCGACAGTTCGGGGATCTGGCGCAGCCGGTACTGGCCTTCGATCGCCTTGCCGTCCTTGTAGAGCGGATCGGCGTAGATCACGTCGCCGGGCTGCAGCACCTGCGAAACTGCGGTCGGCGCCCTGCCCTTGATCCTGGCCCAGCGTACGCCGTCCATCGTGACGATGCCGGTCTCGCGCTGCTTGCTGACGGCGCCGCCGAGCTCGCGGCCCGGCTGGAAACCGATCCGCGCCGACTGGTCGTTGCTCTCCAGCACCACCGCCATCCGCCACGGCGAGATGTCGGACAGCGACTTGATCTCGGCGAGCGGTACACCCCAGTCGCTGGTCAGGTCGAGCTTCTGGATCGCGCCGCGATAGCCCTGCGCCTCGTCATAGTTCACGAGCCCCGCCACCATGGCCTTGCGCGCCATCACCTGGACCTTCGGGTCGAGCGTGGTGCGCACCGACAGGCCGCCCTCATAGAGCTTCTTCTCGCCGTAGCGCTCGAAGATGTCGCGGCGGACTTCTTCCGAGAAGTATTCGCCGGCGAAGGTGTGGGCGCCGTTGCTGCGGTTGGTGACGGCCAGCGGGTCCTTGCGCGCCTTGTCGGCGTCAGCGGCGGTGATCCAGCCGTTCTCCTGCAGGCGGTCGATCACGTAGTTGCGCCGCTCGATGGCGCGCGCGCGGTTGCGCACCGGATGCAGGCTCGCCGGCATCTTCGGCAGCGCTGCCAGATAGGCGGCTTCGGCGACCGTCAGTTCATTGACCGACTTGTCGAAATACACCAGCGAGGCCGCCGCGATGCCGTAGGCGCCGAGGCCGAGATAGATCTCGTTGAGATAGAGCTCGAGGATCTTGTCCTTGGAATAGGCCCGCTCGATGCGCATCGCCAGCAAGGCTTCCTTGATCTTGCGGGTGAACGACACCTCGTTGGTCAGAAGGAAGTTCTTGGCGACCTGCTGGGTGATCGTGGAAGCACCCTGCGGACGGCGATTGGAACCGAAGTTCTGGACGTAGGAGACGCCGGCACGCGCCATGCCGGTATAGTCGATGCCGCCGTGCTCGTAGAAATTCTTGTCCTCGGCGGCGAGGAAGGCGTTGATCACGAGCTTCGGCACCGCCTGGATCGGCAGATAGAGCCGGCGCTCCTTGGCGAACTCACCGAGCAGCGAGCCGTCCGCCGCGTGGACGCGGGTCATCACCGGCGGCTCGTAGTTCTGGAGCTGCGAATAGTCGGGCAGGTCCTTGGAAAAATGCCAGAACAGCCCTGCCACCGCGGCGAGACCAGCCAGGAACAGGATGGTTCCTGCGGTGAACAGGAACCCGAAGAACCGCAACAGAAATTTCATCGACCAGATTTCCGTGGCGAGTACGTCGCTCGTTCTGAGCGCGCTGCGTGCCACTTAGGCCGCCCGGTATATCGGTCGGCCTTGGGACCTGCAATTCGACACCGGAGAATTTAAGCAAGCCAGGCGTCAAACTTATGCCATAGAGGGCGGCTCGCGCGCACCGCCAAATCAGCGGCCCCGCCTGCCCGGTGCCGCCGCCGGAGGCTGCATCGAGCTTGCGCTACGGCGCGACGCGATTCGCAGCACGGCGTGCCGAATCCCGCCTGGCCTCAATCGCCGTGCTTGCGCACAGGCCGCGTCACGAAAGAAAAACGCAGGGCAGACGCGCGGCGTGCACTACCCGGCTGCCGTCCCGGCCGCTGCGACGTCAGAAACCGGTGGACAGTGCCGGCGGCCGGGCCGAATTAACCATCCGTTAACTATAACTACCGCAAGTTGTTGTCATACACGCGACTCGCGACGGGCTGATTGGCATGGCACTGCGCGGATTTAGACGGCCCTTTGTGGCCGACCCGAATGTCCTTGGATTTCCAAGGCCCCCCACATCGGCGATGGGCACCGAGGCCTTGGATCTCGTCTATCAGGCGGCGGATTTGTTCCGCAGCATCGAGGACAGGGCCCGCGCCGGCGAAGCCCGCGCCGAGGCCGCCGAACAGGCGCAGCTCGAAATCATCGCCGCCACCGAGCGCAAACTGCGGGACGCGTCGCGAGCGCTCGAGGAAGCCCGGCGCCGCATCGAGTCCCAGCAGGAGCAGCTCGATGCGGCCGAGTACCGCGCCCAGGCCGCCGAAGCTGAGGCGCGCGAAGCCAAGCAATCGCTGGCCCTGGTCGAGGATGCGATCCGCCGGCGCCTGCTGCTGACCAGCGGACATGAGGACGGCAGGTCGACCGCCGTCGCCTGACGCGCACCCGATTGGCAGATTTCGTAGCCCGCATGTCGCTTCGCTCATACGGGCTACCGCTCCGTCTCAATCAATAGCCGCCGGCAAGCCCCGAATTGCGGCGCGGATCGTTGGCACCATAGAAGCGATTGTTGCCGACCGGTTTGCCGCCGAGCGACGGCGCGCCGATGATGATGACCGCGAGGTGATTGGCCGGCTGCGGCGGACCGAACTTTTGCCCCATGCCTTCCAGGATCTTCCGCGTGTCCGGCGACAGCGTGAAGTCCTCGAGGTTGGTCGCCTCCGGCAGCCATTGCTGGTGGAAGCGCGGCATGTCGACGGCCTCCTGTGCATTCATGCCGTAGTCGATGGCGTTGATCATCGTCAGCAGCACGGCGGTGATGATGCGGCTGCCGCCCGGCGTCCCCACCACCATGACCGGCTTGCCGTCTTTGGTCACGATGGTCGGGCTCATCGAGGACAGCGGGCGCTTGCCGGGGACGATCGAATTGGCCTCCCCCTGCACCAGGCCATAGAGGTTCGGCACGCCGACCTTGGCGGTGAAGTCGTCCATCTCGTCGTTGAGCAGCACGCCGGTCTTGGCCGCGGTCACCTTGGCACCGAACCAGTCGTTCAGCGTGTAGGTGACTGACACCGCGTTGCCGTCCTTGTCGGCGATCGAATAGTGCGTGGTGTTGCTGCCCTCGTGCGGCGGAACGCCGGGCTTGATGTCCTTCGACACGCCGGCCTTGGCCGGGTCGATCGCGGCGCGGATCTTCGCGGCGTAGTTCTTGTCGAGCAGGCGCTCGAGCGGATTCTTCACGAAATCAGGATCGCCGAGATAGCTGTTGCGATCGACATAGGCATGGCGCATCGCCTCGATCTGGTAATGCACCGCCTGCGCGGAATGATAGCCGAGCTCCTTCAGCGGATAGCCCTCGAGGATGTTCAGCATCTCGCAGATCACCACGCCGCCCGAGCTCGGCGGCGGCGCCGAGACCACGTGATAGCCGCGATAGTCGCATTCGACCGGTGCGAGCTCGCGAACCTTGTAATTGTCGAGGTCCTCCTGGGTCAGCAGGCCCTTGCCGGCCTGGCTCGAGGCGACGATCGCCGCTCCCACCCAGCCCTTGTAGAAGCCGTCGGTGCCGCGCTTGCTGATCTCGCGCAGCGTCTCGGCAAGCTCGTGCTGCGTCAGCCGCTCGCCGACCTCGAACGGCTTGCCGTTGTTGAGGAAGATCGCGCCCGAGGCCGGATCCTCCTGAAAATCCTTGGTCGAGGTCTGCAGCATGCTGACGTCGCCCTGATCCAGCACGAAGCCGTCCTCGGCGAGTTGCAGCGCCGGCGCGATCACGTCGGCGCGCTTCATCGTGCCGTATTTCTCGCGCGCATATTCCATGCCGGCGACCGAGCCCGGCACGCCGACCGCGAGATGCCCCTTGGTCGACAGGCCGGGTATGACGTTGCCGTCCTTGTCGAGATACATGTTGGCGGTGGCGCCCTTCGGCGCGGTCTCGCGGAAATCCAGGAAGGTCTTGCGGCCATCGGCGAGCTGGATGGTCATGAACCCGCCGCCGCCGAGATTGCCGGCGGCGGGATAGGCCACCGCGAGCGCGTAACCGACCGCAACCGCCGCATCGACCGCATTGCCGCCCCGCTTCAGCACCTCGACGCCGACCTGCGTCGCGAGATGCTGCGCGGAAACCACCATGCCGTTCTCGGCGGCGACCGGCGCCACCGACGCGGCGCGGCCAGGAGCTGACGCTGTGACGCCGATCGCGACAATGGCCGCGACCATCCATCGCTCGCCGGTTTGTGGATTTTTCATTGGAGTTCCCCCGATTGCCGCCGTTTGGGTGCGGCGTATGTTGCTTCTATCGGAGCGAGCAAGTGTAGCAGGCTGCGTGCCCGCACACTATAGCCGCGTCAGCCTTGACTTCCCTCAGCCGGACGCGCGCGCCGCGGCCTGCCCGGCAAAATCCAGCACCGGCGTCGCCGCGAGCAACGCCCTCGTGTACTCATGCTGCGGGCGGTCGAACACATCGTCGCGCGATCCCTGCTCGACGATGCGGCCGCCCTGCATCACCACCACGCGGTCGGCGACCTGCTCGACCGCGGCGAGGTCATGGCTGATGAACAGACAGGCAAAGCCGTATTGCGCCTGCAGCCGCTCGAACAGTCTCAGCACCTGGGCCTGGATCGTCATGTCGAGCGCCGAGACCGGCTCGTCGGCGACCACGAAGGACGGATGCCGCACGATCGCGCGCGCGATCGCGATACGCTGGCGTTGACCGCCCGAGAGCTCATGCGGCCAGCGTTCGGCGAACCCGGCAAGCCCCACCTCGTCGAGCATGCCGACAACACGCCGGTCGCGCTCGCCGGACGACAGCTCCGGGACGTGGCACAGCGGCTCGGCGACGATCTCGCCGACCCGCATCCGCGGGTCGAGCGACGAATAGGGATCCTGAAACACGAGCTGCGAGGCCAGCCGAAACGCGCGGTCGCGCGATGCGATCACGTCCCTGCCCTGAAAGCGGATCTCGCCTGCGGCCGCCGGGATCAGCCGCAACATGGCGCGGCCGAGCGTGGACTTGCCCGAGCCGCTGCCGCCGACCACGGCGACGGTCTCGCCCGCGCCGATCTCGAGATCGACGCCATTGACCGCGGCGACATCGGCATCCCGGCGGAACAGGCGCTGCCGCCCGCCGAATGCGACCTTCAGGCCGCGCACGCTGATCAGCGGCGCGCCGCCGGCGCGGCGCCCGGTCGCGGCGCGCCGCCGCGGCAGCGCATCGACCAGTTGACGCGTGTACGCTTCGCGCGGCGCTGAGAGGATCTGCTGAACGCTGCCGGCCTCCACCATCTTGCCTTGCCGCAGCACGACCGCGCGCTGCGCATAGCGCGACACCAGACCGAGATTGTGGGTGATCAGCATCACCGAGGTACCGTGATCACGCGCCAGTTCGACCATCAGGTCGAGCACCTCGCGCTGGCTCAGCGTGTCGAGCGCGGTGGTCGGCTCGTCGGCCAGCAGCAGCTTCGGCCTCAGCAGCATCACCGAGGCCAGCATGATGCGCTGGCGCATGCCGCCGGAGAATTCATGCGGATAGGCATCGAAGGTGTGCTCGGGATCGCGGATCTGCACTCGCGCCAGCATCTCCAGGCAGCGCTGCCTGATCTCGCCCCGCGTGAGCTTCTCGTGCAGCGCAAGGCCTTCGGCCATCTGGGCGCCGACGCCGATCGCCGGATTGAGCGACACCATCGGTTCCTGGAACACCATGCCGACCGAGCGGCCGCGCAGCGCGCGCATGCGCTGCGGCGTGATCGCGGCGAGATCCTCGCCGTCGAGCCGGATCGCGCCGCCGGCCCGCCGCAGGCCCGCCGGCAGCAGGCCGAGAATGGCGCGTGCCGCGGCGGTCTTGCCGCTGCCGGACTCGCCGACCACGGCGAGGAATTCGCCGCGCTCGATCGCAAACGACACATCGTCGACGACAACGGCGCCGGTCCTGGCGGCCTCGATGCGCAGGTGATCGACCGTGAGCAGCGGCGCGGTCATCCGTGTGCCATCCTGGGATCGAGGCGATCGCGCAGTGAATCGCCGAGCAGATTGATACCGAGCAGCGTCAGCGCGATGCACAGCCCGGGCGCGATGCTGAGCCAGGCCGCGGTCTCCATATAGGGCCGGCTCGCCGCCAGCATGTTGCCCCAGGTCGGCGCCGGCGGCGGCACACCGAGGCCGAGGAAGCTCAGCGCGCTCTCGGCCAGCAGCACCCAGCCGAACATGCTTGTGGCGAGCACCGCTACCGGCGCGATCGCATTGGGCAGCACGTGGCGGAGCATCGAATAGGTCTCGGAGTTGCCGATCACCCGTGAGGCCTCGATATACTCCTTCTCGCGGATCGAGAGCACGGTGCCGCGCACCACCCGCGCGACCGAGGGGATGTAGGCGAGCCCCAGCGCCAGCACGAGGCCGGACTTGTTGGCGCCGATCACGATCATCACCGCCAGCGCCAGCAGGATGCCGGGAAAGGCCAGCAGCGCGTCGTTGACGGCCATGATGATGCGGTCGGTCCAGCCGCGCAGATAGCCTGCGACGCCGCCGACCAGCACACCGACGCTGATGGCAATCAGGACGGTGGCGAACGCCACCACCACGCTGGCGGACGCGCCCGCCATCAGCCGGCTCAGCACGTCGCGGCCGAATTCATCGGTGCCGAACCAGTGCAGCGCGGACGGCGCCTGCAGCCGCGCCTTCAGGTTGATGCGCAGCGGATCGAACGGCGTCCACAGTGCAGCTGTTACCGCGGTGCCGAGCAGCAGGACGATCAGCGCGCCGCCAATCACGGTGTTGATGCGCCATTTCATGCAGCGGCCACCCTTTTCATGCCACTGCGACCCTTGGATCGAACAGCGGATAACAGAGGTCGACGATCAGATTGACGACGACGTAGATCATAGCGGTGAACAGCAGGCAGCCCTGCACCACCGGATAGTCGCGCGCAAAGATCGAATCGACCAGCAGCCGGCCGAGCCCCGGCAGCGTAAACACGGTCTCGATCACGGCGATGCCGCCGAGCAGATGGCCGAGCAAGAGGCCAATCAGCGTCCAGGTCGGCGCAAAGGCGTTGGGCAGCACGTGGCGGCCGAGCACCAGCCATTCCGGCACGCCCTTGGCGCGCGCATGCGTGACATATTCGAGCCGCAGCACCTCGATCGAGGACGCACGCGCCATCCGCGTCAGCACGCCGATCTCGACCGCTGTCAGCGTCACGATCGGCAGTACCATGAACATCGCCGCCTGCCAGACATTCTCCGAGAACGGCACGTAGCCGATCACCGGCAGCCATTTCAGCTTCAGGCCGAACAGCAGAAGCAGCAACAGGCCGAGCCAGAAGCTCGGGATCGACAGCAGCAGCGTGGCGCCGCCGACGATCGCAAGATCGAGCGCGCTGTTCTGCTTCCACGCCGCGATCAGGCCCGCCACGACCGCGATGCAGGCGGCAATGCCGACGGCCACCAGCACGATCACGGCAGAGACCTGGAAGCGCTCCAGGATCAACGGCAGCACCGGCAAGTTGTTGGTGATGGAATGGCCGAGGTCGCCGGTGGCAAGCTTACCTAGCCAGTACAGGAATTGCAGCGGCACCGGCTGATCGAGCCCGAGCTGCGCGCGCAGTTGCGCGGCCTGCGCGGCGTCGGCGCTGTCGCCCAGCATCACCTGAACCGGATCCCCCGGGATCAGGCGCACCAGCGTGAACACCGCGACCGCCACCAGCAGCAGCGTCGGGATCGTCATGGCCAGCCGTCGCGCGAGATAGCTCAGCATCGCCGCGGTCCCTCCTCTACTGCACGCTCACGCCCCAGTAGCGCGGTTGTCCGAACAGCCAGCCGGCAAATCCCTTGACGTTGTTGCGCAGGCCGGCGATCTCGGCGCCGTTGAACAGCACGATCATCGGCACATCGTCGATGAAGCGGCGGTGCAGTTCGTCGAACAGCTGTTGCCGCTTCGCCTTGTCGTCGATCATCATCGATTCCTGCAGCATCCGCTGCGCCTCCGGATCGTCCCAGACCTTGCGCGGCTGCGTCGCCTTCGGTCCCATCAGCATCTCGAAAGAGAGCGACGGGTCGAGCCGCGGCGAGTAGACGAAGGCCATCGACTGGTAATCGCCGCGGTTGTAGCGATCGAGCTGGGCGGCCCAGTCCAGCACCTCGATCTCGATATTGATGCCGACGGCCTGCGCCATCGCCTGCACCAGCACCGCGGAATCGAACACATAGCTGTAGCGCTTGTTGGCGATCATCTTGATCGGCTGGCCGTGATAGCCGGCCTGCGCCAGCAGCTTCTTGGCTTCCGCGACGTTCTGGGTGTAGCCGTGGGCCTCGACCTCACCGTAGAACGGGCTTCCGATCGGCAGCGCCGAGTTGTTCGGCCGCGCGATGCCCTCCATGACCGCGTCGATGATCTGCGGTGTATCGAGGCTGAGCGCGATCGCCCGCCGGATCCGCACGTCCTTGAGCAAGGGATCGCGGGTCTGAAACAGGATGCCGGTGAGACCGAGCGCGGGCGTGATGTTGAGCCGCACATCGGGCCGTGCCTTGAGATCCTCGACATCGGGGATCGCAAGGTTGCTGATCGCATCGAGCGAACCGGACAACAGGCCCGCCTTGGCCGCCGAACTGTCGGGAACGACGTTGAACCTGATGCGATCGACCTGCGCGATCTTGGCGCCGGTATAGCCGGTGCGCGGCTCGCTGCGCGCGGCGTAACCGTCGAAGCGCACCAGGTCGACGTATTGGCCGCGCTTCCATTCGCCGAGCTTGAACGGTCCGGTTCCGACCGGCGCGATCCACTTGCCGTCGGGCCCGACCGAGTCGCGGTGGATGATCGCGGTCTGCCCGCAATCGGGCCGCGCCAGTGTCGAGAGGAACAAGGCGGTCGGCCGGTCCAGCGTGATCGCGACGGTCTGCGGGTCCGGCGCCTCAATGGTCTGGATCCGGGCGATGCCGGTGACACTGAATTCGGACAGGCAGCGCCATTGGGTGGCGGGATCGAGCCAGCGCTTCAGCGACCAGATGACGTCGTCCGCGGTCATCGCGGCGCCGTTGTGGAACTTGACGCCTTGCCGGAGGTGGAAGGTGTAGGTCCTGCCGTCGTTCGAAACGGTCCAGCTGTCCGCCAGCATCGGCCCGATCGAGGTATCGTCGCGGAACGCGACCAGGCCCTCGACGATATGCGCCATCACGCCGTCGGTGTTGGCGTCGCGGTTGGTGCCGGGATCGGTGGAACGGATATCGGCATTGAGCCGCGTCCGCAGCAGCGTCTCGGCATCCGCGCGCAGCGGCTCCGCTGTCAGCATCGCCGACAGCGCCAGCAGGCCGACCATCATCGCACGCGATGGCCGCCACAGGAGCATCAGGACGCCCTCGCGGTCGCCGACGGCGCGGCCTCGTTGCGCGGGCTGACCGCGACGTCGAGCCGGTAGGAGGTGAATTGCCGGTTCAGCGCCGGCAGCGGCGCGACTTCCATCAGCCCGCTGGCCGGCTCCATCACGATCATCGCGACGGTGGCGCTGAGATTGTTGCTGAGGTTGCGCCGCGGCGGCCGGCACACCGACCAAGGATAGGCGAAATCGTCGAACAGCGCCGATTTCACCGTCTCGAAGCCGATGGCGCCGAGATGCGGCTGCAACAAATCGCGGACCCGGATGTCGCGATAGAGACTGTCGGGCGTGCTGGCGATGCCGGTGTCCTTCAGCTTGCCGAGCGCAACCGGGCTGACAAAATGGTTGGCGTGCACCAAAAGCCCGCGATCGGGATGCACCTGGAAGGTCTCGTCCGGCGCGCATTCGAAGTCGATCGCGACGCCGTCGCGATGGCTGACGATCATGTTGTTGGCGGCGGACTTCTTGGTGCAATAGACCGTGCGCATCGCCAGCGCGACGTGATCGCTCTCCAGCACCTTGCGCCGGATCAGCGCCAGCGGTGCGCCGATCTGACGATAGTCACGATCGCACTGCAGATAATTCGCCGTGATCGCGATGCCGACCGCGTTGAAACCGCAGCGGCCGAGCGCGCCGGCTTCGGTGAAGGTCATGAGATCGGGACCATCGTCGCGGCGCACCTTGAGCACCACCGCCGTCTCGGCACATTCCCGCTTCCAGTCCCAGTTCTGGGCGTGGATCAGCCGCCCCGACGCGCTCGCCTGCGGCAGCACGACGACGCCGGTGCAGCCGTCGGGCTCGTCGGGCGTCTTCAGCCGCGCCCGCACCGACGGCTCGGCGAGCTTGAGGATCTCGGTGCGGGCATTGAGCAGCACGATATCCTCGAACGGAACGCCGGCGCCCTCGGCAATGCCGTGCATCTCTTCGATATAGGTCGGCTCGAACGCCTCGATCACAGGAAGATAATCGCGCACCAATTCGGCGACGCCGGCGGCATCGAGCGACAGCTCCTTGAGCTGAGCGAAGTAGTGCGAGGTGCCCTTGCGGATACGATCGGCCGCCTGGCGGCCATACTGCTTGCCGCGCTCGTGCGGCGGGCCGGAGATTTCGATCAGGGGAAAGGGTTCGACCATCGTTTGCGCCAACTTCCTTTTGCGTTTCCGCGGAAGCTAATGTATTTTGTAAGTACATGAAACAAAAATCTGCGCCCATTGCGAAGGCAGCCCCGAGCCGCCTGCAACGCGAACTGTCCGCGGGCATCCTGGAACTGATCCGGGCGGAAAAACTCGCGCCCGGCACGCGACTTGCGGAGGTCGCGCTGGCGGAACGGCTGCAGGTGTCGCGCACGCCGGTGCGCGCGGCGCTGAAATTATTGGCAGGCCGCCGCCTCGTACGGGTCGGCGCGAGCCGCGGCTACTTCGTGACCGACACGGTTCCGCCGGCGCCGAAGACACCAGGCAAGCCCGCGCCTGCGGATACCGACCGGCTGTTCGTCGCGATCGCGCGTGACCGGCGCAGCGGCCGCCTTCCGGTCGACGTCTCCGAACGCGACCTGATGCAGCGCTACGGCGCCTCGCGTCCGGTGGTGCAGCGCGTGCTGGCCAAGCTTGCGGAGGTCGCGGCGGTGCAGCGCAAGCCCGGACACGGCTGGCGATTTCAGCCGATCATCGCCGACGCCAAGGCGCGCGAAGAAAGCTACCGCTACCGGATGCTGATCGAGCCGGCCGCCCTGCTGGAGCCTGGCTTTCGGCTCGACCCGGTCTGGGCCGCCGAGATGCGGCGGCGTCATCAGGACGCGACCAAGCAGACCTGGAGCGAGACCGCGAGCATCGCCTTCTTCGAAATGAACGCCGCGTTCCACGAGGGACTGGCGGCGGCCTCCGGCAACCGCTTCCTGCTGGTCGCCGTGCAGCAGCAGAACCGGCTGCGCAGCTTTGCGAACTACGACTGGACCTTCGGCTATGAGCGCGTGCTGGTGAACTGCCGCGAGCATCTTGCGATCCTCGACCGGCTCGAGGCCGGCGAGCGCGAGACCGCGGCCGCGCTGATGCGCAGCCATCTCGAAGGCGCATCAAGGGTCAAACGCGTCACCGACAAGGCGGCCGAGGTCCGCATCCGCAACAGCAAGTAACAGGAGGTCTCCATGCATTCCCCGCACGCCGCGGCAACCAACACGCCCCTCACCCGCGAGGCGATGGAGCCGTTCTGGATGCCGATGACGCCCAATCGCCAGTTCAAATCCAACCCGCGGCTGTTCACCGGCGCCGAGGGCATGCACTACATCACCCACGACGGCCGGCGCATTCTCGACGGCATGGCCGGGCTCTGGTGCGTCAACGCAGGCCACGGTCAGAAGCGGATCGTGGAGGCGATCCAGGCACAGGCGGCGAAGCTCGACTTCGTGTCCTCGTTCCAGATGAGCCACCCGGCCGCATTCGAGCTTGCCGGGCGCATCACCGAGATCACGCCTGAAGGTCTCGACCATGTGTTCTTCACCAATTCGGGTTCGGAGTCGGTCGATACCGCGCTCAAGATCGCGCGCGGCTATCACCGCGCCCGCGGGGAAGCCAGCCGCATCCGTTTCATCTCGCGCATCAAGGCCTATCACGGCATGGGCTGGGGCGGATTGTCGGTCAGCGGCCTGTCCCGTCACCGCCGCGATTTCGGACCGCTGCTGCCCGAGGTCGACCATCTGTCGCTGCCGCACGATCCCGAGCACACCGCGTTCTCGCGCGGGCAGCCGGCATGGGGTGCGCATTTCGCCGACGAGTTGGACAGGCTCCTGCTGATCCACGATCCCTCGACCATCGCGGCCGTGATCGTCGAGCCCGTGACCGGCTCAGGCGGCGTCTACCCGCCGCCGGTCGGCTATCTCGAGCGGCTGCGCAAGACCTGCGACCAGCACGGCATCCTCTTGATCTTCGACGAGGTGATCACAGGCTTCGGCCGGCTCGGCGCGCCGTTCGCGGCCAATGCGCTCGGCGTGACGCCCGATCTCATCACTTGCGCCAAGGGCATGACCAATGCCGCCGTGCCGATGGGCGGCGTCATCGTTACCGACAAGGTCTATTCCGCGCTGATGAACGGCCCGGAGAACACCGTCGAGTTGTTCCACGGCTACACCTACTCGGCGCATCCGCTCGCCTGCGCGGCCGGGCTCGCCGCGCTCGACGTCTATCAGGATCTCGGCCTGTTCGAGCGCGCCAAGCGCATCGCCCCGGTATGGGAGGCGGCCGCGCATGCCTTGAAAGACGCGCCCCATGTCATCGATATCAGGAACATCGGCCTGCTGGCCGCGATCGATCTGAAGCCGCGCGACGGCGCACCCGCGGTGCGCGGCCCCGAATGCGCCAGGCGATGCTACGAGGAAGACGGCATCCTGATCCGCGCCGCCGCCGATACATTGATGATCTCGCCGCCCTTGATCATCACCGAGGAGCAGATCGAGGCGATCTTCGTGGCAATCCGGCGTGCGCTGAACGCGATCGAGTGAGCGCAGCCGAAAACCTTTGACCACAGATCGAGCGCCGCCGCAGACGTCTGGCTCTCGATGCCGCAACATATTCGGTGTCGTCCCTGCGAAAGCAGGGACGACAGTCTTTTGGCGGAGGCAATATCGCAAACGAGGCGAATCCTCGTTGCGCTTAATCTACCCCGCACCCCTCGCCCGCAGCCGGCTGTGGTGCCGGCCGTAGGCCGCATAGATCACGAGACCGATCACGAGCCAAACCGCGAGCCTGATCCAGGTGTCGAGCGGCAGGCCGAACATCAGGAACAACGAGGTTGCAGCGGCCCCCGGCGCGACCAGCCAGATCGCCGGCGCCCTGAACGGCCGCGGCAAGTCCGGATCGCGCACCCGCAGCACCAGCGTGCCGATCGAGACGACGGTGAATGCGAACAGCGTGCCGATCGACACGAGTTCGCCGACCAGCCCGATCGGCAGTAGGCCCGCCAGGATCGCAGCGACAGTGCCTGAGAAAATGGTCGAGACGTAAGGGGTCCGGAACCGCGGATGGATTTTTGCGGCAAGGCCCGGCAGCAGTCCGTCATGCGCCATCGCGCGAAAAATCCGGGGCTGCGCCAGCAGCATGATCAGGATCACCGATGTCAGCCCGAACAGGATGCCGAGCTTGATGAACGGGCCGAGCCAGCCGATTCCGATCGCATCGATACCGACTGCGATCGGATCGGGCACGCTGAGCCGGTCATATGGCACGATACCGGTCAGCACGAAGCCGACCGCGACATAGAGCGCGGCGCAGATCACCAGCGAGCCGAGTATGCCGATCGGCATGTCGCGCTCCGGCACCTTGGCCTCCTGCGCTGCGGTGGAGACCGCGTCGAAGCCGATATAGGCGAAGAACACCACGGCCGCGCCGCGGATCACGCCGGACCAGCCGAACACGCCGGGACCTGCATTCGGCGGGATTAGCGCGCCCTCCGGATTGCTCGCCGTCACCCAGTTCGCCAACGACACCGAGGACGCCGCGGCCGCGAGAAACAATGCGATGACGACCAGCTTGACCACGACGACGAAGCCGGTGAAGCGCGCGGACTCGCGAATCCCGACCACCAGCAACGTGGTGACGAAGGCGATGATCGCCATCGCCGGGATGTTGATCACCGCACCGGTCGACGACCATGTGCCGGCGTTGACGTCGTAGGCGAGCGGCGCCGAGGTGAATTGCGGCGGCAGGTTGATGCCGAAATCGCGCATGAAGCTGACGAAATAGCCGGACCATCCGACCGAAACCGCGATTGCGCCCACCGCGTATTCGAGGATCAGGTCCCAGCCGATGATCCAGGCGATCAGTTCGCCAAGGGTCGCGTAGGCATAGGTGTAGGCGCTGCCGCAGATCGGCACCGTCGACGCCATTTCGGCGTAGCACAGGCCGGCGAAAGCGCAGGCGACGGCACCGAGCATGAAGGAGAGCGTGACGGCGGGTCCGGCGTTGGCGGCCGCCGCATGGCCCGTCAGCACGAAGATGCCGGCGCCGATGATGCCGCCGATGCCGAGCGTGACCAGTTGCAATACCGACAGCGAGCGCTTGAAGACCGGCGTCTCGGCGTCGCCGTCGGCCCGCGCCGCCTCGCGCAACAGTTCGGAGGTCGACTTTCGATCCCAGAAACCGGCCAGGATGTCCGTCACGCCGCTGCCCTCCGCCGCTCGGACCCATCAGGCCCCATGCGATCGGTGGACTATAGCGCGCTTGACATCCAACCGTTCGAGCGCCGGGCAACTGCCGACGCTCTTATCCACCGCCAAGCGCGGTGGAGGCCTTATTGGCAGGGATGGCGCCGGCCGTCGCGGCCAAGGTAGGTGCCGGACGCTGGATCGAAGGAACGGTAGCGTGCGCAAGAGGATGGCGGCGCCGGGGTCATGGCGCCATAGGCGTTCGCCGGGTTGCCGCTGTGTCGCGCCGCCTCCTGCGCCTCACCCCACGGCGTCAGGGCGCCGCCACTGATCGCACTGCGCCCTGGATTCTGCGCGTCGAAAAGTGCCGGCTCCGATATCTGGGCCAAGACCGGCGTGAACGTCATTCCCACCAGCAGCACAGCGGCTGCAACGGCCCTGTATCCGGCCATAGGATCTCTCCGATAGATCAATTGAAAGTTGTCGAGCCTGCCAGGCACGGCGGCGCCGCCCCTGTACCCGCAACTGATGTGGTCACGAGCAGACTCCGGCACAGGGGCACGGAAGTCACATTGCCGCGAGGCGGCCCGCGTTCACCGATTACGCACGTCAGGCCGCGGGTCGGAGACGAAGCCGTCGCGGTTCGGCATCTTGACGGCGGCGAGCGACTTGGCGTCGAGCACGGCATTGGCGGGGACGATGCCGTTGAGGCTGAGGATATAGGCGGACACCGCGTAGACATCCTCATTGCTCAGCGATTGCGGCGCGTTCTGCGGCATCGCGCGACGGATGTAGTCGAACAAGGTGGACGCATAGGGCCAGTAACTGCCGACGGTGCGGATCGGCTTTGGGCTCGCCAGCGTGCCCTGCCCGCCGACCAGACGATCGCCGACGGCGCCCTGCCCGCTGTCGCCGTGGCACGCCGCGCACTGTTCGGCGAACACGGTGCGGCCACGTTCGACACTGCCACTGCCGGGCGGCAGGTTGGAGCCATCGCGACCGATGTCGATGTTCCAGCCCGCAACCTCGGCAGGCGTTGCCGGACGCCCGATGCCAAACCGATCCTCCGCCTGCGCCGCAGCGGCGAGCAACGCGATCGCACCGACGAGAAGCGCCGCCTTGAGGCTAAGCCTGGCCATTGGTCACCTCACCATTCGCATCGATGCGCCAGGGCCAGATTGCGTTGTTGTGGTAGAACGAGTTGAGACCGCGCACCGCGACCAATTCCGCCAGCGTCGGCTGGATGTAGCCGGTCTCGTCGATGGCGCGGCTCTGGATCATCGCGGGGCTGCCGTCCCAGTGCCAGGGCAGACGGAAGCGCGTGAGCGCGCGGGTCAGCACCGGCTCCTGCAACTCAGCCTGTTGCCAGCTCTTGCCCTCGTCGAGCGAGACCTCGACGCTCTTGATCTTGCCGTGGCCACTCCAGGCGACCCCGGTGATCTCGTGAAAACCTTTCGCCGTCAGCTTCTGCCCGCCGGACGGCCGCGTGATGATCGACTTGGCCTCCATGTAGAAGGTGAATTCGCGCGACGTGCCGTCCGGCATCGGGTCGGTGTATTTCGAGGTCTCTTCGCGCGAATAGGCCGGTTCGGCTGTGACCTTGAGGCGGCGCAGCCATTTCACGTTCATGTTGCCTTCGAAGCCCGGCAGCAGCAGGCGCAGCGGATAACCCTGCTGCGGACGCAGCCGCTCGCCGTTCTGGCTGTAGACCAGCATGGCGTCGTCGAGGCATTTCTCGATCGGGATCGAGCGCGTCAACGCGGCGGCATCGGCGCCTTCGGCCACGATCCATTTGGCGCCGGCCTGCAGGCCAGCTTCGTCCAGCACCGTCTTGAGCGGCACGCCGGTCCATTCCGCGCAGCTCAAGAGGCCGACGAGGTCGGAGGCGGTCTTGCCGTAGGGCTTGGTGTAGACCGGATTGCCGGAGCACTCGATGAAGTGGATGCGCGACTGCGACGGAAAGCGGCGGATGTCCTCCATCGTGAACAGCAGCGGGCGATCGACCATGCCGTGCAGCATCAGCCGGTGCTCGGCCGGATCGATGGTCGGCACGCCGCCATGGTGGCGCTCGTAGAACAAGCCGTTCGGGGTGATGATGCCGTCGAGCTCCTGCAACGGCGTGCGGCCCGACGCGGAGATATATTGCGGCAGCGTCTTCGAGATGTTCTTGACGACGCCCTTCTCGTGAACCGATGGCGTGCCGTAGGGCTGGCTTCCCATCGGATCGCCGGGCGCTTTCATCCACTCCGGCACGCTGGGCGGAAGATTATTCCCCTGTTCGGCGAGCGCGGGAGAACCAACCAGCTCTGCGATCGCAGAGCCGGAGGCCAGTGCCGCACCCGCCTGAAGAAATCGCCTGCGAGACGCCTCTCGCACGCGCTTGTCCGTCGTGTTTTCGCTCATCGACGTTTTCCTCTGACGTTAGGCAATGCAGCCTAACACCAAACGCCCGAGGCGGGGCAATGATCCAGCGCGCAGGGCTGCATCAACTGCTGCGCGCGACAGAGACGCGAAAGCCGCGCCTCAATCTTTCACCGGCGGCGTACCATGGGTGTGGAACGACTCGATCGTCTTCAACCCCCAGGCCTGGCCTTTCTTGCGCTCCTCCTCGGTCCACACGATCGGCTTCCAGTCCGGCGCCAGGATCAGGCGCGCGCCGGCATTGGCGACCTCGACGCGGTTGCCGCCGGGTTCGTAGACATAAAGGAAGAAGGTCTGCTGGATCGCGTGCTTGTGCGGCCCGGTCTCGATATGCACGCCGTGCTCGAGGAAGATGTCCGCGGCGCGCAGGATCTCCTCGCGGCTGTCGAGCGCGTAGGTGACGTGGTGAAACCGGCCCTGCTTGCCGTAATGGTCGCGCGTATAGGCGAAGTCGTAGCTCTTGTTCGACATCGTCATCCACATCGCGGCTTCGGTGCCGTCGTTGAGCACGATCTGCTCGGTGGTGCGGCAGCCCAGGTAGCTCTCGAAGAACAGGCGGTTGGCCTTGATGTCGACCGCGAGGCAGTTGAGATGGTCGAGCCGGCGGACATTGGCGCCGCGCGCCGGAAAACGCTGCGCCTGGTTCTTCAACGCCGGCTTCAGCCCAACCGGCGCCTCGTACCACTCGGTCTCGTAATAGAGCTCGATGACGTGGCCGTCGGGATCGCGGCAGCGGAATGCCGGTCCCTGCCCCATATCACCTTCGATCCAGCCGATATCGAAGCCCGAGCCCTTGAGCGCGGCGACGCGGCGTTCCAGCGCCTGCGGGCTGCGGGCCCGCAGCGCCATGTGCTCCATCCCCGAGGTCTTCGATGCGGTCAGCTTCAGCGAGTAGCGCTCGTAATCGTCCCAGCCGCGCAGATAGACCGACTCGCCGCTACGGCCGCTGACGGTCATGCCCATGACGTCGACGAAGAACTTCAGGCTCTCGTCGGGCTTCGGCGTCAAAAGCTCCATATGCCCGAGATGCGCGAGATCGAAGATCGGTTCCGGCTGCATGGGCGGTCTCCTGGCGCGACGACGCTGGATCGACATCCTTCGCTCGGGCGGGCGAGCGGCGCGTCGATTTGTACTAGTGTACAAGGGATTAGGTCTCGTCAACAAATTATTGGCGCCACGCGCCAGACCCGCGCCGAGCGCAGCGTCCGCGCCTAGCCCTTCGACGCCAGCACCGGCGCCGGTCCGTGCGGCCGGGATGCGGTCGCCGACACCGTCAACGCGACGGCGAGCGCGCACACCATGCAGAGCTTCATCCGCGCCGTGCGGCGATCGGTCATCGGCAGGAAGAAGAAGAACGCGATCGCGAGAACGAGAAGCGCATTCACGAGATAATACATGGCGAGACCCTCTTGTTGCGGCTCAACAAGATGGCCGGCGCCGACGCTCTAGTCCGTGGCCGGAATCACAGAGTGCAAGGGGTCGAGGGCCGCCGGTCAGGCGACCGAGACGGCCTTCTCGCGATGCGACGACAGCAGCTTGCGGATTTCGACATCCGACACCGGCCGGCTGAACAGATAGCCCTGCATCTCGGTGCAGCCGAGGATGCGCAGCATATTGCGCTGCTGCTCGGTCTCGACCCCCTCCGCGGTCGTCGTCATGTCGCTGGCGGCGGCGATGTTCACGACGGCCTGGACGATCGTGGACGACGCGCCGGTGCCCGCCAGATCCTTGATGAAGGCACGGTCGATCTTGATCTTGTCGAACGGGAAGCGCTGCAGGTAGCTCAGCGACGAATAGCCGGTGCCGAAATCGTCGAGCGCGATGCGGACGCCGAGCTCGCGCAGCTGATGCAGGATATCGAGCGCGGCCTCGTCGTCGCGGATCAGCACCGCCTCGGTGATCTCGAGCTCGAGCCGCGACGGCGCGAGCCCAGATGCCGCCAGCGCGGCGGCGACGTTCAGCGCCAGCGTCTGGCTCTTGAACTGGATCGGCGACACGTTGACCGCGACGTGGATATGATCCGGCCAGTTCACCGCTTCCCGGCAGGCGGTGTTGAGCACCCAGTGCCCGAGATCGTTGATCAGCCCGGTATCCTCGGCGACCGGGATGAAATCCGCCGGCGAGATGGTGCCGCGCTCGGGATGGCGCCAGCGCACCAGCGCCTCGCAGCAGCTGACGCGGCTGTCCTCGAGATGAAGCAGCGGCTGATAGTGCAGCTCGAAGCTGCCGTCCACGATGGCCTGGCGCAGCTCCAGCTCGAGGCTGCGCCGTGCCTTGGCGCGCGCATCCATGCCGGCCTCGAAGAAGCGGTAGGTGCGGCGGCCGTCGCTCTTGGCGCCATAGAGCGCAAGGTCGGCGTTGCGCAGCAATTGATCGAGCTCGAGCCCGTCGGCCGGTGCGACGGCGATGCCGATGCTGGCATCGGTGGTGATCAGATGCCCGCTGCACTCGATCGGCCGGCGGATCGCCTGATAGATCGCGGCGAGCAGCTGCATGGTCTCGGTCTGGTCGCGGACGGCGGTCTGGATCACGGCAAACTCGTCACCGCCGAGCCGCGCCGCGACATCGGTTTCGCCCACGCAGCCGCGCAGCCGATCGGCGATCGCGCTGAGCAGTTCGTCGCCGATCTGATGGCCGAGCGCGTCGTTGACGCTCTTGAACTCGTCGATGTCTATATACATCACCGCGAGCTGCTGATCCGGCCGGATCGTTTTGAGCGCCTGCTCGAGGCGCTGGCGGAACAGCACGCGGTTGGGCAGATCGGTGAGCGCGTCATAGTGCGCCATGCGGGCGATCTTGTTCTCAGTGCGCGTGCGCTCGGTGACGTCCTCGATGGTCGCCACCCAGCCGCCTTCCGGCAGCGGCTTGTTGACGATCTCGATCGCGCGCCCGCCCGGCGCCTGCGTCAGCTGGCGCGTGGCGCGGCCGAGCTTCACATTGCCGATGATAGCATCGCAGAAATCGCCGACATCGCCATCGAACGAGCCGGTCTCCTGGCGATGCGCGATCAGCCGCTGCATGGTGCAGCCCGGCTTCACCACGTCGGGCGAAAGCCCGAACATCTCGATGTAGGGACGATTGCAGATGATGATGCGCGCCGAGGCATCGTAGAGCACGAGGCCCTGCGGAATGTTGTTCACGGCGGTCATCAGGTTGCGGCGTTCGCTGGCGAGCCGCGCGTCAGAGATTTCATGCCGCTTCAGCAGCAGGAAGACGATCACGGCCATGATCGCAAATGCCGCCATCAGCAGGCCTTCGCGCTCGCTCCATTGTGCGGTCGCGCTTCCGAACAGGCTGCCGACCAGCAGACCGGCACAGAACGCCAGCCCCTTGGTCGAGCTGGTGTCGGCATTCCCTGACGATGAATTGCGATGTTCGATGCGCACGCTGATCTCTCCCGGGCGCGGCATCGTTACGCAGCACAAATGGAAAGGTCGTTACAACTCGCAGTTAGCAATCGGTTACACGATACCTGATCACAGCGGACGACAAATCACGCCGCAGGCCCCGTAAACCTACGGGGCCGCCGATGTCGTCCTCGGAGATGGTGAATTCCGCGTTAACGGAAAAACCGCGAAACAATCGCCACTGTGCCGGAAAGCGACGATTTCGCCGCCGATGCGCGCGACACAGCGCAACCTCACGGCACGATAGAAACAAATCGTCACCGGGAAGGTGTAGATTTAGCCGATGCGGAACCCCGGCGATTTAACGGTTTTTCCAATCCCGGGCGGGCATATTGGTCCGGACATTTAGATTTTGAGAACGAGCTAGGCTGGAACTGTGACATCCTTCGGACGTGTGATCTCTGTGCGCGGCTCGCAGGCCCGGGTTGGGCTGCTGGCCGGCGGCCAGATGCAACTCTCAGAAATGCGGGCGACCGTCGGCCGCTTCGTCAGCATCCGCTGCGCGAGCTCGGTCATCGTTGCCATGATCACCGAAGTGTCGTGCGAGCACCTGCCGCCGTCCGACGAGTACATGGCGACCGCCTCGGTCGACCTGCTCGGCGAGATCCTTGGCGGCGACCGCCCGAAATTTCAGCGCGGCGTCACCCACTATCCGACCATCGGCGACAGCACCGACCTGATCACGAACCAGGAGCTGCGCACGGTCTATGCACCGAGCGGCTCGGACCAGATCAATGTCGGGACGCTGCAGCAGGATCGTTCGGTCATCGCCTATGTCGACGTCGAGGAAATGCTCTCCAAGCATTTCGCGGTGCTCGGCTCGACCGGCGTCGGCAAATCCACCGGCGTCTCGCTGCTGCTCAACGAGATCCTGAAGTCGCGGCCCAACCTGCGCATCTTCCTGCTCGACGTGCACAATGAATACGGCCGCTGCTTCGGCGAGCGCGCGCAGGTGCTCAATCCGCGAAACCTGAAGCTGCCGTTCTGGCTGTTCAACTTCGAAGAGATCGTCGACGTGCTGTTCGGCGGCCGGCCCGGCGTGCCCGAAGAGCTCGACATCCTCGCCGAAGTGATCCCCATGGCGAAGGGCATCTACACCCAGTACCAGAACTCCGACCGGGTCGGTCTCGGGCTGAAGCGCGTCGACCCCAAGCAGGTCGGCTACACCGTCGACACGCCGGTGCCGTACCGCCTGGTCGACCTGATCTCGCTGATCGACGAACGCATGGGCAAGCTCGAGAACCGCTCCTCGCGCATCATCTATCACAAGCTGATCTCGCGCATCGACGCAGTGCGCAACGATCCGCGCTACGCCTTCATGTTCGACAATGCCAATGTCGGCGGCGACACCATGGCCGAGGTGATCAGCCATCTGTTCCGCCTGCCCGCCAACGGCAAGCCGATGACCATCATGCAGCTCGCCGGCTTCCCCGCCGAAGTCGTCGATTCCGTGGTGTCGGTCTTGTGCCGCATGGCGTTCGATTTCGGGCTGTGGAGCGACGGCGTCTCGCCGATGCTGTTCGTCTGCGAGGAAGCGCACCGCTACGCCTCCGCCGACCGCAATATCGGCTTCGGACCGACCCGCAAGGCGGTATCGCGGATCGCCAAGGAGGGCCGCAAATACGGCGTCTATCTCGGCCTGATCACGCAGCGGCCGGCCGAGCTCGACGCCACCATCATCTCCCAGTGCAACACGCTGTTTACGATGCGCCTTGCCAACGACCGCGACCAGGCGCTGCTGCGCTCGGCGGTGTCGGACGCCGCCGCCAATTTGCTGTCGTTCGTGCCCTCGCTCGGCACCCGCGAAGTGCTGGCATTCGGCGAAGGCGTCGCGTTGCCGACCCGGCTGCGCTTCAAGGAGGTGCCGCCGCATCAGCTGCCGCGCGGCGAGGCCACCATCGCGACGGTGCCGTCGGTCACCGCCGGCCACGACATGCATTTCGTCAGCGCCGTGCTGGAGCGCTGGCGCGGCGCCACCTCGCATCGCGATTCGCCGAGCGGCGACGCCAATTTCAACGCGCCGGCAGCGGCGCCGCGCACCATGGCGCCCGCCGAGGCGCCGATGCTGCAACCGTCACTGGGCCTCGATCCGGATCGCTTCTCGCTGTTGAAGAAGCCGCTGCGCTAGCCGAATTCTTCAAGGCGCCGAAGCGGCTTGCGCCCAAGGCGTCATCTATTATGGTTTCGCGTGACGCCGCGTCCCCGCGGCATGCCGGAACCATCTCATGACGCAGCCGACCGCAACACGCTTTCCGACGCCCGCTCTCGACAAGCTCCCCGAGGATATCCGCACCCGCATCCTGGCGGTGCAGGAGAAGTCCGGCTTCGTGCCGAACGTATTCCTCACCTTGGCCTATCGCCCGGACGAGTTTCGCGCGTTCTTTGCCTATCACGACGCGCTGATGGAGAAGGACTCCGGCCTCTCCAAGACCGAGCGCGAGATGATCGTGGTGGCGACCAGCGCCGCCAACCAGTGCCAGTATTGCGTGATCGCCCACGGCGCGATCCTGCGCATCCGCGCCAAAAATCCGGAGATCGCCGACCAGATCGCGGTCAACTACCGCAAGGCCGACATCACGCCGCGGCAGCGCGCGATGCTCGATTTTGCCATGAAGGTGAGCCGCGCCGCCGAGGAGGTCGCGGAGACGGACTTCGCCGCGCTTGCCGTCCACGGCTTCAGCGATGACGACGTCTGGGATATTGCCGCGGTCGCGGCATTCTTCGCGCTTTCCAACCGGCTCGCGAACGTCACCGGGATGCGGCCGAACAGCGAGTTCTACACGCTCGGCCGGCAGCCGAAATAGAGGGCGCCTTGACCGACTTGAGCGAGATCATCCTGCGTCTTGGTGCGGCCACGCTCGCCGGTGGCACGATCGGGCTCGACCGCGACCTGCGCGGCAAGCCGATCGGCCTGAAGACGCTCGGTCTCGTCAGCCTCTCGACGGCCACGGTCGTGCTGTTGGCCTTGCATGCGGTCGATCCCGGGAAATTCACCGATGCGGTCAGCCGCGTGATCCAGGGTGTGCTGACCGGGATCGGCTTTCTCGGCGCCGGCGTGATCGTCCGGCGTGGCGACCGCGATCAGGTCCACGGCCTGACCAGCGCCGCATGCGCGTTCTTCGCCGCATGCGTCGGGATCGTCTGCGGCGCCGGACACTGGCCGATCGTCCTCACCGCACTGGTGCTGGCATTCCTGCTGTTGACCTTCGGCAAGCGGACCGAGCGGTGGCTGCACCACGTGCTCGGCGGCAAGGAGGATCAGCACAGGCCGGAGGCCGCGCCCGGTCAGTCGTCGGATGCCGGCCCGCACCAGCCGGGCAAATAGACCGCGCTCGGGCTGCGGCCCAGCGCCAGCCCCTTCTCCAGCGCCTTGTCGAAATTGTTCTCCACCGTCTTGCGCGGGATGTGGCGGCGCAGGAAATCGGCCCACAGGAATTCGCTGAATGGCGTCGTGTCCTTGGCGAAGCCGCCGGCCCGGCGCATCTCGCCGGCGAGGCTGCGGAATGGATCGTCCTTGAGGTCCTTGATCGATTTCGGAATGTCCCTGAAGTGCCGGCGCTCGCCCTTGGAGTCGTAGGGATAGACCCAGCGCTTGTTGTCCATCACGCCCCAGAACACGTCACGCTCGACCATCGTGAGATCGCCGATCACCGTGACCAGGATGTCCTTGACGCCCTCCTCGTGCAGGGCACGCGCCATGTGATGGTGATCGACCACGTAGTAGCGATCGTCGGGACCATGGACCACCGGGATCATGTGCTTGCCGAGCAACTCCGCGCGCTTCTTGTCCGATTTGTGCTCGCGCCAGCGCTTCCGCTTCTCCTTCACCTCATGCATGCCGACCGTCATCTGGGTCGGTCGCAACGACAGGATCGGGACCGGTTTGACGTAAGGCTCGCGCGTATGGGCCATGATTTGCACTCCCGTTTGACCGGCACTCCGGAATGGGTTCCATTATGACATGATGTCAGAGGCAGACGAAAGAGCCGGTTCGGCGACATGGCTTTGAGAGCAAGCGATCGCGTGAAGGCACGCACGGTGCGCCTCGGCAACCGCGAGGTCGTGACCGAAGGGTTGGAGCTTAGTTTCTGGGCAGACATCAGCCACCGTTGCATGACGGCGTCGTGGCCCGCCTTCATCGGCGGTGCAGCATTGGTGTTCGTCGCCTTCAACGCCGTCTTCGCGCTGCTCTACTGGCTCGGCGATCGTCCGATCGCCAACGTGCCCGACGGCCAATACATCGACTACCTCTATTTCAGCATCGAAACACTTTCGACCGCGGGCTACGGCGACATGCACCCGCAGACGCATTACGGACATTTCATCGCCACCATCGAGCTCTTCACCGGCATCTTCTCGATGTCGCTGATGACCGGGCTGATCTTCGCCCGGTTCTCGCGGCCGAGCGCGCGGCTGCTGTTCGCCGACAGTCCCGTGATCTCGAACCATGAGGGCCAGCCGACGCTGATGATCCGGCTCGCCAACGAGCGGCACAACATCATCGCCAATGCCACCGCGCGGCTGTGGCTGTTCAAGAGCGGCGTCAGCAAGGAAGGCATGCCCTATCGCCGGTTCTACGAATTGCCGCTGCTGCGCAGCGAAAGCCCGGCGCTGGCGCTGAGCTGGACCCTGTTTCATGCGATCGACCAGGACAGTCCGCTTCACGGCCTCGACGCCGCGGACCTCGAAGCCGTCAATGCCGGGCTCGGTCTCATCGTCTCGGGCTATGACGACGTTGCAGCGCAAACTGTGCATGCGCGAAAATCGTACGAACATTCCGACATCCGCTTCGGCCATCGCTATGCCGAGATTCTGCAAGCGACCGACGACGGCCGGCTGCGGATCGACTACAGTCGGTTCCACGAGACCCTCGAAGGATAAATACCACCTCTGCGCGCACCAAGATTTTAGGTGTGAAGCGCGGCGAACATGCTAAGTTGCAACGGCGACGCGACCGGACTGACAACAGTGAAGACGCAGCGGCCAATTTCCTCGGATGACGAGCACGTCGTGCTGAAATTCCGGCCGCGCACCTCGGCGCAGCCGCCCGGCAAGCGCGAGGAGTCGCCCCGATCGAGCCGCCCGGCTTCCGTCGCTCCTGTTTCCGTCGCCAACGATCTCTCCCGGTATGAGAAGCCGCGCGAGGAGCCGGACGATTTCCGCCAGCGCATGCTCGCCAACATCGCCGCCTTCGCTTTTACCGTGGCGCTCACTGCGATCGGCATCTGGCTCGCCATGAGCATCGCCGATCTGCGCAAGACCCAGGACTGCGTGCTGATGGGCCGCCGAGATTGCGCGAAGATTACGGTGATGCCGCGTACCTAGACCGGTCGGAACCCTGCCCAAAAACCGTCCTTGCCAGCCCGGCCAAGCTCCATTGAACTAACGGCCCTGCTCCGATATACGGGCACACGACTCCGGCAGCAGCAACAGGGCATTCCGGGGCGACGCGCCCGCCTCCTCCGAGCAGACCCGGAATTACCTTCAATATATCAAAGGCTTAATGATGTCCTCCACATTCGAGCAGATCGCCAACATTATCGCGGAGACCTGCGACATCCCGCGCGATACGATCAAGCCGGAGAGCCATGCGATCGACGATCTGGGGATCGACAGCCTCGACTTCCTCGACATCGCCTTTGCCATCGACAAGGCGTTCGGGATCAAGATGCCGCTCGAGAAGTGGACCCAGGAGGTCAACGACGGCAAGGCCACGACGGAGCAGTACTTCGTGTTGCAGAATCTCGCCGACCGCATCGACGAGCTGGTTGCGGCCAAGAACGCGGGCACGGGCTCGGCCTCGTAATCGCCAGTCATGCAGCTTGAAACTTTTCAGCTGATCGATCGGATCGTCGACCTCAACCTCGACGCCAGGACCATTGTCGTCGAGGCGGATGTCCCGCCGGACAGCCATTCGGTGTTCGCCGGGCACTTCCCGGGCTACCCGATCATGCCCGGCGTGCTGCTCACCGAAGCCATGGCCCAGAGCTCGGGCTGGCTGATCCTCGGTCTGACCAAGTTCGAGCGCATGCCGTTCCTCGCCATGGTCAAGGAAGCCAAGATGCGCGGTTTCGTCAGCCCCGGTTCGACGCTGACGATCGACGCCAAGATCGAACACGAAGGTTCAGGCTTCACCGTGACTTCGGCAAAGGTCCGCGTCGGCAAGGAGCTCAAGTGCAATGCCGAGCTGACCTTCCGTCATATCCCCTTCCCCAGCCCGGACTTGCGTGTGCACATGGATGCGATGGCCGCCAAGATCGGGTTTCCGCAGCAGGCAATGAGTAATGGCTGAGAAGGAAGTCTGGATCACCGGCGTCGGCCTGCTCACCTCGCTCGGCGAGGGGCTGGACGCGCATTGGGAGGCGCTCGGCGAAAGGCGCGTCAATGCCGACGACAAGCGTCTCGCGCCCTACGTGATCCATCCGATCGCCCCCGTCAGCTTCGATGCCCAGATCCCCAAGAAGGGCGATCAGCGTCAGATGGAGACCTGGCAGCGGATCGGCACCTACGCCGCCGGGCTGGCGCTCGATTCCGCCGGCGTCAAAGGCAATCAGGAAATCCTGTCGCGGATGGACATGATCATCGCAGCCGGTGGCGGCGAGCGTGACCTCAATGTCGACCTCGCGATCATGAATGCCGACGCGCAGGGCAAGCTGCCGCCCGCCGTCCTCAACGAAAAGCTGATGAACGAGCTGCGCCCGACGCTGTTCCTGGCGCAGCTCTCCAACCTGCTCGCCGGCAATATCGCGATCGTTCACGGCGTGTGCGGGACCTCGCGCACCTTCATGGGCGAGGAAGCCTCGAGCATCGACGCTGCACGGATCGCGGTCGCGCGCATCGGGGCCGGACAGAGCGACATCGCGCTGGTCGGCGCCGCCCATAATGGCGATCGCGGCGATTTGCTGATGCTCTATTCGTTCGGCGACTTCGCCCTCAAGGATCAATACGCGTCGGTCTGGGCCCGCCGCAACAATCCGGGCTTCGCCATCGGCTCCGCCGGCGCCTTCCTGGTGATGGAATCGCGCGAGCACGCCGAGGCACGCGGTGCCAAGCCGTACGCCAGGCTGACCAAGGTGGTCGCCGATCTCGCCAAGCGCAAAGCGCCCGGCGCCGTGACGAAGTCGCTGCAGTCGATGTGGCCTCAGCTCGGTGTCAGCAACGACAGCGCCATGCTGATCACGGGTGCGACCGGCGCCGAGCCTGCAACGGCCGAGGAGCGCGAATTCCTCGGTCAGCATCCCGGCCTTGCCGTGCGCGCCACCGGTACGACCTTTGGGCACACCATGGAGGCCCAGTTCCCGCTCGGGCTGGCGCTGGCCGCGCTGTCGATTTCCCGCGGCGCACTCTATCCGGCCAACGACCCGACCGGGCTGGAGGTTGAAAAGACCGAAGCGCCAACCCAGATTGTCGTGTTGGGGGTCGGCCACTGGCAGGGCGAAGGCATGGCACTGGTCGAGGCCGTCAAGTAATTCGGCGCAAGCACCGACGGGGACACCATGACAGCACCACGCGATAAATTCGGCCGACCGATCGTCGTCGTGACCGGCATGGGAATCGTGACGTCGCTCGGCGGCGGCAAGGCCGACAATTGGAAGCGCCTCACCGCAGGCGAGTCCGGCATCAAGACCGTGACGCGCTTCCCGCTCGACAGTCTGAAGACGACGATGGCCGGCGCCGTCGATTTCGTCACCGTCGACCCGTTCTCCTCGACCAGCCTCTCGCAGCGTCTGGCGGAGATCGCGACCGAAGAGGCGCTGGAGCAGTCCGGCATCGGCAGCAAGGGCGACTTCCCGGGCCCGCTGTTTCTCGCGGTCGCGCCGATCGAGACCGAGTGGCCGCAGCGGCTCGAGGTCGCGCGCGAGGTTCCGACCAAGGATTTCGGCATCATCGATTATCTGGCGACGTGCAGCGGCGGCAAGTTCGCGCACTTCCACCGGCGCTTCACCTTCGGTTCGGTCGCGCTCAGTCTCGCCGAGACCTTCGGCACCAAGGGGTCGCCGATTTCGCTTTCAACGGCTTGTGCGTCCGGTGCGACCGCGATCCAGCTCGGCGTCGAGGCGATCCGCCGCGGCGAAACCGATGCCACACTGTGCATCGCAACCGACGGCTCGGTGAATCCCGAAGCCCTGGTGCGCTTCTCGCTGCTGTCGGCACTCTCCACCCAGAACGATCCGCCCCAGGGCGCCTCGAAGCCGTTCTCGAAGAACCGCGACGGTTTCGTGATGGCCGAGGGCGCCGGCGCGCTGGTGCTGGAGAGCTACGACGCCGCGATCGCACGCGGCGCACGCATCCTGGGCGTCGTCGCCGGCTGCGGCGAGCTGACCGACTCCTTCCATCGCACCCGCTCCGCCCCCGACGGCAAGCCGGCGATCGGCTGCGTGCGCAAGACGCTTGCTGACGCGGGCATGGAGCCCGAGCAGATCGATCACATCAACGCACACGGCACCTCGACGCCGGAAAACGACAAGATGGAATATCTTGCGACCGCGGCGGTGTTCGGCGAGCACACCAAGAACATTCCGGTGTCATCGAACAAATCGATGGTCGGTCACACCATCTCGGCGGCCGGCGCGGTCGAGGCGATCTTCTCGCTGCTCACGCTCGAGCATCAGCGGATTCCGCCGACGATCAATTACGAGGTGCCCGATCCCGCGATCCCGTTCGACGTGGTCGGCAACAAGGCGCGCGACGCCAAGGTGACCGCCGTGATGTCGAACTCGTTCGGGTTCGGCGGGCAGAACGCTTCGCTGATCCTGACGCGCGAGCCGGCCTAGCGCCCTCGCCTCATCAGATGAAACGCCTGCTCCTTCGCGCCCGCGCGCATCTGCGTGATGCCGCAAAGCCCGTGACCGATGCCGCGATCGGCGGGCTGACGATCGGCCTGCTGCGCACCACGCGCTACTTCGATCCGGAGAAGACCGCACGGTTCTTCGGCCGCGCCGCCCATTTCATCGGCCGCCGGCTGCGTGAGGACCGCATCGGCCGCGAGAACCTCACCGCAGCTTTCCCGGAAAAGTCGCCGCAGGAGATCGAAGAGATCCTGACCGGCGTCTGGCACAACCTCGGACGCATCGGCGCTGAATTCGCGCACATCGACCGCATCTGGGACCACGATCCCCAGAATCCCGACAGGCCGGGTCGCGTCGAATTCTCGGCGCGCAGCAAGCAGCTGTTCGACCAGTTGCGTGACGACGGCAAGCCGGCCTTGTTCTTTGCCGCACATCTCGGCAACTGGGAGCTCTCTCCGATTGCCGCGGCGGCACACGGGCTCAATGCGACGATCCTGTTCCGGCGGCCGAACATCGAAGCCGCCGACCGCGCCATCGAACGCATCCGCGCCGTCAATCTGGGCACGCTGGTGCCGGCCGGCCGCGACGCACCGCTCAAGCTGGCACAGGCGCTGAAGAACGGCCAGCACGTCGCGATGCTGGTCGACCAGTATTTGACCAACGGCGTTCCCGTCACCTTCTTCGGCCGCAAGACCACCGCGAACCCGCTGCTGGCACGCCTGCGCCGGCAGATCGATTGCCCGATCCACGGCACCCGGATCATCCGCCTGCCCGACGGCCGCTTCCGCGGCGAGGTCACCGAGGAAGTGCAGCCGGTGTTCGACGCATCCGGCGAGATCGACGTCCAGGGCACGACGCAGGCGATCACCGACATCGTCGAAGGCTGGGTCCGCGAGTATCCGGATCAATGGCTCTGGCTGCACCGGCGCTGGCGGTAGGCTGGCAGCAGCCTCACCTCGTCATTGCGAGCGAAGCGAAGCAATCCATCTCGCCAGTTGCGGAGCCATGGATTGCTTCGTCGCTGACGCTCCTCGCAATGACGGCATTTGCAACGAGACATCACTTCCCGGTCTTCACCCTCGTCCACAGCCGGTTGATGATCCGCTGCGTCGCCGGATCGCGCGCCGTGATCACGAACAGCTTCTTCTGCATCGCCTCGTCCGGATAGATGTTCTTGTCGTTGAAGATCTTCGGATCGATCAGCTTCTGGCTCGCCAGATTGCCGTTGGCGTAGGACAGGAAGTTCGAATTCTTCGCCGCGACCTCGGGACGGTAGAGATAGTTGATCAGCTCATAGGCCTCGGCGACATTCTTGGCGTCCGCAGGGATCGCGAGATTGTCGAAGAACATCTGCGCGCCCTCCTTCGGGATCGTGTAGCCGATCTCGACGCCGGTGTTGGCTTCCGCCGCCCGGCTGCGCGCCTGCATGATGTCGCCAGACCATCCGACCACGAAGCAGATCTCGCCCGAGGCCAGCGCGCTGAGATATTCGGACGAATGGAATTTGCGCACATAGGGCCGGATCTTGGTGACGAGATCGGCGGCCTTCTCGAGGTCGGCCTGCTTGGTCGAATTCGGATCGAGGCCGAGATAGCTCAGCGCCGCCGGCAGGATGTCATCGGCGGAATCCAGCATGTGGATGCCGCAATCCTTGAATTTGGCGAGGTTCTCCGGCTTGAACACCATGTCCCAGCTGTCGATCTTCGCGTCGGGCCCGAGAATCTTCTCCGCCATCTTGACGTTGTAGCCGATACCGGTGGTGCCCCACATGTAGTTGGCGCCGTAATTATTGCCGGGATCGTAGGTCGCGAGCTGCCCCGTCACGACGGGCCAAGCATTGGCGAGGTTCGGCAGCTTCGACTTGTCGAGCTTCAGGAACACCTTTGCGGTGATCTGGCGCTGCAGGAAATAGCCGGTCGGCACCACGACGTCGTAGCCGGACTTGCCGGCGAGCAGCCGCGTCTCCAGCGTCTCATTGGCGTCGAACGTGTCGTAGACCACCTTGATGCCGGTTTCCTTGGTGAAGTCCTCGAGGACATCCGGCGCCATGTAGTTCGACCAGTTGTAGAAGTTGACCGTTCGTTCCTCGGCGCCGGCGGAGGCCGAGAGCAGCAGGACCGTCGCGATCGCGCCGACGAAGTTGACGAGACGACGGTTCTGCCCTCGCATTCTGGTCTACCTCTTGCGGCGGTGGACGGCGTCCGACAATCGCTCCAGCGCGGTGTCGAGCGTCGAGTCCTTCTTGGCGAAACAAAAACGCACGACCGACGTCACCGCATCCTGCTCGTAGAAGGCCGACACCGGAATAGCCGCAACCTTGTAATCCTGCACAATTCTCCAGCAGAACTCCGCATCGGTCTCGTTGAGGCCGAGCGGCGACAGGTCGACGGTGAGGAAGTAGGTGCCCTGCGACTTCAGCACCGGAAAGCCGATGCTCTCGAGCCCCTTGGTGAGGCGGTCGCGGCTGCGCGCCATGTCCTTGCGCATGTCGAAGAAATAATCGTCCGGCTTGCCGAGGCCGTAGGCGACGGCGGCTTGCAGGTTCGGCGCGGTCGTGAAGGTGAGGAACTGGTGCACCTTCGCCGCCACGCGCAGCAGCGGCGGCGCAGCGCAGACGAAACCGATCTTCCATCCGGTCAGCGAGAAGATCTTGCCGGCGCTGCCGACCTTGATGGTGCGATCGCGCATGCCCGGGATCGTGATCAGCGGGATGTGCTCGCGGCCGTCGAACGTGACGTGCTCCCAGACCTCGTCGCAGATCGCGACCACGTCGAACTCCTGGCAGTACCGCGCCAGCAGTTCGAGGTCCTCGCGCGGATAAACCACGGCGGCAGGGTTGAGCGGATTGTTGAACAGCACCGCCTTGGTCTTGTGATTGAAGACGCTGCGCAGCATCTCCTCGTTCAGCCGCCACTCCGGCGGCTCGAGCCGCAACAGCCGCGGGATGCCGCCGGCCTGGCGAATGATCGGCAGGTAGGAATCGTAGACCGGCTGGAAGCACACCACCTCATCGCCGGGCTCGACCACAGACAGGATCGAGGAGGTCAGCGCCTCGGTGCCGCCGGAGGTGACCATCACCTCGGTCATCGGATCGAGCTTGAGGCCGTGCCAGTGGCCGTAATGCGATGCGATCGCCTGACGAAGCTCGGGAATGCCCATCATCGACGGATACTGGTTGTAGCCGTTGATGGAGGCGTCCGCGGCGGCGCGGCGGATATCCTCCGGTCCGGGATCGTCGGGAAAGCCCTGTCCGAGATTGATGGCGGCATTGTCGCGCGCAGCCTGCGACATCGCCTCGAAAATGGTGACGGGAAGGTCCGCGAAGACCTTGTTCATGGAGGTCATGTCAGGGATCAGCCGCCGGTCTTGGTCGGCAGTCCAGCCGCCTTCCAGCCGATGATGCCGCCTGCCAGATGCTTGTCGTAGGGCAGGCCCGCCGCCTGGGCGGCCAGCGAGGCCGTCACCGAGCGCTTGCCGGAGCGGCAGGCAAACACCACCTGCTTGCCCTGTGGATCGGGAATCGCAGCGGGATCGAAGGTCGACAGCGGCACCACGACGCCGTCGGGATAGGCCTCGACTGCGACCTCATTGGGTTCACGGACGTCGACCAGGAGATAGCGGCCTTCGGCTATGCCCTTCGACACCTCGTCCGGAAACAAATCTTCCACCTTGTGGTCCGCCACGGAAACATCCTCCCGATATCAGCTTGGCGAGCGTCGTGCGGCTCGCAGGTCCGGGCCGCAAAGTCGCCTCTCGCGGAGAGAAAATCAAGCGCCCGAAACGGGTTAGATGCCGCGCAGAAATGCTGGATCGCGATCCTGGATCGTGACCCTAGATCGTGACCTGCGTGCCGACCTCGACCACCCGCCCGGTCGGGATCTGGAAATAGTCGGTGGCGTCGTTCGACGAGCGGCTCAATGCGATGAACAGATGGTCCTGCCAGCTCGGCATGCCCGAATGCGCCGCCGGCTTCAGCGCACGGCGGGACAGAAAGAATGAGGTCGACATGATGTCGAACTGCCAGCCGAGCTTGCGGGCGATCGCCAGCGTCTTCGGCACGTTAGGCTGTTCCATGAAGCCGAATTTCAGCGTCACCTTGGCGAAGGTCTCGCTCAGCTGCTCCATCCGCACCCGCTCGGACGGATCGATGCGCGGCGTCGGCGCGGTCTCGATGGTCAGGATGACGTTCTTCTCGTGCAGCACCTTGTAGTGCTTGAGGCTGTGCATCAGCGCGGTCGGCGCGCTGACGGGGTCGCTGGTCAGGAACACCGCGGTGCCGGAGACGCGCTGCGGCGGCCGCTTCTCCAGCATCGCGACGAGATCGGCGAGCGGAAATTCCAGCTTGCGCGACTTCTCGAACAGCAGCCGGCTGCCGCGCCGCCAGGTGTACATCACCACGATCATGGCGCCGCCGAGCGCCAGCGGCACCCAGCCGCCCTCGAACACCTTGAGCAGGTTGGCGGCGAGGAAGATGATGTCGAGGAACAGGAATGGCGCGACCAGCGCGGCGGCGGCGATCGGCGACCAGCGCCAGACCTTCCAGATCACCACGAAGCCCATCATCGCCGTCACCACCATGGTGCCGGTCACCGAGATGCCGTAGGCCGACGCCAGCGCGCTCGACGAGCGGAACATCAGCACCAGCACGATGACCGCGATGAACAGGAGGCGGTTGATCCGCGGCATGTAGATCTGCCCGGAATGTGCTTCCGAGGTGTGGCGGATCTCGAACCGCGGCATCAGGCCGAGCTGGATCGCCTGCCGGGTCAGGGAATAGGCGCCGGTGATGACGGCCTGGCTCGCGATCACGGTCGCCATGGTCGCAAGCGCAACCATCGGGATCAGCGCCCAGTCTGGGAACATCAAGAAGAACGGGTTCTCAATGCCCTTGGGATCGCCGATCAGAAGCGCGCCCTGCCCCAGATAGTTGAGCGCCAGCGACGGCAGCACGATGGACATCCAGGCAGCCTGGATCGGACGCTTGCCGAAATGGCCGAGATCGGCATAGAGCGCCTCGGCACCGGTCACGGCGAGGAACACGGCACCGAGGGTGATGAAGCCGATCACGCCGTGATGCAGCATGAACGACACCGCGAGGAACGGATTGAGCGCGTACAGCACCTCGGGATGCCGCACGATCTGCGGCAGCGCCGCGATCGCGATCACGGCGAACCAGACGCACATCACCGGCCCGAAGAACGCCGCGACACGCGCGGTGCCGCGCGACTGCACCGCGAATAGCACGACGAGGATGATCACCGTGAGCGGGACGACATAGGGATCGAAAGTCGAGGTGACGAGCTTGATGCCTTCGATCGCCGACAGCACCGAGAGCGCCGGCGTGATGACGGCATCGCCGTAGAACAGCGCGCCGCTGATGATGCCGAGCAACACGATCGCGGCGCCGCCCTTGGTGGCCACGCGCTGCGCCAGCGCCATCAGCGCCAGCGTCCCGCCCTCGCCATTGTTGTCGGCGCGCAGCAGGATCACGACGTATTTCAGCGTGACGACGACGATCAACGCCCACAGGATCAGCGAAACGACGCCGAGTACCGCATGCGTCGTCACACCGCCCTCGCCGCCGGCAGCCGCGATCACGGCTTCGCGCAGCGCATACAGCGGGCTGGTGCCGATATCGCCATAGACCACGCCGATGCTGCCGAGCATCAGCGCCTTGAAGGTGGCGGTGGAATGCGCCTCGCCATGGCCGTTTGCCGCCGGCGCTTCCGCCGCGGTGATCGCACTCTCGGATGACATGGGAAGCTGCGCCTCTGTCTTCTGCCGCACCGCACAACGCCGGGATGCAGGCCTATACTCCCGGCAGGAATGCATAGGTTAGCCCGGATTCAGGCCTCCGCCATGCATATCACGCATGGATCACGGCCGGTCAACTTTGGAATCCTGCTGCCCGCTCAGATAGTTACCTGGGTACCCACTTCAACCACCCGCCCGGTGGGGATCTGGAAATAGTCGGTGGCGTCGTTGGCGGAGCGGCTCATCGCGATGAACAGATGGTCCTGCCATTGCGGCATCCCGGACTGGGCGGACGGCTTCAGCGACCGGCGCGACACGAAGAACGACGTCGACATGATGTCGAACTGCCAGCCGAGCTTGCGCGCGACCGCCAGCGCCTTCGGCACATTCGGCGATTCCATGTAGCCGAAGCGCAGCCGCACCGCGGTGAACTTGTCGCTGACCTTCTCCATGTTGACGCGCTCGGACAGATCGACGCGCGGCGTCGGTGCGGTCTCGATGGTCAGGATCACATTGTGCTCGTGCAGCACCTTGTTGTGCTTGAGATTGTGCAGCAGCGCGGTCGGCACGAAGCTCGGGTCGCTGGTCAGGAACACCGCGGTGCCCTTGACGATATGCGGCGGCCGCTTCTCCAGACTGTGGATCAGGTCGCGCAGCGGCACCTCGATGCGGCGGGTCTTGGCGACCAGGATCGCGGCGCCACGGCGCCAGGTCCAGATCATCGTCGCCATCACGACGCCAAACAGCAGCGGCACCCATGCACCCTCGAACAGCTTCAGGAGATTGGCACTGAAGAAGGTCATGTCGACGATCACGAACGGCAAGATCAGTGCCGCTGCCGATGCCACGCGCCAGTTCCACAGCTTCCAGATCACGATGAAGCCCATGATGCCGTCGGCGACCATGGTGGTGGAGACGGCGATGCCGTAGGCCGAAGCGAGCCCGCTCGAGGTGCGGAACAGCAGCACCAGCAGCAGCACGCCGACCAGCAGCAGCCGGTTGACCCGCGGCAGATAGATCTGGCCGGCATGGGTCTCCGAGGTGTAGCGGACCTCAAAGCGCGGCAACAGGCCGAGCTGGACCGCCTGGCTGATCAGCGAATAGGCGCCGGTGATGACCGCCTGGCTTGCGATCACGGTCGCCGCGGTGGCGAGGCCGACCAGCGGCAGCAGCAGCACCTCGGGCACCATGCGGTAGAACGAGTTCTCGATCGCGCTAGGATCGGACAGCACCAGCGCGCCCTGCCCGAAATAGTTCAGGAGCAGCGACGGCAGCACGAAGAACAGCCAGCCGGACTGGATCGGCTTGCGGCCGAAATGCCCGAGATCGGCGTAGAGCGCCTCGCCGCCGGTCACCGCGAGGAACACCGCGCCCAGGGTCACCAGGCCGACAGTGCCGTGGGTCAGCATGAACTGGAGCGCGTAATAAGGATTGATCGCCGCCAGCACCGACGGATCGTCCATGATGTGGACCACCCCCATCACCGCGAGCGAGGCGAACCACACCACCATCACCGGCCCGAAGGCGGAGGCGACGCGCGCGGTGCCGTTGCGCTGCACCGCGAACAGCACGACCAGGATCAGAATCGTCAGCGGCACCACGTAGTGCTCGAGATGCGGCGTCGCGAGCTTGAGACCTTCGACCGCCGACAGCACCGAGATCGCCGGCGTGATCATGGAATCGCCGATGAACATCGAGGCGCCGACCACGCCGAGCGCGAGCAGCGGCCAGCTGCGGCGTCCGATCGCGCGCTGGCCGAGCGCCATCAGCGACAGCGTGCCGCCCTCACCATTGTTGTCGGCGCGCAGCAGCAGCAGGACGTATTTGGCGGTGACGACGACGAACAGCGCCCACAGGATCAGGCTGAGCACGCCGAGCACCATGATGCGGGTGACCGGCTGGCCGTGCGCGGCGCCGCCGACCGCCTCGCGGAATGCGTAGAGCGGCGACGTTCCGATATCGCCGAACACGACCCCGATGCTGCCCAGCGTCAGGGCCCAAAAGCTGGAGGTACCTTGACCTGTACCTTGGCCTTCCTGAGCTTCGGTGGATGAGACGCTGACAGCCATGGCGAGGTTGGAACGCCCGATCGGTTGATTTTGATCCGCGCGGCTATCGACGCTTCCGCTCCGCCTGTCAACCAACCAGCACGGCTAGCATGACGGTAGCATGGTATTTTTGCGGCTACGGCTTCAGATCGGGCGGCAGCGGCGGATTCTCCCGCATCAACGTGATGGTCACGCGACGGTTTGCCGGCAGCGTCGGGTCGTCGGGAAACAGCGGCTGGCCGTCCGCCTTGCCGGAAACCGCGAAAATATGCGACGGCGGCAGCCCTTCCCGCTCCAGGATCTGCCGCACCGCGTTGGCGCGGTCGGCGGACAGGTCGAAGGCGTCATAATCGCTGCGCGCCGGCACGAAGCCTGCGGCTGTATGCCCCACGATCGCGACCCGCAGCGGCGTCGCCTTGAGCGGCGCGGCGAGCTTCTGGATCAGCCGGCGGGTGCGCTCATACGGCTCCCGGGAGCCGTCGGCGAACATCGAGCGGCCATCCTGGTCGACGATCTCGAGATTGAGCCCCTCCTTGGTCTCCTCGAACATGATGTTCTTGGAGATCTCGGTCAGCTCCGGCATGTCCTGCAGCGCCTGCCGCAGCGAGGCGGAGGCCAGCGCGAATTCGCGGTCGATCTTCAGCCGCGCGCCGTTGACCTGGCTGCGCTCTTTTTCGTCCGGCGTCGGGTTGGCCGAGGAGTCCTCCGGCGAAATGTGCTCGACATTCTTGAGCTTCGGCCGGGTCGGCAGGCCGTCGGACTCGACGATCCCCGAATAGCGCACATTGGTCTGCACGCCGAAGGCGTCGCGCATCGAGCCGGCGACGATCTTCAGCTTGTTGTTGTCCATGGTGGAGAACGCGACGAGCATCACGAAGAAGCTCATCATCAGGCCCATCAGGTCGGCGAAGGTCACGAACCAGCCGTGACCTCCGGTATGGGCGTCGCCGCGCTTTTTCTTGGCCATTGTCGCGTTTTTCCGGCTGCGTTTCCCGAACCCGCCGTCCGATCAGGCCGGAACCGGCTCGCCTTCCTCGTGGCGATGCTTCTCCGGCAGGTAGGCCAGCAGCATTTCGCGCACCAGCGCCGGGCTCTTGGAATCGCGGATCATCAGGATGCCGTCGATGATCAGCGTGCGGTTGGTTTCCTCGTCGAGCAGCTTGCCGTGCAGCTTGTCGGCGATCGGCAGACAGAACAGGTTGGCGACCAGCGCGCCGTACAAGGTCGCGAGCAGCGCGGTCGCCATGAACGGGCCGAGCTTGGAGGGATCGGTCATGTTGGCGAACATCTGCACCATGCCGATCAGCGTGCCGATCATGCCGAAGGCCGGTGCACAGTCGCCGATCGCGCGGTAGATCTTGCTGCCCTCGTCGAGATGCATCAGGAAATTGTCGCGGTCGCGCTCCATGTTGTCGCGGATGAATTCGAGGTCGTAGCCGTCGGCGACATAGCGGATGCCCTTGGCGAGGAACGGCTCGTCGGTCTCGACCTTCTCCAGCCCGACCGGGCCCTGCTTGCGGGCGATCTCGGCGATGCGGGCGAGCTCGTCGACGAGATCGCGGGCCGACAGCCGGCTCATGGTGAAGGCGAATTTGGCGCCGAGCGGCAGCCCGTGCAGCATCACGCCGAGCGGAAAACGGATCATCGTAGCCGCAATCGAGCCGCCGAAGATGATGATCATGGCGTGTTCGGAGATGAACATGTGCAGGTCGCCGCCCATGAACATCATCACCGCGATGACGATGATGCCAGCCAACAGCCCGGCGCCAGTCATGATATCCATAGGAGACTCCAACGCGTACGCAACCTGCCCGTCCTGGACGGCGCGCAGCCCCAGGCGGGCCGCGTGGAAAACCCTAACGTTAACGCCATTAAGGACGCGTTACCGAATTTGGTAGGGATAACAACGGGTAAACGCCGGCCTTTTCGCGATGTCGTTGAAGATGCTGGCTTTCCGCATGCAGCGCGGTCGCTGCATGCACAAAAGCCCTCCCCGTAGAACAACGGACATGGGATAGGTTCGCTAGAAGCGTTTTCGAGCGAAGTGGGTACCGGTTCGCGTGAAGAAAACGCGTCAACACAAGAATCTGGAGCCCCGTTCCGATTCAATCGGAACGGAAAGGGCTCCAGAGGAAACGAACCAATGAGCAGGACAGCATGAAGGCGGTCGTCGTCGAGCAATATGCGCCCATCGATCAGATCGAACTGAAGGAGATCGCCTCACCCGAACCCGGCCCCGGACTGATCCGCGTCCGGGTCCACGCCGTGAGCATCGGCTTCGTCGACGGGCTGAAAGTCGAGGGCCGCTACCAGACCAAGGACGCCCTGCCCTTTACGCCGGGAGCGGAATTCGCGGGCGTGGTCGACGCCGTCGCAAGCGATGTCACCGGCATCGCGCCGGGCATGCGGGTGATGGGCGCGGCGCGCTCGGGCGCGCTGGCCGAGCAGATCGTTGTGCCGCCGGCCGCCGTCGAGATCATGCCTGACGGACTGTCGATGGAGGCCGCCGCGGCGTTCCGCACCAACTATCTCACCGCGCTGTACGCGCTCGGCGAGCGCGGCTCGCTCAAGGCCGGCGAGCAGCTCCTGGTGCTCGGCGCCGCCGGCGGCACCGGCGTCGCCGCGATCCAGGTCGGCAAGTTGCTCGGCGCGCGCGTCATTGCCGCGGCATCGACCGGGGAGAAGCGCAACTTCGCCGCCAGTTTCGGCGCCGACGCCGTGGTCGACTACACGAAGCCTGATTGGCGCGACACGCTGAAGGAGGCGACCGGCGGCAATGGTCCCGACGTGATCTTCGATCCGGTCGGCGGCGAGGTCTCGCTGCAGGCATTCCGCTCGATCGCCTGGAACGGCCGCCATGTCGTGGTCGGCTTTGCGGCAGGCCAGATCCCCGCGCTACCGTTCAACCTGCCGCTCCTGAAGGGCGGCATCCTGGTCGGCGTTGATGCCGCCCAGATCGCGCGCCGCGAGCCCGAGGCGCAGGCGCGCGTGATGAGCCAATTGTCGGCGTGGCTGAACGAGGGCCGGCTGACACCGGTGGTCGGCAAGGTGTTTGCGTTCGAGGCTTTTCGCGAGGCGTTCACCACGATGCAGACCCGTGCCGCGCTCGGCAAGATGGTGGTGCGGATCGGGTCGTGAGAGAGGCAAACTGTTGACGTCGTCCTGGCGAAGGCCAGGACCCATAATCGCCGCATTTGGTTGTGAACGGGACCGTGGCCCCAGCGTCGCGCAACAACGCGCATTTGGGGTAATGGGTCCTGGCCTTCGCCAGAACGACGATGAGGATGAATCGCACTTGCTGGCCACAACATCGGTGTCGGCCGCAAATTATCACACGTTATTGTCGCCCGGTTTCTCGCCTCCTACCGTTTGCCGAAGACGGCGGTGGGGTAGAAAAATGCAGGACATGCTGACGCATCTGGAGAAGCTTCGCACCGACGCTGCGGAGTGCGCCCTGATCCGCGACCTCGCCACCGACATCAAGAAGCGCGAGCTGTTCACCAGGCTCGCCGAGCATCTTGCGGCCCTTGCCGCGGAAGTCGAAAAGGCCATTGCCGCGGCCGGCAAGGATGGCGAGGCCGTCTAGAGCCGCGCCGCTGCCGCACCCCGGCCAGACATGACTCAAGTCACCGGGAAAATCGCGAGCTCGGATCGTAGGAACCATCGTCGCGGCGGCGCATTGTCGCTCACCCATCGGTTGAGAGGTATTATGCCGCTAGTATCAGTATGCGCGCCGATCCTGTAGCATACCCTTGTCCATCGAGGAGCCAATTAGCCATCGTCTGTTGTATTTCAGGATTCTTCCCTTGGCACTTTTTGCATATCGAACATCCAGCACCACGTCCCGATCGCGCGGGCGAACCATCGTCGCCTGAGACGCGCGATGAAGACGGACAAGGCCATCTGGTACGTTTCGTTCGCCGTGCGAAGCCCCGACGCCGGACACCATCGCTTCGCACGCCAGACACGCACCTTCACGACCGAGCAGGACGCCAAGGCGTTTGCGCGCACGCTGCTCGAACAAACTCAGGATGTCAGCGCCGGGACGATCAATCCACATATACCCCGACGCATCATCGCACCTGCCGCGATCACGGCCTGGGCCGGCGAGAGCTGAGGTCCGTTTGCTCTTACATGAAGCGCGACGGCGCGAACGGCTGCAGCGGAATTTCGGGCGGCTTGCCGCTGAGCAATTGCGCGACCAGCCGGCCAGTACGGGCCGAGCCGACCAGGCCGACATGGCCGTGGCCAAACGCATAGACCACGTCGCGCGTGGCGCTGGAATGGCCGATGCAGGGCCGTCCGTCGGGCATGCTCGGGCGATGGCCGAACCAGGTCTTGATGCGTGAGGGTGGAATATCCCTCGGCAGTTTCGGGAACATGCTGAGCAGATGCTCGCGCAGGATTTCGGCGCGCTGCCAGTTCGGCGCGGCGTCGAGGCCGGCGATCTCCACCGTGCCGGCCGCGCGCAGGCCCTTGTCGGTCCAGTTGACCACCATCTTGGCGTCGGAGGCCATCATCGAATTGCGCGGTCCGGATTCCGGATTCTCGATCATGACGTGATAGCCGCGCTCGGTCTCGAGCGGCAGCGGATCGCCGATCGATGCGGTCAGTTGCTTCGAGCGCGCGCCGGCGGCAACCACCGCGGCGTCGCAGGCGATCTCGCCGGTCTCGGTGACCACGGCGACCAGCCGGTCGCCCGCAAGCCTGAGCCCGGTCGCCTTGGCGGCGACGCGCTCGGCGCCGCTCGCGATCGCATGCGCAGCGAGCGCCGCGACATAGGCGCCGGGATCGCGGCAGCGGCCGGCCTCCTCGACCACAACGCCGAACTTGTAGCGCGGATGCAGATCGGGCTCGCGCTGGCGCATCTCGTCTTCATTGAGCTCCAGCCATTCGATGCCGACGCGCTTGCGGATGCGCCAGCCGAGGTCGCGATCGAACGGATCGCGCGAGGGAAACACGTGCATCACCCCGCGCCGCTCGATCAGCTCGGGTACACCGGCTTCCTCGGCGAGCTGCCGGTGCAGCAGCGGCGCGTCCTTCAGGAGATCGCGCATCGCGCGCGCGGTGGCCTCGACCTGCGGCTCGGTCCAGTTCGACAGCAGATACCTGACCAGCCACGGCAGCGCCTTCGGCAGATACGACCAGCGGATCGCGAGCGGCCCGAGCGGGTCCATCAGATAGCCGGGCACCTTCTTCCAGGTGCCAGGCTCGGCCGGCGGGATCACCGAATGCGACGACAGCCAGCCGGCATTGCCATAGCTCGCCGCCTGGGTGCCGCCGGGCTCGCCCGGATCGATCAGCGTGACTCGATGTCCCTCGCGCAGCGCCTCGATGGCCGAGATCACGCCGACCGCGCCGGCGCCGATGATCGCAACATGACGACCCGCCGATTGCACCATCAACGCGTCGCCTGCTCGGGCACGAAATCCTTGCCGACCGACAGCGCGCGCTGATCGACCAGGCAGTGCAGGATCGCCGGCTTGCCGGAGGCCAGTGCCCGCTCGAACGCCGGCGCGAAGTCTTCGGTGCGCTCGACCCGCTCGCCATGGCCGCCGAACGCCTTGGCGTAGAGCGCGAAGTCCGGGTTCTTGAGCTGGGTGCCGACGACGCGGCCGGGATAGTCGCGCTCCTGATGCATGCGGATGGTGCCGTATTGCGCGTTGTCGATGACGACGACGATCAGCGGCGCGTCATACTGCACGGCGGTGGCGAACTCCTGGCCGTTCATCAGGAAGCAGCCGTCGCCGGCAAACGCCACCACGACGCGATCCGGATGATGCCGCTTCGCCATCACGGCCGCCGGCACGCCGTAGCCCATCGAGCCCGAGGTCGGCGCGAGCTGCGCGGCGAAGGAATGGAAGCGGTGGTGGCGATGAATCCAGCCGGCGTAATTGCCGGCGCCGTTGCAGACGATGGCATCCTTCGGCAGCCGATCGCGCAGCCAGGTTACGACCTCGCCGTACTGGAAATGGCCCGGCAGCTCGCGCGGCTTGTCGGTCCAGGCGAGATAATCCGCGTGCGCCTTGGCCGCCTCGCCCTTCCAGGCGGGCGCGGCTGCGGGCTTCATGGTCTCGACCGCGGCGGCGAAGGCGGCAGGCGTCGCCTGGATCGCCAGCGCAGGCTGGTAGACCCGGCCGAGCTCTTCGGAGCCCGGATGCACATGAACGAGCTTCTGGCTCGGTGTGGGAATATCGAGCAGCGTGTAGGACGACGACGGCATCTCCGACATGCGGCCGCCGATCAACAGGATCACGTCGGCGTTGGTGAAGCGGTCCTTCAGCTTCGGGCTCGGGCCGATGCCGAGATCGCCGGCGTAATGCGAGTGGTCGGCGTCGAACAGCGAGGCGCGGCGGAACGAGGTTGCGACCGGGAGATCAAAACGCTCGGCAAAGCGCGCGATGCCCTTCGCCGCCTCGGCAGTCCAGGCCGAACCGCCGAGCACGACGAGCGGCGCCTTGGCGCCGGCGAGCATGACACCGAGGCGTTCGAGATCGGCCGGCGCCGGCCAGCTCGCCGCCGGCTCGACTTTCGGCGCGTCGGCGACCGCGGCGGTTTCGGTCAGCATGTTCTCCGGCAGCGAGATCACCACTGGCCCGGGGCGGCCTTGCAGCGCGACGCGGAAGGCGCGCGCGACCAGCTCGGGAATGCGGTCCGGACGATCGATCTCGACCGCCCATTTCGCCATGGTGCCGAACACCGCCTTGTAGTCGAGCTCCTGGAACGCCTCGCGCTCGCGCATGCCGGTATCGACCTGGCCAACGAACAGGATCATCGGGGTGGAATCCTGCATCGCGATGTGCACGCCGTGCGCGGCGTTGGTCGAGCCGGGACCGCGGGTGACGAAACAGATGCCGGGCCGCCCGGTGAGCTTGCCATAGGCCTCGGCCATCATCGCCGCTCCGCCCTCGGCGCGGCAGATCACGACGTCGATCGGGCTGTCATGCAGCGCGTCGAGCGCCGCCAGATAACTTTCGCCCGGCACGCAGGTGACGCGCTCCACCCCTTGCGCGACCAGCTGGTCGATCAGGATCTGGCCTCCAGTGCGGGCGTTCGACTTGGTCATGAGGGCTCCCTGCGGGCATTGGCGCGCGCTCGCGGCTCGCGCGGAATTTGGTCCCACGGGGGTATGATAGACGGGAATACGGCGCAAGGCCGAAACCGCCGCGGGATGCGGCCGCCGCATTGAGCCATGCGGCAGGGAAAGGGCAGCGCGCCAGTCCCGCTGATTTGCGCAGGGCGGGCGGATATTCTCCGGGCCCATCCGCGTCATTGCGAGCGAAGCGAAGCAATCCATCGTCCCGCCGGGGAGTGGTGGATTGCTTCGCTCCGCTCGCAATGACGGAACTGAACGCCCAGCCCGCCCTACAGCGAGCGCGCGATCAAGACCTTCATGATCTCGTTGGTGCCGCCGTAGATTTTCTGGATGCGGGCATCGATGAACATCCGCGAGATCGGGTATTCCTGCATGTAGCCGTAGCCGCCGTGCAACTGCAGGCATTCGTCGGCGGTCTCGACCTGCTTCTGCGAGCACCACCATTTCGCCATCGACGCCGTTACGGTGTCGAGGTCACCGGCGACCAGGCGCTCGACGCACCAGTCGACGAACACGCGGGCGATCATCGCCTCGGTCTTGCGCTCGGCGAGCGTGAAGGCGGTGTTCTGGAATTCGATCAGCGGCTTGCCGAATGCGGTGCGCTGTTTGGTGTAGTCGGCGGTGATCTTGACCGCGCGCTCCATCGAGGCGACCGCGCCGATCGCGAGCGACAGCCGCTCCTGCGGCAATTGCTGCATCAGCTGCACGAAGCCCTGGCCCTCCTCGTTGCCGAGCAGGTTTTCCGGCGGCACCGTGACATTGTCGAAGAACAGCTCCGAGGTGTCGGAGGCGTGCAGGCCGATCTTGTCGAGGTTGCGGCCGCGCCGGTAGCCCTCGGCACCGGCGGTCTCCACAACGATCAACGAGATGCCCTTGGCGCCCGGCGCACCGGTGCGCGCCACCACGATGACGAGGTCGGCGGCCTGGCCGTTGGTGATGAAGGTCTTCTGGCCGTTGATGACGTAGGAATTGCCCTGCTTCTTCGCCGTGGTCTTGACGGCCTGCAGATCGGAGCCGGTGCCGGGTTCGGTCATCGCGATGGCGCCGACCATCTCGCCCGACGCCATCTTCGGCAGCCAGCGCTGCTTCTGCTCCTCCGAGCCATAGTTGAGGATGTAATGTGCGACGATCGCGCTGTGCACGGAAACGCCGGTCGTCAATTCCGGAACGGTGCTCTCGAGATCGTCGAGCACGGCCGCGTCATAGGCGAAGGTCGTCCCCAGGCCGCCATAGGCCTCCGGCACGCTCGGCAGCAGCGCGCCCATCTCGCCGAGCGCGCGCCAGGCGGATCGGTCGACCAGCTTCTGCTCGCGCCATGTCTCGGCGTGCGGCGCCAAATCCTTGGTAAGGAATTTGCGGAACTGGTCACGGAAGGTGTCCAGCTCCTCGGTCATCCAGGACGATCGGTAGTGCATGCTTTCCTCGTGCTAAATCAGAAGGCCGCCACCGGCGACGATCACCTGACCGCTGATGTAGTTCGATTCCGGCGCGCAGAACAGATAGACGGCGTCTGCCGCCTCTTCCGGCGTGCCGCCGCGGCCGAGCGGGATCATCCGGCCCATCGCCTCCAGCATCTGCGGCTGGACGCCGACCTTGATGTCGCGGCCGGCGACGTCGATGGTCTTCTGCTGGGTCTCGATCGGCTGGGTCAGGCGGGTGTTGATCAGGCCGAACGCGACGCAATTGACATTGACCTTGTACCGGCCCCACTCCTTGCACATCGTGCGCGTCAGCCCGATCAGCGAAGCCTTGGCCGAGGAGTAGCTCGCCTGCCCGGCATTGCCGTAGAGCCCGGCGATCGAGGAGATGTTGACCACCTTGCGGAATACCTCGCGGCCGGCCTCGGCCTCCTTCTTCGCCATCACCCGGATCGGCTCCGATGCCGCGCGCATGATCCGGAACGGCGCGACCAGATGGACGTCCAGCATCGCCTGAAACTGCTCGTCGGTCATCTTCTGGATCGTCGAGTCCCAGGTGTAGCCGGCATTGTTGACGATGATATCGAGGCCGCCGAACTGCTCGATGGCGGCGCCGACGAAGCGGTCGGCAAAGCCCGCTTCCGTCACGCTGCCATTGACCGCGATCGCCTCGCCGCCCATGGCCTTGATCTCGCCGACGACCGCATTGCCCGGCTCGGCATCGAGGTCGTTGACCACGACGCGCGCGCCCTCGCCCGCGAGCTTGTGAGCAATCGCCCGCCCGATGCCGCGGCCCGATCCGGAGACGAGCGCGACCTTTCCATGCAGTTTCGACATGATCTCTCCCTACAGCGCGATAATCGCTTCGCCGGCGAGCTTGATCTCGCCGTTCTGGTCCTTCGTCGTGAGCGCGAGCTTCGCACGCTTCTCGCCGCCCTGCTCGATCAGCTCGGTTACCGTGCCTTCGCAGGTCAGCTGGGCGCCAAGCTGGGTGATCGCGGCAAAGCGGGTCGAGAACGAGCGGATGCGCGACGGCCCGACCGCATCCGTCAGCGCCTGGCCGAGATAGCCCATCACCAGCATGCCGTGCGCGAACACGTCGGGAAACCCGGCCTGCTTCGCGAAGTCGATGTCGACATGGATCGGGTTGTGATCGCCCGAGGCGCCGCAATATAGCGCGAGGCGATGCCGAGTGATCGGCGGAAATTCCTTGTGCACGATGCGGTCGCCGACCGCCGGAATGCCAGCACTCATGACGGCCTCGCATTGCGCACCACGATGGTGCGCGAGACATCGGCGACATGGACGCCGTTTTGGTTCGTGACCGGCGTGTCGACCACAATCAGCGTCATCGCCCCGCCCTTCTTGTCGGTCACCCCAGAGACACGCGGCCGGAAAGTCAGGACATCGCCGACCACCACGGGAGCGTGATAGTCGAAGCGCTGCTCGCCATGCAGCACGCGCGCGAGATCGATGCCGAGCGCCGTGAGAAATTCGAACGGCACGGTCGCGTCCATCATCTCGAGGCAGAACAGATAGGTCGGCGGCACCGGCGCCGCCGCGAAGCCCGCGGCCTGCGCGGCCGCCTCGTCGCGATAGACCCGATTGCTCTCGCCGAGCGTGTCGAGGAAGAAGCGCAGGCGCCCAGGCTCGACGCGCGCGGTCACGGGCGTGAATTCACGCCCGACGGCGGATTGATCGACCATGGCCGGCCTCAGACGCGTTCGTAGAGCGTCACGACGCAGGCGCCGCCGAGGCCGAGATTGTGCTGCAGGCCGAGCCGCGCGCCGTCCACTTGGGTCGCAGCAGCCGTGCCGCGCAGCTGCCGCGTCAATTCGTAACACTGCGCGAGGCCGGTGGCGCCGAGCGGATGGCCCTTCGACAGCAACCCGCCGGACGGGTTGGTGACGATCCGGCCGCCATAGGTGTTGTCGCCGTCATCGATGAATTTCGCGGCCTCGCCTTGGGCGCACAGGCCGAGCCCCTCATAGGTGATCAGCTCGTTATGGGCGAAGCAGTCGTGCAGCTCGACGACGTCGAGATCCTTGGGCCCGATGCCGGCGGCTTCATAGACCTTGTTCGCGGCGTCCCGCGCCATGTCGTAGCCGACCACCTGCATCATGTCAGCGGCCCCGAAGGTCGAGGGCGTGTCGGTCGTCATCGCCTGCGCCGCGATCCGGACCTGCTTGTTGAGGCCGTGCTGGTCGGCGAATTTCTCCGAGACCAGGATCGCGGCGGCGCCGCCGCAGGTCGGCGGGCAGGCCATCAGCCGGGTCATCACGCCGGGCCAGATCACCTGGTCGTTCATCACGTCGTCGGCGGTGACCTCCTTGCGGAACAGCGCCAGCGGATTGTTCTTGGCATGGCGGCTCGCCTTGGCGCGCACTTTTGCAAACGCGGACAGCGGCGTGCCGTACTTTTTCATGTGGCTGAGGCCGGCGCCGCCGAAATAGCGCAGCGCCAGCGGCACGCCGGGCGCGTCGACCAGTCTGTCGGCGGCGGCGTCGAAATCGTCGAATGCGCTGGGGCGGTCGGTGAACACGGCCCCGAGCGCGCCGGGCTTCATCTGCTCGAAGCCGAGCGCCATCACGCAATCGGCGGCCCCCGACTCGATCGCCTGCCGCGCCAGGAACAGCGCCGTCGAGCCGGTCGAGCAGTTGTTGTTGACGTTGACGATCGGGATGCCGGTCATGCCGACCGGATAGAGCGCGCGCTGGCCGCAGGTGGAGTCGCCATAGACATAGCCGACATAGGCTTGCTGGACCTTGCCGTAGTCGAGCCCGGCATCGGCGAGCGCGAGCTTGGCGGCTTCCGCACCCATCACATGATACGGCGCATTGGCGCCGGGCTTGACGAACGGGATCATGCCGACCCCGGCAACATAGGTGCGTGACGTCATTGCGTGTCCTCCCGGAAATTACCCACTGGACTATTTATTACCCATGGGTAATATACGGGCGATCACCCCAAGTCAATGCGACAACGACCGACGCGATGGACGCCAGCTCTCCCTCCTCCAGCAACGAGTCGCCCTGGCTGCCGTTCGAGAGCCGGCGTCGCGCCCGCGACGAGAAGCGCGAGGCGGTGCTGCGCACGGCTGTCGCCCTGTTCCTGGAGCAAGGCTATCACCGCGCCACGCTGAACGAGGTCGCCAAGCGGCTGAACATCACCAAGCCCGCGCTCTACAATTACTTCCGCGGCAAGGACGAGATCCTGTACGAGTGCTGGTCGATCGGCAACGAACTGGTCGACGATTGCATCGCCGAGACCTCCGCCGCCGGCGGCTCAGGGCTGGACAAGCTGCGCAAGCTGATCGTCCGCTATGCCGAGCTGATGACCGAGGACTACGGCAAGAGCCTGGTCCGTTTCGACATCCGCGATCTCAGCGAGGACAACCGCAAGATCGTGCAGACCGCGAAGCGGCGGATCGACCGCGCCTTCCGCGACTATATCGCGCAGGGCGTGAAAGACGGTTCGGTGAAACCCTGCGACCCCAAGCTCGCGGCATTTGCGATCGCTGGCTCGCTGAACTGGATCGGCCACTGGTTCCAGCCCGGCGGTGAGATGACCGGACGCGCCGTCGCCGAAGAATTCGCGATCCGCCTCACCGAAGGCATCGCCACATCACCAACGCGCAAGAAGGCGGACAAACCGCCTCGCAAGGGAAACGCATCAAGGGAGGAGACGAGTGAACATCACCCACGGGCTGCGGCGGGCGCTGCAGGTCAATCCAAACGGGCTCGCGGTCGTCTGCGGTGAGCGGCGGCGCAACTGGCGCGAGGTCGGCAGCCGTGTCGCCCGCCTCGCCGCCGCCATCCGCTCGCTTGGGGCCGACAATGGCGACCGCGTCGCGGTGCTGTCGCTGAACTCCGACCGCTATCTCGAACTGTACCTCGCCGTCGGCTGGGCCGGCGCCGTGATCGTGCCGCTCAACATCCGCTGGTCTCCGATCGAGAACGAGGATGCGCTGCGCGATTGCCGCGCCACCATCCTGTTCGTCGATAAAGCATTCGCGCCAGTGGGGACGACGCTGGCCAGGACCATTCCCGGACTGACGCTGATCTATGCCGACGAAGGCGAGACGCCGGAAGGCATGGCGAATTACGAGACGCTGATCGCGCAGAGCGAACCTAGTCCGGACGCGATGCGCACCCGCGACGACCTCGCCGGCATCTTCTACACCGGCGGCACCACCGGCCGCTCCAAGGGCGTGATGCTGAGCCACGGCAATCTGATGGCCAATGCGCTGAACGCGCTCGGCGAAGGCCTGTGGCCGGGCAGCACGATCTATCTGCACGCGGCCCCGATGTTCCACCTCGCCAACGGCGCGGCGATGTATTCGGTGCTGCTGTCGGGCGGCTCCAACGTCGTGATCCAGGGCTTCACGCCCGACGGCGTCGCGGCCGCCGTGCAAAAGGAACGCGTTACCGACGTGCTGCTGGTGCCCACCATGATCCAGATGTTCGTCGACCACCCGACGCTCGGCAGTTACGACTTGTCGTCCTTGAAGCGGATCGCCTACGGCGCCTCCGTGATCAGCGACGCCGTGCTGACCCGCGCCATGAAGGCGCTGCCGCATGTCGAGTTCACCCAGGCCTATGGCATGACCGAGCTGTCGCCGATCGCGACGCTGCTGCACTGGAAAGAGCATATCGGCGACGGCCGCGCCAAGGGCCGGCATCGCGGCGCCGGCCGCGCCACGCTTGGCGCCGAGGTCAAGATCGTCGATGCCGAAGACAAAATCGTGCCGACAGGCACCGTCGGCGAGATCGCGGTGCGCGGCGACATGGTGATGATGGGCTACTGGGAGCGTCCGGAAGAGACCGCGCGCGCCGTGATCGACGGCTGGATGCACACCGGCGACGGCGGCTACATGGATGAGGACGGCTTCGTCTACGTCGTCGACCGCGTCAAGGACATGATCATCTCCGGCGGCGAGAACGTCTATTCGGCCGAGGTCGAGAATGCTCTCGCCCAGCATCCGTCAGTGGCGCAATGCGCCGTGATCGGGATCCCGAGCGAGCGCTGGGGCGAGCAGGTCCACGCCGTGGTGGTGATGAAGAGCGGCGCCAGCGCCACGCCGGAAGAGTTGATGGAGCATTGCAAGGCGCTGATCGCCGGCTACAAATGCCCGCGCAGCGTCGACATCACCGCGACGGCGCTGCCGCTCTCCGGCGCCGGCAAGATCCTGAAGCGCGAGCTGCGCAAACCGTATTGGGAGAATCGCGAGCGGCGGGTCAGCTGAGGCGCGAAACCGTAGGGTGGGTTAGCGAAGCGTAACCCACCGCGGGTCTCTCATCCGCACGAGCATTCGTCGGATGAAGACGGCGAGTTACGCTTCGCTAACCCGCCCTACGCAGCATGGCGCCGCGCGGACAACGGACGTTGACATCGGAGCACGCGACCGCTTGGATCGTTGTCAGATTCAATCCAGCGAGTTCCGATGTCCGCCCCCGATACCAATGCCGACGGCAAGCCCCGTCGCCTGATGCACCGCCGCTCCGTCGAATGCCTCGGCTATCTCCGCGACGACGGGCTGTGGGAGGTCGAGGCGCGGCTGGTCGACACCAAGCCATATGCGCGACAGGACAAGCATCGCGGCCTGCAGCAGCCGGAGGATCCCGTGCACGACATCAGGCTGCGGCTCGCGGTCGACGACAGCTTCACGATCCGCGAGACCGGCACCACCATGGCCTCGACGCCCTACCCGTCCTGCCTCGACGTCGAGGGCATCCTGCAGCGTCTGGTCGGCGAACGGATCGGCAAGGGCTGGCGCGATATTATCAGGCGCAAGATCGGCAAGCTTGAGACCTGCACCCATCTCGCCGAGTTGCTCGGCCCGGCGGTGACGACGCTGTTCCAGACCGCGACCTCGGGCAAGGACCCGCAGGGCCGCGGCGCGCTCGATCATCAGCGCGATGTCACCGAGCCGCCGTTCTTCGTCGGCGGCTGCTATTCGTGGCGGCTCGATGGACCGGTCGTGGCCGAGACATTCCCGCAGTTCGCGACAAAGCCGGTCGAGGTCAAGCAGGGTCCGTGAGCGGTGCCCGGCCGCCGTCCACGTGATAGTCTGTGAGACGCAATCGGGGGAATAACGTGGAGCAATACGGCGCGGGGTCGATCGTCGTCTCCGACTATGACGCGAACTGGCCCACGCTGTTCGCACAGGAGCGTACGCGGATCGCGCAGGCCCTCGGCGCGCTCGCGCCGGCCATCGAGCATATCGGCAGCACGGCCGTTCCAGGTCTGCCGTCGAAGCCGATCATCGACCTGCTGGTCGGTATATCCAGCCTCGAAGAGGCCAGGCAACGATGCGTCAAGCCGCTTGAAGCAATTGGCTATGCCTACATGCCGGAATACGCGTCATGGCTTCCCGGCGAGCTGTTCTTCCGCAAGGGACCGCCGGGCCCGTGGACCCACCATCTGCATATGATGGAGCCGTCCCACCCGCGTTGGGAAGCGCGTCTGGTGTTTCGCGATTATCTGCGTACGCACCCCGAGGCGGCACGCGCCTATGCCGATATCAAGCACGCCCTCGCCGCCGCCTCGAAGAACGACATCGAGGCCTATCGAACCGGCAAGGATGCATTCGTCCAGGAGATGACGGCCAAGGCGCGCGCATGGCGCGCGGGTGGCTAACTCACCCTACGAAGTGCCGAAAATCATGCCGCCGCGGAATGCTCGACCACGGCCTGCGGCGGATTGCGGAAGCCGATCGCGATCCGGTTGTAGGTGTTCATCAGGCCGATCGCGATGGTCAGGTCGACCAGCTGCTTCTCGTTGAAGGTGGCGCGCGCCGCTTCATAGGCGTCGTCCGGGATCGCGGTCTCCGCCACGCGGGTGACGGTTTCGGCCCAAGCCAGCGCCGCGCGCTCCTCCGCGTCGAACAGCACCTCGGCCTCGCGCCAGACCTGCAGCACCGCAAGCTTCTCAAGCTTGACGCCCATTTTCTGCAGCGAACGGGTATGCATGTCGAGGCAATAGGCGCAGCCGTTGATCTGCGAGACGCGCAGATAGACCAGCTCGATCAGCGTCGCCGAGAGGCCGCATTGCGTGATGTAGCCATAGACGCCACCGAGCGCCTTGATGGCTGCGGGCGCGGCCTTGGTGTAGTCGATCCGCATGCTCACTGCTTGTGCCCTTCCTTGTCGTAGACGGTCAGCACCTTGTCGTTGCTGTCGACGACGAATACCGCAAGGATCTTCGCCGGCTCGGTCGCACTGGCATTGCGTCCGAGCACGTGATGCGCGCCCGGCGCCTCGAAGAAGCTGTCACCGGCCCGGTAGACGTGCGGCGCCGCTTCGCCCTCGACCTGGCTTTCGATCGCACCCTGCAGGACATAGACATACAGGAAGGCGGATTTGGCGTGACGGTGGGGCGCCGACGGATCGCCGGGCGGGAAGTCGACCTCGGCTGTGACCAGCGACTTGCCGGGAATGTTCGTGATCACGTGCTCGAACTTTGGCGTCACCGATTCCGCGCTCGCCGGAGCGGCAACCATCGCGCAGGCCATGACAACTGGCAGTAAAATCTTCATGTGATTGGCTCCATTGCTACCGGATAGATGCGGGCAGCCATGGTCAAAATGAAGCACCAAGAATGAACCGAATTGGTGTACCACGGGCCATGCCAAGCCCGCTTCCCATCACGCTCGACCGGTCAGCGAAGACGCCGCTCTCGGAGCAGATCCGCAAGGCGATTGCGGTGGCGATCGACAATGGCGTGCTGGTGCCCGGCGCCCGGCTGCCGTCGTGGCTCGACCTTGCCGCCCAGCTCGGCGTTGCGCGCGGCACCGTGCGCGCTGCGTATGACAAGCTGGCGGACGCCCAGCACATCGTGTCGTCGAAGACGAACGGCACCACCGTCGCGCGGCGACCAAGCAAAGCAGCCAAGCCCGATACGCCGGTCATGCCCGGCTCGGTCGCGGAAATGTTCCAGGACTTGAGCGGCCAGGGCCACTTCCGCATGGGTGTCCCCGCGCAGGACGTTCTCCCCGCCAAGCTGCTGGCCCGAATCCGCGCCCGCGCCGTCCGTGCGGAGCTGAGCGCGGTGAGCCGCACCAACGATCTACGCGGCGAGATCGAATTGCGGCGCGAGATCGCCGCGCACCTCGCGATCGCACGCGGGCTTGAATGCTCGCCGGCGCAGATCGTCATCACCTCGGGCTTCAGCGGTGGGCTTGGTCTGGCGCTGCGGGTGCTCGGCCTCGAAGGCCGCCGTGCGTGGATGGAGGACCCGGGATTTCCACTGACCAGAAAGGGGCTCGAGCTGGCCCGGCTCGCGCTGGCGCCGATCCCCGTCGACGCCAATGGCATCGATGTCGAGTATGGCCTCAAGCACGCACCCGACGCGGCGCTCGCGGTGGTGACGCCGGGCCAGCAGGCCCCGCTCGGCCCGCCGCTGTCAGCCAAGCGTCGCGCGCAACTGCTGGACTGGGCGGCACAGTCCGGCGCCTGGATCATCGAGGACGACTATCTCGGCGAGTTGCAGCTCGCCGGCCGCGCCGCGCCCGCGCTGGCCTCGCTCGACCGCAACGGATGCGTGATCCATCTCGGCTCGTTCAGCAAGACGATCTCGCCGACGCTCCGGCTCGGCTTCCTGGTTGCGCCCGAACCGTTGGCGGCGCAGTTCGCCGATGTCGCGACGTGCCTCGCCCCCGCTCCCGGACCGGCGGTGCAGCTCTCCACCGCGGAGTTCATGCGCGATGGCCATTACATCCGCCATCTCCGGCGAACCAAGCGGGCCTATTGCGAACGCCGCGATGCGCTGACGGCGGCGCTCGGCAGCTGGAGCAACGACGTCCGGGTGGCCGGCCTCGCCGTCATGCTGGCGCTGCCGGACAAGACCGATGATGTCGCGATCGCGCGGCAGGCGCTGGCGCACGGGCTGGCGCCCGCCCCGCTCTCGCCCTGGTATGCTTCACCGCAGCGCGGGCAGCCGGGCCTGCTGCTCGGCATTGCGACGGCGCCCGATCGCGGCGTTCAGGCTGCGTGCAAGCACCTGTTCGAGGCGATCCGCAGCCAAGGTCGTAGCGAGGGTGCGCCGGCGGCGCGCCGCGTCAGGAAAGGCGCAACCCGGTAAGCGCGAGGCTCAGCGCCTTGAGCCGCTTGCGCGCCTCGGCGTCATAGGCCTGGGCATGGGCGCGGGCCTCGCGCTTGCCGTCGAAGAACAGTCCGCTCCTATCAGCGACATCGTCGTCCTGGACCAGACGCAGGATGGCGTCGCCGCCCTGCTCGACGGTCGAGATCGGCGTGGCGCCGCTGGCGCGCACCATCGTGGTGTTCATGTAGGTCGCCGGGTGCAGCGAGTTGACGGTCACGCCGGAGCCTTCCAGCTCCGCGGCAAGGTCGATAGTGAACATGATCTGCGACAGCTTGCTCTGCGCGTAAGCTCGCGCGCCGCTGTAGTTCCTGGTGATCATCACGTCAGCGAAATCGATCGGGTGCTGGCCGAGCGACGCGACGTTGACGATGCGCGCCGGCGTGCTCGCCTTGAGCCGCGGCAGCAAGAGATGCGCGAGCAGGAATCCGGCGAGATAGTTGACCGCGAAGCGCAGCTCGTGGCCGTCCTTGCTGGTCTGCCGCGCGGGCCCGTCGTTCTGCGAACCGATGCCGGCATTGCTGACCAGCACATCGAGGCGCTCCTGGTCGTCGAGCACCAGCTGGGCGAACTCGCGGACCTCGGCGAGCGAGGACAGGTCGGCCTGGTAGAACATCGGCTCGCGGCCACTGACCCGCTTGATCTCGTCGGCGAGGACCTGCGCCCGCTTGGTATCGCGGCCGTGGATCAGGACCCGGGCGCCGGCGGAAGCCAGCTTCATCGCCACGTAGCGGCCAACGCCGTCGGTGGAACCGGTGATCAGCACCGTCTTGCCTGCCATATTCATCGAAATTGCCTTTCGATCCGTTCGCCCAGCGCTGCCGGCAAAGATAAATCCCCGCTGCGGACTTTGCCATGGCAGCCATCAGCCCCAAAACAGAGCCGGAACGGCCCGCACGCCCCCCTCGACCACGCCCGCGTGGTGCGCAATCTGTCGCGCGGCCTGCGGTCGCGCGGCGCCGCGCCGCGCGTCAAGGTGAATGCATTCTGATAACGTCGAGATGAACGACAAGGCCGGTATCGGCAAAGGGCCGCAATGTCCTCGACCATTCCAGACAGGTTCGCGCAGAAGGCTCTCTCGCTGGAGCCATTCGGCATGCTCCTGCTCTTCGCAGTGCTATCAGCGCTGCCGATTGTCCTGACGGTCCATCTGGTTGAGCTCGCACTCGTGCTGCCCGCGCTCAGCCTGTTGTTGTTCGCTGAGGCAGCCATTGCCGCGATTGCGGCGCGCGTGATCCACGTGCGCGCAAGCGTGGCGAACCTCACGCTGTGGGATTTTGCCGGCGCATTCACCTTCATGGGGTGTGCAGCGGCGATCCTCGGCGAGCCGGACCAGGCAGCGCTGTTCTTCGAGGAAGAAGCGGCGCTGCGGCCGGTATCACGACCGTAATCCCAGGCCGGGCCCCTCTGGCAGCCACAAGCTGCGATGTCGGACTGGAACTCAGTTGGAGTGGCCCTGCTTCGAGCCGCGACGTGACAGCGTCGTGGCGGATTTGCCGTCCGCGTGACGGCAACATCCCGTTTCGTCGAGACGGTCCACTCCCCGACCTCAAGGGGAGCATTGCCCATGTCCGAACTGTTTTCACTCGACGCGCTCAGCGCTCTGCTGCAAGTCGTCGTCATCGACCTCGTGCTGGCCGGCGACAATGCGGTCGTGATCGGCCTTGCCGCGGCCGGCCTGCCGGCGCAGCAGCGCGGCAAGGCGATCCTGATCGGCATCGGCGCCGCGACGCTATTGCGCATCCTGTTCGCACTCGTCACCACACAGCTGATGCAGATCGTCGGCCTGCTGCTGGCCGGCGGCATCCTGCTGCTCTGGGTGTGCTGGAAGATGTGGCGCGAGCTGCGCGCCGGCGCGCATGAGACCGCGGCCGCCGATGGTACCGACGGCGCGGAGGTGCCGCGCAAGACGCTGTGGCAGGCCACGACGCAGATTATCGTCGCCGACGTCTCGATGTCGCTCGACAACGTGCTGGCGGTAGCGGGCGCCGCGCGCGAGCAGCCGATCGTGCTGGTGTTCGGCCTCGCGCTCTCGATCGCGATGATGGGTGCCGCCGCGACCTTCATCGCGCGGCTCTTACAGAACCACCGCTGGATCGCCTATGTCGGCCTCGCCGTGATCCTCTACGTCGCGATCGACATGACGATTCGCGGCGCAAACGAGATCGCGAAGGTCGCGCCGGTCTGACCAATGCAAAACGGCGGGCCCGAGGGCCCGCCGTTGCGCAGATCGAGACGTGCGTTGCGTCAGTGGATTTCCGACGAGCGCTTCAGGGCTTCCTTCAGCTTCTCGAGCGTAAAATCCTTGGAGCGCGCGATGTCGAGGATCGGAGTCTCGCGACGGCCGCAGAGCTCGGCGGCCTCCGGCAGTTTCGCCGCGATCTCGTAGGGGATCACGATCGCACCGTGGCTGTCGGCGTGGATCAGATCATCGGAACGCACCGTCATGCCGGCGACGCGGACCTCGCCGCCAAAGCTCTCGGCGTGCACCCAGGCATGCGACGGACCGATCGAGCCGGCCAGCGCCTGGAAGCCCGGCGCCCATTGCGGAATGTCTCGGATCGAGCCGTCGGTGATGACGCCGAGGCAGCCGAGCGCCTTGTGTACGGCACTCTGCACCTCGCCCCAGAACGCGCCGTAGCCGACGTCGGGACCGTCGATGTCCTGGATCACCGAGATGCGCGGACCGAAGCCGGTGCCGACATATTCGTAATATTCGATGCGGCGCTTCGACTGCTCCTCGGCCGAGAGGCCGGATTTCAGCACCGAGCGGATCGCGACCGTGCGGGCATAGCCGACGATCGGCGGCAGCGTCGGGAACGGGCAGACCAGCGGCTTCACGGTGTAGCCGATCAGACGGCGCTCAGGTGCCACGATCTCCATCGCGTTGCAGATCGTCGGCGTGTCATAGCGCGCCAACGCCTCGAGGACGGACGCAGGCAGCGGGGCGGAAGCGGATGTCGTCACGGCGTTTCTCTCCTGATTTTTGGCGTTCGCTGGCCGATCTTAGGCCTATAGCCGAGATCGGCGGCGAACCCAACCGAGCCACGCTCATGGCTGATATTTGCGTGAGTGAAGCAACTACATCACCGTCACCCTGAGGAGGCCGCGCAGCGGCCGTCTCGAAGGGTCGACGGCCCGACTGTGGCCGTGCATCCTTCGAGACGCGCTACGCGCTCCTCCAGCGACAAAGGCGAAGCCTTTGCGCGGGGATGACGGGTCAGGAAGTCGGCGCGCTCAATGCAGATGCGTCGGACGATCGTCGTTGTCGGCATCCGCGGCCGGCGCCGCATAGGGACCAGCGGTCTGCGCCGTCGCTGGTGCACTCGCGCCTTGCGTCTGCGCCGCAAGCTGGCGCTCCTGGTCGCGGTAGGACTTCCAGCCCCACGGCAGGCTGATCAAATAGGCGACCGAGCCCGCCGACAGGATGTGCCAGGGATAGCCGATCAGGAGCGCGACGAAGAACACCACGGCAACGAACACCGGCAGCACCATCTCCGGCGGCACGCGCATCTTCACGGTCTTGCCGGAGAACACCGGCAGCCGCGACACCATCAGGAAGGCGATCAGCAGCGTGTAGAACGCCGTCAAGGTCGCCGGCGGCATCGGCACGCCGAGGAAGGCGAGATAGATCGGCAGCAGCACGGTGATCGCGCCGGCCGGCGCCGGCACGCCGGTGAAATAATTAGCGGCGAATGCCGGCTTGTTCGGATCGTCGATCGAGGCATTGAAGCGCGCCAGCCGCAGGCCGCCGGAGATCGCGAACACCATCGCGGCGATCCAGCCGCCGTTGTTGAGCTCATGCAGCTGCCAGAAATACAGGATCAGGCCCGGCGCGACGCCGAAATTGACGAAGTCGGCGAGGCTGTCGAGTTCGGCGCCGAATTTCGACTGGCCCTTGATCATGCGGGCGACGCGACCGTCGATGCCGTCGAGGATCGCGGCGAACACGATGGCAGCGACCGCAAGCTCCATCCGCCCTTCCGTCGACAGCCGAATCGCGGTCAGGCCGGCGCAGATCGCCAGCAGCGTGATCATGTTCGGGACCAGCATCCGCACCGGGATCGGGCGGAACCGGCGTCGGCGATACTCTGATGGATTGTGATCGAATGGCGTCATGGCTTGGCAATATAGCAAGCGCTGGCCCGCTCCGCCATTGGCGCGGGAACCGGCTGATCGACCTGGCGAAAGAGGGTTAATCGGCGCGGTAGGTGCGGCCCGGGTCGGCGTTGCGGAAATCCGCCAGGATGGTCTCGCCGGCAACCGCGGTCTGCCCTTCCGAGACCAGCGCCTTGGTGCCCTCGGGCAGATAGACGTCGAGCCGCGAGCCGAAGCGGATCAGGCCGAAGCGCTCGCCGGCGCCGATCGACTGCCCCTCCTTGACGAAGCAGACGATGCGGCGCGCCACCAGGCCCGCGATCTGGACCACGCCGATGCGGCCGTTGGCGCTCGAGATCACCAGCGAGTTGCGCTCATTGTCCTCGCTCGCCTTGTCGAGTTCGGCATTGATGAAGGCGCCGGGCCGGTAGGCGATACGGTCGATGCGGCCGGCCACCGGGCTGCGGTTCACATGACAGTTGAACACGCTCATGAACACCGAGACCCGCGGCAGCGGCTTGTCGCCGAGGCCGAGCTCGGCCGGCGGCAGCGCCTGCACCACCATGGAGACGCGGCCATCGGCCGGCGACACCACGATGCCGTCGCGCAGCGGCGTGACGCGGACCGGATCGCGGAAGAACAGCGCGCACCAGACCGTCAGCAGGGTCCCGATCCAGCCCAGCGGGGTCCAGATCCAGAACAGGATCAGGCTCGCCAGCGCGAAGCCGCCGATGAAGGGATAGCCCTCCGGGTGGATCGGCGGGATCTGCGCGCGGATGGAATTGGCGATCGACATCAGAACTCGCTGTGGTACCCCGCCCCTGCGGCGGGAGAGGCCCTAAATCGACTATTCCGCGGCGGTCGGCAAGGGTTTCTCACCCGTATCAGGGGTGGAATCCTCCGAGGAATCAGTTGCAGCGGGCGGCAGCCGATTCGGTGCGCTGCCATCGTCATCGACCTGGGCGAGCCGTTCGCGGGCCTCCTCGGCCTCGCGCTGCCGGTTCCACATGCTGGCATAGAGGCCGTCGGCGGCCAAAAGCCGCGCGTGGGTGCCGCGCTCGGCGATCCGGCCCTGGTCCAGCACGATGATCTCGTCGGCGCCGACGATGGTCGACAGCCGGTGCGCGATCACCAGCGAGGTCCGGTTGCGCGACACCCGCTCCAGCGCGCCCTGAATCTCGTGCTCGGTGTGGCTGTCGAGCGCGGAGGTCGCCTCGTCCAGCACCAGGATCGGCGGCGCCTTCAGCACGGTGCGCGCGATCGCCACGCGCTGCTTCTCGCCGCCCGAAAGCTTCAGACCGCGCTCTCCGACCTGGGTCTCGTAGCCCTGCGGCGACATCCGGATGAAGCCGTCGATCTGCGCGAGACGCGCCGCCTCCTCCACCTCGTCGTCGCCGGCATCCCAGCGGCCGTAGCGGATGTTGTAGCGGATGGTGTCGTTGAACAGCACGGTGTCCTGCGGCACCATGCCGATTGCCGATCGCAGCGAGGCCTGCGTCACCGTCTTGATATCCTGGCCGTCGATCAGGATGCGGCCACTCGATACGTCGTAGAGCCGAAACAGCAGCCGCGAGATCGTCGACTTGCCGGCACCAGACGGGCCGACGATCGCGACCGTCTTGCCGGCCGGCACTTCGAAGCTCAGCCCCTTCAGGATCGCTCGGTCGGGCTCGTAGGCGAAGCGGACATCCTCGAAGCGCACGCTGCCGGACGATACGACAAGCGGCTTGGCTCCCGACACGTCCTTCACCTCGGGATTGCGCTCCAGCACGTCGAACATCTTCTCGATGTCGATGATCGCCTGCTTGATCTCGCGATAGACCATGCCCATGAAATTCAGCGGCACGTAGAGCTGGATCATCATCGAGTTGATCAGCACGAAATCACCGACCGTGTGGGTGCCGTTGCGGACGCCGAACGCGCACATCAGCATGGTCGCGGTCAGGCCGGCCGTGAAGATGATCGCCTGCCCGGTGTTGAGCACCGCAAGCGAGGTATAGGTCTTCACGCTGGCCTGCTCGTAGCGCTCCATCGAGCGGTCGTAGCGCCGCGCCTCGCGCTCCTCGGCGCCGAAATACTTCACCGTCTCGTAGTTGAGCAGCGAGTCGATCGCCTTGGTGTTCGCCTCGGTGTCGGAATCGTTCATCTTGCGGCGGATCTCGATCCGCCACTCGGTCGCGATGTAAGTGAAATACATGAACACGACGACCGTGATCAGCACCGCGAGCACGTAGCGCCAGTCGAACTGCCACAGCAGCACGCCGGCGAGCAGCGTGACCTCGACGATGGTCGGGATCAGCTGCAGGATCACCATCCGCACGATGGTCTCGATGCCGGAGCGGCCGCGCTCCAGCACGCGGGTCAGGCCCCCGGTCTTGCGCTCGAGATGGAAGCGCAGCGACAGCTCGTGCATGTGCACGAAGGTGATGTAGGCGAGCCGCCGCACCGCGTGCATCGCGACGCGGGCGAAGATGCCGTCGCGCCACTGCGTCAGCACCGCCATGATGATGCGCACCGCGCCGTAGCTGATCGTCATCAGCACCGGCGAGGCGATCAGCCAGACCACCCAGTTCGACGCTGCGACCGGCGCCGAGCCCGTGCCGTTCAGCGCGTCGATCGCCCATTTGAAGGTGAACGGCACCGACAGCGTGGCGAGCTTGGCGAACAGCAGCAGCACCACCGACCAGATCACGCGCATCTTCAGATCGGCGCGATCGCCCGGCCAGATGTAGGGCCAGAGATGAACGAGGGTGCCGAGCAGCGTGCCTTTCTCGGCCGTCGGCGTCGTGGCCGTGGGCTGATCGGCAGCGGTTACAGGCTGTTGCGGCGGCACCATCAGGAGCCTGCTCTCGCCGTCATGGCGCGCCGGTGCGCTGCCACATCTTTTCCACGATTTGCCATTGTGCCCGTCATATAGATCGTTTGAACGCGGCGTACAGGCTTATGACGAAAATTGTTCGCGATTCGCGGGAATTTACGGGATTTTTTGGTCTTCAATCCCCATATGCTGATCTTGACCCTGTTTACGCTGCAGTGCCACAAGGATCGTATGAACCAAATCAAGACTGTCTGTGTTTATTGCGGCTCCGGCCCCGGTAACAATCCCCGCTTCGTTGAAGCTGCCGTTGCGCTCGGCAAGGCGTTTGCCGACAACAATGTGCGCCTGGTCTATGGCGGCGGCTCGATCGGCCTGATGGGCGCGGTCGCCAAATCCACGCTCGATCATGGCGGCTCCGTCACCGGCATCATTCCGGAATTCCTGCGGGCGCGCGAGAACGCGCTGACCTCGGTGCAGGAGATGATCGTCACGCCCGACATGCATGAGCGCAAGCGCCTGATGTTCGAGCGCTCCGATGCGTTCGTCGCGCTGCCCGGCGGCATCGGCACGCTGGAGGAGCTGGTCGAGCAATTGACCTGGCAGCAGCTCGGCCGTCACTCCAAGCCGATCCTGCTCGCCAACATCGACAACTTCTGGGAGCCCCTGCTCTCGCTGTTGAACCACATGCGCACGACCGAGTTCATCCGCCCGACGCTGCCGATCAACGTGCTGATGGCCGACCGCGTCGACGATATCCTGCCTCGGCTGCGTTCGGCGGTGGCCGGCAAGCCGGCAGCCGCGAAGGAACTCGCACCGGAAGTCGCGCGGCGGCTGTGATCGTTCGAGCACAAACCTAGTCCCGTCATGCTGAAGAGCGCGGAACGCGCGTCTCGAAGCATGCACGGCCCGGCCGGTGGCCGATTCATCCTTCGAGGCTTGCTCCGCTCGCACCTCTGGATGACGGTCTGAGATTAGTGCCGTCCAACATCACTCGCTCGGAAACGTCACGGCCTCGATGCGGTTGCCGTCGGGATCGAGGATGAAGGCTGCGTAGTAGCGCACGCGATCGTGCGGGCGCAGGCCCGGCGCGCCGTCGGATGCGCCGCCGGACACCAGCGCGGCGGCATGGAAGGCATCGACCTCGGCTGTGGTTTTCGCGCGCAGGCAGATATGGGTGCCGCTCTCGTGAGCGACCTGCGCCATCGCGGCGCGCAGATTGATCCAGAACTCCGGATAGGCCTTGCCGAAGCCGATTGTGGCCGGCCGCGTGACGAGACGGCTCAGGCCGAGTGCGGCCAGCGTCGGCTCATAGAACCGCGCGGCGCGGTCGAGGTCGCGGACGCCGACGGAGACGTGGTCGATCATGTGGCCTCCTTCCTGCCGTCATTGCGAACCTGTAGCCCGGATGGAGCGAAGCGAAATCCGGGGAAGGTTCTCCGCGGATGGACCCGCCCCGGATTGCGCTCCGCTCCATCCGGGCTACAATTTTCTCACGCTTGTGCGCCCGACTTCACCAGCTTGTAAAACACCGAATCCATCAGCGCCTGGAACGAGGCGTCGATGATGTTGGGCGAGACGCCGACCGTGGTCCAGCTCTCGCCGGTCTCGTCCTCGCTTTCGATCAGAACGCGCGTGACCGCCTCGGTGCCGCCATTGAGGATACGCACGCGGTAGTCGATCAGCTTCAGGCCGTCGATGTATTTCTGGTACTTGCCGAGGTCCTTGCGCAGCGCCACGTCGAGCGCATTGACCGGACCGTTGCCTTCGGCGGCCGAGATCAGCCGCTCGCCGTCGACATCGACCTTCACCACCGCGAGCGCCACCGTGACCCGCTGGCCGTTGGCGTTGTAGCGCTGCTCGACATTGACGTCGAACTGCTCGACCTTGAAATATTCCGGCACCTTGCCGAGCGTGCGGCGCGCCAGCAGGTCGAATGAGGCGTTGGCGGATTCATAGGCGAAGCCCGCGGCCTCGCGTTCCTTCAGTTCCTCGACCAGCCGCGTCAGCCGCGGATCGCTCTTGTCATAGGCGATGCCGGCGCGGTCGAGCTCGGCCATCACGTTGGAACGGCCGGCCTGATCCGACACCAGCACCTTGCGGTGGTTGCCGACGGCATCCGGCAGCACGTGCTCATAGGTCTGCGGATCCTTCATGACCGCGGAGGCATGGATGCCGGTCTTGGTGACGAACGCGCTCTCGCCGACATAGGCGGCATGGCGGTTGGGCGCGCGGTTCAGCATGTCGTCGAGCGTGCGCGACACCTTCATCAATGTCGTCATCTTCTCGGTGGTGACGCCGATCTCGAACTTATCGGCAAATTCCCGCTTCAGCTTCAGGGTCGGAATCAGCGAGCAGAGATTGGCGTTGCCACAGCGCTCGCCGAGGCCGTTGAGCGTGCCCTGGATCTGCCGCGCGCCGGCGCGCACCGCGGCGAGCGAATTGGCCACCGCCTGCTCGGTGTCGTTATGGGCATGAATGCCGAGATGGACACCGGGCACGTGCTTGATCACATCGGCGACGATGGTCTCGATCTCGTGCGGCATGCTGCCGCCATTGGTGTCGCACAGCACCACCCAGCGCGCGCCGGCCTCATAGGCGGCTTTGGCGCAGGCGAGCGCGTAATCGCGGTTCTCCTTGTAGCCGTCGAAGAAATGCTCGCAGTCGACCATCACCTCGCGGCCGAGCGCCTTGGCGGCCGCGACGCTGTCGCGGATCGAGGCGAGGTTCTCCTCGTTGGTGGTCTCCAGCGCAACGCGGACCTGGTAGGCGGAGGATTTGGCGACGAAGCAGATCGCGTCCGCCTTGGCCTCGAGGATGCCGGCGAGCCCGGGATCGTTCGAGGCCGAGCGGCCGGGCCGCCGCGTCATGCCGAAGGCGGTGAAGCGCGCGTGGTCGAATGCGGGCTTCCTGCTGAAGAACTCGGTGTCGGTCGGATTGGCGCCGGGATAGCCGCCCTCGACATAGTCGATGCCGAGCGCGTCGAGCATGCCCGCGATCACCTGCTTGTCCTGCAGCGTGAAGTCGACGCCATTGGTCTGCGCGCCGTCGCGCAGCGTGGTGTCGAACAGATAAAGGCGCTCGCGGCTCATGCGTGGCCCCCGGGGGTGGCAACGCCGTCGAGCGTCTTCTGCATCGTGGTGTTGGCGAGCCATTCGTCGCCGATGGTGACTGTATTGCGCTGCTGCGCGACGTAGCCGCGCTTGCGGAAGAATTCGAGCGCGGTGTCGCTGGCATCGACCTTCAGGGTCTTGGTGCCGCGGGCACTCGCGATCTTCTCCAGCGCGTCGCACAGCGCGCTGCCGACCCCCTGCCCGACCGCGCTCGGATGCACATAGAGCATATCGATGTGATCGGCGCCCTTCAGCGAGGCGAACCCGACCGGCGCGCCCTGCAAGGTCGCGATCAGTGTCAGCTGGCCGGCGAGCTTCTTGCCGAACGCCGCCTCGTCGGCGGCGGCCATCGCCCAGGCTTCCTGCTGTGCCTCGCTGTAATCGTCGCCGGTCAGGTCCATGATCGAGGCCGCGAAGATCGCCGCCAGCAGTGCTGCATCATCGGGCAGATACGGGCGCAAGGCGGGTGCGGAACGGCTCATCGCGCGACCTCCCAGGTGGTGCCTTCCTTGGAGTCCTTGATCACCACGCCCATCGCGGCGAGCTGATCGCGGATCCGGTCGGACTCCTTGAAGTCCTTCCGCGCCCGCGCCGCGGTGCGCTCGGCAAGCAGCGCCTCGACCGCACCGGCATCGACGCCGCTCGCCTGCTGCTTGCGCGCCTCCCAAGCGGCCGCACTCTCCGACAGGAAGCCGAGCAGCCGCAGCGAACCGGCGAACTCCGTGCGGCTCTGCTCGCTGCTCGACGCAGCGCTGCGCAGGCCATGCAGCACCGCCATCGCCTGTGCCGTGTTGAGGTCGTCGTAGAGGGCCTCGACCACGGCCTGCGACGGCGCACCGGGCTCGGCATCGGCCGCAACCGCATACCAGTCGTCAAGCGTCCTTGCGGCCTCCTCCGCACTCTTCAGCGTCCAGTCGAGCGGCGAACGGTAATGCGTCCGCAGCATGCTGAGCCGCAGCACCTCACCCGGCCAATCGGCCAGGAGATCGCGGATCGTGAAGAAGTTGCCGAGCGACTTCGACATCTTCTCGCTTTCGATCTGCAGGAAGCCGTTGTGCATCCAGACATTGGCCATGCGGTCGGTGTGGAACGCGCAGCAGGTCTGCGCGAGCTCGTTCTCATGGTGCGGAAACACCAGGTCGATGCCGCCGCCATGGATGTCGAACTTCTCGCCGAGATGCTTCCAGGCCATCGCCGAGCACTCGATGTGCCAGCCGGGCCGCCCCTCGACCGCAATGCCTGATGGCGAAGGCCATGACGGCTCGCCCGGCTTCGACGGCTTCCACAGCACGAAGTCGGTGTTGTCGCGCTTGTAGGGCGCGACATCGACGCGGGCGCCCGCGATCATCTCGTCGAGCGAGCGCTTCGACAGCGCGCCGTAGCGCGGCAGCACCGAATTGGCCGCATTCATCGCCTGCGGCGAGAACAGCACGTGATCCTCGGCGACATAGGCAAAGCCGCCGGCGACCAGTCTCTCGATGATCGCACGCATCTCCGGGATGTGCTCGGTCGCACGCGGCTGTACGGTCGGGGCTAAGCAGCCCAGCGCCGAGACGTCGTCCTGATACTGCTGATAGGTCAGTTCGGTGACCTTGCGGATCGCCTCGTTCAACGGCATGCCGGGATAGTCCCGCGCGGCGCGGACGTTGATCTTGTCGTCGACGTCGGTGATGTTGCGAACGTACTTCACGTGGTCGGCGCCATAGCGATGGCGCAGCACGCGGAACAGCACGTCGAAAACGATCGCTGCGCGGCCGTTGCCGATATGGGCGAAGTCATAGACCGTCGGTCCGCAGGCATACATGCCGACGTTGTTGGGATCGAGCGGCACGAACGGCCGCTTCTCCCGGGTCAGCGTATCGTAGAGGCGCAAATCCATGGAAACCGTTCCCTTGCGGCCGGGCGGTCCAATGCTCTCAGGTGTTGAGAAAAGACGGCCTCAGCCAGCGAATCGCTAGCTCATAATCTCGCGGCAAATGCTGCAGATGGCGAGGTGGCCGTTCATGGTTCCTCCTGTCTCACGGCCCCTTTATCGCGTCAAGGGGCTGTTTTCAGGCGTTTTGCAACCCACTTCGCACCGAAATCACGGCAACGCCCTCATGGTTAATCATTATTAACGATTTGGGCGTACGGGAGGGCCAGCGGATTCCCCGCCATTTCACCGGTGCACCATGCGGCCCATTTCAGCATTGATTGCCTGCACGCTTTTCGTTGTCCCGTCCTTGCTTGCCCCCTCTGCCGCGCTGGCCGACAGCCGCGTCTTCATCGTCGCCAACCAGGCCGACGGCTACGGCATCGACCAGTGCCTGGCCCGCGGCGACCGCTGCGGCGCCTCCGCCGCCCGGGCCTACTGCCAGTCACGGGATTTTGCGCAGGCCACCAATTACCGCCGCGTCGATCCCGACGAGATCACCGGCGCGGTTCCGCACGCTGCGAACGAGACATGCAGCGGCCACGCTTGCGGCGAATACGTCGCCATCACCTGCCAGCGCTAGGCCAAGCCGCTGGATAACCGGGGTTATTGCCACACCGGCGCCCCGGAAACGACGTGACGCTGCCCCGAGAAACGGCTATTGCAGGCGACCCTTGCGGGTGACCCTGGCCGCGCGCCTTGGCGTTGATCGCCGCGCGGCGTCGTTCTAATGGCCGGATATGCCCAATAGCTCCCATTCTCGCTTCTCCCGCTGGTTCCTGACTTGCGCTCTGCTGGGCGGAATAGCCCTGCCCGCCGTGGCGCAGGTGCCACCGGGCCCGCCTGGCCCGGCTCCGCAAGGCGCGCCGCAGCCCAATCCGCAGGCCAATCCGATGTGCGGCCGGCTCGAGGGCCAGCTGGCGGCGATCGATCGGGGCGGCGGCGACCCGGCCAAGGACGAGCAGATCCGCCGCTATCAGGATGCGGCGACGAGGCAGCAGGGCGAGCTCGATCGGGTCACCGCTCAGGCGCGGCGGATGGGCTGCGACAGCTCAGGGTTCTTGTCGCTCTTTAATAACAACTCGGCGCAGTGCGGTCCGGTCAACAACCAGATCCAGCAGATGCGCGCCAATCTCGACCAGATGACCGGCAATCTCGAGCGGCTGCGCACCGGCGGGCTCGGCGGCGCCGACCGCGAGAACCAGCGCCGCTCGGTGCTGACCGCGCTGGCGCAGAACAATTGCGGCCCGCAATACGCCGCAGCCGCCGCGCGCGGCCCTGGCAACTTCCTCGAGAACCTGTTCGGCGGCGGCGGTGGCGGCAATCCCAACAATCCGCTGCCCCCGCCCGACGCGCAATATGGCGCGCAGTCCGGTACCTTCCGCACCGTCTGCGTCCGCACCTGCGACGGCGCCTACTTCCCGATCTCGTTCGCGACCAGCCAGGCGCGCTTCGCCGCCGACGAGCAGGTCTGCAAGGCGCAGTGCCCGGCCGCGGAGGCCAGCCTGTTCACCTATCGGAATCCCGGCGAAGACATCAACCAGGCGGTCTCGATCAGCGGCCAGTCCTACTCGTCGCTGCCGAACGCCTTCAAGTACCGCACCGAGTTCAACCCGTCCTGCTCCTGCAAGGCGGCGGGCCAGAGCTGGGCCGAGGCGCTGAAGGCGGTCGACGACCAGGCCTCCGCCGCGCAGCAGGGCGACATCATCGTCACCGAGGAGAGCGCGCGGAAGATGCAGCAGCGCGCCCAGACCAAGGCCGCTGCCGGCAAGAAGGGTGCGCCCGCAGCGGCAGCTCAGCCGCAGCAACCTGCGGCCGCCGACGCCACCGCGCCGGCCGCGCCGTCGAGCGACGGCCAGATCCGCACGGTCGGCCCGACCTTCATCCCGAAGAAGCAGTAAGGCTCAGCCCTCGAACGCTTCCGCCGACGCGCGCGAGGTGCGCGTCACCAGCGTCTCGTCGGGCTCCGGCAACGCCTTGCCGAAATCACGGAAGCGGTTGGTGATGGGATAGCGGCGGTCGCGGCCGAAATTCTTCCGCGTCACCTTCACGCCCGGCGCAGCCTGCCGCCGCTTGTACTCGGCGACGTTGAGCAGGCGATCGACGCGGGTCACGACATCGCGGTCGAAGCCGGCTTCGATGATGGTCGCAAGCGGCTCCTCGCGCTCGACCAGCCGCTCCAGGATCGCGTCCAGCACCTCGTAGGGCGGCAGCGAATCCTGGTCGGTCTGGTTCTCGCGCAATTCCGCGGTCGGCGGCCGGATGATGATGTTGACCGGGATCACCTCGCCCGACGGCCCGAGCGCGCCATCCGGCTTCCATTCATTGCGCAGGCTCGACAGGCGGAACACCTCGGTCTTGTAGATGTCCTTGATCGGGTTGAAGCCGCCGTTCATGTCGCCGTACAGCGTGGCGTAGCCGACCGACATCTCCGACTTGTTGCCCGTGGTCACCACCATGGCGCCGGTCTTGTTGGAGATCGCCATCAACAGCGTGCCGCGGGCGCGCGCCTGCAAATTCTCCTCGGTGATGTCGCGCTCCATGCCCGCGAACACCGGCGCCAGGATCTTCTCGAACCCGTTGACAGCGTCGGCGATCGGCAGGATTTCGTAACGAATGCCGAGCGCGGCGGCGAGCTTGGCGGCATCGTCGAGCGACACCTGCGCGGTGTAGCGGAACGGCAGCATCACGCCGCGCACCTTGTCGGCGCCGAGCGCATCGACTGCGATGGCCGCGCACAGCGCCGAATCGATGCCGCCGGAGACACCGAGCAACACGCCGGGAAAACCGGTCTTGCGGACGTAATCGCGCAGGCCGAGCACGCAGGCGGCGTAATCGGCCTTGTCGCCCTCGAGCTGCGGCGCGATCGGGCCGTTGCAGCGCCAGCCGTCCGGCGTCTTGCGCCAGACGAGCGTCGTGATGTTCTCCTCGAACGCCGGCAGCTGCGCCGCGACCGAGAGATCGGCATTGAGCGCGAACGAGGCACCGTCGAAGATCAGCTCGTCCTGGCCGCCGACCTCGTTGAGATAGACCAGCGGCAGCCCGCTCTCGGTGACGCGCGCCACCACGATCGACAGCCGGAGATCGGCCTTGTCGCGGGCATAGGGCGAGCCGTTCGGCACGATCAGGATCTCGGCGCCGGTCTCGGCCAGACACTCGACGACGTTCTCGTATTCCTCGGATTCTTCGAGCCAGATGTCCTCGCAGATCGGCACGCCGATGCGCACGCCGCGCACCGTCACCGGACCTGAGGCCGGGCCGCGTGCGAACAGCCGCTTCTCGTCGAACACGCCGTAATTCGGCAGATTGGCCTTGAAGCGCAGCGCGGCGATGCGCCCGCCGTCGAGCAGCGCGCAGGCGTTATAGAGCTTGCCGTCCTCCACCCAGGGCGTCCCGATCAGAACAGCCGGGCCGCCATCGCTGGTCTCGCGCGCCAGTTCCTCGATCGCGGCGCGGCAGGCCGACTGGAACGCCGGCTTGAGCACCAGATCCTCCGGCGGATAGCCGGCGATGAACAGTTCCGACAGCACCACCAAGTCGGCGCCGTCGGCCTTGGCCTTCTCGCGCGCAGCGCGCGCTTTCGCGGCGTTGCCGGTGACGTCACCGACCGTCGGATTGAGTTGCGCCAGGGTGATCTTGATCTGTTGTTCGCTCATATCTTTATGTTGTCCCGCACAAGGGCAAACTTCAATGGTCGTCCGGTCATGGTGCGATTGCAGAAATCGCACCGGGATGACAGGCGCCGGTCAGGGCGCGAGCTCCGCCCTCGCCTCGCCGAGCAGCGCCATGCCGCCCAACCGGCCGAGTTCGTCCGAACATTTCGCGCTCTTGCCATAGCAGCCGAATGCGACCGTGACCCGTTCGGACAACGGTCCGATCGAGGGCAAGCCGGTGTCGCCGAAGGTGGTCATGCAGGGCACGACGCGGCGTTGCTCGAATGCGAGGTCGCGAATGCGGTCGAGGATCTGGGTTTGCAGCCGATCGGCCACGGCAACCGATCCGCCCGACCGGAACCAGTCCTTGATGTCAGCCTCGCTCTCGAGCCGGAGATCTGTGGGATCACCGCCGAGCTTCAACCAGCTCTGGCCGTCCGGATACGGGACCGGCGGCAGGATATAGGGATTGTCGCCCTTGGGCCCGAGACAGCGCATCGACGGCATGCCGGCAAGGCGCTGCACTTCCGCCGCGCCGAGCCGAAACAGCGCCACGGTACGGCCATAGACCGTGAATCCAAGGGATCGGCCGAGCAGCGATTGGGTGTGCCCGCCTGCCGCAACCAGCACGCGATCGGCCTCGACGCTGCCCGATCGGGTCCGGATCGTCACACCGGAGCCGCTCTCGGAAATCCCGAGCGCCGGCTCGCCGATGATCCGGGCCCCGGCGCGCTCCGCCGCGATGGTCTGCGCCCGCACCAGGCGGCGCGGAGAGATGTATCCGGCATTGCGCGGCTCGAAATAGCCGAGCATTCCCGATGTCGATTTCAGGAACGGAAACCGCTCCGCGAGCCCCGCGTCCTGATAGGCCTCACAATTGATCCCGTCCGCGGCGCAGACTGTGCCGACCGAGGCGACATCGGTGGTCTCGCGGTCACCGACGTGGAGCGCACCGGCTTCGCGGTAGAATTCGACACCGCTTTCCGCCGTGATCTCGCCGTAGCGCGCAATCGCCGCGCGGTTCATCTGTCGCCAGAAGGCTTGCGGATCGTAGCTCCGCGTGATGCGCCCCTCGTCATAGTGGCTGCCGAACACGCCGTCATGGCGCGCAAAGTCGGCCGGCTCATCGGGCCCGATCAGCGCGACGTCATGGCCCATCTTGCTCAAATGGCGCGCGGCCGCCGACCCGATCAGGCCGCGTCCGACCACCGCAAGCCTGATCGGCCCGCTGGCATTCATGGTGAAAAGGCGCCCATCCGCTCGGCGAGCGCGAACAGCCAGAACAGCCCGGCCATCACGAGTGCGACGCCGACGGCGGCCGAGCCCATGTCCTTGACCCGTCCGATCTGCGGATCGTGATCCATGGTCAGGCGGTCGGCGAGCTTCTCGATCGCAGTGTTGAGCAGCTCGATCACCAGCACCAGCACCACGGTCGCGACCAGCTCGACCCGGCGCATCACCGTGGCGCCGACCAGCCAGGCCAGCGGCAGCGACAGCACCAGCGCCACGACCTCCTCGCGAATCGCCTGCTCCGAGCGAATGGCGAACGCCAGCCCGTTGCGCGAGTTGATGGTGGCTCGCCAGAACCTCAGCAAGTCACTGCCCTCAAGTCGCTTGCCCCAAAGTCACCTGCCCCAACTCACAATCCCGCAGCGGCCGGCATCGGTTTGACCTTGCCCGCGCGCTCCTGCTTCAACAGCTCGGCGATCAGAAAGGCCATGTCGATCGACTGTTCGGCATTGAGACGGGGATCGCAGACCGTATGGTAGCGGTCGTTGAGATCCTCATCGGTGATGGCGCGCGCGCCGCCGATGCATTCGGTGACGTCCTGCCCGGTCATCTCCAGATGCACGCCGCCGGCATGCGTGCCTTCGGCGGCATGGATCTGGAAGAACGACTTCACCTCCGCCAGCACGCGGTCGAACGGCCGCGTCTTGTAGCCTGACGTCGAGGTGATGGTGTTGCCGTGCATCGGATCGCACGACCACACCACTTTGCGCCCTTCCCGCTGCACCGCGCGGATCAGGCCCGGCAGATGATCGCCGACCTTGTCGGCGCCGAAGCGGTTGATCAGGGTCAGGCGGCCCGGCTCGTTGTCGGGGCTGAGCACGTCGATCAGCTTCAGCAATTCGTCCGGCTTCAGCGACGGGCCGCATTTCAGGCCGATCGGGTTCTTGATGCCGCGGAAATATTCGACATGGCCGTGATCGAGCTGACGGGTGCGGTCGCCGATCCAGATCATGTGGCCGGAGGTCGCGTACCAGTCGCCGGTCGTCGAATCGACCCGCGTCATCGCCTGCTCGTAGCCGAGCAGCAGCGCCTCATGGCTGGTGTAGAAATCGGTGGCGCGCAGCTCCGGATGGCTTTCGAGATCGAGGCCGCAGGCGCGCATGAAGTTCAGCGCATCCGAGATCCGGTCGGCCAGCTCCTTGTAGCGGCGGGACTGCGGCGAATCCTTCAGGAAGCCGAGCATCCACTGATGCACGCTGCCGAGATTGGCGAAGCCGCCGGTGGCGAAGGCGCGCAGCAGGTTCAGCGTCGCGGCGGATTGGCGATAGGCCATCAGCTGGCGCTGCGGATCGGGAATCCGCGCTTCCGGCGTGAAGGCGATGTCGTTGACGATGTCGCCGCGATAGCTCGGCAGCTCGACGTCGCCCTGCTTCTCGGTCGGCGACGAGCGCGGCTTGGCGAATTGCCCGGCGATGCGGCCGACCTTCACCACCGGCAGCGCGCCGGCATAGGTCATGACCACGGCCATCTGCAGCAGGACGCGGAAGAAGTCGCGGATGTTGTTGGCGCCGTGCTCGGCGAAGCTCTCGGCGCAGTCGCCGCCCTGCAGCAGGAACGCCTCGCCGTCGGCGACCCGCCCCAGCGCCTTCTTCAGGCTGCGCGCCTCGCCCGCGAACACCAGCGGTGGAAAGGTCGCGAGCTGGGCCTCGACATCGGCCAATGCCTTGGCATCGGGATAATCGGGCACCTGCAGCACCTTCTTGGCGCGCCAGCTATCGGGTGTCCACCGCTCGGACATGAGGTCAACTCCTGAGCAAAAACCGCGACTTAATCGCGGGCATAGCGAAAGCCCGGCTTATACACAGGGCGCCGCGCTCCCGCTAGAAGGATTCCCGCTGTTTGGTCAACCCCTTGCAGGGAAATCCGAATTCGCATTTGGTAGAGCATAGCATGAATGCCAGGGAAATCGCCGTGGCCGAGGCCGCGCTGGACGACGTTTTTAGCGACGACATCGTCGTGCCGGCCGCGGACGGCTATCCGCTCGCCGCGACGCTGTTCCTGCCGCGCGGCAGGAAGCGCCACGCCATCCTGATCAATTCGGCGACCGCCGTGCCCCGCAAGGTCTATCGCGGCTTTGCCGGCTACCTCGCCCGCCGTGGCGCGGCGGTGTTGACCTACGACTACCGCGGCACCGGCGACAGCCGGCCGATGGCGGCGGTCGGCCTCAACAAGCCGAAATCGCTCGCCGGCTTCAAGGCCACGATGGCCGACTGGGCCGCGCTCGACACCACCGCCGCCGTGAGCTGGATGCGCGAGCGCTACCGCGGCCTGCCCTTCGCCTATGTCGGCCACTCCTTCGGCGGCCAGGCGCTCGGCCTGCTCGCCAACAACGCCGAGATCCCGCGCGCGCTGCTGATCGCCTCGCAGGCCGCCTATTGGAAATTGATGGCTTCGCCCGAGCGCTACCGCGTCGTCGCCTTCATGAACGGCATCGGCCTGCCGCTGGCGCGCACGCTCGGCTATGTGCCAGGTTGGGCCGGCCTCGGCATGGACCTGCCGCGCGGCGTGTTCGAGCAATGGCGCGGCTGGGTGATGCGCGAGCGCTATCTGCTCGACGACACGACACTTGCCGCGCGCGAGAATTTTCCAAACTTCAAGGGCAGGCTCCGCGCCTTCAGCGTAACCGACGACACCTGGGCGACGCGGCCCGCGATCGAACTGCTGTGCTCCGCCTTCACCGCGATCAGCCCGGAGATCATCTCGATCCGCCCTGCGGACGCCGGCGTCAGCAAGATCGGCCATTTCGGCTTCTTCCGCAGCGACCACCGCGACACGCTGTGGCGCGGCGCCGCGGAATGGCTGGAGGCGGAGGGATAGCATCGAACTCTCACCGCCGTCGTCCTGGCGAAAGCCAGGACCCATAACCACCGAATTTGCTTGTGAACGGGACCGCAGCCGCGGCGCCGCGCGACGACTGAGATTTGGGGTAATGGGTCCTGGCTTTCGCCAGGACGACGATGCGGACGGTTCTCGCGCGATCCAACGCGCCGTCATTGCGCTCCATCTCCGGTGTCATCACCTCATCTCGGTGTCATCGCCCGGCTTGACCGGGCGATCCAGTACGCCGCGGCTTCTCGGCTCAACAACGACTGTCTCTGGAATACTGGATCGCCCGGTCGAGCCGGGCGATGACAGTTGAGGATGGGATACAGCTCCGCATTCTCGCGACACGATTTGTCCGAGCTTTGCTCTTGGTTTCGCGCTCTCTCGAAACAGAGGGCGCAGGGAAAGCCGGGTGCCGATCGCACCCATGGGTCCGGTGCAAATAAAAAGCACCGGAGGTCGGACCACAGGTGTAACCGGAAACATCCCGGCTTTCCCTGCGCGATGGGTTACGGCTTATACGTGCTCTCCCCGGTGAGACTGGGCTTGCTTGTCACCGCCCGCGCATGACGCAACGCGTCTTGCACGAGGACACCTGCCGTGAGGGCGTCAGGACCACACGATTTCGCCGTCCGCCTCGCATGCATGTCGTCTCTCGCATGTCCGGCGTCCACCGCATCTCACCGCAACACTCGTGACGATCGCGAAGCGCCCCTCAATCGGGTGAGACGGGCCAATTGAACATCTGAGTTGGGTAGCGCGTCAAGAGAAAATTCCGAAAAAACGAAATAATCGTCGCGCCTAGGTCTTGCGGTTGGTCGCCGCGTACGGCGCAGAGCCGTAGGACGGGTAGAGCGAAGCGAAACCCATCACCCGTATCCGCCGTCGAAATGATGGGTATCGCTTCGCTCCACCCATCCTGCCAGTCTCACACCACCTTCCGCGGCGCCGCCGTCGCCGCATCGCCGGTGTTCGGCGTTCCCGTCGGCTCGATCAGCAGCAGATGCACCTCTTCCCGCGCGACCGGCCGGTGCTCGACGCCCTTCGGCACGATGTACAGCTGGCCGGGATGCAGCGTGACGGTGCGGTCGCGCAGCTCGATGTCGAGCACGCCTTTCAGCACCAGGAAGAAGTCGTCGGTGTCGTCGTGCTTGTGCCAGACGAACTCACCGTGAACCTTCACGACCATGATGTCGCAGGCGTTGAATTGCGCCACGGTGCGCGGCGACCAGTGATCGCTGAATGTCGACAGTTTTTGCGAAAGATCGATCGCATCGCTCATGGATGCCTCCGGGCCTGCGAGCCTGACATCGATAGATGGCGCCGAAAGCCACAAATGAAAGAGGCCGCTACGTGGGCGGCCTCCCTGATCATTTGCCCGTCGTGCTCGGCGGCTTCTGGCCCTGCCCCTGTCCCGTCGTGGCGGACGAGCCCTGGGCGCTGCCGGAAGCGCTCGAACTCATGCTTGAGCTCGCGCTCGAGCTCGCACTGCCGCTCGAACTCGAGCTGGCTTGAGCCAGAGCGAGAGACGTCGAGGCGATGAGAACTGAAAGGGCAACTGCAATCGGTCGGATCATTTTCTTCTCCTCCGTCGTTCGGAACACGGATGTCAATGTCCGCAGGAGTGAGATGTTCCGAAGCGCGGCCGGTTGCACGTCGCAAGTTTCAAGGCGATCTCAAAGCTTTGGTGACAATACAGACGCGAACGCCGCGCCCTCGGGACGCGGCGTTCGCATGCCGTTGATTGCATCAATCTCGATCGGCGCCCTACTGATACGTCGCCGCCTTGTGATGGCCGTTGATGTCGCAATGCGACTCGCCATTGGCGGCCTTGCGCTCCAACAGCTCTCGTTCGGCCTTGTACCAGAGCTGATCCATCTGGCCGGGCGGTTCGCCGGCGTCCTTCCACAATTCGTAGGCGCGGGTCCGGATCTCCTGCTCGGTTGGACCTCTCATCGGCGGCTCCCTCAATTTGAGACATCAAACTGTTTGAGAGTGGAACTGCCAGCATAGCGCAAGGTTCCAACGCGCGCGAGATGGGCAGCCCTGAGGAACAGTCCCCAGTGGATATCCAAGTCAGCAACGGTGCCCTAATGCCCGGTATCGACGGCGGCCGCCCGGCGGTGCGCCGATCCTGCAGAAGCACCTACCCCTTCAGAGGTATGAAACCTTTGCGCGCTTCCGCAGACCTAAGAATATCAGGATTTTGCCACGACCTTCCTGGGGCTAGAGACAGCGCCGTCCGCAGGTATTTTAAGCGGGCGGCGTTGGACTGTCAGGCAGGGCCGATCGTCGCCATCGCATGCCAAAGCGCGATGAGATTGGGTTGAATCGTCATCGCGCTTGTTGTTTGAGCATGATCTTTTCGGAAAACCGCTTCGCACTTTTCCGGATCATGCTCTAGCGCGGCGGCGCACCGTTGAGCAGGACCGAGTGACGCCGGCCATAGGCGAAATAGAGCACCAGGCCGATCGCCAGCCACACGACGAGACGCAGCCAGGTCTCCCACGGCAGGAACACCATCAGCAGCACCGAGAAGGCGATGCCGAGCACCGGGACGACAGGCACGCCGGGGGTGCGGAACGGGCGTGCGATTTCCGCATCGCTCTTGCGCAGATAGATCACCGCGCCGCAGACCAGCACGAAGGCGAACAGCGTGCCGATCGAAACCATCTCGCCGAGGATATCGATCGGGGTCAGCGCCGCGACGATAGCCACGATGATGCCGATCAGGAGCTGGCTCTTCCAGGGCGTGCCGAGCGAAGGATGCACGTCGGAGAACAGTTTCGGCAGCAGGCCGTCCTTGGCGATCTGGAAGAAGATGCGGCTCTGGCCGTACAGCAGCACCAGGATCACCGTGGTGAGGCCGGACAGCGCGCCGATCTTGATCAGCACCGAGAACCAGGTCTGGCCGATGACGTCGACCCCCCTGGCGATCGGATCGGCGACGCCGAGCTCGGTGTAAGGCACCAGGCCGGTCAGCACGCCGGCGACCGCAACATACAGGATCGTGCAGATCAACAGCGAGCCGAGGATGCCGATCGGCATGTCGGTCTGCGGGTGCTTGGCTTCCTGCGCCGCGGTCGACACCGCGTCGAAGCCGATGAAGGCGAAGAACACCACCGAGGCGCCGCGCATCACGCCGGTCCAGCCGAATTGACCGAACGTGCCGGTGTTGTCGGGAATGAAGGGATGCCAGTTCGCTGGTGTTACGTATCCAACGCCGAACAGGATGAAGGCGAGCACGACGCAAAGCTTGATGCCGACCATGATGTTGTTGAGTCGGGCCGATTCCTTGGTGCCGCCGATCAGCATCGCGGTGAGCAGCAGCACGATGAGCGCCGCCGGCAGATTGACGATACCGGCAACCGTCGAGCCGTCCGCGAGCTTGGCCTCGGTCCAGGGCGCCGCGGCATATTGCGGCGGGATATTGATGCCGAAGTTGCGCAGCAGCGAGGCGATGTAGCCAGACCAGCCGACCGCGACGGTGGAGGCGCCCATCGCATATTCGAGGATCAGGTCCCAGCCGATGATCCAGGCGAACAGCTCGCCCAGGGTCGCGTAAGTATAGGTGTAGGTGCTTCCGGAGACCGGCAGCAGCGCCGCGAGCTCGGCGTAGCACAGGCCGACGAAGGCACAGGCGATGCCGCCGACGATGAAGGAGAGCATGATGGCCGGGCCGGCATAGTGCGCCGCGGCGGTGCCGGTCAGCACGAAGATGCCCGCACCGATGATGCAGCCGATCCCGAGCGCGGTGATGCTGAGCGCGCCGAGCGTCTTGCCCAGCGTGTGCTCCCCCGCTTCCGCGATGATGGCGGCGACCGACTTGCGCGTCATCAAACCCAGTTCAGACATGACGACATCTCCTTCTGGTGTGGCCGATACAGCCTAACAATCAGAACGAGCGCACCGGGTTCCGCGTATCGGAACGATTGTCCCCGGATATCAACAGGGCAAGCGGCCTGCCGGTGCAGGCAAGACAGCGGTCGCGCTGGCCCGTTGCGGGCGGCGCTCCGGCCAAATGTGTCCAGACGTTTCTCGATCGACGCGCCGTATCGTCGCGGCGCGTCGGCCGGCCCTACTCCGCGGCCTGGCGGACGTGGCGCGCGGTCGGTGTCCGCATCGTCACCAGCTCTTCGGACGCGGTCGGATGCAGCGCGACGGTGGCGTCGAAATCGGCCTTGGTCGCCTTCATTTTCACCGCGATCGCGACCGCCTGGGTGATCTCGGCGGCGCAGTCGCCGACGATATGGCAGCCGAGCACGCGATCGCTCGACGCGTCGACCACGAGCTTCATCAGCACGCGGGTGTCGCGCCCGGACATCGTCGCCTTGATCGGACGGAAATCGGTCTTGTAGATGTCGACGTGGCTGTACTGCGCCCGCGCCTCTTCCTCCGTCAGACCGACGGTGCCGACCTCCGGCTGCGAGAATACCGCGGTCGGAATCGTGGCGTGGTCGACCTGCACCGGGCGCTTGCCGAACACGGTGTCGGCGAAGGCATGGCCCTCGCGGATCGCGACCGGGGTCAGGTTGGTGCGATGGGTGACGTCGCCGACCGCGTAGATGTTGTCGACCGAAGTCTTTGACCAGCCGTCGACCTGGATGCCGCCATTGGCGGGATTGATCGCGACGCCGGCGGTCTCCAGTCCGAGATTGGCGACGTTGGGATGCCGGCCGATCGCGAACATCACCTGGTCGGCGGCGATGCTCGACCCGCCAGACAGATGCGCGGTGAAATCATGGCCGTGCTTGTCGACCTTCGCCACCGTGCAGCCGGTGATGATGGTGATGCCGTGCTTCTCCATTTCGGTGCGGACATGTTTGCGTACGTCCTCGTCGAAGCCGCGCAGGATGTTGTCGCCGCGATAGACCACGGTGACGTCGGAGCCGTAGCCGGCGAAGATGCCGGCGAATTCCAGCGCGATGTAGCCGCCTCCCTGGATCACGATCCGCTTCGGCAGCTCCTTGAGGTGAAACGCCTCGTTGGAGGAGATCACGTGCTCGATGCCGGGCACGGCCGGCCCGTGATTGGGCGCGCCGCCGGTCGCGATCAGGATGTATTTCGCCGTCACCTTCTCGCCGGTGGCGAGGCGGAGCGTGTGGGCGTCCTCCAGCACCGCGCGGGTCTTGACGATCGTGGCGCCTGATTTCTCGACATTGGTGGTGTAGGCGCGCTCGAGCCGGGCGATCTCCTTGTCCTTGTTGGCGACGAGCGTCGCCCAGTCGAACGAGACCTGGCCGATGCTCCAGCCGAAGCCGGCGGCATCCTCGATCTCCTGGTGGACATGGCTGCCGATCACGAACAGCTTCTTCGGCACGCAGCCGCGGATCACGCAGGTGCCGCCCATCCGGTACTCTTCGGCGACCATGACCTTGGCGCCATAGTTGGCGGCGATGCGGGCGGCACGGACGCCGCCCGAACCACCACCGATGACAAACAGGTCGACGTCAAACTCGGCCATGGCAGTACCTCTGTTTCTTCTCCTCGCCCCGCAAGCGGGGCGAGGTCACACGCATATAGATATCGTTTTCAGATATCCTTGCCGCGCTTCTTCATCTCGGTCTTGAACTGACCGGCGACGATCACGCCAAACTGCTGCGCCCACTGCTGCATATATTGCAGCGATCCGTTGATTGCCGTGGGCTCGGCGGTCAAAAGCTTCTGGCCGAGCGGCGTCTTGTAGAACGTCACGAGGTCCTTCAGCTCCTGCTCGGTGAATTCGGCGGCGTAGATCTGGGCCATGCCGTCGCCGATCTCCTTCTCGCTGCCGCCGAACTGCTTGGCGACGACCACCGCGACCTCGTCGAGATCCTTCTGGTAGTTCAGGTACTGCTGCAAGAGACCGGTCTTGGTCTTCTCGATGATGCCGGGAACGGCGCCGTTGTACATGACCGCCACGTTCTTCATCGCCAGGATTTCCTTGGCGGCCGCGATCGCCGCGGGGGTCGACTGCTTGACCTTGGGCATGGGGGGCAGCTGCGGCTGCTGCGCCATCGCCGGTGCGGTCGCGAGCGCGAGGCCAGCCGCCAGGACCGCCGCCGACAAAAGTCCCGAAAAACGCTTCATTCCAAGTCTCCTTGCTTGCGGCCTCATGGCCGTTCAACAACCCGAATTCCCTGCGCGCCGGCCAGAACGGCGACGCTGCCAAGCCCGATGAACAGGCCGTGTTCAACAACGCCCGGTATGGAGCTGAGCAAACCGGCCAGACGCGGCGGATCGCCGATCCGGCCGAGATGCGCATCGACGATCCAGTGGCCGCCATCGGTGACAAAAGCGTGACCGTCCTTGCCCTGACGGATGATCATTTCGCCGGATACGCCGGCCTGCGCGAACGCCCGTGCCATCGCAGCCTGGGTCGCGGCGAGCCCGAACGGGATCACCTCGACCGGCAGCGGAAAGCGGCCGAGCACGTCGACCCATTTGCTGTCGTCGGCGATCACGATCATGCGATCACTGGCGGCCGCCACGATCTTCTCGCGCAGCAGCGCGCCGCCGCCGCCCTTGATCAGATTGAGCGCCGGATCGATCTCGTCGGCGCCATCGATGGTGAGATCGAGGTGGTCGATCTCGTCGAGCGTGGTCAATGGAACGCCGCAGCGGATCGCATCCGCGCGGGTCGCCTCCGAGGTCGGCACGCCGATCACCTTCATGCCCGCGCGGACCTTCTCGCCGAGCAGCTCGACGAAATGCTTGGCGGTCGACCCGGTGCCGAGCCCAAGCTTCATGCCGTCGCGCACCTCTTCGAGCGCGCGCGCCGCCGCCTGGCGTTTCAGTGCGTCCATGTCCACGGCCGATAGCCCCTTGTCCGTTACGGGCGCGCCATCGGGCGGCCCGGCGGGCGCATATCTAGCCTCGATTCACGGGCAGGAATAGCGCCATCCGGACCTGTCCAGCGCCTATTCGGAAACCCGCTCCGGGGCGGTTGTCATGCCTGAAAGGCGTCGATTGCGGTCAAAATCGCCGCAAAACGGTCCTCAACCTCGGCCCGCATCCCCGGATGGGTGAAAACATAGAGCCGCTGCTCGCGGATCGCGGCCACGACCCGCGCCGCAACCGCGGCCGGATCGAGCCCGGCATCGAGCTGCCGCGCGATCTCCGCAACCATCGCGGACGCCGCGCTGCCGGGCGCGAGCGCGCGGGTCGGCCCATACCGTTCGGGGCGGTTGCGCCCGCTCTCGCCGATCCGTGTCCGCACATAGCTCGGACACAGCACGCTGACCCCGATGCCGTCAGGCGCGAGTTGCCAGGCCAGCCCCTCCGACACGCTAACCACCGCGAACTTGCTCGCCGAGTAGGGACTGAAGCCGAGACCGGCATTCATTCCGCCCATCGAGGCGGTGTTGACGATATGTCCGCCCTCGCCGTGCCCGCGGATATGCGGCAGGAAGCTCTTGATGCCGTGCACGACGCCCATCAGATTGACGTCGATCACCCAGCGCCAATTCTCGATCGAGATCTGATCGATGCCGCCGCCGGCCGCGACCCCGGCATTGTTGCAGAGGACGTGGACCTTGCCGAAGGCGCGGAATGCGGCCTCCGCCGCGCGGTCGACGCTTGCGGGATCGGCGACATCGCAGACCACGCCATGAACGTCTGTGCCATCGGCGCGCAGCGCGTCGATGGCCTGGTCCAGCGCACCGGCTTCGATATCGGCGAGCATCACCTTCATGCCCTCGCGCACGAACGCGGTTGCCATGGCGAGGCCAATTCCACTGGCCGCACCGGTGACAAAAGCGGCTTTTCCGACAAGTTCCCGCACCCTCACCTCCCTTTTTTGCGGGACCCTAGCATCTTCTCTTGCATCGCGGCGCGCTGCCCGATAGCCAGAGACAGATGTCCGCCTCCTCTCCCCCCATCGTCGTATTCGATCTGGACGGCACGCTGGTCGACACCGCGCCTGACCTGATCAGCGCGCTCAATTACGTGCTCGACCGCGAGGGTCTGCGGCCGGTGCCGCTGTCGGCCGCCCGCAACATGATCGGCGCCGGCGCGCGCAAGCTGCTCGAGCGCGGGCTCGAGGTGGATGGACGCGCGGTCAGCGTCGCCGACCTCGACCGCCTGACCGTGGATTTCGTCGACTATTACGCCGAGCACATCGCCGACGGGTCGCGCCCGTTCGACGGGCTCGAGGATGCGCTCGACCGCCTTGCGGCCAAGGGCCATCGCTTCGCGGTCTGCACCAACAAGCTCGAGTGGCTGTCGAAGCTGCTGCTCGACCGGCTCGGCCTGACCCCGCGCTTTGCCGCGATCTGCGGCCAGGACACCTTCGGCGTTGCCAAGCCCGACCCGGCGTTCCTGCGCGAGACCGTCGCCCGCGCCGGCGGCAAGCTGCCCGGCGCCATCATGGTCGGCGATGCCGGTCCCGATGTCGGCGTCGCCCGGCGCGCCAGCGTCCCGGTGATCGGTGTCGATTTCGGCTATACCGACGTCCCGATGACCGAGCTGAAGCCGGACCGGCTGATCAGCCACATGCGCGATCTGCCGGACGCCGTCGCCAGCCTGATTGCGGCATAAATATTTCGCAACACTTTGATATCGCTTGGCAATATTTCGCCATGCGATTTTGCCATTAACCATCCTTTAACGAGCAGACCTCCCCCGGTTGCGCCCCTGTTCCGACGCTCTTATGGTCGGCGCGGGGATTGTGGCTGATTGCCGCAGTAGAGTGTGGATCATGCGTCGTATCATCGTAATCGCGGCCGCCGGGCTGAGCCTGGCCGGCTGCTCTTCCTTCTCATTGGATTCGTTCAAGTCGGCGCCGCCGCCGATGCAGGTGCAGCTGGACTCGGCGCCGCAGGGTGCGGACGCCGTGACCTCGCTCGGACCGGGCTGCAAGACGCCCTGCACCGTGTCGGTCCCGGCGCCGGAGGCCAACTTCACCGTCACCTTCAACATGCCGAAGTTCCAGCCGGCGACCGTGCCGGTGACGGTGACCCGCACGCCGGGCGACTTCACCAGCCCGGCGACGACCACGCTCGATCCGAGCCCGGTGTTCGCCGAGTTGCAACCGGCCGGCCCGCCGCCGCGCGCGCACAAGCAGATGCGGCCGAAAAAGAAGAAGCCGAAGCCGGCTGCCGCTGCGGCCCCCGCCGCCGCTCCGGACTCCGCGTTCCCTGCCCCGGCTGCAGCTCCGCCGCCGGCCGCCGCGCCCACACGCTGACGCGCAATGCTGCGCGCATCTGACTGAGATTGCACTGCACAAGAGCCCGACCGAAAGCCGGGTTTTTGTATTTTGTGGAGGCACATCGGCGATTGCGATCATGCATCGCGCGATCTGCCTCACCTATCGCTTTGCAACCGGCGTTGCAGGTTGCGGATCATCCATTGGAACGCATTGTGACGGCGTGCCAACATGCATAGATTGCGTGTGCTGGGCCCGTGACGGCCTGGCCCTGATGGGAACGCCTTGGTTTGAAGGCTTGGTTGAAGGCTTCGGTTGAATGAACGGATCCACGCAAGCGCATTCCGACACGCTGTTTCGTCCGATGACCGATCCGTTCGGCCGGACGATCCGTTACCTGCGCGTCTCGGTGACCGATCGCTGCGACCTGCGCTGCTTCTACTGCATGTCGGAAGACATGACCTTCCTGCCGAAGGCCGATCTCCTGACCCTGGAAGAGCTCGACCGCCTCTGCTCGGCCTTCGTCGCCAAGGGCGTGCGCAAGATCCGCCTCACCGGCGGTGAGCCGCTGGTCCGCCGCAACGTGATGGGCCTGGTGCGTTCGCTGTCGCGCCATCTTGCGACCGGCGCGCTCGACGAATTGACGCTGACCACCAACGGCTCGCAGCTCGCGCGCTTCGCCCAGGAACTTGCCGATTGCGGCGTGCGCCGGGTCAACGTGTCGCTCGACACGCTGGATCCCGCAAAATTCCGCGCCATCACCCGCTGGGGCGATATCGACAAGGTGCTGTCGGGCATCGAGGCGGCGCGGTCGGCCGGGCTTGCGGTCAAGATCAACGCGGTCGCGCTGAAGAACATGAACGAGGACGAAATCCCCGCGCTGATGCAATGGGCGCATGGCAAGGGCATGGGCCTGACCCTGATCGAGGTGATGCCGATGGGCGACATCGGCGAAGGCCGGATCGACCAATACGTGCCGCTGTCCTTGCTGCGCGCGCGGCTCGAGAAGCACTACACGCTGACCGACCTCGCCGACGACACCGGCGGCCCTGCCCGCTATGTCCGGGTCACCGAGACCGGCGGCAAGCTCGGCTTCATCACGCCGATGACCCACAATTTCTGCGAGTCCTGCAACCGGGTGCGGATCACCTGCACCGGCACGCTGCACACCTGCCTCGGCCATGAGGACGCCTCCGACTTGCGCCGGCCGCTGCGCGCCTCCGACGACAACGAGCTGCTGTCGGCGGCGATCGATCGCGCCATCGGGCTGAAGCCGAAGGGGCACGATTTCATCATCGACCGCCGCCACAACCGCCCGAGCGTCAGCCGCCACATGAGCGTGACCGGCGGCTAGTTCCTATCCTCCGCCGACGGCCGTTCAGTCCCCCGATTACCAAGGCGGGACAACGATTTGCCGCGCCGTCAATTTGCCCATTTTCCGATTGACGGCGTTCCACGGCGCTGATTTGGTGCCTCAGCTTTTACGCTAGTCGGGCCGGATAGGCCGCTGCCCCCCGTCGGCACCCGCCGGCGATCCGGTAGCCAAGAACGGCGGAAGCGGATTTCGGGGGAGGACGAACGTTTGCAACTGCTCCTGAAGGTGAGCCGTGGCTCCGTGTGCATGCGCGCGGCGGCCAGATGATGCTTGAGATATTCGGCGCGCGCGTGGCGCGACCGCGGAGATCGTGATGCGCCCAATGTTGGCACTCAGTCAGGCCATCGACCGACTGAACGAGAAGATCGGCTACGTCTGCAACCTTCTCGTCCTGCTCGCCTGCCTGGTCAGCGCCGGCAACGCCATGATCCGCTACGCGTTCAGCTACTCCTCGAACGGCTGGCTCGAGGCGCAGTGGTACATGTTCGCGATCCTCGTGATGTTCGGCGCCTCCTACACCTTCAAGCGCAACGAGCATGTCCGCGTCGAGATCCTCTATCTGATGCTGTCCGAACGCGGCCAGCTCTGGCTCGACATGATCGGCACATTGTTCTTCCTGATCCCGGCCTGCCTGCTGCTCGCCTATCTGTCCTGGCCGTTCTTCTACCAGGCCTACGCGGTCGGCGAGATGAGCGGCAATGCCGGCGGCCTGCTGCGCTGGCCGATCAAATTCGTTATCCCGTCCGGCTTCGTGATGCTTGCGTTGCAAGGCGTCTCCGAGGTGATCAAGCGGATCGCCGCGCTGCAAGGCTATGTGACGATCGACGCGAAGTACGAGAGGCCGACGCAATGACGATTACGCTGGAGATGATGCCGCCACTGATGTTCGGCGGCCTGATCGTTGCGATGCTGATCGGCTATCCGGTGGCGTTCACGCTCGCCGCGGTCGGCCTGTCGTTCGGGTTTCTCTCGATCTATCTCGGTTTCTTCGACCTCAACTTCCTGCAGGCGATCCCGGGCCGCATCTTCGGCAGCGTGCTGTCCAACGAGCTGCTGCTTGCGATCCCGTTCTTCACCTTCATGGGCGCGATATTGGAGAGATGCGGGCTCGCCGAGGACATGCTGGATTCGATGGGCCAGTTGTTCGGCCCGATCCGCGGCGGCCTCGGCTACTCCGTGATCATCGTCGGCTTCATCCTCGGCGCCATCACCGGCACGGTGGCGGCGCAGGTGATCGCGATGGCGCTGATCTCGATGCCGGTGATGATCCGCTACGGCTACAACATTCGCTACGTCACCGGCGTGCTGGCCGCCTCCGGCACCATCACGCAACTCGTCCCTCCCTCTCTCGTCCTGATCGTGCTCGCCGACCAGCTCGGCAAGTCGGTCGGCGACATGTATCTCGGCGCCTGGGGGCCGTCGGTGTTCCAGATCCTGCTGTTCGCCGGCTACACCTTCCTGCTCAGCATCATCAAGCCGAGCCATTTGCCCGCGGTGCCGAAGGAAGCGCGCACGCTGACCGGCTGGGCGCTGTGGAAGAAGTGCCTGCTCGGCATCATTCCGTCAGCGGTGCTGATCTTCGTCGTGCTCGGCACCATGATGATGGGCCTTGCGACCCCGACCGAAGCCGGCGCCATGGGCGCGGTCGGCGCCATCGTGCTCGCCGCGATCCACCACAAGGATTTCAGCGCGACCGGCCGCAAGGTGCTGATCGCAGGCGTGATCGCCGGCGGCATCGGCACCATCATCGCGATGCTCTACACCGAGAACCTGATCTTCAAGCTGGCGTTCGCGATCACCTATCTGGCGGTGGTCTGGATCTGCATCGAGGCGGTCAAAATCCCGGACCTGCGCGACCTGATCAAGCAGGGCTACGAGACCACCATGCGCATCACCTGCATGGTCACCTTCATCCTGATCGGCTCGACCTGCTTCTCGGTGGTGTTCCTCGGCGTCTCCGGCGGCGTCTGGCTCGAGCATCTCCTGACGTCGCTGCCCGGCGGCGTCTGGGGTTTCCTGATCTTCATCAACCTGTTCATCTTCTTCCTGGCGTTCTTCCTCGACTTCTTCGAGATCGCCTTCATCATCCTGCCGATGATCGCGCCGATCGCGCAGAAGGTGCTGGCACCGGTGGTCGGCCCCGACGCGGCCCTGATCTGGTTCGGCGTGATGCTGTGCGTCAACATGCAGACCTCGTTCCTGCATCCGCCGTTCGGCTTCGCGCTGTTCTATCTGCGCGGCGTGGCGCCGAAGGAAGTGAAGAGCTCCGACATCTATTGGGGCGCGATGCCGTGGATCGGACTGCAGGCGATCATGGTGGCGCTGGTGATCGCGTTCCCGGTCGTCGTCACCGGACTGCTCGACAAGCCGCTCGACGTCGACCTCAACAAGGTCAAGATCGAGGTGCCGCAGATCGAGCTGCCGCCGCTCGATTTCGGACAACCGAAGCAATAGCCGGCGTCCGCGCGCTCGGCATGTCTGGAGCATTTTCGGTTCTGATTGCATCAGGACCGAAGCTCGAGGTGCGCCACGGCTGTTGACGGCAGCGGCAAGGCCTGTGAAGACGCGGGGTACGGATCGTCCTCCAACGCACAGATCGCCGCCATGCCCCAGAAGCGTCCCGCCCGCTCGTTCGTTCGCCCGCTGATCATATCGTTTGGCTTGGCGCTTGCCGCACCTGTCGCGCATGCGGCGCCGGCGGCCGACATTCACGCACTGGCGCAGCAGGAGCAGCAGCCGCTGCTCGACACCCTGCGCGACCTCGTGCAGATCGAATCCGGCAGCAAGGACATCGAAGGCCTGAACCAGATCGCCGCGCGCATCGCCGGCCAGCTCAAAGAGCTCGGCGGCACCGTGGATATCCTGCAAACCGCCGACATCTACCGGCTGGACGACACGCCGGAGAAGATCGGTCCCGCCGTGCAGGCCGTCTTCAAGGGCACCGGCAGCGCGAAGATCATGCTGATCGCGCACATGGACACGGTGTATCTCAAGGGCATGCTGAAGGACCAACCCTTCCGCGTCGATGGCGACAAGGCTTACGGCCTCGGCATCGCCGACGACAAGCAGGGCATCGCCACCATCCTGCACAGCGTGGCGCTGCTGCAGAAGCTGAACTTCAAGGACTACGGCACGCTCACGGTGCTGATCAACGGCGACGAGGAGATCTCTTCGCCCGGCTGGCGCAGCACCATCACCCGCGTCGCCGGCGAGCAGGATGCCGTGTTCTCGTTCGAAGGCAGCGACGCCAGCGGCACACTCCGCCTCGCCACCAGCGGCATCGGCTCGGCCTATCTCACGGTGCACGGCAAGTCGTCGCATGCGGGCGCCCGGCCCGAAGGCGGCGTGAATGCGCTGTATGAGCTGTCGCACCAGGTGCTGCAGATGAAGGACCTGTCGAAGCCCGAGCAAGGCCTGAAGCTGAACTGGACGGTGTCCAAGTCCGGCACCAACCGCAATGTGATCCCGGCCGAAGCCACCGCCCAGGCGGACGCGCGTGCGCTCAAGGTGTCCGACTTCGACGAGCTCGAGACGGCGCTGCAGGACAAGATCAAGAACCGCCTGCTGCCCGACTCCAAGGTCGAGGTGAAGTTCGAGGTGCGCCGCCCGCCGCTCGAAGCGAACGACGCTTCACGTCGCATCGCGGCTCACGGCAAGACGATCTATCAGGAACTCGGGATGCCGCTGAACGTGGCCGAGAGGGCCACAGGCGGCGGCACCGACGCCGCATTCGCCGCCCTCAAGACCAAGGGCGCCGTGGTGGAGGGCATGGGCCTCTCCGGCTTCGGCGCGCACTCCAACGATGCCGAATACGTGCAGATCAACAGCATCGTGCCGCGGCTGTATTTGACCACGCGCATGATCATGGACCTGTCCGGCGGCAAGGTGAAATAGGCCGGCAGGTCTGCAGCACGGCAGCCACGGGGCAGGCCTCTCAGACGGTCGTCGCCTCCGCCTTGGCGAGGCGGAAGCTCAGCGTGAACTGGGCGCCGCCCGACGGCAGATTCTCGACCTTGACCGTCGCATCGTGATCGTCGACGACGCCGCGCACGATCGAGAGCCCGAGCCCTGCCCCGTCGGTACGCTGACGATCGCTGCGCCAGAAGCGCCGGAAGATCAGGCCCTGCTCGGCGGGCGCAATCCCCGGCCCGCAGTCGCGCACCTGCACCGAACCATTCTCGTACACCTCGACATCGACCGAGGTCGCGTCGGCAGTATACTTGATGGCGTTCTCCGCCAGATTGAAGATCGCGCGCTGCAGCATCTCGGCATTGCCCTTGACCCGCACCGGACCGTCGGTGCCGCGCAGCGCGATGTCCTTGTGCTGCGCCAGCGCGTAGGGTGCGATCGAGCCGACCACCTCGGCGCACACCGCACGCAGATCCGCGGTCTCGGCGGGATCCAGCACCAGCGTATCGAGTTCGGCGATCTCCAAGAGCTGGCTGACGATGCGGCTCATGCTTTCGATGTCGGCGTGCAGCTCTCTGGTCCCCTTGGCTGCATCGAGCGTCTCGATCCGGGTCCTCAGGATCGCGAGCGGCGTGCGAAGCTGATGGGCGGCATCGGCGGTGAACTGGCGCTGCACGTGAAAGCCGTCCTCGAGACGGTCGAAGGCCTGGTTGACCGCGGTCACCAGCGGCAGGATCTCGCTCGGAATCCCGTCCGTCGGCAGCCGAATGTCGGTCCTGGCCGGTCCAATGCTCCTGGCTTCCTCGGAGGCCCGCAGCAGCGGAATCACGGCGCGGCGGAAGATCAGGATGTCGGTCGCGAGCAGGATCAACAGGATCGGGATGGTGATCCAGCCGACCCGCCGGAAGAAGTTGGCGACGATGTCGTCGATGATGACGTCGCGATGCGACAGGTCCTCGGCGACCTGGATGCGCAGCGTCTGGCCGCCGACCAGCTTGCTGGCGCTGGCGCCAGAAATCCGGTCGGCCGAGGCCGGCAGCCGTGGCGCCCCGCGATGCGACGAGAACAGCAAGTTGTCGTCCGCATCGTAGATGTCGTAGCGGTAACGGCCATAGGCATCGGAATAGAGCCCCCTCAGGCTGTCCGGCAAATTGAGCTGCACCTTGCCGTCAGAATCGACCGAGAGGTTCTGGCCGAGATCGGCCGCCTGATCGCGCATCGCCTCGCGATGCAGCTGATTGATCTCCGAATTCAGCAGCCACAGCAGCAGCAGCGGCAGGAAGATCGCCGCCACCGCGACCGCCACGATGTGCAGAAACACGATCCGCGAGGTCAGCGACTTGAAGCGGAACACCGCTACTTCTCCTCCGCCATCAGATAGCCGACGCCGCGAATGGTGTGGATGATGACCTTGGCGCGATGCTCGGCGAGCAGCTTGCGCAGCCGCGACACGTAGACCTCGACCGCGTTCGAGGCGACCTCGCCGGACAGACCGAAGATGTGGTCCTCGACGTTCTTCTTCGGCACCACCCGTCCCTGCCGCCTCAGCAGGATCTCCAGCACGGAGGTTTCGCGCGCGGAGAACACGTGCGGCGCTCCGTCGACGAACACCTGCTTGCTCTCGGTGTCGTAGATCAGATTGGCGAGCTTCAGCGAGGAGCCGAGCAGCTGGCCGGGCCGCCGCAGGATGGCCTCGAGCCGCGCCACCAGCTCTTCCAGCGCGAACGGCTTCGCCAGATAGTCGTCCGCGCCGCTGCGCAGGCCGTTGACCCGGTCCTGCAAGCCGTTGCGCGCGGTCAGCACCAGCACCGGCAACGGATCGTTCCTGCGGCGCAGCTCCGACAGCACCAACAGGCCATCGCCATCGGGCAGGCCGAGATCGAGGATCATGGCAGCATAGCTGACGCTGCGCAGCGCATCACGCGCCTCGGCAACGCTGTTGACGATATCGGACTCGTATCCCGCAGCCATCAGTCCGCTTGCGAGAAGCCTCGAAAGCTCGGCATTGTCCTCGACGATCAGAAGGCGCATCGCAGCAGTCCTGTCTTCATTCGGTCGGTCTTCTGTTTGCACACCCCGTCGCAATACGCCAGCCACGCAACAAACGCCGCAACAGATCGCGCGTTGGGCAAGGGCGATGTGCAAACGACACGCATTTAAGCACAACACCGCGATTGCCGCTAACCACGCTATGTTTTTGCTATGCGACGTCGCTGCTTGTCCCACGCAAAATAGATAAACGCGCCCCCGCCGCAATCAAAATTCGCACATCGAGCACGCCGTTGACGGCGCCAGTGTAAGGCTGGCGTCAGCTGGCCCTGATAACAGGTTCCTCGTCTTCGCGGAGACAACGACGGCTGGCCACAATGCGGCAAGACCTCGAATCTCGCGCGGAGCTTCATGCAGTATTGGCCGAGCGGGCGATGTCATTTCGAATGAAGTATATTGGGTTTGCGGCATTGTCCGTTCTGCCGGCGCTTCTCGCCGGCGGCTGGTTCGCGACGCACGCCGACGGCCTCGCCAGCGCCAAGGCGGCTGCGCCGCAAGCCGCACCGCAAGACGTCAATGTCGAGCAGCAATACGTCGTGCTGAGCGACAAGCAGGCCGCCTCGTTGAAGGTCATGACCGCGGAGCAGCGCTCGTTCCGGACGTTGAAGAACGCGGTCGGTTCGATCGACTTCAACCAGAACATGCTGGTGCAGGCCTTCACGCCGAACCCCGGCAGGATCGTCGACACGCCGCTCAATGTCGGTGACGAGGTCGCGAAGGGCGACAGGCTGTTCACGATCGACAGCCCCGATCTGCTGCAGGCGGAGTCGTCGCTGCTCGCCGCGGCCGGCGTGCTCGAACTGCAGACCAAGACGCTGGCGCGCGTCAGGCAGCTGCTGAAGACCGGCGGCGGCGCGCAGAAGGACGTCGACCAGGCGACATCCGATCAGCAGACGGCCGAGGGCAACTACAAGGCCGGCCGCGACGCGGTGCGCATCTTCGGCAAGACCGACGCCGAGATCGACCGCATCGTCGCCGACCGCAAGGTCGATTCCATCCTGGTGGTGCCGAGCCCGATCTCCGGCCGCATCATCGCCCGCAATGCCGCGCCGGGTCTCTACGTGCAGCCCGGCAATGCGCCGGCACCCTATTCGCTGGCCGACATCTCCACGATGTGGATGGTCGCCAATGTGATCGAGACCGACGCGCCGGCCTATCGGATCGGCCAACCGGTCGAGGTCCAGCTGCCCGCCTATCCGAACGAGGTGTTTCGCGGCCGCGTGACGACGCTGGGCCTCAACATCGATCCGACCTCACACCGTCAGCTGGTGCGTTCGGTGATCGACGATCCCCAGCACAAGCTGCGCGCCGGCATGCTGGCGAGCTTCACCATCGAAACCGAGCCGCCAAAGCTGTCGGTCAGCGTTCCCCTGGACGCCATCGTGCGCGAGGGCGACGGAACGATGACGGTGTGGGTCACCAGCGACGGCCGCAGGTTCGACCGCCGCACGGTGACGACGGGCATGGCGCAGGACGGCTGGCGGCAGGTGCTCTCAGGCCTCGGAGCCGGCGAGAAGGTCGCCTCCACCGGCGCGATTTTCCTCAGCAACAAGTTCGCCAACGCGGCCACCGGGTAGCGCGCGCCAGCCGCGCCCTCGCCCGCTCAAGAGTGCAGCACCTTGATCAAGAGCCTCCTCCAATTCGGTCTGACCCGAAGCGCCGTCATCGTGCTCGGCCTCGTGGTGTTCTGCGCCGCCGGACTGGCCGCGTTCACCAGGCTGAACATCGAGGCCTATCCGAACCCGGCGCCGGTCATCCTCGAGATCACGGCGCAGGCCGCCGGCCTCTCCGCCGAGGAGATGGAGAAGTACTACACGATCCCGATGGAGGTCGGGCTGTACTCGACGCCGGGCGTGGTCAACATCCGCTCGACCTCGTTCTACGGCCTGTCGTTCGTGCGGGTCACCTTCAAATACGGCGTCGACTACTATTTCGCGCTCTCGCAGGCCACCAACAACCTGACGCAAAACGTCCAGCTTCCCGGCAACCAGATCCCGCAGATCCAGCAGTCCAGCCTGGTCGGCGAGATCTACCGTTACCAGCTGGTCGGCCCGCCCAATTTCGGCCTGACCAATCTGCGGACATTGCAGGACTACGTCGTCGCGCGCCGGCTGATGACGCTGCCGGGCGTGGTGCAGATCAACGCCTGGGGCGGCACCACCAAGCAATTCAACGTCGACGGCGATCTGGCCAAGCTCGAGTCCTACAACATCACCGTGCCGCAGCTGATCAGCGCGCTCGGCAACGCCAACGTCAATGTCGGCGGCCGCGAGATCGCGATCGGCCAGCAATCCGTCAACATCCGCGGCATCGGCCTGATCAATTCCGGCGGCGATGACGACGTCACCAAGGGCTATCGGGTCGCGGACATCGAGAACATCGTCCTGACCCAGTCGAACGGCCTGCCGATCCAGATCAAGGACGTCGCCAAGGTCTCGGTCGGTTATGTGCCGCGGCTCGGGATCGCCGGAAAGGACGGCAATGACGACGTCGCCGCCGCGATCGTCGTGATGGGGCGCACCCAGCACACCAATGAAATCATCCCGAAGGTCGAGGAAGAGGTCGCCAGGATCAACAGCGACGGCACACTGCCGTCGGGCGTCAAGATCGTCCCCTATTACGATCGCAGCTCGCTGGTCGGCGTCACGACCCACACGGTGCTGCACAATCTGCTGTTCGGCTGCCTCTTGGTGTTCGTCATCCAGTGGATCTTCCTCGGCGACCTCAGAAGCGCGCTGATCGTCAGCGCCAACATCCCGTTCGCGCTGTTCTTCGCCATCATCATCCTGGTGCTGCAGGGCGAGGACGCCAACCTGCTGTCGCTCGGCGCGGTCGATTTCGGCATCATCGTCGATTCCGCCGTCATCATGATGGAGAACATCTTCCGCAACTTCCAGTCCGCGCCCGAGAACCGGCTGCGCGTGCTGCAGAACCTCGCCGAGGGTTATTGGGGAGACGATCCGACCGCGCGACAGGGCCAGCCCGCGCCGGGCTGGACCGACCGGCTGCGGATGATCTTCGTCAGCGCACTGCAGGTCGACAAGGCGGTGTTCTTCACCGCGGCCATCACGGTGACCGCCTTCGTGCCGCTGTTCACCATGCAGGGCGTCGAGGGACAGATCTTCGGCCCGATGGCCCGCACCTATGGCTACGCGCTGGCCGGCGCGCTGCTGGCAACCTTCACCGTGACACCGGTGCTGGCGTCGCTGCTGCTGCCGCGGCACATCGAGGAAACCGAGACCATCATCGTGCGCTGGCTGCGCAACACCTACACGCCGCTGCTGCGCTGGTCGCTGTCGCATCTGAAGGTCGCGATCGCGGCCGGCGCCATCTTCCTGGCGCTGAGCGCGCTGGCGGCGAGCCGGCTCGGCAGCGAATTCCTGCCGGCGCTGGAGGAAGGCAATTTCTGGATCCGGGCCGCGATGCCGCCGACCATGTCACTGGAGGCCGGCACCGATCCGACGCGCAAGATGCGCGAGATCCTGCTGCGGCACCCCGAGATCATCACCGTGGTGTCGCAGCACGGCCGCCCGGATAATGGCAGCGACGCCTCGCCGTTCTCCAATGTCGAGCTGTTCGCGCCGATCAAGCCGTTCGACCAGTGGCCGCCCGGCCTGACGAAGGAGAAGCTGACCGAGGAATTGCAGAAGGAGTTCGACGAGGAGATGCCCGGCGTCACCTTCAACTTCTCGCAATACATCCAGGACAACATCGAAGAGGCGCTCTCGGGGGTCAAGGGCGCGAACTCGATCAAGATCGTTGGCCCCAATCTCGACGTGCTCGAGGGGCTCGCGACCAAGGTCGCGCAGGAGATGGCCAAGATCCGCGGCGTCGCCGATCTCGGCATCTTCCATCTGGTCGGCCAGCCCAACCTCAACATCCGGGTCAACCGGGAAAAGACCGCGCGCTACGGCCTCAACACCGGCGACGTCACCACGGTGGTGCAGGCCGCGCTCGGCGGCGCCAACGCCACGACGATGCTGGAAGGCGACCGGCAGTTCGGCGTCGTGGTGCGGCTCGACCCGAAATTCCGCCAGAGCATCGACGCGGTGCGCGACATCAAGGTCGCCTATGCGACGCCGTCGGGCACCAACGCCTACATCCCCTTGAGCGAACTCGCCGACATCTCGCTCGATACCGGCGCGCTGTTCATCTATCGCGAACGCAGCCAGCGCTACATCCCGATCAAGTTCAGCGTCCGCGGCCGCGATCTCGGCAGCACGGTGGCCGAGGCACAGGCGAAGATCGCGGAGGCGGTGCCGTTGCCGGCCGGCTACCGCATGATCTGGTCGGGCGAGTTCGACAATCTCGAAGCCGCCAAGGCGCGGCTGATGATCGTGGTGCCGGTCACACTGCTGCTGATCTTCGTGCTGCTCTACAGCCTGTTCAACTCGCTGCGCGACAGCCTGCTGGCACTGGCCGGCATTCCATTCGCGGTCGGCGGCGGCCTGATCGCGCTCTATTTCGCCGGGCTTGATTTCTCGATCTCGGCGGCGATCGGCTTCATCTCGCTGTTCGGCGTCGCAGTGATGGACGGCATCCTCAACATCACCTATTTCCGCGAGCTGCGCGCGGCGGGCCAGAGCATCGCGGAAGCGGTGTTCAACGGCGCCGAACAGCGCATGCGCCCGATGCTGATGACCGCGCTGTCCGCGGGCGTCGGCCTGTTTCCGGCGGCGCTGTCGCACGGCATCGGCAGCCAGGTGCAGCGGCCGCTCGCGACCGTGGTGGTCGGTGGCATGTTCATCGGTCCGCTGCTGCTGTTGATCGTCGCGCCCGCCCTGCGCCAGATCTTCCTGTCGCGCGAGCGCGCCGCCTCGCCCAGCGAGACGCCGGCTGCGGCCCCGCCCGAAGCCGCGCATTAGGGGCACCCTGCGATGTACCAGCTCAGCGCCAAGATGCCCTGCCCGACGTTCACGGCCGCCCTGCGCGTGCTGGCTATTTCCACCGGCGCGCTGATGCTCGGCGCCTGTGCGGTCGGCCCCAATTTCACCTCGCCGCCGGCGCCCGCCGTCGCCGGCTACACGCCGGAGCCGCTGCGCTCGCCCGCGACCGATCCGGCGGGTCCGCGCCTGGCACAGCAGCGCTTCAGCAACGGGGCCGACATCCCGACGCGCTGGTGGGCGGCGTTCCGCTCCGCGCCGCTCAACGCGCTGATCCGCCTGTCGGTCGAGCACAATCCGACGCTGCAATCCGCCGAGGCGGCGATCAAGGTCGCGAACTACAACGCGCTGGCGCAGCGCGGCCTCTACTTCCCGCAGGTCGGGGTCAACTACACGCCCTCCGACCAGCAGATTTCCAACATGACGACGCAGGCGGGCCCCGGCGATCCGTCGCAGCAGCGCTACACCCTGCACACCGCGCAGCTCAATATCAGCTTCGTGCCGGATATCTGGGGCGAGAATTTCCGCACCGTCGAAAGCCTCGATGCGATCACCGAGCAGGCCCGGTTCCAGCTCGAGGCGGCCTATCTGACATTGACCGCCAACGTGGTGACCGCGGCGATCCAGGAGGCCTCGCTGCGCGGCCAGATCGCCGCCACCGAACGCATCGTCAAGATCGAGCGCGACATCCTCAGCATCCTCAAGCACCAGCAGGACGCCGGCCAGGCCGCGCAGGTCGACGTGCTGACCCAGGAGACCGCGTTGGCCCAGGCCGAGCAGACGCTGCCGCCGCTGCAGAAGCAGCTCGCGATCCAGCGCGACCTGCTCACCGCGCTGGCCGGGCAGTTCTCCGCCGACGAGATCCTGCAGAAATTCGACCTCGCGCGCCTCACGCTGCCGGCCAATCTGCCGGTGAGCCTGCCGAGCACGCTGGTGGCGCAGCGCCCGGACGTGCGGGCCGCCGAAGCCAATCTGCATTCGGCGAGCGCGCTGGTCGGCGTTGCAATCGCGGCACGGCTGCCGAACATCACGTTGAGCGCCAATCCGGGCACCAGCGCCACCACCCTCGCCGGGCTATTCACGCCGGGAACGCTGTTCTACACCGTCGCCGGCAGCGCGACGCAGACCGTGTTCGACGGCTTCACGCTGTACCACAAGCAGAAGTCGGCCGAAGCCGCGCTCGACCAGGCCAAGGCGCAGTACCGGCAAGCCGTCATCACCGCGTTCCAGAACGTCGCCGACGCGCTGCGCAGCCTGCAGGCCGATGCCCGTGCCGTGCAGGCCGCAATCAAGGCGGAGAACACCGCGAAGGCCACGCTCGACATCGTGCAGCAGCAGCTCGTGCTCGGGCAGATCAACCAGGTCACCGTGCTGAATGCACAGCAAGCCTATTTCAACGCGGCGACCGCCCGCGTCCAGGCCGAGGCGACGCGGCTGTCGGACACTGCGGCGCTGTTCATGGCGCTGGGCGGCGGCTGGCCGACCGATTGCGCGACCAGCGACTGGCGATCCTGCGTGTTCGAGAGCCGCGTCGCGTCGAAGAGCTGAGCGTTCAAATGCGAAGCCCCGAAGCGATCGCTTCGGGGCTTGCCGTTGCGGTGATGCGGTGGGCACTCACACCTGCGAATGGCGCGCCATGAAATTGTCGTAGCCGACCTCGGCGACCTGGAACCATTGATAGCCGTTGTTGGAGAACGACGTCAGCGAGTCGTAGACCTTCTTGAAATTGGCGTTGCTCGCCGCCACCTCGCTGTGCAGTTCCTTGGCCGCCTTGAACGAGGCTTCCATTACGGCCGGCGGGAACGGACGCAGCTTGGTGCCGCCGGCAAGCAGCTTCTTCAGCGCCAGCGGATTGGCCTGATCGTAACGCGCCATCATCCAGTTGTTGGCGAAATGGCCGGCCTGCTCGAGGACGTTGCGATAGTATTTCGGCAGCGCATTCCACTTGTCGAGATTGATCATCGCCACCAGCATCGGTCCGCCTTCCCACCAGCCGGGAAAGTAGTAGTTCGGCGCGACCTTGAACAAGCCGAGCTTCTCGTCGTCATAGGGGCCGACCCACTCGGCCGCGTCGATCGTGCCCTTCTCCAGGGCCGGATAGATGTCGCCGCCGGCGAGCTGTTGCGGCACGCAGCCGAGCTTCTGCATCACCCTTCCGGCAAAACCGCCGATGCGGAATTTCAGGCCGTTGAGGTCGTCGACGCTGGTGATCTCCTTGCGGAACCAGCCGCCCATCTGACAACCAGTATTGCCGGCGAGCAGCGAGGTGACGTTGTAGCTCTTGTAGAACTCGTTCAGCAGCTCCTTGCCGCCGCCGATCATGTACCAGGCCTGGTTCAGCCGCATGTTCGGCCCGAACGGTACCGACGAACCAAAAGTGAAGGTCGGGTCCTTGCCGAAGTAATAGTAGGGCGCGGTGTGCCCCATCTCGACGGTGCCGTTCTGCACCGCGTCGAGCACCTGCAAGCCCGGCACGATCTCGCCGGCCGCAAAAGTCTGGATCTGGAATTTGCCGTCGGTGGCTTCGCCCACGGCCTTCGCCATCAGCTCGGCGCCGCCGTGCAGCGTGTCGAGTGTCTTCGGCCAGCTCGTCGTCAAACGCCATTTCAGCTCCGGCATCGACTGCGCGATCGCTGGCGCCGCGACAGTTGTGGCACCGGCGACGCCGAGACCCGTGACCTTGATGAAATCTCTACGCTTCATGTGAATCCTGCCCTGTATGATTGTGTTGTCCGAGCGTCGACTGCTTTGGATCGTCGCGCCGCTTTTCTTTGCCGTCATGACCGGTGACCGATCAGACGCCGCCTTCGTGCCGAGGCTTCGGGCGCGAGCATGGAACATCCCCCTGCCGAATGCCAGACGCAAAAAACCCGGCCTCCTTGCGGAGGCCGGGCAATGCGTTCGCGTCGCGCGAACGCTGGTCCGAAAGGCTGGACGCCGATCAGCCGCGGGTGCGCGAGCGGATCATGAAGCTGTCGAAGGTGTATTCGGCAACCTGCCACCACAGATACTGGTCGGAGCGATACGCCTGCATGGCATCGATCGACTTCTTGAAGTCGGCGTTCTTGGCCGAGATCTCACCCCACAGCTCGTTGGTCGCCTTGAGGCAGGCCTCGAGCACTTCGTTGGTGAACGGACGCAGCTGCGTGCCGCCGGCAACCAGCCGCTTCAAGGCCGACGGGTTCTGCATGTCGTAGCGCGCGGCCATCCAGCTGTTGGCGTTGGCGGTCGCGTTGGTCAGGATCGCCTGGTAGTTCTTCGGCAGCGCGTTCCACTTCTCCAGGTTGATGAAGGAGTGCACGGTCGGCCCGCCTTCCCAGAAGCCCGGGTAGTAGTAGTACTTGGCGACCTTCTGGAAGCCGAGCTTTTCGTCGTCATAGGGACCGACCCACTCGGCGGCGTCGATGGTGCCCTTTTCGAGCGCCGGATAGATGTCGCCGCCGGCGAGTTGCTGCGGCACCACGCCGACCTTCTGCAGCACCTGACCGGCAATGCCGCCAATGCGCATCTTGAGGCCCGACATGTCGGCGACGGTCTTGATCTCCTTGCGGAACCAGCCGCCCATCTGGGTGCCGGTGTTGCCGGTCGGGAAGCCGATCACACCAAACTTCTTGAAGAACTCGTTGCCGAGTGCCTCACCGCCGCCCTGGTACCACCAGGAGTTCTGCATGCGGGCATTGAGGCCGAACGGCACCGACGCATAGATCGCAAAGGTCGGGTCCTTGCCGACATAATAGTAGGACACGGTGTGGCACATCTCGACGGTGCCGTTGGAAGTCGCGTCCAGCGCCTGCAGGCCGGGGACGATTTCACCCGCCGCGAACACCTGGATCTGGAACTTGTTGTCGGTCATTTCGGCGACGTACTTCGCCAGCTGGTCGGCACCGCCATAGATGGTGTCCAGCGACTTCGGGAAGCTCGAGGTCAGGCGCCACTTGATTTCAGGCGAGGACTGCGCGATCGCCGGCGCCGCAACCGCCGTCGCGGCAGCACCGGCCGCAGAAACTTTCAAAAAATCACGACGCTTCATCGTAAGGCTTCTCCTTGAGGGGCGTTTCCCAGTGACCGCAAGCAGTTCTCCGGCAGGACGATCAAACGCCTGCCGAGGCGCTCTGGTCGGCCCTTTAACACGGAAGGCGGCCTCACGGAAACGCGACAATGGCATGACCGCGCCAATTAAACGAAAGTCTGATGACGCAGGAAAACAGCCGCAAAATACAGGCTCACGCGGCGGCGCCGGCGCGTCCCGGCTGCATCGGGACCATGGCGCCGACCGCGCGGTAAATCGCCGCGTGCGGGCCGACCGGTTCACCCTCAACCACCGGGTGACCTGACGCGATCAACGCCGCGCCGCCTCCCGCGCCTTCTTGGCTTTATCGGCCAAATGCCGTCCGCGCCGGATCCAGCTTTGCGCGGTCGTCTTGCTGACGCCGTACTGCTTGGCGATCGCCTCGGCAGCCTCGCCGATCGAGTCGGTTTTCTTCGCGACATTGAACGCCAGCCGGGAGGCCTCTTCGCGCTTCTCCCGTGTCAGATGCTTGCGGCGTTCTTTCTTTGCTTCGCGTGCTGCCATGTGACGGTCGCCTCACGACCCTTCCGCAATTCCGGCTTCACCTGCGGCCGCGTCCACTGGTCGACCAGTGGTACGATTCGGCCGGTCCGCACAAACATACAGGCCGGAACCGATTCAGCAATCGTCCGGGGCGACAGTCCTGTGAAGAAAGACCGGCGCGCTCCGCCCTTTACGGGCCCATCGGCCCGCCCGGACAGCCACGCGGGCTCAGGCCGCGGCGATGACGCCCTGCAGCTGCTCGCGGACCTTGCCGCCGATCGCGCGGTAGATCGCCGCGTGCGGGCCGTCCGGCTCGCTCTCAACCACCGGGTTACCGGAATCGGAGGCGGTGCGGATCGCGATGTGCAGCGGCACTTCGCCGAGGAACGGCACCCCGAGCTTCTCGGCCTCGTGGCGGGCGCCGCCATGGCCGAAGATGTCCGAGCGCGTGCCGCAATGCGGGCACTGGAAATAGCTCATGTTCTCGACGATGCCGAGCACCGGCACATTGACCTTCTTGAACATCGCCAGTCCGCGCCGCGCGTCGATCAGCGACAGATCCTGCGGCGTCGAGACAATGACGGCGCCCTTGAGCGGGACGTTCTGCGCCAGCGTCAGTTGCGCGTCTCCGGTGCCGGGCGGCATGTCGACGACGAGCACGTCGAGCGTGCCCCAAGCGACGTCGCGCAGCATCTGGGTGATCGCCGACATCACCATAGGCCCGCGCCAGATCATCGCGGTGTCCTCCTCGACCAGGAAGCCGATCGACATGATCGCCAGGCCGAAGCGCACGAGCGGGATCATCTTCTTGTCGTCGTTGAGCTGCGGCTTCTCGCGGATGCCGGTCAGCCGCGGCACCGACGGGCCGTAAATATCGGCGTCGAGCAGCCCGACGCGCAGGCCGAGGTCGCGCAGCCCAAGCGCAAGGTTGAGCGCCGTGGTCGACTTGCCGACCCCGCCCTTGCCGGAGGCAACCGCGATGACGGCGGAGATGCCGGGGATCTCGGCTTGCCGCGCCATCGGCGATTGTGCGCCGGGCGGATGCGGATGACGGTGCGCGGACGCGGGCTGGACGCCGCCGGCCGGCCGCGGCGGAGGCGCCGCACCGCCCGCCTTACGCTCCGCGGTCAGCGCGATCATGGCGACGCTGACGCCGGGAATGGCGCGCACGGCGTTCTCGGCCTGCGCACGCACGCTTTCCCAGGCGCGGGCTTCGGCAGCGTCGACGTTGATCGAAAAGAACACCTTGCCGTCGGTGACCGTGATCGCCGACAGCACATTGGCGTTGGTCAAGGGGACGCCGCGCGGCGACATCACCTTGGCAAGGCAATCGAGAACCTGTTGCTGCGTCACGCTCACCGCGCATCTCCTGGGCTTTTTAGTGGGCATGATCTTGTTCGGAAAACCGCTTCGCACTTTTCCGGATCATGTCCCAAGAAACCTCCCATAGAGCGTTGCAGCGCAAAAGGCTACCTCGCTCCGACGTCGTCCCGCCGCTCGGCTGGCGCCGCCGCGCCGCCTTCCTTGGCGGCCTCGTAGTTCAGCTCGATCATGACCCCGTTGGGGTCGTTGACGAAGATCTGCCAGAGGTCGCCGCCGGGAACCTGGCGCGAGTCGAATTCCATGCCCTTGGACTGCAGCCGCTGCCGCATCCCGTCGAAGCCCTGGCTGGCAAAGGCGACGTGATGGACGACGCCGGAATCCGGCTTTTGCGCCTCGTCGGTCGATGAAATATCGACCAGATGCACGACCGCCTTGCCCTCGCTGTACATCCACGCACCGGGGAACGCGAAGTTCGGCCGCGCGCCCTTTTCCAGGCCCAGAACGTCCTCGTAGAACCGCACCGTGGCGGCGAGATTGCGGGTCCGGATATTGAAATGATCGAGCACACCGACGCTCATGCCCATGCGAGACACTCCCTTTTTTGTGAAGTTCTTTGGTGCGGCGATCCTAGCACAAAACAGCCTTCTGCCATCCCACCAAGGCCGTTGCCCTCCGCTGCACAGGGGGTATGGTGCGGCTCCTTCCATGGACGGAATGCCCTGCCCGCCGCGACATTGCCGGCAGGGCCACGGGGCGATCACCACGGCAAATCGCAAGGCAACGGAACACAAGGTAACGGATATGGCCAAAGTCGCTTTTCTCGGTCTCGGCGTAATGGGTTTCCCGATGGCGGGACACCTCGTGAAAAAGGGCGGCCATGAGGTCACCGTGTACAACCGGACCGCGGCGAAGGCGAAGGAATGGGCCGACAAGTTCGGCGGCAAGACCGCAGCCACCCCGAAAGCCGCCGCCGAAGGTCAGGATTTCGTGATGTGCTGCGTCGGCAATGACAACGACCTGCGCGCGGTCACCATCGGCCCCGACGGCGCCTTTGCCGGCATCCGAAAGGGCGCGACCTTCGTCGATCACACCACCGCCTCCGCCGAGGTCGCCCGTGAGCTCGACGCCGCCGCCACCAAGGCCGGCTTCAAGTTCGTCGACGCGCCGGTGTCCGGCGGCCAGGCCGGTGCCGAGAACGGCGTGCTGACCGTGATGTGCGGCGGCGCGGCCGATGCGTATGCCGGCGCCGAGCCTGTTATCACCGGCGCCTATGCGCGGATGTGCAAGCTGCTCGGACCGGCGGGTGCCGGCCAGCTGACCAAGATGGTCAACCAGATCTGCATCGCGGGCCTCGTGCAGGGCCTCTCGGAGGGCATCCACTTCGCCAAGAAGAGCGGCCTCGACGTCACCGCGGTGATCGAGACCATCTCCAAGGGCGCGGCCCAGTCCTGGCAGATGGAGAACCGCTACAAGACCATGAACGAGGGCAAGTACGATTTCGGCTTCGCGGTCGAATGGATGCGCAAGGACCTCTCGATCGCGCTGGCAGAAGCCCGCCGCAACGGCGCCACCCTGCCCGCCACCGCGCTGGTCGACCAGTTCTATGCCGAGGTCGAGAAGATGGGCGGCAAGCGCTGGGATACGTCGAGCCTCTTGGCGCGGCTGCAGCGCTAGCGCCTGCTCGCTTACGGCCAGGTGACCCGCGCCCGCGGGTCACCTGCCATGCAGCGTCGTCTCGCGAAGGAGAATTCCCCTTTGAAGGTGCCCGCTGCCAAAATATCGAAAACAACCCCATGCACAGTAGCTGACCGGCCGCCGGCATTCGATTTGGCGACTTGACATGTCGGGCAAATCAGGGGCACACTTCCATTATTCCGAAGTTTCAACTTCTCATTGGCGGTTTAGTGCACTGTCACCGTAATCCGGTTCATCGCGTTATAAGCACAATTCCCGGTACGCTGGACCGACGAGCTGGCAGGCGGTACAGCCGCAGTGATGCCACACTGTTATCGCCGACGCTCGCCAGCGCGCCTCGCTAAGGTAACAGCTTGAGCTTAATTCCAAACAATGGATAGGCGATCTTTCGTCCCGTGGAACGTGCCTGCTTCAACTCCTGTTCTATCATCCTCTCTCAGGCTCATCGACAGGACATCTCCACTGCTGAATAGCATAGAGAGTTGTTCGCCTGGATGTTCAGCAGCTTCAACGACACGTCTATTGATCAGCCTCGAAAGTGCGTCACAATAGCCCTCGCTTCCTTGCTTAAAGATTTTGCTGCCGCCAGAGATTTCGGGCCAGACAAACATCGTGAGGACGTCACCGTCGAACACTAGCTGGACATAATCTTCAACGAACACGACGGAAGACAATCGTTTTCCCTCAATTGCGCTTCTGAAGACGTTCACCGCTTTTGTTTCCTTCCGTCTATTACGGTGACAGTGCACTAAATTGACTTGTCGCCCCTCTCGATGCACCATACCACATGGCCCGCCTCGCCCGTGTCGTCATCCCCGGTCATCCCCACCATGTCACCCAGCGCGGCAATGGCCGGGCTCGGACCTTCTTCGGCGACCGCGACTATGCGCTCTATCGCGACCTGCTCGCGGAGAATTGCCGCGCGGCCGATGTCGAGGTGTGGGCCTGGTGCCTGATGCCGAACCACGTGCACCTGATCCTGGTGCCATCCGATCCCGACGGGCTTCGCCGCGCGCTGGCGCGGGTCCATCGCGCTTATGCCGGCATCATCCAGGCGCGGCGCAAGAAGAGCGGGCATTTCTGGCAGGGCCGCTTCGGCGCCGTTGCCATGGACGAGCCGCATCTCGCCGCCGCGCTGCGCTATGTCGCGCTCAACCCGGTGCGGGCGCGGCTGGTGCAGCGCGCGCAGGACTGGCGCTGGTCGAGCACGCGTGCGCATCTGAGCGGCAAGGACGACGGCGTCACCGTGCTGAGAGCAGTCAGGGAGCGCTTCCCCGACTTCGCCGGACTGTTGGCCAGCGAGCCGGAGCCCGATCTGATCGACCGCCTGCGCGCCGCCGAGAGCATCGGCCGGCCGCTCGGCGACGATCGCTTTCTCGCCCGCCTGCAGCGGCTGACCGGACGTGTCCTCAAGCCAGGCAAACGCGGACCGAGGCCGTCCGAACCAGAACAGGAGCAAGAATGACCATTGTCGGGGAGTTAAGTGCACTGTCACCGGAATTGAACGCGCAGCGATGTCGGCGTTCGCCGGGCCCGCCGCAAAAGTTAATTTAACCCCGCGTTAACGGTTTTCTTTAGCTCTTTAAGTCATCGCTTAATGATTTAGCGTCACAGATAGACAATGCAAAAAGCCCGCGCGGTTCGCTGGCAGGATTTGTGTTGTTTATGAGTAATCCCGCAGAAAAGCCTGAAGTTGTAGCGCTTCCGGCAGGACCTCAGGTGACGGCGCCGGTGAACAGCCGGCGCGTCGCCGCGCAGCGGGTGCGCGAGGCGCGGGATCGGTTAACGTCAACCAGTGGAACCCGCCCGGCGTTCGACGCCGAGCTGCTTCGTCAATATGCCCAGACCCGGATCTCGGCCTCCTACGTCGTGATGCTGCTCGTGGTCGCGACCGGCGTGCTGTTCGGGCTCTGGATGAAGCCGATCATAGCCGGTGCCTGGACCATCGGCATCCTCTGCGTCCATCTCGCGATCATCCGCAGCTGCGCCCGCTTCCTCGCCGAGCCGACCTCGGTCGCGGTGACCCGCAAATGGCGGACCCGCTTCGTGCTGCTCGACCTGCTCTACGGCCTGTGCTGGACCGCGATCCTGATCCACCCCGCCGGGCGCGATCTCGCCTCCAACACGCTGATGATGTTCCTGATGCTGCTGGTGATCGCGGTCTCCAGCATGCTGGCGGCGAGCCTGCCGATCGCAGCGCTCGCGGCGACCGTCCCGGTGACGGTCGGGATCGCGCTCGACCTCGTGCTCAACGGCGCGTTCGACAATTACGTGCTGGCGCTGCTCGCGCTGGCCGCCGAGGGTTATTTCGCGCTGCTGGCGCACCGGCTGCATTCGACCACGCTGGCGACGCTGGAAGCCCGCGCCGAAAAAGATGCGCTGATCGGCGAGCTGGAGCAGGCCAAGGCGATCTCCGACGAGGCGCGGCACCGCGCCGAATCCGCCAACGTCGCCAAGTCGCGCTTCCTGGCCCAGATGAGCCACGAACTGCGCACGCCGCTCAACGCCATCCTCGGCTTCTCCGAGGTGATGAAGAGCGAGATCTTCGGCGCGCATGCGGTGCCGGTCTACAAGGAATATTCCGCCGACATTCACAATTCCGGCGTGCACCTGCTCAACCTCATCAACGAGATCCTCGATCTGTCGCGCATCGAGGCCGGCCGCTACGAGCTGAACGAAGAGGCCGTGGCGCTGGTGCATGTCGTCGCCGACTGCCACCATCTGTTGAAACTGCGCGCCTCGAGCCGCGGCATCACCATCCACGAGGTGTTCGAGCACGGCATGCCCCGGATCTGGGGCGACGAGCGCGCCATCCGCCAGGTCGTGCTCAATCTGCTCTCCAACTCGATCAAGTTCACCCCGCAGGGCGGCGAGATCTGGCTGAAGGTCGGCTGGACCGCATCGGGCGGGCAATATCTGAGCGTCAAGGACACCGGCAGCGGCATCGCCGAGGACGAGATCCCGGTCGTGCTGGCCTCGTTCGGCCAGGGCTCCAACTCGATCAAGTCGGCGGAACAGGGCGCGGGCCTCGGCCTGCCGATCGCCAAAAGCCTGATCGACATGCATGGCGGCACCTTCACGCTGAAATCGAAGCTGCGCATCGGCACCGAGGTGATCGTGACCTTGCCGCCGGAGCGGGTGATGAGCGCGCTGGCACCGATGGCGGAAGAATCGCCGCCGATGCAGCCGGAGCCCGCCGAACCCACGATGGGCGCCAACCGGAAAAGCGTGCGCCGCAAGTCGATCATGAGTGCCGGCACTGGATTGTAGAACATGTCGCGGACCAACGTGACGCGGTCTTCGTTGCCAACAAATGCAGGGCGTTCGCGCGACGACCATGCTCGCGACAAAAAGCCGGGGCGTGATGCAGTATCCCGCTTTGGCCGGCTTGCACCGGCGGCCGAAACGGTCCAACAGTTGAAGAATGAGCTCAGAGACACCGTGTATCGCAGTCTGCATGATGGACCCCAGGACGAAGCTCTGCTTCGGCTGTGGCCGCACGCTTCCGGAGATCGCGCGCTGGCACAAGATGGACAGCTCGGAGCGGCTGTCGGTGATGGCGGGGCTGCCGGCGCGCATGACCGAGGCCGGGCTCGAGCGCATGGAGCCGCGTCCGAAGCGCGCCTGACCGGCATCGCGGCGGGAGTTGCGCCGTGACCCGCATCCTCCTTGTCATCCTGCTCTTGATGGCAACCGCCGGCGTCGTTGTCGCCTACGGCGATCCCGATCAGATCGCGCTCGCCAGGCAGAACCTGACCCAGATCTTCGGCCGCAGTATCGCCGCGCCGGCCTCGGTCCCTGCCCCCGCGGTGCAGATTGTCCGCAGCCAGGGCGGCGAGTTCGCGTTCCGCGCCAAGATCAACGGCGTCAGCGCACCGATGGTGATCGACACCGGCGCGACCTCGGTGGTGCTGACCTGGGAAACCGCCAAGGCGATCGGGCTGCCGACCGACATGCTCGAATACAATGTCGACCTCGAGACCGCCGGCGGTCACACCAAGGCGGCGCGGCTGACGCTCGATCGCCTCGCTGTCGGCAAGCTGGTCGAGAAATCGGTCCCGGCGCTGGTCGTGCAGCGCGGACAAATGAAGACCAATCTGCTCGGCATGAGCTTCCTCGACCGGCTCGAAAGCTGGGGCGTCCGCTCCGATACGCTGAGCCTGACCGGCTACCCCGACGTCACCGGCAGCATCACCACCTCGAGCCGCCACCGGCGCCCGCGCACGGCGGTCGACTAGGGGGCCCCAAGCGCGATCAGATGAGGTTGAATCGTCATCGCGCTTCAGCTCCTTGTTTGGGCATGATCTTTTCAGAAAACCGCTTCGCACTTGTCCGGATCATGCCTTAGCGATCGTCGTCGTGGATCGACGACGGGTGCCGGCACAGCGGCGTCACGCTGATCTCCATGAACGGAAACAGCGGCAGGCTCGACAGGATGTCGTGCAGTTCCTGCGCGCCTGAGACGTCGAAGATGCTGACATTGGCGTAGCGTCCGGCCACCCGCCACAGATGGCGCCAGGCCCCGGTGCGCTGTAGCTCCATTGCGCGGGTGCGTTCTGCCTGCTTCAGCGCGTCGACCTTTTCAGCCGCGATGTCGTGCGGAATTCGCACATCCATTTCAACGTGAAACAGCATGATGATGAACTCTCTCCGCAAATGATGGAGCCGCCGCGCGAACGCGGCGGCTCACCGTATCTCCCAGATCGTCAGCCTTGTCGTCAACCTTATCGTCAGCCTTGCACCAGGCCGCGGCTGACGAGGTTGATGTCGTCGGGATTGACGAGGTCTTTCGCCGTCCAGCCCGAGACGTCGTAGTCGCTCATGCAGTTGCGCACGAAATCCTGCATGGCGCCGAGGTCGCCGGTGGCGCTCGCGGCCATCAGGGTTTCGACACGCAGGTTCTCGTAATTGCCGGCATAATTGCGCTCATAGAGCTCGTGGCGGCCGCCGAACTCGGAGCCGACCGCATCCCACAGCAGCTTGAGCAGCTTGATCCGGTCGATCGCAGCATAGCCATTGGAGCCGCGCACGAAGCGGTCGAGATAGGGCCGGATCGCCTCGCTCTCCAGATCGGCCGAGCTCGACGGCAGATAGATCAGGCCGCTCGCGACATGACGCTCGATCAGTTCCTTGATCCGCGGATAGGCCATCGGCGCGAACACGCGGTAGGCCAGCCCGTAGTTCAGGTTGGGCAGATTGTAGCCCTCGGTGCCCTGCCAGGCGATCGGCGACTTCACCATCGCATCCGACATGCCGTGGAACAGATTGCGCCAGGCGATCACCTCGCCCACCGCCGTCTGCACGCCGCGGAAGTCCTTCGAGCCGGTCGCCTCCACCGCCATCGAGAACAGGCCGGCGATGAAGTCGAGCTTGACGGCAAGCCGCGTCACGCCGTGCAGCGTGAAGCGCGGGATGAAGCCGGATGCCGGGAAGAACTGGTTGATCTTGTCGACGTCGCCATAGATGAAGACGTTCTCCCAGGGCACCAGCACCTTGTCGAACACCAGGATCGAGTCGTTCTCGTCGAAACGGCTCGACAGCGGATAGTCGAACGGCGAACCGGTCGCGGCCGCGGTGAATTCGTAGGACGAGCGGGCAATCAGCTTGATGCCTTTGGCGTCCATCGGTGCGGTGAAGATCAGCGCGAACGACTTGTCCTTGATCGGGATGCCGTAGTGGGCGATGAAATTGTAGTGCGTCAGCGCCGAGCCGGTCGCGACCACCTTCGCGCCTGACACGATCAGGCCGGCATCGGTCTCCTTCTCGACATGCATGAAGACGTCACGGACCTCCTCGATGGCGCGGTCGCGATCGATCGGCGGATTGACGATGGCATGATTCCAGAAGTCGAGCCGTTCCTGGGTCCGGGCATACCATTTCTTCGCGTTGCCGGCGTACTCGCCATAGAAGCCCGAATTCGCGCCCAAGGTTCCGAGGAACGCCGCCTTATAGTCCGGCGAGCGGCCCATCCAGCCATAGGCGACCTTCTGCAACTCGGCGATCGCGTCGCGGCCCTTGATCAGGTCATCGGCCGTCTTCGAGCCGAGGAAGAACGGATGGGTGAGCTGTCCGGAGCCGGTATCGGTCAGCACACCGATCTGATCCTTCTTCTCGTGAAAGCGGTCGTACCAGCGCGCCACCATCCGTGCCGAATTGCGGAAGGCGGGATGCTGGGTGACGTTCTTGACGCGCTCGCCGTAGATGTAGATTTCCCGGCCGTCCTGGATGCTGTCCAGGAATTCCGCGCCGGTATAGACGCTGGTGGTGGACGCAGGCACGTCGGCCCGCAGGGCTGCTGCTGTAGTCATGGCGTTCTCCTCCGCTTGTGTCGTTGGACCGGCGGCGGTTGCCGCGCCGGCCTGAGACCATCCCGTCACGCTCTTGGTCGGCGTGACATCGGAGGAAAAGCTACGCGCTGATCCGGAGCGGACGAAAGGTATCACACCATACCGCGCGGACCGGCCCGGCTCGGGCTATGACTCAGGTGGCACGGACCGGACGGCAAAGATCGTCCCGCTGATGCAGCCGCAGCTTAAGCTGCACGGCAAGGGAGCGAACCATGGGCAAAGGTCTGGGCAAGGGTTTTGACAGCGCTGCTGTCGCTTTCCATCGCGATGGCGAATTGGCCCTCGCGGCCAGCGTCGTGACCATCGGCGCGTTCGACGGCGTCCATCGCGGCCATCAGGAACTGCTCCGGCAAACCATTGCGGCCGCACGCCGTCGCGGCGTTCCGGCCGTGGTCTACACCTTCGATCCGCCGCCCAAGGTGTATTTCGGCCAGGCCGAGCCGCTGATCTCGCTCCGCGAAAAGCTCGCGCGCATCGCAACATTCGCGCCCGATCATGTCGTCGTCGCCGATTTCAACCAGATCTACGTCCGGCGCAGCGCGGCCGAATTCCTCGCCGAGTTGCGGCGCCTGCAGCCGCGCGAGGTGATCGTCGGGGAGGATTTCCGCTTCGGGTCCTGCAAGCGCGGCACCGCGCAGCTGCTGCGGCAGCACTTCAACACCCGCATCCTGCCGCCGGTGCGCTGCGGCGATGGCGAGATCGTCTCCAGCAGCCGGATCCGCACGCTTCGGCGATCCGGCCTTGCCGCGGCCGCGGCCGCGCTGGAAGACTGGCGGGATATCGTGACCGCGTCACCGGCCAGCCGATCCGGCCTGGCCCAATTCGAGGTCATCAGCCAATGACCACGATCGATCCGCGCGAGCTGCGCAACGCCTGCGGCCAGTTCGGCACCGGCGTCACCATCATCACAACGCATTACGAGGGCCGCGACCACGGCATGACGGCCAACGCCTTCATGTCGGTCTCGCTCGATCCGCCGCTGGTCGCGATCTCGATCGCGAAGAGCGCGAAGATGCTGTGCAACATCCAGAACACCGGCCGCTTCGCGGTCAGCGTACTCGCCGAAGGCATGGAGGATCTCGCCTGGCATTTCGCCGGCAAGCCGAAGCTCGATCTCTGCGACGTGTTCGAGCGCCGCAACGAGCTGCCCGTCATCGCCAATGCGGCGGCCTACTTCGTGACCGATCTCGCGGATGAGATCGTTGCCGGCGACCACACCATCTTCCTCGGCCACGTCCGCGAGATGGCACTGGAACCCGGCAAGAAGCCGCTGCTGTTCTGCCGCGGCCGCTTCGGCGGCCTCGCCGACCCGCACCCCGCGCCGGCGACGCTGGAGAATGCTGCTTACGAATTCATCTGGTGAGATCACCAGCCGATATTCCCGAGAACGGGGATGCACGTTTGAGGAAACTGCAAGAAAAGGAGGAAACCACCATGTTGAACGTCAACAAGGACACTATCACCGACCACGTGATCGCCGCGCTCGCGAACGACATTCCGGATCGCAACCGCCAGATCATGACGAGCCTGATCCGCCACATGCACGACTTCTGCAAGGAAGTCGACCTGACCTTCGCCGAGTGGTTCGCGGCTTGCGAATTCCTGCGCCGCGCCGGCGACATCTCGGACGAGAAGCGCAACGAGTTCATCCTGATCGCTGACATTCTCGGCGTCGAGGTGCTGGTCGACATGCTCGACCACCGCGTCACCGACGGCGAGAGCGAGTCGACCGTGCTCGGGCCGTTCTACCGCGAGAACCCGCCGGTGCTGCCCAAGGGCGCCTCCATCATCAAGAAGACCTTCGACAACGCGCAGACCGTGAAGGTTTCGGGGCGCATCGTCGACACCGCGGGACGGCCGATCGAGGGCGTCACCATCGACGTCTGGGAAGATGCGCCGAACGGGCTCTATGATCTGCAAGATCCGGAGCAGCCGGCCTACAATCTGCGCGGACGCTTCACGACCGATGCCAACGGCGAATACGCCTTCGTGGCGCTGCGCCCCGAGCCCTATCCGATCCCCTATGACGGCGCCGGCGGCGAACTCCTGAAGTACATGGGCCACCATCCCTGGCGTCCCGGCCACATCCACTTCATGCTCTCCAAGGACGGCTATCAATCGTTGATCTCGCAGATCTACGATTCCGAGACCAAGTATCTCGACAACGACTCGGTATTCGCCGTGAAGCAGAGCCTGATCGGCAAGTTCGCCAAGGCGCCGGCCGGCGCCGACACCGATCTGGTGCTCGAGTTCGACTTCAAGCTCAAGAAGGCAGCCGTCGAGCGGCTCGTCGCCGCCGAGTGATACGCGTTACGCCCCGCCAGGCCGGACAGCCTGGCGGGGCTCATTCTGAACTGGCCTGTGAGGACATATGAGCCGTGCCGTGATCGAAATCGCCGAGCCCGTGGAACACGTACGCGGTCTCACAAGGGACACTGCGGTCCGCAGCATCCGCGCCACCATCGTGGAGGCGCCGACCCGGCGGCGGCACAAGCTGTCGAACACCGAAGTCACGCATCAGGGCTACGTGCTGGTGCGCGTCCAGCTCGACAACGGCGTGACGGGTATCGGCGAAGCCTCGACGCTCGGCGGGCCGCGCTGGGCCGAGGAGAGCGTCGAATCGATCAAGGCTGCCGTCACGAACTATCTGGCGCCGGCGCTGCTCGGGCAGCCCGCCCTCGCCTTCGAAGCCAATGCCTTGCGCATGAGCAAGGCTGCCACCCGCAATTTCGCGGCCAAGGGCGCGATCGAATCCGCCCTGCTCGACGCCGCCGGCAAGACGCTCGGCCTCCCCGCCAGCGCGCTGCTCGGCGGCGCGGTGCGCGAGCGCATGGAGGTGATCTGGGCGCTGGCCTCGGGCGACAGTGGCCAGGAACTGGAAGAAGCAAAGGAGAAGCTGCGGCGCCGCGAGCACCGCCAGTTCAAGATCAAGTTCGGCTTCAACCGGCCGCAGGCCGACCTGAAGCGATTGCAGACGTTGCGCGCCGGGCTCGGCGACGAGGTGCGCCTGATCGTCGATGTCAACCAGGGCTGGACCGAGGCCGAATGCATCCGCTTCATGCCGGCGCTGGAGGAGCTGGATGTTGCCCTGATCGAGCAACCGGTGTCGGCGCTGCAACTGGAAGCCATGGTGCGTGTCGCGGCCCGCACGTCGATCCCGCTGCTGGTCGACGAAGCGGCCTTCACCAAGGAGGAAATCGCCCGCGTCGCCACGATGGGGTGCGGCAGCGTCTATTCGCTGAAGCTGGTCAAGAGCGGCGGCCTGTTCGAGATCAAGCGAGCCGCCGCAGTCGCCGGCGCGCACGGCCTCGAGCTGTACGGCGGCTGCCTGCTGGAGAGCAGCATCGGCGCGGCCGCGCATCTCGCCGCATTCGCTACCCTGCCCAAGCTCGAATGGGGCACCGAACATTTCGGCCCGCGCATCCTGGTGGAGGACCTCGTGGTCAACCCGATCAGGTTCGACGAGTTCGAGATCTGCGTCCCCGACGGTCCCGGCCTCGGCGTCGAGGTCGACGAGGACAGGATTCGCGCCTTCGCCCGCAAGGACTAGCCGGATGGCGTCATTCCCTCGGACAATTGACAATCGTGAGACCCATGCCCAGTCTTTGCGCTGGAACCAACTCAATCGTGCGCCGATGATCACGCGGTATCGAACCCGGCAGGCCTTTCCCGCAGCTTCCCTGGAAGCGCGCGAACCAATACTCGGCTGACCGTGACCGAGCGCGACGATGTCATGGACCTCAGGCGACTGGTCTATTTCGTCGCCGTCGCGGAGGAATTGCATTTCGGCCGCGCCGCGTCGCGGCTTGCGATCGCCCAGCCGCCACTGAGCCGGCAGATCGCGCAACTCGAGAGCGATCTCGGCGTCATGCTGATCGACCGCAGCCGCAGCCAGATCCGCCTTACCCAGGCCGGCAGCGTGCTGCTCGAACGTGCGCGCGACGTGGTGGAGCGGCTCGACCGCACCCATCGCGAGATCAAGCGGATCGGTGAAGGCTTTTCCGGCCACCTGCGCGTCGCCTTCGTCGGATCGGCGACCTATGGCGTGCTGCCCAACGTGATCAAGGCGTTTCGCTCGGCCTACCCCGACGTCGAGCTGGCGCTGTCGGCAATGAACAACGCCGAGCAGAAGCGTGCGGTGATCCAGCGCGAGATCGACATTGCTGTCGCGCGGCCCTCGCTCGACGACGAGGAACTGAAATCGGAGCCGCTGCTGCAGGAGCCGCTGATCCTGGCGCTGTCAGACACCTCGCCTCTGCTGGAACAGCAGGTTACGCGGCTGTCGGCGCTCAAGTCCGAGACGTTTGTGCTCTATCCGCGCAAGCCGCGCCCGAGCTTCGCCGACCACATCCTCAACATCTGTCTCGAAGAGGGCTTCATCCCGAAATCGCAGGTGCTGGCGCAGGACTATCAGACCGCGATCAGCCTGGTGTCGGTTGGCGTCGGCATCGCGCTGGTGCCGAAATCCGTCTCGCAGGCGGAGCGCCCCGGCGTCGCCTATCGCGCCTATGAGGGACACAATCCGGGCACCGCGCTGTCGCTGAACTACCGGCGCGACAACCGGATGCCGCACCTCTTCAATTTCCTGAAGGTCGCGCAAGACGTCGTCCGGCGACAGCGCAAGCAATAACCCGCTGTCAGGCCGCGACCGACGCAAGCGGGCGATCGTCAACACGTGCGATCGCATCGCGCAGCACGTCGATCCCGGCGCCGGGCCGCACGCCGTTCTCCGCAAGGTGCCTGCGGAACGCACGCGCACCGGGGACGCCATGGAAGGCGCCGACGAAGTGGCGCGTGATCGAATGCAGCCGCGTGCCCTCGGCCAGTTGCCGCTCGATATAGGGCAACATCGCTTCGAACACATCCTTCATCGTGGCATGCGGCTGGGTTTCGCCGAACAGCTCGGAGTCGACTGACAGCAGCCGCCACGGCTCCTGATAGGCCGCCCGCCCCAGCATCACGCCATCGACATGCGCCAGATGCTGCTTGGCTTCGGCGATGCTCGTGATACCGCCATTGATGATGATGGGGACATGCGGCAGCGCCGCCTTGAGGCGGTAGACGCGATCGTAGTCGAGCGGCGGAATGTCGCGGTTCTCCTTCGGCGACAATCCGTTGAGCCAGGCCTTGCGGGCGTGCACGACGAGTGCATCGGCGCCGGCGGCGATCACGGCGCGGGCCAGCGCATCGAGCGCTATTTCCGGATCCTGGTCGTCGATGCCGATCCGGCATTTCACCGTGACGGGAATTTTCACCGCGCGCTTCATCGCGGCGACGCATTCGGCGACCAGCGCCGGCTCCGCCATCAGACACGCGCCGAAACGGCCGTCCTTCACCCGGTCGGAGGGACAGCCGACATTGAGGTTGACCTCGTCATAGCCGAACTGCTCGCCGATCTCGGCGGCGGTCGCCAGATCGCGCGGATCGGAACCACCGAGCTGCAGCGCCACCGGATGCTCGCTGGCGTCGAAGCCGAGCAGCCGCGCCCGGTCGCCATGAATGATGGCACCCGTCGTCAGCATCTCCGTGTAAAGCCGCGCCCGCCGCGACATCAGGCGATGGAAGACCCGGCAATGCCGGTCGGTCCAGTCCATCATCGGCGCCACGGAAAATAGATAATTATGCGATTCCAAATACTTACCTTATACCTTTGTGGGATGGAGCACGGATATGTGCTTTCCAAATTAGCCGAAATTGCACGCGCTTGTACTCGTTTTAACCTCTCGGTGCACACGTAGCGCACACGAATAGAAGAGTACACACGGCCGTGGCCAGCCTCGCTCCGGGCGCTAGGAACCAAGGGTTGATGCCACCAGGAATGACACAAACCGTATTCCGCTATTTGGCCTGGGGGTTGATCCTGGGCCTCTTCATCATCACCGATACAGTGTCGGCACTCCGTCCTCACACGTTGGTATCGCCAAACATCGATCGCTTTGCGGCTCTGTTCGTGGTCGGCGCCGTCTTTTCGCTCGCCTATCCCAAACACCTGCTGCCCATCCTGCTCGGGCTTCTGACCGTGGTCATCGGCTTCGAACTCATCCAAAAGCTGCTCTCCGGCAGGCATGGATACGTGAAGGACATGTTCGTCAAAGGCGCCGGCTGCTGTGCCGGCGTTTTCGCCGCAACCGCCTTGAGACGCACCCTTTCCGCAATGTCGGGACGTCCAGATCGAAGTAACTCGTGACGCCTCGCTCCGGGTCGCCTTCAACCGCTGCGCACAAAGCAGGCTGATCATCTCTGTGCCCTCATTGTCCGCCACCAGGCCCATCACGCGCAAAAGCCGCGGCCCGCAACACTGGACCCCGGCCATTCGGATAGCTCGCAGCTGGCACGGCGCGCGCAAGCTATTGCGGAAGCGGAACGCGATGCCGACCGCAACGCGGATAGCAGTCGTCAGCGTGGGGCTTCTCCTGCTCCTTCCGCTCGTCAACGTCGCCTATCAGATCGTCCGCAAGCCGACGGAGCTGTTGTTTTTCGTGGGCACGGCGCTCGACAAGGAGCCGCCCGAGACGTGGCGGCAATACGGAGCACACTTCCGCGCCTACGCCACCGATGCCGTTACGCCCGAGCTGCTCGCAGCGCTGGCGCAGACCGAGAGTTCCGGCAATCCGGTGGCGCGCACCTATTGGCGCTGGCAACTGAGCTGGAATCCCCTCGCGATCTACAGGCCCGCGTCGAGCGCCGTCGGCCTGTATCAGATGACGGACGCGGCGTTTGCGGAGGCAAACAGCTATTGCATCCGCCAGCACGCGGTCGTCGCCACGGATTGCAGGTTCAACAACCTCAATGTGCGCACGCTACCGAGCGACGCCACGCAACTCGCCGCGATATATTTGGATCGCAACGTCGCCAGAGTTCTCGCCGCCACAGCGAAGCGCGCGGCTGGTCCGCAACAGAAGCAGGATCTCGCCGCGCTGATCCATCTCTGCGGCACCGGCCCCGGACGTGCCTTCGTGCGCCGCGGCTTCCAGCCAGCCGCGGGCCAGCATTGTGGCGACCACCTCGTCGCGGCCTACATCGCGAAGGTCAATCGGATGAAACGTCAGTTTCTGAAGCTTGCGGCGAACGACGGGAACTGAGCCGGATGTAGCAAGCGCAGGGTATTGTGGCGGCGGGGGTCATTTCCCCCCGCCAACCAATCCTGCGCAATTCATTCATTCCCCAAGGCTCAGGCGGCGGCGACCTCGTGGCCCGCCATGACTTCCAGCGCGCGCAGAATGGCGGAATGGTCCCAGGCCTTGCCGCCGAGCGCGGTACAGGCATTGAACAGCTGCTGAGCCGCGGCCGTGCCGGGCAGCGACAGCCCGAGCGCCCGCGCGCCTTCCAGCGCGAGGTTGAGATCCTTCTGATGCAGCTCGATGCGAAAGCCCGGATCGAAATTGCGCTTCAGCATGCGCTCGCCGTGCACTTCCAGGATCCGGGACGACGCAAAGCCTCCCATCAGCGCCTGACGCACCAGCGCAGGATCGGCGCCCGCCTTGGATGCGAACAGCAACGCCTCGCTCACCGCCTCGATCGTCAGCGCCACGATGATCTGGTTCGCCACCTTGGTGGTCTGGCCGTCGCCATTGCCGCCGACATGCGTGACGTTCTTGCCCATCGTGTCAAACAGCGGCTTCATCGCGTCGAACGCCCGCTCCCGGCCGCCAACCATGATGGTCAGGTTCGCCGCCTTGGCGCCAACCTCGCCGCCGGAAACCGGCGCATCGAGATAGTCGGCCCCGAGCGCATCGATCTTCCGTGCAAACTCCTTGGTTGCCAGCGGAGAGATCGAGCTCATATCCGCCACGATCATGCCCTTGGAGACGCCCTCCGCGACGCCGTTCTTGCCGAACAGCACGGCCTCCACATGCGGCGTATCGGGCACCATGATGATCACGGCGTCCGCTTCCTGCGCCACCTGCTTGGCGGACTCGCAAGAAATGCCGCCGGCTGCAACCAGTTCCGGCGGCAGCGCCGCGACGTCGTGCAGGAACAGCCGATAGCCGGCAGCCAGCAGATGGCCCGCCATCGGACGTCCCATCGTGCCGAGCCCGATGAATCCTATGTCTTTCATTTGTCGTCGCTCCTGTCAGGTCACGAAAGTCTGCGCGGCGTGCCAGGCAAGGCTCTCGAGCGTGGTCGTCCGCGGCTTGTATTCGCATCCGATCCAGCCGCGATATCCGATGCTGTCGAGATGCTTGAACAGATAGGAATAGTTGATCTCGCCGGTGCCTGGCTCATTGCGGCCCGGATTGTCGGCGAGCTGGACATGCGCGATCCGGCCGAGATGCTTCTGCAGGGTCCGCGCTACGTCGCCTTCCATGATCTGCATGTGATAGATGTCGTACTGGATGAACAAATTGGGCGACCGCACGTCGGAAATCAGCTGCACCGCCTGTTCGGTCCCGCTCAGGAAGAAGCCGGGAATATCGAGCGTGTTGATCGGCTCGATCAGAAGCTTGATGCCGTGCTGGGCAAGCGCGCCGGCGGCGAAGCGCAGATTGGACACCAGGACTTCGTTAAGCTCTGCCGCGTCCGCTCCGGCCGGAGCGATGCCGACCAGGCAGTTCAGCTGCCGGCAATCCAGCGCCTTCGCGTAGTCGATCGCGCGCACCACGCCGTCGCGAAATTCATCGACCCGATCGCGCAGGATCGCAATGCCGCGCTCGCCGCCGGCCCAATTGCCGGCCGGAAGATTGTGCAGCACCTGGGTCAGCTCGGATCGCGCCAACTCCTCCCGCAGCTCGCTTTTGTCGTAGTCGTAGGGGAACAGATACTCGACCGCGTTGAAGCCGGCGGCCTTGGCGGCGGCGAACCGGTCGAGGAACGGCAGCTCGTTGAACAGCATGGTGAGGTTGGCGGCAAATTGAGGCACGGGCGTATCTCCGCTTTGAGCGCTGATGTCGTCAGGCCGGCAACAGCGTGCCGGATCGTGCTGCGCTCGGAACGTCGTCGAGCGGAAGATCGAGCACCTCCTCGAATTCGACGATGTTGTCGATCTCCGTTCCCATCGCGATGTTGGTGACCCGTTCGAGAATGAACTCGACCACCACGGGCACGCGGTGCTTGGCCATCAGCTCGCGCGCGGTCGCGAACGCGGCCTGCGCGTCGTTCGGATCCGTCACCCGGATCGCCTTGCAGCCCAACCCTTCCGCGACGGTCACGTGGTCGACGCCGTAAGCGCCGATCTCGGGCGCGTTGATGTTCTCGAACGAGAGCTGGACGTGGTAGTCCATGTCGAAGCCGCGCTGCGCCTGCCGGATCAGCCCGAGATATGAATTGTTCACGACGACGTGGATGTAGGGCAGATTGAACTGCGCGCCGACCGCGAGCTCCTCGATCAGGAACTGGAAGTCATAATCGCCCGACAGCGCGACTATCTCGCGGTCGGGATCGGCTGCGCGCACACCGAGCGCGGCCGGCAGGGTCCAGCCGAGCGGGCCGGCCTGCCCGGCATTGATCCAGTTGCGTGGGTTGTAGACGTTGAGGAACTGGGCGCCCGCGATCTGCGACAGCCCGATCACGGTCACGTAGCAGGTGTCGCGGCCGAACGCCTTGTTCATTTCCTCGTAGACGCGCTGCGGCTTGATCGGGATGTTGTCGAAATGGCTCTTGCGCAGCATCGAACGCTTGCGGTCGCGGCAGGCGGCGGGCCAGGCCTGCCGGTCGCGCAGCTTGCCGGACTTCCGCCACTCCCGGGCGACGGTCACGAACATCTCCAGCGCGGCCTTGGCGTCCGACACGATGCCGAGATCCGGATTGAAGACACGTCCGATCTGGGTCGGCTCGATGTCGACATGGACGAATTTGCGTCCCTTGGTGTAGGTCTCGATCGAACCGGTATGCCGGTTGGCCCAGCGATTTCCGATGCCGAGCACGAAATCGGATTCGAGCATCGTGGCGTTGGCGTAGCGATGGCTGGTCTGCAGGCCGACCATGCCTGCCATCAGCGCGTGATCGTCGGGAATCGCGCCCCACGCCATCAGCGTCGGAACCACGGGAACGTTGACCGCTTCGGCGAAGGCGACCAGCAGCTCGGAGGCATCGGCGTTGATCACGCCGCCACCCGCCACGATCAGCGGCCGCTCCGCGGCGTTGAGCATCTCGAGCGCCTTCTCGACCTGCTTGCGGGTCGCGGTCGGCTTGTAGACCGGCAGCGGGGAATAGGTCTCGTCGTCGAACTCGATCTCGGCCAGTTGCACGTCGAGGGGAAGATCGATCAGCACCGGTCCCGGCCGCCCCGACCGCATGACATGGAACGCCTGGCTGAACACCCGCGGCACCAGCGCCGGCTCGCGCACGGTGACGGCCCATTTCGTCACCGGCTTGGCGATCGACTCGATGTCGACGGCCTGGAAATCTTCCTTGTAGAGGCGCGCCCGCGGCGCCTGGCCGGTGATGCAGAGGATCGGAATCGAATCCGCGATCGCCGAGTAGAGGCCGGTGATCATGTCGGTTCCGGCCGGACCCGACGTGCCGATGCAAACGCCGATATTGCCCGCCTTCGCCCTGGTGTAGCCTTCCGCCATGTGCGAGGCGCCTTCGACGTGCCGCGCCAGGATGTGCTGGATCGAGCCGTTGCGCTTCAGCGCGGAGTAAAGCGGGTTGATCGCGGCGCCGGGAACGCCGAACACGCACGTGATTCCTTCGCGTTGGAGAATGCGCACTGCTGCATCGATTGCTCGCATTTTCATTTTGATGATCCCGCTTCGCTATTGGCCTGACTGGGATCATCAGGCGCGCGATCAACGATCTCAACGCAATCGATTGGATTTTCCACGCTGTGGCAGCGCCAATGGTTTCTTGCGCGTCTTCAAGTGATTAGCGTCGGCGAAGAACTGGAAATCGTTACCGGCGAAAATTGCAGCGCGCCTTACGTCTGCGCTTGCGGCGTCCGGTTCCCGCGAAGTTCGGCGGTGAGTTCGGCTGCGATCTGGTGCACGATCGTCCCGATCTCCGGCAAGCGCTCGTTGGTCAGCCGATCCGCCATGCCCGAGACCGAGATCGCGGCATAGGGCTCGTTGCAGTCGTTGAAGACGACCGCGGCCACGCAGCGCAGGCCGAGCCGCGCCTCTTCATCATCCACCGCATAGCCCTGACGCCGCACGTTCTCCAATTCCTTGAAGAGCTCGCCGGGCCGCACGATCGACTTTTCCGTCAGCCGCGGCATGCCCTGGCGGCGAATGATCGCGTTGACGTCGGCATCGGAATAGGTCGCCAGCACCGCCTTGCCCACGCCCGAGGCGATCATCGCGACGCGCCCGCCGACCTTGGTCAGCGAGCGCATGATCTCCCGGCTTTCAATGCGAGACACCACGATGATGGATTCATCATCGACCACGGCAAGGTTGGCGGTTTCCCTGGTCTGGTCGCGCAGCTTGCGCAGATAGGGCAGCGCCTGCGCGGCAAAATTCCGGCGGCGCATGAAGGTCGAACCGACCACGAAACTTTGCGCGCCGATGTGCCATTTGGATTCGTCGCGGTCGAATTGCACGAACCTGCGATTCTCGAGCGTGGTCAGCAACCGATGAACGGTGGACGGCGACAGGCCGGTGCGGATCGCCAGATCGGTCAACCGATAGCCTTCATCATCCTCTGCAAGTGTTTCCAGGATTTGCATCGCGCGATCGACGGACTGAACGCCGCCGTCTCGTGCGTCCTGATCCGGCTGCGCGCGAAAATCGGGGTCGGACGGCTTGCGCCGGATCGGCTCTCTTTTCATCGCGACCTGCCCCTAACCGGTTGTGGTTCAGAACGAAATCGCTCGCGACCGCGAGCGTCAGTATTGGCATTTGGCATACCAATTCAACCGCAAGTCAAGACAATAGAGATCGCCGATAGGTCAGTATTTTTGCCATTTATCTCGTGAAATGGCTCGATTCTTTTGTTTGACTTCTGGAATAATGTATACCACGATTGCTTCACAATGACCCAATCACGCAACCGGGAGGACGCTGCCATGTACGTCGGGGACATCCTTCGCACCAACAGTGCGCACGTGGTGACGATCGGCTCGAACGAAACCGTGAGCATTGCGGCGAACCTGATGTACGCGAGCCATGTCGGTGCGCTCGTAGTCAGGGCCGGCTCGCGCAGCAAGGAAGCCGCTGTGGTCGGAATGTTCAGCGAGCGCGACGTCGTCGCTGTGATCGCCGAGCGCGGCACTGGTGGTCTTGCCATGAAGGTTGCCCAGTTCATTGCACCGCGGCCGCTGGTTTCCTGCAATTCACAGGACACGCTCACCGATGTCGAGCATCTGATGGCTCGGCACGGGATCCGCCATATCCCCGTCATCGACAACGGCCGGCTGGTCGGCGTCGTGAGCATGCGGGACATCGCCTTTGCTTTCGAGGAGGCCGCCTGCGCGGCCTGACGGACTTTCTCAAGGCCATTGCCACGCAACCCGGTTCGAGCCGCTGCGGCCCGTACCGTGCTCCACCCTGCTCGCGAGGATTTCATGAAGATCTGCATCTACGGCGCCGGTGCCATCGGCGGCTATCTCGGTGTCGAATTTATGCGCGCTGGCGCCGATGTCAGCCTGGTCGCGCGGGGCGCGCACCTCGCCGCGATGCGGCAGAACGGCCTGAAGCTTTTGATCGGCGATGAGGAGCGCGTGGTGCATCCGCGCTGTACCGATAACCCGGCCGAACTCGGCGAGCAGGATTACGTCATCATCTGCCTCAAGGCGCATTCGATCACCGGCGTCATCGAGCCGATGCGGCCGCTGCTGGGCGAGCGGACCCGCATCGTCACCGCCGTCAACGGTATCCCCTACTGGTACTTCTACAAGCACGGCGGACGGCACGAAGGATCGACGCTCGAGAGCATCGATCCCGGCGGCCGGCAATGGAACGAGCTCGACCCCGCGCGCGCCATCGGCTGCGTGGTGTATCCAGCCACCGAGATCGAAGCGCCCGGCGTGATCCGCCACGTCTACGGCAACAACTTTCCGCTCGGCGAACCCTCCGGCGAGATCACACCTGATGTCCAGAGGCTTTCCGAGCTGTTCGCCGCAGCGGGCATGAAGGCGCCGGTGCTCGACCGCATCCGCGACGAGATCTGGCTCAAGCTGTGGGGCAATGTCTGTTTCAATCCGATCAGCGCCCTCACCCACGCGACCCTCGACGTGATCTGCAGCAATCCCGGCACGCGCGCGCTGTCGAGGGCGATCATGCTCGAAGCCCAGGCGATCGCGGAAAGCCTCGGCGTCAAGTTTCGCGTCGATGTCGAACGCCGTATCGAAGGCGCACGCAAGGTCGGCGCCCACAAGACCTCGATGCTGCAGGACCTCGAGCGGGGACGTCCCGTCGAGATCGATCCGTTGATCACCGTCGTGCAGGAGATGGGCCGGATGACCGGCATCGCGACGCCGGCGCTCGACGCGGTGCTGGCGCTGGTCGCGCAGCGCACCAGGCTGGCGGGCCTCTATGACGGGGCGGCCGGCGCCGCCGAAGCACAATCGCTGGCGGTGGCGTGATCGCGATGGCCAATGTGACACGCTGGGTCCGCTTCCGCCACCACGCCGACATCGGCTTCGGGCAACTCACCTCGTCCGGCATCGCCGTGCATGCAGGCGAGATGTTCGGCGACACGCGACCGACCGGACAGACGCTGGCACTCGACGATGTCGAGCTGCTCGCCCCGACCGAGCCGAGCAAGATCATCGCGCTCTGGAACAATTTTCACGCGCTGGCGGCGAAGCTGAAATCGCCAGAGCCGCCCGAACCGCTATATCTGTTAAAGGCGCAGACCAGCGTGACCGCGCCCGGCGCCGTCATCACGCGCCCATTGGGCTACGATGGCAAGACGACCTACGAAGGCGAGCTCGGCATTGTCATCGGCAAGAGCTGCACGGCGGTCGCGCCCGAACAGGCCGACGCGTTCATCTTCGGCTACACCTGCACCAACGACGTCACCGCTGCGGACATTCTCAATCGCGATCCGACCTTCCCGCAATGGGCGCGGGCCAAGGGTTTTGACGGGTATGGCCCGTTCGGTCCCGTGATCGCCTCGGGCCTCGATCCCGCGAGCCTTGTGGTGCGCACCATCCTGAACGGCGTGGAGCGCCAGAACTACCCGATCGCGGACATGATCTTCAGCGCGCAGGCGCTGGTCAGCAAGATCTCACACGACATGACGCTGTTGCCGGGCGACCTGATCTGCTGCGGGACGTCGATCGGCGTCGGAGTGATGAAAGAGCCCGTCAACACGGTCACTGTCGCGATCGACGGAATCGGCGAGCTGACCAACGAATTTCGTCAGTAGCCGGCCGCAAGACGAGAGCCTGACGCGGCCGGACCAAACGGCAAATACTGCTTTGGGAGCACACATGACCTCCAGCACGAAACGGGAATCATTGCCCGGCGGCTTCCGCTGGTTTCAGCTCGCGATCGGCATCGTCTGCATGGCGATGATCGCCAACCTGCAATATGGCTGGACGCTGTTCGTCGATCCGATCGACGCGCAATTTCACTGGGGCCGTCCGGCGATCCAGCTCGCCTTCACGATCTTCGTGATGACCGAGACCTGGCTGGTGCCGGTGGAAGCCTGGTTCGTGGACAAATACGGCCCCCGCATCGTCATCATGTTCGGCGGGCTGATGATCGGACTGGCCTGGGTGCTGAACTCCTACGCCGCCTCCCTCGTCACGCTTTATGCCGCGGCTATCGTCGCCGGCATCGGCGCCGGGGCGGTTTACGGCACCTGCGTCGGCAACGCGCTGAAATGGTTTCCGGACCGGCGCGGCCTCGCAGCAGGCGCGACCGCAGCGGGATTCGGCGCCGGCGCGGCGCTCACCGTCGTGCCGATCGCTAACATGATTGCCACGAGCGGCTATCAGAGCACCTTCCTGACCTTCGGAATCGGGCAAGGCCTCATCGTTCTGCTGCTGGCTTGGTTCGTCCGCTCACCGCATGGCGTCGAGGCCCCCAGGAAAAAGCGTCACAATCTCCCCCAGAGCGCGATCGACTACACCCCGCCCCAGGTGCTGCGCACCCCGATCTTCTGGGTCATGTATCTGGTGTTCGTCATGGTGGCTTCCGGCGGGCTGATGACCGCAGCGCAGATCGGGCCGATCGCCCACGACTTCAAGATCGCCGATACGCCAGTCACCCTGGCGGGCTTCCAGATGGCGGCACTGACGTTCGCGATCTCGCTGGATCGTGTGTTCGACGGTTTCGGCCGTCCGTTCTTTGGCTGGGTCTCCGACAATATCGGCCGCGAGCACACGATGTTCATCGCGTTCGCGACGGCGGCGCTGATGTTGCTGACATTGTCCGCCTACGGCCATATTCCGGTCGTCTTCGTGCTGGCCACGGCGGTCTATTTCGGCGTGTTCGGCGAAATCTACAGTCTGTTCCCGGCCACCGCGGGCGACACCTTCGGCGCCAAATACGCCACCACCAACAATGGCATGCTCTACACCGCGAAGGGCACGGCGGCGCTGCTCGTGCCGCTTGCGAGCATCATCTCCACGCAGTTCGGCTGGCAGGCCGTGTTCATCGTCGCGGTTGCGCTCAACGCCACCGCGGCCCTGACCGCCCTGTTGCTGATCAAGCCGATGCGGCGCGCGTTCATTCTCGGCAGCGAGACGACCGCGAAGGCCGCGATCGCGCCTGCATCCGGCCGGAGCGCGGCGATTGAACACTGATTGGACCGACCTGCGCGCTCGGACTGCGCTCCGGAAGATCTTCGATGCGGCCGTCGCCAGCTGCGATCCAAAGCTGACCATTGCGCGCGCCTTGCCGGCAAAGCCGAAGGGGAGATGCATCGTCGTCGGCGCCGGCAAGGCTTCAGCAGCGATGGCGGCCGGCATCGACGCGGCCTGGCCGGATGTCGATCTTTCCGGTGTAGTGGTAACGCGTCACGGTCATGCCGTTCCCGCGGGCCGCATCGAGGTGCTCGAGGCGTCTCACCCGGTGCCGGACGACAGCAGCAAGGCCGCGGCCTTGCGCATGCTGCGTGCCGTCGAGGGGCTATCAGCTGATGATCTCGTCATCGCCCTGATGTCCGGCGGCGGCTCGGCCCTGATGACGCTGCCTGCATTCCCGATGACGCTTGCCGACAAGCAGGCGGTCAACCGGGCCCTGCTTGCCTGCGGTGCGACGATTGCCGAGATGAACGTGGTCCGCAAGCATCTGTCCGCGATCAAGGGCGGACGGCTGGCGTTGGCCGCCCGCCCCGCCCGCGTCACGACGCTGGTGATCTCGGATATCCCGGGGGACGATCCCGCGGCGATCGGCTCCGGCCCCTCGCTACCGGATCGCAGCACGAAGGCCGAAGCGCGAGAGATCGTGCGCCGGTTTGCAATCGACCTGCCGGAGGCCGCGCGGCTCGTGCTCGAGCAAGCCGACGAGACCCCAAAACCCGGCGAGATCGACGCTGATGTCCGCATCCTGGCCGCGCCGTCCCTCGCGCTCGAGGCTGCAGCCGGTGCGGCCCGGGATGCAGGTCTCAATCCGATCATTCTCGGTGATGCGATCGAAGGCGAGGCACGGGAACTCGGAACCGTGATGGCCGGCATCGCCCGCTCGGTCGCCGGGCATGCGCAGCCGGCCCCCGCCCCCGCGCTGCTGCTCTCCGGAGGAGAAACGACGGTGACGATCGGACGTGGGCCGGCGGGGCGCGGCGGCCGCAATACCGAGTTTTTGCTGGGACTTGTCATAGCGCTATCAGGTACGTCCGATATCTGGGCGATAGCCGGAGACAGCGATGGAATTGATGGAACGGAAGATGCGGCTGGCGCTTTGATCGGTCCTGACACGCTCAAGCGCGCGGCCGCGAGGGGCCTCGACGCGCGGGCCTATCTGGCGGCGCATGACAGCTACACCTTCTTCGACCGCCTTGGAGACCTCGTGCGCACCGGGCCAACGCTTACCAATGTCAACGATATCCGCGCCGTGCTAATTGCGTCCGGCAAGCCAGCAATGAGGTGACCCATGCGTCGTCATCGACGGGCCAAGATCGTCGCAACCGTCGGCCCCGCCAGCAGTTCCCCGGAGATGCTCAAGGCGCTGCTGCTGGCAGGCGTCGACACGTTCCGTCTGAACTTCAGCCACGGAACCCAGAGCGATCACGCCAGCATTCACGCCGCGATCCGCAAGCTGGAACAGGACGTCGGCCGTCCGATCGGCATTCTGATGGATCTCCAGGGTCCGAAGATCCGCGTCGGCACCTTGCGCGATGGAAAGTTCACCGTGGTGGCCGGCGAGACCATCCGGTTCGTGCTGTCCGGATCGGAGGGCGACCGAACCGCGATTCCGCTGCCGCATCGGGAGATCTTCGCGGCCGTCGCACCCGGCCACGACCTCCTGATCGACGACGGCAGGGTCCGGGTTCGCGTCGCCGGGCTGGGTGACGATTTCATCGAAGCCAGGGTCATCATCGGCGGCACGATCTCGAACCACAAGGGCGTCAATCTGCCGGGAACGGTGCTCGATCTGTCGCCGCTCACCGCGAAGGACCGCCTCGATCTGGAGTTCGGCCTGAAGCTCGGCGTGGATTGGGTCGCCCTGTCGTTCGTGCAGAAGCCCTCCGACATCATCGAGGCGCGAGCCCTGGTCGGGGACCGCGCCGGCCTGATGGCCAAGATCGAGAAGCCGGCTGCGCTCGACCGGATCGACGACATCATCCAGCTGTGCGACGCCATCATGGTTGCGCGGGGCGATCTCGGCGTCGAGATTCCGCATGAGGACGTGCCGGGGCGCCAGAAGGAGCTGGTGCGGGCCTGCCGGCTTGCGGTGAAGCCCGTGATCGTCGCCACGCAGATGCTGGACTCCATGGTCGCCGCGCCCACGCCGACCCGCGCGGAAGTCTCCGACGTTGCGACCGCGATCTATGACGGCGCGGACGCCGTGATGCTGTCGGCGGAATCCGCGACCGGCCGCTACCCGCGCGAGGCGGTCGAGATGATGGACCGCATCATCCGCAGCACGGAGCAGCACAAGATGTATCGCTCGATCGTCGAGGCGACCGAGCCCGGCGAAGAGCAGACGCCGCCGCATGCCGTCGCAACGGCCGCTGCCGACCTCGCCTCGGTGATTCACGCCGCGGCCATCGTGGCTTACACGTCGAGCGGCACCACCGCCGCGCGCGTCGCGCGCAAGCGGCCGAGCCTCCCGATCCTCGCCATCACCCCAAGCCGCGAAGTGTCGCGCCGCCTGTGCCTGCTCTGGGGGGCCCACAGCGTCCTGTCCGACGATATCGGCAGCTATGAGGAGATGGTGGAGCGCGCGACTGCATTCGCGCGTGCCGAGCAGTTTGCGTCGAGCCGGGACCTGCTGGTCGTCGTCGCCGGCATTCCCTTCGCGCAGGCGGGAACGACCAACAATCTGCGCGTGGTTTCGCTGCCCTGACAAGGCGATCGACGGCCGCTAGTCGAATTGGACCGGCTCCGATCCGGGATAGGAATGAGCGACGAACTCGCAGAACGCGCGAGCCGCCGGCGACAGCTTGGTCTTGTCCTTCCAGGCCAGCCCGACATCCATGGTGTGGACGTCGTCATCGAGCGTCTTGAGATCGATGCGGTGCCCTTCGAGCGACCAGGGACGGTAGACCATGTCCGACAGGACGGTGATTCCCATCCCGGTCGCGACCATGCTGCGGACCGCTTCGACCGACAGGGTGCGGAAGATGACGTTCGGCACGTGGGCCGTATGCTGCCAGTAGCGCATCGCTGAACGTTCGGCCTCATCGACGGTCAACATCAGATAGGGCTCGCTCGCCAGGTCTGCGAGCTTGATGCTGTCCTTGCGCAGCAGCGGATGATTGACGCACGTCCACAAGCGACGCGGCGAGCGCAACAACAGCCGCGAGCGAATCGAGTGCCGGTCGTGCAGATTGGCGATCAGCATGATCGCCGCATCGACGCTGCCGCTGATCAGGCTCTGCTCGATCGCATCGCGCTGAAACTCGTGCAGCCGGACCGTGATGCCCGGAAAGGTCCGCCAGAATCGCGTCAGCAGCGGCGGCAGGAAGTATCCGGCGACGGTGTAGCTCACGGCCACGTCGACGGTGCCGTCGACCTGGGTCCCCCAGCGATGCGGCCCCCTTATCGCGTCCGACACGCTCGCCTCGATCGCGCGCGCACGCTGCAAGAACTCGTGGCCGTCGAAGGTCAGCGTCACGCCATTGGAATGGCGGTCGAACAGCTTGCGGCCGAGCTCGGCCTCGAGGGCCTTGATCGACGAGGTGACGGCCGACTGCGTCACGCTCAGCGCGGCAGCGGCCGCCGAAACGCGTCCACTGTCCGCCGTCGCGATAAAATGCCGAACCTGACGGAACGTCAGAGACATAAAATTTTCCGATATCAGCGAACGATATTTCGAATTTTACAATCCCCCGACGGAACGGAAAGATCAATCCGTTGGGTGCGGGCGAAAAGGCGTTGAGATGATGGCGGACGGTTTGGAGTTGGTCGCGCGCGATGTCAGCGTCCAATTCGAAGGCCTGAAAGCGCTGTCCGACGTCACCCTGGCCGTGCCTCGGGGCCGCATCGTCGGGCTGATCGGCCCCAATGGGGCCGGCAAAACCACTCTTATCAATGTGCTGACCGGTTTTCAGCCTGTCGGCGCCGGCACCGTGGAGCTCGAAGGCGAAACGCTCAACGGCGTTGCAGCGCATTTGCTGCGACGCAAAGGCGTGGCCCGGACCTTCCAGTCAGGCCGGCTGTTCCGCGACCTGCCGGTCATGGACAACCTGGAAGTGACCGGCGTCGGCCTTGGTCAGCGACGGCCCGAAGCGATCGGCGAGGCCGAACGGGTGATGGCCTGGCTCGGCATTTCGCATCTTGCCAACACGATCGCGGGCGCACTGCCCTACACCGACGAACGGCGTGTGGCGATCGGCCGCGCCATCATGTGCACACCGCGATATCTGCTGCTCGACGAACCGGCGGCGGGCATGTCGGAGCTCGAGAGCCATGAGCTCGCCGCCATCATCCGCCGGATCGCGGGCGAGCTCAGTGTCGGCGTGCTGCTGATCGAGCACAATATCGGTCTCGTGCTCGAGCTCTGCGAGCGCATCTTCGTGCTCGATTCCGGCGAGGTCATCGAAGTTGGCCCCCCCGCGCAGATCCGCGACAGCGACGCCGTGCGGCACGCCTATATGGGCACGCAGCGCGACGAGTTGATTGCGCAGGTTGCCGCCGAAGCGGCCGTCGCGTCATGACCGCGCTCGCCGTCGACGACATCACGGTCAGCTATGGGCGCCTCACGGCGCTGCGCGGCGTGACATTGAAGGTCGACGAGGGCGAAATCCTGTTCGTGACCGGCCCGAATGGTGCCGGCAAGTCGACGCTGCTCAACACCATCGCCGGCGTCGTGCCGCCGGGCTCCGGATCCATCATGATCGACGGCGCGGAGATCACCGGCGCCGCGCCCGAGGACATCGCCCGGCGCGGATTCTCGCTGGTTCCGGAGGGACGCAACGTCTTCGGCGCGCTGACCATCGAGGAAAATCTGAAAGTCGGAACCGGCATGCGCGCCGACCGCAACAAGATCGCCGATGACCTGGATCAGGTCTACCGGGAATTCCCGATGCTGGCCGAGCGCCGCCACACCGCGGCGGGCATGCTGTCCGGCGGCCAGCAGCAGATGCTGGTGATCGGCCGCGCATTGATGGCCGCACCCCGCATCATGGCGATCGACGAGCCGTCGCTCGGTCTCGCGCCGAAGATCATCGACCAGGTCTACGAGATCCTGCTGCGACTGCGGGCCCAACGCAAGCTCACCCTCCTGATCGTCGAACAGAGCTCGACGCGCGCCCTGATGACCGGTGGGCGGATGATCCTGATCCGCGGCGGCCGCGTCGTGCTCGAGGGCCCCGCGGCCGACATGGTCAGGGACGATCGCCTGAAGCAATCCTATTTCGGCTTCGGAGATCATTGAGATGCGCGAGCTGCTCCAGATCATCTTCGATGCGCTGAGCCTCGGCAGCCTCTATGCCCTTGGCGCGCTCGGCATCGCCCTGATCTTCGGCGTCATGCGGCTCGTCAACTTCGCCCATGGCGATTTCATCGCATTTTGCGTCTTCGCCATGTTGTGGCCGTCGATCGACGCGGCAGCGATCGTCTTCGCCGGCCAGTTGCCGTTCTATCTGCTGATCCCGCTCCTGCTGGCGATCGGCGCCGCGCTGTCGATCCTGTCGGAGATCGTGGTGTTCCGCCGCTTCCGCAACGCCAATCCGGCGACGATGATGATCGCATCCTTCGCGCTCGGCTTCGTCATCCGCCATCTCCTGCTGATGCTGTTTTCGAGCCGGCCGAAGTCGATCACGCTGTGGCCGAGCCTCGGCCTGCCGGTCGAATTCCTCGGCGCCCACATCCCGATGCTTCAGGTCGTGACCATCATCATCACGCTGGCCGTGCTGGCGGTCCTTGTCCTGTTCCTCAAGCGTACCCGCTACGGGCTCGAAATGCGCGCCGCGGCCGATAATTTCACCATGGCGCGCATGCTCGGGGTCCGCGCCAACGGCGTGATCCTGCTGGCCTTCGCCATCAGCGGCATGCTGGCGGCCGCGATCGGCCTGATCCTGGCGACCAATTCCGGCACCGCCGACATCGGCATGGGCGCCAACGTGATGCTGATCGCGTTCATCGCGACCGTGATCGGCGGCCTCGGCAGCCTTCCCGGCGCCGTAGCCGCCGGATTCCTGATTGGCGCGGCCAGCGTCGTGTTCCAGGCGACCCTGCCGCATGACGCCCGCGTGTTCCGGGACGCTTTCGTCTACGGCGCCGTCATCGTCGTCCTGCTGGTGCGGCCGCAGGGCCTGTTCGCACCGAAATCCGCCAAGCAGAGGGTCTGATTGATGTCGCAGCGGCCGTCCGTCATCCGGCAAACGATCATCACGCCGATCGTGCTGATTGTGGCGCTGCTCATCATGGCCGCCCTCTCCTATCAATTCGGCAGCCGGGCGTTCAACCGCACCGTGGTCGAGATGTTCATCAACATCATGGTGGTGGTCGGGCTCTACGTCTTCGTCGGCAATTCGGGTCTGCTGTCGTTCGGCCACATCAGCTTCATGTGCCTCGGCGCCTATATGACCGCTTGGCTCACCATTCCGCCCGTCATGAAGTCGATCACCCTCAAGGGCTTGCCGGCGTGGCTGCTCCACACCCAGCTGCCGATGTGGGTGGCGACGCCGATCTCGGGCCTGTTCGCCGCGCTGTTCGCGCTGATCGTCGGGCGCGTCATCATGCGCCTGTCGGGCATTGCCGCCTCGATTGCGACCTTCGGCCTGCTCGGCGTCATCAACAACGTTTATTCGAACTGGGACTCGGTGACCGGCGGACAAGGCTCGATCGTCGGCATTCCGCCCACCATGAACGTCTGGACCGGATGGATCGGCGGCGCCGTGGCGATCGCGATCGCCTATCTCTATTCGATCTCGCGCTCGGGACTGGCGCTGCGCGCCACGCGCGACGAAGCAGTCGCAGCCAGCGCCTCCGGCATCGACATCGTCCGCGAGCGGCTGATCGCCTTCGTCGTCAGCGCCTTCATCATCGGGCTCGCCGGGGCGCTGTACGCGCACTTCCTCAGCATCGTCAATCCAGGCGCATTCTATCTGCGCACCACCTTCATCACGCTGTCGATGCTGGTGGTCGGCGGCATGTACAGTCTTAGCGGTGCCGTCTCGGGCGTGGTCGCGATCTCGGTGCTGATCGAGCTGTTCCGCGATCTCGAGAAGGGCATCAGCCTTGGCGGGCACACCGTCGGCTTGCCGAACGGGGTCCAGGAGATCGCGATCGGCATCATCACCATCGTGATCCTGATCTATCTGCCGACCGGATTGACCCGCAACCGGGAATTCTCCTGGCGCCGATGGCCGCTGCAGCGGCGCCTGACCCGGCCGGTCCAGACCGCACTGAAGGAACTGCACTGAGGCTCGTTTGTACAATTGGAGGAGTGGGGTTATGCGCTTTACGACATTAATCGGCATTCTGGCCGGAGCATCCGCGCTCTGGTTCACACCGGCGCAGGCGGCCGACGAGATCGTCGTCGGCTTTGCGACCGCGGCATCCGGATTCATGCAGGCCTATGACAAGCCGGCGCAGGACGCGGCGCTGATCCGGATCGACGAGATCAACAAGGCCGGCGGCCTGCTCGGCAAGAAGATCAAGCCCGTTTTTGCCGACACCAAGACCGATCAGGCCGAAGGCGCCAAGGCCGGCCTTGCGGTGCTCGACCAGGGCGCCGATCTCGTGATCGTCTCCTGCGACTACGATTTCGGCGCGCCGGCGGCGCTGCAGGCCCAGGCCGCCGGGAAGGTCTCCTTCTTCCTCTGCGCCGAATCGATCAAGGCCGGCATCCCCGGCGTCGGCCCGCTCTCGTTCTCGGCGTCGGTGCTCGCCCCGGTGCAGGGCGCGACCATGTCGGAATGGGCCTACACCAAGAAGAACGCGCGCAACTTCTATCGGCTGCTCGACAGCTGGACCGTGTACAACAAGGGCATCTGCGACGGCTTCGACTGGATGCTGCCGCGCCTGAAGGACGCCAAGCTGGTCGGCAGCGACACCTTCAAGAACGACGACGCCTCGATCGCCTCGCAGATCACGCGGATCAAGAGCCTGCCGCAGGAACCGGACGCGATCATGCTCTGCACGATGATGCCGGGCGCCGTCTCCGCCATCAAGCAGATCCGCGCCGCCGGCATCAAGTCGATGATCCTCAACGGCTCGGGCGTCGACGGCAGCTACTGGATGAACGCGGTTCCCGACCTCTCGAACTTCTATGTCCCGGTGCAGGGTTCGGTCTACGGCGACGATCCGAACGCGAAGGTCAACGAGTTCAACAAGAAGTACAAGGAGGTCACCGGCGGTGACCCGTCCAGCCAATACGTCTATCCGGGCTACGTGCTGATCGACGTCTGGGCCAAGGCGGTCGAGCGCGCCAAATCGACCGATGCTGCGGCCGTCGTGGCCGAGCTCGAGAAGATGAACAACGAGCCCACGCTGTTCGGGCCGCGCACCTTCACCAAGGACATCCACCACCAGAACCAGGGCCGTTACCTGATCGTCGACACCGAGGCCGGCAAGCCGAAAGTGGTCGACCAGTGGACGATCTCGGAAAAGATTCCGCTCGACTATCTGGTGTCGAAGTAACCGGCAAGCCCTGCCCGGGTGCGCCAGCCGCACCCCGGGCGGACTTGCCGCCGGTCAAAGCAAAGCCAGTTGGAAGGAAATCAGGAGATGGTCGTGATCAACTGCGACATGGGTGAGGCCTACGGCCTCTACAAGATGGGCGACGACAAGGCGTTGATGCCCCATATCGACGTCGCCAACGTCGCTTGCGGCTTTCATGCCTCCGACTTCAACCACATGCGCAAGACCGTGCAGCTTGCCAGGGAGTTCGGCGTCAAGGTCGGCGCGCATCCCTCGCTGCCGGATCTGCAGGGATTTGGCCGCCGCGAGATGAAGATCACCCGCGAGGAGCTGGCCAACTGCCTGCTCTATCAGATCGGCGCGCTCAAGGCGTTCCTGGATGCGGAAGGCATGCCGCTCAATCATATCAAGCCGCATGGCGCGCTCTACGGCATGGCGGCGCGCAACGAGGAGATCGCCGAGGCCGTGGCCGATGCCGCCGATGTCTACAAGGTGCCGCTGCTCGGCATGAAGGGCACGTTGCACCAGCAGGTCTACGAGCGGCGCGGCCACGCCTTCGTCGCCGAATATTATGCCGACCTCGACTACAATGGCGACGGCAGCCTGATCATCACGCGCGAGCACGAGGCGAAAGATCCGGCCGACGCCGCCAGCCGATGCGCCAGAGCCGTCAATGAAGGCAAGACGCGCACGGTGGCGGGAAACGATATCGTGGTCGGCGCCGATTCGATCTGCATCCACTCCGACACGCCGAACGCCGTCGCCATCGCGGAGGCGGTTCGCGAAGCGGTCCGTCCCTATCTCACTGCGCGCTGAGCTGTCGCGCCAACAACCAAGCAATCACCTCAAGAGGAAACCATGGCAACGCAGCAGATCTTCTCGCCGCTTCCGGGCATCTTTTACCGCAAGCCGGCGCCCGACAAGCCGGTCTACAAGGACGACGGCGACGTCGTCGCCGAGAGCGACACGATCGGGCTCATCGAGGTGATGAAATCGTTCAATGAGGTGAAGGCCGGCATCGCCGGCAAGATCGTCCGCTTCCTGGCCGAGAACGAGGACGCCGTGATGGCCGGCCAGCCGATCGCCGAAATCGACGTCTGACAAGCCATGGCGATCAAGAAGCTCCTCATAGCCAATCGCGGTGAGATCGCGGTGCGCATCATCCGCGCAGCGCGCGACCTCGGCATTGCGACCGTTCAGGTCTACAGCAAGGCCGACAAGGACTCGCTTGCGGTCAGGCTCGCCGACGAAGCGATCGATATCGGTCCGCCGCAAGCGTCGAAATCCTATCTCAATCAGGCGGCCATCCTCGCCGCGGCGCAAAACAGCCGCGCCGACGCCATCCATCCCGGCTACGGTTTCCTGGCCGAGAATGCCGAGTTCGCGGCCGCGGTCGAGGCGGCTGGACTGGTCTTCGTCGGGCCGACCGCGCAATCGATCCGGCTGATGGGCGACAAGGTCGCGGCGCGGGAGGCCGCGGCCTCGGCCGGCGTGCCGACCGTGCCCGGCAGCCAGGGGCGGCTGGAATCGGCGGAGGCGGCGTTCGCGCTGGTCGAGACAACCGGCTTCCCCGTGATGATCAAGGCTGCCGCCGGCGGCGGCGGACGCGGCATTCGCATCGCCCGGTCGGCCGAGGAATTCCATCATCTGATGCCGCAGGCGCAAGCCGAGGCACTCGCGGCTTTCGGCGATGGTGGGCTCTATGTCGAGAAGCTGATCGAAGGTGCGCGGCATATCGAGGTCCAGGTGCTCGGTGACGGCCGCGACGTGATCCATTGCTTCGAGCGCGAATGCTCGTTGCAGCGCCGCCGCCAGAAGGTCTGGGAAGAAGCCCCCTCGCCCTCGCTCACCCAGGCCGTGCGCGAAAAGCTCTGCACGTCGGCCGTGGCACTGGCCAAGGCGGTCAATTACCGTGGCGCCGGGACGCTCGAATATCTCTACGACGATAGAACTGGCGAGTTCTACTTCCTGGAGATGAACACCCGCATCCAGGTCGAGCATCCCGTGACGGAGATGGTCACGGGCATCGACCTCGTGCGCGAGATGATCCGGATCGCCGGCGGCGAGCCGTTGCGCATCCGACAGGACGAGGTGCGCGTCGGCGGCCATTCGATCGAGGTCCGGATCAATGCCGAGGATCCCGCGCGAAATTTCCTGCCCAATCCGGGCACGGTGAGCGGGCTCAGCGTGCCCAGCGGCGACGGCGTGCGCTTCGACAGCATGCTCTATCAGGGCTACACCGTGCCGCCGTTCTACGACAGCCTGCTCGGCAAGCTGATCGTGCATGACAGGGACCGGCCGAGCGCAATCAGAAAGCTCGAGCGCGCGCTCGCCGAGCTCAGCGTCGAAGGCATCTTCACGACAAAACCCCTGCATCAGGCACTGGCGCGCGACGCCGATGTGCAGGCCGGACGCTTCCATACGGCATGGCTCGAACCGTGGCTGGAGTCCCATGCCGCCACCCTCGCCACCGCTCCCCCGCCATCGCTCGCGAAGGTCACGTCATGACCATCAGAGAATCCGCCCCGTCAGCAACAGGAGGCCGCTAGTCATGCAAACCCGATTTTCCTTCGGCGGCGACGAGCACATCTTCGCCGAGGTCGGCGAAGCGATGTCGCTCGAGGCTTTCTTCAAGAGCCTCTTCATCACCAATGCGGTGCGCGACGCCAAGATCAAGGGCGTCACCGAGATCTGCCCGGCGAATGCGTCCTATCAAGTCAAGTTCGATCCCGATCAGATCAAGCCTGACGATCTGCTCGTCGAGCTGAAACGGCTGGACTCCGCATCCGAGAAGTCGGAGCCGGTGATCAAGACGCGGATCATCGAAATCCCGGTGCTGTACAACGATCCCTGGACGCACGAGACCCTGATGCGCTTCCGTGAGCGGCATCAGAATCCTGACGGTACCGACCTCGAATATGCCGCGCGGATCAACGGCCTCGACAGCGTCGATGCCTTCATCAAGGCGCATTCCAGCGCGCCATGGTTCGTCTCGATGGTCGGCTTCGTCGCCGGCCTGCCCTTCCTCTACCAGATGGTCGAGCGCAAGCGGCAGCTTCAGGCCCCGAAATATCTCCGCCCGCGCACCGACACGCCGAAACTCACCGTCGGGCATGGCGGCTGCTTCAGCTGCATCTACTCGGTGCGCGGCGCCGGCGGGTATCAGATGTTCGGCATCACGCCGATGCCGATCTATGATCCCAACCAGACCATCAGCTATTTGCGCGACTTCATGTGCCTGTTCAAGCCGGGCGACATCGTGAAGTGGAAGCCGATCGACCGCGCCGCCTATGACGCGGCGGTCGCCGACGTCGATGCCGGCCGTTTTGCTCCCGTAATCCGCGACGTCTCGTTCTCGCTGACCGAGTTCAATCGCGACGTTGATGCCTACAACAGCAAGCTCGATGGAGTTCTCCATGGCCATTAGGGTTTTGAAGCCGGGTCTTGCGACCACCGTGCAGGACCTCGGTCGTCCCGGCTATTATCACATCGGCATCCCGCTCTCCGGCGGCATGGACCGTCACGCGCTCGCCGCCGCCAATTTGCTGGTCGGCAACGAGGCAGGCGCCGCCGTCCTCGAAGCCGTGTTCATGGGACCCGAGCTCGAATTCACTGCCGACGCGACCGTCGCGGTCACCGGCGCGGAGCTGCCGCCGAAACTCGACGGCGAGCCGCGCGAGGGCTGGACCAGCTTCAAGGTCAAGCGCGGCCAGATTCTCTCGTTCGACTTCCTCAAGCAGGGCGCGCGCGGCTACATCGCGGTCGCCGGCGGCATCGATGTGCCGGTGGTGCTCGGATCGCGCTCGACCTACGCGCTCGGCGCGCTCGGCGGCTTCAAGGGCCGCAAGCTCGAGGCCGGCGATGAACTGCCGGTCGGCCATGCCGCCGCGACGGGCAAGGACGGCCGCACCGTCGCCAGGGATTTGCGTGGGCAACCGGCGGGGATGCCGACGGAGTTGCGCGCCATGCCCGGACTCTATTGGCACCGCATCACCGAGGCGGCCGGCAACGGCTTCTTCTCCGATACCTGGAAGGTCGCGCCGGAAGCGGACCGCATCGGCTATCGCTTCAAGGGCGGCAAGCCGCTCGAATTTGTGCCACGCGAACCGCCCTTCGGGGCCGGCTCCGACCCGTCCAACATCACCGATGCCTGCTATCCCTATGGCTCGATCCAGGTTCCCGGCGGTACCGAGCCGATCGTGCTGCATCGTGACGCAGTCTCCGGTGGCGGCTACTTCATGGTCGGCACCGTCATCGCCGCGGACATGGATCTGATCGGCCAGCTTCAGCCCAACACGCCGGTGAAGTTCGTCAAGGTCGACATGAGCCAGGCGCTGGCGGCCCGCAAAAGCCGGTCGGAGTTGCTCGGCAGGTTGCACAGCGCACTGGCATAGTCGCCGGTCGTCTGCCCATTCGACAAGGACCGCGGCCGCCGATCCGGTGGCCGGGCCTGCATATCCACGCATCGCGCCGTCGGTTGCGGCCCCTCATGTCCGGAATCGGCGTCACCTTGCACTCTCCGACTGTCGGCACGGGAGTTGCAAAGAATATCGCCGGGCTGAGGAACACCGCTCATGGGTTAGGCAACATCGGAACAACCGCGATGTCCGTTTCTCTGAAACAAATCCGCTACTTTGTCGCCGCCGCCGAGACCGGGCGGATCAGCCAGGCGGCGATCGACCTCAACGTCTCGCAATCCGCGGTCACCGCGGCCATTCAGCAGCTCGAAGCGACCGTCTGCGCCCGGCTGCTGGAACGCACGCCGAACGGCGTGACCGTCACCATGGAGGGCAGCCGCTTCCTGTCCCAGGGCCGTCAAATCCTCGCCACTGTCGCCGAAGCGGTGCGCAGCACGCAGATGTCCGCCGGGCCCCTGTTCGGCACGATCCGCATCGGCGTCACCTACACCGTGTCGGGCTACTTTCTGCCGCGCCACCAGATGCGCTTCCAGGCAAGCTTCCCCGGCATCACGATCGAGCTGTTCGAGGCGCCGCGCGACGTGCTTGAACGGGCGCTGGTCGATGGCGCGCTTGATCTTGCGGTGATGCTGGTCTCGAACCTGCGCGACAATACAAAACTCAGCAGCGAGACGTTGCTGCGCTCGCCGCGCCGGCTTTGGCTTGCACCGGAGCATCCGCTGACCCGCGCCGAGCGGGTTCATCTCGCCGAGATCGCGACCTATCCCTACGTCATGCTCACCGTCGACGAAGCCAAGCACACTTCGATGCGTTATTGGAGCAACGCCGCGCTCGAACCAAAGACCGTGTTCCGGACCTCCTCGGTCGAAGCCGTGCGTTCCATGGTCGCAGGCGGCATGGGCATCGCCATTCTCTCCGACCTGATCTACCGGCCGTGGTCACTGGAAGGACAGCGGATCGAGACCCGCATCGTCGAAGACGAGGTGCCCAGCATGGACATCGGCCTGGCCTGGCGTCGCGACACCAGGCCATCGGAAGCCGCGATGGCGTTCCGCGACTTCATGCGTTTTGCGGTGGCAGGCGTCGGGCCGGCCCGGCCTCCCGTCAGCGTCGATCATCGGCATCAGGCCGAGGAGGCAATCGAAATCTAGAATATCTGGTTCCGTTTTATTCGACTTGACGCGGTCCGGCTGTCCTCGCCACACTTTGGCCGGGACGCGACGACCGGAGGCACAGCCGGCGGCGGGGAGTGAGACATGCAAGTCACCTACACGACCAACGACATCCCGTTGCAGAGCCGCCGCCAGTACTGGCAGGAGGTCGTCTCGAAGACGTACTACTCGCTCGACCTGCGCTTCCCGAGCACGCGCGACTTCAACGCGCGCCTCGGCGCCTGGTCGATGGGTCCGCTCTCGGTCTCGCGAAACATCGCCAACGGCCTGCTGTACAAGCGCCATGAGCGGCATCTGCTGAGCGAGCGGGAGGAATCCTTCCTGATCACGGTGCCCGAACTTGCCGAAATCCGTTTCGAGCAGGACGGCAAGGTCGTGCACTGCAGGCCGGGCGCGTTCCTGATCGAGCGCAGCCACCTGCCCTACGAGTTCAGCCATCAGGACCCGACGGCGCTGTGGTGTCTGAAGATCCCGAGCGCCGTGCTGCGCGCCCGTATTTCCCGCCCCGAACGTCTCGCCACGCTGCAATTCGATGCCAGCCGCAGCGTCGGGGCACTGTTCGTCGATACGCTGCGGCTCTCCGCCGAGCGCATCGAGGAAATGGACGAGACGGCGCGCGCGATGATGGGCAAGCACCTCATCGAATTGCTCGCGATGGCCATCGAATCCGACGACCGCGTGCTGACCGGCCACTCCTCCTCGGTGCGCAACGGCCATCTGCTGCGCTGCGAGCAATTCATCCGTGCCCGCCTCGACGACATGCGGCTGACGCCGCAGATGATCGCCGATGGCTGTGGCATCTCGCTGCGCTACCTGCACCAGATCTTCGAGGGTGAGGGTCTGACCGTCTGCGCCTACATCCGCAACCAGCGGCTGTCGATGTGCGACGCCCTGCTGCGCGATGCGAGCTGCCGCAAGAGCATTTCGGAAATCGCCTATCAATGTGGCTTTGCCGACCAGGCACAGTTCAGCCGCAACTATCGCGGCCGGTTCGGTTGCACCCCGAGCGAAGCGCGCGCGACGTCGCGCGCCGTCAACAGCTGAACCCGGTATCGGTACCGCAGCGACCTGATCCCCGACCTGATCGCTTCATCTGATCGTTGACCTGACTGCTTCTTGGGCAGCCCGCCGCCGCTCCGGGCAGGCATGGCGGTTCGCTCTCTCGCACAAATCTTCCTGCACTCAGCGTCAAGAAGGCGGGCCGCCGTTCTGCCTAAGATCGGCGAAACGCTTGTTCGAAAGGAAGACGCATGGTGCAGACCCTTCGTGTGGCCGTCGACGTCGGCGGCACCTTCACCGACATCTGCATCATGGACGAGACGACCGGTCGCGTCCGCATCGAGAAGACCTCCTCGACGCGCGATCCGATCGAAGGGATCATGGGCGGCGTCTCCAAGGCGGGAATCGATCTCTCCAAGGTCGCGCTGTTCTCGCACGGCACCACGATTGCCACCAACGCCCTGATCACGCGCCGCCTGCCCCGCACCGCCGTGGTCACGACCAAGGGGTTCCGCGACGTCATCGAGATCCGGCGCGCCAACAAGGAAGACCTCTGGGACACCTACAAGGACGTTGTCCGGCCCTATGTGCCGCGGCGCGACCGCCTCACCGTTCCCGAGCGGGTCGATGCCGGCGGCAAGGTGATCGAGCCGCTAGACGTCGAAGCCGCGCGCGACGTTGCCCGCATTCTCAAGCGCCGCGGCGTCGCAGCCGTCGCCGTCTGCTTCATGAACGCCTATCTCAACGGCGCCAATGAGCGCGCCATGCGCGACATCCTGCTGGCGGAGATGCCCGACATTCCGGTGTCGATCTCCTCGCAGGTGCTTCCCGAGATCTTCGAGCATGAGCGGTTCTCGACCACGGTCGCCAATGCCGTCGTCAGCCCGGTGGTCGTCAACTACACGAGCCGGCTCGGCGAACGGCTCGCCGATGAAGGCTATACCCGCGATCTGCTGCTGCTGCACACCGGCGGCGGCGTCATGACGCCGGCCAGCGTGAAGGATTTTGCCGCCCGCCTCGCCGGCTCCGGCATCGCCGCCGGCGCCATCGCCAGCCGCCATATCGCGGGCCTGTGCGGTTTCCCCAATTCGATCGGCCTCGACATGGGCGGCACGTCCACCGACGTGTCGCTGGCCTATGAGGGGCAGTCGCGGATCACCAAGGACTGGCACATCGAATTCGGCTATCCGATCCGCTTCGCCTCGATCGAGGTGCTCACCATCGGTGCCGGCGGCGGCTCGCTGGCCTGGACGGATCCAGCCGGCTCGCTGCGCAACGGCCCGCAATCGGCCGGCGCCCACCCCGGACCGGCCTGCTACGGCAACGGCAACACGCAGCCGACCAACACCGACGCCAATGTGACGCTGGGCCGGCTCGGCACCGACCTCGCCGGCGGCAAGGTGAAGCTCGACCCCGCATTGGCCGAGCAGGCGGTCGAAGACGGCGTTGCAAAGCCGTTCGGCCTCGGCCTGCATGAAGCCGCGGACGCGATCGTCAAGGTCGCCAATGCCAACATGTCGGATGCGGTGCGGCTGATCTCGATCAGCCGCGGCTATGATCCGCGCGACTTTGCGCTGGTGGCATTTGGCGGTGCCGGCGCGCTGCATGGCGTCGATGTCGCGCGCGAGCTGGCGATTCCCGTCGTGATCGTGCCGCTCAATCCCGGCGTGACCTCGGCGCTCGGATGCCTGCTCGTCGACATGCAGCACGATTTCTCGCAGAGCTGCATGGTCGACGCCGCGGAGGCCGACGCTGCCGAGATCGAGGCGCAGTTCGCGGAGCTTGAGACGGCAGCCCTTGCGCGGCTGACGCATGAGGGCGTCGCGCAGACGGACATCGTGCTGCAGCGGACGATCGACATGATGTATCGCGGCCAATGGCGGTCGCTCGCCGTGAACGCGCCACGGCCGATCGGCGCGATTGCCGATCTGGTGCAGAGCTTCCACGCCGAGCACCACCGCGAATACAATTTCCGCCGCGACAGCGCGCCGGTCAGCTTCTTCCGCCTCAACCTGAAGGCGGTCGGCGTGGTTCCGAAGGCTGAATTCGCCGTTCACGAGCCGACCGGGACTAGCCCCGAACCGGTCGGCCGCCGCAGGGTCTGGTTCGACGGCAGCGGGCTCGATACGCCCGTCTATCAGCGCGACGACCTGCCCTGCGGCTTCTCCTTCCAGGGCCCCGCGATCATCGAACAGGTCGATGCCACGACCGTCGTGCCGCCCGGAGCCAGCGCCGAGGTCGACAAATATCTCAACATCATCATCCGCGTGAAGGAGTGAACCATGACCGGAGCCCTTCCGCTCGATCCCGTCACCTTCGAGGTGCTGAAGAATTCCTTCATCACCAGCGTCGACCAGATGGGCGAGCAGGTCTTAAGGACCTGCTACTCCTTCGTGATCTACAACCGCGACTTCTCGAGCGCGCTGCACGACGCCAATGGCGAATGCGCGGCGCAAGGCAACCAGGATATCGCCGTCCATGTCGGCACCCTGCATTTCACCTGCAAGGACGTCATGCGCCATTTCGAAGGCGACATGCATGAGGGCGACGTGTTCGCGATCAATGATCCCTATGCCGGCGGCACGCACTTTTCCGACGTGCGGCTGATCCGTCCGATCTTTGCCGACGGCAAGATCATCGCCTTCAGCCAGTCCAACGGGCACTGGTCGGACGTCGGCGGAAGCGTGCCGGGATCGTTCGACGTCGCCGCCCGCGAGATGTTCCGCGAGGGCCTGCGCATCACACCGGTCCGCCTGTTCGACAAGAATGGCCTGCGCAAGGACGTCGCGCATCTGATCGCCTCCAACACCCGCGATCCGGCCTCGATCATCGGCGATATCCAGGCCCAGGCCGAAGCGACCGCCGTGTGCGAACGCGAGATCCTGCGCCTGGTCGGCAAATACGGCCGCGACACCGTCGAGACCGGACTTGCCGCCGTCCAGGACTATGTCGAGCGCTCGGCGCGCCAGCGCATCGCAGCGCTGCCTGACGGCGAATGGGAAACCGTCGACTTCATCGACCGCGATCCGGCCGGCGGCGAAGGCATGATCCCGATCCGCATCAAGATGACGATCAAGGGTGACCGCGCGATCTACGACTTCACCGGCAGCCATCCGACCATCGGCTCGATCTACAACTCGGCGTTCGGCGCAACCTTCTCGGCTGTCGCCGCCGGCATGAAGACCTTCTTCCCCGACCTGCCGCTCAATTCCGGCTTCTACCGCTGCTTCGAGATCATCGCGCCCGAAGGCTCGATCGTCGATGCCAAATGGCCGATCGCAGTCACCGGCTTCCTGATGCCGTTCGAGAAGATCATGAACTCGATCTACGAGATGTGGTCGAAGCTGATGCCGGAGCGCGCGCTCGCCTGCGCCTTCAATCTCGAATATCTGCTCACCGGCGGTCTCGATGCTCGGAGCCCCGACAAGCCGATCTTCATGTTCTACGACTGGCTGCCCGGCGGCTGGGGCGGACGCAACGGCAAGGACGGCAGCAATGTCACGACCGCCTGCTTCGGCACCGGCCTGATGTCGCAGCCGGTCGAAGGCCAGGAGCGCGCCAACCCGATCCTGACCACCGAATGCGAGATCCTGAAGGACTCGCCCGGCCCCGGCAAATGGCGCGGCGGCGCCGGCGTGGTCAAGACGTCGCGAATGCTCCAGGCCGAGAAGACCGTGATCTCCTATATCTGCGACCGCGAGCGCGCCATCGTGTGGGGCATCGAAGGTGGCCTGCCATCCATGCCGCACGGCCTGACCCTGAGGCGCGCCGGCAGCGCGGCGGAGGAGCGGCTCGGCTCGATCTTCTCGGATGTCCCGATCGGCGAAGGCGACGTCTTCTCGCGCCCGACCGCCGGCGGCGGCGGCTTCGGCGACCCGCTGGAGCGCGATCCGAATCTGGTGATCGAGGATATCAAGGACGACTATGTCTCGGTCGAGCGCGCCGCCAAGGACTACGGCGTCGTGGTGCACACCATCGACGCCGAGCTCTGCAGTTACGAGGTCGACAAGGTCGCGACCGAGGCGCTCCGTCGCAAGATCCGCTCCGAACGCGTGGCCAATGTCCGGCTCGATCCGGAGGTCGTGGCGCAGCGTTACCGCAACGGAGCGATCAATGCGCTCGACGTGATCCGCAGTCACGCCGTGATCCTCGACTGGGGCACCGGCGCCCTGCTTCCCGAATCCACCCGCCAATTCCGCGAAGCCTTCGAGCGGCGCTCGGTCGCGATGTGGAAGGCGGGCTGATCGTCATCGGAATTCGCTCCGCCCGCAGGCGGAGCGGTCGGTGCGCCAAAGAGGACTCCGAGCCGTCATCTCACCCCTTTCATTCAAACCACGAGGATTGCGCTATGACGAACACGACGTGCCTTTCTTCCAGCCGGCCGTGGCCGATCCGCCCCGCGCTCGGCATGGCCGCGGCGCTCGCCCTTGCCGGCGCCGCCACGCCGGCGACCGCGGGCGCCGAGACACCGTGGTTTCCGATGAAGATTTACGATGCGTCATCCGGCACGCCGAAGCCGGCGGACTACACGCCGCTGCCGAAGGCCGAGAAGCCCTACAAGCTCTGTGTGCTGTTTCCGCACATGAAGGACAGTTTCTGGGTCGCCGTCGCCTACGGCATCGTGAAGCAGGCCGAGGCGATGAACGTCAACATGAACCTCTACGAGGCCGGAGGTTACGAGAACCTGCCCAAGCAGCTGTCGCAATTCGACGACTGCATGGCGAGCGGACCGGACGCGATCATCGTCGGCGCGATTTCCGGCGCGGGCCTCAGCAAGAAGTTCGAGGAGGCCAAGGCCAAGGGCGTTCCGGTGGTCGGCGTCACCAATCCGCTGCCGCCGAATGCGCTGCCCGCGGCCAATTACGTCGACTTCGTCGCCATGGGTGAGGTCACCGGCGAAGGCCTGCTGGCGCAGACCAAGCCCGGCGACAAGCTCAACATCGTGACGTTTCCCGGTCCGGCCGGCTCCGGCTGGGCAGAGTCGTTCAACGAAGGCTTCAAGAAGGCCGTCGCCAAGAACCCCAACGCCAAGATATTGGCCGAGAAGTTCGGCGACTCCGGCGTCGCCGTGCAGCTTCAGCTCATTCAGGACGCATTGCAGGCCTATCCCAGCATGAATGTGATCTGGGGCACCGCCCCTACCGCCGAAGCCGCCATCGGCGCCGTCGCCGAGGCCGGCCGAAGCGATCTGAAGATCGTGTCGTCCTACGAGAACCAGGCCATGCTCGACGCGCTGAACCGCGGCGACATCCTCGCCTTCGCAACCCAATATCCGGTCGGCGAAGGCGCCATCGCGATCGACCAGGCGGTGCGTCTGATCGAGAAGAAGCCGGTCGTGAGTCTCGTCCAGCCGGTGGCCGCCGTCATCGACAAGACCACCGTGCCGAAACTGCAGATGGATCTCGTGCTGGCGCCGGCAAGCTGGACGCCGGTCTACTCGGTCAAGGCCAAATAAGCCGGTCCGAACCGCCACGGCGGGAGCGCGCTCCCGCCTGCACGTCCACGCCCCCGGAGAAGCTGATGAGCGACGCGATCGATCCGAAGCCGGCCGAGCCCTTGCTCCAGTTGCGGGGGATATCAAAGCGCTTCACCGGCGTCCGTGCGCTCGACCGCGTCGACCTCGATGTTCATGCGGGCGAACTTCACGTCCTGTTCGGCGAGAATGGTGCCGGCAAGTCGACCCTGATCAACGTCGTATCCGGCACGTTTCCACCTGACGAAGGCACGTTCCATTTCGGTGGCGAGGAGATCCACCATCTGACGCCGCAGCGGGCGCGCGAGATCGGCATCAGCCCGGTGTTTCAGGAATTCTCGCTGATCCCGAGCCTCACCGTGGAAGAGAACCTGTTCCTCGGCCGCGAAATCACGCGCGGCGGCGTGTTGCGCACGGACGAGATGCGCAAGCGCGCGGCGGCGCTGATCGACGAGCTCGGCTTCGACCTCGACCCGTCGCAACGGGTCGACGACCTCTCCCGCGCGCACCAGCAGATGGCCGAGATCGCCAAGGCCCTGCTCGGCCGCGTCCGCCTTCTGATCCTCGACGAGCCGACCGCCTCGCTGACCGAGCGCGAGACCGGACGGCTGTTCGAGCTGATCGCGCGATTGAAGCGCCAGAATGTCGGGCTGATCTACGTCTCGCATCGCATGCGCGAAATCCGTGCCCTTGCCGATCGGATCACGGTGCTGCGCGACGGCCGTCACATCCGGACCCTCGAGGCCGCCAGCTCGACCGACGGCGAGCTGGTGGAATTGATGACCGGCCGGACTATCGACCTGCTGTTTCCGGCCATCGCGCACCAGCCGGACAAGGTGATGGTCGACGTCGAGAACCTGACGCTCGCCGACCGCAGCGTTCAGGAGGTCAATTTCCATGCCCGAGCCGGCGAGATCACCGGCATCGCGGGCCTCGTCGGCTGCGGCAAGTCGGAGCTGATCCGCGCGATCTACGGGATCGAGCCCACGACATCAGGCACGATCCGGATCGACGGGCGGCCTTACCAATTTCCGGCCCCGCGGCGAAGCCTCGAGCGCGGCATCGCCTACTTCCCTGCCGACCGGATCACCGAAGGCCTCGCGCTGTCCCGTCCGATCCGCGAGAACGCGTCGATGACCGGGCTCGACCTGCCCGCCTTCGCCCGCTTCGGCATTGTCCGGCAAGCCGCCGAACGCGTGACAGTCGCGGGCATCATGGCGCAACTGCGGCTGAGGCCGCCCAACATCGAGCGGAGCGCCGGCGCATTGTCGGGCGGCAACCGTCAGAAAGTGATGCTGGCGCGCGCGCTAACGCGCGAGCTGACCGTGTTCCTGTTCGACGAGCCGAGCGTCGGCATCGACGTCGGTGCCAAGCTCGAGGTCTACGAGTTCATGAAGCGCCTCGTCGAGGCCGGCGCCGCCGTGATCGTGGTGTCGTCCGAACTGCCCGAGGTGCTGGCGCTGTCGAACCGGCTCTACGTCATGCATCAGGGCCGTATTGCCGCCGAGCTGACGGGCGCCGAGAAGACCGAGCAGAATGTGCTGTCGAGCTTCTTCCGCGATCATCTCACCGCGGAGGTCGCATGAATACGATGCTGGTCGCCGCGAGTCCGCACCGCTCGATCAGCCTGCGATCGATCGCAGGACGGATCGGGCTGCTGCCGGCCCTGCTGGTGCTGCTGGTGGCCGGCATGTCGGCGGTCGATCCGCAGTTCTACGGCATCATCAACGTCCTCAACATCCTGCGCAACGCTTCGCTGCTGGCGATCGTCGCCTGCGGCCAGGCGCTGGTGATCATCGCCGGCGGCTTCGATCTGTCGGTCGGCGCAGTCGTCGCCCTGGCGAGCGTCGTCACCGCAAAGACCATGGCGGTCACCGCGGCGGCATTTCCCGGCTCCAACGCCCTCATCATTGCAAGCGGGGTCGCGGCCGGGCTCGGTTGCGGCGTCGCGGTCGGGCTCGTCAACGGCTTCTGCGTGGCGAAGCTCAAGGTCTCCGGCTTCGTGGTGACCCTGGGCACGATGTCCGCCACCGCTGGTGTCGGCCTCATGATCACCAATGGCATCCCGGTTTACGGCATGCCCGAGATATTCGTGAAGGGCTTCGGACGCGCCCAGGCGTTCGGTCTGCCGACCGCCGCCCACGTCGCGCTGATCGTGATCCTGATGATGGTGTTTGCGCAGCGGCGCACGCTGTTCGGCCGCTACGTCTACGCGATCGGCGGCAATGTCGATGCCGCCGTGGTATCGGGTGTGACGATCCAGCGCCATATCGTGGGCACCTACGTGGTCTCGGGCGCCCTTGCGGCATTGACGGGCATTCTGCTGACGGCGCAGGTCGGCTCCGGCCAGGCCAGCTTTGGCGGTGACCGGATGATGCTGCAGTCGATCGCCGCCGCCGTGATCGGCGGCGTCAGCCTGCGCGGCGGCGTCGGGCGGATCGAGGTCGTCGCCGTCAGTGCGCTGTTTCTCACCATTCTTGGCAACGCGCTCAACCTCCTGCACGTCGACTCGCGGCTTCAGCCGGTATTCCTCGGCGTCATCATGGTCGCGGCCGTGGCGCTCGACGAACTCAGCCGACGGAGCAAGCCGCGTGTCTGACCTCGAACTGTCCGTTGCCGCCAAGGACACCGAGCGCCCGAAGCTGACGTTGAGCCGGCGGCTCTGGAGCGCGGTGCTGCCGGTCGCATTGGTGATGCTGTTGCTCGGCTTCGCCGCCGTCGACCGCGGGGTGTTGTCGCCGGCCAACCTGCTCAACATCGCACAGCAGACCAGCTACCTGGCCCTGTTCGCGATGGCGCAGACCGTCGTCATCCTGACCCGCGGCTTCGACCTCGCGCTTGGCCCGACCGTGTCGATGGTCAGCGTCGGCAGCGCCCTCATGATGGCCGGCGCCGCGGCGTCGGGTCACGACTCCGGCACCGTGCTGCTCGCGGGGCTCGGGGCAGGCTTCGCCCTCGGCATCGCCTGCGGCCTCTTCAACGGCGGCGTCATTGCGCTCCTCGGCGTCAATCCTTTCGTCGCGACGCTGGGCAGCTACAATATCGCGATCGGGATCGCGACCACCCTTTCGTCGGGACGGCCGGTGCAAGGCGTGCCGCCGCTGTTCTCGCAAATCTTCTACGGCGGCAGCTTGTTCGGCGTGCCGGCGGCGATCGTCATCACCGCTGCAATCGGCGTTGGGCTGCATCTGCTGCTGGCGCGCACCGTGTTCGGCCGCTCGCTCTATCTGATCGGCACCAACCCGCGCGCCGCGGCCGTCGCCGGCCTGCCGGTCAGACGCATCCTGGTCGCGACCTATGTGCTCTGCTCGGGACTTGCGGCGCTCGGTGCGATCATGCTGACCGCGCGGACCGGATCGGGCGAGCCCAATCTCGGCGGCGCGCTCTCGCTGCAGGCGATTGCCGGCGCCGTGGTCGGCGGAACGAGCCTGGCCGGCGGGCGCGGCGGCGTCGGCACCGCCGTGCTCGGCGCCCTGTTCATCACCATTCTCTCCAACGGCATGAACCTGACCCGGATCGACGGATACGTCCAGATGGTCGTGCTCGGCGCGATCGTCATCATCGGCGTGCTGCTGGATCGCCTGCGCCAGGAGCGACGCCAATGACATCCGGTTCCGCCATCCAGAACGCCGCGGCTGCGACGCGCGATGCGCCGGCAACGATCTACGTTGCGCCCTCGCTTGCGGCGGGGCTCGATGCGCTGGGCGAGTACGGTGCGGCGGGCGCGGCCTTCGCCGGCGGCACCTGGATCATGCGGTCGGCGATCCGGCACGAGCCACTGAGCACGCACTACGTCGCCGTGGGGAGACTGACCGAACTGACCGCGGTTCGGATCGGCGGCGATGCAATCGAGATCGGTGCGGCCGTCACGCACGCGGCCCTTGCCGCCGCCCTGGCCGATCTTCCGGAATTTGCCGGTCTCGCCGCGGCCGCCGGCAGCTCCGCCAATCCCGCGATCCGCGCGATGGCGACGATCGGAGGCAATCTCGCGACGTCAGACTTCGCCGCGGCGGATTGCGTGCCGGCACTGCTCTGTCTCGATGCCGACATTGAGATCGCCAGCCGCGATGGGCGCGAGCGCATCAGCCTGGCGCGTTTCCTCGAACTCCGATCAACACTCGCGCCCGGCCGCCTGGTGACGCGGATCATCGTGCCCCGGACCGACCGCAAGACGGCCCATGTCCGGCTGCCGCTGCGCAGATCGGGCGACTATCCGGTCGCCATCGTCAGCCTTTCGGTCAGCCTCGATGCGGCGAACCGTGTCCGGGCGGCGCGGATCGCCGTCGGGTCGGTCGAGCCGAGCGCGCGGCGATGGCCGCGGCTGGAAGCGATGCTGCTCGGGCGGCCGCTCGACGCCGCAGCAGCGGCACGGACTGCGGCCGAACTGACAGACGAGTTCGCCGGCCGCGACGGCGTCGATGCGCCGGCCTGGTATCGTGTCAGCGTGCTGCCCGGCCTGGTCCGCCGCGCAGCAATCGCTGCGCTTCGCTCATGACCGCGGAGATAGCCATGGGATTCAGCCTGACCGTCAACGGCGATCGCCTCTCCTGCGCGGCCGATCCTGCCATCCCGCTGGTCGACATCCTGCGCGAGGAGTTGCATCTGACCGGCGCGAAGCCGGTCTGCCGCGAGGGCTTTTGCGGCGCCTGCATGGTGCTGGTCGACGGCGAGCCGATGCCTTCCTGCCTGCTGCCCGCCGCACTGGCCGATGGCCGCGATATCCGCACGGTCGAAGGCCTTGCGCCCCACGGCCAGCTGAACCGCATCCAGGCCGCGCTGGAGGCCGCTGATGCCGTCCAATGCGGCATGTGCTTTCCCGGAATGGTGGTGACCTTGACGCATCTCCTGGCGACCCGGCCGGATGCCACCCGTGACGACATCCTGATGGTGCTGACCGGAAACGTCTGCCGCTGCACGGGCTATGAACGCATCGTCGAGGCGGCGCTGCTCGCCTTGACCACGACATGACCGGGAGACACAGGGATGTCCGACGTTTCCGCAACGATGGATCTGCGCAGGCGTGACGCCGCCGACAAGCTGCGTGGCCGCACGCGCTACACCATCGACCGCTATCTGCCGGGCATGCTGCACGCCGCGGTGCTGCGCGCCACCGTGCCGTCGGGGCGGATCGTTCGTCTCGATACGTCGACAGCGGCCCGCATGCCGGGCGTGCGCGCGATCGTGACGGCAGCCGACGCGCCCGGCATGATCGGGATCGGCATCGCCGATCACCCCCTCTTCGCCCGCGACGTCATCCGCTACGATGGCGAACCGCTCGCCGCGGTCGCCGCGGTCACACTGGCACAGGCGCAGGCCGCGCTCGCCGCGATCGACGTGGAGATCGAACCGCTCCCCGCGATATTGACCATGGCGGACGCGCTGGCGCCGGGTGCGCGGCTGGTTCATCCGGACTGGCGCAGCTATGAGGTCCTGCTCGAAGGCAGCGCGCGTGGCGGCAACGTCGCCTGGGAGGCGACCGTCGTGCGCGGCGACGTCGATACTGCCTTTGCCCGGCCCGACGTCGAAATCGTCGAAAGCTGCTTTCGCGTCGGCCGGCAGAACCACGTCGCCTTCGAGCCGCGCGCAGTGGTCGCAAGCTACGAGGACGGGCGCTTCCATATCGAGACGTCGACGCAGGTTCCCTGGAGCGTCCGCAATGCAACCGCGCGCCTGCTCGGCGTGCCGGCGTCACAGGTCCGCGTCACCGTGCCGCCGGTCGGCGGCGGCTTCGGTCTCAAATTCGATCTGGCGGTCGAGCCCTTTGCCGCCCTGCTCGCCCGCGCCAGCGGCCGGCCGGTGCGCCTCGTCAATTCACGCGAGGAGGAAATGCTCACCTGCCTGTTCCGCGAGAATGCCGATATCCGCATCCGCTCGGCGGTGACGCGCGAAGGAGACATCGTGGGGCGCGAGGCGGTCGTGCTGATGGACTGCGGCGCCTATGGCGGCGAACAGATCTTCCTGACCACCATGACCGCGCATACGCTCGGCGGCAACTACCGGCTTGGAAGCGTCCGCATGGTGTCGCGCGCGGTCTACACCAACACGGCGCCGAACGGCGCATTCCGTTGCTGCAACGGCGTCTACAACACCTTTGCGCTGGAGCGTCATACCGACGAGATCGCGGCGAGGATCGGGATGGATTCGCTTGCCTTCCGCCGCCGCAACGTGCTCGGCGACAAGGACCTCGGTGCCACCGGCCAAATGTTCGAGGGCAATGTGCTCGGCCCGATGCTCGAGCGGATGGATACGCTGCGCGATGCGGCAGCGACGCCGCCGGCGCGCACCGACGGCCGGCTCTATGGACGCGCTACCACCGTCGGCACCTGGTTCGTGTTCGTCGGCCCGTCGGCGGCGACGGTGAACATGAATGCCGACGGCACGACGACGCTGGTCACGTCGGGCGTCGAGATCGGCTCCGGCTCGATGATGCAGAGCCTGCCGCAGATTGTCGCCAGTACGCTCGGCATCGCGCCCGAGCACGTCATCGTCCGCGCCGCCGATACCGATGCGGCCGGCTATGACGTCGGTGTCGGTGGCGGCCGCACCACCGTCTCGCTCGGCGCCGCCAGCCTGTCGGCCGCACAGGAGGTGCGCACCAAGCTCCTGAAAGTCGCCTCCGAGATGATCGAGGCTGCGCCCGATGATCTCGTGATGCGCGACGGGCGGATCGAGATCGCGGGCGCGCCGGGCTCGGGCCGTACGGTCGCGGAGGTCGCGACCCGGGCCCAGGCGCTGGCCGGCCCGGTCTCCGGCACCGGCGCCTTCACCGGCGCCGGCGTGCCGGCGATGCCCGGCTGCGTCGCCGGTCATTTCATCGATGCAATCGACATCCCGGTTTTCGCGGTCCACGACTGCGAGGTCGCCGTCGATCCGGAGACCGGACATGTCGAGGTGCTCAGCTATCGCGTGGTCCAGGACGTCGGCCGTGCCCTCAATCCGCGCGCGATCCACGGCCAGATCCAGGGCGGTGTCGTGCAAGGCCTGGGCTACGCCCTGCACGAGGAGGTCACGATCGGCAACAATGGCCGGGTTTGCCAGAACGGCTTCGAGACCTATCGTGTGCCGCTCGCGCTTGATGTCGTGCCGGTCGAAATCAGTCTTTATGAAGGGGCGCCGTCGATCGGGCCGCTCGGCACCAAGGGTGCCGGCGAGGTGCCGATCCTCAATGTAGGCGCAGCCGTCGCCTGTGCCGTTGCCAACGCAACGGGAAAGCGGGTGCAGGAGTTGCCGCTGACGCCGCCGCGCGTGCTCGCGCTGCTGCTCGAGCGCAAACCGGAGCTCGCACTGTCTCACATCGCCGAGCTGTGGGTGGACAACCTCGTTCGTCCTCACCACGCGCGCTAGAGCATGATCCGGAAAAGCGCGCGGTTTTCCCCTGGCACAAATGCGAAGCGTTTTGCGCGGAGATCATGCTCGAGCCAAGAGCTGACACGCGATGACGATTCAAACCGATCTCATCGCGCTGTAGGTCGAGGCGCGCGTTAGGAGGATGGAATACCGCCTGACCCGGAGTGCGAGACGGCGAGCGTTGCAAGAATAGTCCTGTTGTTGATCTCGAGCTTGCGGAAGATGTGGTGCAAATGAACCTTGATGGTGCCATCAGCCACTTTCAGGCGGCGGCCGATCTCCTTGTTCGACAAGCCCTCGGATACCAAACGCACGATCTGACGCTCACGCTCCGTCAGCATCGCAAGGTACTTCTCCAGGATCGCACTTTGCGTACCTGAAATCGCTTCATCGCACGCCGGCACCGGCAACATCTTCTGGCCGTCGGCGACCTGCCGCAACGTCTGCACGAGCGTCTCAGGCTCCTCTTCGCTCAGGATGACGCCATAAGCTCCCGCTTGCGCCAATGTGGCGAGATCGCGGTCCTCAACGGAGGTAGCGAGGAACACGAGCCGCACCGCAGGCGCGCCCGAATTTGCGATATCGAGCATCACCTGCCCGAGAACGTCAGGCATCGACATATCCAAAATGGCTATATCGGGCGCAACGCTCCGGATCGCTTCGAAGCAGCTCGCAGTATCATTGCAACGAGCAACAACTTGAAAATCGCTCTCTGCTTCGAGCAGGCAGTTCAGGCCCAATAAAACAATTGGAAATCGACTAGCAATAATCACACGACTGAAATTCATCTACGATCAATCCTCAATCCCCCTCCAGTTCAGCTCGGCGCCCAGTTCATTAACAAGGCTACTCCAATATGACGCTTTTCAGTAAGGTTTTGTTGTCGCGTGCGTCCGTGAATCTACTGCCTGAACGCGCCAACAAGCCGGATTTCAGCAACGCGTGATCGCAGCGGCAGCCTGATTCACCCTTAGCGAGTGTTCGTCAGGATCACACTCATCGACCGGCATGTCCCAAATTGCCTATAACCAACGGTATATAGGGATATTGGGGATTAGCATCTAACATTCTTAAATATTTAAGTGGGCTCTGGACTTTTTTCGTCGCCAGATTGCCGTTTGATTCGGCCCCATCTGACGAAGCTTTTTAAGACGTCGTTGTTTTTAGCTGGGCGGACTATCAAAAAATGGCCGGATTTTAACCGACCAGCCGCTTGTGTTCATTGTAGCGTCCGGGAGAGTTTCCATGAGACGGCGATATCCTTTTTCTATTGTGCTTACTGGTGAAAATAGTCTCCGCAAAGAAGGCCTTGCCAGAATTCTGAATTCAGAGAGCTTTCAAGTCCTGGCTTCGGTATCCGATGCCGACGATCTGCTCGGCAATGATACGCTCCAGAAGATTCCGATCGGTCAGGGATTGCTGCTCCTCATCGTTCATACTGGCGATGATTTTCGCCCGACGATCGAGCAGATCGCCGCCTTCAAGCAACGTCACCCGGAAGGACGCGTTGCAGTCGTTGCGGATCAGTACCGCCTGACCGATTTGGCTGCCGCACTTCGGGCCGGTGCCAGCGGATACTTCATCGACGTGATGAATTGCGATGCGTTCATCAAGTCCATCGAACTCGTCATGATGGGCGGCACGGTGTTCCCGCCGGCCTTCCTGACCTCAGCGCTCGATACCGACGAACGCGACGCAGACGATGCTCCTGCTCCAAACGACAACCATCGCACGGTCGCAGAAGCCGACGACAGGCTCGCTCGGCAACTCTCGCCGCGTGAAATCTCGATACTGCAGTGCTTGATCGAAGGTGATTCCAACAAGTGCATTGCGCGCAAGATCAACATTGCCGAAGCCACGGTGAAGGTTCACATCAAGGCGATCCTGCGCAAGATCCGGGTTCAAAACAGAACCCAGGCAGCGATCTGGGGCCTGAACCATCGGCCTACCGCGGCCTGGCACAACAACGTGCCTGTATCTCAGACCGGTGAGGCCGACCGGCTCCTCCCACCCAAGAGGGAGATTCCCAAGATCGCGAGAGCGGCCCGGCCGGCGCCACTTGGCGGGGTCGATCACACCACGAACTACTTCGAGGTCTCCGTTGCCAACGGCCACGCGCGCAAGGACGTGGACTCTCAGATCAACGGAGCGATCCGGCTGCGAAAATAACCGAAGCTGGTCCGGTCTGGCCGTTCGCCGGGGTTTACCCCGGCGAGGTGTCGGACTGGACCATGCCATACAGATAGACACGGTAAGATAGACACGACGCGCGATGCCGATGCCGAGGCTTCCGCCAAGGCATCTGGATTGCCTATCGTTCCCGCAGCGCTTCCTGCTGGTGCCTTGCCAATGGCGAGAGCAGATAGCTGATGATCCTGCGGGTGCCTGTCTTGATCTCGACCGTCACCGCCATGCCAGGACCAAGCTTGAGCAGCTTGTCCTCCACCTGCATCTGCGTGCGGTCGAGAGAGACGCGGGCCGCATATTCGAGCTCCTGGCCTCTCGGCTCGCTGCCGCCTTGCGCGCTCCCCTGTGCGCGGTCGTTCGACGCGCCTTGCGGCCTGTCGCGCGTGATCGCGTCCGACGACACGCTGAGCACCTCGCCGTGCAGCAGGCCGTAACGGGTAAAGTTGAAGGTATCGACCTTGATCTCCGCCTTCTGTCCCGGATGAACAAATCCGATGTCCCGATTGGAGAGCATGGCTTCGATCTCGAGATGGCTTTCGCTCGGAACCACCACCGCGAGCGCCTGCGCCTGCGCGACGACGCCCCCTACGGTATGAACGGCAAGCTGCTGCACCACGCCATCGACCGGCGCGGTCAACTGCTGAAGCTTCGTACGCTGGTCCGCCTTCACCACCTCCTGCGCGGTGCCCGCGGCCTTCTGCTCGGCCTTTGCGAGGGCGTCGAAGGTCGCACGTCGATATTCGGCGGCCACCCTCTCCTTCGTCTCCCTCAGCAGGGCCACGGCGGCGTCGGCTTCGTGCAGCCGGCTCTGCTGCAGGACGAGGTCCTGCTGCAGGCCAACCAGGTCCTGATACTCGGCAAGATAAGTGACCTTCGAGCCGAGCGCCTTGTCGAGCAAGGTTTTGCGGATATCGACCCGTTCCGTGAGCACCGGTATCGTGGCCTGGATTTTCGCGACCGTCGCGGTAATGGTCGCCCGTTCCGCTTCCTTCTGGCCTTGCTGGCGCTCGATCTCCGCCAGCTTGGCCTGCTGCTCCGCACGCTGGCTGATCAGGAACTGGCGATGCAGATCGATATCGGCCGCACTGGCGCCCCGCGGCGGCTGGAATGCCGCAAGCGGGTCGCTCGCAAGCGCCGCGCGAAGCCGCGCCACGTCGAGTTCGGCAGCCAGCAGGTCGCTCCGGTAACGCTCCTGATCGGCGCCCGTCATCGTGGGATCCAGCTCGATCAGGACTTCGCCGGCCTTGACGCTCTGCCCGTCCCGCACATGGATGGCGCGCACGACACCGGTCTCAAACGGCTGGATCAGCTTGGTGCGGCCGCCCGGCACGATCTTGCCGGTCGCCGTTGCGACGATGTCGACGTAGCCAAACCACGACCATACCAGCGCGATGCAGAATCCCACGATGATGCTCGCCCCGATCGCGCGCCCGATCGGCGACGGCGGCGACTCCGTGATTTCGAGCGCCGCGGGCAGGAACGCGATCTCCTGCTCGCGACGGCGAACCTCGGCCTTCGGGAACGGGATGACGTTTCGGCTAACGAGCGTCATGGAGACCTGCCTGCAGGTGGTGCAGCCGCGCGTAACGTCCATTCGAGCGGATCAGCTCGTCATGGTTGCCGTCCTCGACGATGCGGCCGTGCTCGATCGTGATGATGCGGTTTGCCTGGCGCACGGTGGACAGCCGGTGCGCGATCACGAACACGGTCCGACCGGCCGAGATTCGTTTCATGTTCTGCTGGATCGCGCGCTCGCTTTCATAGTCGAGCGCACTGGTCGCCTCGTCGAGAATCAGGATGCGCGGATCGGTGACCAGCGCGCGGGCGATCGCGATGCGCTGACGCTGTCCGCCGGACAGGCTGCTACCGCGTTCGCCCACCACGGTGTCATATCCCTCGGGCAACTCCAGGATGAAGTCGTGCGCGCCGGCGAGCGAGGCGGCCGCAATGACGCGCTCGATCGGCATCGCCGGATCGGCGAGCGCGATGTTGTCGCGGATCGAGCGATTGAACAGCACGTTCTCCTGCAACACCACGCCGATCTGGCGCCGGAGCCAGGTAAGATCGACCATCGCAAGGTCGACGCCGTCGACCAGCACGCGCCCGCTCTCCGGCACATAGAGACGCTGGATCAGCTTGGCGATGGTGCTCTTGCCCGATCCCGAGGAGCCCACGATGCCGATGACCTGCCCGGGATCGACGCTGAACGAGACGTCGTGCAGCACTTCGGGACCGTCGATCCGGTAGCGGAACGTGGCGTGCTCGAACGTGACCCGGCCACGGATCGCCGGCAGCGCGGCGCGGCCGGGACTCGAGCTCGGCTCGGGAATGGTGTTGAGGATGTCGCCAAGACGGTCGACGGACAGCCGGGCCTGATGGAAATCCTGCCAGATCTGCGCGAGCCGCAGCACCGGCGTGCTCACGCGCGCCGCCAGCATGTTGAACGCGACGAGCTCACCGACCGTCAGTGCTCCGTCGACCACGAGCCGGGCGCCGAAATACAGGGTTGCGGCGGCGACCAGCTTGCTGATCATCTGGACCGCCTGGCTCGCCGTATTGTTCAGGCTCAGCACGCGGAAGCTTGCGGCCACATAGCCAGCGAGCTGCTCCTCCCAGCGACGCTGCATTTGCGGCTCGACGGCCATCGCCTTCAGCGTCTCGACGCCTGTGACGCTCTCGACCAGGAACGCCTGGTTCTCGGCGCCGCGATTGAATTTCTCGTCGAGACGCCGACGAAACAGCGGCGCCGCGCCCGCCGATATGCCGATATAGAACGGGAACGACGCCAGCACGATGACGGTCAGCGTCGTCGAGTAGTAGAACATGACGGCGAGGAACACGAAGGTGAACACCAGATCGATCGCCAGCGTGAGCGCCGAGCTGGTCAGGAACTGACGGATATTCTCCAGCTCGCGGACGCGCGCCACCGAATCTCCGACGCGGCGCGTCTGGAAGTAACCGATCGGCAATGCCATCAAGTGATGGAACAGGCGGGCGCCAAGCTCCACGTCGATCCGGTTGGTCGTGTGCGCGAACAGATGGACGCGCAGCGTACCGAGAATGGTCTCGAGCACGGTCAGCGCGACGAGGCCCGTGACCAGCACATCGAGCGTGCTCATGCCGCGGTGCACGAGCACCTTGTCGATGACCACCTGGAAGAACAGCGGCGATATGACGGCGAAGACCTGCAGGAAGAACGAGGCGACCAGGACCTCGCTCAGCAGGCGGCGATACTTGTGGATCGCGCCGAAGAACCAGCTGATGTCGAAGCGCCGGGACATGTCGGTCAGTGCAGCGCGCCGCGTCATCAGGATGATGTCGCCGTCCCACATGGCCTCGAGCTCGGCCTGCCCGATCATCTGGGGCTGCGGCAGCAACGGGCGCTGGACCAGGAGCTTGTCGTCGACGATCTTGCCGAGAATCAGGAACCCGCCGTCACGCAGCACCGCGATCGCCGGGAGCGGCGTCACGGCAAGCCGCTTCCAGTTGGTTTTCTGCAACCGCGCCTTCAGCTCGAAATTCCGCGCGCAACGTATGATATCGGTGACGCCGAGGCGGTCGGTGCCGGTCCGATGCCGGATTTGCTCCGGATCGGCCGCGATGCCGTGACAGCGCAGCAGGATCGCCAGCGCCATCGCGCCCGATTCATCCCCGTCGCCCGGTTCGGTCGCGCTCACCTCAGCGGCACCGTCGGGTCGACCGGACCGGCGCACAAGTGCGGGAAGCTCGCGGACCCGCCGCATCAGGTCTTCGCACAGATACTGGACCATATTGCGCGCGCGCACGCCCAGGCCAGTGAACCAATGAAGCGCCCGGTGCGCGGCGGGGCGCGACTCGGTCGAGATCAGACGACCATCCCAGATCGCCTCGAACTCGGTGCGCGTGATGCGCCGCGGATGCGACGACGACGGATGCAGCACAAGCGCTTCGTTGCCGTCGATCTTTCCGAGCAGCAGGAATCCGCCGTCCTGCAAGGCAGCGATTCCAGGCAACCGGATGTTCGCCAGCCGCGTCCAATCGGTCGTCCACGAACTCGCCTTGAGACCGAGCTCGCCGGCGCAACGCAGCATTCCGCGGATACTTGTCGCCCTGCTTCCGCAGAGATCGCGGATCTTGTCGGAATCAACGTTCACACCATTAAGTCGCAGGAACAGAGCCAGGGCTCGAAGCCCGTGCTCTGCGGCATCGGCATTTCCATTCTGGATCGCCATCGATTACTCGATTGTTTCGCGGTCAGACGACCGGCTTCAACAAATTCCCTTTTTATGCATTCCCAGAAAACGAAACGGTATCGTGCCCGGCCGCTCAAGCGCGCGAACGTCGCTTGCCCGGCCGGGCAGCCGCATCAATGTTGCGGCTTGGTCAGATACGATTGTTCGTTCCAGCCCCCGCCCTGCGCGGCAGCCATAACGAGTTGCCCCTGAGCACTGCTGCCCTGGTGACTTGCCAGATACTGACTCAACAACGCGAAGTTCTGATTCGCCACCGTATTCGTAGCCGTCGACGGCGGAGGATCGGTCACCGTGATGCTGCTCGACGCGTACGTCCGAACGCCGGTCGTCGGGTCGGTCGCGGTTGCCGTGATGGCGAGCGTGGCCACCGGACGATCGGTGCCCCTGTAGTTCGACTGCAACGTCAATCCGCTGTCGACCTGCGCCGCGGTGAGTGTGATGTCCCTTCCGCCCCTGTACGTACGACCATCAAGATTGTCGGTGATGGTCTCGTATCTCGGCAACCCCTTGATGGTCACGGACACGGAATCGTTGGGATCGGCGGTGGTCACCTTGAGGCCAAGATCGACGGTCCCGCCCCCTCCGTCCACCGACAGCGAGGTATCTGCGACCATGAGTACCGGCGCGACGGGTGACGTCGGCGGCGCCGTGACGGTCGTCGGAGAGACCTGTAGCCCAGTGAACGTCTTCACCGCGCCAGCAAGGTTCGCGGTGGCGCCGCTTGCATCCTTGATGCTTGCAGTGCCTGGAAGATTGAGCCCGGTGATCGCAAGCGCCGCCGTCTGCAGATCGGTCTGCGCGATGGTCGTCCGGAAGGTCAGCGCACTGGTCCCCGAACCGCTCACATAGGTAGCGGTGCCGCCATCACTGAGCGACAGGGTCGGCGTGCCGGTCACGTTGACGACCTCGTTGAAGCCGACCGTAAATGTGACGGCATCGCCAGTATGCTTGATCCCGGTCCCCGGCGAAGCCGTAACCTGCGTCACCGCCGGCAGAATCGTCGGCGTGGTCGGCTGTGACGGGGTTGTCGGGGTCGTCGATCCGGTGACGTTGGCGCCAGTGACGGAGCCGGCGCTTCCGGCCGCCCGATAAAGCTGGATCTCGTCGATCTGCATCGGCATCGACGAGGGGGTCGAACTGTCGAGCGCAGTGTGCCAGCCGGCCGCGTTCGAATTCGCGACCTGGTTGCTCATGATCAACTGCATCGGCTCGTTCGGAATCGGGACCTGCGCGCTGGTCACGGTCGCGATCTGCCTTCCGTCGAGATACCAGGTGATCGATTGCCCGGGCACCCAGTTGATGCCGTAGGTGTGGAAGCCGGCCGTGAGGTCGATGCCGGTATTGACGGTGCCGCCGACCGTCCCCGAGGGCGTGTGAAGATGCCAGGTGAAGGCCTGGTTTGCCGGCCCGTTGCCGGTATATCCCCCCTCCTGGATATCGATCTCGAAATTGTCGCCGCTGCTCGAGCCTGCGCCGGGCATCAACCACAGCCCCGGCCAGGCACCGTCGCCGCTCGGCGCCTTCATGCTGATCTGAAGGTAACCGCCGTCAAATTCGAGATTGCCATAGCTGCTGACGGCGCCGGACGTGATCGGAAACGACTGGACCGTGCCCTGGTTCTTGCCGGTGACGGACTGCTTGACTGCCGTAAGATTCAGCACTCCGTTGCTGACGGTCACCTGGCTCGGCATGTCGTAGTCGGCATCGTACGGTCCGCCCGGCCCGCTCCCCCCCGCCCCATAGCTATTCCATGCCCAGCCGTTCGCGGCGCGACTGGTGATGTAGTTGTGCCAATAGCTGTCCAGCGTCGTGCCGGTAAAGCTTTCCTGAAAGACGAGATTGCTCGACGTGAAACCTGCTGGCGCGGCAAGTGCCATTCCATGTCCCTTCTGGAAGATTGAACGAAGAATTCCACCGTCGCGAACTGCGCGACCCATTCCAACATCGCGAACTGCGCGATTATTCCCCTGCCGCGAATCGCGCGACATACCGCATGCCCGTCGCCTGATGGCGCGGGCACATTGCAACGCAGTGGAGATTTCGAGGTACGCCCCTTCGACTGCTAGTCGGTTGGCTAAAGATCAAGTATGGCGAAAAATGGTTTCAAAATGAACTTCACACAGGCGTTTGCGGAACGGTTCGCCTTATTCACATAACATTTTGACGCAGAAGCCTTACTTCGATTCGGATTTCTTCAATTGGGATTTAATTCTCGACCCGATCGCCGCGAGATCGCTGATGTCGAGACCGCGCGGCAAGCGACTCGAGGTCGCGCAGCGGCTGTCCGAGAAACTGGCGGAAGAACTGAAAGCTAGACGTGACGATATCCGTCGGGATTCTTCAGCTGCCAGTGCCAGTGATCCGCGCACATCTGCGCCAGCGACTTGGCCGATTTCCAGTGCAGCGCCTGTTTCGCAAATGTCGGATCGGCACAACAGATCGCGACGTCTCCGGTCCGGCGCTCGGCGATCTCATACGGAATCGGTCTGCCGCTCGCGGCTTCGAACGCCCGAACCACCTCCAGAACGCTGCTGCCGCTTCCCGTCCCGAGATTGACCGTGAACACCCCGGGCTGTTCGAGGTGGCGCAACACGCTGAGATGGCCGGCCGCAAGGTCGACGACATGAATGAAATCCCGGATGCCGGTGCCGTCCGGCGTATCGTAGTCGTCTCCCCAGATCCGCAGCTTCGCCCGCTTTCCGATCGCCACCTGCGCCACCAGCGGCACGAGATTGTTGGGAACGCCGATCGGGTCTTCGCCGATCAGACCGCTCTCATGCGCGCCGGCCGGATTGAAGTAGCGCAGGATGCCGATGCGCCAATCCTCCTCCGAGCGATGGAGATCCTTGAGCATTTCCTCGACGAAGAGCTTGGTGCGGCCGTAGGGATTGGTCGGCGCCAGCGGATGCCTCTCGTCGAGCGGCAGGTAGGCGGGCATGCCGTAGACGGTCGCGGACGAGCTGAAGACAAGCGTCTTGACGTCAGCACGTTTCATTGCCGACACCAGCCGCATCGTTCCCACGACATTGTTGTCGTAATAGGTCATGGGATGAACGTTGGAATCACCGACCGCCTTGAGCCCAGCAAGATGGATGACCGCGGTCACGCCGCACGACCGGAGCACGTCGTAGATCGCCTCCTCGTTGCGGATGTCGACGCAGTGAAAGCCAAGCGGCCGCCCGCAGATCGCTTCAACGCGCGCGAGCGCGGCCCGGTTGCTGTTGCAGAGATTGTCGACCACCACGACATCGAGCCCCGCATCGAGCAGCGCGATGCAGACGTGGGTCCCGATATATCCAGCGCCTCCGGTCAGCAAGATCATGTCAGTCACCGTATCGGTCGAACAGGCTTTCCGTGCCGTGTCGCGCTAGGATCTCTCGATCTCGGCGCGCGACGACAATTGCTGTGACAAGGCGTCGGCGATGCCGCCGAGGCGTGTCGTGGTGTAGGCAAATGCGGTGAGGCTGAACCCGGCCACGATTGCTCCGGCGCGCCGCGCGGCGTCGAACTTGCCGCGCATCGCCGCACCGAGCTCGCTCGCCACGGCGCGTGGCAACACTTCGCGAACGTAGCGTTGCTCCGATTTGAGCCCGTCGCCGGCCCCCGCCAGATTCCGCAACACGGCCTTGGCGGTGCCCTCGATCAGGCAGCGCTGCACGAAGTACGTCCAGGTGGCGCGCTGCGGCGGCACGACGTGGTGCACCCGCGCGCGCCGTCGATAGGCCCAGTAGCCGCCGGGATAGAGGCGCGCCGCCCGGATGCAGAGCTCGGTCTCTTCGCAACTCTCGGCCTTGCCGCCGAACCGCGCCCGGCCGCTGACAGAAAATCCGAGCTTGCGGCGTCCGAGATCCGATGTGAAGCCGCCGGCAGCGCGCAACACGTCGGCCCGCACCGACATGTTGGCGCCGATCGGATTGCGGATGCGGCCGTCCTCCACATGCATGCCGGCATAGGTGCAGCCGACGACCCAGCCGAACTCGGCGGGAAACCAGGAAGGCGGCGGTGCTTGCCACAGTGGCAGCACCGGTCCCCCCGCCCCCAGCACCGCTGGATCCTGGTAGGCCTCCAGCAGATCCTCAAGCCAGCACGGCTCGGCGGCGGCATCGTCATCCAGGAATGCGATGACCGATCCCGTGGCATGCTCCGCTCCCGTCATCCGTCCACCGGACAGACCGGGTTGCCCGCTGTTGGAGAGGACGGTGACGCCGCCGATCTCCTGCGCGGCGCGCGCGCGCAGGGCTTCGTTGTTGTCGATCACCAGGATGATTTCCCTGGCGGCCCGGGTCTGGGCGCGGACCGATGCGACTGCGCGCTGCAGCACCTCCCAGCGGTCCAGCGTGTGCGCGCAAATCACAACAGATGCATCGATCATGGCGTTCTCCGTCCGCTGTCCAAAGCCTGGCTCGCCTCGCGAGCCTGCTTCGCTCGTGCCGCCGCCGCCTTGAAGACGTTCCAGATCGCGCTTCCATCGTTGCGGATATCGAACTGATCGTGCTCATCGACAGGAAAGCGGCCGCTGTCCTGACGCGACACCAGGCGCCAGACCATCCAGCCGGCGCAATTGGGGTCGCGCTCAAGCCTGTCGAGCCACATGGCGTAGGCCGCAGCCGAGTCCGCATTGGAGCGCGCGTAACCGAACTCCTCGAGCAGCACCGGCTTGTTGGCGCGGGCCGCGATCTGGCAGAACTCGGTGATGCTGTCGCCGAACTGCTGGACCGTCAGCTTGTAGTAGAGCGGGTAACCGTGCCAGGTCCCGAAATCGAGCGTCGAGATCGAAAGATCCGACAGTTTGTCGGACACGTTGGCATGCCCTGAACTGACGAGATGATTGGGGTCGAGGAACTTGACGTAGGCGGACATCTCGGTGGTCCAGGCCAATCGCAAGCTCTCCGGACTGGCATTGCCCTCGTTCATCAATTCCCAGGCCATGATGGTCGGGTCGTCGCGGTAGACAATTCCGGTGAGCGAATTGGGACGCTGCACAACGTGGCGAACCCAGTTCATGTAGTCGCGCCGCGTGCGCCGGTCGCGAAAGAAGAAACCGGACTTGTCCTCGCTGCCATACCAGGCCCGCATCTGCTGCGCGCCGCCGGTGTAGGCCCAGAAGTCCAGGAAGGCGATGATCAGCTTCAGGTGCCGCTTGCTCGCTTCCGCGATCAGGAAATCAACCTTCTGCATCCCGTTGGCGCCGTCGTTGAACGACATCCCGCCTTCGCGATCGTCCCAATAGATCAGATAGGCCCCCTTGACGCCGAGATCGCTCGCGTCGGCCTGCGCCCGCCACTCCCAGATCGTCGCCATGCTCCCGTCAAGCGATCCGATGACGGGCTGAAGGAATGTGCGGACCACGTTGGCGCCCATCGCCACCGCGTCATCGAGCACGCGGGTGACCTCTTGCTGCGATCCGAAGGTGAGATAATGGTTGTTCACGCCGGTCACGAAGAACGGCCTTCCGTCGGCCGTGAAACGCGTTCCCTGAGCCTTGATGAAGGCCGTTGACGATGGTCCGTCCGCTGCTGGACGATCCGCTGCGTTCACCGCTGCCGGAGCCGAGAGCAACGCATACAGCAGGACGCGCAGTCCGATCTTGCGCAGCCCGCTTTTCGCGCCTTTCCAGTCGACATTCATTCCTCCACGTGACTATCGCGCCCAGGTGAACGCAACGTCCCCGAAGGATTACTCCCTTCGGCATCGTGCTCCGACCGGTTGTTTTCACTACAGTATCGGCTGGGCAAGGCGATCGACGGGCTCCGCGTCAAACATGGCAAGCTGAGATGCAGCAGTATGGATAATGCGCCATGACGAATACCGACGTTGTGGTGATCGGCGCAGGCCTGGCCGGCTCGACCACCGCCGCGATATTGGGGCGCGCGGGCATCCCCACCACCCTGATCGATCCTCATCCGGTGTACCCGCCGGATCTGCGATGCGAAAAGCTGGATCGCGGGCAAATCGCGATCCTGCACAAGACCGGCCTCGACGGCGTTGCCCTGGCGGCGGCGACGTTCGACGGCGCGATGCGTGACGGCAAGGCCTGGATCGCCCGTTTCGGACGCGTGATCGACAAGCGCCCGGGCGGACAGTACGGCATCCTGTACGACGACCTGGTCAACGTCATGCGCAGCGCCGTCCCGCCTGACGTGTCGCATATCGTCGCCAAGGCAGTTCGTATCACCACCGGCGACACCCATCAGCAGGTCGCGCTGTCGAACGGCACCACCGTCTCGGCGCGCCTTGTCGTGCTGGCCAACGGATTGAGTGTCGCACTGAGGGACCAGCTCGGCATCGAGCGCACGATTACGAGCCCTTGCCACTCGATTACCGTCGCCTTCGACATCAAGCCTGGTTTCGGCAAGGCATTCGACTTCGCGGCCCTGACCTATTATCCGGAACGCACCAGCGACCGAATGGCCTATCTCACGCTGTTTCCGATCGGAACGTCGATGCGGGCGAACCTGATGGTCTATCGAACCATGGACGATCCATGGCTGCGGGAGATGCGCCACAATCCCGGGCCCGCCATGTTCGCGTTGATGCCGAGCTTGCGCCGGATCATCGGGGACGTCGAGGTGGTCGGGCCGGTCAAGATCCGCCCCGCCGACCTCTATGTCAGCCAGGGCCACCGCCAGGCCGGTATCGTCCTGGTCGGTGACGCGTTCGCAAGCTCCTGTCCTGCTGCCGGCAACGGTACCGGCAAGGTTTTCACCGACGTCGAACGGCTGTGCAACGTCCATATTCCGAACTGGCTTGCAAGTCCCGGCATGGCCGCGGACAAGATCGAGCAGTTCTACGACGATCCGGTCAAGCGCGAATACGACGAAATCTCCAAGTCGTGGGCCTACCGGTTGCGGTCGATGTCCATCGAGGAAGGCCTTGGCTGGAGCATCCAGCGCAGGCTGCGCTTCCTGATCGGCAGCGCGATCTCCGCAGCTTGCAAGATCGGCGTGCTCTCCGACGGAAATCAGTTCGTGCCTGACGGATGGACGCAGCGTCTGCGCGACCGCACCTAGGCAGTTGCGGCAACCGGCGCGACGACGCGGTCGACATGCGCTGCAGCGAGGACAGGCGCGACGGCCGGCAACGCCTCTAGGTGCCCTTCCGGGGACGCCGGACCGCATGCCAGATCCGGCCACGCACGTGGCGGAATTTCTGATAGCCTTGGTGCTCCGCGACCTTCATCGCGAAAGCAAGCGGATTGCGCGCGCGCACGTCGATCAGCGTGTCGACCATGGTTCGTCGGCCGGTCCACAACTGCGACATGATTCCGTCCGCCGACGAGCACGAGTCGATGGTGTCGACCTGACCGGACTCGAGCAGTTCTTCCGTGATCTTGCTGATCAGCAACGCCCCCGGTGAAAAGCCGGCGAACGCCGCATCGAATGCGGTCTTCCATGTGTAGGCCCGGCGGCCGCTGAAAATCAGCACCTGCGCCGCGATCGCAACCCCATCGACGTGCAGCAGAGCGACCGAGGCCAGATCGAGCGCGGCGAAGTCTCCGATCAGTTGGCGGGCGAACCGTGCATCGCCGGCGTTGCAAAGCAGCGCCGTTCCCTGCTTGCCCTTCCAGCTCGCCGCCTCGAGCGCGAGGAAGGTTTCGAACGCCGCTCGGGTTTCGGCGGGCGTCCGGCCGTTCACAATCTCGACCCGCCCCGTCGCGGACAGCCGATTCCAGTCCTGGCGCAGCTTCTTGCGGGTCGATCCTGATTTCTTGATGCCTGCACCGGAATCCACGAACGCGCGTTCGACGCGAACCAGCTCCCGGTATTGCCCCCTGCCCTCGAGCTGCCGCAGCATCGCCGGATAGACCACCGGATCAGCTTCAAACGACTGCAACCTGATGACCTTGGGCAGGCGGGGGTCGCGCCTGATCAGCTCGAAGAATGCCGCCACCACCTCGTCGGTACGAGCGCGGTCGACCACGGCATTCGAGGTGAACGCGTAGTTGTACGGGATCGCTTCCAGGAACGCGGGCGAGGCCAGCAGATTGCGCCCTTCGCGCAGCGCCCAGAAGCCAACTGGGCAGTGAGGCTCCACCGCCTCGTCCCAAGCAATCAGGACGTGGATCTTGGCGAACCCGGTTTCGGCGGCCGCAAGCAGCGCCGCAGGATGCATGAATGCATTGCCTTCGGCGTGCGTGACGAGCTCGTCCCAGGGCCCGCAGAGTTCGGCACTCGGTACGTAGCTACACGCTGAAATCAGCCCATTCTCGGCCTGTTGCCAGCTCACATTCATGCGTCCAAATGACGCTCCGGACCTGAGAAGCGCAACGTCACCGAAGGATTACCCCGTCTGGCATCACACATCGGGGCGCTGTTTGGGCATAATTTGCTGCGGGTCGCCCGGGCGCGGCCCGTAGCTTCGGACAGCGCTGCATGCTGCTGTCCCGCATCGGCGGGTCCCGCGGTCACGGCAGGCGAAGAACTGAATGGACCGGGTGTGAATGCACGTCTGCCTGCATCTTGATCCATCGCGCCTGCTGCGCTGGCACCTATGGCTGGCGGAGGCGATTGCCGACGATCCAGCCAACGAGGTTTCGTGCAGCTTCGGATCCGAACGCCATCCCCTGCCGCTGATTTGCCGCTCGCTGCTCGAGCTGGAGCGGCTGGTCTACCGCGTTGGCGGCGATGGCGCCACGGACGCCATGCCCGCAGCCTTGCGCGCGCTCGCACGCTCGACCACCGCACCGGATATCCTGATCAATCTCAGCGGCGGAGAACCCGCGCCCCCCGCGCGGCGTGTGCTGACACCCGTCTTCAACGGCGTCGGCGGCGAAGTCGGCGTGCTGGAAGCGCTGGCGAACGATGCGGACCTGCTCGTCGAACTGCACGATACGGCATCCGCCTCGGGGCCGTGGACGGCACGGCCCGCCAGCGCAGACCGCGATGTGCTGGCGGTGACCCTTGATGGCACGCTCTCATGCGCCGTCCTGCTGATCCTCAAGGCCTTGCGCGAGGACAGACGGCCGGCAGCAGCCGATCCCGCCCGTCCGGGAATGGTCGCGCCTCCGGCCCCCCCGGCTTCGGCCCTTGCGTGGGCAAGTGGCAGGGTGGCATCGAAAGCCATGAGTCTCGTGAATATCGTTGCACGAGGCGGCAAGATGTGGGGCGTCGGCTGGCGCCGTGACGAAGGAACGGGCCTGCTCGACAAGGGCAAGGCCGTTTTCGAGGTGCTCGCCGCCGATGCCGACAGTTATCTCGCCGACCCGTTTCCGTTCAGGCACCAGGGGCACGATTTCATCTTCGTCGAGCAATATTCCTACAAGAAAGGGCGAGGATGCATTGCGGTCGCGGAGGTGCACCGCGACGGAACGGTGAGCGGGCCGCGGATCGTCGTGGAAGAGCCGCATCATCTGTCCTATCCGTTCGTCTTTGAGCGGGATGGACAGATCTGGATGATCCCTGAATCCGGGGCGGCGCGGAATGTCAGCCTCTATCGGGCAGTCGAATTCCCCTACCGGTGGGCCCGGGAAGCGTCCCTGATCGATCACGTCGAGGTCTACGACTGCACGCCGCTGTTTCGCGGCGGCCACTACTGGTTTTTCGTCAGCCCCAGACGATGGAAATCGACGTCGTGGGACGTCCTCAACGTCTACGGTGCCGAGAGCCTGACCGGGCCCTGGGTACCGCATGCCGCAAACCCGATCCTGATCGACGCCTCGCTCAGCCGCCCGGCCGGCGCCTTCATGGAGCACCGCGGGCAGATTCTGCGTCCGGTCCAGAATTGCCTGCGCGGCTATGGCGACGCGGTGACGCTGTGCCGGATCGATGCGCTCCGGCTGTCGGCGTTCGCTCAGACCCCGACCGGTGTCATTCGTGTCGAGGGCTTCGGCTGCCACACCTACAACCGGAGGTCCGGCGTCGAGGTGATCGACATGTTCGGCCGCGTCAGACAATTGCGCGAGGTCACGGCGTCTCACGAGCCACTGTCGGCCGAGGTGCCGGCCGCCGCCGACCGGCGCCTTGGCGTGTCTTCGATGCCGGCCGACTTCGCGTGAGCGCGGCGCCAGGATGACATTTATTTGCTGACGGCGTCGGTGATGCAGAACCATTTCTGCGTGGCAGCAAATGAATAACTACAAAGAGCTAACCATCTATCGTGCTTCCACTGTGCAGCCGCATCAGCGATCCTTCCAGAGCTTCAGTCTAGCTGGAAAAGGGCTGCCAGGAGAGAGTTTCGCGTATTTATCTCCCGATCTCTTTTTAGTTGCGTCGTCATTTTATTACGTACGGGAGGTGCGCATTATGGGCCGATCAAGCACAACCGTGGATGTGGCCGTCATAGGCGCCGGCCCCTACGGCTTGTCGCTGGCCGCGCATTTGCGTGCACGCGGTGTCGAGCACCGGATCTTCGGTGAGCCCATGGGGCCATGGAAGCACAACATGCCCCGCGGCATGCTGTTGAAATCCTATCCCTGGGCGACATGCCTTTCCGATCCCGAAGCGGAATTCACGGTGAAGTCGTTCTGCACCGAACGCGCCCTGCCGTATCACGACTGGCTGACTCCGCTGACGCTCGAGCGGTTCATCGAGTACGCCGAAGCCTTCCGGATGCGATACGTGCCGACTGTGGAGAGCAAGGCTCTCACCATGCTGGAGGCCGCCGGCGACGGCTTGCGTGCCAGTTTTGAAGACGGCGAGACGGTGAACGCGCGGCGCGTCGTGGTGGCAGTCGGCCTGCAGCCCTTCAAGCATCTGCCCCAGGACATCGCCGACCTGCCCGCTGAGCTGTGCTCGCATAGCAGCGCGTATGGCTCACTCGAACCATTGGACGGCAAGGACGTCACCGTGGTCGGATCCGGCTCGTCCGCGACGGACCTGGCCGCGCTGCTGCGTGAGCGGGGAATCTCGGTTTCACTCGTTGCGCGCGCCCAGCAATTGCGCTTCGCCAACCGGCCTCGCAACCGCTCCACCTTCTCCCGCCTGGTCGCGCCGTTGAGCGGCATCGGCCCGGGCTGGACCCTGACGGCCTGCGCGAAGTATCCCGAGCTGGTCCGGCTGCTGTCTGAGGAGCAGCGGCTCCGGCTCGCCAATCCCAAGGCACTGGGCCCGTTGGGCGGCGCCTTCGTGAAGGACCGCGTTATCGGAAAGGTGCCGACATGGCTCGGCACCTCCCTGCAAGGCATCGGAATCCGCAACGGCAGCGTCGTGCTCGATCTGGTCAACGCCGGCGGAGCGCGGCAGTCGCGGCAGACCGACCATGTGATCTTCGCGACCGGATACAAGACCGATCTGAGCCGGTTGAGTTTCCTGAACCAAACGCTGCTTCGCCAGATCCGCCTGGTCGAGGGCGCGCCGCAGCTTTCATCACATTACGAGACCTCGGTACCGGGCTTGCATTTTATCGGTCCCGCCGCGGCAAACAGCTTCGGCCCGGTGTGTCGGTTCGTCTACGGGACCTATCATCCTGCGCGGGCTCTTGCCCAATACTTATCAAGCATTCTTGTAACCTCGCGACCTGCGCTCCAGGTCCGGCCATTTGATCGCACGGTGTCGCCATGAACGCTCCCATTCACAACAACCTCTCCCCCGTCAGTACCATCTCGGTGTCCGATACGATCAGTCTCGCATTGGGACGGTCGTTGATGATGCCGCGCGTGAGCTTCGTGGTCCCGACCCTCAATGAAGCCAAGAATCTTCCCTGGCTCCTGCCACGCATCCCGACATGGGCGCACGAAGTCATCATCGTGGATGGACGCTCGACGGACGACACGGTTGCGGTCGCGCGCGGCCTGCGCGCGGACGTGAAGGTCGTGATGGAGCCGCGCCGCGGCAAGGGCGCAGCGCTGCAGGCCGGTTTCCGCGCCGCCACCGGCGACATCATCGTCATGATCGATGCCGATGGCTCGATGGTTCCGGAAGAAGCGATCGTCTTTGTCGGCGCGCTGATCGCCGGCGCGGATCTGGTCAAGGGCTCGCGCTTCCTGCAGGGTGCAGGAACCGACGACATGTCGACGTTCCGGATGCTGGGCAATTGGGGCCTCACCATGATGGTGCGAATGCTCTATGGCGGCTCGTTCTCCGATCTGTGCTACGGCTACATGGCGTTCTGGACCAAGCACGTTCCGACGCTCAATTGCGACTGCGACGGGTTCGAAATCGAAACCCTCATCAACGTGCGGGCGCTGAAGAACCAGCTCAACATCGTTGAGGTCGCGAGCTTCGAGGCGCCGCGCATCAGCGGCCTGAGTAATTTGCGCGCCATTCCGGACGGCTGGCGCGTCCTCAAGACGATCCTGCGCGAAAAGGTGCGCTCTCCGGCCTCCCTGGTCGCCTATGGCTATCCGTAGGCCCTGCGAGCGGAACGCACATCCACGATGACGGTAGGTAGGCCGAATGCGCGTCCTGATGGTTTCCGCTCGCTGCTACCCCTTTGTCGGCGGTATCGAAACCCATATCCAGGAGGTGGGTCCCCGCTTGGTGGCCCGCGGCTACTCGGTCGACGTGCTCACGACCGATCCCTCGGGAACGTTGCCCGCTGAAGAGAACGTCCGCGGCATGTGCGTGCGTCGCGTGCCGGCCTGGCCGAGGCAATTGGATCTCTATATCGCACCGCAGATCTACTCCGCGATCCGCGGCGGCTCCTGGGACCTGATCCACTTTCAGGGCTACAACACGTTTGTCAGCCCGATCGGACTGCTCGCGGCGGTCCGCGCTGGAACGCCGTTCGTCCTGACCTTCCATAGCGGCGGTCATTCCTCGCCGTTACGGAACGCCGTGCGCGGCACCCAGCGTGCGCTGCTGCGTCCGCTGGTGGCAAAGGCCGCGCGCCTGATCGGGGTCTCCGAATTCGAAGCCAGCTTCTTCAGCACGCGAATGGGCATCCCTCGCGACCGGTTCGTGGTGGTCCCAAACGGCGCCGCGATGCCGGCCGCCAGCCCCGGCGTCAAGGTCGACCCCGATTTGATCGTCTCCAGCGGCAGGCTTGAGCGCTACAAGGGCCATCACCGGCTGATTGCAGCCCTGCCCGAGTTGAGCCGCAGGATACCGAACGCACGCCTGCACATCGTCGGAACAGGCCCCTACGAGGGGGAGTTGCGCCGTCTCGTCAGCGCACTTGGTCTTGACGATCGGGTGACCATTGCGGGCATCCCTGGATCCGAACGGCAGCGAATGGCCGACCTGCTGGCAAGCGCCGGCCTGTTCGTGCTGCTGAGTGACTACGAAGCTCATCCCGTTGCGGTGATGGAAGCGCTGTCGCTACGCCGGCCCGTCCTTGTCAGCGACACGTCCGGGCTGCGGGAGCTCGCGACCAATGGCCTGTGCCGCGCGCTTCCGTGCGACGCGGCCCCGAGCGAGATCGCCGCCGCGATTGCCGAAGAACTTCAGAACCCGCGCAAGATTGCCGATCTGGCCCTGCCCGATTGGGACGCCTGCGCGCAAGCGCTGAGCGATGTCTACCGTGATGTCGCGGACAACCGGTCGACGGTCGGTCTGACGCACGACGGCGCAATCGGCTTGCGATCCGCGACGAGAGCCCGGGTCGGATGACGCGCGCTCATCCCAACGCCGAAATCGCGATCGCGCCGGTGCAGGGCTGGATTCAATCCGTCCTTGCCCCGATCGGCCCCGACCTGCGGGGCAACAGCGCCGATGCAACGCCGGAGCCCGCGGACGCGGGATGGATGGCGACACTGTGCCTGCTCGTCGCCGTAGCCCTTCTCCTGGTCGTGGCGGGACACGGAGCCGGGCGGCGCGGCGATGCCATCGCGCCGCTGCTGTTCTGGTCCGGCGCCGTCCTGATGGTGGTTCCGACCAGCCTGCGCATCGCCTGGCCGGACGTGGCCCGTAGCGAGCGTCTGTTTCTCCTGCTCCTGCTTGTCGAAGCCCTGTTCTACTTCAAGACCGTCTATTCACCGACCGGCTTCGCGCACCACGACGAGTTCCTGCACTGGGCCTCCGCCGAAGATCTCGCGACCGGCCACCGGCTGTTCCTGCGCAACCCGCTGCTACCGATCGCGGCATCGTATCCCGCGCTCGAAATCGTGACGACGGCGATCGCCAATCTCACCGGCTTGCCGCTGTTTGCCGCAGCGACGCTGCTGTTGGCAGTCCTGAAAGGCACGCTCATCGCGGCGCTGTTTCTGTTCTACGAATCGATCAGCGGGTCGGCGCGGATCGCAGCGATCGCCTGTCTGACCTACATGGGCTGCTCGACCTTCGTCATGTTCGAGTCAGCCTTCTCCTACGAGAGCCTGGGCTTCGTGCTGTGCATGCTGATTCTCGCGGTCGAGGCGGCCTCGAAGGATCTGGTCGGGCGGCCGAGATTATGTGCGCTCGGCCTGGTCGCATTGCTGTTGGCTGGCCTTGCGGTCACACATCACCTCACGGCGGCCTTCGCCGCCGTCTACCTGGGCATGCTGGCAGCCCTGGAGGCTCTGCGGCGGGATGCCTCGCTCCGGCTCGAAGCGCGGATCGCCATGGGCGCCACCGCGGCGCTTGCGATCATGCTCCCCGTGCTTTGGGTGATGGCCAGCGGAAACTCGTTCACCGGCTATGTCGGCCCCGTGGTCGAAACCGGCTTCAGGACATTGCTGGGAAAGGTCTTCGGCACCGGAATCCCGCCGTCGGAGCATCTCGGCGCGCCAACCCAACCCATCGGCATGCGATTGACCACGTTGCTCGCAATCCTGTTGCTGGCCCTCGGGCTGGCAACGGGCTTCTTTCGATCGTTGGCCACCACAGCGCCGCGCGCTCTGCACCAGGGCTGGCGTCCGATTCAGGGCATTCTCAAGCGGCGCTGGCGCGACAGCCGCATTGTGCTGCTCACTTTGCTGGCCTGCGGATTTCCGATTTCGGTTGCATTCCGCCTGACCGTCAATGGCTGGGAAATCGGCAACCGGATGGGCACGTTCGTCTTCATCGGCGTCGGACTGGTCGTCGCGGTCGGCATCGTCCATTTCTGGCAGGACCGCATGCCTCGCGGGTGGCGCCGGATCGCTCCGTCCGCAGCGCTGGCGGTCATCGTCATGGGCGGCGTCACGGCGTCTTCACTGGAACCGATCCGTGGACCTTACAAGGTGGCGGCGGACGCGCAATCCATCGAGCAAATGGGGATCGAAACGTCGCTCTGGACCAAGCAATGGCTCGGGCCCGGCAACCGCTTCACCGCCGATAGGATCAACCGTCTATTGCTTGCCGGCTACGGCCGGCAGGACGTCAGAACCAAGATCAACGAAGGCGTCTATGCCGCCCGCGCGTTCCGGCATGAGAGTCTCGGATCCGACGACTTCTACGCTCTCTCCAAGAGCAAGCTTGATTTCCTGATGGTGGATCTGCGCCTGACCACCGCGTCGCCGATCCTCGGCTTCTACTTCGAGCCGTGGGAGCCGCAGCAGGGAGTGCGGCTCTCGGCTGCCGAACTGCTGAAATTCAATACGGTCAAGGGTATCACGCGTACCTACGACAACGGCTATCTCATCATCTACAACGTCAGAGGATTGCATGGCGAGCCCTGACAAGCGGGATCTGCTCGGCGCCTGCATGTGGGCGGGCGCGACGGTGGCCGCGGTTGCGGTCAGTGACAGCACGCTGCTGCGCGCCGTCCTGGGCCTGCCAATGGCGCTCCTGATATCCGGCCATGTGGTGCTGCGCGCGATCGGCGTGAGAACCACGTCGTTGTCGGAACACCTTGCCTATTCGATCGGTGCGAGCCTCGCCGTCACCATCGTCGGCGGCTTTGTGCTGAACGCCATAAGCGCGCTCGCGCCGCTTGGCTGGGCGTTCTGGTACCTGGCGGTTGCAATAGCCGCGAGGCTGCTCCCTGCCCGCGGCAACGATGTCTCACCCGCCAGAGCCTGGCTGGGCCCATTGCGGATCCAGCCCTGGCAAGCCGCTGCGGTCGCATTGGCGATGCTGGTGGCGACGGGCGCCTACGCTCTGGCGATCCACGATCAGGCGGCGGACCGCCAGTTCCGCTACACCGAGTTCTGGATGTTGCCGCCGGCCAAGGGCGATCCGGGGCAACTCGTCGTCGGCGTTCACAGCGCCGAGGCCCAGGCCGGGACCTACGACCTGGAAATCACCCTCGACGGCAAGCCATTCGCGGTCTTCCGCTCGCTGACGATCGCGCCGGGTGACACGTGGGTGCGCAAGGTCTCGGTGCCCATTCTCGCCACCCAGCAGCAGGCCGAGGCACGGCTCTACCGGCCAGCCGACAACAAACTCTATCGCAGGGTCTCGGCGCTGGTGCCTGAGGCGGAGGCCCGGTGATGCGCATCCTGCTGCTGTCCCAGTTCTATCCCCCGGTGATCGGCGGCGAGGAACGCCATGTCCGCAATCTCGGCGCGGCACTGGCGCAGCGGGGCCACGACGTGAGCGTCGGGACATTGCAGCGTCCCGGATCACCGGAGACCGAGCTGGACGGCGCGGTGCGCGTCCATCGGCTGCGCGGCACGCTGCAGCGGCTGTCGGGACTGCATGCCGATCCGGAGCGCCGGCACGCACCGCCCTTCCCCGACCCCGAACTGGCGCTCGCCCTGAAGCGGCTGATCGACCGGGAGAGACCGGACGTCGTCCACGCCCACAACTGGATCTATGCGTCCTTGCTGCCGCTGAAGGCGCTGAGTGGGGCCCGCTTCGTGGTGACCCTGCACGACTACGGCCTGGTCTGCGCCAAGAAGAATCTCATGCATCTCGGCACGGAGCTGTGCAACGGACCGGCACCCGCGAAATGCCTGCCGTGCGCGGCCCGGCACTACGGCGCGGCGAAGGCGGTCGCGACCACTTTCGGCAACTGGGTGTCGAGCTTCGCTGCCCGGCGCATCGTCGACCGCTTCATCGCCGTGAGCCACGCCGTGGCCGATCACACCGGCCTCACCAGCGGCAACACGCCTTACGAGGTGATCCCCAACTTCGTGCCCGACGATGTCGAGGTGCCTGGCCCGCAAGATCCCTGCCTGCGCGAGTTGCCGGACGGTGACTTCATTCTGTTCGTCGGCGACATGATGCGTCTCAAGGGCATCGATGTCCTTCTCAAGGCCTACACCGGACTGAAACAGCCGCCGCCGCTGGTCCTGATCGGACGCCGCCTCGCCGATACGCCGACCGAGTTCCCGCCAAACGTGCGCACCTTCAGCGCATGGCCGCATTCCGCCATCATGCACGCCTGGCGGCGATCGCTGTTCGGCGTGTTGCCATCGACCGGCCCGGAGGCGTGCGCCACCGTCATCATGGAAGCGATGGCGTGCGGCAAGACCGTCGTCGCAACCGATATCGGCGGCATGCCGGACCTGATCGATCCCGGCGAGACAGGCCTTCTCGTACCACCCGGCGATGCGCCGGCGCTGACCGGTGCGATGCAGGCGCTGCTCGACGATCGGGCCTTGCTGGCCCGCCTCGAGGCAACAGGCCTGACCCGGGTCGGACGCCTGAAGGCCCAGGCGGTGGTGTCCCGGATCGAACAAGTCTACCGCGATGTCGTGCTTGCAGCTCCCGCCGAAGTCGCGATGGCGGCATACCGGAATTCGGGACGGCCATCATGCCGATAGGCTTCGCCGTAGCGGCCATCTCGCGGCTGCACCAGGCGCTGCAGAAGAGCGCCGCCCTCGTCATGAATTCCGGCGCGCTGGCGACCGGAACGGTGGCTACGGCCGGTCTTGGGTTTGCCTATTGGTGGCTCGCAGCGCGGCTATTGCCGCCCGATGTGATGGGCGTTGCGTCCGGTCTGCTCGCCATGATGAGCCTCGTCACCCTGCTCGGCGAGGGCGGGCTCGGGACCTTGCTCACGGGCGAGCTCGTTCGGCATCCCGGCGAGGAGCCCGGGCTGGTCACGGCGGCAGCGTCGATCAGCGCGGCCATGTCGCTTGGTTTGGCGTTGCTGTTTCTCGTCGGACAGACGCTCTTCATGGAGTCGACCGGATCGATCGAAGATTGGTCCGCGGGCCTCGCCTTCGTCATTGGCTGCGGCCTGAGCAATCTCACCATCACGGGCGATCAGGCGTTCGTCGGCATTCTGCGGAGCGGCAGCAAGACGATCCGCCTGGTCCTGTTCTCGATCTTCAAGCTGATGCTGCTTGCTGGCGCGGCCGCGTGCGGCTTCACTTCCGCCACCGCGCTGCTCTGGACCTGGGTGGCCGGATTGCTGGCGTCCTGGATCGGGGTCGACCTTCTCACGCGGGGCGGCGCGCGCCGTCTGGTGGGCATGCCCGATTTCAAGCTGCTCCATATGCACCGCCGTCGGGTCCTCGACCACTACGCACTCGACGTCGCCCTGCTGACGCCGGCCCTCGTCATGCCCTATCTCGTGCTGGTGCTGCTGTCGCCGACCACCAATGCCGCGTTTGTGGCGGTATGGATGCTGGTCTCGGTCGCCTCCCTGATTCCGGCGGCGATGGCGATGGTGCTGTTCCCTGTGGTCAGGGCAAGCCCGAAGCAATCCAGGCACGACATCCTGGTGTCGCTGACGGTGTCACTGCTGTTCTCGCTGGTCTGCGCCGTCTTCATCTTCACCTACTCCCAGCAGATCCTGGCAGTCTTCAACCCGACCTATCCGGGCATCGCCGGTTCGAGCCTGAGCCTGCTCGGCTTCAGCCTGCTTGGATCGACCCTGAAATTCCATGCCTGCACGCTGGCGCGGCTGAGCGACCGGATGCTCAAGGCAGCTCCCTGGTTTGCGCTCGGCGGGTTGCTGGAGCTGTGCTTTGCCATCCTGGGAGCAAAGCTCGGCGGACTTCACGGCCTGGTGCTGGGCTGGACGCTCGCCGTCAGCATCGAAGGCGTCGGCGCGGCTCTCTGGTTGACGTCGGCCACGAAGCGTGTTGCCGGCGCCGACCCGGTCCTTCAAGGGCCGACCTCATCGCCGTTCCAGACCTAGGGAAGTTCAACCTGGGATTCCCTGTCCGGACGCCGAGATCGACTTGGCCTTGAGAACGCGTGCGACCGCACGGTGCAATGCGTGCCCTGCCGTCCGCGCGACCTCCAGCACCGCCGGAGCCGGATCGTCCCAGCGCCAGTAGGCATTGTGAATCCGATGCTGCGGCGGATAGGTGCAATCGGTGCCGAGCATTCGAGCCGCGAGGAAATCCCTGAATTCATCGCGCCAGACATGGGTCGGGTCGAGGCGCAAGGCCGGGCGCGCTTGCCCGGCCGCGTCGCAATAGCCGACGTGGCAGAGGTTGATGCCGCAAACCGCCGACAGTTCGACCTGCAGGTCGGTTCGGCCGACGGTCGGCTCGACGAACCGAAAGCTTCCGTCACGCTGGTCGCGCTTGTATTCCATGCTGGCGAATCCGTTCGTCAGCCCCACCGACCGGAAGAAGCGGATCGTCAGATCCTCCAGCTCCTTGGCAACCTCCGGCGCTGCCCAGCAGCTTGCGGTCCAGCCGGTCTGCGGCGGAAACGAGCGACCCTTGCGGCCCGTAAAGCAGACCGGAGCCCCCGGCCCCAGATAGCACAGACAGAAGTAGATCGAATCGTTGGTTCCTTCGATCCACTCCTGGACAATCACCTCTCCGACCGCGTCCAGCACGCGCGCGCAGAGCGATTGAGCCTCGGCCAGGGTCTCGACACGATAGGCCTTCTGAAAGGTGCCGTCGTAAGCCGGAGAGCGGCTGTTGGGCTTCACGCACAATGGAAGGCGAAGCTCTTGCAGCACGCCAAGGTCGCCGCGGCTGCTGACCAAATGGGTTGCCGGAACCGGAAAGCCGCCACGCTGTGCCAGCTGAAAAAACCGCTCCTTCAGCGTCAGGTCGACGAGGACCTCATGCGATGGAAGCTCGAAACTGAACCATGGCGCGACGGAAGCACGATGCTGCGACACAGCCAGAAGCGGTCGGTCATCCGCAAAGAAAAGCACGCCGCCGTGGGGCATCCGTGCCCGCAAGGCGAGCAGCCCGCTGATGAATTCTCTTCCCTCAAGGCTTGAGACGACCGCGCGCCGTGCATATCGCGAGATCGATGCAATGTCGTATTTGGCATCCACCACAACGACCGGACGAAGTCCCGCGTGAGCCAGGCTACGCACGAGGGACAGGCCGTTGGTGCCGCCGCCCAGGACGACGGCTGTCGGAGCATCATCCAACATGACGGCCTGTTGCAGCGGCTTCCGCTGCAACCCCGTCACGCTATGTCCCGCGTGGCGCATTCATGGCACTTGAACGTCTTGAGACGGGCCGCCGTCGCCGCTTCCGGCCGAGGGGGCGGCTGTGGAACCACTCGGTTGCTTGCGCAGCAGCTGTCCCAGCGCCTGCCTGGCGCGCCGAACCCTTGCCTCGATGCGACGCTCCAGCGTATCCGCCCCGACCACGATCCACATCATCGCGTGCTCGGCATTGGCAAGCTGGGACTTGTGCCGCGCGAAGCCGGCGAGGAAATCGTAGCCGCGCTCGCCGCGCGACCTGCTGTCCTCGATCGACAGCACATGGCTGACCAGGCCTGGCTTCAGCCGGCCATCCGGCTCGTACAGAAAGCCGCTCTGGTAGTTCAGGACCTGGCCCTCGTGCACGAAATTGTACAACACGCCGATCGTCTGCTCTCCCGCCAGCGTCCGTGACATGCGGACGGCGCCGCTGGGAACGCCGCGTGCGATCAGGTCTTCATGGAACGGACGGAAACCGGGATTGGCAAAGGACCCCTTGGACCCCCACCGCGATTGATGAAAGCCTGCCAGCATGTCGAACGCGGCGAGCGCGTCGGCCGCCGTCTCCATCACACGAAACGCGAGGGGGCCGCGTTCGGCATAGAGCCTGATGGCGCGGTTGACGGCTTGACGCGTGCTGCGGCCCAATGAGGCCCGGTAGTCCCCGCTCTTCTGGCCGATCTTGGTGAAATCGACCCACCGCGCGACGTCTGCCTCCCGCACCTCGGTCACGAGTCCGGACCGGCCAGCCGCGCGCGACGCGACCGCCTCGAAATCCAGATCGACCCCGGAGAGGACGAGCTCGTCGGAGACGCTCAAGCTGTGCGCAAGGGCCTCGAGACACGCCGCCGTAACCGGCGCAGCGACGGCTTGATCGACGAGGATGCCGTTGTACTCGATGAACAGCCGGTCGAAGCGCGCGTCTCCGGTTTCGTGAAGCAGCCAGCGCGCCCGGCCTTGCGGGCCGAAGCTCCACACCGTCCGTCGGCAAACGATCGCCAATCCGACGGTTCTGCCGGACATCCGCGCGACCAGGACATGTGGTTGCGCACCGCGCGGCAGGTGCTTGAGCCAGGTTCCGACCCAAAGCCATGACAGATAGAACGAGCGCGGCGCCCGCGCTTCGAGCTCCTTCCAGGACGTCTCCAGTCCTGCAATGTCCTGCAAGGGCTCGATGTGGACGTCGATCGCCGCATCATCGCGCCTGGCTTGCTCGAAAATGGCCGCGCGACCGGGTTCCGGATCGACAACCGAGACATCATGACGTGCTGCCATCTGTCGATCTTCCTGAAACTCCAACGGCTATCGCGGCGATCCCCGAGCATGTTCGCAGCCTGCCGCGGACGCCATGTCTAGGCCGGAGTAACTCCGTGGGATATCCGGCGGAGAACTCCGGCAGGCATGCGGCGTCGGATGATGTCCTGGCGGGCATCAGTGTGGAGCAGTCGCCTGATCCGCAACCGTTTGGCCGGTGTCCGGCCGGCCGGTTGCTCGCCCGACCGACGGTCGATCGGCCGGCGGCGCGGTTGAGGCTGGCGGATTGACTTGGCTCGAATTGACCTGGCTTGAATTGACTTGGTTCGAATTGACTTGGCTTGAATTAACCTGGCTTGAATTAACCTGGCTTGAACTGACCTGGCTCGCCTGCGGCTTCGTATCGCCGTCGTTCACGATGATGTTCACCAGATCGCCTGGCTGCAGCACGGTCATCCCGATCGAGTCGATACCGACCGGGCCGGCCGGGGTTTGTCGCACCACCTGATAAGTGATGCGGCTGGCCTCCTTGGTGAACTGGGCGCGGGTCGCCGGCAATGTGCTCAGCACCCCCTCACTCATATTGTAATCGCGCTCATTGTCCAAAAGCTGGCGTTCGATGGCCTCGATCTCGAGCTCCAGATCGTTCCTGACATCGGCCTGGATGCGAAATCCTTCGGCCTCCAGCGTGGCAAGGCGCTGCTTGGCCGTCGCATACTGATTGAGCGCGTCGCGCCGGCGCTGCTCGGCATCGGTCAATTCGCTCTGCACCTGATTGAGCACGGTTGCGCTGATGACATTGCGGTCCGCGAGCGCCCGCATGCTGTTGACACGCTCCTGGCGCAGCTTGACGAGGTCATCGAGCGATTCCATGCGGCCATACACGACGACATCCTGCTTGGCGGTTTCCAGCGCAGTCTGAAGCGCGCGCTCGCGGTTCGCGCGGGCGGTGGCGATGGTCTTGCGCCGATCGCCTTGTTCGCGGACGAGGTTGGCGGCCTCCGTCGCACCCACCAACTCGATCAGCCGAAGCGGAATCTTGGGCTCAGCGCCGTCGCGCTCGGCCTTCAGCACCGCCGCGCGCGCGAGCAGCTTCAGCATCGCATCGGCCGACGCACTGCGCTTGAGGATTTCCCGCACCGCTTCGATCTTCTGCCACGGCTCCGATGAACCGCGGTCGAGGCCGCCCGCCAGCGCCATCGCGTGCATCACGGTCATGCCGGATACGTATTTGTACGAGCCGGGAGTTTTGACCGGCCCCAGCACATAGATCGGTGCGTGCTCGACCGACAGAATGTTGACCACGCCCTTGCGGCCGAGTAGCTGATCGAAGCTTGCCGCCAGATCGGCGCGAACCTGCAGTGTTGACCGGTCGGCAACCCGAATGGCGCCAAGCAAGGGGACCGAGATCGTGCCGTCGTCCTGAACGGTATATGGGCCGCTCAGTTCCGGACGCTGGACGAGGCCGCGCAGGGCCGAGCTCGACGAACGCCCCCATTTATCCTCCTCGAGTTCGACCCGCTCGTAGAAGGCAATCGTGAGTTTGTCGCCAATGCCGCACAGGTCTCCGGCCGATGCATCGCGCCCCGGTTCGGCGATCTTGGAGCGTTCAGCGATCGTGGAAGGGGGCGTGTCATTTGACACCGCCGCCGTGGTCGACGGCGCGCCCGACGAACTCGGCGCCGCTCCCGTGGCGGCTGGCGCGGCGGCCTGGGCCGGCTTGTCGGGCCGGGAACCGAGCGTCCCAAACGTCTTCTGTGTCACGGTTTGCGAGAATGTCTCGACCGCTGCCCAGTTCTTGGCCGCCGCCACGCCCATGCCCACCACGGCAAGACTGGTGACGGCAACGACGGCCTTTACTCCCGATCGAGAGCGGGGTGACGGCCGAGCGGGACCGGATTTTTGTTGGATAATCATGGACGCGGCTTTCGCGTTCGAAAAATGGCCGCCACGTCGCCGAACGCGGCCGTGGCGCTAAAACAGCATCAAAACAAGCAAAGACCCGGCTATCGTGACCCCGGGCAGGAGGACACACAACTATCCCATTGTGGGCACCCCTTTTGAGTGAAAGGCGGCAATGTCACATCGGGGCCTTTTATTTTAAGTCTAAAACATCCGCACCCGCCGCAAAGCGATCCTCGCGCCGCGCGTCGGCAGGCCGCCGGGATCGAATTCCGGCATCGGCCCCTCCAGATGCCGCAAATTCAGCGCATCGGAGAGCCGGTTCGGCGGATCCTGGACGAGCCTTGAATTTACTTTTGGCACGAACTATCTTGCATCAAGATCGCCGCATTCAACAGGCCCGGATCCCGCAGGAGATTTGATTTGGCACTCGCGAAGGAGCCCCCACCTGTTTCGCCCAGGAGCGGCGCCGATCAGGAGGCCGAGTACAGGGCTCAGACACGGCTTTGGCTTCGCCTGCTTGCCTGCACAACCCTGATCGAGGGCGAGCTGCGGCGCCGGTTCCGCGAGGAATTCGACTTCACGATGCCGCGCTTCGACGTTCTGGCCCAGCTTGACCGCGAGCCGAGCGGACTGGTGCTGGGAGAGCTGCCGAAACGCCTGATGGTCTCGGCCGGAAACCTCACCCCGATCGTCGATCGTCTGGTCGAGGACGGTTACATCACCCGCACGCCTTCCAACCTGGATCGGCGCGTGCAGATCGTCTGCATGACCGTCGAGGGCCGCAAAGCCTTCAGGCGCATGGCCAAGAGCCATGGCTCATGGCTGGCCGAGCTGCTGGCGGGCTTCCCGGCTGACCGGCTCGATGGCTTGACCGGCGAACTCGACGAGCTCAAGGGCGCGGTCAGGGACGCGATGCAGAAGCCGTGAGCTGACGGCGCAACTAGCGCCGCACCTGAATGCCGGCCGCCTCGCGATCCCACGTATCGTCTGTCACGCCCGCATCGCGCAGCGCGCCCTTCATGATCTTGCCGTTCTCCGTCAACGGCATCCGGCTGACGATGCGTACATAGCGGGGGATCGCAAAATAGGCGATCCGCCCTTCGCAATGCCTGACGATATCGACGCCCTGTAGGGAGTGGCCGCCCTCGAGCACGATCGCGGCGGCGACCTCGTCCTCGCCCAATTCGGACGGCAGCGGGTAAACGGCGCAAGCCGCAACAGCCGGATGCGACTGGATCGCCTGCTCGACCTCCCATGAGGACACATTCTCCCCGCGCCTGCGGATCGAGTCCTTCATCCGATCGATGAAGCGATAATGACCGTCCGGATCGCGGACCACACGATCGCCGGAGTGAAGCCACAGGTTTCGCCAGGCCTCGACCGTCTTCTCGGGCATGCCGAAATAGCCGGTGGCGAACGCAAAGGGTTCGCGCGCACGAAGCACGAGCTCGCCGGCCTGCCCGTCGGGCAACTCTGAATCGTTCTCATCGACGATGCGGGCTTCAACCCCGTCGGCCAGATAGCCCATCGTCCCCGGGCGATCGGACGGGATCGACCCCGCGAACACGAAGTTGGTCTCGGTCGATCCATAGCCGTCGACCAAGGGAACGCCGAACCGTTCGAGGAACGGCTGGTGGATCTGCCGCGGCACACCGCCGCCAAGCGCGACACGAAGCTGATGCGCGCGATCGTCGTCCGTCCGGGGCTGCGCGAGAAGCATCGATGCCATGGCGCCCAGCAGATAACCGACGGTCGCATGATGCGCCCGCGCGGCGGCCCAAAATCCCGACGCCGAGAATTTCGGCTCCAGCACGTAGCTGCAGCCGTTCAGCATCGCCTGATAGAACGCATTCAGCGCGTTGGTGTGGAACAGCGGCAGCGTCGTGAACAGCACGTCGCCTTCGCGGATGCCAAGCGCCCGCGCCGAATAGATGCCCCACCAGAACAGTTGGGCCTGCGGGCAGCAGACGCCTTTGGCAGGACCCGTGGTGCCTGACGTGTAGAGGATGGCAACGGCATCGCCGGGTCGCACCGCGCCTGGGGAAGCGAGATTTCCGAGCACCGGCAATGGCAGCGAGGACATCCTCGTCTCGGTGCCGGCGCCGATCGTCCATGTCTGCGACGGAAGTTCGACATCGGCGTCCACGGTCTCGATTGCGGCGAGAAGCGGAGCTTCGACGACGAGCAGCGCGGGGCGCGCGTTGCGAAAGATATGCGAGAGCTGGAGGCCGCGCAGCGCGGTGTTGATCGGCACCGCGATCGCACCGAGCCAGGCGCAGCCCAGATAGACCTGAAGGAATTCTGCCCGGTTCGAGCACATCAGCGCGACCCGATCGCCGGACTTGATGCCGGCGTCGATCAGCGTTTGGGCGGACGCAGCCGCGATCGCGGCGGTCTGCCGGTAGGTCCAGCGCGTCTCCCCGGCGACCAGCAGGACACGATCGCCATAGCGCTCGGCCTGCCGGGTCAGGATGGTGGACAGGATCCTGTCCGACGGCGGAAACAAATCGACTGCGCGCGCCCAGGCCGGCATCGCACTGCCCTGTTGCATCGCCTCATCCGCGTTTGCCCGCACGTCCTGCTCCACCGCAATCGCGCCATTCAATCAGGGCAGCAGTCTGTACTTCCCGTCTTCGATCTGAACCAGGATACGCGCACGATCATCGACGCCGTGCCGATCTGCCGGCGTATAGGTGTAGACGCCCTGCGTCCCAGCCAGCTCCTTGGTGGTGAACAGCGCCTGGCGAAGCGCGGCGCGGAATTCCAGCGAACCCGGCTTGGCGCCGGTCGCGATCGCGCGCCTGGCCGCATCGACCAGCACCAGCCAGCCGTCGAAGGAATAGGACGAGAACGAGTCGGTCGGCGGCTCGCCGTTGGCCTTCTCGAAGGCGGCGCGGAAAGCCAGCGCGACCTTCTGGATCGGATTGCTGGCGGGAAGCTGCTCGGCCGCGGTCACCGGCCCGGTCGGACAGATGATTCCATTGGCCGCCTTGCCGGCGAGCCGCAGGAAATCAGCGCTGATCAGCCCATGGTTGCCGTACAGCGGCCCCTTGTATCCCCGCTCGGACAGAGCGATCACCGGCAGCGCGCCCGGCGTCCCCGTGCCGCCGAGCATGATGGCGTCCGGCCGCGCCGTCAGCGCGCGCAGCACCTGGGCGGTCACCGACGAATCCGATCGGGCGTATCGCTCGTTGGCGATGACCTTGATGTCCGCCGCCTTGGCGCTCTGCGCCAGCGAATCGTACATCAGGTCGCCGAACGCATCCGAGAAGCCGATGAACGCGACGGTCTTCAGCCCTCGCGCCTTCATGTGATCGACGATGCCCTGAACGAGCAGCGGCGTCGGTTGCGGCGTCTGCACCACCCAGGGCCCGCCATCGCCGGGCGGCACCGGCGCGATCGGCGACACCGCGATCATCGGAACTTTCATCTCGATCGCGGCGGTTGCCATCGCCAGCGTCTGTGGCGCGCCCGACGTGCCGATCAGAATGTCGACCTTCTCCTGCTCGACGAGCTTGCGCGCGTTGCGCGCCGACGCGGTGGGATCGGAGGCGTCGTCGAGCTGAATGACGCGGAGCTTCTCACCGCCGACTTCGCCGACATAGGCCTCGCCGGCCGCGATCCCTTTCGCGTTCGGAATTCCGATCGACGACACCGGTCCGCTGAGACCGGTGACGAATCCGACGAGGATCTCGGCCTGCCCGACCTGCGGAATGGCAACAAGCAGCGCGGCGGAAGCCAGCAAGGTCTTCATCGAGATCATGGCACCTGTCTTTCTTGATTTGCGTTTCTTCTGCTGGCAAGCGCCATCCGCGCGTTAGCTCGCCCCAACCAATGCGATCACGCGTAGCGGGCTGCCGGAGCCATTCTGGATCTTCAAGGGTGACGCAACGATGATGGCGCCGGTGGCGGGAAGCTGATCGAGGTTACAGAGACACTGAAGGCCATAACGGCCGGCGCCGTGCAGGAAGTGATGCGCCGGATAAGGTGGCTCGAAATGGCCGGCCTGCCCCGCGTCGGTGCCGATCGTCTCGGTACCGAAGCCGATGATGCCGCGCTCTTCCACCAGCCATTTCATGACCGCTGCGTTCGGGCCTGGCGTATGCGCACCGTCATCCCTGAGGTTGGCGTAGTCGCGCCAGCCCTTCTTCGACCAGTCGGTCCGCAGCAGGACCCAGTGCCGCTCGGGAATCCGGCCGTGCTTCGCTTCCCAGGCTTCGACGAGCGGAACGGTCAGCAGGAAATCCGGATCCTGCGCCGCGCCGGCCGAGCCGTCGATCACGCACGCCGGCGCGATCATGTCCTTGGGAGGCATCGTGTCGACGGAATTGTTCGGCAGGTCCTTGCCGGTGAACCAGTGAATCGGCGCGTCGAAATGCGTGCCGGTGTGCTCGCCGAAGGTCAAATTGTTCCAGTACCAGGCCGGTCCGCGACCGTCATAGCGCGAAATCTCCTGGATCCGGACCGGGGCTGCCTGGCCGAATTCCGGCGGCAGCACGATGACCGGGAAATCCGGACTGAGCGTGAAGGTCAGATCGACCACGCGCACCGCGCCGGACGAGATCGCGCCTGCGAGCTCCAGGAGATTCTTGCCTTGCATCGTCACGTCCTCCCGCTTGGTTGAAACCCTGATCTTATTTGTCGAGCTCGCGCTCGAGCGCTTTCGGATTGGCGGCAAGTCGCTGCCGGATTTCCTCGGCGACGTCCCCGACATACATCTCTTCGAGCCCGCCCCGGAGCCCGGACACGATCGCCTGCGCGACGGCGCGCGGCGCGACCTTGGGCGGCGGCACGGTCTGGAACCACTCGGTATCGACCGGGCCGGTGAACAGGTTCATCACCTTGACACCGCCGGGCCGCAGTTCCGCGCGAAGACAATGCGACAGCGACAGGCAGGCGGCCTGTGATGCCGAATAGGCGCCGAACGCGGGCCAGTTCGCCAGCGCGTACACCGACAGGATGTTGACCCAGGCGGCACTGCTGTTGGTGCCATCCGCCCCCCGCATCCGCATCGCAGGCCCGAACGCCTGCGCGAGGTTGATGAAGCCGAGATAGGCCTGGTCGATTTCGTCCCGCGCGGTGCTCGTGCCCCTGCGATCGAGCAGGCCGCCGGGACGCACATATTCCGTCGTGTTGACGAGGATATCGACCTTGCCGCCGATATCGGCCGCAAGGTCGGTCGCGGACTTTTCGTCGGATGCGTCGAGCGTCACGACCTCGATCCCCTGCTGTCCGCGCAGCAGCTGCTCGCCGCCGAAGGGACGCCACGGTTCGGCAACGCCGACGAACACCGTCTTGGCGCCCGCGGCCTTCAGCGCCGCGACGGCCTCCTGGCCGATCACGCTGCGGCCGTTGGTCACGAGCACGCGCCGGAATTTCGGATCAGCCGTCATTTCCCGCCACTGCCGGTCGTCTGCCATGTTGGGCGTCTCCCCCTCGGGTCGGGCAAAGGCCACCGCCTGACCGCTCTTGTCGAGCTGAAATGACATCAAGACGGGCGCACCCTCGACGCAGTCGGCATGCAAATGCGCCACCATCGTCGGGCCGCAGTCCATCTTGACAAGACCAATGCGCCAGGGCGCCCGCTCGCGGAAATACACGTCGCTCGGCACCCGCGCTGTCGTCTCGGCCAGCAGCGCGCCGCGACGCGGCGCATCGACGAACGCAAGGCCGGCCGACAGGCAGGCGGGGCATGCCTCACGTGCCGGATACGCGAAGGCGCCGCATGCCTCGCAGCGCTGCAGCATGAAGCGTCCCTCGGCGGCGGCGCGCGTGAATCCGTGCGACGTCCTGCTGCGCGCCCGCGGCGGCGACGCGGGAAGCCTTGTCCTCAGCAGCGGGTTCTTGCGCCGGGGTGGCTCAATCGGATCGATCATCGCCCAGGCCCTGCAAAGATCACGGCGCCGGAGGCAAGACCGCGATCATAGTTGATCATTCCGAAGCCCGAGGCGAGGCCCAGCTTTGCACCCTTCACCTGCGTGGGACCGGCTTCGCCGAGGACTTGCCGCAGTCCCTCGACCAGCCCAAGATAGGCGCCGGCGGCGCCGGCCTGCCCAACGGAGAGCTGACCGCCCGAGGTGTTGTGTGGGAAATCGCCGTCGATCGTCAGATCGTGCTGACGCACGAAGGCCGCGCCCTCGCCCTTGTTGCAGAAGCCGAGATCCTCGAACTGCATCATCGTGATGACCGGATAATCATCATAGGTCTGCACGGTATCGAGATCGTCGGGCTTCACGCCGGCCATTGCGTAGAGCTCGCCGACATCCATCGCCCAGCCGCCGCGCAGCTGCATCGGATCGTCGGCGAAGGCGTTGTGGCGCTCGATCGTCGACAGCAATCGTGCCGCCGGCAAGCCCAGTGACGCCGCGGTGTCGTCCCGCATCACCAGGAAGGCCTCGGCACCGGCGCACGGCATCACGCAATCGAACAGATGAATTGGATCGGAGATGGGACGCGCCGCCAGATACTGCTCGATCGTCAGCGGCGTCTTCATCAGCGCATGCGGGTTGCGCAACGCGTTGGCGCGCTGGGTGACCGCGATCCTGCCGACGTCCTCGCGCGTCACGCCATAGGTCCGCATGTAATTGCGCGCGATCAGCGCGAAGCTCGCATTGGCACCGCCCGCACCGTAGGGATAGACCGCATCCTGGTTGAAGCGCGAGAAATTCTCGAGCGTCAGGCGGAAGGAATCGACATGGTTTGTATCGCCGGCCACGCAAGCCACGATGTCGGCATCGTGTGCCTGTACCGCGCGCGCCGCCTTCCGCAACGCCGCAATGGCGCTGGCGCCGCCGAGCGGGATGGTGTCCAGCCATCTGACGCACAGCCCGAGATGCTGCGTCAGCCCGATCCCGCTGTCGGTCCCCATGGTGAAGCTGGAGACGCACAGACCGTCAATGTCCGAAGCCTTGATCCCGGCTCGCGCGACCAGTGCGCTCAGCGCACGGCCGATCCACCATTGCGCGCTCTCGATCGAGTAACGCGCATAGGGGATCGTGACGGGAGCCGCCATCACGATGCCGTCATACGGTGTGCGCAGCGAATTTCTCACCAACCGCCTGCCTTGCTGACCCGCCCCGGATCATCGCCAGCTTCACATCGATACTGCCATGCGCCGTATTCGAACAGGGTCACCTTCTCGGGTCTCGTCACGTCTGGCTCTCCAGAGCTGGTCGGCCGTTCGGGCGCTAGCGCTTGTTGCGGGCGAGCATCGCCCGGAAATCGTCACGTGCCAGGGCACTGGCGCGCCTGAAGCTCGGTCCGCGGCTCGGCTCGGTGCCGTTGAGCTGCCTGAGTTGCACCCACATCTCGGCACTCTTCAACGCCACCGCGGCGCAGTTCACGACCGGCGCGTGCCCGACCTTCAGGCCGTGCTCCCGCCCGATCAACAGCCCCGGCAGCACACCGGCGGGGATCACCACGTCGGCTCCGCGCTCCACCAGCGGCAGCGCGCAGGCCAGGAAATCCTCGATCATTCGGGCATGGGCCGCCTGATCGCCGGCGAACGCGCTTGCGAAATCCTCCGGCTTGCAACCGAGGCCGGTCACATGGACCACGCGATCGCGGAGACCGTAGCGTTCGGCCTGCTCGTAGTGCCAGACCTCGAAGACCGGATCGAGCGTCACGAGGCCAAGGCGCCGGCCGAGTTGCGAGGCCGCAAGCAGCGTCGCCTCGCCGGTTCCGATCACGGGGATGTCGAGTGTCGCGCGGAGCTCGTAAAGACCGGGATCCTGGAAGTGGCCCATCACGAAGGCGTCGAAGCCGCGCTCTTCGGCCGCGATGCCGTTGTCGATCGCCTGAACGGCGCAGCGCAACTCGGCGAGCCGGCCGAACTCCCGATCCGGCGGCGAAATGCCCTCGACGTGAACCGTCGTGCCGGGCGCTGCGATTGTGTTGAGGTACTCCGACAGCCGCGCCATGTAGGGCGCATTCACGCTCGCATCGACGAAACTTTGCCAGAAGATGCGCATCGCCCTTCTCCTCAAACGGTGACGGGAGCATCGGCCGTCGGCCTGCCGACCGAGATATTTCAACCATAAACTAATTGACGCGTCAAATGCGCGCGGCGGAGCCGGCCGGGGGACCTTCCCGATCGCGAGCAGGAGGCCCGTTTTGTGGGACCAATATCTGACGGATTTGGCGCACTCTGCCGGAATTGTATGCATCAACATTTTTTTCCGACAGCCCCGCGACACGTGTTGACGGCGCCACGGAGAATACTTTAGGCTTTAAGTAATCATCCGCCGGCGAACGACGGGTAAGCCGTCACGATGATGTTGCAGGGCACCGATTTTGAGAAACTCAATCGCGTGGACGATCGTCGGGCCCGAATGGCCGGCAGCAACATCGCCGGTCGCGCATCGCGGCTGCGGCACTCCTCTCCTGTTGCTTCGACAGAAGCCCGGCGGTCGCCGCCGGCCTGTCCGCTATTTCAGCGGCACGCCGCACCATGGCCGCTGACGCCCGGCCGAGCGAACATCCTTCTCGCCGCGCCCGGCGTCTGGCGCTGCAGCAATGCCTTCAGTCGGTTCGTTCGCAGCTCGGGCTCCCCGCCCGGCTTCCAGCCATTCGTATCCAACATCATTGGAGGACAATGCAAATGCGGCAGAAGACCTTGGGCCTACTCGCACTTGTCGCCGGCGTGTTCGCAGCAACGGCTGCGCAGGCCGACATCACGATCGGCTTCGTCACCTCGCTGAGCGGCAACGGCGCCTCGATCGGCATCCCCTATGGGCGCGGCATCAATGCCGCCTATGAATACAGGAAGACGATCAACGGCGAGACCATCCGCCTGATCCAGCTCGACGACGGCTCCGATCCGTCGACTGCGACGCGCAATGCGCGCAAGCTGGTCGAAGAAGAGAAGGTCGACCTCCTGATCGGGACGTCGACCGCGCCATCGACCATCGCCATGGCGGCCGTCGCCAGCGAATTGAAGGTGCCGATGATCGCGATCTCGCCGATCGGCAAGCTTCCGGACTCGCCGGAGCAATGGGTCGTCGCGGTGCCGCAGCCGGCGTCGCTGCTCGTCAAGATCGTCGCCGACCGGATGAAGCGCGACGGCATGAAGAACATCGGCTATATCGGCTTCTCCGATGCGTGGGGCGACCTCGTCTACAACGGGGCCAAGGCCGCCGAGCCGGTCGACGACATCAAGGTCCAGACCAACGAGCGCTATGCCCGCACCGATACCTCGGTGACCGCGCAGATCCTCAAGGTCATGGCGGCGCGTCCCGACGCCGTGCTGATCGGAGGCTCCGGCACGCAAGGCGCGCTGCCGCTGATCACGCTCGCCGAGCGCGGCTTCAAGGGCAATACCTACGGCACCGTGGCATTGGTCAATCCGGACTTCGTCACCGTCGGCGGCAAGGCCGCCGAGGGCATCCAGGTCTCCGCCGGTCCCGTGATCGTCGCCGAGCAGCTTCCGGACGAGCACTTCGCCAAGAAGATCGCGATGGATTTCCGCGCGGTCTACCAGAAGACCCACAACATTCCGACCACCGACGGGTTCTCCGCCTACTCCTTCGATGCCTGGCTGATCTTCGCCAACGCGGCCGAGCGGGCGCTGAAGACTGCGAAGCCCGGCACGGCGGAATTCCGCACCGCGCTGCGCGACGCCATTCTCAGCACCAAGGAACTGCCCGGCGTGCATGCCGTCTACAACTTCAAGCCCGGTGCGGTGACCGGCGTCGACGAGCGCTCGCTGGTGGTGGTCCGCCTCACCGGCGGCACCTGGAAGTACGCGCCGTAAGCGGACGATGGCCGGCGGTCAGAACGGGGGAACGGCGTCTCCATGACGAGCGACATCGCGGCCATCCTTGCGATCGACGGAATCGCCACCGGCGCGGTCTACGCGCTGGTGGCAATCGGAACCGTGCTGATCTTCACGGTGACCCGGGTCATCTTCATTCCGTTCGGCGACATCGCCGCGTTCACCGCGCTGACGCTCGCGGCGCTCGATGCCAAGCGCTTTCCCGGGACCGGCGCGCTGGTCGTGGCGCTGGCATGCCTGGCGACCCTGGTCGAGATCATCTCGCTCGTCCGCAACGGCGACATTCGGCTGCTGCCGCGCGCACTGTTGTTCTATCTCGCGATTCCCTTGGCGGTGGTCGGCATCGCCTGGCTCGTCATGCGCATGGACCCGCCGCTCGCGGTCCGGCTGGTGCTCGCGCTGATGCTGATCACGCCGATCGCGCCCCTGCTGGACCGGATCGTGTTCCGCCCGATCGCCGACGGCACGGTGCTGCTGCTGCTGACGGTGTCCGTGGCGCTGCATTTCGCGCTGGTCGGCCTTGGCCTCTTGTTCTTCGGCCCTGAAGGCGTCCGGACCGAACCGCTGACGTCGTTCTCGACCGAGTTCGCCGGCGTCTTGATTTCGGGCCAGACCATGCTGATCGTGCTCGCCGCGCTGGTCTTCAGCGGTCTCCTCTACCTCTTCTTCGACTTCACGCTGGTCGGCAAATCGCTCCGCGCCACCGCGGTGAACCGGACCGGCTCGCGGCTGATGGGGATCCGGCCGGCGCGGGCCGGCACCATCGCCTATCTCTTGGGCTCGCTGATGGCCGGCGTATCCGGCATCCTGATCGCGCCGGTCAACACCGTGTTCTACGATTCCGGCTTCCTGATCGGGCTCAAGGCGTTCGTCGGCGCCATCGTCGGCGGCATGACCAGCTATCCCGGTGCTGCGATCGGCGCGGTCGGGGTCGGCATTCTCGAAAGCTTCGCATCGTTCCAGAGCAGCGCGCTGAAAGACGTGATCGTGTTCTCGCTGCTGATCCCGATCCTGCTCTGGCGATCCCTCGCCTCGCTGCATTCCGAGGAGGAGATCGAGGAATGACGCGCCTTCATGTGCAGCTCGCAGCCGTAGCAGCACTGGCGTGCCTCGCGCTCGCGCCCCTCGTGCTGAGCCCGTTCAGCGTCACGTTGATGAACTATATCGGCATCTACTCGCTGGTCGCCATCGGCCTGGCGCTGCTCACCGGCGTCGGCGGCATCGTGTCGTTCGGGCAGGCCGCATTCGTCGGCATCGCGGCCTATGCGACGGCATGGGTCTCTGCGCTGAACGGGCAATCGCCGTGGCTCGGCCTGCTGTTCGGGGTGGCGCTGACCTGCGGCGTCGCGGCCGTGCTCGGCGTCGTCACCCTGCGGCTGCAGGGCCATTTCCTCTCGCTGTCGACCGTGGCATGGGGCCTTGCGATCGGCTTCCTGTTCGGCAATGTCGAGGGGCTCGGCCGCTTCAACGGCATCTCGTCGATCCCGCCGATCAGCATTGGCTCGTTCGCGCTCGTCAGTAGCGCGCAGATCTACTACCTGATCTGGGGCATCGTCGCCCTGGTGCTGCTGCTCGGCTACAATCTGCTGGACTCGCGGCTCGGCCGCGCCATGCGGGCGCTGCGCGGCGGCAATACGCTGGTCGAGAGCCTCGGCATCAACGCGTTCCGGATCAAGCTCGTGACCTTCGTGATCGCGGCGTGCCTCGCCTCGCTGTCCGGATGGCTGTACGCGCATATGAGCCGCTTCATCAGCCCGGGCCCGTTCGATGCCGGCATGGGCATCGAATATCTGATGATGACGATGGTCGGCGGCGCCGGCAGCCTGCTCGGCGGTGTGGTCGGCGCCGCGATCGTGACCCTGCTCAAGAACAGCGTGCAGGACTATCTGCCGCTGATCGCCAAGGGCGCCTCCGGGCAGCTCGAAATCGTCGCCTTCTCCGCGCTGTTCATCCTGTTCCTGCAATGGGCGCGGCAGGGCATCGTGCCCTCGATCGCGCGCCATCTGCCGAAGATCCGGCGCGAGCGGCCGCAGCCGGCGCCGCCGCTGCCGCGCCGTCCGCAACCGACGCCGGGTGAACTGCTGCTGAAAGTTGATGGCGCCGAGCGCCGGTTCGGCGGCCTCGTCGCGGTCAACAATGTCAGCTTCGAGGTGAGGTCAGGCGAAATCCTTGCCGTGATCGGCCCGAACGGCGCCGGCAAGAGCACGATGTTCAACTGCCTGACCGGCGCGCTGCGGGTCAACAAGGGTGAGATCGTCTTCGCCGGACGCCCGATCACCCGCGATCCGCAATCCCGCATCGCCAAGGCCGGCGTCGCGCGGACCTTCCAGCATGTCAAGCTGCGGCCGCGCATGAGCCTGCTGGAGAACGTCATGCTCGGCACCCACAGTCGCACCCGTGCCGGGTTGTTGGCCGGCGCCTTTCGCCTCAACCGGCGCGAGGAGGCCAGCGCCCGGCACGAGGCGCTGCTGCAGCTCGAGCGCGTCGGGCTCGGCGACAAGCCGTTCGAGCTCGCCGGCAACCTTCCGCTCGGCAACCAGCGCATCCTGGAGATCGCACGCGCGCTCGCCGCGGATCCCGCACTGCTGGTGCTGGACGAGCCGGCGGCTGGCCTGCGCCGCCAGGAAAAGCTGCGACTGGCGGAGCTGCTCCGCTCGCTGCGGGCGGACCATTTGACCATCCTGATCGTCGAGCACGACATGGAGTTCGTGATGTCGCTGGTCGACCGCATCGTGGTGCTCGATTTCGGCTCCAAGCTGTGCGAGGGCGTCCCGAGCGCGATCCGCAGCGACGAGCGGGTGCAAGAGGCCTATCTCGGGGGCGTCGCATGAGCGAGATGTTCTCCATGACCGACGTCACCGTCTGCTACGACAACGTCGAGGCCGTGCGCAACGTCTCGCTGTCGGTCGACGAGGGCCAGATCGTCACCGTGATCGGCCCGAACGGCGCCGGCAAGACCACGCTGCTGATGGCGGCCATCGGGCTGCTCGGATCGCGTGGCCGCATGGCGTTCCGCGGCAGCGATCTTGGTAAGATGTCGGTCGAGGATCGCGTCGAGCGCAGGCTCTGTCTGGTTCCGGAGAAGCGCGAACTGTTCTCCGACATGTCGGTCGCCGACAACCTCCTGCTCGGCTCCTACAGCCTGCGTGACCGCTCCGGCGTTCAGAAGACACTGGATGAGGTCTATGATCGGTTTCCCCGCCTGAAGGAGCGGCAGCGTCAGGCCGCCGGCACGCTGTCCGGCGGCGAGCGCCAGATGCTCGCGTTGGGGCGCGCGCTGATGGCCAGGCCCGCGCTGCTGATGCTCGACGAGCCCAGCCTCGGCCTGGCGCCGCTGATCGTGCGCGAGATCTTTCGCACCATCGCGTCGTTACGCGACCTCGGCGTGTCGATCCTGCTGGTCGAGCAGAACGCCCGCGCCGCGCTTGAGACCGCCGACTATGGCTACGTGCTGGAGACAGGCGAGATCGTGCAGTCCGGTCCTGCCAAGGACTTGATCCACGACCCCCGGCTGATCACCGCCTATCTCGGCGGACACTGAGACCGGCTAGCAGCGGGCCGCACGCCAAAAACATCGAAAACAACCCCATGCACAGTAGCCGGCCATAGCAATATCAATGGCTTGTAGACCCCGGGCGCAGCACCTGCTGGTTTTCAGAATCCGCTTGCACCGTCGGGCAACTCAGCGGCACAATCCCATCATCGCGGCGTTCCGCCCTCGCTAGCCCCCCTCGCCGAAACGATCCGCGTCAGCATCGGAAAATGCTTGTTGCCGCCCGCGAACGGCGGGAACCGGACGAAGTCCGCGCGCATGCGCTTGATCACGTCGGAGCCCAACGCAAGCGCAAGGGCTTGCGGGCTGTCGAACATCAGCCTGTTGCGCTGCATGTAGTCGACCCGCTGCGACGGCAGCCGGTCGACCCAATCGATGCGGGTGTAGATCTCGATCTGGCGGACGCCGGGAAAGCTCCGCATGATCGACGGATGATGCTCCAGGTAATGCAAATTCCAGGCATTCATGTCGTCGGCCGGCCCGGGATAATGCACGAGGTAGCTGCACGGCGTGGCCGTGTCGTTCGCATGCGCGGCGTCGTCAACCGGAAAGACGCGCGTCACCATCGCCTGATGCGTCACGTCCAATCCGGCAAGGCTCGGCAGTCCGCGACCTGCCGCAAGGCCTGCAAGCACGCCGCCGCGATCCATCGCGGCCTCGCACGCAAACAGGTCCGGAAAACGCAGTTGCAACGCAAAGACCGGTCCGGCCCCGTCCGCCTTGTAGGGATGATCGACCGATTGCTCCAGCGGCGTGAACAGCAGGCCCTCGGCCATCCCCGGTGCAGACCCCACCATGGCAGCAGCAGCCGCAAGATCGTCCGCGTGAATTCGCCGCTCGCCGTTCGGATCGGAGAACGTCATGAACAGCGAGATCATGACGCCGCGGCCTCCTCGCCGGTCTGCAGATGCGACAGGAGAGCCGCACGAACGTCATCGGGCCACGGCATCGCGCGATGATCGGCCAGCGACGTCGCCGCAACGATCTGGCGCGCCCGCCAACGCACGCCATCTGCGCCCGTGACGACGTGGGCCAGATGCAGCGAGGCACCGCCGATCTTGACGATGGAGAGGCCGAACGTCAGGCGGTCGCCGAACCTCGACGGCCGCGAGAAGTCGCAGGCGAGATGCACCGTCGGCGTCCCGATCCTGCGGACCGTAATCAGCTCCGGCCAGGGAAATCCGATCGTGGCCCAGAACTCCTCGACCACGCCGTTGAGGATGTTCAGATAGGAAGGAAAATACGCGATCCCCGAGGGATCGCAGTCGCCGAACCTCAGCTCGCGATCGAATGAGAACGACGGCATCAGATCGCAACAACGGGGTGCCGGATGACGCCGACGCCGTCGATGCCGGCCTCGACCACGTCGCCGGGCCACAGCCATTCCTGCGGGCTCATGCCGGCGCCAACACCGTTGGGCGTTCCGGTCGCGATGATGTCGCCCGGCTCGAGCGTCATGCCGGACGAGATGTCGGCGACCAGCGCCGGAATGTCGAAGATCATGTATCGGGTGTTGGAGTCCTGCTTGATGACGCCGTTCTTGGTCAGCCAGAGCCTGAGATCGTGCGGATCGGGAATCTCGTCCGCGGTGACGATGCAGGGGCCGAACGGCGCGTAGGTGTCCATGCCCTTGGAGAAGATCCACTGCCCGGCACGGCGATTGTCGCGCGCGGAAATATCGATCATGACGGAATAGCCGAACACGTGATCCATCGCCTTCTCGACCGCGATGCGGGTCGCGGTCTTGCCGATGATGACGGCGAGCTCGACCTCCCAGTCGAGCTGCTGGGTCATGCGAGCATTGTGCTGGATCGCGGCTCCCGGCCCGATCACCGCGGTCGGCGGCTTGGAGAACACCACCGGCTGCTTCGGCAGATCCTTGTCGGTGTCGAGGCTCTTGGCGGACTCCGCGACATGCGCGCGATAGTTCAGCCCGATCCCGAAGATGTTTTTCCGAGGCCGCGGGATCGGCGCCAGCAGCTTTACGTCCTCGACCGCAACCGCCGCGCCGGCTGGGAAGCGGCCATTGGCGTCCTCCAGTGTATCCCTGAGCGCAGGCAGCAGGGTCACGCTGTTGTCGATGAACGACAGCATATCACTTGGCCATGTCACACCGCTGGACGCACCAAGGTGCTCGACATCGACGACCAGTCCATTGACGAGGGCTCCAAGACGGGCGCCGCTTGAGCCCAAGGTGTAGGTGACAAGACGCATGAAGGCTTGATCCGGTTATTCGGGTTGATGTCTACAAGGAAATGTCAGACCGCGACCGGCTGATGACCGGCATTGTCGCCATAGGCCTCTTCGCGGTAGAGGCCGAGCCCCTCGATGACGGGCAGATCGTTGAAGCAGAACAGGCAGGCGTCCTCGCTTGCGGACGCGTTGCCGTGCTCATGCCAGGCCCAGGACGGAACGCAGAAGATGTCGCGCTCCTGCCACTCGAACCGCTTGCCGCCGATCACGGAATAGCCCTGCCCCTTGGCGACCTGATAGACGAAGCTTCCGGTGTGGCGGTGCGACCTGGTCGTCTCGCCCGGACGCAGCATCTGCATGCTGGCGCCGATGGTCTGCATCACGTGGCCGCCGGTGACCGGATTGACGTAGTTCATCAGGATGCCGTCATAGGGCGATCCGTCGGTCGCGGCGGCATATTTCTGCAGCGACTCGTAGGTCGGCTCCCACTCATATTTGAACATCGGCGAATAGCCGTTCGACCATCGCGAGCCCGCCGGGCGAAGACCGGGATTGCCCCAGGTCCTGGTCATGTCGTCGACGGGATAGCCGGACGCCTCCTGCTGGATCTTCGGATGCACGACGAAGAAATTGGCCTCCAGCGCGTTGACGAGCGGAATGTCGAGACCGTCCTGCCAGATGCAGACCGAGCCGTTGGCCTCGACGCCATGCTCATGCCAGGTGCCGTTCGGCGTCAGCACGAAATCCCGCGCGCCGAGCGTCATCTTGTGACCATCGACGATGGTGTAGGCGCCCTCGCCTTCCATGATGAAGCGCAGGGCGGAGGCCGAATGCGCATGGGCGGAGGCGACTTCGCCCGGGTGCATCACCTGCAAGCCTGAATAAAGCCAGCCCACCGCGGCCGACACGTCGCGGCGGCCCGGATTGTTGAGATAGATCACCCGCCGCCCCGCCTTCTCCGGCGAGACCAGCTCCACCGAGCGCAGCACGTGCTCACGCAGATCGCTGTAGCGCCAGAGAACGGGAATGGAGGCCGACTGCGGCTGCCATGGCTCGATCTTGTTGGCGACCGTCCACAGCGCGCCGGCTTCGAACCCCTCGAGATCCCTGTAGTAGGCCTTGAGCTCCGGGGTATCCTCGACATTGGCCCGGCCGATGACGTTGTCGCCCATGCTGTCCTCCAAGTACTATCTCATGACGTCCTGTCGCCGCATCCGCGACTGTCCTTCTGGCGAAAGCCACGACGACGGTGAGGATGGCTGTCGATTAAATTTGCCGCGCCACGCGGCGTCATAACCCGCGAAAGCGGGTGATCCAGTATTCCAGAGACGGCTGTGCTTGAGCGGAAAGGCCGCGGCGTACTGGATCGCCCGGTCGAGCCGGGCGATGACAGTCGGGGGGCCTTGCCTGCTCCGCACCCACATCCACGACTGTCGTCCTGGCGAAAGCCAGGACCCATAACCACCGCATCTGGTTGTGAAAGGGATCGTGGCCCCGGGCTCGCTCGACAATGACCGGTCGGGGTAATGGGTCCTGGCTTTCGCCAGGACGACGGTAAGGATGGCTGTCGATTAAAGTTGCCGCGCCACGCGGCGTCATCACCCGCGAAAGCGGGTGATCCACTATTCCAGAGACGGCTGTGCTTGAGCGGAAAGGCCGCGGCGTACTGGATCGCCCGGACGAGCCGGGCGATGACAGTTGTGACGACGGTGAAGGCTCGCGTGCTCCGCGGCAGCTTCAGCATTGGCCCTACCCTGTCGCCGGCTCATGATCGCCGCCTGGAGCAAGGCCCATGGCGGGGCGCAGCGTTTGACTTACTTTACATGTAAACGTATGCTATAGCATATTTCTGGAGGGTGCAATGGCTGAACGGTCTTTTGCTCGTGAGGTCGAGGATCTCCGGCTCGGCGACGGCGACACCTTCCGCGGCGAAGGCATCCTCGCCATCACCAAGGCACTGCTGCAATCCGGCGTCGCCTATGTCGGCGGCTATCAGGGCTCGCCGATCTCGCATCTGATGGACGTGCTGGCCGACGCCAAGGACGTGCTCGACGATCTCGGCGTCGTGTTCCAGAGCTCCGCCAATGAAGCGGCGGCAGCCGCAATGCTGTCGGCCTCCGTGATGTATCCGCTGCGCGGCGCGGTGGCCTGGAAGTCGACGGTCGGCACCAATGTTGCTTCCGATGCGCTGGCCAATCTCGCCTCCGGCGGCGTCACCGGCGGCACCATGATCATCGTCGGCGAGGATTACGGCGAAGGCTCCTCGATCATGCAGGAGCGCACCCATGCCTTTGCGATGAAATCGCAGATCTGGCTGCTCGATCCACGGCCTGATCATGAATGCATCGTCAATCTGATCGAGAAGGGGTTTGAGCTCTCCGAAGTCTCCAACACCCCTGTGATGCTGGAGGTGCGGGTCCGCGCCTGCCACATGCACGGCAGCTTTGCCTGCAAGGACAACGTCAAGCCCGCTCACACCATCAAGGACGCCCTGAACAATCCGAAGCGCGACGTCGGCCGCATCGTGCTGCCGCCGGCGGCCTACGAGCATGAGCAGGAAAAGATCAAGACACGGATGCCCGCGGCGATCAACTTCGTCCGGGACAACCGGCTGAATGAAACGATAGGACCGAAGCAAAGCAAGGTCGGCATCATCATGCAGGGCGGGATGTACAACAACGTCATCCGCGCGCTGCAATATCTCGGGCTGTCGGATGCCTACGGCAACACCCAGATCCCGCTTTACGTCATGAACGTCACCTACCCCGTGATCGACACCGAGGTCGCCGAGTTCTGCCTCGACAAGGACGCCGTGCTGATCGTCGAGGAAGGCCAGCCGGAATATCTGGAGCAGGCGATCAACACCGTGCTGCGCCGCAAGGATATCCAGGCGCGTGTCCACGGCAAGGACGTGCTGCCGATGGGTGGCGACTATACCGCGCAAGTGCTGCTCGGTGGCGTGCGCGACTTCATCGAAAAGACCGAGCCGCGGCTGCTGGGCAATCGGCCGCCGGCGCCTGACGCGAGCGCCGTGCTGAGCCATCCCGAGGTCGAGAAGCTGAAGCAAGTCGTGCCGGCGCGGCCGCCCGGGCTTTGCACCGGCTGTCCGGAGCGGCCGATCTTCGCCGCCATGAAGCTGGTCGAGAGCGAGCTCGGCGAGCACCACGTCTCCGCCGACATCGGCTGTCATTTGTTCTCGATCCTGCCACCCTTCAACATCGGCACGACGACGATGGGTTTTGGCCTCGGCCCGGCCTCGACCTCGGCCTTCAACGTCAAGGCCGACAAGCGTTCGATCGCCGTGATGGGTGACGGCGGCTTCTGGCACAACGGGCTGACCAGCGGCATCGGCAACGCCGTGTTCAACAAGCACGACGGCGTCTTCGTCATCGTCGACAATTACTACACCTCTGCGACCGGCGGTCAGGATATCCCGTCGTCGCGCGCGATCAGCAAGCGGCGAAAAACCAACAACTCGATCGTGCAGGCGGTGAAGGGCATCGGCGGGCAATGGGTCCGGCAGATCGACCGCACCTACGATGTCGGCCGGATGCGCGACACGTTGAAGGAGGCGCTGACCACCACGGAGCAAGGCCCCAAGGTCATCGTCGCCTCCTCCGAATGCATGCTGAACAAGCAGCGCCGCGTGAAGCCGCAGATCAGCAAGGCGATCAAGGACGGCGTTCGCACCGTCAAGGAACGTTTCGGTGTCGACGAGGACGTCTGCACCGGCGACCACGTCTGCATCCGCCTCTCCGGCTGCCCGTCGCTCTCGGTCAAACAGCTCGACGATCCCCTGCGCGATGATCCCGTCGCGGCGATCGACAATTCCTGCGTCGGCTGCGGCAATTGCGGCGAGGTCGCTGACGCAGCCGTGCTGTGTCCGTCATTCTACCGCGCCGACGTGATTCACAATCCGACCGGCTGGGACAAGTTCAAGTCAGGGGTCGCGATGGCCGTGATCGGCTGGCTGCAGCGGCGGCGCGATCGCCGGCGCCCGACGCTCGGGGCGCTCGTATGAGAGACGAAACGGTCAAGCTGGCGCTTCCTGCCGCAGGTGACGCGACCGAGCGGCCGGTCTCGATCGCGATCGTCGCGATGGGTGGCCAGGGCGGCGGCGTGCTGACCGACTGGATCGTCCAGCTCGCCGAGAACCACGGCTGGGTCGCGCAATCGACCTCGGTGCCCGGCGTCGCTCAGCGCACCGGCGCCACGATCTACTATATCGAGGCGATGCCGCCGCTGGACGGCCGCAAGCCGATCCTGTCGCTGATGCCGACACCCGGCGACGTCGACGTGGTGATGGCGGCGGAATTCATGGAAGCCGGCCGCTCGATCCTGCGTGGTCTGGTGACGCCGGACCGCACCACGCTGATCGCATCCAATCACCGGACCTTCGCGATCGGCGAGAAGATCGCGCCGGGCAACGGCATCGCCGACCAGGGCGCGGTGACCGGCGCCATCGGCATCGCCGCCAAGACCGAGATCATCTTCGACATGAACGCGCTGGCGATCGCAAACGGCAGCGTGATCTCGGCAGCGATGTTCGGCGCGCTCGCAGGCGCCAGCGTGCTCAGCTTCAGCCGCGACAGCTATCTCGACGTCATCCGCGCCGGCGACAAGGGCGCGCAGGCCAGCGTCCGCGCGTTCGAGGCCGCGTTCGACCGGGTGCAATCGAAGTCTCCGGAGCCGGCAGCACCCGCGCAACCGGAGGCGGCTGCTACCGCCGCCTCGCCGGCTGCGCTGGATCCCCGTCTTGCCGGCCTTGCCGCCCGGCTGGTGCAGGAATTGCCCGACGCCGTGCAGGCGATCGGCCGCGCCGGGCTGAAGAAGGTGGTCGATTTCCAGGACGTGGCCTATGGCGGCGAATATCTCGACCTCCTCGGCAAGCTACACGCCGCCGACCGCAGCGCCGGCGGCGCCGGGCACGACTTTGCCTTCACCGAGGCCGCCGCAAAATATCTCGCCAACGCCATGACCTATGATGACGTCATCCGCGTGGCCGACCTCAAGACCAGATCCGGCCGCCGCGCGCGGATCGAGGGCGAGCTCGAATTGTCCGAGGGCCAGGTGCTGCAGACCACCGAGTTCATGCATCCCCGCATGGAAGAGGTGATGGGCATGTTGCCGGTGAGCGTCGGCCGTTGGCTTGAAGCCAGGCCGCGCCTGCTGGGCTGGCTCGATCGTCGCGTCAACAAGGGACGCCGGATCAAGACCTACTCGCTGCCATGGTTCGTTGCACTCTATGTCGTCGGCGGACTGCGCGGCATCCGCCGGCGCTCGCTGCGTCACGCCATCGAGACCGCGCATCGGGACGCATGGCTCGAGGCCGCGACCGAGGCGGTACGAACCAACTATCAGCTGGGCGTCGAGATCCTGCAATGCCGGCGCCTGGTCAAGGGCTATTCCGACACCCACAGCCGCGGCCTGTCGAAGTTCGACAAGACGCTGGCCGCGATCAAGCTGGTCGCACCGCGCGAGGATGCCGCCGACTGGGCCCGCCGGCTGCGCGAAGCCGCGCTGAAGGACAGCGCGGGCAAGGAGCTCGACGGCGTGATCCAGACCATCAAGAGTTTTGCGTGATGCCGGCCGCACTCAAGGAAAGCGCCGCTCCCCTGTTCGGCCAGATCGAAACCCGGCTGTGGCTGCAACTGCTGTCGCTGCATGGCGAACTGTTCGCGTCGTTGAATTCGATGCTGAGCTCGGAGTTCGGTCTGTCGCTGGCCAAGTTCGACGTGCTGGCGCAGCTCGATCGCTACCGCGACGGACTGGCGCTCGGGCAGCTGTCGCAGAACCTGAAAGTGTCCGGCGGCAACGTCTCGGGGTTAGTGCAGCGGCTGCTCGCCGACGACCTGATCAGCAAGCAAATGTCGAGCGAAGACCGCCGCTCGTTCATCGTGCGCCTGACGCCGAAGGGCGAAGCGTTGTTCAGGAAGGCGGCTGACGTGCACAAGCGGCAGCTCAGCGAACGGCTCGAAAATATCCCCGCGCAGGAGCTGGAGACTGCATTGTCGGTATTGCGCTCGCTCTCCTCGAAACTCGGCAACGAAGGCAAAAAGCAGGGTCGCAGGACATAATGGCCAAGGAATCCAGGAGCAGATGGAAATCCGGTCCGCCGCGGACGCGGGACCAGCTGCAGAGCTATATTCCCTATCTCTTCAACCGGCTCGCCAATCGCTGGAACCTGGATCAGAACCGCGATCTCAGCGAGCACAACATCAACAACGTCGTGTTCCGGACGCTGTCGGTGCTGTTCATCTACAAGACCCTGACCGTGAACGAGATTGCCGTGCTTGCGGTCACCGAGCAGTCGACCGCGAGCCGCATGGTCGAGTCGATGGTGTCATCGGGCCTCGTCAAGCGCGAGATCGCGGAGGAAGACCAGCGGCGCCGCGTCGTCGGATTGACGGCGGACGGCGAGGCCCTGCTGCGCAAGATCTGGCCGATCATGGAGAACAACTACGACCGGCTGACCGTCGGCATCGATCCCGAAGAGATCGAGGTGTGCGCCCGCGTGCTGGCCAGGATGGTCGAGAACATCCGCCAGAACCAGATCTGACTCTGGATCAAGGACTGAGGCCGGCAAGGCTGGTGCCGCCGCAGACATAGAGCACCTGGCCGGTGACGAAGTCCGAGCGCTCGTCGAGGAAGAAGCGGATCGCGTGCGCGACGTCCTCGCGCGAGCCGAGCCGCCCGACCGGAACGTTGCGCGCCATCTTCTCCTGCTGCTCGGAATCCTTCGGGACGATGCCCCAGAAATTGTCGGTCAGGATCGGACCCGGCGCGACCACGTTCACCGTGATCCCGCTCGACGCCAGCTCCAGCGCCCATGTCCGCGCCATGCCGTGCACCCCGGCCTTGGTCGCGGAATAGGCCGAGCGCGTCGCAGCGCCCATCGCGGCGCGCGAGCTCACGAACACGATCCGCCCGAACCGCCGCGACCGCATCCCCTCCATCGCCGCCTGGGTCAGCAGCATCGGCGCGCCCAGATGCAGCTGCGCCAGCGTCAGGATGTCCTCCGGCTTCGCATCGGCGAGCAGGTTCGGCAGGATGATTCCGGCATTGTGCACGAGGCCATCCACCGCGTGATCGCGGCAGATCTCCTCGGCGACGGCCCGCGTCTCCGCCATATCGGTCAGGTCGGCGCGATAGGCGGTGAGCAAATCGTGCGTCCAGTCCGGCTTCTCGAGGCCGACCGAGACGACCCGCTGTCCCTCGCCGACGAGCTTTTTCGCCAGCGCCTCGCCGATTCCGGAATTGCCGCCGGTGATGAGTGTGGTGCGGGCCTGGCTCATGATCACTCCTGCCGCCGCTTGAGGTCGCGAAGGTCGAAGAACGCGCCGTCGCGCATCAGCTGCGCGACGAAATCCTTCAATCCGCCGCGCTGGATCTTCTCGGTCGCGGTCAGCGGCAGTTTTTCGACGAACGCGATCCAGCCCGGCGCCTTGTAATAGGCCATCTGCTGCAGGCTCCAGCGTACGATGTCCTCGGCCAGCGCGCGGTCGCCCGGCTGCTCCGCGATGATGACCGCCGCGACCTCGTCGCCGCGCAACGAATCGGGCGTCGCCGCGACCGCGGCCTGCCGGATTGCAGGATGCCGGTTGAGGACGGATTCGACCTCGACCGCGGCGATGTTCTCGCCGGAGCGGCGGATCACGTTCTTCTTGCGGTCGACGAAATGCAGATCGCCATCGGCATCGCGGCTCACGATGTCGCCGGTGTGGAGCCAGCCGTCCTTCCAGGCCTCGGCCGTGGCCTCCGGGTTCTTCAGGTACTCCTTGAAAAAGCCGTAGCGGGGATCATCCCCTGCCCGCCGCACCAACAGCTCCCCCGGCACGCCGACCGCCGCATCGTGGCCGTCGTCGCCGACGATCCGGACCTCGACCTCCGCCGCCGGACGGCCGAAGCAGCTGGTGCCGATCTTGCGCGGCTCGACATGGGCGGCGATCACGCCGCCGCTGCCGGTCTCGGTCATCGCCCAGGCCTCGAGCAGCGGAAAGCCGAAGCGCGCCTCGAACGGCGTGTGCAGCAGCCGGTCGACGCCGGCGCCGAAGCCGAACCGCACGCTGTGCGCACGGTCGTCATCGGACGGCGGCGCGCCCATCAGCATCGAGGGCATCACGCCGAGATAATGCAGGCAGGTCGCGCGGCTGTCGCGCACCGATTGCCACCAGCTGCGCGGATGGAAGCGATCGAGCATCGTCAGGCTGCCGCCGACCGTCAGCATCGCCATCAGCGACACCGCCATCGCGTTCATGTGAAACAGCGGCAGCGGCGTGATCATGCGCACGTCGTCACCGCTGAGATCGATCAGCCCGCCGACATCGCGATACCAGTCGCCGGAATACAGGAAATAAATGTTGGTCAGCACGCAGCCCTTGGGCTGGCCCGTGGTCCCCGAGGTATAGAGCAGCGCGCATTCGCTGGCGCCGTCGCCGGGGTTCGCCGGCCGCGCACCGCCGAACGGCGCCGGAATCTCGTCGCCGTCGGTCACCACCGGAATGGGCCGGCCGGCCTGCCGCGCCGCGGTCTCGACCTCGTCGCGCCGCTTGGCGAGCACGAAGGCGGCATTCATCTCGGAATGCGCGATGATGTATTCGAGCTCGCTGACCCGCAGATCGGGGTTGATCGGCACCACCGACACACCGAGCGCGTTCAGCGCGAACCACAGCTCGACGAAGAGCGGCCGGTTCTGCAGCAGCAGCCCGACCCGATGGCCTGCACCGTAACCGCGGGTCGCGAACACCGCGCGCCAGCGCTCGACGCGTTCGAGCATCGCGCGGTACGAGATCTCCCCGGCCGCGATGCCGTAGATGTCGGCGGTCTCGGGCAGCACGTTGAGAAAGCCGGCCTCCCCCCGCTGGAGGGCGATCTCGCGGAAGCGGGCGAAGACTGTCGTCGCTGTGGTCAAGGCGCACTCACATGAAAAGCTGGATATTGCCGAACGGCGCGTCGAAATTCACGAGATCGATGCGCTTGAGCTTGATCTTGAGTTCATCGCCGACCTGCACGAGATCGTGCGACGCCCATCCCGAAAAGCGTTCCAGCGCGTCGCCGCGCGTCTCGGTGTAGATGAAGGACGTCCGTGCCTTAAATATTCCGGCTGCCGGGTCGCAGGCGAGGATCTGCGGCGCCTGCAGCAGATGATGGCAGCGGCTCTTCGGCTTCTGGCTGAAGGTGCGTTCGCCGGCCAGCCGCTCGATCCGCACTTTCATCAGCAGCAGGTCCTCGTACATCAGCGACGGCTGTAGCACCGGATCCTGCTGCTGCCATTCCAGCGGCATCCAGTAGCGCGCTTCGGGGTGGAACAGGTCGAGCCAGGCCTGCCACTGCATGGTGTCGAGCAGATCGGCTTCCCGATAGACGAAATCGGTGATGGTGTTTTCGCTGATCATTCGGCGGCCTCGCCGGGCTGGTCCAAGTTCTTGTCCATGTCCATGGTCATGTATTTGGCCCAGGCATGAAACTGGTTGCGCATCTGGCGCTCCGACGTGCCGTTGATGACAGCGGTGACGTCGGGTTCCTCGCCGCTCTCGTAGAGCCGGCGCAGATTGACCCATTGATTGCCGTTGGTCTTCAGCCCTTCCTGGGCGCGCTCATACATTTCGAGGTCGTCGTGCCCGACGATCGAGGTCGGCGCGTTGATGAAGCGGTTGTACATCAGCGCGCGCTCGTAGAGCTTGTCGGGCGCCCCGACCAGGCGATAGACCCAGCTCTCCACCAGCGTCCTGTCGACCGCGATCGGGATGAAATTGCGCAGGATCTGCACCGCGCCCTTGACCATGATGTTCGGGAAATAGACCGTGTTGTGCCGGACTTCGCCGAGGATCTCGTGCGCCCGCGTCTCGCCATAGGCTGCGACCATCTGGCCGAGATAGCCCTCGATGTCCGAATAGTTCGAGTGGATGGAATTGTTGACGCCGGTATGGCCGTGGCCGTTGGGCCAGATCCGGATGCCGCTCTGCTCGTAGAACTCGTACGGGCTCATGAAGGGCCCGTAGAGCTGCACCGCCATCGGCTTCTCGGTGGAGTCGCCCTGTTCGCGTTGCCAGACCTTGATCGCGGTGCCCGCCGAGCTTTCATGCGCCACCATCGGATGGCAGGTGTCGGTCTGGTTCTCCACCAGCATCTTCCAATTGCAGGTGTGCATGTAGCGGATCGGGGCGGCCTCGACGGCGAGCTTTCCCTGCGGCGAGCGGTCGGTCATGTTGTCGATGGTCGAGAGGCTGTCGCCAAAATAGTCCTCGAAGGCGACGCCGTGCTCGCTCAGGCGCGCGAAGATGAAATCGCGGTAGATGACGACGTTCTTGATCTTCGACAGCCCGTCATTGGCCTGGGTCTCGGCAAAGCCGGTGCCCTCGTAGCCCTTCTTGAGCGGGATCGCGAGCAGCGAGCCGTCGGTCTTGAACGACCAGGCATGGTAGGGACAGCGGAAGAATTTTCCGGTGTTGCCGCACGGCTCGGAGGCGATCTTGACGCCCTTGTGCGGACAGCGGTTGTAGAACAGGTGGATCGCGCCGTCGCTATGGCGGCTCGCCACCACCGGCTGCCGGCCGATATTGGCGGTGATGAAATCGCCGGGTTTCGACAACTGGCTGGCGTGTCCGACATAGATCCAGCTGTTGGGAAACAGATGCTCCATCTCGAGCTCGAACACCTCGGGATCGACATAGACGTCGCGATGCACCTCGGCCTCGCGCACGAGCCCCCTGATCGCGCGGGGATTGTTTTCGTATTTCGCCATGGCGCCTCTTGCCTCCTCTTGCCTCCGCTCAGAGATCCAATACCAGCCGTTCCGACTTCGCACGCGACACGCAGATCTGCATGACCTTGTTGGACGCCTTCTCGTCGTCGCTGAGAATGACGTCACGGTGATCGGGTACGCCCGAGATCACGCCGCACTGGCAGATGCCGCAATCGCCGCGCTGGCAATCGTAGAGCACATCAAGCCCCGCCGCTTCCAGCGCCTGGATGATGCTCTGATCGGTCGCGACCGTGATCACCTGCCCGGTCGACTTGAGCTCGACCTCGAACGGCCGGTTGGGCGAGCCGGCCAGCTCCGCCTTGAACAGCTCGAAATGGATGCGGTCTGCCGCGATGCCCCTGGCGAGCGCCGTCGTCTTCACCGCGTCGATCATCCCTGCAGGGCCGCAGACATAGACGTGGGCACCCGCGGGTGCCTCGCCAAGTGCCGCCGCGATATCGAGCCGGGACGCATCGCTGTCGTAGTGAACCGCCAACCCCTCCGCGCAGATCGCCTGCAGCTGCGGCAGGAACGCCAGCAGCCCGGGCGTTCGCCCGGCATAATGCAGGCGATACGAGGTGCCCTGCGCCTTCAGCGCCGCCGCCATCGACAGGATCGGCGTCACGCCGATGCCGCCGGCAAACAGCAACGCCGGCGCGGCGCCGGCATGAAGCGCGAAATTGTTGAGCGGCGCGGTCGCCCTGACGACGTCGCCGACCTGAAGTTCATGCATGAACCGCGATCCGCCGGCTGACGCTTGCTCGCGCAGCACCCCGAGCGCAACGGTGCCCTCGGGCAAGTCCGGCAACGCCATCAGCGAATACGGCCGGTCTCCGCCGTCGGGCAGCGCCACGCGAATATGCGCGCCCGCTTGCCAGTGTGGCACCGCGCCGCCCTCGACGCCGAACACGACGCTGCGAATAGACGACGTCTCCGCAACGACCGACTGCACTGTGAGCTTGAGCGGATGCGCGTCCATTCGGGCATCTCAGATTATATGAATTTGCATATTTTTATACATGTAATAATTGGCTGTCAATGATCGCAACGGCGGGGTTGGATTGGCAATGGGACGGCGCCGCCCGGGGCTGTCTGCTCCGGGCGCCAGCTTCAAACGCCCAGCCACTCCAGGCCGCCGGGGAGCCGATCGACCGAAAAATCCACCTGCAGCACGCGGCGATGCGCGGGCGCGGCGGCGGCCTCCGACGCATGAAGGATCGGTGTCGCATAAAGCCAGACATCGCCGGGCTCGGCCAGGCAGGCGACGGTGCCGCAACGCCGAACCACCGCGCGAACCTCGTCCTCGGCAATCCGTCCCAGCCGGTGCGATCCGGGCGCGATCAGGAGCGGCGCATTGTTGGCCGGGACAGCATCGATATGCACCCGCAAGGTCACCATGCCGGACAATAGCTCAAAGGGCGGTTCGACATGCAGCATGCCGCCCTTGACGCTCCAGGTCTCGAAGCCTTCGACCGCGGCGCGTTGTTTCACGGCGATGGTGCGGTCCTGATGCCAACCCAGCGCCCAGTTCGTTCCCGGTGTCTTGTCGAACAGGATTGCCCTGACCGGCCGGCAATCGTCGCCCAACAGCGAAGCGGCGCAGCGGCCGATTGGTCCCGCTGACGCAAGGAAAGGTGCGAGCCCCTCCACGTCCCTCAGCCTGAGGCCGGCGTGATCCGGCGGCAAATGGGAGAGCACGGCTTCGAGGCAGTGCAACCGATCGCGCGAGAGGGCCGCGCGGAACAGCTGCGCGCCGTCGCGCGCAAAAGTCAGGTTGTCAGGCTGCACCGTCGTCGACCGCGGGCTTCGATCGTGACTTGTTTCGATGGCTACGCCGCATCAATCAGGCATCCATCTGATGGAGGCCGGGTCGGCCGGCCGCGTGGCCGCGTACGTGATCAGGTCATAGCCGCGCTCGACGACGAGATCGGCGGCTTCGATGAAACCTTCGTCGTTGTCCTCCTTGAAGCTATGCATGGTGACGTCGCTGATGCGGACGTCCTGGTTCGTCAGGGACAGCGTGACGCCTCCCTGATGGTCGCGAATCGGCTTGCAGATTGGAATGAGCCGCGCTTCGAAGTTGGTCGGATGATAGGGTTTGAGGCGCAGGTTCTTGTGGAAGGTCCTGTCTCCCTCGATCGTCAGCACGCTCTTGCAGGCTGCCGAATTGACCATCAGGCCACGGATCGATGCATCCGATCCGATGTAGATCGGATACCTCTCTCCGCGCGCCAGCCTGACACCGGAGAATGCGATCAGTCTCGACGAATAGTCGACCGGCGCGCTCTGTATCTGTTCCCTGAGAGAGACGCGTTCGTAAGCCGTGAACGCAAACGTGCGTTTGCACGTTTCGGTCTTCGCCGTTCTTATCTTAGTCAAGAAATTGCCAAGGTGCGTCGCTATCACCCCTGACAAGAACTCGGCCGGATGACTGCCGTCTGCGTACAGTTCCTTGGCGTCCACGTTTCTGGACTTGGCGACGGTGGCAATGATGTCCCTCACATCAAGGTAATACCAATCGTTCTTCTGGCAGACCGAGATGCAGGCTGAGATCACCGTCCTTGACGCGTTGATGTCGCTCACCGGTATGCAGACGAAGACCGGTTCGCAATTGGCGCGTTTGGCCGAATGTCCAATCCACTCAATCCACTTCAAAACGTCGTAGTAATCGATCGCGTTGGCCGAGAGGAGCGAGAAATCGATGACGCACGGATCGACAATGCAGAACTCCGAGCCCTGAAAGAAGTCGCCTTGGGCGAAGTAAGGGCCGAGCAAGGATGGCGACGCCCCGATCCTGCCCGCTGATTTGACGGTAATGGTGTCGTCAGCATCCAGAAACTTTTGAAAGAAACCGGCCTTCAGAATGCTGTTCGACTGTCCCAGGATCGAAATGCTCATCGACATCGGATTGATCGCCCTCAGATGGAACCGCTCAATGACATCGAAAACACCCGATGGAGAACTCCGCCACACCGCGTCAACGACATCGATCGTCTATGCAGCGGCGACGTTATCAATTGTCGCCGCGCTCTGTCTACCGTCCGCGGGCCGCGCGCAGCAGAGCCCGCGGTCCACGTGCGACAAGACCGATACGCAATTCGCAATATCACCGTCCGTGCCTGACAATGCGGACGCCTTGCGCAAGTATGAAAGAAATGTGTCCGGCCTGACCGGCGACGTCTCGACCGTGATGCTCGGCGACTCGCTGGTGGAAGCGTGGCCGAAGGACTTGTCGGCCACGCTCGGCACCGGACCGGTGGCCAATCTCGGCGTCGGACGCGACAGGATTCAGAACACACTCTGGTTCATCGAACACGATCGCGAGCAACTGCGCAGAATCAAACCGAAGACCATCATCGTGCTGGTCGGGACCAACAACATCTATCTCGACAAGCCGTGCGGGGTGATGGAGTCGTATCAAAAGCTGTTTGGAGAGATCAGGTCGCTCTGGCCGAACGGCAAAATCTACAGCATCCACATTCTCCCGCGCGGCGAGCAGATGAAGGGAGCGGCCGAGAACATCGCATATGTCAATTCCGAGCTCGGCCGAAGAAGCAAGGAACTCGGAATCAAGACGATCGACGCCGCTGACATCGCATGCGGAAAGACGACGCCGTGCGCCAATTACAAGGGCGACCTGCTGCACCTGACGCCGCCGGGATACGAGATCCTCACCAGGATCACCAAACAAGGCATCGGCTCCCCCTAGCCGTTCGGCGCGGTTGCGCTGAACGGGACGCCAAGGGCCAGAGGCCGACACGAGGTTATCGCGACGGCGAAGCTCCGCGTCGCTTTGGTGGTTGGCATCTTTGGCAACTCACATCCGCGAGCGCCTCGAATACAGCCGGCGTGCGCTCCAAGCGGGCAATCGTTCGCGCGCCTTCGAGGGCGGCGACCAACGCGGCTGCGGTAGATGCCGCGCGCGCGGGAGCGAAACCGCACCCTCTGAAATGCTCGGCGATGATCTCGGTCGAATCGACAAATCCGCGCGCGACCCGTTTGGTCAGCTCAGCGTCGAGTGCGGGCAGCTCATTCGCCAGATTCTGCATGAGGCAGCCATAACGGAAATCGGAGGCGACCATTTCAGCCGCGAACGCGCTGAAAATCTCACGAACAAACTTCAGGGCATCGCCCGTCGTATCCGCCGAGAGATTCCGCAATACCGCAATTCGGCCCGCAACGTAATGATCGATGGCTTCTTCTGCGAGCTGCGCCTTGCCGCGTGGAAAGTGAAAGTAGAACGATCCTTTGGGCGCCCCGCTCTCTTCAATGATCTGGGTCAATCCAGTCGCCGTGTAGCCTTGGATGCGAAACAGCCGTTCGGCCGTGGCAATCGCGCGAGCGCGGGCGTCAGTCTTACGTGGCATGCCCCGACATAACACGTTTCGCTCGACGCGACTATGGCGACCACCATACTATGTCGATCACCATAGTAGGAGCCCGGCGATGCCCCTCTACCCACCCTCGACGTCCCGACGGGCCCTCTTGACGATGAGCGTGGCCGGCCTGGTCGCGGCTTCACTTCGACCGGCCCGCGCAAACCCCATGGGAGAAGCTGATTTGACCGCATCACCATATGGCGAGGGAACGCTTCCCAAGGTGGTTCGCTCGCGCATGATCCACGGGGTCAACGGCCTCGATGTCCATATTCTCGAAGCCGGTTACGAAAGCCCCGGCCGGCCGCTCGCGCTGCTTCTGCACGGCTTTCCGGATTTGGCATACGGCTGGCGACACCTGCTCCCGCTCCTGGCCGACGCCGGGTACCATGCGGTGGCACCGGACCAGCGGGGCTTTGGCCGCACCACCGGTTGGGTGAACAGTTATGACGCCCCGCTGGAACCCTTCAGCCTCCTGAACATGACGCGTGACGCCCTCGCACTGGTTTCGGCGTTGGGATATCGGCGCACGGCGATGCTGGTTGGGCACGACTTCGGTTCGCCCGTGGCGGCCTGTTGTACGCTTGCGCGCCCTGACGTGTTTCCCTCTGTGGTGCTGATGAGCGCACCGTTTCCCGGTCCGCCGGCGTTTCCTTTCAACACGGCGGAAAGCGCGGCATCGTCGGTCCAACCGAACACCGACACTCAAAAGCTGGCGGCCGCGCTGGCCGCGCTCGATCCGCCGCGAGAGTATTACCAGCAATACTTGAGTACACGGGGCGCGAACGATGACATGTGGCATCCCCCTCAAGGTCTAAATGCGTTCCTTCGTGCATTTTTCCACGTCAAGAGTGCCGACTGGCCGGGAAACAAGCCGCATCCGTTGCAGGCGCGAACCGCCGTCGAACTTGCACAACTACCGACCTATTACGTCATGGATCTCGGCAAGACGATGCCCGAGACCGTCGCTCCATTCCATCCTTCCGCCGCCGAGGTCGAGGCCTGCAAATGGCTCACCGAGCCGGAACTTGGAGTGTACGTGGAGGAGTATGGCCGCACCGGGTTTCAAGGCGCCCTGCAGGCTTATCGCGTCCTTTCCGATCCCGGCCTGAACGCTGAGTTGCGCCTGTTTTCGGGCAAGACGATCGACGTCCCGTCGCTTTTCATCGGCGGGACGAACGATTGGGGCACCTATGCGGCGCCGGGCGCGCTCGATCTCATGGAGGCGAAGGCGGTGACGAGGATGAGCAGCATCGAGATGATCGAGGGCGCCGGTCACTGGATCCAACAGGAGCAGCCGGTTCGGCTCAGCACGCTCCTGCTCGCCTTCATCGAGAAGGTCGGCGGGGCGGATCACATCGGCGATTGTGGACCTGGCGGCCGTCAGCCCGGATGACTGTGCGGCAGGACATTCCCGAGGATGCAGACCCCGAGGGCAGGACTAACGCTACACACCCTTCCGACGAAGCGCGCGCTACAATCCCGGCGATCTCGCCGCCCAAGCCTTGGTGGCCTGGCAGCTTTCCATCGCTCGGGCGTAGGCAGGGCGTGCCGTCGTGCGGGCGAGATAGTCCCGCTCGGTCGGACCGGGGACGTAGTTGCCAGTGCGCAGGCCGAGCAGCAGCGCGTAGCTCACCGAAATATCGGCAGCAGTGAATCGGTCGCCGGCGAGATAGGGGCAGTCCGCGAGGCGGCGGATAACCAGCCCCAGCCGGCTCTCGAAGGTCTCGCGTGCCCAGCAGGTCACCCGCGCATCTCGCTCGGCCTCGGGCGCCAGCTCGCGGCCGACAAAGACAGCGTTCATCGGTCCGGCGAGCCCGGCCTCGCCCAAGTGGAGAAATTGCAGATAGCAAGCGAAGGCGGGATCATCCGGGGCGACGGCAAGCGAAGCTGAGCCGTGGCGCGCGAGCAGGTACTCAAGAATCGCGATCGATTCGACCATGATCGTTTCGCCATCCTGCAGCGCGGGAATGAAGCCGGCGGGATTGATCGCCAGGAAGTCGCGATCATTCTCGACCGCCAGCAGATCGACCGGGCGCAGCCGATAAGCCAATCCTAATTCCTCAAGCAGCCAAACAACACGGAAGCCACGACCTTCGCCATAGACGGTGAGCATAGCCAAGAATTCCTGGATTGAGCCGGGTATACTAACTCGCAGAGCTAAGCCAATCGCGCAATGAATTATCGACGGCGTAATGCGCTCGAGACCTGGCGCATATTCGTCATCCCAAAGCGCAGCCTCTGCCCGCTCTGTGGGTCCACGACCTAGGTCAGCATCGAGATGATGGATTGAAGCTGATTGGATGCTGAGGTCACGAGGCCGTCGAACGACGTCTGGCCGTGGGCCGCGGCCCGCAGAATGCATTCGGCAACGGCGGCCTTGAGGCCGAAGACGGATTGATCCGGCGGTACGCTCGCCATCACTGCGTCCAGCGCATCGCGCATGGTCTGGATCAGTTCCGCGCTGTACTTCATGGCCTGTCCTCCGCACGATCGAGGATAGACCACGCGCGTGCGGTCGCCACTCACAAGCCCGCGATTCCAAATTGCCGTTTCTTAATGCGATGACGGACGCGTGAAGCGTTTTTCTCCACGCGAGCCGGTATCCACTTCGCGCGAAAACGCTCTAGAGTTCTTTCTCGGCCAGCTGGCGAAATGCGTCGGGCACCGAACGGGCCGCCTCCAGGGCGGCCGAGCCGTATCCGATCGCTTCCCAGCCAAAGCGATCGCGGATCTTGTCGATCGCGGAGTCCGCCGCCCAGCGCGCCAGCCCTGCCGGACTTCCAGGGCGAAGCGCTTCATCCGCCAGCCCAAGCGGAAGCTCCAGCGCAAGATTCCACTGCTCCTCGAGATGCGACACCGAAATCGCGAGCAGCGAAATCATCTTCTCGCGCGGATGGTCGGCGAGAATGCCACGGACCAGGCTTTCGGCGAGTTGGGCGAGCAGCAGTGTCGTGCACACCGGCGCGTCGAGCGTGACCGCGCGCGTCACCGACCTCAGGTCGGCGAAGCGAACCCGCACCGTCACGGTTCTTCCGGGCCGCGATTTCGCCCGCAGCCGCGTGGCGACGCGGTCGGCGAGATGCAGCAGCGTCGGCCGGATGACGCGCTCGATCGCCGGCTTTCGGCCGAGCGCCGATTGCGCACCCGCCGATCGCGCCCGCCGGTGCGGCGTGAGTTGGCGCGGATCGCGATTCCAGGACAGCGCCGCGAGCTTCTCGCCCGCTGCCGGACCGAGCAGGCGCGCCAGCGATCGTTCCGACAATCTGGCGAGCTGGCCGATGGTCGCGACGCCGATCGCGTCCAGCCGTCTCCGGGTGACGGGCCCTACTCCCCACATCAACTCGACCGGCAGGTCGTGCAGGAAGCCGAGCTCGGCGTCGGGATCAACGACGACGAGCCCGTCGGGCTTTGCGACCTGCGAAGCGATCTTCGCCAGATGCTTGGTGCGCGCGACGCCCACCGAGATCGGCAGGCCGAGCTCGGTGCGCACGCGTCGCCGGATCGTCGCGGCGATTTCGGCGGGCGCGCCGAACAGATGCGTGCAGCCGGCAACGTCAGCAAATGCCTCGTCGATCGAAATGCGCTCGACCAGCGGCGTGAAGTCGCCGATCACCTTGATGGCCGCATCGCCCAGCCGTTGATAATCCCTGAAGTGACCGCCGACGAAGATCAGCTGCGGACACAGAAGGCGCGCGTCGCGTCCGGACATGCCGCCGCACACGCCGAAGGCCTTGGCCTCGTAGGACGCGGCCAGCACGACCCCGCCTCCGACGGCAATCGGCTTGCCGCGCAGCGACGGCTCAAGCAACTGCTCGACCGACGCGTAAAAGGCATCGAGGTCCGCGTGAAGGATGGTGGCCGTGACTGCCATCTCAACCTGTTCATCCCCGACCTGACCGAGACGGCCTGTCCCCGGACGCCGCAACCGCCATTAGAACAAAATAGGAACATCGTCAAATCGAGTCAACCCGGCATTTGTCGCCGCGACCGCCTGCACCTAGGGCGACGCCGGATCGTCGACGCGCGATCCTTCGGTGGGGCTTCCACGGTTCGAAGCCGATCTCGTCTCGCGGGACATCGATGCGATTGCGGTCGCTACCGAAGCAATCGGCACGAGGCGTTGGCGGATCGTGCGGAAAGCATGACGGCGGCGCAGCGGGCGCGCGCCGCTCGCAGCTTGCCGCGCCGCCAGCGCACCGGCCGACTGCTTTGACGGTCAGGCTTTTTCGGGTAGACATTGAGAGATGACCGACCACTCGCCTCAGGTGGACTTCCAGGCCGCGGCCTACCTTTACAAATGGCCTTCTCTCAACAATTCCCGGCGAGAGGATCGCGCGCCCTATATGATCGTCAACGGAACGCTCGACCAGTGCATCCGGGATTTCATGAGCAAGCCGGAGAAGACGCGGCATCTCTACGAGATCCGGACCGCGTCGCAGCCGCCGCTGGTCCCCGATGTGCTGTCGCCCGAGCATGTGATCGAGCTCTCCAGGCTGCGCGAGTTTCTCTGAGGCGCTCCTGGCGCACGTGACGCGTCGCGTTGGCGGGTGGACTTATCCATCCGTCTTACACCTGGAGCCGGATTGTTTGCCCGCCAGCGAGCCGTTACAGTCGCGCGACTCTCTGATCGACCGAGTCCATGCCGGCATGATTGATCCGCTTCGACCTCCCCTCCGGCTTGCACGTCGCGCGCATGGGTGTGGAGCTGCTGCACGACCGGTTTGTGGGGCATCGAGAGACGCCACATGAGGTTCAACCTGGCGATCCTGAGCGTGCTGGCTGCAAGACCCGAGCAGCGCATCCCGCTCGATGAGGTCAGCCGCGAAGTCAAGCGCATGATCGCGGCGGGCGATGCAGCCACCAGATTGAAGCGATCGTCCGAGCTTGGCGAGGCCGACGTCTTCCAGTCCGGATGGGCTTCGATCAATGAGGCCGGACTGCAGATCACGGAGAGCGGGCTCGCGCTCTGGAGCTCGCTCGAAGCCTCCCGCGCCGAACAGGAACGCATCGGGCAGGAGCTCGGCGAGCAGGAACTCGGCGATCAGGAGCACAGCGAACCACAGGCCGAGCGCCTGGCGCCCGTCGCCGCCGAGACAACAGATGCGACCGGCGATGCCGTCGGCGAGCGGGCCGGCGCGATTGATCGGCAATTCCCGCGCGTGATGGATGAGGAGCCTGGCGATCGCATCATCGCGAGCGCAAGCCGCTCGACCGCGCCACCCGAGTTGCCGGCGCCTGCCCCGATCGTGCTCGGGCCGGCGTTCGGCTCGATCCGGGAGACCGACCGAAACGCGTCGCTGTTCGCGCGACTTGCGGAGCGCCTCGGCACCGGCATGCCGGGATTTGCCCGGGCGCGGCGGCGGCGTCGCGCGCAGGACGCGCCGGATCGGAAGACGAGCAGCGGCTTTGGAATGCCGGGGCTGGCGGTCGCCTTCCTCGGCCTGATCTCGGTCGTTGCCTGCGTTGCCGCGGCGATCGCGCTTGGTCAGAACTCGTCGTTGAAATCTGAGATCGTCACGCTGCGCCGGGAATTCGTGCCGCTGCGGGAGCGCCTCGCCAAACTCGAACAGGACGCGGCGAAGCGCGAAGCCGCGCAACAGGAAGAAGCGCGAGACAAGGCTGAGGCGGAAAAGAGAGCGGCGATCAGCGAGCAGTCCGCACTCAACCTCTCGCGAGAAGAGATTCAATTGATCAGGGAGTACATCAAGGCCGCGCCTTCGGTCGGCGCGGCCGCCGCGCCGCCGGTCAACGTCGGCGATCCCGTCACCGGCGGAATGATTCCGTTACCATCACCGCTGACCGAAAAAGTTTCACGGCTCGTCGGTGCGAGATTTGCCATCCGCAACGGCGCCATCATCATCAGCACGCGCAACAGCCGCCGCGTCGACGCCGTGCTGATGCCGAACTAGGTCGGCGCGAGCCCCAGCGATGCTTTCGAGGCGTGGCAGGCGGCCGTTGGACACGGCGTGATCGGGCGGTAACCACAACGGCGAGCGGTTTCCACAATACGCCCGTTGATGGTATCCTCGGGTGTTTTCAAGCGTACCATTGCCAAGCTTTTCTGCTTTCCGTTGCCGGCCATTTTTAACCTTAATTTGGCACCGCGTGCCGCAAGCATTTTCAGAACGCCATGCATCTTGATGACCAGGTCAATCTTCGGGCGATATCCGCACCGGCCTTGCGTTTCGCACCCGCGATATATCCAGCGGCGCTTTTCCTTTCGGCGCTGCTGCTGTTCTCGATCGAACCGATGTTTGCAAAGATGGTGCTGCCGCGGCTCGGCGGCGCGGCAGCCATCTGGTCCGTCGCCATGGTGTTCTTCCAGACGGCATTGCTGCTGGGCTATGCCTACGCGCACCTGCTCAGCCGCGCGCTGTCGCCGGGACCATCCGCCCTCGTCCATCTCGGCCTGCTGGCGATCGCCGCCATCACGCTGCCGGTCAGCATCGCCCACGGCTTCGAGGCCGCGCCGCAGCAGGGACTCGAATTCTGGCTGCTGGCATTGTTCGCGGCATCGATCGGGCTGCCGTTTGTCGCGCTCGCCGCGACCGCCCCGCTGTTGCAGAACTGGTTCGCCGCAAGCGGCCACCCGCAGGCTGCCAATCCTTATTTGCTGTATGCGGCCTCCAATCTCGGATCGTTCACGGGGTTGCTGACCTATCCTTTCGTGGTCGAACCGCTGTTTACGCTGCACACCCAGATCAGGATCTGGTCGCTCGGCTATTTTGTTCTGACCGGGCTGATCGTGGCTGCGGCGGTGGTCGTCGCCGGCGCCGGCAAATCCACCATCAGCCGGGCGAGCGCGGACACGGCCGCCGCTCCGACGATCGCCGACCGCGCGATGTGGACGGTGCTCGCTGCGATTCCCGCCGGGCTCGTGGTCGCCGTCACGGCGGCGATCTCGGTCGACCTCGCGGCAGCGCCGTTCCTCTGGGTGTTGCCGCTGTCACTCTACCTTCTGACCTTCGTGGCGATCTTCCGCGAGCGTGCCTGGGTGGCACATGGGCGCGTGTTGAAGCTGGTGCCGTTCGCCGCGGTCGCCCTCGTCGCAACCGCATCGATGGTGGTTCGGCCGTATATCGGCGTCCTGCTTGCGATCCATCTCGCGAGCTTTCTGGTGATCGCGCTCGCCTGTCATGGCGAGCTCTATCGCCGGCGGCCGCAGCCGGCGCGCCTGACGGAATTCTACCTGTGGACCTCGTTCGGCGGCATGATCGGCGGCCTGTTCGCCGGGTTGATCGCAGCGCACATCTTCAACGGCATCGCCGAGTACCCGATCCTGGTGCTGGCCGCGCTGCTGGCCATGCCCGGCGCGTTTGCCGGCGGCCTCGACCGGTTCCTGCGGCAGAGTGGCCCAGGTCTGGCATTGGCCGCGTTGATCCTCGGCATCATGTGGCTACACGTCCGCATGCCGGCCCACGCCGCGATGCCGATCGAGATCACACTGATTGTCCTCGCCGGCGTCCTGGTGCTGGTGCGCCGGCAACCGGCCGTGTTCTTCGGCCTTGCGGTGCTCGCCTTCGCGATCGCGAGGCTCGATCCGCTGTTCACGCCGATCGAGCAGGTTCGCAGCTTCTTCGGCGTGCATCGCGTGGTCGAGGACCGCTCCGGGCAATTTCGCCTGCTGGTGCATGGAACGACCCTGCATGGCGCGGAACGGGTGCGCAATGCCGATGGGACGCCAGTCAGCGGCCGTCCCGAGCCGACCACCTACTACTATTTCGGCGGACCGATCAGCGCCGCGATTGCCGCGGCCCGCACCACGCAGGGACGGCTGGCAAACGTCGCCGTCGTTGGGCTCGGCACCGGCAGCCTTGCCTGCCATCGCCACGACGGCGAGGCCTGGACATACTTCGAGCTCGATCCGCAGGTGGTCCGCATCGCACGCGATCCGGCGCTGTTCCGCTTCCTCGGGGAATGCGGAGCTGATATCCCCATCGTGCTCGGAGATGCGCGGCTGACGCTGACGGCATCAGCGGAGCGTTACGACCTGATCGTGCTCGACGCGTTCTCCTCCGACTCCATTCCCGTGCACCTGCTGACGCGCGAGGCGTTTGCCGGATATCTGTCGCACCTCACGGACCACGGCATCATTGTCCTGCACATCTCGAACCGGCACCTGGCGCTGCGCGCACCGGCGGCCGCGGTCGGCGTTGCCGAAGGTCTGGTCGCTTTTGCCAAAGCGCAGCTGCCGCCTGACATGACCGACAACGACATGCGCAGCGCGTCGGACGTGGTCGTGTTTGCCCGGGACGAAAAGGATCTCGGCGACCTGCCCACGCAGGGCTGGACGCGCGTCGACCCCGGCTCGCGGGCGGTGTGGACCGACGACTATGCCGACATCCTCAGCGCAGTTCTCGACGCCAAGCTCGGACGCTGGCTCGGGCGCTGACGAACGAGCCTGCCCCGTGAGGCCATCTTCGCTCGAAACGCTCTACGGCTGATTGTTCGGCGGCCGCTCGATGAACTTGCGGCTGCCGTTGAGCAGCTCGAGATTGTTGGCGATCACGGGGTTGCCGGGATCGAGCGAATACGCCTTCTCGAACTTCCGCCGCGCGCCGCTCAGATTGCCGCGCAGCATCAGCGAATAGCCCTGGTCGTTGAGGATCTGGACGGTCTCGCCGCCGATCCGGATCGCCTGCGCATAGGCCTGATCGGCAAGATCGAAGCGGCGGATCTTGTCGTAGCTCGCCGCGAGCCCGACCCAGGCCGTGACGTCCTTCGGCGATTTCTCGACCGCATCCTTGAAATAGCGCTGCGCGATTCCGTAATTGCCGCGGTTGTAGTGCTCGAGCCCCAGCCGCACCGGCTCGTCGGAGGGATAGTATTTGACGTCGGTCGGCTCCTGCACGGGGTCGCCACCGGGCGGATCCACGGGAGCGACGATCGCGGCTTCCCGCGTCGTGTAGTCGCAGGCGCCGAGGCCCACCGCCAGCCAGCAACAGAGCAACGCTGGTGCGAGACGATGTAATCGTCGCCCCGTTTCCCTAGTCCAGCGCATCTCTTGCCCCATTCGAAACACCATCGCGAAACTACCTACGAAAAACAGACGGCACGACCGAAACACCGAGGTCAGTACCAGAATCTCACGTCGTCACTTCCCTTCCGAGGTCCAGCTCCGGCATCCGCCCACCCCGCAAGGATCGAGACATCGAGATCCCACGGGCAGATGCCCAGGAGGCTGTGACCTTTCAGCCGATTACCTGCCAGGGCCCCCTACGCCGACGGCCACCGATCCGCCGGTCCCCGCGCCCAATCCGGTCGTGTTGACATTCTGAATCGTCGTGACAGGCGGCGGCTGGCCCATCGCCTTGGTCGGATCACCCATGTCGGGCAGTTGATCCAACGGCCGCTGCTGGCTGCCGTAACGCTTCACAGCCTCGCCCGTGCGCCGCGCATCATACGCGATCCGGCGGTCGCCGACATAGGACGGCCATGGGTGGATCGTGTGGGTGACGGCGTTGACGTCCTTGGCGTTGCCGGCACTCATCGTGATGGTGTCGGAACGCTGGACGTAACGGTCCATCTCGTCATGACCGGCAACGCCGTAGCAGCCGCCGAGCAGGAAGGGAGCGAGCAAAGCCAGATATCGGATGGTCATCTCTCGCCTCCTCTAGTTCAGGGTCTTCACGACCGGCTGGTTCGCACCAACGGCAGCCGGTGGCGGAACAGGCACGACCGCGTCGGGCGCGATGATGTGGCCATAGGGCCCCTTCACGTCGCCGCCGGAATTGACATAGTCGTTGTAGCGTTTGCGAACTTCCATCTGACCATTGAGGAAGAAATCGACGTCGTTGGCCGGCAGGCGGGAGTCGAGCGGCGATGCCAGTTGCTGGCCGGGCGCCGCCGGCGCGACCAGGCGCGGCGTTACGATGATGACGAGGTCGGTTTCCTGCTGCTGGTAGGACTTGCTGCTGAACAGCGTTCCAATCACCGGCACCGAGCCGATCCACGGCAATTGCGAAACGTCCTGCCGGTTGCGGGTCTGCAAGAGGCCGGCGATGGCAAAGCTCTGGCCGTCGCGCAATTCGACCGTGGTACGCGCGTCGCGGCGGGTCAATGCCGGGATCGTCGTGCCGGCGACGGTCACTGCGTTGGAGAAATCGAGCTCGCTGACCGAGGGCTCGACGCGGAGGTTGATCACGCCGCGCGAGAGCACGGTGGGCACGAACGCCAGCTCGACGCCGAATTTCTTGAACTCGATGGTAATGGTAGGAACCAGGCCAGCGGTGCCCGCCGTCGAAGCCACCGGCACCGGGAACTCGCCGCCGGCCAGGAAGCGCGCGGCATCTCCGGACAGCGTGGTCAAGTTCGGCTCCGCCAATCGGCGAGCCAATCCCTTGGTTTCCAGCGCCGAGATCAATAAGTCCACCGAGCCGCCATTGCTGGTTCGGACGATGCTGGTCAAAAGGCTTCCGAACGGGAGCGGAGCTACACCGCCCGCGGTGCCAGCAAGCGTGCCCAATGTTCCGAGGATGGGCAGGCTGCCGGTGGGAGGAGAGCCGACGTTGCCGTTGACGCCGCCAATGGGTGCCCGCCCCACGGCCCCCGGCACAGCACCACCAAGGCCTGTATTCGCAACATTGGTGCCGTTGGCGTTCGCCGCATAAAGGTTGACGCCCAGATCGCGCCCGGCGTCGCGGTTGACCTCGAGGAAGCGCACCTCGAGCATCACCTGCTGTGGCGCCGCGACGCTCATCGCGTTGACGACGATGGCGTCCTTGGGAATGCTGCCCTGGGCAATCGTCATCGCCCGCTCCGCGGCGACCGCATCGGCGGCCGTTCCGCTCAGCACCACCTGGCCCTCGGAGGCGGACACGCGAATGCCGCGCGTGCCGGTGCCGGCCTGGATGTTCTGCTGCAGATTGCCGATATCGAGCGTGACCTCGACATCGAGAATGCCGATCTGCTTCATCCCGCTGTCGAACAGGATGACGTTGGTGGTGCCAGTCCTCTTGCCCTGGACGTAGATCAGATGGTCGCTCAACGACTTCACGTCGGCGATCTCAGGCGAACCCGCAACGATCGACGAAAACGCCGAGTCGACCCTGAAGGTGCGTGACTTGTTGACGATCACCCTGACACGCTGGACGTCGCTCATCTCGCTGACGAACACGCCGCTGGATGATGGCGCCCGCCGGTCCGCGGCAGCGGCGGGATCGACGGAATGAAACAGGGCGATCGCAGCGCCGAACGCCATCGCGCTCAAGGCGACCAGCCCAAGTCCCGCATCAATCGAAACGCGACTTCCCATCATGCCAATCCCCTTCGCCGCGTTTCCGCGACGATCCCCGTAAATCTACGGCACCGACGTCCCGATCACTCCCGTTCGTCCATCACGCCGTAGAGCTTACAGACTGTCCGACTACAAATAGTTACTTGCGAATTTCCATTCCCTGGCGCGCCGAGCGAAAGCAAAACCAACTCGCTCCGGACGCCCCACACGCCAGGCCGCAAATAGCGGCTTGGTGATCATCCCCCGCGACGCGCCTTGATTGCAAGGAGAGAGCCCCGCCGCCCCGTCCCAACCCCGGAGAAAACTCTTCGATGTTGCCACCGCGCACCACTTCCCTAGCCCGCTTGGGCTATTTGGCGGCGGTCCAGCGGGCCGCGGCCGATCCTGCGGCGAGCGGTCGCGGGACAGCCTCCAACCAGCTACCATGAATCGAGCACCCTCAGTATGGAATACTGGTGGACGCGCCCGGCGCCTTGAACGTCGTGCCCATATCGGCATCGGCATGTTGAAGCTTGGCTGACGCCCCGCCACGATAAGCGCAGATTCCCCACAAGCACGCACCACTTTTCTGCGCCCGTGCGGGTGCAGCATTACTCGACCAAACGCGGTCAGTACGGCAGATTGACCGTTACCGTCAGAGTACCCGGATAGGAAAAAAGCGACGACATCACTGGTTTGAATCCCGTCACCGATACTGTGATGACACGTGGCTGGGACACGGTGGTATCAGTTGGGACAGTTGTAATCGTCGGCGCATTCAGGCTGCCCCAGAACAAGGCTGGAGCGACAGACTTCTTCTGATCGGAGGAAAACGGATCAGACGGACACGCTACAGTTTGCCCCTGCTTGGCGATCAGCGGAGAATAGCAAATGGTCTGCGATCGTATCGCCTCGTCGGCAAGGTTACTCACTGAGTACCAAACCAGCGCGTAGCGCGACAAATCAAAGATGCCGAATATGAACAGAAGAATCGTAAACAGGACGAGCGTGAACTCCAACGCCATTGCACCTTTGCGATCGTGAATGAGCTGGAACATGGTCATCAGTTCGTCAGCATCACGACGCGGGCTTGCGCGACGACGTTGTTGAGAATGGTGTTGCTGCATCCGGACATGTCCATTGATGAATTGCCGCCAAAGTCCAAGACTTTTGCCACCACCACCATGCAGCCAGTGAGACCGGCGCCGCCTCTGAACGTCAGATGTGCATAGGGAAAATAGACTGCGCCGTTGAAATTCGATGTGTACTGGCCGGTGAATTTGATGTCAGGGGTTTTCGACGCGGTTTTGCCCTCCATATCAAAAATCAGCACGCCATTCATATCGCTCAAGGTGCCCCCGGTGCCCGCCGTCATAGTGATGGCACCGCCTCCGGAGAACCCTCCAGACCCGATAATGATGTTGACCCCCGTGCCATTCAGCGGGCCATTCACCGTCAACTGCTTGAACATGTACAGACCGGGAGCCAATGTCACTCCCGCAGATGGCACAGTATACGCGCCCTGCCATGACGAAGATGGACTCGGCGTCCCTGTCACTGCAGGGAGCGAGGCAGGCTCGGTTGGCACAACACCACCATTCATAAGATGATCGAGCGCTGGTGGGAGGGCAATCGCCGCCCCTGTGTCGTAGCCGTACCACTTGACCTTTCCACTGAGATCGCACTTGTTGGCGTTGCCGGTGCAATCACCCTGAACACTAAGGCTCCATTGACTAGGGCTGCCCTGGAATGGATTCTGCCCTGGCGGGGGTGGGGCGAACGTCCCGTTCGACGCAAGACCGCACCCGCCGGAAAAGTTGAAGTTGCCACTCATGTCCAACGAATTGAGGCCGAGGATACAGTACCCCGGCTTCTGTTGAATCTGGGCAGTTGCTGTGGCCTGAATCTTGACGGCACCTGATGGTACAAACCATTGGGCAAGGATTGGGGTCTGATACTGCGTGACAACCGCAGTAACCGTAGCACCGGTGCCGGCACCCGAAGAAGTAATGCAGACATTCTGACCGCTTTTTGCCGACGAGCCACAGCCGCCACCGTTCGCAAAGCCATTTGAGGTAGCGAAAGCTTGACCAGCGGTAACGGCTCCAGCTGTGTCGTTGACGACCAGCGCCGTTGCGCCTGCGATGGCGGCAGTATCAGCGGCATTCTGAGCTTGTCTACGAATCGAGTACCAGGAACCAACCTCGGTGCCCAAGCTGACCATGCCGAGCAATGGCACCATGGCGACCGTCATGAACCATGCCGTTGCGCCGCGGCGATCATTCCATAGGTGCTTCATCATTGAGGAGGCCATTGGAGCCGCTCCGCGTAACCGATGTTCCCGCCAGTCAAGGATTTGATGACGAATGGCTTCAGCTTGACGACCGCTCCCATCCAGACGTACTTCGGCGTCGAGGGATCCGACATATTGGCGGTGGTGCATGCCGCGCCGGCCGCCGCCCCCACTGTCGGCGGCGTCCCGCATGACACCGTAACGTTGATCTGGTTTTCGACCGTCGGGAAAGCAGTCCCGATCTTTACGGTGAACGTCCCTACCGTCGAAGGAAGAGCCGGCCAAGTAGCCGCGTTCGTCAGGTCTGGTGGCGGATTGTACTGGACGAATGCACCAAGGTCGCGCATCCCCTGTTTGACCTGCATAAAGCGGAGTGCGCCGACCGCCACGTCACCTATCGGAATCAACAGAGCGAAGAACAGAAATCCGGCGATCAAGACGAACTCAAGTGCCGCAACGCCACGCCTGTCAGCCAGGAGGTCACGCAAAGTGCGTAACTCCGTTCCAGTACTAGATCGTTGCGGCGCGACACACATGTTCTTAGCTATCCGGGCCATTCATGGACGCTCACCAGACGTAAGGAATCAATCTCCAGCGCGAGGCTTCGTAGCTGGAGTATTCGGGAAGCGTGCGCCGAAGCACGTCCTCCTCGTAATGAATTCGCCAAACCTGGATGCCTATGTGCAGGATCAGCAGCGCCACCGTCATCCAGCTCAGATGCTGCAGCACGACGCCAAGGAACACGATCTCTTCCGACAGATAGAGCGGATGCTTGATCCATCGGTACGGACCGGTTTGCACCACCGAGCGCGCCTGCGGCACCAGGCTGAACGACCGACCGAGATGCCGGATGGTGACGAGGATCATGATCAAGCCGGCGAGCACGCAGATCGTTGACAGAAGGTTCGGCAGTGCGCCTTCGGTCCTGTCGAAGAACGTGATCGTCCACGGCCAGTAGGTGCCGACGAACGCCGCAATTCTCGGCAGCAGGCCTTCGGCCTGCGCCTTTGCCGGCGCCCGGATCAGGATCAAGAGCGCCAACGTCAGGTAGAACACCGCGGTACAAAAGCTCGCGACCAGCGACGGCCAAGGCTCGCCACCCGATGACCCCAGCTTGTGGGTCACGGTGAGCCCCAAAAGGAGGAACCAGGCGCTGCCCAGGAATCGGGTCATCCGATCGTAAGCCAGGCTCGTTTGAACAGTCATTGCACTTGCACTCATGGCTTACTTACCGATGCTGGAGAACGTACGGATGAGATGGAGGAACGGGCTGCCGCCGAGAATGACGAACATCGCAGGAAGCAGGAACAGCACCATGGGGACGGTGAGCTTGGCACCCAGTTTGTGCGCCCGCTCTTCGAGCTTGGTGATGCGCTCGCGACGCAGGTCGACGGCGATGCTGCGCAGCGCCTGGCTCAGCGGCGTGCCATATTGCAGGCTCTGACTGACCATGGTGCCGAAGCGACGGAGGCCTTCCGACGTGAGGGCGAGCTTCTCGAATGCATCCACGCGGTTGGGCAGGATCCGCAGATCATCGAGCAGACCTCGCAGCACATGATTGATGGCCGGATTGGCCTCCCGCATCTCGTCCGCCACGCGTTCGAGCGCACTCTCCAGCCCCATGCCCGCTTCGCTGCACACCACGAGCAGGTCGATGGTGTCGGGCGTGCCAAGCCGGATCGCCGCATCGAAGCGCCGCTTCAGGATCAGCAGGATCAGGCGCGGGGCCATGATGCCGACTGCCAGGCCGAGCAACGTGAAGATCATCACGTCCGAGAACGATGATCCGAGGACTTGCGCGACGATGAACGCCGCGATCGGGCATGCAAAGTTGCTGACCGTCTTGAAGCCGATCCAGATCGGCAGCGTGCGATAGTGGTTGAAACCCGCCGATTGCAGAACGATCCGCAATTGATCGACATTCTCCTGGGCGTAGAAGCGCCGGTAGCGCGTACCTACCGATGAAAGCCAGCCGATCAGGTCCCTGGACGAGTGCGACCGATCGGGAATGCCCAGTACGGCATTCGAGACACGCGTGTTCAGGGCGCGAAGGTGCATCTCGCGGATGATCAGCAGGAAGGTCGCGGCCGCAAGTGCGACGGCAAGGGTGGCAAGACCGAGCCCGGCTGTCATAGCGTGGTTTCCCTTCTGACCATCCAGCGGATCACGAAATGCCCCAGCAGGACCGAGCACGCCGCATAGGCGAGCAACACGTTTCCTTGCGGATCGGTCAGCAGCAGGTCGATCGACTGTGGATTGATCCAGTAGAGCAGCCCGCCGACGACCACCGGCGCAAACGTGAGCGCGCGCGATGAAAAGATCACCTCTCCGGCCAGTGCCTTCCCGCGGGCCGCCAGCGCGACCCGCTGGCTCACCGTCTCGCCCAGCGTCTGCAGCGTTTCCGCCAGACTGCCGCCGGTCTTCAACTGCACCGCAAGCGTGACCGCAAACATCGCATATTCCGGCACGAGGGTTCGCTGATAGATCGCCTCGACGGCTTCCTCGGGCGACCTGCCGAGATTCAGTTCGCTGCAGACCATGGCGAACTGTCCGGATGTCGGTTGCGGCATCTCGCGGGCGATGGTGCGAAATGCCTCGTGGACAGGCAATCCCGACCGGACCGTACTCGTCACCAACTGGACCGCGTCAGGCAGCTGCTGGAACAATTGGGTCGCGAATTTCCGTTGCTGCCACCCGAACAGACCGCGCACGACCATGACGGCTACGACCGCAGCGGCAATGCCGGCATACAGCCCGGGAAATTTCAGCACCTCATTGAGGTAGAGGACGCCCGCCGCCGCCATGGCCCCAGCAAGCACCACGAAGACCGGGCGTACGGCGTACACCATCTCAGGGTGGTAATTGGCGAAGCGTTGGAGCGTACGCCAGCGCGACGTCTTGGCCGCGCGACGGATCGAGACCAGGGCGGCTGCTTCAACCGTCGGCAGAGCGATCTCAAGCTGGCGATCCATTCGCCGTTGCCGCGCGTCGAGCCACAACGTATTGACCGTCGCGCACAGCAGAAGCACCAGGACGATGATCAGGGGCGTCGACATCAGATCTGCCTCATCGCCTCTGCCCAGGCCCGATCGAGCCCGTAATAGACCAGGCGGCTCTTGAACTTCGGGACCGCGTTGGTGGATCGGTAGCTGCCAGAGATCCGCCCGTGGACGTCCTCTTCCTTGAACTCGAACAGCGCAATGTCGTTGGTGGTGATCACCTCGCCCTCGAGCCCGATCACCTCGCTGACCTGCACGATGCGGCGCTGGCCGTCGCGCATGCGCTCGACCTGGACGATGAGATCCAGCGCAGCGACGATCTGGGCGCGGATCGCGCGCGACGGCAGGTTGACCTGGCCCATCTGCACCATGTTCTCCACGCGGGTCAGCGCATCGCGCGCGCTGTTGGCGTGCACCGTCGAGATCGACCCGTCGTGGCCGGTGTTCATCGCCTGCAGCATGTCGAACGCCTCGGCGCCGCGCACCTCGCCCACCACGATGCGGTCCGGGCGCATACGAAGCGCGTTCCACAGCAGATCGCGCTGCGTCACCTGCCCGGTGCCCTCGAGGCTGGGCGGACGCGTCTCCAGGCTGATCACGTGCGGCTGCTGAAGCTGGAGCTCCGCCGCGTCCTCGATCGTGACGATGCGCTCGCTGTGGTCGATGAACTGGCTCAGGGCGTTCAGCAGCGTCGTCTTGCCGGAACCTGTGCCGCCGGAGACCAGCACGTTGAGCCGGCAGCGGGAGGCGATCTCCAGCAACTGGCCGAGCGCGGCGGTCATCGAGCCGTTTTGAATCATCCCGGCGATGTTCAGGCGCCGGTTCGGGAATTTTCGGATCGAGATGCAGGGACTGTGGATCGCCAGCGGCGGCAGGATGATGTTGACGCGGCTGCCGTCCGGCAGACGGCAGTCCGCCATCGGGCTGGATTCATCCACCCGCCGGCCGACCTGCGAGGCGATCTTCTGGGCGACGGAGGCGATATGGTCGTTGTCGCGGAATCGCACCGCGACCCGCTCGAGCTTGCCGTTGCGCTCGACATAGACGTTGCTCGGGCCGTTGATCATGATGTCGTTGATCGTCTCGTCCAGCAGCAGCGGGCGCAGCGGCCCGTAACCGGTCATGTCGTCGGCGATTTCCTCCGCCAGGAAGAGCTGCTCGCGGCCGGACAATTCCAGCCGCTCCTGGTTGGCGATGCCGTGGATGATCTCCTCGATCTGCCGCCGCAGCACTTCGCGAGGCACGGTCGTCGCCACCGCCGGTTCGATCTGCTCGATGACCCGTTCGCGCAGCGACGCCGGCATCACCGGGTGGTGCGAACGCTCCTCATGCTTCGGCGCCGATACGAACAAGCTGGACGCCGACGGCGACGCGCTCGATTCCTCCGGCGGCAAGGCCGGCGGGACCGGCTGCACATTTGGTGCCGACGCCGGCGCGACCAGCACCGCGCCGGGCATCCGCACTGGCATCTCGTCTGCGCGCCTGCCGAACTTTTTCATAGCCCGAGCCACCTCTTCCAGCCGGCCTTCCTCTTGGCACCGACGCCGGTGATTTCCCGAACGATCGGAGCAAGGTGACGCCGCAGTGCCGATACATGCTTGAGCGCGGGAACGCCGAGGTTGACCGCCTGGGTCATTCCCTTGCCGAGATCGGGGATCACCATGTCCGGCTCTGCGCCCAGCGCCTTGACGATCGTCGCCCTGGGCAGGCCGCCGGCGCGATCGGCGCGGTTGAGCAGGGTAAAGACCCGATCCTTGCCGGCGATGTTGGTGACGGCGTTGCGCAGCGCATGGGCATTGCGCAGGCCGGTCACCTCGGCTTCCAGCAGGACCAGCACGTGACGGGACATCTGGATGACCGGATAGATCGATGCCGGGAACGGCACCGGCACGTCGACGACGACGTAGTTGAAGCGCTGGCGGAGTAGGCCCAGCACGTGCCGCACGCCGGCCTCGGTGATATCGAGCTTGGCATCGAGATCCTCGTCGCCGGAGATCAGGCAGACCCGGTCGTTCACCTCGATCGCCGCGCGCTCGAGGAACAGCGTGTCGGCCCGCATCGGATTTTCAAGCGCGATGCGCAGGCCCGGTCCGGGGCGAACGCCGAGCATCACCGCGGTCTCGCCGCCCTGCAGATGCAGGTCGAGCAGCGCGACCTTGGCCTTGGTGGTCTCGGCCAGTTGCAGCGCAAGGTTGATCGCGACGCTCGTCGCGCCGGCGCCGCCCTGCGCGCCGCAGATCGAGACCACATGCCCGCCGCGATCGTTCTGGGCGGGAGCGACATCGCCGACCAGCTTCGGGCGAAGCTGGTCCAGCACCATGTCACGGGTGATCGGCGTCGGAAGGTATTCGGTAAGGCCGATCTCCATCAGCTCGCGATAGAAGGTGATCTCCCGGTTGTCGCCGATCAGGCACACCCGCACATCGGGCGGGCAAACGCTTGCAAGGCGCTCCAGCTCCGTGAAGGGATCGTCGATCCCGCTGATGTCGGTCACCAGCGCGGTCAGGTCGGTATCGGTCTCGAGCATGCGCGTGGCATGACGGATGGTGCCCCGCCGGATCACCAGATTGCTGCCATCGAGCCCCTTGCGCAGCGCCGCTGCGCTCAGCTCGTCGTTGACGAAGCAGACGATACGGTTACGCGTGACGACGGACGTCGTTTCTTCCACTGGTTCAACCACTGCCATGCTCATCACGGTTTCTCCGAACCCTTGACAGCATCACCCGCGGCAGCTGTCTGACGGGCAACGTCGGCCGCGCTCTCGCAGGCCATGCGCGCGTCGTCGTCCACGTCCTGCTTCCTCACCGAGTACTGCTTCACTCCGATGCCGCTGTAGATCGCCACCGTCGTGGTCTGGCCGGCAACTGCGCTTTGGCGTGCCAGCTCCGGCGACACGTCGCAGCTGGAGGTCGCACCGGTGTCGGCCTTGTCCCATTGCTCGGCCGCCGCGCGGATCACGAGCGAGAGCGTTCCGAGCTGCTTGGCGACGGCGACCTTCTTGACCTGCTCCGGCTTGAGCTCCAGCGAGACGGTTTGCGCCGTCTTGCCCGGGACGGCATTGGTGAGAGGACGCCCGCCTTGCGCAATCTCCTGGTCGATCGCAATGACGCGCACATTGGACAGCACGGTTTCGCTGACCGCCCGCCGCACCGGATCCGCCTTCTCGAACACCTGGGTCAGCACCACGTCGACATTGTCACCCGGCCTGATCAGACCCGAGACGCCGGTCTCCTCGTCGACCTTGAGGCTGATGGCGCGGCTGTCCGGCGCCAGCACGCTGGCGAGGAAGCCGCGATCCCTCGGACGCAGGATGTCGTCCAGGGTGATGGCGCTGCCGGCGTCGACGAACTTGCGAACCAGAGAACCGGGAAGTCCGGCCTTGCTGTCGGGCGTTTCGAGGATCGCCCCCGCGGGGACACGATCCGGCGCCGCCTGGCGCACGGTGAAATCCTCGTCGCGCGCCAGCGTTCCCTTCGAGAGCGCTCGTGTCGTGACGAAGTAGCCGACTGTCGCAGCCGGAGCAGCCGCAACCGACCGCTTCTCCACGACTTCCGCGACCGTCGGCTTCGGCAGGTTCACATTGTAGGCAATGAGCCCGAGCGCCGTCGCCGCAAGCAACAGCACCATGATGATCGAGACGCGCAATGCGGAGGACATGTCAAAATCCTTTGCTCAAAATAGTCCAGATACCGCCGCATGCGATGGCCACCCCGTAAGGCAGCGGCGCATGTCGCAAATGACGCCAGCGTTCGACCGCGTAGACCCGACGCACCAGCGAAGATCCGGCGGGTGCCAGCTTCGGCTGCGGCAGACGGCGCATCATCAGATGCACCGCGGCCAGGACGCCACCAGCCAGCGCGGTGACGGTCAGCAATTCGATCACGCCGCTCAATGGGAGACCGATCGCCACGGCAACCAGCAACTTGACATCGCCGCCGCCGATCATTCCGCGCTGGTAGATCACGAACAGCACCAGAAACAGAATTGCGGCAACGATCAGCGACTGGCCGACCTGCATCGGACTGGCCAATTGACCGACGATCCCGAGGAGCGCCAGCGCCAGACAGATTTCGTTTCGGATCAACCGTGTCGCGATATCGATCGTTGCGACATACAACAACAATGCGATTTCCAGACACGAGGTCGTGGACGCAATCCAATTCATAAAATATGTGCCTCGGAGAAGGCGGGGGGCACAAAATAGTGCCCCCCTCCGGAGCGCCGTTCTCTGGACTTACGCGCTGACCGCGACGGTGACCGCAGCGCTGATCGTACTGATCGAGTCGGTCAGAGCCTTGCCGATACCGCCAGCAGCACCGGTACCGAACGCGGCGGACACCGCAGCAACGATACAAGCGGCAACGATCACGTACTCGAACGACACGACGCCGTCCTTGTCCGCGCGCAGACGCCTCAACCCTTCGGTGATCTTAATATAGGACTGCAACATGGGAGAAGCCTCCTCAGGCTCGCACATCGGGCTGACGGCTGTCGGCAGAAAAATCTGCCAACAGCATTCAACTCCCGGCGCTTAAGCGCTGACCGCGGTGGTGACCGCAGCGCTGATCGTGCCGATCGAGGTGGTCAGGACCTTGCCGATGCCGTTGGCATTGGCGGTACCGAACGCGGCGGACACGGCGGCAACGATGCAAGCGGCGACGATCACGTACTCGAACGACACAACGCCGTCCTTGTCCGAGGCAAGACGCTTGAAGGCTTCAGTGGTCTGGATGTAGAGCTTCAGCATAGGAAAATATCCCTTTTGAACGAATGTTTTGACAATGAATTTACGCAACCGGTTGGGGGGTAAAATCCACCAACTGACTTTGCTTATAATCTGCTGCAAGAAACCTGTCACTTGGTAATCCCTTGTTAACCCTACTGTCGTAATGGCCGGCGCCGTTCTTGCGGCGTGCCGCTGCGCGGCCCGGCGCGCGAAACCTCTTGAATTATAGGTGTTTCGGCGTTTCACGATGTGTTCGGTGCGGCCCCGCCCGTGCAAATACGGTGGCCGCTGCAGGTGCGCGATGATGTCGCAATCCCGGACCGGAGGAGCTGCGGCGGACTGCCCTTCGCCGGATCGACCGTCTCAGTAGCAGGTCCCGGAATCCCCTCCGAGCCGGCCGCACCCTTCCCCGTTGGACTGTCGCCACTGCGTCGCCGCCAGCGGCTGCGTGCTCGCGTCCGCCGGCGCGGCCGCCAGCCTGCTGCGCTCTTCATCGAGCAGCTGCGAATGCAGCTTCTGAACCTGGACGTTTCGCTCCAGCAGGGACATCGTTCTCGCCTGGACCTGCTCCGCCAGCGCCTTGCGCAGCGCGTTCTCGCGATCGAGCAGCTCAGGAAACGGCAACAGCGGCCGTAGCGGCTCGGTGGCCTTGATCACGCATGACGCCCGCGCCACCGCCTGCGCGATCTGATCCGGAAACGCGTTACGGCATGCCGCGAGCGCGCCGCTCAGGTCGACGGTTGCCGGCGCCGGTGTCGTCTCCGTGATCGCCGGCTCCGGTGTCGCCGCCGTTGCCGGTGCGGTCTCCGTCTCGACGGTCTGGCGAGGAGCCCCGCAACACGGCAGCAGGATACAGAGCGAGAGAGCCACCAGGGCTCTCGTGCGCTTTCGCCGGATCTCCGTGGCGCGATCCCCGGTGGGGCGCCCGATTGCTGCGTCAGTCACGACAGGCCCACCATCGCGAGACCACTCGCATCCCGCTGATACTGACATCACAACATCGAGCAATAGTCGATCGCGACCGGTTCGTGGATCAGCGAAGGAGAGACTTGTTGCGGCGGCGCCAGGAACGCGCGACCGCGCATCCAGGGCCGCCGGCACCACCAACCGTCCGGCAATCGGAGGACGAGACCCGTGTTCTCCCCAACGGCGCAATTCGCTGCGGCGAAACCTGCATCTGCAAAAAAGTGGTATCTCGAAATATCGCATCGGCACGAAATGGCGCCGCTATCCTCGATTGATTTTAGATGTAGTTTTGTTGACGACGCAATAGTCACCTCCGGCGCACGCCAACGGCACCGCTGCGCTGCATCATTGCCTGGCGTCGATGCGGTGCTCGCGTAACGAGCCAGCATTCGTTTGTTCTGTTTGTGGATATCAGGACTGGCGTTATGCGCTCACGGCCGATGCAGATCGATGCGCCACAGCGAGGATGTCTTCAGCGCTGAACGCCCCGGTGTGCATCATGAGCGCAAACGGCAGAATTCGCGGCAAATGACCACCGTTTCGTTTCCATGCGCGGGCCGGCCGCATCGCCCGGATCGCCACTTTATCAACAGGCGCACGATCACCATGCACCCGCGGTGGCGAAAATTTTCGCTTCATCCTCGCCGAGTGGATGCTCTAGGATCAGACATTTCAAGTTGGGCGCGCGTGCGCTCGTTGAGTTTCAAGAACCGGAATTTCAAGAACCGGAATTTCAAGAACTGGAATTTTCAGAACCAAAGCGTACAGCGACTGATCCGGGCGTCACGGGGCTTCAGATGACCGATCGTATTGCACTCTTCATCGATGGCGCGAATCTGCATACCACGGTCAAGAACCTCGGCTTCGAGGTCGATTTCCGGCGACTGCTCACGGAGTTCGGCAAGCATGGGCAGATCGTCCGTGCATATTTCTACACGGTCGTGAGAGACGACGACGAGTTCAGCAGCCTCCGGCCGCTGGTGGATTGGCTCGACTACAACGGATATGCGGTCAGGAGAAAAACGGCCAGGCAGCACGACGACGGCGACGGTCGGCGGCGGATGAAGCGCAGCATCGGTATCGAGCTCGCGGTCGACGCGCTGGAGATCGCGCACCGCATCGACCACGCGTTCGTGTTCTCCGGCGATGGCGACCTGCGCGCCGTCGTCGAAGCCGTCAGGCGGATGGGCGTCCGCGTCACCGTCGTTTCCAGTATTCGGACGAAACCCCCGATGATCGCCGATGAGCTTCGCAGGCACGCCGATGTCTTCGTCGAGATCGAGGGCCTCAGGTCATTGATCGAGCGTCCGCCGCATCCGATTGCGCCGGAGTGACGACGCTTGCCCGACATTGCCCGCCAGGCTCGCCCGCAAACCCGAGCGCAGCGCGACGTCCGTACATCACCGAGTTGCGCGGCCCGGTGCGAGACTTCAGTATGATCCCGGCGCAACTGCGGGAGGGGAGAACCAATGTGGCGGTCGATCGGCTGCCTGGTGTTGCTGCTGGCAACGACGAGCGCGGCGATGGCTGCGCCTTCCAGGTTCACCTGTGACACACCGCGGGGCAAGCGGGTCGAGCCCGGCGCCTCCGGCAAAGGCAACGACGTGCAGTGGATCGAGGACGATCTGGAGACGGTCCGGCCTGCCGTGGTGATCGATGGCGAAACCTTCACGGTCACCTGGGGAACGTCGGTCGCGGCGGAAGGCAAGGGAGCCAAGCTGACGACCTACGTCTTCGCGGCCGCCCACCGGACCGCGGCATCGATCTTCGCGACCCGCGTGGACGAGTCCACCGCCGAGATCTTCCGGTTCTATTTTGGCAGCAAGGCGCTCTACAAGATGACCAGCCGGCTGGAAGGTCCTTCGCCCGACCCGAAGGCGGCACCCTTCGTTGCAACCTACCTTGCGACCTGCCGCGAGCAGTAGGCATTGGCCTCCGCATTAAGGCAAACTTAACTGTTCCAAACGCCGGTGTTGCCGTCCAGCATCAGCCGACGAGCTCACCCAACGACACCCAAATCATTGAATTTTAATAGAAATATAGATATTCCCGACGACCTGCAGCTGATGGCTCCGCCTCACTTAGGGCTGCTGTGTGGCTGAAATGTCATAGGTCGCGGAACCGTCCTTTGTTAGCCTTGATGGATTCTTAGGTAATTTTTTTGCGAGTAGGGGCGGAAATTATGAGATCGGCATACACGGTAGTCGCGTGCCTCTGCCTGGCGGCAACGTCAGCGCGTGCCGAGGTCTATTCCATCAACGATGCCTTGCGTCAGGCCATGCTGACCAACCCGGGCGTGGGCGAGGCTTCCGCGAACCGGCGCGCGACCGAAAGCGAGCTGAGACAGACGCAGAGCACGTTGCTGCCGCAGGTGCGTGTCGACGCCAGCTACGGGCCGGAGAAATTCGATCAGCCGCCTGGAGTCATCAATACCCTGCAGTCCCCCACCGTCGGATCGGGACCGTGGCGCAACGGCAGCCAGGAATCGGTGGTGGTGCGCCAGCTGCTCTGGGACGGCTTCTCGTCGATCTACGACGTCTGGCGCCAGACCGCGCGCGTCAATGCGGCCGCCTCCCGCGTCAAGGAGCGGACCGAGCTGCTGGCCCTCGACGCCGCCGAAGGCTACATGGACGTCGTGCGCTACATCCGGCTGGTCAGCCTCGCCCAGCAGAACGTCGCCAATCACGAGAAGATCTTCGCCAACGTGAACTCGCGCTTCTCGGGCGGCCGCGCCGGCGAAGGCGACCTTGAGCAGGCGCGCGAGCGCGTCGAGAGCGCGCGTGCGGCACTCGCCGAATTCCAGCGCAGCCTCGATGATGCGAGGGCGAAGTACCGCAAGGTCGTCGGCCTCGAGCCGATCAACGTTCGCTTCCCCAGCCCCCTCGCCGGTCTGCCGCACAGCCGCGACGAAGCGCTGGCCACCACGCTGCGCTTCAATTCGACGATCGCAGCGGCGCAGTCCGACGCCGATGCCGCCAAGCATGCGTTCAAGGCGACCGACGGCACGTTCGGCCCGAAGTTCTATCTCGAGGGACGCGCGACCCACTACGACAACTCGTTCCCCTACGTGACGGCTCCCGGAAACCCCGCCGTGACGCATGAGGACTACAGCGGCAAGGTGGTGATGTCGTGGGACATCTTCCGCGGCGGCCAGGATGCCTGGAACCGGTCGGAAAAGGCCGAGCGCTACACCGAAGCCACCATGCGCCACGCGCGCCTGCAGCGCGACGCCTATGAATCGATCGACAAGGCATGGAATGCCCGTACGATTACGGCGACGCGTATCGCGGCGCTGTCGCGCCAGCTTGAAGCGGACCGCAAGACCATCGCGGCCTTCCAGAAGGAATACGAGCTCGGCCAGCGCTCGCTGATCGACCTGCTGAACGCGCAGAACCAGTTCTTCAACGCGTCGGTCTCGCTCACCTCCGCCCGCAGTGTCGTCGTGTTCGCCGACTATCAGCTGCTGGCCGCGATGGGGACCTTGATCGAGTATCTGAAGGCTCCGCCGCCGGTCGACGCCGCGCCGACCGATATGCTGTCGATCGGCCTGCCCCGCTACTCGTTCCCCACCCTGCGCGTGAATCTCCCGCAGACCGGGTCCGAGCCGCTGCACGTCGCCGTGCCCGCCCCCGTCGCTTCGGTCCGCCCCGCCAGGGGCTATAAGGACGCCAATGCGGCAGCCCAGCCCAAGGATGCCGGCTTTGCCGACCGCTTCACCGGCGCCACCACGACGGCGTCGGTGCCGGGCTCCTCGGAATGGATGCAGCAGCAGAAGAACGCCGCGGACGGCCCGAACGTCATTTACGCCGACCCGTCGGTCACGGCGAATTCGAGCTCCTACGCATCGACCAAGCCCCACTGGCTGCTGTCGGCGTTCCCGAGCTCGGCTCAATAGCAGCCGGCAACCAAAGGTCAGAACTTCAGAAAGGGCCCCAAATCGGGGCCCTTTCGATTCCCGTATTAATACTTAAAGCAAGTTTCGCTGATTTTGTTCGCTGTTTGTTGTAGTCTCGCCGAAATCATCGAATGCGATTTCTGTATTTCCATTTTGGTTGTCGAGGTTTCAGTTGTTGTTTCGAACCCCCAGCGCGGCGGCTGACGCCGTCCGCCCTTCGCCGGATGCCGCAATTTCAAAGCCTGCCGCGACAAGTCGGCCGCGCACTCTGGGCGACGATCCCCTCACCACGTCACTGACTTATCTCGCCGCGCATCACGGCCGCGCGGTCAGCCGCGAAGCTCTCCTCGGCGGACTTCCGATCACGGACGGCCGCTTGTCGGTTTCGCTCTACGATCGCGCGGCCAGACGCGCGGGCCTGGAGACCGAAGCCGTCAAGCGCGACATTTCCGACATTCCCGCGCTGGTCTTGCCGGCTGTCCTCATCATGAAGGACGGCTCTGCACTTATCCTGCTGGGTGTCGATCCCGCGAACAAGTCGGTCAGGATCGTTGATCCGGCGACGCCGAACGCCCCGCGCATTGCCGACGTTGCCTCGATCGCCACGGACTACACCGGCTACGCGTTCCTGGTGAGAAGCGCAGCGCAAGCCGACCCGCGCGCCGCCGCCGCCGGAGACATCCCCAAGAGCCATTGGTTCTGGTCGGTGGTGAAGACGCACTGGCGCAGCTACGGGCACATCGCGATCGCGGCCTTCCTGACCAATATCCTGGCGCTGGCAACGCCGCTGTTCACGATGAGCGTCTATGACCGCGTCATCCCCAACGGCGCTATTCCATCCTTGATCGCGCTCTCGATCGGCATGGGGCTCGGAATCCTGTTCGATTTCATCTTCCGCATGGTCCGCAGCCGCATGATCGACGTGACCGGCAAGACCATCGACGTCGTGCTCGCCGCCAACATCTTCGAGCATGTGATGGCCGTGAAGATGGCTCAGCGGCCGACCTCGGTCGGCATCATCGCCAACCAGCTCCGCGATTTCGACTCGGTGCGCGAATTCTTCACGTCCGGCAGCGTGGTCTCGGCGACCGACCTGCTGTTTGCCATCCTGTTTGTCGGGGTGCTGTTCATCATCGCCGGACCGCTGGCCTGGATCCCGCTGATCATGCTGCCGCTCGTCATGCTGATCGGCTTCCTGCTGCAGCGCCCGCTCGACCGCGCGATGAAGCGCCTGCAGGCCGAATCGGCCGCCCGGCACGGCGTGCTGGTCGAATCGCTGTCGAGCCTCGAAACCGTCCGCGCGACCGGCGCCGAGGCGCGCATGCAGACCTTGTGGGAGCGTTCGGTCGCGGCGACCGCCCGATCCGGCGAGGACGTTCACTTCTGGTCGTCGATGTCGCTGACCAGCGCGAGCACCGCCCAGCAGGTCACCAGCCTGCTGCTGGTCATCGTCGGCATCTTCCTGATCCTCGACGGCAAGCTCAGCGTCGGCGCGCTGGTCGCGGCAAACATGCTGGCCGGCCGCATCCTGGCGCCGATCGCCGGCATCGCCTCTGTCATCACCAAGGGAACGCAGACATTGTCGTCGCTCAAGGCGATCGACCGCATCATGTCGATCGAGCGCGAGCGATCGCCGACCCGATCCTATGTCGCAAGGCGGATCGACGACGGCAAGGTCGCCTTCGAGAACGTGTCGTTCGCCTACCCCAACGCCCCGGGCAACGCGCTCGAGAAAGTCAGCTTCACGATCGAGGGCGGAGAGCGTGTCGGCATCATCGGCCGGGTCGGATCGGGCAAGACCACGGTCGGCCGGTTGCTGCTCGGATTTTACGAGCCGAAGGAAGGCCGCATCATGGTCGATGGCGTGGACTCGCGCCAATACGACCCCTCGGACCTGCGCGCCGGCATCGGCTTTGCGATGCAGGATACCGACCTGTTCTACGGCAAGCTGCGGGACAACATCGCCCTCGGCAAGCCGGAGGCGACCGACGAGGAGATCCTGCTTGCCGCGCGGCTCTCCGGCGTCGAGAGCTTCATTGCCGGCCATCCGATGGGCTACGACATGCCGATCTCCGAAGGCGGCCGCAGCCTGTCGGGCGGCCAGAAGCAGGCCATCGGGCTCGCGCGGGTCCTGATCCGCAAACCCCGCGTGCTGTTTCTCGACGAGCCGACCGCGCACTTCGATATTCGCAGCGAGCAGGAATTCCTTGAACGTCTCAAGGGGCTCCGCGACGAGCGCATGACCATCATCATCTCGACCCATCGTCTGTCGTTGCTGAACATGGTCGATCGCCTGCTGCTGTTCGACAATGGCCGCCTGGTCGCCGACGGCCCGCGCGACAAGGTGCTCGCTTTGCTCCAGGGCAAGCCCGCGTCGACGGCTCCGGCGCCCGAAAATACGATCCAGCCGAAATCTGCATAACGAGCAAATATTATGGCGTCTTCCGATTTTGCCTTTGCAAACGACATCCGGTCCGCGGCGCTGCTGCGCACGCCCCGCACCTCCCGCATGCTGCTGTGGACGTCCTGCGCGCTGCTGGCGACGTTTGTGGTCTGGGCGCATTTCGCGGTGCTCGACGAGGTCAAGCGCGGCACCGGCCGCGTGGTACCGTCGCGGCAGATGCAGGTGGTGCAATCGCTCGAAGGCGGCATCGTCGGCGACATCCTGGTGCGCGAAGGCGACATCGTTCAGCAGGGACAGTCCCTGATGCGCATCGAGGACACCAAGTTCGCCTCCGAGTTCGGCGAAATCCGCGAGCGCCGCGCCGCGATGACGGCGCGGGTGGCCCGCCTCGACGCCGAGGCGCGCGGCCGCAGCGAGCTCAGTTTCCCGGACGATCTCGACAAGATGGTGCCCGCCGCCGTCGCGACCGAGACCAGCGTGTTCAAGATGCGCGGTCAGAAGGTCGCGCAGGACATCGACGTGCTCAACCAGCAGGTCACCCGCCTCTCCGGCTCGCTGAAGCTGCTGGAACGGGAGCAGACCCTGACACGCAAACTGTATGATCAGAAGGTGGTGCCCGAGATCGAGATGCTACGGCTCGACCGGCAGGCCACCGAAATGAAGGGACAACTGGCCGAGGCGCAGTCGAAGATCGCGAACATCACCGCATCATTCCGTTCGCAGGCCGATGAAGACCTCGCCAAATCGCGTGCCGACCTCGCCGTGCTCGACGAGAACATCAAGTCCGCCCAGGACCGGGTGCGCCGCACCGATCTGAAGGCGCCGGTCCACGGCATCGTCAACAAGTTGAACATCAGCACGATCGGTGCCGTGGTGCAGCCCGGCGCCAATCTGATGGACATCGTGCCACTGGACGACACGCTGCTGGTGGAGGGGCGGATCCGTCCGCAGGACATCGCCTTCATCCGTCCCGATCAGGATGCGGTGGTGAAGATCAGCGCCTATGATTCCTCGGTCTACGGGCACCTGAAGGGCAAGGTCGAGCGCATCAGCGCCGACACCATCGTCGACGACAAGGCGGAAAAGACCGAACGTCAGGAGACTTTCTACCGGGTCATGGTACGCACCGATAAGAACCATCTCGGCACCGAGCAGCATCCGCTGCCGATCATTCCGGGCATGGTGACCACGGTGGAAGTCCTGACCGGCGAGAAGTCCGTGCTGGACTACATCATCAAGCCCGCCCGCCTGCTGCGCGACGAGGCGCTTCGCGAACGCTGATCGGGGCCACGGCTTGCGTGGTTAACCGATCATGACCTGCGGTCGTTCAATTTCGAACGAACCGGCAAACCCTGGATTGACCGCCTTCGCGACAATCCAGGTCACGGCCCCCTCCACTTAACCCGGCTTAAGCGGCCACGGCGCCAGTCTGCGTCCCGATAACAGCGGGGACGCAGATCGACGCACAGACGTTGACGATCCCCGGCATTGGGGACGTCATATGAAGTCGGTGAAGTTGGCCGCGTCGGCGCTGATCGCCGTGGCCGCATTTTCAATAAGTCTTTGCACAGCGTCATCCGCATTTGCCGCGGACGAACTCTCCATCGGCACGCCAACCGGCGAGCTCGCGCCGGCGTCGGACGCCGCATCGAACCGCCCGCCCGCCACCTTCTTCACCATCACCGACGTGCTCGCCAAGCTCGACCGGCAGCGCGGCCGCGGTCCGAACGCCGTTCGCACCGCCTCGCTGACGCCGCAGAATACCGCGACCGATGCATTGCCCGCGGCGAAGCCGCTGCCACCTGTCGGTGCCGAGCCGTTTGGCCTGTTCACCTTCCGCGCACCGGAAAACGGCCTGTGGCGCAAATGGCGCGGCCTCGAAGCCGATCTCGCCAAGGAACGGACCGTGCTCGAGCAATGCCGGGAGAACGCCACCGGCTGCCCGTCCAATGCCGCGCAATTCCTCCGCCTGATCAATGCGGTCAAATCCAAGTCCGGACGCGAGCGGCTGGATGAGGCCAATCGCGGCGTCAACCAGGCGGTCCGCTATGTCAGCGACTTCGCCCAGCACGGCGAGGCCGATCGCTGGACCGCCCCGCTCGCCACCTTCGCGACCGGCAAGGGCGATTGCGAGGACTACGCGATCGCGAAATACATTGCGCTCAGCGAGGCGGGCTTTGCCCGCGAGGATCTGCGCCTGGTGCTGGGCCGCGATCGCGCCATCCGCCAGGATCATGCCGTGCTGGCGGCACGGATGGACGGCCATTGGCTGATCCTGGACAGCCGCCGCTCCGAACTGATCGACGACGGCGAGCTCGACAACTTCACGCCGATGTTTGCCATCAACGAGCACGGCGTGCAGCTGTTCGCGGCGCCCTACGCCAAGCGGTTGCCGCTCGGCGACGCGTTCGACGCGGCACCGGCGGCCGCCAATGCGGCAGAGGCTGAATGGACCGGCGTCGAGCCGCTCGAGGCCGCAGAGCCACTCCCGGGCTTCCTGCCCGTGCTGATGTAGCTGCGAACAAAAACAAACCCCGCCGAAAAATTCGGCGGGGTTTGCAGATTTTTCAGGGCCGATCAGTAGACGTGAACGTTCGCCGCGGCCGGCACGCCGGTGCTGACGTGAGCAAGGTCGACCTTGTCGCTGCCGGTACCGTTGGCCGAATACCACAACTCATGGGTCGTGGCATTGAACACGAACTCCTTGCCGGTACCGCCATTCCACGTCGCGGCGTTGGTCTCGTCGCCGGTATGGAAGTTGGCCGCGGCGACGGTGGACGCCTGGCCGATCGACAGATTGTCGCCGAGGTTGACGAAGATCTGGTCGGACAGCGCGTTGAAGTTGTTGATGGTGTCGTGTCCGCCACCGTTCAACTGCAGGACGAAGGTGTCGTTGCCGGCACCGCCGTTCAGGGTGTCGTTGCCGGGACCACCGTCGAGGTAGTTGCCGCCAGCGGCGAGACCGGTCAGCGTATCGTTGCCGCTACCGCCGAGAATGCCCTCGATCCCGCTGTAAGTATCACCCGCCGCGGTACCGCCGGACCCGTGACCGGTTTGCAGGTTGACCGTGACGCCCGTCGTATCGTCTCGATAGTCGACGATATCCGTGCCGCCGCCACCGACAACGGTATCGGTGTGCGAGCTGGTCGCGATGACATCGGCGGTTCCGCCGCCCGTCAGCGTGAAGTTGCCGCTGGAATCGCTGGCGACGACGTGGACGCCCAGCGTTGACGACGTCGTATGATCGCCATCGCCGTCGGTGGCCACGATGCCGAACGACAGGTTCTGGTCAGACGGCAGAACCGTCTTGCCAATATCTGCCGCCGTCAGGCGCATCTTGATGCCGGGCCCTCCCGTGATGTCGAGCTCATTGAACGAAATCGTCGGATCAATCAGCAGGTGCGTTCCTGAGGCGTCGACAAATGCGACTCCGGATTGCGTCGTACCATGCACCGAGTCGGTGGCAGTCCAGAAGACGCTATCCCCTGGGCTCGCCGAGTTGACAGTGAAGTTCACCGAATCCACAAACTGCGGGTTGGTATTCGGCGAGTCATTGGTGCCAATGCCGGTCCCTGGAACGTGGAACTCCATGTTGAAGGTTTCGCCGGCGTCGAGGAAGTTGTTTCCAACGCCGAGGCCTTGTACCGAAGTATTGACTTCACCCGCCGAGAAGAACTCGATGCTGCCGTCGGCAAGCTCCTTCCATGTCGAGTGGCCGCTGGACAAATTCGTGAGGCTGTCGGTGACCGTCGTCGACGCCGCGGGATGCAGCAGGTCGAACGTGTAGGTGCCGTCTTCGTACACCTTCAGATCAAACACCTGCGTCGCACCAGCGGATCCGATCAGTTCGGAGCCGATCACATGACCACCGGCATCGGTCAAATTCACAGTCGAGTAGGTGATGCCGGAAATGGTCGGGCCGGTCAGCGTGAACCCACCGAAGCCATCGGCGCCGAAGTTGACGGCGAAGGTGCCGTTCACCGAGCCGATATCGTTCGGCAGCGTCCCGTTGACGAAGGCGCCGAGCGTCGGGCCGTCGTCGAGGAAGCCGATGTGGGTGCCGATGTCGGCGGAAGCCGACACATGGTCACCGTCGGCATCCGTGACCGTGACGGTCGCCCCGATCTTGCCGGCCACCAGCGAAATGGAATCGTTGGGGTTGGTGGTGTCGGGCTGATGGAGCGACAGGTATTCCGCCACATAGACCTGACCGGTCGCCGGATCGATGGCAATGGCAAACGCTACCTTGCCGGTCAGGCTGGGGTTGGCGGCGTCAGCGCCGACCGTACCGATGATCCGGCCGCTGCCGTCCAGCGACAGTGTGATGGCTGTGCCGTCCGTCAGGGTCAGGCCGGACGCGGCATTGAGTACGCTCAGGGCGTAGGTCGTGCTGCCCGGACCATCCGCGCCGTAGCCGCCTCCGGTGAGGGTCAGGATGTTGCTGGCACCCGTGGAGGCAAAGCTGAGCGCACCATTGTCCAGCACGGCGGACGAAACGTCGGTATCGGTGCCGGCGTTGGCCACGGTCGCAAACAGCCCGGCAACCGTATTCGCCGCGCCATTGAACGTGATCGCGGTCGAGCCAAGAACATCGCTTGCGCCACTGACCGTCTGAACGCCAGGCGTCTCGTCCACGCCCACCGCTCCACTCACCGTCAGCGTCGGCGCCTTCGGACCGTCGTCATGGAAGGTGACGTGGGTGCTAAGGTCGAGGTTCTGGCTGGCGCTGTCGCCGTCCTTATCGGTGACCGTTGCCGTCAGCGTCACCAGGCCGCCGGTGAGGCTGATGCCTTCACCGGTATCCGGGCTCGACGCCGTATTCTCGTGTACCGCACGGTCCTGCGTCAGCGTCACGTCACCGGTCGCGGGGTTGACCGTCAGCGTGAACACCAACCATGCGGCCTGGTTCTCATGCCCGGTGACATAGCCGGAAATGGTGCTGCCGCTCTGGTCGAGCACAACGCCGAGACCGGAGGCGCTGTCGATCAGGTTGGTCGCGGTGCCATTGCCCGCGATGCTCAGCGCATAGGCCGTGGTTGCGTTGTCGGCACCGGTCACAACCGTGAACGCACCGGCGAAGCTCTCCTTGTCCAGCGCATGGCCTTGCGTCGGCACGGCATCCGGTGTCGACCCGTTGTTGCCGGCATTGGTCGAGGCCGACAGATAAGCCTCATAGGTGTTCAGCGAGTTGACGTTCCCGCTCAGCCCAATCGACGGACCATCATCATGGAACGTCACGTGGCTGCTGAGGTCGAGGTTCTGGGCGGCACTATCGCCGTCCTTGTCGGTGACGGTTGCCGTCAGCGTCACCAGGCCGCCGGTCAGGCTGATGCCCTCGCCGGTGTCCGGGCTGGAGGCGGTGTTCTCATGCACCGCGCGGTCCTGCGTCAACGTCACATCGCCGGTCGCAGTATTGACCGTCAGTGTGAACACCAGCCACGCGGCCTGGTTCTCATGACCGGTCACATAGCCGGAGATGGTGTTGCCGCTCTGGTCGAGCACCACACCGAGGCCGGAGGCGCTGTCGATCAGGTTGGTCGCGGTGCCATTGGCTGCGATGCTGAGCGCATAGGCTGTCGTTGCATTGTCGGCGCCGGTCACGACCGTGAATGCGCCGGCGAAGCTCTCCTTGTCGAGCGTATGGCCCTGGGTCGGCACCGCATCCGGCGTCGAGCCGTTGATGCCGGCATTGGTCGAAGCCGACAAATAGGCCTCGTAGGTGTTCAGCGAGCCAACCCGTCCGCTCAGCGCAATCGACGGGCCGTCATCATGGAACGTCACGTGGCTGCTGAGATCGAGATTCTGGGCGGCACTGTCGCCGTCCTTGTCGGTGACGGTCGCCGTCAATGTCACCAGGCCGCCGGTGAGGCTGATGCCTTCGCCGGTATCCGGGCTCGACGCCGTATTCTCGTGGACCGCACGGTCCTGCGTCAGCGTCACGTCACCGGTCGCGGTGTTGACCGTCAGCGTGAACACCAGCCATGCGGCCTGGTTCTCATGACCGGTCACATAGCCGGAGATGGTGTTGCCGCTCTGGTCGAGCACGACGCCAAGACCGGAGGCACTGTCGATCAGATTGGTCGCGG
>NZ_BQUV01000001.1:616640-1030162 GCF_022835695.1 Bradyrhizobium sp. Ce-3
GATACGCCTCGTAGGTGTTCAGCGAGTTGACGTTCCCGCTGAGCGAGATCGACGGACCGTCGTCGTGGAAGGTGACGTGGCTGCTGAGGTCGAGGTTCTGGGCGGCGCTGTCGCCGTCCTTGTCGGTGACGGTCGCCGTCAGCGTCACCAGACCGCCGGTCAGGCTGATGCCCTCACCGGTGTCCGGGCTGGAGGCGGTGTTCTCATGCACCGCGCGGTCCTGCGTCAGCGTCACACTGCCCGTTGCCGTGTTGACCGTCAGCGTAAACACCAGCCACGCGGCCTGGTTCTCATGACCGGTCACATAGCCGGAGATGGTGTTGCCGCTCTGGTCGAGCACGACGCCAAGACCGGAGGCACTGTCGATCAGATTGGTCGCGGTGCCATTGGCCGCGATGCTGAGCGCATAGGCCGTCGTCGCATTGTCGGCACCGGTTACGACGGTGAACGCGCCGGCAAAGCTTTCGGTATCGAGCGCATGCCCCTGGGTCGGCACCAGATCCGGCGTGGAGCCGTTGATGCCGGCATTGGTCGAGGCCGACAGATACGCCTCGTAGGTGTTCAGCGAGTTGACGTTCCCGCTGAGCGAGATCGACGGACCGTCGTCGTGGAAGGTGACGTGGCTGCTGAGGTCGAGGTTCTGGGCAGCGCTGTCGCCGTCCTTGTCGGTGACGGTTGCCGTCAGCGTCACCAGACCGCCGGTCAGGCTGATGCCCTCGCCGGTGTCCGGGCTCGACGCGGTGAGCTCGTGCACCGCACGGTCCTGCGTCAGCGTCACATTGCCCGTTGCCGGGTCGACCGTCAGCGTGAACACCAGCCACGCGGCCTGGTTCTCATGGCCGGTGACATAGCCGGAGACCGTGTTGCCGGTCTGGTCGAGCACCACGCCGAGACCGGAGGCACTGTCGATCAGATTGGTCGCAGTGCCGTTGGCCGCGATGCTCAGCGCATAGGCGGTCGTCGCATTGTCCGCACCGGTCACGACCGTGAACGCGCCGGCAAAGCCCTCGGTATCGAGCGCATGGCCCTGCGTCGGCACCGCATCCGGCGTCGAGCCGTTGATGCCGGCATTGGTCGAAGCCGACAAATAGGCCTCGTAGGTGTTCAGCGAGCCAACTCGTCCGCTCAGCGTGATCGACGGACCGTCGTCGTGGAACGTGACATGCGAGCTGAGGTCGAGGTTCTGGGCGGCACTGTCGCCATCCTTGTCGGTCACGGTCGCCGTCAATGTCACCAGACCGCCGGTCAGGCTGATGCCTTCGCCGGTGTCCGGGCTGGAGGCGGTGAGCTCGTGCACCGCACGGTCCTGCGTCAAGGTCACATTGCCCGTCGCCGGGTCGACCGTCAGCGTGAACACCAGCCAGGCCGCGTCATTCTCATGGCCGGTGACATAACCGGAGACCGTGTTGCCGGTCTGGTCGAGCACCACGCCGAGACCGGACGCACTGTCGATCAGGTTGGTCGCGGTGCCATTGGCCGCGATGCTCAGCGCATAGGCCGTGGTCGCATTGTCTGCGCCAGTCACCACGGTGAACGCGCCGGCAAAGCTCTCGGTATCGAGCGTGTGGCCCTGCGTCGGCACCGCATCCGGCGTCGAGCCGTTGATGCCGGCATTGGTCGAGGCCGACAGATACGCCTCGTAGGTGTTCAGCGAGCCAACTCGTCCGCTCAGCGAGATCGAGGGGCCGTCGTCATGGAACGTGACATGCGAGCTGAGGTCGAGGTTCTGGGCGGCGCTGTCGCCGTCCTTGTCCGTCACCGTCGCGGTCAGCGTCACCAGGCCGCCGGTCAGGCTGATGCCCTCGCCGGTGTCCGGGCTGGAGGCGGTGAGCTCATGTACCGCGCGGTCTTGCGTCAGCGTGACACTGCCCGTCGCCGGGTCGACCGTCAGCGTGAACACCAGCCACGCGGCCTGGTTCTCATGGCTGGTCACATAACCGGAGATGGTGTTGCCGCTCTGGTCGAGCACGACACCGAGACCGGAGGCGCTGTCGATCAGGTTGGTCGCGGTGCCATTGGCCGCGATGCTCAGCGCATAGGCTGTGGTCGCATTGTCGGCACCGGTCACAACGGTGAACGCACCGGCAAAGCTCTCGGTATCGAGCGTGTGGCCTTGCGTCGGCACGGCATCCGGCGTGGAGCCGTTGATGCCGGCATTGGTCGCGGCTGAAAGGTACGCCTCATAGGTGTTCAGCGAGTTGACGTTCCCGCTCAGCCCAATCGACGGACCATCATCATGGAACGTCACGTGGCTGCTGAGATCGAGGTTCTGGGCAGCACTGTCGCCGTCCTTGTCGGTCACGGTTGCGGTCAGCGTCACCAGACCGCCGGTCAGGCTGATGCCCTCACCGGTGTCCGGGCTCGACGCGGTGTTCTCATGCACCGCACGGTCCTGCGTCAACGTCACATCGCCGGTCGCAGTGTTGACCGTCAGCGTGAACACCAGCCATGCGGCCTGATTCTCATGACCAGTCACATAGCCGGAGATGGTGTTGCCGGTCTGGTCCAGCACCACGCCGAGACCGGAGGCGCTGTCGATCAAATTGGTCGCGGTGCCATTGGCTGCGATGCTGAGCGCATAGGCGGTCGTCGCGTTGTCGGCACCGGTCACGACGGTGAACGCGCCGGCAAAGCTCTCGGTGTCGAGCGTGTGACCCTGGGTCGGCACCAGATCCGGCGTCGAGCCGTTGATGCCCGCATTGGTCGCGGCCGACAGATAAGCCTCGTAGGTGTTCAGCGAGTTGACGTTCCCGCTGAGCGAGATCGACGGACCGTCGTCGTGGAACGTAACGTGCGTGCTGAGATCGAGATTCTGGGCGGCACTGTCGCCGTCCTTGTCGGTCACCGTTGCCGTCAGCGTCACCAGGCCGCCGGTCAGGCTGATGCCTTCACCGGTGTCCGGGCTCGAGGGGGTGAGCTCGTGCACTGCGCGGTCTTGCGTCAGAGTCACATCGCCGGTCGCGGTATTGACCGTCAGCGTGAACACCAGCCAGGCCGCATCATTCTCATGGCCGGTCACATAGCCGGAGACCGTGTTGCCGCTCTGGTCGAGCACGACGCCGAGACCGGAGGCACTGTCGATCAGGTTGGTGGCGGTGCCATTGGCTGCGATGCTGAGCGCATAGGCGGTCGTCGCATTGTCCGCACCGGTCACAACCGTGAACGCGCCGGCAAAGCTTTCGGTATCGAGCGCATGCCCCTGGGTCGGCACCGCGTCCGGCGTCGAGCCGTCGACACCCGCATTGGTCGCGGCCGAGAGGTACGCCTCATACGTGTTCAGCGAACCAACCCGTCCGCTCAACGCGATCGAGGGGCCGTCGTCATGGAACGTGACGTGCGTGCTGAGGTCGAGGTTCTGGCTGGCGCTGTCGCCGTCCTTGTCGGTCACCGTCGCCGTCAGCGTCACCAGGCCGCCGGTCAGGCTGATGCCCTCACCGGTATCCGGGCTGGAGGCGGTAAGCTCGTGGACTGCGCGATCCTGCGTCAGGGTCACATTGCCCGTCGCCGGGTCGACGGTCAGCGTGAACACCAGCCACGCCGCGTCATTCTCATGGCCGGTCACATGGCCGGACACCGTGTTGCCGCTCTGGTCGAGCACGACGCCGAGACCGGAGGCGCTGTCGATCAGATTGGTCGCGGTGCCGTTGGCTGCGATGCTCAGCGCATATGCCGTCGTTGCATTGTCGGCACCGGTCACGACCGTGAACGCACCGGCGAAGCTCTCGGTATCGAGCGTGTGACCCTGGGTCGGCACGGCATCCGGCGTGGAGCCGTCGACGCCCGCATTGGTCGCGGCCGAGAGATAGGCCTCGTAGGTGTTCAGCGAGTTGACGTTCCCGCTCAGCGAGATCGACGGACCGTCGTCATGGAAGGTGACGTGCGTGCTGAGGTCGAGGTTCTGGGCGGCGCTGTCGCCGTCCTTGTCGGTCACCGTCGCCGTCAGCGTCACCAGGCCGCCGGTCAGGCTGATGCCCTCACCGGTATCCGGGCTGGAGGCGGTAAGCTCGTGGACTGCGCGATCCTGCGTCAGGGTCACATTGCCCGTTGCCGGGTCAACGGTCAGCGTGAACACCAGCCACGCCGCGTCATTCTCATGGCCGGTGACATAACCGGAGACCGTGTTGCCGCTCTGGTCGAGCACGACACCGAGACCGGAGGCGCTGTCGATCAAATTGGTCGCGGTGCCATTGGCCGCGATGCTCAGCGCATAGGCGGTCGTTGCATTGTCGGCACCGGTCACGACCGTGAACGCACCGGCGAAGCTCTCGGTGTCGAGCGTGTGACCCTGGGTCGGCACGGCATCCGGCGTGGAGCCGTCGACGCCCGCATTGGTCGCGGCCGAGAGGTAGGCTTCATAGGTGTTCAGCGAGTTGACGTTCCCGCTCAGCGTGATCGAGGGGCCATCATCGTGGAAGGTGACATGCGTGCTGAGATCGAGATTCTGGGCGGCACTGTCGCCGTCCTTGTCGGTCACGGTTGCGGTCAGCGTCACCAGGCCGCCGGTCAGGCTGATGCCCTCGCCGGTGTCCGGGCTCGAGGGGGTGAGCTCGTGCACCGCGCGATCTTGCGTCAGAGTCACATCGCCGGTCGCGGTGTTGACCGTCAGCGTGAACACCAGCCACGCCGCGTCATTCTCATGGCCGGTCACGTAGCCGGAGATGGTGTTGCCGCTCTGGTCGAGCACGACGCCGAGGCCGGAGGCGCTGTCGATCAGATTGGTTGCGGTGCCATTGGCTGCGATGCTCAGCGTGTAGGCTGTCGTTGCATTGTCGGCACCGGTCACGACCGTGAACGCACCGGCAAAGCTCTCGGTGTCGAGCGCATGGCCTTGCGTCGGCACGGCATCCGGCGTCGAGCCGTCGACCCCCGCATTGGTCGCGGCCGACAGATAGGCCTCGTAGGTGTTCAGCGAGTTGACGTTCCCGCTCAGCGAGATCGACGGACCGTCGTCGTGGAACGTGACATGCGAGCTGAGGTCGAGGTTCTGGGCGGCACTGTCGCCGTCCTTGTCGGTGACGGTTGCGGTCAGCGTCACCAGGCCGCCGGTCAGGCTGATGCCCTCGCCGGTGTCCGGGCTCGAGGGGGTGAGCTCGTGCACCGCGCGATCTTGCGTCAGAGTCACATCGCCGGTCGCGGTGTTGACCGTCAGCGTGAACACCAGCCACGCCGCGTCATTCTCATGGCCGGTCACGTAGCCGGAGATGGTGTTGCCGCTCTGGTCGAGCACGACGCCGAGGCCGGAGGCGCTGTCGATCAGATTGGTTGCGGTGCCATTGGCTGCGATGCTGAGCGCATAGGCGGTCGTCGCATTGTCGGCACCGGTCACGACCGTGAACGCGCCGGCAAAGCTCTCGGTATCCAGCGTATGGCCCTGGGTCGGCACGGCGTCCGGCGTCGAGCCGTCGACGCCCGCGTTGGTCGCGGCCGAAAGGTAGGCCTCGTAGGTGTTGAGCGAGCCAAATTTGCCGGTCAGCGTGATCGACGGGCCGTCGTCATGGAACGTCACATGGCTGCTGAGGTCGAGGTTCTGGCTGGCGCTGTCACCATCCTTGTCGGTCACCGTTGCCGTCAGCGTCACCAGGCCGCCGGTCAGGCTGATGCCTTCGCCGGTGTCCGGGCTGGAGGCGGTGAGCTCGTGCACCGCGCGATCCTGCGTCAAGGTCACATTGCCCGTTGCCGGGTCGACCGTCAGCGTGAACACCAGCCACGCTGCCTGGTTCTCATGGCCGGTCACATAACCGGAGATCGTGTTGCCGCTCTGGTCGAGCACGACGCCGAGACCAGAGGCACTGTCGATCAGATTGGTCGCGGTGCCATTGGCTGCGATGCTCAGCGCATAGCTCAACGACTGCTGACCGTCAGCACCGCTCACCACCGTGAACGCACCGGCAAAGCTCTCGGTATCGAGCGTGTGGCCCTGCGTCGGCACGGCATCCGGCGTGGAGCCGTTGATGCCCGCGTTGGTTGCGGCCGACAGATACGCCTCAAAGGTGTTCAGCGAACCGACCGTCCCGCTCAGCGAGATCGAGGGACCATCGTCGTGGAACGTGACATGCGTGCTGAGGTCGAGGTTCTGGCTGGCGCTGTCACCGTCATTGTCGGTGACGGTCGCAGTCAGCGTCACCAGGCCACCGGTCAGGCTGATGCCCTCATGGGTGTCCGGGCTCGACGCGGTATTCTCGTGCACCGCGCGGTCCTGCGTCAGCGTCACGTCGCCGGTAGCGGTATTGACCGTCAGTGTGAACACCAGCCAGGCCGCCTGGCCCTCATGGCCGGTCACATAGCCGGAGATCGTGTTGCCGGTCTGGTCGAGCACGACGCCGAGGCCCGAGGCGCTGTCGATCAGATTGGTCGCGGTGCCGTTGCCCGCGATGCTCAGCGCATAAGCCGTGGTTGCGCCGTCGGCGCCGGTCACGACGGTGAATGCGCCGGCGAAGTTTTCCTTGTCCAGCGCATGACCCTGCGCCGGCGACGCATCCGGGGTCGAGCCGTTGATGCCGGCATTGGTCGCGGCCGAGAGATACGCCTCGAAGCTGTTCAGCGAGCTCGTCGTCCCGCTCAGCGAGATCGCGGGGCCGTCGTCGAGGAACGTCAGATGCGGTCCGACATCGGCGGTCGCGGTACCGGTCTGGTTGCTGTTGTCAGTCACCGTCGCCGTCAGCGTCACCATTCCGGCAGGCAGGTGCACGCCTTCGTTGATGTCGCCGCCCGCCTCGCCGGTGCCCTCATGCATCGAACGCAGATCGGTGAGCGTGATGTGGCCGGTCGCGTCCACGGAGATCGTGAAGTCAGCGAGGCCGTTCTGGCCGCCTTCCCGGCCGACGATTTGCCCGTTCTCCACGAACAGGAACACGTGATTGCCGGTCTGCGAGTCGATCAGACCGGTATCAACGCCTGGCGCGCTGATCGACAACGCGAAGGTCAGCGACTTCTCGCCTCCGGCCGCATTGATCGAGAACGGGATCAGCCCCGTCGCCACGGTCGAACCTGCGGGTCCGAGTCCCGAACCCGCGATGCCGTTGGTCGCTACGGTCAGGAAGCTCTCGTCCACCGCCAGATCCGGAGCGGCGCCCAGTGAGATCGTGGGCTTCGGAACATCTTGCGTCAGCACGAAGCCGGTCGGCAGCTGGATCTGGAAACCCGGCAGCTCTTCTTGTCCGGCCAAAGCGTTGGAGCCGACGGGACCGAGATCATCCACCGCAAACGGACTGAAATTCGCACCGCTCGCCTGCGCATTGCCGTTCGAGTTGCCGCCATTGTCGGCCGCGGGCAACACCGAGCCATCGGTGCTGATCGGGAACAGGCTTGCGAATTCCTGGACCGAGACGTCGCGGCCGGGCGCCATCTCGATCGTGATGTTGCTCTGCCCATCCGCGCGGGAGTCGAAGAACGGCTCAACCGTGACGGTCGACTGGTTGTCGAACAGGATGATCAGCTTTTCGCCGATATGAACCAGCGTGATCTTTTCATTGGCGATCGACGAAAAGTCGACCTTCACCTTCTGGTCGTATCCAAGATTGACGACCACCGCCTGATCGGTCAGCGGCTTGGTCAGCTTGTAAATTCGTACGGGGGCCGAGTTGGTGGAATTTCCGGTACCGGTCGCCTGCGCGACCTGAAACGTTCCCTGCATTATCGACTCCGCAAAAATGCGTTTAGAGGAAAAATTGTAGAAAAATTTAGTTTTAGGCTATTGTTAACCCTCCCCACGGTCAAGAAATGTATTTGGTTAATCAATGCTTTCGCTGCGAGTGTGGTAAAGATCGAACAGGTCGCAGCTGCAAGAACAACGGCTTAGCCGGATTGGCTTGGCCATGCGGCGGTCTGGCCGCCCGGTCCAATTTCATATTGCCGATGATTTGGAGTGCTCGATGCGGGTGATTCGTCAGGGATACGCCGCGGCCTTGTTCTTGAGCTCGATCGCCGCGGCATCCGCACAGGCACCAACGCCAACGCCGGTCCCGCAGCAGACCACGGTCGAACGCCAGGTTCGCGCCCTGGCCAACCGCGACACTCAAATCGGCATTTATCTCAATGTGTTACCCGACTGCACGTCGGGACCCTTGCCGACCATAAGGCTGGTCACCGCGCCGGCCGCCGGCAAGGTCGTGGTGAAATCTGCGAAGGCCAAGGCAACCAATTACAAGGCGTGCCTCGCGCTCGAGGTGCCGGCCTATGTCGCTTTCTACAAGGCACCGCCCGAATTTCTCGGCGACGACGCCCTGACCATCGAGGTCAAGTACCAGGGCGGCCGCACCGAAATTCAGAAGATCACGGTCAAGGTCAGCGGGCCCGGCGGCGCGCAGAAGATCTGACGGCGCGCAGGGCCGAACGCCGCCTCAGAGCGGCTCGCCGTCGGCGGTTTCCTGGTCCACGTCACGCGAGACCTCCGTCGGCGCGGCAGCCGGCTGGCCGAGCGCAGCCCTGTCCTCATGGCAATCGCTGATGCGGCGGGCGACCACCCGATCCATTCTCGGCGCCTGGCCGTGGACTTCGTTGACCTCGGTATAGGCCTCGTCGCTCAGCACCGTAATGACGGTGCTGACCGGCCCCATATAGTCGCACCGGTTGGAGAAGACGTATCTGTTGCTGATCTTCTCCGGCCGTGAAGAATGGCAGTTTCCGATCGAAGGCGATGAGAATGTCGCCTTCATCGCCTGGGTCGGGTCGACGCAGCGCGTCATCTCGCGCTCAAGCAGCTTCTGCCGCCCGTTCGAGGGCGACACCAACTCCAGCGTCCGCACGAAACGCCACATGCCCTTCCGGAAGGTCGGCCCGCTGAAGCTCTCCTCCGCCGCGGCGCGCTGCGACGCAAGCAAGGACACGGAAAGCGCGATCGCGGCGCCAAGCACGCAGGCGCAGAGCTTCGACTGCCCGAAGTCCTCACGCGATACCATGTCTTGAATCCCTATCGGCCGCACGATGCGCTTCGCGTGACTTCGCTTGAAGCGCGCCCACCTGACGTCATTTCAGAACACTTCGCGTTAAGGTCAGGTAAAAACTCGGCCTTTTGGTTGCGACTCTCAACGGTCGAAGACGCCCCAAGGCGAACCAAGGCGAACCAAAAGGCGAAGCAGCGGCCGCCAAGGCACGGCCTCGGCACGCCGATCCCGGGCCCAGGTCCCTCCGATTTCAGCTAGTGCTGAAAGCGCGCCGCCGCCGACCTTTCAGGACTGGCCGCCGCGCCATCGTCGCAATCGCCGATCCTCGTTGCGACGACCATGTCAGTCCGCGGATGCTCGCCGGTGCTGACCTCGTTCAGCTCGGTATAGGCCTCGTCGCTGCGCACGGTGATCACGGTACTGACCGTGCCCATGTAATCGCAGCGGTGCCCGAAAGTGTACTGATTGCCGATTTTTTCCGGCTTGTCCGAGACGCAGCCTCCGACCGGATCGGGCGAGAAGGTCGCCTTCATCGCGAATGTCGGGTCGACGCAGCGCGTCGTCTCGGCATTCATCACCCGGTACTTGAAATTCTTGTTCGCGGTCTTGACGACGTCGAGCGTTCGGATGAAGCGCCACAAGCCCTTGCGGAAGCTCGGACCAGAGAACGATTGATCGCCCTGCGCGGTTTGAGCCGCGGTCCGGCCGTTCGGCGATTGAGGAGATGGCGTCTGCGCCTGAGCCGTCAGCGCCAACGTCGAGACCATCGTGATGGTCAGTAGCGAACCGGCGATTGCACCACGGAAGTTCATTCCCACCCCCGATGTTCGCGCAATCTCCGTTCGGGATGCGATCCGGTCAGGCGCTGAAGCAGTCTCTTTGAAAACGACTCAATTACCTCCCACCACTTGCAGGCCAATTGTGGCCAGTAAAGGCACGTTGTCGCAGCCGGACAGTCTTCCGCTCAATTCCGTTCCACTGCAGCAAACCTGCAACACCCAGCGCCCGAACCCTGTGCCGACCTCCGTCGCAGGTTTGACGTTGGAGGCTTTTTTTGCTCATTTAGCGTGAGATATTTCTTCTCAATTACTTAGCCTATCGCTGGACGAGGGGGCACTGATGCGTATTCGAATTGGCTACATGGTCGCGGGCATTCTGGCTTTGGGCGCAACGCTGTCGGGCAATTCCGCTCCGGCGGCGGCCGCGGATCTCGGCTTGATCACCAAGGCACCGGTCGGCACCTGCACCGAGATCGTCTTCACCTGCGAGAATGGCCATCACTATCCGCTGTGCCCGCGCGCCGTGTCGGTCGAGGGCGAAGTGGTCACGGCCTCGCTGCTCACCGGCCATGGCGGCATCCACGTGCGGCACGTTCCAATGGGCGTCGGCTATCGCTATGCCGGCCGCGGCGTCTGGCTCGATGGATTCCGGGAAAACGCGCTGCTCAACTTCGGCAAGCACCAGCAGGTCGCCTGCACCATCGCGCACTCCTAAGGTACGCGTGCGCTGCGAGCGCTCCGATTGGAGTGACGCAGCGCACTTCAAGCCGCGAAGTTGCTCATCACCCCTTGGTGCGGAGCACGACGCGCGACGAGCGCGAGAACATATAGGCCTTCGGATAGACGTAGACCGGGCAGTGGTCCTGCCACTGGTACAGCTGCCAATTCCATTTCCAGCAGCCGGACTCTATCTGAGGCTCCTGCACGTAATCCAACCGGTATGGCGGATCGCCAAACGGATAGTCGCCGCATCGTGCTGCCGTTGACGACAGAACGACGATTGAAGCGGCCGCGGCAATGATCACGGAAAATGACTTGCTCATAACGCCCCTCGATCGAATGACGTGATGGCGCAAGAGTGCCAAATCCGCCGGCCCTTATCAAGGTGCCGTCCGCCCGCACCGCGTGGGCAGCGACCATTCTAGACGGCGCGATTCTGCGTCGGCGAACGGCCGCCGCCATCGGCAACCAGCACAGCCCCCGTCACGAACGACGCCTCGTCGGAGGCCAGGAATAGGCAGCACGCCGCGATCTCGGCGGGTTCGGCCATCCGTCCCAAGGCGATCCGTCGTTCGACGCTGCGAAACTCGGTGTCGGGCGTGGTGCCATTCTGGTCCGCGAGCAATTGCATTTCATAGGCGCTCATCGGCGTCCGCACCCAGCCGGGCGCGACGGCGTTGGCGCGAATCCCGTCAGCACCGTGCGCATAGGCCAGCGAGCGCGTATAGGCGACCACGGCCGCCTTGCTGGCGGCGTAACTTGCGCTGTCCGGGCTGGCATTGAAGGCGGCAACGGAGGCGACGTTGACGATCGCGCCGCCGCGCTGCCGCAGCAGCGGCAGCGCCGCGCGGCAGACCCGCATGGTCCCCGTGAGATTGACATCGAGCGTCCTGGCCCAGACCTCGTCGGAGATGCTGGCGGGCTGATCCGGCACGATCAGGCCGGCGGCGTTGACGACGATGTCGAGCCACGCGCCGCAGGCGGTGACGGCCTTGGCGATGTCGTCCGGACGGGTGACATCGCCATGGACCGCCTGACCGCCGCACGCCGCCGCTGCGGCGTGAAGCTCGGCGTCACCGAGGCCGAACAGCACGACGCGCGCGCCGCTCAATGCGAGCAACGCCGCCGTGGCCCGGCCGATCCCGGTGGCAGCGCCGGTCACCAGCGCCGTCTTGCCGTCCAGCCGCGGCATCAGGGCATGATCCGGAAAAGTGGAAACCGGTTTTCCGAAACGATCATGCTAGGCTCCCCACTGCCGTTCGACGGCAAATCCAGTCTCCGGCAAGGTCGAGCCGCCGTCGACGACGATGGTCTGCCCGGTGACGTATTTGGCCTCGGTCGAAGCGAGATAGAGCATCGCGCAGGCGATGTCGTCGGCGCTCCCCATGTGCCCCATCGGAATGAAGCGTTCGAGCTTGGCCTTGTTCTCCGGCGCGCTCATGGTGCCGCGACCCGGCTTCTCGATGAAGCCGGCCTCGACGCCATTGACCGTGATGCCGTCGCGCGCCAGCTCGAATGCGGCGCCGCGGATGAACGCGTTGACGCCGGCCTTCGCCGCCGAGTAATGCGCGCCGCCGCCCATCGCGACGCGCGCCGACACCGACGATGTCACGAGGATGCGCCCGAAGCTGGCGGCACGCATGTGCGGAATCGCGGCTTGCGCAAGCCAGATGCTGGCATTGAGATTCAGCGCCAGCGTGTCGTCGAGCCTGGCTTCATCGAGCTCTTCGAGCGACGCCCACGGACATCCGCCGGCATTGTGCACGACGATATCGAGTCGGCCATGTTGAACGGCGACACCGTCGACCATTGCACGCAAGCTGCTACGGTCCAGCCTGTCGAACGGAACGCAGTGCGCCGTCCGGCCATCGGCTGCCAGTTCGCGCGCCAGCGCCTCGGCCAAGTCGAGCGTCCGGTTGGCAATCACCACGGTCGCGCCGGCTTGCGCGAGGCGCGTCACGATGGCGGCACCGATCCCCCTGCCCCCGCCGGTGACGATGGCAACCCTGCCGTCGAGATTGAACGGACGCGGTTGCATCAGACTACTCCCGCGCCGCGCAGCAGATCGATGAACAGCGCGAACACCGCGGTGTGCCTGTCGACGTCGCGCGCCGAGGTCGCCGGACACATCAGCAGCATGGTGTGGAATGGGGTCACCAGGATGCCCTCGTTCATGTAGAACGCATGCAGCAAGGTCTCGAGATCGGGTTGCCGTCCCGCGATGACGTCGGCGCCGCTCCGCGGCGGGTGTGGCATGAACATGATCTCGGCGCGCGCGCCGATCTGGGTGACGTGCCAGGGCAGACCGGCCGCCGCGATCAGCCGGCGGGCCTCCTGCGCAAGCCAGGTCGCCGTTCCGATCATCCGCTCGTAATTGGCAGAGGTCAGAACCTTCTCCAGCACGGCGCGCATGGTCGCGACCGTCAGCGCATTGCCGGCCAGCGTGCCGCCGAAGCCGAGATGCGCGGACTGCCGCTGTCGCGGATTGACGTGAGGCACGAGCTTCCAGAGCCGTTCGGCGATCTCCTCGCTGAGGCCGAACAGGCCGGTGGGAATACCGCCCGCGATCGCCTTGCCGGCAACGAAGATGTCGGGCTCAAGCCCGTGGCTCTCGGTGTAACCGCCCGGTCCGCACGACAGCGTATGCGTCTCGTCGATGATGAGCACCGTGCCGGTGCGGCGGGTCAGTTCGCGGAGCGCTTGGTGAAAACCCGGATCGACCGGGATCATGCCGAAATTGGTCATCAGCGGCTCTGTCAGCACGCATGCGACGTCGCCCTGCACCAGCGCCGCCTCGAGCGTCGCGACATCGTTGAACTCGACCACCCGGCTCACCGCGTCATGATCGATGCCGTTGGGATGGATCATGTTGCGCAGGCCGACGCGACCGTCGCGGATCTCGACATGCGCCTCCTCGACGCCGCCATGGTAACAGCCGGAGAACACCAGCACCTTGCGGCGGCCGGTGATCATGCGCGAGATCCGGATCGCGGCGCGGTTGGCGTCGGTCGCCGACGTCGTCAGCGTCCAGTATTTCGGACCGAAGCGGCGCGATAGCTCAGCGCCGACCCAGAGGCTGTCTTCGGTCGGCAGCATCATGGTCGCGCCACGCTTAAGCTGCGCCAGCGCGGCCTCCGTCACCGCTTCGGGCGCGTGACCGCACATGCCGCCGGTGTCGCCGAGGCAGAAATCGATGTAGTCGCGGCCGTCGATATCCCTGATATGCGCGCCCTGAGCCTCCTCGACATAAACCGGGAAGCCGCCGGCCCAGCGCCGCATCCAGTGCGACGGGCCGCCATAGAGATAGTGCTGCCGGCCCTCCTGCCAGGCCGCCGCCGAGCGGGGGTGCAATACCTGGAAGCGTTCCTGCTCGGCGTCGAGCAATCGGTTCAGAATGCCGGAGCGTTGGGCGGTTGCAGTCGTCATAGCGCGATCCAGGCGGTCTTGAGGTCGGTATAGGCGTCGAGCGCGTGCAGCGACTTGTCGCGTCCGAAACCGGATTGCTTGAAGCCGCCGAGCGGCACCGTGATGTCGGCGCCGCCATAGGCGTTGACGTGCACGACCCCGGCCCTGATGGCGCGCACCATGCGATGCGCCGTCGAGAGGCTTCCGGTCCACACTGCGGACGCAAGTCCATAGGGCGTCGCGTTGGCAAGCGTGACGGCATCGTCCTCGCCGTCGAACCGCTTGACCGACAGCACCGGGCCGAACACCTCCTCGCGCCAGACTTCCATCTCTGGCGTCACCTCGGCGAGGATCGCCGGCGCCATGAAGTTGCCGCCGCTCTCGACCCGGATCTGCTCGCCGCCGACCAGCCGCGTCGCGCCCTGCGCTTCGGCGCGGGCAACGGCATCCAGGTTCTTGCGCAGCTGCGCCTTGCTCGATATGGCGCCGATATCCGAGGTCAGGTCGAGGGGATCGCCGACACGGAGCCTGGCGGTGGCCTCAAGCAGCTCGGCCATGAAGCGATCGTAGACCTTCGACTGCACCAACAGCCGCGAGCCGGCCACGCAGACCTGGCCCGAATTCCGGAAGATGCCGTTGGCCGAGACCTTGGCCGCATGTTTGATGTCGGGCACATTGGCGAACACGATGTTGGGCGACTTGCCGCCCAGCTCGAGATGCACGCGCTTCAGGTTCGACCGCGCCGAGCCTTCCAGCAGCCGCCGGCCAACCGCACCCGAGCCGGTGAAGGCCAGCACATCGACGTCCATATGCAGCGCAAGCGCCTCGCCGGCCGATGCGCCGCGGCCGGTGACGACGTTGAGCACGCCGTCCGGAAGGCCTGCCTCGGTCGCAAGCTCGGCCAGCCGCAGCAACGTCAGCGACGCCAGCTCCGGCGGCTTGACCACGACCGAGTTCCCGGCGGCAAGCGCCGGACCGATCTTCCACGCCCCGATCATCAGCGGAAAATTCCACGGCACGATCACGCCGACGACGCCGAGCGGCTCGCGATGCACCAGCCCGAGCACGTCAGCCGAGGTCGGCGCAATCTCGCCATACACCTTGTCGATCGCCTCGGCGTAGTAGCGGATGGTAGCGGCCGCCGACAGCGGTTCGGCCTTGTAGGCCATGCCGATCTCGGTGCCGTTGTCGCGGACGCCGAGCACCGCGATCTCGAGCGCGCGCTGCTCGATCAGGTCGGCGAACCGCAGCAGCACCTTCTTGCGCTGCGCCGGCGCCGCGCGCGACCAGCTGCCCCGCTCGAAGGCCTGCCGCGCCTGTTTCACCGCGAGGTCGATATCGGCAGCATCACCGTCGGCGATGGTGGTCAACAGCGTGCCGTCGATCGGCGACTCGACATCGAGCCGCGCCTCGCTGACGGCTTGTGCCAGCCGGCCGCCGATGAAGAGCTGCTGGGCCGGAACTGCGGCCGAGCGGTACAGATCGATCTGGGCTTGCTGCATGCGAGATCTTGATGACGGTGACAAAGTGGCTCCCGAGCGGGAATGCCAGCATGACGCAATCCTCGCCAAATCAAGGCCTTGGCAGCAATCAACCGATAGGTGGATGTCACCGCGGCCAGCACGCCCATAGCGTGATCCGCACGATGGCCGAGCGCTCCGCCTGCGCTACGCAAACCGGTTGTCACCATCCCTTACGCCTGCCGGCGAGCCGAAGGTCATGCCTGAAATCACGCAGCCCCGCATTCTTCTGATTGGCACTGGAGACACCAAGGCCGACGAACTGCTGTTCATGAGCGCGTGCATCGCGCGCGCCGGCGGTAGCACCATCATGATGGACATCAGCGTGCTCGGCGAGCCACCATACCAGGTGGCGCACGACAAGCACGCGGTGGCGGCCGCCGCGTACACCACGATCGAAGCGATTGCATCGAGCGGCGACGAGAATTCCGCGATGTCGCTGATGGCAATCGGCGCCGCAAATCTGGCGCGCGAGCTTGCGGCGCGCGATGCCATCGACGGCGTGATCGCGATCGGCGGCACCATGGGAACCGACCTTGCGCTCGACGTCGCGCAGGCGCTGCCGCTCGGCCTGCCGAAACTGATCGTCTCGACCGTCGCGTTTTCACACCTGATCCCGCCCGAGCGCGTCGCCGCCGATCTGATGATGATCCTGTGGGCCGGCGGCCTGTACGGCCTCAACGGCACCTGCACCGCCGTGCTGTCGCAAGCCTGCGGCGCGATCGTCGGCGCGGCGAGGAGCGCCATCAGGCCGAGCCAGGACCGGCCGGTCGTTGCGATCACCTCGCTCGGCAAGAGCTGCCTGCGCTACATGGTGGAGCTGAAGCCGCAGCTCGAGCGGCGCGGCTACGAGGTCGTTGTGTTCCACACCACCGGCATGGGCGGCCGTGCGATGGAATCGATCGCGGCGCAAGGCGGCTTTGCCGCGGTGCTCGATCTCTCCTTGCAGGAGGTCGCCAATCAGCTCACCGGCTCGGTGGTCAATTCCGGCGCCGACCGGCTGGAGAATGCCGGCAGAGCGGGTATTCCGCAGATCGTCGCCCCGGGCGCGATCGACATGGTCGACTTCCCGGCCTGGCTCGGGGTTCCGAAGGAACTGTCGGATCGGCCGTTCCACGCCCACAACCGATTGCTCGCGTCAGCCACATCAGGCTCCGACGATCGCCGCCGCATCGCGCGTGCGATTGCGGAGAAGCTGGCCGGCGCCAGCGCACCGGTGGCTTTCGTGCTGCCTGCCGGCGGCATCCAGCAATGGGACCGCGAAGGCGAAGCCCTGCACGATCCCGATGCCCTCGCCGCCTTCGTCGACGCGATGCGGTCGGCGATCCAGCCACCGGTCGAGCTGCACGAGATCAAGGATCATATCAACAGCGCGGCATTCAATGAGACGGTGCTCGGCATCTTCGACCGCTGGGTCGCGGCCGGCATCGTTCGCCCCGGCCGCACGACGGCTGCCGCATGACACGGCCGCGCGCCAAGGCACTGGTGCTCGACTTCGGCGGCGTGATCTCGAAGACGCTGTTCGAGACCCATGACTTGACCGAGCGCGCGCTTGGGCTCGCACCTTGTACGCTGAAATGGCTCGGGCCGTTCGCGCCCGACAGCGATCCGCTGTGGACGTCGATGCAACGCGGCGAGATTTCCGAACGCGACTACTGGCTGACCCGCAGCCGCGAGGTCGGGCGCATGGTCGGCGAGGACTGGCACGACATGGAGACCTTCGTGAAACGCGCGCGCGGCGCCGACCCCGACACCGTGATCCGTCCCGAGGCCGTCCGCGCGATCACCCTCGCCGCCGATGCCGGGTTCCGGCTTGCGGTCCTCTCGAACGAGCTCGACCTATTCTACGGCGAAGATTTCCGCACCCGCCTTGCCATCCTGAAGCGCTTCGAGACCATCGTCGACGCCACCCATACCGGGATCCTGAAACCTGATCCTCGCGCCTATCAAAGCGTGCTGGACGAACTGGCATTGGAGGCAGAGGATTGCGTCTTCGTCGACGACCAGCGCCGCAACATCGCAGGCGCCGCCGCGTGCAACATGCGCACCGTGCTGTTCGACGTGCGCAGCCCGGCCGCGTCCTACGGCGAGGCGCTGCGGCATTTCGGGCTGCAATTCGACTAAAGCGTTTTCGAGCGAAGTGGGTACCGGTTCGCGTGAAGAAAACGCGTTAAAACTAGAATCCGGAGTTCCGTTCCGATTTCATTGGAACGTAAAGGCTCCAGCCGGAGAGCGATCATGCGCGACAGAAACTTCCTGGTTGAGAACAACGCCAAGCCGATCTGGCACCCAATGGCGCATCCCGCCGAGATGCGGGCGCAGCCGCCGCGGATCGTGATGAAGGGCGAAGGCGTCCACGTCACCGACATCGACGGCAAGACCGTGATCGATGCGGTCGGCGGGCTGTGGAACGTCAACCTCGGCTACAGCTGCGATCCGATCAAGCAGGCGATATCAGACCAGCTCAGAGCCCTGCCGTATTATTCAGGTTTCCGCGGCACCTCGAACGGTCCCTCGATCGAGCTCGCCTATGAGCTCACCGAATGGTTCAAGCCGGAGGGCATGGTGCGCGCCTTCTTCACCTCGGGCGGATCGGATTCGGTCGAGACCGCGCTGCGGCTGGCGCGGCAATACTGGAAGATCAAGGGCCAGGCGGACCGTACCAAGTTCCTGGCGCTGAAGAAGGGCTATCACGGCACCCATTTCGGCGGCGCCTCCGTCAACGGCAACGCCAATTTCCGCCGCAACTATGAGCCGATGCTGCCGGGCGTGTTCCACATCCCGGCGCCGTCGACCTATCGCAACCCCTTCAACGAAACCGATCCCGCAAAGCTCGCGCAGCTCTGCGCGGCGGCGATGGAGGAAGAGATCGCGTTCCAGGGCGCCGACACCATCGCCGCCTTCATCATGGAGCCGGTGCTAGGTGCCGGTGGCGTGATCGTGCCGCCGGACAGCTTCATGAAGCTCGTGCGCGAGATCTGCGATCGGCACGGCATCCTGATGATCGCGGACGAGGTCGTCACCGGCTTCGGACGCACCGGCGCCTGGTCGGGCTCGCGGCTGTGGGGCGTGAAGCCCGACATGATGACGATAGCGAAAGCGATCACCTCGGGCTATTTCCCGCTCGGCGCGACGCTGATCGGCGAGCAGGTCGCCGAAGCCTTCGAGGCTGACACCACCACGTTCGGCTCGATCGGCCATGGCTACACCTATTCGGGCCATCCGGTCGGCTGCGCCGCGGGCCTTGCCGCGCTCGCCGAGACCCGCCGCCTCAAGCTCGATGAGAATGCCGCCGCGCGCGGCAAGGACCTCGCGCAGGCGTTGGCCGCGCTCATGGCGAAGCATCCGCTGGTCGGCGACGTCAGGGGCAAGGGCCTGATGGCCGCACTCGAGCTGGTCGCCGACCGCGACAGCAAGAAGCCCGCGGACAAGAAGACGATGGCGAAGGTCGCGGATGCCGCCTACGAGGCCGGCGTGATGCTGCGCGTCTCCGGCAACAATCTGATCCTGTCGCCGCCGCTGATCCTCACCTCACTGGACGTGAAGGCGATTGCCGAAGGGATCGACGCCGGGCTCTCAGCGGCTGCCTGACAGCGCACTCACGCAGGCCATGGCGCGCTCGAACACCGCGCCATCGGCCTGGTCGCGGTCGAGGCAATCGGCCAGTGATGCCGCCGACATGGTCTGGACCGTGCAGAAGATCCGCATGAAGTCGGCCGCGAGCGCGACCTTACGCGGCGCGGACTGGCGCTCCCAGTCACTGCTGCTCAGATAGAGCAAGGACGCATCGTCCGCGCGGCTTTCGGCCGCAGCGCAGAGCGCGGCCGGCGCTGTCGCCAGCAAGGCCATCAGCGCACCGGCAACTGCCCCAACGCGATGTGCGCCGGTCCTCATTTGGTGTCCCTGGCGTTCACCATCGGCGGCACGTCGAGCGCGGGATTGCGATCGAAGAAGTTGAACGGGCGCAGCCGGAAGCCATGCCACAGGCCGGGCATGACCGGCCAGTCCTCGGCGCGCGGCACGTGGCGGAAGCCGACCGTGTACCACAGCACGAGGTCGCGATCCTCGATCGGCCGCTTCGCCGCGGTCCATTTCGGCAAGCCATCGACCTCGGCGTTTCCATTCGGATACATGCCGGCGGCATATCTCTCGTCCCTGGCGTAGGCCGAGCTCCACAGCGTGTAGGCGCTGAAGCCGGCACGCAGCTGGATCGGATCGTCCGTGGCGAGCAGCGAGACGTCTGAGTGTCCAGGCATCACCTGATAGCTGGTGCGGTAGCCCTGCTTATTAGTCTTGCCGTTACTCTCGACCCTGAACTGCGCCGCATTCAACGGCGTCGTGATCGGCCCTTCGGTGGCGACCGGCTTTGTCTCGACCTGCCAGAGGCTCTTGCGCTGGCCCTGCTCCAGCCGGCGGACATTGAAGCGGTCCTCGACCAGCCGGTTGCCTGTGCCGTCGACATCCATGTCGATCCGGAACGTCATGTAGTGATCGTGATTGACCGCAAGCAGCCGTTCGTCGACCAGCGTTCCATAAGCCGTGTCCTGCGCCGCCGTCGGGTCGCTCAGGGTCTTGCTCGCGACGCCCTTGGTGGCGTCGATGCCGTAGGCGCCGAGCCGCACATCGATGTCGCCGGCCCGGTCGAACACGTAGTCGACCAGATAGTCGTAATTGCCGACCACCGGCGCCATCCGCACCACCAGCTCATTGTTCGGCCGCACCTCGGCGGTGTTGTTGAGCAGTTCGCTGTGGCGCCAGATCGGATCGCCGGTCGGGCGCTCGAAGATGCAGACCGCGCCCTTGGAGACGACTGGATTTCCCTTGGTATCGGAGATCGTCAGATCGAGATAATGCGCGCCTTCGGGACAATCCACGCCACGCTGCAATTCGCTGGACAGCACGCCGAAGCCGTATTCGCCGATATCCATATAGGCGCGAAACGACCAGGTCGGCGAAGGGTCCATATAGGGCACGAACATCTCGCTCGCCGATATCTGATAGGCGATATCGCGCAACGTGCCATGGTCGTCGTAGCGGATCAGCGACAGCACCGCGCCGACGCGCGGTTCGAGCCGGACGTGGAACGACCAATTGTCCCAGCGCACCTGGCCGCCCTCCACCTTGACGTTGCTGCCTTCCGGTGCGGTGATTTCAATCGGCTTCGGCGGCTTGCGGTATTGTCCGGAATCGGCGTAGGCGTGCGAAGGGGTCTGCGGCGGCGGCGGCACCACGCCGAGATCGGTCACCGACAGCACCGTCTTGCTCTTGAGATCGACCTGGGCGAACAGGTTCTCGATCGGCTTGCCCCAGAGATTGTTGGCGGCGCCCGTGGTGTCGACGCAGGGCACGTTCAGCAGGCGGCGCCCTTTCATCGCAGGATCGGTCACCGGACCGACCGTCAGCGGCAGGCACAGCACGTTCTTGAAATCGGTGATGCCGCGCTTGGCCATCGCCGCAATCCAGCGCGGGTCCTGCTTCGGCAGATCGCCGGCCGACATCAGTTCGTCGATGGTCAGCGCGGCCTCGTGATCCCTGATCTCGTCCCAGCCGACGAGACTGCGCGCGGCGAGATCGATATGCGCCTCATAGAGGTGCCCGCCGCTCAAGAGCGTCGCGTTCGCCCGTCGCGTGAACGGTTGTCCGGGCCTCCACGCCCGCACCTCGTCCTTGGGATCCTCGTCGACCGTCATCGAGACGACCCGCGCCGCATCGTCGAGCTTGCCGGCGCCACGGAGAATATCGGAGACCGAACGGATCTCGTCCGTCGTCAGACCGTCCATCGGGTGCATCGCGGCCGCCTGCGGCCACATCCTGCGCTCGGCCTGCGCCGGCGGCACTGCCAGTGTCGCCGCGACCAGGCCAGCCAATGCCCATCCGCCATGCCGAAATACCAGAGCCATCACGCCCTCCACTCAAAGCCGGAACGGTCAGAATACAAGCAATGGTGACGGCGTGAAGGCCTGCGTCATCCGGTAACCCGTTCCGACGTTGCCGGCAGGACGATCGCCGCAGCTGGCCGAGGCGCGGCACGGTGGACGTCGAGCAGCCGCACGCCGAGGCGATCGCGCAGGGCCGGCCAGATCCCGCGCGGCGCCACGATCATCACCACGACGGCGATGATGCCGAGCCCGACCAGATACCAGCCGCCGGACAGGCCGAGCGGCCCGGTCATCAATTCGCGCAGGCCGAAGAAGATGACGACGCCGAGGATCGGGCCTTCCAGCGTCCCGATACCGCCGATGATCACGATGAACATCATGTAGACCGACCAGTTGACGTCGAACGCCGCCAGCGGCGCGATGAACAAATTGCCCATGAAGCTGAGCGCACCGGCAAGCCCGCAGCCCGCAGCCGACAGCACGAAGGCGATGAAGCGATTGCGCCGGACGTCGACGCCGACGCTCATCGCGGCGAGATCATTGTCGCGCACGCTCATCAGCCCGAGCCCAAAGCTCGAGGTCATCATCCTGTACAGTGCCGCGATGGTGACCAGCGTCAGGCCGCCGGCGAGCCAGAACATGGTCGGCTCGAACCAGTCGAAATCGATCAGCTTGCTGGTGGCGAGCGGCATGCCCGAGGTACCGCCGACCTCCTGCGATTTCATCGTGAAGGCGCCGATGATCTCGGCGAACACCCACATCGCGATCGAGAAATAGGCGTCGCGCAGCCGGAACAACGGAAAGGCGATGATCGCCGCGACAGCCGCTGCCACCAGCGGCGCCACCGGCAGCACCCAGATCGGCGTGACCTCGAGCCAGCCGGAGGTCAGAAATAGCGCATAGGCGCCGAAGGCGATGAAGACCTGATGGCCGAGCGACACCAGCCCGGCATAGCCCGCCAGCAGGTTCCACATCTGCGCCATTGTCAGCAGCAACAGGCATTCGGTCGCGAGCCGCAGGAAACCCTCGTTCAGCACAAAGGGCGCGCCGGCGATGACCGCGATCAGAATGGCGGCGCTGGCCAGGAGAATGGTCCGTGTCGGCATCGGCGTCACACCCGGCTCGACACGAGACCCGACGGGCGGATCAGCAGCATGATGAAGAACAAGAGATGCGCGTAGAGCAACCCTGCATTCGGATCGATCTTCAGCCCGATCAATTGCGCCATGCCGAGCGCGATGCCGCCGAGCAGCGCGCCCCAGAACGAGCCGAGCCCGCCGAGCACCACCACCTCGAAGGCGATCAGCAGCCGTTCGGCGCCCGAGAACGGCGTGAAGCTCGACCGCACCGCGAGCAGCACGCCGCCGATCGCGCCGAGCGCCAGCGACAGGCCCATCACGTAGTTATAGACCCGGTCGGGCTTGACCCCGGACAGCTGGACGATGTCGCGGCGGTCGGCGGTGGCGCGCACGATCCGGCCGAACTCGGTATGGCGCAGCACAAGCTGCAAGGCCATGAACAGCAGTGCGGCGAGCACCAGTGTCAGCAACGGCATGATGCCGATGTTGAGGCCGGCGATCTCCAGGCTGGCACGTGACAGTTCGCCGACCTGGAGGCTGCGGACGTCGGCGCCGAAGATTTCGACCATGACGTTGCGCAGGATCACCGAGACGCCGAAGGTCAGCAGCAATGGCGACAGCGGATCGGGCGACGTCACCACCCGGTTGACGATCAGCGCCTGGTACAGCCAGCCCACTCCAAAGGACAGCGCGATCACCGGGATCAGCATCAACAGCGGCGATACCTGCGGAAACAGGTTGGACAGCAGCACGGCGCAGAACGCGCTCAGCACCATGAATTCGCCGTGCGCGATGTTGACGACGCGCATCACGCCGAACACCAGAGCGAGCCCGATGCCGAGCAGCGCGTAAAGCCCGCCCAGCAGGGCTCCGTTGATCAATGTCTCAACCCAGATCATGTTCGTTGCTAATCCTGGCTAGTTACCGAAATAGGCGTGTGTCAGCTGCTCCGGCTGCAACCCCTGCGCCGGGCCGGTCAGCGACACTCGCCCCTTCAACAGGCAATAGATTCGTTCAGAGGTCGCGAGCGCGCGCTTGACGTCCTGCTCGACCAGCACGACGGCGGTACCCTCACGGCGGATATCGGCAAACGAACGGTAGATCTGCTCGACCACCACAGGCGCGAGCCCGAGCGAGATCTCGTCGCACAGCAAGAGCCGCGGGTTCGACATCAGCGCGCGGCCGATCGCCGCCATCTGCTGCTGGCCGCCGGAGAGCTGGCCGGGAAACATCCGCCGCCGCTCCTCGAGGATCGGGAACAGGTCGAACACCCGCCGCAGGGTCCAGCTGCCCTTGCGCCGGTTGACGCTCCCCATCAGCAGGTTCTCCTCGATCGTCAGCGAATCGAACAGCAGGCGCCCCTCGGGCACCATGATCAGGCCGAGCCGCGATACCTGTTCGGCCGGCATCTGCGAGATGTCGATGCCGTCGAACCGCACCGCCCCTTTGCGCTCCTCATTGAGCCCGACCAGCGCCTTGAGGAACGTCGACTTGCCGGCGCCGTTGGCGCCGACCAGCGCCACCGCCTCGCCGTCCGCGACGGTGAAGTTCATGTCGAACACGGCCTGGAGATCGCCGTAGAAGATCTGCAGGCCGCTCACATCAAGCAACGCCATCGGCCTTCAATCCCATGTAGATCTCGCGCACCACGGCGCTGTCCATGACGTCCGCCGGCGGTCCTTCCAGCACCTTGCGGCCGAAATCGAGCACCAGGATGCGGTCCGACACCGCGCGCAAGGCGTGTGGAATGTGCTCGATCCAGATCATGGCGTGGTCGGCCTTCACGCCCTGGATGATGGCAACCAGGCGCTCGACCTCGGGCTCGGTCAGCCCGGCCGCGATCTCGTCGAGCAGGATCAGCTTGGGTTTCGAGGCCAGCGCCTTGGCGAATTCCAGCCGCTTGCGGTCGATCAACGGCAACGCACCGGCGAGCTTGTCAGCCTTGCCGTCGAGCCCGGTACGCTGCAAGACCTGCATGGTCCAGTCCGATGCCGCCTCGCCGGTGAGGCCCGCGCCATAGGACGCCGCGACCAGCGCGTTCTCGTAGACCGACAGATGCGGAAACGGCTGCGGGATCTGGAATGCCCGCCCGAGCCCCATCCGCGCCCGGCGGTGCGGCGGCAGCCCTGATATCTCAGCGTCGTCGAGCCTGATCGACCCGCCGTCGGCCGTCAGCAGGCCGACGATCAGGTTCAAGAGCGAGCTCTTGCCGGCGCCGTTCGGGCCGATCACGCCGAGGCATTCGCCGCGCGCCAGCTCGAAGCTGACGGCGTCGGCGACCACGATCTCGCCGAACCGCTTCGAGAGGCCGCTGACGCGCAGAAGCGGTGCCATCTCAGGCCAGCTTGGAGAGCAGCTGGAGATCGGCCTGCTTCGGGATGAACGGCGCGGTGCCGTTGTGCACGATCAGGAGCTCGTATTTCGACTTGCCGCCCTTGGTCTTGCGCCACTGCCCGCCCGACAGCGAGGTCACCGCGACGTTCTTGATCGGTGTCCCCTTGAACTTCACCGGTCCGACCACCGTCTCCATGTCGAGGCCCGCGATCGCGTCGCGCAACGAGTTCTTGTCCTTCGGGTCGCTGTTCTGCAGTGCAGCGATAGCAACCTCCCAGAGCGCATGCGCGTAACCGATCGGCTGGGTCCATTGCTTGCCCGTCGTCTTCTCCCATTCCGCGGCGAGTTCGGCAGCACTCTGCCCGGTCAGCGACGACTTGAACGGATAGGCCGGCGTCCACCACACCTCGGTCGACATGCCGTCGCCGCGATCACCGAGCGCGTTCACCGCGCTCGGGAACAGGAAGGCCGCCGCCACCGTGCAGATCTGCGGCTTGAACCCGGCCTGCGCCGCCTGGTTCCACAGCGTCACCCAGTGATTGCCGTAGGTGAAGCCGGACACGATATCGACGCCGTTGTTCTTGAACGACGACACCTGATTGGTGAAGTCGTCGGTCGCGATCTGGAATTTGCCGGCGGAGAATTCCTGATAGCCCGCCGCCGTGATGCCGCCGGGCAGACCGACCTTCGGGTCGGAGAACGCCTGGCCGGCGGGATTGTCGATATAGAGCGTGCCGACCTTCTTCTTGGTCTCGACCGACTGCCACATGCCCAGGAAATTCTTCACGACGTCATCGGCGCCCCAGAAGAAGTGGTAGCTGTAGGGGAAGCCCTTGTCGGGTGTCGACTTGCGCGGGAACATCCAGCCCTGCCACGGCACCATCGTCGAAATCGACGGAATGCCGCGGGCATCGGCGAGTTCCTGCACCGGGGCCTGTGCGTCGCCGTCCTCGATCAGGATCAGGTCGCATTTTTCCCGCAGCACCAGTTCGCTCGCGACCACGGACGAGCGGTTCGGGTCGGATTGATTGTCCTTGAAGACAAACTCGACCTGCCAGGTCTTGCCACCGATCTTCAGGCCGTCCTTCAGCCGCGCCTTGATGCGTTCGTGGATCCAGGTGTCGGGCTCGGCAAACGGCGCCCGGACACCCGAGAGGCAGCCGACCCAGCCGATCTTGATGGTGTTGCCGGCGGCGCGGGCGACGTTGGCCAGCGGCAGGTTCATCGCCGATGCGAGGCCGGTGGCGCCGGCCGCCTTCAGCAGTGTGCGCCGGTTGAACGCGCCAGCCAGCTTGTCGTTCTTTGTCTCAGTCATGTCCCTCTCCCTCCACAACCAATGATGAAAATGCTCGACCGCGGGTTCACGCCGCCGATCGCTGGATCGCCTCACGGCTCACCGCGGCAAATTTGCACAAGGTGTTTTCGATGATCTGGCGCGGAATGCCGCGCACGATGAAGACCATCCGCGAGTGCCGGTCCGCCGACGGCCAGCCGGCAAGCGTGATCGGCGGATGGAACACGTGCTGCACGCCATGCACCACCATGGGCGCATCCGGCTGCTCGGCGACGTGCACGATGGCCTTGAAGCGCAGCAGGTCCTCGCCCTTGAGCGCAGCGACATAGTCGAGCCAGCGCGCAAATGCCTCGCGCTGGATCGGCTCGTCGATGATCAGGCTGTAGGAGGATACGCCGGCGTCGTGCGCATGATGGCTGTGATGACCGCAATCTGCGCCGTCGCAATCGTGCTCGGCGTGATGATGCGGCGCGTTCGCCGCCTGCGCTGCCAGATCGAACCAGCGCACGACATCGGCGGAACGGGCTGCGGGGTCGAACAGCCCGGCATCGAGAACCTTGGCCGGATCGACCATCCCGTTCCGCACGTGAGCCCGCGTCGCGACCGGGTTGATCGCTGCGAGCCGCGCGTCGAACCGCGCCAGCGCCTCCTCGGCGGCAAGGTCGGTTTTGGTGACGAGCAGCCGGTCGGCGACCGCGATCTGCCTGACGGCCTCGCCGTGCGTCTCGAGCGTGTGCGCTCCATTGACCGCATCGACGGTCGCAACCACGCCGTCGATCCGGTAACGGCCGACCACATCGGGCGCGGTCATCAGCGTGTGCAGCACCGGCACCGGATCGGCGAGCCCGGTGGTCTCCACCAGCACGCGGTGGAACGGCGGGATGGTGCCGGCAGCCCGACGTGACGCCAGGTCCGCCAGCGTCTCGATCAGATCTTCACGCACCGAGCAGCAGATGCAGCCATTGTCGAGCAGCGCGAGACGATCCTCGCTGCTCTCGACCAGCAGATGATCCAGCGCCACCTCGCCGAACTCATTGATGATGGCAACGACGCCGTTGAGCTGCGGCCGGCGCAGCAGATGGTTCAGCACCGTGGTTTTGCCGCTGCCGAGGAAGCCGGTCAGCACCGTGACCGGGATCTGATCCGCCATCGCCATCATGCGCCCCGCTGGTAGACCTTGCGGCCCTCGAAGAAGGTCATCTCGACCCGCGTGTCGGCCAATTGGTCCGGAGGGATGTCGAAGATCATCTGGTCGAGCACGATCAAATCGGCCGACTTGCCGACCTCGATCGAGCCGATCGACTGGCCGAGCCCGGCCGCGCGCGCGGCATCGACGGTGTAGATGTCGATCACGGTGGCGAGGTCGAGCGCCTGCTCGGCCCACAGCGACTTGCCGGGAAAATCTCCGGTGGGATTTTGCCTTGTCACCATGCCTTCGATGCCCTGCCAGGGATCGGGGATCGGAATCACCGGCCAGTCCGAGCCGCCGGCCATCAGCGCGCCGGCCTCCTTCAAATCCTTGTTCGGCCAGAACCGCTGCGCGCGCTCCTCGCCCATCGCGGCCTTGTGCGCCTCGAGGAAGACGGTCGGATACCAGATGATCGGCGACAGATCGGCGGCGACGCCGAGCTCGGCGAAGCGCTTGATGTCGTCGGGCGCGATGTAGCTCGCATGCGCGATCTGATGCACCAGATGGGTCGGCCCGTTGAAGCTGCGCACGACGTCGATGGCGTCGAGCGCCTGCGTCACCGCGGCATCGCCGGCGCAATGAATCTTGGCGGCAAGCCCGAGCTTCTCGCAGCGCCCGAGCCAGCGGATCAGGTCGGGCACGGTCAGCATGGTGGCGCCGCGGAAGCAGCAGCCGCGCACGGGATCGGCCACGTAAGGCTCATGGAACGCCGCGGTCTTGGCGCCCGGCACGCCGTCGAGGAACACTTTCACGTAGTCCGGCTTCACATGGGCGCCGCGGTACTCCTCGCGCAGCGCAAACAGCTCTTCGCCCGCCTTGCCGAACATGAAGCCCGGCTCGACCACAGGCATGGCGCACACCGCCCAAGCCGTGAGCTCGCCGCGGTCGTCGAGCCCCTTCAGCGCCGCCATGATCGGCTGCATGCTGGCGGCGTCGATGAAGGCGGTGACGCCGTAGGCATTGAGCACCGAGATCGAGCGCGCCACCGCCGCGCGGTCCATCTCGGCCGTGTAGTGACCGGAGGCCGCCAGCGCGCGTTCGACCAGGCCCGAGGCGGCCTCGATCATGATCCCGGTCAGCGTCCCGGTCTTGAGGTCGCGGCCGATCTCGCCATCGGTCGGATCGGGAGTGTTGGCCTGCACGCCGGCGAGCCGCAACGCCGCCGAGCTCGCCCACCGATTGTGATAGGTGTCGTCGCGCAGCACGACCGGATGCCCGAGGCAGGCTGCATCCAGCAGCGCACAGGACTCCACGGTGTTCATCTCGTTCAGCAGATTGTTGCCGAACTGCCCGCCGACGATCCAGGCGCCCGGCGCCGCCGCCGACGCCGCCTTGTGCAGGGTCTCGGCGATCCTTGGAATGCTGTCGGCGTTGGAGAAGCGCAGCTCGTAGAGATCGGCTTGCCCACCCATCATGATGTGATTGTGGATGTCGATGATCCCAGGCATCGCCATCCGTCCGCCGAGATCAACGGTCGCGGTCCCCTCGCCGGCCAGCGGCGCGACGTCGCGCTCCTCGCCTACCGCGATGAACCGGCCGGCCCTCACGGCCACGCATGTCGCCCAGGGCTGGTTGCGGTTCGACGTGTAGATCCGGCCGTTGCGGAAGACCGTGTCGGCGAATGTCCTGGTCATACGGATCAACTTCTCGATTGGGAAAGCCTGCAGCGGTCAGCCTTTCGCGGTGCACAGCAGCGAAACCGCGCATGGCGCCGGCATGATCTGCCAAACGTTCGACATGTCGGCATCTGGAACAATCCACCGTCCGGTGGATGCTCCGCCGCCTGCTGCAATGCGGGCGGCGGATCCCTTAGAATCCCAGCGCCAGACCGTCCTTGCGATGGTCGGAGGCGCCGAACAGCACGCCGCGCGCGTGGTCGATGCGGATCGCCTGGCAGCCGCCGATCGGCTCCTCCGAGAACCGTGCATCGTGGCCGCGGGCGCGCAGCTCGTCGCGGATGCCAGGTGATATCGTCGTCTCCAGCGACAGCGCGCCGTCGAACGCGAAGGAGCGCGGCGCCTCGGCCGCGGCCTGGATATCCAACTTCAGGTCGAAGATATTCGACAGCAGATTGGCATGGCCGGCAGCCTGGTAGTGCCCGCCCATCACCCCGAACGACATCACGGTCTTGCCGTCCTTGCGCAGCAGGCCAGGAATGATGGTGTGCATCGGGCGCTTGCGCGGCCCGAGCGAATTGGGGTGTCCGGGCCTGGCGCGAAAGCTCCAGCCGCGGTTATGCAAGAGGACGCCCGACTTCGGCGCATAGATGCCGCTGCCGAACGGATAGAACAGCGAGTTGATCAGCGAGACGGCATTGAGGTCGCGGTCGACCACCGTGACATAGACGGTGTCGCGGTGCTCAATATCCTTCCACGCCGCAGGCGCGGACGCGCGGTTCATGTCGATCTTGCCGCGGATCCGCCCGATGTAATCTTCGGCAAGGAATGCGGCCGGATCGACCTTGCCGGTCGACGGATCGCAGAAGAAGGCGTCGCGTGCGCGGTAAGCGGCCTTGGTCGCTTCGGCCAGCAGATGGATGCGATCGGCCTGCGCGAGATCCGCGACATCGAAGCCGGCGAGCGTGCGCAGGATCATCAGCGCGGCCAGGCCCTGCCCGTTCGGCGGACATTCGACCACGTCGTGATCGTGGTAGCGCGCCGAGATCGGTTGCACGTAATCCGAGGTCTGGACTGCAAAATCCTCGATGCCGTGGGCGCCGCCGAGCCCACGCAAGATGCGCACCATCTCGTCGGCGGCCTCGCCCGCGTAGAACGCGTCGCGCCCATGCTGCGCGATCCGGCGCAGGGTCCGCCCCAGCGCGGGCTGCGTGCGGATGTCGCCGACCTCAGGTGCCTTGCCGCCGGGAAGGAACTGCGCCGCCGCATTGCCGTCGATCTCGATCCGGGCCCGGAAGCGGCGCCAGTCCTCCGCGACGCGCGGCGTCACGCAAAAGCCCAGCTCGGCGGCCGCGATCGCCGGCCGAAAGATCTCCTCCAGCGCCTTGCTGCCATGATCGGCGACCAGTCTGCACCACGCGTCGATCGCGCCGGGTACGGTCACCGCCTCGGGCGCGGTCGGCGGAATGTCGCGCGCGCCGCTTCCTGCAAACTTCTCCACGTCGGTGCCGGCCGGTGTGCGGCCCGAGCCGTTCAGCGCGATCGGCTCGCCGCCCTTCGGCGAAACCAGCGCAAAGCAGTCACCGCCGATCCCGGTCATCTGCGGCTCGACCACGCCCTGCACCGCGACCGCCGCCACCGCGGCATCGACGGCATTGCCGCCGGCCTTCAGCATCTCGACCGCGGCAAGCGTCGCCTGCGGATGCGAGGTTGCGGCCATGCCGCGCTCGGCAACCGCCACCGAGCGGCCGATGGCCATGAAATCACGCATGTCGGATCCTCTGATGTTCGTGAGCGGCAGCCGCTCGCCAACATTGTCGGATACGACACCGGTCTGTGCGGGATTCTCGGTCGGCGGCGCGGTAAGCGGCAATCCACCTAACGGTGGATCGGGCGGACGCGAGGAGAGGGAAACGGACAGCAAGGCTCGGATGGGTCACGTCGCGAGAGCGCGGATGCTTGACCCACAGGCCGTGCAGCAAACTCGGTGTCGTCCCGGCGAAGGCCGCGACCCATTGCCACCGAAAGCAATTGTTGCGCGACGCTGGACGACGAGTCCCACCGACGACATCCGCCGCGGAGTATGGGTCGCAGCCTTCGCCGGGACGACGGCAGGAAAGAGCCGGGCCCTAATGCGGCCGCGACATCAGTGCCACGACGGCGGAGCGGGTCTCGACGCCGAGCTTCTCGAAGATATGGATCAGGTGCGTCTTCACGGTTGCCAGGCCGATATTCAGGCACTCGCCGATCTCGCGGTTGGTGCGGCCGCAGCACAATAGCTCGACCACTTCCATCTCGCGCGAGGTCAGCCCGTAGCGCGCCGGTTCGTCGGCATTCGACGACAGGCGGCTGGTCAGGTTGAACTCGAGATAGTCGTGGATCTTCTCGGCAATGTGCATGCTGCCGTCGGGGATCGCGCAGCCGGGCGCCCAGAGCACGCTCATTCCGGCGACGATTCGGTCGTTGCGTCGGAAGAAGAACTCGATCATGTCGGCGACGCCGCATTGGCCGGCGAAGGCGCGGTAGGTCGCGGCCTCCTGGGTCGCGCATTGATTGAGCGCCACGCTCAGCCGGGCAATCGGCCGGTTGCTCGCGGAGCGCGGATGCAACGGATCGAGCCGGTTCATGCCGGCGAGATACTGGTCGTGGAAACTTGGCGGCACGTTGCTGCTCAGCACAAAACGGTTGAGGGTCAGATTGCCGTCGACCTCGTAGAACGCCGTCGCCGAGCCCTCTAGAATCCCGCGCGCGAATTGAATGGCCTGCGTGGTCGCCGGATCCGGTCGGCCCAAAAGCGCGATCATGACCTACCTCCCGATGTGTTTCCCGAATGGCGAACGTCTGCGCGTCGCATGGTCGTCACGCTGGGGCAGCCGCAGGGCATAGTCAAGCAAATTGCGGGCCAAGCGCACATCCGGAAACGGTTACGCCGAAGTAACCCGGTGGCCCCCTCCACCATCCGGTTGATTGCGAGCAACGCGGCGCATGCGGAACTTTTCACAGGTCTTCCGACATCATTGCTGGATCAAGAATGAATTCACGTCGCATCATGGCCGCCTTCCCATCGGCGGCCGACGATCAGGTCACGCTCGCCAACTGGCGTCAGCATCCCTTCAGCGAGTGGGCGTTCCGCAACGTCCGCGAATTGTTGCCCACCGCGAACATCGCACGGGCCTCGACGCCGGCGCCGCTGTGCTTTGCGCCGCGCCACCTCGACGACGTCAGCTTCGCCGACCCGCGCGGCGAGACGGTGGGTGTCGGCGCGGCCCTGCGCGCCAGCCACACCGACGGCATCGTGGTGTCGCATCGCGGACAGATCGCGTTCGAGTGGTATGCCCACGGCCTGACGCCGGATACGCCGCACCTGATCTTCTCCGTCAGCAAGTCGGTCGCCGGAACGCTCGGCGGCATCCTGGCCGATCATGGCAAGCTCGATCCCGACGCGCCGGTGACACGCTACATCCCGGAGATGGAAGGATCGGTCTATGGCGGCAGCTGCACGGTGCGGCATCTGCTCGACATGAGCGTCGGCATTCGCTTCGACGAGGACTACATGGCGCGCGACGGCGACGTCATGAACTACCGGCGTTCGACCGGCTGGGAACTGCCGGATCCAGCCATTCCGCCGAGCAATCTGCGCGACTATCTGCGCACGCTGCGGCCAAACGGCGCGCCGCATGGCGAGACCTTCCACTATGTCTCGACCAACACCGACGTGCTCGGCTGGGTCTATGAGCGCGCCTGCCGCACGTCCTACGCAAAGATCCTCTCGCACTATCTGTGGCAGCCGATGGGCGCCGAGCACGACGCCTACATCACCGTCGATTCGCGCGGCGCGGCGCGCGTTGCCGGCGGCATCTGCGCGACACTGCGCGATCTTGCCCGGTTCGGCGAGATGATGCGCAACCACGGCATCAGCAACGGACGGCAGGTCGTGCCCACCTGGTGGGTCGACGACATCAGGCAGAACGGCAACGCCGAGGCCTGGTCGCGCGGCGACCTGACCAAAGTGTTTCCGAACGGCAATTACCGGAACAAGTGGTACACGCTCGACCGCCACGAAGCGCCGTTTGCCGCGGTCGGCATTCACGGCCAGTGGGTCTACATCGATCCGGCCAATGAGACCGTGATCGCGCGCGTCTCCTCGCAGCCGCTGCCGATGGACCTCGATCTCGACCACATGTGGATGCGCGGCTATCGCGCGATCGCGGCCAGACTTGCCGGCAAGGCCTGACGGGGAACATCATGCAATCATCGATCAACCGCCGCCGTCTGCTGCAACTCGGCGCAGGCGCGAGCCTCGGCGTCGCGATGCCGCGGATTGCGCGGGCCAGCACGAAGACGATCACCGCGGTGATGCACGCGCCGCTGCGCGCCACCGACCCGATCATGACGACGGCTTGGACCGCGCGCAACCACGGCTACATGATCTACGACACGCTGTTCTCGACCAACTCGAAATTCGAGATCAAGCCGCAGATGGTCGAGGCCTGGGAGGCCTCCGCCGACAGCCTGACCTACACTTTCCGCCTGCGGCCCGGCCTCAAATTCCACGACGGCAGCGGGGTGACGTCGGCCGACGTAATCCCCTCGCTGCAGCGCTGGGCCAGGCGCGACACGATGGGCCAGAAACTGTTCGAATTCGTCGCCGAGTTGAAGGCGGTCGACGAACGGACCTTCCGCATGGTGCTGAGGGAGCCGTGCGGCTTCGTGCTGGCGGCGCTCGGCAAGCCGACCGCCAACGTGCCCTTCATCGTGCCGGCGCGGATTGCCGCGACGCCCGCCGACCAGGCCATCACCGATCATGTCGGCTCCGGGCCGTTTCGTTTCGTGACCTCGGAATTCCAGCCCGGCGTCAAGGCCGCCTACGAGAGGAATCCGGACTACGTGTCGCGCGACGAACCGTCCGACGGCACCGGCGGCGGCAAGGTCGTGAAGATCGGCCGCTACGAATGGATCAGCGTGCCCGACTTCCAGATCGCGACCAACGCGCTGCTGAATGACGAGATCGACTATTTCGAAGTGCCGCCGCACGATCATCATCCGTTGCTCGCGCGCGCGTCGAATGTCGAGCTGACCGACTACAACACGCTCGGTTTCTCCGGCATGTGCCGGATGAACTGGCTGGTGCCGCCGTTCGACCGGCCCGAGATCCGCCAGGCGGTGCTGCATGCCGTCAACCAGAAGGACTGGCTCGACACCCAGATCGGCAACCCCGACTATTACAAGATCACGCCCGCGATCTTCATCGCCGGCACGCCGTTCGAAAGCAGTGTCGGCTGGTCGACCAACGCGGACACCGCGAAAGCCAAGGAGCTGCTCAAGCAGGGTGGCTACAAGGGCGAGCCGATCACGATCCTGCACGCGACCGACGCCCCGATCATCACTGCGCTCGGCACCGTCACCGCCGAAGCGCTGCGCGGCATCGGCATGAACGTCAATTTGCTCGCGATGGACTGGGGCTCGGTGGTGGCGCGACGTGCCAAGCAGTCGATGCCGGCCGAGGGCGGCTGGTCGCTCTACCACTCGACCTGGGCCAGTGCCGACCTCGTCAACCCGATCGGCAATGCCTGCGTCAACGGCAAGGGCAAGAACGGCGGCTTCTTCGGCTGGGTCGAGGATGCCGAGCTCGAGCGGCTGCGCGACGGCTTTGCGCGCGCCGCGGCGCCGCCGGACCAGAAGGCGCTGGCCGACAATATCCAAGCGCGCGCCTATGAGGTGGTCACCCACGTCCCGACCGGGCAGTACAACCAGCCGGCCGCGACGCGAAAGGCGCTGAAAGACATCGTCCGCGCACCGGTGCCGCTGTTCTGGAACATCGACAAGACCGGCTGAAGATGCGCTAAAGCGCGATGAAATTCGGTTGAATCGTCATCGCGCTTTGGCTTGTTGTCCAAGCATGATCTTTTAAGAAAACCGCTTCGCACTTTTCCGGATCATGCGCTATTCGATCGGCGGCCGCCGCGTGTGCCAGTCGGTTACCGACTGGAACGCGGCGCCGGCACGGACCAGCACGTCCTCGGCGAGATGCGGCCCGACCAGCTGCATGCTGAGCGGCATCTGATCCGAGGCCATGCCCATCGGCAGCGTGATGGTCGGACTGCCCGAGAAGTCGAATACCGCCGTGAAGCGCAGAATGCTCAGGAGGACGCCGGGGTCGGCGCCATACTCACTCATCTTCGTCAGCGTCGGGATCGGCACCGGCATGGTCGGGATCAGCAATAGATCGATATCCTCGAACATCGCGGCGAGGCTGCCGCTGAACTTCAGGCGCTCGTGATGGATCGCGGCGATATCGACGCCGCTGGTCGCCCTGCCCTGCTCGATCAGCTGCGCGAGGTCCGGTCCATATTCCGACTTGCGCGACGGGTAGGTGTCCAGGTGCGCCTCCGCCGTCTCCACCGAGCACATCGCAATCCACTGGCTGACGAGCTTCTGATAGGACGGGAAATGCATCTCGCGGATCTCGGCGCCGAGATCGGCCAGCGTGCGCTCGGCCTGCACCAAGGCAGTCACGACCTGCCGATCGATTCCCTCCTGGGTGTACCGGCGATCGACGCCGATCCTTAAGCCACGGATGCCATCGCCTGCCCCGGCCAGATAGTTCGGCACCGGCGCCCGCAGCGCGGTCGGGTCGTTGACATCGGCGCCCGCGATGACGCCGAGCATCGCCCCGGCATCGACGGCGCTGCGGCACATCGGCCCGACATGATCGAGCGAGTCCGCCAATGGAAAGACGCCGTGCCGGCTGACGCGGCCCCAGGTCGGCTTGATGCCGGTCAAGCCGCAGGTCGCCGACGGAAACCTGATCGAGCCGCCGGTGTCGCTGCCGATCGAGCCGTAGCAGAGGCCTGCCGAGGTCGCGACACCCGATCCGCTCGACGACGAGCCGACCCAATAATCCACATTCCACGGATTGAGCGGCGCCTGAACGGACGGATGGTGGCTGGTATAGGCACCTTCCGTCATCTTGAGCTTGCCGAGCGTCACCGCGCCGGCGACTTCGAGCCGATCCACGATCGTGGCGTTGAAGGACGGCACGAATTTGGCGTGGATCGTGGTGCCGCCCGCGGTCGGCGCGAACGTCGTGTAGCAGAGATCCTTCAGCCCGATCGGAACGCCATGCAGCGGGCCACGCCAGATGCCCTTGGCGATCTCGGCGTCGTGCTGCTTCGCCTGCGCCATGGCGCGCTCGGCAAGGACGTGCGCATAGCCATGAAACTGTCCGTCCAGTTTGGCGATCCTACCCAGGATCGCCTCCGTGATCTCCGAGGACTTCGCCTCGCCGCGGCGAATCAGCCCGGAGATCTCGGCGATCGACTTGTAGTGCAATGGATCGGCTGACATGTCGCTGCGGCCCCGGCTAGAACTGGACGCCGCGCGTCAACGCGCCGTCGACGACGAGGTTGGTCCCCGTGATGAAGCTCGCCGCCTTGCTGGCAAGGAACACGGCGGCATTGGCCATCTCCTGCGGCGTGCCCATGCGGCCGGTCGGGTTGAGCGCCAGCGCGGTCTTGTACAGTTCGGGATTGCCGTCCTTGATCATGTTCCAGACGCCGCCTTCGAAATAGGTGTTGCCCGGCGACACCGAATTGGCGCGGATGCCTTTGGCCGCAAGCTGGTAGGCGAGGCCCTGCGTGTAATGGATGATCGCGGCCTTGAACGTCCCGTAGGGACCGCTGGCGAAATCGACCTCGCGCCCCGACACGCTGGAGATGGTCACGATTGCCGCCGCTGCGCTCTTCTCGAGATAGGGCATCGCCGCGTTGACGAGGCGCACGGTGCCCATCATGTCGGTGGAGAATTCCTTCTCCCAGCTCTCCTCGTCCTGCCCGATCGAGAGCGCGCTGACATTGGCGACCACGACATCGATGCCGCCGAGCTTTCCAGCCATGTCGGCGACCCAGGCCTTCAGCGCCGGCCCGTTCGAGACGTCGACCGCGCTGCCGAACGCCGCGACGCCCTTGGCCTTGATCGCGGTGACCGCAGCGTCGACATCGGCCTGGTTGCGCGCGCAGATGCCGACATTGGCGCCCTCGGCCGCGAAGGTGTCGGCGATCGCCCTGCCGATCCCCTTGGTGCTGCCGGTGACGAGAACTTTCGCTCCCTTGAGTCCCAGATCCATCTTGATTCCCTCCGTTTATTATCGATTGTCGAACGCAATTCCTCGCGGCGCGGCGGGCCGGTCAAAGCAACAGCTGCGCGCGGACGTTGTCGGCATTGACCTCCTCGCCGGCCAGCGACCGGGTGATCTTGCCCTTCTCCATGATGTAGCAGCGCTGCGCGATCTCCAGGATGGTGTCGAGGTTCTGCTCGACGAACACGATCGTCGTACCAAGTTCGGTGCGGAACGATTTCAGCGCCTCGCAAATGTGCTGCACGATCGACGGCTGGATGCCTTCGGACGGCTCATCGAGGATCATCAGCGCCGGGTTGCCGATCAGCGCCCGGCCGATCGCAAGCTGCTGCTGCTCGCCGCCCGACATGGTGCCGGCGATCTGCCGCCGCCGCTCCCTCAGGCGCGGGAAATACTCGTAGACGAGTTGCGGCAGCTTCTTTCCCTCCGGCCCGCCGATCAGCTCGCCGACCTGCAAATTCTCCTCGACGCTCATCTGCGGAAACACGTCGCGGCCCTGCGGGATGTAGCCGAAGCCGGCGCGCGCCCGCGCATCGGCCTCGAGCTGCGTGACATCCTGATCCATGAAGGTGATGGTGCCGCGCCAGCCTTGCAGCAGGCCGATCAGGCAGCGCATCAGGGTCGACTTGCCGACGCCGTTGCGGCCGATCACGCCGACGATCTCGCCGCGCGCGACCTGCATGCTGACGCCCTGCAGGATCGGCGTCGCGCCGTAACCTGCCCAGAGTCCCGACACATCCAGAATGCGATCAGTGGGCATGGGTCTTGCCCAGATAGATTTCGGCGACCTTCTCGTCTTCAAGGATGGCTTCCAGATTGCCGCGCGCGAAGATCTTGCCAAGATGCAGAACGGTGACGCGCTGGGCGACCTGACGGACGAACGCCATGTCGTGCTCGACGACCAAGACCGTCATGCCCTCGGCGTTGAACGACTTGATCAGCTCGCCGGTCTTGTAGGTCTCTTCCGGCGACATGCCCGCGGTCGGCTCGTCCAGCAGCAATAGTTGCGGCTGCAAGGCCAGCGCCATGCCGATCTCCAGCCATTGCTGCTGGCCGTGCGACAGCGCACCGGCGAGCTTGCCGCCGTCATCGGCCAGATTGAGCAGCGCCAGCAGCCGCTCCTCTTCAATGCGGCATTCCGCGCCCGACAGACGCTCCTGCAGCGCGACCTGGACGTTCTGCCGTACCGGCAGTTCCTTGAACACGCTTGGCGCCTGCATCTTGATGCTCATGCCGCGCTGCACCCGTGCGTAGGGCCGCTCGGCGGTGATATCGATGGAGTCGAAGAAGATGCTGCCGGTAGTCGGCGGATAGAGGCCGACGATCAGCTTGAACAGCGTGCTCTTGCCGGCCCCATTGGGCCCGATCAGGCAATGGACCTCACCGGCGTTGACCGTCAGGTCGACATCGGAGACGGCGGTCAATCCGCCGAAGCGCTTCGAGACACCTTTTACATCAACCAGCGCCATGGCTCAGGTCTCATCCGATTGCAGACGGCCGGCATCGGCCAGCGCGGGAGTTTCGTCGCGCCGACGGCGCCGGGTCCACCAGTCGACGGCGAGCTTACCGATGCCGAGCACAAAGCCCTGCGGCGCCAGCATCACGGTGGCCAGCAAGAGCACGCCCATCAGCACCAGCGCGGCCTGCTGGCTGTACACCGTGATGGTCTGGAAGCCGAACAGCAGCAGGAACGATCCGACCAGGGTCGCAGTCAGGTCGTTGCGTCCCGAAAACGCGACCCACACGATCGGCATCGCCGCCGCCGGAAGCCCGATGCTGGACGGCGTGATGAACTGCCCCCAGGACGTGTAGAGCGCGCCAGAGAGGCCTGCGAGGCCGCTGCCGATCACAAAGGTCAACAGCTGATACTTGCGGACGTCGTAGCCGAGCATCTCGGCGCGTTGCGGGTTTTCCCGCGTCGCCACGATCACATTGCCGACGCTCGAGTTCACCAGCATCCGCAGCGCGATGTAGACGATCACGATCAGCGCAATCATGACGTAATAGAGCGCCGAGCCCTCGATATCGAAGCTGCCGACGGTGAGCGGGTCCATCCCCTTCATGCCGTTGAAGCCGTTCAGCCGCGCCGGGCCGATATGCCATTCCGGTCCGGCGGTCTGTCCCAGGAAGAAGGCCAGCACCAGCGTCGCCGACAGAGTCACGATTCCGAAGAAGATTCCGCTGATGCCACCCCAGATCATGAAGTAGCCGAGGACTCCCGCTGCGATCATCGCGATGACGACCGAGAGCACCAGTGCCGCGATGGTCGCCGTTCCGCCGCCCATATTGATGGCCAGCACGCCATAGCCGTAACCGGCGATGCCGAAGAAGAAGGTCTGGCCGAACGACAGCATGCCGCCATAGCCCCACATCAGGCAGAGCCCGAGCGCCATGAAGATCCAGATCAGGAAGTAGGCGAAATTGCCGACGTCATAGGAATCGGCAAATATCGGATAGATCAGCGCGCATGCCAGCACGGCAAGGAAGCAGGACCAGAAAATCTTTCCGCGTCCGAGCGTCTGTGGACCGTCGAGCAGCTTGAACATCAGAAATTCCCGCCTAGCGCCCACGACGAACCAATACGCTGGATAGTCCTTCAGGCAGCACACGTATGATCAGAATGACTGCAAACAGCATGCCGATCTGGCCGATGATCTGCCCGTAGCTCGCATTCAGTGCCATCCTGATCATCGCCAGGAACACCGCGGCCGGCGCAGTTCCGAGCAGCACATTGGCGCCGCCGATCACCACGGTGACGAAGCTCTCGACCACGAAGGTCGCGCCCATGGTCGGGATCAACGTCATGGTCGGCGCGTAGAGCGCGCCGCAGAGTCCCGCAAGCGCCGTGCCGATCCCGAAGCTGATGGAATAGATCCGCCCGGTGCGCGCGCCCAGCGCCTTCGCCATGGCCGCGTTCTGCATCGTCGCCCGCGCGATCACGCCGAAGCGCGTCTTCATGAAGATGATGTAGAGCCCGGCCAGCACCGCGACCGCGCAACCGAACAGCACGAGGCGGTAGGTAGAGAACGTGTATCCGCCGATCGCAAAGCTGCCTTCCGGCGTACCGATGCCGCGCACCGCGGAGCCGACGATCAGCAGCATCGACTGCGTCACGATCAGGCTGAGACCCCAGGTGGCAAGCAGTGAATCGAGCGGACGCTTGTAGAAGCGCCGCACGACGAGGTACTCGACGATCATACCGATGATCCCCGCGGTCAGCGCCGCGAGAATCTGGGCGATCGGCAGCGGCACGCCGAGATTCACAAGACCCACGGTCACGTAGGCCCCGCACATGATGAATTCGCCATGCGCCATGTTGATGACGCCCATCATGCCGAACACGATGGCAAGGCCGGCCGCGGACAGGATCAGGAACGCGAAGACGTCGGCGAACTGATAGAATACCGAGAAGAGTTCAGCCGACATTCCGCTCTCCGTGATCACGGCGCCGCATCATTGCGGCGCCGGTTCGCTTCAAGTTCGAGATACAAAACACGAGCAAGAATCGTGCCCGCGCACATCACGATTTGCTGGGAAGATGACTCGGGGTGTACTGATCCTTGTCGTTCTTCTTGGTGAGGTCGCAGCCGATCTCGCCGAGCCAGTAGGGCTGGATCGTGCCGTAGTCCTTCTCAACGGTCACCTCATGCTTGGGCCCGACCGAGATCAGGCGCATGCGGTGCGAGGTGTGCTGGCTCTTCGGATCGATGCAGACCTTGCCCTCGGGGGCATCGATGCAGGCATCGCCGGTCGCGATCACCTTGCGCATGTCCTCGAGCTTGGTCGACTTCGCCTTTTCGACCAACGCCTTGTACATGTAGAGCGCGTTATAGGCATTATAGCCCATGTCGTTGATGTAGAGCTCGTCCGGGAACTTGGCGTGCCAGCGCTTCTTGAAGTCGTTGGCTTCGGGCGTATCGATCTCCTCGAACCAGTTCGCGGTCGCATGCATGTTGTTGAGCGCCGGCGGCTTGAACCGCTTGTGCTCGAAACCAAGCATGATCTTGATCGAGGACCCCATCGGCAGATTGAGGTTGGCCGCGGCCGCCTGCTCGAAGAACGAGTCCTGCGCGGCGCCGACATTGATCGTCAGCAGCCAGTCCGGCTTCGCCTTCTGGATATTCTGGATCGTCTGCGCGAACTGCGACACGCCGAGCGGGATGAACTCCTCGCCAACGACCTCGCCGCCGAGGTCCTTCATGATCTTGCGGTTCCACTCCGCGGAGATCTGGCCGAAATTGTAGTCGGCGGCGATGACGTAAACCTTCTTGCCGAATTTCTGGACCATCCAGGGGATCAGGGTCGAGAACTGCTGTTCCGGCACCGCGCCCATGCTGATCATGCTGGCGTCGCAGACGCCGCCCTCATACTGGTTCGTATAGAAATACGGCGTGGTGGTGCGATCGACGATCGGGCGCAATGCCTCGCGCGAGGCGGAAGTAATGCCGCCGATCAGTACATCGACCTTGTCGCGGTTGAGCAGCCGCCGGCCGAACTCCTGGTAACGGGCATTGTCACCCTGCGGGTCGAGGTGGATCAGCTCGATCTGCCGTCCGAGAATGCCGCCGCTCTTGTTGATCTCCTCGACCGCGAGCTGCGAGCCGTGCAGCTTGGGCATGCCCATGAAGGCGAGGTCGCCGGAGACGTCCTCCAGCAGGCCGACCTTCAGCGGCGGCTCCGCCGCCTGAGCAGCGCCAATTGCTGCGGTCCCGAGCATTGCACCTAGCAAAGCCATTCCGACTAGTCGCCCCGAATACATCGCGATGTCCTCTGTCGTTGAAGGATGTTTTGCAGTCACGCCTTGAGGTAATTCTTCAGGATCGACGCCCCCATCGTGTATTTGGGATCGACCATGTTGCCGAGCCGCATGCGGCCGGCCTGGCTGAGCAGCATGTAGGCGTCGATCTCGTCGAAGCCGTAATCGGCGCTCATCCACCGCACCAGCTCGCGATAGGCGATCCGCGCCGCGTCTTCGAGCGGGCGGGCACTGCCGATCGTCATGATGAAGTCGCGGGTCTCGAGTCGCGGCCAGGCGAAGCTCCAGTTCTTGATCAGGTCGATCTGCAGCGTCACGGTCGCGCGTTGCTCCAGCGCGACGCCGGAAAGTTCGCCATCACCCTGCGTGGCGTGGCAGTCCCCGACATAGAGCAGCCCGCCTTCGGTGTGCACCGGAAAATAGATGATCGCGCCGGGGGCGACATCCGGCAGGTCCATGTTGCCGCCGTGATAGTCGGGCTGCAGCGAGGAGATCGCTTCGATCTCGGGCGACACGCCGATGGTGCCGATGAACGGCTCGTAGGGCAGCGTGATCTTGTCGTTCCAGCGCACGCCGTTGCGGTCGACATGCAGCTTCTTGACGCGCTCCGGCAGCGGCGGATTGAGCAGTGCCGTCGATGCGGTCCCGACCAGGCCGCCGAATTCCGGGATGATGCAGGTGGTGCCGGCCGGCTGCGCGCCGCGAGTCTCGACATCGCGGATATGGACCGCGAGGCAATCGCCCTTCTTGGCGCCCTTGACCGCGATCGGCCCGCACTGCGGGTTCAGGAAAGGAAAGTTCAGCTTCGCGGTCGGGCTGTCGCTTTCGCTTGTCAGCACGCCGCCGAACGCATCTTCGGTCTCGACCACGACCACCCCGCCCGGGTCGATCGAGAGCGTCGGCTTGGCATAGGGCCCATAGACGTAATGGAAGCCGCCCTGCTGCTCGATCGTCAGACTATGGGTCGTGCCGGTCGCGCCCTTGGCAACGGCCCGCCGGGCCATGATGGAACTCTTCAACCAATCTTCGGACATGCGAACGGCTCCTACTCAGATCGCGGGATGGCGCTTGTGCCAGTCGGTGACGCGCTGGAAGGCATCGCCCGCGCGAACCAGGCTTGCTTCGTCGAAATGCCGGCCGACGAACTGGAAGGCGACCGGACCGCCGTTCGGGGCGAAGCCGCCGGGAAGCGTCACGGTCGGGCTGCCGGTCATGTCGAACGGACAGGTAAAGCGCAGTAGCCCGGTGATCAGCGACGGGTCCTCACCGAGTGCGGCCATCCTGGCCAAGGTCGGCGCGGCGAACGCCTGCGCTGGAACCGCGATCAGATCGACCGTCTCGAACAGCAGCCGCACGGCGCCACGAAACGCTTCGCGCCGCAACACGATCTTCTGATAGTCCATGCCGGATTGCGCCCGGCCGAGATCGAGCAGGCCGGCGAGCGCCGGGCCGTACTCGTCCTTGCGCGCGGGATAGGTCGCCTCGTGCGCAACCGCCACCTCGATGCCGCACAGCGGGAACCAGTCCTCGATCACCGCCTTCGGATCGGGGAACGTGATGTCCTTGATCTTCGCGCCGAGGTCGGCGGCAACCCGCAGGCCTTCGCTGAGCACCTTGCCGGCAGCCTCGTCGGTGCCCTCGCTGGTCCAGCGCCGATCGACCCCGATCGTCAGGCCGCGCAAATCTCCAGTCAGGCCCGCAAGATAGTCCGGCACCGCCAGCGGCACGGACGTGGTGTCCTTGGGATCCTGGCCCGCGATCACGGCGAGGATTGCGCCGCAATCGGCCGCGCTGCGCGCCATCGGCCCGATATGGTCCAGCGTCGCCGCGAGTTCGAACGCGCCGTAACGGCTGACGCGGCCCCAGGTCGGTTTCAGCCCGGTGATGCCGTTGGCCGCCGAGGGAAACCGGATCGAGCCGCCGGTATCGGTTCCAAGCGATCCGAAGCACAGCCCCGCGGCGGTCGCGACGCCCGAACCGCTCGATGACGCCCCCGACCACAGATCGGCATTCCATGGATTCTTCGGCGGATCGATCTTCGGGTGATGATCGGCATAGGCGCCCTCGGTCTGCTGCAGCTTGCCGAGAATGATCGCGCCGGCATCCTTCAGCCGAGCGACCACGGTGGCGTCCTCATCAGGACGGAACTCGCGATGAATGGTCATGCCGTGCGCGGCCGGCGCACCCTTGGCCCAGCACAGATCCTTGACGGCGATCGGCACGCCGTGCAGCGGACCCTTGATCTTGCCGGAGGCGATCTCCTTCTCGGCTGCCGCGGCTTCGGCGAGCGCCGCATCACCCTTCACATAGGCGTAGCTCTTGAGCTTGCCGTCGAGCTGCTCAATCCGTCCGAGCATCGTCCTGGTCACCTCGACCGGCGAGAGTTTCCTGGACTGGATTTGCTGCCCGATCTCGATCAGTCCGAGATAGTGAAGTTCCGTCGTCGGCATCGTTTCTCATCCCCGCACTTGGCACGACGCAAGCGCAGGCACTGCCCATCACCGCGCATGCGCCTCCGGCTTGGCGACACGGACGTGTCGCCAATTTGTCTGGCGGCAAAAGCAAAAAGCCACCCGCCCCTCCAAACGAAGGTGACGAATGGCCCAAATGCCGCGGCTATGAACTGTCGCTAGGGTCCGGGGTCGAACAGAGCACTCTGCGCGGCGATCGGGACGTCATCGGCCAAATCGACGCACGCAAGGTTCGACAGGAAGCCCTGTAGGAGAAAATTCTAAGGAGGTGTGCAGCGCGTTGTCAACGAGGCTGGCTGCACAAATTTCGCAAGGTGCATGCGCAGCAAATCGGCATGACCTCTTGCACCGACCTCTGCGATGATGATTTCCTTCGCGCGTTGCACTGAAAGTCGTCGATGACAAAGCCGTCCATTCCCGTTGGCATCATCTGCTCGCAGCACGGGCCTTATCAGGCCATGGGGCGCGAGATCCTCAAGAGCGCCATGATGGCGGTCGACGAAATCAACGAGCAGGACGAGTTCGACTTCGCGATATCAGCGCATGTCCGCGATCCCCGCGGAATCATTTCCGAGTATCATACGGTCTGCGACGACCTCATTCGCAATGTCGGGGTCGAGCACATCATCGGCTGCTACACCTCGGCCTCGCGCAAGCAGGTGCTGCCGATCGTCGAGCGCACCGACCGCCTGCTGTGGTATCCGGCGCGCTACGAGGGGTTCGAATGCTCCGACAACGTCATTTATGTCGGCGCCTCGCCCAATCACAACGTGCTGCCGCTGGTGCGTTACGTGCTCGACAATCTGTCGCGCGAGATCTTCTGCGTCGGCTCCAACTATGTCTGGACCTGGGAAACCAACCGCGTCACCCGCGAGTTGGTGACGGCGGCGCGGGGGAAGATTCTCGCCGAGCGCCTGCTCGAGCTCGGTGAGAGCGCGGTCGGGCACATCGTCGACGAGATCGTGCGGCGCCGACCGCCGGTCGTGTTCAACACGCTGGTCGGCAGTTCGAGCTACGACTTCATCCGCGCCTTTCACGCAGCGACCAGCGCGGCGGGGCTCGACATCCCGATGCTGAGCTGCAGCCTGTGCGAACCCGAGCTCAAGATCGCAGGCCCCGCATCGGCCGGATGCATCACCTCGTCGGCCTATTTCGAAAGCATTCAGCTGCCCGAGAACCGGGCCTTCGTCGCGCGCTGGAAGGCACGTCACGGCGAGCACAGCAGCCCGTCCGTGGACGGGCAATCGGCCTATGTCGCGGTCTATCTGCTGGCCCGCGCGCTGCAGCGCGCCGGCACGTCCGATATCGGCGAGGTGCGGCGCGCGGCGGCCGGCCACCGCTACAATTCGCCGCAAGGTCCGGTCTGGATCGACGGCAGCAACAACCACTGCGTCCTGACGCCGCGGCTCGCCGTCTCCAATGCCGAAGGACAGTTCGACATCTTCTGGGAAGCTGAAGCGCCGGTTCGACCGGATCCTTATCTGACGCAGCTCGACATCGCCGCCAGCCCGGCACGGGATGGAACGTTGCCGAATGCGCCGCATTTGCGGGTTGTGAAATGAGCAAGCCGTCTTCATTTTCTCTGCGCGGACGCAAGGCGCTGGTCGCCATCAAGGACGAGCGTGACGCCACCATCGTCAGGCGCCAGTTCGAGCGTCTCGGGATCGACATCGTCGCATGGGAGCCCGGCGCCAAGATCGACTGCCGGCCGGACGTGACACTGATCGACGACGACTTCCTGCCGCTCACCTCGCCTGTGCAGCGCGCCGTGCTCGGACGAAGCCCGGTGATCGCCCTGCTCGGCACCGAGACGCCGAGCCGCCTGAAGCTGGTGCTCGAGCTCGATCCGGCCTCGTTCCTGGTCAAGCCGCTGCGCTCGGCCGGCATCTATGCCGCGCTCGTGCTGGCCTTCGAACGCAGCGAACGAACCAGCGAGCTCAAACAGCAGGTGGTGAAGCTCGAACAGCGTCTCCGATCGCGCCGCGTCGTGCTCGCCGCGGTGCTTCAGGTCATGCACACGCATGCGCTGGCCGAGCCGGCCGCCTTTGCGCTGATCCGGCGGGCTGCCATGGAACAGCGCAAGACCATCGAGGAACTCTCGGCCGAGATCACGGCCAAGGGCTCGCTGCCTGCGCAACGGGCGCTTAGTTGACCACCTGACGCCGCTCCTCCGGCGTCAGCTTCTTCATCTGCTCCGCAGTCAATTGGCCGTCGCCGATCAGCTGAAAGGCGCTGTTCGGGTCGTACTGGCTCTGCTTGTCGTTGCCTCGGCGTTTTGGTTCGTCGCCACCGTCGCCGCCGCCATAGCCGAGCACTTCGACGATGATGACGGAGGGCTGCTCGTTGGTGTTCGGCGGCGGCACGGCGGCCTGCTTGGCGGCGGCGCCCGCCGTGTTCGAGGCCTCGCTCAGCGCGCCCATGTTCGGCGCCTGGATTTGCGGCACGCCGATCACGCCCCCCTGCGCCTGGATGTTGGCGGCGTTGACGATATGCAGCGCGGCGATGTTGACGAAGCTCGACGCGCGGATACCCGCCTCGCCGGCATCGACGGTGCCGAGCGGCGCGATCAGGTCGACCGTGCCGCGCGCAACCTCCGGAATCGGCTGCAGCGTCGCGATGCCGGCGCCGCTGGAGGGCGTCACGGGCGATATCGTGATGTCGCCGTAGTTGTCGTAGGCGCGCTTCGGCGGCGTGTAGATCACGGTGGTCTTGGCGCCGCGGCCGGCGTTGATGTCGCCCTCCGCCGACCAGATCACGATATTGCCGCCGAACGTCGTCATGATGCGCGACAGACCCATCAGCACGCTGTTCTGCGAATAGATCTGGATGTTGCCCGCGCCCTGCGTGATCAGGCCCGCATCGGCGCCCGGCAGCAGTCCCTCGGTCCCGATCGTGACGCCGCCGCCCGGCGTCAGGAACTGGATGTCGCCGCCGAAATCGGTGTGAACGAAGCCGCTCGTGATCGCGTAGTTCGCCGCGCCGGGCGTGCCGGACGCCGCGGTGAAGATCGTGATGTCGCCGCGATAGGCGGACTTGTTCGGGAACAGCGCCGCGATCGCCTCGCGCCCGCGCAGATAGGAGCCGGCGCGCGGGCCGCCGACCTCGTTGTATTCGCGCCCGCCCGCGGTCAGCTCGGCATAGTAGACCTGCCGCAGGAAGATGCGCTGCTGCTCGCCCGGCAGCGCGAGGAAGTAGCCGAGCGCATCAGCCTTCGCCCCGCGATAGCCGAAGCGCTCCGTCAGCCAATCATAGAGCTCATCCCCGTAGGTCTTCGCCACCTTGCCGTGCTGGTCGGCGAGCGGTCCGGCGGCGGCGAGATTGTCCGGATCAAGATAGAGCCGGGCAAAGCCGGTCCAGTCGACCTGCCCGACACCGACTTCACCTGCGCCGACGCCGGCCTGCATGACGACACTTGCGCCCGGCCGGCTGTCGCCGGCGACCAGCGCGCCGATGCTTTCGACCGTCGCGGTCGATCCCTGGTAGATGTTCTTTGCGGCCGTGATTTCGAACGTGCCCGGCCCGGCGATCGCCCAGCCCCGGTTCGCGTTGAAGTCGACCCCGGGCCAGCCGGCGTAGATGACGCTGCCGCCAGCCGCAATGGTCGACACATCGTTGGGATCGTTGTGCAGGATGAAGCCCTTGGTGTTGACGATGTCACCACCCGCAAGCATCCGCAGCGGCCCTCCCGCCTGATAATAGGCATTGCTGACGGCGACGCCGCCGATCGTCTGGCGCACCGTCGTAATCTGCCCATAGGTGATTCCGGTGATATCGCCGTTCACCGCATAGATCCGCGACAGATTGCCGTCGTACGATACAGTCCTGTCCTTGACCGTGTTTGCATCAAAGGCGAAGGGATACCCACCCGTGTCGTAGCCGTAGACAGGCTGTCCGCTGGGGCTATCGCTCACGGCGGTGCCGCCCCAATAATTGGAAGCCGCGACAGTCAGTCCGATTGGACCGTTCAGGATTGCCCAGCCGGGCCGGAACGGCGTGGCGAGCGTCGATGGCGGCGCCATTGACGGACCCATCAAGATCGTGTCGCCAAAGATCGATCCTTGCGCCAGCACCTCGAGCACGCCGTCCTCTGACGGCAGCAATGTCCCGTCGCCCGGATTGTAGATGCTGCCGTTGGCGGCGACCGCGCGCATGGTCGAAGGCAGGAACCGGAAATACGCGGAAGCGGCTCCCGGCACGAGCGAACCGCCCGCGGCGAACTCGTTGACGGCGGTCGTCCCCGTCCACAGCGTGAACCAGCTCGCGCCCCCGCCGCTCGCGCTGCCGTTGTCGGCGGCCGTCAGGTTGGTGAGGCCGACACGGCCCGGATCGAGGATGGTTCCCACGGCCAGGTCGCCGCGGGCGCGAATGTTGATCACGCTGTCGCCCGGAGCGAAATCTCCGCCGGCGAGCTGGATCATCGAATAGGAGGTCAACGGATTGATCGGCCGCGGATCCACCCCACTGGCGTTGCGGTCGTTGGTTGCGACGAGGCTGCCGAAATCTCCTGTCGCGACATCCATCGCCCCGCGCAGATTGACGAACTGATTGCCGCCGGTGCCGACAGCGCCGGCCGTCACCGACATTGTGCCGCCGCCGGTCTGCACCAGGGAGCCATCGGCCATCACGCGACCGCTGCCGCCGACGGCTATGACCAGACCCCGGCCCGCGTCGCCGATCGTGCCGCCGGCCTGCAACGTGACGTTGCCGCCGCCGAGCGCGCCGAGGCCGGAGAACGCCGATAGTCCCAAAGACAACATGCTCGGGTCACGGACCTGATCGAGCGTATAGCTGCCGAAGTTGATGCCCCAGGCGGTCCGCTGACCGATCTCCGAACCACCCTGGCGCCACAGCCAGGATCCGATCTGGGTCGCTCCCTTCGTCAGCGTGCCGCTGATGTCGCCCTGCGCCACCAGCAGGAAATCGCCGCCATGTTCGGGGTAATACATTCGCTGCGCGCCGAGCGTCGCTTCGTAGCCGGCATTGGCCGATCCGAGCACCGTGCCGTCGGCCAGAGTGCCCCGGTCGACATTGTAAGGATCATTCTCCGCGGTCCCGGTCGCCCTGATCGCGGTGCCTGCGGTATAGACGCCGAACGGCGACTGCTGATCGTAGTTGCCGCCGGCGAGAATTTCGAGATTGCCCGTACCGGTACGCACGACACTGACGCCCGGCGTGGACGGCTTGTTGATCGTGACGCTGTATGGATCGTTCAACACCACGTTGCCCGAACCGGCGAGCGTATCGACCGTCTGCAGTGCGCGGCTGTCGGCGCTGGCGAGATCGGCGCCGCCAACGAGCCGCATCGACCAGGATTGCGTTCCCGGATCGAGCATCGGCGAAGTCGCCCAGATCTGGCGATCGCCCGGTCCGAGCAGATTGACGTTCGTCATGCCGGCCGGCAGCACCGTGCCCTTGGGAAGCGGCGTATCGGCCGTGAACGTGTAACCTCCAAAAAGCGTAAGGCTGGTCCCCGCCGGCAGCGTAACCGGCTCAAGCACCAGACTGATCAATGCATTGATGAAGACCCTTCCGGTGAAATAGAGACCCTTTTCGAACACAGTGCCGGCCGGAAACACCGTTCCAACGGGAATAGTATCACCCGGGTTGTAGATCTGGTCGGGCGTGATGATACGCCCGCCATTCACCTTCCTTGCTGGCGTGGGGGGTCCCCTCACCGTGAAGTCCTCCGCCAATTTGATCGCGACGGGAAGCGGATTAGCGGCGTCCGGGCTTCGCTCGACACTTCCGCCGACGAGGTTGAGCTCCATGTTGATGGTGCCATTGCTCGAAATCGTCGAGCCGGCACCGAGGACCACACCGCCCGTTTTGACCGTGTAGGCGTCCGACAAGGTGCCGGAGACGAGCACGGTCACGGCATCGGGTGACGCCGGCGGCGGCGCAAAGCCGTCGTTGATGCTGCCGTTGATCTTGAGGTCGTTGGCGGCCCGGACGACGAGCGCGCCCGGCTCGCCCGATCCCAGCACGGCCGGATTAGCATTCGGCCCGTAGCGATAGCCGGAGAAATCCAGATCGCCCTTGGTCGAGAGATCACCGCTCGACGTGATCGCAACACCCGGCCGCAAGTGGAAGGCCGAGCCGTAGGCGGCGAGACCGGCAAGACGATGCTGCAAATCGCTGTTCTGCAGCGCCGCGTTGATGAACGCCGTGCTGTCGCCGTGCAGGCCGTCGAGATAGGCCTGATCGATGATGCTGCCGCCCGGCAGGTCGTAGGTGCGGAAGCCGTTCAACGCGATACTGCTCGCGCCGCGGATGTCGAGCGAGCCGCGCGCATCGATCGCGATATCGTTGGCGCCCGCGCCGTCCCCGCCGGTGCCGCCGCGGCGCGGCGCGTTGAGCTCGAGCTTGCCGCGGGCCACACCGTCCGGCGATGTCATGTCGATGGTCGCGCCCGCGGCCAGCGTCATGGTACCGTGCGTGGTGGTAAGCTCGACATGCGCGGTGTTGTTGGCCTCGATCGGCGCGCCGTAGCTGTCGGTCTGCAGCACATTGCCATGGACATCGAGCACGGCATTCGCCGTGAGCGTGAGATCGTCACGCGCCGACAGGCGCACGGTGCCGGGCTTCGCCCCGCTCGCGTCGATCCTGCCGTCGACCGTAAGGCTGCCCTGGTCGACCGAAATCGTCACAGTGCGCGCCTTGATGCCGTCCCCGACGACAAGGCTGCCCTGCCGGAGATCGAAGCTGCGGGCGCTGAAGAAACCTGCATCGTTGAGCCTGGCATTCAGCGCAGCGAAATCGCCGAAATTCTGCGCCGCGACCGTGAACTGGCCGCTGTCGTAATCACCCGTCGAAGATCCCTTGAGCGTGCCGTCGAACGCGACCTGGCCGTGCGCAGCGTCGATCGCCTTGGCCGAGATCGAGCCCGCCGCGTTGTTCGCGGCGGAGACATCGATCACCGAACCAGTGCTCTGAACGATATTGCCGTTCGAGGAACTCAGGATGAGATCGCCGCCCCAGCTGAACTTGGTGACGTCGAAGAAGGCGATGCCGCGGCCCGACAGGTCGATCATCGCATTTGCGCCGAGCACGACATCATGCGTCGCATTCAGCGTCAGCTTGCCGGACGGCAGCACGAACGCGGTGTCGACCAACACGCTGTCGCCGGTGAAAGAGAGTGTGCCGCCAAGGTCTGTCACGCCACGCGTATCGGCGGGAGCGCTCCCGGCCGGCGTGACCAGCCGCAGGGCCGCGCCCGCGCTGACGTCGAGCCTGGCCCCATCGCTTGCCGTGATTAGCGGGGTCACGATGATGAGCGCGCCACCCTGCAAAGCGCCGCTGCCGTCCTGACTCAGTCCGACCTTCAGCGTGCCATCGCTGTTCGCGGTGACGCGTTTCGCCGCCGTCAACGTGACGTCCGAGAAGCCGAGGATCACACGGTTCAGCGTTGCACCATCGGTCGGCCTGCTCTGCGCAGCATCGTAGCCGAACAGGATCTCATTGGCGGTGATGGCGAGATGCCCCGACCCCGTGCCGGGCCCGCCGGGCAGCACGGCGGCAGGCGCCTGACTGCCATAGGGGCTCGACGTGGAGCCGCTGCCGCTGCGGATACCGTTCAAGATCAGCGTATCGGCGGTGATGCTCGCGGTCTCGCTGCTCGAGCCAAGGCCATAGACGGCAGGCGTGTTGAGAACGAATTTGAGAGGATCGGTGGAGGAGCTGCCCTGGCGCGTGGCATCCAGGTCGACGTTGCCGATCAGATTGAACGAGCCACTCGCCGTGATGACGAGTTGTTCGAGCGCCGGGCTCCCTGCGCTGGTCGACGGCCGGAGCAGCTTGTCGAGCACCGTCTGAGTCAGGTTCCATCCGGACGGCAACTGGCCTGCGGCCCGCGCTGCAGCAAGCGCGGCCTCGGTGCCGACATTGACCTGCTCCTGCGTCACATTGAGATAGCGCGCGGCGAAATTGACGTCGCCCATGGTGAGGCCGCCCGGCCCGGCCAGCACGATGCTGCCGTCGGTGAGCAGCGAGCCACCGCTCGCGATGTCGATCTTGCCCGGTCCAACCGCGTTCAGGAACTGAAACCAGCCATTGGCGACCGCGAGCACGGCCGGACTGCCGTCGGGCGTGGCCGTCGAATAGGGCGCGATGTTGGAATAGACATAACCGAGCGTCGAATCCACGGCGTTGGTGTTCAGCCCACGCGTATCGATGGTCGCGCCGCCCGCCACGTTGACGGCCTTGCCGACCAGGAACACCTGGCCCGCGCGGATGGTAGCGCCATCGAGCAGGTTGACGGCTTCGGTTGAGACCCCGCTGAAATAGATCTTGGCGCCGTCTCCGGGACCTTCCGAAAAGAAAGTACTCGTGCCGCCCAGCATGAGCGTCGGTGCCTTGAAGGCATTGATGTCGTCGCTCGAAACCGTCGTGTGCCCGGCGATCGGCATAGCCCCTGGCGCTGCGATGTCGAGCACGGCAGCGCCCAACGGGGAGACCGACGGCTTGATGATCAGCGTGCCGTCCATGCCGCCTTTGGCGCCATCGAACAATGCGGTGCCAGCAAAGGACAGCGAGCTGCCGCCGTCGACCGGCGGCAGAAGACTGATTTGAAGCACCTTGCCGTCCTCCGGCAAACGGGGCCGGAAGCCGCCGAACGTGGCCGCCTGCGCGCGCTCGAAATCGGCATAGCTGGTCTCGTTGTATTGCGAATAAAGCCGCGCGGTCTGGCCGGCGGTCAGGATGACGCGCGTCGGCAGCGTATCCTTGATTCCGGTATTGGCGATGCCGAGAAAGCCTGATGCAACGACGGAGCCATTGCCGGCAGTCGTGGGAGGCGCCACCGTCGTTCCGGTCGCGCCGAGCTCGACGCGATAGCCGCCTGGCACCAGCGCGTAGCTTGACGGCAGCAGCGTGTAGGTGCCCGGCGGCACTCCCGGCACGCCGGAGGGCAGCGTGATCTGCTGGCCGATCACGGGATCGCCGGCGCCATTGGTTGCGATCACCGGCGCATAGTCGACGGCAGAACCCGGTACGATCGCATAGACCTTGTTGCCGGCAGCGCTGTAGCTGTTGACCGGATTGGCATTGACGAGCGCCGTCTTCAGCACATCGACCGAGCCGCCACGGCCGGAGATGAAGCCCGCGCCGGTGAGTGTGCCGCCGCCTGTGAGATCGAGCACGGCTCCGGCCTCACCAATGACTGATGCGGCGTTGATCGAGATGCCGGCTGCGATCAAGACGTTGCTCGCGTGATCGTCATAGGACGCGGCCGCCAGATTGCGCAGCGTCCCGTCCGCGCCCTGATAGGCGATGCCGTCCGCGGTCCCGCCAAAAGGAATAACAAGGCCAGCCGCGCTCGCGGAGGTGATGCTGCCGCTGCGGAAGGTGACGCGCGCGTTGGACGGCGCGTTGTTGACAACGATACCAGTATAATTATTGAACCAGATGCGCCCCAGCGGCGCACGCACGACGCCGCCCTGATCGATATTGGCTGCAATTAAAACCAGATCGCCGAACACGGAAGCAGGAACCGCCGGCGTTGCGTCGTCGTTGCGACGAATGATGAGATCCGCATCGGGATCATAGGCGGCAAAAGTCCCGCTCGGACGCAGCCCAACCTTGATGACGGCGACCGCGCCGCTCAGCGGATAGATCTGGTCCGCAGTCAGCGCCAGATTCTCGACATCGAGCCCGCCGGTGCCGAACCGGATGTCGCCGCTGCTCTGCAGCGCGACCTGATGAAAGCCACGAGCGTCGAATGGAAGGCTGATCGGACGACCGGATCCAAGATCCACGGCGCCGCTGCCCTGATCGCCGGTGGCTCCGAACTGGACCGGCCCGTACACATCGATCAGGTCGCCTGCGACCGTGAAACTGCCGCCCGCCGCCGGATTCCGGACGCGAAGATTGTTGATCCCGGGCGAATAGCCGACCGCGGTCTGTGCATCTTCGCTGTTGTAGACGCCATCAAGCCGGACATAGGGCGCCGACAGACGGATCGTGCTGTTTGGCGTCTCCGGCGCCGATGCGATGACGCCGCTCGACAGCCGAAGGCTACGCGACAGGCTGAGATCCACATTGCCGTCAAACACGAGAAGATCGCGCGTGTAGAGCGCGAGCGAGCCGAAGCCACCCTTCTCGACCTGGTTGACACCAATCACCGTCCGCCCGAATTGCAGCGCCGGATCGGCCTGGCCGGGCGACAGACTGGCGCTCAGGCCACTGCCCGTAGCGTCCTGCACGAGCGTGATATCGCGCGACCTCTGGAATTCCGGAGGTAGTTCGCTGCTGGCATAGGGCGAGCTGGAGTCGGGCTGGCCGACGATGTAGCCGCGCCATGACATGGTCAGGTTCAGCGCGCCGCCGGACGCGCCGCTGCCGCCTGATGCCGCGCGCAAGGTGCCGTCGAGCGCCATGCCGAAGCTGGAATAGAGCGAGATCGTCCCGCCATCGCTCGCTGCAAGCGTCGGGACATAGCTGTTGCCGCTTTGGACATCGACCACCGCCGAGGTGCCCGACGCGTCGATCAGCGCACCCGGGCGAACGATCACGAAGGCATCGCTGACGACGGGATATTTGGGGTCCAGCGCGCCGGTGCCGCCGATCCGGATCGTACCGCCGTCCGGCACGGCAGAATAGGAGACCCCGCGATCGTCACGCCCGACGGCGTCGCGTGCCGAGACATCCAGCACCGCGTCATCGCCGATCCAGAACGAACGCGTCAGGCCGAACTCGCCGTAGCCCAGATTGTAGCGGGTGTCGCCGGGCGCATCCTGCAGGCTCGTGATCAGGATATTGCCGGCCGGTGCCGTGATCGCACCGTCGATCACCGTCTGGCGGTTGGCGAAGATCGAGACCGAACGCCCGGGATCGACGTTGATCGACGCGCCCTTGGCCAGCGTGAAATCATGCAGACTCCAGAACGTCACATCGGCGCCAGCGCGCTGCGTGGTGCTATGGGTGAACGAATTGACGGCAAAGCGCGGTGGCGTCCACAGCTCGGCGGCATCGGCAACGAGGCTCCCGCTGGGCGCGGAGAAGCTGCCTTGCGTGAAGCGATAGACCGGCACCGCGGCGTCCACGCGCGTGCCCTCGCCGATCGCGATGCCGGTGTTGCTGCTGATGTTGTAGGCGGTGAAGCCGGACTGGAAGAGCGCCGGATCGAGCACCAGCGCATCGGCCGCGGCCCTGCCGATCGCGATCTCTTGGCCCGCGTTGAGCGTCAGTGTTCCGCCGCCGGTGAAGCCATAGGCGCGGATCGTGCCGTCGAGGATGAGCGGGTTGGTGAAGAACTGCGTCCAGGCCAGATGCGAATAGTCATTGGCCACGAGGCTGACATTGCCGCCCTTGCCGCCTTTCGTCTTGCCGGTCACCAGGATGGCGCCACCCGAGGACGCATCGATCAGCGACCCGCTCGCGAGCGTGACGCCGCCGGTCGTCGAAACGGTGAAGTTGCCGCCATCGACATGCGCCTGACCGGATACGTCGGCTCCGGTCAGCGCGTTGCTCCACAATCCGCCGAGATCGACGGTGACGTTCTCGCCGACCGTCACCTGCGACTTTCCGTCGGCGTCGCGCAGCGCCCACCATTGCTCGTTCTGGCCCTGGCCGAGCACGGCATGCATGAGGTTGGTCAGCATCACGCTGCCACCATGCGCCGTGACATTGGCGCCGAGTTCGACATGCGGCGCCGCAAGGGCCACCTGCGCACCAGGAGCAAGCTCGAGCGGCGCCTCGACCAGGATGTCCTTGCTGCTCGCAACGTTGAGACCGCCAAGCCTCGCGGCATTGAGCGCGTCGGAATTGAACAATGCAGTCCCAACGCGATCGTCGGGCAGGATCGACGCGACGTTCAGCCCAGCGGTGATCTCCGGGGTTCGGCCGAACACGACCCGCGCCGCGGATGCATCGGTGAGACCAAGCCCCGAATAGCCGCCGAGCGCCAGCTTGCCCTGCAGCGGCGCGACATTCTGCGACAGCTTGTAGCCGTCGGCGATGCCGTCCGGCCGCGCCGTCGTCTGGCGCGAGCCGGTGACGACATCGGCGACGATGTCAGCCTCGAAGACCGACGTCGGCGTCGACAGGATGAGCGAGCCGGCGTCGCGGCCGATGGTGTAGCCGTCCTCCCAGCGGGTCGTCACCCGGCCCTTGCCGAACGGGCTGGTCCAGACTTCGGTCAGGTTCGGCGCAACCTTGCCGCCGAGCTTGTGCTCGCGAATGAAACCGACGCCAAGGCCGTAGAACTGCATGTCGGCGCGCGCCTGCCCGACACTGTAGAGACGGCCGTCGGCCCCGAGCAGATTGGAGGTCCGGATATAGCCGCCCTGATAGCTGACTGAGCCGCCGGAGACGTCGAACACCGCGCCGGCTTGCGCGACGACTTCCTGCGCCGACAGCGTGACGGTGCCGCCGACCGCGGCCCATTCGCCGATCCGGTGGGCGGTGTTGGCGAGATAGCCGGAGACCTCGAGCAGCCCGCCGGGCGTGTAATAGCGGTCGGTGGCATAGCCTCCGGTCCCCGCCGGCACCAACACCAGGTCGCGCGCGTCGATCCAGACATCCGCGTTCTTCAGATTGTCCTGATCACGATTGGCCGGCGAGTCGCGCAGCTCATTGCCCTGCACGTTGATCAGCAGATTGTTGGCCGACATCGGCAGCAGCACGCCGCGCACACCCGAGACGTCGATGATCGATCCGCTCTCGGCAAAGACGCGGCGGCCGGCGCTGACCGAGACTTGCCCGCCCTGCGCCTGCGTGACCGAGCCGTCCTTGAAGACGACGTTGCCGCCGCTGACGACCTCGATGCGCCCCTGATCGAGCCGATCGGAGAGCCGCGAAAGGTTGTCGAACTGGGCGTTGGCGACCGGCACGTGGGCAAAGGCGCTGGAATCGGCGACCAACTGGCTGCGTTGGCTGTCGAGCGCGGTCTCGCTGCTGTCGAGCTCGGGCAGGATCGTCGTCAGACTGCCGCCGGACAGTGTGATGCTGCCCGCCGTATCCGACGCGGCATTGAGGAGATGGATCGTGCCTCGGGTATTGACCGAGGTCGTGGCGACCAGCACGCCGTCCTGGCTGATGCTGCGGCCCGCAAGCGTGATGTCGCCTTGCTGGGCGAAGATCAGGCCGGAATTGCCGACCGCCGCGATCGCATCGCGAACGATCGGCGAGATTTCGTTGCCGCGCGTGGTCGAGGCCTGGTTGGCGTCGGTGCTGTAACCCGGCCGCAGCAGAAAGTCGTTGCCGGCGGCGAGTTGCACCTGGCCGCGCGGCGCGGTGATCGAGCCGGCATTGCTGACCTCGGTTCCCATCAGCAGGACGAAGCCGCCGCCCTGCGTCACCGAGGACGGCGCGTTGGTCGCAATCAGCGCACCGGGCTCGACCTTCACGGCCCCGCGCGCATCGGTGAAGCTCGGCACGTACTGGCCACCCGCCTGCTGCGAGTAGATGCCGTTACGGAGGAACTGGGTATCGGTGATGGCGGCGGTCGAGGCGATCAGCGAGCCGACATTCACCTGGCTGGCGCCACCGAAGATGATGCCGCTCTGGTTGATCACATAGACCGAGCCGTCGGCTTTGATGTTGCCGAGGATCTGGCTCGGCGCCGTGCTGCCGACCACGCGGTTGAGCGCCACCCAGTTGGCGTTGCTCTGCTGGTCGAAGGTCAGCGTGGTGCGCGCGCCGACGTTGAAGGAATTCCAGTTGAGGATCGCCTGCGCCCGGGTCTGCGCGATGCCGACCTGGGTCTGGCCGGCGGCATCGACCGCCTGCGTCGGCGCATTCGCACCCTGCCATCCCGGCGCCACCTGCAAGCCGCCGGGCGCAAGACCGTTCGGGACGACGACCTGCGGCAGCGTCACCGAACGCTGTGAGGCCTGCGCGGAGCTACGCGCAGCGCTCTGCAAGGCCTGCATCGCCTGGATGGCGCGGGTCGCCCGCGCCATTGCATCCTGGCCCTGCCTGGCGGCTGCCGCCGCGTCCTGCGCGGCCGATTGCGACGCTGCCATCGCTGCGGCCGAGGGTGACGCCGTCCAGGCCGATCCAAACGGGCGCGCGACCACCGGCGCACTGGCAACCAGCGCCGCGACGCTGACACTGCCAAACAACGCAGCGCGAATGGTTGCGCGTGATAGGGACCTGGAGAAGCGGGGAACCATGGAATCGCCTTCTTGCGCGGGCAGCGTAGAGCCGGATATTCGTCCCGGCGCCGGCACCGAGACCCTCGCGGCTGTGACGATCCCCATTGGGTCGACCCGCACGCCGGACTCGAACTTTTTTCGAAAGCCCGCTCGCCGCCTCCTCAGCTCAGCAGCACGATGCCGCCGGGAAGTGTTTTCGCCTTCACGCCGAAGGCTTGCTCGAGCTGCTGGAGCACCTCGTCGATCCGGTCGATGTGGAAGCGGCCATTGATCAGATGGGCGTTCAGCGCGGCATTGACGACGAAGATCCGGCCCGATCGGTACCTGTTCACCTCTTCCACCACCTTGGGCAGGGGCGTGTAACGGAAGATGAGCAAGCCTTCCTGCCAGGCCGCTTCGACGGCCGGATCGATCGCGACGATATCGCTCATGCGTCTCGCGTCATAGGCGATCTGCTGCCGCTCACGAACGGTACGGGCATTTCCCTGATGCTCGACGCGGACCTCGCCGCCGAGACAGGTGACGCGCACCTCGGCTCCGAGGTAGCGCACGTCAAACGAGGCTTGCGTTGCAACCGTTTGACCACTGGACGCGATCACCGTCACGGGTCTCGAGACCTGCGCGGTCGTCGCGATCGATGCCTGTCCCGAGATCAACTCGATCCGGCTGTTGTCGCCATGGTCCGGCCGCAGGGCGATACTGGTTCGTGTGTCCAGGTTGATCGAGACGCTGTCGCCCAAGGCAACCTTGCGCTGCTCCCCCGTCCCGGTCCGATAGTCCGCCGCAAGCTCGGACCATGACGGCCAAAGCTCGAGCGGAGGACGCAGCGCCACCGCCCCGGCAGCCACGGCGGCGGTCGCAAGCCCGCCGCGAAGAACCAGCCTGCGGGTCATCACGCGCTTTGCTTCACCATCAAGCAAAACGCCAAGCGATGCCGGGTCGTAGCGGAGGTTTTGACCGGCGTTGCCAACCGTGTCCCAAAGCTTGCAGGCCTTCGCAAAGGCGATCGCATGGGCTGCGCTCTGCTGGCGCCACGCCTGGAATGCATCGGCATCCGCGACCGTCGCGTCTCCGGACGTCAAGCGCCTCACCCAGGCATGTGCCTCCCGCTCCATCGCGCCGAGTTCCATCGTCGATTTGCCGCCTCCGCCTGTCCATTTGACGTTCGCCATAGCCAAGAACCGCACAACTATTTTCCCAGCTTCAGCGCGCAATGCTCCTGGGCGAGGCGGAGCTCCTTCTCGACCAGACGCAACGAGACCCCGAGCCGGTTGGCGATTTCCCGCTGCGGCATGCCCTGAAGGCGCGCCGCCAACAGGATGACCCGTCTGCGCGGCGTCAGTTCGGCGATCGCCTTCTCCAGGGCCTCGAGCTCGAAGCGGGCCTCCGCGATCTGACCAGGCCCTGGCGCGTCGTCCACGATATGAAGCAGATCCTGAATCTCATTGTTCGCCAGGCGGCGCTTCTCGGCCCGCTGCCGGTCGATTGCGACATTGAAGGCCATGCGGAACAGATATGCGGCCGGGCTCTGTACCGCCTCCGCCACCTCGGCCCGCCCGAGACGCACATAGGTATCCTGCAACGCATCGCTGGCGAGCTCTGCCGATCCCAGACGACGGCTGAGCCGCACTTTGAGATCGTCGTAGCGGGCAGCCAGGAAGCTGCGCAGCATGGTCCGGGTTGCGTCGCTCATCGCAGCACGCTCAGTTCGCTCCGCCGCTGGACCGGATTGCGTCGATGCCGGCGCAGTCCTGGGTCTGGTCCGAAGGCCGCGGCGCGACAACCATCGTCAGGGGTTGCGAGATGCCCGGCGGAGGCACCTCTTTCATTCGCAATCCGTGTAGTGTGGTCTCGATCGCGCTGTCGATGCGGGCATCGCCGGTCTTGCTCAAAAGCCTGGTCTGCTGGATCGATCCGGTTGGAGCGATCCAGAACTGCACGGCGATGCGATAACGGCCCGGCCGCAGCGCGGTCTCCCTGCAGAAGGCGTCGCGAACGCGCTCCTGCACCACGGCGTAGTAACGGGCGCGAATGACCGGATCGCCCTTTCGCGCATCGACCTCGGCCGTCGCCGGCTGCCCGGCGGCCGGAGATACGGGAACAATTACCACTGCACTCTCCGATGTCAGACGGCCGACAAGGCCGGTGCCGTCAAGCAGGACCTGCAAGGCTTCAGACGGCGCGAACACGCCCCTCACCTCGCCCGAGGTCCGCCCGGTCGCAAGCCGCGCATCGTAAAGCACCTCGCGCTTCGACGTGGCGCCGTAGCTTTCCAGCGCGGATGTCAGCGGCTGCGACGGAATATCGAAACTGATGCGCGGTGCAGAAGCGATCGGGCTCTCTTGTCCCGACGCGAATTCGGTGCCGGCGCCCAGCACGCAAAGACAGATCAGAACGCAGAATCGACGAGGAACGTCAGAGGGGCGCCCTGCCAGGCCCCTCGAAAAATATCCAATACTCATCGTATCCGCGTCGATTGTTTCCCGGGCGGGCCACTGTGTCCAATCTGCAACGTTAGCGCCGAAGTGTGACAGCGGTACGTAGGCCAGCGGGACCTGAGCGCGCTCCGGATCGACAGCCCCGCTACTTCTTCAGTTCCGCATAGAGCTGCATCACCCGTTGCGGCAGCACCTCGATGCGCGGCACGCGGAGCGCATAGCGCTCGCCGAAAATCCGATCGAGCTGGGGAAATCTGTGCTCACCGACGCCGAAGGCGAAAATATCGGTGCCGCGCCGCCGCAACTGCTGCGCGGCGCGGCGCGCGTCCTCGACGAGATAGTGCGGATCGGGCACATCGACGTCGGACGGCTCGCCGTCGGTCAGGACCAGCAGCACCTTGCGGAACGCACGCCGTTCCGCGAGATAGCCTCCGGCATGGCGCAACGCCGCGCCGAGCCGGGTGGAATGGCTGCTGCCAAGGCCAGCGAGGCGCGAACGAACGACGGCGTCCATCGGCTCCTCAAAGCCCTTGATACGCAGATAGCGCACCCGCTCGCGGCCGTCGGAGCTGAAGCCGTGCACGGCGATCGCGTCATTGGCGGCGTCGACCGCGGCGGCCATGATCGCCGCCGCCTTGCGCTCGACATCGAGAACCGTCCGGCCACGGCGATCCCGGTCGGCGGTCGATTGCGACAGGTCCAACAGCAGGAGAATGGCGAGGTCGCGCGGGCCCGGCGCATCGCGCTGGTAGACCCTGGGCTCGCTGATGCTGCCGGCACGCCGCTCGATCGTCAGCGCGATCGTCGCGTCGATATCGAGCGCGTCGCCATCACGCTGGCCCTTGTGTCTGACACGGCGGCCGATCGAGGCGTCGCGGGTCAACTCGGTGATCCAGCGCATCGCCTCGGCATCCGTCGAGGGATCGAAGGGCTGCGCGGAAACGGCAGCATCGGCCTCCAGGATCGTGGTCCAGTCCGCCCGCTCGGTGCGCGCGGCATAGTCCCACTCCGGATAGGTCGCCACCGGAAATCCGTCCAGCAGCGTGACCGCACTGGCTTTCGCGCGCAGCGTCTCGTCCGGCTTGGCGTTGTCGTCGGCGGACTGCCCATCGGGGTCGTCGCGGCGTTCGATCCGCACCGAATCGACTGCAAGCTCGATCGTCTCGGTCGGACTGTCCGGCTGGTCGCCAAAATCCCACAGCGCCAGATTGTCGTCGCGGTACGCGGGCTCGACGACATAGCTCTTGGCATTAAACTGCAGCCGCATCTGCCCGATGTCGTTGCCGAGCAGTCCGCCGATCTCGCGGCTGATGGCCGGATCGGTCCAGCGGCCGGCGGCATCGGCAAACAGCGTCCGCCCCTTGGTCACCCACGCATCCGGATCCTGATAGTCGGGGTCGATCAGCGCCCGCGCCAATCGCATCATCAGCCCCGCGGCGGTCGCCTGCCCCGACGGCGCCGTGCTGTGAAACGGCAGCCAGAGCCGGCGCAGGCCGGGCATCTCACCGAGCGCCAGCGCCTCGACCCTGGCATCTTCGACCAGCGAGACCAGCGCGATCTGCAGCGCCTTGAGGCGCCCAACCGGCAAGCGGTGGGTGGAATGTGCCAGATGCGCGCCCGCATGCGCAGCCGCCGCGAGATAGATGGCGTCCGCTGCCTCGCCTTCGAAGCCAGCAAAGGTCTCCGGAAGCCCGATCAGGCCGGCGGCGAGCGAGGCGCGCCGCGGCACCGGCGTTGGCGCGATGGCAAGCTTGCGGAAGCGCGGCTTTCTGTTCCACAGGGCAATCGTGGTCGCAGCGAGGCGCTTCTCCAGCCGCGCAAAATCATCGCCGGTCCGGCCGACGGCGAACAGCCGCGCCGACAGCGGATCGTCGAGCGCGAAATACGCACGCCGTCGCGCCGCGCGGCCGCCGCTTGCGCGCAGGCCGGCGGACACCCAGGCGGCAAAGTCCTCGCCCCCGGCATTCGCCAGCAACTGCCCCAAGCGGCCGATCGCAAGACCGACGGATTCCGGCCCCGTCTCTGCGAGGTGGCTGAGCGCAGCAAGGACGGCGGTGAGTTCGCCAGCCCCCGCGAGCCGCGGCAATAACTTGGGCATTTCGGCCAGCAACGTATGGGCGACGCGGCTTCCGCCGTTGCGGCCGATATTGCTGGCGGTGCGTCCGATCGCGATCAGATCGTCGGTCGATCGCTGCGCCGGCCATTGCTCCGACAACTGCAGAAAGCCCAAAACCACGGCATGACCGAGGTTGGCCGCGAACAGGTCGTGCACCGCCTCGTCCCAGGCCGCGAGATGATCGAACGGAGCGATCCGTTGCAATGCGGCCCGCGTCACCTGCACGGCCGAACCTATCTCATCATGGCCGCGCAACAGTGCCGCAAGCCGTCGGGCGGATCGGAAGCCATCGAGCGAACTGATTTGCGCGACTGCCACCTCCAGCCTTCCGTTCACGCACAGGCCGAGATCACGTCGCGCAACGTGTTCCTGGTGTCCGCATCGTCGGTCAAGGGAACCACGATCGTGGTCTCGCAGGCCTTCTCGAGGCTGATGCCGCATCCGATCAAGCGGCCGGCATTGACCAGCATCCGGGTCGACGCGCCTTCGTCGAGCCCCTGGCCCTTCAGGTTGCGGCTGTGCTGCGCGATCTTCACCAGGAGATCGGCGAGGTTGGGCTCGATGCCGGCCTCGCGCGACACCACCTCGGTTTCCGCCGACCGGTCGGGGTAACCGAAGTCCAGCGCCGCGAAGCGCTGCTTGGTGGATTCCTTGAGGTCCTTGATCGCGCTCTGGTAGCCCGGATTGTAGGAGATCACGAGCTGGAAGTCGGAATGGGCGTGGATCAGTTCGCCACGCTTTTCCAGCGGCAGCACCCGGCGATCGTCGGTCAGGGGATGGATCACCACCGTCGTGTCCTGGCGCGCCTCGACGATCTCGTCGAGGTAACAGATCGCGCCGAGACGCACCGCCGTCGTCAGCGGCCCGTCACTCCACACCGTGCCCTCAGCATCGAGCAGCCAGCGCCCCACCAGGTCCGCCGCCGTCATGTCCTCGTGACAGGCGACCGTGATCAGCGGACGTCCGAGCCGCCAGGCCATGTATTCGATGAAGCGGGTCTTGCCGCAGCCGGTGGGGCCTTTCAGCATCACCGGCATGCGGCTGGCATAGGCTGCGCCGAACAGTTCGACCTCATCCTTGAGGGGCCGGTAGTACGGCTCCTCGCGGATGCGGTACTGGTCGAGCAGCAGGGCGGGATTGGACAAGCTCACGCCTCCCATGATCGCGCAGGCCGCCGTTCGCAAGCATTCGAGATCACGACGCGAGCAATTCCTTCAGCTTGCCATCGATGAAGGCGACATCGACCGGATTGGTTCCCGGCCCGCCTGCGAAGTGGCCCCAGATCGATGGCACCGGCACGAACTTGGCGTTCGGCATGTTCGCCACCTCGTTCTCGCTGTCCTCGGGCGGGAAGTAGAGATCGGTCTGCCCCGGCATGACATAGGCCTTGGCTTTGATCGCCTTCAGCGCGGCCTTGAAGTCGCCGTTGTAGATCTCGTTGGCGCTGATGTCGCCGTTCTGCCAGGTCCACAGCATGGTGAGCAAATTGTTCGGATCCTTCGGCAGGAAGAAGCCCTCCCAGAACGCCACCAGGAAATCCTCCAACGACGAATAGCCCATCGTCTTGATGTCGAGCTGCTCGCGATAGAAGGCCTGCGAGAACCCCCAGCCGGCATAGACGCGCGCCGCGGCGCGCAGGCCGCGGGCCGGCTTGTCGGTGTACCAGCCCTCCTTCCAGGCCGCGTCCGCGGTGAGCGCGGCCTTGACGCCCTCGAGGAACACATAATTGTGGCGCGAGCATTTGGCCGAACCGCAGAACGGCGCCAGCAGATCCATCATGTCGGGATAGAGCGCCCCCCAATGGAACGTCTGCAACGCGCCCATCGACCAGCCGACCACCAGGCGGATGTGCTTGATGCCGAATTGCTCGGTCACCAGCCGGTGCTGGGCCCGCACATTGTCATAGGCGGTCACCTGGGGAAAGCGCGGCCCGTTATACGGCTCCGGCGTGTTGCTCGGCGACGACGACAAGCCGTTGCCCAGCATGTTCGGGATGATGATGAAGTACTTTGCCGGATCGAGCGCCATGCCCGGGCCGATCAGCCATTCATTGTCGTAGTGCTGGCCGGAATACCAGGTCGGGTAGACGATGACATTGTCCTTGGCCGCGTTGAGTTGGCCAAACGTCTTGTAGGCGAGCTTGCAGTCGCGGAGGGTCGCGCCGCGCTGCAAGGTCAGATTGCCGAGATCATAGATCTGATAGTCGACGCTCATTGAGGTACCCTTCTTGCTTGATCGAGATCGTCGCTCAGGCGGGACGCGCCAGCTTTTCGGTCGGAGACTCCTCCCGCGCGATCGCCCCGTACACGATACCGGCGACCAGCGCGGCCGAGATCGCAGTGGACAGCCCCGGCATCAGATTTTCAACCGCAAAGGCGCACAGCGACCCGATGCCCCAGGCGATGAACGGCTTCGCCCGCCAGTCCACGTCCGCCCGCGTCCCGCCACGCAGCAGATACTGATCGACCAGAATGATCGCGCCGATCGGCGGCACGAGGATGCCGAGCAGCGACAGCCACTGGATGAAGAACGCCCAGACGTTCCCAGCGGCGACCACGATCCCGATGGCACCGAGAATCACGGCCATCAGCCGCATATTGGTGCCGAGAATGCGCGACCAGCCGGTGGCGGCATTGTAAAGACAATGCGAGCAGACCGAGCCGAGATTGGCGTAGAGGAAGATGAAGGCGAGAATACTGAGCCAGGTGAGCTGCTTGCCGTTCATGTAGCCGAACATGTTGTCGACGCCGAACGGATTGGCGTTCGGCACCGCGAGCGCAGCCGTCATCACGCCGCCGACCAGCATCGCCACCAGATTGGCGAACGGAAACGCACTGAAAGTGGCGAACAGCGACGCCCGCGAGCTCGGCGCCCAGCGGTTGAAGTCCGCCGTCACCGTGCCGGCGTCGATGAACAGCGCGAGCACCACGGTGAGCCCTACCCCCATCGACATGCTGGCTACGCCATTGTTGCCGGCATAGCCGAAGATCGCCGCCGACGTCGTGGTCGAGGCGGCATCGGCCGCGACCCAGAGGCCGAGCACGACAAACAGCGGCACCGACGCGAGCCCGATATAGTGCAATCCCTTCACGCCGACGAAGGTGATCCCGATATAGAGCACGCCCGCGACGATGGTCATCGCCACATAGTTCAGGCCATAGGTCGATGAGATCAATGCGCCGGTGATGCCGGTCTGCACCGCGTACCAGCCCAGCAGCAGGGTCGACAGCAGGCCTGATGCCAACACATAGCCCTTCTTTCCGAACACGATGCTCGCGATCAGCGCGAAATTCATGCCGCGTCTGGTGCCGATCAGGCCGAGCGCGCCGACATAGGCGAACATGATCAGATTGCCAATGATCATGGCAATCAGCGCATTCTTGAAGCCCATGCCGAGCACCAGCAGCGATCCGGTCATCGCGCCGGTGATGATCATCGGAAAGCCCAGCCACACCATGGTGACCGAGAAGGCGCTGCGCCGGGCACTCATCGGCACCGGCTCGTGCTCGAATTCGTGACCGAGAAGGTCGTCGATCTGTCCTTCGGTCTGATGGACCAGTCCGCTATTCGCTTGGCTGCTCATGGTAACCCCCGTTTCCCCTTGCAACAGATTCAGAACCGCACCGGCGCGACTGATCGCGCCGGCACTGCCCGACTTCTCCAATCAACGATGTGCGACCTTCTGGTTCGGAATGCCCTCGATCGGACATTCGTCGGTCCCGACAGTCGGACGGGTCATGGCTTCAACCATCTCCCGCGTACCTTCGGGGTCCGTGATCCAGTTCTTGTAGAAGGTGTACGGGCAGACCGCGTGGCCGCGATCGCCGTCGCCGGAGTTGATCAGGCCGGTGTAGCCGCGATGCATCAGCTTGAAGAGATGGTTCTGCGACTGCATGTTGCGGCGGGCGTCGCGGATCAGCGACACCGAGAGCTGGGCGTATTGGATGCCGTTCTCCTCGGTGCCGCACTCGCCGAGCGTCCGGCCGTCGAAGCCGATCAGCGCGGAGTGGCCGAAGTAGGAATAGACGCCGTCGAAGCCGGAAGCGTTGGCGACCGCGACGTAGCAGTTGTTGGCCCAGGCCATCGACTTCGAGATCTGGATCTGCTGCTCCTTGGCCGGGTACATATAGCCTTGACAGCGGACGATCAGCTCGGCGCCGCGCATGGCGCAGTCACGCCAGATCTCCGGATAGTTGCCGTCGTCGCAGATGATCAGGCTGATCTTCAGCCCCTTCGGTCCGTCCGAGACATAGGTGCAGTCGCCGGGGTACCAGCCCTCGATCGGCACCCACGGCATGATCTTGCGATACTTCTGGACGATCTCGCCCTTGTCGTTCATCAGGATCAGGGTGTTGTACGGCGCCTTGTTGGGATGCTCCTCATGGCGCTCGCCGGTCAGCGAGAACACGCCCCAGACCTTGGCCTTGCGGCAGGCGTCGGCAAAGATGCGGGTTTCCTCGCCCGGCACCGTCGACGCCGTCTCGTACATCTCCTTGGAGTCGTACATGATGCCGTGGGTCGAGTATTCCGGGAAGATCACGAGATCCATGCCCGGCAGGCCGAGCTTCATGCCCTCGACCATCTTGGCGATGTTGCGCGCGTTATCCAGCACCTCGGCCTTGGTGTGCAGGCGCGGCATCTTGTAGTTGACCACGGCGACGCCGACCGTGTCCTTGCTGCTCGATATGTCTCCATGCAACATGTCTCGACTCCCTTTCTTGAAAATTCCCGCTACACGGCCATGTGCAGCTGGATGAGATCATCGGTGAGCTCACCGATCGCGCCCTTGGCGACGACGCGTCCCTTTTCGAGCAGCGCGAAGCGGTGAGACGCACGCCGCGCGAACGCGACATTCTGTTCGACCAGCACGACCGTGATGCCGCGCTCGCGATTGAGCCTGACGATCACGTCCTCGATCTGCTCGACGATGTTCGGCTGGATGCCCTCGGTCGGCTCGTCCAGCAGGATGACCTTCGGCTGAGCCAGCAGCGCCCGCGCGATCGCAAGCTGCTGCTGCTGGCCGCCCGAGAGATTGCCGCCGTAGCGGTTGAGGAAATCCCTGAGTACCGGAAACAGCTCGAGCACCCACTCCTCGATGCCGTTGGCCGATTTCGCGGCGAAGGTCCCGAGCGTCAGATTCTCGCGCACGGTGAACTTCGGCAGGATGCCGCGGCCCTGCGGCACATAGGCGATGCCGGCCTTGGCGCGCTGATAGGTCCGCAATGGTGAGATGTCGGCGCCGTCGAGCGACAGACGGCCGGTGCAGCGATCCATCAGCCCAAGGATGCTGCGCATCAGCGTCGTCTTGCCGACGCCGTTGCGTCCGAGCACCGAGAGGAACTCGCCATTGCCGACCATCAGGTTGATGCCCTGCAGGGCACGGCTGTTGCCGTAGAAGGCGTCGACGTCGGTCAGCTCAAGCATGGCTGATGCCTCCCGATCCGAGATAGGCGCGGCGCACCTCGGGGTGCGCCTCGACTTCCGCCGCGGTGCCTTCGGCCAGCATCTGGCCCATATGCATCACCGAAATGACGTCGCCGATCGCCTTGACGAAACCCATGTCATGCTCGACCACGATCAGCGTGTGCCTGCCCTTCAGCCGCGCGAACAGCTCGGCGGTCTTGCGGGTTTCCTGCGCGGTCATGCCCGCAGTTGGTTCGTCCATCAGGATCAGCTCGGCGTCCTGCGCGACCAGCATGCCGATCTCCAGCCACTGGGTCTGGCCATGCGACAGATAGGCGGCGGGACGATCGAGCTGCTCGGTGAGCCCGACCAGTTCGGCAAGGCGTTCGACATCCTCGCGACCGGAATTGCCGATATTCCAGCGCAGATTCCCGAGCACCGAGGTACGACGGGCCCGCGCCACGTCGAGATTCTCGGAGACCGACAGTTCGCGGAACACGCTCGGCACCTGGAACTTGCGGCCGACACCGGCGCGGGCGATCTCGTATTCCTCGAGGTCCTGCAGCGCGGTGCCGTCGAAGCTGACCGTGCCGGCGCTCGGTTTGACCTTGCCGCAGATGATGTCGAGCGCGGTGGTCTTGCCGGCGCCGTTCGGCCCGATCAGGCAACGCAGCTCGCCCTTGCGCACGCTCATGTTGAGCGAATTGAGCGCTTTGAAACCATTGAAGCTCACCGAGACGTCGCGGAGATCGAGATGCGAGCTCATGTGCTGCCCTCCGTCTGGCCGACCCCCTGGGCGACGCCGCGGCCAGGGGCTTGCCGCCGCTGTACGATCCAGCGCAAGGCGGCCTGCGCGAGGCCGGCGAGCCCCTTCGGCAGGAACAGCACGACGAGCACGAACAGCGCGCCCATCACCAGCGTCCAGGTTTCCAGGAACGCCGCGGATTCCGACAGCGCGCCCTGCATGCCCGCGACCAGCACGGCGCCGAGGAACGCGCCGACCAGGCTCTGCCGGCCGCCGACCGCGCACCACACCACGACTGAAAGCGAGAGCTGCACGCCGAGGAAGGTCGGCGAGGCAAATTCCATCACCACCGTGTAGAGCATGCCGGCAAGGCCCGCGATCGCGGCCGACAGCGCGAACACGAAGATCTGGTAGAGCGCGACGTCGTAGCCGAAGTAGCGCACCCGGCTCTCATGGTCGCGGATCGCCTGCACGATCAGGCCGGCCTTGGATTTGGTGAAGGCGAAAGCGACCAGCAGGCTGAGCAGCACACAGCCGGCAACGAGATAGTAGGTCGCGCGGCCATAGGCATCGAACGCGACGCCGAAGATCTCGAGCTGGGCGAGATCGGTGATGCCGTTGAAGCCGCCGGTGTAGCTCTGCTGGTCGATGATCACGAGATTGATCACCACCATGGTGGCGAGCGTGATGATCGAGACATAGACGCCGGTGACACGGCCGCGGAACATGAACCAGCCGAGCGCGGCCGCGACCAGCGCCGGGACGATCAGGCCCGCCGCGATGGCAAAGGACAGCGAGCGGAACGGCTCCCAGAACCACGGCAGATGGGCGACGTTGTTCCAGACCATGAAGTCCGGCAGTCCGCTTGCGCCGGTATGGACCGGCACGGTCTTGAGCTTCAGCGCCATCGCCATGGCGTAGGAGCCGAGCCCGAAGCTCATCGCCTGGCCAAGGTTCAGGATGCCGCCGAATCCCCAGGACAGCCCGAGCGATATCGTGAGGATGCCGAGCACCAGATAGCGCGCGACCTTGTTGAGCAGGAAGTCATTGTTGAGCAGCACCGGAAGCGCGAACACCACGGCACAGACGATCAGCAACGGTGCAAGCTGCGCGATCAGGCGCTGCAATCCGCTGGAGCTGGGAACATTCGGCGGCATCAATGAGCGATCTATCTCAGGCCCGCACGCGTGCGGTGAAAAGCCCTTCGGGGCGGAAACGGATGAGGACGACGATGGCGAGCAGCACGATCGCCTTGGCCACCGTGTCGTTCTGCAGGAAGGCGATGCCGCCGGAGAGTTCGCCGAGGATGAAGGCGCTGGCCACGGTGCCGGCGAGGCTCTGCACACCGCCGAGCACGACCACCATGAAGGCGTCGACCACGTAGCCGGTGCCCATGTCGGGCGACACGCTCTTGAGCGGCGACACCAGCGCGCCGGCAAGTCCGGCGAGGCCCGCGCCATAGGCGAAGGTCAGCGCGTAGACCCGCTTGGCGTTGATGCCGAACGAGGCGGCCACCGAGCGATCCTGGATGATGGCGCGCAGCTTCATCCCGACCGTGGTGCGGTTCATCAGCAGCCAGGTCGCCCCGAACAGCGCGATCGACACCACGAACAGGAACACCCGATACGACGACACCGGGATGCCGAACACGTCCATGCTGTTGGACAGCGCCGGCGGCAGCTGGACGTAGCGCAACTCGCTGCCGACCATCAGCCGCACCGCCTGCTGCAGCATGATGCCGACGCCCCAGGTCGCGAGAATCGTGTCGAGCGGCCGGTTGTTGAGCAGGCTCAGGACGTAGCGTTCGATGACCCAGCCGAACGCGGCAACCACCAGGAAGATCGGCACCAGGCTCGCCAGCAGGCCGAGCCCGAGATAGGTGTGGAACACCCAGGCCGCGTAAGCGCCGAGCATCACGAACTCGCCATGCGCGAGATTGATGATGCCCATCGAGCCGTAGATGATCGACAGGCCCAGCGCCACCAGCAGCAGGATCGATCCGATGCTGAGGCCGGTGACGATTTGTTCGATGAATTGGTCCACGTCGGGATCCGCTCTTCAATGGTCGTTGGTGATGTGAGAAGCTGCATTCGTTGCGGAAGCTGGCCGCCGGCGCCGCACGCCGACGGCCTCGGTCGGCCCCGTCGTCAGCTCTTCTCGACCAGGCCCTTCTCGGTGCAGGACTGCCCGGGATAGGCCGCGTAAGGCACCGGCTTCAGCCATTCCTTGGCCTCGACCAGAATCTCGAACTGGCCGTTCGACTTCGCCTGGGCGATCTTGGGCCATAGCCAGGTGTGCAGGTTCTCCGGCTCGATCTGGACCTTGCCCTGCGGCGCGATCATTGCCTCGCCCTTGACCGCATCGCGGATGTTCGGCGGCGTCAGGTCGCTGGTCGCGAGCTTCTCGACCGCCTGCTTGAACAGATAGGTCTGGAAGTAGCAGGCCTCCGAGACGAAATGCGTCACCTTGTCGGCGCCCCAGCGCTTCTTGTAGGCCTCGACGAATTTCTCGTTCTCAGGCGACTTGTGCACCATGAAGTACGGCGCCGAAGTGAAGTGACCGGCGGCGGCCTCGCCGCCCATCGCCGCGACCTCGTTCTCGGAGGTCGTCAGACTCGCCATCGGCATCTTCTCGGGATCGAGGCCGGCCGCCTTGTACTGACGATGCAGCGCGACCACGGAATCGCCGACCACGGTGGAGAAGATCACGTTGGGCTGCGTCGAGCGGATCTTGTTGATGACGGACGAGAATTCGGAATGGCCGAGCGGCACATATTCTTCCGCCACGACTTCGCCGCCGAGCTTCTCGAGCAGCTTCTTGCAGTAGTTGTTCTCTTCCTTCGGATAGATGTAGTTGGAGCCGATCAGATAGAACTTCTTGCCGAATTTCTTGACCAGCCAGGGCACGAACTCGTCCTGCTGCTGGTTCGGCACCGCGCCGGTGTAGATGACGTTCTTCGAACACTCGCGGCCTTCATAGAGCGTCGGATACCAATAGAGATTGTTCTGCCGCTCGAACACCGGAAGCACCGCCTTGCGGCTCGCCGAGGTGTAGGAACCGAACACGCTGACGCATTTGTCGCCGACGACGAGCTTGCGTGCCTTCTCCGAGAACGTCGCGGGGTCGGAGGCGGGATCCTCGACGATCGGCACGATCTTGCTGCCCTTGATGCCGCCGGCGGCGTTGATCTCCTCGATCGCGAGCAGCGTCGCCTTGTTGAGCGATTCCTCGATGATCGCGGTCGTTCCGGTCAGCGAGAACAACACGCCGACCTTGATCTCGCCGCCGGCGGCGTAAGCGAGGTCGGCATTCTTGATCCAGATGTGCGGCAGTCCGGCGCCGGCAAACGCGCCAAGCGCCGCGGTATTCCTCAGCAAAGTCCGCCGTGAAATGCTCATCCCTAAGCTCCCTTCAGGACTGAAAAAACAAAAAGCCCTCCCGATGCGCGCTGACGCGAGCATTGGGAGGGCTTTGTTGCCGGTTGTGTCGAAGGCGGCGCTGTCGCCGCCGGCCCCGCTATTGGGGCTTACTGTTGATGATCGTAGCCAAGCAGTTCGAACGAGTCAACAATCGCCGCGGCGACTGCACTTGCCGACACGCGACGATCCATCGCCTGTCGTCTGATGAAGCCATAGGCTTCGGTTTCCGGCATCTGCCGCGTCGCCATCAGAATGGCTTTGGCGCGTTCCACCGTGCGCATCGAGCGCAGATTGTCGTCGAGCTTCTCGATCTTGCTGCGCAGGCGCCGCTCGTAACTGAACTGGCTGCGCGCCAGCACGAGGCTCGACAACACCGCATTCTGCGTGAACGGCCTTGGCAGAACGGCGTTCGGCGTCGCATGACACAGCGCGTCGGCGTGCACGGTCTCCGTCGCCGGCAGGATCACGACCAGCGCCGAACGCGCGTCGCCGGGAATCCATGGCAGGCGCCGCGCCAGGTCAGGAGAATATTCGCAATACACCACGTCGGCATCGGCCGGCACGCTCTCCGGCATCGGCCAGACCTGACGCACCCGCATCCTGAACCGCTGCAATTCCCGCAGCAACATGCCGACCTGATCGTCGACCGGCGCGACCACGACGGCCGACAGATCGGCAAGTTCCTGCACCATGGTCTTGCGTCCGCCGACGTCTCGGCTCAGCTGCGGCTTACGCGACATCTCGTTCATTGGACGCTTCCCGTTTGCGTTGCACGACCATATCCGATCAGGAACGGATCCGCATGCACCGGCTCCTTCGACTGGCTGACGACATCGAACTGCCCCTGGCGGTTGGCACGCCCGATCCGGGTCCACAGATCAGTATGCCCCGACATCGGGTTGACTGTCACCGCTCCTTGCGGCGCATCAAAGCTGGTGCCGAACACCATCGAGCGCAGCACTTCGGTGTCGAGCGAATTGACCTGCTCGAGAGCCTTGGCGAACAGATGCAGCTGGAAATAGGATGCCTCGGCGCACATGTTGGTCGAGATGTCGGCGCCGAACCGCTTCTTGAAGCGCTGCACGAAGGCGTTGTTGGCGCTGCCCTCGACGCCCTGGAAATACGATGCCGCCGTCACGTGCCCTTCGCCGACATCGAAGCCCATGGCGGCGATTTCGGCTTCCGTCGTGGTCAGGCTGGCGATCGGCACCTGCTTGGGATCGAGCCCGACATTGGCGTAGGCCTGATAGAGGAAGACCGTGCCCTCGCCGACCACGGTCGAGAAGATCACGTCGGGCCGGACCCGCTTGATGTCCTGGATGATCGGCACGAAGTCCTGCCATCGCGCGAAGACATTGACGTAGCGCTCGCCGACGACCGAGCCGCCATTGGACTTCAGCAGTTCGCGCATCACCCGGTTGGATTCGCGCGGAAAGATGTAATCCGATCCCACGAAATAGAACCGTGTTCCGAACGTATCCATCAGATAACGGCATAGCGCAAGGCTGTTCTGGTTCGGCGAGGAGCCGGTGTAGATGACGTTCGGCGACGCCTCGAACCCTTCGTAGAGCGTCGGGTACCACAGCAGTCCGTTCAGCCGTTCGACCACCGGCAGCACCGCCTTGCGGCTCGACGAGGTGTAGCAGCCGAAGATCGTGCTGACCTGATCCTCGACCATCAGCCGCTTGGCGTAATGGCCATAGGCCGCCGAATCCGAACCGGGGTCGTAGGCGACGGGAACCAGCTCGCGGCCACAAATGCCGCCGGCTTCATTCACTTCCTCGATCGCGAGTTGCGTGCCCTGATACTGGGTCTCCTCGATCACCGACATGAAGCCGGTACGCGAGAACAGCACTCCTATCCGCCACGGAGCGGATGTCGTCTGGGTAAGGTTCGACATGATCAGGCCCTCGACAGAGTTGGAGGGACGAGAGGGATTATTGTTCTTGTTGCTCTCGAACTGCTTTGCCGGCGGCGCAAGATTGCATGCCGTCCGCCGCGAGACAAGGACCCCGGCCGCTCATCCTGTCAGCGACGTTGACGCGAAACCAGGCAGATTAATGTGTCATCAGCGACGGATCACAGATGCGGCGCTCCACGGACCACCTATCTCCGGTAGATGCACCGCCGGTTTCCCGTCGCAAGACATGTCCGGCCGGCCGCCGTGCGTATATCAACCGGAAGGTTGAGAGCCGCAAACATATTGATCGCTAACTTGCGAGTCTCAATCGCACGGACCGGCGTCAGCGCAGGCTCGGCAGATCGAGGCCATTGGCGCGCGCGCAGTCGATCGCCGTCTCGTAGCCGGCGTCGGCATGGCGCATGACCCCTGTCGCGGGATCGTTCCACAGCACGCGCTCGAGCCGGCGCGCCGCCTCCGGCGTGCCGTCCGCCACGATCACCATGCCAGCGTGCTGCGAATAGCCGATGCCGACGCCGCCGCCATGATGCAGCGACACCCAGGTGGCGCCGCTCGCACAGTTGAGCAGCGCGTTGAGCAACGGCCAGTCGGACACCGCGTCGGAGCCGTCGCGCATCGCCTCGGTTTCGCGGTTCGGGCTCGCCACCGAGCCGCTGTCGAGATGATCGCGGCCGATCACGATCGGCGCCTTGAGCTCGCCGCGCGCCACCATCTCGTTGAAGGCAAGGCCGAGCCGATGGCGATCGCCGAGGCCGACCCAGCAGATCCGCGCCGGCAGCCCCTGAAACTTGATGCGCGCCTTCGCCATGTCGAGCCAGTTGTGCAGGTGGCCGTCGTTCGGCATCAGCTCCTTGACCTTGGCGTCGGTCTTGAAGATGTCCTCGGGATCGCCCGACAGCGCCGCCCAGCGGAACGGACCCACGCCGCGGCAAAACAGCGGACGGATATAGGCCGGCACGAAACCCGGAAAATCGAACGCCTGCTTCAGGCCCATGTCCTTGGCCATCTGGCGGATGTTGTTGCCGTAGTCGAGCGTCGGGATGCCCTGCGCGTGAAAATCCAGCATCGCTTGGACGTGATCGACCATCGAGGTCTTGGCCGCGGTCTCGACCGCCTTCGGATCGGCGGCGCGCCGCGCTTCCCACTCGGCGAGCGTCCATCCCTTGGGCAAATAGCCGTTGATCGGGTCATGTGCGCTGGTCTGGTCGGTGACGATGTCCGGCCGCACGCCGCGTCGCACCAGCTCGGGAAAGATCTCGGCCGCATTGCCGAGCAGGCCGACCGACACCGGCCTCTGCGTCTTGGCCGTGTCGGCAATGATGGCGAGTGCTTCGTCGAGCGTCGCAGCCTGGCGATCGAGGTAGCCCGTGCGCAGCCGCATCTCGATGCGGCTCGGCTGGCATTCGACTGCAAGCATCGAGGCGCCGGCCATGGTCGCGGCCAGCGGCTGGGCGCCGCCCATGCCGCCGAGGCCCGCCGTCAGGATCCACTTGCCGGCGAGACTGCCGCCATAGTGCCGGCGGCCGACCTCGACAAATGTTTCATACGTCCCCTGCACGATGCCCTGGCTGCCGATATAGATCCACGACCCCGCGGTCATCTGGCCGAACATCATCAGGCCCTGGCGGTCGAGCTCGTTGAAGTGATCGAGCGTGGCCCAATGCGGCACCAGGTTCGAATTCGCGATCAGGACGCGCGGCGCATCGGCATGGGTGCGGAAAATCCCGACCGGCTTGCCGGACTGCACCAGCAGCGTCTGGTCACCCTCGAGCTTGCGCAAGGACGCGGCGATCCGGTCGAAGCTCTCCCAGTCGCGCGCCGCACGGCCGATGCCGCCATAGACCACGAGCTCGCTCGGGCGCTCGGCGACGTCAGGATCCAGATTGTTCATCAGCATGCGCAGCGGCGCTTCGGTCAGCCAGCTCTTCGCGCTGATGTCGGTGCCGCGGGGGGCGCGGATGATGCGTTCATTATCCAGTCGGCTGTTCATGACGGATGTCCCTGTCGGCTAAGCAAGTCTTGGAAACGGATCGGTCGGAAGGACCGCGAGCACAGCCGCGGGCAACGCGTCGGCTTCGACCAGCGACGCGGCCTGCGCGAGATCGCCGGCCATGTAGCGGTCGGCGGCGAGCGCCGGAACGTGCTCGCGCAGCGCGGCAATGACCGCGGCGAGCGGCGCGCTGGTCGCATGCGGGGCGCGCAGCGTGATGCCCTGTGCCGCGACCAGCAGCTCGATGCCGAGGATGGCGGCGAGATTGTCGGCCATGTCGGACAGCCGGCGCGCGGCGTGCGCGGCCATCGAGACGTGGTCTTCCTGATTGGCGCTGGTCGGCGTGGAGTCGATCGAGCACGGCATCGCGCGCTGCTTGTTCTCGGCATAGAGCGCCGCCGCCGTCACCTCGGCGATCATGAACCCGGAATTGATGCCGGGCTCCGGCGTCAGGAATGGAGGCAAGCCGAAGTTCAGGGCGGGATCGACGAGGGTCGCGATCCGGCGCTCGCTGGTGGCGCCGATCTCCGCGAGCGCCAGCGCGATCTGATCGGCGGCAAACGCCACCGGCTCGGCGTGAAAATTGCCGCCTGAGACGATCTCGCCCGTATCGACCAACACCAACGGATTGTCCGTCACCGCATTGGCTTCAATGGTCAACGCACGGGCGGCTTGCGCCAGCAGGTCGAGCACGGCGCCCGCGACCTGCGGTTGGCAGCGCAGGCAATACGGATCCTGCACGCGCTCGTCGCCTTCGAGATGCGATTGCCTGATGTCGCTACCGTCGAGCAGCGCGATCAAGGCCGCCGCCGCGGCGATCTGCCCCTCATGGCCGCGCAACGCTTGTATCTCGGGACGAAACGGCACCGTGGAGGCCATCGCCGCGTCGACCGACAGCGCACCGGTCACCAGCGCAGTGCAGGCCAGGCGATGCGCGCGCAGCAGGCCGGAAATCGCATAGGCCGTCGAAAACTGCGTGCCATTGATCAGCGCGAGCCCCTCCTTGGGACCGAGCGTCAACGGCGCAAGACCGGCAGCGGCAAGCGCCTCGCTGCCCGGCACCATCTTGCCGTCAAGAAACGCCTGCCCCTCCCCGATCATCACCGCCGTCATATGCGCAAGCGGCGCCAGATCGCCGGAGGCGCCGACCGAGCCCTGCTGCGGCACCAGCGGAGTGACGCCGCGCGCCAGCATGCCCTGCAACTGCTCGATCACATCACGCCGCACGCCGGACGCGCCGCGGCCGAGCGAGATCACCTTCAACGCCATCATCAGGCGCACGATCGGCTCTGATGTCGCCGGGCCTACGCCGCAGCAATGCGACAGGATCAGATTGCGCTGAAGCAGCGCGGTCTGGTCGGGAGCGATCCGCGTCGATGCCAGCTTTCCGAAGCCGGTATTGATGCCGTAGACGGGGACGTCGATCCGCGCGGCCTTCGCCACGATTGCCGCGGCCGCCTCGACGCGCGGCCAGAACGATGGATCGAGTGTGATCGACGCGCCGTCCAGCACGCGCGCCAACACGTCGAGGCCGACGGTTCCGGGCTTCACGACGATCGGTCCGACCGGATCGCTCATTGCCCCCTCCACACCCGCCGATGCAGCGGATTGAAGCCGATGCGGTAGACCAGTTCGGCCGGCCGCTCGATGCCCCAGATCGCCAGATCGCAATATTTGCCGGCCTCCAACGTGCCGGTCTCGGCGAGCATGCCGAGCGCGCGCGCGCCTTCCCGCGTCACGCCCGTGAGGCATTCGGCGACCGTCATCCGGAACAGCGTCGCACCCATGTTCATCGCAAGCAGCAGCGAGGTCAGCGGCGAGCTGCCGGGATTGCAGTCGGTCGCCAGCGCCATGTTCACGCTGTGCTTGCGGAACAGCTCGACAGGCGGCTTCTGGGTTTCGCGAATGAAGTAGAACGCGCCGGGCAACAGGACGGCGACCGTCCCGCTCTTCGCCATCGCGATAGCACCCGCTTCATCGGTGTGCTCCAGATGATCGGCCGAGAGTGCGGAGAACTTTGCGGCGAGCGCGGCACCGCCGAGATTCGACAGTTGGTCCGCGTGCAGCTTGACGGGCAATCCGAGCGCACGCGCTGCCTCGAACACTAGCGCCGTCTGCTCGGCTGAAAACGCAATGCCCTCCATGAAGCCGTCGACGGCATCGGCAAGGCCGGCCTTGGCCACCGCCGGCAGCATCTCGCTGCAAACCAGATCGATGTAGCGGTCCTTGTCGCCATCGGCTTCCGGCGGCAGCGCATGCGCACCGAGAAACGACGTGCGGATCGCAACCTGGCGCAGGCGGCCGAGGCTGCGTGCCGCCGCCAGCTGCCGCATCTCGGTCTCGGCATCGAGGCCATAGCCGGACTTGATCTCGACTGTGGTCGCGCCTTCGCCGATCAGCGCATCGAGCCGCGGCAGCGCGCCGGCAACGAGCTCGGCCTCGGTCGCCCTGCGCGTGGCGGCAACAGTCGAGACGATGCCGCCGCCCGCGCGCGCGATCTCCTCGTAGCTCGCGCCCTTGAGACGAAGCTCGAATTCATGCGCGCGGTTGCCGCCATAGACGAGATGGGTGTGGCAATCGACCAGGCCGGGCGTGATCCAGCGGTCGCCGCAATCGATCCGTTCGGCCGCGTCCGCATCCACAGGAAAGTCCGACTGCGCGCCTGCATAGGCGATGCGGCCGTCGCGCGCCGCGATCAGGCCCTGCTCAACCTCGCCGAGATCGGCGCGATCGCCGCGCATCGTGGCGAGCCGGGCGTTGTGCCAGATGCGGTCGAAACGCTGTGCCATGCGATCGTCCCCTCGAGCTGGGATGCTTGACTTATATGTCTAGACATATAATCGTGTCGAGGTTCTGTCCAGCCGGCGTGGAAAAATGACACGACTGCATTTCGCATGCGCGCTGCTGCCTTCGGGCTGGGCCAATGACGTGCAAATCGTGGTCGCCGACGGTGCGATCGCCGCGGTGACGGCAGGTGCGGCGCCCGCCTCCGGCGACGAATGTCATCGATTGGCGGTACCGGGACTGGCGAGCCTGCACAGTCACGCTTTCCAGCGCGGCATGTCCGGCCTTGCCGAACTGCGCGGCGACACCACCGATACGTTCTGGACCTGGCGCGAGACGATGTATCGCTTCGCGCTGACCATGACGCCGGACGACGTCGCTGCTGTTGCCACCCTGCTCTATGTCGAGATGCTCGAGCGGGGCTTTACCCGGGTCGGCGAATTTCACTATCTGCACCATGACCGCGACGGTTCCCCCTACGCCAACCCCGCCGAGATGGCCGTGCGCATTGTGGAAGCGACCGAGGCCTCCGGCATCGGGCTTACGCTGCTGCCGAGCTTTTATGCCCACGGCACGTTCGGCGGTGCAGCACCACATGCCGGTCAGCGTCGCTTCATCTGCTCGGTCGACCAGTTCGCCGCGCTGATGGCTGCCTCGCGCGAGGCGATCCGAACACTTCCCGGCGCCACTATCGGCATCGCCCCGCACAGCCTGCGCGCCGTGGCGCCGGACGAGCTCGCGGCAATCATTCCGCTGGCCGCCGCAGACCCGATCCACATCCACGCCGCCGAACAGCTGCGCGAGGTGGAGGATTGCCTGGCCTGGTCGGGACAGCGGCCGGTGGAATGGCTGCTCGACCATGTGCCGGTTGATCGACGCTGGTGCCTCATTCACGCAACCCACATGACGGATCGGGAAGTCGCCGCGCTCGCCGGCAGCGGCGCCGTTGCCGGCCTCTGCCCGGTCACCGAAGCGAGCCTGGGCGATGGCATCTTTGCGGCGCGCGAATTCCTTGCCGCGGGCGGCCGGTTCGGCATCGGGACCGATTCCAATGTGCTGGTCGGCGTCGCCGACGAGTTGCGTCAGCTCGAATACGGCCAGCGGCTGAAACATCGCGAGCGCAACGTGCTCTCGGGACGTCCTGGCGCATCCATCGGCCGTGCCCTGTTCGACCACGCGCTCACGGGCGGCGCGCAGGCCCTGGCGCAGCCCGACGTCGGGCTCATGCCAGGCGCGCGCGCTGACATTGTCAGCCTCGACATCGCGCATCCGTCGCTGGCGGGACGGTCGGGCGATGCCGTTCTCGACGGCTGGCTGTTTGCGACCGCAAGCGACGCGATCGATTGCGTCTGGGCCGGCGGCGACAAGGTTGTCACCGGCGGACGACACCGGCTGCGCGGCAAGGCGCGCGAGCGATTCAATGCGAGCGTCCGGAGGCTCGTCGCATGAACGTCGCCTCCGATCGAGCCAAGCCGGGCGCGGCCGAAAAGCCGACTCTCTATAAACGGATCCGGCTCGATATCGAGACCCGGATCCTGACCGGCGAATGGCCGCCGGGCCACCGTATTCCGTTCGAACATCAGTTGATGGCGCGCTATCGTTGCTCGCGCATGACGGTGAACAAGGCGCTGTCCGAGCTTGCGCAAGCCGATCTGATCGAGCGGCGGCGGCGGGCCGGCACATTCGTGCGCCGGCCGCAGCACATGTCGGCGGTGCTCAAGATCGCCGACATCCGTGCTGAGATCACTGCGCTCGGCCGCAGCTATGGCTATCAGCTGATCGATTGCCGGCGTCGCGCCGCGACCGCGGCCGATCGTGCCCGGCTCGGCGTGAGCACGGCCGGCAAGGTGATCGCGATCGCCTGCCGGCACAGCGCCGACGACGTGCCATTCGCCGTCGAGGACAGGCTGATCGATCTCTCCACGGTTCCGGAAGCCGCAACGGCGGACTTTGCGCGCGAGCCGCCGGGATCATGGCTGCTGCATCATGTGCCGTGGACCGAGGCCGAACATACGATCAGCGCCGTGGTCGCGGACGAGCATACGGCCAAGGCCCTCGACATCGCGGTCGGTGCGCCTTGCCTCGTGATCGACCGCTATACCTGGCGCAGCGCGCGCACGGTGACCGCGGTGCGGCTGCATTATCCAGGCGACACCCACCGCCTGGTGGCTCGCTTCAAGGGAGGCTGAGAACGGCTTGCGCGGCATATTTCATGCAATGCATCATGAGCCGCCATCCGCCGAGAGGCTTCATGCGGCAATCCGCCGCGACTGACGTGACGACATCAACTGGGTTCAATCCATCGTTCAAGGGGTCGACAATCATGGGTTCCTTCAAGCTATTGCCTGCCATCGCGGTGTTGCTCGCGTCCAGCGCCGCATTCGCTGACGACGTCAAGGTCGGCGTCGGCATCTCCGGCTGGACCGGATTCGCGCCGCTGACGCTCGCCAAGGAGGCCGGCATCTTCAAGAAGAACGGTCTCGACGTGACATTGAAGAAGATCCCGCAGAAGGACCGCCATCTCGCGATCGCCTCGGGCGACATCCAGTGCGCGGCGACCACGGTCGAGACCTGGATCTCCTGGAACGCCAATGGCGTCGCGACCAAGCAGATCTTCCAGCTCGACAAGAGCTATGGCGCCGACGGCATGGCCGTGCGCAACGACGTCGCCGCGATCAAGGATCTGAGGGGCAAGACCGTCGCGGCATCGGCGCCCGGCACCTCGCCCTATTTCGCGCTGGCCTGGATGCTGAAGAAGAACGGCCTCACGGTGAAGGACGTCACCGTGGTCAACCTGGAGCCGGCCGCTGCGGCGCAGGCTTTCGTCTCCGGCCAGAACGATGCCGCGATGACCTACGAACCCTATCTGTCGACGGTGCGCGCCGCGCCCGACAAGGGCAAGATCATCGCCACCACGCTCGACTATCCGATCGTGATGGACACCTTCGGCTGCACCCCGAAATTCCTGACCGACAATCCGAAGGCGGCGCAGGCACTGGCCGACAGCTATTTCGAGGCGCTCGACATGATCGCCAAGGACCAGTCCAAGGCCTATGAGATCATGGGCGCGGACGTGAAGCAGTCCGGCGAACAGTTCGGCAACTCGGCGAAGTACCTGCGCTGGCAGGACAAGGCCGCCAACCAGAAATTCTTCGCCGGCGACTTCCTCACCTTCAACAAGGACGCCGCGGAGCTCCTGCTCGAGGTCGGCATCATCAAGGCCGCGCCGAAGGTCGAGGACATCTACGACGCAAGCTTCATCAAGTAACGCAACGACCACTTAGCCCGGTCCCGCCTCGCGACATGCCGGGCGGGACCGGCGCATGAGATACGCCCGGATCAATTGATGCGTCCCCTCGAGCCCACCACATCGAAGCAGCGCGTGGCCTATGGCCTCGCCTTCTTCGTGCTGTTCGTCGCCCTCTGGTCCTGGGCGACGTTCGGCGGCCATGTGTCGAAGACCTTCCTCGCCAACCCGCTGACCATGGTGCAGGAGGGCTATGAGCTGCTCGCCAAGCAAGGCTTCCTGTTCGATATCGGCATGACGATCTGGCGCGTCATCGGCGGCTTTGCGCTCGCCGGCGTGATCGCGGTGCCGATCGGCGTGCTGATGGGCGCGTATAAGCCAATCGAGGCCTTCCTCGAACCCTTCGTGTCCTTTGCGCGCTATCTGCCGGCTTCCGCGTTCATCCCGCTGCTGATCCTGTGGGCCGGCATCGGTGAGTTGCAGAAGCTGCTGGTGATCTTCATCGGCGCGGTGTTCCAGATCATCCTGATGGTGGCCGTCACCGTCGGCGCCACGCGGCGCGATCTGGTGGAAGCCGCCTACACGCTCGGCGCCCGCGACAGCGGCATCATCCGCCGCGTGCTGCTGCCTTCCGCGGCCCCCGAGATCGCCGAGATCCTGAGGCTGGTGCTCGGCTGGGCCTGGACCTATGTGATCGTGGCCGAGCTGATCGGCTCATCGTCCGGCATCGGGCACATGATCACCGACAGCCAGGCACTGCTCAACACCGGTCAGATCATCTTCGGCATCATCGTGATCGGGCTGATCGGCCTGATCTCCGATTTCCTGTTCAAGGCGTTCAACGCCTGGCTGTTCCCGTGGAAGCTCGCATGACCGCGCTCAGGATCGATCAGGTCTCCCGAACCTTCCCCGCCCGCGCCGGCCGCGCGCCGACCCGCGCACTCGAACCGACCACGCTCGATGTCGGCGACAACGACTTCGTCACCATCCTCGGCCCCTCCGGCTGCGGAAAGTCCACCCTGCTGCGGATCGTCGCCGGGCTCGACCGGCCGACCAGCGGGCGCGTCACGCTCGACGGGCGCGAGGTCACCGGCCCCGGCGCCGACCGCGGCATGGTGTTTCAGTCCTATACTTTGTTTCCCTGGCTGACCGTGCGCGAGAACATCGCCTTCGGCCTGCGCGAGCGCGGCGCGTCGCAGGCGGAACGCCATGACATCGCCGACGCCTTCATCCGCCGGGTCGGACTATCCGGCTTCGAAAATCACTGGCCGAAGCAGCTGTCGGGCGGCATGCAGCAGCGCACCGCGATCGCCCGCGCGCTTGCCAATGATCCAAAAATCCTGCTGCTCGACGAGCCGTTCGGTGCGCTCGACAACCAGACCCGGGCCTTGATGCAGGAGATGCTGCTCGGGATCTGGGAGCGCGACCAGAAGACGGTGCTGTTCGTCACCCACGATATCGAGGAAGCGATCTTCCTCGGCAGCCGCGTCATCGTGATGAGCGCCCGTCCCGGCCGCATCAAGGCGGAGATCGCGGTCGATCTACCGCATCCGCGCTCCTACAAGATCAAGACCACGCCGGAATTCGTCGCCCTGAAGGAGCGGCTGGTCGAGGAGATCCGCACCGAGGCCCTCAAGGTCGCCGAACAGGCCTGATACTCAGCCACCTTGTCAGTGGCTGATCATCCAGGGCCGCGCAGTCGGAAAGCCCTTGGCGCCGCTCCTGGTCTTGGTCATCAGTCGCGCCGGCTTCTTCTTTCCCGAGGAAGAGCAGCAGCCGCAGCCCGGGCCGTGCGCGGCCTTGTATTGATCGAGCGTCTTCGGCGCGTGCCGGCTCTGCTCGTTGGTGGCGTGGGCCTTGCGCTTGTCCGAGGGCATGCAGAAGAACGCCGGCGCGGTCAGGATCACACGCGGCGCCGTAGCCTCGCATTGCGGGCAGTCCTGCGGCAGGTCGCATTCGGCCATCGGCCGCATGTCGGTGAAGGGACCGCAATCGCTGCAGAGATATTCGTAGATCGGCATTACCTTAATCCTTGCGCAGTCGTGTGAAGTCCGGCGATGGATGCGGGGCGGCCAATACGAAAGCCGTCCCGCACCCTTCGCGCAGGGATCACTGAAAGGATCACTTGTCCGGCGAGATCGGCATCTGCACGTCGCCCTTGATATGCTTGATCGGCCCTGCCGACGACGGCATGACGTCGAAGTCGAAGATCTCCGTCGGCAGCCACAGCGTGGCGCAGGCGTTGGGCACGTCGACCACGCCGGAGATGTGGCCCTGGCACGGTGCGGTGCCGAGGATCGAATAGGCCTGGGCGCCGGAGTAGCCGAACTTCTTCAGATATTCGATCGCGTTCAGGCAGGCCTGGCGATAGGCGATGTGGACGTCGAGATAGTGCTGCTTGCCGGCCTCGTCGACCGAGATGCCCTCGAAGATCAGGTAGTCCTTGTAGTTCGGCGTGATCGGCGACGGCTTGAACACCGGATTCTTGATGCCGTATTTCGAGACGCCGTCCTTGATGATATCGACCTTGATGTGCAGCCAGCCGGCCATCTCGATGGCGCCGCAGAAGGTGATCTCGCCGTCGCCCTGGCTGAAATGCAAATCGCCCATCGAGAGCCCGCCGCCCGGCACATAGACCGGGAAGTAGATCTTGGAGCCGCGGGACAGATCCTTGATGTCGCAATTGCCGCCGTGCTCGCGCGGCGGCACGGTACGGGCGCCCTCGAGGCCGATCTTGGCCTTGGTGTCACCCTTGGCCTGGCCGGCATGCGCGGTCGGCGCGAACGGCGGATTGGCGAGGCCCGGCACGCGGGTCGGGTTGGTTGCGATCAGCTCGGCCTCGCGCTTGTTCCAGGCCGCCAGCATCTTGGCATCGGGCAGACAGCCGATCAGGCCGGGATGGATCAGGCCGGCGAAGTTCACGCCCGGGACGTGGCGCGACGAGGTGTAGAGACCCTTGATGTCCCAGATCGACTTCTGTGCCAGCGGGAAATGGTCGGTGAGGAAGCCGCCGCCGTTCTGCTTGGAGAAGAAGCCGTTGAAGCCCCACAGGCTCTCCTTCAACGGACCGACGTCAAGCAGGTCGACGACGAGGAGATCGCCGGGCTCGGCGCCCTTGACGCCGATCGGGCCGGACAGGAAGTGCACGATCGACAGATCGATGTCGCGCACGTCGTCAGCGGAATCGTTGTTCTTGATGAAGCCGCCGGTCCAGTCCACGGTCTCGATGATGAAGTCGTCGCCGGGGCTGACCCACTCGACGATCGGAACCTCGGGATGCCAGCGGTTGTGGATCTTGTCGTTCTCATAGGCCGACTTGCTGAGATCGACCTTGATCAATGTATCTGGCATCGCATTGCTCCCCTTCGTTGACTGGTGGTGGTTACACAGACAGATATTTCGAGATCTGCGCGGCATCGACGCTGGCGCGCGGATCGTCGCGGACGATCTCGCCGTTCTCGATCACGAGCACGCGGTCGGCGATATCGAGCGCGAAGCTCAGCACCTGTTCGGAGACCACGATCGACAGCCCGCGCTCGTCGCGGATCCGCTTCAGGGTGCGCGCCATGTCCTTGATGATCGACGGCTGGATGCCCTCGGTCGGTTCGTCCAGCAGCAGCACCTTCGGCTTGGTTGCCAGCGCGCGGGCGATCGCCAATTGTTGCTGTTGCCCGCCCGAGAGGTTGCCGCCGCGGCGGCCCTTCATTTCGAGCAGCACCGGAAACAGCTCATAGATGTCGCCGGGCACCTCGGAGCCGCCTGACACCACGAGCCCGGTCTCGATGTTCTCCTGCACCGTCATGGTGGAGAAGATCATGCGGCCCTGCGGCACGTAGGCGAGCCCCTTGGCCACCCGCTCGTAGCTCTTCATCGCGCCGAGCTCGGCGCCGTCCATGGTCACCTTGCCGCTTTTGGCCGGCAGGATGCCCATCAACGACTTCATCAGCGTGGTCTTGCCCATGCCGTTGCGGCCCATGATCGCGACGATCTCGTTGGGCGCGACCGAGACGTTGAGGCCGTGCAGCACCTCGCTCTGGCCATAGGCGACGTGAAGATCATTGATTGCCAGCATCGTCGCGCTCCTTAATGACCCAGATAGACTTCGATCACTTTCGGATCGTTCTTGACGTGCTCCATCGTCCCCTCGGACAGGATCTGGCCCTGGTGCAGCACGGTGACCTTGTGGGCGATGTCCTCGACGAACTTCATGTCGTGCTCGATCACCAGCACCGAGCGGTCCTTGATGATGCGGTTGAGCAGCTCGGCGGTCTTGGCGCGCTCGGACACGCTCATGCCGGCGACCGGCTCGTCGAGCATCAAAAGGTCCGGGTCCTGGATCAGCAGCATGCCGATCTCGAGCCACTGCTTCTGGCCATGGCTGAGCTGGTCGGCATAGGTGTTCAGCTTGTCCTTCAGGAAGATCATCTCGGCGACCTCCTCGACCCGCTGCTTGACGGTGTCGTCGCGCTGGAAGGCCAGCGAGCCGAACACGGTGCGGCCGCGCGGGAAAGAAATCTCGAGGTTCTCGAACACGGTGAGATCCTCGAACACCGACGGCGTCTGGAACTTGCGCCCCACCCCGGCCTGCACGATCTCGTTCTCGCGCAATCTGGTCAGCTCCTGGCCGCGGAACTGGATCGAGCCGGATGTGGCCCTGGTCTTGCCACAGATCAGGTCGAGCACCGTGGTCTTGCCGGCGCCGTTCGGGCCGATGATGACGCGGATCTCGTTCTCCTCGACATAGAAGGAGAGATCGTTGACGGCCTTGAAGCCGTCAAAGGACACGGTGAGACCGGAGACCGCGAGCAGGAATTCCTTGGGCTGATGGCCGACGAGCATGATGGTCCCTCCTCACTCGGCCGGTGCGCCGTCGGCGACCAGGCCGGGCGCCGATTTCGATTTGCGTGATGCCAACAGCCGATCGATGCGGGGCTGGACACGGTCCGCCCAGATCCCGGAGAGCCCGTTCGGGAACGCCAGCACGACCGCGATGAACAGCGCGCCGAGACCGAACAGCCAGAGCTGCGGGAAGGATTCCGAGAGGCTGGTCTTGGCAAAATTCACCAGCAGCGCGCCCCACACGGCGCCGAAGATCGACATCCGGCCGCCGACCGCGGTGTAGATCACCATCTCGATCGACGGCACGATGCCGACGAAGGACGGCGACATGAAGCCGACTTCCAGCGTGAACATGGCGCCGCCGATCGCGGCGAACACCGCCGCGGCGCAGAACGCGAAGATCTTGAAGTTGGCGACGCTGTAACCGGAGAAGCGCACGCGGTCCTCCTGCTCCCGCATCGCCACCAGGATGCGCCCGAGTTTTGTCAGGCGGATGAACTGCGCGGCAACGATGCAACCGAACAGCAGCACAACCTCGACGAAATACAGAATGAACTTGGCGTGATCGGTGCGGATGTCCCAGCCGTGCAGCGTGCGCAGATCCGTGATGCCGTTGATGCCGCCGGTGTAACCCTGCTGGCCCACGATCAGGATAGTGAGGATCGCGGCGATCGCCTGCGTGATGATCGCAAAGTACACGCCGCCGACCCGGCGCTTGAACATCGCGGCACCAATGATCAGCGCGAAGAAGGCGGGAACCAGCAGGATCGCCAGCACCGTGACCGGAAAACTGTGAAACGGCTTCCAGAACAGCGGAATTTGCGTGAGCTGGTTCCAGTCCATGAAATCCGGGATGCCCGGCGTCGACTGGATCTTGGTGTTGGCAACCGACGACGCCTCGAGCTTGAGGTACATCGCCATGCAGTAGCCGCCGAGGCCGAAGAACACGCCCTGCCCCAGGCTCAGGATGCCGCCATAGCCCCAGCACAACACGAGGCCGATGCCGACGAAGGCGTAGGTCAGGTATTTTGCGACCAGGTTGAGGCGGAAGATATCGAGCGACAGCGGCAGGATCAGAAGCAGCAGCACCGCGAGCGCAAGGAAGCCGAGCAGTTCGGAGCGATTGAAAAAGCGCGAGTTGATGATCATGACCTGCCTGCTTGTTCTTATTTGCGGACCTTGAGCGCGAACAGCCCCTGCGGACGCACCATCAGGATCGCGACGATGGTCAAGAGCGTGATCACCTTGGCCATCGATCCCGACAGGAAGAACTCCAGCGTCGACTGGGTCTGCGAGATCGAGAAGGCGGAGGCGATGGTGCCGAACAGCGAGGCGGCGCCGCCGAACACCACGACCAGGAAGGTGTCGACGATGTAGAGCTGGCCGGCGGTCGGTCCGGTCGAGCCGATCATGGTGAAGGCGGAGCCTGCGATCCCGGCGATGCCGCAGCCGAGACCGAAGGTGTAGCGGTCGACCTTCTCGGTGTTGATGCCGACGGCGCCGGCCATCACGCGGTTCTGCACCACCGCGCGCACCTGCTTGCCCCAGCTCGACCAGAACAGGATGTAGAACACGACGATCGTGATCAGGATGGTCAGCGCCATCACGAACATGCCGTTGATCGGGATCTGGATCGAGTCGGTCGCCTGCCAGGAGCCCATCATCCATTCCGGCAGTTCGACACCGACCTCGCGCGCGCCGAAGATCGAGCGATAGGCCTGTTGCAGGATCAGGCTGAGGCCCCAGGTCGCCAGCAGCGTATCGAGCGGGCGCTTGTAGAGATGGCGGATCAGCGCCCATTCGACCAGCATGCCGAGCGCGCCGGAGGCGATGAACGCCAGGATCATCGCAATGAAGAAGTAACCGGGGAACAGCCAGGGCGCGACGTGCTGCACGGCGTTCGACGTCATCCAGGTGACGTAGGCGCCCAGGATCATGAACTCGCCATGGGCCATGTTGATGACGCCCATCTGGCCGAAGATGATGGCAAGCCCGAGCGCCATCAGCACATAGACGGAGAACAGGATGAGCCCGGCAAATCCCTGCATCGCAAGGATGGCGCCGAGATCGCTGATCGAATAGTCGCCGAACATCTATCGTCCTCCAGTCCAGGGGCATGCGCCGCGACGCAGCGGCGCCCGATCGGCGGCGTGGGCGGTGACGTCCACGCCGCGATGCGTTGAGGTCGCGGTCTTGCGCCTTAGGCGCGCGGCTTCACTGGTAGCCCTTGGGGAACGGATCCGGCTCGACGAGATCGGCGGTCTCGTAGATCAGCTCATACTGGCCGTCGGCCTTGGCGCGTCCGACGCGGGTCTTCGACCAGAGATGATGGTTCTCGTGGATCCGGACGTAACCTTCCGGCGCGCCCTTGAACTCGACGCCGGGAGATGCCGCCGCGATCTTGTCGATGTCGAAGGAGCCCGCCTTCTCCACCGTCAATTTCCACAGCCACGGGCCGAGGTAGGCAGCCTGGGTGACGTCGCCGATCACGGTCTTCTCGCCCCACATCTTCTTGAACGCGGGCACGAACGCCTTGTTGTTGGCGTTGTCGAGCGACTGGAAATACTTCATGCAGGCATAGGCGCCCGCGATGTTCTCGCCGCCGATGCCGTCGATCTCGTCCTCGGTCACCGAGATCGTCAGCAGCGTCTGCTTCGACAGGTCGATGCCGGCCGCCTTGAGCTGCTTGTAGAACGCGACGTTGGAGCCGCCGACGATGATCGCGTAGATCACGTCGGGCTTGGTCAGCTTGATCTTGTTGATGACCGAGTTGAACTGGGTCGAGCCGAGCGGGAAGTATTCCTCGCCGACCACCTTGCAGCCTTGCAGATGGCCTTCGATGTGCTTGCGCGCGATCTTGTTCGAGGTGCGCGGCCAGATGTAGTCCGAGCCGAGCAGATAGAAGCTCTTGGCGCCCTTGGTCTTGTTGACCCAGTCGAGGCCGGCGATGATCTGCTGGGTCGCCTCCTGGCCGGTGTAGATCACGTTCTTGGACTGCTCGAGGCCTTCATAGAAGGTCGGGTAGTACAGCATGCCGTTGTACTGCTCGAACACCGGCAGCACCGCCTTGCGCGAGGCCGAGGTCCAGCAGCCCATCACGGCGGCGCATTTGTCGTTGACCAGCAGCTTCTTGGCCTTCTCCGCGAAGGTCGGCCAGTCGCTCGCGCCGTCCTCCTGGATGAACTTGATCTTGCGGCCGAGCACGCCGCCGGCGGCGTTGATCTGCTCGATCGCGAGCTTCTCGGCCTCGACCGACCCGGTCTCGGAGATCGCCATGGTGCCGGTCACCGAATGCAGGATGCCGACCGTGACTTCGCTATCGGTGACTGCAAGACCCGTGGTGTTGACCGCAGAGGTTGCGGGAACGTCGGCAAAGGCGGGACGCCCCAGCATCGAAACGGCCGGCAAAGCGGCCATTCCCATCAAGAGCTTGCGCCGCAGCGGAGACTTCAGGCCTGGTTTGGTTTCGTCTGACATGAGCACCCCATCGGTTCGAGAACGCTTATTGATCAGGCGAGGATTGCTCACTTTTGTGCAGCGCACTGATACGTGAGATCGCGTATACTGCACCGCAAAATAGCGACGTAGGTTTTTGGTACGGGATTTGCCCGCGATCAGCGCATCGTGGACCAGGAGTAAGAGCGAGTGGCAGGGCGGCAGCGGATAGACCGCGTCAGGCGCCAATACAATCAATGGGTCGCCAACCAGACGCTGGAAGACTACGCGCTGCGCTTCACCGCCAAGAGCGCGCGGCGCTGGTCTGCCGCCCGCGTCGCCAACACCGCCCTCGGCGCGATCTCGTTCCTGGCGCTGGAGGCGATCGGGGGCACCATCACGCTGAACTACGGCGCGATCAACGCCTCGGCCGCGATCCTGGTGGTCAGCGTCATCATCTTCCTGTGCGGCCTGCCGATCGCCTACCATGCCGCGAAAAGCGGCATCGACATCGACCTGCTGACCCGCGGCGCCGGCTTCGGCTATATCGGCTCGACCATCACCTCGCTGATCTACGCCTCCTTCACCTTCATCTTCTTCGCGATCGAGGCCGTGATCCTGGCCAGCGCGCTCGACATGTGCTTCGGCATCCCGCGGCCGATCGGCTATCTGATCAGCGCGGTGGTGATCATTCCGCTCGTCGTCTACGGCATCACGCTGATCAGCCGCTTCCAGCTCTGGACCCAGCCGCTGTGGGTGATCCTGCACATCATGCCGTTCGCGGCGATCGCCTGGGCCAATCCGCATTCGTTCACCGAGTGGCGCAAGTTCGCCGGCGAGCACGGCGATCCCTCAGGGAATCTCGATCTGCTGCTGTTCGGCACGGCGGCCTCCGTCGTGTTCGCGCTGGTGGCGCAGATCGGCGAGCAGGTCGACTTCCTGCGCTTCCTGCCGCGCGACCGCCGCACCTCGCGCAAGGCCTGGTGGATCGCGCTGCTCTCGGCCGGCCCGGGCTGGATCGTGCTCGGCGCGATGAAGCTCTTGGCCGGTTCGTTCCTGGCCTTCTTCGCGCTCAGCCACGGCGTCTCGGCCGAACACGCGGCCGAGCCGGCCAACATGTATCTCGAAGCCTTCCGTTACGTGCTGTCGCAGCCGGATCTGGCGATGGCGCTGACCGGGACGTTCGTGATCCTGTCGCAGGTCAAGATCAACGTCACCAACGCCTATGCCGGCTCGATCGCCTGGTCGAACTTCTTCTCCCGCCTCACCCACTCGCATCCCGGCCGCGTGGTGTGGCTGGTGTTCAACGTCGTCGTCGCGCTGCTGCTGATGGAGATCGGCGTCTACAAGGCGCTGGAGCAGACGCTGGCGCTCTATTCCAACGTCGCGATCGCCTGGGTCGGCGCGCTGGTCGCCGATCTCGTCATCAACAAGCCGCTCGGTCTGCGGCCGCAGCACATCGAGTTCAAGCGCGCCCATCTCTGCGATATCAATCCGGTCGGCGTCGGCGCGATGACGATCGCGACCGTGGTGTCGATCAGCGCGTTCTACGGCCTGTTTGGCCCCACCGCGAAGGCGCTGTCCGCCTTCGTCGCGCTCGCCGTCGCCTTCATCACCGCTCCCCTGATTGCCTGGGCAACCGATGGCAAGTACTACATCGCCCGCAAGCCGAAGCGGAGCTGGCAGAACATTGAATCGATCCAGTGCTGTATCTGCGAGCATGCGTTCGAGCCCGAGGACATGGCCGCCTGCCCGGCCTATGCCGGGCCGATCTGCTCCTTGTGCTGCTCGCTCGACGCCCGCTGTCACGACCTCTGCAAGCCGCACGGGCGGATCGGCGCGCAGGTCGCGGATGCGTTGGGCAAGGTGATGCCGCAGCCGATCTACGCCCGTATCAACTCGCAGCTCGGCCATTACCTCGGCGTGTTCGCGGTCTCGGCCGGTCTGGTCGCGCTGGTGCTCGGCCTGATCTATCTGCAGACCACGGCGGCCGTGCATGCCAACGAGCTCTTGGCCGACGTGCTCTGGAAGGTGTTCTTTGCGCTCACGCTCATCATCGGCGTCGTCGCCTGGCTGTTCGTGCTGGCGCAGCAGAGCCGCCGCGCCGCCGAAGACGAAACCCGCCGCCAGACCACGCTGCTGATCCAGGAGATCGACGCCCACAAGCGCACCGATGCCGAACTGCAGCGCGCCAAGGAAGTCGCCGAGTCCGCCAACCTCGCCAAGAGCCGCTATGTCGTCGGCCTCAGCCACGAGCTCCGCTCGCCGCTCAACGCGATCTCCGGCTACGCGCAGCTATTGGAGCAGGACGACAGCCTGCACGTGCGGCCGCGCGAGCAGGTCCGCGTGGTCCGCCGCAGTGCCGATCATCTCTCGGGTCTGATCGACGGCATCCTCGATATCTCCAAGATCGAAGCCGGCCGGCTCTATCTGTCGCGCGACGAGGTGCGGCTGAACGACTTCCTCGAGCAACTGGTCGGCATGTTCCGCCTGCAAGCCGCCGCAAAAGGCATCGACTTCGTGTTCCGCCGGCCGGCCGTGCTGCCGGTCGTGGTCTATGCCGACGAGAAGCGGCTGCGCCAGATCCTGATCAACCTGCTCTCGAACGCGATCAAGTTCACCCAGACCGGCCAGGTGCAGTTCGTGGTGCATTACCGCAGCCCGGTCGCCGAGTTCGAGGTGATCGATACCGGCCCCGGCATCCAGCCCGACGACCTCGAACGGATCTTCGCCCCATTCGAGCGCGGCGCGCTCGGCGTCACCCAGCCGCAGACCGGCACCGGGCTCGGCCTCACCATCAGCCGCCTGCTCGCCGGAGTGATGGGCGGCGACATCAAGGTGCTGAGCACGGTCGGCACCGGCAGCACGTTCCGCGTGAAACTCCTGCTCTCCGAGGTAACAAACCCGCGCCGCGACGCGCCGGTCGACGCTCCCGTCTACGGCTATCACGGCCCGCGCAAGACCATCCTGATCACCGACGACGACCCGACCCACCGCGATCTGCTGCGCGAGATCCTGGCGCCGCTCGGCTTCATCCTGCTCAGTGCACCGGACGGACAGGGTTGCCTTGCGCTTGCACAGCATTGCCGTCCCGACATGTTCCTGCTCGATATCTCGATGGCCGGCATGGACGGCTGGACGGTGGCCGAGACCTTGCGCTCCGAAGGCCATCACCAGGCGCGCATCCTGATGATCTCCGCGAGCGCATTGGAAGCTCACGGCGCGCCGCTGGCGCAACCGTTCCACGACGGCTATCTGATGAAGCCGATCGACATCCCGCGGCTGCTCGAGACCATTCGCCAGCTGCTCAAGATCGAGTGGCAGTATGAAGCCGAGCCGGCGCCGCTGCCGCAATGGAAGCCCGACAGCGGCTCGCGCCCGCCGGTGAAATATGTCGAAGAGCTGATCAGCCTCGGCCAGCTTGGCTATATCAGGGCGATCCAGCTCAAGCTCGACGAGATCGGCAACGAATGTCCCGAACATGCCGATTTCGTCGGCCAGATGCGCACGCTGATCGACCGGTTCGATCTCGATCAATATATGGCGACGTTGAAGACATTGCACAGCTATGACCATTGAACAGAGAAAGCGCGACGTCGCGCTCGTCGTCGACGACTCGCCGGAGACGTTGCGCCTCCTGACCGACGCGCTCGACGGCGCCGGCATGACCGTGATGGTCGCGCTCGACGGCGCCTCCGCGATGCGCATCGTCGACCAGATCACCCCCGACATCGTGCTGCTCGACGCGGTGATGCCCGGCATGGACGGTTTTGAGACCTGCAAGCGGCTGAAGCGCGACGCCGGGCTCGACGGCGTGCCGATCATCTTCATGACGGGGCTGGCCGAAACCGAGCACATCGTGCGCGGGCTGGAGGCCGGCGGCGTCGACTACGTGACGAAGCCGATCGTGGTCGAGGAGATGCTGGCGCGCATCCGGGTCCATCTCGCCAACGCGCGGATGACGCAGAGCGCTCGCGCCGCGCTCGACGTCTCCGGCCGCTATCTGCTTGCGGTCAACAGTGCAGGCGCGCTGCTGTGGGCGACGCCGCAGGCGCAGCGGCTGCTGTCGGACACGCTCGCCGACGCCGCCGACAATTTCGTTCTGCCCGATCCGATGCCGCAATGGCTCGAACAGGCGCAGAAGGGCAAGCCGGGACCGAAAACCGCGACCGTGGCGTCATTCCCGGGCAACGAGCAGCTCCGGCTGCAATATATGGGCAAGCTCGGCCCCAACGAATTCCTGCTGCGGCTCGCCAAGGACACCAGCGGCGACATGCCGGCCGAGTTCTCCAGCGAGCTAGGCCTGACCACCCGCGAGGGCGAGGTGCTGTCCTGGCTGTCCAAGGGCAAGACCAACCGCGACATCGCGCAGATCCTGGGCCTCAGCCCGCGCACCGTCGACAAGCACCTCGAGCAGATCTACGCCAAGCTTGGCGTCGAGAACCGCACCGCCGCCGCCGCGATCGCGGTCAACGCCAGGCATCGCAAGTCCTAGCCTTTCCCTCCGCCAACGCGGAAATGGCCAATCGCCCCGGACCGTGACAGGATGGGCGAGATCGCTCATTCCTGCGGAGAATAGCCATGGATCGTCTGGCGGCGATGGAGACGTTCGTGCGGGTGGTCGAGACCGGCTCGTTCTCCGGTGCGGCGCGGCAGCTCCGGGTCGGCCAGCCGGCGGTCTCGAAATCGGTGGCGCAGCTCGAGGAATTTCTCGGGGTCAAGCTGCTCATCCGCTCGACCCACGGGCTCACCCCGACCGAAGCGGGGCTCGGCTATCTCGAGCGCGCCAGACGCGCGCTTGAAGAGGCTGCCGAGGCCGAGATCGCGGCGCGCGGCGCCGGCGCCGGCCTCAAGGGACGCTTGCGGGTCTGCGCAGCCGTCACCTTCGCCCGGCTTCATCTCATTCCGATGCTGCCGAAATTTCTCGCGCAGCACCCGGAGCTGGAGCTCGAAGTCGTGCTCGACGACCGCCAGATCGATCTCGTCCAGGAAGGCATCGACGTCGCGCTGCGGATGGGCAAGATGGCGGATTCGACGCTGACCGCACGCCGTGTCGCAAGATGCAAGCGCCTCGTGCTGGGCACGCCGGCCTATTTCGACCGCGCCGGCACGCCGGCCACGCCGGGTGAATTGAGCCGGCACCAGGCCGTCGTCTATCTTCGCGAGGGCGGCGTCTGGTCGTTTCAACGCGAGAGCACCGAACTCGCCGTCACGGTGCGGAGCCGGTTGCGGGTGACGGCGGCCGAAGGCGTCCGCGCCGCGGTGCTCGCCGATGCCGGGCTCGCGATCGCGTCGGAATGGATGTTCACGCCCGAGCTCAAATCGGGCGCTGTGCGCGCAGTCTTGCCGGAATGGAGCCTCCCCACGCTCGATCTATGGGCGGTGCTGCCGACCGGACGGGCCGCGACCGCCAAGGCCCGCGCATTCGCCGACTTCTTCGAGCGCAACTTCAATGCGTGACGCCTCATCCGGCGTTGAAGCCGCTCATGCTCATTCCAAACAGGAATAAGCGCTAGTCCGACGCCAGCGCTACCCGGCGCTGCCGTCTCCTTTAGCTTCCTGGGTGTGAATTCAACGAACCGGACGGCCTGGCCGTCCTTCACACGGAAGCCCAAGGAGAACCGTCATGTCGCTGCAAGCCAAGCTCGACGCTTTCAAGGCCGATTTCGAAGCCGGAAAGCCGCCCTACAACGTTCCGCGAACCGTGATCGATATCATGCACCGCGCCACCGCGGAGCTGATCGCGTCCGGTGCCGCCCAGCACGCCAAGAAGGCGGGCGATGTTGCTCCCGCCTTCTCGCTCCGCGATCCCGAGGGCAACAGCGTCAACTCGGCCGATCTGCTCAAGCGCGGCCCGCTGGTGCTCAGCTTCTATCGCGGCGTCTGGTGCCCGTATTGCAACATGGAGCTGCAGGCGCTCGAGGCCGCCAAGCCGGAATTCGACAAACACGGCGCCTCGCTGGTCGCGATCTCGCCGCAGACCGCGCCGAACAGCCGCAAGTCGGTGCGCCAGAACAAGCTCTCCTTTCCGATCCTGTCCGACGTGAAGGGTCAGGTCGGCGACGCGTTCGGGCTGCGCTTCCGTCTGCCTGACTATCTGGTCGAGCTCTACAAGCAGCTGAAGAACGATCTGCCGACGTTCAACGACGATCCGGGCTGGACGCTGCCGATGCCGGCCCGCTACGTCGTCGGACAGGACGGCGTGATCCTCTACTCCGAGGTCAACCCCGACTACACCCGCCGCCCGGAGCCCGAAGACATGATTCCGGTGCTTCAGCAGGCGACGACCGTGAAGGCATGACAGCGCGCACAGCGGCCGGTGGCGAGTGAACCATCGGCCGTTCGTCCGTGCTGGATCAAGCTTGCATGGCGCGCGGCGGATCGACCGGTGCACTAGGCCCGGCCAACACATTCTCCCCGGAGCGCTGCGCCTTCCGCCACTGCGCCGGCGTCACGCCGATGTGGCTCTTGAAGGCGCGCTGAAAGGCGGCCTCCGATTGATATCCGACCATCTCCGCGACGGCAGCGGTCGACAGCGATGATCGCTTCAGCTCGTTCGCCGCGAGCGTCATCCTGATATCGGTAAGCAGATCGCTGGCCGAGCGCCCGAGCTTGTCCTGAAACTGCCGCGCCAGCGTGGCGCGCGACATGTTGCAGAGGCGCGCCAATTCCGGCAGCGACCACGCGCGCGCGGGTGCGTTGAACATGGCGGCCACCGCCGGCGCGAGCCGGGGATCACCGACCAGGGCGAGAAGTCCCCGTGACGTTGCATCGGTCTCGCTTGCAAGCCGCAGCACGAGCGCAAACATTGCCGTCGACAGTGCATTGAGCATGGCGTGGCCGCCCAAATGATCGTCGGCCGTTTCGCTTCGCATCAGGGACACGAGCCCGGCGAGCTGAGCAGCCGTCCCCTTTCCCGTGCGCGCGCCGGCATTCACGACAAGACGCGGCGGAAGATAGCTGCGCAACAAACGGTCGTGCGGAGGTGCAATCGCGAAGTGTCCGCACAGCAGGTCCAGCCGCTCGTCTGAACCCAGGTTCTCGCTGATCGTGAAATTCTGCGCCGCCCGGTTGCGCGCCGGCAGCGGTGCCGCTCCGCTGCCGTCATGCATCACGTGTCGCGGGTTGGCGGGCAGCAGAAGAATGTCGCCGGTCTTCAGCAAGAGCGGCCGCCCGCCCGCGGGATCGTCCAGGATCGCCGAGCCGGCCAGCACTGCATGATAGGGGATCTCGTTGGTCGCGCCCGGTCCCTGGTCGATGCGCCAGGGCACGCTGTAGCTGCACCGAATATCGAGCCGCCCGCGCACCGGCATCATCTCGAACAGCCGGCTGAGCCAATCCATGGCAATCCCCAAAGCGACCGAATTGAGACGAATGAGCATATTTACGAGCTAGACAGACATTCAGTGTCTCACACCCTGATCCTATTGTCACTCCGTACTCGTTCATCACCCCAAGCAAGGAGTGCCACCATGTCACGTCTCTCAGTCCCCAATCTCGAAGCCGACACCGGCCCGTCAGGCCAGATCTACGCGCAGATCAAGAAGGCCGCCGGCAGTGTCCCGAATGCCTATGCGGCGATCGCCGCGCACGGTCCGGCCGCGCTCAAGTCGATGCTCGCCGCCGATGCCGTGCTCGCCGGTGGCAGCCTGTCCAAGCGCGATCGGGAGATCATCAAGCTCGTGATCAGCGCCGCCGGCGGCTGCGACTATTGCGTGGCCGCGCACTCCCATCTCGCCAAGCTGGCCGGCGTGAAGGCCGACGCTTTGAGGCAGATCCGCGATGGCGCGCCCACCGGCGATGCCAGGCAGGACACGCTGATCGGCTTCGTTCGCAAGCTCGCGCAATCGAGCGGCACCGTCGGCGACGAGGATTTCGCCGCGATCAAGGCCGCCGGCTACAGCGACGCGCAACTGGTCGAGATCAGCCTGGCGTTCGCGACCATCGTCTTCACCAACGTCTTCAACCGCATCAACGACACCGACATCGACTTCCCCGCAGTCGCGTGAAGCGACGGCGCGATGTCCCACAAGGGATCACGACCATGACGACGCTTAGCAACACTGCTCACAATCCACTTGTCCGCGCACTCTACCGGTCCGGCCTGCTCGCGGAAGATCTCGACTACCACGTCGTCCGGGCCGCGATGGTGATCATGTTCCTGTTCTTCGGCTACCAGAAATGGTTTGCGTACGAATTCGAACGGCTGGTCCCGTTCATCAGCAACGGGCCACTGATCTGGTGGCTCTATCCCGCCTTCGGCCATGCCGGCGCCAGCTATTTCCTCGGCGCGTCAGAGTGGACGTTCGGCTCGCTGCTGCTGGCAGGGTTCTGGGACAAGCGGCTCGGTGTTCTCGGCGCCCTCGGCTCGACCGGTACCTTCATCGCAACAGTCACCATCATCCCGTTCATGCCTGATGGTTGGGACGTCGCCGCCGGCGGCTTCCCTGCAATGACCGGCAACGTGCCTTTCCTGATGAAGGACGTCGTCCTGCTTGCCGTCTCGCTCTACTTGCTGAGGCAGGACGTGGTTCGCCTGATCAGGCAATAAATGGCATCCGCGGCAGGCGACGGATCGCCGGCGAACCTCATATTCGCCGGCGATCGCGCGTCGATCGGAGACGAACAAGGCGGCCAATATTGCGGTGCAAGCAAGCCCAGCGCCTTCCGGCGTCACGTCGCGCGGCGTTGCCATGCATGAATGCTCCAGAGCCCTCCGCCCATGAACATGGTTCCGCCGCACGGGATGCGCTAAGAAGTGACGCCGGTGTTGTTCTGGGGTGAGTTGATGAAGAAGGACGACGTCACGTGCCCACGCTGCGGGGCCGGGTTCCGGCGCCTTGAGTTGACGTCCGGCTCAGGTAGCAAGGGCGAGTATCGCTGCCCGGTCTGCGAGACGACGCTCGAGCAGTTCGGTGGTGACAAGCTCGTCGCCTACCGCCTGACCATCCAGCCTTCAATTCGCGGCTTGAAAACCGGATAGCCCCTGCCGCGCGGATCGCCGATCGCTGGATCACGATCACCGCTTGAGGACATAGCTGTCCATGATCCAGCCGTGCCGCTCGCGCGCATCGCGGCGCGCGGCGACGATGCGGGGCCCGACCTCGGCCAGCTCCCCCGCCATGATGATCTGATCGGGCATGCCGAGATAAGCGCCCCACCAGATTTGAATCCCGGCAGGATCCAGCGTCTGGAAGGCGGCGCCGCCGTCGAGCATCACGACAACGGTATCCACGCCGGAAGGCCAGCCGCCCTCGCGCAGTCGCCGGCCTGTCGTGACCAGGAACGGCTCACCGATCTCGTTGAGCGGCAGCGCATGCGCCGCGCACAGCGCCTGGATCGACGTGATGCCCGGGATCACCTCGATCGATGGCTGCGGATCAAGCCGTTGCGCGATCCGCAGGCTCGAATCGTAGAGCGAGGGATCGCCCCAAATCAGCAGCGCGACGCGCCCCTCCCCGCCGAGATGGCGCGCGATTTCTCGCGACCAGGTCGCGGCGATCGCATCATGCCAATCGTCCACGCCCTTGCGATAGTCCTCCTCGCCGGCGTCACGCACCGGCAGGTCGAACTCGGCGATGCGCGTGCGGTCTTGGCTCAGCGCTTGCGCGCAGATCGTCCGGCGCAGTTCGGCGAGGTCCGACTTCGCGGTGCCCTTGCGCGGGATCAGGATCAAATCGGCGGCATTGATGGCGGCGATCGCCGCAAGCGTGAGCTGCCGCGGATCACCACAACCGATACCGATCAGGGAAAGCTTCATGGCCGCGTCAACCTTGCTCCGGCGCCAGCGCACCGAACAGGATGACCGCAGCCGCCGTGGCCGCGCCGGCATCGGTGAGCCGTTCGGCGAGCTCTGCGATCGTGGTGCGAACGAGCCGCTCGTCGATATGGCCGAGCGACTCCGCCAGCAATGCAGGCGTGTCGGGGGCGAGGCCATGCGCGATCAGCCCTGCGGCCAGGGCCGGAAACGTGCGGCGCCCCATATAGACGACGGTGGTCGCTTCGGGATCGGCCAGCGCCGCCCAATTCAGATCCGCGGGCAGTTCGCCGGTGACGTCGGCGCCGGTGACGAACTGGACCCGGCGCGAGGTCAGCCGCCGCGTCAGCGGAATGCCGGCCTGCGCCGCGGCGACCGACGCCGAGGTCACGCCGGGAATGATCTCGTAGCCGATGCCGGCCGCGCGCAGCGCTTCGATCTCCTCTTCGAGCCGACCAAAAATGCCGGCATCGCCGGATTTCAGGCGCACCACCCGCACGCCGGTTGCCGCATAATCGACCAGCAGCCGGCTGACATGATGCTGCCGCGCCGAGAGGCGGCCGGCGCGCTTGCCGACCGCGACAAGATTGGCGCCGGGGCGCGCCAGATCGAGGATCGCGCCGGAGGCAAGATCATCGTACAGCACCACGTCGGCGTCACGCAGCCGCGCGGCGCCCTTCATGGTCAGGAGCTCGGGATCGCCGGGGCCGGCCGAGACGAAGGAGACTATTCCGCTCACCGATCCTCCGCAATCAGATGGAAGAATGTACCCGTCGCATTGCCGCGCCGCGATCCGGTCTCCGCGACGATCGCGCCGGTTGCATCGCGCACCACCGCGAGCGGCGTGTCCGGCTGGGCGATGATGGTCGAATAGTGAAACTCGTGGCCGCGCAGGCGCGCGCCGGGGCCGTGCCCGGGCATCGCAGCGGCAAGCTCGGCGAGCCGATAGCCCAGATGCATGCGGCGCTTGGCATAGCTGGTTTCGAGGCCGAGCAATCCCGCCATCGCATGGCGCACACCGTCGGCATCGGTCAGCGCTGTCCCCAGCACCATGTAGCCGCCGCACTCGCCATGCACCGGCTTCGCCTCGGCGAAGGTGCGCAACCCGCCGAGGAAGCGCCTGTTCGCGGCAAGCCGGCCGGCGTGCAGTTCCGGATAGCCGCCGGGCAGCCAGCACACATCGGCGTCCGCGATGGGCCCCTCATCCGCGAGCGGCGAGAACGTCATGATCTCGGCGCCGGCCGCGCGCCAGGCTTCCAGCATGTGCGGATAGACGAACGAGAATGCAGCATCGCGCGCGAGCGCGATGCGCTGGCCGGGCGGCCTGATGTCGAGGGCGCGCACGGCTGATTGCGGCGACCAGGCGCGTGCAGATTGCCGCACGGCGTCGAGATCGACATGCTCGGCAACGAAGCGCGCGGCCTCATTGATCAGACCGTCGATTTGGGCCTGCTCTTCGGCCTGCACCAGGCCGAGATGCCGTTTCGGCAAAGCGATCTCGGCATGGCGCGGCAGCGCACCCAGCACCGCGATACCCGCGCCCGCCATGGCGTCGCGCACCAATGCTTCGTGGCGCGGACTGGCGACGCGGTTGAGCACGACGCCCGCAAGTCGCACGCCGGCCCGGAAATCGCGCAGTCCCGCCGCGACCGCCGCCGCGGTCTGGGCCTGGCCGGAGGGATCGATCACCAGCAGCACCGGCCATCCCATCATCTCGGCAAGATCGGCGGTGGCGCCGGTGCCGGAGACGCCGCGCGCGGCGACGCCGTCGAACAAGCCCATCGAGCCTTCGGCCAGCACCAGATCGGCGTCCGCGCCACGGCTCGCCAGATGCGCGATCGCATCTGATGCCATCGCCCAGCTATCGACGTTGACGGATGCGCGTCCCGTTGCGACTGCGTGAAAGGCAGGATCGATGTAGTCCGGCCCGCTCTTCAGGCATTGCACTTTGAGCCCGCGATTGCGATAGGCGCGTGCCAACGCCAGCGTCAGCGTCGTCTTGCCGACGCCGGATGCCGGCGCTGAGATCACCAGCCCCGCGGTCATTGCGATGATCCCGGCGATGATCCCGGAAAGCGCGGCTCCGCTCCCACCGGACGGTAGCGGCGATCATAGTCGGCCGCATAGAGGCGGCTTTCGGCGAATTCGCCGGCACCGAGCGTCTTGCCGACCAGGATCAGCGCGGTGCGCTCGAGCTCAGGTCCGATCGCAGCGTCGAGCGTCGCAAGCGTGGCGCGCACGATGCGCTGATCCGGCCAGCTCGCGCGCCAGACGATCGCCACCGGACAATCCGCCCCATAATGCGGCGTCAGCTCGGCGATGACCTTGTCGAGCAGATGGATCGAAAGATGGATCGCGAGCACCGCGCCGGTCGCGGCAAACGCCGCGAGCGTCTCGCCATCAGGCATCGCGCTCGCGCGGCCCGGCGTGCGCGTCAGCACCACCGATTGCGCAAGGCCGGGCAACGTCAGCTCGGCCTCGAGCGCCGCCGCGGCCGCCGAAAACGCCGGCACGCCCGGTGTCACCGAATATGGAATCTGCAACGCGCGCAGCCGGCGCAGCTGTTCCCCCATCGCCGACCAGATCGATAGATCGCCCGAATGCAGCCGCGCGACGTCCTTGCCCTCGGCATGCGCCGCAGCGATCTCGGCGATGATCTCGTCGAGCGACAGCGGCGCCGTATTCACGATCCGCGCGTCCTTCGGGCAATGCGCCAGCACGCCCGCGGGCACCAGCGATCCCGCATAGAGACAGACCGGGCACGAGGCGATCAGATCGCGCCCGCGCAGGGTCAGGAGATCGGCCGCGCCTGGTCCTGCGCCGATGAAATGCACCGTCATTCGCCGTCTCCTTCCGCGATCGCCGCAGTGGCCATCCGATCCTGGGACGTCGCCCTGACCGAAATCAGGCGCGCGCCGCGCCCGGCGGCTGCGACTGCGGCGGCTTCGGCGACCGAGCCCGTCCCGAATCTGGCCTTGATGAACTCGGATTGTGTCGCGGTTTGCATCTCGGCCAGCCTTGCAGCGGAAATGCCCCGGATCGGCAACCCCAATTCCCTTGCCAGCGCCTGCAATGCCAGCGCGTCCGCCTTGTCGCTCACCGTCGCAACCGCCGCAAGGCCGTTGGGCCCGCCGGCCGCGTCGAGCGCGTCGCGCAATGACGCGACAGAAGCGTTGCTCCTGAACCCGAGGCCCGCGACCTTCATCGGACCACGCTCCATTGCACGATCGGCCGCGCCGCTTTCCAGGAGCGATACCGGCCCAGCGACTCGCCGTGCGCGATCTCCACGCGCATCAGTTCGCCACCGCGGCGCTGATGCAGATCGGACAGCAGCGCCTCGGTCTCCAGCGTGACGGCGTGCGCGACCAGCCGGGTTCCCGGTGCTATGCGCGACCAGATCGCGTCGAACATATCAGCATCGAGGCCGCCGCCGATGAACACCGCATCGGGCGCCGCAAGATCCGATAACGCAGCGGGCGCAGCGCCCTCGATGACCGCGATCCGGTGTTCCAAGCCGAAGCTCGCCGCATTGCTCCGGATGTTGGCGACGCGTTCGCCGCGGGCCTCGACCGCAATCGCCGTCCCGCCGCAGAGCGCCCATTCGATCGAGATCGAACCCGAGCCTGCGCCGACATCCCACAATCTCTCGCCGGGCCGCGGCGCAAGCGCCGACAGCGCCAGCGCGCGCACCGGCCGCTTTGTCAACTGCCCGTCATGCGCGAAGAGCGTGTCGGGAAGACCCGAGCTGCGCGCGATCCCGTGCCCGCCTCTCGCCTCCAGCGCAACCGTGACGAGGCTGTCGTCGGACTCGCCGGCATGATCATCAGCGCGGTGCTGCGTGACGAATTCGCGCGGCCCGCCAAGTGCGGACAGCGTCCACATCGCCGACGCCCCCCAGCCACGGTCCGTGAGCCAGCGCGCAAGATCGGACGCCGCCTTGCCGTCGCGCAGCAGGCAGATGATCCGGGCATCGCGCGAAAGATGCGGCAACAGCCGTTCGAACGGGGCGGCATGCAGGCCGAGGCAGATGACGTGCTCGAGCCGCCAGCCCAGCCGTGCCGCCACCAGCGAGAACGTCGATGGCGCGGAATGCGCGACCCACTCGCCGGCCTCAAGCTTCCCGACAAGGCTTCCGCCGGCGCCATGCCAGAACGGATCGCCCGAGGCGAGCACCACGGTCGGACGACCGCGGCATTGAAGCACGATGTCCGCATCGAATGGCACCGGCCAGGCACGGCCGCGATCGGTGATGCCGGCCAGCGCGAGGTGCCGTTCGCCGCCGAAAACGGCTTCCGCTTCACCAAGCGCCTTTCGGCTTGCGTCGGAGAGCCCGGCAAGGCCATCTTCGCCGAGGCCGATGATGGTCAACCAGGGATTACCCATGATGCGCGCCCTGATCCTGGGCGGAACGGCCGACGCCAATTCGCTTGCCGCGGCAATCGCGCGCGCGGGCATCGACGCGGTCTATTCCTATGGTGGACGCACCGCCACGCCTGCCGAACAACCGCTGCCGACGCGGATCGGCGGGTTCGGCGGCGTGAACGGCCTTGCCGATTATCTGCGCCGCGAAGCCATCACGCATCTGATCGATGCGACGCATCCCTTCGCGGCCGAGATGAGCCGCAACGCCATCGCGGCCTGTGCGCAAACCGCGACGCCGCTGCTCGCGCTCGAACGCGCGCCATGGGAGAAAACACCCGGCGATCGCTGGATCGAGGTCGCGGATGTCGTCTCGGCGGTCACGGCATTGCCGGAGACCAGCGCCAACGTGTTCCTCGCGATCGGCCGCCAGCATCTCGCGCCCTTCGGCACCCGGCCGCAGCATGCCTACACGTTGCGGTTCGTCGACCCGCCCGAGCAAGCGCTGCCATGGCCCGATGCCGAAATCATCGTCTCGCGCGGACCCTTCACGCTCGAAGGCGAGCTCGCAATGATGCGCGCGCGCGCCATCGAATGGATCGTCGCCCGCAATTCCGGCGGAGGTGGCGCGCGCGCCAAGATCGACGCCGCCCGCGCCCTTGGCCTTCCCGTCATCATGATCACGCGGCCACATCTGCCCGACAGACCTCGGGTGGAACGCGTGAGCGACGTGATGGAATGGCTCGGTCATCGCACCTGCCTCGGCGCATAGACCCAGCGGCCGACCCGCCGCGTCGCCGAATTGCAGACGATCACCAGCGTCCGCATGTCGGCCATCTCGGGTCGCGCGTCGCGCAGTTCGATCGTCTCGATCCGCTGCTCGGGCGCACTGACGGCGCGCGCGAATATCACGATGCGCTCGCCACAGCCCGCCTCGCGCAAGATCTCGAGCACGCGACCAAAGCCTTCCGGCCGGCTCGCTGAGCGCGGATTGTACATCGCGATGGCGAAATCGGCTTCGGCCGCGAGCCGCAGGCGCTTCTCGATCAGCGGCCATGGCTTGAGATTGTCGGAGAGGTTGATCGCGCAGAAATCATGACCGAGCGGCGCGCCGGCACTCGCCGCCGCCGCCAGCATCGCCGTCACGCCGGGCAGCACGCGAACGGAGAGGTCATGCCATTGCGGCACGTCCTCCAGCGCCTCGAACACGGCGGAGGCCATCGCAAACACGCCCGGATCGCCCGACGACACTACCACGACGTGCCGACCTTCGGCCGCAAGCCGCAGCGCCTCGGCAGCGCGCTGCAATTCCACGCGATTGTCCGAAGGATGCAGCGTGAGCCCATCGCGCGGCGGCACGTGCGCCACATAGGGCGCATAGCCGACGATGTCGGTTGCCGCCGCGAGCGCAGCGGAGACTTCCGGCGTGATCAGCGCCTCGTCGCCCGGCCCAAGTCCCGCGATGGTCAGCGTGCCGCTCATGGCGCCGCCTCCCTGCGCCGCCCTTGCCCGTGCACCAGCACGATCGCGAAATACGGAGCGTCGGCCTCGCCGAGATCCGCGAGGCGAGCGATCCGCTGATCCGGCATGGTGCCACGCTCGACCAGCCACGCGTCATCGAGACGGCCCGCAGCCGCGAGTGCCCGGCGAATCTTCGCCAGATTGCGCCCGGTCTTCATCACGACCAGCGCGTCGGAGCTGCGCATCCGTTGCGCGAGTTCAGCTTCCGGCAGCGTGCCCATCAGAACGGTGGTGACGTCGTCGGCAAGCGCGATCGGCTGGCCGACCGCATTCCAGCAACCGACCATGCCGGGAATGCCGGCGATCACCTCGATCTCGACACGTCCCTGCAGGCGCGCATGCAGATGCATGAACGAGCCGTAGAAATAGGGATCGCCCTCGCACAGCACCACGACGTCGATCGCGCGCGCAAGCCGCGCCAGACGCTCGGCCCATTCGTCATAGAAGCCCGCGAGCAGCCGCACGTAGTCCGGGCTGTCGAAAGCAATCTCCGTGGTGACCGGATATTCCATCGGATATTCGCTGACGTCGGCGGCCAGCAATCCTTCGACGATGCGGCGCGCCTGCCCGAGCTGCCCCTTCTTGCGAAAATAGGCGACGTGCTTGGCGGCCCGCACCGTGCGGTCGGCGCGCACGCTCATCAGGTCGGGATCGCCAGGGCCGAGGCCACAGCAGATGATGCGTCCCATCGCTATTCGCTCCGGCTCGCCAGCGCGTTGACCGCGGCGACCGTGATCGCCGAGCCACCGAGACGTCCCTCGACGGTCAGCGCCGGCACCGGCGGCGCCGCCATCAACGCCGCCTTGGACTCGGCGGCACCGACGAAGCCGACCGGACAGCCGATGATCGCCGCCGGCCGCGGGCAATCGGCGTCCTCCAGCATGTTGAGCAGATGGAACAGCGCCGTCGGCGCGTTGCCGATCGCGGCGATGGCACCAGCCAAATGCGGCCGCCACAGTTCGAGCGCGGCGGCCGAGCGCGTGTTGCGCATCGATTGCGCGAGCCCGGGCACCGCCGGATCGCCGAGCGTGCAGATCACGGCATTGCCGGCCGGCAGCCGGGCACGCGTAATTCCTTCGGATACCATGCGCGCGTCGCAGAGGATCGGCGCGCCCTCCTGCAATGCGGCCCGTGCGCGCGCGGCCATGCCTGGCGTGAAGCGGACATGCGCTTCCAGGCCCACCATGCCCGCCGCATGGATCATGCGCACCACCACCGGCTCCTCGTCGGACGTGAAGCGTGCAAGATCGGCCTCCGACCGAATCGTCGCAAAGGACTGCCGATAGATCGCCGCACCATCGGTCTCATAGACGTGCGGCATCAACGGCCTCCCGTCAGCACGGAGGGATTGGCGACGAGGTCAGCGCTCATCAATCCACGCATCTCGGGCGCATCCCGGGTCGTGCCGCGTCGGATGAAGTCAAACCCATCGCTCGACGCAACGAGCGTGATATCGGCAGAGCCGGAATGGGCACAGCCCTTGGCGCAGCCGGAGACGTGAAGCCGGGCATCCGCCGGGACAAACGCTGCCAGCGCCGACGCCAGTGCGCGTGTATCGGCATACGCCTCGCGACAGCGTGGAGCGCCGCTGCAAGCGTGTACGCGGAGCGCCGGATCATTGGGATCAGTGACGAGGTCCGCCCCACGAGGCATCTCAGGCATCCCCTCCGCCAGCACCATCCGCCACGGCGTCATGCGGAGAGCCTGCGTACAGCCGGCGAGATGACTGAGTGTCTGCAGCGTCAGTTGTCCGAAGGCCACACCAACCATCGCACCCGTCGGATACAGGCCGGGCACGGGATCCGCAGATCGGGCCACGGGCTCGGAATCGCCGCGAAGCGACGGCGGCAAGCTCGCACCGCCGGCAAGGTGAGCCGCCATCCGCCGCTTCTCGCCCTTCGCGCCGCCGGAGGCGACGAACCATTCGGCCAGCGCCAGCGCGACCTGCACGGCCTCGCTCCACGCGACGGAAAGCCCCGATCGCGCGCCATCGGCACGCACCAGCAGTTTTCCGTTGCGCGCACGCTCGATCCTGATATCCGCCGACGCGCCGGCCAACACCCGCGCGTTGCCATCATCGATCGCAAAGCCGAACTTGGTGGGAAGATCGAGCACCGCAGCGGCAAGCGCTCGCTCAAGCTCGGCGGCGAGCGCGCGCGTATCGTCATCGGCGGTCCAGAACGGCGTCACCAGAATGTTGCGCTGCGCCTCGATGTCCGCGCCCGCATCCAGCAATTCGAGTTCGGCCAGCCCCTCGATCAACGGTGGATGGCCTTCATCCCTGACGCCGCGAATCTGGAGATTGGCGCGGCTGGTGAGATCGATCAGGCCGTTGCCATATCGATCGGCCAGCTGCGCGATGCCCGCCGCCTGTGCCGCGTCCAGCCGCCCGCCGCGCGGCCGGATGCGCACCACGAGACCATCGCCCGACTGCATCGGCCGCAGTGCGCCGGGACACCAGCCCTTGATCGCGACCGCGCTCATGAGGCCACCTGCAGCGCGGCCGCAATCGAGTTGCGCCGCGTCTGCCAGAGCGATGCGTCATGCAACCGGGTGAAGCAGGTTTCGATCGCAGCCAGCGCCGCCGGATTCTCGCGCGCCATGAACGCGCGCACCTCGTCGCTGCCGAGCGTCGCGTCGTAATAGAGGTCGAACAGATGCGGCGGCACCGCGCCGGCGAGATGCGCGAACGCCGCCATATGCTCCAGTGTCGCCGAAATCTCGGCAGCGCCACGGAAGCCGTGGCGCATCATGCCGGCGATCCAGGCAGGGTTGGCGGCGCGCGCCCGCACCACCCGCGAGATTTCCTCGGTCAGCGAGCGGGCATGCGGCTGATCCGGCCGCGTCGCATCGAGGTGATAGAGCGACGGGGCTTTTGCGCCAAGCCGCCGGGCCGCCGCCGCAATGCCGGCCTCATGCGCGGCATAGTCCGCCGCCAGCAGCAGGTCGGTCTCCGGCAGGTCCTGGGTATGAACAAAACTGTCGGCCGCAGCGAGCCTGGCCTCGATGCCGGCGCGATCGGGCCGCATCTCGCCGTCTGACGCCACGGCCCAGGACGATGCCGACAGCCAGGCTTCGCCGGCGGCCTCACGCGCCTCCTCAGTGAAAACGTCAGGAACAGCCGCGATGCCGGCGCCATAATGTCCGGGGCGCGGACCGAACACGCGCGCGATGCGCTGCCGATAGGGATTCTCGTCGCCCTCATCGCTGCGTTCGGACAACGCCTCGCTGGCCGCTTCGAACAACTGCGCAAGTCCCGAAAAGACGTCGCGGAACAGCCCCGAGACGCGCAGCGTCACGTCGATGCGGGGACGGCCGAGCTCCGCAGGCGCGATGATGTCGTAGCCGGTCACCCGGCCCGACCCGTGGTCCCAGCGCGGCGCGATGCCGGCGAGATACAGCGCCATCGCAAAGTCCTCGCCGGCGGTGCGCATCGTCGAGGAGCCCCAGAGATCGACGACGAGGCCTTTCGGCCAGTCGCCGTGGTCCTGCAAATGACGGCGCAACAGCTCTTCGGCGAGCTTGACGCCCTGCGCGTGCGCCGACGGCGTCGGCACCGCGCGCGGATCGACCGCAAACAAGTTCCGTCCAGTCGGCAGCACGTCGCTGCGCCCGCGATAAGGCGAGCCCGACGGCCCCGGCGCAACACGCCGGCCGGCGAGCGCATCACGGAGCGCCGCCCGCTCCGCTTCGCCGCACGCGCCCTGCCCGAACACATGCAGGCCGTCACCGAACTGGCTTTCCTTCAGATCGCAGACGAAGCGATCGATTTGCGGAATGGCCTCGGCCGCGGAGACCGATGCGGCAAGATCGAGATCGTCTTCCAGTCCGGCGATGCGGGCTTCTTCGCGGATCGCCGCAATCAGGCGTTGCCGCCGTGCCGGATCGAGACCGTCGGCGGTGGAATATTCGTCAAGCAAGCGTTCGAGACCGCGCAAGCCTTCCGGCAGCGCCGCCGGCGCCAGCGGCGGCGGCAGATGGCCGATCGTCACGGCCCCGATCCGGCGTTTGGCCTGCGCGGCCTCGCCGGGATCGTTGACGATGAAGGGATAGACGACAGGCAGATCGCCGATCAGCGCTTCCGGCCAGCACGCCGATGACAGCGCAACCGACTTGCCGGGCAGCCATTCCAGCGTGCCATGCGCACCGATGTGGACCACGGCATCGATGCCCTGCTGCCTGAGCCACAGATAGAACGCGACATAGGCATGGCGCGGCGTGCGCGACAGATCGTGATAGTCGGCATCGCGCTGACCGATCTCGCCGCGCTCCGGCTGAACGGCGATGATCGATTTGCCGCATTTGATGGCCGCGAAATGAAACGCGCCGTCGCGGCATTCGGGATCATCCTCCGGCGCGCCCCATGCACCCGCAAGATCGTCCTGGAGCTGCTGCGGAAGGCCCGCAAGCGCCGCACGATATTCGCCGGCGCTCCAGGCCAGTTTCTGACGCAAGAGCACAGCGCCAAGCGCCTCTACCGGCTCGAGCGCAAATCCTCGAGCTGCGAGATCGGCCAGCAACACCTCGACCGAGGCAAGTGCATCGAGGCCCACGGCATGTGCGATCTGATGCGGGCGGCCCGGATAGTTCGAGAGCACGAGCACAAGCTGCTTGTCCTCTGCCGGCTTGCCGGCAAGCCGATGCCAGGCAGCCACGCGCGCGGCAATCGCTGCAACGCGCTCGGCATCCGGCCGGTGCGCCAGATGCGCGAACTGCAGATCGGGATCGCGCTCGCCCGCTGATTTGAAGCTCACCACGCCCGTAAACAGGCGGCCATCGACCTCCGGCAAGACCACATGCATCGCGAGGTCGCCGGGCGACAGGCCGCGCAGCGACGAGATCCAATCCTCGCGCCGCGCCGTGGACAAAGCGACCTGAAACACCGGACATGAGGCGGCATCGAACGGCGTGGTGCCGTCGTCGCCGGCTGCGGAGAATGCGGTCGCATTGACGATCACAGCCGGGGGGCATTGCGCGAACTGGTCGCGCAGCCAATCGGCGACGCCCGCCGCCTTCAGCGAGGTAACGAACACGCCGTGAGCATCAAACCCTTTGGCGCGCAATGCATCGATCAAGGCATCGACCGGCGCGGTGTCGCCGGCCGCCAGATAGGAACGATAGAAGGTCACGAGCGCGCGCGGCCGGCCATCCGAAGGCGGCAGCGCCGCGACGGCACCGCGACGGGAATCGTAGACGCCGATCTCGGGCAAGTCGATCTCGCCGACGACAGGTCCGGCATAGAGTCCGGACGCCAGCGCCAATTGCGCGATCACGGCCTGCGCCGCGACAGGCCCGCCCTTGTCGCACAGCACCTTCAGACGGCGCAGCGTCGACACCGGCAAGGTCGAGAATTCATCGAGCCGCAAATCGTCGCGGCCGTCCGCCGGCAGCACGACCAGAGCGATGCCGCGCTCCTTTGCCAGCCGATGCACCGCAGCGAGCCCGTATGACCAATAGGGCTCACCGCCGATCAGCCGCACCAGGATGCCGCGCGCATGCGACAATGTCCGCTCGATATAGGTATCGACCGACAGCGGATGGCGCAGCTCCGCGAGATTGGCAAGCCGCAGCGACGGCAGCGCGGCGCGGCCGCGGCGCCAGCCGGCTGCAAACGCCGCAAGATCGCTGTCGGAAAACGACAACACCACGAGATCGGCCGGATCCTGGCCGAGGTCCCTTGGCGTCGCGGTCTCCTCAAGGCCGCGGCTCTCGCGGAAGACGACGTGCATCAGATACCTAGTCGCGTCCTGATGGCTGATACATCGATATCGCCGTGTTCGCCGATCACGACGAGCTTTGATTGCCTCGGCCGCGCACCCCAGGGCATGTCGAACTGATGCCGCACCCGTTCGCCGACCGATTGCACCAATAGCCGCATCGGCTTGCCCTCGACCGCGATGTAGCCCTTGGCGCGCAGCACGTTCTGCTCGCGTGCCAGTCCCTTGATCGAGGCGATCAGCGCATCGACATCGCTGACCTCCGGAAGATCGATCACCACCGAATTGAAATCGTTGTGCTCGTGTTCGTCCTCGCCGTCATGGTGCGAGGGCCGCGATGCGAGATCATCCTCCGCTGCCGCCTCGAGGCCGAGGATCACGCGGGCATCAATGGCGCCGTCGACGATGGGCAGCATCGGCACCTCGCGCGGCATCTCCGCTGCGATCACCTCTTTCGCCGCCTTGATCCCCTCCGCGCCGGCGAGATCGGCCTTGGTCAGCAGCACGATGTCGGCACAGGCGATCTGGTCCTCGAACACTTCCGACAGCGGCGTCTCGTGGTCGAGATTGTCATCGGCCGCGCGCTGCGCATCCACCGCGGCCACATCAGGCGCGAAGCGGCCGGCGGCAACCGCCTCGGCGTCAGCCAGCGCGATCACGCCGTCGACCGTGATCCTTGAGCGGATCTCCGGCCAGTCGAACGCCTTGAGCAGCGGCTTCGGCAAAGCGAGGCCGGATGTCTCGATCACGATGTGATCGGGCCGCACGGGGCGTGCAAGCAATTGCTCCATCGCCGGGATGAAATCGTCGGCGACGGTGCAGCAGATGCAGCCATTGGCGAGCTCGACGATGTTCTCGGTCGGGCAATTGGCGTCCGCGCACGACTTCAGGATCTCGCCGTCGACGCCTTCGCTGCCGAATTCGTTGACCAGCACCGCGAGCTTCTTGCCGTTGGCATTCTTGATCAGATGCTGGATCAGCGTCGTCTTGCCGGATCCGAGAAAGCCGGTCACGACGGTGACCGGAACCTTGGCGAGCGTGGTCATTCAGCGGCCTCCGGCACGACGGGAAGAGGTGGAATACGGGCAAGCGATTGCTTGCGGAAGATTTCAGGACGGCTGCGCCACGGCACGATGCCGTCAGATGCCGCGGCGTAGGCGGCGGCGCCTGCGATCACATCCTTGGCATTCGCTTCGGACAGGCGGCCGTAGACATAGGACCATCGCCCCGGCGCGCTGAGCGCGACCGAGCAGCCCTGGCTGCAAGCCGACAGGCATTCGACGGGAACCAGATTGACGTCGTCGGGCACGCCCGCCTCGACGAGTGCGGCATGCAGGCGCGCACCGGGCGCGAGCTCACCTTCGGCCAGGGTCTGGCCGGCGCGGCAGGTGACACAGACATGAAGTGTAACGCTCATCGCCCTTCCTGGATTGACTGCGGGAAGCGATGAGGCACACGAACCTGACGTGAACAGGCTCGTTCCCCGTCGCGGAACACCCCGTCCGCCGGTCTCAAACACACTGCGTTGGCAGGTCTCCCGGCTTGCGGAGCAGGATTTCTCCCTTGATGCCCACCTTCCCGACTCCATCAGGGAATCAGTGGCTTGGACATCTCTCCGGTCACGGTCGCGGGGGCGGCTGCGCTTTGGGCAAACCTTGCGGTCCGAGCCCTATCGCATTCCCTCTTCGCCTGTCGTAGGACAGGAACCAACGCGGGGGCACCATTCGTCCTAGCCTCGCACTTGTCAAGCCGAAGGAACGTGATGATTTCTGATGGAAACGACGCAGACGGCGGCGCCGTCGGCACCGATTCTTCGCTGGATGCGCGCCATGCCGACAAGATGGCGAAGAAGAAGGTCGCCCGCGACAAGATCATGGCGACCAAGAGCGGTGAAAAAGGCCTGATCATCGTTCATACCGGCGCCGGCAAAGGAAAATCCTCCTCCGCCTTCGGCATGGTCATGCGCTGTGTGGCGCACGGCTTTCCCTGTGCCGTGGTGCAATTCATCAAGGGCGCCTGGGATACCGGCGAGCGCCGCCTGCTGACCGGGCATTTTGGCGATCTCTGCCAATTCCACGCGATGGGCGAAGGTTTTACCTGGGAAACGCAGGACCGCGCCCGCGACATCGCGGCGGCGCAGGCCGGCTGGGAAAAGGCCAAGCAGCTGATCGCAGACCCGAGCCTGCGCATGGTCGTGCTCGACGAGATCAACATCGCGCTGCGTTACGACTATCTCGCGATCGCCGACGTCGTCGACTTCCTGACCAATTCGAAGCCGCCGATGATGCATGTCGTGCTCACCGGGCGCAACGCCAAGGACGAGCTGATCGAGATTGCCGATCTCGTCACCGAGATGACGCTGGTGAAGCACCCGTTCCGTTCCGGCATCAAGGCCCAGCCGGGCGTCGAGTTCTGACAGACATCGCCATGGCGCGCGCATTGATGATCCAGGGGGCCGGCTCCGACGTGGGCAAATCGCTCATCGTCGCGGGCCTCGCGCGTGCCGCTCGGCGGCGCGGCCTGCGCGTGCTGCCGTTCAAGCCGCAGAACATGTCGAACAACGCCGCGGTCACCGTCGACGGCGGCGAGATCGGACGCGCGCAGGCCCTGCAGGCGCTCGCCGCCGGCGTCGAGCCGCACACCGACATGAACCCGGTGCTGCTGAAGCCGGAGACCGACGTCGGCGCCCAGGTCATCGTGCACGGCAAGCGGATCGCGACCGCCCGCGCGCGCGAATATGCCGCCATGAAACCGTCGCTGATGGGTGCGGTGCTGGAGAGTTTTGGCCGCCTGAAGGCGCGCGCCGATCTGGTGCTGGTCGAAGGCGCCGGCAGCCCCGCCGAGGTCAATCTGCGCAAGTCCGATATCGCCAATATGGGCTTTGCACGCAAAGCTGACGTGCCCGTGGTGCTGGTCGGAGACATCGACCGCGGTGGTGTGATCGCACAGCTCGTCGGCATCAAGACGGTGATCGACCCTGATGATGCCGCGATGATCCAGGGTTTTGTCATCAACAAATTCCGCGGCGATCCCTCGCTGTTCGACGACGGCTACCGCCTGATCGAGGCCCGCACCGCCTGGCGCGGCTTTGGCGTGCTGCCCTGGTTCACGCGCGCCGGCGAACTCCCCGCCGAAGACGCGCTCGGGCTCGGCGAGGCGCGCAAGCCCGGCCAGTGCAAGATCGCGTTTCTGGCGCTGTCGCGGATCGCCAATTTCGACGATCTCGATCCGCTGAAGCTCGAACCCGGCGTCGATCTCGTGATGGTGCACCCGGGCGAAGCCATCCCGGGTGATGCACGGCTGGTCATCCTGCCCGGCTCGAAATCGACCCGCGGCGACCTCGCCTTCCTGCGCGCGCAAGGCTGGGACATCGATCTCCTGGCGCATTATCGCCGCGGCGGCCACGTGCTTGGCCTGTGCGGCGGATACCAGATGCTTGGGCATGGTGTCGCCGACCCTGATGGGATCGAAGGCCCTGCCGGGGAAACGCGCGGGCTTGGGCTGCTCGATGTCACGACCACCATGACCGAACAGAAGACGCTGACCCGCGTCAACGCGATGCATGCCGCGACCAATCAACCGATCAGCGCCTACGAGATCCACATCGGGCGCACCGACGGCCCGGATCGCGCGCGGCCCTTCTCAAGGATTGACGGCTCGCCGGAAGGCGCCATGTCCGGCGATGGCCGCGTTCACGGCAGCTATCTGCACGGCCTGTTCACATCAGACGAGTTCCGCAAGGCCTTCCTCGCGCAGCTCGATATCCCTGCCGCGGACCAGCCCTACGGCGCCAGGGTCGAGAGCGCACTCGACGTGCTGGCCGGGCACATCGAGACCCATCTCGACGTCGAAGGCCTGCTCGCGCTGGCGCGTTAAGGCTCAATGAGATCAGCTCGAACAGCAACGGCGCTGTGCTCCCTCTACCCGTTCGTCACGGGGGTCGAGACGAGCGAAGCTCTGGGACCAGCGCACAATTGCCTGATTTCAGAATATTGAAAGAATATCCGTGAGTTGCCCCAAGTCGCCTGGTCGAACGCCGGCCACTGCCGGCTACTGTGCATGGGGTTGTTTTCGATATTTTGGCAAGATGGCTCCCCGCAAGTGACCACACGGTGCGCGAGGTGACGCCGAGTTCGCCGCTAGACCGAAGACAGCACGGCGGAAAGGCGCGACCATTCGGTCTCGCTGCCGGGCAGACCGAGGCGCAGCCATCCCGGCTCCTGGCGGAAGACCCGCGACCAGATCAGCCCACGCGCAAGCCTCTCCTGCGCAGCCAGCGCGTCGCCGGTCTGGTAGAGCCGGAACAGCGGCGTGCCGCCGAGCAGGGTCCAGCCCTGCGATCGCGCCTCCGCATCGAGCCGGATGCAGTCGTCGGCCAACCGTTTGGCCGTTGCCTTCGCCCAGTCGTGATCGAGCAACGCGCGTCGCCCGATCGCAATCGCCGCGCCCGAGACCGGCCAAGGACCAGCCATCGCCGCGAGCGCGGCGATATCCGGCGCGCTGCCGAGCGCGAAACCGAGCCGCACGCCGGCAAGCCCGTAGAATTTGCCGAATGAGCGCAGGATCAACAGTCCGGCGCGTCCCGCTTCCGATGCAAGCGAGATGCCGGGTACTGCGTCCGCAAAACTCTCGTCGATCACGAGCCGGCCGACGCGCGGCAGCAGCGCGAGCAGCTCGTCCCGATCATGGCATCGGCCGTCGGGATTGTTCGGATTGACGACGACGGCAATGTCCGCTCCCGCCAGCGCTGCGAGCTCGGACACCTCGGCGACGTCCCACCCGGCCGCCGAGAACACCGCGGCATATTCATTGTAGGTCGGCGCAAGAATGCGCGCCCGGCCGCGAGATGCCAGATGCGGCAGCAGTTGAATGGCGGCCTGCGCGCCGCCGATCGCCACGATCGGCGCTTCGGTGCCGTAAGCCTGCCGCGCGGCGCTGTCGAGGGATTCAATATCGGATCGCGACGGCAGCGCGCTCCATTGCCGCGGCTCGACATCGACCACGGGATAAGGTACCCGATTGATGCCGGTCGACAGGTCGATCCAGTCTTCCGCGGCGCCGCCGAAGCGCTGCTGGGCAATATCGAGATTTCCGCCGTGCTCGCGCATGCACCGCTCCTTCACGCCAGCGCCAGGGCGACGAACGCCGCGGCCAACAGCATCATGGCGTAACGATAGAGTTTCAGCCCGGTGAGGATGTCAGCGGCAGCCGGATCACGCGCCGCCTCATTCAGCCAGGGCTCATCCGCGATGTCACCGTGATAGATGCGGGGCCCGCTGAGCCGCACGCCGAGCGCGCCGGCCATCGCCGCCTCCGGCCAGCCGGCATTCGGCGAGCGATGCCGATGCGCATCGCGCAGCATGCATGACCACGCCTGCGAGCGATGCGGGGCAAGCAGCACGAACAGCAGGCCGGTCAGCCGCGCCGGAATGAGGTTGGCGAGATCGTCGATCCGGGCGGCGGCCCAGCCAAACGCCTCGTGCCGCTCGGTGCGATGTCCGATCATCGAGTCCAGCGTGTTGATCGCCTTGTAGCCGAGGATTCCCGGCAGGCCGAACAGCGCGCCCCAGAACACCGGCGCCACGATGCCGTCGGAGGCATTCTCGGCAAGGCTCTCGATGGTTGCGCGCGCGATGCCGGCATCGTCGAGCGTTGCCGGATCGCGTCCGACGATCTGCGCGACCGCCGCACGCGCGGCCGCGAGGTCGCCGGAGACGAGCGGATGCGCCACCGCCGCGACATGATCGTGCAGCGAACGCAGCGCCACCAGCGGCCACGCCAGCGCGCCGACAAGGACGACGCGAACCCATCCGGATGGGAGCAAAGACTGCACGGCCCAACCGAGCGCCGTCGCCAGTGCGATCACCAGGACGGCAGCCGCTGCACCGGCCAAGCGCCGCAACGCCGGCGGATCGGAGGCCCGGTTCCAGGCGGTATCGACGAGATGGATCAGCCGGCCGATCCAGGTCACGGGATGGCCGATGCGGGTAAACAGCGCGGGCGGCCAGCCGATCAAGGCGTCCACAGCCATCGCCACCGCCATCGCACCCGCAAAACCCACTCAACCCTCTCCTCGCTGCGATCCTCCTGATGCGCAAGACGTCGGCCGAGTGCAAGCCCTCCGGGGCGGATTTCGGCTTTGTCTTTTACCGCGATTGGTGGTTAGAGCGTTTTCGAGGCGAAGCGGATACCGGTTCGCAACGGGAGACCATATGACCGTCATTCTGATCACCGGCGGGGCCCGGTCCGGAAAGAGCCGCCGCGCCGAATTGCGCGCGCGCAGTTTTCCAGGTCAGCCGGTCTATGTTGCAACCGCCGAGGCGCTCGATGCGGAAATGGATGAGCGCATCGCGAAGCATCGCGCGCGCCGCGGCAACGACTGGATCGAACGCGAGGTACCGCTCGATCTCGTCGCGGCACTGGCCGAGACCGACGGCGGCGGCGCAAGGCTGGTCGATTGCCTGACGCTGTGGCTGTCCAACCTGCTGCATGCCGAGCGCGACTGGTCGCAGGAGGTCACGCGGCTGGCCGATACGCTGGCGCGCCAGCACAGCCCGGTCATCATGGTCACCAACGAGGTTGGCCTCGGCATCGTGCCCGACAATGCGCTGGCGCGGACTTTTCGCGACGCCGCTGGCATCATGAACCAGACCATCGCTGCTGCGGCCAGCGAGGTCGAGTTCGTCGTTGCCGGCCTGCCGATGAAGCTCAAATGACGTCCGAGACCGATCCTGTCACAGGCCCTGCGATGATCTCATTCGACGACGCGTTTCGCCGCCAACTGCACGAGCTGTTCGTGTGGCGGCGCGACGTGCGGCGCTTCCGGACCGATCCGCTGCCGGATGGCACGATCGAGCGGCTGATCGAGATTGCCTGCCTGTCACCTTCGGTCGGCCTGAGCCAGCCCTGGCGGTTCGTCATTGTCGACGATGCGGCCCGGCGCCGCGCCGTGATCGAGGACTTCAAAAACTGCAATGCCGACGCCCTGCGATCCTACTCCGCCGAGCGCGCCGCAAAATATGCGACATTGAAGCTATCCGGTCTCGAAGAAGCGCCCGGCCATCTCGCGGTGTTCGCCGAGAAGAGCGACCAGATCGGCTCCGGCCTCGGCCGCGCGACGATGCCGGAGACAACGGAATATTCGGTGGTGGCCGCGATCTGCTCGATGTGGCTGGCCGCGCGGGCGGAAGGCATCGGGCTCGGCTGGGTGTCGATCCTCAATCCAGAGCGCGTTCACGAGATTCTGGAGATACCGGCGGCCTGGAAATTTGTCGGCTACCTCTGCATCGGTTACCCCCAGGCGGAATGCGACCGTCCGGAGCTCGAGCAGGCCAAGTGGGAATCGCGGCGAGGTCCCGGTGAGTTCACCATCCGACGCTGACCAACCTCCGACCGGCGGCGGCGCGAACCACGCCGCCCACTGGCGCGACGACATCGCCTCGCTGGTCTTTCCGGTCCCGGAGCACGGCGCCATCTGCGCGGTGCATCGGGGCGCGTTTCGGACGCTGCTCGGCGCGGAGCCGGTGCCGGAGGCCTGCATCGGCTATTTCGCGCGGTTTGAAGACGCGTTCAGGGCCGCGGCCCACGCCAAGATCCTGCGCACGCGCATCCCCCTTGGAACAAATCTGCATCTTACCAGTCGCGACATCGGCCGAAAGCTGCTAGAAGCCGACCAAATCGAACGTGGAGAACGATGATGAGCCAATCCCAGGCCGCACCTCAGGTCGCTCAAACCCAAGTGACGCATCTGCCGGTTGCCACCCGACAGGTCGGACGGCTTGCCCAGTCCCTGATGGCGATGACGCTCGGCCTGTTCATCGTTGGCGTCGTCGGTTTCTCCCACATCGACGTGATCCACAACGCCGCGCACGACGTGCGCCATTCCAACGCTTTCCCCTGTCACTGACACCCTCGGCATGAGCACGTTTCGCTCGATCGTCTTTTCGTCGGTCATTGCCGGCTTCATCGTTGGCCTGATCGTCACGGCGGTCCAGCAATTCGGCACCGTTCCGCTGATCCTCAAGGCCGAGGTCTATGAGAAAGCGGCCGAGCACAAGCACGAGGCTGCCGCGCCACCGCGGGTGACCCTGGTGCACGATCATGCCGATCATGATCATGGCGCCGAGGCGTGGGAGCCGCGCGACGGGCTGGAGCGCAATGTCTATACCGCGGGCGCAAACATCCTCACCGCGATCGGCTTTGGGCTGCTGCTCTGCGGCTTCCTCGCCGTCCGTAGCGGCGCGACCGGTGAGCCGATCTCCTGGCACGAAGGCTTGATGTGGGGCCTCGCGGGCTTCGCCATCTTTACCATCGCGCCCGGCCTCGGGCTGCCGCCTGAACTGCCGGGGGTCCCCGCCGCTCCGCTGCTCTCGCGCCAGGTCTGGTGGACGACGACGGTGCTGGCGACATCGGCCGGCCTCGGCCTGATCGTTTTCCGGCGTTCGGCACCGGCCGCCATCGCCGGCGTGGTCCTGATCATGCTGCCGCATCTGATCGGCGCGCCCGAGCTCGAGCATGTCGAAACCAATGTGCCGTCGTCATTGTCGCACCAGTTCGTGGTCGCCGTCACGCTGACCAGCCTGGTGTTCTGGTCGCTGCTCGGCAGCCTGACGAGCGCCGCGTTCGCCTATTTCGATCGGCCCGCATCGGCATAGCGCCACTGGGAACGCGGCCGCTCAGCTCGCCTGCCTGAGCGGCTTTCTGGCCCGCAACTCCCTGTCCTGCACCAAAACCTTCTCCGCATAGAGCTGGTCGATCTCCTGTTCGGACAGGCCGAGCTCGCCGAGAATCGCTTCATTATGCTCGCCGAGCAGGTCCGCCCGGAGGTCGGCGCGCTGCGGCCATTCCGAGAACCGCATCGGAGCGCCCGGGATCGCAAACTCTCCGATCCGGGGATCGCTGACATGGCGGACCGTGCCGCGCTCGATCAAGTGCGGCTGGGCCATCGCATCATTCAGGGTCAGCACCGGCGCGCAGGGAATCCGTTCCTGCTCCAGCGCGGCAATCGCCGCCTCGCGCGACGGAAAAGTCTTGAGCCAGGCTTCGACCATCTCCCCCACCAGCACCCTGTTGTCCGCACGCCCGCGCGCGGATTCGAACCGTGGGTCCTTCTCGAGCTCCGGCCGCCCCAGCGCGCGGACCATCTGCGGCCATTGATGCGCCAGTGCGCAGATCACGAGAAACTCTCCGCGGCCGCAATCGAACACTCCGACCGGCCCGCCATTCGGATGCAGCGAGCCTTCCCGCTGCGGCACGAAGGTATCGCCGCGTAGCGACACCTTCGGCACGTTGGCCTCATGCATATGGAAATAAGTGTCGAGCAGCGTCGACTCGATGAACTGCCCTTCTCCTGTACGTTCACGGTGAAGCAGCGCAAAGCCGATGGCCATCGCCGCGGCAACACCGGTCGAGGCATCTCCGATCGCGACCGGCACCTGCGCCGGCTTCCCATCGGGATCGCCGATCACGCCGGTGATGCCGGCGAAGGCCTGCGCGATATAGTCGAAGCCGGGCTTGTCGCTCAGCGGCCCGCTCTGTCCAGCGAACGAGATCGAGCACATGATCAGCCGCGGATTGATTGCCTTGAGCGTCTCGTAGCCAAGTCCGGCGCGCGCCATCACGCCCGGCGTGAAATTCTCAACCAGGACGTCGGCCTTGGCCGCAAGCCTGGTCAGGATCTGGCGGCTCCTCTCATGCTTGAAGTCGAGGGCAAGGCTGCGCTTCGAATGGTTCTGCTGGAAGAAGTAAGTGCTCTGCGAGGTGTTCTTGTAGGCGGGATCGCGCGGCTTCAGGCCCTGGAAACGCGATCGGTCGCCGAACGGCGCGAGCTCGATCTTGATCACGTCGGCGCCGGCCTCGGCCAGCAGGCGCGTGCAGGTCGGGCCGGCGACGAACTGGGTGATATCGAGCACGCGATAGCCGGTCAGCATTTTCGGAGGCAGGGTCATCTCAATGATCCAGTTGTTGTGATTGAAAAGCTCCGGCGGGTGCGTCTCCGCCCGCCGGCTTCGTTCCAAACAGAGTGCTGCGCGCCTGCGCGTCGAGGGTCTTGCGCACCGCGCGCCGGCCGACCGCGAGCCCCTTCTGGAGCGGCGGCCGCCCGCGCAGCTCGGCGAACCAGCGCCTGACATGCGGGAAATCGTCGAGTGTGACGCCTTGCGCCTTGTGGGTCATCACCCAGGGGAAGCAGGCGATGTCGGCGATCGAATAGTTGTCGCCGGCGACATGGCTGCTCTCGCCCAGCCGATCGTTGAGCACGCCGTAAAGACGGCGCGCCTCGTTGCCGTAGCGCTCGATCGCATAAGGAATCTTGTCGGGCGCATAGAGCGCGAAGTGCCCATTCTGGCCCAGCATCGGTCCGAGCGCGCTCATCTGCCACATCAGCCATTGCTGCACGCAATACCGGCCGTGCAGATCGCGCGGCAGGAACCTGCCGGTCTTTTCCGCGAGGTAAAGCAGGATCGCTCCCGACTCGAAGATCGTGAGCGGCCTGCCTCCGGCGGGCGGGTCGCTGTCGACGATGACAGGGATCCGCCCGTTGGGATTGAGCTTGCGGAATTCGGGCTCGAACTGGTCGCCGCGCGTGATGTTGACCGGCACGACGGTGTACGGCAGCCCGCATTCCTCGAGCATGATCGAGATCTTCCAGCCGTTCGGCGTCGGCGCGAAATGAAGGTCGATCATCGGAGCCTCCGCGATCCCGTTCAGGCCAGTTGCTTTTCGCGCGACAGCGAGAGGCCGGCCTCCTGCAGCCGCCGCTCGAGCATCGGCACCCGGTCGTTGCCCCAGAATTGCTCGCCGCGGAACACGCAGATCGGCACGCCGAAGATGTGATCGCCCTGGCTCTCTTGCTGCGCCTCCTCATATTCGCGGCGGCCGTCGCCCTCGAAATAGGCGCGGAAGTCGGCGCCGGACATCCCGAGCGACGAGATGAAGCGCTCGACGGCGTCGACCTCGTCGACCGCGAGCTCGCGGCGGAAGAACAGCTCGTAGACCAGGCGGCTGTATTCGATCAGCCGTCCCTGCTTCTCAGCGAACAGCCCCCCGATCAGCGCCGGCGCGGTGTCGAAGATCTTCAGCGGGCCGCGGATGATCTTCTTGTCGCCGCGCTCGTTCGCGCTCCGTCGCGCATCCATGTAGGAATACTTGACCTTGTATTCCGAATAGACGCTGCGCTGGCCGGAGCCCTTGATCCGGAGCTGGAACGGGCGCCATTGCACCTTGATGTCGAACTTCTTCTCCAGCTCGAACACCGGATCGAATGCCAGCCAGGCGTAGGGGCTCTTGTAATCCGAATACATCTTGAGAACTTCACGGGACATGGTCTCTCCTTTGTCGATGTCATTGCGATTGAGCGACGAGCGGGCACAGGCTTTCGGACAGCGGCTGCGCTGCCTCGGATGCCGGAATGACCTTCTCGATGGTGTAGTAGTCCCAGGGCTTCCTGACCTCGCCGGGGGCCTTGATGCTCGCCATGTAGAACGGATGCATCAGCCAGCCGTCGGCGCGCACCGAGCCGTTCTCGACATACATGTCGTTGACCGGCAACTTCCGGATCTCGTCGGCAACCTTGAGACCATCCAGGCTCCTGGCGGCCGCGACGGCCTGCAGATAGTGCAGCGTTCCGGAATAGACCGCGGCCTGGTCCATGGTCGGCATCGCATGGTGCTGTTTGAAGAAGCGCTCCGACCAGGCGCGGGTCTTGTCGGTGCGGTCCCAATAGAACGGGGTCGCAAAGGTCAGACCCTGCACATTCGCGATCCCGAGGGCGTGCACGTTGGTGATGTAGGTCAGCGGCACCACGATGTGCTGACCGCCTTCGGCAATGCCGAACTCCTTGGCCTGCTTCAATGCGTTGGTGGTGTCCTCGGCCGCCGAGATCAGCCAGACGACCTTGGCCTTCGACGCCACCGCCTGCAGCAGGAACGAGCTGAAGTCGGGATTGTTCTGTGGGAAACGCACCGAGCCCAGCACCTTGCCCCCGGCCGCCTTGATCGCCCCCGCCGCGGCATCCTCCATCGCCTTGCCGAAGGAGTAGTCGGCCGACAGGAAGAAGAAGCTGTCGAGCCCGCGCTCGATCAGCGGCCTCGGCAACGGCGCGGAAATGGCGTAGGCGTTGAGCGACCAGGAAAAGGCGGTCGGCGCGCAGGCCTGCTGCGTGATTGCCGGACTGCCGGTGACGCCGTGGATCACGATCTTGTTGCGCGCCCGCGCCAATTCCTGAACCGCGAGCGCCACGGCGGATTGCGCGACGTCGACAATGACGTCGGCACCGCCATTGTCGAACCAGTTGCGGGCGATCGCAGCGCCCACGTCGGGCTTCGCCTGATGATCGCCCGACACCACCTCGACGGGGCGGTCCAGCACCTTGCCGCCGAAATCCTCGACCGCCATCTTCGCGGCAAGCACCGAGCCCGGCCCCATGATGTCGCGGTACATCCCGGACATGTCGGTGAGCACGCCGATCCTGACCGGCCGCACATCCTCCGCCTGAAGCGGCGTCAGCATCACGCCGCCGACGAGCAACGCGATCGCCGCACCCGTGATTGTTCGTTTCTTCGCCATGACTGTCCTCGACGCTCCCGCTTGGGACGGCATGCATGTGCCGGCCTCTTTGCTTCAGATGATCCGCCTTGACTTCAAATCGTCGATCCGCGGCCCCGAGAGGCCGAGCAGGCCGCCATAGATTTCCTGATTGTTCTGACCGAGCGTCGGCGCGGGCGCCGCGTATCCCTTGGGCGTCCGTCCCATCTTGATCGGGAACCCGGCACCGATGACGCGCTGCTCCAGCGGCTCGGTCGGATGCACAAGCGGCTGCAGCATGTCGCGTGCGCCGAGATGCTCCCAGGCAAGGATGTCGTCGATGTCGCGGATCGGGCTCGCGGCGACGTCGCCGCGGTTGAGCGCCTCGATCGCCTCCGCGGTGGTGCGGCCCAGCGTCCACTCGCTGACGATGGCGTCGATGATCGCGTTGTTGGCGACGCGCCAGCCGGTGTTCATGAACTTCGCGTCCGCGGCGAGATCCAACCGGTCCATCACCCCCAGCAGCGCCAGCCAGTCCTCGTTGGTGGCGGCGCCGAGCGCGATCGCTCCGTCGCGCGTGGCATAGGTGTTGAAGGGCGAGAACCGCATGATGCGATTGCCCTGCCGTGGCGCCATCCCCATCTGCGGGTAGCAATCCAGCGGCTCGTCGAGCACCAGCGACAGCAGGCAGTCGGCCATCGCGACGTCGACGAACTGGCCTTGTCCCGAGATGCGCTGCTCGGTCAACGCGGCGAGGATGCCGGAGACAGCAAAGGCGCCGGTGATGCCATCGGCAAGCGCGGTGCCGGCCTTGCTGGGACCGGCATCCGGCGCACCGGTGATCGACATCAGGCCTGAGGCGGCCTGGATCATCAAGTCGTAGGCCTTCAGACGCCGGTCGGCGCCGGTCGAGCCGTAGCCGGTCAGCGCGCAATGCACGATCGCGGGGTTGACCTGGCGGTTCGTCTCGTAGTCGATCCCGAGCCGCTCGGCCGCGCCGGGGCGCAGATTTTCCACCAGGATGTCCGACTTGCTCAGCAGCGCATGGAACAGCTCCATGCCCTCCGCCGTCCGCATGTTCAGCGTGATCGATTTCTTGTCGCGGCAGCGCTTCAGATAGGCGAGGCCGAGATCGCTGTCGTGCTTGCGGTCGAGCGAGACGCCGTCCTTGCCGAGGAATGGCGGCCCGGTCATGGTGGGATCGCCCTGCTCCGGAGTATCGATGCGAATGACCTCCGCGCCGAAGCCCGCCAGCATCAAGGTCGCGAACGGACCTGAATAAAACCTCGTGAGATCGAGAACGCGGACCCCGTGCAGCGCGCCATGCCTTGTCATCGTCGGGCTCGCCGTCATCCGCAATTTCCTTCCCGCTTGCTGCGCTGTCGTTGTCTTCATCGTTGACGCCGCGGGCATATAGGTCAAATATTTTCCGATCCGGATTATTGATGCAGGAATGGAATGAATGATGCGCCAGCGACGCCCACGCGGGTTCGAGGTCAGCCTCAAACATCTTCGCGCCGCCAACTCGGTCGCAGTGTATGGCAGCTTCACCGCGGCCGCCGCCGACCTCGGCATGACGCAGTCGGCGGTGAGCCGCCTGGTGCTTCAGCTCGAACGCCAGCTCGGCGTCTCGCTGTTCCTTAGATCGACGCGCAACGTCATCCTGACCGCGCCGGGCCGCGAATTCACGGCGTCGACACAGCGTTTGCTGGCCGATCTCGGCGCCCAGGTCGACAACGCCCGTGCGCTGGGCGAACAGATCAAGGGACGCCTGATCATCTCCTGCCTGTTGTCACTCACCCACCATGTGGTGCCGGAGGCCGTGCTGAAATATCGGAAGGCGCATCCCGGCGTCGAAATTCACCTGCGCGAGGGCCTCGGCAGCCAGGTCTATGAAGACGTCCGCAGCGGCTTTGCCGATTTCGGCGTCGGCAACGTCACCGCCCTCGGCCAGGAGGTCGTCAGCGACGACGTGGTGCAGGAGTCCTGCTTCGCGATCCTGCCGTCGCGCCATGCCTTGCGCGACAAGAGCACGCTGAGCCTGCGCGAATTGCGCAACGAGGCCTTCGTCTCGCTTCCGACCGGCTCGGGCCTGCGGCAGCAGATCGACAGCGTCGCGACCGCGAGCGGCATCGTGCTCAAGCACAGCACCATCGTCGAGCAGTTCGGCACGCTCTACGACTTCGTCGGCGCCAATGTCGGCATCTCGATCGTGCCGGCCTCGGCGTTGCCGCCGCGCGCCCCGCGCGGCGTGATCGTCAAACGGCTGGTGTCGCCGCCGCTGGTTCGCAAGATCGGGATCCTGCGGTTGAAGAACCGCCCGCTGACACCGGCCGCGACCGGGTTTCTGGATATCTTCCGGCCGCTGTTCCTGAGCGCCTCACGGCGATAGCCCAAGGATCACAAGGCTCAAATCACAAGCCTTACAAGAATCATTTGAGATTCGCGGCGGAGCCTGATTAGGTTCGCCGATGCCGTCAGGCGCGCGCCGCGATTGGCGCAACGGACGACGGCAATGCCGAACCGACAGGGCCGAACACCGATGACCAAAGCGCGACGGACACGACCGACGATTCGTGACGTCGCGGCCGAGGCCGGCGTGTCCGTCTCAAGCGTCAGCCGCACGCTCAATGGCGGCGTCTATACCAGCGCGGAACTGCATGCCCGCATCATGCGCGCGGTGAAGCGTCTCGGCTTCGAGCCCGACCAGGCGGCGCAGGCGCTGCGCTCGCGGGCCTCCAACACGATCGGCTGCATGGTGGCCGATTTCTCTAATCCGCACTACACCGGCATGGTGAGCGCGGCGGAGGAGGAATTCCAGCGTGCCGGCTTCCTCCTGATGCTGGCAGCGACCAAGCATGAAGAGGCGCGCGAGGCGGCGTTCCTGTCGGCGGTGCGGCGGCGCCAGATGGACGGTTTGCTGCTGTTCGCCGGCGACAATTCGCACAAGGATTTCATGAAGGGGCTCGCGACGCTCGACCTGCCCTGCGTCACCGTCGACCGCGAGGTGCCGGATAGCGTCATGGTTCGGGTCGATCATCGCGGCGGCGCGCTGGAGGCGACGCGCTATCTGATCGGCCTCGGCCATCGCCGGATCGCGCTGCTGACCGGCAGCGCCGCGGTGCTGCCGAGCTCGGAACGGCTCGCGGGTTACCGGCAGGCGCATCAGGAGGCGAAGATCGCGGTCGACCCCACCCTGATTCGCCCGCACATGCAGGGCACCAACACCGCCTTCAGCTCGGTGTGCCAGCTGCTGCAGTCACCCAAACCGCCGACCGCGATCATCTCGCTCGGCACCAGCATGCTGGCCGAGGTGCTGGAGGCAATCACCAGCAACGGCCTGCGCTACCCGCAGGACGTATCGATCGTGTGCAGCGGCGACACCGATCTCGCCCGCCACGCGACGCCCGCGATCTCGGCGCTGAGCTGGGACATGAACGAGGTCGGCCGCGCCGCCGCGCGGCTGTTGCTGGAGCGGATCCGCGACAGCGACAAGCCGGGTAGCAGCGAGCCGGTATTCCTGCCGACACGCCTCATCCTGCGCCATTCCTGCGCTGCTCCGCCTACACCGGCGCGAGGACGGAAGTAGTTGGCTGGAAACGGTTCCAGTCGGATCGGATCGCTCCATCCACGTCATTGCGAGCAAAGCGAAGCAATCCACCGCCGCCGAGCGTGCGCAACGATGGATCGCTTCGCTCGCAGCGACGGAGAGAGACGGCGCCTTCAGCGCAGCTCAAAGCCCTCGTAACCGCGCTGCGCGATCTGCGCGATCCGGTGCCGGTAACCCTGGCCGACATAGGGCATGAACACCCGCGGCTTGCCGGCGATGTTGGCGCCCTGGTACCAGGAATTGGCTTTCGGATAGAGCGTGCGGCTGGCGGCGTCCGCGACATGAGCCATCCAGGCACGCTCGGCGTCGCGCTCCGGCTCGATCCGCCTCTGTCCTTTGGCGCGCATGCTGCCGAGACAGGCCGTGATCCATTCGACATGGTTCTCGCAGGCATGGATCACATTGCCGATGACGGACGGGCTGCCCGGCCCGGTCACGACAAACAGATTCGGGAATCCCGACACCATCAACCCGAGATAGGCGCGTGGACCATCGGCCCAGGCCTGCTTCAGGGTCTCGCCGTCGCGCCCGCGGATTTCCATCGCGGCCAGCGCCCCGGTCATCGCGTCATAGCCTGTCGCCAGCACCAGCGCGTCGAGCGCGAACGACCGCGTCGCGGTCTCGACGCCGGTCACGGTGACCGTCGTCAGCGGCTCCGCGCGCAAATCGACCAGTTCGACATGCGGCAGATTGTAGGTCGCGAAATAACCGGTATCGATGCAGATGCGCTTGACGCCGAGCGGATAGTCCTTCGGTGACAGCGCCTCCGCCGTGGTCGCGTCGTGCACGATACCGCGGATCTTGTCGCGCACGAAGTCGCAAGCGACGTCGTTGACGGCTTCATCGGTCAGGATGTTCGGGAACGCGGTCAAGATGCCGCCGCCGCCCTGCTCCCAAAGCTGTTCGTAGCGCGCCCACTGCACCTCGCGCGCCGGCACCGGCGCGTCGAACGCATTCGCCGGAACCCGTCCGAACTCCGGCGTCTCGAGGCTCTCGCGGTACTTCGCGATCATGGGCTCGGCGGCTGCGACGTCCGTATCGGACAGCGGCGCATTGCGAGCCGGCACCGAGTAGTTCGGCGTGCGCTGGAACACGGTCAGGCGGCTGGCAGCCTTTGCGACCATCGGGATCGTCTGCACGCCCGAGGAGCCGGTGCCGATCACGGCGACACGCAAGCCGGAAAAGTCGACCTCCTGATGCGGCCACTGCCCGGTGTGATAGACCGCTCCGCGGAAGCGTTCGAGGCCCGGCAGCTTCGGCTTGTTGGGGACCGAGAGGTTGCCGGTCGCCATCACGCAAATGGATGCGACGATGCAATCGCCGCGATCGGTGCGCACGGTCCAGCTCTCGCTCGCCTCGTCCCAGTCGGCATCCGTCACGCGGGTGTCGAACCGGATCAGCGAGCGCAGCTCGAAGCGGTCGGCGACGTGCTGCGCATAGCGCAGTATCTCCGCCTGCGCGGCATATTTCTCGCTCCAGCGCCATTCCTGCCGCAGCTCCTCCGACCAGGTGTAGGAATAAAGCAGGCTCGGTATGTCGCAGCGCGCGCCGGGATAGCGATTCCAGTACCAGGTGCCGCCGGCGTCGGATGCGGCTTCGATACCGATCACCTTGAGCCCGAGCTCGCGCAACCGATAGATCGCATAGAGCCCGCCGAAGCCGGCCCCGACCACGACGGCATCGCATTCGGCGACCAGCGGCGGCCTCGCGCCATGGTCCGGGCTCGCCTGCTCCAGTCTGCTCATTTGTCACATCTCTCCGGCCGCGGGAATATTGCCATCGGCGGCAACGCGCGCTAGTCTGGAAACGTTTCCAGACGGAAGCGGATACAATGATTGTCGCCGGGCGTCAACGCGCGTCACAAGGCGAGCAGCGGATCAGGGAGTGAGTGAGGGATGTTGAACGGTTTTTGCCTTCGCGCGTGTGTGGCGATCGCCGCAACAACAATCGGCGCGCTGTCGCCGGCGCTCGCGCAGAAGAACTACGGCCCGGGGGTCTCGGATACCGAGATCAAGATCGGCAACATCATGCCCTATAGCGGCCCGGCGTCGGCTTATGGCGCAATCGGCCGCACCGAGGCGGCCTATTTCAGGATGATCAACGACCAGGGCGGCATCAACGGGCGCAAGATCAACTTCATCAGCTATGACGACGGCTTCTCGCCGCCGAAATCGGTCGAGCAGGCGCGCAAGCTGGTCGAGGGCGACGAGGTGCTGCTGGTGTTCCAGCCGCTCGGCACCGCGCCCAATGTCGCGATCCAGAAATATCTCAACGGCAAGAAGGTCCCTCACCTCTTCATCGCATCGGGCGCGACGCGGTTCGGCGATCCACAAGGCTTTCCTTGGACGATGGGCTGGCAGCCGAACTACCAGAGCGAAGGCCGGATCTACGCCAAGTACATCCTGGACAAATTGCCGAACGGCAAGATCGCGGTGCTCTGGCAGAACGACGATGCCGGCAAGGATGCGCTCAAGGGGCTGCGCGACGGCCTCGGCGACAAGGCCAGCAGCATGATCGTCGCCGACAAATCCTACGAGCTGACCGATCCGACGCTGGATTCGCAGATCGTGGCGCTGCGCGCCTCTGGCGCCGACATCCTGTTCACCTGGGCGGCACCAAAGGGCGCGGCGCAGACCATCAAGAAGATCGCCGAGCTCGGCTGGAAGCCGACCTTCTTCCTGACCTCGACCGCGACGTCGGTCGCCTCCGTGATGCGCGCCGCCGGCATCGAGCATTCGCAGGGCATCATCTCGGTCGCGTACCTGAAGGACCCGACCGACACGATCTGGAACGACGATGCCGAGACCAGGGAATGGCGCAGCTTCATGGACAAGTACATGCCCGACGGCGACAAGACCAACGGCAACCACGTCTATGGCTACGCCGCCGCGCAAACGCTGGCCCAGGCGCTCAAGCAATGCGGCGACGATCTCACGCGCGACAACGTCATGAAGCAGGCCGCCAGCCTGAAGGACTTCGCGCCGAAGATGATCCTGCCGGGAATCCGGATCAACACCGGCCCGAACGACTTCCGCCCGATCGAGCAGTCGCAGCTGATGCGGTTCGAGGGCGAGAGCTGGAAGTTGTTCGGCAACATCATCACCGGCGAGGTCGGCAGCGAATAGGGCTGCTCTGCTGTGCCCACTGTTCAATGAGACGTGAGACGAGACGCAAAGCCGAGGCAATTCGTGTCGCGAGCGCGCGAGTATGTCTCACAGACCGTGCAACAAACTCGATGTCGTCCCTGCGAAAGCAGGGACCCATAGCCACAAATAGCCGTTGTTGCGCGACGCCGGAACGACGATGGTGTGTGTGGTACCCGCGCTGTCATCGCCGGGCCTCGACCGGGTGATCCAGTACGCCGCGGCCTCTCGATTCAAGCACCGCGGTCTCTGGAATACTGGATCACCCGCATGCGCGGGTGACGACACCGAACAGGCTGTTTGACAGCTGAATCAAAACTCGCGCATGTCCGCCTCTACCCGGCCGGCGTCAGGATCGCCTGCCGGGCCGCATGCCAGCTCGCCTCATCGGGCGCGCAGAGTAAGCCGCCGGTCAGATTGACCGGCTTGTAGGGCGATCCGTCGAAATGCGCGCTGTAGCCGCCGGCCTCGCGATGCAACAGCCAGCCCGCGGCATGATCCCACGGCATCAACTTGTTGTAGAACAGCAGGTGGCAATGTCCGGATGCCGCCATGCGATATTCATGCGCGGCGCATCGCAGCCAGGCGCTGGCGCCGAGCTTGGACAGATTGCCGGCGACGATCGCGCGCAGCGGCTCCGGCAAAAAGTTGACGCCGACCACCGCGTCCATCTGCTTGACCGGCACGGCCGCGGCCACCTTCAAATCATGCCGCCTGCCGTCCGGCATCTCCAGCCACGCGCCTTCGCCGCGCAGCGCGAACGCGGTGTCGTTGCTGACGGGATCATGGATCGCGCCGAACACGATCTCGCCGCGCATCGTCGCTGCCACCATGGAGCCGAACAGCGGCAGGCTGGAGGTGAAGTTCTGCGTGCCGTCGATCGGATCGATGATGAAGGCAAGGTCCGCGGTTCCGACCTGATCTAGTGTGGCCGGATCGCGCGCGGTACCCTCCTCGCCGATCACGGCGGCATTCGGAAACGCCCGGAGCAGTGCCGCCGATATTGCCTGCTCGGCAAGCTCATCGGCCTCGGTGACGACGTCGAACGCCGATGTCTTGGTGCGAACCTCGATCTCCCGCACGCGGCGGAACCGCGGCATGATCTCGGTGCGGCCGACTTCAGCGAGGATATTTCCGATGGTCAGCGCATCGGCATGAGACAGTTTCACGCGGCGTTCTCCTGCGTTGGATCCGAATCATACAACGGATTCCGCAACCGCATGTTGACAAATCATCGGCGCGAACGGCGATCCGCGGCGCACGCGAACTCCCTGCCCGACAGCCGCTGCGACATTTTGGCTAGACAAATACTAATTCCAAAGCGGTGGTTGACTGGCCGTTCCGGCGCCTCGCGCGCTTCAATGCACAGGTCACGCTTGTTAGTGGTCCCTTCGCAAGACATGGGGCCGTCAATGACAACAACAATTCCAAGAACCGCCAATCCGTTCGCCGCCGTGCTGCCGATGCTGGCGACGATGATGACGATCACGCCGGTGGAGGCGCAGCCGGCGCCGCAGGAGCTGCCGGCCATCGTGGTCGAGCAGGCGCAGCGACAGACCGCGCGTTCGCGTCCGGCGCGCAAGCGGCAGGCCGAGGCCGCCACGGCAAGGCGCGCAGCGCAGCGCGCCAGCGCACGATCGAACGCCGCCGCGGCGGCTTCGGGTTCGTCCGGGCGCGCCGAGACCGCGACGGGACCGGTGCGCGGCTATCTCGCCACACAGAGCGGCACCGGCACCAAGACCGACACGCCGCTGCGCGAAACGCCGCAATCGATCACCGTGGTCACCGCCGATCGCGTCACCGATCAGGCCGCGACCACCGTGCAGGAGACGTTGCGCTACGTGCCCGGCGTATTCGCCGATGCCTACGGCCCGGATTCGCGCGGCGACTTCCCGCGGGTCCGCGGCCAGGACCCCAACATCTATCTCGACGGCACCAGGGTGAATAACACGTTCACCTTCAATGAATGGCGGCCTGATCCCTTCACTCTCTCACGCATCGAGGTGCTGCGCGGGCCGTCGTCGGTGCTCTACGGCGACACCTCGACGGCGGGGCTGGTGAATCTGGTCTCGAAGCGGCCGCAGGCGGAGGCCGCAAACGAGATCGGCGTGCAATATGGCAGCTTCGATCGCAAGCAGCTGCAACTCGATTCGACCGGCAAGCTGACCACAGACGGCGAATGGCTGTACCGCTTCGTCGGCGTGCTGCGCGACCGCAACGCGCAGACCGACTACGTCAAGGACGACCGCATCGCTCTCGCACCGTCGCTGACCTGGCGGCCAACCAACAACACGAGCTGGACCGTGCTCGGCACCTACCAGAAGGACAGCACGGGCTCCTCGACGGCGTTCCTGCCGCATGAGGGCACGCTGTATCCCGGCCCGAACGGCCTCATTCCGGTACAGCGCTTCATCAGCCAGCCCGGCTGGGACCGCTACCAGACCGAGATCGGCGCCGTCTCGAGCCTGTTCGAGCACCGCTTCAACGACGCCCTGACGATCCGGCAGAACATGCGCTACAGCCATATCGAGGGCGTCTACCGCACGATGTATCCGGACGTGTATTCCGATCCGGCCAACCCGTTCCTTGACGCGGAGCGACGCACGGTGGCGCGCATCACCTATGGCCGCGACACCGTGAAGGACAATTTCACGTCCGACAGCAATGCCGAACTGAAATTCGCCACCGGTCCGTTGACCCACAAGGCCCTGTTCGGCGTCGATTATCGCGGCCAGAAAGAGCGTGCCTCGTCCGGCGAAGGCTACGACGACAGGCCGTTCGATCTTTATGCGCCGGTCTACAACGGCGCCATTGCGCCAACGCTGACCGCCGAGCCGGACCTGCGCCAGAGCCAGCTCGGCCTCTATGCGCAGGATCAGATCCGGCTCGGACGCTGGCTTGCGGTCCTCGGCGTCCGCCATGACTATGTCACCAACGACGCGCTGGGCTCGCCGGTCCAGCACATCCAGGCCACCACCGGCCGCGCCGGACTGATGTATGAGCTGCCGTTCGGCCTCACGCCCTACGTCACCTACGCGCAGTCGTTCACTCCGATCTTCGGCAGCAGCGTGTGCAGCAGCGGCATCTGCGCGCCACAGCGTGGCGAGATGGTCGAGCTCGGCTTCAAGTACAATCCGACGCCCGGCACCGCGATCAACGGCGCGATCTACGACACCATCGAGCGCAACCGGCTGGCGAACGATCCGGACAATCCGCTGCTGTCGATCCAGACCGGCAAGGTGCGGATCCGCGGCGCCGAGCTGGAAGTGCTGACGCGCGTCACGCCCGAGCTCGATCTGATCGGTGCCTACGCCTATGTCGATGCCCGCGTCGAGAGCGGCGACAGGGCCGGCAAGCATGTCGAGACCGTGCCGGAGCACCAGGCCTCGCTGTGGGCGAAGTATCGCCTCACCGTGCTCGGCCTGCCCGGCGTGACCGTCGGCGGCGGCGTGCGCTATGTCGGCCAGTCATGGGACGGGGCCGATATCATCCGCACCCCCGACTACACGCTGTTCGACGCTATGATCCGCTACGAGAGCGGTCCCTGGCGGTTCCAGGTCAACGCCACCAACCTCGCCGACCGGCGTCATGTCACGACCTGCCTCGCCCGCGGCGACTGCTTCTACGGCATCGGCCGCACGGTGCTGAGCAGCCTGACCTACCGGTTCTGAGCCTGATCACCGGCGCTGGTTGTAGACGTCGATGCAGACGGCGCCGAGCAGCACCAGGCCCTTGATCACTTGCTGATAGTCAATGCCGATACCGAGGATCGACATGCCGTTGTTCATCACGCCCATGATCATGGCACCGACCACCGCGCCGCCGACCCGGCCGACGCCGCCATAGGCCGACGCGCCGCCGATGAAGCAGGCGGCGATCACGTCGAGCTCGAAGCCGAGGCCGGCCTTCGGAGTCGCGGTGTTGAGCCGCGCCGCGAACACCAGCCCGGCGAGCGCCGCCAGCACGCCCATGTTGACGAAGGTGAAGAAGGTCAGCCGTTCGGTCTTGACGCCCGAGAGCTTCGCGGCCTTGGCGTTGCCGCCGACCGCATAGATCTGCCGGCCGACCACGGTCCGCCGCGTGACGAAGCCGTAGAGCGCGATCAGCACCGTCATGATGACGAGCACATTCGGCAGGCCGCGATGCGAGGCGATCAGATAGGTGAAGTAGAGCACCGCGCCCGCCAGCGCGACGCTCTTGGCCACAAAGAACGCGTAGGGCTCGACCTCGATGCCGTGCGACTGCTCGCGTGCCCGGCTCTTGGCGCTCGCCAGCACCAGCGCGAACGCCAGCACGACGCCGATCAGGAGTGAGGTCGGATAGAGCGTGCCGGCGCTCGGAAACAGCTCGGGGATGAAGCCGGACGACAGCTTCTGGAAGGTCGGCGGAAACGGCCCGACCGAGCGGCCCTGCAGCACCGCGAGCGCAAGGCCCTTGAACACCAGCATGCCCGCCAGTGTCACGATGAAGGACGGAATCTTGAAATAGGCGACCCAATAGCCCTGCGCCGCGCCGATCGCGGCACCGATCAAGAGGCAGATGATGAAGGCGATCGGGTAGTCGACGTGATAGGTCACCATCAGCACCGCAGCGACCGCGCCGACGAAACCCGCGACCGAGCCGACCGACAGGTCGATATGCCCGGTGACGATCACGAGCAGCATGCCGAGCGCCATGATCACGATGTAGCTGTTCTGCAGCACCAGATTGGTGAGATTGACCGGCTGCAGCAGCGTGCCGTCGGTCACGATCTCGAAGAACAGCATGATCACGAGCAGCGACAGCAGCATGCCGTAGTTGCGCAGGTTGTTCTTGATGAAGCCGGAATGCTTGGGGGCCTCGGGAAGTGACACCGTCTTGTCGGTCATTGTGCTCCACCTCCCGCCCTTGCCTCAGCCTCACCGGCAGGGGCGCCGCTTCCGGACATCCTGACATTGCGCATGATGGCGCGCATGATCTTCTCCTGCGTCACGTCGCCCCTGGCGAACTCGCCGACGAAGGCGCCGTCATTCATCACGCAGATCCGGTCGCAGATGCCGAGCAATTCCGGCATCTCCGACGAGATCACCACGACGCCCTTGCCGGCCTCCGCGAGCTCGTTGATGATACAGTAAATCTCGTACTTTGCCCCGACGTCGATGCCCCGGGTCGGCTCGTCGAGCAGCAGCACCTGCGGATCGGTCATCAGCCATTTCGACAGCACCACCTTCTGCTGGTTGCCGCCCGAGAGCTGCCCGGCCTCCTGATAGACATCGGAACAGCGGATCCGCATCCGGTTGCGGTAGTCGCTGGCGGCCTTCAGTTCGACGACGTCGTCGATCACGCCGCGGTCAGCCACCTGGCGAAGGCTCGCCAGCGTCACGTTCTTGCGGACGTCGTCGGCGAGGATCAATCCGAGCTGCTTGCGATCCTCGGTGACATAGGCGAGGCCGGCGTGGATCGCAGCCGGCACGCTGGCGAGGTGCGCCTCGCGCCCGTCAAGGCTGATCCTGCCCGTGATGTTATAGCCCCAGGCCCTGCCGAACAGGCTCATGGCGAACTCGGTGCGGCCGGCGCCCATCAGGCCGGCAATGCCAACCACCTCGCCACGGCGCACCCCGAAATCGACGTTCTTGATCACCTGCCGGGTGGTGTGCAGCGGATGATACACCGACCAGTTCTGCACCGTCATCACGGGATCGCCGATCGCAACATTCCGCTCCGGGAAGCGATGCGCGAGATCGCGGTTGACCATGCTGCGGATGATCCGGTCCTCGTCGACCTGCTCGGTCCGGCAATCGATGCCGTCGACAGTGCGGCCGTCGCGCAGCACCGTGATGCGGTCGGCGACCCGCGCGACCTCGTTCAGCTTGTGCGAGATCAGGATCGAGGCGATGCCCTGCTCGCGGAAGGCCAGCAGCCGCTCCAGCAACGCGGCGCTGTCGGACTCGTTGAGGCTCGCGGTCGGCTCGTCCAGGATCAGCAGCCGTACCTTCTTCGATAGCGCCTTGGCGATCTCGACCAGCTGCTGCTTGCCGACGCCGAGATCGGTGACCAGGGTGTCCGGCGATTCCCGCAGGCCGACCTGTGCCAGCAGTTCCGCCGTCCGCCGGTACACCGCGTCACGGTCGACCACCCCGAACCGCGACGGCGCGCGCGACAGAAAGATGTTCTCGGCGATCGACATCAGCGGGATCAGCGCCAGCTCCTGGTGGATGATGATGATCCCCAGCGCCTCGGAATCGTTGATATCGCGGAACCGGCGTTCCTCGCCGTCGAACAGGATCGACCCTTCATAGCTGCCGGCGGGGTAGACCCCGCTCAGCACCTTCATCAGGGTCGATTTGCCTGCACCGTTCTCGCCGACCAGCGCATGGATCTGGCCGGCCTCCACCGTGAAGCTGACGTCGCGCAACGCCTGCACGCCGGCAAAGCTCTTGCTGACGTTGCGCATCTCAAGCATCGCCGTCATCGGATCAGGTCTCGCAACGTCACGCATCCTCGGCGCTGTCAGGCCCGCTCGCCCGCCCTAGTCGAATTGCGAGCGCTTATAGTAGCCGCTGTCAATCAGGACTTTCTCCCAATTTGTCTTGTCCACCACGACCGGCTTGAGCAGATAGGACGGAACCACCTTGACCCCGTTGTTGTAGGTCTTGGTGTCGTTGACATTGACCTCCTTCTTGCTCAGCACGGCATCGACCATGTCGGCCGTGACCTTGGCGAGATCGCGGGTGTCCTTGAAGATGGTCGAGTATTGCTCGCCGCGCAGCATCGCCTTGATCGAGGGCACCTCGGCGTCCTGGCCGCTGATATATGGCATCGGCTGGTCCTTGCTGCCGTAGCCGACACCCTTCAGCGAAGAGATGATGCCGATCGACAGGCCGTCATAGGGCGACAGCACCGCATCGACGCGCTTCTTGCCGTAGAAGGCGCTGAGCAGATTGTCCATCCGGGCCTGCGCGGTGGCGCCGTCCCAGCGCAAGGTCGCGACCTTGCCCATGCCCATCTGGCCGCTGGCGACCACGAGTTTGCCGCTGTCGATATAGGGCTTCAGCACCGACATCGCGCCGTCGTAAAAGAAATAGGCGTTGTTATCGTCGGGCGAACCGCCGAACAGCTCGATGTTGAAGGGACCCTTGCCATCCTTCAGCCCGAGCGCATTCACGATCGAGCTCGCCTGCAGCACGCCGACCTGGAAATTGTCGAAGGTCGCATAGTAATCGACGTTCGGTGTGTCGCGGATCAGGCGGTCATAGGCGATCACCGTGATGCCCTGCGCCTTGGCCTGCTTCAGCGCATCGGACAGCGTCGTGCCGTCGATTGCCGCGATGACCAGGACCTTGGCGCCCTTGGTCACCATGTTCTCGACCTGAGAGAGCTGGTTCGGAATGTCGTCGTCGGCATATTGCAGGTCAGTGCCGTAGCCGCGTTCCTTCAGCACCTTGACGATGTTGTTGCCGTCGTCGATCCAGCGCGCCGAGGATTTGGTCGGCATCGCGATCCCGACGGTTGGCTTAGCCTGGGCCATCGCGTCGCGATCGGACACCGTCGCGGCAAGGCCGGCCAGCGCAAGCGCGAACAAGGTGGTCTTCAATTTGAACATGCTTCGCTCCCTTGGTTTTTTGAGTTGGGTATCGTTGCCGTGGACAGCGTCAATCGACGGCTATCATGCGTGGGCTGGCCGCAGATCTACGGCGATGTCGGATCGGCGCCGGGGCGGTCCCGAACCGAAATTGCGCACTATCGATTGACCCGTCATCAACGCCAATGCTCACCCCGCACGATCAGCCATATCGATCCCGCAATGCCGGGCTCGTCCGCGAGTCATGTCGCGAGACGAACGAGGCGCAGGAATGACGTGGATGATCATCAGGTGTCTGTCTCCCGGAATTGTTGTCGAGCGCCAGCGTCCGCCAGAATCTCTGGTGGTGCGGCACTTGTTGCTTCTGGCAACCTCTGGTGGATGTTGCCTCTACTATATGGATGCGGGTACCGACTAGCCATTTATTTAGCTATCCGAATAAATTAATCGGAGAGCGGAGGATCATGAGGCGCGGCCTCCCCGAATTGTTGGCAGGTCTCACAGTCGGTGAGGTATGAGGCACTGCTTCTGGCAACCTTTGTGAGATTTTGCCCGTACTATGCTGTGGATGCAAGCACCATTTATTTCACGATCCGAATAAATTGATTGGAGTGGCTGGTCGGCGGCGGCAGCCTTCAGGCGTCGATGTCGGAGAGATCGTCGACAACAAGCAGCGCCTCGGCAAAATCGTCGTCACTGAAATAGGTGCTGCGGGTGATGACCACCGGGATGCCGGCCTGTGCGGCGGCAGCGAGGCCGTTGCCGGAATCCTCGACCGCGATGCAATCCGCCGGCCCGAGCCCGAGCCGCGCCAGGACCTCGGCATAGACGTCCGGAGCCGGCTTCTTCCGCGGCACGTCGTCCCCGGCGACAACAGCCTCGAACAGATCGCCCCAGTCACGCCCCAAGGCAACCGACAGCAGCGCATCGATATTGCCATGCGACGTCGTCGTGGCGATCGCCAGGCGCTGGCCGCGCTCGTGCGCATGCGAGAGCATCGTTCTGACACCCGGCCGCAACGGGCAGCCGCCTGCGGCAATCAATGCGGCGTACCGCGCGGTCTTGATCCTGTGCAGGTCGGCGATGTCGGCAAATGTCAGCGAGGGAACCGCATTGCGCTGGTCGAAGGCACGAATGCGCTCCTTGCCTCCGGCAACCCGGAGCAGCCGCCCATAGGTGACCTGATCCCAGAACCAATCGAGGCCGGTTGCGGCAAACGCTTCATTGAAGGCGCGGCGATGCACCTCCTCGGTTTCGGCGAGCGTGCCGTCGACGTCGAAGATCAGGGCGCGCGCGCTGGCAATGACGGCCCGCATCCCGGCAGTCCGTATCATGGCGAGCGCCTGGTTCATCATCCCTCGCCGGCCAGGCCGATCCCCTTGGTGAACACGCGGCTGGCAAGCACGTCGCCGGCCTCGATCGACATCACGTCGTCGGCCGTGAGCGTGCGGTCGAGCTTCGCCACGATCCGGTTGGCCTGGCGCAGCCGGATACGATCCAGTGCGTTGCGGATCGAGCGTGCATTGGAGAACAGCGGTTGTTCCTTGCGGATGCCGATGTACCGTGTGAAGGCCTCACGGGCTTCCGGGGAGAAACGATAATTCTGCTGCTGCAGCATCAGCTCGGCGATCCAGAGCAGCTCGCCGTCCGAATAGTCCGGGAAGTCGATGTGATGGGCGATGCGGGAGCGGAATCCCGGATTGCTCTGGAAGAATTTCTCCATGCGGTCGCCATAGCCGGCCAGGATCACCACCAGATCCTCGCGCTGCTGCTCCATGATCTGCAGCAGGATCTCGATCGCCTCCTGGCCGTAGTCGCGCTCGTTTTCGGGGCGATAGAGGTAATAGGCCTCGTCGATGAACAGCACGCCGCCCATCGCCTTCTTCAAGATTTCTTTCGTCTTGGGCGCGGTGTGGCCGATATATTGCCCGACCAGATCGTCGCGAGTGACGCTGATGACGTGGCCGCGGCGCACGAAGCCGAGCTTGTGCAGGATGCCGGCCATCCGCAGTGCGACCGTGGTCTTGCCGGTGCCGGGATTGCCGGTGAACGACATGTGCAGGGTCGGGAACGTGGTCGCCAGCGCCATCTTCTGCCTGATGCGTTCGACCAGCAGCAGCGAGGCGATCTCGCGGATGCGGGTCTTCACCGGCTTGAGGCCGATCAACTCGGAATCGAGCTGGTCGAGCACGTCGCCAATGCCGAGGTCGGCGAATTCATGCCGGAGATCGATGGTCTCGGGCGGGGTCTCGCGGATCTGTTCTTGTGGTTGCGTCATCATCCTCTCGCTTTCAGAAAAGCTCCGTCGCCGCTGCGGCGACGACGGAGAAGTGCATCCGGACCAGACGGTCGAGGGAGCAACCCGCCTGGCTTACAAGCCGGACGCGGTCACTGATCGGCGTAGCGCTCGCCCTCGGGGCGATCCAGCGCGTAAGCCCTGGTCGTATAGCTAACGCTCCGGCCGCCGACCTCTTGCCGCTCGAGGCGGAAGCCGGGCTCGTTCTTTGGCCGGTTGACGATGAAAGAGATGCGCACGGACTCCCAGCCATGGGAAGAATCGAACCCGCTCATGCGGATGTAGCGGTCTCCATAGACACGGCGGCAATCGGCGAGCTCCTTCATGATGCCGGCAGCGTCGCGCAGGTCGAACATCGGCAGGCCCCACATGTCCCAATAAGTATTGCGGGGATGCGGGTCGTCGGTGAACTCGATGTTCACCGCCCAGCCCTTGTCGAGGCAGTATTGCACCTGCGCTGCGATCTGCTCATCGGTGAGATCGGGCAGGAAAGAAAAGCAGCCTTGGGTCACTCTCATGTCGATTCTCCTTTCGCTGCGTCACGTTGCCGGGGTCGCGGTCGGGGCAAAGTCCGGCGAGTCAGTCGACTCGTAGTTGAAGCTCACGTCCTTCCAGACCTCGAGCGCGTCGCGCAGCGGCGTGCAGGTCTGGGCGGCCTTGGCGAGGATCTCCGGACCTTCGTGGACGTAGTCGCGGCCCTCGTTGCGGGCGAGAATCATGGCTTCGAGCGCAACGCGGTTGGCGGTGGCGCCAGCCTGGATACCCTTCGGATGGCCGATGGTCCCGCCGCCGAACTGCAGCACGACGTCCTCGCCGAGATGATCGAGCAATTGGTGCATCTGGCCGGCGTGGATGCCGCCCGAAGCGACCGGCATCATCTTGTTGAGGCTTGCCCAAGGCTGATCGAAGAACACGCCATGCTCGAGCGTCATCGGGTTGAAGTCCTCGCGGCAGATGTCGTAGTAGCCGCGCGTCGTCGCCGGGTCTCCTTCAAGCTTCCCGACGACGGTGCCGGCATGGATGTGATCGACACCGGCGAGCCGCATCCATTTGGCGATAACGCGAAACGAGACGCCGTGCAAACGCTGGCGCGTGTAGGTCGAGTGGCCGGCACGATGCAGATGCAGGATCATGTCGTTGCGGCGCGCCCATTTCGCCATCGACTGGATCGCCGTGTAGCCGATCACGAGGTCGATCATGATGATGACGGAGCCGAGCTGCTTGGCGAACTCGGCGCGCTCGTACATGTCTTCCATGGTGCCCGCGGTCACGTTGAGATAGGTGCCTTTGACCTCTCCGGTAGCCGCCTGCGCGCGATTGACGCCTTCCATGCAATACAGGAAGCGGTCGCGCCAATGCATGAAGGGCTGCGAGTTGATATTCTCGTCGTCCTTGCAGAAGTCGAGTCCGCCTTTCAGCGCCTCGTAGACGACGCGGCCGTAGTTGCGGCCGGACAGGCCGAGCTTCGGCTTCACGGTGGCGCCGAGCAACGGACGGCCGAACTTGTCGAGCCGCTCGCGTTCCACGACGATACCGGTCGCCGGCCCCTGGAAGGTCTTCACATAGGCGACCGGAAGCCGCATGTCCTCGAGCCGCAGCGCCTTCAGCGGCTTGAAGCCGAACACATTGCCGATGATCGAGGCCGTCAGGTTCGAGATCGAACCCGGCTCGAACAAATCGAGGTCGTAGGCGATATAGGCGAAATAGCTGCCGGGCGAGTTCGGCACCGGATCGACGCGATAGCACTTCGCCCGGTATTTCTCCGCGGCGGTCAGCCGGTCGGTCCACACCACGGTCCAGGTCGCGGTCGAGGATTCACCGGCCACCGCAGCACAAGCCTCGGTCGGATCGACGCCGTCCTGCGGCGTGACGCGGAACAGCGCGATGACGTCGGTGTCCTTGGGCTCGTAGTTCGGCTCCCAATAGCCCATCCGCTTGTATTCCATCACGCCGGACTTGTAGCGATCCTTGCCGCGCACCGTGATCGATTGCTGAATATTCATCGAAATCTCCTGTGGTTCGTCGCCATTTGCTCAGGCGGCCTGGGTGATCTTTCCAATCTGCGGATCGAGCGCGCCGACGCGATAGCGGCGGGCCATTTCAGGCAGTGCCACCACCTTGATCCTGGCGGCATTGCCGGCCGTGCCGAATTGCTCGAAGCGGTCACGGCAGAGTTCGCGCAGCGCATCCATCGCCGGCTTGAGGAATTTGCGCGGATCGAACTCGCTCTTCGACTGCGTGGCGACCTTGCGGAAGGCGGCGGCCATCGCGAGGCGGCAATCGGTGTCGATATTGACCTTGCGCACGCCGTGCTTGATGCCGCGCACGATCTCCTCGACCGGCACGCCCCAGGTCTGCGGCATCTCGCCGCCGAACTGGTTGAACATGTCCTGCAGCGGCTGCGGCACCGAGGACGAGCCGTGCATCACCAGGTGCGTGTTCGGCAGCCGCGCGTGGATCTCTTCGACCACACGCATCGCCAGGATCTCGCCGTCGGGGCGGCGGGTGAACTTGTAGGCGCCGTGCGAGGTGCCCATCGCGATCGCGAGCGCGTCGACCTTGGTGGCGCGGACGAAATCGACCGCCTGGTCGGGATCGGTGAGCAGCTGATCGTGGCTCACCGTGCCTTCGACGCCGTGGCCGTCCTCCTGCTCGCCGCCGCCATGCTCCAGCGAGCCGAGCACGCCGAGCTCGCCTTCGACCGACGCGCCGACCCAGTGCGCCATATCCACCACCCGGCGGGTGATATCGACATTGTAGTCATAGTCGGCCGCGGTCTTGGCGTCGGCCTTGAGCGAGCCGTCCATCATGACCGAGGTGAAGCCGTAGCGGATCGCGGTCGCGCAGGTCGCTTCCTCGTTGCCGTGATCAAGATGCAGGCAGAGCGGGATCTGCGGATACATCTCCTCCAGCGCGTCGATCATCTTCGCCAGCATGATGTCGTTGGCATAGGACCGCGCGCCGCGCGAGGCCTGGATGATGACAGGCGCGTCGCAGGCGGCCGCCGCCTCCATGATGGCGAGGCCCTGTTCCATGTTGTTGATGTTGAACGCCGGCACGCCGTAGCCGCGTTCGGCGGCGTGGTCCAGCAATTGCCTCAGGGTGATCCGCGCCATGGTGGCGTCCTCCTTTCAATTCGCTCGTTGCATGAGCTGTTTTGCCGCCGCGGCGACCGCCACGGGCGTGATGCCGAATTCGCGGTACAGCACGTCGGCCGGCGCCGAGGCGCCAAAGCCGGTCATGCCGACGAAGGCACCGTCGTCGCCGAGCCAGCGCGCCCAGTCGCCCTCGACCGCGGCCTCGACGCCGACGCGCGGGACACTGCCCAGCACCTTGGCGCGGTAGTCGCTCGGCTGCTGGCGGAACAGGTCGAAGCACGGGGCCGAGACGACCGCGGCCTGTACCCCGTCTTCCGCCAGCAGCCTTGCGGCTTCGAGCGCGATCGCCACCTCCGAACCCGTTGCAATCAGGGTGACGTCGCGCGCGAAGGCCGGCTCGACCAGAACGTAGGCGCCGAGCGTGACCTGGTTGTCCTTGCTGCCGTCGCGAACCGTCGGCAGCGCTTGCCGCGACAGGCAGAGGATCGACGGCGAATTCTCCGCCTTCAGCGCGCAGTCCCACGCCTCCGCCGTCTCGACCGCGTCGGCCGGGCGGAACACCAGCACGTTCGGGATCGCCCGCAGCGCGGCCAGATGCTCGACCGGCTGATGCGTCGGCCCGTCCTCGCCGAGCCCGATCGAGTCATGGGTCATCACATGGATAACGCGGATCCCCATCAGTGCCGCGAGCCGGATCGCCGGCCGGCTGTAATCGGCGAAGCTGAGGAAGGTGCCGCCATAGGGAATGAACCCGCCATGCAGCGCGATACCGTTCATCGCCGCCGCCATGCCGTGCTCGCGGATGCCATAATGGATGTAGCTGCCGTCGAGCGTCTCCGGCCGCACCGACACCTGCGACTTCGCCAGCGTGAGGTTGGAATGCGTGAGGTCGGCCGAGCCGCCGAGCAGGTTCGGCAAAGCCTCCGCGATCACGTCGATGACCTGCTGCGAGGCCTGCCGCGTCGCGAGCTGCGGCCGCTCGCTCGCAAACCGCTCCACCAGCTTCGCCATCGCCTCGGCATAGGCACAGGGCAATTTCCGGTTCAACGCGTCGTGGAACGGAGACCGCCCCGCCTTGTCGCTCTTGCAAGCGGCGCGCGAGCGCTCGATCCAGGCACGCCGCGCGTCACGGCCGCGACCGCCGAGCTCGCGCCACTCAGCGAGCACCGCATCGGGAATTTCGAAGGCCGGATATGGCCAGCGCAGTGCGCTGCGGGTTTTCGCTACCTCGTCGGCGCCGAGCGGCGCGCCATGCACCTTCTCGCTGCCCTGCCGGTTCGGCGCACCGAACCCGATCACCGTCCGGCACGCGATCAGCGACGGGCGATCGCTCGACCGCGCCTGCCGGATCGCAGCTGTGATTGCCTGCGGATCGTGGCCGTCGATGCGGCACACATTCCAGCCGCTGGCCGCAAACCGCGCCGGCTGGTCGTCCGAACAGGACAGCGAGGTGGCGCCGTCGATCGAGATCTGGTTGTCGTCGAACAGCACGATCAGCCGGTTCAGCCGCAGATGGCCGGCGAGCGAGATCGCCTCGTGGCTGAGGCCTTCCATCAGGCAGCCATCGCCGGCGATCACATAGGTGTAGTGGTCGACGAGGTCATCGCCGAAGCGGGCGTTCATCAAGCGTTCGGCGAGCGCCATGCCGACCGCGGTCGCAATCCCCTGCCCGAGCGGTCCGGTCGTGGTCTCGACTCCAGGCGTATGCCCGTATTCCGGATGGCCCGGGGTCTTCGATCCCCACTGCCGGAACGCCTTGAGCTGATCGAGCGTCATGCTCTCATAGCCGGTGAGATAAAGCAGCGCATAGAGCAGCATCGAGCCGTGACCGGCCGACAGCACGAAGCGGTCGCGGTCGGGCCAGGCCGGATCGGCCGGGTCGAACTTCAGGAAGTCGGTGAACAGCACGGTCGCGACATCGGCCATGCCCATCGGCATGCCGGGATGGCCGGACTTCGCCTGCTCCACCGCGTCGACGGCGAGAAAGCGGATGGCTTTGGCCATCTCGTCGTGGCCGATTTCGGGGCGGCTGGCAACGGACGCAAGTGCGGTCATATCGTTCGCCTCTTTCGTTCGATCAGTTGCAGGATCAGCGGGGTCAGGATCAGCTGCATCGCGAGGTCGAGCTTGGCGCCGTGCACCACGATCGAGTTGGCGCGCGACATGAAGCTGTTCGGGATCATCGAGAGCAGATAGGGAAAATCGATGCCGCGCGGGTTCTTCAGCCGGATCACGACCATTGATTCATCGGGGGTCGGGATCCAGCGCGCGATGAACGGGTTCGAGGTGTCGACCGTCGGCACGCGCTGGAAGTTGATGTCGGTCTCGGTGAATTGCGGGCAGATGTAATTCACGTAATCCGGCATGCGGCGCAGGATGGTGTCGGTCACCGCCTCGGTGGAGTAGCCGCGGTGGCTGCGATCGCGATGCAGCTTCTGGATCCATTCGAGGTTGATGACCGGCACGACGCCGATCTTGAGGTCGGCGTGCTGCGCGACGTTCACCTTGTCGGTGACGACGGCGCCGTGCAGGCCCTCGTAGAACAACAGGTCGGAACTCTCCGGCAGCGCCTCCCAGGCGGTGAAGGTGCCGGGCTTGGCGCCGTAGAGCCGCGCCTCCTCCTCGTCGTGCACGTAGTGCCGCGTCGTTCCGGTGCCGGTCTCGGCATAGTCGCTGAACAGCTTCTCCAGCTCCTCGAACAGATTGGTCTCGGGGCTGAAATGGCTGAAGTGCTTGTTGCCGCGCTCCGCTCGCTCCGCCATCAGGCTGCGCATGTCGGCGCGGTCGTAGCGGTGGAAGGCGTCGCCCTCGATATAGGCTGCAACCACGTTCTCGCGGCGGAAGATGTTCTCGAACGTCTTCTTCACCGAGGTGGTGCCGGCGCCGGAGGAGCCGGTGATCGAGATGATGGGATGTCGACGAGACATGCGTTCCCCCTTCAGCGGAACAGGCCGCGCCGCGCGAACAGCGGGGCATCGCTGCTCTCGAACAACGGCTCGACGGTCAGGTGGATCGCATCGACGTCGCGCACGGCGCGCGCCGATCCCATGATCAGCGGCACGCGCTGATGCGGCGTGCGTGCCGAGAGTTCGAGGATGCGCGACCGGCCGCTGGACGCGGCACCGCCCGCCCACTCCATGATCAGCGCGATCGGATGCGCCTCATACAGCAGGCGCAGCCGGCCTTCGCGGTAACCCTGGCGCGCATCCGCCGGATACAGGAACACGCCGCCGCGCATCAGGATGCGGTAGGCCTCCGCCACCAGCGAGCCGATCCAGCGCATGTTGAAGTCCTGCCCGCGCTCGCCGTTCACCCCGGCAAGGCATTCATCGATGTAGTTGCGCACCGGGCCGCTCCAGTGCCGCCGGTTCGAGGCGTTGATGGCGAATTCGGACGCGTCCTGCGGCACCCGCAACTCGCGCGCGGTCAGGACGAACTCACCGGTTCGCGGGTCCAGCGTGAAGCAGTCGACGCACTGGTCGAGCGCCAGCACCAGCACGGTCTGCGGACCGTAGATGAAGCAGCCGGCGGCACATTGCGCGGTGCCGGGCTCGAAGAAGGTCGAGAGGATGTCGTTGCCCTTCGGCCGGATCGAGAAGATCGTGCCGATCGAGATGTTGTTCTCGAGATTGGCGGATCCGTCGAGCGGATCGATCGCGACGCAGAGCGGCGCATCGCCATTCAGCGTCTCCGGCAGCTCGACCTCCTCCGACAACACTGCCGCAACCGGCGCGGTGCGCAGTGCGTCGCGCATCAGGGTATCGGCGACGATGTCGATGGTCTTCTGGCGATCGCCGTCGGGATTGACCCCGCCGCTCTCGCCGCCGATGCCGGCGAGCGGCCCGGCGGCGATGATGCGCGACAGCTCGATCGCGGCACCGGCAAGGGCTTCAATCACCACGACCGTCGCGGCGCGCAGCGGGTTGTGCTGCGTCGGCCACTCCAGATGGGCATGCAATGCAGGACGAATCTCCACCGGCCTCTCCCTATGATCGCGCCCACTGTCCCGAGGCTTCGAGAGGCGACCTCAGGGAGTCGCCCTGGCCGTATCAACGCGCGAATTGCCCAATTAGGGAAATTTTATTATCTTTGGTCTGGGCAAAGTATTTCTTATGGAGCTTGTCATGGCCGGCACCTTCTCGCGGGATCTCACCATCCGCCAGCTGCGCGCGCTGTCGACCTTGCACGAGGCCGGCTCGATCACCTCGGCGGCCAACCGCTTGAACCTGACGCAGCCGGCGGTGACGCTGCAGCTCCGCAACCTGCAGGCGCTGGCGGGATTGCCGCTGATCCAGCGCACCGGCGACGGCATGGCGCTGACCGATGCCGGCGCCCATGTGCTGACGCTGGTCGAGCGGATCGAGGCTGCGCTGAAGGATTGCGAGCAATCGCTCGACATGATCGCCGGCCGCAGCGGCGGCCGCGTCGCGATGGGCGCGGTCTCGACCGCGAAATACTTCGTGCCGTTTGCGATCGCGGCGTTCTCGCGCCGGTTTCCCAAGATCGAAGTCACGCTGCGGATCGGCAACCGCGAGGAAATCCGCGATGCGCTGCGCGGCTACGATCTCGACATCGCGGTGATGGGCCGGCCGCCGGCCGATGTCGAGGTCGAGATGAAGCCGCTCGGCCGGCATCCGCACTTCATCATCGCCGCGCCCGACCATCGGCTGGCACGGCGGCGTCACGTCTCGCCGTCGGAGCTCGCCAATGAAACCTTCATTACCCGCGAGCAGGGATCAGGCACGCGGATGCTGATGCAGCAATATTTCGAGCGGGTCGGACTGGAGCCGAAGCTCGGCATGGCGATGGACAGCAACGAGACCATCAAGCAGGCGGTGATGGCCGGACTCGGCATCGCCTTCATCTCCCAGCACACCGTGTTCCATGAGCTCGAGGACGGCCGTCTGGTGGTGCTCAAGGTGAAGGGCCTGCCGATCGTCCGGCAGTGGCACGCGATCCGGCGGATCGACAAGATCCTGCTGCCGCCGGCGCAGGCGATGCTGGACTTCCTCGGCAAGGAAGGCTGGCGCTATCTGCCGAATCCGCACTAGCGGCACATCGCCGCGACGCGAAAAATCAAGCGGCTACCGTATGTTAAGCATTGCAGTTCCGACAAACGCATGCCACATCTTGATCGCGGTCAGCTTGCGGACCGTATCCCTTCGAGGGAGGATGCACTGCAAAACCCGTCCCCGCCGATGCCTGACTTCAAGGCGTTATTCGAGGCGGCGCCCGGCCTCTATCTGGTGCTGACCCAGCCCGACTTCCGCATCGTGGCAGTGAGCGACGCCTATCTGCGTGCCACCAAGACCGAGCGCGCCGCGATCCTTGGACGCGGGCTGTTCGAGGTGTTTCCCGACAATCCGGACGATCCGGCCGCCGACGGGGTGCGGAACCTGCGCGCCTCGCTCGAGCGCGTGGTCCAGTTCCGCCGCCCCGACACCATGACGGTGCAGAAATACGACATCCGCAAGCCGGAGTCGGAGGGCGGCGGCTTCGAGGAGCGCTACTGGAGCCCGCGCAATACGCCGGTGTTCGGGCCGAGCGGACAGTTCACCTACATCATCCATCGGGTCGAGGACGTCACCAGCTTCATTCAGCTGAAGCAGCGCGGCGCCGAGCAGGACGAGCTGACCGACCGGCTGCGCGAGCGCACCGAGCAGATGGAAGCCGAGATATTCATGCGCGCCCGCGAGGTCGAAGCGGCCCGCGAGCAGCTCGAAGCCGAGCAGAAGCTGCGCCAGGTGCAGAAGATGGAGGCCGTCGGGCACCTCACCGGCGGCATCGCCCACGACTTCAACAATATCCTGACCGTCATCACCGGCCTGATCGACATCCTCGCCGAGGCCGTCGAGCACGACGCCGCACTGTCGTCGGTGACGAAAATGATCAGCGACGCCGCGTTCCGCGGTGCCGAAGTGACCAAGCATCTGCTGGCGTTCTCGCGGCAGCAGCCGCTACAACCGCGTGAAGCCAACCTCAACACGCTGGTGCAGGACACCGCGCGGCTGCTGCGCCCTTCGCTCGGCGAGCAGATCGAGATCGATACCGCGCTCGAAGCCGACGCGTGGCCGGCCTTCATCGACCCCAACCACATGTCGACCGCGCTGCTCAATCTCGCCCTCAATGCCCGCGATGCGATGCCCGACGGCGGCAAGCTGATGCTGGAGACCAGCAACGTCATCCTCGACGAGGTCTATGCCGCCGCCAACCTCGATGTGCGGGCGGGTGAATATGTGATGGTCGCGGTCAGCGACACCGGCGGCGGCATCCCGGCGGCGATCCGCGACAAGGTGTTCGAGCCGTTCTTCACCACCAAGGACACCGGCAAGGGCACCGGCCTCGGGCTCAGCATGGTGTACGGCTTCATCAAACAGTCCGACGGGCATCTCAAGATCTATTCCGAAGAGGGCCACGGCACCTCGATCAAGCTCTATCTGCCGCGCAGCATGGGCGACATGGTCGAGGTCGAGCCGCCGCCTCCGGTCGACCTGCGCGGCGGCCATGAATCCATCCTGGTCGTCGAGGACGATCCGCTGGTCCGCAATTACGTCAGCGCGCAGCTCGAGCAGCTTGGCTACCACACCATGGTCACCGCCAACGGACCCGAAGCCTTGGCTGCGGTCGAGAAGGGTTTCGTCTGCGACGTGCTGTTCACCGACGTCATCATGTCCGGCGGCATGAATGGCCGGCAGGTGGCCGATGCCGTGATCGCCAAGCTGCCGTCGGTGCGCGTGCTCTTCACGTCGGGCTATACCGAGGACGCGATCATCCATCACGGCCGTCTCGACCCCGATGTGACACTGCTGCCAAAGCCCTACCGCAAGGCCGATCTCGCGCGGATGATCCGGCAGGTGCTGACCCAGCCTCCCATGACGGCCGCCGCCAAGTAACGCGCTTCTAGCGCGCCTTGCTCAGGGACCGAAGCTCGAGCGGCTCTGGATCTTCCAGGCGCCGCCGAGCAGGCTCAGCACATAAAGCGAATCGTAGACCCCGATGACCGAGCCGTCCTCGCGGTAGCGCGTGTAGCGGACGGCATAGTGCGCCTTCGCCGGCGAGGACTGCACGAGCTTCGTTTCGTTCCAGGCGCTGTGATGCCAGCCGTCCTGCTTGCGCAGCCGCTCGAACAGGTCCATCGGATTGTTGCCGCTCTGCGGATAGACCGTGACCGCGCCGCCGGCGATTCGGACATGCGGGAAGTGCATCAGTTCGTCCATCGCAGACGCGTCATGGCGATTGAGCGCCGCCATCCAGTGCGTCAGCACATCCTGGCATTTGGCCGCATCGTCGCGCGAGATCTGCGCTTCGACGCTATAGGTCGCGGCCGGCTCCGGCATCACGCGTCTCCACTCTGGTTGCCGGCCTGGCCGGCCGGCACGGCGCATCCGGACAGGAACAGCGCCGCGCAGGCCCTGGCGCGCGCTTCCATCTCGCTGTGCAGTGGCGCGGGCTTGTGCCCGAACATGACGTCGCGTTGCGGCTTGAACACGAGCATGCCGAGCAGCATGCCTGCTGCGACTTCGGTGTCGTCGAGCACGATACGCCCTCGCCGCTGCTGGACGCCCAGCCAATTGGTCAGCGCGGCGATCGAGCGCTGCATGGCCTTCTCGTAGAACGTCTCGGCAATGTCGGGGAATTTGTCGCTCTCGGCCAGGATGATCCGTTGCAGCGCAATGACTTCGGGATCGAGAATCAGTTCGGCGCAGGTCAGCAGCGCAGCCTCCAGCGCGGCCGCGACATTGCGGCCATCGCAGGCGCCGAGATTCACGATCGACACGAACCGTTCGACCCGGTCGGTCACCATGCCTTCGAACAGTGCCAGCTTGGTCGGGATCAGACGATAGAGCGTCTTGGTGGAAACGCCGGCGCGGCAGGCCACATCGGCGATGCTGGCCGCCGCAAAGCCGCGCTCCGAGAACTCACGCCGCGCCGCCTCATAGATCAGCGCGCGCGTCTCGTCGTCGGAACGCAGCTGCGGCCGTCCGCGGCCGCGCCGCTCCGGCGCCTGCGGGCTTTGCCCTGTCTGGTCTCTGTCGTTCCGGTTCATCCGCGAGCCATGCTTTTAGATGATGACTGTCATTCTATTGACGGTCCCAATATGGGCTCTATTTTGGAAAACATCAAGTTTCCTAATTAATCCCCGGAGACGAGCCGGAATTGGCAAGCTTTTCCAGAGGGATAAACGGATAAACGGATCAGGAGCATCTGCCATGAGCCAGCATGAAACGTCTTTCAAGGCCGAAAGCCAGGTTCCGGCCGAGACCGCCAAGCAATTGATCGCCACCCCGGAAACGGCCAAGCCGGCCGCCACCAAGGGCAAGCTGCGCCGCCTGCTGCTGACCGGCGCGGCCCTCGCCGTCCTCGCGGGCGGGGCCTGGTACGGCTGGGACTACTGGACGGTCGGCCGCTTCCAGGTCTCGACCGACGACGCCTACGTCAAGGCCGACAACACCACCATTGCGCCGAAGGTTTCGGGCTATCTCAGCGCGGTGCTGGTCGGCGACAATGAGCAGGTGCGCGCCGGCCAGATCCTGGCGCGGATCGACGAGCGCGATTTCAAGGTCGCGCTGGATCAGGCCAAGGCCGACGTCACTGCCGCCGAAGCCGCGATCACCAGCAAACGTGCCCAGCTCGATGTGCAGCACTCGGTGATCGAGGCGGCGCGCGCGACGCTTGCGGTAGATACTGCGACGCAGACTTTTGCCGAGCAGGAGAACAAGCGTTACACCGACCTCGCCGGCACCGGCTTTGGCAGCGTGCAGAACGCGCAGCAGGCGCAGTCGCGCTACGCCAGCGCGCAGGCCGCTATCGTTCGCGACACCGCAAACCTCGCCTCCGCCGAGCGCCAGGTGGAACTGCTCAAGGCCGAGATCGCCCAGGCGATTGCGGCGTTGGGACGGGCCACTGCCCTGCAACACCAGGCCGAGCTCAATCTCAGCTACACCACCATCACCGCGCCAATCGACGGCGTTGTCGGCAACCGCACGCTGCGCACCGGCCAGTACGTCCAGGCCGGCACGCAGTTGATGTCGCTGGTGCCGGCCACCGGCGCCTATGTGATCGCGAACTTCAAGGAGACGCAGCTCACCAATGTCCGCAAGGGCCAGCCGGTCGAGATCGAGGTCGACATGTTCCCCGGTCAGCTCGTACGCGGCCATGTCGACAGCCTCGCGCCGGCGAGCGGCCAGGAATTCGCGCTGCTGCCGCCTGATAACGCCACCGGCAACTTCACCAAGGTGGTGCAGCGCATCCCGGTCAAGATCGTGCTCGACGCAACCAATGTCGACCTGCGGCCGGGCATGTCGGTGATCCCCTCCATCGCGACGCTGTCGCATCCTGCCGGTGAAACGCCGCGCTCCAGCACCTCTCCCAAGCTTGCTGTCGCCTCATTCAAATAGGTGATGTCATGTCCGATCTCGCGCTCTCCTCCCCCGCCGCGGCTTCCCCCGCCGCCACCGTGGATCCCAATCGCGCCAGTGTGACCGTCTGGATCTCGATCCTGGCGGCCATGATCGGCGCCTTCATGGCGATCCTCAACATCCAGATCACCAATGCTTCGCTGCTCAACATCGAGGGCGGCATCGGAACCGGCGTCGACAACGGCTCCTGGATCTCGACGTCCTATCTGATCGGCGAGATCGTGGTGATCCCGCTCACCGACTACCTCAGCCGGGTGTTCTCGTTCCGCAAGATCATCATCACCTTCGCCACGCTGTTCGCTGCCTTCTCGGTCGCCTGTGCCTTCACCCACGATCTGCCCTCGATGATCGCGATGCGCGGCCTGCAGGGCTTCTTTGGCGGCGTGCTGATCCCGATGGCCTTCACACTGGTGTTCACCAAGCTGCCGAAGGTGCAACAGCCGATCGGGCTGGCGATGTTCGCGCTTGCCGTGACCTTCGCGCCGGCGATCGGCCCGACCATCGGCGGCTACCTCACCGAGAATTACGGCTGGCAGACCATCTTCTTCGTCAACGTGATTCCGACCGCTGTCATGGTCGCCACCCTCTATTTCACGCTGGAACGCCAGCCGATGCAGCTCCATCTGCTGCGCGAGGGTGATTGGCTCGGCATCGCCACGATGGCGATCGGCCTGTCGTCGCTGCAGGCGGTGCTGGAGGAAGGCAACAAGGACGACTGGTTCGGCTCGCCCTTCATCGTCAAGCTCGCGGTGATCGCAGCCGTCAGCCTGACCCTGTTCATCTGGATCGAGCTTGTCGTCGAGAAGCCGCTGCTCCGGCTGCGGCTCCTGACCCAGCGCAGCTTCGGCTTCGGCACGATCTCGGCGGTGTTCGTCGGCTTCGCCCTGTTCGGCTCGGTCTATCTGCTGCCCGCCTATCTCGGCCAGGTGCAGCGCTACAATGCCGAGCAGATCGGCCAGGTGCTGGCCTGGACCGGTCTGCCGCAGCTGATCCTGATCCCGCTGGTGCCGAAGCTGATGCAGCGTTTCGATGCCCGCCTGATCGCGTTCACCGGCATGGCGCTGTTCGCTGTCTCGTCCTTCATGAACATCCAGATGTCGCTCGACTATTCCGGCGACCAGTTCTTCTATCCGAACATCGTTCGCGCTGTCGGCCAGGCGATCACGCTGGCGCCGCTGTCCGCCATCAGCCTCGGCAGCGTCGCGCCGCAGGATGCGCCGGCGGCCTCCGGTATCTCCAACATGATGCGCAATCTCGGCGGCGCGATCGGCACCGCGCTGCTCTCGACCATCGTCACCAAGCGCGAGCAGTTCCACTCCAACATCATCGGCCAGTCCGTTCATCTCGGCCGCGACGAGGTACGCACCCGGATCGCCGAGGTCACCAACTACTTCCTCAGCCACGGCATCTCGGACCCCGCCACCGCACACAGCCAGGCGATCGTGGCGATCGGCAACATCGTGAAGCGTCAGGCATTGGTGCTCGGCTTTAGTGACGCCTTCGCGGTGATCGGCGTCGTACTGGTGCTCGCCGCGATCGCGATCGTTCTGACCGGCAAGCCGAAGAGCGCGGCAGGCGGCGCCGGCGCGCATTGAACGCGGGGGCGGCGGCCACGGCTGCCGCCCTGCCCCTAGCTCGCCTCGCGCAGCTTGAAGCGCTGGATCTTTCCGGTCTGGGTCTTCGGCAACGCCTCGACAAAGGCGATCGCGCGAGGATATTTGTACGGCGCGATCGTCGCCTTGACGTGATCCTGCAACAGCTTGACCTCGACATCGTCGCTGCGCGCGCCCTGTTTCAGGACGATGAACGCGGAGACGATCTGTCCCCGCTCCTCATCGGGCGCGCCGATCACCGCACACTCCGCGACATCGGGATGCCCGAGTAGCGCGGCCTCGACTTCGGGACCGGCGATGTTGTAGCCCGCCGAGATGATCATGTCGTCGGCGCGCGCCACGAACGACAGCCGGCCGTTCTCGTCGCTGACGAAGGCATCGCCGGTGATGTTCCAGCCATCGCGAACATATTTGGTCTGCCTGGCGTCGGCGAGATAGCGGCAGCCGGTCGGACCGCGAACCGCCAGCTTGCCGACCTGGCCTGCCGGCAGCTCGTTCATGTCTTCGTCGACGATCTTGGCGTGATAGCCCGAGACGGGCGTACCGGTGGTGCCGGCGACGGCGCTGCCGGCGCGGTTGGTGATGAAGATATGCAGCAGCTCCGTGCTGCCGATGCCGTCGAGGATCGGCTTGCCGGTCTTTTTGGTCCAGCTCTCGAACACCGGCGCCGGCAGCGTCTCGCCGGCCGAGACCGCGAGACGCAGCGACGACAGATCGGCACCCTTGTCCATTGCCGCCATCATCGCGCGATAGGCGGTCGGCGCGGTGAAGCAGATCGTCGCCTTGTAGGTCTCGATGATCCGGATCATCTCGCTCGGCGCCGCGTTCTCGAGCAGCGTCGCGGTGGCGCCGAAGCGCAGCGGAAAGATCGCCAGTCCCCCGAGGCCGAACGTGAACGCGAGCGGCGGCGAGCCGACGAACACGTCGTCCGGCGTCACCTTGAGCACCTCCCTGGCGTAGCCGTCCGCGACGATCAGGAGATCGCGATGGAAATGCATCGTCGCCTTGGGTTCGCCCGTGGTTCCCGACGTGAAGCCGAGCAGCGCGACGTCGTCACGGCCGGTCTTCACCGCATCGAACTTGACCGGCTTGTTCAGCGCGATCCGGTCGAGCTCGGCGTCGTGGTTTTGCGTGCCGTCGAAATTGACGACCTGCTTGAGGAATTTGCTGGTCTTGGCGCAGGCCACCAGTTCGTCCGCGATGCGGCTGTCGGTCAGCGCCAGCGCAATCTCGGCCTTGTCGACGATCTTGGCCAGTTCGCCGGCGCGCAGCATCGGCATCGTGTTGACGACGACGGCGCCAGCCTTGGTCGCCGCGAGCCAGGCCGCGACCAGCGCCGGATTGTTGCCGGAGCGGATCAGGACGCGATTGCCGGGCTTGACGCCGTAATTCTCCACCAGCGCATGCGCGAGACGGTTCGACCAGTCGGTCAATTCCTTGTAGGTGCGCTGGCGACCGTTGCCGATCAGCGCGATCCGATCTCCCATCCCCCGCTCGACGATGCGATCGGTCAATTCGACCGCGGCGTTGAGATAATCCGGATATTGAAACTCCGGCTGGTCGAGCAGCAGCTGCGGCCACTGCGCTGACGGCGGCAGGTTGCGCCGCGCGAAATCGTCAATATGCCCAGAGGGGCCGAGCTCGAGAAATTCACCTGACATTCGATTGCCCCTCGCTTTCCATCCAGAAAGGCCAAGACCAATTTCGAAAAGACCAATTTCGAAAAGACCAACGTCGAGAAGAACAAGGACGCCCGGCAGCGTTCCAGTCGCCAATCATTTTATACTTAAAATAATTTGGTGCAAGGGTGGAGAATGGCTGCGGACCCTGGAATCTCAGATCTGTGTGAGCTGCTTCAACCGGGCGACCATGGCCGACTCCGGATCGGCGAGCGGTGCGATCGCGGTGAAATGATTGGCATCGGGCACCGTGCCGAACCGCGTCGCCACGCCCGCGCTGCCCCAGACATCGGCGATGGTCCGGCTCTGCCGGTGATATTCGGCGCTCTCGGCGCCGCCAACCACCGCATCGAGCGTCGCGCCAGCGGGCGCTTTCCAGAGCAGCGGGCTCGCCGCCCTTGCTGCGTCGCGATCGAGGCCAAGCGCCTTGTTGATGGAGGTGCCGACCAGCGGTTCGAGCTCGAACAGGCCGGAGATCGCGTAAGCAGCCCTGACCAGATTGTTCGGCAGCGCCGCATCATAGACCGGCCAATCGGTCGCGAGCATGCATGCGGCAAGATGTCCGCCGGCGGAGTGTCCCGACACGACCAGCGGCCGGCCCAGCTTTGCCAGCTCGCGGCACGCCGCTCGCATCTCGCTGATGATGTCGCTGATCGAGACATGAGGGCAGAGATCGTAGCTCGGCACCGCGACGCTGATACCGTGTCCATTGAGCCCGCGCGCGCAATGGCTCGACGACGAACCATCCAGCGCCTGCCAATAACCGCCGTGGATGAAGACCACGAGCGGCCCGCCGCGGTCGCCCTCGAACAGATCGATGACGTTGCGGCTGCCGGGACCATAGCTCAGCCGCCGCGGCGGATGCTGCTCGCGATAGGCCGCGGAGTCCCGCGCCCAGCCGGCCATCAGCGCCGGGTTTTCCGGCACCCGCGCGCGGTTGTTGTATTCGACCTCGTAATCGATCTCGCTCACGGCCTAAGCTGTCCTCGCCTTGGCGGAGCGCTGCGCCGAGCCCTTGGCCTTGGCGAGCAGCCGCATCAGTTCGCGGATATCCTTCGGCGAGAGGTCGCCGAAGATATCGGCGATCCATTTCTCGTGCTCGGCCGCCATCTTGCGGAATTCGGCGCGGCCGAGCTTGGTCAGCCGGATGAACTGCACGCGGCGGTCGGTCTCCGAGGTGCGACGGTCGAGATGGCCCGACTCCACCAGGCGCTCGACCAGCCCGGTGACGTTGCCATTCGACACCATCATCCGCTTCGACAGGTCCGACAGCGTCATGCCGTCGGACACCTTGTCGAGCTGAGCCATCAAGTCGAAGCGCGGCAGCGTGACGTCGAACTTCTCACGCAATTGGCTGCGTACCTCGCCTTCGATCAGGGTGGTGCAGGTCAAGAGGCGCAGCCACAGCCGGAGCTCGGTGCCGTGATCGTCGGGCAGTTCGACGGCTTTGGTTTCGGAATCGAGGTTCATGCGGCGATCGTGCCTCCGCGGCGGGTTCCGGTCGGACCAATTACTTTGAGCTTCAAACAATTCGCGGCGCGCCGCAAGGACAATTGCGAATCCGACCCGATACGCCGGGTTAAACTGCAATTTCTTTAAACTTCAAGCAATTGGCGCGGCGCTTGCATGTGCCGCGCCTGCATGGTGCGCGACGATCGCCTGACGCGATGCCACATCGCTTGCAGCGGTTGCACGCGTCAGACTAAGCTGAGGCCAAACGGGCTGAAGCCTGAGCACAAGAGCAAGGTTGGGGGAGAGATATGAAGCAGTTGACGAAACTTGCGGGATTGGCGGCGCTGCTGGGTATCGCGGTCACTCCGGCGAATGCGCAAGACAAGATCAAGATCGGCGTGCTGGTGACGACCTCGGGCCCGGCCGCTGCGCTTGGCCAGCAGGTCCGCGACGGCTTTGCGCTCGCGATCAAGGACCTCGGCGGCAAGATGGCCGGCCGCGATGTCGAGATCGTCAACGCCGACGACGAGTTGAAGCCCGACGCCGCCGTGGTCAAGGTGCGTGGCCTGCTCGAGCGCGACAAGGTCGATTTCGTGGTCGGCCCGATCTTCTCCAACATCCTGCTCGCGATCCACCGCCCGGTCACAGAGAGCAAGACCTTCCTGATCAGCCCGAATGCCGGCCCCTCCAGCTACGCCGGCAAGGAGTGCAACCCGTTCTTCTATGTGACGTCGTACCAGAACGATCAGGTGCACGAGATCCTCGGCAAGGTGGCGCAGGACCGCGGCTACAAGCGCGTCTACCTGCTGGTGCCGAACTATCAGGCCGGCCGCGACTCCGTCGCCGGCTTCAAGCTCGACTACAAGGGCGAAATATCAGAGGAATCCTACACGCCGCTGAACACGCTGGATTTCCAGCCCGAGCTCTCCAAGATCGCTGCGCAGAAGCCGGACGCGCTGTTCACCTTCATGCCGGGCGGCATGGGCGTGAACCTGGTGAAGCAGTACAAGCAGGCCGGCGCCACCGTGCCGGTGCTGTCCGCCTTCACCGTCGACGAATCCACCCTGCCCGCACAGCAGGACGCCGCGGTCGGCATGTTCGGCGGCGCCAATTGGGCGCCCAACCTGGACAATCCCCAGAGCAAGAAGTTCGTCGCGGCCTATGAGGCGGCCTACAATGGCGTGCCCGGCACCTACGCCATGCAGGCCTATGACGCGGCGCTTCTGATCGACAGCGCGGTCAGGGCGGTGAAGGGTGATCTCTCCAACAAGGACGCGGTCGCGGCGGCGCTGAAGAAGGCCGACTTCACCTCGCTGCGCGGTAACTTCAAGTTCAACAACAACGGCTATCCGATCCAGGATTTCTACCTCACCAAGGTCGCGAAGCGGCCCGACGGCAAATTCCAGACCGAGATCGTCGAAAAGGTATTTTCGAACTATGGCGACCGCTACGCCAAGGACTGCGCGGCCAAGTAAGCATTCATGGCGTTTTCAAGCGAAGTGGACACCGGTTCGCGTGAAGAAAACGCGTCAAATGAAGATGAGGAAACATGACGATGAAAGACGAGATCGCCGGCATCACCCGCGCCAATGAGGGCATCCAGGGCATTTCCTGGAGCATCCTCGGCCAGACCTACGTGCCGAAGAGCCGTTCCGAGCATTCGTTCTCCTGGCACGCCACCTTCCCGCCGGGCACCTTCGTGCCGCCGCACATCCATCCCGACCAGGACGAGTATCTCTACATCCTCGAGGGCAAGCTCGACTTCATGCTCGACGGGGCCGATGAGTCAGCCACGCCAGGCGATCTTGTGCGCCTGCCGGCGGGCAAGCCGCACGGCATCTTCAACAAGTCGCAGCAGCCGGCCAAGACGTTGTTCTGGGTGTCGCCGACCCGCCGGCTCTACGACCTGTTCTGGGCGATCCACAACATGAAGGAGCAGAACCCGGAGGACGTGGTGCGGCTCGCCGCCGAGCACAACATCCACTTCCTGCCGCCGCCTCCGGCGTAAGTTACGCGCCGGCTTCTCTCCGTCATCCTGAGGAGCCGCGAAGCGGCGTCTCGAAGGATGCACGGCCCGGCTCGTGGCCCTCGACCCTTCGAGACGCGCGCAAATGCGCGCTCCTCCAGCGACAAAGGCGAAGCCTTTGCGCGGGGGTGACGGGTCGACGGATCGGACGTTGCCCGCTACTGCCGCGCCACCACGCGCGCGGCGAAGCCGGCCTTCGCGGCATAGCCGCGCACGATCGCCTCGCGCGCTTCGTAATTGAGGATGGTGTCGACGTCGGTAAAGCCCTGCGGCGCGAGTTGCTCGACGGCGTCGATCACGCCTTCCGGTCCGCCGCGGCGGTTGGAGGCGACGATGTCGGCGGTCATCGGCAGCCGCTGCCGCTCGTAGGCCGCCAGCGCCTGACGCGGATGCTCGGCTCGCGCCAGCATGTCGGCAAGGCAGCGCGCATCGAGAATGGCTTGCGATGCGCCGTTCGAGCCGACCGGATACATCGGATGCGCGGCATCGCCGAGCAATGTGACGCGGCCGCTCGACCAATGCGGCAGCGGATCGCGGTCGCAGCACGGATACTCCCAAAATTCCGGCGTCGCGTTGATCAGGCCGGCGAAGTCGACCTGCGGGATCGTGAAACCAGTGACGTAGGGCATCATCTCGTCGCGCCGGCCGAGATTGGACCAGCCCTCGCGGCGCGGCGGTGGTGAGGTGCCGTCGCCGATCCGCACCAGCACGGCCCAATTGGTGAGGCGGCTCGCCGGGCTCGAGCCTGGCGCGATCGGATAGATCACGGCCTTGGCGTTCAGCCCGCCGGCGATGATCATCGAACGTCCGGTCAGGAAAGCCGGCCAATCGGTCGCGCCGCGCCACAGCATCAATCCGTTCCAGCACGGGCCGCCCTCATCCGGAAACAGCGCCTCGCGTACTTTGGAGTGGATGCCGTCGGCGCCGATCAGGATGTCGCCGCGCGCGGTGTGCACATGGGCCCCGCTGCGATCGAAGAAATAGGCCGACACGCCGCCCTCGTCCTGCGTGAAGGAGCCGAGCCGGCAGCCGGTGCGGATCGCATCCGCACCGAGACGCTCGATCACGGCCTGATGGATCACGCTTTGCAGGCGGCCGCGATGAACGGAGAATTGCGGCACGTCGTGGCCGGCATCGAGCCCGCGCTTCTCGTGCCAGACCTGCTGGCCATGCCGCGTCAGATAGAACAGCTCATGGGTACGGATCGCGACCTCGTCGAGCTTGTCGAGCAAGCCAAGCCCCGCCAGTTCGCGGATCGCATGCGGCAATGTGTTGATGCCGACGCCGAGCTCGCGGATCGTCTCCGATTGCTCGTACAGCTCGCAACTGATGCCGCGCGAGCGCAGCATCAGCGCGGTGGTGAGGCCTCCGATGCCGCCTCCGACGATAATCGCCTTCATCGTCCCTTACTCCACTCACAACAGGACGTTTTTACGCTTTCGCCTAGGGTCGCATGCCCGGTTGTCCGGCCGCAAGCGGGTTTGTCGCGTCAAACTCCGGTCGGGCCCCGCTGCTTTGGCTTAGGCTTAACATTGCTTCAGCGTACCCCAATCTAGCCCCGTCACCCCCGCGCAAAGGCTCCGCCTTTGTCGCTGGAGGAGCGCGGAACGCGCGTCTCGAAGGGTCGACGGCCACCAGCCGGGCCGTGCATCCTTCGAGGCTCGTTGCGCTCGCACCTCAAGATGACGGGATTGGCAACGGCTCATTCCCGATCAATCCGGCACCACCGCGAAGGCCTGGATTTCCACCTTGGCGCGATCCTCGATCAGGCCCGCAACCTGGATCGCAGTCATCGCCGGAAAGCGCCGGCCGATGACGTCGCGGTAGACGACGCCGATCTCCTTCAGCCGCGCGGAATATTCCTTGCGGTCGAGCAGGTACCAGGTCATCGACACGATGTGCTCGGGCCCGGCCCCGCCGGCGGCGGCAACCGCGACGATGTTGCGCAGGGTCTGGCCGATCTGCGCCACGAGATCGTCGGTCTCGAACACGCATTGCCCGTTCCAGCCGATCTGGCCGGCGATGAAGAGCTGTTTGCCGCGCGCGGCCATGCCGTTGGCGTAGCCGATCGGCTTCGCCCATCCATCCGGTTGCAGGATCTCGATCATCTCAATTGCCCTCGAAGGCGGGTTTCTGCTTGGCGGCGAAGGCCTCGAAGGCGCGGCGGAAATCGCCGGTCACCATGCAGATCGCCTGCGCCTGCGCTTCGGATTCGATCATCTCGTCGACGCCCATCGCCCATTCCTGGTTGAACATCGTCTTGGTCACGCCATGCGCGAACCATGGTCCGTCCGCAAGCGAGCGCGCCATGTCATGCGCGGCAGCGGCGAGCTCCGCCGGCGGCACCAGGCGGTTGTGGAAGCCCCACGCAAAGCCTTCGTCGGCACTCATCGCCCGTCCGGTGTAGAGCAGATCGGCGGCGTGGCCCTGCCCGATCACGCGCGGCAGCAATCCGCACGCACCCATGTCAGCGCCGGCGAGGCCGACGCGGGTGAACAGGAACGCGGTCTTGGCCTGCGGCGTCGCCAGTCGCAAATCGGAGGCCAGCGCCAGCATCGCACCGGCCCCGGCGCAGATGCCGTCAATCGCAGCGACGATGATCTGCGGGCATTTGCGCATCGCGCGCACCACCTCGCCGGTCATCCGGGTGAAGGCGAGCAGGTCCGGCATCGCCATCCGCGTCAAGGGCTCGATGATCTCGAACACGTCGCCACCGGAGCAGAAATTGCCCTCGGCACCGGTCAGCACGATGGCGCGGACATCGGAGGCGTATTTGAGGTTGGTGAAGAGATCGCGCAGCTCCTCGTAGGACTCGAAGGTCAGCGGGTTCTTCTTGTCCGGCCGGTTCAGCGTGATGGTGGCGACGCGGCCGCTCGCATCGGTCTGCCAGCGGAAGTGCTTGGCGGGATAATCCCTGAACGGACGGAGCTTGGCTTTCATCTCGGACATGATTTCTTCCTTCACCCGGTAAAGACCTCACCGCCGGCGATCGCGACGGCTTGTCCGTTGATTGACGATGCGCCTTCGGAGGCCAGCCAGAGGATGCTGTCGGCGACCTCCTCCGGCGTCACCAGCCGCTGCATCGGATTGACCTTGGCAAGCGTGGCGCGCGCCTCCTGCTCGCTGCGTCCGGTCTTGGCGACGATATTGGCGGCGGCATCGGCCACCAGCGGCGTGTCGGTATAGCCCGGACAGACCGCATTCACGGTGACGCCGCGCCGCGCATATTCCAGCGCCAGCGAGCGCGTCAGGCCGATGACGCCGTGCTTGGCCGCGACATAGGCCGAGACATAGGCGTAACCGGTGAGGCCGGCGGTCGAGGCGACGTTGATCACCCGGCCACGGCTGCGCTGCGCCATGCCCGGCAACACGGCGTGCGTGACCAGGAACACGCTGGAGAGATTGCTCGCCAGCATGTCGGACCACAGCGCCGCATTCGTCTTGTCGAACGGCGCGCTTCCGGCCTTGCCGGCATTGTTGACGAGGATGTCGATCGGGCCTGCTTCTGCCTCGATCTGCGCAACGCCTTTGGTCACCGCGGCCTCATCGGTCACGTCGATCGACACAACGGTCCCCGCCTGTTTGCCGAGCGACGCCGCAGTCGCCTTCAGCGCGTCGATCCGGCGCCCGGCGATGCTGACGCGCACGCCGGCCTTCGCCAGTGCGATCGCGGTTGCGGCGCCGATGCCGGAACCGGCACCGGTCACCAATGCGTGGGCGTTGGGCCAGAACCGTGTCATGCCTTCACTCCGGCGGCGGCGCGTTCGAGATTGGCTTCGTATTGCGGCTTGCCCGACAGATACTGCTTCGGCCAGGCGATCTGCTTGACGCCGATCTTGGCGGCCTCATGCAGTGTCCAGGCCGGATCGGCCAGATGCGGCCGCGCGATGGCGCAGAGATCGGCGCGGCCGGCGGCGATGATCGAGTTGGCGTGATCCGCCTCCGAGATCGCGCCGACCGCAATGGTGGCGATGCCGACCTCATTGCGGATCTTGTCGGCGAAGGGCGTCTGATACAGGCGGCCATAGATCGGGTGATCGTCGGCCCAGACCTGGCCCGAGGAGCAATCGATCAAATCGGCGCCGGCTGCCTTGAACAGCTTTGCGAAGGCGAGCGCGTCCTCGGGCGTGTTGCCGCCCTCGGCCCAGTCGTGACAGGACAGGCGCACCGACATCGGCTTGTCCTCCGGCCACACCGCGCGGATGGCGCGGAACACCTCTAGCGGATAACGCGCGCGGTTCTCGATCGATCCGCCGTAGTCGTCGGTGCGGTGGTTGGTCAGCGGCGAGAGGAAGCTCGACAGGAGATAGCCGTGGGCGCAGTGCAGCTCCAGAATATCGAAGCCGGCACCGACGGCGCGCCTGGCCGCGGCAACGAACTGCTCGCGCACCTCATCCATCTCGGCGCGGCTCATCGGCTCCGGAATCTGGCCGTCAGACAGATAGGGCACCGCCGAGGCCGACACCAGCGGCCAGTTCTGTTCGGGCAGCGGTGCGTCCATGCCTTCCCAGGCGACGCGCGTCGAGCCCTTGCGGCCGGCATGGCCGAGCTGGATGCCGATCCTGGCTTGCGAATTCTGGTGCACGAAGTCGACGATGCGCTTGTAGGCCACCGCCTGCGCGTCGTTCCACAAGCCGCAGCAGCCCGGCGTGATACGCGCCTCCGGCGAGACGCAAGTCATCTCGGTGAACAGCAGACCGGCGCCGCCGAGCGCGCGGGAGCCGAAATGCACCAGATGGAAATCGTTCGGAACGCCCTCCTCCGCCGAATACATCGCCATCGGCGAGACGATGATCCGGTTGTGCAGCGACAGGCCGCGGATGTGGAACGGCGTCAGCATGGGCGGCGTGACCCGGTCGTTGGTGGCGGGCACGCCATTGCGCTCCGCGAACCAGCGCTCATAGCCTTCGAGCCAGGTCTTGTCGCGCAGCCTCAAGTTCTCGTGGCTGATGCGCTGCGAGCGGGTCAGCAGCGAATACATGAACTGCTCCGGCTCCAGCGTGTCGGCATAGCGCGAGCCGACCACCTCGAACCATTCCATCGCGTTGCGCGCGGCGTTCTGGATCCGCGCCACATCGACCCGCCGCAGATCCTCGTAAGCCTTCAGCACGGCGGGAATGCTGTCCCTGGTCGCGCCGTGGATCTTGAACTGGTTGGTCAGCTCGATCGCGTCTTCCAGCGCGAGCTTGGTGCCCGAGCCGATCGCGAAATGCGCGGTGTGGGCGGCATCGCCCATCAGCACGACATGGCTGTTACCGTTGAACGCGGTCCACTTGCCGCAGATCAGCCGTGGGAACGACAGCCAGGCCGAGCCGCGCAGATGCCGCGCGTTGGAGACCAGATGATGCCCTTCGAGGATCTCGGCGAACACATTCTCGCAGAACGCGATGGAGTCGTCCTGCTCCATTTTGTCGAGGCCGTGGGCGAGATACGCCTCCTCGGTGGTCTCGACGATGAAGGTCGCCGCGCCCTCCTCGAACTTGTAGATGTGCGCCTGGAACCAGCCGTGCTCGGTCTTCCGGAAGTCGAAGGTGAAAGCGTCGAACGGCCTGTTGGTGCCGAGCCAGATATAACGGTTCGGCCGCATCAGCATGTCGGGCTGGAAGGCCTCGGCATACTTGGCGCGGATCTTCGAGTTGACGCCGTCGCACGCCACGATCAGGTCGGCGTCGGGAAACTCCAGGTCGGAATTCACCTCGCGCTCGAAGATCAATTCGACGCCGAGCTCCTCGGCCCGGGCCTGCAGGATATTGAGCAGCCGCTTGCGGCCGATGCCGACGAAGCCGTGGCCGGTGGTGCGCATGCGGCGGCCCTTGATCAGGACCTCGATGTCGTCCCAGTGGTTGAACGCCTGCTCGATCGTGTCTGCGGTGACCGGATCCCATTTGCGCATGTTGTCCATGGTCGCATCCGAGAACACCACGCCGAATCCGAAGGTGTCGTAGGGCCGGTTGCGTTCGACCACGGAGATCACGTGCGCGGGATCCAGCATCTTCATCAGGATGCCGAAATAAAGCCCGGCCGGCCCGCCTCCAATGCAAACGATGCGCATGGCGTTCTCCCGTTGGCTTCGGCGAGCTGGATACGGAGCGGTGTTCCCATCGATGCCGATGAGGAGATAATATTTTATACTTAAAATAATTGCAAGAGCCGAATGGGACCGCGCCCACAGCTGTCGTCCCTGCGAAAGCAGGGACCCCATAACCCCAGACCCCTATTGTTGAAATAAGCTGCGGCCCCAGCGCTGTAACCCAACAGCAGTTGGTGGCTATGGGTCCCTGCTTTCGCAGGGACGACACCGAATGTGAGGCGGCTGGCACGCTCCCATCAACTCGTCATTCCGGGGTGACGCGGAGCGTCGAGCCCGGAATCCATCAAGCCGCATCATGCCGGCAGAATGGATTCCGGGCTCTCGCTTCGCGAGCCCCGGAATGACAGCGAAAGACGTCGCGCCGCGCGACCTCAATGCACCGCGGCGTACAGGATCTTGTCCTGGGTGGCATCCGCCGCATCGAACTCGGCGACGATGCGGCCGGTGCGGGCGACCAGTATGCGATCGGAGACGGCGAGGATCTCCGGCAGATAGGATGAGATCACCACCACCGCCTTGCCCTCGTCGGCGAGACGGCGGATCTCGCCATGGATATGCGGGATGGTGCCGACGTCGACACCGCGGGTCGGCTCGTCGAAGAAGATGATCGACGGCTCCTGCACCAGGGTCTTGGCCAGCACCACCTTCTGCTGGTTGCCGCCGGACAGCTCGACGATCCGCGCCTTGCGTTGCAGGGCGCTGATCTTGAGCCGGTCGACCCAGTAACTGGCGAGCTTGCTGCGCTTCGCGCGCGACAGCAGCAAGCTCCAGCCCTTCCGCGTGGCGAGGCTGCCGATATAGACGTTGTCGTCGACCACCATGGTCTCGAAGAAGCCGTTGGCCTTGCGGTCCTCGGTGATGTAGGCGATGCCGTCATTGATCGCCTGCCGCGGCACGCGATAGCGGATCGGCTTGCCGCGCAGCCGGATGGTGCCGCCGTTGACCAGGTTTCGCTTCAGCGCGCCGTAGACGATCTTGGCAATCTCGGTGCGGCCGGAGCCGATCAGGCCGGCGATGCCGACCACCTCGCCGGCATAGACCGAGAACGACATGTTCTTGACCTGCATGCCCATGGTGACGTTTTCGACCGTCAGCACCTTCTCGCGGCGCTGATGGGTTTTCGCTTTGCCGCCATAGACCGCCTGCGCCACCTCGCGCCCGACCATGTGCTGCACCAGCGCATCGCGCGTGAGCTGCTTGGCGGGCGCCGTGATCACCAGCTTGCCGTCGCGCAGCACGGTGATGCGGTCGGCAATCTGCAGCGATTCCTCCAGCGCATGCGAGATGTAGATGATCGAGACGCCGCGGGCGCGCAAATCGCGCACCAGATGGAAGAAGTGGACGATCTCCTCCGGCGTCAGCGACGCGGTCGGCTCGTCGAAGATGATGATGCGCGCCTTGTTGTAGATCGCGCGCGCGATCTCCACCATTTGCTTCTTGGCGGTGCCGAGCAGCGCCACCGGCGTAGCCGGATCGACGTGGAAGTTCAGCGACTGCAGCAGCTGCTGCGCCTGGATGTTCAGGGTGCGGAACCGCGTCAAGAGCTTCTCGTTGCCGAGCTCGATGTTCTGCGCCGCGGTCATGGTCGGCACCAGGCTGGTCTCCTGATAGACCATGCAGATCCCGGCATCGAGCGCATCGCGCGGCTGCTCGAAATTGGCGGGCTTGCCGTCGAGCAGATAGTCGCCGGAGGTGAGATTGATCGCACCCGCGATCGCCTTGCACAGCGTCGACTTGCCGGCGCCGTTCTCGCCGACCAGCGCATGCACCTCACCGGGATAGAGATCGAAATTGACCCCCTCGATGGCGTGGACGCCGCCATAGATCTTCGAGCCGTTGCTGATCCGCAGCACCGGTTCGCGGCTTGCGGTCTGGGTTGCGGCCGCTGCCTGCGTCACGCCGTCGTTCATCGCAGCTCTCCCGTGTAGCGCAGCAGCCGTCCGGCGCCACGCGCCGCGATCACGATGCCCGATGGCACAGCGCAGGCGGCGGTGATGCCGTGAAAGCGGCCGCCGGCGCGGCTGTGCAGGCTGTCGCTGGCCTCACCCTCGGCATCGAGATGCACCAGCAGGCCATAGGAGCGCGGCGGCGCCCATGGCTTCTGGATGCCGAGTGCCTTGACGCTGCCGATCTGCATCGGCTCCAGGCAATCGCTGCCGCCGGTGAGCGCCGGCGCCACCCAGTAATCGGGCGGCATCGTCGCCATCATCTCCTCGCGGAAGTCGTCTTCCTTGAGCACGAACTCGATCAGATGCGTGCGGCGCGCGAACATGGCGAGCAGCAGCCCGCCATGGCCGTCCGGATGCAGCCGCGCCGGATAGCCCGCCATGTTGGCGGCGATGGTCTCGCGCGGACCAAGCTCATTGCCGGTGAGCGCAAACCGGCTGAGGCGATGCGCCCAGCTTTCGGTGAGCCACAGGCTGTTGCCGTCAGCAGAAACCATCACGCCATAAGGATATGGCAGATCGCGCAACAGCACCTGCGGATTGTCGAGGCCGCCACCGCAGCCGATCAAGCGGCCGGAGGCGCGCTTCTCCATCAAATCGTGCCGCCACTCGCCCGGCCGGCGGCCGGCGCTGCCTTCCACGGCATAGATGCGGCCATCGGGCGCCGCCGTGACCGACAATAGCCCGGTGAGCGCGCTGCCGCCGGCGGACTCCAGCCAGCGCGGCGCGGGCTTTGCGGGATCGATCGCGGCAAGCCCCCGGCCCGCGACGCAGACCAGAAGGCGGCCGTCCGGATGCAATGCGAGCCCGCCGGCATCGTCCTCGAACTCGGCGACGACCGTGCGGGTCGAGAAATCCGCAGCGCTGAGCCTCAGCACCTGGCGGCCGGCGGAAACGAACACCGCGCCGTCGCCGGCGGCGATGACATCGTCGACGCCGGGAAGCGGCTCGCCGATCGGCACGGCTGTATCGAGCCGGTCGTTCGGGCTCAGCGCGCCGTCGAGCGGCGGGATCGCGTTCTGGCCGCCGTCGCGGTCGATGACGCTGCGGATGTCGCGCAGCAGATGATCGAAGAAGCCCATTACGTCGTCACCCTGCTCTTGGAGCCCCAGTACGCGTCGTAGCCGGTCCAGCTGTCGTCGACGCCGTCGAGCTTGATGCGCCCGATCCGGTTGTTCTCGAGCCCGCCGAGATAGAGATAGCCCTGGTGCTCGCGCATCGAGGTCAGGGTCGAATGCGAGATGCCGGTCGGGTCCCACCAGGATTCCAGCGCCTCGCCGTTCTCGTTGAACTTCAGCACGCAGCCATGGTTGAGCGCCGGCGCCAGCCACTCGTCGGTCGGCACCTGCTTGACCATGCGTAGCCGGAAACCGGGTTTTCGCGCGGCAAGGTCGAAGGTCGGCGTGCGGATGCCGACCAGCGCCAGCCAGTAGGTGCCGTCGGAGGCGCGGTTGATGTTGTCGGGATTGCCCGGCAACTCGTCCATCAGCACTTCGGTCTTGCCCTTGCTCGGCCCGTCGATCCAGTGCCGGAACACCTTGCACAGCGAGGTCGACGCAATCAGGATCGACTTGCCGTCATGTGAGACACAGATCCCGTTCGGGAAATAGAAGTGGTTGATCACCGTCCGCGTGGTCTTGGTCGCCGGGTCGTAGCAGACCACGCGGCCGTTCGGCCGGCCCTCGAGGATGTCGAGGGTGTTGGTGGTCATCTCGTAGCGCGTGGTGCAGTCGCTGAAATAGATCTTGCCGTCCGGCGCGATGTCGAGGTCGTCGGCCATGCGCAGGCGGCTGTCGTCGTTCAGCTTGTACCAGGTACGGTTGGTCTCGTCGGTGACCTTGAAGATGCGGCCATCGGGCGCGACGCCGTAGACGCCCATGCCGGCGACCGCGACGATCAGGTTCTCGTCGCGATCGAACTGCATGCCGAGCGGCCGGCCACCGATATGGGCGAACACCTCCCGGGTTTTGAAGTCAGGTCCGGAGAAACGGATCACATTGCCGTCGCGGGTCGAGCCGTAGAGCCGGCCCTGGCGATCGAGGATGACGTCCTCGGGGCCCTCGACCTGGTCAACGCCGATCGCCTGCGCCTTGATCAGCCGGTCGTTCTGCGCGTAGGGCGAGGCCGCGCCGGGCTGCACCGCCGGCGCCGAGGCGAGCGGCACGAAGGCCGGATTGACGTAGATCTTCTGGATCGCCTTGCCGCGGTTCTTCGACCATTTGACGTCGATGCCGACGGCGGCGAGCAGGATCATGCCCGTCACCGCCGAGGTGACGTAGCCCGGGATGCCCATCCGCACGAGACCGTTGATCAGGAGGAAGATGATCAGCGCGCCGATCATCGCCCGCCACACCGTGCCCTTGCCGCCGGCCAGCGACACACCGCCGAGCACCACCGCGGTCAGCGCCTGGAATTCCCAACCCACGCCGGTGGTGGAATCCGTGGAGGCCTGACGTGCCGCATAGAAGATGCCGCTCGCCGCGCACAGCGTGCCCGACAGCACATAGGTCATGAACAGCATCAAGCGGACGCGGATGCCGGCATGGCGCGCCGCCTTGCGGCTGGCGCCGATCGCGGTGAGGTGCCAGCCATAGCGCGAGCGCGACAGGAAGATGTGGCAGATCAAAAGCACCACGAACAGCGTCGCGGCATTGACGGGGATCCCGAGCACGCTGCCGCCGCCGATGAAATCCCAGGCGTCGCTCTCGACCGAATTGGTGGCGAACACCTGCGCGTAGCTGGTGTTGAGCAGATTGACCGAGGCGCGCAGGATGATCAGCGTCACCAGCGTAGTCAGGAACGGCCGCGTCTTCAGGAAGCCGATCAGAAAGCCGTTGATGCTGCCGAGCAGCGCCCCGACCAGCAGCGTCGCCGGCACGGCAAGGCCGACCGGCCATTCGCGCACCAGCAGGAAATACAGCGCGGCGAAGTTGCACAGCGCAAAGATCGCGCCGACCGACAGGTCGATGCCGCCGGTGACGAGGCAGAAGCCCATCGCCAGCGCGACGAAGCCGAATTCGGCGAACAGCCGCAGCAGCGACACCGAGTTCTGCACCGAGGCATAGTCGGGAATGGTGAGCGCGAAATAGGCCCACAGCCCGATCATCACGGTGAAGGGCACGACCGGCTCGAACCACTGTTTCAGCAACAGCTCCGAGAGCAGCAGCCGGGGTGAGAACCGCCGCACCGATGCAGCAAAGGAATCGACAGCCATCGACATCGCCAAAGCACTCCCTCGATCCGGTTTTCAGAGTTCCGGATTCTGATCCTTGATACAGCCGGCGCGGGAATGCCCCCCGCGCCGGCTGCCCCGCGCCTTGTTAGTTCTTCTTCGGTAGCGCGAAACAGTTGGCGCCGGAGGCGTTCGACTTATCGAGCCAGATCGGTCGCGTGTAATAAGACAGGTTTTTCGCCCCGGGCTTGTCGCCGGACATCAGCAGCGTCTCTGCCGCGAACATCAGGTCGTGACCCTGCTCGGTCGCCTTGTAGCTCAGGAATTTGTCGAAGTTGCCGGAGGTGACCTGGTCGCAATCGAGTTGCGAGCCCTCGCCCGAGGCGAACACCTTCACGTCGTCGATCTTGCCGGCATTGCGGATCGCCTGTGCGGCGCCCGACTCCATGATGCCCCAGAATCCGATCGAGGCGCAGAGGTCGGGATGCTGCTGGATCACGGTCGCGGTGATATTGAGCGCGGTGTTGGCGTCCCAGTTCGCCGCCTGGTTCGACACCACCTTGATATTCGGATCCTTGTTCAGCACATCCATGATGGCGCCGACCTGGTCGACGCTGGCGGCCGCGGTCAGTTCGCCCTGCACGATCTGCACCTTGCCGGACTTGCCGGAGCCGGTGCCGCAAGCCTTGACGGTCTCGTTGGCGAGCATCCTGCCGATCTCGCGCCAGTCCACGCCGACAAAGGCGCCCGACTTGTAGTTCGAGGCCATGTTGACCTGGATCACATGCGTGCCCTGGCTCTCAGCGCGCTTGAGGTCCTTCATCAGCAGGGTCACGCTCGGATTCTGCACGATCAGGACGTCGGGCTTCTGGTCGACCAGCGCGGTCAGCGCCTGCTGCATGGCGGACGGATTGTTATTGGGATCGCGCACGACATATTTCATGCCGCGCCACTCGGCCTCTTCCTGCACCACGCGGCCCCATTCGTCGGACAGCGGCACGCCGAGCGCGATCGGCAGGTAGGCGATGGTCTTGCCCTGCAGTGACTTGTCGTAGGCGGCGCGCAGCTCGCGCCCGGCCTTGGTGCCTTCCTCCTGCGCCGATGCCGCGAACGGCATCCCGGCGAGCGTCACGCCGGCGAGCAGGATCGTCCAGAACTTGGTCGTCTTCATCGTCTCCTCCACAAGAAATTTCTTTTGATTGATTGGATTTCTTTTTGATTGGCGCGGCGCGCTCAGTCGTCTTGTTTCAGTCCCCTTGCCGCGCGGTCTCCTCGTCGCGGGGATGCAGCCAGTTGTCGAGCACGATGGCGGCCAGCAGCACCACGCCCTTGATGATGTTCTGCACCTCGCTGTTGACGTCCATGATGGTGAAGGCGTTGAGCAGCGTGCCGATCAGAACGCAGCCGACCACGACGCTGAACACGCTGCCGCGGCCGCCGATCAGGCTGATGCCGCCGATCACGACGACCAGCACGACGTCGAAGATCATGGTGCCCTGGGTGATCGCCATCTGCATGCTGCCGGTGGTGCCGACCCAGACCAGGCCTGCAATCCAGGCGAGCAGCGCAACCAATACGTGCTCCAGCACGATCAGCGGACGCAGCGGAATGCCGGTTAGCCGCGCGGCCTCCGGATTGTCGCCCTGCGCATAGATGAAGCGGCCGATCGAGGTGCGCGACAGGAACAGATGCATCGCGATCGCGCAGACCGCGAACACCAGGATCGGAACCGGGACGCCGAACAGCCGTCCGGCGCCGAGATACATCAGGCCCGGCGCGTCCTTCGGCGCATAGACCACCCAGGCCGGCGCGATCCAGAACGCAAGGCCATAGATCACGAAGCCGGCGGCGAGCGTCACGAACAGCGCCGGCGCCTCGACGAAGGCGACCATGACGCCGTTGACTACGCCGATCAGCACCGCGATGGCCAGCGCCAGCAGCACTGCCGTGAAAACGGGCATGCCGTTCTGCATGTAGATCAGCGCGATCGCCCAGGAACCCGCCATGATCGCGACCTCGGAGAGGTCGATGCCGCGGCTGATCACGATCAGCCCCATGCCGAGGCCGAGCACGCCGAGGATGGAAATACTGCGCAACAGATTCAGGAGGTTGGATACGGTGGCAAAGCCGTTCAGGGTCAGCCCGAATACGACCAAAAGCGCGATCGTGATCAGGAGCACGATCTGCTCCTGGCTCGGCTTTGCAAACATTGCGCCCGAGCGAGATGATGCCGCAGGGACAGCAACGCCGCGCGATGGCGATTGCACGCTCATCGTTTCCTCCAGGTATTATTTTGCTTGAGACTTTAAGAGTGCCAACTCATATTCGTCAAATGCATTCGACGGATACGGATTGATTATTTCCATGCATGTACGCGATATCGATCTGAACCTGTTCGTCGTGTTCGACGCGATTTACACGGAAGGCGGCGTCAGCCGGGCCTGCTTCCGCCTCAATCTGACCCAGCCCGCGGTCAGCCATGCGCTGAGCCGGCTGCGCGCGATGTTCAACGATCCGCTGTTCGTGCGCCGCCATCACGTGATGACGCCGACGCCGCTGGCGCGCCAGATCATCACCACCGTGCGCCAGGCGCTCAACGGCCTCGAGACGACGCTGACCCACACCAACCGGTTCGATCCTGCCAAGACGCCGAAACGGTTCGTGATCGGCCTGCGCAACAATCTCGAGGCGCCGATGCTGAGCGCGCTGATCAACCGCATCAGCGCGGTGGCGCCGCTGGTCGAGATCGCAACCGTGCGCAGCGAGCGCAACAATCTCGAACGCGAGCTTGCCGCCGGCACGCTGGATGTCGCCATCGATACGCTGCTGCCGCTCTCGGCGGAGGTGCGGCGCGAGCAGATCCTGACCGAGCATATCGCGGTGTTCGCCCGCCGCGGCCATCCCGAGCTCGGCGCGCGGCTCGACAAGAAGGCTTACCTGCGCATGGAGCATGTCTGCGTGACGTCGCGGCGCAGCGGCGTGTCGTTCGAGGATTTCCAGCTGCAGCGCCTCGGGCTGACGCGCACGGTGCGCCTGACCTGCCAGAATTTCGCGACCGCCTGCCACGTCGTGAGCCGCAGCAACATGCTGCTGACGGCGTCGGAGAGTGCGGCCTCCATTCTCGAGGACCCCGGGCTGTTGCAGTGCTTCCCCTGCCCGTTCCCGATCAGCCCGCACGTCAATTACCTCTACTGGCATGCCACCGCCGAGGGCGACACCACCAATCAATGGCTGCGCGAGCAGCTGCGCGCCGCCGCGGCGTCGCTGGCGGGCAGCCGCTTCAGCAAGAAGAACCGGCGGGCGGCAAAGACCGGCCCCAAGGTGACAATCCCGATCCCGACCAGCATCGCGGCGGAATAGCGGCGCTCCACGCCGATCACATGCCGCTCAGACCGCTGTCGACCGCGAGCGTCTGCGCGGTGACGTAGACGCTCTCATCCGACATGAAGAACAGCACGGCATAGGCGATCTCCCACGCCGTCGCCTGGCGGCCGAACGGAACGTGGCCCTTGCCGCGCGACGGCCGTCCGGCGCCGGCCTCGCGGCCGTTCGGGGTATCGACCAGCCCGGGATAGACCAGATTGGCGCGGATGCCGCGCCGCGCGCCGGTGTGCGCGATGTTGCGCATCAAGCCGCCGAGCGCGGCCTTGGAGGAATCATAGACCGCCATCTGCGATCCCGCCTTCAGCGCCGCGATCGAGGAGATGAACACGATCGAGCCGCCGTCGTCGAATTTCGGCAACGCGGCGCGGCAGCACAGCATCGGGCCGCGGACATTGACGTCGTAGATCCTGTTCCATTCCTCCGCGCTGACATTGTCGAGCCCGGTCTTGCCGAAGGTGCCGATGTTCAGCACCATGCCGTCGAGCCCACCCATTGCGTGATGAGCTTCATCAATCATCCTGATGACGTCGGCTTCCCTGGTGACGTCGGCGGCGATCGCGAAACCACGGCCGCCGTCGGCAGCGATGCGCGCAACCGTGTCCTCCGCGGAGGCAGGGTTGAGGTCGGCGACCGCGACATGCGCGCCCTCGCGCGCGAACAGCAGGCTCATGGCGCGGCCATTGCCGATCGGATCGGTCGCGGCGTCGAACACACGCTGGCCGCCGCCGACCACCAGGATGCGGCGGCCGTTGAGACGTCCCCTGCCTGGCGCCGTGCCCGAGGATTCCGCGCTCAGCGGACGGACATAGCGCTCCGGTTTGGGGTCTTGCGAAGGCTCCGACATCTCGTCAACCCCGCTTCTTGCCGCCTTCGAACACGGCCATGCCGGCGGCTGGATCGAGATCGGTCTCGGTCGCCTCGGTCAGCCGCGCCATCATCATGTAGAAGCCGAGCGCGACGATCGCCTCGACGATCTCCTGATCGCTGAAATGCCCGCGCATCGCAGCGAAGACCGCGTCACTGACGCGCACCTTCTCGACCACCTCGCGGCCGAAGCCCAGCAGCGCGCGCTCGGCGGCGTCGAGCGCGGCATCATCGTACTTGCCGCACTCGACGGCATCGATCTGCGCCTGCGTGACGCCGACGCCGAGCGCGATCGGCACATGCTGGCGCCACTCATAGGCGCCGCCCTCGAGCTGCGCGGCCTGCAGGATCAAGAGCTCGCGGTTGACCGCGGAGAGCTTCTGCTTGTGCAGGATCGAATTGGCGAGCCGCATCGCCGGGATCATGTTGGCCTCGGCATGGGCCATCATGCGGAAGATGTTGAGCTTGACCGGCATGCGGTCGAATGAGGCGCGGATCTCGCCGCTGGTCGTCTCCGGATCAATCAGGGGCAGCCTTGCCATGCGTGTCTCTCCCTTTGTTTCTTGTTCGTTGTCTTTGGTCCGGCTTCCCGGCGCGTCCACCTAATGCACCCCGCCGACCGAGATCAAGCAGGCTGGCCGGGATGACCCGGATTGCGGGGTTCTGCCATGCGGTTCCGCGCTTGAATCCGCGTGCCCGGGCAGGCATAAGGACCTCCAATCTCCCCTAAAAAATGTCCTTAGCCCAAGGATTTGAGAAGGATTTACGATGCCCGCCTATCGCTCCCGCACCACCACCCACGGCCGCAACATGGCGGGTGCTCGCGGCCTCTGGCGCGCCACCGGCATGAAGAACGAGGATTTCGGCAAGCCGATCATCGCGGTGGTCAACTCCTTCACCCAGTTCGTGCCCGGCCACGTCCATTTGCAGAATCTCGGCCAGCTGGTCGCGCGCGAGATCGAGAAGGCCGGCGGCGTCGCCAAGGAATTCAACACCATCGCGGTCGACGACGGCATCGCGATGGGCCATGACGGCATGCTGTACAGCCTGCCCTCGCGCGAGCTGATCGCCGACAGCGTCGAATACATGGTCAATGCGCATTGCGCCGACGCGATGGTCTGCATCTCCAACTGCGACAAGATCACCCCCGGCATGCTGATGGCGACGCTGCGCCTCAACATCCCGACCGTGTTCGTCTCGGGCGGCCCGATGGAGTCAGGCAAGATTTTGCTCAAGGGCAAGAAGCGCGCGGTCGACCTGATCGACGCGATGGTCGCGGCCGCCGACTCCAACGTCTCCGACGAAGAGGTCGAGGTGATCGAGCGCTCGGCCTGCCCGACCTGCGGGTCCTGCTCCGGCATGTTCACCGCGAACTCGATGAACTGCCTGACCGAGGCGCTTGGCCTCGCGCTGCCCGGCAACGGCTCGGTGCTGGCGACGCACGCCGACCGCAAGAGCCTGTTCGTCGAGGCCGGCCATCTGATCGTCGATCTCGCCCGCCGCTACTATGAGCAGGACGACGTCAAGGTGCTGCCGCGCAACATCGCGAACTTCAAGTCGTTCGAGAACGCGATGACGCTCGACATCGCGATGGGCGGCTCGACCAACACCGTGCTGCATCTGCTCGCCGCCGCGCGCGAGGGCGAGGTTCCGTTCACGATGGCCGACATCGACCGGCTGTCGCGCAAGGTGCCGGTGCTATGCAAGGTGGCGCCCTCCGTGCCTGACGTCCACATGGAGGATGTACATCACGCCGGCGGCATCATGGCGATCCTGGGCGAGCTCGATCGCGCCAAGCTGCTCACGACCGACGGACCGATGGTGCATGCTGAGACGCTCACCGACGCATTGAACCGCTGGGATGTGGTGCGCACCACCAGCGACAAGGTTCGCAACTTCTACTGTGCCGCGCCGGGCAACGTGCCGACCCAGGAGGCCTTCAGCCAGGACCGCCGCTTCGACGAGGTCGATCTCGACCGCGAAAAGGGCGTCATCCGCAACGCCGAGCACGCCTATTCCAAGGACGGTGGCCTCGCCGTGCTGTTCGGCAACCTTGCCGAGGACGGCTGCATCGTGAAGACCGCCGGCGTCGATCAGAGCATTCTGAAGTTCTCCGGTCCCGCCCGCATCTTCGAGAGCCAGGACGCGTCGGTCGACGCCATCCTCACCAACAAGGTGAAGGCCGGCGATGTCGTGCTGATCCGCTATGAAGGTCCGCGCGGCGGCCCGGGCATGCAGGAGATGCTCTACCCGACCAGCTATCTGAAGTCGAAGGGCCTCGGCAAGGCCTGCGCGCTGATCACCGACGGCCGCTTCTCCGGCGGATCGTCGGGCCTGTCGATCGGCCACGTCTCGCCGGAAGCCGCCGAAGGCGGCCTGATCGGTCTGGTCGAGGAAGGCGATGTCATCGAGTTCGACATCCCGAACCGCACAGTCAACCTCAAGGTCGACGATGCCGAGCTCAAGCGCCGCCGTGCGGCGATGGATGCCAGGGGCACCGCGGCCTGGAAGCCGGCGGCGCCGCGCAAGCGCGCCGTCTCGACCGCGCTGAAGGCCTATGCGGCGTTCGCAAGCAGCGCGGCAAAGGGTGCGGTGCGCATCCTGCCGGAGTGATAAACGACGATCCTGGCCGCGTCCGGGCTCCGTCTCGCGGCAGACCAGCTGCACCTCTCCCGCTTGCGGGGGAGGCCGTCGCAGGGGCGCACTGCCAAAATATCGAAAACAACCCCATGCACAGTAGCCGGCTGCCGGACGTTCGACAGGGCAACTTGACACGTCGGGCAACTCAGCGGTATTTTTCCATTATTCCGAAATCGTGCGCACGCCGCTCACAGGTGTGATCACCCGCGCATGGGCATGCGGGTGATGACACCGGGCAAGCCGTTTGACTGGTTGAAACGAGAACCATCCTCGCCGTCGTCCTGACGAAAGCCAGGACCCATTCCCCCGAATGGTCATTGTTGCGCGATGCCGGGGCCGCGATCCCCTTCACAATCAAGTGCGGTGGTTATGGGTCCTGGCTTTCGCCAGGACGACGAATGGAGAGAGCCGCCTGCAAGCTCGGCAAAGACAAAGACGCATATGCGATTGCCCTCCCCGCAAGCGGAAGGGGAGCGCATGCCGCTGCTCTCGACCCAGCGTCAGCTCATTTGCAGGTCAGCCGCCTCGATCCGGATGCGGTCGGCATGCAGAGACCAGTCGCACAGCGATTGTTCCTGGCAGAATTTGACCTTGGCCATCTCGGTGGCCTGGCCCTCACTCACGGCGTCGATCTCGAGCGCGCCCTGGCAGACCTCGCGCTCGCGGCCATTGCCGCCGAGCACGTCCTTCATGAAATGAACGACGAAACGTGACATGGAACCCTCCCTGCTGCACCGGAAGAGCCGGGAGTACCGCTTTAGCACTAATGCGAAATGGGGTTGAGTTAATTCGGCGCGCGCCGGTGCGGCGCTTCGCAGCGGTGGAAAACTACGCCCCGGCCTGCGGCAGGCTGGCGGCGGCGATCGCAACGATCTGTGCGATGCGGCGGCCGATTTTCGCCGGCGCGTTGCGAAGCAATGACTGGACCTGTCGCATGACACATCTTCCTTCCGCGCCCGGAATGTCGGGCACACAGGGAAAATGGCGATATCGAGCTAAGCCGTCGATATCTCAGGGAAAATAACAACGGACGCGTTGCCCGGCCGCAGTTTGACAGTGGGTTTATTGCTTCATGTGAGGTCACGGCGAAGGAGATATTCTCCGCCCCTCTGAGACGCCGCAGCCGCGGATACCGGCGCTCACCAAGTGTACCGCACCACACCCTTGCCGGCGTAAGACGAGGTGACGTCGGAGAACTCGCCTTCGAAGGTGGCCGCGGCCGACCAGCCGTTGCGCCATTTCATGTCGATCGACGCCGTGGTCAGCACCGAATCGGAGGCCTGCGCCGCGCCGTTGACCACGAAGCCCGCACCGGGCAACGCCTGGAAGGTCGCGGCGATCGACCGGTCCGGATCGTAATCATGCGCCCAGGCAAATCGGGTGCGTAACGTGAGCACGCCGTCCTGCACGAGGAAGGACTTGTCGGTGCGAACGCCGAGCTCGCTCCTGACATCGGTGACGCTCTTCGCAGCATAGGCCAGCGCAAATGCGCTGGAGCCGACGACAGCCTGCTCGGCATAGCCCGGCAGATCGAAGGTCGTGAACTGGCCCGCTGCATAGGGCGTGATGCCGATACCTCCGGTCCATGGCGCAATGATGCGATAGCCGCCTTCGAGGCGACCCGAATAGGTGTTGGCATTGAACTCAGCGCGGAGCTGGTCGAGGCCGGCGACCGTGACGGTGCGGTTGGTGGTGATGTCCTGCCAGCCATAGGCGAGCGCGGCGGTGACATAGGCCGCACCTTCGGTGTGGCGGATGTAAGCGCCGGCCTGGAACAGGTCGGACCGGCCGCTGCCGCTGTTGACGATGGAGAAGTTGGTGCCGCCGCCGGCCAGTGCGAAGCCCGCGATGGTGTTCGGTGCGAGCAGATAGTCGGCGCCGACAGCGGTGCCGTACACGCTGCTGGTGGTGTCGTTCGATCCGACCACGGCGTTGCCACTGGTCGATTGCGAGCCGCCATAGCCCGCCGCCCACACGCTCCAGCGCGGCACGAACGGCACCGGCGCGAGCGGCGGCGCCTTGGTGAACATGGCATACGCGCCCGTCTTGCTTGTGGCTGCGCAGCCGCTGGCATTGCGCTGCTCCGGATCGCGCCGAGCGCCCGGCTCCGAGCCTGCGTCACAGTTGCGGTTCGTGAAGGGATCGGTCAGCAGCCCCATGAACAGGTTCATGGCGTCGAAGGTGGTCTGCTGCGAAGCGGTCGCCAGTTCGCCCGAGGCCTGCGTCAGGCCCGCAGGCGTCAACGTGCCATAGACCAGCGGGATGCCGCCCGTCGTGTTGAAATAGTTGACCAGCGTGTTGGCGACGTTCTGCTGGTTGACGTTAAGGCCGCTGCCGAAGTTGGGGCCTGACGGCGGCGGCGTGAAATCCAGCGCGAGATTCAGAAAGGCATTGTTGGCGTCGTAGCTCAGGCTCGACTTGAATCCGCCCGGCAGGTTGGTGTTGACCGGTCCGTTGAACGTGCCGTTCACGCCGCCGACGGCGTTCACGATGGTGTACTGCCTGGCGACATAGGCGCCCGCCGCAAAGCTCGCATTCACGGTCGCGCCGCCAAGGGTCGCGGTCCCCGTCACATTGGTGCGGTCAGCATTGGCAGGCGAGACCTCCACCAGGTAGCTTGCCGCCGCCGCAAAAACGAGGTTGCCCTGCACCGTCAGCAGTCCGATCGAATTGCCCGGCGCCAGCGTACCGCCAGCGTTGATGGTGGTGTCGCCGACCGTGCCGTTGCCGCCCAGCGTGCCGCCGGCATTCACCGTGGTCGAAGATGCGATCGAGCCGTTTACCGCGAGCGTGCCGCCGTTCACAGTGGTCGGACCGGTGTAGGCGTTCGTCCCAGTCAGGGCGGTGGTGCCGCTGTAGACGGCGACGCTGCCGGCTCCGGTGATGTCAGGCGCAAAGCTGTAGTTCGTTGCGGTATGGTTGAAGTTGATCACGCTTGTGCTGGTGCCGAGATTGACCGCAGGTGCGGTCACGGACCCTGGCAGCACGGCCGCGCTACCGGGAGCGGCTCCGATATTAATCGTGCCCGTGCTCCCTTGGAGTCCGAGCTGAACGGTGTTGCTGGAGACGGCCAATCCGCCATTGCTGAGGGTCAGGGTGCCGCGGCTGAAGAACCCGCTCCCGATCTGGAATGTAGTGGCCGTCACGGAGGACCCGGTCCCGTCGACATTGACCGCCCCGGCCGCACCAGTGCTGGCCCCGATGGCGAGCAGAAAAAAGCTCGCGCTGCCGCCGGCCGATACGTTGAGTGTGCCGCGGCCTGTGCCGGAGCTGATGGCTGTCGGGCCGGCGATCAGTTGCGAACCCGGCCCGGCAACAGTGACGGTCCCGGTCGAACCCGAGCCGAGTGCGATAAAGATCCCGCCGTTGCCGCCAAAGCTCAGGCTCCCGCCGCTCTGGATCATCAGCGAGCCGGTGCTGTTGTTCCCCTGTGCGACAGTCAGAAGGCCTGGCCCATTCACATTTACGGCAACACCGCTGATCTGAGCCATGCCGCCATTGCTGATATCGGCGGGGCCCGCCGTCGGGACGACGCCGGTGCTCCAATTGGTGGGAGTGGTCCAATCGCCGGTTCCCGGATTGACCCAGCTTACCTGCGCCGAAGCCGACGAAATCCCGACGCCTTCACGCCCGAAGCCTGCGGCCCAGCACATCACGAGCAGAACAGCCATCATCAGTCCACGGGCCGACCGCACGGCCCCGCACTGTGCGGTTCTCTGTGTCCAGCGGATCATGGATGCGCTCCACTTCCTTCTTTGCGAACGCGATGCGTTCGGGATTACGCGGCGCGCTCAAGGCCCACGTCAGAGCCTGTCGCGCGCAAGTGCAAACTCACCACGCGTAGCGAACGCCCCCCTTTGCCGGCGTAGGACGAGGTGACGTCGGAGAACTCGCCTTCGAAGGTGGCCGCCGCCGACCAGCCGTTGCGCCATTTCACGTCGATCGATGCTGTGGTCAGCGCGGAGTCGGAGGCCTGCGCCGCGCCGTTGACCAGGAGTCACCGCGACCGCGAAGCGCCACGCGCGCAGCGTGCAGGAGTCCTGCTCGTCTAGCAACGGAACTGCGTCGTCAGGCAATGGAACTGCGCCTGTTCTTGCTGTTTGCTTTTCGCGCGTTGCGAATAAACCACAGCTTGAGGTTTAGTAAGTTGCAGCGCGTGCCGAGCACACTTCATGTGTTCCAGTTGCATCGAACTGTATGACCGGCACCGGGTTTAACGGAACCATCACTATGCTGAGACGAACGAGATTCTCCCCGACATCATCGAGCGTGAGGGACGCAACCGTGGACGGGTTCCCTCTCCCCTCTTGTCCGCCGAAGCCTCTTGGCGAAGGCGGATGCGGGAGAGGGAGCCTGGCCGATGTGCTCACCTGACGGGAAGCGACGGCACCATCGTCCGTTATCCCGGCATGAACCCGAACGCCTTCTCGAACCGCGTCGCATACACCGGCCAGACCTCGGGATTGATGATGCGCGGCGGCCGCTTGCCGTCGAGCGCGTCGAGGATTTGTTCCGCGGCGATCTTGCCCATGTTGATGCGCGCCTCGCGGGTGACGCCGGCGGTGTGCGGGCTTGCCAGCACATTGTCGAATTGCAAGAGCGGATGATCCGGCGGCGGCGGTTCCTTGGCCCAGACGTCGAGGCCGGCACCTGCGATGCGTTTGTCGCGCAATGCCTCTTCCAATGCCTTCTCGTCATGGATGAAACCGCGCGCGGTGGTGACGAAATAGGCGTGCGGCTGCATCAGCGCGAATTCGCGTGCGCCGATCATGCCGCGGCTGTTGTTGTCCAGCGGACAAGAGATCGAGACGAAATCAGCGCGGCGCAGGAGATCGTCGAGCTCGACCTTCTCCCCGCCCCGCTTCGCCATCTCATCCGCGCTGAGATACGGATCGTAGGCGATCACCTTCATGTGCAGCAGGCCACGGCACAGCTCGGCGATGCGGCGGCCGACATTGCCGAGACCGACGATGCCAACGGTCTTCTCGTTCAGCTCGTTGCCGATCAGGTCGTTGCGGTTGACGTTGGCCTCGCGCCGCAGCCGGCGGTCGGACTGGATGATGCGCTTGGACAGCGTCAGCATCATGCCGAGCGCGTGCTCGGCGACCGAGTTGGCGTTGCCGCCGGACTGGTTGACGACCAGCACGCCCGCCTTGGTGCAGGCATCGACGTCGACGGGATCGAAGCCGGCGCCGTTCGACGACACGATCAGAAGGTTCGGCGCCCGCTTCAACAGCTCGGCATGGGCATGGAAATGCGGTGCCAGCTCATCGCGCGCCGCGCCGATCTGATAGGCATGCGCGTCGGCGAGAACCGGCGCGAACTGCGCTTCCGGCGTCTCGTTCTCCAGACGGTCGAGCCGGACATCCGGCCGCTTCTTCAGGATGTCGACGTAGATCTCGTGGGCGAGGTATTTGACGTAGAACACGCGCTTGTTGTTGACGGTCATATCTGCGGACAGCTTTCAGTTTGGGAAGCCATAGAGTTTTGCGGGATTGTCGACGAGGATGCGGTGGCGGGTCGCGGCGTCCGGCGTCCACTCCTGGAACAGCGTCAGCAGATGGCCGGCGTCGGGCATCTCGCCTTCGACCCGCGGATGCGGCCAGTCGCCACCCCACACCAGCCTCTCAGGATTGGCCGAGACCAGCGCCTCGTGGAACGGCCGTGCATCCGGATAGTCGGGCGCGCGCTGGCTCAGCCGATGCGCGCCTGACAGCTTGGCCCAGCACCAGCCTTCGTCCACCGCACGCAGCAGGCTCTGAAAGCCGGCGGTATTGATGCCGGCGGTAGCGTCGGTGCGGCCCATGTGATCGACCACGACCGGCAGGCCCAGCGCCTTCAGCGCCGGGATCGTGTCGGGCAGATCCTTCACATCGATCCAGAGCTGCAGATGCCAGCCGAGCTCGGCCATCACGGGGGCATGCGTCTCGGCGACGCCCAGCGGAATGCCGCCGCGATAGTGCAGCTGACCGCCGCGGAAGAAATGATTGAAGCGCAAGCCGCGGACGCCGAGCACATGCCACTGCCGCAGCGTGCCCGCCGCGACACCGGCATCGGCTACCGCGACGCCGCGGAGCCGTGCCGGCTCACGCTGCAGAGCGTCGAGCATCGCCGAATTGTCGCGGCCATGCGCGCTGCCCTGCACCAGCACGCCACGGGTGAAACCGAGCGCATCGAGCATGCCGAGATAGGCCGCGAGCGGCGCGTCGGGCGGCGTGTAGCTGCGATCTCCGGCATAGGGAAAGTGATCCGCCGGGCCGAACACATGGGCATGTGTATCGCACGCCTTTGGCGGCAGCCTGTCCCGCGGCGGCGTCACCGGACGCGGCGGCAGGCAGGCGGGAATCTCGGATGCAGCCATCTTCCTACTCCGCCTTCATGCCGGCGGCCTTGATGATCGGCCCCCATTTGTCGTAGTCGGCCTTGATCTTGGCCGCGAACTTGTCCGGCGAAAAGCCGATCGGGATCGCGCCGAGCTTGCCGAGACGCTCCTTGACGGCATCGGTGTTCACGGCGGCGACGAACTCATGCGAGATCTTCGCAACGAGCTCCGCCGGCATGTTGCCCGGTCCGAGCAGACCCCACCACACCTCGGTGTCGTAGCCCGGCACGGTCTCCGACATGCTGGGCACGTCGGGCAGGAACGGCGCGCGCGATGCCGTCGTCACCGCCAGCGCGCGCACCGTGCCGGCCTGCAGCTGGCCGACTGATTCCGGCCCGTTGTTGAACGACATCGGAATCTGTCCGCCGAGCAGATCGTTGATCGCCGGCGCGCCGCCCTTGTAGGGGATCGCACTGATCTCGATCTTGGCGAGATTGTTGAGCAACTCGCCGGCCAGATGGGTCGAGGTGCCGTTGCCGGCATGGGCGAACGACAGACTGCCCGGCTTCGCCTTCGCCGCCGCGATCACGTCGCCGACCGACTTGAACGGCGAGTCCGCACGCACCAGCAGCACGTTCGGCGATGACGCGAGCAGCGAGATCGGCGAGAAATCCTTGAACGTGTCGTAGGGCAGTTTTGGATAAAGGAACGGATTGGTGGCGTGGCCGCTCGCCACCATGATCAGATTGTAGCCGTCAGGCGCGGAGCTCGCGATCGCCTGCGAGGCGATCACCCCGCCGGCGCCGGGCCGGTTCTCGACCACGATCGATTGCGTCCAGGTCTTCGACACGGCTTCGGCGAGCGTCCGCGTCAACACGTCGACGCCGCCGCCCGGCGGATATGGGACGAGAATATGAACGGCCTTTGCCGGGTACGGCTGCGCCGACGCAAGGCCGGCCATCACCATGGCCGCTGCCGCGATGGCGGTCCGCCAGACCCATCCGGCCATCGACGCCTCCTGTCCCGTTCCGTCCCTTGATCGTTACAGCCTGTATCGCACGCCGGTTCGGCACCGCGATGACCGAATTGCGCAGATCGCGTTGCGGCCGGGGCATGTTGACAATCACAGGCACCACGTCAAGTTTCGGATCGCAAGCGATCATCAGCGTCGCGTGACAAGGGAGGGCAGGATGGCGGCCGCGGAACAAGCCTCGTCGCAAAAATCGGCGACCACCTGGCACGGCATCGTGCTGCAGACGCTGAAGCGGAACGAGATCAAGCTGGTGCCCTATGTGCCCGACCGGGTGCTGACCACGCTGATCAAGGACCTGCACGCCGATCCCTATTTCACGACATTTCCGACCGCGCGCGAGGAAGAGGCCGTCGGCATCATCTCCGGCGCCTGGATGGCGGGCACGCGCGGCGCCGTGCTGATGCAGACCTCTGGCTTCGCCACGCTCGCCAACGTGCTGGCCTCGCTCGCGGTGCCCTACCAGATCCCGCTGATCATGTTCGTCTCCGAGCGCGGCACGCTCGGCGAGTTCAATTACGGCCAGGCGCTGGTCTGCCGAACCATGCGCCCGGTGCTGGATTCGCTTGCCGTGGAACATCACACCATCACGAGACTCGACGAGCTCGAATTCATCGCCGACCGCTCGATCAAGCAGGCCGTCACCACCCAGGCGCCGGTGGCGCTGATCCTGTCGCCGCTGTTGACCGGCGGCAAGACCTTCGACAAGTGAGATCAGCCATGACCAGCACCCACGCGCGCAACACCAAGGTGATGAACCGCTTCGAGCTCACCCAGCGCCTCGTCGCCGGGCTGAAGGACGAGGCCGTGATCGGCGGCATCGGCAATACCAATTTCGATCTCTGGGCCGCCGGCCATCGTCCGCAGAATTTCTACATGCTGGGCAGCATGGGACTGGCGTTTCCGATCGCACTCGGCGTCGCACTGGCGCAGCCGCAACGCCGCGTGTTCGCGCTCGAAGGTGACGGCTCGCTGCTGATGCAGCTCGGTTGCCTCTCGACCATCGCGACGCTGGCGCCCAAGAACCTCACCATGGTGGTGATGGACAACGGCATCTACCAGATCACCGGCGCGCAGCCGACCCCGGCGGCCGGCCATACCGACCTCGTCGCGATCGCGCTCGCCAGCGGCATCGTCAACAGCTCCTGGGCCGCCGACGAGGACGATTTCGAGCGGCTGATCGAACAGTCGAAACAGACCGCAGGCCCGACCCTGATCGGCGTCCGCATCGACGACAAGCCCGGCACCGGCACGACAAGGCGCGATCCCGTGCAGATCCGCGAGCGGTTTATGCATGGGATGGGGGTCAGGCAGTTGCTGTAGGGTCGATGCAGCGATCAGAGCCAACGCAATCGCCTTACTGTTGAACTCGCTAAAGTATACTTGCACTCGCGCTCTAGTTGCGATTATCTGATTGCATTGCTGGGAGCTTTCAATGATCAAATTGTTCAACGCGGCATTCGCTGCGACCATTTTGTGCGGCATCACCGAGGCGGCTTTGATTAAAGTCCGAACGCAAGGCGCAGCGTCGGATACCGATCTTCGCTGACGGCGGTCACGGCGGCTGGCACCATGGGTGAACTCGTCGAAGGAGACGACGGCTTCCAAGTAGAGGAAGTCGGGCGATGGGCGAAAGACAAAATTGCTTCCCTTTGTCGCTACATCGAGATTTCGCGCGCAGTCCGTAAGAAATGGTTAGGCCCAGGAAAAGGTGGCGCGGCCTACGTCGAGCTTTTCTGTGGCCCCGGTCGGTCCAAGGTAAGGCGAACGAACGAATACATTGATGGTAGTTGCGTAGCCGCGTGGAAGGCGAGCCTGGCATCCAGAGCACCATTCAGCACTATTTACGTTGGCGACGCGGATGAGCACCGAAGATCACTCGCCGTCGAACGCTTGAAAAGAGCTGGGGCACCCGTCGTTGAATTAGGCGGGACTGCTGTCCAAGCAGCTCGCGAAGCTCGCTCTTTGCTTAGCGTGAGTGGACTCAACTTCGTGTTCGTTGATCCCTACAATCTGGGCGCCTTCGAGTTCGAAGTGATGGCTGCGTTCGCCGGCCTTCGATACATTGATATGCTTGTCCACATCAGCAAGATGGATCTGCAGCGTAACACTGGAATGAACATCAAGGCTCAACAGTCAGCCTTTGACAGTTTCGCTCCGGGCTGGAGGTCCGCTGTCAACCTAAATCAACGCCACCCCGCGATCCGTCGCGAGGTGTTCGAATATTGGCGCCGAAAAGTCGCCGAACTCGGGATTTCTACTTCGGCAGATATGCAACTAATAACGGGAGAAGGTGGTCAGCATCTATACTGGTTAACTCTCGTCGCCAAGCACGATCTGGCGCACAAATTCTGGAAGACCGCCTCTAACAGTTCAGGACAGCGTAGCTTCCTCTAGGACGGGCATTTCATCGTAAGTTGTGCCATTCAACTCGCGCCCTGCTGCCTTCTTATTTCTCCCTCCCCATTGCTTGAAGAAGAAGGCGGTGCCGTACTTACGACAGGCGGCCTCGATCTCGTCGACCCATGCAGGTTTCATTGGACGTGCACCCGGCCCACTCTCGCCGCCGACGATTGCCCAGTGAATGCCACTAAGATCGGCACCCGCAACCGAGCCTATCAACGGTTCAAACGAGATGAACCTCACTGCTGCACGCACGCGGCGCAGATCAACAATGCGATCGAGATAGTCGACGCTTTCAACACTGGTACCGAGCCAAACATTGCGCAGCACCGGCAGCGCTTTAGTCAATTCCGCCATCCGGTCTGGCCGTTTGGTCAAGATTTGGTAGGTGTGATGCGGCGTCTCCTGCATTGTCGACCAAACGTCAGCTATGAAGGCTGCGGGGACATCCGCGTGGAACAGGTCCGACATAGAGTTGACGAAGATTTGGCGCGGCTTTCGCCAAGCCCTCGGCACTTCGAGAGACTTCCGGTCCAAGTACAGCTTACCGGTCCACTTAGCCCGGCCGCCGGTCTTTCGAGTGAGACCACGGTACTTTTGGACACCCATAGCCTCGAGGCGAGCGGCCATTCGCATCGCGTAGCAGTTAGTACATCCCGGTGAAAGGATCGTGCATCCGGCGACCGGATTCCAAGTCGCATCAGTCCACTCGATTGTGGTCTCGGCCATGCGCCTCTCCTATGTGAAAAATATCCTGACATCGGATGGTGAATCAATCCTAAATGTTCACTATATGTTCTAAACTAGCACTACTATCTATCTGATTTTACTAATTCCAAGCAATGGGAGAAACTGCCCGCTCAATTCAACCGCAGCTCGGTGATGTGCTGCGGATCCGGCTTGAGCTCACCGCGTTCGACGCGCTTGACGATGTCGGTCAGCGCGGCGTTGGCGTTGCAGGCGATGCCGAGCTTCTCGCCCTCGCGCACCACGAGACCGTTGAGGAATTCGATCTCGGTCCGCCTGCCCTTCTGCATGTCCTGACCCATCGAGGGGCGCTGCGCCGATGAGGTGCGCTTGGCGTCCTTGAAGCGCTGCTCGTCGCAGGCGCGCGTCGCGGCCTCGTCGCCTTCGCCAGCGCGCGCGATCGTCTCGGGCGGCAGATGCAGGATCTCTTCCAGCTGATAGCCCTGCGCCTGGCCAACGCGGATCGCCTCACTGCCGAGCCGGGTCGAGAAGCGGCGCAGCGGCTCGCTTTGCAGCACCTCGCCGCCCGGCAGACCGGTGCAGGCCGATAGCCCGTTGCCCATCACGTTGGCGACGAGCTTGGACCAGCGCTCGCCCCAGAGATTGGCCGTCACCTTGGCGCTGTCGGAGAAGCCGACCAGCCGGCACACCTCCTCCGCCCGCGCGGTGATGCGGCCGTGCACCTCGCCGGCACGAAACACGGTGTGATTGGCTCCGCCCTTGCCGGCGCCGCGGTGGATGTGGCCGGGCTCCGGCAGGTTGACGGTGATGCTGCTGGCGATGCAGCCGAGCGTCTTGCCCCAGCCGACGATGCCGGCGATGGTCTCCTCGTTCATGCAGTTCTGCAGCGACACGACATAACCGTCCGCCGCGAGATATTGCCGGATCAGCATCGTGGCCCAGGCGGTGTCGTAGGACTTCATGCAGACGAAGGCGATGTCGACCGGCTTCTCCTTGGCCAGCCGCTGCGCGTCGGTGATATCAAGCGCACGCACCGGCACCGAGAATTCCGCAACGTCCATCGCATGGGTGACGCGCAGGCCGTGCTCGCGCATGTGCGCGACATGCGCGGGCCAGGGATCGATGAAGGTGACGTCCTCACCCGCCTGCACCATATGCGCACCGGCATAGCCGCCGACCGCACCCGCGCCGACGATCGCGATCTTCCGACCCATGTTTCCACCCTGCTCTTGACTGAGGCGGACGCCGGCTGCATCCGCCGATTGCCGCCAGTCTAGGGGATCGGGCCGTCAGGCCAACCGGCCGCCTCATGAAAAAAGCGGGCCTGTGCCATGCGAAAATCCTCGCGGGCGACCAGCCCGCGAGGATGCTCACAGTGAGAATATCGGCGCGATCAATCGATGATCCTGACGATCCGGTGCGAGCGCGCGTCCACGATCACGCGGCGATCGTTGACGACCGCATAGCGATATTCAGTGTAGCGCGGCACCGGACGCAGCACGACGGTGTCGGGCAGCGGCTCGCCGACCACGACGCGCTCGCGCACCACGACCGACGGCTCGTCGCGCGGGATCGCCGTGATCACCGCATTCGGAATTTCGAGGCCGGCGCCGACCGCGGCACCCACCGTGCCGCCGACGATCTCGCCGACCGGGCCTGCGATCTCGCCGCCGGTCCGCGCACCGTTCGCAGCGCCCGCTGCAGTCGTCGACTGCGCGAAGGCCGAACCGGACGCGAGCAGCGACGCAGCGGCGACAAGGGAAACAGCAAAACGCCTATTCATGGTTGTCCTCCTCCGAGTTGTCAGACGCCCCGTCAACATCGCAGTGAATGAGACGTTCCAGTTCCGCCGCGGCAACTTGCGCGCAAATCCAAGTTCCGCCGCAACTCGCTTCAGTTCCCATGCAAATGAAAACGCCGCTCCGGACGGGATTCGAAGCGGCATTCATTCCGGGTTCAGGCTTCAGGGACAGTTCGGAGCAGGCCTGCGCCGCGCGCCGCTCATTGCGGCGGCGGCTTGCGCGCGGCTCGCCGTCTTGGGGCTCGCGGCCCCGGCGGTGGTGCAGCCGCCTGCTTGATGCGGATTCGCATCGTCCCGCCCTTGGACTCGATCTCGAACGCGTTGGTCCTGCGCACCAGCTCGCCCAGGGTGCGGAAGCCGTAAGTTCTCTGATCGAAATCCGACGCGAGATTGGCGAGCTGCCGTCCGACCTCGCCAAGCGTCACCCAGCCGTCCTCGCTGGCCATCTGGCTGATCACCTTCTTGATGATGGGCGTGGCGGCCTCCGGCGGCTGCAACGGCTGGGGACGCACGGCCGCATCCTGACTGCTCGGCACGCCGCCGCGCAAATTCTCGGTATAGACGAACCTGCGGCAGGCCTGCCGAAAGCTCTCCGGCGTCTTCTGCTCACCGAACCCGAACACGTCGATGCCGTGCTCGCGGATGCGGGCGGCAAGCCGGGTGAAATCGCTGTCCGACGACACCAGGCAGAAGCCATCGAACCGGCCGCTGTGCAGCAGGTCCATCGCGTCGATCACCAGGGTGATGTCGGATGCATTCTTCCCGGTCGTGTAGGCAAATTGCTGCTGCGGGATGATGGCGTGCTTCGACAGGATGTCGGCCCAGCCCTTGGACCTCGGAGTGGAGAAGTCGCCGTAGATCCGGCGCACGCTGGCCTCGCCGATCTTGGCGATCTCCTCGAACAGCCCATCGGCGATCTTTGCGGATGCATTGTCGGCGTCGATCAGGACGGCGAGACGCGGCGAACGGAGTTCGGAAGGCATGGCATTTCTCGGCTGGGACACGATGGATCAGGATTCCGCTGGGCACCGGAACCGGCGCAGCCGGCGTATCGGAGCACATCGCGCGTCCCAAGCATAGGCTCTGCGGCATCGCCCGCACTTTCGCGGCGATGGCAGGCCTGCGCCAGTGTGGTCAGAGCACCTCGCCCATATCGATCGCCCGCCTGGCGAATTCGATGGCCTTCTCGGCGGTGATCGCATCCGCCGTCGTGGTCGCCTCGTCGCGCACCGACGGCGGCGACGCGATCCGGATCTTCTTGCCGTTGGACCGGCGGATGGTCGCACGCCAGCGATCGACATCGCGCCGGTAGGCATCGATCACGAAATCCCGATAGGTGACGCCGCTCATCAGCGGCTGGATCGATGCCGTTTCGATCGTCGGCACCCGGCTTGCGATATTGCGCACCATCTCGATGATGGCTTCGGCAGCGTGCTCGCGCGCGACGCCGCTCACGTCCCGGAGCAAAAAGCTCACCGCCGCGCCGATCTGCGCCCTCGCACGATCGTCGCTCGCAAAATCCAAATCGGCCTGAACTGACATATGGGGAAAACGCCTCCGCCCGACGCAATATCGGATACCATCGGGCATCCGGCACGTTGCAACCACGAGACGTTTAGTCGGCTCCCCATTAAAGCCGGATTATCCGTTAGCCCCCGATTTCTCCGATGCCGTTAACCGGCTCTTGATGCCGCTTCGCGGGATGCCTGGAGCGGCAAGGTGCGTCGACCGGATCACGCCGGGACCGCCCCACGCGCCGCTTTGTCCGCGGCCTCATCCGGCGCCGCAGCCAGGCTCACGCCACTGATCACCAATTGACATATCACTGCTATCCGTGTGACATTTTATGGAACGGGCCGCCAAGAGCCCGGTAACGTCCACCTGGGGAGGACAGCAATGACCATTTCCGACGTCACCGCATCGGCCGCAAGCCGGGCGCCGGCCGCCGTCGCGCGGACCGCGCAAGCGCAGCAGGTCGCCGACATCGCGGCACGGCTCGAGCGCCTGCCGCTGACCTCCTATCAGCGCTGGATTTTCGGAATCATCGCAACTGCATGGTTCTTCGACAGCATGGATCTCGCCGCGCTGACCTTCGTGCTCGGCTCGATCCGCCAGACCTTCGGCCTGTCGACGGCGGAAGCCGGGTTGCTGTCCAGCATGAGCTTCCTCGGCATGTTCGTGGGCGCTGCGTCGGCCGGCCTGCTGGCCGACCGTTTCGGCCGCGCCCGCGTCTTCCAGGTCAGCATGATCTTCTGGGGCTTGGGCAGCCTTTGCTGCGGCCTCTCGACGACGGCGACCGCGCTCGGCGCATCGCGCCTGCTGCTCGGCTTCGGCATGGGAATGGAGTTTCCGGTCGCGCAGTCGATGGTCTCGGAGATCATGCCGGCCAAGAATCGCGGCCGCTACATCGCGTTCCTCGAAGGGTTCTGGCCGCTCGGCTTCATCGCATCGGGCCTCTTGACCTACTTCGTGCTGCAGGTCGCCGACTGGCGCTGGGTCTTCATCCTGCAGGCGATCCCGGCCGTGTTCGTGCTTATCGTGCGGCGGTATGTGCCGGAATCGCCGCGCTGGCTTGCCTCCCACGGCTATTCCGCGCGGGCCGAAGCGACCGTGCGCGACATCGAGAGCAGGGTCCGCGATCGCATGGGCGGCAAGGAGCTGCCGCCGGTCGTGCGCCAGGCCGCCGCTCCCGCGTCGGAAGTGACCGGCCTGCGGACGCTGTTTTCGGGCATCTACGCCAAGCGGACCACGATGTTGTGGACCTTGTGGTTCTTCGCGCTGCTCGGCTTCTACGGCCTGACCACGTGGCTCGGCGCGCTGTTGCAGGCCAAGGGATTCCCGATCACCAAATCGGTGTTCTACACCATCCTGATCTCGCTCGCGGGCATCCCCGGCTTCCTGGTCTCGGCATGGCTCGTCGAATCCTGGGGCCGCAAGGCGACGCTGGTGATGAACCTGCTGTGCGGCGCGATCGCCTGCCACTTCTATGGCTCGGCGGCGGACCAGACCCAGCTCATCATCGCCGGCCTCTGCATGCAGTTCTTCCTGTTCGGCATGTGGTCGGCGCTCTATGCCTATACGCCTGAACTGTACCCGACCCATGTCCGCGCCACCGGAACCGGTTTTGCCTCCGCGGTCGGCCGAATCGGTTCACTGATCGGGCCCTATGTGATCGGCGTCATCCTGCCCGCGGCGGGACAGAGCGGCGTGTTCGCGCTGGGCGCCGGCGCGTTCGTGGTGGCGGCGCTGGCGGTGCTGTTGCTCGGCGAGGAAACCCGCGGCCGGACGCTGGAGAGCATCTCGCACTGATGATGCGCGGTGTTCGCTGCATGCGACCGGATTCGGTGTAGCGCCGATCGAGCGGCCTTGTCAGTGCCATCGCGGCGTGTGAGATATCTGCTGTACAGCAGCACGCAAGAGCCCGATGGCCGATTCGAGCAAACGATCCAGCACAATGCGCGCCCGTGCAGCAGGAAACCGCCGGCCGGCGCGGCAATCGTCGACCGCTGCCGGCAAGCCGCGCGCGCAGGCTCTGCTCCCGCAAGGCGACGTCACCCTCACCGATCGCGCCTATGCCGAGCTGGAAGAGCTGATCGTGACGCTGCAACTGCCGCCCGGCACCGCGCTCTCCGAGCTCGTGCTCGCCAAGCGGCTCGACATCGGCCGGACCCCGATCCGCGAGGCGCTGCAGCGGCTGTCGCGCGATGGCCTCGTCAACATCCTGGCCCGTCGCGGCGTGCTGGTCTCGGAGATCGACCTGCGGGCCCAACTCCGCCTGCTCGAAGTGCGGCGCGAGCTGGAACGGCTGATGGCACGCGGTGCCGCCGAGCGCGCCACCAGCGAGCAGCGCGCGCAGTTCACCGAGATCGCGGCCGGCATGCGGCGCGCCGCGGAAAAGTCCGACGACCTGCTGTTCATGCGGCTGGATCACCAGTTCAACACGCTGATCTCGGCGGCCTCGCGCAACGAGTTCGCTTCCCGCGCCATGGGCCTGATGCACGGCCTGTCGCGCCGGTTCTGGTACCAGCATTACAAGGAAGCGGCCGATCTGCCGCTCGCGGCACGGCTGCATGCCGACGTCGCCGAAGCCGTCGCCGAGCGCCGCGTCGACGCGGCAGGCGCGGCCTCTGACAGCTTGATCGACTACATCGAAAGCTTTGCGCGTTCGACGCTCTAACCCTTCAAAGCTCGACGACCGTGCGGATCGAGCGTCCGCGCCGCAATGCCTCGAAGCCGTCATTGATACCGTCGAGGCTGCAGCGGCCGGTGATCAGCTCGTCGAGCTTGAGCCGGCCGTCGAGATAGGCCTGCGCCAGCCAGGGAAAGTCGCGCCGTGGCCGCGCGCCGCCGTAGCTCGAGCGGCGAAACCGCTTCTCGCCCATCAACGCGCCCCAGCGGAAACTCACGTCTTGCGTGACGTCGATCTTCCCGAGCCAGATCACCTCGCCGCCCGGCCGCACCGCCTCCGCGGTCTGCCGGAATGCCTTGGGATGGCCCGCCGCCTCGAGGATGACGTCGGCGCCGCGCCCGCGCGTCGCCTCCTTGGCGAACTGAACCGGGTCCTCGCGTGCCGCATTGACCGTGTGCGTGGCACCGAGTTGCTCTGCCAGCGCAAGCTTTGCATCGTCGAGGTCGACCGCGATAACAGCGCCCGCACCGGCAAGCCGGGCGCCCTGCACCGCTGCCAGCCCGACTGCGCCGCAGCCGGTGACCATCACGGTATCGCCGTGGCCGATGGAAGCTATGTTCAGCGCGGCGCCAACCCCGGTCATGACGCCACAGCCGATCAGGCAGGCCCGATCGAACGGGATGTCCTTCGGCACGACGATCGCCTGCTGCGCCGGCAGCACCAGGTATTCCGAAAACGCGCCGAGGAACATCAGATGGGCCAGGCTGCCGCCGTCCATAAGCTGCGCCTTCGATGCGCCGTCGAAATGCACGCCTTCCGCGCCCCTGGCGAGGTAGGTCTCGCACAGGATGGGTTGTGCGCGGTCGCAGTGAAAGCAGTGCCCGCAATGCGGATTCCAGGACAGGATGACGTGATCGCCGGCGCTGATGTCGTGCACAGCGCTGCCGGCCTCCTCGACCACGCCGGCCGCCTCGTGCCCGAGGATCATCGGCAAGGGGTAGCGCAGCGATCCGTCGATCACCTCCAGATCGGTGTGGCAGAGCCCCGCGGCACGCAGCTTCACGACGACGTCGGTCGGCGTCGGCGGTGCAAGCGAGACACGCTCGATGGAGAGCGGCGTTCCGCTTCGATGCAGCACCGCCGCGCGACAGGTCAGGGTCATCTCAAAAGATTCTCTGCCGGAGAAATATGCGTGGGGTTACACCGTGCGTCCCGACCGCAGCGCCGCGACCGCATCGTCGAGATCGGCCGAGGTGAGCTCCCATTCATTGTCGAAATTGGCGACGACGCGCCGCATGAAGCTCTCATGCAGCACCTTCGCGGCATCGGCATCGTGCAGATGATGATAGAGCAGTGCGAACGCCAGCTGTGCCGGCTCGGGCCCCTCGTAGCTCCATTCAAAGCCGTGCTCGGTGAGACGAAGTTGGTCGTAATGCGGTGACAGCGGCTCGCCATCGACCAGCACGGAAATGCCGTCGATGGTGCGGTCCCCGGTATAGCTCGCCATCGAATCCTCCCTGTGCTGCAGCATCATATCAGGTGCCTTGTCAGGATCCCGGCGGACGCATCTTGAGGTCCTTCTTGACGACCTCGGGGAAGATCCACATCGCGACCGTGGCGAACACGCCGAGGAAGGCGACCGCGTAGCTCGGTCCCTGCTGTCCGAGATAGACCATGAAGACATATCCGCACGCCGCCGTGGCGAGGCACGCCAGCGACAGCATGAGCTTGATGTGGCTTGGCATCGAGACCTCCCCTCAGGTCCACATGTGGAACGACGGCGCGGCAATCCCAACCAGCAGCGCCAGCGCCGCGATCATGGCGCAACAGGACAGCCGCAATCCCGCGCGCCCGTCGCGCCACCATTCCGGCAGCGCCTGGAACAGGGCGGGCAGGAACAGGAACAGCACGCCGCCCACGACGACCACCGTGGTCCAGCGCAGCTCGGCCAGGGCGAACGCCAGCGTGCCCGCGAGCAACACCACCCATATTGCCGTCGCCATCGTCACCGGCCAAACAGCGCGTCCGCGCAGCGGATACATCCCGGCCAGTTGCAGGAAGCCGATGCAGCACACGCTCCACAGCAGGCCGAACCAGGCAAGGCCGGCGAGATTGGGTTCAAGCTGCGGCATGCGGCACCGGTTGCTCCTTGACGACGACCCGCGGCGTCCGCGCCGTGCGCCGCATGTCGGTCTTCACGTAGCGCGTGCTGTAGCCGTTGAAGATGTGTCCAAGCAGGCCGCGATTGAGGTCGGAGGTGCCGAACACGTAGTCCATCACCGGGAAGGTCAGGTTCATGTTGCGCTCCATCATGATCGACTGGTTGTGATGAGCGGTATGGTGCCGGCGGATGGTGTTGACGAACGGCATGTTGCGCACGAAGGCGTTTTCCTCGACGTGGCAACAGAAATGCATGAATTCGTAGATCAGGTACATCGACGTGGTCGTGGTGATCAAAAGCCAGCCGGTATTGGGCGAGACCACGAGACCGGCGACGATCGCCGGCGGGATCGACATCAGCGTGAACACCACCAGCGCATAGGGCGGGAAGAAGGTGACGCGCCAGTCGTGATGATCGGCAAAGCGCATCTCCTCCTCGGTGAAGAACTGATGGTGCATCAGCGTGTGGCGGCTGTAGATCGCGCGCAGCAGCGGCACGTTCGAGGGCCGGTGCATGACGAAGCGATGCACCGCCCATTCGAAGAAGTTGGCAATCAGGAAGACCGCCGGGATGGTGAGGTATTCCCACCATCTCACGTCGTGGACATTGGCCAGATAGACGTACAGCGCCGTGAAGCCGATCGTGTAGATCAGCACGACGTGCAGCCAGCCATTGTACCAGCCGACGACGCGCTCGCGGTAGGTCGCGCGATACTTGCGCTGGCGGTCGGTCATCCCTGTTGCAGCCAACTCCATCGCGGATCCTCCATCGCACGTCCATCTGACATATCAGTAGCACATCAGGCGCGAATGGCAAGCTGCGTTGGTGGGCAGGGACGCGGTCGAGAAAAATGGGAGGGTGCGCGGAACCCGCGTGAGGTGAAGCAGGAAAGCCGGGGCTGGTATCGAACGATCGGGCTGATGCCCCCTGCCCGGCCATGTCGGTGGCAAGGCTCATGCGGCGACCCAAATAAAAAGCCGCCCCGGACGATGTCCGAGGCGGCTGGTCTTCGACAGATCAGATGATCAGAGCAGGCCGGCGCCCCGGGCCCACTTGTACTTGGCGCCCAGCACCTCGACCGGCAGTTCGGTCGAATAGGCATAGGCCGGAATGCCGTTCTGGTAGAGATATTCGGCGGCTTCCTCGACCTCGACGTCGCCGGCGAGCGAGGCGACGATCGGCTTCACGAAGCCCTTGGCCTCCATCTCCTTCTTCACCTCGACCATGTTGCGCGCGAACACCATCGGCGGCGTCACGATGGTGTGCCAGTAGCCGAGGATCAGCGCATGGATGCGCTCATCCGACAGACCGAGCTTCACGGTGTTGACGTATGTGATCGGCGGCTCGCCGCCGGTGATATCCACAGGATTTCCGGCCGCGCCGAACGGCGGGATGAACTTGCGGAAGGCAGCATCGAGATCCGGCGGCATCTGCATCAGCGACAGGCCGTTGTCGACCACGGAGTCCGAGAGCAGCACGCCGGAGCCGCCGGCGCCGGTGATGATCAGCACGTTCTCGCCCTTCGGCGTCGGCAGCACCGGCACGCCGCGGGCGAATTCCAAGAGTTGCCGGAGCGAGCGCGCGCGGATCACGCCGGACTGCTTGAACACGTCCTCGTAGATCTTGTCGTTGCCGGCGAGCGCGCCGGTGTGCGACGACGCCGCCTTGGCGCCGGCCGAGGTGCGGCCGGCCTTGAGCACGACCACCGGCTTCTTCTTGGAGACGCGCTTGGCGGCTTCCGCAAAGGCACGGCCGTCTTTCAAGTCCTCGCAGTGCTGCGCGATCAGGTTGGTGTTGGGGTCCTGCTCGAAGAAGGCGAGCAGATCGTCCTCGTCGATGTCCGACTTGTTGCCGAGACCGACGATCGCCGAGACGCCCATCTTGGCCGAGCGCGAGAAGCCGATGATCGCCATGCCGATGCCGCCCGACTGCGACGACAGCGCCGCGTGGCCCTTGACGTCGTAGGCGGTGCAGAACGTGGCGCAGAGATTGGCCGGGGTGTAGTAGAACCCGTAGATGTTCGGCCCCATCAGGCGGATGTTGTACTTCTTGCCGACCTCGACGATCTCGGCCTGCAACTCGGGCGCGCCGGCTTCGGCAAAGCCCGAGGGAATCAGCACCGCGCCGGGGATTTTCTTCTCGCCGCATTCGACGAGCGCGCCGGCAACGAATTTCGCCGGGATCGCGAACACCGCCGTGTCGATCACGCCGGGCACGTCCTTGACGCTCTTGTAGGCCTTGTAGCCGAGGATCTCCGCGGCCTTCGGGTGGATCGGGTAGATCTCGCCCTTGTAGCCGCCGTTGATCAGGTTCTTCATCACCGAGTTGCCGATCTTGCCGTCCTCGGCGGAGGCACCGATCACGGCAACGCCCTTCGGCTGCATGATGCGGCTCATCGCGGCGACGATCTCTTCGGTCGGACGCGGCGCCGGGCGCGGCTTGTAGTCGAAGTCGACGACGATGCGGACGTCGGCGGCGATCGCGTTCTTGGCTGTCGCGAACACCGGATTGAGGTCGAGCTCGACGATCTCGGGGAAGTCGCTGACCAGCTGCGACACCTTGACGATGACGTCCGCCAGCGCCTCGCGATTGACCGGCTCGCCGCCGCGCACGCCCTTCAGCATCTCATGCGCCTGGATGCCGTCGAGCATCGACAGCGCGTCGTCCTTGGTCGCGGGCGCGAGGCGGAAGGTGATGTCCTTGAGGATTTCCACCAGCACGCCGCCGAGGCCGAAGGCGACCAGCTTGCCGAACGAGCCGTCGGTGATCGAACCGACGATCACCTCGGTGCCGCCGCCCAGCATCTGCTGGACCTGGATGCCCTCGATCTTGGCATCGGCCTTGTACTTCCTGGCGTTGGCGAGAATGGTCTCGTAGCTCTTCTCGGCGTCCGCGGCGCTCTTGACGCCGACGATCACGCCACCTGCCTCGGTCTTGTGGAGGATGTCGGGCGAGACAATCTTCATCACGACCGGGAAGCCCATGTCCGAGGCGATCCGGGCGGCCTCCGCCGCCGACTTGGCGACGCCCTCTTTCGGCACCGGAATGCCGTAGGCGTCGCACACCACCTTGCCCTCGGGCGCGGTGAGGCTCGTGCGCTTGTCGGCCTTGACCGCATCGAGAACTTTGCGGACCGCATCCTTAGAATTTGACATCGGCTTCCTCCTGGGACAATTTCGTGGCATTTGGTATGCCAAAAACGTAATTGTCAAGGTCCGTCACCACCCAAAAATGCCGAAAAATATGCACGTCTTGACATTCTGGTATTTGGCATGCCAAAAATCTAAGGTAATTTCTTCTGCTAAGAAGACGTCTCCAAGAGGAGGAGACGAGTCGTGCCAGAACCGAAACAGACCAAGGCGTCGCCCAACATGGCTGACACAGATATCGCCATCGTCCGGATCGCCCCGGAGACGAGCTTCAAGAACAAGGCCTATGAGGCCTTGAAGGAAGCGATCCTGAAGATGGACATCTACGCGACGCCGGAGCCGGTGATGCTCGACGAGCGCGCATTGTCCGAGCGTCTCGGCGTCAGTCGCACGCCGATCCGCGAAGCGATCGCGATGCTCGAGCAGGACGGCTTCGTGAAGACCGTGCCGCGCCGCGGCATCGTCGTGGTCCGCCGCACCAAGGCGGAGATCGTCGACATGATCCGCGCCTGGGCGGCGCTGGAGAGCATGGCGGCGCGCCTGATCACGACCACCGCGCGCAAAAAGGACATCTCGGCGCTGCGCGACTTCTTCAAGGACTTCAGCGACGACCGCCTGCCGCAGGATCACGTCGAGGAATATTCCAAGGCCAACATCGCCTTCCATCAGGCGCTGATCTCGCTGTCGGAATCGCCTGTGCTGGTCGACCTCACCAACGACCTGCTGCTGCACGTGCGCGGCTATCGCCAGCTCACGATCGGCCGCAAGGACCGCACCGCGACCTCGCTGCCCGAGCATCTCGGGATCATCGAGGCACTGGAAGCGCGCGACACCGAGCTCGCCGAGAAGCGCGCCCGCGACCACACGCTTGGACTAGCCGCCTATGTCGAGGCGCACGGCCAGGAACTGTTCACCTAAGCTTTAGAGTTCACACCCCGCTTCAGACGACAATCAGATCGTCCGAACAAGAACGACCAAGGGAGACGATGCCGATGCTGAATACCGCCACCAAGTCCGAGGCACCGGGCACCGAGCAAGAGCTGACGGATGGCTTCCATCTCGTCATCGACGCGCTCAAGCTCAACGGCATCGACACCGTCTATGGTGTGCCGGGTATCCCGATCACGGACCTGGGCCGCATGGCCCAGGCGGCGGGCATTCGCGTGCTCTCGTTCCGCCACGAGCAGAACGCCGGTTACGCGGCCTCGATCGCCGGCTTCCTCACCAAGAAGCCCGGCGTCTGCCTGACGGTGTCGGCGCCCGGCTTCCTCAACGGCCTCACCGCGCTGGCGCATGCCACCACCAACTGCTTCCCGATGATCCTGGTCTCGGGCTCGTCCGAGCGCGAGATCGTCGACCTGCAGCAGGGCGACTATGAGGAGATGGACCAGCTCGCGATCGCCAAGCCGCTGTGCAAGGCGGCGTTCCGCGTGCTGCACGCCCAGGACATCGGCATCGGCCTCGCCCGCGCGATCCGCGCCGCGGTGTCGGGCCGCCCGGGCGGCGTCTATCTCGACCTGCCCGCAAAGCTGTTCTCGCAGGTGATGAACGCCGACGCCGGGGCGAAGTCGCTGGTCAAGGTGATCGACGCCGCGCCCGAGCAGATCCCCTCGCCGTCTTCGGTCAAGCGCGCGCTCGACGTGCTGAAGAACGCAAAGCGCCCGCTGATCATCCTCGGCAAGGGCGCGGCCTACGCACAGGCCGACGAGGCGATCAAGACCTTCGTCGAGAAGAGCGGCGTGCCGTTCCTGCCGATGAGCATGGCCAAGGGCCTGTTGCCCGACCTGCATCCGCAATGCGCCGGTGCCGCGCGCTCGACCGTGCTGAAGGAAGCCGACGTCGTGATGCTGATCGGCGCCCGGCTCAACTGGCTGCTCTCGCACGGCAAGGGCAAGACCTGGGGCGAAGCTCCGAAGAAGTTCATCCAGGTCGACATCGAGCCGAAGGAAATGGATTCCAACGTCGAGATCGTCGCCCCCGTGGTCGGTGACATCGGCTCCTGCGTCTCGGCATTCCTCGACGCGATGGGCGCCAACTGGTCGGCCGCGCCGAGCGACTGGCTTGCGACCGTCGCCAAGAAGCGGGACGACAACGTCGCCAAGATGGCGCCGAAGCTGATGAGCAACGCCTCACCGATGGACTATCACGGTGCGCTCGGCGCGCTGCGCACGATCATCGCGGAACGCCCGGACACCATCTTCGTCAACGAAGGCGCCAACACGCTCGACCTCGCCCGCGGCGTCGTCGACATGCACAAGCCGCGCAAGCGGCTCGACGTCGGCACCTGGGGCGTGATGGGCATCGGCATGGGCTATTCGATCGCGGCCGCGGTCGAGACCGGCCTGCCCGTGCTCGCGGTCGAAGGCGACAGCGCGTTCGGCTTCTCGGGCATGGAGGTCGAGACCATCTGCCGCTACAGGCTGCCGATCTGCGTCGTGATCTTCAACAATGACGGCATCTATCGCGGCACCGACGTCAACGTCGCGGGCGAAGATCCGGCGACCACCGTGTTCGTCAAGGGCTCGCGCTACGACAAGATGATGGAAGCCTTCGGCGGCGTCGGCGTCAACGCCACCTCGCCGGACGAGCTGAAGCGCGCGGTCAACGCGGCGCTGGATTCCGGCAAGCCGACCCTGATCAACGCGGTGATCGATCCGGCGGCGGGCTCGGAGAGCGGCCGCATCGGCAACCTCAATCCGCAGAGCGTTCTGCAGAAGAAGAAGTAAGTCCCCCTCAACCCAATCACTCCCTGCGGGTGCAGGGGCAGACAGACAGAGTACGGAGCAAAAGATATGACCAAGGCGCTGAAGGGCGTTCGCATTCTCGATTTCACCCACGTCCAGTCGGGTCCGACCTGCACGCAATTGCTGGCCTGGTTCGGCGCCGACGTGATCAAGGTCGAGCGCCCCGGCGTCGGCGACATCACGCGCGGCCAGCTGCAGGACATCCCGAACGTGGACAGCCTGTATTTCACCATGCTGAATCACAACAAGCGCTCGATCACGCTCGACACCAAGAACCCCAAGGGCAAGGAAGTGCTGACCGCGCTGATCAAGCAGTGCGACGTGCTGGTCGAGAATTTCGGCCCCGGCGTGCTCGACCGCATGGGCTTCCCCTGGGAGAAGATCCAGGCCATCAACCCGAAGATGATCGTCGCCTCGATCAAGGGTTTCGGCCCCGGCCCGTATGAGGATTGCAAGGTCTACGAGAACGTCGCGCAGTGCACCGGCGGCGCCGCCTCGACCACCGGCTTCCGCGACGGCCTGCCGCTGGTCACCGGCGCGCAGATCGGCGACAGCGGCACCGGCTTGCATCTCGCGCTCGGCATCGTCACCGCGCTCTATCACCGCACCCATTCCGGCAAGGGCCAGCGCGTCACCGCGGCGATGCAGGACGGCGTGCTCAACCTCGCCCGCGTCAAGCTGCGCGACCAGCAGCGCCTCGCCCATGGCCCGCTGAAGGAATACAGCCAGTTCGGTGAAGGCATTCCGTTCGGCGATGCCGTGCCGCGCGCCGGCAACGATTCCGGCGGCGGCCAGCCCGGCCGCATCCTGAAGTGCAAGGGCTGGGAGACCGACCCGAACGCCTACATCTACTTCATCACCCAGGCTCCGGTCTGGGAGAAGATCTGCGACGTGATCGGCGAGCCGACCTGGAAGACCGATCCGAACTACGCCAAGCCGCCGGCCCGCCTGCCGCGCCTCAACGAGATTTTTGCTCGCATCGAACAGTGGACGATGACGAAGACAAAATTCGAGGCGATGGAGATCCTCAACAAGGACGACATCCCCTGCGGTCCGATCCTGTCGATGAAGGAGATCGCGGAAGACCAGTCGCTGCGCGCGACCGGCACCGTGGTCGAGGTCGATCACCCGACCCGCGGCAAGTACATCTCGGTCGGCAACCCGATCAAGCTGTCGGATTCGCCGAGCGAGGTCGCCCGCTCGCCGCTGCTCGGCGAGCACACCGACGAGATCCTGCGCGAGGTGCTCGGCTTCTCTGACCACCAGGTCGCCGAGATCCACGATTCCGGCGCGCTCGATCCGCCGCGCAAGCAGGCGGCCGAGTAAGCCGGCCTTCCGACAAAGCAAAATGCAAAGGCCGCCGGTTTTCGGCGGTCTTTCATTTTGGGGTACCCCGAGATCAGCCGCTGGCGCCGGGAAGCGCGCGCACCGGCGTGTTCTGAAAGAACAGGATGGTCCATCGGTCGCCGAGGTCCCGGACAATGTAGCTCTGCGTGGCCTGAGGCGCGGTGCTCTCGCCCCGCAGCGCCGGTCCGCCGCTGGTCGCGACGAGATAGAGCGTCTCCGCCAGCAGGCGGATGTCGACGAGATCGACCAGCAGGCGCGATCCCTGCAGCGCCGTCGCGAAGGGCCGCGCGTGAAACTCGGCGATCGCCGCGCGGCCGACGAGGCGTGCGCCGTTGAACGGGACGAAAATCGCGTCCTCGGCGAAGGCCTGCGCCATTCGGTCCGCGTCGCTGGCGGCCCAGGCGGTCTTGATATCATCGAGCAGCGCGCCGATGGCGTGGTGCGCCAGCTGCTCGGGCGCGGAGGTCCTGTCGCTCATGGTCAACGTTGCTCCTGCCGGCTGGCGGCTGCGATACCGTCGAGCTGCGCGATCGCCTCGGGCGGCAACTGCAGGGCGCCGGCAGCAAAATTCTGCTGGAGATGCGCGACCGACGAGGTGCCGGCGATCACCAGGATGTTCGGCGCGCGCTGCAGCAGCCATGCCAGCGCGACCTGGCGGGTCGTTGCCCCGAGGCTCTGCGCGACGCGGTCCAGGATCGGCGCGTTGAGCGGACGGAAGCCGCCCAGCGGGAAAAACGGCACATAGGCAATTCGCCTGGCTGCGAGGTCGTCGATCAGGGCGTCGTCGCCGCGATGCGCCAGATTGTAGTGGTTCTGCACGCAGACGATGGCGGCGATCCTGCTGCCCTCCTCGAACTGCGCGCGGGAAACGTTGCTCAGCCCGATATGGCGGATCAAACCCTGCTGCTGCAACTCGGCGAGCACCGAGAGCGGCGCTTCCACCGAACGGTCGTCGGGGCCGAACGGGCCGCCGAGGCGCAGATTGACGACGTCGAGCACGTCGCGACGGAGATTGCGCAGATTGTCGTTGACGGCATCGATCAGCTCCTGCCGGGAGATCGCCTGGGGCCAGGATTTGTCCGGTCCCCGGCGCGCGCCGACCTTGGTCACGATGGTGAGGCCGGCCGGATACGGATGCAGCGCCTCGGCGATGATCCGATTGGCGATGTGCGGGCCGTAGTAGTCGCTGGTGTCGATGTGGTTGACGCCGCAGCGGACCGCCTCCCGCAGCACGGCCAGTGCGGCGGCATGGTCGCTGGGCGGCCCCCACGCCATCGGCCCGGTCAACTGCATTGCGCCAAAACCCATGCGATTGAGCTTCAAGGTGGTGCCGGCCGGCGTGAAGGCGCCGCCTGGGGATATGGTGGTCGTCATCTGATCTCCGATCTCATAACATTACATACGTTAGCTTACGGTCGTTAAGTTTACAGGTCAAGCCGAACGCATGTAAGGTTACGGGCATCAGCCGGGACCAGGATCAAGGGACCAGGGTCAAGGGATCGGGATGAAGCCGCGTCAACGCAATGCGAGAGGTGAAGGCGGCCAATTGCGCGAGGACATCCTCACGGCCGCCATCGCCCTGATCGAAAAGGCCGGCTCGTGCGAAGGCGTGTCGCTGCGCGCGGTCGCCAAGCAGGCGGGCATTGCCGCGCCGTCGGTCTATCCGCACTTCGCCGATCGCGACGCGCTGCTGCTCGCGGTGCTGCAACGGCTGTTCGATGAACTGGTCGAGCTGCGCACCAAAGCGGAGGACGCCGCCGGCAGCGATCCATGGGCGCGGCTGCGTGCCGGCGCATTCGCGACGGTTCGGTTCGGGCTGGAACGGCCTGGCCACTACAAGATGCTGTATGAAGGCCGCGTGATTTCGGGCCTCAGCGATCCGAAGGCCGCAACGTTCGGGCGCGCGATTCAGATCCGCGTGGTGGCGCTGATCAAGGACATCCTCGCCGCGACGCCCGGCCGCGAGGCGGAAGATGCGGAACGGCTGTCGCTGCTGCTCTGGGCCGCCACTCACGGCGTGATCTCGCTCCAGATCAACAAGCCGACCTTGCGATGGCCCAAGGCGACGGCGCTCGTCGAGGAGCTGATGCGTGCGCTGATCCGGCCAGGCGCGGCTGTAAGCTGAGCGGATACGGCCTGGCCGTGCCTTCCGATGGATCGCCCGTTCAGCCTCCGTCGGCCTCGCCCTCCTCCCCCGGCACATATTCCAGAATATCCCCCGGCCGGCAGTCCAGCTCGCGGCAGATTGCCGACAGCGTCGAGAAGCGCATCGCCTTGGCCTTGCCGGTCTTCAGGATCGACAGGTTCTGGATCGAGATGCCGATCGCGTCCGCGAGGTCTCCAAGGCGGCGCTTGCGCTTGGCGAGCATGACATCGAGGTTCACCAGGATGGGCACAAGCATCACCCTCAGATCGTCAGATCGTTTTCGGACTGCAGCAGGATGGCGTGCTCGAGCACGAATTTCAGTGCCATCAGGAATACGCCGCCTGCGATGGTGCCGACATCGAGGTTGTAGTTCAGCAGCAGGAACTTGATGTCGCCGATCCGGTACAGGACATAGATCACCGCGTTGGTCGTGATCGTGTCGACGAACGGCCAGACCACCAGGAAGATCCCCATCCACCAGACACCCTGCAGCGTCTCGGACACGAAGATCCGGCCGTTCGCGAATCGGTTCACCATGCGATGAAGCATGCCGATCAGCACGGCGTAAAACGATACCCCAAGTGCGAACAGCGACCAGAACAGCAGCTGGCCCATGGTCGACATGGTGAGCGGGTTCGCAACGATACTGGCGCATTTCGCCTGCTCGCCGCCCAGACTTTCCGCAATCGTGTCCGGGGCAGTCGTGGTGCGGTAATAGGCCAGCCACAGCACCACCGGCAGCGCGGCCCAGATCACCCAGAACGCCCGATCGAGCCGGCGAAACCAAAGCTGGCGCTGCTCGCGAACCAATTTCCTCATCGCACCCATCCGAAAAATCTTTGCCCAAAAAGCCGTTACGGCCGGAAAGCATCATGCTCCGGCAATGTTGTTGACTCAACCTTAAACGTGATTTATTTCATGCTTATCATGAAAAATTTCATGAATAAGGTGGATGATGACGGTATTCCCAGACCATGACGGCCTGCACAAGGCCTTGAAGCAATTGATCCACGCTCACCTCACCCGCCGCCTGATCGTGGCCGCGTTCCACATCCCGCTGCTCGGCAGCGCCGCCGATGCCGCCAAAGCCACCGACAAGGCCAGCGATCCGGCCGGCGTCTGGCTGACCCAATCCGGCGACGCCAGGATCAAGATCCACCGCTGCGGCAGCGCGCTCTGCGGCCGCGTCGTCTGGCTGAAGGATCCGATGGACAAGGCCACCGGCAAGCCGCAGCTCGACGACAAGAATGCCGATCCCGCGCAGCGCACCCGGACAGTGATGGGCATGTCGCTGTTCATCAACATGCAGCCCGCGGGCCCGAACAAATGGGCCGGCCGGATCTACAACGCCGACGACGGCAAGACCTATGAGAGCTCGGTGACGCTGGTCTCGTCGGGCACGCTGAACGTGCGCGGCTGCATGGGAACGCTGTGCGCAGGCGAAGACTGGACCCGGTGAAGCGAATGCGGTGAAGGGATTTGGCCCCGACCCTTCATCGGCCAAGAAGAAAAGCAAACCCGCTTACTCGAGGCCGCCTCATTTGGGCGGCCTTCTTTATGACGGTCATGACCTGCCCACCCGGCCGACTCCGACAGGCTGAGCGCGGGATTTCCACCCCTGGCAAACGCCGGCAATCCACCGGAGCGTCACGGCTCGTCGCAGCCCGGGTTCAAGAGCTTTGCCGCCCGAGCCTTGGATGCCAGTCAGCCGGTTTTGCTGCATTGCACAGCCGTGAATGCTGCTATGCAAACAAAGTCGTTGTTTCTGGCATCTGGTATACATAGTTTGGTCTCAGATGATGAGGCGGCCCATTGCTGGCCTCCAATGAAAGGGGACACCAATGTCCAAGACCACCACGTTCGGGCACGCGCCCTCCGCCACCCTGATCAGCCGCCTGCTGGCCTCGATCGACCGCCTGCTGATGAAGAGCGCGGAGATCTCCAACCGCAACGGCGACCTGCCGCGCTTCGGCCTTTAAGCCGCGAGGATTCGGCTCGCTCCGCGCCGGAGCCGCTTCGGCACGCGATGCGACCTCACATTGAACCTTCGACCAATGGCCCCGATTTTCGGGGCCATTTCTTTGCGCGCTGAATTAGTCTTCTGCAATGCACGCCTGAGTCCTGTGCGGCATATCCGCACGCTGTGACTGCGACAGCTTGAACCTTGGCATATCGGATACCAAGATGGCCATCGCGCGCTCATAAGCAACGACAAGGGGCGCACTGGGAGGATCAATGTCGGACATGGTTCAGGCAACTGCGGCCCCTGCGGCCGCGCGTGTCAGCGACACCTATCGCTGGACGCAACTTGCGATCGGCGTCGCCGCGATGGTGATGATCGCAAACTATCAATACGGGTGGACGTTCTTCGTCCCCGACATCCAGAAGAAATTCGGATGGGATCGCGCGTCGATCCAGTGGGCCTTCACGCTCTTCGTGCTGTTCGAGACCTGGCTGGTGCCGGTCGAGGGCTGGTTCGTCGACAAATACGGTCCGCGCCTCGTCGTGCTGATCGGCGGCATCCTGTGCGCGATCGGGTGGGCGATCAACGCGCAGGCCACCTCGCTCAACGGCTACTATCTCGGCATGATCATCGCCGGCATCGGCGCCGGCGGCGTCTACGGCACGTGCGTCGGCAATGCGCTGAAATGGTTTCCCGACAAGCGCGGACTTGCCGCGGGTATCACCGCCGCCGGTTTCGGCGCGGGCTCCGCGCTGACGGTGGCGCCGATCCAGGCCATGATCAAGGACTCCGGCTTCCAGACCACCTTCCTCTATTTCGGTCTCGGCCAGGGCATCATCATCGTGCTGCTCGCCTTCTTCCTGCTCGCGCCGAAGGCCGGTCAGGTCCCGGCCGTCGTGGCGAATGCCAACATCATCCAGACCCGACGCAACTACCAGCCAACCGAAGTGCTGCGCCAGCCGATCTTCTGGCTGATGTACTTCATGTTCGTGATCGTCGGCGCCGGCGGCCTGATGGTGACGGCGAACCTGAAGCCGATCGCGGTCGACTGGAAGGTCGACAGCGTGCCGGTCACGCTGATGGCGGTGACGATGACGGCGGTGACCTTCGCCGCCACCATCGACCGCGTGCTCAACGGTCTGACGCGTCCGTTCTTCGGCTGGATCTCCGACATGATCGGCCGCGAGAACACCATGTTCATCGCCTTCGGCATGGAAGGCTTCGGCATCTGGATGCTCTATTTGTGGGGCCACGATCCGGTGTGGTTCGTGCTGCTCTCGGGCTTCGTGTTCTTTGCCTGGGGCGAGATCTACTCGCTGTTCCCCTCGACCTGCACCGACACGTTCGGCTCCAAATTCGCAACGACCAATGCCGGCCTGCTCTACACCGCGAAGGGCACCGCGGCGCTGCTGGTGCCGATCGCCAACTACATGCAGCAGTCGTCGGGCAATTGGGACAACGTGTTCATCATCGCGGCCGGCGCCAACATCCTTGCCTCGCTGCTCGCGATCGCCGTGCTCAAACCGTGGCGGAAAATCGTGGTTGAGAAATCGACGGCGATGGCTTAAGCAACGCCACTCTTCGGTTGACGAAAGCGCCCGGCCAACGCCGGGCGCTTTGCATTTTTGCGGCGTCGACGCGAAGGCGGATCAGCCCAAAGTATGCCAGTTTTGCTGCATCGCAGCAGAAAGATGGGCTTGCTTTCTGGAATATAGTATACCAACCTCCGCGACGCGCTTGCGACGATACGCCACAAGAATTGCGACACTGGGTCACAACAAGACCAGGCGCGCTCTCGGGAGGAGTTGATGGTTTCCAGCAATACGGCCGCAACACAAGCACAACCTTCGACCAGCGGCTTCCGCTGGCTGCAGCTCGTCATGGGCATCGTGTGCATGGCGATGATCGCGAACCTGCAATATGGCTGGACACTGTTTGTCGATCCGATCGACGGCGCGCATCACTGGGGCCGCGCATCGATCCAGTTCGCCTTCACGATCTTCGTGGTGACCGAGACCTGGCTGGTACCGGTCGAAGCCTGGTTCGTCGACAAATACGGCCCGCGGATCGTCATCATGTTCGGCGGCGTCATGATCGCACTGTCCTGGGTGCTGAACTCCTACGCTAACTCACTCACCCTGCTCTACGCCGCGGCGGTGGTCGGCGGGATCGGCGCCGGCTCGGTGTACGGCACCTGCGTCGGCAATGCACTGAAATGGTTTCCCGATCGCCGCGGCCTTGCCGCCGGCGCGACCGCGGCCGGCTTCGGCGCCGGCGCGGCGCTGACCGTGGTGCCGATCGCCAACATGATCGCCTCGAGCGGCTACCAGACTGCGTTCTTCGATTTCGGCGTCGGGCAAGGCGTGATCGTGTTCCTGCTCGCCTTCTTCATCCAGAAGCCTTCAGTCACGATCCCGCCGAAGAAGAAGCAGCTCAACCTGCCGCAGACCAAGATCGACTTCACGCCGCCGCAGGTGCTGCGCAGCCCGATCTTCTGGGTGATGTATCTGGTGTTCGTGATGGTCGCATCCGGCGGCCTGATGGCCGCGGCGCAGATCGCGCCGATCGCGCACGACTACAAGATCGCGACGACGCCGGTCTCGCTCGCCGGCTTCCAGATGGCCGCGCTGACCTTTGCGATCTCGCTCGACCGCATCTTCGACGGTTTCGGTCGGCCGTTCTTCGGCTGGGTCTCCGACAATATCGGCCGCGAGCACACCATGTTCATCGCGTTCGGCACCGGCGCGCTGATGCTGCTCACGCTCTCGACCTGGGGCCACAACCCGCTGGTGTTCGTGCTGGCGACCGCGGTCTATTTCGGCGTGTTCGGCGAAATCTACTCGCTGTTCCCGGCGACCTGCGGCGACACCTTCGGCTCGAAGTTCGCGACCACCAATAACGGCATGCTCTACACCGCGAAGGGCACCGCCGCGCTGCTGGTGCCGGCCGCGAGCATCGTTGCCGCCAGCTATGGCTGGCAGGCGGTGTTCGTGATCGCGGTCGCGCTCAACGCCACCGCGGCGCTGATGGCGCTCTTCGTGATCAAGCCGATGCGCCGCGCCTTCATCAACGGCAACGAGGCTGCCGCCGAAGCCGAGACCGCGGCGAACGCCAAGACGGCGTGACAAGACGGCTTAACAGACGGCCTGACAAGACGGCCTTGCAACGACCACCCGATCAGGACCGCATGGTCCCGATCCCTCCCCGGAGACTGATGGAGGCGCACTTCGGTGCGCCTTTTCTTTTGGGGAAACAGGGATACCAGATGCCAAGATGCCAGAGGTCGTCCGCCGGCTTGGACCCTCGCAGCGACTCACAATCGTCCGAAACGTCAGCAAACCTGCCTATTTAAGCTGTTCCAGGGTGGTAGATTCCTGTAGCGCCGCGTTGACAATTGGCATTTTGTATACCAGAATCCTGTCAACGATAAACCAAGGAGGTTGCCATGCAAGTCGGAGATATCCTGCGCAAGAAGACCCCTCGCGTTGCCACGGTTCGCATGAACGAGACGGTGGCGATCGCCGCGCAATTGATGCGCGCCAGCAATATCAGCGCGCTCGTGGTCAAGGATGTCGTTCGCACCGAAGGCAACACCGCCGTCGGCATGTTCACCGAGCGCGACGTGGTGCGCGCGATCGCCGAGCACGGTGCGGCCGGCGCCGGCATGAAGGTCTCGCAGTTGGTCTCGGTGCAGCAGCTGGTGTCGTGCACCTCGAGCGACACGCTCGAGCACATCCGTCATCTCATGACCAAGCACCACATTCGCCACGTGCCGGTGATCGACAATTACAGCCTGATCGGCGTCGTCAGCATGCGCGACATCGCGGCCGCGTTCGACGAGGAAACCGCCGCTTCGAAGAAGGACGCCGTGCCGGCGTAACAAGCATCTCGGTTGTTGTGTTCTCAGCCAGGCGCTGCGTGTTCGATCGGCAGCGCCTGAACAAGTGAAAGACTTCTGCCCCGCCCTCGCCTGAACGCCGGCCCCGCCATTTCCGCATGGGCGCGCCGCAGGTCGCCGGTAGACATTTGCCGGACAGGACTGCATCCTTCCTTCGACATCCAAAAACAGCACCGTGCGCGGCCGTCCGCGTCGCGGAAAATTCCGATGGAAACGAGGGCAGAATGATCAAGACACGCTTCACCGAAATGTTCGGCGTCGACCACCCGATCGTGCAAGGCGGCATGCAATGGGTCGGGCGCGCCGAGCTGGTGGCCGCCGTCGCCAATGCCGGCGCGCTCGGCATGATCACCGCGCTGACCCAGCCGACGCCGGACGATCTGCGCAAGGAGATCGCGCGCTGCCGCGAGCTCACCGACAAGCCGTTCGGCGTCAATCTCACCATCCTGCCCGCGATCAAGCCGCCGCCCTACGCCGAGTATCGCCAGGTCATCATCGAGAGCGGCATCAAGATCGTCGAGACCGCCGGCAACAAGCCGCAGGAGCATGTCGACGAGTTCAAGAAGCACGGCATCAAGGTGCTGCACAAATGCACCAGCGTGCGCCACGCGCTGTCCGCCGAGCGGATGGGCGCCGACGCGATCTCGATCGACGGCTTTGAATGCGCCGGACATCCCGGCGAGGACGACACCCCCGGCCTGATCCTCATCCCCGCCGCTGCCGACAAGGTGAAGATCCCGATGATCGCCTCCGGCGGCTTCGGCGATGCCCGCGGCCTGGTCGCAGCGCTCGCGCTCGGCGCCGAAGGCATCAACATGGGCACGCGCTTCATGTGCACCAAGGAGAGCCCGATCCATCAGCTGGTGAAGGAGCGCATCGTCGCCAATGACGAGCGCGAGACCGAGCTGATCTTCCGCACCATGCGCAACACCTCGCGCGTCGCCAAGAATGCGATCTCGACCAAGGTCGTGCAGATGGAGAAGGAAGGCGCCAAGTTCGAGGACGTCCGCGAACTGGTCGCCGGCGCCCGCGGCAAGATGGTCTATGCGACCGGCGATGCCGACGAGGGCATCTGGTCGGCCGGCCAGGTGCAGGGCCTGATCCACGACATCCCGTCCTGCGCCGAGCTGGTGTCGCGCATCGTCCACGAGGCCGAAGCGATCATCCGCGAGCGGCTGGAGGCGATGATGTCCGGCGCCAAGCGCCAGGCGGCGGAGTAAGCCCGAGCGGAGCACGAGTGTTATCCGCCACCCTGAGGAGCGCGTAGCGCGTCTCGAAGGGTCGACGGCCACCAGTCGGGCCGTTCATCCTTCGAGGGCCGCCGAACAAGCGGCCACCTCGGGATGACGGAATTCAGAGTCATCTCGCATTCGACGACAGCAACGAGAACAAGCCCATGAAAGCGTATGTCTACGGAGCCAACGGCCCTGAAATCACCGACGTCGCAAAACCCGTGCCGAAGGGCACCCAGGTGCTGGTCAAGGTGCATGCCTGCGGGCTGAACCGCGCCGATCTCGGCATGACCAAGGGCCACGCCCACGGCGCGGCCGGCGGCGTCGGCACCGTGCTCGGCATGGAATGGGCGGGCGAGGTCGCCGAGCTCGGCCCCGACGCCAAGGGCGTCAAGGTCGGCGACAAGATCATGGGCTCCGGCGGCGCGGCGTTCGCCGAGTACACGCTCGCCGATCACGGCCGGCTGTTCCGCGCGCCATCGAACATGAACTTCGACGAGGCCGCCACCCTGCCCGTCGCGCTCGCCACCATGCACAATGCCGTCGTCACCAATGGCGCCTTGCAGTCGGGCCAGACCGTGCTGATCCAGGGCGCGAGCTCCGGCGTCGGCCTGATGGCGATGCAAATTGCAAAGCTGAAGGGCGCCAAGCTCGTCGTCGGTTCATCGACCGATCCGATGCGCCGCGGCCGCTTGACGGAATTCGGCGCCGATCTCGCGGTGGATTCGAAGGATCCCGGCTGGGTCGATCAGGTGTTGCAGGCAACCGGCGGCGAAGGCGTCGATCTGATCGTCGATCAGATCTCAGGACCGGTCGCCAACCAGAACCTGAAGGCGACCAAGGTCAAGGGCCGCATCGTCAATGTCGGCCGGCTCGGCGGCACCCATGGCGACTTCAATTTCGACCTGCACGCCGCGCGCCGCATCCAGTATATCGGCGTCACCTTCCGCACCCGCACGATCGAGGAGATCCGCGCGATCTTCGACGAGGTGCGCAAGGACATCTGGCCCGCGGTCGAGGCGCGCAAGCTGCAGCTGCCGATCGACCAGGTCTACAAGTTCGCCGACATCGGCAAGGCGTTCGAGCACATGGAAGCCAACAAGCACCTCGGCAAGATCGTGGTGACGCTGTAGGTGCGAACTCCGTCGATTGACATCGTCATTGCGAGCGAAGCGAGCAATCCATGCCACCGCGTACCGAGATATGGATTGCTTCGTCGCTTCGCTCCTCGCAATGACGAAAGCGCATCCGAGCGTTCAGCCGGCCGGTCCGGGAACCCAATAGTCCCCCGCAAGCGGGCTGACCTTTACGTCACTAATGACTCCGCGCTCCAGGCTTGGATCGAAATAGCGCATCGTCCGCTCATTGAGGTCAATGATGCGGCCAGGCCGTAGCGGCCCCACGTCGTTGATCTTGACGATGACCTTCTTGCCCACAGCCTCGACGAGGGCATATTTCGGCCTCGCGCCGAATTGGACCCCACCGAACTTCTGACGCAAATTCGTCTTGATGGCAGCCGCCCAGACCGAGCGATCATAGCGCTCGCCGGAGGCTGTGCTGGGACCGCCCTCCTCCTTGCCGGGCTTGAACGGATCGTACATGGAGGCTGCGCCTACGATCGCATCGCCACAGGCGGCATTGACGACGGCACTTGAATGAACCGAATTGCTTTCACTTCGAGCGGCGGTGCCAGACACGGCAAGCGCAACCAGGGCGCCGCAAGTTGCGGCGCTCAAGCCGAACAGCATCATAACTCCTTGACTGATTTTTCTCGATCGTTCGGTTCCGATTCCGCGCGACATGGTCGAGGCAACGCGGAGGCGTTCGCTCGTGCCATTCCCTTGCGGATTCCTGCCAATTCCGGCGATGGAACCATTGTGGGAACCACGTGGTCCCACACAGTGTTTTAGTTCTCGCCGACTAAGACAGAGATTGCGTCAGCAGCATGACTGGATGGAACCTGCTCGACAGCGCGGAAATGGCATCGGGCGTCACCTGACGATGGGTTTCGCTGCGCTCTACCCATCCTACACACCGATCCGCCTTACGCGCTCGGCCTCACCTGCGTGATGGCGACGCCGGAAATCGCGAGCAGCCCGCCGACAATCAGCTTCGGCGTCACCTGGTCGCCGAGGAACATCACGCTCGAGATGAACGCGAACACCGGAAGCAGCAACCCGAACGGAGCGACGCGGGCCATCGAGCAGCGCGCGATCAGCCAGAACCACAGGCCGAACCCGACAATGCCGCCGATGAAGATGGTGTAGGCGAGCGCCAGCCAGCCACGTTGATCCGCCGTGCCAAGGCTCGCGAACTGTCCATATTCCAGCAGCAGCGACATCAACATCACCTGCGGCACGGTGAGCAGCGACGACCATCCCATCAACATCAGCGGATCGAAAGGGCCATAGCGTTTCGTCAGCACGGTGGACACCGCGAATGCGAAGGCGGCGGCAACCACGAGCAGCAGCGGAAGCGCGTTCGCGGACAGCCCCGGCCCCGCTGCCAGCACGACCACGCCGACGAACGCCAGCACCACGCCGGCGGACGTGACGAGCGACGGCCGTTCCGCGAGCAGCGGCCAGGCCAGCAGCACGGTGAACGGTGGGGCGAGTTGATAGGCGACGGCCGACAGGCTTCCCGAGCCGAGCCCAAGGCCGACATAGAACAGCCCGAAGTTCAGCCCACCGAGGAAGACCGAAATAGCCGCGACAGGACCGAGCTGTTGGCGTGTCGGCCTTTTGACGAACGGAACAAGCAGCAGCGCGATGGCCAGGAAGCGCAGTCCGAGGAAGAACAACGGCGGAAACTCGGTGACGCCGATCTTGATGACCACGAACTGATAACCCCAGAGCAAGGGAACGGCCACCGCGCAGACGATCTGGATCGCAGACATGGCATCTTTCCTTTCAAGACCGATCGGTCCATATATCGGCGCGCCGATCGCGCGGACGTCCGGAGGACGTCAAGGGTCATTCCAACAGTTGCTTATTTGACGAAGCGATCGAGCAGCGCGTCAGCGGTGGCTTGCGACGTGGTGCGCGCCGGCGCCGTTTTGGCGACCACGCGCAGCCCCCAAAGGAAACAGATCAGAATTCGGGCGGCACTCGAAGGCTCGACGCCATCGGCCAATCTGCCTGCGGTCTCCGCACGAGAGAGTGCGTCGGCCACCCTGGCCTCCATGATCTTGAAGAAGCTCGTGAAGCGACGGCCAACCTCGGCATCCTGGCCGGCCAGTTCCATCGCCGTCGCCACCAACAGGCAGCCGCGCCGGCCGTTGGCACCGCACGTGCGCTCAACGTAACCGGCAAGGTAGGCCCGCAGGCCGTCGAGCGGATCCCTGCGGGGGTCGAGTTCATCATCCATCCGCGTCAGCGCATCGGCAATGTAGCGATCGAGCGCGCGCAGGAACAGTGAGTGCTTGTCGCCGAAAGCGGCGTAGAGGCTGCCGCGCGAGAGTTTTGTCGCGCGCAGCAGATCCGGCAGCGCCGTGGCGTGATAGCCGCGCGACCAGAACACATTCATCGCGCGTTCGACAGCGGTGTCCACATCGAAACTTCGCGGGCGGCCACGGGGCGACCGCATGGTGGTCTGGCGGATCATCGCCGATATATAGACCAATTGGTTCATATATCGCAAGTGTCGTTTCAGGTCTCCCTTCGTCATTCCCCGGTGCGCAATTGCGCACCGGGGGGCCCGCGTAGCGAGAGCCCGGAATCCATTCCGCCACTTGTCTCGCGGCGCGATGGATTCCGGGCTCGCGCCAAGAGGCGCGCCCGGAATGACACGTGGATCGGACGTCGTTGCGTTGGATACACCTCATATCCAGCGTCGTCCTGGCGAAAGCCAGGACCCATTACCCCGAATTCGGGTGGTGACGCGACGCAGTGGCCACAGCTCACCTCTACAACACAACCCTGTGGTGATGGGTCCTGGCTTTCGCCAGGACGACGGCGTGACCTTGATACGATGATGCAATTGCAAGTGAGTGGCGATTGCGCGTGAAGAACGACACTTGATGTTCACGGATGGCCTGCTACACCGCCGCCCATGAGCTCTTCCAGCACCAGCGCACCCAACACCAAGACATCCGTCGCCGCGATCTCGATTCTTGCCAGTGGCAGCATGGCGCTGGCAAAATTCGTCGTCGGCGTCGCCATCGGTTCGCTGGCGCTGATCTCGGAGGCACTGCACTCGACGATCGACCTGGTCGCCACCATCATCACCTGGGCGGTGGTGCGGGTGTCGGACCAGCCGGCCGACGCCGAGCATCATTACGGCCACGGCAAGTTCGAGAGCGTGTCGGCGCTCTTCATCATCGCCCTGCTCTATGTGCTCGCCGGCGGCATCCTGGTGCAGGCCTACAGCCATCTGCGCGAGGGCGCGCCGCCGCCGTCGATCTCGGCCGTCCCCTTCATCGTCCTGATCGTCGACATCGGCGTCAATTTGTGGCGCGCCCGCGCGCTGCATCGCGCCGCGCGCGACACCAAGAGCCAGGCGCTGGCCGCCGACGCGCTGCATTTCGCTTCCGACGTGATGGGCTCGAGTGCCGTCATCGTCGGCCTGGTACTGGCGGGCTTCGGCTTCTGGTGGGGCGATGCGGCCGCCGCTATCGCGGTTGCCGTGATGATCGCCCTGCTCGGCCTGCGGATGGCGCGCGAGACGGTCGAGACCCTGCTCGACCGCGCGCCGGAAGGCGCGCTGGAAAAGGCCACCGCGGCCATCAAGGCCGTGCCTGGCGTGGTCGAGGTCGATCGCCTGCGGGTCCGCATGGTCGGCGCCACGCATTTCATCGACGCCATCGTCGCCGTGCCCCGGACCTATCCGATCGACCGGGTCGAGGACATCAAGCGCCGGGCGCAGGCCGCGATGACCAAGACCTTCGGCGACGCCGACCTCACCTTCACCGCGGTTCCGGTGGCGCGCGACAATGAGAGCGTGCGCGAGCGCATCATGGTGATCGCGCGCAATTCCGGCCTCGCCATCCACCACGTCACCGTGCACGACATCGGCGGCAAGCTGATCGTCAGCATCGACCTCGAACTCGACAGCGACATGGCGCTGGACGCCGCGCACGACATCGCCCACGAGCTCGAGCGCGCGATCCGCGAGGATTTTGGCGAAGACGTCGAGGTCGACACCCATATCGAGCCGCTCGAGCCGGAGCTGCCGTGGGGAACCGACGCCGCGCCCGGCCGCGTCGAGGCCATCAAGACCGCGCTGACCGGCTTCGCCGATGGCGGCGCGATCCACGACATTCATAATGTGCGGGTGCGCAACACCGACGCCGGCGAGATCGTCAACTTCCATTGCCGCGCCGCGCCTTCGATGAGTGTGATCAAGGTGCACGAAAGCGTCGACGAGATCGAACGCAAGATGCGCCGCGCGTTCCCCACCGTGAAGCGTGTGATCAGTCACGCAGAGCCGGCGCGCGCGTAATTCTACGGAGCCGTTCTCCTTTCGGACTCGGTTTGCGCATCCCGATTCTGTTTTTGACAAGAATTATTTCGCATTAACGAATCGTTGACTCTCGACAGTCCCGGAAATCTGGATTCAAATGATCATGATTCGGATGCATCGTGGGGAGCATCCGATCCGGTTAAAAATCAGCTTAGAGCGGGGGTCTAAGGCATGGCGCGCGCGCATGCAGCGAACGCGTGCGTCCAATCCGATTCGATCAAGGGATTGGCGCAGTCGATCGCGAAACCGGCCTATCACAGGCTCTTGACGGCCGAGCCTGCACTGCGCCGCGCTGTGCCTACTCTGATCATCGCCTTCCTCATCACGATCTGCCTCGGCGCCTTCGTCCAGGTGATCGACCAGAACCGGCAGAAGCGCGGCGCGATGAAGCGTGACCTCGCCGCGCTCTCCGACATCCTGGCCGAGCGTCTCGATCGCCTGACCTCGGTGCGGCGCGACCGGCTCGGCAATATCGAGCGGATGCAGGAGCTGCTGCCGGACCTGATCCCGTCCTGGGGCGCAGCCTACGGCCGCCACATCATCATCACCAGCGCCGATCACCGCGTGCTGGCGCGCGTGCCGATCGATGGCGCCGGCGAGAACGACCGCATCCTCGACATCGTCTCCACCGCCCAGCTCCTGATCGCGCCGGGCCAGCAGGGCACGGTCAGCGACATGACGCTGCCGAACGGCACCGGCGCGCTGGCGATCTCGCAGCTGGTCAAGTCGCTGCCCGGCCAGGTCGTCGTCATCCAGGAGATGAACGAGCCGATCTGGGGATCGGACGCCGCGCTCTCGGTGACGCTGTCGGCGACGACGAGCTTCGTCGTCCTGATCCTCGGCTTCGCGTTCCACTGGCAATCGACCCGCGCCCGCGAGGGCGACTTGATCAACGACGCCGTGCGCGGCCGGATCGACACCGCGCTCAATCGCGGCCGCTGCGGATTGTGGGACTGGGACCTGTCGCGCGGCAGGATCTTCTGGTCGCAATCGATGTTCACCCTGCTCGGCCTCGATAGCCGCAACGACCTGCTCACCTTCGGCGAAGTCAACGCGCTGGTGAATTCCGACGACATCAACCTGTTCGACATCGCCGAACAGCTGATCTCGGGCAAGATCGATCACATCGACCAGAGCTTCCGCATGCGCCATGTCGGCGGCCATTGGATCTGGCTGCGCGTGCGCTGCGAGCTCAGCCACGCCGCGGCCGACAGCGGCCTGCATCTGATCGGCATCGCCATCGACGTCACCGAGCAGAAGAGCCTCGCCGAGAAGTCGGTGGAAGCCGATCTCCGGCTGCGTGACGCGATCGAGACCATTCCGGAGGCCTTCGTGCTCTGGGATGCCGATGACCGCCTGGTGCTCTGCAACTCGCACTTCCAGCGGCTGCACAAGCTGCCCGACAGCGCCGTCGCCCCCGGCACCTCCTACGAGACCGTGATCGAGGTCGGCAGCATGCCCGAAGTGCGCACCCGCCTGCATGAGAGCGGCGTGCCGGCGCCGGGCGCGCGGACCTTCGAGGCCCAGCTCGACGACGGCAGCTGGCTGCACATCAGCGAGCGCCGCACCAAGGACGGCGGCTACGTCTCGGTCGGCACCGACATCACCCGCATCAAGGCGCACGAGCAGAAGCTGGTCGACAACGATCTGCGCCTGCGCGCCTCGGTGATCGACCTGCAGCGCTCGCAATCCGAGCTGGAGCGGCAGGCGGTCGAGCTCGCCGACCTCGCCGAAAAATACTCGCAGGAGAAGACCCGCGCCGAGGACGCCAACGCCGCGAAGTCGAAATTCCTCGCCAATATGAGCCACGAGCTGCGCACGCCGCTCAACGCCATCATCGGCTTCTCCGAGATCATGGGCTCCGGCCTGTTCGGCACGCTCGGCTCGGACAAGTACGAGGAGTACTGCCACGACATCCTGACCTCGGGGAAATACCTGCTCGAGGTCATCAACGACATTCTCGACATGTCGAAGATCGAGGCCGGCCGCATGAAGTTCGACATGGAGCCGCTCGACCTGTCCGGCATCCTGGGCGAATCCCTGCGGGTGGTCTCCGGCCGCGCCGAGCACAAGGGGCTGTCGCTGGAATCGGATATCGAAAGCACGATCTCGGTCGTCGCCGACCGCCGCGCGGTCAAGCAGATCATCGTCAACCTGCTGTCCAACGCCGTGAAGTTCACGCCGGATCACGGCCGCGTGCTGGTGCGCGGCCAGATGCTCGATGACTCGATCGTGCTCTTGATCGCCGACAGCGGCATCGGCATCGCGCCGGACTCGCTGCGGCGGCTCGGCAAGCCGTTCGAGCAGGTCGAGAGTCAGCTCACCAAGAGCTACCAGGGCTCGGGCCTTGGCCTTGCGATCGCGCGCTCGCTCACCAATCTGCATGGCGGCTCGATGAAGCTGCGCTCCAAGCTCGGCGTCGGCACCGTCGTCCGCATCACCCTGCCCCGCGATCCGCGCTCGCTGCAGACCAGGCTGCCGGAAGCGGCCTGAGCCCCACGCTACTTCGCGAGTAGCCCTTCCAGCAGCGCGGGATCGCCGAGAACGGCCAGCGTCTCGCGCGGCGTGAGATGGCGGGCGGCCTCGTCGAAACTGTCGCTGGCCTCGATCCGCGCGCGGGCCACCGCGAGGTGAAGATCGATCTCGCCCGGGCCGCCGCGCCGCGCCGGCGGAAGCGACGACAGATGACGGTGCAGCAAGCCGGAATCCTGCCGCAGCGTCGCCAGCGCGGGCGCCGACGCGCGAGCCGGTGCCGCCGCCAGTTCGTTGGCGCGGACCAGCACGCTCGGCGGCCCGCTCTCCTCCGGCGTCACGAACAGCGCGCGCATCGCGGGCCTCGCCGTCCAGGCGCCGATCGGGATCGCGAACAGCAGGCCTGATATCACCGGCGACATCCACAGCAGCAGCGGCAACGACACCGCCCAGGCGCTGATCGCCATCGCGACGCCGCAGGCAGTCGGGACGCCGTACTTCCGATAGAGCTCGCGCCGCTCGACCGCGCCGTCGTCGCGCCGCTGCGTCTGCCAGCCGGCATCGCGGCCGAGCAGGATCTCGACCACGGCGATCGACTGGAACACCATCATGACCGGCGCGATCATCGCAGAGATCAGCAGCTCGGCGATGACACCTGTGAACGTTCGGAATCCGCCGCCGAATTGCCGGCGCGTGTCCGAGCGCGTCAGCAACAGGATGAAGCCGAGCAGCTTCGGCACGATCAGCAGCGCCATGGTGAGGCCAAACACCCAGGCGGCGAGCACGGGATCCTGCGCCGGCCAGTTCGGGAACAGCGAAAAACCCTTCGGAAAATATTCGGGGCGAATGAAGCGCGCCTGCAACGAGATCAGGATTCCGAGCAGCAGGAACGACAGCCAGAGCGGCGCGGTGATGTAAGAGCCGATCCCGGTCATGAAATGCAGCCGCGAAATCCAGTGCAGGCGGCGCGTGGTCAGCACCGCGAGATGCTGCAGATTGCCCTGGCACCAGCGCCGGTCGCGCGCGGCAAAATCCAGCAGCGACGGCGGCACCTCCTCAAAACTGCCGCCGAGCACCGGCGCCATGTAGATGCCCCAGCCGGCGCGCCGCATCAGCGCCGCCTCGACGAAATCGTGGCTCAAGATATGTCCGCCGAACGGCTTGCGGCCGGTGAGCTCGGGCAGCCCGGCCTGCTCCGCGAATGCCTGGATCCTGATGATGGCATTGTGGCCCCAGTAATTGCCCTCGGAGCCGTGCCACCACGCGACGCCGGCGGCGACCATCGGACCGTACAGCCGGCCGGCAAATTGCTGCAGCCGGCTGAACAGGCTGCGCGCGTTGACGATGACCGGCAGCGTCTGCAGCAGCGCCGCCTGCGGATTGCTCTCCATGGCATGCACCATCCGCACCATGGTGTCGCCCGACATCAGGCTGTCGGCGTCGAGCACGATCATGAACTGGTAGGCGCCGCCAAACCGCGTGACCCATTCACCGACATTGCCGGACTTCCGCGCGGTGTTGTCGGCGCGATGCCGGTAGTAGAGCCGCCCGCCGCAGGCATCGCTGAGCGCGAGAAACGCCTGCTCCTCCGCGATCCAGATGTCGGGATCGCGGGTGTCGCTCAGCACGAACCAGTCGAAGCTTCCGCCCTGCCCGGTCGCTTCGATCGACTCATGGATGGCGCGCAGGCGCGCCATCAGTTGATGTGGATTCTCGTTATAGGTCGGGAGCAGCACCGCGGTCCGGCTCGCAAGCTGCGGCAGCGGACCATCGTCGCGGATCGGCAGCGCGTTGCCCTTGCGCCGAAGCAGGACGAAGAAGCCGGCGAGCGCCGAGGCGAATGAGAACGCGATCCAGGCGAGCAGCGCCACGAACAGCACCAGCACCATGCCTTCCATGATCGTCACGCCGCCGACCTGCACCACCATGTACATCTCGTAGGCGCCGGCGCCGGTCAGCGCGACCGTCAGCAGCAGCACGAACGCGCGGCGCATCAACATGCCGGCTCCAACCGACACCGGCGTGCGCACCGCGCGCGGCGGCTGGCCGAGATCGGCCGCCGCCATGGCCAGCGGACTCTCCCGCGGCAGGAAGCCTTCGGCCGCTGCCGCGACGTCGGGACGAGGCGACGTGACTATGGCGCCCATCGATAGACCCAGATCTCCGAGAGCGGCTTGTCGTCCTGCGCCAGATGGGCGCGCAGCTCGATCGGGTCCTTCTTGACGGCGCACTGGAAGCTGAGCCGCCATCCGCCGGTATTGGGGTTCGGCTGCGTGACGATGTTGGTGATCTCGGCCTTCTCGGCCGTCACCACGCCCTTGATGTTACCGGGATCGATCCCCTTCAGATTGTCGCCGAACAGGTCGAGCACGAACAGCTTGCCGTTCTCGCCATGCGCGCCGATGCCGGTGCGCGTAAAGCGCGCGAGCGAATGCGGCTTCGGCGCGTCAGGTCCCCAATGCAGCCGATAGGTGAGATTGGTCTCGCTCTTGGCCTTGAGCGGCACCTTCGGCCGCCAGAACGCGGCGATGTTGTCGTGGATCTCTTCCTTGGTCGGAATCTCGATCAGGATCACCGCGCCCTCACCCCAGTCGCCGATCGGCTCGACCCACAGGCTCGGACGCTTCTCGAAGCTCGATTCGATGTCCTGATAGGCGAAGAAATTCTTCTCCCGCTGCATCAGCCCGAAGCCGTGCGGATTGATGTCCTGGAACGTGCTGATCTGGAGGTCGCGCGGATTGCTCAGCGGACGCCACAGGCTCTCGCCCTTGCCGTTGTAGATCGCGAGCCCGTCGGAATCGTGCACCGACGGCCGGAAGTCATCGACCTCGTTGCGATCGTTGGGCCCGAAGAAGAACATGCTGGTCATCGGCGCCAGACCCGCGTGCTCGAGATCGGCGCGCGGATAGAGCGATGCCTCGACATCGAACACCGTGGTCTTCCCCGGTCTGATCGTGAAGCGGTAGCTCGCCGCACAGCTCTTGCTGTCGAGCAAGGCATGAATCACCAGCGAGGTGGCGTTGGGCACCGGACGTTCGAGCCAGAACGCCTTGAAGAACGGAAACTCCTCGCCTTTCGCCTCACCGGTATCGATCGACAGGCCGCGCGCCGACAGGCCGTAGGTCTCGTCCTTGGCGACGGCGCGGAAATAGCTCGCGCCGAGGAAGACACAGACCTCGTCGTGATAGTCCGGCTTGTTGATCGGCGCGTGGATGCGGAATCCGGCGAAGCCGAGATCGGTCTCGGTGAACGCCGGCACGGTCTCGCCGAACGAGAACATGTCCTTGCCGTATTTGACTTCGCTGACCTTGCCCTCGGCGACCTCGAAGATCTGGACCTTGTTCTTGTAGGCGAAGCCGCGGTGGAAGAACTGCGCCTCGAACGGCAGCTTCGCGCCGCGCCACAGCGCGCGCTCCGACGCGAAGCGGATCGAGCGGTACTGATCGTAGGTCAGGTCGGTCAGGCCATTCGGCAACTTCTCGTCCGGCGCCTCGAACGACTTGGCTGCGAGGTTGCGGGCAAGCTCCCTCACCATCGAGGGGTTGAAGGGTGCATCAGCCGTGTTCCCTGCCGCGGCGGCCTCCCGCTGCGGCAAGAGCATCAGTGCCGGCAACATGGCCGATCCGTGGAGTAACTGGCGACGATTCAAATCGGCTCCTGCTTGCTGACCGGGACGCCGCAATGAAACCGCTCAGCCGCCGCTGAGTTCCACGATTGCGAGAAGCGCAGGACGATTGCCTCGCCGCGCGCCGAGGCGCCGCGATCGTCCGGAGGGGAACCGTCGTAGAAGCGCCTCGATTGCCGCGCTTACGCGCTCTCCAGCTTCGGCGCGACCTCGCGCGCGACCTGCACCAGGGCTGCGATCAGCGGCGTCATCGGATCGCGCTGCGGGATCACGAGGCCGATGCTGTAGTCGACCACCGGATCGACGATCGGAATGCTGCGCACGGCATCGGCAAGGCCGAGCGTCTCGGCGAGCTTGGCCGGCATCACGCTGGCCCAGCGTCCGGTCTTCACATGGGTGTAGAGCACGAGCAGCGAGTTCGACGTCAGCGTCGGTGTCGCCTCGGCGCCGACCGAGGTCAGCGCGCGGTCGATGATGCGGCGGTTCTGCATGTCGGGCGTGAGCAGGCAGAGCGGCACGGTGCCGACTTCCTTCCACGTCACCTGCTTGCGGTCGCCGAACATCGCATCCGGCGCCGTCAGCAGCCGGTAGCTCTCATTGTAGAGCGGGATGGTGCGGACCTTGCCGATCGGCTCGTTCTCGATATAGGTCAGCCCGGCATCGACCTCGAGATTTTCCAGGAGGCCGAGCACGTCGGCCGACGTGCACGACTGGATGCGGAAGCGCACATCGGGATGACGCGCGCGGAACGGCGTGGTGAGCGAGGCCACCATGCCGAGCGCGGTCGGGATCGCGGCGATCCGGATCTCGCCCGACAGCTTGTCCTTGAGGCTGTTGATCTCCTGCTTCATCGCCCGCGCGTCGCCGACGATGCGCCGCGCCCAGTCCAGCGTCCGTTCGCCCTCCGGCGTGAAACCCTGGAAGCGGGATCCGCGCTGCACCAGCATGACACCGAGGATTTCCTCGAGCTGCTTGAGACTGGTCGACATGGTCGGCTGGGTGACCCCGCAGGCCTCCGCAGCACGGCCGAAATGCCGTTCCTTGGCCAGCGCCAGCAGAAGTTCCAGCTTGTCGATCAAGGTTCAAACCCCTTCCGAAAACGGCCCCCCAAGCGGCAGCCCGATACGTCCATAGGTAGCACGATCAGGGTGCGATCCCGAAATCCAAAGCGCCCCGGAAGTGCGTGATTCCAGACCATTATTGCAATCCCGGATCGATCGATTTGGCAACGCTATTAATCGCGTTTCGCAATCGCCGCATGAGACAGCTTTATTGATGTTTCGAACGATTCCAACTCTGATGTGCGAAGCAAAAAATGGATCGTGAGAAGCGCGGATGACGGTGGGATACGAACCTTGGGACACGGCGCGCGGCGCTGAAATCATCGCCGAGCATGCCGGGCTTGAAGGCGCCACGCTGGTGATCCTGCACGCGCTGCAGGAAGCCTTCGGCTACGTGCCGGAGCCCGCGATCCCGATGGTGGCGGAGGCGCTCAATCTGTCGCGCGCCGAGGTGCACGGGGTGTTCACCTTCTATCATGACTTCCGCAAGCAACCGGCCGGACGCCACGTCCTCAAGCTGTGCCGCGCCGAGGCCTGCCAGGCCGCCGGCGGCGATCGGCTGGCGGCGCGCGCCGAGGCCAAGCTCGGCGTTGCGCTGGGGAATACCACGGCAGACGAGCGCGTCACGCTGGAGCCGATCTACTGCCTCGGGCTGTGCGCCACCGCACCCTCGGCGATGCTGGATGGCCGCGTAGTCGGCCGGCTCGACGAGGCGCGGATCGATGCGCTGGTTGCGGAGGCACAGCGATGACGATGCGAATCTACGTCCCCCGCGATGCCGCGGCCGTCGCCGTCGGCGCCGACGATGTCGCCCTCGCCTTCGCGCAGGCTGCGGCGGCGCGTGGCGCGGCGATCGAGATCGTCAGGAATGGCTCGCGCGGGCTGTGCTGGCTGGAGCCGATGGTCGAGCTTTCGACCGGGCAAGGCCGTATCGCTTTCGGCCCGGTGACGCCGGCCGACGTCCCGTCACTGCTCGATGCGATGGCCGGCAACGGCGAGCACGCGCTGCGGCTTGGTGTCACAGACGAGATTCCCTGGCTGAAGCGCCAGACCCGGCTGACCTTCGTCCGCTGCGGCGTGGTCGATCCGCGCTCGGTCGACGACTACCGCGCCCATGGCGGCTACCGAGGCCTGGAGCGCGCGCTGACGCTGAGCTCCGACCAGGTACTTGCCGACGTCACCACGTCGGGCCTGCGCGGCCGCGGCGGCGCCGGCTTCCCGACCGGCATCAAGTGGAAGACCGTGGCGCAGGCCAGCGCCGACCGCAAATACATCGTCTGCAACGCCGACGAAGGCGACAGCGGCACCTTCGCCGACCGCATGATCATGGAAGGCGACCCCTTCGTCGTGATCGAGGGCATGACGATCGCGGGCATCACGGTCGGCGCCACCAAGGGCTACATCTACATCCGCTCGGAATATCCGCATGCGGTCGAGGCGATGAACGCGGCGATCGTGGCGGCCCGGCGCGCCGGCTTCCTCGGCAAGCGGATCGGCGGCTCTACGCATGAATTCGACATCGAGGTACGGGTCGGCGCCGGCGCCTATGTCTGCGGCGAAGAGACCTCGCTGCTGGAGAGTCTCGAGGGACGCCGCGGCATCGTGCGGGCCAAGCCGCCACTGCCGGCGCACAAAGGCCTGTTCGGCCGCCCCAGCGTGATCAACAACGTACTGTCGTTCGCGGCAATCCCCTTCATCCTCGACAACGGCGCCAAGGCCTATGCCGATTTCGGCATGGGACGCTCGCGCGGCACGATGCCGATCCAGCTTGCCGGCAACATCAGACATGGCGGGCTGTTCGAGACCGCATTCGGCGTCACGCTCGGCGAGCTCGTCGACGAGATCGGCGGCGGCACCTTCACCGGACGCGAGGTGCGCGCGGTGCAGGTCGGCGGCCCGCTCGGGGCGTATTTCCCCCGCGCGCTGTTCGACACGCCGTTCGACTACGAGGCGTTCGCCGCGCGCGACGGCCTGATCGGCCATGGCGGCATCGTGGTGTTCGACGACACCGTCGACATGGTCAAGCAGGCGCGCTTCGCGATGGAGTTCTGCGCGGTCGAATCCTGCGGCAAGTGCACGCCGTGCCGGATCGGCTCGACCCGCGGCGTGGAGACCATCAACAAGATCATCAACGGCGAGCGCGTCGCGGAAAACCTCGCCGTGATCGAAGACCTCTGCAACACCATGAAATTCGGCTCGCTGTGCGCGCTCGGCGGCTTCACGCCCTACCCCGTGATGAGCGCACTGAAACACTTCCGGGAAGATTTCGGTCCCGCACCGGCCCGGCTGCAGGCCGCGGAATAGCAAGGAAATCACGATGTCGCTGATCCAGGAAACCGATTTCGGCACGCCCAAGTCCAAGTCCGAGACGATGGTCACGCTGACCATCGACGGCAATCAGATCACAGTGCCCGAGGGCACCTCGATCATGCGCGCGGCGATGGAGGCCGGCACCCAGATCCCGAAACTGTGCGCGACCGACATGGTGGACGCCTTCGGCTCCTGCCGGCTCTGCCTCGTCGAGATCGATGGCCGCGCCGGCACGCCCGCCTCCTGCACCACGCCTGTCATGCCCGGCCTCGTCGTGCACACCCAGAGCGAGCGGCTGAAGAAGCTGCGCAAGGGCGTGATGGAGCTCTACATCTCCGATCATCCGCTGGACTGCCTGACCTGTGCGGCAAACGGCGACTGCGAATTGCAGGACATGGCGGGCGCGGTCGGCCTGCGCGACGTGCGCTACGGCTATGAGGGCGAGAACCACGTCTTCGCCAAGACTCCTAACAATACGGCGCACGGCTGCGAAAACGATAACTGGATGCCGAAGGACGAATCCAATCCGTACTTCACCTACGATCCCTCGAAGTGCATCGTCTGCTCGCGCTGCGTCCGCGCCTGCGAGGAAGTGCAAGGCACTTTCGCGCTGACCATCTCCGGCCGCGGCTTCGACAGCCGCGTCTCGCCCGGCATGAACGAGAGCTTCCTCGGCTCCGAATGCGTGTCCTGCGGCGCCTGCGTGCAGGCCTGCCCGACCGCGACGCTGACCGAGAAGTCGGTGATCGAGATCGGCCAGCCCGAACACTCGGTGGTCACCACCTGCGCCTATTGCGGCGTCGGCTGCGCCTTCAAGGCCGAGATGCGCGGCGAGGAAGTGGTTCGCATGGTGCCGTGGAAGGACGGCAAGGCCAATCGCGGCCATTCCTGCGTCAAGGGCCGCTTCGCCTGGGGCTACACCACCCACAAGGAGCGTATCCTGAAGCCGATGATCCGTGAACGGATCGAGGATCCCTGGCAGGAAGTGTCGTGGGACGAGGCGTTCAACTTCGCCGCCGCGAAGTTCAAGGGCATCCAGCAGAAATACGGCCGCGACGCGGTCGGCGGCATCACCTCGTCACGCTGCACCAACGAAGAGACCTATCTGGTGCAGAAGCTGATCCGCGGCGGCTTCGGCAACAACAACGTCGATACCTGCGCGCGCGTCTGCCATTCGCCGACCGGCTACGGCCTGTCGCAGACCTTCGGCACCTCGGCCGGCACGCAGGATTTCGACTCGGTGGAAGACACCGACGTCGTGATGATCATCGGCGCCAACCCGGCCTCCGCTCACCCGGTGTTCGCCTCGCGGCTGAAGAAGCGGCTGCGCCAGGGCGCCAGGCTGATCGTGCTCGATCCGCGCCGCACCGAGATGGTGGAATCGCCGCACGTCAAGGCGCTGCATCTGCCGCTGATGCCCGGCACCAACGTCGCGGTGGTCACGGCGCTGGCGCATGTCATCGTCACCGAAGGGCTCGTCAACGAGAGCTTCGTGCGCGAGCGCTGCGACTGGAGCGAGTTCGAGGAATGGGCGGCCTTCGTCGCCCAGGAGCAATACAGCCCCGAAGCGACCGCGATCATGACCGGCGTCGATCCGAAGGATCTGCGCGAGGCGGCGCGGATCTACGCAACCGGCGGCAACGGCGCGATCTATTACGGGCTCGGCGTCACCGAGCACAGCCAGGGCTCGACCACGGTGATCGCGATCGCCAATCTCGCGATGGTCACCGGCAATATCGGCCGGCCCGGCGTCGGCGTGAACCCGCTGCGCGGCCAGAACAACGTGCAGGGCTCCTGCGACATGGGCTCGTTCCCGCACGAGCTGCCCGGCTATCGCCATATCTCGGGCGACGCCGTGCGCGAGCAGTTCGAGGCGATGTGGAACGTCAAGCTCAACAAGGAACCGGGCCTGCGCATCCCCAACATGTTCGATGCCGCGATCGAAGGCACCTTCATGGGGCTCTACGTGCAGGGTGAGGACATCCTGCAATCCGATCCGAACACCAAGCATGTGGTGGCGGCGCTGTCGGCGATGGAATGCGTGATCGTCCACGATCTCTTCCTGAACGAGACCGCAAACTACGCCCACGTCTTCCTGCCCGGCTCGACCTTCCTGGAAAAGGACGGCACCTTCACCAATGCCGAGCGCCGCATCCAGCGCGTCCGCAAGGTGATGACGCCGCGCAACGGCTATGCCGACTGGGAAGTGACGATCCTGCTCGCCAAGGCGATGGGCTTCGAGATGAACTACAGCCATCCGTCCGAGATCATGGACGAAATCGCAGCGCTGACGCCGACCTTCACCGGCGTCTCCTACGCCAGGCTGGAAGAGCTCGGCTCGGTGCAGTGGCCCTGCAACGAGAAGGCGCCCGAGGGCACCCCGATCATGCATATCGGCGGCTTCGTGCGCGGCAAGGGCAAGTTCATCATCACCGAATATGTCGCGACCGACGAGCGCACCGGTCCGCGCTACCCGCTGCTGCTCACCACCGGCCGCATCCTCAGCCAGTACAATGTCGGTGCGCAGACCCGCCGCACCGAGAACGTGGTCTGGCACGCCGAGGACCGGCTCGAGATCCATCCGCACGACGCCGAGCTGCGCGGCGTACGCGACGGCGACTGGGTGCGGCTCAAGAGCCGCGCCGGCGAGACGACGCTGCGCGCCGAGATCACCGACCGCGTGGCGCCGGGCGTGGTCTACACCACGTTCCACCACCCGGACACCCAGGCCAACGTCATCACCACCGATTTCTCGGACTGGGCGACCAACTGTCCGGAGTATAAGGTGACGGCCGTACAGATCTCGCCGTCGAACGGTCCGTCCGACTGGCAGAAGGCCTATGACGAACAGGCCCGCCATTCGCGCCGCATCGCGCCGGTGGTGGAAGCCGCGGAGTAACGATGCGCGAGCCGGTCCATAAGGCTATCCGGAAGGTCTGGCGCGATGGCGTCTTCAGCGACGGCGCGCGCCTGATCCCGGAGGAGACGCCGCTGGCGCTGACCTATAATGGCGGCACCTACGCCGTGATGATGGGCTCGCCCGAGGATCTCGGCGACTTCGCGGTCGGCTTCAGCCTGAGCGAAGGCATCGTGCAATCGGCCGACGAGATCGAGACGCTGGACATCGTCGAGCTCGATGACGGCATCGAGCTGCGGATGTGGCTCAAGCCCGACAGGGCGGAGCGGATCGCCGAACGGCGGCGCAACATCGCCGGCCCGACCGGCTGCGGCCTGTGCGGGCTCGATTCGATCAGCGAGGCGGTGCGGCCGGCAGCGGTGGTGCACGCGGGCCGCGTGTTCCCCCCGCGCGAGATCATGGCCGCGGTGGCGGCGGTGGCGCCGCTGCAGGAAATCAACCACCAGACCCGCGCCGTGCACGCCGCAGCGTTCTGGACCGCCACGCGCGGCATCGTCGCGCTGCGCGAGGACGTCGGCCGTCACAACGCGCTGGACAAGCTCGCCGGCGCGCTCGCCCGCGACAGGGTGGTCGCGAGCGAAGGCATGGTGCTGCTGACCAGCCGCGTCTCGGTCGAGATGGTGCAGAAGACCGCCGCGATCGGCGCGCCGCTGATTGCTGCGGTGTCGGCGCCGACCGCGCTTGCGGTGCGGATGGCGGATGCCGCCGGCATTACGCTCGCCGCGATCGCGCGCGCCGATGGATTTGAAATCTTTACGCATCCGGAACGCGTCACAGGCGCGGTGCCCGGCAAGGAGTCCGCTTATGTCGTCGTCGCCTGACAAACTGGTCTATATGGCGAACCAGATCGGAAAATTCTTCCACAGCCAGGGCCACGACCGCGCCGTGCAGGGCATTTCGGAGCACATCTGGAAGTTCTGGGATCCGCGGATGCGCAAGCAGATCTTCGCCCATCTCGACGCCGGCGGCGCCGGCCTCGATGCTGACGTGCTCGACGCCCTGCAGAAGCTGAAGCAGCAGGCTTAGCGAGCGAGGCACGTCCTCAAGCGACGCAAATTCGGCACGCGCCGACGTGACAATAGTTTGACGCGCCGGACCGATGTGGCCATCGGCAACGTGTGATCTATTGGCCACGTCCTGGATTATTCACGATTGTAAAAACCTGGATCAATTCCATTCCGGGGAGCTTTGGGAAATAGTCGGCTCGCTGCTTTAGCAGCCGGACTCATTCTGTCGGCGATCGGCGGAATCGACGCCGCCGACATGCCCGTATTTGAAATGAACTGCAATATTTCGAGTTCACCAGATTTTTGCGCCGGAAATTTGGGGACTCGGAATGCGTGTCGTTCGCACGGTCGGCTTCACATCATCATCGCTTCGCGCGCGCGATCGTGCGCTCCATCACCGAGGTTCACCTGCTTCAGCCACACCGGGGCACACCGGTAGCGGCAGGCTTCGCCTGCTCCTGGCGTCGGCTTCGATGCTGGCGCTGCTGGCCGGTTCGGTCCCCGCTTTGGCGCAATCGGCGGGTGGAACAGGCGGGGTCAGCAGCACCGGCGAGGCCGGCGGAACCGGCGGTGTCTTTGGAACGCCGGGCGGCAACGGCACCCAGGGGACCAACCCCGGGAATAGCGGTGCCGGCGGTGGCGGCGGTGGTGCGGGGGCTGCGGGCGGTGCCGGCGGCGGCGATAGCTCTGGCGGTGGCGGCGGCGCCGCCGGCGCCGCCAACGGCGGCAACGGTGGCAGCGCGACAGGCCCCTTCAGCGGTGGCGGCGGCGGTGGCGGCGGTTCGATCGGCCAGGTGATACCGGCCAACGGGAGCCAAAGCGGATTGAACGCCACCGGCGGCTTCGGCGGTGGGGGCGGTGATGGTGCTCCTGATGGTGGCGGCGGCGGTGGCGGTGGTGCCGGCGGCTCCGGCGTCGTCCTCCAAAGCGGCGCCATAAACGTCACCATCACGGGCCAGACCGGCGCCAATACCATTCAAGGCGGCAATGGCGGTACGGGCGGCGCGGGCGCCTCTGGTGGCGCTGGTAGTGGCGCCGGCGGCAATGGCGGCGATGGCGCCGCCGGCATATCGATTCAAGGCAACGGCACGTCCATCATCCTCGGCGGCGGTCCGAACGCGACCAGTGTGACCGGCGGGACGGGCGGGAACGGCGGCGGCTCCCCTGGCACCTTCGGCGCGAACGGCAAGGGTGGCGCGGGCATCGAGGCGCTCGGAACCGGGGTCAGCATCGTCCTGAACGCCAATACCACGGTGACGGGCGGCTCTGCGCCCGGCGGCGCGCAGGCCAACGCGATTACCTTCTCGGGTGGCTCCAACACGCTGACGCTCAACGGCGGCACGCTCAGCGGCAATATCGGCAACAATGGCGGCGGCAGTATCAATTTCAATCAAACGACGGCCCAGACGCTGAGCAATGCCATCACCGGCAATGGCAGCGTCATCAACAGCGGCACCGGCACGCTGACGCTGACGGGTGTCAACAGCTTCACCGGCGGCCTCACTGTCAGCGCCGGCATCGTTGCCTTGGGCGCGGGCGGCAGCCTCGCGGCGACCGGCGCGGTGGCCCTCACCGCCGCGGGCGCCGGATTCGATATCTCCACAGGAGGCAATCAGACCATCGGTTCGTTGAGCGGCGTGGCAGGCAGCAGTGTTGCGCTTGGCGCCAATACGCTGACGCTGGGCGGCGCCACCATTACGACTTTCGGCGGCACGATCGGCGGAACCGGCGGCCTGGTCAAGAACGGTGCCGGCACGCAGATCCTGACTGGCGCCAACACCTTCACGGGCGGCCTCACGATCAACGCCGGCACCGTTGCCCTGGGCGCGGGCGGCAGCCTCGCGGCGACCGGCGCGGTGAACCTCACCGGCCCCGGCGCAGATCTGGATATCTCCGCCGCGTCGGGCAATCAGCGCATCGGCACGTTGGCCGGCGGAGCAGGCACCTCGGTGCAGCTTGGCGCCAATACGCTGACCTTGGGCGGCGCCGGCAACACGATTTTCGGCGGCACGATCAGCGGAACCGGCGGCCTAGTCAAGAACGGTACCGGCACGCAGACCCTGACCGGCGCCAACGCCTTCACCGGCGGCGTCACGATCAACGCCGGCACGTTCGCCTTGGGCGCGGGCGGCGCGATCGGGGCAGGCAACGCGGTGAACCTCGCCGGCAGCGGCGCCGGCTTCGATATCTCCGCAGGGAGTAATCAGACCATCGGTTCGCTGAGCGGCGTGGCAGGCAGCACGGTGAACCTTGGCGCCAATACGTTGACGCTGGGCGGCAACAGCAATTCCAGTTTCGCCGGCTCGATCAGCGGGACCGGCGGTCTGGTCAAGAACGGCTCGGGAATCCAGACCCTGGGCGGCGCCAGCAGTTTCGGCGGCGGTGTTGCCCTGAATGCCGGCGGCCTGCTGGTCGGCAACAACACTGCGCTCGGCACGGGCGTGCTGCACGTGAACGGCAATACGTCGCTGGATGGCACCACGTCAGTGAGCCTCGGCAACAACATCAACCTGGGCGCTGCGCTGACCTTGCTCGGCGGACAAGCCGTTACATTGGGCGGTGTGATCTCGGGGACGGGAGGATTGGTCAAGGATGGCGCCGCTACCTTGACCTTGAATGGCGCCAACAACTTCTCCGGCGGTGTTGCGCTCAATGCAGGCGGCCTGCTGCTCGGCAACAACACTGCGCTCGGCACAGGCGCGCTGAGCGTGAACGGCAATGCGACGTTGGACGGCACCGCCGCCGTGACCCTCGCTAACAATATCAACCTGAACGCGTCGCTGACCTTGCTCGGCGGGCAAGCCGTCACACTGGGCGGCGTGATTTCGGGAACGGGTGGATTGATCAAGGATGGAGCCGCCACCTTGACCCTGACGGGCGCCGACACCTTCTCCGGCGGCCTCACGATCAACGCCGGCAAAGTTGCCTTGGGCGAGGGTGGCAGCCTCGCGGCAAGCAGCGCGGTGAACCTTGCCGGCGTCGGCGCCGGCTTCGATATCTCCGCAGGCAGCAGCCAGACCATCGGTTCGTTGAGCGGCATCGCAGGCACCACGGTCGCGCTCGGCACCAATACATTGACGCTCGGCGGTATCGGCGATCACGTCTTCGACGGCTCGATCTCCGGACCCGGCGGCCTGATCAAGAACGGCTCCGGCACGCAGACCTTGAGCGGCAACAACACCTTCAGCGGCGGTGTTGTGCTGAATGCAGGCGGTCTGCTGCTCGGCTCCAGTACCGCGCTCGGCACAGGTGCGCTGACCGTCAACGGCAATGCGACGCTGGATGGCGTCGTGCCCCTGACCAACCTCGCCAACAATATCGTGCTGAATGGGAGCGCCTCGCTGGATTTGCTCGGCGGGCAAGCCGTGACACTTGGCGGTGTGATTTCCGGGACGGGTGGACTGATCAAGGACGGCGCCGCCACCTTGACGCTGAATGGCGTCAACAGCTTCACCGGCGCCACCACCATCAATGCCGGCACGCTGGAGATCGGCAGCGGCGGTTCGATCACGCACAGCGCATCGCTGACGAACTCGGCCAACTTCAAGGTCGATGCCGGTGGTTCGGCCACCTTCGGATCGGTCACCAACAACGCGGGCGGCACGATCACCAACAGCGGCACGATCACCGACGATCTCACCAACGCCGGCACCGTCACCAACAATGGCACCTATATAGCCAACGTCGCCAGCAATACCGGGACCATCACCAATAATTCGATCTGGACCGGCACCATCATCACGTCGGGCGCGTTCATCAACAGCGCGGGTGCGACAGTGTCCGGGCTCGTCACCAACAGCGGCACCGGCAGCAACGCCGGCACGTTGAGCGGCGGCCTCACCAACACCGCCGGCACTTTCAACAATACCGGCACGATCGGCGGCACCACCACGGTCTCGGGCGGCACGCTGCTCGGCACCGGTTCGACCGGGCCGCTGAACATCACGAATGGCGGCACTTTCGCGCCGGGCAACGGCACGCCGGGCACATCGGCAACGGTGAACGGCAGCCTCGCCCTCGCGTCGGGTGCATTCTATCTGGTCGGGCTCAACCCGACGACCGCATCATTCGCCAATGTGTCGGGCACCGCGACGCTCGGCGGCGCCTCGGTGCTGGCGCTGTTCTCGTCCGGCAGCTACGTCTCCAAGCAGTACACCATCCTGAACGCGACCGGCGGGGTCAGCGGCACGTTCAACACGCTGGCCAACACCAATCTGCCGGCGGGCTTCACCTCGACGCTCAGCTACGACGCAACCCACGCCTACCTCAATCTCGCGCTGAACCTGACGCCTTCGGGGCCGACCAACAACGGCATCAACACCAACCAGCGCAACGTCGCCGCCGCCGTCGTCAATTTCTTCAACGCCAACGGCTCCATCCCGATCGCCTTCGGCATGTTGACGCCGGCAGGATTGACGCAAGCCTCGGGCGAGCTGGCGACCGCTACGCAGCAGACCACCTTCGATGCCATGAACCAGTTCATGGGCGTGATGACCGACCCGTTCACCGCCGGTCGCGGCGATGCCGGAATGGCGGGCGGCAGCGCACCGACGGGCTATGCCTCCACACAGGCGACCGGCGCCGCGCGCGACGCCTACGCCATGTTCACCAAGGCGCCTCCGGCCGCGCCCTTCGAGCAGCGCTGGAATGTGTGGGCGGCCGGCTTCGGCGGCTCGCAGCATACCGACGGCAATGCGGCGCTCGGCTCCAACAACACCACCAGCAGCGTCTACGGCACGGCGGTTGGCGCCGATTACTGGATCTCGCCCACGACGGTCGCAGGCTTTGCGCTCGCCGGCGGCGGCACCAATTTCAGCGTCGACAACAGCGGCTCCGGCCGCTCCGATCTGTTCCAGGCCGGCGCGTTCATCCGGCATGCAATCGGGCCGGCCTACATCTCGGCCGCATTGGCCTACGGCTGGCAGGACATCACCACCAATCGCACGGTGACGGTGGCCGGCGTCGACCAATTGCAGGCAAGGTTCAACGCCAATGCGTTCTCGGGACGGCTCGAAAGCGGCTATCGCTTTGCCACGCCGTGGATGGGGTTCACGCCCTATGCGGCCGCGCAGGTCACGACCTTCGATCTGCCGGCCTATGCCGAAAGCGCGCTCGCAGGCTCCAGCAATTTCGCGCTGACCTATGGCGCCAAGGATGTCACGGACACCCGCAGCGAACTCGGCATCCGCACCGACAAATCCTTCGTCGTGCCGAACGGCATTCTGACGCTGCGCGGCCGCCTGGCCTGGGCGCACGATTACAATCCGGATCGCGCGATCGCCGCAACCTTCCAGGCGCTGCCGGGTGCGAGCTTCGTCGTCAACGGCGCAGCGCAGGCGTCCGACTCGGCACTGACCACCGCATCAATCGAGATGAAGTGGATGAACGGCTGGTCGGCGGCGGCGACTTTCGACGGCGAGTTTTCCAACGTCACCAGTTCCTACGCCGGCAAGGGCGTCGTGCGGTATCAGTGGTGAGTTGAATTCCGCTATCGGCCAGACCGGCCAGCTCCCTCACCGTCACCCTGAGGAGCGCATAGCGCGTCTCGAAGGGTCGACGGCCCGGATGGTGGCCGTGCATCCTTCGAGACGCGCTGCGCGCTCCTCCAGCGACAGCGGCAAAGCCGTTGCGCGGGGATGACGGATCCAACATCGCAACTCCCCTACCCCACGATCGCGTTGAACACCCGCCGCACTTCGCTCTGGATCTCACGCAGGCGGGCTTCGAGGGCGGAGAAGTCCGGCGTATCGCCGGCCCGCGCCATCACGCGCAGCAGATCTTCGCCCGCGGTCTCCGGATTGAACTTGCCGGTGACGCAGAGCCGCAGGATCTGCGTCAGATCGTGATAGAGCCGCGCCGCCGAGCGCAGGATCTCGGCCTCGGACTGGCCGAGCAGGCCGAGCTTGGCGGCATTGTCGAGCACCTGCAGCGTGGAGACGCTGAGGATCTCCGGCTTCACTGACGCGTGCGCGAGCTGGAGATATTGCGCGATGAAATCGATGTCGACGAGCCCGCCGGCGGCGAGCTTGAGGTCCCAAACGTCGTCCTCGCCCTTCTCCAGCGCGATCGCGCGCCGCATGTCGGCGACGTCGGCCGCGGTCGACGCCGCATCGCGCGGCCGGGTCAGCACGCTGCGGATGATCGCCTCGATCTTCGCGCGGAACTCCGGCGACGACGAGATCACGCGGGCGCGCGTCAGCGCCATGTGCTCCCAGGTCCAGGCTTCGCGCTCCTGATAGTCGGCAAATGAATCGATCCGCGAGGCGACCGGACCGGCACGGCCGGACGGACGCAGCCGCATGTCAACCTCGTAGAGCACGCCGTAATTGGTCCGGGTCGTGAAGGCGCTGATCAGGCGCTGGGTGAAGCGGGCGAAATACTGCGCGCCGTGCAGCGAGCGCTCGCCGTCGGAATCCGGCGCCTCGCTGTCGAAGTCGTAGAGCGTGATCAGATCGAGGTCGGAGGACGCCGTCATCTCGCGGCTGCCGAGCCGGCCCATCGCGACGATCGCAGTCTCCTGCCCCTTGATGCGGCCATATTGCGCGGCGAACTGGTCGGTGACGAGGCCGTGCACGGTGTGCACGATGCCCTCGGCAACATCGGCAAACGCCGTGCTGGCGTGCTGCGCCGACACCGTGCCGGACAGGATCCGCGTGCCGATCAGGAACAGGCTCTCCTGGCCGAACAGCCGCAGACGATCGAGGAAGTCCTCATAGGACGACGCATCCTGCAGCGTGGTGGCGAGCCGCTCCGACAGCTCCTTCTTGTCCGGCATGGCGCCGAAAAAGCGCGGGTCGACCAGGCCGTCCATGATCTGCGGCTGCCGCGCCAGCATGTCGCCGAGCCGCGGCGCGGCGCCGAGGATCAGCGCCACCAGCGCGACGAAATCGCGGTTCTGGCTGAGCAGCGAGATCAGCCGCCCGCCCCGCTGCAGCGCGCCGAGGAAACGGTCGAACGCCGCCACCGCATCGTCAGGCTCCTCGGCATCGGCGAGGCCGTCGATCAGGCCGGGAATGAATTCGAGGAACGCCGCCCGCGTCGCCTCGACGCGCAGCGCGCGATAATCGCCTTCGATCCACTGCTGCACGGTGCCGGCGACCATCACCGGCTTCTTGAAGCCGAGGCTGGCGAGATGCTCGATCAGGCGGCCGTCCTCGGGCCCGGCGCCGTAGTCGACGTCCGGCTGCTTCGCGCTGCCGGTCGGATCGTCGCCCTCGAACAGCTTGCCGTAATGGTTCTGCACGATCTTGAGCTGGCCGAGCAGATCCCTGGCGAAGGCCTCGCGATTCTCATAGCCGAAGAAATGCGCGAAGCGCTCGACGTCCTCGGGCGCTTCGGGCAGCGAATGGGTCTGCTCGTCGGCGATCATCTGCAGCCGGTGCTCGACCCGGCGCAGGAATTCGTAGGCCGTGGTCAGCTCGTCGCGCGCCTCAAAGGTGATCCAGTTGCTGTCGGCAAGCACGTTGAGCGCCTCCAGCGTCGGCCGCACCCGCAATTCCGGATGGCGGCCGCCGGCGATCAGCTGCTGGGTCTGGGCGAAGAACTCGATCTCGCGGATGCCGCCGCGGCCGACCTTGACGTTGTGGCCCTCGACCGAGATCTCGCTCTGGCCGCGGTAGGTCTGCATCTGCCGCTTCATGTCGTGGACGTCGGCAAGCGCGGCGAAGTCCAGATGCTTGCGCCAGACGAACGGCGCGAGCTCGCCGATCAGCGCCTCGCCGGCCCTGGGATCGCCGGCGCAGGGCCGCGCCTTGATCATCGCGGCGCGCTCCCAGGTGCGTCCCTCGCGCTCGTAATAATGCAAGGCCGCGTCGGTGGAGATCGCGACCTGGGTCGAGGCCGGGTCCGGCCGCAGCCGGAGATCGACCCGGAACACATAGCCGTCGCCCGAGCGCTGCTGCAGCATCCGCGCCATCGCCTGGGTGACGCGGACGAAGAACGGCTGCGGCTCGATGTCCTCGGCGAGCGAGGTCGCCGTGCGATCGAAGAACACGATCAGGTCGATGTCGCTGGAATAGTTCAGCTCGCCCGCGCCCATCTTGCCCATCGCCAGCACGATCAGGCCTGAGCCGATCTCGGGATGTTCGGGGTCGGCGGCGGTCATCCGGCCGCGCGCGATTTCCTGCCGCAACAGAAAGCGCAGCGCTGATTGCACCGAGGTCACGGCGATGTCGGTCAGTGCCGCGGTCACCCGCATCACCGGCCAGACACCGCCGATGTCGCACAGCGCGATCATCAGCGCGGCCTCCGCCTTCATGCGGCGAAGCAGAACCATCACGTCGGCCTCGCTGCCGGCGGCCAGCACGTCGCGCGAGGTCGTCTCGATCAGGCCGGCCAGATGCTGTTCCGGGTCGCATGACAGGATCCGGATCAGCCGCGCAGTGTCGGCGCGCGCGAGCTCGAACAGATAGGGCGAGAACTCGGCGATGCCGCGCAGGATGTCCCGTGCGTATGGATGCTCCAGCAACGCATTGAGCGTCGCCGATTGCGCCGGCTCGAGCTCGGCGAACCAGTCGGTCAGGCGCTGATCGGCGGATATGGAAGCGGCGACACGCGGTCCGTCCGCGAACCGCGCGGCCAGATGGTGTCGATCCGCGTTTCCCGGCGCGGCGGCATTCATGCCGCCTTCTGTGGCACATCCTGCGTTTGAGCCGCAAGCCTGTCACTGCCGCCGGCCCGCGCCGGCAGCACCAAGGTCGCCACCAACCCCGGATGGGCGTCGCCGAGCCTGAGTTCGCCGCCATGGAGCGTGGCGACCGCCGAGGCCAGGCTGAGGCCGAGACCGGAACCGGGTAAGGTGCGGCTCGCCTCGAGCCGGACGAAGCGTTCCACCGCGTGCTTGCGGTCGCCCTCGGGGATACCAGGACCATGGTCGGTGACGCTGAGCAGCACCTGATCGCCCTCGCGCCGCGCCTCGATCAGGATCTCGCGCGCATCGGCCCTCAGCGGCTCCACGGCCGCATCGGGCTTGCCATATTTGATGGCATTCTCGACCAGGTTGGCGACCGCCTGGCTGATCAATTCGCGGTTGCCGTGAACAGGCGCCGGCGCGGTCTTGACCTGCAGCGTCATGCCGTCGTCCTCGGCCAGCGGCTCGTACAGTTCGTGGATGCCATTGGCGACGTCGGCGCCGTCGAAATCGTCCATGTTGCCGCGCGCCTGGCCCGACTCGGCACGCGCGATCATCAACAGCGCGTTGAAGGTGCGGATCAAGCCGTCGGACTCTTCGATGGTCCGCTCCAGCGCCGCGCGGTAGTCGGCCTCGCTGCCGGAGCGCGCCAAGGCCTCCTCGGCGCGGTTGCGCAGCCGCGTCAGCGGGGTCTTGAGGTCGTGGGCGATGTTGTCGGAGACCTCCTTCAGCCCCGTCATCAGCGCCTCGATCCGCTCCAGCATGGCGTTGAGATTTTCCGCGAGACGGTCGAGCTCGTCGCCGCTGCGGCCGACCGGCAGCCGGCCGGACAGATCGCCGGCCATGATGCGCTTGGTGGTGCCGGTCATGGCGTCGATCCGGCGCAGCACGCGGCGCGCGACGAAGATGCCGCCGCCGATGCCGAGCACGACGACGACGAGGATCGACCATTGCGCCGCCTTGGCGACGATGCCGAACAGCCGCCGCCGCTCCTCGAGGTCGCGCCCGACCAGCAGGCGGAAACCGTTGTCCATCTCGGTGACCCGGACCAGCGCGCGGTGGTCGGTCTTGTCCTGATCGTCGAACCGGCGATAGGCGGTCTCGCTCCAGCCCTGGACGCTCATCACCCCAGGCGCCAGCGAGCCGACATTGCCGGCCAGCGCCTGCCCGTTCGGCGCCGTCAGGAGATAGAGGTTGGCGCCCGGCCGCAGCGCACGATTGCCCATCGTGGTCAGCAGGCCGTGCAGGCCGCGGCGGTTATAGATCGCGGTGATCTCGTTGATCTCGACGTTGACGGTCGTGGTGATCTGCTCGGTGATCAGCCGCCGCGTGTTCCAGGCGAAGTAAGCCAGCAACGAGGCGGCAAACAGCGCGAACAGGAACAGATAGACCAGCGTCAGCCGAAACGCCGTGGTCCGGATCAGTTTACCGAATGCCGTCACGGATCATATACCCCGCGCCGCGGATGGTATGCAGCAGCGGCCGCTCAAAACCCTTGTCGATCTTGGAGCGCAGCCGCGAGATGTGGACGTCGATCACGTTGGTCTGCGGATCGAAATGATAGTCCCAGACGTTCTCCAGCAGCATGGTGCGCGTCACCACCTGGCCTGCATGCTTCATCAGATATTCGAGCAGGCGGAACTCGCGCGGCTGCAAGGTCAGCTCATCCTTGCCGCGGGCGACGCGATGCGACAGCCGATCAAGCTCGAGGTCGCCGACCTTGTAGGTGGTCTCCTCGGCCGGCCCGACGTTGCGCCGCGACAGCACCTCGACGCGCGCCAGCAGCTCGGCGAACGAATAGGGTTTCGGCAGATAGTCGTCGCCGCCGGCGCGCAGGCCCTTGATGCGGTCGTCGACCTGGCCGAGCGCCGAGAGGATCAGCACCGGCGTCCGGTTGCCCTTGTCGCGCAGCATGCCGATCAGCGACAGGCCGTCCCGCTTCGGCAGCATGCGATCCACCACCAGCACGTCGTAGTCGCCGGTCTCCGCCATCGACAGGCCCTCCTCACCGTCGGAGGCGAGATCGGCGATATAGCCGACTTCACGGAACGCCTTGACCAGATAGTCGGCTGACTCGCGGTCGTCTTCGATGATCAGGATGCGCATTTGCGGAGCGGTTGCGGTCACGGGAATGGGCCCTCTGTCAGCATGACGCGGCCGGCCTGCACATGCAAGACGACCGCGAATATTCCGAATTGTTTGAGAAAAGTGGGCGGTGAAGCTGGGGGACTCCACCGCCCTGAGACCTTCCGACGGAGGGGGGCATATTCCATCGAAAGGCAACATAGGGAGCGAGCAAGGGGCCCGCCCCCCGGAAAGCGCCGTCGGCGGGGGCGACTGATGCCGGCGACGCTTTCCAACTCATAGATAGTTATCCCTTGGCCAGCGGCACTGCCACAAAGCGCGACGAACCGCCGCTCTTCACGCGCATGAGAACGCTGTTCTTGCTGTCATTGCGCGCCGCGGTGATCGCATCACGCACCTCACCGGCGGTGCCGACCGACTTGCCGGCGACCTCGAGGATCACGTCGCCTTCCTTGAAGCCCCGCTCGGCGGCAGCACTCTTGGGATCGACTTCGGTCACGACCACACCTTCCTTGCCGGCGCCGGCCACGCTGTTGGCAGGCGCCACGGTGAGGCCCAGCTTCGGCACGTCGGTGCCACGGGACGAATTGCCCTTGTCGCTGTTGTTGTCGGTGTCAGCCTTGGCTTCCAGGCTGTTCGGCAACTGGCCGAGCGTCAGGTTGACGGTCTTGTCCTGCCCCTTGTGCAGCACGTTCAGCTTCACGGCGTTGCCGGGCGCGAGGCCGCCGATGGTGCGGGCGAGTTCGCGCGCATCCTTCACCGGCTCGCCATTGACGGCGGTGATGACATCACCGGACTCGATGCCGGCCTTGGCCGCGGGGCCGTTGGCCTGCGGTTCGGCAACCAGCGCGCCCTCGGCCTTCTTCATGCCGAGGCTGTCGGCGATGTCGGAGGTCACCGGCTGGATCTGAACGCCGATCCAGCCGCGGCTGACCGAGCCCTTATCCTTGAGCTGGGCAACCACGCTCTTGACGGTCTGGGCCGGGATCGAGAACGCGATGCCGACGCTGCCGCCGGACGGCGAGTAGATCGCGGTGTTGACGCCCATCACCTCACCGGAGACGTCGAACGCCGGGCCGCCCGAATTGCCCTTGTTCACGGGCGCATCGATCTGGATGAAATCGTCATACGGGCCGTTGCCGATATCGCGGCCGGAGGCCGAGACGATGCCCGCGGTCACGGTGCCGCCGAGGCCGAACGGATTGCCGACCGCCAGCACCCAGTCGCCGATCCGCGGCTTGGTGTCGGACAGCTTGGCGAACTGGAAGTTGGAGCCGCCCTCGACCTTGATCAGCGCGAGGTCGGTGCGCGGATCGGTGCCGATCACCTTGGCGGAATAGGTCTTGCCGTCGTCGGTCGTGACTTCGACCTTGTCGGCGCCGTCGACGACGTGATTGTTGGTCACGGCAAAGCCGTCAGCCGAGATGAAGAAGCCCGAGCCCTGGCCCGTCACCACGCCACCGCCACGCGGTCCGCCGCGCAGACCCGGGGGCAAGCCATCCGGACCGCCAAAGCGGCGGAAGAAGCGCTCCATCGGCGAACCCGGCTGGAACGGCGAATCCTCGTTATTGCCGCTGTCGTCCTTGGCGACCTTCTCGCGAATGTTGACCTTGACCGAGATCACCGACGGCTTCACGCGCTCGACGATGTCGGCAAACCCGACCGGCTGCTGAACCTTCTTGACCTCGTTGTTGACCTGCGCGTGCGCGGGCGTCGTGAACAGGTCGGCGGGGTTATGCGTGGGGCTCAAGCCATAGGTGGCGGCACCGAGGCCGGCCACGACCGACGCCATCAGCGCGAGTTTGCGGGCAGAGAACAGCGAGCGCTTCGGCGCCTTGTAGGACGGGAGGGTCGAGAGGTCGGGACGTTCGGTCATTGGCTGAAATCTCCAGGGCCAGAATCATTCGGTGCCGGGGCAAGCACCTGATGCGCCTGAACATGGGGTCATCAGCCTTACAGCGCGCTGGCTGCGGAATTAAACTTTGGTAATCGAGCCGACCGACGCTGCGGCAGAATAGCGCAGGGGAATAAAGGGCTTAGAAAGGAACTAAAGCGGCTTGTCGGGCGCGGATTCCGCCGCCAGCAGCCGTTCCAGGCGCGCCCGCTCGTCGGACGTCAATCCGGGGCCGGAATCGCCCCCGGCGGCGGCCAGATTTGTCTTGCGCCGGCCGAGCCGCCAGAGCGCGAAACCACCCAGCAGCAGCGCCAGCGGCGGGGTCAGCCACAGCACCAGCGTATGCTCGTTGAGGCGCGGCTTCAGCAGCACGAATTCGCCGTAGCGGGCGACCAGGAAATCGATCACCTGGCGGTCGCTGTCGCCAGCGGAGATGCGTTCACGCACCAGGAGGCGGAGGTCGCGCGCCAATGGCGCTTCCGAATCGTCGATCGACTGGTTCTGGCAGACCATGCAGCGCAGCTCCTTGGAGAGCTCGCGCGCCCGCGCCTCCATGGCCGAATCCGTCATGATCTCGTCGGGCAGCACGGCCCGCGCCGGCATCGCGCCGAGCATCAGGCTGGCCGCAAGCACGGCGGCTGCGAGGGCGCGCGACCGCATCACTCGGCCGCCTGCAAGGCGCGCGCCGCCGATTTGGCGGGTTTCGGCGCACCGACCCGCAAGCGGCGGTCGGACAGCGACAGCATGCCGCCGAACGCCATCAGCACCGGCCCCCACCAGATCATCAGCACCAGCGGCTTGTGATAGATGCGCACCGCGATGGCGCCGTCGGCCGAGGTATCGCCGAGCGAGATATAGAGCTGGCTGGCGCCGCGGGTCAGCAGCGCGGCCTCGGTGGTCGAGGCGCCGCGGGTGGTGAAGTTGCGCTTCGACGGCGTCATCACGCTGACCTTGTCGCCATCACGGGTCACGGTGAATTGCGCGACCATCTCGCGGAAATTCGGCCCCTGCCGCGGGTTCAGGCCGTCGAGCCGCAATTCGTAGCCGGCGACCTTGGCGACGTCGTCCGGCTTCATCGAGCCGATATATTCGCTGTTCCAGGTGGTCTCGCAGACGATCCCGATCAATGCGACGCCGAGGCCGGCATGCGCGAAGGCAGTGCCCCAGGTCGCCCGCGGCAGGCCGCGCGCACGGCGCAGCGACAGCGACAGCGGAATCCGGAACAGCGCGATACGCTCGGCGAGGTCGCACAGCGCGCCCATGATGACGAAGGCCGCAAGCCCGATCGCGAGCGGCGCCAGGGTCGCGCCGCCATAGGTCCATGCCAACACCACCGCGATCGCAACCAGCGCTGCGATACCGGCGACCATCAGCCGCTGCGCCGCGCCGAGCAGGTCGCCGCGCTTCCAAGCCAGCAGCGGCCCGAACGGCACTGCGAGCAACAGCGGCACGAACAGCGGCGCAAAGGTGAAATTGAAGAAGGGAGCGCCGACCGAGATCTTCTCGCCGGTCAAGACCTCGAGCGCCAGCGGATACAGCGTGCCGATGAACACCGTCGCGCAGGCGGTGGTGAGCAAGAGATTGTTCAGCACCAGCGCGCCTTCGCGCGAGATCGGCGCGAACAGCCCGCCCTGCTTCAGCGCCGGCGCGCGCCAGGCATAGAGCGACAGGCTGCCGCCGATGAACACGAACAGGATCAGCAGGATGAACACGCCGCGGGTCGGATCGGTCGCGAAGGCGTGAACCGAGGTCAAGACGCCGGAGCGCACCAGGAAGGTGCCGAGCAGTGACAGCGAGAAGGTCAGGATCGACAGCAGCACGGTCCAGACCTTCAGCGCGTTGCGCTTCTCCATCACCAGCGCCGAATGCAAGAGCGCAGTGCCGGCAAGCCACGGCATCAGCGAGGCGTTCTCGACCGGATCCCAGAACCACCAGCCGCCCCAGCCGAGCTCGTAATAGGCCCAGTAGGAGCCCATCGCGATGCCGAGCGTCAGGAATATCCACGCCATCAGCGTCCATGGCCGCACCCAGCGTGCCCAGGCGGCGTCGATCTTGCCTTCGAGCAATGCGGCGACGGCGAACGAAAACGAGATCGAGAACCCGACATAGCCGAGATAGAGCATCGGCGGATGCACCGCGAGGCCGATGTCCTGCAGCACCGGATTGAGGTCGCGGCCCTCGAGCGGCGGATTGGCAAGGCGCAGGAACGGATTCGAGGTGATCAGGATGAACAGATAGAAGGCGCTGGCGACCCAGGCCTGCACCGCGAGCACATGCGCGCGCAGCGACAGCGGCAGATTGTTGCCGAAGGCGGCGACGAGGCCGCCGAACAGCGCCAGGATCGACACCCACAGCAGCATCGAGCCTTCATGATTGCCCCACACGCCGGTGATCTTGTAGAGCAGCGGCTTCAGCGAATGCGAATTCTCGTAGACATTGGCGACCGAGAAATCCGAGGTGACGTGCAAGGTCACCAGCGCCGCGAACGACGCGCCAACGAACAGCAATTGTGCGAGCGCGGTCGAGCGCGCGACGTTCATCAGCGCCGCATCGCGCCAGCGCGCGCCGACGATCGGCACGATCGACTGGATCAGCGCAAGGGCGAGCGCCAGCACCAGGGCATAATGTCCGCTTTCGGCGATCACCGCATGGCTCCCTGGGTCGGCGCCGCGGAGGCGCTCGGCATGTTGTTCGGCTTGCCGTAATCGTCCTTCCAATGGCCCTGCTTCTTCAGGGCATCGGCGACGTCCTTCGGCATGTAGGTCTCGTCATGCTTAGCGAGCACGGTGTCGGCGCGGAACACGCCGTCAGCGTCGAGCGCGCCTTCGGCGACCACGCCCTGCCCTTCGCGGAACAGGTCCGGCAGGATGCCCTTGTAGGCGACCGGCAGCGTGGCGCCGCCGTCGCCAACCGTGAAGGTCACCGCGAGATTGTCGCCGCGCTTCAGCGAGCCCTGTTCGACCAGCCCGCCGAGCCGGAAACGCTTGCCCGCGCCGAGATGCTTTTCGGCGACCATCGAGGGCGTCGAGAAGAACACGATGGAATCGCGCAGCGCATTGAGCACCAGGCCCGCGGCGATCGCGAGCACGACGAGCGCGCAGCCGATCAGTGTCAAACGCCGTTGCTTCCTGGTCATGGTTTATCCATCCAGCCCGAGATTCTTCAGCCCCTCATTGAGCTGACGCAACCGGTCCGCATTGTTGGCGACCGCCTGACGGGCATCCGCCTGCGCGCTGATCGCCTTGTCGCGCTCGCCCATCACGAGATAGGCGCGGACCAGCCGCAGCCAGCCGTCGACGTCGTCGCCATTGGTCTTCAGCCGCGTCGCCAGCCGGTCGACCATACCCTGGATCATGGTGCCGCGGTCGGCCTCGCTCATGTCCTTGGCCGCGGCCATTGCACCATCCGGCAGCGCCGGCGCACTCACGCCGGCGGGCACGGTGCCGCCGACCCGAACCAGCGCGGCCTGCACCAGCGGCCGCCACGGCGCGTCCGACGGCCCCTTCGCCAGCATCTTCTGCCAGAGCGCCGCGGCATCGGCCTTGCGGCCGTCCTGCTCGGCGGCGAGGCCGAGGAAGTAGTTGGCCTTGGCGTCGTCGCCGTTCAGCGCGACCGCGCGCTCGAACTCAGTCTTTGCGTCGGCGGTGACGACGCCGCCGGCACTCCCCAGCAAGGCCTCGCCGAGATCGGCGCGGCGATCGGCAGTTTCGCCGGCATAGGTGATCGCATTGCGATAGGCGCGCACCGCATCATCGTAGCGGCCGAGCCGCGACAGCACCGGCGCCAGCACCGTCCAGCCGCGGCCGTCGGTCGGGTTCTTCTCCAGATGGGCCTCGACCTGTGCGACCAGGTTGGCGAGCGGCTGGTTGGCATCGGCCACCCGGCTGCGCTCGACGAGCGGGAAGTCGCCGAGCCGCGGCGAGCCGAGCGCGAGATAGAAGCCCGAAGCGATCACCGGCACCCCGACCAGGGCCACGATCGCGGCGGCACGCCGCAGCGTGAGGCTGCCTGTCACCGGGGCGTCACGTCCGCTCTGGTCGGCGGCGGCCAGCAGGCGGCGGCTGATCTCGATCCGCGCCGCATCGGCCTCGGCGGCGCCGATGATCCCCGAGGCCATGTCGCGGTCGATTTCGGCGAGCTGGTCGCGGTAGACCACGACCTCGCTGCCGCCTGAGTCCGCCCGTCCGCGGCGGCTGAGCGGCCATAGCACGGCAAAGATCGCCGCGACCGTCATCAGCGCGAACACAAACCACAGCGTCATCAAGCGGTTCCCGGATGGAACGGCGGCTTCCGGCAAGCCGCCTTAGAATCGCTTTACACTACCGGTGGCGAGCCCGGCAATTGACAATTGCTGGATCGACCGAAGGTCGAAATCAGGCGGCTTTCGGTGCCGGTCCGGCGGTATTGCAACGGCGTCTCCGGGCGAAGGCGTCTGCGACCAAAATATCGAAAACAACCCCATGCACAGTAGCCGGCGGCCTCCGGCGCTCGATTGACGGTTGACACGTCGGGCAACTCAGTGCCACACTTCCATTATTCCGAAATTGCGCGAATGCGTGTCGGCCGGCCTTGGCGGCGTCGTCGGTTTGCCGTCGAACATGCTTGCGAACTACGGTGCATTTAATTGTTTGACCGATAAGGGCGCGACTTTGCAATTGAATGCACTGTCACCGTAATCCCGAAGACCCTAGTCTCCACCAAAAGAGGTGCGAGCTCTCTGGCGCGGACAAGACGCGGGAGGCGGCCGACAGGGCATTCAAGTCCGTCGTGAAGCCGCGACCCGAGTCCAGATGAACCCGATTAACAACCACCCGCCGACGTCGCCAATAGCGAGATAGAATCCTTCGACCCAAATCGCGATAAGAAATGTCAATATCCCGATAACGGCGAGAGAGCAGTAACCAGCAATTTCCATCCAGCGCGGGTACATGGATCGTAACTCATAATTCCGGCCGACCTTATCACCTTTGGTACGCATCAGGGGCCTAACGACGTGATACGACCGCGCGACCGCCTGTGCCGCGCCGCGTCAAAGCTTCCCCACTTTTCCTAGTATCGCTACCCCGCCCGCGACGACTTCCGCTCGCCGGTGACCGCATTCTCCGCCGCCCGGTTCATCAGCGAGGCGTAGTCGTGGCCGAACAGCACCTCGCAGAAGCGGATCGCGGCCTTGACCTGCTGCTGGCGGAAGGCGCGGACCCGGGCGTCGCCACCGCGCAATGATTGCACCAGCCCCTCGGTCGACTGCTCGACGTAATGTTGCAGGTCGGAGAAGGTGCGCAGCGTCACCTCGTTGATGGCGAGCTCGCTGGCATAGGTGCGGCACACCGCGACGAAATCGATCAGGGCGGCGGCGTCCTCGACCTCGGACGCATCGATCTTGGCGCCGGCCGTGATGTCCTTGTCGGCGCGCTGACGCAGGATGCGGCGGACCCGGCCCGGCACGCTGTCGATCTCCGATTGCAGCGCGTTGGAGGTATCGGCCCGCACCGACGTCAGCTGGCGGCCCCAGGTCGAATCGTTGCGCAGATCGAGCTCGGTGCGCAGGCCGCGGACGCCGTCATGCAGGGTCTTGAGCTGTTCGCCGACATAGTCGAAATGCCCGCGCTTGATGTCGGTGCGCAGGCAGGCGGCGACGAATGACAGATCATGCAGCGCGACGGTGACGGCGATGCCGTACGGCGTTGCCGCAACCCGCAGCTCGTCGTCGGAGGCCGCCATCTTGATCGCGAGGCGGATGATCTGCCATGGCGCGGCGAGCCGCTGCGTGATCAATGACAGCGCGAACGGCAGCAGTTGCGGCGTCTGCAGCGACGGCAGCTTCAGCGCCTCCATCGCCGAGGCGATCTGGGAATCGGCGAACACGCGGATCTGGCTCGGCAGCCGGCTGCCCAGGGTCTCCAGCGCCTCGCGGGCCTGCAGCACGAGGCCGATCGGCAGCAAATCCTCGACCACGCTCGGCGGGCCGACGCGCGCCAGCGCGCGCTGCCGGTCGTCCTGGCTCGGCCCCGCGATCTTGAGAATGGCTTCCGCAGCCGCCAGCTGGAATTTTCGCGCGGCGACCTCCATCGGGCCGCTCTCCGAGGCCACCGCCAGCGCCGCCTCGAATTCGCGGGCCGCCTCGGGCGCGCCCTCGCGGGCCAGCCACTGCCAGATCGGCAGCAGCGAGGCGCGCCGGAGCTGGCCCGGCCGGGTCGGGAAATTGGTCTCGGCAAGGAACGGCTCGAGCGGCCGGAACAGCAGCCGCGCCGGGTCGTCGCTGCGCGGCGGGATCGCCTCGTCCTGCTCGGCGCCGCGCACGATCTTGCGCAGCTGCTCCAGCACCAGATTGGCGACCGCGATGTCCTGGCCACGTTCGACGGCGCGCTCCAGCTCGCGCATCAGCAGCGCCTGCGATTGCGGCGGAAGCTGCGCGAGATAATCCCTCAGCCGCTCGGTCGATTTCTGGCTCATGCCCGGTCGCGAAAACTTGGTGCCCGGCAAACGCCGCAGCCCGTCCGCCCGCGATGATAGCGGCCGGCGCGTTAAGAAGGCGTTTAGTAATATTGACGGCGTCGCGCCCCAAAAGGCGGCGGTTCGGCGCGGCAACGGGAATAAAGAACGGCTCCGGCATTGCCTCCAAGGCTGCTGGGGCCGTTTCCTTGCGCACCACAGGAACGAGGCGTGTCGGCTGGCGGTTGCTTTATGTCCGGCGTCCCCGCCGGGTGCGTCGGATGACGTATGCGAACTCGGCCCCGGCTTGTGCCCCCTCGCTGGGGCCGCCTCTTTTTCACGGTTAGGAACAGCCCCGGTGACGTTCCGTTGTCGCGTGGTCCCGGTGCTCAAGACGGACAGCACCTGGACACGGCCTCAGCGCTCCCCCGGGCGCTGGGGCCGTTTCTTTGGCGCGAAGAAGAAAGGTTCGGCATTTGCCGTTGCAACTAGCGGCACGGCGTCCAGCAAATCATCGATAGTCCAAAGCCGCTCAGCAGCACCAAGCGCGACGGCTGGCGCGGTCCACAGCGCCTCATGCACGCAGCAGACCACGAAGGAATGAAAGAGGCCGTCGACTGAGGTGGCCTTACTGTTTCGTTCCGTGGAACACGAAGGCAGCTTGAAACAGCAGCCCCTGATTGGTTCGAACTTCGACTGTCACGTCGTGATCGTCGCCAGAGCGGCCTGCGTCTCGTGCGATGTCGGCCATTGTATGTGCCGCTTCCACCTTGGCGTCTCGCAGGTTGGTCAATTCCAGTCCTTCTTCATCGGGGTAAAAATATCCATCGTCTCGGATGTCGAAGAAATAGCGGATCATCGTTGGTCCCCCGTCTGTCAGAGGCGGGAGCGCATAGAAACTCTCAGCCACCGGCGCCCGGTATAGTTGTCGGTGATATGTCGACAACCAGGGCCTCCCTGGAGGCGTTCCTATACAGTTGACTGGAACTCCACCAAGCCGGGTGCTGTCCTGATACGGACACGCGCTCCGACAAACCAGGACAGACGGTGAAACACCGGGGAGACGGACCTGTCATAATCTGCAATCCTCACAACACGGCGCGGTGAGCGGCCTCAGCGTTCGTTCCAACGCGCTGGGGCCGTTTTCTTGTCACCGTGCTTCTACGGAATCTGCTTTGGGGGCAAAGAGGTTTAGTGTCCCACACCGGGCTATTTCATAAAGATCATTTTTTTTGATTATCCGGCAGGGGGTCGCTTACGCAGGCGGCCCCTATTTTATCTGCGGCCCTCGCTACGCGGCGGAGATTGCAGTGAGCCCCGCATGCGCTCACAGCAGCGGCGTGGTGATCCAGCTGCTTTGAAAAGCCGTTGGTGAGGCGCGTAGAGCGCTTCTGCGTCGCGTCCACTATTCACCGCGCCCCGCCCGCTCCGATGACGTCGGCAAAGAGCTTCTACGTCGTGGATGATTGAAGCGCCCCAGCACGCAGCCATTCGGTCATGCTGGCGCCAGCCTCAGCTTGCCGGGCCAGCTTCAGGAGCGCTTCTCTCTCGGTACCTGGGGCGAGCGCCGCGGCCTGTTGGCGTAGCTCTCTGGCTCTCTCAACAAGGCGCGCTTCAAGTGAATTGGTGTGCCTGACCCGACGTCTAATTTGGCCCATGTGACCGTTTTCCTCCCTGAGTTCCTTACGGGAACAGGGCTGTAAATCGGCACGGAAACGCAAAGTTCCTATCGAGCTTCTTTCATGGTCCGCTCGACTTCATCGGCTAGCGTTCGGTGATGTGCGGCCAACTTGGCGAACAGTTCTTTCTTGGCCTTATTGGTCGCCAGCTTGCTGATTAGCTCGCACTCTTCCGCCTCGACACGAAGCTTCTCCAAATGTGCCTGCATGTCCTTCATGGGCAGTCTCCCGAGATTGGGGGCATGATTGCACGGGGAACAAGCCGCACGATACGACTTCTGCAACTCCGGCTCCCACGGAGAACCCCGGGATTGGATCTAGATCCTTTGATCTAGATCATGGGCAAGAACAGATGGCGTTTCACGCGGGGTCACATACGGACAGGCCTTGCGACCGCCGTTCAACCGAATTCCATCATGCCCATGCCCTACACCGCCGGCAGCATGAGTTCGGCCCGCAAGCCGCCGATCGGCGCGTCGTTCAGGGCGAGCTTGCCGCCATAGAGGCCGGCGAGATCGGTCACGATCGACAGGCCGAGCCCCGAGCCGGGCTTGGATTCGTCGAGCCGCTGGCCGCGCCGCGACACCTGGGCGCGCTCGGCCTCGGACAGGCCGCGTCCGTCGTCATCGACCACGATGCGCAGCCGGGGACCCGCGCCCGACGCCTCCGGCGGGACCACGCTGACCTCGATGAACACCTGCGAGGACGCCCATTTGCAGGCGTTGTCGACGAGATTGCCGACCATCTCCTCGAGGTCCTGCCGCTCGCCGCGAAACCGCGCCGCCGGATCGGCCTTCGCCTCGATCGAGAGGTCGCGGTCGCGATGGATCTTCTCCATGGTCCGGCGCAGCGCCTCGATCGCGGGTGCGACGTCGGTGATGGTGCTGACGATGGTGGCACGGGCGGCGATCCGCGCCCGCTCCAGGTGATGGGCGACCTGGTCCCGCATCAGATCGGCCTGCTCCAGCACCTTGCTGGCGAAGGGATCGGCGGCGTGCGCGCCCGCCTCGTTCACGATCACCGACAGCGGCGTCTTGATCGCGTGGGCGAGGTTGCCGACATGGGTGCGCGAGCGCTCGACGATCTCCCGGTTGGCATCGATCAGCGCGTTGGTCTCGCGCGCCAGCGGCGCGATCTCGACCGGGAACCGGCCCTCCAGCCGCTCGGCCCGGCCGGAGCGGATATCGGCAATCGAGTCGGAAATGCGCTTGAGCGGCGCCAGGCCATAGCGGACCTGGAAGATCGTGGTCAGCAGCAGCACGATGCCCAGCGCCGCGAAGGTGCCGCCGAGGTAGTAATCGAAGCTGCGGGTCTCGTCGAAGATCTCGGTGGCGTCGCCGGCGACGCTGACCAGGAACTTGCCGTCGGCGCCGAGATCGACCGGCCGCTCCACCACGCGCAGGCTCTGGCCCTCGGGTCCATCGACATAGCCGAGGCGGACGCCGGCAGCGGTCAGCTCGGCGCCGTGCTCCTCGAGCTTGGGCAGCTTCTTGTCCCACAGCGAGCGCGAGGCCCGGGTCTCGCCCTTCTCGGTGTCGGTGCGGGTGATCTGCCAGTACCAGCCCGACAGCGGCAGGTCGAACAGCGGCTCGCCGAGCGACTGGAACTGGCGGTCCGCCGGCTCGTCCGGCGTCGCCACCTCGGCGATCAGGGTGCGCAGATAGAGATTGAGCCTGCGGTCGAAGGCGCGCTCGGTGGCGTCGCGATAGACCGACGACAGGATGACGCCGGTTATCGCCAGGATCACCACCACCCAGGCGGTCGCCGAGACGAACAGGCGGGTTGCAAGCGAGCTGCCGCCCATCAGAGCACGGGCTCAAAGAGCGTGTCAGCCGCAACAGACGTCAGGGATCCAAACATTGGCGAATCCAGTTCTCCCGGCGCGGATCATGCCAATGCCCGTGGACGCCGATCAAGCGCTTCAAGAGCATGATCCGATTGAATAGGACATGCTCTCATCCTGTTGTTTGGCCGCACTTTTTGTCTGACCACGCATTCTTCATGTGAAGACGTTCCAGCGATACAATCGTCATTCCCCGCGAATGCGGGGAATCCAGTACGCCGCGGCCCCTCGATAAAACATCGGCGTCTCTGGAATCCTGGATCGTCCGCCTTCGCGGACGATGACACCGAATGAAACGCAACTGTAATTAGGTCGGCGGCGACAGCATGTAGCCGAGGCCGCGAACCGTCTGGATGATATCGACTTCCAGCTTCTTGCGGATGCGGCCGACGAACACCTCGATGGTGTTGGAGTCGCGGTCGAAGTCCTGATCGTAGAGATGTTCGACCAGTTCGGTGCGCGAGACCACCCGGCCGGTGTGATGCATCAGATAATCGAGCAGATTGTACTCGTGCGAGGTCAGCTTGATCGGGTTGCCGTTGACGGTGACCCGCTTGGTGCGGGTGTTGAGCGCCACCGGCCCGCACACCAGCTCGACCTGGGCATGCCCGGTTGCGCGGCGCAGCAGCGCGCGGATCCGCGCCAGCACCTCCTCGAGATGGAACGGTTTTGCGACATAATCGTCGGCGCCGGCATCGAAGCCCTGAACCTTGTCGCTCCAGCGGTCGCGCGCGGTGAGGATCAGCACCGGCATCACCCGCTTGTTCCGCCGCCAGGCCTCCAGCACCGAGATACCGTCCATCTTCGGCAGGCCGATATCCAGCACGACGGCGTCGTAGGGCTCGCTATCGCCCAGGAAATGCCCTTCCTCGCCGTCGAACGCGCGATCGACCACATAGCCGGCGTCCGTCAGCGCGGTGGTGAGCTGGCGGTTCAGATCCGGATCATCCTCAACGACGAGCAGACGCACTTTGGCCTCCGAGAGTGAGCATTGCGATATCCGGCATCAAATGAGGCTGCCGGCCGTGAACGGCCTATGAATGGATCCGCAAGGCAAAGCTAATTTTTTCGTCAGGTGCACCATCCCGGGAACCCGCGCAAGCGCCGCAGGTTCCCGCTGAGAGATGCGCGTCAAGGGAATCGAGCTTCAGCGTTAGTATCCAGATACCTCAGAAACTAGGAAATGCTGAGCCATGTTACCGGAACACTGCAAGGCAGCCGGGCCGGCTGGATTTGACCATTGCGGAGTCGGCCAAACGCGCTGGCGTCGGAAATCTCCAAGGTGCGCTTATTCCAGAGCCTCGAGTGCACGCCCATTCAGAACAACCCGTTCGCCCTCCGGCGGGGCGCTTGAGGAGTAGCGAATAGTAATTACATCGTTGGCCAATGGAGATCACTGCGTGGCAATCAAGCAAAACGCGGGAGACAAGCTCCCGCGCTGTAACGATTGCCAAGACCCCAAAGCTTAGGCCTGGGACCAAAACAGGGTCTTAGTTCTTGGGGCGGATGTGCCCGCGGACATGTTCGGGGCGCCGATGACGGACCCGAACGTAGCCGCGAACCCAGTGCCGCTTCCGATTTGCCATTGGCTTAACCTTCTGCGTGTGGGGCGGATGCCCCCGACTTGAAGGAAAGCCCAAAAGGTGCGAGTCTTTCGACTTGAGGGCCGCAACAGTTAGACCTCCTCCTTGTCGGGGACGGTTTGCGCGGTCTAGGACCCCGTAGCGCGGTAGGACGCGCTGCGGGGTCTTTCTCACTCAGGGGCGCGACCGCACGCCCCCGACGAGGCTGTGTTCATCCAGACGTGCCCCCGTTCAGTTGGAATTCGTGTGCCTTCAAGGCGGGCGCATATACGTCGGAGTCGACCTGCCGGATGCGACCGGATCGCACGATATTCATGAGGGTGGCATGGGTGGCGCGGCCTCCTTCGCCTTGAGGGAAGTAGCCAGCGTGGGCGGCCTCATCGCGAAGGTTGTTCTTGCTGGCAGCGCCGAGCTTTTCCACTGTCGCCACGAAAAAATCGTCCAACGACATCGCCGGTGCAGGTGCCGACGCCGCTGGCGCCGAATCAGCAGTGCGCCCCAGTCGCCGCAGTTCAAGTTGCAGAGCGCGGTTGATCCCGTCCCATTCAAGCCTCAGTTCAGCCATTTTGGCCTCGTGCGTCGCCTCCAAGGCCTTGCGTTCACTCTCATAATGGGTGCGCTCAGCCTTTCGCTGCTCTCCGATCATTGCGAGGCGTTGTTCGAGGTCGCCAGTGATGTCCCGCAATCCCATGTTTCGCTCCTGTGGGTGCAAGGAACTTATAGGCACTGGCGCATCATTCAACAAGGGCCCGCCATTGCGACTGTACATATCCGTTCCCCTTATGCCTCCCATTGAGGTTATAGAAATGACAGACTCATTGTCCTATCGGCTTGCAATTGCGCCCGAAGGCCCGCGGTCCGTCGGACCAAGGCACCGGCAGCACGCCAACCGATTGCCCGGCCGACGGCAGGTTAACCTTCGGCGGGCATTTAATTATCGCTGATGTGCGCGATGCGCTAACTCAAGCACCGGGGGCGTCTGCGGCACAGGACCGGGAAGACTTAGTTGCTCGTTTCAAAGATACGGAAGTTCGGAGTGATTGCCGGCTGGCTTGCGCTTGCCTTCATCGCCTTCGTGACGCTGTCCCCGATCCAGGACCGCCCCTCGCTATTCCATCCGCAGGCCGAGCATTTCGCGGCATTCGCCGTGATGGCGCTGGCGTTCGTGCTGGGCTATCCGCGGCGCACCGCACTGATCGTGCTGTTTGTCGTCTTCAGCGCATTCACACTCGAGGCGATGCAATTGCTGACGCCGGACCGTCACGGCCGGCTGATCGACGCGGTCGTCAAGGTCGCGGGAGGGCTCGCCGGTGTCGGCGCGGGTCACCTCATGCTGCTGGTGCTGCGCAGCCAGTTCGGCCGGCTGCGGTCGCGGGCGGAACAATCCGCGAGCTGAGCGAGCGGCGCGATCCCGTCTTCTCCGGCTCAATCGCGCTTCGGGGCTTCCGCAGACTTCGAGCCCTCTTGCGCCACGCATTGCTGGAAGAAATGCAGCCGGTCGCCATTCATCGGCGCGGCACCCGGGCGCTTGTACGGATAGACCATATAGGCCGCGCGCAGGCATCGCTTTGCCGTCTCGGCATCGGGCGCTGCGATGGCGGCGCTCGACGACAGCAACAGCGCCAGCACGGCGCCGAACCGGACGGTGATGCTGCTCACGGCTTCTCGCATTCCGAGTAGAACACGCCATTCGCGGCCGCCAGCCGCTGCAGGCAATGCCGCTTGTCGGTGACCGGGCCCTCGATCGTGAAATCGTAGGCCTGCGCCTTCAGGATCAACGCATAGCGGCCCGGCGACAACGGCGCGTCGTCGCGCGGCTGCACCTCGAACATCTGCGGATCCTCGCTGAGCGGCGCGGCGCGGAACGGAATCGAGATGTTGCGGATCACCCAGGTGTCGTCGCCGTGCGAGAGCACCGGCTTGCCGGTGGCATCGAACGTGGTCTGCTGGCCGACATGCGCGATCAACCGCACGTCGATCGGATCGGAGGCGCCGCTTGCGCCCTCGCGGCGGAACACGATGAAGCGGAGATGCCCGTCAGGCAGTGCGGTCTCGCTCGGCCTGGTGATCGCAGCCGAAATCGCCACGCGCGGATCCGGTGCGCGGCCCTGGATCAGTTGCAGCTCGTAGAGCTTGCCGCCGCTCTCGGCGTAAACGCCATAGGCGGTCGGCAATGGCCGTCTCGGTGCCGGCGCAACGGCGGCAATGGCCGGCGCGGGCACGGCTGCGACGACCGCAGGCCTTTGGGTTTGAGCCGGCGCCGGTGCAGGCCCGCCCGCAATCATCGCGCGCGCCGCGGCCAATGACACACCGCGCTGCTGCAGCAGGACGACCGCCGCGATCAGTCCAAACAGCGCCAGCATCGCCACGTAACGCAGCGGCACCGACGACGACCATCGCGGACCACGCGGCAGCACGGGGCGATCGAGCGTCGTGACGAATGCCTCCTCGGCATCGATCGGGGGCAGCCGCTCGATCCGCCGCGCCGCGCCCGCCGCCTCGAGGAATGCCGGCAGCGCCCGCGCCGGCGGCACCGCAAATCTCTCGACCGGATGATCCCTGGTGTGGGCTTCGACGCCCTCGATCGCCACTTCCAGCGCCCGCATCAGGCGCTGCTTTTCGGTCGGATCCTCGTGCGCGAGCTGCTGCAGCTTCTGCCGCGCCAGCTCGTAGACCGCACTGCGCAGCTGCTCCGGGTCGGCGCTCACGGAATCGATGGTCCGCGCCAGCACCAGCGCGAACTCCATTTCCGGGTGCGCAGGGCTGATGTCCCTGACCGTCCTCTGGGCCGGCGTCGACGTCATAAATGTTAGTCTGGTTTGCCCATAATGTTACAACATTGTAGGTGGTCTTTACTGTTAACACAAATGACAAAGGCCCGCAGATGACGCCGCGGTCCGACCGTATCGAACCGAGCAGCAGCAGGATTCATTGACCCGTTCGTTGCAAGCCCTGGACAATTGGTTGTTCGCGCCGAAGCGGGACCGCCGTGCCTGGCCGGACCTGCTGCTGCTTGCGGGATGGATCGCGCTGGTCAGCTTCCAGATCGCCCGACATGTGATGTGGCGCGACGAGGTCCGCGCGCTCACCATCGCCCTGAACGGCGACGATGTGATTGCCATGCTGCGCGGACTGCATGGCGAGGGCCATCCTGCGCTGTGGTACCTGCTGCTGCGCGGCGCACATGCGGTGTTCGGCCGGGTCGAGGTGCTGCCTGGCGTTGCCTTCGCGGTCGGGCTCGGCACGGTCGCGCTGCTGATTGTCCGATCGCCGTTTCCGCGGCCGCTGGTGGTGCTGCTGATCACCGGCCATGCGCTGCTGTTCGAATATGCCGTGATGGCCAGGAATTACGGCATCTCGGCGCTGTTGCTGTTCGCGATCGCCGCCTGCTATCCGGCACGCCGCGACCGCGGCATCCTGCTCGGCGCGCTGTTGTTCCTGCTCGCCAACACCAATGTCGTCGGCGCGATCATGGCCGGAGGCTTCCTGCTGTTCTGGCTGCTCGACCTGCTCGAGGTTCACGGCTGGCGGTGGTCGCCGCCACTGACCAATTTCGCGATCAACACGATCATCGCGGCGATTGGCGTCGCGATCTGCGCGGTGACGATGCTGCCGACCTACAACGATGCGGCGGCGCGGGACTGGTCGCACGCCTCCCCGCTCGCCGCTGCACTGCTGTCGCTGGTCAACCCCGGCGCGACGTCGCTGGGCGCGCTGTTTGCCAATCTGCTGCCGGGGATCGCAGGCTCGGTGCTATTGTTCGCCGCGACGCTCGCCCTGCTGCCGCGCCGCCCCGCCTTCCTCGCCGCCATCGCATCCCTGTTGCTGACGTCGCTGTTCTTCGCCGTCGCGGCCAACGGCGCCTATCGCCACGCCGCGGTCTGGCTGTGTTTCCTGATCACGCTCTACTGGATCGGCTGGAGCAAGGTCGCCGCGGCGCCGGCCTCGCGAACGTGGCTCGACGGATTGTTGCCGGCGATCGGACGGGTGGCGCTGCTGCTGGTGCTCGCGATCCAGACCGCCGCAGGCCTCAACGATCTGCGCAACGCGGCGAGCGGCGTGGTCGCAAGCCGCAGCGCCGATCTCGGCCGCCTGATCGCCTCGCGCCCCGATCTCGCCAACGCGGTGATCCTCAGCGAGCCGGAATATCTGGTCGAGGCATTGCCCTACTACGTCACGAACCCGCTCTATCTCGCGCGCGACCGCAAATTCGGCAGCGTCGTGATCTTCTCGCGCAAGGGCCGGATGGACAGCGATCTCGGCGAGACGCTGCGCCTGGCCCGCGAGCTCCGCGACGGCCGTGGTGCGCCCGTCATCATCCTGCTGGCCTATCGGCTCGATGCGATCACACCCGACCATGTCTATGACGAGGGCAAGGACTGGCGAACGTTCCGCGCCTCAGCCGCAGAGATCCGCGATTTCCGCGACGCCACCACGATGATCCGCCGCTTCGGCCCAGCGAAAACCGACGAGAGCTTCGACGTCTACCTGCTCAACTAGGCGACCGGGGACAACAGGACAAGGAACCGCGCAATGGCGCTGATCGACAGCAAGCTCGAAGCCAGCAAGGCGCCTGCCGCGGGCATTCGGCAGTACCTCGCGATCCTGCGGCTGGATCACAGCACCAAGCACATCTTCATCGTTCCCGGCATCATCCTGGCCTGGTTGCTGCGCGGCGCGCGCGGCGATCATGTTGTGGCCGAGATCGTGCTTGGCCTCGTGGCCGCGATCTGCATCGCCTCGGCCAACTACGTGATCAATGAATGGTTCGACCGCGACTTCGACCGGCATCATCCGACCAAGTCGCAGCGCTCGGCGGTGCAGAGCGTCATGGACGGCAAGATCATCGGGATGGAATGGCTGCTGCTGGTCGCGCTCGGCCTCGCCTGCGCGGCGGCGAGCAGCCGGTTGATGCTCTTCGCAACAAGCATCTTTGCCTTGCAGGGCATCGTCTACAACGTTCCGCCGCTGCGCAGCAAGGACAAGGCCTATTTCGACGTCATCTCGGAGTCCGTCAACAATCCGCTGCGGCTGTTGATCGGCTGGGCGATGATCGACCCGACCTCGCTGCCGCCGGGCTCGGTGATCCTGTGCTACTGGTTCGGCGGCGCGTTCCTGATGGCCGCCAAGCGGCTGTCCGAATATCGCGAGATCGCAGCATCCCACGGCAGGGAACTGCTGGCGCGCTACCGCGCGAGCTTCGCGCACTATACCGAGGTGTCGCTGACCGCCTCCTGCCTCAGCTACTCGCTGTTCTCGGTGTTCTTCCTCTCGGTCTTCCTGGTGAAGTACCGCATCGAGTACATCCTCGCGATGCCGCTGGTGGTGATGCTGTTCACCAGCTATTTCTCGATGTCGACGTCACCCGGATCGTCGGCGCAGAAGCCCGAGAAGCTCTATGGCGAGCGCGGCCTGATGCTGATCGTGCTGGCGCTGGTCGCCGTCTTCCTGGTGACGAGCTTTGTCGACATGCCGTTCCTCGCTCGCCTCGCGGAGCAGCACTACATCACGCTGGATTGAGGCTATAGCGGCTTGGTCAGCGCCGGCGCGGATGCGCCTTCTGGTGCCACGCCCAGGCCGAGCGGATGATGTAGCCGAGGTCGGACCGGCTGGCCTTGAAGCCGAGCCCGCTTTCGGACTTCGAGGGATCGGCGACCAGGATCGGCGGATCGCCGGCGCGGCGCTCGCGCACCACGCTCGGCACGGCTTCACCGGTCTCGGCGCGGATCGCGTCGAGCACCTCGCGCACCGAATAGCCGGTGCCGGTGCCGAGGTTGAACACGCCGCCGGCGTCGCCCTTCAACAGCAGCTCGAGCGCCGCGATGTGGGCGCTGGCGAGATCGTCGACATGGATGTAGTCGCGCACCGCGGTGCCGTCAGGCGTGTCGTAGTCTTCGCCGAAGATCGCGAAATCCGGCACGTGCCCGAGCAGCGCCATCAGCGCGCGCGGAATCAGATGCGTCTCGGGGTCGCGGAGCTCGCCGATGGTGGTCGAGGCATCGGCGCCGCAGGCATTGAAGTAGCGCAGGCAGACCGAATTGAACCGATAGGCGTCACGATAGTCGGCCAGCATCTGCTCGATCATGAATTTGGAGCGGCCGTAGGGATTGACGGTCGGCCCGGCGGCGCTCTCGGGAATCGGATCGCGCCCGGCATTGCCATAGACGGCACCGGTCGAGGAGAACACCAGGCGGTCGCAGCCCGCCGCCCGCATGCCGCGCAGCAGGCCGAGCGTGCCGGCAACGTTGTTGGTGAAGTATTTCTGCGGATCCGCGACGGACTCGCCGACCGCGCTGAACGCGGCGAAATGCGTCACGGCGAGCGCATCGTGCTCGCGGATGGTGGCGGTGATCCGATCGTGATCGGCGACGTCGCCGGTCACGAGCGGTCCCCATTGCACGAAGTTGCGGTGGCCGGTCGACAGATTGTCATAGACGACCGGGACAAACCCGGCCTCGGCGACAGCCTTGGCGCAATGGGATCCGATATATCCCGCGCCGCCCGTGATCAGAATCGAACCCCTGCTCGCCATGGAAAATGTCGTCCCTGCGCGGACCAATCCTGCGCCCCAACAGGCGCAGTGAACGCATGGGTACGACATTCCGTCCGGCGCAGCAAAACGGCGATGCGATTAGCGTTAAGACCGAACGGATTTGCCGCCGGCGTGACGGTTAACGCGACCCCAGCGGCACGTTGGTCTGTTGCCCGACCGGCGGCGCGTGGCGCGACGCTCTCCCATAGGGGTAGACCGGCGTTGCCGGCGGCACCGGCCGGGTCGCCTGCGGCCGCGATGTCGGGACACCGCCGCCCGGTCCATCGATCGAATAGCGCGTGCCGCCCTGCGCGGTCTGCCCGGTGCCCTGGGCAAGCACGGGGGCGGCTGCGGCGACGAGCAGCGCCGCTGTTGTGACAAAGCCGGCCAGCTTCATGTTAGTGCCTCGATGGAGGTAATCGGAGTCAACTGGTCAAGCCGGCGATCGTTCCGGATGGCCGCCGCCGCATGCATCAAACGAAAATGGCGCGGCGAAATGTCTCGCCGCGCCACGTTCGAAAGACCTACTTGTATTTCAGGCGCCGACCTGAGCAACCGCGGCCCAGTGATCGGGGTTCGCCGGGGTCTGCATCCGGACCCAGCGATAGCGCGCCTGCGACCAGCCGCGGATCTGCGCGTTCAGATTGTCGAGCACGACATCGCCGCCCTCGGCGCGGACCACCAGCACGAGATGATGCTCGCCCCACGAGGTCACCACCTCGCTCAACAGCAAATTGCGCATCGGCCAGCCGCGCGCCAGCAGTTCATGGCGCTTGCTGACCGCATAGTCGTTGCAGTCGCCGCGCGCCGGATTGATCAGCCATTCCTCGCCGGCGAGGCCGCGTTCGTTGCGCTGGGGCACGATGCGGCGATTGACCGCGGCATTGACCTCGATCAGGTCGGCGATGCGCTGCTTGGTGAGGCGCGTGGCGCCGCCGCGGAACACGATGCGGGCGCGGGCTTTCGGCTTGCATTCGTCGGCATAGCGCATGCAGAACATGGTGTAGGCCATCGGCGCCAAGGTCGGCTCGCTGAAGCGGATCTTCTCGATCACGCCGCGCAGCGGCAGCGGGAAGCCGATCATTCCAGCCTGGGTGTCCTGCGCGCTGCTCCCGAGCGCGACGATGGCCAGCAGCAAGGCCATCACTTTCCTGACGTTGTACATTCTTCACTCCCCACCGTGACGGGAAGCATGTACGGGAAATGTCTTGCGCTTAGGCTCAACCGCGCGGCCGCATTTGTCTCAAATGCCGCGAGCCGCGCGAGCAGTCCGTTAACCAACCGGGCTGCTGCGCCGGCAAGCCTCTCATCCGCCGAATGATAACGCGCGGGCAGGCCAATCGATTGCAGCGTTATCGGGTTTTTGGAGGCCTTTTCCCGCGGTTCCGGCCGACGCCGCCGTCAGATGCAGGCGGTGTGGCGATGCGGAACCGCGTTATTCCGATGCGGACATGGTTAGCCCGGCGTGAAGCCGCCGGCGCGCTTTGTTAACTAGCTGATCACGCGCTGCCGGGGCGCGATCCCGCACCAGCGCATGACGAGATCGGCGAGCGTCTTGATCTCGATATCGGCGGGCGTGCCGCTGGCGAAATCGGCCACCGATTGCCCCAATGCGACGGCGCGAACATAGGCCGAGCGGCTTCCGATCATCGGCCCGATCTCCTCATCGAGCGTATCGAGCTCCTCGATCAGCTGCTGGCCTTCGAGCGTGCGCTGATCGACACGGTTCGGCACGATCATGGCGCGCAGCGCCGTCCGCCGCGAGGCACGCACCTCCCGCACGATGTCGAGCGTTCGCGCGGTCGCCTCGATGTCGAGGCCGGACGGCGTGCACGGCATCAGCACGATATTGGCGACCGCGAGCACCGCGCCCAGCACCCGATCGTTCGGCGCGGAATCCACCACGATGATCTGATGCGGAATCTGGCGCATCAGCTTGGCCCATTCGGCAACGGGGCGGGTTTCCGGATCAAGCTGGTAGACCGGGAACGACAGATTGCCGGGCTCGGCCCAATGACAGGCGGACGCCTGCGAGTCGGCGTCGACCAGTCCCACCACGCCCGTGCGCCGGTCCAGCTCTGCGGCCAGCAGGACCGCAAGCGTCGTCTTTCCGACCCCGCCTTTGCGCTGGGCAACCGAGATGACAAGCGGCATCGCAAGCTCCTGGCGTTATCCCCCGTGCGTGCGCAGGAGGACACCTTCATCAACGAGCGTCAGCATCCGTGGCAGACAGACCCGCTTTGCATCGTAATTGTCCCGCACGAAGCTTCGCGCCTTCATTCGCATCTTCTTGAAGGCCTTGGGCCGTGACAGCACCGAGATTACCTGATCCGACAGCGCATCAATATCAAAAAACGGCACCAGCAGGCCGTTGCCATCAGAGATGATGTCACGCAGCGGGGCGGTGTCGGACGCCACCACCGCGCATCCCGCGCTCATCGCCTCCAGCAGCGACCACGACAGCACGAAGGGATAGGTCAGATAGACGTGCACCGAGGAGATCTGCAGCAGTTCGAGATACGGTTCCCGGGGAATCCGGCCGAGGAAATGCACGCGGCGCAGGTCGATGTCCGACCTGATCTCGTCGAGGAACATCGACTGCCAGCTCGAGCCCTTGGGCGGATTGGCGCCATAGGATGTCCCGCTGCCGCCGACGATCACGACCTGCGCATTCGGCCGCGCCGCCATGATCTTCGGCAGCGCGCGCATGAAGATATGGAATCCGCGCACCGGCTCCAGATTGCGCGAGACGTAGGTGATCACTTCGTCGTCGGCCGACAGCGTCGCGCCGTTCGGAAGCTGAAACCGCGCGACCGGATTGGGCTTCACCTCGTCGGTGTCGATGCCCTCGTGGATCACCTCGATCTTGCTCTGGAACTCGCGGGGAAAGGTCGACCGCTGCCACGGCGTCGGCGAGACGCCGGAGTCGCATTCGGTGAGCGCCAGCAGCGTGGTCGCATTCTTCAGATGGAGCGCGACGTTGCCATCGAGCCCCGTCATCGGAAACTCGGGATCGAAGCCGACGTCCCGGCCTTCGGCGCCGTAGTAGAATTCGCAGTACAGGATGATCCGCGCCTTCGGAAACATCGTGCGCAACGGCAGCGTCTCGCCCCAGCCGGGATGCGCGAAGATCAGGTCGGGCACGAAGCCCTGCCCCGACAGCGACGACAGCGCATACAGCACCTCTTCGGCGCGGCGCGCCTCGACATCGAAGCGGCGGGCGAACGGATGGACCACCGCGGAATCCGACTTGGTCGTCGAATATTTGAGCAGCCGGATATCCGGGATGGTGCTCGCGGTCGATGAGCCGACGGCAACGACCTTGTTGCCGGGCTGCTCGGCCAGCGCGCGCGCGATGTGGCGGTACTGGGCCGGAAAGTTGTTGTGGACGAAGAGGACGTTCATTGGCGGGCGAACGCGCCCCCCGGCCGCGCGATCTTCGATTGGGGTCAGGGTCTGCATCATCACCGGCGGCGTGTCATCGACTGGTACGGGTCAAACTATCTTACCGGATTAACATTAAGCCCCCTTCTATCACACCGATTTTTGGGGCACAGTGTGGGAGGCATATCAATCCATTCCGTTAAGCTCGCAGGCGACGATGAACGAACAGATTCAGCAGAAAACCATTGATCTGGCACGGGGTCTTTTCCTGGTTCGGTACAATGGCGCGGACGATAAGACGTCACCTCCGATGGTGCGCGTATACGCGGATCGCGCCAGTGTTAACAATTGTAATATCATTAGCGGACCCGATGCGGTCAATGGAACCCTGTTCGCGCCCGAGAGCGCGCTGGTGGTGTCGGTCGCCCGGCCCAGCCGCGTGATCGTCGAGGTCACGGCGGGGCGCGCCGGCGGGTCGACCGCCGCCAATATCAAGTTCGAGCCGCTGACCCAGGGACAGCCCATCAGCCAGCCGGCAAGCGACCCGTTCGACACGTACGAGCCCGCTACATACGAGCCCGCTGCCGGCCCGCGCGAGCACAGCGACCTCAAATTGCTGGCCCATGTCGCCGGCTTGGGTGATGTGACCGTCGGCCCGAATACCTGGATCGCCGGACCGTCCGCTCCGGCCCGGATCGAGGGCATTTCGCTGGAATGGCCGAACAAGCCGCACGATCTGAACCTGCAATATGCGGTCAAGTTCGCCAGGCCGCAGCGCGGCGACAACCAGTTCGTTCCGCTTGGAACCTTTACCGGAACCCGTGGCCGCGCGCTGGCCATCACCGGGTTCTCGCTGGAAGCGTCGGGCCCCAGCGCCGACCGTTATGCGATCTCGGCCGAGACCATCTTCCTGGGCGCACCCGCGCTGCGGGTCACCGGGAACCGGATCGTGGTGTCCGGCCCTTCAGGCCGGGAACCGCTGGTCGGCCTCAAGCTCAATCTCGAAGAACGGCGGGTGCAGGCAGCGCCGCTGGCGCCCCAGCAGCCGCGGCGCGCTGAACCCGTACCCGTCAACCCCGCGCCGCGCCTGGACGGACCGCGCCTCGAGGGCCGGGTGCGCGTGTTCCGGAGCCGGCAGAGCGCCGTCAAGACGGCGGGCTGACGGCCAGGCAGACAAGGGCGACATTTGACCGCCGACGCGCGCAGGATCGCCTTTACGTCCAAGACGCTGCACCATGTCGATCTCGAGCGGGCCGCGGTCGCGGCGCTCGAGGCGCGGGATTTCCGGCGCGCGTTCGCGCTCGCCGATCGCCGCTGCCGGATCCTGCCGCATCCGGGCGCGCGCGCCCACCTGCTGCGCGCAGAAGCCCTGTTTCATCTCGATCTCAGCGATGCAGCCGTCGCCAGCGTGGCCAGGGCGATCGAACTCGAACCGGACGATCTGGTCGCGGCACGACGGATGATGGCGTGGGGCGACGGCTTCCGGCAGATTGAAGCGGCACGAAGCGTCGCGCGACGCGACGACGATGCGGATTCGGTCAAAAGCGCATTGCTGCTGCTCGAACAGAGCGGCCAGGACTGTTGCGCCCGCATCGACTTCCTCGACGAAGAGGTGAAGGGCTGGGTGACGTGGCGAGGGACCGATGACCCGTACCTGTCACTGGCGCAGGCCGATCAATCCAGCACCATCCAGCTTCCATCCGATCCCCGGCACAGATTCGCGCTGGATGGGCGGCGCGCCGCGAGCTTCCGCCTGATCCGGCCGGCGTCTGCGACCTCGCAGCGCCTCGAGATCACGCAGACGGACCGGGTCATCGCCAGCATTCAGCTCCCGGCCAACCGCGTTCCGGATCACCGCAACACGCCACGGCGCCCGGCGCGCACGCACGACGGCGGAACGCTCCCGCTCACCATCATCATCCCGGTCTATCGGGATCTGGCCGCAACGCGCGACTGCATCGAGAGCGCATTGACCGCCGTCACCTGCACCCCGGGCGCGACCATCATCGTCGTGGACGATGCGTCGCCCGAGCGCGACATCAAGCGCCTGCTCGGCGAGCTCGCGGCGGCGGCGCGCATCCGGCTCCTGACCAACGAACACAATCTCGGCTTTGTCGGCGCGGTCAACCGGGCACTCGGCGAGACCGAGGCCGGCGACATCGTGCTGCTGAATTCCGACACGATCGTACCGAAGCACGCGCTGCAACGCCTGCGCAGCGCCGTGCAATCGACGCCGCGCGTGGGCACGGCGACGCCGCTGTCGAACAACGGCGAATACACCAGCTTCCCGGTGCCGAACCGCTCCAATCCCCTGCCCTCGCCCGGCGAACTGGAGTTGCTGGACGAACTTGCGGGCAGCGCCAATGCCGGGATCGCCATCGACATCCCCAACGGCATCGGGTTCTGCCTCTACATCACCCGCGAATGTCTCGACGCCGTGCGGGAGCTTTCCGACGATTTCTATCGCGGCTATCTCGAGGATGTCGATTTCTGCCTGCGCGCCGCCGAGGCCGGCTTCCGCAACGTCTGCATCCCCTCGGTGTTTGTCGGACACGAGGGCTCGCGCTCGTTTCTCGGCGAGAAGCGCTCGCTGGTGCTGCGCAATCTCCGCGTTCTCGAGCATCGCTACCGGCGCTATGCGACGGAGTGCGCCGCGTTCCTGCTGGCCGATCCGCTGCGGGATTGCCGTGCGGCGCTCGAGCTCAGGCTGCTCGCCAGCGAGCCGCGCGCGGCCGGCCCGCACATCATCCTCTGCGGCTCCTCGATCGGCCGGGAGATTGCCATCCGGCGCTGCGGGCAGCTCGCAGCGGACGGTCAGCGCGGCCTCGTCGTGCAGATCCGCGCGGAGGGACAACGCCAGCAGGCTGCCATCTTCGATCCGGACGGCGCAGCTCCGCAGTCGATCGCGCTCGACGTTGCGACGCCGGAGGGGCGCGAGGCTCTCGTGACGCTGCTCGCCGATCTCGGAATTCGATCACTCGAGATTACGGAGCCGAACCGCATCCCCGGCGCATGTCTGGCGCAGCTCACGCAGCGTTTCGCCTACGACCTGCTGATCACCGACACCGCGCTTGCGGCGCGCGCTTCGGCCGGATCGGGCGCTGATCCGGACTGGATCAGCCTGATCGCCGGGGCGGCACGCGTGACCGCGATCGGCGAAGACGGCGCCGCGTTTTCGGAAGCGGCTCTCGGCCTGCAGGTGACCAGGCTGGGCGATCCACCCGCACCACGCGCGCTGCATCGCGCCGAGAACGGCCCGCCGCGCCTCGGCCTGCTTGCCCTGCACGCCGGCGCGGCGGAATTTCGTTTCATCAGGGCGCTGAGCGATCAGATGGCCGACGCCGACGACGGCCTCGAGATCGTCGTGCTCGGCACCACGCTCGACGATCTCAAGCTGATGCAGCGGCCGAACGTCATGATCAGCGGCGACATCGCCGCCGACGACATGGCCACGCTGATCGAAGCGCACGGCCTCACCAAGCTGGTTCTCGACATCGGCGAACCGGCGTTTGGGCATCCGCTGGTGGACGCGCTGCTGGCAACCGGCCTGCCGGTCGCTGCGACGCAGTGGAGCCCGACAGCACCGGCACGCAGCCGCACCAGCGACCTGAGGCTTCAGCCGGGCCTTGATGCCGATGCAATGATCGCAGCGATCCTTGGCTGGGTGGCCGATGATGCAGTGCTACATCCCGATCGGCGGAGCGGTCGGCACCGGCGGCAGGTTGGCGCGCGGCTTCCATGAGCGCGGCGGCCATGCCAGCGAGGAGAACGGCGTCGAGTCCAGGCCCAACAGCGGGCTGTAATAGGGATCGTCGAGCAGCACCTCTCCCCATTTCGCCCGCAGCATCGACAGCTCGCGCTTGAAGCGCGCCTTGCGATCCGGCTCGGAATCGCGGCCCCGGCTTGCCGACTCCAGATGAACGAGTTTCGCGTCCGGCGTGAAGACGATGCGCTTGCCGAGCTGGCGCAGCTTCAGGCACAGGTCGATATCGTTGAAACTGATCGGAAAGCGGATTTCGTCCATGCGGCCGACGGCCAGGAAGTCGCACTTGCGCATCAAGAGGCACGCGGCCGTGACCGCCGAACATTCGTGCGCGACCTGGAGCAGATCGCCGTAGCCGGGATCGCCGTCCATCCGGTCGTTGAAGGCGTGCGCAGCCGAGAAATTCGCCCCCAGCACCACCCCGCCATGCTGCACGACGCTGCTCGGCCACAGCAGCTTGGCGCCGACGGCGCCGACATCGGGAGCGGCGAGCCGCCACAGCATTTCAGCCAGCCAGCTGTCGTCGAGCGCCGCGACGTCGTTGTTGAGAAAGCAGATGTTGTCGGTGTCGACGCAATCGACGGCGGCATTGTTGATGAATGCGAAGTTGAAAGGACCCTCGACCGAGATGACGTCGATTTCCTCCGCGGACAGGCTCTCCAGATAGTTCAGCGCTTCGGGCTCGGTCGAATTGTTGTCGACGACGAGGATCCGGGCATTGGTCTCGTTCGCGGCCGGCGTGACCGTCTCGATGCATCGCTTGAGCAGCTCGGCGCGATTTCTGGTCGGGATGATGATGGTGGTGCGCTCGTTCCAGTCGACGGTGCGCTTGACCTGCACGGCCGGAAGAAGCCCTGCCTTTCGCGGCTCGACACTCGCCTCGGCACCGGCTCTGGCAAACCAGGCCTTGCTCGCCGCGGCCAGTTCGGCGGTTGCGGCCGAGGCATCGATCCGCGGCAATGCCGCAACCGATCCCGGAAGGTGATAGGTTCGATCAGGGTCCGCACAGGACAGGAAGATGTCGTAGAGCGACGTCGCCGACCGCAAAGCCTGCAGGGCACGTTCCCGGCGCACCGCAAAACAATACGCCCCATAACCCTGCTCGAGCGCGCGTTCGAGATCGAATGCCGAGAACGCCAGCGGCCAGACGGCGCCGCCGCCTGCCGAGACCTCGACGTCGCCATAGACGAGATCGCAGCCGGCCTCCGATGCGAAGACATCGGCGAAGCGCCGCAACGCGTCTTCGGCGAGGATCGTCCCGCTCAGGCAGAAAACGAAGAACGCGCTATTGGCGGCATCGCCGTCGACAAACTCGCGCGCCGCTTGCGGTTCGAACTGGCTGAACCCGCGCGCCGGCAGGCACACCGCCGACCAGGCCGCGTGCGATTGGGCTTCGAGGCTTTCGATGCTTTCGTCCACCCTTGCATCGCCGATCAGGACGACCGCGGCTTCCGATGCAATGTCGGCATGCTCCGACTCCGGGGTCGGCGGGAAACGCTCCTTCCAGCTGCGATAGGCGTGCAATGGCATCGTGGCCGGCAGCACCCTGTCGAACAGCTGTCCGCGAAGCCGCTCGCTGTCCCAGCGCCCGAGATCGGCGAGCGTCTGCTCCAGTCCGCGATCGAAAGCGACGAACGCGATCGGCTCCGAGACCAGGTAGCGTCCCGAAATCGTGCGCGCGGAAAGTCCGCGCATCCGGCCGTCGGCAAAATGCTCGGGCAGATGAAAATCGATCCGGCGGCCGACGCCGAACTCGGCACCGCGCGCGACATTGGTCCATCCGGTCGGCCGCACGGTCATCACCGGCCGTTGCGCGATCAGGATTTCGATGTCTTCGTCGATGTCCTTGGAAAGCCAGCCCTCGAAGCGCAAGCCCCCGACCCATTCGATATCGCCGATGCGGTGCCACCGCGCCTGCGCTGCTGCGACATCGCAGCGAATCGGAGCACCGACCGGGCTTCCGATATTGGCCAGCCGCGCCTCGACGATTGTGGCGTTCGAGCCGACCTCGTCCTGCACGTTGAAGGTAAAGCCAAATCGACCGTCGCCGATCCCGGCGTCGGCGAGCTCTGTTACAAACTCGTCACACAATGATGACATGTATGGCTCGCCGTCGACCAGCAGTTCGACGGTGTAGCGGCGACCGAGATCGGCGCGGTCGTAAACAAATCCAGAAAACGTGGTGCGATCGTATCTGGAGAATTGCGTTTGTAGCGACGCGTATTCAGCTTCCGGGGACCGCTGCTTGCCCATCGTCATCGTGCTCATGTCCACCCCTCGAACGGCGGTTCGATTGTCAGTCGATTTCAAGTTGAGAATGTGTCCATGGTGCGCCCGAGGTGACTAGCGAGCACTCACCTGCACTGAGGCAATCACCGTTTGCACAAAAAGCCGCCGACCTCCAACACAAACCATACGTTATAAAACTTGGCGTTATCGGCACCAATTGTGCTAGTGCTAACGCCTCCTCTCCACACTGATCGACGAGCGGATTCATGAAGATTGCAATGGTTGGAACGGGATATGTAGGTCTCGTGTCCGGAGCGTGTTTTGCCGACTTCGGCCATCAGGTCGTTTGCGTCGACAAGGACGCCGGCAAGATCGAAGCCCTGAAGCGCGGCAAGATCCCGATCTACGAAACTGACCTCGATAAGCTCGTCGAGACCAACGCCGCCGCCGGACGCCTGACCTTCACGACCGAGCTCGCGCCGGCCGTCGCGGATGCCGACGCGGTGTTCATCGCGGTGGGAACTCCCTCGCGGCGCGGCGACGGCCATGCCGACCTGAGCTACGTCTATGCAGCCGCCAAGGAGATCGGCGCGGCGATCAAGAAATTCACCGTGGTGGTGACGAAGTCGACCGTGCCGGTCGGCACCGGCGACGAGGTCGAACGCCTGATCCGCGAGACCAGTCCGGACGCCGATTTCGCCGTGGCCTCGAACCCTGAATTCCTGCGCGAAGGCGCCGCGATCCAGGATTTCCGCCATCCCGACCGCATCGTCGTCGGCACCGAGGACGACCGCGCCAAGCGGGTGATGGGCGAAGTCTATCGCCCGCTCTATCTGAACCAGGCGCCGATCCTCTATACTGCGCGACGCACGGCGGAATTGATCAAATACGCCGCAAATGCCTTCCTCGCCACCAAGATCACCTTCATCAACGAGATCGCCGATCTCTCCGAGAAGGTCGGGGCCAACGTGCAGGAAGTTGCGCGCGGCATCGGGCTCGACAACCGGATCGGCACCAAGTTCCTGCATGCCGGCGCGGGCTATGGCGGCTCGTGCTTCCCGAAGGATACCCGTGCGCTGTTCAAGACCGCGCTCGATCACGACGTGCAGCTGAAGATCGTCGAGGCGACGTTGACCGCGAACGACAACCGCAAGCGGGCGATGGCGCGCAAGGTCGCCAACGTGCTCGGCGGCGAGCTGCGCGGCAAGACGATCGGCGTGCTCGGCCTGACCTTCAAGCCCGATACCGACGACATGCGCGAGGCGCCCTCGATCCCGCTGATCAACGGCCTGAGCGACTTCGGCGCCAAGGTTCGGGCCTACGATCCCATCGGCATGGAGCAGGCCCGCAAGGAATTGCCCGAGATCGAGTACTGCAAGGACGCCTATGAATGCGCGCGCCAGGCGGATGCGCTGGTCATCGTGACCGAGTGGCGCCAGTTCCGCGCGCTCGACCTCAAGCGCATCAAGCAGGAGATGAAGCATCCTGTCGTCGTCGATCTGCGCAACATCTACCGTCCGGACGAGATGGCCGCGCACGGCTTCACCTACGAGAGCATCGGCCGGCCGCGTTGAGCGGCCGCACCTGACCGGCGACGACAGCCGCCGTTCAGCTCGATCTTCCGCCCGATCCTGGAGCCTCGTTCCGATCAAATCGAAACGAGGCTCTCATTTTTTGAGGCGTTGTCTTTACGCGAACATCTCTTGCTCTAGGCGGCCGCCGGCGTGCCGAGCTGGACGTACGCATCCAGCTCGTGCGCCAGCGCTTCCTGCCAGGTCGGCATCGCAACACCGAACTGCGCCTTCAGCCGCGACAGATCGAGCCGCGAATTGCCGGGACGCACCGCCTTGGTCGGGAAATCGGCGGTGGCGATCGGAACGATGTTCTCGACCGCCAGCGTGACGCCACGCGAGCGCAGCCCGCCGACAATCGCCGTGGCGAAGCCGTGCCAGCTGGTTTCGCCGGCACAGACGAGATTGACGACCCCGCCCCTGCGCGCGAGCTGGTCGTGCAGCGTGGTGAGGTTGGGCAGAACGATGCCCGCGACCGCGCTGGCGATCGCCTGCGCCGTGGTCGGCGCACCGATCTGATCGGCGACGATGCGCAGCTCCTTCCGCTCGCCGGCGAGCCGCGCGATGGTGCGCAGGAAATTGGTGCCCTTGGCCGCATAGACCCATGAGGTGCGCACGATCAGATGCGCCCCGCCCGCCGCCTGGATCGCAAGATCACCGGCAAGCTTGCTGGCGCCGTAGGCCGACAACGGTTCGGTCGGGCTGTCCTCGCGCCACAGCCGGTCGCCCGAGCCATTGAAGACGTAGTCGGTGGAGAAATGCACCAGCGGCACGCGGTTCGCAGCCGCCCATTTGGCGATCGCTTCCGGTCCCTTCGCGTTGACCAGGAACGCCAGCTCGCGCTCGTCCTCGGCGCGATCGACCGCGGTATAGGCCGCCGGATTGATGATCAGATCGGGCTTCAGGCTTTCGAGCTGGCCCGTCAGCAGTTCCGGCTTCGACAGATCGAACTCCGCCGTGGGCGGCGCGATGATGGTGCCGTGGCTTTCCAGCAGCGGCTTCAGCGCACTGCCGACCTGGCCGCGTGTACCCGTTAACAGGATCCGCATCAGATTTGTCCATAGGTCGGAAGATTGCGGGCGTCGGCGAGCAGCGGCGCGTCCGCGTCCTTGCCCGACAGCTGCGGCTTATCGACCCCCCATTTGATCCCGATCGCAGGATCATTCCACCGGATCGAGAGCTCGTCCTTGGGGCTGTAGAAGTCGTCGCATTTGTAGAAGAAGTCGGCGGTCTCGGAGAGCACCACGAAGCCGTGGGCGAAGCCGCGCGGCACCCACAATTGCCGGCGATTGTCCTCGCTCAATTCGACCGCGACATGCTTGCCGAAATTCGGGCTGCCGACGCGCACGTCGACGGCGACGTCCAGCACCTTGCCGCGCAGCACGGTCACGAGCTTGCCCTGGGTGAGCGGGTTCTGCAGATGCAGCCCGCGCAGCACGCCATAGGCCGAGCGGGACATGTTGTCCTGCACGAACGGGCGCGCGATGCCGTGCTCGACATAACGGGGCGACTGGTAGGTCTCGAGGAAGAAGCCGCGCTGGTCGCCGAACAGCTTCGGCTCGACGATCAGGACTTCAGGGAGCTCGGTCTTGATGACGTTCATCTAACATTTGTTCCAGTTTGAGGCGCCCGAAATGTTAATTTCCCTCTCATAACAAACTTGTGCAGCGCACGCTATATGTTATGTTCTGATAGTCAAATTGTGAGGGACCATGAAAGGCATTATCCTTGCCGGTGGCACCGGCTCGCGTCTCTATCCCGTGACCACTGTCGTCTCCAAGCAGCTGCTGCCCGTCTTCGACAAGCCGATGATCTATTATCCGCTGTCGACGCTGATGCTCGGCGGAATCCGCGATATCCTGATCATCTCCACGCCGCAGGACAAGCCGCTGTTCCAGCGCCTGCTCGGCGACGGCCACGAGATCGGCATCAGGTTCTCCTACGCCACGCAGGAGACCCCGCGCGGTCTCGCCGACGCCTTCATCGTCGGACGCGACTTCATCGGCGATGACTCCGTCGCCCTTGTGTTAGGTGATAACATTTTCTACGGCCACGGCCTGCCGAGCATGCTGTCGTCCGCCTCGGTCCGCAAGAAGGGCGCCACCGTGTTCGGCTACGTCGTCAACGCGCCGGAGCAATATGGTGTGGTGGAGCTGGACGGCACCGGCCGGGCGCTGTCGATCGAGGAGAAGCCGAAGCGGCCGAAGTCCAACGTCGCCGTCACCGGCCTCTATTTCTACGACAATGACGTGGTCGAGATCGCGGCCGGCATCAGGCCGTCGCCGCGCGGCGAGATCGAGATCACCGACGTCAACAAGGCCTATCTCGAGCGCGGCGACCTCTATGTCGAGGTGCTCGGCCGCGGCTTTGCCTGGCTCGACACCGGCACGCACTCGTCGCTGGTCGAGGCCAGCCACTTCGTCCAGATCCTGGAGCAGCGCCAAGGCCTGCGCATCGCCTGCCCCGAGGAAATCGCGCTGCGCCAGGGCTATATCTCGCTCGAAGCCTTCGCGAAGGTGGCGCAGAAGACCGCCAAGAGCAGCTACGGCGAGTATCTGCTGTCGGTCTACCGCTCGTTCCAGGGCCAGCCGCGCACGGCGGAGGTACTCAAGCATGCGGTTTAAGGGATCGACGATCTTCGTCACCGGCGGCGCCGGCTTCATCGGCTCCGCCGTGGTCCGTCACCTGCTGCGGGACACCCACGCCCGCGTCGTCAACATCGACAAGCTGACCTATGCGGCGAACCTGGCCTCGCTGCCCGGCTCGACCGAGAGCCTGAACTACACGTTCGAAAAGGCCTGCATCTGCGAGGCGCAGGTGCTGCGGCGGCTGTTCGAGAAATACCAGCCCGATGCGGTGATGAACCTTGCCGCGGAGAGCCATGTCGACCGCTCGATCGACGGTCCCGGCGAATTCATCCAGACCAACATCGTCGGCACCTTCACCATCCTGCAGGAGACGCTGCGGCACTGGCGCACGCTCTCGCCCGAGAAGCGCGACCAGTTCCGCTTCCTGCACATCTCGACCGACGAGGTGTTCGGCTCGCTCGGCGATGAAGGCCTGTTCACCGAGACCACGGCCTATGCGCCGAACTCGCCCTATTCGGCCAGCAAGGCGTCGTCGGATCATCTGGTGCGCGCCTGGCGCGAGACCTACGAGCTGCCGACCCTGGTGACCAACTGCTCCAACAATTACGGCCCCTATCACTTCCCGGAGAAGCTGATCCCGCACATGATCATCAAGGGGCTCGCCGGCGAGCCGCTGCCGGTCTATGGCGACGGCCAGAACATCCGCGACTGGCTGTTCGTCGAGGACCATGCCAAGGCGCTGACCCTGGTGCTGGAGCGCGGCAAGATCGGCGAGACCTACAATGTCGGCGGCCGCAACGAGCGCACCAACCTCCACGTCGTGCACAGCATCTGCGACCTGCTCGACGAGATCGCGCCGGCTGCGGCAGGCCCGCGGCGCCAGCTGATCAACTTCGTCGCCGACCGGCCCGGCCACGATCGCCGCTACGCGATCGACGCCACCAAGCTCGAGACCGAGCTCGGCTGGCGCGCCGAGGAGAATTTCGAGACCGGCATCGCCAAGACGGTGCGCTGGTATGTCGACGAGCAACCCTGGTGGCGCGCGATCCTGGAGCGCGGCTACAAGGTGGAGCGCGTCGGGCTGAACCAGTAGTCCGCCGATCTCTCCAAATCACGGGCGTGGATGGCCAACAGGAAGCCGACGAACGCGATGACGATCCAACCGGATCTCATCGCGGCCTGACCAGCCGCGACCGCCTTCCGACGGTGGATTGGCAGCCACCCGCCACACAGCAAATCGAGAAACCACGGGAGCCCGCCATGAAAATCGCAATGGACGGTCAGGAACTGACACTGTTCAAAAGCTTCGTGGATCTCTCGAGGCGCTATCTGGAATTCGGGTCGGGAGGCAGCACCTGGCTCGCCTGTCAGACCCGGAAGGAGTGGGTCATATCGATCGATTCCTCCGCGGAATGGCTCGCCAATGTCGGCGACGCCACGCGTGGCGCGAGCACCCAGCCGCAGCTGCTGCATGTCGACATCGGCAAGCTGCGCGAGTGGGGCTATCCGGTGGAGAAGGAGAAAGAGAGCTCCTGGCCCGCCTATCACGAACGCATCTGGGAGCGGCCGGAAAGCAAGACCGCGGATCTGTACTTCGTCGACGGCCGCTTTCGGGTAGCCTGCTTCGTGCAGTGCGTGCTTCACGCCGCACCCGGCGCCTTCATCGCAATCCACGACTTCGAGAATCGTCCGCACTACCATTCAGTGCGGACGGTGGCGCGGGAAATCGCGCGTGCCAACAACATGTCGGTCTTCCAGCGGCCGGCAGAGATCAATCGCGCCGCCGCACAGGGTCTGCTCGAGAAGTACCGGCTGGAGCCGTTGTAGCTGATCGCTGCGCAGCTCGTCGCTGCGCTTTGGAATTGCAGCGCAGCCCGTCGCTGCGCTCTCAAATCGCTTCCAGGGCCATCCACCGCTGGCCGGGCGCGACAACCGGCGCGCCCTCCTCCAGCGAAGATATCGCTATTCCACAGATCAGACCTGAACCAGTTTCTTCAGCTCCGGAAGAAACCTTTGGATCGTCGCGTCTTCCACGTCGTTGCGGTCCCGCAGCGTGAAGAACTCCATGGCGCGGATCTTTTCCGGATCGCCGTCGGCCAACGGCCGGCCGCGCTCACGCTTCTTCAGCAATTGCTGGCGTGACTTGGTGTAGTAGTGATTGATCACGAGCTTGTCCCGCTTGGGAGCGGTACAGCGCCCGCCGATCGGGAACACCGGCGTGCCGTCTTCCGCGACGTAGCACCCCAACACCAGCGATTGATGCGGATGCAAATAGGACACGATGGTGTCGGGCCGCACGATCGACTTCATGATGAAATGATCCGGGAAGTCGTCGGGCGCGCGGCGCGTGAAGGACTCGATGCACAGGCCGGCCGGCCGCGCGTCGTGACCATTCGACCCGAAGTTCAGCCAATGCACCGCGACCGCCGGCGCCGGCCCGACCTCCGCCAGGACATCCCTGATGTTGCCGGCCTTGGTCGGAAACAGGTACTCGTCGGCATCGATGAAGGCGCACCATTCCGCGCAATTGCGATAGCTGTCGATCGCGTGCGAGAAGGCCCGCATCTGGCCGAATTCCCCCGCCACGAAATGATAGGTGATCATTTCGGGCCACGGGAACGACTCGATGACGGCGCGCGTATTGTCGGTGCTGCCGTTGTCGTAGAGGTAGAAGTGGTCGACACCCACCAGCCGGTGAAAGTGCAGCCATTCCAAGAGATCGTCGCCCTCGTTCTTGATGGCGCACACGACGGCCAGGCCGTGCTTCTTGCGATCAACGCCGGCATAAAGCTTCTTCGCCTCCATCACGCGCAGGAGGCCGGCGAACTCGCGCCGCAGGTTTTCGCTTTTCGGCGCCGCGGCAAGCGCGGAAAGATAGACGTCCTGCGCCTCCTGGGCGGACCCCATGTTGAGATCCGCGATTGCAAGGCGATGCAGCACCCGCGAGTCGGATGGCATGTGCTTGACGAGGCCGAGAAGAATTGCACGCGCTCCGGCGAAATCACATGCCTGCACAAGCGCTGCCGCCTTTGCAAACTGGAATTCCTTGTAGTCGCCGAATTGCTGCTCCAACTGCTCGACTGACTGGATGAGATCGTCGGGTTTCGGATTTGCGATCCGCCCGGAAAAGAAATCTCTAAGCCTTGTCTCGATCTCACTTGCTGGAAGCGTATCGAGATTCACGCCTGAGCTGAAACTAGACAATGCTGGAATTTCCATGTCCAACCTGAGCCGCTCCCCACGAGATCAACAAGCAATTACCATTGGTTCGCACCACGAATTCCCTATTAGCGCACTTATCCTACAAGAATAAGGCTATAACGGGCAGCGCTCACATTTTAACTGTTGTAAGGTTATTTCGAGGAAAATCAATACAATAGAGACGAGGGCTCGGCGCCATTTGCATGAAACCGCCGCACCGGACGGCAACGATCGGAGACCGCCAATGAACCACAGGAACGAAGCAGCCCGTCAGCCGTTCGCGCTGACGCGACGGATGTTTTTGACCTCGTTATCCGCAAGCCTCTTGCCCGGCGCGCTCAGCTTCCTCGGTTCCGGCCATCCCGCTGCGGCCGCAGCACCTTCCAGGCCGCTCGTCGGAGCCATTCGATGGGACGCATGGTACTCGCCCGGCTCGCAGCCCACCGAAGCCATGAAGCAGTCGCTCGGTCCGCAGAAATATCGTTGGCGGGCCCCCTTCTTCGGGGCGCAAATGAACCGCGATCCCAACGCGCTTGATTTCTCGAGCTCGATCGACACCGAGATGGACAAGGAGATCGAACAGGCGGTCTTCGCCGGACTGGATTACTGGGCCTTTGCCGGCTACGGCGCCAACCATCCGATGTCGAGAGCCCTGTACGCGTTCCGAACCCGTCCGAAGGCAGCCGAACTAAAGTACTGCATGTTCACCGAGCTCGGTCGATGGGGATCGGCAGCCAAGCTGTCTGCATTGCCCCAGGAGCACATCGGTCTGATGGCGGACAAGAACTATCTGAGGGTCGAGGGCGATCGGCCGCTCTACTTCCTTGGCTTCATCAAGGGCGCGGACGTGCAGAGAAGCTGGGGCGGCGTGCAGGGCCTGCGCGCGCAACTGAGCAAGTTCAGATCCGATGCCAACGCCGCCGGTCACGGCGAGCCCTATATCGTGCTGGCAGGAGACACGAAATTCCTGAGCCAGGAGGCGACAAATCTGGGCGCCGACGCGGTCGGATCATATGCGATCACGACCGGTAACGGCCGCGGAAGCTTTGCGGACCTCGCCAAGTATGCCGAAAAAGGCTGGAACACTCTGGCCGGCAGCCAGGTGCCCGTCGTGCCCACGGTGATGACGGGATGGGACCGGCGTCCGCGCATCGAACATCCCGTGCCCTGGGAAACGTCGCAGCGTCCGGGCGACGGCATCGCCAATTTCTACACGGCGCCGACGAAGAAGGAGCTCTCGAGCCATCTCACGCAATCGATCAGCTGGGTGAACAGCCAGGCACCCGATCGCCGAGCGCCCGCGGTGCTGATCTATGCCTGGAACGAAAACGATGAGGGCGGCTGGCTGGTCCCGACCCTGCCCTGCCAGACCGATCGGCTGGAAGCGCTGCGCGAAGTTCTCAAGGCGACCGCACGGGCGGCGTCGAAAAACCTCTGCTAGTTCGCCTCGCGCTCCGTTCCGATAGGTTCGGAACGGAGCCGCCGGCTCGAGCCAGGCGATCAGCGCCAACGGATCGGCCTGGTCCGATCGTTCGATTCCACCGTCCGGTGTTCGGTATGATAGGGTGCGTAGATCTGCTTGACCCAATAATTGAAGTTCGGGTGCAGCTTCACGAAGTCATAGAATGAGTCACCGAAATTCGACGGGCTGAGACAGGTCTTGTTTTGCGGCCGCGACGTGATTGCGTTCAGGCAATACGACACCATGCAGGCCTTCGTCTCGCTCTCCGCCACCTTGCTCAGACTTCGGAAACTGTTGGTCGAGTGAAGCCGGTACAGATAGCGGTCGGCGTCGAGATAGGTCGGCTCGACCTTGGTCACGGCGCGCAGCGCGAAATCCCAGTCGTGGCAGTATTTGAGATCGGCAAGCCACCCCACCTGGCGCAGCAGTTCACGGCTGAAGACGAAGTTTCCGGTCGACGCCGCAATCTGCGAATCCAGGAATGTCCATGACAGCGGCGCCCCCGCGATCCGGGCCCGATCGATCGCATAGCGCAGCCGGGTCGGAAACTGGTAGTTGCTGATCGACTTGCCATGCTCGTCGATCGGCTCGACCGCCGAGAAGCCGAAGAACAGCCGCTCATCGCCATGCTTGTCCGCGAACAGCCGGACGCGATCCCTTGAGAAGGCATCGTCCGAGTTCAACAGGAAGATCATGTCGCCCTTGGTCAGCGACAACGCCCTGTTCCAGGTGTAGTGGGCACCGAGGTTTTGCGGGTTCTTGAGCAGCTTGCAGGAAACAAAGCGTTTCCCGAACGACTTCTTCTTGATCACGCGCTGCGCGATTTCGAAACTCTTGTCCGGCGAATGATCGTCCACGATGACGAGCTCGATGTCGGCAAAAGTCTGTTGATAGACAGTCTCGAGGCACTCCTCGAGATACTGCTCATGCTTGTAGCACGCGATGACGACACTTGCGAGCATCGGCGACCTCAACGTCTCACGATGATCGAATGGCGGGACCGCACCAGCGCGCTGGCTCCGTCGCCGACCTCCAGCACCGCGAGCTGATATTCACCATCCGGCAAATCCCTGATCGAGAACGACAGCTGGAAGCCGAAATAGCACTCCTTGCTCTCAGCCTTCATGTATTCCTTGACGTCCACGCGCTCGTGCCAATCAACGATCAGGCAGTACCCGCTGTTGATCGCGCCCTCCGGAGCAAGCGCCGACAGCACCAGGAAGCCGGTCCTTTGCCTGCTGGCCTCGAACGCGCTGCTCGCGCAGATCCAGCCCCGCACCAGGATCTCGTAGCGCGGATCGACGATCACACGTTCGCCGGTCTGCGAATTGATGTTCTCGATGACCAGCAACGAGCCTGCCGGGTTGTCGGACGCGCCCGCCGCCTCGACCGGCGCGCCGCTTCTCAGGCGCTGCACGCCCGAATGGGTGAGGCCCGACCGGTGCAGGTTCGCGAGCACCTCGACATGGGTCGAGGCCTCCTTCACCGCCCATTCGAGCTCCTGCCTGCTGAGGCAATCCAGGAGATCCGGGCTGTTGCGAATCTGCGCCGAGATCGGCTCGGCCGAAGCGACCCTGCGCACGACTTCGAGAAATGCGCGCCCATAGCGCGAATCCGGCTCGAGATGAGCCCCCTCCGCCCACTCGTTCCAGGAATTGATGAACACCAATGACTCGGAAAAGCTGTTGCCCTTGGCGCGCAAGGTCGCATCGCGAAGCCAGACCTCGAACGCCTCCGGACTGGACCTGGTAAAGATGTGGCCGCGCGGCCCCTTGCGGGGCGTGTTATCCCAACGCGGCATCACCGCGGGGAAGAACGGGAAATCGTAGGTCTTGCCGATCGACGATCGCATGGCGTCGACATAGTCGTAGACCTTTCCGGCGAAGGTCGGCGGCGCATCGACTTCGGTCGGCGGCACCTCCCGGGTCGAGACCGTGTGCGGCGGAAACTCGATGGCCGCGTCGCAATTGACGTCGCGCGGATCGAACTCTCCGAACGTCATCGCATTGCAAATGAGAAGCTCGCCGATCCCGAGCTCGCGGGCGCGCTCGCGCCAGATCTCGAACAGGCGCTGCTTGTCCGGCAACAATGACGGCCGGTAGATGACGATGACCTTTCGGCCGTCGACGGTGATGTAGCGTTCATCGAGCAGCAGGTCGGCCATGTCGTCGATGAAGCGGACATCGTCCTCCAGCGAGTGATTTTGTCCGAGCAGAAGCTCGGCATCCGAGCCGTCCCAGCGGCGGGACCAGTTCTCGTTCGCCCAGCAAACGCAGAACGGCAGATTCGGCTCGCCGTCCTCGAGCAGCAGCTGCAGCGGCTTCTCCAGCAGCCTTCGCCCCTGGAACCAATAGACGTAGTAGCAGAATCCATCGATGCCGTATTTGCGGGCGAGCTCGCCCTGCTGACGGCGCGTTTCCGGCAGCCGGACGTCATAGAACCCCAGATCGGCCGGCAACCATGGCGATTCATGGGCCGGAAACTGGGCGCGCATCCGCGCGACGTTGGTCCACTCGGTGAACCCCGGTCCCCACCACCTGTCATTTTCTTCAAATGAATGGAATTGCGGCAGGTAGAAGCAGATGTAGCGCACCTCCTTGGGGGAAGCGTCCACCAGTCCGCCGACGATCCTGTCGTTGGCGGGAAACAGCAGGTCATCGTAATCTTCAGCCGAGAAGCCCAGCGCAACGACCACCTCGTTCGGCGTAAAGTTCTCGAACAGCGGGATCTCGTAGTATTCGCCGTCGCTCAGGCTGATGCGGAGATAGACCTGCGCGTGCTTGGGATCCACAAGCGCGTTTCTCAGCGCGCGCGCCAGACGGCGGCGCACTCCCGGCGTGGACAGGTCGATACGAAATCCGGGACGTCCGATCACGCTGCGCGGACCGACGCGGGCCGGCATCGTGCGGCCGGTCCGTCCCTCTTCGACACAGTGGGAGGCGACAAAGAGCGCGATCGAAACGGTCGCAGCCGGCGACTGCGCATCGACGATCCAGCCGGAAATCCCGCGCCCGGAATACTCGAGTATCGCACCACGCAGCCGCGATCCCGACTGGAGATCGCTTACATCGGGATCCAGGAACAGGCTCTGCGGATGGTCTTCCTGCTGAACCGGACTGGCAACGGGCAACATATCCTTCGTATCCCTGACGCTCCGTTCGACCATCTTGTTCATTGCCACTCAATCTCCTGCCAACGTTTAACGCCGGCTCCAGTTTCTTTCCCGGTCACACGGAAGTCCGATCCCGAGATCACATTGCCTGACACGTTCCAGATCGTGACCTCATGGTTCTTATCGATCATCTTCACACAACCAGAGGTACAATGAGCATTTATTCCGTGAACACAACATTAGCGCAATCTCTCTGTCGTCGATATGAAAGCCATTGTTAGTCCTGCCTAGATTGTCACGCGGGCGTGCCCGCTTCCGTGCCTTCGCGCTCAAAAACCAAGCCGTTCACTATCTCTGCTGTTCACGCGACGAGATGTCCGCATTCGACAATCAGCCGATGCTCTCGCCCATCGCTTGCAGACGACGCAGCGCGCCTTCGTTGTTCTTCTGCGCCGCTTGCCGATACCAGTGCAGTGCCTGATCGCGATCCTGCGCGACGCCGTTGCCGGCGCGCAGCGCGTCGCCGATCGCGAGCTGGGCTTCGACCATGCCCTGCTTCGCAGCCGCCTCGAACCACTCGGCGGCTTTCGCCGGATCGGCCTCGCGGCCCTGCCCCCGCCCCAGCATCACGGCGAGGTTGTATTGCGCGGTGGTATGGCCCTGGCGTGCCGCGGCCTCGTACCATGTCACGCCTTGCGCAAGGTCCTGCTCGACGCCCTGCCCGGTGCAATACATAACGGCGAGATTGAACTGCGCCGCGGCGTTGCCGCCATCGGCGGCCTTGACGATCCAGCCGGCGGCGGCCTGCGGATCCTTGAGGCTGCTCTTCGGATCGGAGTACAGCAACGCCAAGGAGTGCTGGGCCTCGGCATGGCCGGCATTGGCCGCACGCTTGAACCATTGCGCTGCGGCCGGAAGATCGACCGCGCCGCCGGACCTTCCCATATGCAGCCCGCCGAGCTGAAACGCCGCGGCGGAATGACCACCTTCAGCGGCGTCGGTGAGCAGCGTGCGCGCCTGCGCGAGCCGCGCTTCGGACGGCTCATCCTGGATCAGAAACAGGGCATAGGCCGTCTTCGCATCGGCGTCGCCGCCGTTCGCCGCCTTGCTGAGCCATTCCGCCGCACGCGCCCGATCGCGCGGCACGCCGTTGCCCGCCGAATAGAGCCGGCCGAGTTGCACGCCCGCGGCGCTGATGCCGCCCTCCGACGCCCGCTCGAACCACTTGATCGCGGTCGCGACATCGCGCGTCACGCCGTTGCCGTTGAGATAGAACACCGCGATGTTATGCGCCGCCGTGGCATGGCCGCTCGCGGCTGCGCGTTCGAACCATTTCGCGGCCTGGCGGATGCTGGGCGGAACGCCGGTGCCGGTCGCATAGAAGCGTCCGGTGAAGAACTGCGCCTGCGCGTCGCCGCGCTCGGCCGCCTTCTCGTACCAATACGCCGCCTCGCGCAGATCGGGTTCGGCGGCGGTGCCGAGCGCATAGAACTCGGCCAGCGCCAGAACCGCCGGCAAGTAGTCTTTCCGCGCCGCCTTGCGCAACGCGGTCTCGGCCTTGTCGAGATCCTTGACTACGCCTTTGCCGGCGAGCCGCAACAGCGCAATGTTGTAGAGCGCGATCGTATCGTCATGCGCGGCGGCACTCTGGAACAGCCGCGCCGCCTCCTCGACATTCTCGGGAAGCCCGGTGGCCTTGAGGCACATGAAGGCAAGCGCAACCTGTGCGCGTACATGACCCTGCTGCGCGGCCTTTTGATACCAGATCGCGGCCTGCGCGAAATCGACGGGAACGCCGCGTCCCTGATAATGCACGTCACCGAGCGCGAATTCTCCGGAGGCCGCGTTCTGCTCCGCCGCGGCCTGGTACCAGCGCAGGGCTGCGGCATGATCCTTCGTGCAGCCCATTCCGTTGGCGTACATGTCGCCGAGGATCGCCTGCGCCTCCGCCTTGCCGGCTTCCGCCGCCACCGACAGCCAGAGGAAGGCGGCGTCGAGATCCTTGGGCACCCCGATTCCGTTCGGGAACACCAGGTCGTGGAGATTGGTCGCCTTGTCGCCGAGCCGCGCCGCGGTGGATTGCCGCCACATCTCGGGTCTGTTCGGTCCGACCGTGGCCTGGACTCCGTTGAGGTAGATCAGGCCGATCTGGAATTGCGCGTCGGTATGTCCCTTCAGGGCGGCGCGCTCATACCACGCGACCGCATCCGGAATGTTGCCGATGACGCCCTCGTTCCGCGCATAGAGCAGCCCGATGCGGTAATCCGCCTCCGGATTGCCCGCGTGCGACGCGAGCCGCCAGAACCGCAACGCCTCGAGATATTGCCGGTTCTCGTATGCCTCCAGTCCCCGTTCAAACTGCGTCGAGTCTGAACGGGACGAGCCGGGTCGGAGCAAGTCGAGAAGGGAACGCGCCGATACCGTCATGGCTCACGCATTGCTTCTTTTGCACTGCGCAGCATGCCGCCGAGCAGATACATCGCCACCGATCGGGTGCCGACATTGACGTCGCCCTGCAGCGTCATGCCGGGAATCAGGCGGAAGTTGTTCGGAACATCCTTGAAGTTGGTCTGGTCGACCGAACAGCGCGCCTTGTAATAGGCGTCAACGGGCTTTCCATCATCGTCGGTGGTGAAGGCGCCTTCGCTGATCCAGCGGATCTTGCCCTGCGCGGTGCCGTGCTCGGCCGCGTTGAAGGCGTCGACCTTCATCGTGCACGGATCGTTCGGCCGAACGAAGCCGACGTCGCGCGACAGGATCTGGATCTCGGCCTCGAGCCGCGTCTTGAGCGGCATCAGCGTGATGAAGGGATCGCCCGGCTTCAACACCGATCCGACCGAGAGCTTGGCAAGGGTCAGGACGACCGATGGCTCGGCAGCCGTCCAGCGGACGAGATCCTGATGCTTGATCGCCTTGTCATACTGTGAGCGGGCCGTATCCAGGCTGTTGCGCGTCGTGACCAGATCCTGGCTCAGCTGCGCGTTCCACTGCTCGGTGAAGGCGTTGCGATCCGCCTTCAGCGACTCCAGCTGATGTTGCGCTTCCAGCAGGGTGTTGTGCGTGTTGTCGATCTGACGCAGCAGCTCCAGGCGGTTATCCTGCGACAGATACAGGTTCAGCTTGGATCCGCTGCCGCTTTCGGCGAGCGTCGAGCGCATGTCCTCGATCTTGCCGGCGATCTCGGCACGCTGACTGTAGCGCTCGTCGTCCTTCTTCGACTTCTGGATCGTCGCCTCGGTCTGACTGATCTTGGAATCGTAACTGTTCACCTGCGCGTGGTACTGCGCGACGCGCTGGTCGTAGAGCGCCTTTTGCAGGGCGTTGTACCTGCTCGCGTCCTGATCGTTGGATTGGCCGAACGACAACGGCTTTCCGGACAATTCGGCCTCGTCGCGGGCGACCTGCGCCTCAAGGCTCGCAATCTGCAGCTTGTACTGCGTGACATCGGCCGCGGTGAAGGTCGAGTCGAGGGTCGCGAGCAGCTGCCCGGTCTCGACCTGCTGGCCTTCCCGAACATCGATCGTCTTGATGATCGAGGCATCCAGCGCCTGCAGCACGTTGATCTGGTCGACGGGAACGATCCTGCCGCCGACGCTCGTGATGACGCGATCGACGCGCGTGAGGCACATGATCGCCACGACACAGACCATGAATGCCGCCAGCACGAACAGCGTCGCGCGGGCCAGCAACGGCTCGGCCGCCTCGCGGATGGCATCGGTTTCGGACTGGAACTGGCGAACGGTCGCGAGCGAAGCTTGATTAGGAGACAAGGGTCGGACTCCTGAAGTTCTTCTCGGTGCGGCCGGCCGGCACAAGGTGCGTATTCTGCTGGTACCAGAGCGAGCTGTAGATGTCGTTCCGTTCCAGCAGCTCGTCGTGGCGACCGATATCGTTGACCACGCCGCGGTTGAGCACGAGAATCGCATCGGCCTTGGTCAGCGACGACAGGCGGTGCGAGATGATGATCAGCGTGCGACCATGCGCGATCCGCGAAATGTTCGCGTTCACGATGGTCTCGCTCTCGGCGTCGAGCGCACTGGTCGCCTCGTCCAAGATCAGGATCGGCGGATTGACGATCAGCGCCCGCGCGATCGCGAGACGCTGCCGCTGACCGCCGGAGAGATTGGTGGATCCCTCGTAGATATAGGTCTCGTAGCCGCGCGGCAGCTTGTCGATGAATTCCTCGGCGCCGGCCAGCCGGGCCGCCCGGACCACGTCGTCGAAGGTCGCATCGGGCTTTGCCGCGGTAATATTCTCGCGGATCGTGCCGCTGAACAGGAAGTTCTCCTGCAGCACCACGCCGACGCTGCGGCGGAGATGGTCGACATCGTATTCGCGAACATCGATACCGTCGACCTTGATCAACCCGCCGTAGTCGGAGTGCAGGCGCTGCAGCAGCCGCGTGATCGTGGTCTTGCCCGAGCCGCTCTTGCCCATCACGCCGAGCGTCGTGCCGAGCGGAATCTCGAAGGAGATATTGTTCAGCGCCGGCGTCACCGCGCCCTTGTACTTGAAGGTGACGCCGGAGAATTCGATATGGCCCTTCAGCGGGACCCTGACGCCATGGCCGGAACGCCCCTCCTCGGGCGGCTGATTGACCAGCCTGCCGACGATCGTCACCGCGGTGCGCGCCTCGTCATACTGGTTGATGAGCTGGGCCATCTGCATCAGCGGTCCGGCCACGCGCTGCGACAGCATCAGGAAGGCAAACAGCGCGCCGACATAGACCGGATCGCCGCTCGACACCGCGAGGTAGACGCCGAACGCGTAGGGCGCGCTCACCGCAAGCCGTTCCAGCGGACGCACCACCGTCTGGATCGCGGTTCCGGTCAGGCCTTCGGCAAGACGCGCCTTGGCGACGCGCGCCACGAGCACGTCCCACATGTGGCGCTGCCGCGTGTCGAGCGCCAGCGACTTGATCGTCCTCATGCCGTTCAGACTCTGGATCAGGAACGCGCCCTGGGCGCCTTCGGCCGCCAGGGTGGCCGAGGACTTCTTCCGGTAGGTCGGCAGCATCAGGATCAGCCAGGTCACGATCACGCCGGCAAAGGCAAGGACCATCAGCGTCATGATCGGACTGAAGAAGAACATGACCGGCAGGAAGAAGAACAGCGTCGTCGAATCGAGAACGGTTCCGAACAACTGCCCGGTCAGGAAGCCGCGAATTCGGAACACCTCGCGGATGTCCCGCGAAATCAGGCCGACGGCGTTCTGTTCGAAGTAGTCGATCGGCAGATTGAGCACCTTCTCGAACACGTAGGTCGACAATTTGACGTCAAGCCGTGCCGTGAGGCGCTGGACCAGGTATTGCCGCAGGAAGGTGAACGCCGCCTCGAACATGATGACCACGAACATGGCGATGCACAGCACGTAGAACGTGTTGTAGGCCTTGTAGAAAATGACCTTGTCCGAGAGCAGCCGCCAGAACATGATCGGCGCCAGGCCCATGAAGCCCAGGATCAGCGCCGCGATCGCGACGTCGCGCAGGATGCGCCGTTCGCGGAACAGCAAGGCAGTGACGAAGCCGAAGCTGAACGGCTGGGTCTCGTCGGAAATCTCGTAGTCGCGCTTGGCCATGACGACGTCGCCCGACCAGATGTCCTCAAAGCGCGGCTGATCGATGATGAGGAGCGCATCCTCGCTGGCGTTCGGATCCTGCAGGACCACCCGGGAGCTGTTTTCGTCGCCCTCGAGGCGCAGCAACACCATATGGCTGCCGTCGCGCAGGCGAACGATCGCCGGCAGCGCCCGCTTGAGATGGCTCAGCCCCTTCCAGTCCAGCGTGACGACCTTTGCCGTCATGCCCGAGGAGTTCGCGCACTTCAAAAGCTCGGGCAGCGTGACCTCCTGGTCGCCCAGGAGATTGTCGTGGATGAGCTGGGAGGTGGTCAGATGCAGACCATGCTGCCGGGCCACGATGACGAGGCAGGCGAGACCCGAGGGTGGCAGCGCCTCCACCGAAGGTGCGCCGACGAGCGAGAGGTGTTTGGTCATGGATGCCTCGAAATTTCGACTGCGCAAGATCCGGTCTCTGGCGACATATAACTTATCACTGTTAGTTCGCTAACGCAGCATTTTCAGTGCGTCGCCCCAAAAGATATGTGCGACGTCAAGCCGAGAAGCCGGTTCCGAACATGTCCGCCGACGATTTAACACGGAACTTTATAACATTGTTTAACATCGACAGTCACGCGTCGGCGGTCACCGTCTCGCGGAAGTCGAAGCCGCAGGCCTCCAGTTGCGGCCGGATCCGCTCCTCCCTGGCCTCCGGCATCAGCGCCAGTGCGCAGACCTCGAAGTTCTCGCTGCGGACCGAGACGGTCGGGAAACCGGCGCTGAGCAGCAGGTTTCCCATCCGCTCGCTCGAAAAGCCGGTCTTGTGCGCCATGTGGTGGCGCCCCTGCTCGATCGCGCCGGAATGCCCGTAGATCATGTCCAATGGCCGGATCGGGCCGGCCGGCGAGACATAGGCGACGGCACCGAGGCCGTGAATCAGCATGTGCTGGGCGACCGCCTCGAGGTCGGGCGACATGACCAGCGCGAAGCCGTCCGGCCTGAGCACCTCGCGGAACTGAACGAATGTGGGGTGAACCTCATGGGCAAAGAGATGCTCCATGACATGGGAGCACCAGATCGCGTCGAACGAGGCCAGCGGGAACAGGCGCGAGAGATCGGTGATCGATCCGACCACGTCCGGGCTCACGCCGCCGTCGACATCGAGCCGAATCTCTTCCCATTCGTGCGATGTCATCAGCGGCTGGATGCGCTTCGTCACCGTCGATCCAGCGCCGGCATTCAGCATTTTCTTCTTGGCCAATTCGAGAGCTCCGCGGGTTCGCGCATTAAGCGGCTGAATTCTTCAGCGATCGTCGTCCTGATCAAAGGCGCTGCGGCCGCGGAAAGCGATCGGCCACAGTTCCCATTGTGTTAATCGAGCACCACGCTTTACAAAAGCTACGTGGTCCGAATGTGACGATCTAACCTCTAACATCCGTCGGCTGACAAGTCTGAAGCGGAACTTGTGATGGAGGTCGGCACGTCCGGGGCGGATCGGCCGACGCGGTTCCGGTCAGCGTGGCCGGATGCAATGAAAAGCACCGCCTCAACCCTGATTGGGTGGTGCCTCGGCCTGGTGAGGTGCCTTCCCTGGTGGGGATCTGGGATCGTTACAATCTGGTCGAGTGACCATCGTTGAAGATCAGGTATTCGATGTTGCTGATCTCAGTCACCTGGCCGTTGCTGAAATTGACGTCGAAAGAACCGTCCTTGCCCGCGGCGATGTCGGTCACGTCGGTCGAGGCATGATCCAGGAAGGTCAGGGAGTCCTTGCTGCCCGCGCCGCCGTCGACGGTGTCGCGGCTGGTGGCGTTGGACAGGTAGAAGTAGTCCTGACCGGAGCCGCCGACCATCGAGGCCGTTCCGGTGGCGGAGCCGACGAACGAGTCAGTGCCGTTGCCGCCGATCAGCGTCTGCGTGCCCGAACCGGCGACCAGCGTGTCGCTGCCGGAGCCGCCATAGAGCGTGTCGCTGCCCGCACCGCCGTAGAGCGAATCATTGCCGTCCCCGCCGTCAAGCGCGGTCGCGTGCGACGCATCGCTGCCGGAGTAGAGGATGTCGTTGCCGCTGCCGCCGTACTCGGCAACAGTCCCGGTGCCGCCGACCAGCAGGTCGTTGCCGGCGCCGCCGTCCAGCGTGTCGGCACCCGCCCCGCCATACAGCGAGTCGTTGCCCGCGCCGCCGTCAAGGATCGTCGCGTGCGACGCATCCGAGTACGAGTAGAGCGCGTCGTTGCCGCCGCCACCGTGTTCCGCAACTGTCCCGCTACCGCCGACCAAAAGGTCGTTGCCGGCACCACCATCCATCGTGTCGGCACCCGCACTGCCGTACAGCGAGTCGTTGCCCGTGCCGCCGTCCAGGATCGTGGCGTGCGATGCATCCGAGTGCGAGTAGATCGCATCGTTGCCGCTGCCGCCATACTCCGCAACGGTCCCGGGCGCGCCGATCAGCAGGTCGTTGCCGGTACCGCCATCCAGCGTGTCGGCCCCGATATCGGCAGGATTATACCCTGCACCGGCAACCAGCGTGTCGTCGCCTGCGCCGCCATCGAGTAACGTCCCGAACGAAAAACCGGCGCCTGACTTGAGAACGTCGTTGCCGCTGCCACCGTACTCCGCAGCAGTGCGGATGCCGCCCTGCATCAGGTCGTCACCGGCGCCGCCATCCAGCGTGTCGGCTTCGCCACTGGCACCCCCCTCCAGCGTGTCGTTGCCGTCACCGCCCGACAGGAACGAGGCGTACCACGCAAACAGATTCGCGTAGAGCAAATCGTCGCCGGCGCCGCCGTAGATCTGATCGCTGTATGTGCCGGCCACCAGCGTGTCATTGCCCGCGCCACCGTCGAGAATCTGGTTGCCGAAACCCGCGCTCAACCAGTCGTCGCCGTCTCCACCATACAGGCTATCATTGCCCCAGCCGCCGAGCAGCTCGTCGTTGCCGCTACCGCCGTAAAGCGCACTGGAAACGCTCGTATCGAACACCGGTCCGCCGGACAGCAGCGTGTCGTCGCCGCTGCCGCCAAACAGTTGCGCTGTGGTCCCGCCCCAAAGCCAGTCGTTGCCGGCGCCGCCGTCCATCGTTTCGTGACCCACGCCGCCACCGTACACCGTGTCGTTGCCGGCGCCGGCAAGAACCATCGTCCCGCGGTTGTTGTTGAAGGTGATTTCGTCGTTGCCGGCGCCGGTCGCGATCAGCACCGGGGCTGCACCATTCACGGTCAGCGTCACATCGCTGTTGGTAGCCTCGATGATCGCCTTCAGCTTGGGATCAAGCTTGATGGTATTGTTGGCGTTGGTTTCGATCAGGACATTGGCGTTCGGATCCGGGTTGCTGATCCCGGCACCCACCTCGACCGGGATCGTCGCGCCGTCATCCGGGCTGGTGTAGCCGATCCCCGCGCCGATGAGATAGTCGAGAATCTGTTGCCGGGTTGCGTGATCGAACGCGGAGCTGAGCGCCGCCTCGAGCTGCGTCTGGTTCAGGTTTTGCGTCACCATCGATGTCGCCTCTGAGTGCAGACCTGAGATCTTGGTTCGGGTTTGGGGTCTTACAGCCTGATCGACTGACCATCGTTGAAGATCAGGTATTCGATGTTGCTGATCTGGGTCACCTGGCCATTGCTGAAGTTGATGTCCAGAGAGCCGTTGTCCTTGCCCGGGGTGATGCCGGTCAGGTCGGCCAGGGCGTGATCCAGGAAGGTCAGCGAGTCCTTGTCGCCGCCACGGCCGTCGATCTTGTCACGGCTGATGGCATCGGACAGGTAGAAGTAATCCTGACCGGAGCCGCCAACCATCGTGGCCGTACCCTTGGCGGAGCCGACGAACGTCGTCCCGTCATTGCCGTCGGCGACCAGCCACTGGTGGCCCGAACCGGCGATCAGCGTATCGTTGCCGGCGCCGCCATACAGCGAGTCGTTGCGGGCGCTGCCATAGAGCACGTCGTTGCCGTCATCGCCAGAAAGCACGGTCGCGCTCAACGCATCGCTGCCCGCGTAGAGCACGTCGTCGCCGCTGCCGCCCTGCTCGGAATAGGTCCCCGTGCCGCCAATCAGCGTGTCGTTGCCGGTGCCGCCAATCAGCGTGTCGCTGTAGTGGCCGGGGCCGCCGGAGAGCGACGAGCCATAGAGCACGTCGTTGCCGTCACCGCCATCAAGCATGGTCCCGTGAAACGCATCGCTGCCGGAGTAGAGCACGTCGTCGCCGGCGCCGCCGTCCAATGTATCGCTACCAGCGCCGCCAACCAGCAGATCGTTGCCGGCGCCGCCATACAGCGTGTCGTTGCCGGCGCCGCCATAGAGCGAGTCGTTGCCGTCATCGCCAGAGAGGATCGAGCCGTGCCCCGTACCGCTGCCCGAGTAGAGCACGTCGTTGTCGCTGCCGCCGTACTCGGCAACGGTCTCGTCGCCGCCAACCAGCAGGTCGTTGCCGGCGTCGCCATACAGCGTTTCGGTACCAGCAAAGACACCACCAACCAGCGTGTCGTCGCCCGCACCGCCGTCGAGCACGACCTCCAACACGTCACGCGAGCCTGAATAGAGAATGTCGTTCCCGCTGCCACCGTACTCCGCAACAGTGCCGGAGCTGCCAACCAGCACGTCGTTGCCGTCGCCGCCATCCATTGTGTTGGCAGCGGCACTCGCAGCGCCATACAGCGTGTCGTTGCCGTCGCCGCCCGACAGCAGCATCATCAAGCCTGGAAGCAGTTGCACACCCGCGTAGAGCACGTCATCGCCGGCGCCGCCGTAGAGCTCTTCGCCGAAACCGCCGACGCCGAGGAAGTATTGGCCTCCGACGAGGGTGTCATTCCCCGGGCCGCCGTCGAGAACCTCGTGGTTATAACCCGGCCCCGCGCTCAACCAGTCGTCACCGTCGCCGCCATACAGACTATCGTCGCCCCAACCAGCAATCAGGGTGTCGTTTCCGGTGCCGCCGTCAAGCGTGCTGCGTTTGCTGTCATACGTGCTGCCCGACACCAGCACGTCGTCGCCGCTACCGCCACATAGTTCGGAAGAGCCACCACCGAACACGGTGTCGTTGCCAACGCCGGCAAAAACCGTCGTATCACCGATGAAATCCGTACCCGTGCTGCTGACGAACGAGACATAGTCGTTTCCGGCGCCGGTCGCGACCAGCACCGGGCCGCTGCCGATCACGCTCAGCGTCACGTCGCTGTTGGTGGCTTCGATGATCGCCTTCAGGTTGGCGCCGACGTGAACAGTATTATTGGCGTTGATCTCGATCAGAACATTGGCGGCCGGATCCGGGCTGCTGATCGCGGCGCCCACCTCGACCGGGATTGTCGCGCCGTCGTCCGGGCTGGTGTAGCCGATCCCCGCGCTGATCAGATAGTCGAGAATCTGTTGCCGGGTTGCCTGATCGATCGTGGCGCTGAGCGCAGCCATGAGCTGCGTCTGGTTCAGGCTTTGCGTCACCATCGATCGAGCCCCTGCTTCGATGCGCTACATCATCGCCAAGCAAATATTCAAATGATCTCGATGATTCACAATTGGAGCAGGTTGCAACGCTGCGAGACTATCAGACAGCATTCAAGAACACCACCTGTAATCGTAAAAAAGCGCCGCCTCAACCTGGTTGAGGCGGCGCCTTCGCTTAGTGCGGACCTTGTCTAGTGCAGGCCTGGCTCAGTGCAGACCTAGCTTAGTGCAGACCTGGGGCCTTACAGCTTGGTCGAGTGACCATCGTTGAAGATCAGGTATTCGATGTTGCTGATCTGCGTCACCTGGCCATTGCTGAAGTTGACGTCCAGGGAACCGTCCTTGCCTGCGCTGATGCCCGTCACATCGGTCGAGGCATGATCGAGGAAGGTCAGCGAATCCTTGTTGCCGGCGCCGCCGTCGATGGTGTCGCTGCTGTTGGCGTTGTTCAGGTAGAAATAGTCCTGACCATTGCCGCCGACCATCGAAGCCGTACCGGTCGCAGAGCCGACGAACGAGTCGTTGCCGTTGCCGCCGATCAGCGTCTGCGTGCCCGAGCCGGCGACCAGCGTGTCGCTGCCAGAGCCGCCATACAGCGTGTCGTTGCCGGCGCCGCCGTAGAGCGAGTCGTTGCCGTTGCCGCCATAGAGCGCGGTGGCGTGCGACGCATCGCTGCCCGAGTAGAGGATGTCGTTGCCGTTGCCGCCATACTCCGCAACAGTGCCGGTGCCGCCAACCAGCAGGTCGTTGCCGTTGCCGCCATTCAGCGTATCGGCGCCCGCACCGCCATACAGCGAGTCGTTGCCGGCACCACCGTTCAGGACCGAGCCGTGCGACGCATCCGAGTTCGAATAGAGCGCGTCGTTGCCGGTGCCGCCGCTGAGCAGATTGTTGCCCGTACCGCCAACCAGCACGTCGTTGCCGCTACCGCCGACCAGGTCGGACGAGGTACCGCCGTAGAGCGTGTCGTCGCCGGAGCCGCCGAGCAGCGTGTCGGCGCCAGTGCCGACCAGCAGATCGTTGCCAGTGCCGCCGTCCAGCGTGCTGTGACCGGAAGCGTTGTCGATCAGCACGTCGTTGCCGGCACCGCCGCTGAGCGAGTCGTGACCCGCGCCACCGAAGATCGTGTCATTGCCGGCGCCGGCGAGAACCGTCGTATCACCGGTGTTGTTGATGAAGACCTGATCGTTGCCGGAGCCGGTCGCGACCAGCACCGGGGTGCTGCCGTTGACCGACAGCGTCACGTCGCTGTTGGTGGCTTCGATGATCGCCTTCAGGTTGGCGTCAGTGTTAACAGTGTTATTGGCGTTGGTTTCGATGAGAACATTGGCAGACGGATCCGGGTTGGAAATGCCGGCACCCACCTGCACCGGAATCTCCGTTCCGTCATCCGGGCTAGTGTATCCGACCCCTGCGTTGATCAGATAGTCAAGAATCTGTTGCTGGGTCGCGTGATCGATCGTTCCGTTGATCGCGTGTTTGAGGTCGGTTTGGTCTAGATTGTAAGTCGCCATCGATGTAGCCCCTGCTTGGGATACGAGGATTCAAGCCGCTCGCCCACACGTAAACTGTTGATTCACAACTGGTTTGTTGCGACGCAGCTCAAATGTGGACACACGTTACGAACTTGTTAAGTCCATTGTTAAGAGCGCAATGCCGAAGTGTCAATCAGCAATGTGCCATTAACGTCTGGTTCCACGTGATTTATGTGAGACTTAGCGGGATTTTGGATACCGGCTAACATTCAGCGCAGGCAATTCACAAATGTTAGCCGCGGCGCAAAAAACGGTAGTGATTATACGGGGTTTCGCCGGGTCCCCCGATCGCGTCAGAGCGCCGAATTTCGCAGCGGTTGCGCGCGCTTCGACGCGATTTTCTGATCTGAGAAAATATTTCTGTGCCGTCAGGGCGCTTTTCCAAAAAAGCGTCAAACTTCGCAACCGGCCGGCAGCCCGGCCGGTGTTATGACAGGTTCTGGTTGCAGAGGACGGGGCCCAGGCGCGCGAAAATGGGGAATCAAACGCAGAATCAGGTCAATCCGGCCGCCCCCCGGCCGGCCTGGCCTGGCGCCGGATCGGATGACGATATAACAAATTAACATCAGATTTGCCGCGATTTGTTAGTGGCGAGGCTGCGGCAGCGCGGGACGGAACGCGATCACAGGCAAGCGTCGCTCCGCGGTGATCATCCGCCAGCCGCCCGCGCGTAGACCGCCTCGAGCAGCCGGAGGTTCTCATCCGGCGCATAGCGTTCGAGATAAGCGGCCCGTGCGGCCCGTCCCCACGCTGCGGCGAGGTCTGCGGCCCCCAGAACCTCGGCGATCCGGTCTCGCAGCGCGGCCGCATCGCCCGGTGCTACCAGCGCCCCGGTCTTGCCGGCGGTCACCACCTCGGCAAGTCCGCCGATCTGGGACGCGATCACCGGGGTGGCCTGCGCGAAGGCTTCGACCACGACCATCGGAAATCCCTCGTACCAGAGCGACGGCACGACCAGCGCCCGGGCATTCGCCATTTCCCGCAGCACCTCCGCGCGCGAGAGCGCGCCAAGGAAGGTCACATTGCCGGGCGCCCGGGCCTCGAGCGCGGCGCGCTCCGGCCCCTCGCCCGCGATCCGCAACGGCATGCCGGTCCCGGCAACCGCCTCGAGCAGCACGCCGACGCCCTTCTCGCGGCTCAGCCGGCCGACGTAAAGCAGCCCGGCACGTGGCGTCGCCGGATCGGGCGCCCCCGGATCGGTCATGAAGTTCGGCTTCACGTCGATCCGGCCTGCGTCGAAGCCGGCCTGCGCGAACAGGGTCTTGGCAAATTGCGTCAGCGCGATCAGGCGCAAACCGGGACGGGTCCAGGTGCCGCGGCGCTGGTGCTGCGCGATCATGTAGGCCGAGGCCATCGAGCCCGGAAGCGATCCGCGGTAGCAGCGGTGCACGACGCCCCAGAGATGGCCGCGGTCCAGGCACTGGTGGCAGATGCGGCCGTCGCGCAGCAGCATGCCGCCGGTGCAGATGGTGCGATAATTGTGCAGCGTCGCCACCGCGGGCACGCGCTTCTGGCGGCACAGATCGAACACCGCGGGCGACAGCAGCGGGAAGAAATTGTGGACGTGCACGACATCGGGACGAAAGCGGTCGATCGCATCCGCCATGACCCGCCTGCCCTCCGCATTGTCGGCGATCGACAGCGTGGTCGCGATCCGCGCGGCGAACGAATTGATCGCCTCGTTGCTGACCGTGAGAGTTTCCACGCAGTGTCCCGCGCCGCGCAGCAGGTCGACCTCGGCTTCGAACACGACGTCCTCGCCGCCGCGTCCCTGATAGCGGTTGTGCGCGACCAGAATCCTCATGACCGGCGCGCCGGGTCCGAGAACCAGCGCAGCTCCGTCACCAGACTTTGGCCGGCGGCGAGCGTGCCGGAGCCGATCAGCGTCGTTGCCGGCAGCTTGAGATCGAACGACGGCGAATACCAGCCGGCCGGCATGGTCTCGTCACCGCGGTACGACATCCAGTCGAGCGCGTCCGGCAGATCGAGCTCGCCGCGGCCGCCCGGCCATGCGAGCTGCGCGGTGTGCCCTTCGAGCTTGCATTCGACATCGGGACCGAGATGCCAGCTGAGGCGCGCCGGCGCCGCGAGTCCTTCACCTCCAAGCACAATATCGGTGACGACGAGCCGCGCCGCCTGGCGTTGCAATTGCACCGCGCGGCGATGCACGAGACCGGCTTCATCCTGATATCCCGCGTGCTCCGCGACCCAGTTCGCGTCCGCCTCACGATCGTCCAGACCGCTCGCTGCGATCAGCCGGCTCGGCGCATGCCGCGTCCAGAGGAAAGGCCCGCCCGAGGTCGACTGGTCGCGCCCGAACAGGCAGAGCGTGTTGTGCGCCAGCGTGGAACGGAAATAGGCGCGCCATCGCGGATCGCCGTGGTAGCAATAGGTGCCGGGGTCAGCCAGGATATCGACGCCGCCGATCCTGCATTCGAGCGACAATGCATCCGCATGGGCATGCGCCGCAATGCGGCCGAAGCCGTGCGGGCCATGATCGCAGCGGCACCACACCGCCTTGCCGGCATCGACGAGAAAGGTCTGCCCGGCCTCGTCAAGCAGATGCGGACGCCGCTGCGGACGCGCGGCAATCGCACGCGCCTTGATGCCGTCGGTCAGAACGAACGTACGCAGATCCGGCTCCGGCAATGTGGGCCACCATGGCAAATCGCCGAACAGCCGCGCGCCGGTAGCGAGCAGCCCGAGCCAGCGATTGCCGGCGTGATCGTCGAGCAGCAGGCCGATGCCGTCGTCGCCATCGCCCTGCCGCGGCGGATGGGCGCGATCATCCAGCATCGCGGCAATGACGTCGTTCATGCGGCACATCGTGGTCCAGACCGCATCGTCAAGCGGATGCCCCGATGCCTCGCCCTGCACCGCGGCCGCGAGCAGGAGCTCGAGGACGAAGCCGTGATAATCGGTTGCGAGCTCGGCGTTGCTGCCGCAGGCCAGCGTCTGCGCAACGGCTTCGTGCGCGAGCGTGCCGGCGGATTGCTGGCGCCATTGCGCGCTGTCGCGGAAAAAGGGAAACGCACAGGCCGCGACGAACTGCCCGGCCGCCTCCGCGATGATGTGGTTGTTGGCCGACGAACCACGGCTCGGAAACTGCGACAGCCAGTATTGATGCGCATAGAGCTGGGTCAGGAACAGCTCGTTGTCCTCGAACAGCGCGGCCGCGCCGGGCCAGTTCTGCATCAGCTGGCGTATCCAGGTCCAGGAAATCAGCCGGACGCCGAGCTCAATGCCGCTGATCCAGTGCGGGCCGCGCGGAAATGGATTTTCGCGCCACCAGCTTGTGAGGTGCTCGGCCACGCGCCTCGCGTAGCGCTCGTCCGAAGTCAGGTAGTACGCGGCCGCGAGCACCGTGAGATGGTGGTGACGCGACGGCTCCCAGATGTATTTGATGTTTCCGACCGCGGCCTCGTCGCGATACGGCACCGCAAACGCGTAGATATCGGCGGGCGCCCGCTTGCCGCTCCTGATATCGACGAACCAGTCCGGCCGCTCGCCCAGGGCGCCATGATCTCCGGCAAAGATCCGCCAATGCCCGGCAAGGATCTGATCCGCGCTCCGGATCACCCGCTCGGCGGCTTGTCGAGGCGCGTCGGCCGGCGAACGCAGCGGCTTCAGGCGCGGCTGACGCGGGCCTGGAGCGAGGCCGGCCGCAGCGTGTCGTGCGATATCGGGCGGCGTGATGCGCCAGAGCAGGCGCAGCAGCTGGTCGTTCACCCGTCCGGCAAGCTCGGACGGCTCCATGCGCCGCAGCCTGCGCAGATACCAGGCCGGATTCATCTCAACGCAGTCGCGGCGCGCGCGACGCCCTGCTCTGCGGTGACGAGCGTCAGATCGACCGGCATCCCGGCGGCCGCACTCTCCTGGACCGCGAGCGTCGCGCGGGTGGTCGCAAGCAGCGAGTCGAGCGCGATCGGCATCGCGGCGCCCGATGCCACCGCCGCGATGAAAGCATCCAGCATCGGCCGCTGCCCCTTGTCGAGCCGCGCGGTCTTCGCCGTCCGCTGTCCGGCGTGCCAGACCTCGAAGCCCGAGAAATTGTCGAAGGCGGCAAAGCCGGTGCCCGCCGATATTTCGAGCGCTTCCTTCGGCACCCGCGGATCGCCGCCGGTGAGATAGCTGAGGCTCGCGACCGAACCATCGGCGAAGTCGAAGGTGGCGACGAGATTGTCGACATCCTTGCCCGCGGCGCTCGCGGAGATCCGCACTGGCTCGGCGCCGAGCCACCAGGACAACACGTCGATGAAATGGCCGCCTTCGCCGACGAAGCGGCTGCCTTCGCTCTCCGCCTGCAGATACCAGGATGATTTCTCCAGCGGGCCTGCGATGACGCGATATTGCAGGGTCTGCGGCCCCGCCGGCGCGAATGCCGCGCGCATGCCCTGCAGCAGCGGCGAAAAGCGGCGGTTGAAGCCGACCATCAGCCTGTTGTTGCCGGTCTCGCGGATGGTCTGCTCCAATTGATCCAGCGAGCCTGTGTCGATCGCCAGCGGCTTTTCGACGAACACGGCTTTGCCGGCGCGCAGCGCTTGCGCGGCGAGGTCGGCATGGGAAGCATGGCGCGTCGCGATCAGCACGGCATCGATGTCGTCGGCTGCGAGCACCGAGGCCGCATCGGTCGAGGCGCGGGCGAAGCCGAACTTGCGCACCGCGGTCGCACCGCTCAGGCCGGTATTGGTGACGACCTCAACGAGATCGACGCGCGCGTGATTTGCAAGCTGCGGCAACAACATGCTGGAGGCATAATTGCCGGCGCCGATGACGCCGAGCCGCACCCTGCCGCTGCGCAGGGCAACCGCCGGACGATAGGTCATCTGCATCGCGCGGGGAGCGGCGTCCGGATAGGTGAACACCATGCCGAGGCCGACTTCGCCCCGGCTCATGCGCTCGAACGCCGACGTCGCCTGCTCCAGCGGCACGGTTTCGGAGATCAGCGACGAAAAATCCAGCCGTCCGTCGGCCAGCAGCGCGACGATGGCTTCCATGTTGCGCCTCTCGGTCCAGCGCACATGGCCGATCGGATAATCGATGCCGCCCTCCTCGTAGAGCGGGTCGTAGCGGCCGGGGCCATAGGAGCGCGAGAACCGAACGTCGAGCTCCTTGTCGTAGAATTCGTTCCACGGCAGGTTCAACGTGCACTTGCCGATGTCGACGATGCGGCCGCGATCGCGCAGCAACGCGGCCGCACGCGAGGCGAGATCGGGATCGTCGCTGCCCGCCGTGATGAACACACAGTCGACACCGTTGCCCGCGGTCAGTTGATCGATCCGGGCACGAAATTCGGCCGCGGCGTCATCCGATGCGACCGCACAGAGCGCGGCACCCGCAGACTCGGCCTGACGACAGCGCGCCTCCAGCCTGTCGAGCCCCGTGACCACGACGCCGGCGCTGCGCAGCAGCCGCACCATGATCTGGCCGATCAGGCCGAGGCCGATTACGCAGGCAGTCTCGCCGAAACGGATTTCCGACTGGCGCAGCGCCTGCAGCGCGATCGAGGCGATGGTGGTGAAGGCGGCCTGGTCGAGCGCAGCACCGTCCGGCAACGGCACGCAGAGGTTCACCGGCACCCAATTATATTCAGCGTGGGTTGCATATTGATTGCCGCCGCAGCAGACCCGCTGTCCGATCGAGAAGCCGCCGACGCCCTCGCCGACTTCCACGACGGTGCCGGACAGCGAGTAACCGAGCGGTGTGTAGGAATCGAGACGGTTCATCACCTTCTGATAGGTCGCAAGCAAGCCTTGCTGACGGACCGAACGCACCACCTTGGCGACCTGGTCGGGGCGCGCACGCGCCTTGCCGAGCAGCGACAGGCGGCCTTCGGTGAACTTCATCATCTCGGTGCCGGTCGACACCGCCGAGAACGCGGTGCGCACCAGGACCCCGCCGGGGCGACAGCGCGGCGCCGGCACATCGATCAGCTTGAGCTCGCCGCTCTTATAGTTCTGCGCGATCTGCTTCACAGTCGGTCAAACGCCTCACGTTAACAGCACCTTGTATCGCGCTTGCCGCCCATAATGAAGGCAAGAACATCATCAAAGTTAGCTCATCGCCGACGATTTAACATCGTTATCATTGCAGCAACAGGACCGGTTTGGGCGAGATCTCGACCTCACCATTGGCGATGACGCCTTCGCCGCCGTCGAGGCCCTGGTAACGGCTGAAATGCGGATCGACCCGGGCGAACGAGCGGTCCTTGGTGGTCCAGAGGATCAGCCCGTCGCGGCCATCCGGCATGCGAAGCTCGACGCGCCAGCTCGTCGGCGACGTCTTCCCCGCAGCGACCACGCTTGCGCCGACCAGCCATGATTGCACCGTGCGATAGGCAATTCCGCTCGGAAGCAGCCCGCGCGCCGGATCCCAGAGTTTGCCGAAGTCGCTGCCGCCGCCGGCAAACTCGTACCAATAGAACCGGTCGACACCGCTGATCCATTTCAGGATGTAGGCGCGGGCCAGACACCCATCCGGGTTGTCCTCGTAGGACGACCAGCCGGCCTCGGTGTCCCAGATCGGCCTCGCCGACAGATCGTGCGCGGCGAGGATCCGCTTGAAGCGCGCAATGATGCCGAGCACCGCTTCGGGCTCGCTGGTGTAACCGTGGAAGGCGAACACATCGGCATATTGTCCGCCGCCTTGCGCCATGAAGGCCTGTTGCCAGCGATAGCCGTCCGGCGTGCCATTGGACGGCGGCGTCAGCACCGTCAGCGCGGGATCGCTGGCCTTGATGATCTCGTAGGCCCGCTTCTGCATCTGGACCATGGTCGCGATATCGCCCGAGTAATATTTGGGATCCTCGGGTTCGTTCCAGATTTCCCAGTATTTGATGCGGCCGGCGGCGCGCGTCACGGCCGCGCGCACCCATTGATCCCATGTCGCCAAATCGGCCGGCGGCGAGCTCGCACCGGGCGTGAACGCCGGCGGTGCATCCTTGACCGACGCGGCCCATCTCGGCGTGTAAGCGAGATTGAGCACGATCTCGACGTGCTCGCGCTCCGCCGCCGCAAGAATGGCATCGAAGCGCGCCCAATTATAGACGCCCGGCGCCGGATTGATCTGCGCCCAGTAGATCGCGCCCCACAGCCGGACGCCGTCGAATTTGAGCTCTGGCCAAGGTTGCGACTGTCCGATCGCGTTGATCGTCATGCCGAACAGCGTCGGCGGGATCACCGCATTCACGCGGCTCGTAACGAGCGCATCGTTTGACGTCGAACCAGCCCACGACAGCGGCCATCTGTGAGCCAGCGGCAGCAGCGCGCTCAAAACAAGCGCAATCAACGCCCTTTGACCCCAATCCCTCACTTTGCCTGCCATGTCCTCGTCTCGTCGCCGTCACATCGGTGCCGGGATTGCATTGTGAAAGCCGTGCATGTTAATGCCGATGTTAGTCGGATTGTGATGTTGTTAGGTCAATGGTATAGATCATTGCAGATGTCGAGAACTGAACCATCACCGCGGCGGATCCTGATCATCGTCGAGAACCTTCCGGTTCCTTTCGATCGCAGGGTGTGGTGCGAAGCAACGTCGCTGCGCAAGGCGGGCTACGAGGTTTCGGTGATCTGCCCGAAGGGCCGCGGTCATGACGAGCCTTACGAATGCCTCGAGGGCATTCACATCTATCGCCATCCGATGCCGGTGGAAGCACGCGGGATCGCCGCCTATCTCATCGAATATCCGGTCGCGCTGCTGTGGGAAACCTGGCTTGCGATCAAGGTCGCGTGGAAGCACGGCTTCGACGTGATCCATGGCTGCAATCCGCCCGATTTGATCTTCCTGATCGGCCTGCTGTTCAGGCTCGGCGGCAAGCGCTTCGTGTTCGATCATCACGACGTCAATCCCGAGCTCTACGAGGCGAAATTCGGCCGCCGCGACATCTTCTGGCAGCTGCTGCGGCTGGTCGAGTATCTCACCTTCAAGACGGCGAGCATCTCGATCGCGACCAACGAATCCTATCGCGACGTCGCGATCACGCGCGGCGGCATGCCGGCCGATCGCGTCTTCGTGGTGCGCTCCGGCCCCAATCTCGATCGCGTGCGCTCCCGTCCGGCCGATCCGGCCTGGCGAAATGGCCGGCGCTACAGCGTCGGCTATGTCGGCGTGATCGGCCAGTCCGAAGGCATCGATCTCCTGCTGCAGTCGATCGGCCACATCGTGCACGATCTCGGCCGCACCGACATCCAGTTCAACATCGCCGGCTCCGGGCCGGAGTGGAATGCCGTCGTGAAGCTTTGCGCGGAGCTGCAGCTCTCCGATTACGTGAACTTCACCGGCGCCATCGCCGACGACGCGCTGTTCACGATGCTCTCGACCGTCGATGTCTGCGTCAATCCGGATCGCGTCACGCCGATGAACGACATCTCCACCATGAACAAGATCATGGAATACATGGCGCTCGGACGGCCGATCGTTCAGTTCGACGTCCGCGAAGGGCGTCGCTCGGCGCTCGACGCCTCGCTCTATGCGGCAAAGAATGATCCGCAGGATTTCGCCAGCAAGATCATCACGTTGATCGACGATCCGGCGCTGCGTCAGACGATGGGCGTGTTCGGCCGCAACCGCGTCGAGCGCGCATTGTCCTGGACGCATGAGGAACCGAAGCTGCTCGCCGCTTACGAGGCGCTGTTCGCCAGGAAAGCTCCCTGGCAGAGCCGCGCACCGCGCGCGAGCGCGACGGCGGAGCGGCCCACTTCGCAAGCGTCCGGCGTCAACGCCAATGCAGCTGCCGGGCGGGCATCGCGTTGAACGCCCCGCCGCCTCACTCACGTCAAACGCGATGCGGCCACGGCCACGCGCACGTCCCCAGGTCATTGAAGGTCGAAGCATGAACGTCAGCATTTTCGGCCTCGGTTATGTCGGAACGGTCTGCGCGGCCTGCTTCACCGAACTCGGGCACCAGATCATCGGCGTCGACAAGAGCGTCGCGAAGGTCGACCTGATCCGCGAAGGCCGTTCGCCGGTGATCGAGCCCGGCATCTCGGACAAGGTGGCGCGCGCGGTTGCAACCGGACAATTGACCGCGACCACCGATGCCACCGAGGCGATCGTCAACAGCGACATCTCGATGGTCTGTGTTGGCACGCCGTCATCCGGTAACGGCAATCTCGACCTCACCGCGATCCGTCAGGTCGCGATCGAGATCGGCCGCGGATTGCGCGCCAAGAACGCGCCGCACACGGTGACGATCCGCTCCACCGTGCTGCCTGGCACCACCCGCGGCACCGTCGGGCCGCTGATCGAGGAAGCCTCCGGCAACAGGATCGGGCGCGATTTCGACCTCGCCTTCAATCCGGAGTTCCTGCGCGAAGGCTCAGCGATCGCGGATTTCAACGCACCGTCGAAGACCGTGGTTGGCGCCTTCAACCAGGAAACCGCCGACCGCGTGATGGCGCTCTACAGGGACCTGCCGGGCGCCAAGATCACGCCGCCGGTCGAGACCGCGGAACTCGCCAAATATGTCGACAACAGCTGGCACGCGCTGAAGGTCAGCTTTGCCAACGAAATCGGCACGATCGCGAAGACGCTCGGCATCGACGGCCGCGACGTCATGAACATCTTCCTGCAGGACACAAGGCTCAACATCTCTCCGGCTTACCTGCGGCCGGGCTTTGCCTTCGGCGGCTCCTGCCTGCCCAAGGACGTCAAGGCGCTGAAGCATCTGGCGCACAGCCGCGGGCTGTCGACGCCGGTGCTCGAAAGCATCCTGCCGAGCAACGACATGATCATGTCGCGCGGCGCCGACTGGATCCTGTCGCATGACGGCCGCCGCATCGCCTTCCTCGGCATCAGCTTCAAGGCCGGCACCGACGATGTCCGCGACAGCCCGTTCGTCGAGCTGGTCAAAAGCCTGCGTGGCGAGCAGCGCGAGATCCGGATCTACGATCCCAACGTGCAGCTGTCGCAACTGATCGGCGCCAACCGGGACTTCATGATGCGCAACCCGGAGCTGGTCGGCCTGCTGCATGACGACGTGGCGGCGACCATCGAGTGGGCCGACATCATCGTGCTGACAACGGCCGATCCGCGCTTCGTTGCGGCACTGAAGGCAAGCCGCCCCGACCAAATCGTGCTCGAACTGTCTGATATCGGATTGCCCGATGAAGTCAGCGCGAGAGTGAGCGGCTTCCACTGGTAGGGATGACCATGGCCAGCATCGGCCAGACCCGCGACCGACCCGAAATCCGCTTTCACGACGAGATTTCGTCGGGATGGGAGACGCTGCATCAGAGCCGCACCTTCAAGGCGCGCACCGCCGCGATGTTCGGCCTGCTCGGCAATGCGGACCTCAAGGGACAGCGCTGGCTGGATGCCGGTTGCGGCACCGGAACGCTGTCCCGCCTGCTCGCCGCGCGCGGCTGCGACGTCACCGGCGTCGACGCCTCGTCGGAGATGATTGCGGCGGCGCGCGGCCGCCTCGCCGATGGCACACCGGCCGAACGGCTCAGATTCCAGCAGATTCCGACGATCGCAAACCTGCCATTTGCCGATCGATCGTTCGACGGCGTGCTCTGCGCCAGCGTGCTGGAATATGTCCCGGACGTGGCGCAGTGCCTCGCCCAGATCCATCGCGTGCTGAGGCCAGGCGGGCTGCTGCTGGTCTCGATCCCGAACCGCGGCTCGCTGCTGCGCCAGGGCTACAAGCTCGCGCACACAGCCTCCTCGCGCGTGTCGGCGCGGCCGCTGTTCCGCTACCTCGCCTTCTCGAAATTCGACGCCTCGCCGGCTGCGATGCAGGACCTGCTGCAACGGCATGGCTTCACGATGCTGGGCAGCAGCTTTGCCGGCTCCCCGCTGCCGCCGGCGCTCGACCGCCGGCCGGACGTCGGCACGCTGATCAATATCCTCGCGCGGCGCGACGATTAACGAGGCAGGCGAATGCCGGCGTCAGGCCTTGATCGCCATCAGCGACTTGGTCATGCCGAGATAACGTTCGCGATAGATCTTTGCGTCCGGAAACGTCTCCGTCATCTCGCGCCAATCGAACAGGTGCCAGTCGGGCGCGGTTCGCTTGAACCAGAAGCGGTTGAATCTCTCGATCAGCGCGATCTGGAGCCGCCGCGGCAGCAGCACGATGAATCCGGGCAGCCAGGTATGGCTCTCGATCGGAAAGTAGCGGTACGGCGTCTGCACGTAGAACGACTTTGCGACCCGCGAGATCTCGCCGGCGAAGCGGTTCTGGTGCTCGCGCGCGATGTTCAGGAACGTTGCGTCGCTCTCGATCGTCACGACGTCCTGCTTCGGCCCGGTGACGTGCTCGATCACCGACGAGCAAAAGCAGAAGTCGAACGCCTGGTCGTCGAACGGCAGGCGCTCGGTCTCCTGCAGCAGTACCGTCTTGAAGCCGAAGCGCTCGCGCGCGGCCCTCAAATCGTCGGCCGAGATGTCGCAGACCGTGATGTCGGTATGGCGCGGCAGGATTGCGCGAATGTGCCGCCCGGTTCCGCCGCCGAGATCGAGGATCTTCGCATCGAGCGGCAGGTTCACGGTGCGGACGAGGAACTCGCCGCGCCGCTGGCGCGCTGCACTGGAAAATCGGGCCTGAATGGCGCCCAGCACTATCAGTCTCCTGCTACTTGATCGCTTCGAAGAAGATCGACTCGTCCGGCCGGTTGTCGAGCCGGTCGATGTCGGGACAGATACCCTCGCGATAGGCCCTCGTATGGGTTTCCGAGCACCCCGCGTCGCGGAACAGCGCGGCGAGCGAGGCGCGGGTGAAGCCCCAGTGATGCGCGAACGCGGCCTCCTTGCGGCGCTCGATCTCGAACACGCCCCTGAGGAAGGCCTGCGGCGCCGCCGGATCATACAGCGCGACGATCCGCTCCATGTCGGGCACGACGATCCGGCACACCCCGCCGGGCGCCAGCACGCGGGCGATCTCGCGCGCCAGCCGCTCGACCTCGTCGGGAAACAGATGCTCGAAGACATGCGCACTGAACACCGCCGAGAGGCTGGCATCGGCGAACGGCAACGGCTTGGTCAAATCCATGTGACGGAGCCCGGCGAACCTGCCCTGACGGTGCTCGGCATAGCGGGCATCGCTCAACAGGCCGGCAAGATGCAGCGCTTTCGCCGCGAACGGCAGGCGCGCGATCCACAGATGCATCGTGATGTCGGTATTGATCCAGCCCTCGATGCCGCAATTGAAGGCGCCGATATGCAGGCGCTGCAGCGCGCGGCCGGGTGCGTCGTCGGTCATGCTCGCTCCCGCTCCGAATTGGTCAGCACGACTGTGATCACCGACGCGGCGCTGGAGGCCACCATCGCCGCAACCGCACCCATCACCTGCCAGGCCTCTGCCGCGAACGGCAGCACACAGCACAGCGCGACCAGGCCGGCGATCCGGCTCAGCATGAAGCGCTGCGGCTTGCCGGTCGCAAATAGTGGCAGCGCGAGGCCGAGCCACACGGCGTCGAGCCCCATCGCAGCGCCCATCAAGGCGAGGCTGCCGGTGCCGATCTCGTAACTCTGTCCGTGAATCACCAGCGCAAGAACGCGCTGGCCGAGCAGCACCACCAGCGCGCCATAGGCCGCCGCGATCGCGCCGAGCAGCAGGGCATTTTCGCGCGCGGCGGCGGTAACCGCGGCGCGCCGGCCGGCCCGCAATTCGGCCGCGATCTCCGGCAGGCGGACCGAGAACATCGTCGCGCAGAACTGGCTGAGCGGTGCGAACACCAGGAGCAGGATCCGCAGCGACGCGCTCGCCTCCAGCCCGATCAGCAAGCCGCACACCGGGATCAGCCCGATGCTGCCGATCCAGTAGGTGAGCGAGGTTGCAACGAACCAGCGGCCGTTCCTGAACAGCCGCCGCAGTGAGCCGCGGAAGATTCTCGCCTGGGGCCAGGCCAACTCGCGTGTGTGGAGCAGCAGCAGGCTCGCGGCGAGCGCCGCCGAGATCGCGATGCACGCCATCGCCGCGGCGGCGCCGGCCAGCTTGAGGGCGATCATCAACCCGGCGGAGGCGACCAGCGCCACGCAGTAGGCCAGCGACGAGGCCACCGCGCGCGGCAGCCGCCCGTCGAGATAGCAGATGCGGCGGAACATGCTTTGCAACCGCACCGCCGGGATCGCGAGCCCGGTTGCGATCACGAGCCCGCCGGTGGCCACGCCGGCCGCAGCGATTACGAGGCCCGCGATCACCAGCAGCAGGCCAAGTGCTGCGGAGACCAGCAGCGACGACAGATAGAGGCCGAGCCGCAGTTGCGGCCACCGCGACTTCGGGATGCGATGTGCGGCTGCCGGCAAGCCGTCGTCGAACAGGCCGCGCAGAAACACCGCCTCGATCAGGATCGAGAACGACCAGGCGACGCTGAAGCGGCCGAACGAACTGATATCGAGCACATTGGCGAGCACGATCGTCAGCACGAAGGCCGAGCCGCTGAGCAGCGCCTGATCGATCAGGCCGAGTGCGACATTGCCCCCGGCGCGGCGCAGCCGGCGGAGCAAGCCGCTGACGGCACCGGCGAGCCCCGTTTGGGCCGCCACGCGGTCCAACCTGTCGGTCAACGCACTCACGCCTCACTCACGCGCAGTCTGGTGAACGCCCGCCGCGGCGCCATCTGCAGCCTGGCCTCCGGGCCGAAATAGCACCAGAACACCAAGACGCAGCCGAAATAATTGTGCAGCAGCTGGCTCGAATCGTTGGCCGACGCGATCAGAACGAACAGCAGCATCGCAAACGGCGCCAGCCAGTACAGCCCTCGCCGCTCGAACGTGAAGACGATGGTGTTCCACAACGCGCGTGCCAGCAGCAGCAGATAGAGCACGCCGCCAAGCATGCCGAACTGGAGGAAGGCATCGAGATAGGAATTCTCGAACGAGCCGAACTCGGTGTTCCACGGCGCCATGCTGGTCAGCTCGTTGACGGGCGAGTTCGGCAGCTCGTTGAAGAACCCGGAGAAGCCGTAGCCGAGCCAGGGATGCTGCCAGAAGAAGTAGGGCCAGACCGACCACAGGAAGGAGCGGCCGGTCAGGTTTCCGCTGCGGCCGACCAGCCCATACAGCTCGTCGCTCGGCAGGGCGAACACGACAAGCGCAAAGAAAGCGAGGCAAAGCCAGTAGATCGCGGCGGCCCCCCTGTGCCCGAGCACCACCAGCAACAGCCCGAAGGTGACGGCCAGCGCGGTCAACATGCTGACCAGCGGTCCTGCGGCGCCGGCCGCGGCGAGCGCGAACAGATGGCAGCCCATCAGCAACAGCGACCAGCCGAATTGCTTGCGCGGCCCCGCCAGCATCCGCACGAAGCAGATCAGCACCATCAGGCCGAAGAAGGCGCCCGCGAGATTCTTGTGGCCGAACACGCCGGCATAGGCCTGGGTCCCGAGCACCGTCGGCCGGTGCAGCGGGTCGTAATCCCATTGCGAGCCGATCACCGGAAACAGCACGACGTGGACGATCAAGACCACGATTCCGATCCGGAACAAAGTGTCGACGAGACGATCGACCGGGCAGCTGATCACCACCCACGCCGAGAACATCGTGGTCAACACATACATCGCGAACTTGACCGACGAGCCCGCCGGGTCGGCGCTCAGCGCCAGCGACACCAGCGCGAAGGCAATGAACGTCAGATAGAGATGCGATTGCAGCATCAAGAGGCCGAACCGTTTCCGATCGACCGCGATGTGCAGCATCAGCAGGATATACAGCAGCAACCACGCGCCGCGGAACAGGGTGGACTCCCCGGCCCGCTCTGCGAACGAGATGCCCTCGACGAAATTGAACAGGAAGTAGATGCAGCCGAGCACCATCACCAGATAGGCGTGCAGGAAGACGTCGGTTCGGAACCACCATCGGCCGATCATGGCACGGCTTCCTGCCGGGCTGGTGCCCGCGCGAGATGATCGACCGCGGTCGTGAAGCGGGCAGCGGCGTCCGCAAGCGCGTCGCTTGGCACGCTCTGCCGGGCACGCAGCGACATCGCCTCCCAGCGCGCGGGATGTTCGAGCAGGCCGCGCGCTGCGTCGACCCAAGTTTGCTCATCGAGCGCGCAAACGTAGCCGTTATCTTGGTCGCGCACCAATTCGCCGCTCGCCCCGACATGGGGCGAGACCAGGCAGGGAACTCCGCACTGCAAGGCCTCGTTGCAGACCAGTCCCCACGGCTCCAGCAACGAGGGCAGCAGCAGCAGCCGTGATTGCAGGTAGATCTCCGATATCGCCTGCCACGGCACATAGCTGTCGTGACGGACATCGATGCCGGCGCTGGCGAACCGCGCCAGCATGCGCGCTTCGGCGGCGCCGGACCCGACCACACGGACCTTCAGCCCGGGCAGGATCCGGCCGAGCGCAATCGCGACATTTTCGAAGAAGATCGCATTCTTGGCGTCGTCGTTGATGCGCGCGCACCAGAGCAGGTGAAACGGGCGGTCGTGAAAATCGGGCACGGTCGCCGGCGGATCCCATGCCGGCACCAGCGGCACCACGAACAGATCGGCGTCGCGAACCCCCTGATCGCGGAAATACGCCCTGCCCTTGTCGCTGCAGCACACCACCGCCTCGCACTGGCGCAACAGCCAGGGCCGTGCCAGACGGTGATAGGCGGTATCAGGCATCGTCTCGCGCCAGCCGTCGATGGTCAGCGCAAGCGCCTTGCCGTTGGCGCGGGCCCAGGCCGCACCCGCCAGCATCGACGGATAAAGACCGTTGACGAACAGTAAATCGGGCGCGAGCGCGTTCAGGGCGCGTCCGATCCCGATATTGAGATGGGTGTGACGCGAGCGCGACAGCGGGATCGATAAACCCGGCACCGTGCGCGTGGTGTAGCGCGGCGTGAACGAACCGGCCCAGAACCGATCGGCCTCCTGCGCGATACAGGACAGCACGGCGAGATCCAGCCCACGATCAACCAGCTCGTTGTAGAGCCGGTTGGTGTAGGGTGTGATCATGTTGTTGAAGACGACCACGCGCGGCGCCATGGCTCAGCGATCCCGTGGCGGCGCCGCGTCGTGCCGGCAGATCGCCCCGCAATGATACGTCGCAAGCCGGGTCGCGAACCCTGGGCCGACCGACAACAGCGACTTCCGCACGATGCTCTTCGCGAGTCCCTTCATCCGCGACGAATGAAAAGCATGCACCGGCAGGCTGTGGTCCCAGGTGCCGAAGTCCTTGACCTTGAGCCCCACGGTCTCCAGCAGCAGCCGAAACGTATCGGGCGTGTAGAAATTGATATGGCCGATGTCGAGCGTCGATTGCAGCGCCCCGCGACTGGTCCGCGCGTGCAATTCGCAGGGCACCTCGACATAGATGAAGTCTCGCGAGACGCGGGCGAGCTCGTGAAGCAATGCACGCGGTTCGGGCACGTGTTCCAGCACGTGGCTGGCATAGACGAGATCGAACGCTCCATCGGCGAACGGGATCGTCGCACCATCATAACTCGACCAGCGGAACGGTGCCTGGGCGGCGCCGTCGATCTCCAGATTGGTCGCAGGATCGATGACGTCGATGCCGGTGAAATCGCGGCCGACACCGATCGCCGACAGCCGCGCCAGCACCGCGCCGGTGCCGCAACCGACCTCGAGCACGCTGCCGATTTTGGCGGCGCAGGCGCCGAGCAGGCCCGCGATATGATTCGCCTTGTCGACCGCACAGACCCGACGCCAGTCGCGCTCCTGCGCTGAATAGACGCCCTCATAATGCGCGTTGTGTCGTCCGACGCTAAATTCCATCGTCATGGCCTAGCCCTCGCCTCCGGCAGCATTGGGGCAACAAGGCGGTCGTCCGATTTGAGCTGCAAATTGCGCCGTTCCGCCGGCGAGCGGCGATCGAGATCGTATCCGATGTCGGCCATCGTGCGGGTCAGGATATCGACGTTCCGTTGCGGGACGGAAGCAAGGCCCGCCAGCAACCGGTCCCGGTGCGCCCAGCCCGGTCCCTTCAGGAGATCGATCGCCTCGGTATAGAGCTCGGTCTTCACGAGACGCCCGAACTCGGCAACGACGGCGTCCGACAAATCGGGCGGCAGGGCGTCGAGCATCGCGAGCGCCATCGCGCTGCGCTTGACGACGATCCAGCCCTCGTTGGGTCCGAGCCGGTACGACATCCGCAGCAGGTCGAAATTGGCGTCGCTCAAGCCCTGCCTTGTGTTGCGCAGCCAGAACAGCACCAGCCAGAGATAAGGATCTGCCGGCGCGCAGCCGAGCGATTTGCGGACGGCCGTGTCGAGCTCGCCCATCCGGTCGTCCACCCGATCGCCGGACGCGAGCGCGTTCTCGGCGAGCCGCAGCCGGATCACCGCCACGCTGCGATCGATGGCCGGCATGCAGTCCGTTTCCGCCGCGGTGCGCGACAATAGCGGACCGAGGTCATCGAGCTCGGCATCGCTGACCGGTACGTTGCGGAGGATCAGGTCCCTCGCGCCATCGAGTCGCGTCTCGGCGACGAAGACCGGCAAGCTGGTCGCGCCCCAGGCGACCGACGAGCACGCGAGCGCGGCCAGGAAGCCGCGCGCAAGCCATGCGGCCGCGCGCCGGGGCATCTCACCGCGCGTTTCACTCGGTGTAGCCATATCGCCCATAATGCGAGTTGTAATAGTAGTTCTTGCCGCCGTAGCCGCTATAGCGGCTCATCGCGGCGATATCGGCCTTGTTGAGCACGACGCCGAGCAGGTTCTCGTTGACCGCCCGCGCGCTGCGCAGCGCACGCTCGACCACCTGCACCTGGGTCTTGCCCCATTCCACGATGAAGACGAACGAATCGACGAAATGCGCGGTGATGCGGACATCGACCACCGGCGTGAGCGGCGGGAAATCGACGATCACGTAGTCATACTGGCTGCGCGCTCCGTCGATGAAATCCTTCATCTGGTCAGACGCCAGCACCTCGTGCGAATGCGCGATGCGCGACCGCGTGGCGCCCGGCAGGAAGGCAAGGCCGGTCTCGGGATCGCGCCACAGCGTCTCCTGCAATGTCGCGTTGTTCGACAGCACGTCGAGAATGCCGCGCTCGGCATTCGCCGCGACCTTGCGGCTAAGCGACGGATTGCGCAGGTCGCAGTCGACCAGCAGCACGCGCGCCCCGCTCTGGGCGACCAGCTGCGCGAACACGAAGGCCAGCGTCGACTTGCCTTCGTTGGGCAGCGCCGAGGTCAGGCCAAGGATCTTCGACGGCTTGGTGACATTGAGGTCCGCATTGACCTTGATCGAGCGGATCGCTTCCGAGAACCGCGAGAATGGCGCGTCGATCGCCGCCCACAGCACCGGCTCGTCGCCGCGCTGGATCGTGCGCGGACCGACCGGCAGAGGGGGGCGGCCGACCGCCGGCGCCTTGAGCTGGCCCGGCGAGACCCGGGGCACAATGGCGACGCAGTCGGCGTCGAGGATGGTCTCGACCATTTCAGCGGTGCGGAACACCCGGTCGTAGAGGTCGCGCAGCACACCGAGCCCGAGCCCGGCAATCAGGCCGCCGAGTGCCGAGAGCGCCAGCACGACCAGGGTCTGCGGGTGGCTCTTGCTGAGCGGACGCGAGGCACGGGTGATCACCCGCGCCTCGCTGACCGGGAACGACTGCTGCTGCACATTCTCCATGTAGCGCTGCAGGAAATTGTCGTAGAGCGAGCGATAGGTCTGGGCCGAGCTCTCGAGCTCGCGCAGCGTGACCTGCGCCTGGTTGGTGGACTGCGACTGCGACACCGAGTCGTTCACCGCGCGCTCGATCTCGTTCTGGCGCTGCTGGGCGATCGCGTAGTCGCTCTTGTAGCTTTCGGCCAGCCGCTTCAGCTCGTCGATGATCGACGACTGGATCTCGCGCATCTGGTTGCGCAGATTGACCGCGGCCAGATGATTGTAGCCATAGCGGGACGACCAGTCGGCTTCGCGGTTGGCAAGCTCGAGATATTGCGAGCGCAGCTTGGTGATGACCTGGTTGTTCAGGGTATCGGCAACCGTCGCATCCGGGACACCGCTCTTCACCACCGCCTCGATGCGGTCGAGCTTGGCCTTGGCGTCGGTGACCTGCGACTTGACATGGACCAGCTGGGTGTTGAGCTCGCCGAGCTGCTGCTCGTTGAGCAACTTGCCGCTCGAGGTGACGATATTGTTGGTCTTCTTGTAGTCGAGCACCGCGCGCTCGGCATTGGAGGCCTGGGTGCGCAGCTCCTGGATGCGGTCCTGCAGCCAGACGCTGGCGCGGCGCGTCGCCTGATATTTGGAATCGAGCTGGTCGACGATATAGGCGTCGGCGACGGCGTTGGCGATCCGCGCCGCGCGCTCCGGATCGAGCGAGCGGAAGCTGACCTCGATCACATAGGTCATGCCGCGGCGGCGGACGTCGAGCTGTTTCTGGAAAACGCGGACCGCGCGCCGGGTTCGGTCGAACTCGGTGGGCGGCGCGCTGCCGGTGAGCAGGCCGGACACGAAATCGAGCACGGCTCCTGCCGCACCGGCCCTGGAGCCGATGAACTCCGGATCCTCGTTGAGCTTGAGGTCGCGGATCACCGCGAGCGCCACGTTCTCCGATTTCAGGATCTCGACCTGGCTCTCGACCGCAGAGGAATCGACCGGAAGCTCGTTCGCCGACGATTGCTGCTGGAAGGCCTGGAATTTGCGCGTGTCGATGATCATCGTGGCGAGCGCGGTATAGCTCGGCGCCGCCGTCATCAGGTAGCAGATGCCGCCGAACAGGCAGAGCCCGGCGGTCCCGAGGATGACCCAGTACTGCCGGAGCAGATAGGTGACGAAGGCGTCGAAGGTTTCCGCCAGCGACGGCAGTTCAGCCGGACGATTTCTTAGGTCGACAGGCGGCGAAATCTGGTTGCGCTGAAGCATCTCGTCCTATCGCCGCGCCGGCAGGATGCATCCTGCCCTTGCGCCCTCCAATGATCCCGGGAAGCGTCCCGCCGCCGACACCAAAGCGCGTTGCTGCAGAGAGTTCTCCATTCGCGATCGGACGCCAGCTCAGGGAGTAACTGTTGAAATCAGCGTGGTGGTGGCGCCGGTCGTCGTGCCGGTCGTGTTGTTGCCTGAGCTCGACACCGACGAGGTGAAGCTGAAGATCCCGGTGTTCACGCTGTTGCCGTTAATGGCCTCGAGCGTGCCGCCCCCCGCGCCGTTGGCGCCGAGCGCACCGGTCTGGCCACCGGATGCACCGGCGCTGCCCGCGCCGCCGGCACCGGTCGCAGCCGTGCCGCTGTCGCCGGACGCCGCGGCAAACGCCATCACGGTGTCGAGGTCCTTGGTGTCGGCGATCGCCTGCTGGATCCGCGTCGCATAGGGCTGGTTGCTGCGCACCACGATGCGCGCGGCCTGGGCGAGACCGGCGGCGATCGCAGTCTTCTGGTCCTTGCTTGCCTTGGCAAGCAGCGCAATCAAGGGATCGAGCGAGGTCGGATCGTTGAGGGCGAAGTCGCGTGCCCGCGAGGTCAACTCCACGCCGGCGTTCGGAAACTGGGTCAGCAACTGCTCCGGATTGGCCTTGAAACTGGCGACCGCCTGCGGGAGCTGGATCAGCCCGCCGGGGGTCTGGGCGAATGCAGCACCGCCGGGCGCCACGACCGCCAGGATCGCCAATACCGCGAGGCGCGGAGCGGAAAAACCGCCGGATCGCTCAAATGTGAACACAGCTATCTCCCTAACGAATACTAACAGTTGGTTAGCATAGTCAGAGTTATCGCGCCAATTAAATACCCTCGACCGGGCATGGCCCCGCCCGACGCGCGAAATCAACGTTAATCGGCCGCCCCGATCGTAACACCGGTGTCACTGTCGCCGGGCGCGCCGCCGCGGCCCCGGGCTGAACGGAAGGATTGTGACAGGCCCGCCCCGAGCAGGGCCGCGATAACAACGGCATAGCCGGTGATCTGGAGCGAGAAATCGATCATCGAATGGAGTGCGCCGGCGGCCGACGCGCAGAGCGCCGCGAGCGGCACGATCACGTCGCGGCGGCGGGTCCGCACGCCATGCGCGAGCACGCCGAATGCTGCGAGCAGCGCGATCATGACGGCGCCGGCCATTAACATTCCACCGTCGGACGCCAGTTCGAGCCAGCTGTTGTGGGCCCGGTTCCAGGTCCCGCGTAGCGAGATGTCGTCGGTACGATACGCCGGATAGACCCATTCGAAGCTGCCGAAGCCATCGCCGAGCCAGGGGTGGTCCCAGATCATCCGCAACGTCGCGCGAAAGGTCGAGAACCGTCCCTCATCCGACAGGCCCATCATGCTGAAGCGCGCGCCGACGCCACCGCCGAGAAGTTGCAGCAACGCCAGCGCGACCAGGCTGCCGACGCCGAGCGCGACGATCAGGCCGTAGCGGCGCGGCATCCGCTTGCGAAAGAAGACCGCGGCCGCGACGACCGCAGCCAGCAGCGAGATCGCGACCCCGCCGCGCGACCCGGTCAGAAACATCGCCAGCAGGCAGGTGAGCCAGCCGAACGCGTACCCGGCGAGCCGGCGCCGCGCCGGCCTATCGAGCCGCGCCAGCAGGCGCAGCAGGCTGGGACGCCGCGACGGCCAACGCCGCTCGACCAATTCGCAGCCGAACAACAGCCAGATCAGCGCACAGCAGCCATAATAGATGCCCGCCGTGTTGCGATTGACGAAGGGTGAGGTCAACCACTCCAGATGCGCCTGCTTCTCGTGCAGCAGATAGATCCGGGCGGGATCGATCGCGAAGGTGACGATGCCGGTGATCGCATAGACGAGACCGGCCGCGGCGACGGCCCGCAACAAGCCGCGCGCCAACATGCGGTTGGCGCCGAGCACGACGCCGATCGCAAAGCTGAGCAGGCAGACGATCCCGACGCCTGCGGAATAGAACGGCTGGTTGGCTGCGATCGTCACCACCGGCGGAAGCTCGGCGCGCAGCAATTTTCCGGCCTCCGCCCACAGCCCATTCGGCGCCACGCCGAGCCAGGGCCGCACCGCCGATTGCTCGTGCAGCACCAGCATGGCAAGCGCCGTCAACAGCGCGGTCACCGCGAGGATCGCAAGCTGGTTGCCGCGCAACGGCATCGGCAGCACACCGAGCAGCGCGACGCCGAGCAGGATCGACCAGATCGCCGGCGCGACGACGCCGACCGAGCCGAGCGGCAGCGGCGCCAGCGCGACGACGGCGCAGAACAGCCACGACGACCAGCGCACGGGCAACGGCAAAGCCGTCGCCTCGGTCGAGCCGGAAGCTGATCGCAAACGTGTCATGAAGCCGGCCGTGCCGGCTCACGCCCGAGTATCAGGGCGCAAGCTTGATCGAATTACGAAGTAAGGTTGCGTTGTAGGCGGCCACGATCGGATCGTTCGCTGTCGCGGTCACGAGGCGGATCTGCTGCATCAGCTTGGCGTCCTCGACGGAGGCTGCGTTCGATGCATAGAGCACGTCCTTGTTGCGCAACTGGAAACGCGTGGCCAGGAAATAGCCCGCCGGATCGCGGAAATTGATGTTGTAGACGACCGGGATGATCGGCCCTGAATATTTGCTGACGTCGACGCCGAGCTTGGCGGCGACTTCCGGCAGTTCACCGCGATAGACGAACACCGAAGCCGGATCGGCCGAGGAGTCGTTCAGTCCGCCGGCCTTGGCGACGGCCTCGGCGAGCGAGATGCGCCAGGCCTCGAAATTGAACTGGCCCTGCGCGCCCGAGGCGCCGAAGGCGACGAAGGTCTGCGGCTCGCGGTAGACATAGATGGTGTCGCCCGGATGCGCGTAGATGTTGCTCTTGGGCTCATAGACCAGCTGGCCGAACGGCACCGTGGTGCGCTTGCCGTCACGCTCCAGCATCACCCAGGTATCGAAGCCCTGCCCCTTCGGGCCGCCGGCGCGCGTGATCGAGTCGAGCACGCGCTCGCCCGCGGCATTGGCCGGGAAGCGGTTCGGCGTATTGACCTCGCCGAGCACGGAGATCAGCGAGGTGCGCTGCTCGATCAGGGCGACCACCGCCTGCGGCTCGATCGCGCGGTTCTTCAACGCATCGACGATCGAGCGCTGCACCTCGGTCGGCGTGCGGTTCTTGGCGCGGATCGCGCCGGCATAGGGCACCGAGATGTTGCCGTCGGTATCGACGTTCTGGTTCGGCAGCGTGATGTAATTGCCGGGACGCACGCCGGCCTCGACCGGAATGAACAGGCCGCCGGCTGCAGCCTCGAAGATCGTGACGCTGACGACGTCGCCGATGCCGAAATGGATGTCCTTCGGCGGCGGCCCCTGGATGCCGCCGGCGAGTTGCGGCGCGAACGACGCCAGCACGTTCTCGACCTGCGGCGTGATCTTGACCAGCGCATAGGGCAGGCTTTCCGGATCACGCTGCCCGGCGACGACATCGGAGCTCGTCGGACCATTGGTCGGCATGTAATGGCAACCGCTGACCCAACAGGCGGCCGCAAGCAATAACATTACTCGAATGAAATTCGCACGCGACATTCAAATACTCCGGTCGTGCCGTAACACGCCGACTATCACAATCACAAGGTTCCGCGATATATTGCAATGCAATTGATAAGGAATGTTAGCAAGGTGAGGCAATTCGGCGACACCGGCGCAGCGCCGTGAGCCAAGGCCCCCGCGCGGCATCACTCCGGCTTTGATTTTATGTGATGTTCCGATTATCTGTGAATGAGATAGTTTGCGTTAACCGATTGAGGGGTCGATGGCCCACATGAAGTCCCTAACGATTGCCTTAAGACTTGCCTTGGGAATTGCCCTGGGAACGGCCGCCTTCCCGCTTGGCGGCTCAGGCGTTTTTGCCGCCGAACTGGGAGTCTACAAAGCCCCGCGCACCGTCGAGCGGGTCGGCGGCAACTGCCAGCGGCTGCAATATTGTCATGGCGACGTCTGCCAGTGGAAACGGGTCTGCTGGCACGGCTGTCCGGACCGCTACTCCTGCGCCCCGCTCTACGGCGCCTACGGGCCGTATGGCGGCCGCGACTATTGGGCGGCCTATAGTTATGGCGATCTGCGCCCGTTCTGAATGTTAAGCCGCTAACAAAACCACTGGCCCGTTCGACCATCGCCCGGCAGCAGCCGGGCGGTTTTGGACGATCGGATTAACCCCGGCTTAGGACCCGACCCGCTAGCATGCGGGCACAGGGTTTGGTTATGTTATTTGTTTTCCTCGGTAATTTGATCGGCGGCGCCGTGCTCGGGCTGCGCCAGCACTGCCTGGTGCTGGTGCCGGTGATGCTTGCAGAACTCGCGCTGCTCGCCGTGATCGGCGGCATGCGCCTTTCATGGCCGGAAACCGCGCTGCTGATGATCACCGCGATCGGATCGCTGCAAGGCGGCTATCTCGCGAGCGCCTTTGCGCCGCTGCTCCGGTCGCGCAGCCAGACGCCACTGATCGCCATGCGCCGCCCGCACTAGCGCGTTGTCGAGCGAAGTGGACACCGGCTCGCGTCAAGAAAACCCGTCAAGACAAGAATCCAGAGCTTCGATTCTGATTTGATCAGAACCGAAACTGCGGCGCGGCACAACGCTGCCGCATTCGGCGCGCCCGATTTCCGTTGACCTCGCGGCGAACGCGGGGCATCCCGCTGGCTTGCGTTGTTATCTTCCGCAGGAATCCCGTCTCAGGATTTGCCCCTCTCGTGTGGAACGTCACGGCCTTCATCTGCATCCTGATCGGGGCGTCGATTCCGGTGGGTCTCATCGACGCATCGCTCGCGACCGGTCTCGTCGGCGCCGCCGCCTCGCTTGGGCTGCTGGCAAGCCTGACGGCGCTCCGCCCGGGTGAACTGTCGTTCCTGAGGTCGGTTGCCGGCCCCGCGCTTGCGGCGGCGCTGGTGCCGGCGCTCTGGATCATCCTGCAGATGCTTCCGCTCTCGTTCTGGGCGAACCCGGTGTGGAAATTCGCCGGCGAAACGCTGGGCGCGCCGCTCAGCGGCAGCATCACGATCGACACCGGTGCGAGCCTCGGCACACTGCTGCTCTGGCTGTCGCTGCTATCGGTGGTGATCACCGCCGCCGCGATCGCGATCGATGCCCGCCGCGCCGACATGGTGGCCCGCAGCATCGCAGCAACCACCGCGGCCGCGGCCGTGATCCTGCTGCTATCAAGCGCTCCGGTCAAAGCCTGGCTTGGCGCCGCGCGCGATGAGACCGCAAACGGATTTCTGGTCGTCGTCCTCGTCGGCGTGCCGCTCAGTCTGGCGCGCGCGCTCGACGGCGGCGGGCATGCCGACGGCCGCACGGCGGCCCAACTGGCGCGACTGCGCGGGCTGCTCGCGGCCGGCGCGCTATTCTGCGCCGTCAGCGCCTGCTGGTACGGACGTCGCGGCGCGGCGATCGCAATCGCTGCGGGCGTCGCACTTGTCGTGATGACCTTCGCCGCGCGAAAGCTGCATCTGCACCGCTGGAGCAGCGCCGCCGCGGCGGCCGCGATCGCGCTGATCGCACTGGCGACGGCGGTCGCCAACCGTCATCCCGACGTCGCGCTGGCCATCGCCTTCGTCGACGCGCCGGCCGATCTCGTGCAATCGACCCACAATCTGCTTGCCGATTTGCCCGCGCTCGGCAGCGGTGCCGGCACCACGGCAACGCTGGCAGCGACCTATATGGACTGGCAAGGCGCCACCACGCGGCCCGTGGTGGCAACCAGTGCCGCCGCCTTGATCGCGCAGTTCGGTTCCGCCATGTTCTGGACTCTAGTCGCGGTTACGATCGTGGGCATCGCCGCGTTCACGGTCGGCGCGCGCAATCGCGGCCGCGACTGGTCCTATCCCGCGGCGGCCGCAGCCGTGTTGCTGACGCTGCTGCTCGCCGTCTTCACCTTGCCGGAATTGCCGGCGCTGCCCGGAGTGATCGTGTTGGGAGCCGTGATCGGAACAGGACTGGCCCAGCGGATCAGCCGTTCACGGTTGCGGGCGGGCTAGGCCACAGATGCGCAGCCTGCTCCGGCGCATTGTCGGCCAGACCGGCGACCTCGAACATGGCGAGGCCGACGAGACCTGCATCTACGCGGTCGGCGATATCCACGGACACGCCGACCTGCTGCACGAGATCTGCGCCCGCATCGATGCCGATATCCGCAAGTTCCGGCCGGCGCGGCCGATCCAGGTGTTCCTCGGCGACTACATCGATCGCGGGCCGGATTCGCGCGATGTGATCGCGATCCTCGAGCAACGTCGCCGAACCCGCAGCACGGTCTGCCTGCTCGGCAATCACGAAGCCTGCCTGCTGGAATTTCTCGTCAATCCCGACATGCTCGCGCAATGGCGGCAGTTCGGCGGCCTGCAAACGCTGATGTCCTATGGACTGACGCCCTCGCCCAATCCCGACGCCGCGGAACGGCGCGCGCTGGCGCTGGCATTGGTGCGCGAGATGCCGCCGGCCCATCTCGCCTTCCTGCGCTCGCTGCCGATCACCTATTCCTACGGCCGGTATTTCTTTGTGCATGCCGGCGTCAGGCCCGGCATCGCGCTCAAGCAACAGCGCAAGGACGACCTGCTCTGGATCCGCGACGACTTCCTGATCTCGGAAGATGATTTCGGCAAGGTCGTGGTCCACGGCCACACCCCGGTGCATCAGGCCGAGCTGCTGCGCAACCGCATCAATGTCGACACCGGCGCCTATGCGACCGGCCGGCTGACCTGCGTCAAGCTGGAGGGCGCGCGGCGAACCCTGCTGATGACCGGCAACCGGGCCGCGCGCCATGGCTAATACGATGACTGACGCCATCGACCGCTACGCGCGGCAGCTGTCGCCGGCCTTCGTGCCGGCCGTGGCCGCGATCGGCGCGGTGACATTGGCCTTGTCGGCCTGGTGGCTGGCCGCCGATGCCTTGCGCGGCAAGCCCTGGCTCGCCGCCGATGTCGGCGTGGTCAGGAGCGAATTGTGGCTCGCCGACGGCTGGAGCGAGTTGCAGACCTCGCCCGAAGCGGCCGAAGCCGCGTTCACGCGCGCGCTGCGGCTCTCGCCGATGGACGCCGGCGCCTGGTTCGGCCTCGCCTCGGCGACCGGGCGGTTCGACTGGCTGAACCCGACCGCGTCGAAGGCGCTGAAGATGTCCTACTACACCGGCTTCAACCGCAGCGACCTGATCGCGCCGCGCCTGATGCTGCTGGCGCAGGTCGACACCACGCGCGATGTGGAGCTGGTCGATCTGCTGCAGCGGCAGATCCGCCTGATCCTCACCCGTGCGCCGGAGCTGAAGGGTGCGCTCGGCCAAGCCTATCGCGTGGCGACCGACGCGAACCGGCGCATCATCGAGGCGGAATTCAAGGACGCCGGCCAGAGCATTCCGGAATAGCGCGCGCCTCCGCGCCGGCGGCCGTCGCCCGTCAGATGCCCTTGTGCCGCAGCACGGCACCGACCGTGCGCAGCAGGATGCGCAGGTCGAGCATGAAGCTCCAGCTCTTGATGTAGATGAGGTCGTGCGCGACGCGCAGCTGCATGTCCTCGATCGCCGGCGTCGCGCCGCGCAACCCCTGCACCTGTGCGAGGCCGGTGATACCAGGTTTGACGTGCTGGCGCTGCGCGTAGCTCGCGATCAGCTTCGAATATTTGTCGTCATGCGCCAGCGCGTGTGGCCGCGGCCCGACCAGCGACATGTCGCCGCGCAGCACGTTCACGAGCTGCGGCAGCTCGTCGATGCTGCGACGGCGCAATGTTGCGCCGATCCCGGTCAGCCGCGGATCGTTCTGGCGCGCCTGGGTAATGACATCGCCGTCCTCGAGCACATGCATCGAGCGGAATTTGAGGATATAGAACTGCTTGCCGTCGAACCCGTTGCGGCGCTGCCGGAACAGGATCGGCCCCCTGGAGTCGAGCTTGATCGCAATCGCGGTGCCGACCAGAAGCGGCGCGAACAACACCAGCAGGCCGCTCGATGCCACGATGTCGAACAGGCGTTTGCCGGCACGCTCCAGCGAGGTCAGCGGCGAGCGCTGCATTTCCAGCGTCGGGATCGGCCCGGTCGCCACCATCCGCAGCGCCAGGAACCGTTCCGCGGTCCGATCCGGCAGCAGCCGCACCGGCAACGGCGACGCCCGCAGCTGATCGCACACGAACTGGATGCGCGGCTCCTGCTGCCAGGGCATCGCAAGGACGATTTCGTCGGCGCCGCACTCGCGCGCCGCATGAATCGCGAGCGCGACGGCCGCCCGATCGCCCTTGTCGTCAGACAATCCGGAAAGCTGGATCCGTCGCACCTCGCTGAGGCCGAAATCGCGCAGCAGGCTCGATTGCCGCACCCGGGACAATTCGTCCGCCATCCCGACCACGACGGCGCGGCGCGTCGCCAGCATGCCGCGATCGATCGCGCGCTGCAGCGGCGCCTGCAACAGCATCCGTCCGGCCACCAGCCCGACGCCGCCGATCAGACCGAATGACAGCACCGATCCGCGCGAAACGCCGGAACCGACCTTCAGGAGGAAGATGATCAGTGTCATCAGCAGGACGACCAGCAGCCACCCGCCGAGCAGGCTGCTCCAGCGCCGGTCGAGACCGGCCAGCACCTGCGGATTGTAAAGGCCCTGCGACTTCGCCACGAACATGTGAAGGATGGCGGCGAGGACCCCGATCCCTAGAAAACCGTCAAAGCTGTTGCTATAAACCGTGTGGTAGTAAAACAGGTGATAGGCCGCGCCGCCAATGATACTGGACAGCACGACGATGATCATCTCGAAGGCGACAGCAAACGCTTCGAGAGAGGCAAAAGCGAGCGAGAAGGCGCCGAAGTTAACCGGTACCTTCGCTAATCGAGCGTCCGAAAGGTCGGTCATCGGGAATTAACATTCGTGTTAACAATTCATATGTGTATTATCAGGCAGGTCGTGAGCTCGCAAGGCCTGCCGGCAATATCGGACAGAGAGCATCCATGACTTCCAAAACTACATCCGCTGGCGAAACCGAGGCCGCGCTGGTGGCCCTCCTTCACTTGATCCGCCTGATGGGCGCCGAACTCGTCGCAGGCCAACATCGCGACGACGTCGAGGTGCTCATCAAGGCAGTCGAAACAAAGCTGCGAGCGGCCCGCTTTCCGGCCGAAATGCCGAATCAGGACATTGCCAAAGGTCTGGACCTCGCAGAGGCCAGACTGCGTCCAATCCTCGAGGAGCTGCGCGCAAGATCGGAAAAAGCGCATCTGAGCGACCAGCTGCTGCTGGCTCCCAGGCCGTCACGTATTCATTAACGGATCAGCCTTCGCTCAGCTCTGGACTTCACCACGGCGGGGCAAACCGTTCCCGCCGCCGGATCTGAGCGCAAGCTTTTCCTCAATCTTCATTTTCTCGAGCAGCAGGTCGGTCACGATCCGACGCAGCCGTTCATTTTCCAGCCGCAATTCGTCAATACGGTTGCGGACAGGGGGGATCCCATCTCGATCTTCGGTGTGAGCGGCGAACTCGGTAACCGTGCCATTCGCCTGGTGGCCGCGCGCGGCCTCCTGCTTGCGCCAGCGATGAAATGTCATCACGCTAACGCCCAGCACCTTGCACGCTTGGGCTTGTGATTGCCCCCGCGACATGAGTTCCTCGGCCTGCTTGACCTTGGAAGTGATCTCCTCAGTAGAATGACGCCTCATTGGTCATCTCGTTGCCCCCTAGATTAGCAATCATCGCATGGCCTATAAGCTATGTAAATGCAACAGGAAATTCAAATTGAGGATTTCCCGGGGGTCTTTCGGGAGCCTCGAACTTGCCGTCGGCAGCACCACATTCTGCGAAGAAACGCCGAAGCTGCAAGGTGCTTACCGAAATAAATGGACAATATTCCCTCCCTGGAATGCCCCCGGCAGAAAAAGTTATACGACTTTCTGCGTATGAGAATTTGATCGGGATAACTGGCGCACCGTTTGCATTCACAAATGAGAAATATCCAATCGGTCCCTCGACAGATTGTGAGTGCACCATGCCTCTCTGTGATATCGGCGCCACCCGTCAAGTGAGAGTTTCACAAAATTATAACAAATTAAACCCGCGCGCCCAGCGTCCGGCGGCTTGCGGCAGCGCACGCCCAGCAGTAGTTACTAAGGCGTTAGGTGTCATGAGGGTTTCAACATATTTGAGGATTATTTTCACGAAACCTAACACTCATAGCTCGATCCACGAATTATCAATTAAGCACTTTCCCACCCGAGGCCATCCGGCGGCACCACGTCCGCCCGACCACCCGCGAACTATTCTGTGCTGAAGCTTGTCAGAGCCCGTCTCTGATCGACATTTTTGCGAGGATCGACACTATGGCGCGTCTCAAGGTCTTCGAGGGCAACCAATCCGCGTCCAGTGAGGCGAGCGACGCCCTGGAACGCCTCATCGCAGAAAATTTCGAACTCCGGCACACCGCCGTCGAGTTGGTCCTGCAGACCTGGATCCTGCGGGAGCGTCTGTCCGATGTCGGCGCACACAAATCCGTGCCGCAAGAGCACTGACCGCCCTCACCCTGTTCTCAGACGCAAGGCCTGTCGAGGAAACCGCCGGGCAGCATGCGGAGCTGCATATCCCCAAAACAACTTGTCCCGAAGCAATTGGGCTCGCCGCGGCGCGAGCTCGCAATGGCTCGGGCCGATCCGCCTCTCAATTTTAGATTGAGCTATCTGCAACCGTGGACAAGCCACTGCCCTCGCCGGGCCGGCGCGGATCTGGTGGCAATTGCTCGGTGAGGAATTCGCGGACTGATGTCAGCGATGAACCCGGCGCAACGCGGCGCGCGGACTGGTCTGCTCACGGGATACGCCGAACGAACGAGACGCAATCGGACGCTCGTGAATTTCACGCAGCTCAGCGATGTCGAGCATCAGCGCAACGACCTCGTTGCGCAGCGATTGATTGGTCGCGAGCAACGCCTCTTCGATCGGCTGATGCAAGTGTTGAATTTTGTGCTGCTTCATGGCGCGCCCTCGCTCTGCGGTTAAGGGTATGAGCGATGTGATTGAAGTTTCGATGACAGAATTGGATCGCACACATGGAAGGCGGTCAATGGGGCAGGTTTGCGACCAACACGCCCCGGATGAAAATTTTCCAATTGGGTTCCACAACCTGATCGCGAAAGATTTAATCGATGGCCGTATTGTGTCGTCGCGGTGATTGGCGGCGGCAGTGCTGCGACGCGCGGCGAAACAGCACAGCCCGCGCGAACCGTAGGGCTCCACCAAGAGCATGAAATCGCTTGATGATCGTTGTCCGCAGCAATCGCCGTCGGAAACCGGAGGCGCGCCGGTGCGCCACCACAATCTCGCCGCGTCGAAGGCTCGCGCCTTGAAGAGGCGCTCCGCCTCAAACCAGATATTCCACCAAGCGTGGCGTGCACACACTAAATCTGCTGCTCTCGAACCATCAGATTTTTTTTGCGCATGACAGGTTGAACCGAGCGGCATGGGCTCTCGCGGAGCATGCCGCGATCGGCATCGATCGCAAAGTGTTTCGAACCATTACGAGCAGCTCAGTGGCTTTGGCGACGCAGGGGAAGGCTGCAACGCTCTGCGCATGCCGTGCGCAAGATTTGCCTCGACGATGCGCGAGCGCGACAATGCTATTCTAATTCCAGGGTGAGCGGCACTGACGCGCTTCGGCCGCGGCAAAAGGAGCGCACGCCCGCGCGCTTCGTGCACGGAATCGCGCCTGCTGTTGCACAAGATCTTCGCGACGGAGGGCAGCTCGCACTGCCAATCGCCATAAGCATCCCTAATTCACGACGCGCCGCGATCGCGCGCTATTTCGATTTGGGAGGGTTGTCGTCGTCCATCTTGCCACCATTGGCGACGCACTTGTTGAAGTAGTCCCGCTGGGCCCTCGCGCCGCCCCGCGCGCTGCCGGAAGCGGGATTGCCGGGCTGAAGCGGTGGAAATGCCTTTGCGACCAAAGCATCGCAGGCGCGCGCCACCTGCACGTCGATCGCGTGCGCCGGAGCGAGCGCGCCGGAGATGATGATCGCTGCTGAAGCAAGCGCAAAACCAGAGATAACTCTCATTGCCACACTCCGTTCCACGGCGGACCAGCTTTTTCTCGAGCCCGGATTCTCAAGGAGCGCACCAGAGCATGATCCGGAAAGCGCGAAGCGGTTTTCCACCTCGCGACAAACGTGATGCGCGTGCACGGAGATCATGCTCAAACACGGCGCTGACGCGCAACGCCGATTCTCGGCGCGGTTCAGGACTTGTCGACGTCGTGATAGGCGCGATACCAGGCGACAAACCTGGCAATGCCGTCCTCGATCCGCGTCTGCGGCCGGAAGCCGATTTCGCGCTCGAGGTCGGAGACATCGGCCGCCGTCTCCAGGACATCCCCTGGTTGCATCGGCAACAACTGCTTTTCCGCCTGCCGGCCGAAACCCTGCTCGAGCAGCGCCACCACATGCATCAAGTCTTCCGGCCTGGAGTTGCCGATATTGTAGACCCGCCAGGGTGCCCTGCTCGACCCTGGATCGGGATGCGCTCCCGACCAGTTGACATCGCCCTCAGGGGGACGGCCGATCAACCGCGCGATCGCCTCGACCACGTCGTCGACATAGGTGAAGTCGCGCCGCATGTTGCCGTTGTTGAACAGCTGGATCGGCTTTCGCTGGGTAATGGCGTCGGCGAACGCATAGAGCGCCATGTCCGGCCGGTACCACGTGCCATACACGGTGAAAAACCGCAGCCCGGTCGTCGGGACGCGATAGAGGTGGCTATAGGAATGGGCGATCAGCTCGTTGGCCTTCTTGGTCGCGGCATACAGGCTGACCGGATGATCGACATTGTCGTGGACCGAAAACGGCAGCTTGGTATTGGCGCCGTAGACCGACGATGAGGACGCAAACAGCAGGTGCCGGCACGCGGTATGCCGGCAGCCCTCGAGGATGTTGAGGAAGCCTTCGAGATTGGAATCCACATAGGCATGCGGGTTCTGCAGCGAATAGCGCACGCCGGCCTGGGCCGCGAGATGCACCACGACCTCGAAGCGATAACGCTCGAACAGCGCCTTCATCCCGGCCCGGTCGGCGAGGTCGAGCTCCAGGAAAGTGAAGCCGCGGTGCTGCTTGAGCAGGTCGAGCCGCGCTTGCTTGAGCGCCGGGTCGTAATAGCTGTTCAGATTGTCGATGCCGATGACCGGCTGCCCCGACCGCAGCAAGTGCTCCGCCAGATGGAAGCCGATAAAGCCGGCACAGCCCGTGACGAGTAGATTGCCTGCGATCATCAGGTTTGCCTGTGCCTTTCGCCTTGTGCCGGACCAGGCCGAATACGCCGTCAGACGCCCTTACAGCGGCCTTCGCGTTCCGGCCGCAGCGCCGTCAGTTGCTGGCGACCGGCTTGTAGTCCGGAAAGCGGCTCAGCACCGCGGCCTTCATGAACTTGAAGTGCGCGATCTCGGTCGCGAGTTCCTTCAGCCGGCGCTGACCGTTGGAGATTTCGGCGTCAAACAGGTCCTGATGATAATTGTCAAGCGCCTCGCGTTCCAGATATTCGTCCGTACCGTTGCCAAGCGTTACCGCGGCACGGGCCAGAACGTCATCGACACGGCGTCCAAGGCCGGACTGCTCGCTTTCGGCCGCCTGCAACGCGGCCTCGATCGCGGCCATGATCGATCCGATCCGGGCACGGTCGGTCTCGGCATCGCGCTCGGCCGAGCGGGCCTTGAAACCCTCCTCGCCGCGCCGCGACCTGATCAGGTCATGCGCGCGAGCCCGCAAAAACAGCTGAAACATCGGTCAATATCCGGTTCGCGCCCATTCAGGCAGGATAGGTCAAAAGTCGCCCAGTCTTAGTTAAAAAAGGGTGAATTGCGCTCAGGTGGGGCCCTCAGGTCGGCCTTCCACTTGATCCAGGCCTTGTCGTGCTTGTCGTAGAGTTCGAGCCACCGTCCCTCGCCGGCCGACGGCACAAGCCCCGGATCCTGGTCCGCCCGCTCCGCGAGCGCCGGCAGTGAGGAATCCAGCCCCTCGAACTCGGACGTCTCTTCAAGCGTGAGACCGACCAGCACGCGCTGGCCGCTGACGTCGACGACATACCGCCTTGGCGAATGCCCCCTGAGCTCACTCATGTTGTGCAAGTTCCCTCACGATGCGCTGGCCAACGGCTAAACCCGGCCGGCACGCGACCCTGCCCGGCTGCCGCAACGAAGAAAAGATGACCAATTGCATGTCGCCCGCCAACCCCATCGCACCACAACGTCGCGCTACCTCCGTCGAGCTAGCCCGCTAGAACGCGCGGCGCATGTGGCCGAACGCGCTGACCGGCTGGTTCCGCCGCGACGATTTGGCGGCCGACGGCGCCACATACGGCGCATAGATCCGGTACTGCGCCCGGCGCTTGTGCGACCGCCACGAGCGCGCGGCGAACCCCGAGAAGAAGCCTGCGACGAAGGCCGCCGCGAGAATGAGAACAGGAGAAAGCATCACAGTCATCCACATTCGCCCCAATGTTATTAACATTCGGAGTTGTGACGACATCATGATTGCGCGCGCCGAAAGATTGTTCAGCCGCTGGAATCTTTGTGCAATCGAACGGCGCGACAATGGTCAGGCGCCAACCAGAGCGCGATGAGACGTCATCATCGCGCTTCAGTTCATTGTTTTGAGGGTGATGCTTTCGGAGGACCGCTTCGCACTTTTCCGGATCATGCTCCGGAGTTGTCCTCGCCGGAGCAATCTCAGGAGAACCACCACAGCATGAATTTCAGGAACATCGAGCTGAGAAGATAAATCCACCCCGCCATCGCCAGCACCGTCAGCCCGACGAAGACACTTGATACGCTTTTCTCCTTGAGGCGTACCAACAACGAGCTTTTTTCTTCTTGCCGATACAACATCTCAAGCTCAAGACGCATCTGATTCAAATCAGCTAGCAGTCAATTTCGATGATCTCGTGACGCGTCACGGCAGCAATCCGCCGCGCGCATCACAGATCATCATTGCAAAATCTCGTGAGCCGCGAGCCATGCCTCAAGAGAATCGCCGGCTCAAGAGAATTCCTCGCAAAGGACCGCTCTACGCGACATGATCAGGGACTTGGATGATCAGGGACTTGGACGATCAGGGACTTGGACGATCAAGGATTTGGCTTCCGCGGGCGTGGCGGAATTCTTCGCTTGCATGATCATCATATTGAACCGACGCCGGGCGATCATGCAACTCGACGGAGCGGTCCGCATGCCGCGCCGCTGCCGTCGGCGGCGAACGTGATCAACCGCACGCCCCTGGCACGCGCTCCGTTCCGCATCTCAATTTAACAATCAAGGCCTCGCGTGCGGCAGAGCGACTGCAACTAGATGCGGAAGAAGGCGAACCAGACAATGCCGAGGATCAGGACAGCAAGGCCTGTCGAAGCCGTAAGCAGCGCGAGGACCGACGGTCCGGGTTCGGCCTGGCGCGCCTCGGTCGGGGTTTCGATGATCTGACCGTGTCGTTCCGTTGCCATGGCGACCTCTTGGCTTAAGTAGCTGTAATTCCGGCGATAGCCGCTCCTCTTCGCAAGGCCAACGCGTGATCCGGAGTGATGTTCCGAGCGCTTCGACGGCGGCCCGGCGGCCATCCATGCGCCGCGTCAAACGGGCGCAGGTGCAGGTCACGGTTAACGCCATTACGAGATTCACCGGGCCGTGTTGTTTCAAACCGGGGTTCCCGGTGTTATCCTTGACCGTTCCGTCGGTTGCGTAATCGGAGTTTTGCCTATGGCCCCCCGCGCCAACTGGAAGGGCTTTTTGCGCCTTTCGCTCGTGACTTGCCCGGTTGCCCTGTACCCGGCGACGTCGGATACCGAAAAGGTCTCCTTCAACCAGATCAACCGCAAGACCGGCCACCGGATCAAATACGCCAAGGTCGATGCGGAGACCGGTGAGGAAGTCTCCACCGAAGACATCATGAAGGGCTACAAGGTCGACACCGATACCTACATCGAGGTCACCAAGGAAGAACTCGACGACATCGCGCTGGATTCGACCCGCACCATCGAGATCGACGAATTCGTGCCGCGCAGCGAGATCGATAGCCGCTATCTGATCCGCCCCTATTACCTCGTTCCCGACGGCAAGGTCGGCCACGACGCCTTCGCGGTGATCCGCGAGACCATCCGCAGTCTGGACAAGGTCGCGATCGGCCGCGTGGTGCTGACCAACCGCGAGCACATCATCGCGCTCGAGCCGCTCGACAACGGGCTGATGGGCACGCTGCTGCGCTACCCCTATGAGGTGCGCAGCGAGAAGGAATATTTCGACGACATCCAGGATGTGAAGATCACCAAGGACATGCTCGATCTCGCCAGGCACATCGTCGAGCAGAAGTCCGCCGAGTTCGACCCGGAGGAGTTCGAGGACCGCTACGAGCAGGCGCTGATCGACCTGATCAACCAGAAGCGCAACGGCATCAAGATCGCCAAGCCCGCGGCGAAGACCAGCGGCAACGTCATCAACCTGATGGACGCGCTGAAGAAGAGCCTCGCCAACGAGAAGCAGGCCGCTCCCGCCAAGGCCGAGGCAAAGGCGGCGAAGGGCAAGAAGCCGAAGAAGCGCGTCGAGGGCCAGCGCGAGATGCTGCTGCCGATCTCGGGCAGCGGCAAGCGCGAACCCAAGGAGGCCGCCAGGCCGGAGCCGAAGAAGGCCGAGAAGGCCACGCGCGCGCAAGGCACCGCCGCGCGCAAGAAGGCAGGCTGACGGCGAGGCGCGGTGATTCCGCTGCCGCGCGCGTGAGACGCCGTGATGCCCTGGTCGACGCCGTTTGACGAACCGATCGCGTTGCAGCGCAGCGGCGCGCTGGTGACGCTGCAGCAGGCTGCCGACTACATCATGAAGCTATCGGAAGACACCCAGCAGGAGACGCGCTGGCAGGTCGCGGTCGAGCATCTGATCAACGCGGCGGAAACCGGTGGCGGCTGGCTGATGTTCGCGCGCATCGCGATGCTGCGCGCGCTGAACGGTGACGGTGGAAGCGACTGAATTGGAACGCGTGAAGCGCTGTCCGGTAGCGCTTACTTGAATGCTGCACCGACGGCACTGAACTGCCCGCTCACGCTGGTGCCGATACCCTTGACGCCAGCGACGATCACGATGCTGATGCCGCCGGCAATGATGGCGTATTCGATCGCCGTCGCGCCGACCTCGTCGCGCAGAAATCTTGCAAGCAACGCGCGCATGAAAAGCTCCTGTCCGACGCCCGCGGCTATTTCTCCCGCGCCGTAGCAATAATCCAGCAAAACTAGGCCACATTGGTTGACGGCCCATTGATGGACAGGATGAACGATCGCTTAAAGGTTGCAGAGAAACTCGCTGCCAGTTTTGCCTGCACCCCGGCCTCGCCGCGCGAGGCCACAGGCCGCGATTGGGCGCAAACGCATATCAGGACTACCTGATCCGGCCCCGGCGGCGCTTTACCCCCGCAGCGGAATCCTGTTCCTTTATCGGACAGGACGACAACGAGGCCGGAACGAACCGGCCGCATCCAAAGGGAGTGACCGTCATGAAGCTCGGCACCGCGATCGCGGAAATCATGAAGCGCGAGGGGATCGAGATCCTCACGGGCTACCCGGTCAACCATCTGATCGAATACGCCGCCGCGGCCGACATCCGCCCCGTGATGGTGCGCCAGGAGCGCATCGGCGTGCATATGGCGGACGCGATCTCCCGCGTCACCTCGGGCGAGAAGATCGGCGCGTTCTGCATGCAGCACGGCCCCGGCGCCGAGAACGCGATGGGCGGCGTCGCGCAATGCTATGGCGAATCCGTCCCCGTCCTGGTGCTGCCGATGGGCTATGCGCGCCGGCTCGCCAACATCGACCCGAACTTCAATTCCAGCCAGGCGATGAAGGCGTTCTCGAAATCCTCGGAGCCGATCAACATCGCCGCGGAAGTCTGCAACATTTTCCGCCGCGCCTTCACCAAATTGAAGAACGGCCGCGGCGGCCCCGTGATCGTCGAGATCCCCGCCGACATGTGGAACGAGGAGGTGCCGGAGCCCCTGAACTACACGCCGGTGCTGCGCACCCGCTACGGCGCCGACCCCGTGCATGTGAAAGAGGCTGCCGCCCTGCTCGTGAATGCAAGACGTCCGGTGATCTATGCCGGCCAGGGCGTGCACTATGCGAAGGCCTGGCCGCAGCTGAAGCGGCTCGCCGAGCGGCTCGCCATCCCCGTCACCACCAGCCTCGGCGGCAAGTCGTCATTCCCGGAAACGCATCCGCTGTCGCTCGGCTCCGGCGGTCTGGCCGTGCCGCGCGCGGTGCCGAAATTCCTCACTGATGCCGACGTGATCTTCGGCATCGGCTGCTCCTTCACCGAGACCTCGTTCGGCATCGCGATGCCGAAGGGCAAGACCATCATCCATTCGACGCTCGATCCGAACCACATCAACAAGGATGTCGAGGCCAGGATCGGCCTGGTCGGCGACGCTGGCCTGGTGCTCGACGCGCTGCTGGAGGAGATCGGCAAGACCGTGACCGCGGACCGCAATGCCGGCGCGGTGGCGGAAGAGATCGCCGCCTCGCACAAGGAATGGCTCGCCAAATGGATGCCGAAGCTGACGCACAACGATGCGCCACTCAGTCCCTACCGCGTACTGTGGGACCTGCAGCACACCGTCGACATCCACAACACCATCATCACCCATGACGCCGGCAGCCCGCGTGACCAGCTGTCGCCGTTCTGGAAGTCGGTCGAGCCGCTGTCCTATATCGGCTGGGGCAAGACCACGCAGCTCGGCTACGGTCTCGGCCTTGCGATGGGCGCCAAATTGGCAAAACCCGACAAGCTCTGCATCAACGTCTGGGGCGATGCCGCGATCGGCTTCACCGGCATGGATTTCGAGACCGCGGTGCGCGAGCGGATCCCGATCATGTCGATCCTGCTGAACAATTTCTCGATGGCGATCGAATTGAAGGTGATGCCGATCTCGACCGAGAAGTATCGCTCGACCGACATCTCCGGCGATTACGCGGCGATGGCCCGCGCCTTCGGCGGCTACGGCGAGCGGGTGACCAAGCCCGAGGACATCATTCCCGCGATCAAGCGCGGCATCCAGAAGACCAAGGAAGGCGTGCCGGTGCTGCTGGAGTTCATCACCAGCAAGGAGACCGAGGTGTCGCGACCGGGGACGTGAGGCACCTCACACGCCCGCGCCCACTTGATTTGACCTCGCCTGCGCAGGCAAGCTCCCTCCGACACGAGATCGGAGGGAGAGATGGCGCGCATCCTGGTGCTGGGGGCCGGCTTTGCCGGGCTGTGGGCCGCGCTCGGTGCGGCGCGCAAGCGCGACGAGATCGGCGCGCGCGCGGCCGACACCGAGATTCTGGTCGTCGATCGCAACGCCTATCACAACATCCGGGTGCGCAATTACGAGGTCGATCTCGGTGACGTCGCGCTGCCGCTCAAGGACCTGCTCGATCCGGTCGGCATCAGGCACATGGTGGCCGATGTCACGGCGATCGATCCTGCGAAGCGCGAAGTCGTGGTCAGGACGAGCGCAGGCGCGGAGACACTGAGCTATGACCGGCTGGTGCTGACAACCGGCAGCGAACTGGTCCGCCCCGCAATATCAGGCCTCGCCGCGCATGGCTTCGACGTCGACACCTACCAGGCGGCGATGCAGCTCGACGCGCATCTGGCGGCACTGGGCAAAGAGCCGCCGTCGCCGGCACGTTCAACGGTGGCGGTGGTCGGCGCCGGGTTCACTGGAATCGAGGTCGCGGCCGAGATGCCGGCCAAGCTCGCCCGTGCCGGCATCACCGGCGATCATCGCATCGTCCTGATCGATCCCAATCCGGTGGTCGGCGCGACGTTCGGCGCGCATGGCCGTCCCGTCATCAACGAGGCGCTGGCCGCGCTCGGCGTCGAGACGCGGCTCAATGTCAGGGTCAGCGCCGTCGGCGCCGACAGCATCACGCTGGACAGCGGCGAGATCATTCCGACCAAAACCGTGGTGTGGTGCGGCGGCATGCACGCCAGCCCGCTTGCCGCCATGCTGCCGGTGCAGCGTGACGCGCTTGGCCGCCTGCCGGTCGATCATTGCATGCGCGTCGAGGGCGTGGCCGATGTGTTCGCGGCCGGCGACGTTGCCGCCTGCTTGATCGACGGCGAGCATCCGACCGTGATGTCGTGCCAGTTCGCGCGGCCGATGGGCCGCTTCGCCGGCCACAATGTGGTGGCCGACCTGTTCGGCGAAAAGCTGCTGCCGCTCAATATCGACTGGTATGTGACGGTGCTCGATCTCGGCGCCTGGGGCGCGCTCTACACCACTGGCTGGGACCGCCAGGTGCACACCACGGGCGCGGCCGCGAAGCTCACCAAGCAGCTCATCAACCAGCAGCGCATCTATCCACCGCGCGACGGCGACCGCGCCGCGCTGCTGGCCGCGGCTGCGCCGACGATCCAGGCGGCGCCGCCGACACGCAAACAGTAGCGTCCTCGGGAGCGACAGCCTCTCCGGCGTCATTGCGAGCGAAGCGAAGCAATCCATCCCTCCATTCACTCGGATGGATGGATTGCTTCGTCGCTTCGCTCCTCGCAATGACGGTGCTGTCTACGCCGCGTTTACTGCGACAGCTTCACGAAATTCGGAAACTTCAGCTTCCCTTCGGCGATCGCCTTCGGCCAGACCGTGATCTGCTTGCCGCCCTGCCACTGGAAGACGAGGCCGGTGACGGCGCCGGGGCCGGACTTGATGCCGTGGGTGAACTCGTCGTTCTTGCCGTAGAACTGGATCTTGCCGATCGTGCCCTCGAAGTCGGTCTTCTCGAGCTCGGCAACCATCTTGTCCGGATCGGTCGAGCCGGCGCGCTGGATCGCTTCCGCGATGATGTAGACCTCGTCATAGGCGGTGTAGCCGGTATAGGCCGGCGGCGTGCCGAACTTGGCCTTGAAGGCCGCCGCGAACGGCTTGGTCTTCGGCGTCACCGCGACGTCGGGCGTTGCCACCGCAAGCGATGGCACGCCCTCGGCAGCGCCGTTGGTGTCGCCCCAGAATGACGGGCTCAGCGCCTGCGCGCTGATCCCGAACATCGGGATCGGCACCTGCTGGTTCTTCCACTGCACCGTCGGCTGCACGCCGACATGGGAGATGCCGGTGACGATCACGTCGGGCTTGGCGGCTTCCATCTTGTTGAAGATCGGCGTGAAGTCGGTGGTGTCGGGCGAGAAGCGGATGTGCTCGACGACCTTCAACCCGGCCTTGGGCAGGCAGGCCTCGTAGCCAATGTCGAGCGGCTTGGTCCAGGCCGCGTCCTCGCTCATGATCGCGACCGACTTGAACTTGAGCTGGTCGACCAGGAGTTCCTTGGCCGCGTCGCACACCAGCTGGGCCTGGGCTGCCGAAGTCAGGTAGCCGTGGAAGGTATACTTGTTCTTCTCATAGTCGTTGTGAATGGCCTTGGTGATCTCGTTCGAGGCGGCGCCAGGCGTGATCAGCGGCATCTTCAGCCGCGACGCCCACGGCTCCAGCGCCAGCACGACCTCGCTGATGTAGCTCGCGATCACGGCCGAGACCTTGTCCTCGCTGACCGCGCGCTGGAACGCGCGCACGGAATCGGCCGACGAGCTCTTGTTGTCGTAGGTGACGATCTCGATCTTGCGGCCCATCACGCCGCCCTTGGCGTTGATCTCGTCGGCGGCGATCTGGGCGCCGCCCGGCGTCGCCGCGCCGGCGATCGACTGCACTTCGGCGATGACGCCGATCTTGATCGGATCGCTCGACTGCGCATAGGCCGGCGCCGCAAGGCACAGCGCGAGCGCCGAGGCCAACAGGCTGACGCGGGCGGTTGAATAGGCTGTCATCATGATCTCCCTTGCTTTGTTTTGTTGTTTTGGAATTTCGAACGTCAGAGAAAGTCCTTGCCGGCCTCCGCGGCGAAGCGGCCCGGATCGCCCTCCCAGACGATCCGCGCGTGTTCCAGCACATAGACGCGGTCGGCATGCGGAAGCGCAAACGTCACGTTCTGCTCGCCGAGCAGCACCGTGATCTTGGTGGTCTGGCGCAGCTTCTCCAGCGCCTTCGACAGCAGTTCGAGGATGACCGGCGCCAGGCCCAGCGTCGGCTCGTCCAGGATCAGGATCTGCGGCTGCATCATCAGCGCGCGGCCGATCGCCAGCATCTGCTGCTCGCCGCCGGACAGCGTCTGCGCCATCTGGCCCTGCCGCTCCTTCAGGATCGGGAACAGCTCGAACAGCCAGGCCAGTTGCTTGGCCCGCGCCGCGTCATCGAGATGCTGGCCGCCGAGATCGAGATTTTCCCGCACCGTCATCTCGCCGAACAATTCGCGCGATTCCGGGCATTGCACGAGGCCGGAGCGGGCGATCTTCGCAGGTCCGGTGCCGCGCAGCTTCTCGCCGCCGCGCAGGATCTCGCCGCTATAGGGCAGGAAGCCCGAGATGGTGTTGAACAGCGTGGTCTTGCCGGCGCCGTTGAGGCCGACGACGGAGACGAACTCGCCCTCATGGACGTGGATCGAGACGTTCTCCAGCGCCTGCGCCTTGCCGTAATGCACGCTGACATTCTCGACCTGCAGCAGCGGCACCTTGTCCTTGAACGAGGTCTCGGGCCGTGCATGGGTCTCGATCGCGCCGCCGAGATAGACCCGCCGCACGGTCTCGTTCTTCATCACGTCCTCGGCGCGGCCGGTCGTGATCTCCTCGCCGAGATACATCGCGAGCACACGGTCGACCAGCGCGGCGACGCTCTTGACGTTGTGGTCGACCAGCATCACCGCGCGGCCCTCGTCGCGGAAGCTGCGGATCAATGCGGAGAACGTGCCGACCTCGGCGCTGGTGAGGCCGGCGAAGGGCTCGTCGACCAGCACCACCTTCGGATCACGCGCGATGGCCTTGGCAAGCTCCAGCCGGCGCAGATCGGCGAACGGCAGCGTCGGCGGGCGGCGGTCCATCACCGCCCCGAGGCCGACGCGCTCGGCGATCCACTTGGCGCGCTCGGTCAGCGCCTTGTCGGGGAACAGCATGAACAGGCTGTCGGGCAGCAGCGCGACCATGATGTTCTCCAGCACGGTCTGCCGGTTCAGCGGCCGCGAGTGCTGGAACACCATGCCAAAACCCTTGCGGGCGATCTTGTGCGCCGGCAGGCCGGCGACATTCTCACCCTCGAACAGCACTTCGCCCGCGGTCGGGCGCTCGATGCCCATCACGCTTTTCATCGCGGTCGACTTGCCCGAGCCGTTCGGCCCGATCAGGCCGAGGATCTCGCCGGGATGCAGGTCGAACGACAGATTCTTCACCGCGGTCAAGCCGCCGAATCTCTTGGTCAGTCCACGGACGGTGAGCGTTGCAGTGGTCACAGTCTGATCCATTTAAGAGCGCGCCTCGCGTGACAGGGCCGCTCCGAGGAAACCGCCAGGGAAGAACAGCACGACGAGCAGCGCCACCGCCGAGACGATGAAGGTGGCAAGCTCGCCGGTCGGGCGCAGGAATTCGCCGGCCACGATCAGGAAGATCGCACCTAATGCAGCGCCGAGCACCGTGCGGCGGCCGCCCAGCACGGCGGAGACGATCACGTTGACGCCGACCGCGACGTCGACCACGGTGCCGACCGAGGCGGTGCCGAAGTAGAACACCAGGAGCGCCCCCGACAATCCCGAGAAGAACGCGCTGACGATGAACGCCGCGAGCTTGTGCTTGACGATGTTGAAGCCGAGCGCGCCGGCCTGCACCGGGTCCTGCCCGCTCGCCTGCAGCACGAGGCCGACCGGCGATTGCGACAACCCATACAGGATGGCCGCGCTGATGGTCATGAAGCCGAGCGCGATCCAGTAATTGGCGCCGGCATTGATGGTGATGACGTCGGGAATGGTGAGCCCGATCTCGCCACCGGTGAGGTCGGCGAACACCACGACGAAATTCTGCAGCATCAGCACGGCGACCAGCGTGGTGAGGCCGAAATACGGTCCCCTCACCCGCAGCGCCGGCAGCGCCAGCACGAAGCCCGCGACCACCGAGGCCAGCGCGCCGAGCAGGATGCAGACATAAACCGACCAGCCGAACTGGTTGTTGAGGATGCCCGCCGTGTAGGCGCCGGTGCCGATCAGGAAGGTCGGCCCGAAATTGACCTCCCCGGCGAAGCCGAACAGCAGATCCCAGGCCATTGCGAACACGCCGAAATAGAACGCAACGGTGAGCAGGCCGAGGATGTAGCCGGAGACGTAGAGCGGCAGCGTCGCGGCAACCACGACGCAGACCAGCGAAATGAAGAACAGCCGTGAGGTGAAGAAGTTGGCCATCTCAGCGCCTCCCCAAGAGGCCCTGGGGCCGGATATACATCACGAACACCAGCAGCAGCAGCGCCGGGATGGTGCGGTAGGCCGGCGAGATCATGTAGGCCGTGATGGTCTCGAGATAGCCGACGACGAAGGCCGCGATCAGCGAGCCCGAGACGCTGCCGAGGCCGCCTAGCACCACGATCGAGAACGCGCTCGCGGTCAGCGGTCCGACGCTGTAGGAGCTGACGCCGAGGAACATGCCGAGCAGCACGCCGGCGATGCCGGCGAGGATGCCGTAGATGCCCCAGACCACGATGTAGATCTGGGTGAGTTCGAGCCCGAGCAAAGTGACGCCGCGCGGGTTCATCGAGGCCGCCAGCACTGCCTTGCCGGTCCTGGTGCGGTTCACCAGGAGCCACAGCAGGCCGATCACGAGGCAGCACACCAGCGCGGTGAAGATGTTGTTGCGCGGGGTGCGGTTGCCGAAGATGTCGACGACGCCCTCGACGATCGGCAGCACCGTCTTGGCGTTGTTGGTGAAGAAATAGGCGATCAGTTCCTGGATCATGATGCCCCACAGCAGGGTGCCGGTGAGGACGAAAATTTCCTTCTCCTCGTTGGGGATCCGCCGCGAGTTCTGGATCGGCTTCACGACCGCGAAATAGGTCGCGAACGCCATGATCAGCGCCACGCCGACACCGAACAGCGCGCCGGAGTAGATGTCCAGGTGGAGCACGCTGGCCGCAGCCCAGGCGGCGACCGCTGCGGCCACCATGATGGCACCGTGGGAGAGGTTGAGAACGCCGGAGACACCGAAGATCAAGGTGAAGCCAGTGGCGCCGAGCGCATAAAGCGCACTGATGGCGAAGCCATCGATCAGGATTTGTAAGGCAAGCATCTCAAATCGGCCGCGGCAGCGAGGCTGCCTGTTGTGGAGGATGCGGAACTGAATACGGATGCTCCCGGGACCGGCCCGGGAGCATGATCATCGGTCAGTTGGTGGTGAGCTTGATGAAGCTCGGGAACCTGAGGTCACTCTTGGCGACCTCCTTCGGCCAGACCGCGACCTGCTTGCCGCCCTGCCACTGCAGCATCAGTCCGGTGATCAGGCCCTTGCCGTACTTGATCGAATGGGTGAACGGATCGTCCTTGCCGTAGAACTGGACCCGTCCGATGGTGCCTTCCCAATCGGTCTTCTCCAGCGCATCGACCATCTTGTCGGCCTCGACCGAGCCGGCGCGCTTCACCGCATCGGCGATGTAGTAGACCTCGTCATAGGCGGTGTAGCCGGCATAGGACGGGTAATTGCCGTAGCGCTTCTTGAAGTCCTCCGCGAACGGCACCGACTTCGGCGTCACCGCGACGTTCGGCCCCGACACGCCCTGATACAGCACGCCTTCCGCCGCATCGTTGGTGTCCTTGCCGAAGGTCTCGTTGGTCGCCTGCGAGGAAATGCCGAACATCGGGATCGGCACCTGCTGGTTCTTCCACTGCACCGTCGGCTGCACGCCGACATGGGAGATGCCGGTGATGATCACGTCGGGCTTGGCGGCCTCGACCTTGTTGAAGATCGGCGTGAAGTCGGTTGTGTCGGGCGAGAAGCGGATATGGTCGACGACCTTGAGCCCGATTTTGGGCAGGCATTCCTCGTAGCCGACGTCGAGCGGCTTGGTCCAGGCTGCGTCCTCGCTCATGATGACCGCGGTCTTCATGTGCTTCTGATCGACCAGCAGCTCCTTGGCGGCGTCGCAGACCGACAGCGCCAGCGCCGCCGAGGTCAGGTAGCCGTGGAAGGTGTACTTGTTCTTCTCGTAATCGGCGTGGACGCTCTTGCTGATCTCGTTGGAGGCCGCACCGGGCGTCACGAAGGGCGTCTTCAGGCGCGAGGCCCAGGGCTCGAGCGCCAGCACGACTTCGCTGATGTAGCTCGAGATGACGACGTTGACCTTGTCTTCGTTGACCGCGCGCTGGAACGCGCGCACCGAATCCGCCGAGGATGAGTGATTGTCGTAACTGACGATTTCGATCTTGCGGCCGTCGATGCCGCCCTTGGCGTTGATCTCGTCGGCGGCCAGTTGCGCGGCCTGCGGGATCGACGCGCCGGCAATCGCCTGCGCCTCGGCGATCACGCCGATCTTGAGGGTGTCAGCCGCCAGCGCTCCACCGGGCGCGAGCGCCACAAGGCCCAAAGCGGCTGCTCCGGCGAATTGCTGCATCGCATGAAATGGCAGTCGCGATGTTCTTGTCACCCTGTTTCTCTCCTCTTTTGTGTTTGTTCGGCTGCTTCGAGCTCTTGGGGCCGGACTATAGCTGCGACAAAATGCGCAGCAAGTGAAACTGCGCGCAGATCGCCATGCACGGACGGCGACTAAAGTAGTGGGTCCTTGCTTTGCGGCTGAACAAAGATGAGGCAGCGCGGGAATAAAAGCGTGGGGCGCAATTCTCTGAGTTCGTCATTCCGGGGCAGCCCGAAGGGCTGAGCCCGGAATCCATCGAACCCACAAAACAAGCGGCGAAATGGATTCCGGGCTCTCGCTGCGCGAGCCCCGGAATGACGAGAGATGGCGGTGCCGCTCACGCGCGCGTGCCACTGAGTTGGGCGGTGACGTAACGAGCAAGGCCCGGGCAGATCATGTCGCGAGAATGCGAGGTGTATCCCATCCTCAACTGTCATCGCCCGGCCTGTGCGCAATTGCGCAGATGGACCGGGCGATGACACGGAGATGAAGTCTGCAATGACGGTGGGTCGTTATCCTCGCCGTCGTCCTGGCGAAGGCCAGGACCCATTACCCCAAATCTCTATTGTTGCGCGATGCTGGGGCCACGATCCCGTTTATCACTGGATACGGTGGTTATGGGTCCTGGCTTTCGCCAGGACGACGCCGGGGCCGCCCTACTCCGCCATTTCCGCCGGCGGCCGCGACGCGGGGCCGGCGAGCGGGCGTTCTTCCATCGTGATCATGCAGATCGAGGCGGTGGTCAACAGCACGGCGGCGGCGCCGAACACGTAGCGGAACGCCGTGATCATGTCGGCCATCGGGATCGCGCTGACGGAGCCTGCCGTCGCGGCATGATGCTCGCCGGCGAGCGAGATGTCGGTCCCGAGCGTCATCAGCAGAATGGTGGTGAAGGCGGCGACCGTGAAGGACGCCATCATCGCGCGGAAGAAGTTCATCGCGCCGGTGACGGTGCCGACCTGCGGGCGCGCCACCGCATTCTGCAGCGACACCACGCTGATCGGGAAGGTGGTGCCGAGCCCGAGCGCGAACACGCTCATGAGCGTCAGCAGACCCCACAGCGGCAGCGTCGTCACGGCCATGCCGACGGCACAGATCGCAGCCACCGAGGTGCCGACGATCGCGACGCGCTTGTAGTGCCTGGCCTTCGCCATGGTCCGGCCGGCGATCGCCGCACCGAAGGTCGAGATCGCCGCAAGCGGGATCAGCGCAAGGCCGGCCTCGCTGGCGGTGAGGTGATAGACCACCTCGTAATACAGCGGCAGGTGCACGGTGAGCCCGACCATAGCGCCGAGCGCGCAGCCGCCCGCGCCCATTGCGAACGGCACCACCGAGCCGCCGAGCAGCGACAGCGGCAGGAACGGCTCGTCGGCGCGGCGCGCATGCCAGACGAAGGCGCCGGCGAGCGCAATCGAGGCGCCGATCATCGCCGTGATGGTCGGCGACAGCCAGGAAAGCTTGGTGCCGCCCCAGGTCAGCACCAGCATCAGCACGACGGCCGAGGCCATCAGCAAGACGCCGCCGAGCCAATCGACCTTGCGCTTGCGGTGGAACACCGGGATCTTGGCCATCTTCGGCAACAGCAGCGCCAGCGCCGCGGCTGCGAGCGGCAAATTGATCCAAAAGATCATCGACCAGTGCAGATGTTCGGCGAACACGCCGCCGACCACCGGGCCGAGAATGCCGCCGGCCATCCAGACGCTGGAGAAGTAGGCCTGGTAGCGGCCGCGCTCGCGCGGGGTCACCACGTCGGAGATCACGGTCTGGACCACGGGCATGATGCCGCCGCCGCCGAGCCCCTGCAGGCCGCGGGCGATGATCAGCATCGTCATGCTGGGCGCGATCGCGCACAGCACCGAGCCGACCACGAACAAGCTGAGCGAGGTGATGATCATGACGCGGCGGCCATAGATGTCGCTCAGCGTGCCGAATACCGGCGCCACCGCAGTAGAGGCCAGCAGATAGGCCGTGATCACCCAGGACAGGTTGGTGACGTCGTGAAACTGGCGTCCGATCGTCGGCAGCGCGGTCGCGACGATGGTCTGGTCGAGCGCAGCCAGGAACATCGTCAGCATCAGGCTGATGACGATGGTGCGGACTTCATCCGGATTGAGCGGTGCCGGCGGCGCCAGCGGCGGCGCGTCGCTGAGTTCGATCACCTCGCTCGGGAGGTGAGACAGCTCTTCGGCAATGTCGTCAGGCAATGTGGATTGCTCGGCAGGAACACGGCTCTGCCGTTCATACTTGTTCATTTGGGGCGTAATGCTGCTGCGCGGGCGCGTCCCGCGATGGAATCATTCTCTGCCTTCCAATTTATGCAGCAATTCGTTGCTGAGGCAGCCACCCCAGCGCATGGGTGCATCCCGCAGCAGAGTTCTCGCGATGACGTGATCGGAGAAGCGCCGGCACGCGCGACGTCGACGTTATGTTTTGGAGACCTTGGGCCGCTTCTTCAATTGCGCCCGTTTCGGCAGCAGACCCGGCCAGCGCACAATGTGATCCTCGAGATCGGCGTCGTTGACGTCGAGCTCGGTGCCCTCGACCCGCCCGCGCACCGAGACGCCGGCTTCATGAACCGTGTTGGGATCGCCGGAGATCAGCGGATGCCACCAGTAGAGATCCCGCCCTTCGGCCACGAGCCGGTAGCCGCAGCTCGGCGGCAGCCAGTTCAGGGTCCGGACGTTGTCCGGCGTCAGGCGGACGCAATCCGGGACCTGGTCGGAGCGGTTCGCATAGTCCTTGCAGGTGCACAGGCCGGAATCGAGCAGCTTGCAGGAGATATGGGTGAAATAGATCTGGCCGGTGTCCTCGTCCTCGAGCTTCTCCAGGCAGCAGCGTGCGCAGCCGTCACACAGGCTTTCCCATTCGGCGTTGGACATCTCTTCCAACGTCTTGGTTTTCCAGAAGAATCCCTCCTGGTCCGACGGGCGCTTGGGCGGTGCGGTCATCATATCCCTGCAATGGCGGTGCCGCTCTTCTTGGGGCGCCGGCGCTCCCTCCGCAAGGGGGTGATATTGCGGGGTCGAAAAAGCCGGTGGGCAGCGTTAGGGCTTTCATTAAATTCACGAGCAGCGCCATTGGTTTATCGCAGCCGCTCGGATAGAACGAGGAACGAGTCCCCAACGACGCAAAAGCGCCTTGGGATTGCCGCAACATCGAAGCAAGACGCTGCCCGGTCCCCGTTTTGGGCACAAGCAGCGCTGTCGAACTGATCAAGGGTCCGGTCCTTTCAGATCATGCCGTCGCATTGGAAACAGAAGGTCCGGAATTTCTTCCTGGACCTCGATGCGCGTATCGACTCGACGCTGTTCTCGTCGGGCAAGGGCCTGCGCGAGCTCTACGAGCGCTATTCCACCTTCATGGACCGCTTCTATGTCGGCCGCTGGAAGCGCTGGGTGTTCATCGAGCCGCTGTCGGAAGCCGCGACCCTTGGGCTCGGCGGCATGATCCTGATGCTGACGCTCGCGATCCCCGCCTTCCGCGAGACCGCCGACGAGGACTGGCTGAAGAAATCCGATCTCGCGGTGACGTTCCTCGACCGCTACGGCAATCCGATCGGCAGCCGCGGCATCAAGCATAATGACTCGATCCCGCTGGAAGACTTTCCGGACAATCTGATCAAGGCGACGCTCGCGACCGAGGACCGCCGCTTCTACGACCATTTCGGCATCGACGTGCCGGGCCTCGCGCGCGCGCTGGTCACCAACGCGCAGGCCGGCGGCGTCCGCCAGGGCGGTTCGTCGATCACCCAGCAGCTCGCCAAGAACCTGTTCCTGAACAACGAGCGCACCATCGAGCGCAAGGTGAAGGAAGCCTTCCTTGCGATCTGGCTGGAGACGCGGCTCACCAAGAACGAGATCCTGAAGCTCTATCTCGACCGCGCCTATATGGGCGGCGGCACCTTCGGCGTCGACGGCGCGGCGCATTTCTACTTCAACAAATCGGTGCGCGACGTGAACCTCGCGGAAGCCGCGATGCTCGCCGGCCTGTTCAAGGCGCCGACCAAATATGCTCCGCACATCAACCTGCCGGCGGCGCGAGCCCGCGCCAACGTCGTGCTCGACAACCTCGTCGATGCCGGCTTCATGACCGAGGGCCAGGTGTTCGGCGCCCGCCGCAATCCGGCGGTCGCGGTCGACCGGCGCGACGAGAATTCGCCGAACTACTATCTCGACTACGCCTTCGACGAGATGCGCAAGCTGGTCGACACCTTCCCGAAATCCTACACCGAGCGCGTCTTCGTGGTCCGCACCGCGATCGACATGAACGTGCAGAAGGCGGCCGAGGAAGCCATCGAGAACCAGCTCCGCCAGTTCGGGCGCGACTATCACGCGACGCAGGCTGCGACCGTGGTGTCCGATCTCGACGGCGGCATCCGCGCCATGGTCGGCGGCCGCGACTACGGTGCGAGCCAGTTCAACCGCGCCACCGACGCCTATCGGCAGCCCGGCTCGTCGTTCAAGCCCTATGTCTACACGACGGCGCTGCTGAACGGCTTCACGCCGAACTCGAAGATCGTCGACGGCCCGGTCTGCATCGGCAATTGGTGCCCGCAGAACTATGGCCATTCCTATTCGGGTCAGGTCACGCTGACGCAGGCGATCACCCGCTCGATCAACGTGGTGCCGGTCAAGCTCTCGATCATGCTCGGCGGCAAGGAAGGCCCGAAGGCCGGCCGCGCCAAGATCGTCGAGGTCGCACGCCGCTTCGGCCTCAAGGCGCCGCTGCCCGACACGCCGTCGCTGCCGATCGGCTCCGACGAGGTCACGGTGATCGAGCACGCGGTGGCGTATGCGACTTTCCCGAACCGCGGCAAGGCGGTGACGCCGCATTCGGTGCTCGAGGTGCGCACCGGCGCCGGCGATCTGGTCTGGCGCTGGGACCGCGACGGTCCGAAGCCACGGCAGGCTATACCGCCGAACATCGCCGCCGACATGGCGGGCATGATGAGCCACGTGGTCAGCGAAGGCACCGCGCGCCGCGCCGCGCTCGACGGCATTCCGACCGCGGGCAAGACCGGCACCACCAATGCCTATCGTGACGCCTGGTTCGTCGGCTACACCGGCAACTTCACCTGCGCGGTCTGGTACGGCAATGACGACTATTCGCCGACCAACCGCATGACCGGCGGCTCGCTGCCGGCGCAGACCTGGCACGACATCATGGTCGCCGCGCATCAGGGCGTCGAAGTGAAGGAACTCGTCGGCGTCGGCATGGGCCAGAAGCTGCCGCCGCAGCCTGCGCAGGCCAATGCCCAGGCGAGCGCCGCACCGCGCGTGCTGGAGACCAAGCCCGGTCCGCCGCCGGTTCTGACCAAGCGCGGCGCTGACATCCTAGTGCGGGTCGAGAAGCTGCTCGACGACGCGGCCAAGACCGCCGGCAAGACCACGCTGAACGAGCCCTCGAAGACCGGCAAGACGGAGTCCTCGAGCGCGCTGGCGTTCCCCGAAAACTACGTTGCCGCGGCCGGGCCGGACGGCGCGACGCCTACAGTGCCACGCAAGAACTGACGTGCGCCTCCTCCTCACCACCCTGCTGGCTCTCGTGATCGCCACGGCTGTTGGCCTCGGCCTGACATATGCGACGGCAACCCGCGGCACCGATCTCGGCACGTTGAAGATCGGCGCCTGGACGGCGCGGCCGAAGAACGGCACCTCCGACGTCGACCCCTATTCGCGCGCCACCATCGCGCGCAGCGGCGAACTGCCGATCGGCACCGGCGACGGCATCGCGTTCTCGGCGACATCAGACGACAAGAACAAGCCGCTCGACGGCCGCTGCGACATCGTGGTCTCGGGCGTGACGCCGGCGGCGCGGTTCTGGACGCTGACGCTGTTCGACCGCAAGGGTCACCTCGTCGCCAATTCGCTGCAGCGCTACGGCTTCACCAGCCAGGAGATCATGCGCGCCTCCGACGGCACGTTCGAGATCCACATCGCCTCGCGCTCGCGCGCCGGCAACTGGCTGCCGACCGGCGGCATCGAGCGCTACGCGCTGATGCTGCGGCTCTACGACACGCCGGTCGGGGTCGCGACCCGCACCCAGCGCGACGCGCCGATGCCCTCGATCGCAACGACGGGCTGCCCATGATCCGCGTGCTGTTCACCATTCTCGCAGGCGTGCTGCTCGGCGGCGTGGTGCATCTCGTCAGCGTGCTGGCGCTGCCGCGCATCGCCTCGCAGGACGCCTATTCGCGGCTGACCCCGATGACCAAGCTCAACGAGGTGACGCAGCTGCCGCTTGCCGACCCGACGCACTCGCCGATGCCGCTGATGGATCCGGCCTTCGCGGTGGCGATCTGCCGCTACGATCTCTCCACCGGGCCGCTCAAGCTCACCGTGCCGGTCAGCCAGGCCTATACGTCGGTGTCGTTCTACACCCGCAACGAGGTCGCCTATTACGCGATCAACGACCGCTCCGCCGGCAAGAAGGTGATCGAGCTCGACCTGATGACGGAAGCGCAGCACAACGAGCTGCCCGAGGACGAGGAAGTCACCGCCGCCGACCGGCTGATCATCGACTCGCCGACCTCGACCGGCCTGATCCTGCTCAAGGCGCTGGCGCCGGAGCCCGGCCTGATGCCGCAGGCGCAGGCCTCGCTCGCGGCCTCCTCCTGCAAGGTGCAGGCCGAGCCGGTCGCGGCCAAGCAGGAAGCCCCGCCGCCGCTCCCCGTGCCCGCCCCACCGCCTGCGGCACGCAAGCGCTAGCTCCAGCTCGCGGCGAGCACGTGCCGGCCGCAACGACAGGTCTCGTAATCGACGGGATCGTGGCTGTTGACGATGGTGACGCTGTCGCCATGCGCCGCCTTCAATTGCCGCAGCCGTTCCTGGTTCTGGATGCGCCTCGCGCGATCCATGTCGGCCCGGCGCTGGAACAGGCCGAGCACCAGCGGGATCCGCGGTCTCGCATCGATCTGCGCGTGGTGGAAATAGGCGTCGCCGGCGTGCAGCAGCCATTTGTCCTTGTCGCGCACCGCGATCCCGCAATGGCCCAGTGTATGCCCCGGCAGCGGGATCATCAGAATATCCGGCTCGCGGTCGCCGAGCGCGCGCACGCCCTTGAAGCCGAACCAGTCCTCGCCATCAGTGCCATAGAACGCCCAGTCCGGCCCGTGCTGCCACTGCGCCGTGATGTAGCGCCCCACCGGCGGCGCGACCTGATGCGTCACCGCCATATCGTACTCGTTGCGATGGACATGCACCTTGGCCTTCGGAAAGTCCGGCACGCCACCGGCATGATCGCGATCGAGATGCGTCAGCAGCACATGACGTACATCGTCAACTGAAAAGCCGAGCGCTTTCACCTGCCGGACCGCCGTCTCGGCGGGATCGAGCCGCGGCGTCGTCTGCCGCACCCATTTGCGCCCGAGCCGCGGCGGGTCGCCGATGTCGTCGAGCCCGATCCCGGTGTCGACCAGCACGAGGCCGTCATTGCTCTCGACCAGCAGGCAGTGACAGACCATCCGCGCCCGCTGGAAGATGCTGCCGCTGCCGTTCACGAGCCGCTTGCCGATCGGGCACATGGTGCCGGTGTTGAGATGATGAATGCGCATGACAAGTCCTCCGCTGTACCAGGCGCAGGCTTGCCACTCGTCGATTCATAGGTAAAATATTGTCTCTCTATCGATACGATAGGATATGCCTATGGATATCCGCGAACTCCGCTACTTCGCCGCGGTCTACCGCGAGGGCAATTTGACCGCCGCGGCGAAGCGCTGCTTCATCTCGCAGCCGTCGATCTCGGCGGCGATCACCAATCTCGAGGCCGAGCTCGGCACCACGCTGTTCATCCGGCACAAGAAGGGCATGGCGCCGACGCAATCCGCAGCGCAGTTTCACGGCATCGCCCGCAGGATCATCGACGAGGCGGATGCGGCGCGAAACCTGTTTCGCAAGCCGGCGACCAGGCAGGCGCTGACGCTCGGCCTGTTGCGGACGCTGGATCAGGCGCGGACCATCGCGCTGCTGAAGCCGCTGACCGGCAATGCCGATCTCGCGCTTCGGCTGGTCGGCGGCAACGAGAAGGCCGACGCGCGGATCGTTGCCAAGAGCATGATCGGTGCCGGCGAGCACTTCATTCCGCTGTGGAGCGAACGCTACGTCGCGGCACTGCCGCCGTCGCATCCCCTCACGCTGAAGGAGACGCTGCGGACCACCGACTTCGCCGGCGTTCCGATGATCGATCGCTGCCATTGCGAACAGCAGGAGTTCTTCAAGCGCACCTCACCGCCGCGCAAGCCGGTGGCGATCGCAGAATCCGAGGAGTGGGCGATGGCGCTGGTCGCGGCCGGCGTCGGAGTTGCGATCGTCCCCGAAGGCGTGGCGCGCGGCAATCCCGATGTCGCGATGCGTGCGATCGATGTCGACGTGACGCGCCAGGTTGGCCTCGCCTACCCTTCGGCTCACCCGCCCTCCGACGCCCTGAAGGCGTTGATTGCGAGCCTGCCGCGGCAGCAGAGCAGCCGCCGCGCTAAGGCAACAACGAGGAAGACGAAGCGGGCCTAGCCCTTCGACACCACGGCCTGGCCCGTAACCGGCGCGGCAATGAACGGCGCATTGGCGGTGAGCCGGGCGAGTTCGTTGATCTGGCGTTCGGCGTCGGCGGCCATGCCGTCGGGGGCCTGAATCACCAGCCGCTCCAGCGCCCAGCGATAGGACGCGATCCGCCGCTCCAGGGCCTGCTGCACCCATTGCACGATCAGTGAGTTCTCCTCCATCCGCGCCACCGCGTCGGCCCGCTCCTTCGGCGAGACGTCGGCGATCATGTGCAGGCTGGCGTTGCGCTTGCGGTCGAGCTCGATCACCTGGATCGCGGTGGCGAAGAACGGCTCGAACCGGGTGATGTCGTCGCGCACCTCGTCGATCAGCAGCGAATAGCGCGAGGCGAACGAGCGGTGCGGCTCGTCGATCAGATTGCGGCCATAGGCTGTGCGGTCGAACACCACCTTCTGCCGCCACGGCGCGGGCAGCGGCTGGTAGTCGCCGAACACGCTCTTCCACGCCGGACGCGACAGCGGCGGCTCGATGAACTGATAGCCGAGATCACGCAGTTGACGTTCGTGCTCGGTGAGCTGGAATTGCGAGGCGTTCTTGCCGACGCTGCCGGTTGCCTCGGCACCCATCCAGCGATGCATGTCGTCGTTGCGGAAATCGGCGCGGGTACGGCCGAAATCGCCGCCGCTACAGCCCGCGAGCGCTGCGCCTGCCAGCAGCAGGATCAGCGCCGGGAGTGACCGCCGGGCGACGGTCCGCTGCACAGGCTCCGGCATTGCACGATGTCCGCGATCAGGAGCGGCGTCGGCGACGGCGGCCCTGCGCAGTGCCCTGCTCCGGTCCACGACCACCGCCGGTCTCCTCTGTCGTCCGTTCGATCCGGACGACGGGAAGGATCAGCACGGTCCCCATGCCTTCGCCGGCAGCACCGACCGTGCTCGGCCGCCGTGCAGCCGCATCCGCCGGAAACTCAACGATGGTGCCCATGTTCCGTTCTCTCTGGCCCCGCACGGACATGATTTGCCCCGCGCCTGCCGAGTTAAGAACGCGCATGGTTAACGACATCTTAAGCCGCCGATACGGACGGTTACGGATATGGCGCTGTGCCTTAATGGACACGCGCAAATTCGAGCGTTGGCCTTCACGGCTTGTTTTCCTTAACTGCCTCTTAAAACAGCCTGCGTAGGCTCGCTGCCACAAGGTTTTCGACCTGAGTCTTATTGGCAAGTCGCGTACGCCCGAGATGAGCGCAGCTCCGTTATTTCCTGGTTTCGATGGGCTGATGACGCTCTCCCGCCGCGAGGGTGTCGACATCCGCCCGACGCTGCTGCGCGTCCTGACCGACCTCTATGTACAGGCGAGCGCGCATTCCGCCGACGAAGAGCGCCAGTTCGTCGAGCTGACGTCGCGCCTGATCGACGAGGTCGACGATGCGACCCGCGCCGCGGTCAGTGCGCGGCTTGCGATCTATCCGGCAACCCCGGGGCGGATCATGGACAAGCTCGGGCTGCACCGCACAGGCCCCGACCAGCCGATGCCGGCGGCCGCGCCCGTTGCTGCGCCCGCCGCGTCCGCGCCGCCGGCCAAGATCCCGACCGAAGCCGAGCTGCGGATGGCCGCGAGCCTGGCGATGCGGCCGAACGATGCCGCCGAACTCTCCGACATGTTCTTTGCCGCCAGCGCCAAGGAGCGCGCGCAGATCCTGCACAATCTGCAGGAGACGCCGCTGAAGGCCGCGGCGCGGATTCCGGCCGCCCGCGCCGCCCGCGCGATCCATATCCTGGAGATGGCGGCGTATGCCGAGGACGTCGACAACTTCACGCGCGAGCTCGGCGAGGCGCTGATCTTGCCGTCGCGGATCGCAGCCGACGTCGTCAACGATTCCGGCGGCGAGCCGCTCGCCTGCGCGATGCGGGCACTCGACGTGTCGAGTGCCGCGTTCCAGCGCATCCTGATGTTCCTCAATCCGGAAGCCGGCTCGTCGGTCAATTATGTCTACCGGCTGTCGCGGCTCTACGATCGCCTCAGCGAACGATCGGCGCTGGTGATGCTGGCGGCGTGGCGCGGTTCGACCATGGCAGTCGCCCGCAACAAGTATCGCTCGTCGCTCTATGATGATGAGCGCCACCGCGTCCGCGCGACGTCGACGCAGACGCGCTCCACTGTGCAGCCCGGTAGCGCGCCCGCCATTCGCAACCAGAAGTCCGGAAGCTAAGGCGCGACCATCGCGTCTTAGCTTTGTTCGGGCCATGCGTGGACTCGGTGGCGCCCTGCCAACCGCCCGCCGATTAACTCAGGGTGGCGAACGCGGCCGGCGTGAACTCGGCGATCTCGCGACCTTGCCGTACCTTCTCAAGCCAGGCGGCATCCTGCAGCAACGCGCGTCCGACCGCGACCAGGTCGAACTCGTCGCGTTCCAGCCGGCTGAGCAGTCCATCCAGCGGCGTGGATTGGGCGCTCTCGCCCGCCAAGGATGCATAGACGTCGCCAGACAGGCCGACAGCGCCAACGGTTATCGCGGTGACCCCCGTGAGCTTCTTCGCCCAGCCGGCAAGGTTCAGCTCCCGATCGATCTCAGGGAAAGCGGGCTGCCAGAACTTTGGCTGCGAAAGGTGGAAGGCATCCGCTCCAGCGTCGACAAGGACGGAAAGCCATTGTTCCAGCGCCTTCGGCGTCGCGGCCAGCCGTGCACTGAAGTCCTTCGGCTTCCATTGTGAAAGGCGGAGAATCACCGGGAAGCCCGAGGTCACCACCGACCGGATTGCGTTCAGGATCTCGACCACGAAGCGAGAACGCTCGACGAGCGTCGAGCCACCGTATTCGTCGTCGCGCAAGTTGAGATGGTCGTAGAAGAACTGATTGATGAGATAGCCGTGAGCCCCCATCAGCTCTATGCCGTCGAAGCCGAGCCGCTCGGCATCCATCGCTGCCTTCGCGAACGCGTCGATGATGTCGGCCACGTCGGCCTCGCTCATCGGCTGATTGACGCGCTCGCCTATCACTGAAAGTCCCGAGGGACTTTCATAGGGCGCCGGCGGTGTCCAGTCCGGTGCTGCGCTCGAGAGCTTATGCCCCACGTGAACCAGCTGCGGCGCGATGCGCCCACCTGCCGCGTGAACCTCGTCCACCACTTTCTTCCAGCCGGCGAGCGCCGCCTCGCCGTGGAAGCGAGGCATATCGGGCTCGTTGAGTGCGGCCGGGCGACCGACCCCTGTCGCCTCCGTGATGATGAGACCGACGCCGCTCTCCGCGCGGCGGCGATAATAGCCCGCGACCTCGGCGGTAGGTACGCCGCCCGGAGACCTGGACCGCGTCATCGGAGCCATTACGACGCGGTTCGGCAAGTCGAGGGCGTTCAGGCGGTAGGATCTGAACAGGACGTCAAGACTGGACATGGGATGTTCCGGGGCGCGAGAGACAGTTGACCAGAGTGCATTGATGCAAGCCGTCGTCGGATGCGCGCACCGGCTCGGCCCTTGGCAGCGTACCTGGGGTCACGGACTGCCGAACGGGACTGCGCAATGCTCGACAACGGCTGTGCATCGGCGCACCACTCCGACCGACCGCAGCTTCGCCTGGCCACGCCGCGCGGTCTCGGGGATCGACGGTCGTGTCCGGACCTGGCCCAATCGCGAAGTCGTTCAATGTCGGGATTTGCGCGGCGGCTATGCAGCAAGCGGCATCAAATGCGCTTGCTTCGCAAGCAGCCGAGGTTGCGCCCTAGCTCTTCGCCAGATCGAGAAAGTGCCGCCCGGCGCGATCCTCGGTCTCGACGATCCAGGCGTCGGGATCGAAGCGGAGCTCCTTGGTCAACCGCTCATCGACCGACGGCTCGGACACCGGCTGCGGCGCGGTCGCTATGAACAGCCGCTCGGCCGGACGGCTGTCGTCATAGACGGTCTGCGGCGCAGGCGCATACAGCATCGCGTTGCCGTCCATCAGCGCCACCTTCACGAACACCGCGCCGGCCTCCTCCGCGCCCTTCTTGCGGACTGCGCCGAACACGCCTTCGGTCTGGCAGCGGCGCAGATAGGCCGCGACCCATATGCTGGTTTTCAATCGCATGCGCCGACCTATAGGCCAGCGACGCGGCCACGTCCAATTGTCACAGATGTCGACACGCAGCGGCGGGTTGACCGATCAGGCCACCGCCCATATCCTTGCATTTGCGGTGCAAGCCGCGCCCGGGTCCACGGGAAGGGTTGAACCCACTTGCACCGACAATGCGGCCAGCCAAGCCTTTGTGCAGCCGGTTTTGTGGACCATCGGCCTCTGATGCACGGAGGTTTCCATGGACCGATCGCCCGCGCGATTGAATCTCGAACATCTGAAGAAGCAGGCCAAGGAGCTGATTCGCCTTTACCGGCGACAGGCCCCGGAGGCCTACGCGCGTTTCCGGCAGGCGCTTCCGGCTGCGGCCGGGCGCAGCGACGCACAGATCGCCGCCCTTGATCTGCGGCTCCACGATGCGCAGTCCTGCATCGCGCGCGATCTCGGCTTCGCCTCGTGGCCGGAGCTGCGCCGCTATGTCGAAGCGCAACTGCCGCCAGGCAAAAGCAAGGCAGACCGCGTGCGGCGATGGCTGCAGCTGGTCTATGCCGCTGATGTCGCCGGCACCTCCGACCGCGCCCATCCGCGCGTTGCAGTGCGGATGCTCGCGGAGGATCCCGGTCTTGCGGCCGACGATCCCTATCTCGCCTGCGCCATCGGCGATGAGGAAACGATACGGCGCACCGCGGCCAGTGATGCCGCGTGGGTCAACCGTCCCGGCGGTCCGTTGGAACTGCCGCCACTCGTTGCAGTCACGCATTCCAGCCTGCTGCAGATTCCGGAATTTCAGGCGCGGCTGCATCGCTGCGCGCGCTTGCTGCTGCAGGCCGGCGCCGATCCCAACCAGCATATCGGCAACCGCTGGCCGCCCGGATCGCTCGATGCGCCTGACGACAGCAATCCGCTATCCGCGCTCTATGGCGCCGCCGGCCGCAATCACGATCTCGAGCTGACAAAACTGTTGCTCGAAGCAGGCGCCAGTCCGAACGACAATGAATCGCTGTACCACTCGCTCGAAGGTTCCGTGACGACGGGCATCTTGCTCGAACATGGGGCGCGGATGGCCGGCACCAACGCGATGTACAAGGTGCTCGACGACGAAAACGTGCCGGCGCTCGAATTGTTGCTGCGGCATGGCGGAAATCCCAATGAACCCGCCGGCAACGCACCGCTGACGGATTGCGGCTCGCCGCTGATGTGGGCGATCCGGCGGCGACGATCCGGGAAATGCATCGCGACACTGCTCGACGCCGGCGCGGACCCGCACGTCACGACATCGGATGGCCTCAGCGCCTATCGCTACGCTCTGCAATTCGGCTTGACCGATGTCGCCGAGCTGCTGCGCGAACGGACCGGCGACGAGACGCTCGCCGACGACGAGCGGTTCGTCGCGGCGTGCGCGAGCGGTGACGAGAGCGAAGCGCGGCGGATCCAGGCCGGCCGGCCCGACCTGCCGGGCACGCTTTCAGCACAGCAATTGCGGCTGCTGCCGGAGCTTGCCGCGGCCGGCGGCGACGACGCGGTGCGGCTGATGGTCAGGCTCGGCTGGCCGATCACGGTGCGCGGCGGCGACTGGGATGCGTCCGCGCTCAATCATGCGGTGTTCCGCGGCAATGCCGCGCTGACGCGCTTCCTGCTCGAGCACGGTGCCGACTGGACCGAGCAGCACGGCTTTGGCGACAACGCCTCCGGCGGCCTGTCATGGGCGTCCTGCAACGAACCGGTCGATGGCGGCGATTGGGTGGGCTGCGCGCAGGCGCTGCTCGATCACGGCATGCCGCGCGCCATTCCGGATCGTGACGATCCGGAATGGGTGCTGATTGCCGGCCGCAGGAAGCTGTTCTCCGACGAGGTCAGGGACGTGCTTCTGGGCGAGACGACCTGAACAAAGCCACAGCGAAAACGCGAATGGCCGGGACATGCCCGGCCATCACGGAGGTGGATTCAATCTCGCCGCAGAGCGCTACTCGATCGAATGACCGATCATCGTGCCGAGCTCGCGCACCAGGCGATCGGACATCTGCCCGGTCACCGGCAATTTGCGGGCACGCTCGAACTTCGCGATCGCGTGCTGGGTGTCGGCGCCGATCGTGCCGGTCGGCTTGAGCTGGCCATAGCCATATTCGGTCAGAGTGCGCTGGACCGCGGCGATGCGCTTGCCGGCCGGGCTCAGATGCTGTGTCGGGATCGGCGCCGGCGGACGCATGACGCTCGACGGCGCGGCGGCCGGGGATGGTGCCGCGGCCGGCGGCGCGGCGGTCGATTTCAGCACCAGATTGGCCATCGGATCGACCGGCTTGGCTTCAACCGGCTTCGGTTCGGGTTTGGCTTCGACGGATCTGGTCTCGGCCGGCTTGGTCTCCACCGGCTTCACGTCGACCGACCTGGTCGGCTCGATGGCGGCGGGCTCGACCGATCGGGCAGCCGCCTCGGCCGGACGCGGGCGCGGCATCGGGTTCGCGGCGGCGGCAACCGGAGCCGGCGGCGGCATCGTCACCACCGAACCGCCGAACATCGGCGACGGATGACGGCCAGCCTGCAGGAACAGCGCGTTGATCAGGATCGCAACGATGGCAGATGTCGCCAGCACGCCAGCGATCAGGTCCTTTGGACTATGCAGCAGCAGGCGCAGGACGAGGCCGCGCTCTTCCTCGGCGGCGATGGCCACCGCCTTGGCACCGCGACGACGGCGCGGCGTTTCGTCGTCATCCAAAGTCTGTCTAGGCACTCTTCTTCACCTGATGGGTTTGTTCTTGCAGACCAGATCGCAGCGCAGGCTTCAGGGTCGAAACATTGCTCGACGGCTCGGCGGCAGCCGGCGGGGTGAACGCGAACGGCAGCGCGACCGACACGATGGTGCCCTCGCCCACCTTGCTCTCCACGTTCATTTCGCCGTTGTGCAGGCCGACCAGCCCCTTGACGATGGAAAGGCCAAGGCCGGTGCCCTCGTGGCGGCGCTGATAGGTCTTGCCGGCCTGGAAGAACGGATCGCCGATCCGCTTCAGGTCGTCGGCGGCGATGCCGACACCGGTGTCCGAGACCCGCAGCAGCAGCCGCGATCCGTCGACGCCGGCCGACACGGTCACCTTGCCGCCGCGCTCGGTGAACTTGATGGCGTTGGAGACGAGATTGAGGACGATCTGCTTGAACGCGCGCGGATCGCCGTTGACGATCGGCAGGTCGTCGGGCACCCGGGTGACGAGGTCGACGCCGTTCTCGCGCGCCTTCAACGCCACCAGATTGCAGCAATTGAGCAGCGCCGGCCGGGGCGCGAACGGCTCCGGCGAAATCTCGAAATTGCCTGACTCCATCTTCGACATGTCGAGGATGCCGTTGACGACCGACAGCAGATGCTGGCCGGAGTCGTTGATGAGCTGGGCGTATTCCTTGCGGCGCGCGGCGTCGAGCCCAAGCACGTCTTCCTGCGCGATCATCTCGGAGAAGCCGATGATGGCGTTCAGCGGCGTGCGCAGCTCGTGGCTCATGGTGGCGAGGAAGCGCGTCTTCGACGCATCGGCCTGCTCGGCCGCATTGCGCGCCTGTTCGAGCGCCTGCTCCTGCACCTTGCGATCGGTCACGTCGCGGATCACGGCGACGACCTCCGCATCGGCCGAGGCCTGATCGAGCGCGCGGCAGCGCATCTCGGCCCAGATGAATTCGGCGGCAGCCTCGCCCCGCGCGCCGTCGCGGCGCACCCGGAACTCGACGCTGCGGGACTCGCCGCGCGCGGCGTCCGACAGCGCGGTGAGATAGGCCGGACGATCGGCGACATGAACGCGGTCGAACAGGCCGTGGCCCAACAGCCGCGGTGCCGGGACGCCGAGCATGATTTCGGCCGCGGGCGAAATGAAGCGCACGGCGCCGTTGCGGCTGTGCCGCGACAGCACGTCGCTCATGTTGTGGGCGAGCAGGCGGTAGCGCTCTTCCTCGACATAGAGCAGCGCCACGCTGGTCCGTGCCAGCGATTCCGCACCGAAGGCGAGTCCGGCCGCATAGAAGATCGCCGACACCACGCCGAAGCCGACCAGCGTGCTGTTCGATGCAACCGCGGGATCGACGGTCGGCAGCACATGATAATGGCCGAGCATGCTGAGCAACGCCGCGCAGATCATCGCCAGCGCGAACGCAAAGGCGACCACGCGCCGCGACGCCGACAGCGCCGCCTCGATCGGAATGACGATGAGCCAAACGGCGGCGAACGATGCGATGCCGCCGGTCGAGGCCGCGATCATCATCACGAGACCGGCGAGCGCCAGCGACGACAGCACATGGGCGCCCTCGTAGCGGCCGGTGCGCGACAGGAACCAGGACAAAAGGATCGGCGCGATCAGCCAGGCGAACGCCGCGACCTCGATCGCCGTCGGCGCGCCGCGCATCGCCAGAAAGGCCGGGAACGAAGCCAGCGCCGCCAGGCTGCCGAGCAGCCGCGGCGCCATGAAGGCACGGTGGCGCGCACGCGTCAGCGCATCATATTGCGCCGACGGATGCAGCAGCGCATCCAGGCAATCGCGGATCAGGTTAAAACTACTCACAGCACTCGCGCTTCGGCTCAATCGTCAACACAGACGCGCCGGAACGCCTCCTTCGTGATTGCAGGCCAACGTGTCAGAGCGAACTTAAGCGAACGCTAAGGCGGGGCGGCCTGCTGCCAAACACCATGCATTGACGAGGGTTTGTCGCAGCTGTTCACCACTCATTTGTCGGGGATGGTGAACGGCTGGTTTCCGGGTGCGGCGATCTATGGTTTCGAAATGGTGGACGCGCCGCGGCCGCGCGCATCCGGCGCCAGCACGGCCATCAATCGAAAATTTACGGCGAATCAATTCAGGCGGATTTTCCGCGATTTTTCGGCGGATTTACTTCAATGCAGATACTTCCGATTTATCGACCGATGCTAACCCTGAGGGCAATAGCGGCATCGACCGCGCAAGAAGCAAGACAAGATAGACGACCGGGATCGCGCCATGTTCTTCCTGCTGCGTATGGCATTCTGGCTCGGGCTGGTGCTCGTGCTGCTGCCGAGAGACAAGACACCTGAAGCGGACAAGGCGCCGCAGGTCAGCGCATCGGATGCGGTGTCGGCCGCGACCGCGACGATCAACGACATGGGCCAGTTCTGCAAGCGCCAGCCCTCCGCCTGTGAAGTCGGTGGCCAGGCCGCGACCGCGATCGGCCAGCGCGCGACCGACGGGGCTCGCAAGCTCTATAAGATCATCACCGACAAGAAGCCGCCCGACCACACCGGCTCGATCGGCACGGATAGCGATCCAGCCGACACATCCCGCGACACGCTGACCGCGGACGACCAGGCCATCGAATTCCGCCTGCCGCCGATGCCCTGAGGGGAAACCAGGGCGTTTTCGAGCGCAGTGATCCCGGTTCGCGTTGAAACGCGTCAAAACAACCGGGAACCGGTTCCATTTTCATCGCTTTCGCGGTCCGCCTTCCTATATAAGCCGTCAAGGACAGGACGCGGGCCACGAATGACGACGATCGACGAAATCCGGGACAATTTTGCGCTGCTCGACGAGTGGGACGACCGTTACCGCTACGTCATCGAGCTAGGCCGCACGCTCGAGCCGTTGTCCGAGGCGGAGCATTCGGCCGAGAACAAGGTGCAGGGCTGCGTCAGCCAGGTCTGGCTGTCGAAGCGGCTCGAGCGCGATGCCAACGGCGAACCGCGGCTGATCTATATCGGCGACAGCGACGCCCACATCGTGCGCGGCCTGGTGGCGATCGTGCTGACGCTGTTTTCCGGGCACACGCCGAAGCAGATCCTCGACACCGATGCGCTGGCGCTGTTCGATGAATTCGGCTTCCGCGACCACCTGACCCCGCAGCGCTCCAACGGGCTGCGCTCGATGGTCGATCGCATCCGCAACGATGCACGCGAGGCGCTGGCGTCCGCCGCGTAGAGCCCATTCCGATTTGATCGGAACGGGCTCTAGATTTTAGATTGACGCATTTTCTTCACGCGAACCGGTATCCACTTCGCTCGAAAATGCTCTGTCACTTCCGCTTCCGCGCCTGCTGGCCAAGTCCCATCTTCTTGGCGAGCTGCGACCGGGCCACAGCATAGTTCGGCGCCACCATCGGATAGTCGGCCGGCAAGCCCCATTTGTCGCGGTATTGCTCCGGCGTCATGTTGTACTGGGTACGCAGATGGCGCTTGAGCGACTTGAAGCGCTTGCCGTCCTCGAGACACACCAGGTATTCCGGCGTGATCGACTTCTTCATCGACACCGCAGGCTTGGCCGGCTCGCTCGGCGTATCATTGCGCCCGCTCGACACCCGCAGCAGGGCCGCATGAACCTGGCTGATCAAATTCGGAATGTCCGAAGCCGGCGTCGGATTGTTGCTGAGATAGGCCGAAACGATGTTGGCGGTCAGTTCGACCGGCGTTTTGCCTGACGTATCGGACATGAAATCTTCCCCGTGCTCTCGACCGCCCGGCGCCCACCAGGCAGTATCCACGTGCAGCAATACATAAATGGAATCGCGTACTACTTCGCGAATATGAGCGGATTGCAGCAAACCTGACAAGAACGGCTATGTTTCCGGGCTCGAGCCCGCCGCTCGCAAGTATTTGCGCGGAGCCGCGGATCCTAAGGCCGCTGCTCCAGATGCGAGCGGAGCTCGTCGATCGAGGCAAACCGCATCATGCCTTCGGGCATCTGCGCCTCGATCGATCCATCCGAATAGAGCGAATAGGCCATGCCGTCCACGACGCCAGATTTGAGCACGGTCACCGGGGGCTGCTCCTGGGGTGACGGCGGATGGCCTGATGACGGCGACCCAGCCGACGGCTGGGTCTCGCCGAAGGTGGATGGCCGGGGCGTGCGCCGCGGCGCGACGTCGACCGACCGCGGCCGGTCGGCCTTCGGCCAGGCATCGTCGAATGTTGCGGGCCCCGCTTCGTCCGCCGGCTTCGGACGCAGTTCCGGCGACAACAGGTCCGGCGTCAGCGGCTCGGTGGTCTGCGTCCGCTCGCGCTCCTTCCGCGAGGAGGAGAACAACAGGTTGCGGCGCTTCGGCGGCGCCGCACCGTCCGCGGGCGCCGCGCCGGGCACGGGCGGCGGCACCTCGCCTGGCGTGCTCCGCGCGGCGATTTCGTCGTGCCAGGGCGGCGCCGCCGCGGGGGCCGATGGCGGCACCGGCGGGGGCGCGGCGACCTTGGGCTCGCGCGGCGGCGGGAAAACCGGATCGTCGGGGCCATTGCGCGGGAAAGTTGCAGGCAGTGGCGGGAGTTCCGACCGCCCCCCCGCGGCAGCGGGTTCAAGCCGCGCGGCGATGACCTGCAGTTCCCGCAGCACGGCAGCGAGCGCCAGCACGATCGCACCCGTGCACACACCGGTCACGCCAGTCGAGATCAACGTGCTGCCGACGCTGAATTCCTTGTAGGGGATTCCCAGGACGACCGCCGCCAGGCCGATCACAACCAGGCCCGCGCCGACGACCAACAGACCAACCTTCATCGAACTAACCCCCGGGAGACCCAACCGAAAACCGGCGCAGGCCACCAACGCCACGATACCGTCATATTGCCCACACCGCCAACCGCCAATTGTAGGCAGAGTTCCCTAAAATCCCGCTTAACCGGCGCGGCCCGCTCCAGACTGCGATCCCAACGGCCGCGTCGCGGCACCGCTCCCGTAGATTTACTGACGACGAATTGCTGCCAATTTATTGCAACGCATCTGGGAAATTACGCCACAATTACCAATTACTCGGAAACGGAACTGCGCTATGGATGCCGGGGAATGAGGCCCTAAAGCGCCAATCTGGGCCCAAAGGCACGCCGGTATCACTAGCTATGTCATCGATTACGACGTCTGCCCTCGAGGCGCCTGCGCGGCGCTCGGTGGAGAAGACCTGCGACGATCTCGCTTTCCTCGTCCTCGGCGTGGTCGCCGTGGTCGCCGGCCTCACGTTCCGCGATTACGGTCTCGGCTGGGACGATTACACCCACGCTGAATACGCCGACCTGCTGCTGCGCATGTACGAGTCCGGGTTCAAGGACACCGGCGCGCTGTCATTCGCCAACCTCTATATGTACGGCGGCGGCTTCGATATGGCCGCGGCGTTGCTGCACAAGGTCATTCCGCTCGAATTGTTCGAGACGCGCCGCCTGCTCGGCGCGATCGTCGGCGTGATCGGCCTTGCCGTGACGTGGCGCCTGGCGCGCCGCGTCGGCGGTCCGTTGGCGGGGCTGGCGGCGCTGCTGCTGCTGGCGCTCTGCCCGACCTTCTACGGCCACATGTTCATGAATCCGAAGGATGCGCCGTTCGCCGTGGCGATGGTGGTGCTGATCCTCGGCCTCGTCCGCCTGATCGAGGAATATCCGGCACCCTCGCCGCGCACGATCCTGATCGTGGGCCTCGGGGCCGGCCTGTCGATCGGCTGCCGGGTGCTCGGCGGGCTCGCTCTAATCTACGCAGTGATCGGCTTTCTCCCGCTCTTCATCGACGAATTCCGCATGCAGGGCCCGCGCGAGGCGACCCACCGCTTTGCCCATGTCGTCTATGTGCTGCTGCCCGGGCTTGTGCTCGGCTATCTCGTGATGGGCCTGATCTGGCCGTGGTCGATCATGGAGCCCGGCCATCCGCTGGAAGCGGTGACCTATTTCTCGCACTTCTTCGAGAAACCGTGGAAGGAGATGTTCGACGGCGCGCTGGTGTCGGTGCCGGACATGCCGTGGTCCTATCTGCCGACCCTGTTCGCGTTGCAGCTTCCCGAAGTGTTGCTGGTGCTGCTGACCGCGGCCGTCATCGCCACTCTCACGTCGCTGTCGCGCAACGATGTGCCCGCGAAGCGCAAGTCGATCATGCTGATGCTGACGCTGGCGGCGACGCTGCCGCTGGTGATCGCAATGGTGAAGCGGCCGGCGCTCTACAACGGCATCCGCCACTTCATCTTCGTGATCCCGCCGATGGCGGTGCTGGCCGGCGTCGCGTTCGCCCGCTTCATGGACTGGCTCGGCGAGAACCGCCGTGCCTGGCAGCCCGCGGCGCTCGCCGTGTTCGCATTCGGCCTGCTGCTGCCGCTCAGCGAAATGATCCGCCTGCATCCGTATCAATATACGCACTTCAACCACATCGCCGGCACGGTGCGGACGGCCGACAACTTCTTCATGCTGGACTATTGGGGCCTGGCGCTGAAGCAGGCCTCCGACGGGCTGCGCGAGCAGCTGGCGGAGCGGCAGGAAGTGCCGCCGCAGCACCGCAAGTGGAAGGTCGCGGTGTGCGGACCGCAGCGCCCCGCGCAGGTCGCGCTCGGGCCCGACTTCACGATCGGCTGGGACAGCAATGCTGCCGATTTCGCGATGACGCTCGGCGAGTTCTACTGCAAGGGCCTGGCCGCGCCCGTGATGGTCGAGATCAAGCGCGACGACGTCGTGTTCGCCCGCGTCTACGACATCCGCGGCCGCAGCATCTCGAGCCTGCTGGCGATCCCGGCGCCGTAGCGCATCGCGCGGCTGCCCACCGAGAACCGCGGTTCGGATCGTGGGCCGCATGCCGACATGACTGACACGCCGTTACTGCCTTGCTGCGCTCGGGCGGCGGCGCTACGCTTGGATCAAGCAACAACATCAATGGAGCATCGGCCATGTCGCCAGCGGAAGCGCGCCTGAAGGAAGTGCCGTCGGATATGAGCGCGGCGGAATGGGAGCAGCGGATCAATCTCGCCGCCTGCTACCGGCTGGTCGCGCTCTATGGCTGGGACGACCTGGTGGATACCCACATCTCCGCCCGCGTGCCGGGCCCGGAGCATCACTTCCTGATCAACCCCTACGGGCTGATGTTCGACGAGATCACCGCGTCGAGCCTGGTCAAGGTCGACCTCGACGGCAACCAGCTCTCGAAGAGCGACTACAGCATCAACCCGGCCGGCTTCACCATCCACTCGGCGATCCACGAGGTGCGCGAGGACGCCGGCTGCGTGCTCCATCTGCATACGGTCGACGGCACCGCGGTGTCGAGCGGCCCCGACGGGCTGCTGCCGCTGAACCAGACCGCGCAGCTCGTCACCCACGACCTCGCCTATCACGACTATGAGGGCATCGCGCTCGATCACGACGAGCGTCCGCGCCTGCAGCGCGATCTCGGCAGCAAGAACCACATGCTGCTGCGCAATCACGGCACGCTGACGGTCGGCCGCTCGGTCGCCTCCGCCTTCGAGCGGATGTACCATCTGGAGCGCGCCTGCTCGATGCAGGTGGCGACCCGCGCGCTCGGACCGATCGCCTATCCGGTCGACCAGCTCGCGATCGACAAGAACACCGAGCTGCTCTCCAACCCCGATCGCGCCGAACTGCGCTCGACCCAGCTGGTCTGGCCGCCGCTGCTGCGCAAGCTCGACCGGGTCAATCCCGGCTACCGCGATTGAAATTTCACAATCTTCGGGTAAGCTAGTCGCCAACACCCTCTGCACGACCTGAATCAAAACGCCGCCCAATTACGGGCGGCGTTTTCACGTTCGACATCCTCTTCCGTAGCCCGGATGGAGCGCAGCGCAATCCGGGGCAGTGCATCCGCGGACCAACTATCCCGGATTTCGCTTCGCTGCATCCGGGCTACATGGACTTGCGGCCTACTTGGCTTCGGCAAATGCCGCCAAAATCCGGGCCCAGGAGCGGATGCCCTTGTGGTAGCTCTTGAGATCGTACTTCTCGTTCGGCGAATGGATGTTGTCGTCGTCGAGCCCGAAGCCGACCAGCACTGAATCGAGGCCGAGCGTGTTCTTGAAGTCGGCGACGATCGGGATCGAGGCGCCGGAGCCGATCAACAGCGCCTCCTTGCCCCATTCGTCGGTCAGCGCGCGGCGGGCGGCCGCGAGCGGCTTCATGTTCCAGTCGAGCGCGATCGCCGGCGCAGAGGAATGATCGGTGAATTCGGCCTTGCAGTCCGCCGGCAGGCGCGCCTTGACGTAATCGCGGAACGCCTGGCGGATCTTCTCAGGATCCTGTCCCTCGACCAGACGGAACGAGACCTTCGCCGACGCCTCGGCCGCGATCACCGTCTTGGAGCCCTCGCCGGTGTAACCGCCGACGATGCCGTTGATGTCGCAGGTGGGCCGCGAGGAGATCTGCTCGATCAGGAGCCGATCCTTCTCGCCGGCGGGGACCGAGAGGCCGATCGGCTTGAGGAAGCTGTCCGGCGTCAGATTGAGCTGCTTCCACTGCGCCAGGATGTCCGGCGGCAGATCCTTCACGCCGTCATAGAAGCCGGGGATGGTGATATGGCCGTTCTCGTCATGCAGGCCGCCGAGGATCCGCGTCAGCACGCGGATCGGGTTCTGCGCGCCGCCGCCGAACACGCCGGAATGCAGGTCGCGATTGGCGGCCTTGATCTTGACCTCGTCGTAGACCAGGCCGCGCAGCGAGGTGGTGATCGCCGGCGTGTTGGGGTCCCACATGCCGGTATCGCAGACCAATGCGAAGTCGGCCTTGAGCTCGGCCTTGTTGGCCTCAAGGAACGGCACGAAATTCTTCGAGCCGATCTCCTCCTCGCCTTCGATGACGATGGTGATGTCGACCGGCAGTGATCCCGTCACATTCTTCCAGGCGCGGCACGCCTCGACGAAGGTCATCAACTGCCCCTTGTCGTCCTCGGCGCCGCGCGCGACGATGATCTTGCGCCCGTCGGCATGGTCGGTCACCACAGGCTCGAACGGCGGACGGTGCCAGAGATTCAGGGGATCGACCGGCTGCACATCGTAGTGGCCATAGAACAGCACATGCGGGCGCCCGTCGGTCGAGCCGTTCAGCTTGCCGACCACGGCCGGATGTCCGGCGGTCGGCCGCACCTCGGTCTTGAAGCCGAGGGTTGCGATATCCTTGGCGAGATGATCGGCAGCCGCCTTGCAGTCATCGGCAAAGGCCGGATCGGCCGAGATCGACTTGATCCGCAGCAGCGTGAACAGCCGCTCGAGGCTGTTGTCGAAATCGGCATCGATGCGGTCGAGGACGGGCTGCAGCTTGGCGTTGGACATCGCTCATATCCTTTTGTTTGGACATTGCCGACGTTGTAGCGCGCCGGCCGCCTGAGGCAAAGCCGGTCGCCCATTCCGAAGAGACCGTCGCGATGCTACCTGCGCAGAATTCCGCCGAGCGCGCCGCGCACCAGCGCGCGGCCGATCGAGCCGCCCATCGAACCAGCGACCGACTTGCCGAGATCCGCGGCCACGCCGCCGATCACCTTGTCGGTCACCGAGCGCGTGACGTTGCGCGCGATCACCTGCCCGGTCGACAGCCGGCCGCGCTTGACGTTGGTGCCGAAGATCGTGGCGGCAATGGCGCCGATGTGGCCGAGGATGCCGCCGCCTTCGCCGCCGCCCGCACCGTCCGCCGGAGCCGCCGCCCCTGACAGGCGCTTCTGGATGATCTCGTAGGCGGATTCCGCATCGATCGCGGTGTCGTATTTGCCCTTCACCGGGCTCGCATCCATGATCGCCTTGCGCTCCTCCGGCGTGATCGGCCCGATCCGCGCCGACGGCGGCCGCACCATGATACGCTCGACCATCGACGGCGTGCCGGCGCCTTCGAGGAACGACACCAGCGCCTCGCCCTTGCCGAGCTCCATGATCACCCGCGCGGTATCGAGCTTCGGGTTGGGCCGGAAGGTCTGCGCGGCGGCGGCGACCGCCTTCTGGTCGCGCGGCGTGAAGGCGCGCAGCGCGTGCTGCACGCGGTTGCCGAGCTGCGCCAGCACCTTGTCCGGCACGTCGATCGGATTCTGGGTGACGAAATAGACGCCGACGCCCTTGGAGCGGATCAGCCGCACCACCTGCTCGATCTTGTCCATCAGCGCCTTCGGCGCATCGGTGAACAACAGATGCGCCTCGTCGAAGAAGAACACCAGCTTCGGCTTCGGCAGGTCGCCGGCCTCCGGCAGCTCCTCGAATAATTCCGAGAGCATCCAGAGCAGGAACGTGGCGTAAAGCCGCGGGCTCTGCATCAGCTTGTCGGCGACCAGGATATTAACCATGCCGCGGCCGTCGCGGTCGGTCCGCATGAAATCCTTCAGCGTCAGCGCCGGCTCGCCGAAGAACTTCGCACCGCCCTGGTTCTCGAGCACAAGGAGCTGGCGCTGGATCGTTCCGACGGTCGCCTTGGACACGTTGCCATAGCTCTGCGCGGCCTTGCGGATCGGCGCCAGCGGATCCTCACCGTCGTCGGCGCCCTTCTTGCTGCCGTCGGGCGCGATCGCATCCAGCAAAGCGCGCAGATCCTTCATGTCGATCAGCGTGAGGCCGTTCTCGTCGGCGACGCGGAAGGCGACGTTGAGCACGCCCTCCTGCACGTCGTTCAGATCGAGCATCCGCGACAGCAGCAGCGGTCCCATTTCGGTGACGGTGGCACGCACCGGATGGCCCTGCTCGCCGAACACATCCCAGAACACGGTCGAGAACTGGTCGGGCTGGAAGGTCAAGCCCATTTCCTGGGCGCGCTTCAGGATAAAATCCTTGGCCTCGCCGACTTCGGAGATACCGGAGAGATCGCCCTTGATGTCTGCTGCGAAGACCGGAACGCCGGCGCGGGCAAATCCTTCCGCCATCACTTGCAGCGTGACGGTCTTGCCGGTCCCGGTCGCGCCGGTGACAAGGCCGTGCCGGTTGGCCAGCGCCAGCGTCAGCCAGGCTGTCTCCTCGCCCTTGCCGATAAAGATCTTCTCGTCGGTATCGGCCAACTTGTTGTCGGAGGTCGCCATCGCTTCGCCTCTATCGCGCAGATTTGGATCGTTTCGATCATCGCACCCGGTTCGAACATCGAACCGATGCCATCATATTGCATCTTGCGGGCCGATTGAAACCGTCAGCGGATGCCGACGTATATTGTCGCGCCGACAGTTCCTCGAATTTTATTCCCGGCAAAGTGACGAAAGGCATTGCGCATTGCGACAAGATGGTGTGAATCCGCCGCTCACTCTTGCAGCGAGGCCACAGTCACGTCGCGATCGAAAAAGAATACGAACTGAAATGCGCGGATCGCTTGAATTTCGTGGCACAGGCGCTCAAGATAAATCCTCAAGGAAGATCCGGCAAAGTCCGGTTGAGGCGGGGCAAGATGGACGAATTGGTTGGACAGCTGGCCGCGAAGGCCGGCATCGATAGCGCTGTCGCTGAAAAAACCATCGGCATCGTTCTGGGTTTCCTCCGTAACGAGGGACCTTCCGACAAGGTCCAGGCTCTGATCGACCAAATCCCCGGCGCCGAAGCGGCAATCGCTTCCTCCAACAACAGCGGTGGCCTATCGCGGTTGATGGGCGGCGGGCTGATGGCTGTCGGCACCCGGCTGATGGCACTCGGACTGAGCATGAGTGAGATTCAGAACGTTGCGCGTGAACTTTTCAGGTTCGGTCGCGACAAAATCGGAGCGGATCAAATGGGCGAGATCATCTCGGGGACACCGGGCCTCAGCCAGTTTGCCTGAAGCACTCCTCGCAACGCCCTTGCACGTGCGCTCCCTTCTACCTGCATACGAGTATCATGACATACCCCCTCTCCGAGATCGAAGGCCTGTCCGCCTATTGCGCCAACAAACTGAAATCGCAGGGTATCCGCACGACCGACGCGCTGCTTGAAGCCGCCCGCACCGTCAAGGGACGCAAGGCGCTCGCCGCCAAGACCGGGATCAGCGAACAACAACTGCTCGAATGGGCCAACATCTCCGACTACATGCGGATTCCCGGGATGGGCAAGGCCAAGGTCGGCCTGGTCCGCGCCGCCGGCGTCACCACCGTGCGTGAGCTCGCGCACCGCAACCCGTCGCGGCTGGCGCAGAGCATGAAGGACGCCAATGTGCGGCGTAAGCTCGTCCGGGTGATGCCCTCGGAGAAGTCGGTCGAGCTGTTGATCGAAGAGGCACGCAAGCTGCCTCCCAAGATCACCTACTGAGATCACCTATTAGCCTGCCTTAACCGCACCTGCGGCCGCCGGCGGTACGCATCGCTGCGACATCTTGACTTGCCGCGGCGGTCAGCGCAAAGCCACCGCATGATGGCAACCAGGCCCATAGCATCGGCGGCGACCGGCCCGGCCGGATCAGCGGCGCTGCCGGCACTGCTGTCGCGGCCTTGTCCGGCGGTGATGGGCATCCTGAACGTGACGCCGGACTCGTTCTCCGACGGCGGCCAGTTCATCACGCCCGAACAGGCGCTGGCGCAGGCGCGCAGGCTGGTCACCGAGGGCGCCGACATCATCGATATCGGTGCGGAATCCACCCGCCCCTATGGCTCGCAGCCGGTCTCCGCCGAGGCCGAAATTGCGCGGCTCAAGCCGGTGCTGGCCGAGGTCGTCGCGCTCGGCGTGCCGGTCTCGATCGACAGCATGAAATCCGAGGTCGTGGCCTGGGCGCTCGACCAGGGCACTGCCATCGCCAACGACGTCTGGGGCCTGCAGCGCGATGCCGGGATGGCGCCGCTGATTGCGGCGCGCGGCGTGCCCGTGATCATCATGCACAACCGCGAGCATGCCGATCCGGCGATCGACATCATGCAGGACATCGCCGCCTTCTTCACCCGCTCGCTCGCAATCGCGGCCGGCGCCGGAATTTCACCCGACCGGATCGTGCTCGATCCCGGCATCGGCTTCGGCAAGACGCCGGAGCAGAGCATGATCGCGCTGGCGCGGCTCGCCGAGCTCAATGCGTTCCGTCTGCCGGTGCTGGTCGGCGCCTCGCGCAAGCGCTTCATCAGCACGGTCGTGGCTTCGGAGCCGCAACAGCGGATCGGCGGCTCGCTCGCCGCGCATCTGATCGCCGCACAGAATGGCGCCCGCATCATCCGCGCGCATGACGTCGCCGAAACCGTTCAGGCGCTGCTTGTGGCCGCGGCAATCGAGGGACAGCAATGACCGACACGATCTTCATCACCGGGATCGTCATCCATGCCCGCCATGGCGTGATGGAACATGAGACCGAAGTCGGGCAGCGCTTCGTCATCGACCTCGAGCTTTATACCGACCTCTCGGAATCCTCGCGCACGGATCGCCTCTCCGACACGGTGTCCTATTCCAACGTGGTGGCGACCGCGACATCGGCGTTCAAGAACACCAATTACAAGCTATTGGAGCGCGCCGCCGGCGCGGTGGCCGAGGACATCCTCACGAGCTTCCCGCGCGTCCGGGCGGTCAAGGTCACCGTGCACAAGCCGCACGCGCCGATCGCAGCGATCTTCGAGGATGTCGGCGTGGTGCTGACCCGCTCGCGGCATCCGCCGCCGCACGGTTAAGCCGATGGCTGACGTCCTGATCGCACTTGGCGGCAATGTCGGCGACGTCCGCACCACGTTTCGCAAGGCGATCGCCAATATCTGCGGCATGACGCAGGCCGCGCTGCTGGCGCGCTCGTCGGACTATTCGACGCCGCCCTGGGGCGAGGCGCAGCAGGACAGCTTCGTCAATGCCTGCATCGAGATCGACACCAGCCTCGATCCGCACGCGCTGCTGTTCACGCTGCACAAGATCGAAGCCAAGTTCGGCCGCGACCGCAAGAACGAGCAACGCTGGGGTCCGCGCACCCTCGACCTCGACCTGATCGCCTATGACGACGTCACACTCAACAAGCCGGAACTGACGCTGCCGCACCCGCGTTGGTTCGAGCGCGCCTTCGTGCTGGTGCCGCTGGCCGAGATCGTTCCCGACCGCGTCATCGCCGGCCGGCGCGTCGCCGACGCGCTGGCAGGGGTCTCGACCGACGGTATTTTCCGTCTTGCGGACCTCGATTAAAGCCGGAACGACCGCAAACAAAAGTTTGGCTTGGCCGCCCGCCCGTGGCAATTTCCGGCCAAATCAAGCGGCTCGTCGCGAGCCCGATGAAGGACGATTTGGGCGGATGACGACCTCGACTGACGATTTGGCTCTGGCTTCGGATTTCGCACCGGCGACCTATGACGACTGGCGCAAGCTGGTCGACGGCGTGCTGAGGGGCGCCCCGTTCGAGAAGCTGGTCGGCAAGACCTATGACGGCCTACGGATCGATCCGATCTACCGCCGCGCCACCAATTCAGGCCCGCTTGCCGGCCGCGCCGCCGCCACTCCCTGGCAGATCCTGCAGCGGGTCGACCATCCGGATGCCGCAGCGGCCAATGCGCAGGCCTTGCAGGATCTCGAGAACGGTGCGACCGGCCTCGAATTCGAGTTCGCCGGCGGTCCCGGCGCGCGCGGCTTCGGTCTTTCCGATGCCAGCAAGAAGACGCTGGCGCGGGCCTGCGGCGGCGTCCATCTCGACGCCGGCATCATGATCGCGCTCAACCCGGTGATCGGACGCGAGAACGCCGGCGAGACGTTTGCCGACATGGTCGAGGCGCGCAAGCTCGACCCGGCCAAGCTCGACCTGCATTTCAACTACCAGGCGCTCAGCACCATGGCCGTGCGCGGCGCCGCGGCGATCGCCTGGCCCAATTACGAGAAGTCGTTCGGCCAGGTCGTCAACGGCCTGATCAAGCGCGGCTTCAAGGGACCGTTCGTGCTGGCCGATGGCCGGCCGGTGCATGATGCCGGCGGGTCCGAGGTGCAGGAACTCGCCTTCACGCTCGCGACCGCGCTCGCCTATCTGCGCATGCTGGAAGCCTCGGGGCTCGATCTCGACGCGGCGCGCGCAGCCGTGTCGTTCCGGCTCAGCGCCGATGCCGACCAGTTCCTGACCATGGCGAAATTCCGCGCGCTCCGGCTGCTGTGGGCGCGGGTCGAGCAGGCCTGCGGCCTCACGCCGAAGCCGATCTTCGTCAATGCGCAGACCGCCTGGCGGATGCTGACCCAGCGCGATCCCAACGTGAACATGCTGCGCGCGACGATCGCGACCTTTGCCGCCGGGCTCGGCGGCGCCAATGCGATCACCGTGCTGCCGCACACGCTGGCGCTCGGCCTGCCGGACGATTTCGCCCGCCGCGTGGCGCGCAACACGCAGCTCGTGCTGCTCGATGAATCCAATCTTGCCAAGGTCTCCGATCCCGCGGCCGGCGCCGGCGGCATCGAGACTTTGACCTCACAGCTCTGCGACGCGGCGTGGACGCTGTTCCAGGAGATCGAGAAGGCCGGCGGCGTCTTCGCCGCGCTCGAACAGGGCCTGCTGCAAAACAAGGTCGCCACGACGCGGGCGCAGCGCGAAGCCAATGTCGCGAAGCGCCGCGATGTGCTGACCGGCGCCAGCGAATTCCCGAACCTGCATGAGGCTGACCTCGCGGTCCTGGATGTGAAACCATCCGCGCCGACCTCCAACGCCAATGCCAAGGTCAGGTTCGATCCCCTTGCGCCGATGCGGCTGGCCGAACCGTTCGAGGCGCTGCGCGACAAGTCGGATGCCGCACTGAACGCGCGCGGCGCGCGACCAAAGATCTTCCTCGCCAATCTCGGCACGCCGGCGGATTTCACCGCCCGCGCCACCTTCGCAAAAAGCTTCTTCGAGACCGGCGGCATCGAGGCCATCGACAGCGAGGGCTTTGCCGACGTGGCGGCGCTGGCTGCGGCATTCAGGGCCTCCGGTGCCGCGCTGGCCTGCATCTGTTCCTCGGACAAGGTCTATGCCGCCAGCGCCGCCGAGGCCGCCAAGGCCCTTCACGGCGCCGGAGCAAGGCATATCTATCTGGCAGGGCGGCCCGGCGACCAGGAAGCGGCGCTGCGGGCGGCCGGCATCGGTGAGTTCGTCTTCGCCGGCGGTGACGGGCTGGCGACATTGCGCGACGCCTATCGGCGGATGGAGCAGGCATGACGGCAGAGGCACCAGCGAAACCCGTTCTGACCGGCGGCTGCCAATGCGGCGCCGTACGCTTTGCAGTGTCGGCGGCGCCGAACCGCGTCAGCATCTGTCACTGCCGGATGTGCCAAAAGGCCTCCGGGGCGCCGTTCGCCTCTTTCGCCGACATCAACAAAGAGGATTTCGCCTGGACCCGGGGCAAGCCGGCGGCGTTCAAATCCTCCTCGATCGCCGAGCGCGACTTCTGCGCCGCCTGCGGCACGCCGCTCAGCTTCCGGCGGATCGACGGCCCCCGTATCGAGATCATGACCGGCGCCTTCGACCGGCCCGACCGGGTGATCCCGACGCAGCAATTCGGAACCGAGTCGCGCCATGGCTGGGTGGTCGGCATCGCCAATTTGCCGAGCCAGACCACGATGCAGAATTACGGACCGGACAAGATGGCGGCCATCGTCAGCCATCAGCATCCGGACCATGACTAAGGAAGCCAAGGAATGACCCGCATTCCCAATTTCGCCGATGTCGCCTTCCAGCCCGTTGCGACGGCAATGCCGGCGGCGAGCGCCGAACCGTGGTTGACGCCCGAAGGCATCCCGGTGAAGTCCGTCTATGGCGAGGCCGATCTCGAAGGCATCGACTTCCTCGAGACCTGGCCGGGCATCGCGCCCTATCTGCGCGGCCCCTACCCGACCATGTATGTCAACCAGCCCTGGACCATCCGGCAATATGCCGGCTTCTCCACGGCAGAGGATTCCAACGCCTTCTACCGTCGCAACCTTGCCGCCGGACAGAAGGGCCTGTCGGTCGCGTTCGACCTCGCCACCCACCGCGGCTATGACAGTGATCATCCGCGCGTCTCCGGCGACGTCGGCATGGCCGGTGTCGCGATCGATTCCATCTACGACATGCGCACGCTGTTCGCCGGCATCCCGCTCGACCAGATGAGCGTGTCGATGACCATGAACGGCGCGGTGCTGCCGATCCTCGCGCTGTTCGTCGCGGCCGCCGAGGAACAGGGCGTGCCGCCGGAGAAACTGTCGGGCACCATTCAGAACGATATTCTGAAAGAGTTCATGGTGCGCAACACCTACATCTATCCGCCGACGCCCTCGATGCGGATCATCTCCGACATCTTCGCCTACACCTCGCAGCGGATGCCGAAATACAATTCCATTTCTATTTCCGGCTACCACATGCAGGAAGCCGGCGCGACGCAGGACCTCGAGCTCGCCTATACGCTGGCCGACGGCGTTGAATATCTGCGTGCGGGCTTGGCCGCGGGCCTCGACGTCGATCGTTTCGCCCCTCGCCTGTCCTTCTTCTGGGCGATCGGCATGAACTTCTTCATGGAAGTCGCCAAGATGCGCGCGGCGCGGCTGCTGTGGGCCAAGCTGCTCAAGCAGTTCAACCCGAAGGATCCGCGCTCGCTCAGCCTGCGCACGCACTGCCAGACCTCGGGCTGGTCGCTGACCGCGCAGGACGTGTTCAACAACGTGATGCGCACCACGATCGAGGCGATGGCGGCGACGCAAGGCCACACCCAGTCGCTGCACACCAATGCGCTCGACGAGGCCTTGGCGCTGCCGACCGATTTCTCGGCGCGGATCGCCCGCAACACGCAGCTGTTCCTGCAGCAGGAGAGCGGCACCAACCGCATCATCGATCCCTGGGGCGGCTCCTATTATGTCGAGCGGCTGACCCAGGATCTCGCGAAAAAGGCCTGGGGCCACATCCAGGAGGTCGAGGCGCTCGGCGGCATGGCCAAGGCGATCGAGGCCGGCGTGCCGAAGCTCAGGATCGAGGAAGCCTCCGCCAAGACCCAGGCGCGGATCGATGCCGGCCGCCAGGCGGTGATCGGCGTCAACAAGTTCAAGCCGGAGAACGAGCGGCCGATCGACGTGCTAAAGGTGGAGAACTCCACCGTGCGGCGGCTGCAGATCGACAAGCTGGCGCGGCTCAAGACGGAGCGCAACCAGACCGACGTCGATGCGGCGCTGGCCGCGCTGACCCGCTCGGCGGGCGAAGGCAACGGCAATCTGCTGGCGCTCGCCATCGATGCCGCGCGTGCAAAAGCCACCGTCGGCGAGATTTCAGACGCGATGGAAAAGGTGTTCGGCCGCCATCGCGCTGAGATCAAGTCCATCACCGGCGTCTACAAACGAGAGGCAGCGGCCATGTCCAACAAGGTCGAAAAGGTGCAGGCGCTGATCGACGCCTTCGAGGAAGCGGAGGGCCGCCGCCCGCGCATCCTGGTGGCGAAGATCGGCCAGGACGGCCATGACCGCGGCCAGAAGGTGATCGCATCCGCCTTCGCCGACGTCGGCTTCGACGTCGACATCGGGCCGCTGTTCGCAACCGCCGACGAAGCCGCTCGCCAAGCGGTCGAGAACGACGTCCACATCCTCGGCGTCTCCTCGCTCGCGGCGGCCCATCTCACCGCGGTGCCGGAACTGAAGGCCGCACTGAAGAAGCACGGCCGCGAGGACATCATGATCATCATCGGCGGCGTGGTGCCGCCGCAGGATTACGATGCTCTCTATGCTGCCGGCGCCGAGGCGATCTTCCCGCCGGGCACCGTGATCTCGGAGGCCGCCGAGGAGCTGATCCACAAGCTCAACGCCCGGCTCGGCCATAGCGCGGCGGCGGAGTAACGCTGCCGCATCCCCTCTCCCGTCAGGAGCTTCCATGCGCGCCGCTCGCTTGATGACGCCTGTCCGCATCATGGGTCTTGCCGGCCTGCTGGCTTGCCTTTGCCTTCCGGCGCGCGCCACCGATCCCAAAGCCGATCCAAAGCCCGACGCCACGATCAAGAATGCGAGCATCGAGGCCAGCGTCTATCTCGACGACAAGATCAAGGCTGATCCCGCGCTGGCGGCCGATTGCCTTGCCGAAGGCAAGAAATGGATCGACAAGAACGCGGCAGAGGCGGCCTCCGACCGCAAGCAGGAGCCTGAGCTGTTCAAGGATCGCGGCGGCTATTCGTTCGAGCGCAAATATTCGGTACGCTCCGTCGTCGACGACCGCTATGTCAGCGTACTGCGCGACGATTACATGAACACTCTGGGTGCGCATCCGAACTCCGACGTCAACACCATCCTGTGGGACACGGCGGAGAAGAAGCGCATCAGCATCCGTCCTTTTTTCACCGAAACAGCGGACAACGGCCCGACCATGAAGGCCATGCTCAAGGCCGTCATCGCGGCGCTGACGATCGAAAAGAAGAAGCGAGCCGGAGATGAGCCGCTCGCGGCGAACTGGCATGACGACCTGAAGCCGACCTTGCTCAAGATCGGCGCCGTCACGCTGGCGCCGTCGACTGCATCAGGCAGGAGCTCCGGCCTCACCTTCCACTACCCGCCCTACGCCGTCGGCCCCTACGTCGAAGGCCAGTATGTCGCGTTCGTGCCGTGGGAGACGCTGAAGCCGTATCTGACGCCGGAAGGCGCGAAAATCTTCGCCGGCGCACGGCCGAAGGGCGACGTGGACGATCAGCAATAGTTCGTAGCCCGCATGAGCGAAGCGATATGCGGGACCGGTTTTCCCGGGTATCGCGGAGCCTGTCATCGGGCACGCGTTCGCGCGACCCGTCGGCTCACCCGGGCTACGGGTTACTGTGCATGGGGTTGTTTTCGATATTTTGGCAGCGCGCCCTGCGACGGCAGCCATCACATCCGGCTATCGGTCTCCAGACGTCATCAACAGGCCGCGCCGGCGCCGATCCGCGTTCCCCTCGCCTGCAATAGCCAGCCGTTGTAAACCAAGACCATGAACGCCTCGAAGCCCGCCGTTCCCGACATCAGCGCCCTCGCCCGTGACCTCCGCGCCGGCCACCGCGCCGCGCTGGCGCGGGCGATCACGCTGGTCGAGAGCCGCCGCGGCGATCACCAGGCGGCGGCGCGCGAGCTGGTGCAGGCGCTGCTCCCCGACACCGGCAAGGCGGTGCGGGTCGGCATCACCGGCTCGCCCGGCGTCGGCAAGTCGACCACCATCGATGCGCTCGGCATGTTCCTGATCGAACGCGGCCACAAGGTCGCGGTGCTGGCGGTCGATCCGTCCTCAGCGCGCACCGGCGGCTCGATCCTCGGCGACAAGACGCGGATGGCACGGCTCGCCGTTTCCGACCAGGCCTTCATCCGCCCCTCGCCCTCCTCGGGCACGCTCGGCGGCGTCGCGGCGAAGACCCGCGAGGCGATGCTGCTGTGCGAGGCCGCCGGCTTCGACGTGGTGCTGGTCGAGACCGTCGGCATCGGCCAGTCCGAGACCGCGGTCTGCGACATGACCGACTCCTTCCTGGCCTTGATGCTGCCTGGCGCCGGCGACGAGTTGCAGGGCATCAAGAAGGGCCTCGTCGAGCTCGCCGACATGATCGCGATCAACAAGGCCGACGGCGACAATATCAAGCGCGCCAACCTCGCCGCCGCCGACTATCGCAGCGCGCTGCACATCCTGGCGCCGCGCTCCGAGCACTGGCATCCGCCGGTCGAGACCTATTCGGCGCTGACCGGCGCCGGGCTCGACCGGCTCTGGCAGAAGATCCTCGACCATCGCACCGCGATGAACGCCTCGGGCGAGTTCGCGGGCCGCCGCAGGGAGCAGCAGGTGAAGTGGATGTGGTCGATGCTGGAGAGCCGGATGATGGCGCGGCTGCGTTCGGACGCTGCGATCCGCGCCAGGGTCAAGAAGATGGAGGCCGAGGTCGCCGCGGGCCGCATTTCGCCGGCGGTTGCCGCCGAGCAGATCGCGGAGATGCTGCATTGAACGGCGGGCTGCGCATCCTGCTCACCGGCTTCGGTCCGTTCCCGGGTGCGCCGTTCAACCCGACCATGCCGCTGGTGAAGCGGCTGACCGCGCTGCGCCGGCCGGCCTTCGACGACGTCGTGCTGTCGAGCCACATCTTCGACGTCACTTATGCTGCCGTCGACCGCGAATTGCCGGAGCTGATCGCACACCATCGCCCGCAGGCGCTGTTGATGTTCGGCCTCGCCGGCCGCACCGGCTATCTGCGGATCGAAAGCCGCGCCCGCAACGCGGTGACGACGCGCTTCCCCGACGCCGGCCGCCAGCATGCGCGCAAGGGATCGATCGCCGCAGGTGCCGATGCGAAGCTGTTCGGACCGCACAGCGAAAAGCTGCTGCGCGCCGCGCTGGCCACCGGCATCGATGCGCGGGCCTCGCGCGACGCCGGCAGCTATCTCTGCAACTATCTGAGCTGGCGCGCGATCGAGGCCGTCAGCGGCGACAACGCGTTGCGTCTCGCACAATTCGTCCATGTTCCGGCGCTAGCCCATGACGGCACGGCCGCGCCTGGCAAATCGTCGATCACGCTGGACGCGCTGGTCGATGCCGGCGAGGCCATGCTGCTGGAGCTGGTGAAACTCACCCGACAGGCCGCGCGCGCGTAAGTGATGCCGGTTGACCAAATCGTGTGAGAAAGCACCCGGAGTTAACCCTACCGCCAACAATCGCGCGGCTGCGTCGGCGTGTTCACCATGCCGCGCCGCATTTCGCGCTACCACTCGACCCGCGAACGTCACCGCTCGCGAATATGTGCGAGGGCCATGCCCATGGACGTCAACCGCCGCCATCTGATCGGAGCCTCGGTCGCCGGCGCGGCCGGCACGCTTGCGATGTCGCCGGACGCTGCGCGCGCTGCCGCGCAATCGGCCGGCTCGCTCGGCCGCGACGTCACGCAATATGGCGTCCGCCCCGGAAGCCCCGACGATCAAACCCGCAATCTGCAGCGCGCGATCGATGACGCCGCGCGCGCGCAGGTGCCGCTGGCATTCCCGCCCGGCGTCTATCGCACCGGCCTGTTGCGGCTCGCCCCCGGCAGCCAGCTGATCGGCGTGCGCGGCGCGAGCCGGCTCTCGTTCAACGGCGGCGCATCGCTGCTCGAGAGCGAAGGCGCCGGCGGTGTCGTCCTGATGGGCCTGTCCTTCGATGGCGGCAACGTCCCGCTGCCGGCGCGGCGCGGCCTCGTGCATTGCCTGTCCGGCCGCGACATCCGCATCACCGACTGCCAGTTCATCGGCAGCGGCGGCGCCGGCATCTGGTTCGAGCAGATGTCGGGCGACGTCAGCAACAACATCTTCACCGATATCGCGAGCACCGCGCTAGTGTCGTTCGACGCGCTCGGCCTGATGGTCGCGCGCAACACCATCAAGGGCACCAACGACAACGGCATCGAGATCCTGCGCACTGCGATCGGCGACGACGGCTCGATCGTCGCCGACAACCGCATCGAGGACATCAAGGCCGGCCCCGGCGGCTCCGGACAGTACGGCAACGCGATCAACGCGTTCCGCGCCGGCAACGTAATCGTGCGCGGCAACCGCATCAGGAATTGCGACTTCTCGGCGGTGCGCGGCAATTCGGCTTCCAACATCCACATATCAGACAACAGCGTCAGCAATGTCCGCGAGGTCGCGCTGTACTCGGAGTTCTCGTTCGAGGCCGCGGTGATCGCCAACAACACCGTCGACGGCGCCGCGATCGGCGTCTCCGTGTGCAATTTCAACGAGGGCGGCCGCATCGCGGCGGTCCAAGGCAACATCATCCGCAATTTGCTGCCGAAGCGCCCCGCAGGCACCGACCCGAACGACGGCGCCGGGATCGGCATCTATGTCGAGGCCGACAGCGCTGTGACCGGCAACGTGATCGAGAACGCGCCGACCTTCGGCATCGTCGCCGGCTGGGGCAAATATCTGCGCGATGTCGCGATCACGGGCAATGTGGTCCGCCGGGCGTCCGTCGGCATCGGCGTCTCGGTGGTGCCGGGCGCGGGCTCCGCGCTTATCAACAACAACATGATCTCGGAAACCCCGGGCGGCGCGGTGGTCGGGCTCGACCACGCCCGCGCTGTTACGTCAGATCTGTCGGTGGGTGGCACCCAGCAATATGCCCAGCTGATGGTCGGCGCGAACGCGGTGCGGCGCTAGCAAACTGCTGCTCTGACGTTTTCTTTTTCGCGCGAGCCGAGGGCCGCTTCGCGCGAAAGCGCCCTCGTCCGCCTAGAGCGCGTTGCGCAGCAGCGGGTAGCGCCGCTGGATGGTGTCGAGATCGAGCACTGGCGGCCGCACGGCCGGAGGGGGCATCTCCAGCGGCGGCGCGTCGGCCACGGTGAGCGGCTGCTCCAGAACTTCCGTCGCCGTCTCCAGCGCGGCCGCGACCGCGCTCATCGCGGCCTCAGCCAGCGTCGCGGCCTCCGACCGCCGCTCCGGCAACGGCGAGATCTCGCGCGGGGGCAATTTCGAGGTGCCGCGGCCGAGCCAGGACAGGTCGATCGGCGAATTGTCGAGCGCGGCCTCGCGCGTCAGCAATTCGCGCCAGATGTCGACCGCGGCCCGGGCTTCCCTGATGTTCTCGAGAAAGGCCTGCTCGCTGTGATAGCGGCGCCAGCGCCCGGTTTCGAACAGCTCGTTGAGGTGTTCCAGCCTTTGCTCGGCGAGGTTGCACCAGCGCGCAACAATCTCCTGGCCTCTGGCCACGTCGGTCCGATGTGTCATTCAACTTGCCCGCAGGGAAAGAAACGGACGCAGACGCAACCGAACCGAATCAACTGGACGTGACATTGATATTCTGTGGAAAAGGTAAATAAAGTCTAACTAAATTCTTAATCGCGAACGGGCGATGAAAGAAGTCCGCTCGACTACGGAGTTTCCTGCACGAACCATCGCCAAGTCATCGACTTGCATGCTGGCGATACGCTCGCTTCCGCGCAGCACACAGCCGAATGATCCACTGCAAACCGTCGCCGCCGCCCGCGTGCCGCCGTCGCGCGGCGGAGCGTCGGCGCGGTCGGCCCCGATCGATCAGCTGGACATGTGAGGTGATCTGCGAGGTGATCCCCAAAATGAAAGACCCGTCCGGGGGGACAACCGGACGGGTCAAAGCCATATGGGCGCTTGGGGTGGATGGGCGCTCGCGCCTGATATAGCCGGGGAGGGATAAACCGCTCCCACACACATAAGTCGTGACAGGAAGGCGGACGTTCAAATCCCCGGCGATTTTTTTAACCTTCGCGGCGCCCGGTTCCGTCGCATCATTGCAGGCGTTCGGCGCCGAAAATCACCGTGCAGCACGGGGATTTGTGGCGAAATCGTCCGATGCGATCGACGGCGCGGTATCATTCGCCGCGCGGCTCACGGAAGTGTTATTGCGGTCCAGCGGCTGCGAGGGGTGCGGCGGTTTGTCCGCGACCGCGGCGATGAGCACATGGCGCCTTTAGCGGTCATCGTGACCTCGACTCGGCGCAGAACCGTCGGCCGCCGTTTACGGCGTCTCGACCGCGAGGCTGACGATCTTTTCTTTCTGCAAACGGGCAATCAGCGCGGCGACGCCATCCTTGTCCATTGCGCGGAACTGCAGCCGGAACATGCCGCCCTTCCCGTCGATGATCGCGCCCTGGTAATTGTCCAGCAGCGCGGTGATGTCGGATATCCTGGCATCCGGCGTGAAGCGCACCAAGAGCCGCGTCGGGGCGGCCGCCACGCTGGCACCGAGGTCGCGGGTAATCGGCGCGCTGGGCGCAACGGCCGCGCTCGGCGCCGCGGGCGCGCTGCGTTGTTCGGCGGCGTCAAGCGAGGCGGTCTGGAACGAAGCCGTCGGGCTGCGCATCAGCACCGCGCCGATCACGCCGGCCTGCAATAGCACCACGAGCGCACCGAGGCTCGACGACCAGGCCAGCGTCCGCGGCGACAATTTCGAAAAGAACTCCGAGAAGCCGGCCGACATCCGCGCGGCCGCCGACGGCTTGCGCTCGGGCTCGGCATCGATCGCGGCAAACAGCTTCTGCATGGCGCGCGCCGAGGGCGCACCGAGGCTCTCATTGAGGCCGATGGTCTCGGCATATTCCTCGCGGATCACGGAATATTGCCGGGCCAGCTCCGGGTCGCTCGCCAGCGCGTCCTCGACGCGGCGCGCGTCACGCGCGTTCAGCGTGCCGGCCGCATGCCAGGGCAGCAGCATCTCGATATCGTCTGGCTCTTGACCCAGCACTTTCTTGTTGCTCGCAGCCATCATGGCCAACCTCGCTCGACACCGGCTGCCTTCAGCAACTCGGCAAGTTTCTTGCGCGCGTAAAAAAGGCGCGTCTTCACGGTATTCTCCGGAATCCCGACAATCTCTGCGACGTCTTCCACGGATTTCTCGTGATAGTAGACAAGATCGACAATTTCCCGGTGTTCCGCCGATAGTCCCGTCAGGCACCTTCGCAGCGTGTCACCGGTGTCCTTCTTCTGCACCACCGTTTCCGGATCGTCGGACGTGTCCTCGATCGCGTTCGCGGCCTCATCGTCCAGTTCGGCGTCCTTCCTTCGCCGCAGCGAAGACAACGCCTTGAACCGGGTAATCGCCAGAAGCCAGGTTGAAACGGCGGATCGTCCCTCGAATTTGCCCGCCTGACGCCACACGTCCAGGAAGACCTCGCTGATGAGATCCTCCGCCACCTGTTCGTCCCGCACGAGCCGAAGCCCGAAGCGGTACACCCTGACATGATGCCGTCCGTATAGCACCTGCATGGCGAGCCGGTCGCCTTGAGCGATCCGAGCGATCAGAACCTCGTCTGAAGCCGCCTGTGTCGCGCTCAATGGCCGTCTCGCAAGGTTGGTCTGAGGGGGGTGGTGCGTGGTTCGACGCGAGAGGCAAGATTCTTCACATTACGGCAATGTGCGGACCGCATGTGTGATCTATGACACAGTCGACGATCCCAATGAGGAAAAATCGTCGGCGACTCGGTAGACGGTATCATATTACTTCAACACTTTCACGGCCACGCACTATCCGGCGTGACCATATCAAGGCTTCGCCAGCAAGCCAGCGCCGTCGCGAACCGAGCCCCGGCAGAGACCTGCGGCCGGATCGCTCCCGCCCCAGCCAGGCGAACGGATTCCCCTTACGAAACAAGGATGATGACCGGGTTTCACCGGATCAGATTCGGTTCCGAAAGATACCAAACCTAAAGGCTTTCCCACTTAGATTTTCGCCGGATTTCAGCAATGGCGAGACCATGGGCAGCGCTGCGTCGTCACTTCCCAGCCCGATCGCGGGTGCATCGGAAAGCGGCCGTCCCAGGCTGACGCTCGAGCGGCTGGCGCGCCGGGCCAAACAGCGCCGCCAGATTCAATCGATGATCGCCGCCTGCTTCGTGCTCGATGCCGTCGTGCTGCTGATCTACGCACGTGCCGGCACCACGTCGGTTTCGGTGGCGGCGGGTTATGCGCTGACCGGCCTCTCGCTGGTCGCCGTCTATGTGCTGCTCTCGGAGCGCGGCTTTCACGAGCGTTTCCGCGACCACTATCTGGTCGCGCCGCAGTCGGCCATCAACATGGTGAACCTCTTGGTGTTCACCTACATCGCGCCCGAAGTCGGCGTGCTGTTCCTGTGCAACCTGTTCGTGGTGTTCGGCTTCGGCGCGCTGCGTACCTCGGCGCGGCAGACCGCTGTTGTCTGGACCATCATGGTGCTGGGCCTGGCCGCCTTGTTCCTCGGCACCGACAAGGCGATCGGGATGCCGACCGCAACCAGGCTCGACCGGCTCGCCACCATGCTGGTGTTCGCGCTGACGATCGGGCGCTGCATGTGCCTCGGCATCTTCTCGAGCTCGATGCAGCAATCGCTGTATCAGAGCGGACTGAAGCTGAAGGAGGCCTACCGGCGCATCGAGGAGCTCGCCGAGCTCGACGAACTGACCGGCGCCTCCAATCGCCGCAACATCATGCGCGTGCTCGAGGAGGAGATCGCGCGCTGCGCCCGCAACGGCAGCTCCTGCGCGGTCGCGCTGATCGACCTCGACCATTTCAAGCGCATCAACGACGTCTACGGCCATCCGATCGGCGACGAGGCGCTGCGCACCTTCGCGATCGGCATGTTCGCCAATCTGCGCAGCATCGATCGCTTCGGCCGTTACGGCGGAGAGGAATTCCTGCTGGTGCTGCCCGACCTGTCGCAGGATCAGGCGATGCGTGCGCTCGAGCGGCTGCGCGCCATCATCGCCGACCTCGACTGGAGCGCGTTCTCGCCGGGCATGCGGGTGACGATCTCCGCGGGCGTCACGACGCTCAAGCCGCGCGAAAATTCCGACACATTGCTCGCCCGCGCCGATGGCGCGCTTTACGCAGCCAAGGCCAGGGGACGCAACCGCATCGCCAGCGCCTAGCATCATTTCATTTCCCGATTCGGCGCCGGAGAATCCGTCGCCACCGCTCCAGGATAGAGTCATGAGTTCGAAGCCCGCGACCGCCCCCGAAAGTCTGCTCGACGAATTGCAGACAACCCTCGCCCACGGCACCGTCGCACGCCGTGTCGAGACGCTGCGCCGCGTCACCGACCTTTTCATCAATGGTTCGGTGAATTATTCGGACCAGCAGATCGTGCTGTTCGACGACGTATTCCAATGCCTGCTCGAGCACATCGAGACCTCGGCCAAGGCGCTGCTCGCCAACCGCCTCGCCCCGATCGAGACCGCGCCGCCGCAGACCATCCGCACGCTGGCATTCGACGACCTGATCGAGGTCGCAGGCCCCGTGCTGACGCTGTCGCCGCGGCTCGACGACGACACCCTGATCGAGACGGCCCGCAGCAAGAGCCAGGCGCATCTGCTCGCGATCTCCAACCGCAAGACGCTGAGCGGCGCCGTCACCGACGTGCTGGTGCTGCGCGGCAATGACGAGGTGATCCAGAGCGCGGTCAACAATCCCGGCGCGGAATTCACCGAGCGCGGCTTCACCCGCCTGGTCAGCCGCGCCGAAGGCGACGAGAACCTGTCGACCTGCGTCGGCCTGCGCCCGAACATTCCGCGGCATCTCTATCTCAAGCTGGTGGCGAAAGCCTCCGACACCGTCAGGCAGCGGCTCGAGGCGGCCAATCCGCAACAGGCCAAGGAGATTCCGATCGCGGTGAAGGAAGCGACCCGGCGCGCGCGCTCGGCGCCTGCGGCCGTGACGCCGGACACCGCGATTGCGCATGCGCTGGTCAAATCGCTCTACCAGGACGGCCGGCTCGACGAATTCCAGCTCGCGGCCTTCGCCGAGGCCGGCAAGTTCGACGAGACCAACGCCTCGCTTGCGGCGCTCGCCAACGTCTCGGTCAGCGTCGCCGAGAACATGATGATCGAAACCCGCGCCGAGGGCGTGATGATCCTGGCCAAGGTCTCGGGCCTGTCATGGTCGACGGTGCGAGCCATCATCAATCTGCGCGACGACATTTCGGGCGGCGAGCCGACCGATCTGCAGGCCTGCAAGGACACCTATGAGCGGCTGCGGCCCTCGACCGCGCAGCAGGTGCTGCGCTTCCATCGCATGCAGCAGTCCGCGCCCGCGGCTTGATCTGCGTAGCCCGGATGAAGCGCAGCGTAATCCGGGGACCTGTATCCGCGGTTGGAACTGCCCCGGATTTCGCTTCGCTGCATCCGGGCTACAAGCAAGCAGTCAGTACCGTAGCGCGCGCGCTCCCATCATGGCGCCGACGCTCGCGACGATCGCGGTCGCCAGCGTGTACCAGGTGGCGACGAACAGCGGCGAGTCATCGGTGCAGTGCGACGCATAGACGGTCGCCGCCAACCCCGCCGAGAGCAGGCCTGCAATCGCGCCGGCAACCGCCGGCCGCGCCGGGGCGCCCTGCCGCAGGCCGTACAGCGCGCCGACCAAGAGCGGCAGCGACATCGCGGGGATCGCGGTCATGCACGCCATCGAATTCTTGCCGATCAGGCGCGTCATCATCGGCGTCCGCTGCGGCATCATCATCTCGCCGCTGATGGCGGCGACCAGGATGCCGGCGGGAATCAGCAGCCACCAGCCGAAGCCGCGCAGCGAGGCCTCCGGCCGCGACAGATGCAGGCTGACCGCGATCGCCGAGGCGGCGAGCGCCAGCGTCACCGCGAACTTCAGGTCGAAGAACGGATTATGCATCGCCGTCATCACGTCGGGCCGCACGCCGAGCTCGGCGAAGAAGATCAAGAGCGAGATCGGTGCCGCGGCCAGCAGTGCCAGCATCAGCGCGAGTCCGATCGGACGCGCACGATAGGCATTGTCGGCGGCCAGGGTTCGAATGAGTTGATCGGTGTCCATGCTCATCGGTCCCGTAATTTCGCGGTGAGACTCGCAAGCCCGCGATGCAGCGCGACCCGCACCGCACCCTCGGTCATCGAGAATTTCGCCGCGGTATCCTTGATCGAGGCGCTGTCGACCGCGATCGACTGCAGCACGTCGCGCTGCCGCGCCGGCAACGTCTGCAACTGAGCGGTCACCTCGCCGGGCGATGCCGTCTGCTCCGGTGTTTCGCCCGGCAGCGTCTCGGCGAAATCGTCGATGTTGACGAAGATGCGCCGGCCGCGACGGCGCAGCGCGTCGATCAGCTTGTTGCGCGCGATCGCAAACAGCCACGGCGCGAACGGCGCGTTCGCGTCCCAGGTCTGTCGCTTCAAATGCACCGCCAACAAGATGTCCTGCACGATGTCCTCGGACTGATCGACCGGTTGTCCCGCGCGCGCCAAGCCACGCCGCGCCGCGGCACGGAGTACCGGCGTGATGGCCCTGAGCAGGCGATGATATGCCGCGTCATCGCCTGAAATGGCCGACCGCATCAGGTCGGTCCATTCATCCTCACGTTCGCGCACGCAGGCTCCTGAATTGCAATTCGGCCGATCTTTCAGTTCGTTACGCGGCAAGCCAAGAGATCACGAATTCGTGATCGGCCTCCTCCGGCAAGACCGCGCCCAAGGACGTCCAAGGATCAGGCTCAAAGAATCGCTCCGGCGGGTTTCCAGACGTCACGGCTCATAACACCGATCGGTCCGACAAGCATCGGGGCTGCTGCCGCCGCTCGCCCACTCGGACGAAATTGCCCAGCTTTCGCCCCTTCAAGCCCGAAGATTCCCTTTTTTTGCCCCGTTGTGGACACGCAGCCGGGTCTCTTTTCGCGGTTGGGCGGGCAATAATGGGGAGATCATCAGAATGAGGATCAAAGCCAGCGGGCGCTTGGCCTTGATGGTTGCGACAGGGCTTGCCGTGTGTCTCGCAGCTCCGTTGCCGGCGCGTGCGGCCGGTTCGGACGCGACAGCGACAAAATCCGACACTGCGGCGACCGACACGTCGTCCGCACAACAGAGCTCGCGGCATGGCCGGCGCCATGCGCGTCACCGCTCTTCCAGAACGGCCGACAAGACAGCGGACACATCCGAGGCCAAGAAGGCCACCGGCAATGCGGGCAGCGTGACGTCGGCCGGCATGCCCGCCACGGTCGCCAACGCCAATGCCGAACTGACCTCCGGCGACGACAATGCGGCAGCGACGCCAATCAAAGCCAATGCCTTGATTGCAGCGGCCGACAAGCCTGCCGACCAGTCGGATACCAACGTGGTCGCGTCCGACCAACTCAACGACGTCGACCGGGCCTTGCAGCAGGAGCCGCCGGCGGAACAGCCGCAACCGGTTCAACCGCAAACCGCCCAGCAGGAGACGCCCCCGCCGCCGCCGCCGGCCGCCGCGGTGGCTGCCCCCAAGCCGGCGCAGGTGCTGGCGAGCAGCGACAGCGCGAGCCTGGACCAGACCTCGCTGATCGGGAAGATCTTCATCGGCTTCGGCGCCCTGCTCACGGTGGCCTCCGCGGCACGCATGTTCATGGCCTAGCCGAGGCACTCGCGGCACGGGATGCGCCCGTGCCGCGGCCCAAAGCCTCGCTTCAGCCACTTGAAGCGCATCCCGCCAGCGGGCACATTGCCCGGCAAATCAGGCACGGGGTTTGCGTCATGGCTACGTTCGAATTCATCATCGTCGAAAGCAAGGGACCGGTCGGCATCATCACGCTGAACCGGCCGAAAATGCTGAATGCGCTGTCGTTCGGCGTGTTCCGCGAGATCGCCGCGGCGGTCGACGATCTCGAGGCCGATGACAAGATCGGCTGCATCCTGATCACCGGCAGCGAGAAGGCGTTTGCCGCCGGCGCCGACATCAAGGAGATGCAGCCCAAGGGGTTCATCGACATGTTCAACAGCGACTTCACCGCGATCGGCGGCGACCGCGTCGCGCGCTGCCGCAAGCCGACCATCGCGGCGGTCGCGGGTTATGCGCTCGGCGGCGGCTGCGAGCTCGCGATGATGTGCGACATCATCATCGCCGCGGACACCGCCAAGTTCGGCCAGCCGGAAATCACGCTTGGCACCATTCCCGGCATCGGCGGCACCCAGCGCCTCACCCGCGCGATCGGCAAGTCGAAGGCGATGGACCTCTGCCTCACCGGACGGATGATGGATGTGGCAGAGGCCGAGCGCTCCGGCCTCGTGTCGCGGATCGTTCCGGCCGACAAGCTGCTGGAAGAGGCGCTCGCCGCAGCTGAGAAGATCGCCTCGATGTCACGTCCCGCCGCCTCGATGGCCAAGGAAGCCGTCAACCGCGCCTTCGAAACGCCGCTCGCGGAAGGCATGAATGTCGAGCGCAATCTGTTCCACTCGACCTTCGCGCTCGAGGATCGCTCCGAGGGCATGGCCGCCTTCATCGAGAAGCGCAAGCCGGTCAACAAGAACCGCTAATTCACGCGGCTTCGTTGCAATGCCGCGGTCACGAGCGCGCGATAGGCGCGCTCGGCGAAGTGTGCCGGCTTGTCGAGGCCGAGCCGTGCCAGGCATTCGCGGTCGGCGGCATCGGGCGGATGCCGCATCCCCTGCCACAGCAGGCCGGCGAGTTGCAGCGGCGTGCGCTGCGCCTGCTGCAGGATCTGCAGGGCCGGAATCAGCCGCTGCTCGACGTCGGTGAAGTCGCTGCCGAACGGGAATGACGGCAACAGACCGGCCTCGCGTGCAGGCTTCAAGGCATCGCGGATACGCTCGGGAAAGTTCTCGCGATGAGCGGCCGGGATCTCATGGCTGCGCGGCAGCTTGCCGGCATCCTTGGCCTGCCGCATCAACTCGCCCTGGAAGCGCGAGTCCGACACCTGCAGCATCGCGGCGATCACGTCGGCATCGGATTTCCCCCTGGTGTCGGCGACGCCATATTCGGTGACGAAGATATCGCGCAGATGCCGCGGAATGGTCTCGTGACCGTAGGACCAGCGGATGTTCGATTGCGCCTGTTTGCCGGACTGCCGGGTCGCCTCCAGCGCCAGCACCGAGCGTGCGCCGTCGAGCGCGAAGGCCTGCGCCACGAAATTGTACTGGCCGCCGACGCCGCTCACGACCTGGCCGTTCTCGAGCCCGTCGGAGATCGCAGCACCGAGCAATGTCGCCATCATCGCGTTGTTCACGAAGCGCGCATCGACGCGGGCGCGGCGCTTGCCCGCCTCGTCGCCGAAGATCTCGTTGGTGAATGACACCGGCATCATCTGGATGCGCGCCAGCTGCTCGCCCGCCATCTCGCGCAGCGCCCGATAGAAGGATTGCGGCCCGAGGAAGAACGCGCCGTGCAGGATCACGCCGCCAACGTCGCGCTTGAGGATGCCTGCATCGATCAAGCCGAGGAACGCCTCGAACAGCATCTCGCTGACGCCGTAGAGACCCTTCTCGAACGGCCCGGTCTCGGTCGCCGCGAGTTGTGCGGTCCCGGGCGCAAGACGCTGCATGATGCCGTGGAATTGCGCATTGTCGCGGTGACGCACCACGAGCCCCTGCGCCAGCGCATCGCCGACCTGTCCGATCCCGATCTGCAGTGTGCCGCCGTCCCGCACCAGTCGCGCCGCATGCAATCCGATGGCATATTTGGTGTCGCTGATCGGCTCCGACGGCGGCGCGAACAGCGGGAAATCGGTATCGGGGCTGTCGAGCACCGCGTCGAATTCATCCGCCGGCAGATCGCCGGGTCCGGGCATGAACGGCAGCTCGGAATTGACCTGGCCGATCAGCTTGAACGACGCCCGCCCCTGCGCACGGGCGCGCAGCACGTCGAGCGTCGTGTCGGTGTTGCAGCTCAGGCTGTAGCGCGGCACGCCGTCGACCACGCGCTTGGCGACGAGCTGGGGGACCACGTTCAATCCGCGCGCCAGCAAATAGGACGCTGCATGGGTGTAGTTGGCGGAAATGTAGTGCTGCTGGGCGAACGGCTGATGCAGCCACTGCCCGGCGAGGAAGAAGAACTCGATCACCTTGATGTTGGAGGGAAGCGCGCCGCGATGCAGCGCATCCGCATAGGCAAGATCCGGGTAGCCGCCGAACAGCCGATCGATCACCGGAGCGATGAAGCGCTGTTCGAGCAGGCTGTTCGGCTTCGGCTTTTCCAGCGTCAGCGCCGAGAACAGCGTCAGATTGATGGAGCGGTCGGCGACCGCGCGCGCATACAGCGCGTTGACGATATGGTTGGCCTTGCCGAGGCCGAGCGGCAGCCCGACCACCAGCTCGGTTCCGACGTCACGAATGATGTGCTCCGCGACCGCCTCGGGATCGGAGAAAAACTTAGGCATCTGCAATGAACCCGGGCAGCCAGTGGAAAACCGGCGTCGCGGAATCGGGGGCCGGCGATTCTAACCTATACTTCATATGACAGTTGCGTTCGCCTGTGACGAACCGGCAACAGACAAGAACTGAAATCATGTGCAGATGTCGCCGGGCGGTTTGCCTGTGGCGGTGCCGCCCCGTAAACAGGTAGATGTGTCGATGGCGTCGGCGGAGGCAGACTGCCGGGGTTTTGGTGTGCGGGATCACATGGTTGAGCGTGCCGCAAGGGTTGGCGACGTAGCGAGGCGCGTGCTTTTGTCGGGCATCGGCCTTGGCGCCTTGGCATGCGCGCTGCTGAGCTGTCCGGCCGCCCGCGCCGAGAGCCTGCCCGAAGCCCTGGTCAAGGCGTACCAGACCAATCCGCAGCTCAATGCCGAACGGGCGCGCCAGCGCGCGACCGACGAGAACGTGCCGCAAGCGCTGGCCGGCTACCGCCCCCAGATCATCGCCGGCCTCTCGCTCGGCTTGCAGGCGGTGCGCGACCAGCTGCCCGGCAACGTCATCCAGACCGCGACGCTGAAGCCGTGGCAGATCGGGGTCACCGTGACCCAGACCCTGTTCAACGGCTTCAAGACCGCCAACAGCGTCCGCGTCGCCGAGCTGCAGGTGCAGTCCGGCCGCGAGGCGCTGCGCAATGTCGGCCAGGGTGTGCTGCTCGACGCCGTCACCGCCTATACCAACGTGCTGGCCAACCAGACCCTGGTCGAGGCGCAGCGCTCCAACGTCGCCTTCCTGAAGGAGACCCAGGCGATCACGCAGCGCCGTCTCAATGCCGGCGACGTGACGCCGACCGATACGGCCCAGGCCGAGGCGCGCCTCAACCGCGGCCTCGCCGATCTCAACGCCGCCGAGGTCAACTATGCGGTCAGCCAGGCCACCTATGCGCAGGTGGTCGGCAACCCGCCGTCGCAATTGCGGCCGGCTGACACCATCGACCGGCTGCTGCCGCGCAGCCGCGAAGATGCCATCGCGCTCTCGCTGCGCGAGCATCCTGCCGTGACCGCGGCAGGCTTCGACGTCGACGTCGCCTCGACCTCGATCCGCGTCGCCGAGAGCAGCCTGATGCCGAATGTCACCCTGCAAGGCAGCGTCAGCCGCAGCCGCGACAGCGACCAGACGCTCGGCACCTTCGGGACCGACCAGGCCTCGGTGATCGGCCAGGTCACGCAGCCGATCTACGACGGCGGCACCGCGGCCTCGCAGACCCGGCAGGCCAAGGAAGTCACGGCGCAGAGCCGGCTCGTGCTCGACCAGGTCCGCAATCAGGCCAAGACCGCCGTGGTCAGCGCCTGGGTCGCCAATGAGGGCGCCAAGGTCGCGGTGTCGGCCTCCGAGTCCGAGGTGAAGGCCGCGGAGGTTGCGCTCGCCGGCGTGCAGAAGGAAGCCGCCGGCGGCCAGCGCACCACGGTCGACGTGCTCAACGCGCAGCAGGATCTGATCACGGCGCGGGCCCGGCTGATCGGCGCGCAGCGCGACCGCGTGATCGCCTCCTACACGCTGCTCAGCGCGACCGGGCGTCTCGATGTCAAGACGCTCAATCTGAAGACGCCGGACTACCTGCCCGAGGTGCACTACCATCAGGTCCGCGACGCCTGGCACGGCCTGCGCACGCCATCGGGACAATAGGCTTCGTGGAACCGTTCGCGGCGAACGGCCTCTTTCCGCCCGCTCTCTCCGCCGATAACCTCCGCCCCGCCGGCCATCAACAATGCCGGTGCGCGGAGTGCGCGCATAACAGCCGAGCACGCAGGGAGACGTCCAATGCTGACGCGACGCAGTATGATGCTGGCTTCCATCGCAGCGGGAGTGACCATGACCAGCAGCAACGCATTTTCCAAGGCAGCGCAACCATCGACCGCGGTGAACTTCGACGTGCCTGCCGGTGCGTGCGACTGCCACACCCACATCCATGGCGACCCCGACAAGTTCCCGTTCTTCGCCGGCCGCGTCTACACGCCGGAGCCGGCCTCGCCGGAGGAGATGAGCGCGCTGCACAAGGCGTTGCATGTCGAGCGCGTGGTGATCGTGACGCCGAGCGTCTACGGCCCCGACAATTCGTCGACCCTGTTCGGCATGACGGCGCGCGGGCCGACCGCGCGCGGCGTCGCCGTGATCGACGACAAGACCAGCGAGAGCGATCTCGACGCCATGCAGAAGGCCGGCTTCCGCGGCATCCGCCTCAACCTCGCGACCGGCGGCGTCAACGATCCCAATGTCGGCCGGCAGCGCTTCTCGGCCGCGATCGAGCGGATGAAGGCGCGCGGCTGGCATGTGCAGCTGTTCACCAGCCTCGCCATGATCTCCGCGATCAAGGACCTGGTCGCCGCAGCTCCGGTGCCGGTCGTGTTCGACCATTTCGGCGGCGCCGAGGCTGCGCTCGGCACCGGCCAGCCGGGGTTCGACGACCTGCTCGCGCTGGTCAAGTCGGGCAAGGCCTATGTCAAGATTTCCGGCGCCTACCGCGCCTCCAAGCTCGCGCCCGACTATGCCGACGCCACGCCGCTGGCCCAGGCGCTGATCGCGGCCAATGCCGAGCGCATCGTCTGGGGCACCGACTGGCCGCACCCGGATTCGGTGACACCGGCGGGCAAGAAGGTCACCGAGGTGACGCCGCTGTACCAGATCGACGACGGCCGCCTCCTCAACCAGCTCCCGGTCTGGGCGCCGGACGCCGCGGTGCGCAAGACCATCCTGGTCGACAACCCGGCGCGGCTCTACGGCTTCACCTGACGCTGTCTTTCGGCCGGCGCGAGAAGTAGGAGATCAGCACCGGCAGCGTGACCAGGATCACCAGCGGCGCCAGCATCATGCCGGTGACGACGACGATGGCGAGCGGCTTCTGCACCTGCGAGCCGATGCCCTCCGATATCGCCGCCGGCAGCAGGCCGACGCCGGCCACCACGCAGGTCATCAGCACCGGTCGAAGCTGCAACTCGCCGGTGCGGATCACCGCGCGCATCCGGTCATAGCCTTCGTCGATCAGCTGGTTGAACTGCGACAGGATGATGATGCCGTCCATCACGGCGATGCCGAACAGCGCGATGAAGCCGATCGCCGCCGACACGCTGAACGGAATGCCCGAGATCAAGAGCCCGAGCACGCCGCCGAAGATCGCCATCGGGATCACGCTCATCGCCAGCATGGTGTCGACCATCGAGCCGAAATTGAAGAACAACAGCACCGCGATCAGCACCAGGCTGATCGGCACCACGATCGACAGCCGCTTGATGGCGTCCTGCAGATTGCCGAACTCCCCCACCCATTCGAGATGCGAGCCGGGCGGCAATTGGACCTGATCGTTGACCTTCTGCTGCGCCTCCAGGATCGCGCTGCCGAGGTCGCGGTCGCGCACCGAGAACTTGATCGGCAGATAGCGCTCCTGCTGCTCGCGATAGATGTAGGCCGCACCGGAGATCAGCTTGATCGAGGCCACTTCGGAGAGCGGGATCTGCGTGACCCCGCCATTGGGATTGGTGGCCCCGATCCGCAGATTCTGGATCGCTTCCGCGCTCTTGCGATATTCCGGCGCCAGGCGGACGATGATCGGGAAGTGCCGGTCGCTGCCGGGTTCATAGAGATCGCCCGCGGTGTCGCCGCCGACCGCGACCTTGATCGTGGCGTTGATGTCGCCGGGCGACAGGCCGTAGCGCGCCGCCCGCGCCCGGTCGACGTCGATCTGGACGGTCGGCTGGCCGAGCGAGGTGAACACCGCGAGGTCGGTCACGCCCTGCACCGTGGCCAGCACCGACTTGATCTTGTTGGCGGTGTCGGTCAGCGCCTGCAGATCGTTGCCGTAGAGCTTGATCGAGTTCTCGCCCTTCACGCCGGACACCGCCTCCGACACGTTGTCCTGCAGGTATTGCGAGAAGTTGAATTCGACGCCGGGGAATTTCTCCTGCAACTGCGCCAGCAATTGCGCGGTGAGCTCGTCCTTGTCATGTGTGCCCGGCCATTCGCTGGCCGGCTTCAGCGGCGCGAAGAATTCGGCATTGAAGAAGCCGGCGGCGTCGGTGCCGTCATCAGGACGGCCGTGCTGCGACACCACCGCCACCACCTCGGGTCGAGCGCGGATCACCCTGCGCATCTCGTTGACGTAGGCGTTGCCTTCCTGCAGCGAGATCGTCGGCGGCAGCGTAGCGCGGATCCACAGGTTGCCCTCTTCCAGCTTGGGCAGGAATTCGAGGCCGAGGAAGCGCACGAAGATGATGGTCATGACCACGAGGCCGGCCGCACCGGCCATCACGACCTTGCGGTTGCCGATCGCCCAGTTCAGCACCGGCAGGTAGATCGCGTCGAGCTTCTTGACGATCCAGGTTTCGGTCTCGTGGATATGCGCCGGCAGGATGATCGCGCTCAACGCGGGCGTGATCGTGAACGTCGCCAGCAGGCCGCCCGCCAGCGCATAGGCATAGGTTCGCGCCATCGGCCCGAAGATGTTGCCCTCGACGCCACCCAGCGTGAACAGCGGCAGGAACGCGGCGACGATGATGGTCGCGGCGAAGAAGATCGAGCGCGAGACGTCGGCTGCCGCCGACAGGATCGCATGGCTCTTCATCCCCATCACCGTATCCTCGGAGATGTGGCTCCGCTCGTCTTCCGACAGCGCCGTGGTCTGCGACAGCCGGCGGAAGATCGCCTCCACCATGATCACGGTGGCGTCGACGATCAGGCCGAAATCGATCGCGCCGACCGACAGCAGATTGGCGGATTCGCCGCGCAGCACCAGGATGATCACGGCGAAGAACAGCGCGAACGGAATCGTCGCGCCGACGATCAGCGCGCTGCGGAGGTCGCCGAGGAATATCCACTGCAGCAGCACGATCAAGAGGATGCCGACCACCATGTTGTGCAGCACGGTGTGGGTGGTGAGCTCGATCAGGTCCTTGCGGTCGTAGATGCGCTCGATCTTGACGCCCGGCGGCAGGATCGAGGAATTGTTGATCTGGTTGACCAGTTGCTCGACGCGGGCAATCGTCGGCGAGCTCTGCTCGCCGCGGCGCATCAGCACGATGCCCTGCACGATGTCGTCGTCGTTGTCGATGCCGGCGATACCGAGCCGCGGCTTCTCGCCGATCGTGACGGTGCCGACGTCCCTGACCAGCACCGGATTGCCGCCGGACTGCGAGATCATGGTGTTGGCGAGATCGTCGATCGAGCGGATCAGGCCGACGCCGCGCACCACGGCCGATTGCGAGCCGATGTTGACGGTGTTGCCGCCGACATTGATGTTGGCGTTGGACACCGCCTGCAGCACCTGCGGCAGCGTCAGGCCGTTGGCGACCAGCTTGTTGAAGTCGACCTGGATCTCGTAAGTCTTGGTCTTGCCGCCCCAGCCGGTGACGTCGATCACGCCGGGCACCGCGCGGAAGCGGCGTTGCAGCACCCAGTCCTGCAGCGTCTTGAGGTCGAGCACGCTGTAGTTCGGCGGGCCCTTCAGCCGGTAGCGGAAGATCTCGCCGATCGGGCTGGTCGGCGAGATGCCGGGCTGCACGTTGCCGGGCAGCGGCGCGAGCTGCGACAGGCGATTGAGCACCTGCTGCAGCGCCTCGTCATAGGTGTAGTCGAAGGAGAACTGCAGCTTGACGTCGGAGAGGCCGTACAGCGAGATGGTGCGGATGGTCTTGAGGTTCTTGATGCCGGCGACCTGGGTCTCGATCGGGATCGTGATGTAGCGCTCGATCTCCTCGGCCGACAGGCCCGGGCTCTGGGTCACGATGTCGACCATCGGCGGGGTCGGATCGGGATAGGCCTCGATGTTGAGCTGCCTGAACGCAAGCAGGCCGCCGATGATGACGGCGACGAACATGGCCACCATCAAGTAGCGGCGATTGACGGCAAGGGCGACGAGGCGATCCATTCAGATCGGCACTTTCAACGGTGAGGATTTTTCTTGAGCATGGTCGATCCGGAACGCCGGTTTCCCTTCTTCCGGATCATGCGTCTTAGGTGCCGGACGCGGCGCGGTCGATGAAGAGACTTCCCTTCGTCACGATCTGCTCGCCAGGCTTGAGGTTGCCGGCGACCTCGACGAGATCGCCATTGATGAGGCCGGGCTTGATCTGGCGCAGCTCGATCGTCTTGTCGTCGGGCCGCGCGACCCAGAGGCGAACCTGATCGCCCTCGTAGATCAGCGCCTGCTTCGGCACGCCGACCGCCGGATGATCGCCCTTCGAATACAGCGTCACGTTGGCGAACATCTCCGGCTTCAGCCGCATGTCGGCGTTGTCGATGGTGGCGCGGACCAGGAGCCGGCGCGACGTCGCGTCGATTGCGGCGGCGACATAGTTGACCCGGGCGTTCAGCACCTTGCCCGGCAGCGCCATCACGCTGAAGCTGAGCTCCTGTCCGACCGCGACACTGTCCGAATCGGATTCCCGCACGAAGGCGATCAGCCAGACCGTCGAGAGATCGCCGATCACATAGACCGGGTCGCTGGCACCGGTCGAGACATACTGGCCGGGACCGGCCTTGCGCTGGACCACCGTGCCGGCGAGCGGCGCATACACCGTCGTCTCCGGATTGAGGCGGCCCTTCTGCTGCAAGGTCGTGATGGCGTCGTCGCCGAAGCCGAGGATGTGCAGCTTGTTCTGCGCCGCTTCCAGCAGCGTCTGCGCCGAGCGCGCATCGTTCTGCGCCTGCACCAGCGCGGCCTGCGCAGTCTGATAATCCTTCAGCGGGATCGCCTTGCCTTCGGACAGGTCCTTGGCACGCTTCTCCTGGATCTGCGCCAGGTCGAGCGCCGACTGCGCCTTGTTGAGGCCGGTCATCGCGGCGACGTAGTCGTTCTGCGCCTGCACGGTGTCGGCCGCCTCGATCACGAACAGTGGCTGGCCCTTCACCACGGCATCGCCCGGCCGCACCAGCAGGCGGGTGACGCGCCCGGTATAGGGCGAGTAAACCGGCGTGGAGCGGTCTTCATCGATTCCGATCTTGCCCTCGGTCACCAGCTCGGAGCGGAAGGTGTGCTCGGCGACGGCCTGCAAGGTCAGGCTGGCCCACTCGGCCGGCGATGGGGTGTAGCGCGTGCCGCCCTTGCGCGACTGGCTCGAGACTTCCGAAGATGTCTGGTTTTCGGAGCCGAAACGCGTGTAGCCGTAGGCGCCGGCGCAGGCGACCGCCAGCAGCGCCGCGGCCACGACCAGGCGCGGGCGGCTAAAGCTCTGCATTCTCTTGGTAAACTCTCTCAGCATGCGGTCCGCAGGGTCGATCGTTGCAGCTTCCGGCGGGACAGCCCCAGCGGTGCGCTAATAGTGCCGAATTGGCATTTCAAACAACATAAAAATCGCACTTCGGCGGTGCGTGTCGTTAAAGTTCGGATAGCCTGAATGGCAGCTGAATGTCTCATCCGGGAAACTCCGGGGGATCGCTGCCAAGGGGCATGGCCGGGCGGGACCAATGGGCCGGGGTCCGTGACAGGACAGCCGCATGCCGGACCGAGCTCAGCATGCCAAAGCCGGACGGCAACTGCTCGATGAAGGGCTGCACGGCGTCCGCCTTGAGATCCTCGGTGGCAAGGCCGCCTCCGATACGGCCGAGATTCCACAGCCAGCGCCCGGTCTGCGCCAGCGATACCCGGACGTGCCAGCTGCCGCCCTCGCGCGCCTGACGGGCCTTGGCCATCATGGCGCCGAACGCCATGAAATATCCGGTGGCATGGTCGAGCATCTGGGCCGGCAATTCCTTCGGCCCGTCGGTGCCGGCCGCCTGCCCCTCGGCATGGTTGAAGCCGGTCGTGGTCTGCACCAGCGAGTCGAAGCCGCGACGCCCCGCCCACGGTCCGGCATGGCCATAGGCCGAGAGCGTCACATAGACGATCCCGGGATTGATGCGCGCCGCGTCCTCCGGCGAGAAACCGAGCTGTGCGATCGCCTGCGGACGATAGCCCTGCGAGAGGATATCGGCCTGCGCCACCAGCCCCCGCATCACGCGCCGTCCCTGCTCGCTCCGCAGTTCCACGAAGCTCGTCAGCTTGCCGCGGCCGGTGTCGATGGTGAGCCAGGGGATCGCCGGCAGGTCGGGACCGGAGATCAGCAGCACGTCGGCGCCATGCGCCGCCAGCGTGCGGCCGGCGACGGGACCGGCGATCACGCGCGACAAATCGAGCACGCGGATGCCGGCCAGCGGCCGGTCCCCGGCGGGCCACGGCTTTGGCGCCGCCTCGCCGATCTTCTCGATCGAGATCAGCGGCAGCTTTGCCAGTGCTTCGGCATGCGGCGTCGCCGACCACTCGTCATGCGAGCGCATCAAGGCGACGACGCCGCCGGCGGCATAGGCCGCGGTCTCGAACGCCTCGCCGTCCCATTGCAGCAGCGCGGCCTGGACCTCGTCCCGCTCGGCGTTGCAGCCGAGCACCTTGCAGACCGCATCGCGATGATGCGGGAAATTGGTGTGGAGGCGGACGAAGCGGTTGTCGCGGACGCGATAGACGCCGGCGATCTTGTCCCAGGCCGGCGGCGGCGGCTTGTCGTCGACCCGCAAATAACGTTCGCTGCGGCATTCGGCGACGGCATGGCGGATGTCGACCGCGACGCCCTGCGCTTCGCCGCTGCGGGCTTTCCAGATCTCGGCCGCGGCAAGGCCGGCTGCCGCGATCGGCACCTGCGCAGCCGCCGCGACCCGAAACGACGACGGCAATTGCGGCTCGCTGCCGGTCAGCGTGACCGCGTCGAGCGCGGCCGGTGCGCCACCGGCGCCGGTCCAGACATCGGAGAGGATTTCACGGATGCCCTGCATGCGCATTCCCGTTTGCGATTATTCTATGCCCGAGCATGATGACAAGAAGGCGGTGCCCGATCTCATGCGTCATGTCTGGCTCCGCCCATCTCTGGTTTGGGCATGATCTTCTCGGAAGACCGCTTCACAGTTTTCCGGTTCATGCCTTCTGCCCGACCCACACAGGAGTTGCAATGGCTGCCATCGATCCCATCACGGCCGGTGCCGTCTTCGTCGCAACCGCGGCCACCGACGCGGTCTATGTCATGTTCACCTCGGCGGTCGTGTCACGCAAGCGCGTGCCGGCGGCGACCTGGAGCAGCATCTGGTATCTGCTCTCATCCTACGCGGTGATCAGTTACACCGAAAACTGGGTGTATGTCGCCTTCGCCGCAGCGGGCTCCTGGGTCGGCGCTTATGCATCGATCACCTTCCTGCATCGGCCGCCGGGCGGACCGCCGGTGGGTGCCGCGGTGGAATAGTGTGCAGCTGCTGAAGAATTCATCCACCTGCGAATGCAAGCCCGCGTTCAACCGCCGTCCCTGCGAAAGCAGGAACCCATAACCACGGATGGTCATCGTTACACGACGCTGTGGCCCCAGCGTCTCGAGACAATGAACATTTGTGGTTATGGTCCGGGTCGCGCTTCGCTTGCCCGGGACGACACCGAATTTGAAGCGCTTGTCAGCTTCGTGTCAGCATTCACGTGTAAGCCACGTGTCAGCATTCTCGCGGCGTGATCCGTCCGAGGTTTGCTTCGTTTTGCCGCCCTCCTTTGAACAGAGGGCGCAGGGAAAGCCGGGTGCCGATCGCACCCATGGGCCCCGTGCAAAAGGTAGAAAGCACGGGGGTAGGACCACAGGTGTAACCGGAGCAATCCGGCTTTCCCTGCGCGATGGGCTACGGCTTACTTCGTGCTCTCCCCGGCGAGACTGGGCTTGCTTGTCACCGTCTTCGCAACGCGCGACCTGCGCAATCGGAAAAGACACCTGCCACCAGGGCGTCAGGACCACACGACTTCACCGTCCGCGTCATGCGCACTCGTCAGTTGCGCAATTCGCGTCCACCGCATCCCGACCCGCGTTCGTGACGACCGCGAAGCGCCCCTCGATCGGGTGAGATGGACGCATTGAACATCTGAGTTGGGTCGGATGTCAAGATAAATTACGAAAATCCGAATAACATTGCGCCCGGATCAACGGCTCGCGCCATGAGATCGAGTGGCCGATTGTCTTCGCCGGCCCGAGCCGCCGACGCGCTGCAAGGCTTGCAGCCGCAGAGATTTGCCCAGTCAGATTGAAAAGACTGATGGACCGCCGCCGACGCGCTCCATCAGCACGCATCGCTAAAAATGGACATTCTTTACAAGCCAACGATAAAGCCAAAGCGCCAAACTTATCAAAAAGTGAATGGCTTCACACAACCTCAGCTGGCCGTGTGGCATTCTGCGCAAGAAGCCGCCAGCACCTCCGCGAACGTGCATCAGAAGCGCACTCCTGCAGATCGAAGCAATCTCGACGAGCCGCACTGACCGCCGCCGACCGTTCTTACTGCTGAGACCAGGACGTATTGCTGCCGTTCTGAATCAAGTCGATCGAAACCGAATCCAGCCGCGTAATCCGATCCTCTCTTACTCTGTCTCGCCGTCGTTCCTGCTTGTTGGTGACGTAGATGACACTGATCCCCACCATCGAGAGATTGAGATTCCTCCTGAGATCCGATGCCGTCGAAGCGCGGGACGAATTGTTGGCCACCCTGACCAGCAGTCGTTTTTTCGACCAGATCAGAGTCACGGCAAAATCAACAAATCCCAGCCGAGTGATCGCGGCGATCCAGACGACAATCTACGAATATTGCGCCGGTCGTTCTCCCGAGTACGGAGCCGCACTTGCGGCAGCAACGCACGAATACGCACTCGAGCTATGGGAAACTGGAAACCGCGAACTGGTCTTGTCGACATTGTCGGGCCTCGCGGACAGTCATTGCACGGCTCTGGAGTTGCTGGGTCGGTCGGATGAAGTCCTCCGTGCCACGGCACGATACATCGACCTCTACACGCAACTGAACGATCGCGACAATCTGCCAAGCCTCAAAGTCAGGCGAGCAAATGCTCTTCTCAATCTGAAACGGGTCGATGAGGCGGAACTCATTCTCCGGGACGCATCATTGAACGAGCACATGGGAGCTCGCCGTCTAAGGGAGCAGATCGCAGCGATCAAGGTTGACGTGGTGACCGTGAGGGGCACCAGCAATAATGTGCCGCAGGTAGGCGATCCCAAAGGCTTGGTTGAAACTATCGATAAAGTGTTACCGCGAATTGCGTCCGCCGAGCTGAGTTCGGACATTGTGGTTCGGCATCGCATTCAAAAGGCATCCACCATCTTCATTGGACGCCCATCGAAGGAAGAAATCAGAAAGTCGCTCGAAATTCTGACCTCTTGCCTCTCGTGGGCAAGAGAGAACAAGCAGGCGGGGCTTGAAAACGAAGCGCTGTGGGGGCTTTACCTTTGCCATAGCCGCCTCGATCACATATCGGAAGCTGCCGATGTGCTGATCAACTTGCGCATGAATTTGGAGAGCATGCGGGACGGCATCAAAGATCCACGCAAGCGCGGCGGCGTTTTTGCTGCCCATCCGCATCTGTTCGGCGCCACGTGCGAATACCTTGAACGTGCCAATCGGCCGGCCGACCTTCTCGTAGCAATCGAAGCTTCAAAGGGACGTGCGATTGCGGATCGGCTAACACAGAAAGCCGGCACAGTGGTGAGCGACGCCACCACTTACAGCTGCGTGACATCGCTGCCGAAACTCACATCTCGTGATAACTTCCACTACCTCACTTATTTTGTCGACGACACGCGCGTGTACGCAATCTTGGTTACGAGGCAAGGCAACATCTGCATGCCCAAACCTATCGAGATATCCAGCGAGGCATTGCGAGACACGCAGGAAATCGTGGACCCCAGGCGCTGGAACAAGCCGCAGGTCAACGGTGGCATCTCCGCGAACCTTCAAGCCATGTTTTCTCCGCTTGTGGCGTGGCTGGGCGAGCTTCTCGAGACATCCGTGCTGCGCAAAGGCGACCATATCTGCTATTCACCGGATGACCAGCTTCACAACATTCCTCTGCATTATCTTCGGTTCCAGCAGAGAATGCTCATTGACACTTTTTCGTTGTCACGGGTGCATTCCGCCTTCCATCTCGATCTGGTGCTGAGCAAACCGAAGGCTCCGCCGCCAGACACCTACGTTGCGATTGCCGTTCCCTTGGATGATGAGCAACAAGACGCTCAGTTTATGGAAAGCATCGAAGCGCCGCTTCGATGGCTCAATTTGAACTGCCGGAAAGGGAACGCGCTGCAAGGCACCCAAGCAACTCCGCAGAGCGTCAATCGAGAGTCCCTGCAACATCGGCTGGTTCACTTCTCGACTCACGGCTACTTTCCGCAGGATGGCGCGAACCCCTTTGCGAACTCTGGTCTCTACCTTTCAGATGAGGCCGGCCTGCCAGGTCGTCTGCGGGCGGAAGCAGGACCTTACGACGGCAAACTCACGCCGGAATCGATCGTCGCTACGGGCGTAGACCTTTCAGGCAGCCACGTCTCGGTTATGGCCTGCGTCAGCGGCCTTGCAAAGAAAGGTATTGCGGGTGACGCGCTTGGCCTTGATTGGGCGTTCATACAAGCGGGCGCTTCCAGTCTCATATCCACCCATTGGAATGTGAGTGCGGCTGCGGCGGCCGCATATTTTACGATGTTTTATGACAAGTGGATTCGGCAGAAGCAGCCGCGCGCTGTTGCCCACCGGGCGGCCATGCTCGAACTGTTGGGCGATGACCGTGCGGCGAATTCTCTCAACAAATGGACCGCCTTCAGCCTGACGGGCGATTTCAGGTAGACGCGAGGAGCAGGATCATGGATGGAAACAACCCAAAGGCAATCGTCGACGGCTTGAAACCGGTCGAAGTCGTGAGAGTTGCCGAAGCTCTTTTCGAGCTGGTCTATTCTCGCATTCCCCACGATGCGATCCGAGCCAACGCCGACGCGGTCTCGGAAGTGCAGCCGTTGATCAAGCTTGCCGCCGGATCGTCAGAACGACGGATTTCCGCCGAGGATGACGCCGTCATCAGGCCGCTGTTGCTCGCATACGCCGCAGATCCCAAGCTTGAACCCTTCCTGCTGGAAGCATGGGAGGAAGTTCGCAACGCTGACACCCTCAGTATCAATCCCATCGTTACGCTGGGCTTGATCATCAATCTAACCCTGGTGGTCGCAACGACGACGCTGTCGATCAAGAAGGACGTGAACGGTCAGATAGCATGGGAAGCCGGCAAGGGTGCGGCCAGCCCCGAGCTGGTCGTGAAAGTCATCGATCCCCTGCTCACCAAGTTCGGCAAGATTGCGAACTAGCCTGAAGGCTCGAAGACACCTTGGCCGCATGGCAGCGCCTTGCGCTTCGGGTTGTCACCATACGTACCGGGAGAATTGTTCGGCTAGCCGGTTCTTTGCAGCAACCTATCCACGCACAACGAGGACATTCCATGACCAAGCTTCCTCCTAATGTTACGGGTTTGCCTCCTTCTACTGGCCAATACATTCTCGACAAGTGGACGCAGATCAACCAGCCGACATTCCCCACGCCACCATTCGTGCCTCCCTTTGGAACGGCCACGCCGGCACCAGCTGCAGGAACGCCGGCGCCGGCTCCAGCAACACCGAACACTGATCTGCTCGAGGGGGTCTGGAGGACATCAAACGGCACATGGCGTTTCATCAAGGACGCACAAGGCTATCGTTTCGAGGAGACGTCGGCGATCGGAACCTCCGGTCAAGGACGCGCCACGCTTCAAAATGATCAAGTCCACGTGGACTTCGACAGCAGCTTTCTTGGACGCGTCAGCCTGGATCTGACACTCTCCGGAAATTCCATGAGCGGAAACTATCCGATGCTTGGAATAGTCGTACCCATTTATCTGCAAAAGATCGGCTGACAGCATCGGAGGCAGCTTCCGCCGGGCGGAAGCCCGGCAGACGCATCACGGCGTGACTTCACTTCAGCCCGGTCTGGCCGGCGAGCGAGATCACATTGTCCTGCGAGCCGCTGACGCCGATGGCGCCGACGATCTTGCCGTCGACGATCAGGAGATCGCCGCCGCGCGAGGCCATCGCAGCTGGCTCTGGATCGTTGCCATGACCGGCTGCCGAGCGGCGTGACCGCCGTTTCCGGACCACCCACAAGGCAAATCTGATCAACCAGTTCGGGACATTCAGGTGGCGCATGGTTTCAATCTGGCCCTGTTCCTCACGCTGCTCGAACCTGGAGTCGGACAGATACTCCCGATCGCTGGCGCACCACTCGATTGAGCGGGCAACCTGCTCGCGAAGAGGCTCGGCGTCCGGCAATGCTGCGAGGAAGTTCAGTTCGCGCCGCAGGCAGACCGCCTCGATGCGATATCGATCCTTCTCGTGGTAAAGGATGCCGCGGCCCTCGAGCCTCGCATGGGTCGCTTCATGGACGATGGTGGACGCGATCCGGGCTGTCGTCATCGTCTCATCGAGCACATAGCGCTCATCGAGCACGCAGGCATTCAGCGGCTGATCGTAATGCGCCTGCGCGCTCGGTATCAGATGCACCCAGACCCGGTCGAGCCTGCTGATGACGCGGGAATAATGCAGCGCGTTGTGCCACTTGATCAGGGCGAGCGCCTCCAGCACGCGATGCAGGGCAGGATGCGGCTTGCTTTCGCTGGTTCCGACCCACAGACCGTCGATGGTCCGGTTTCTGGAGAAGCGCATGAACAGCCGATCGATGAGAGGCGGCTTCGGCATCGGCGGTTTTGCGACTGCCGATCCGCGCATATCGTGTTGCCTGCCCAAATGCTGCGGCAAATGCCCTCTGCGTCGCCGGCGTGGTCCGCTGATGACGATAGCGTGCCGCTCCTTTCGGCCGGTTTAGGAGGTTGGTTCAAATCCTATGGAATTGGCAAGGCGCCTGCCGTGCGATAGTCCGGCAGGCGCCACAGGGTGAAATACCCGAAGACATGATCTACCAACTTGTTGCCGCGTGAAGATGGCGGGTTACGCGTCGCTAACCCGCCCTGCGATTCCGAAGCTTCCTCACTTCAGCCCGGCCTGGCCGGCGAGCGAGATCACATTGTCCTGCGAGCCGGTGCCGCCGCTGACGCCGATGGCGCCGACGATCTTGCCGTCGACGATCAGGAGATTGCCGCCGCGCGAGGCGATCACGTCGTCGAGCGTCGTGAGGTAGTTGAAGTAAGCGCCCTTGCCGATCAGGTTCTCGAAGGTCAGCGTGGGCCGGCGATAGCGCGTCGTGGTGCGCGCCTTGTGCTGGGAGACGCCGATCGAGGCGTATTGGCAGTTGTCCTGCTTCTCGAAATAGACGAGCTCGCCGGCCGGATTGACGATCGCGATGCAGAATGCATTCCAGTTGCGCTTCTGGGTCTCGGCGACCGCCGCAGCAGCGACCTTCTTGGCGGTCTCGAGGTTGATCGGCTCGCCATAGGGCGGCGGCGCGAGGGCATCGGGGACGACGTCGTTGGGATTGTCGGGATTGGAAGGCACCTGGGCAAAGGCACCGGTGGCCGTGACGAGCGCGACGCAGGCCGCGCCGATGAGCGCAGTGAGATAACGCATGGAATGCTCCCGAATGGTTGTCGTTGCAGGCCCCGGATCGATCGCCCGGGCGGCGGGACGATAGCAACTGGTCCATGGCGCACAAGGCGGGATCGGATTGGGTGCACCGCGATATTCGCGTGGCTATAGTGAAAATCGCGTGACGCGATGGAATAATCAAGGTCGCGCAACGTTGCGACGGAGGCTACAGTCCGCGCGCATCAGCAGAGGACACGCGAATGGATCTGGGTTTGAAGGGGCGAAGCGCCGTCGTGCTCGGCGGCACGCGCGGCATCGGGCGGGCGATCGCGGCGACGCTGGCCGGCGAAGGCGCAGGCGTGGCGGTCTGCGCCCGCAATGCCGAGCAAGTTGCAGCCAGCGTCACCGAGCTGAAGGCCGCCGGGGTGCGCGTCACCGGCAAGGCTGTCGATATCACCGACGGCGATGCTCTGAAATCGTGGATTGGCGATGTCGCGGCGGAGCTGGGCAGCATCGACATGCTGTTCTCCAATGCCGGCGCGATGGCCCAGGGCGGCGATCCGGCATCATGGGAGCAGAATTTCCGGCTCGACGTGCTCGGCGCGGTAAACGCCTTCGAGGCGGCGCGGCCGTTCCTCGAGGCGAGCGGCGAGAAAACCGGCGACGCCGCCTTCGTCATCATCTCGTCGATCTCGGCGGCGCAGGCGGATCGCGCCGGCTCCTACGGCCCGATCAAGGCGGCGCTGGTGCACATGGCGAAGGGACTGGCGCGGCAATACGCGGCGAAGAAGGTCCGCGTCAACGTGGTGTCGCCGGGCACGGTGTATTTCAAGGGCGGCGTCTGGAACATGGTCGAGCAGAACGCGCCCAAGATGTACCAGGACGCACTGGCCCGCAATCCGACCGGCCGTATGGCGACCCCGCAGGAGATCGCGAGCGCCGCGGTGTTTCTGGCGAGCCCGATCTCCTCGTTCACGACAGGCTCGAACCTTGTCGTCGACGGCGCGATCTCGAACCGGGTGAATTTTTAGAGAAGCGAAACGTTCACAGCTCATTTGATGTCGTCCTGGCGAAAGCCAGGACCCATTACCCCAGCTGCCAAATGCGGCATGACGCCAGGGCCACAATCCCTGCAACAACAAAGCTCGGTGGTTATGGGTCCTGGCTTTCGCCAGGACGACGTTGGGGATATGGCGGTTTTATTCAATCGGCTTGAAAGCCTTTTAATGAAAATCCCGTGACGGCGGCAGGATGCGGACGTTGCGGGGGTGGCGGATTTTTTGCGGCGAGTTGTCGCCGTGGTCGCGCCGGTCGTCGTTGAGCGGCTCGATCAATGCCGGGCCCGTCGGCACCGGATGCTTGCGGGACAGGGATTCATTGGCGAGGCCGATCAGATCGTGCGAGCGGTCGGTCATGCGCTGCGCCACCAGATGCGTCACCCCTTCGGGGCTGCTCTGGATATAGCCCTCGACCAGGATCAGCCGCGCGCCCATCACCTCCTTGCGGTACTGCTCCATCACCTTCGGCCACACCACGATGTTGGCGATGCCAGTCTCGTCCTCCAGCGTCATGAACACGACGCCCTTGGCGCTGCCCGGCCGCTGCCGCACCAGCACCACACCGGCGCACCGGACGCGGCGGCGGTCGTTGCTCTGGTTGATGGTGTGGCAGGCGACGACGCGCTCTTTGGTGAACATCTCGCGCAAAAATTCCATCGGATGGCCCTTCAGCGACAGGCGGATGGTCTGATAGTCGGCGACCACCTGCTCGGGCCGCGGCATCTCCGGCAGCGGCTTGGCGCCTTCATCCGGCTGCTCGCGCGCGGTGGCAGCCAGAAACAGCGGCAGCGGCACGTCGTCGGGCAGCCGCCGCACCGCCCACAGCGCCGCGCGGCGGTCGAGCCCGAGCGAGCGGAACGCATCGGCGTCGGCAAGCAGGATCAGCGCGCGCTTGGGCAGCGCGGTGTCGCGGGCGAAGTCTTCCAGCGAGGTGAAGGGTTTTCGGTTGCGCGCGGCGACGATGCGGTCGGCCCAGTCGAGCTCATCTCCGTCCAAGGCCACGCGGGAGGTGGGCGGGTTCCCTCCCCCCTTGCGGGGGAGGGTTAGGGAGAGGGGTAAGCCGCACGGGCGGTGGTCGTGGCTTACCCCTCTCTCCAACTGTCCCCCGCAAGGGGGGAGAGAGCCCATCCATTCGTGCCTCCCTGACTCACCTGCACGACGCAGCGTCTGCTGGAGAGATTTCAACCGCTCCTCATCCTCATCCAGCCAGTGAAACCCGTCGATCTGGCGGAAGCCGAGCCGCACCGCGCAGTGATCGCCGACCTTCTCCTCCAGCGTGTTCTGTGCGAAGCTGAAGGAGACATCGACCTCGCGCACCGTGACGCCGTTGTTGCGGGCGTCGCCGACGATCTGCGCCGGGGCATAAAAGCCCATCGGCTGCGAGTTGAGCAGGCCGCAGCAGAACGCGTCGGGATGATGGTGCTTCAGCCATGAGGAGATGTAGACGAGCTGGGCGAAGCTCGCGGCATGGCTTTCCGGGAAGCCGTAGGAGCCAAAGCCCTTGATCTGGTCGAAGCAGCTGCGGGCGAAGTCCGGATCATAGCCGCGCGCCACCATGTTGCCGACCAGCTTCTCCTCGTAGCTGCCGATGGTGCCGAGATTGCGGAAGGTCGCCATCGAGCGGCGCAGGCCGTTGGCCTCCTCCGAGGTGAAATGCGCCGCCTCGATCGCGATCCGCATCGCCTGCTCCTGGAACAGCGGGACGCCGAGCGTCTTGTGCAGGACATTGTAGAGCTCGTCCTTGTCGCCCTGGTCCGGCGCCGGCGATGGATAACTGACCTTTTCCTGGCCGTTCCGCCGGCGCAGATAAGGATGCACCATGTCGCCCTGGATCGGGCCGGGACGCACGATCGCGACCTCGATGACGAGATCGTAGAAGGTGCGCGGCTTCAAGCGCGGCAGCATGTTCATCTGCGCCCGGCTCTCGACCTGGAACACACCGAGCGACTCGCCCCGGCACAGCATGTCGTAGACTTCCTTTTCGTCCTGCGGGACCGAGGCGAGTTCCCAGCGCTTGCCCTTGTGGTCATCGATCAGGTCAAAACATTTGCGGATGCAGGTCAGCATGCCCAGCGCCAGCACGTCGACCTTCATCATGTGAAGCGCGTCGACGTCGTCCTTGTCCCATTCGATGAAGGTGCGGTCGTCCATCGCGGCGTTGCCGATCGGCACGTAGCTGTCGAGCCGGTCCTGGGTCAGCACATAGCCGCCGACATGCTGCGAGAGATGGCGCGGAAACTCGATCAGCTCGGTGGCGAGCTCGACCGCGAGGTTGATCATCGCATTTTTTGGATCGAGCCCGGCCTGCCGCACCTGCATGTCGTTGAGGCCCTTGCCCCAGCTGCCCCACACGGTGTCGGCCAGCGCCGCGGTGACGTCCTCGGTCAGCCCGAGCGCCTTGCCGACATCGCGGATCGCGCTGCGCGGGCGATAATGGATCACGGTGGCGATGATCGCGGCGCGGTGGCGGCCGTAGCGGCGGTAGACATATTGCATCACCTCCTCGCGCCGCGAGTGCTCGAAATCGACGTCGATGTCGGGCGGCTCCAGCCGCTCCTTGGAGATGAAGCGCTCGAACAGCAGGTCGACCTTGGTCGGGTCGACCGAGGTGACGCCGAGCACGTAGCACACCGCCGAATTCGCCGCCGAGCCCCGCCCCTGGCACAGGATGTTCTGGCTGCGCGCATAGCGCACGATGTCGTGCACGGTGAGGAAATAATGCGCGTATTTCAGCTCGGCGATCAGCGCGAGCTCCTTGTTCAGGGTGGCGCGCAGCTTGTCGTCGATCTCGCCGCCGAAATATTTGTCGACGCCGGCCCAGGTCAAATCCTCCAGATGCTGCTGCGCGGTCTTGCCCGGCGGCACCGGCTCGTCGGGATACTGGTATTTGAGCTGGTCGAGCGAGAAGGAGATGCGCGTAGCGAAGCGCATGGTCTCCGCGATCGCGTCCGGCAGGTCACGAAATAACCGCACCATCTCGTGCGCCGGCTTGAGGTGCCGTTCGGCATTGGCCTCGAGCCTGCGGCCGACCGCCTCGATCGTGGTCTTTTCGCGGATGCAGGTCAGCACGTCCTGCAGCGGGCGGCGTGCGGGATGGTGATAGAGCACCTCGTTGGTGGCGAGCAGCGGCACACCGGCGTCAATGGCGAGACCATGCAGCCGCGCGAGGCGGCGCCTGTCGTCGCCGCGATAGAGCAGGCTGGCGGCAAGCCAGACGCCGTCGGTGGCGCTGGCCTTCAGCCTTGCAAGCAGATCGAGCGTGCCTGCCTCCTCGAAACGATGCGGCAGCGCCAGCACCAGGAGCTGGCCTTCGGCGAAGTCGAGGAGATCGGCGAGCTTCAGATGGCACTCGCCCTTCTCGATCCGCACGAATCCTTGTTGTGACGCGTTTTCTTCACGCGAACCGGCGTCCACTCCGCTGGAAAACGCTCTGTCGTCGCCACGCTTGCCGCGGGTGAGCAGCTGGCACAGCCGGCCATAGGCGGCGCGATCGCGCGGATAGACCAGGATGTCGGGCGTGCCGTCGCTGAAGACGATGCGGGTGCCGATCAGAAGCTTGGGCGGATGGGCGACCTTCTCGCTGTCGAGCTCCTTCCAGGCGCGCACCACGCCGGCCAGCGTGTTGTGATCGGCAAGCCCGATCACGGGAATCCCGAGTTCGCTCGCCTGATGCACATAGGCGCGCGGATCGGAGCCGCCGCGCAGGAAGGAGAAATTGCTGGTGATGCCGATCTCGGCATAATCCGTTACGGGTGGTTTCATGCGAACAGCCCGTGCACATACCAGTTGGCCGGGACCGGCCTGCCCTCTTCGTCGCGCAGCTCGCTCTCGTAGAGGCCGTCGCGGAAGATCCAGAAGCGCTGGCCCTCGGCGTCCTCGACGCGGAAGTAATCGCGCGTCAGCGCCGCGCCATCCTGCTTCCACCATTCCATCGCGATCCGCTCGGGGCCCTCGACCCGCACCACCGCGTGCAAGGCGCGCCGCCAGGTGAACTGGTGCGGCGGGCCGTCGGGCACACTCGCGAACGGCACCTTGATCGGCTCGGGCCGCTCGAACAGCCGCAAGGGTCGCAGCGGCGGCTCGCCGGCGACGCGCTCCGGCCAGGCGGCCGCGCTCGCCGCGGCCAGATGATGCTGCGCCGGCAGCGCCAGCGCCGATCGTTCGGGGACGTGGCTCTCCAGCGGCAGGTGCACGACGACGCGCTTTCCCCCGATGCGGGCAGCGATGCGGTCGATCAGCGCCGAGACCTCGTCATTGTCGTGCACCGACGCGTCGAGGTCGCGCTGCTGCTGCACCACGATCTCGGTACGGCCGGCGGCGAGACGAATGAGATCGAAGCCGAAGCCGGGATCGAGCGGGTCGCTCAGCGCATCGAGCCGCTCGCGGAACAGGCGGTCGATCATCTCGGGCCGCGTCACCGGCCGCCCGGTCTCGACCATGATCGCCGCGACCTTGCCGTCGGTGCGGAAGAAGCTCGCTTCCAATTGCCGGGCGCCCTTGCCCTGCTTGTCCATCGCCGCGACCAGCATTTTGGCGAGGCTCGAGAGCGTCAGCGCGATCACGGTGTCGGTCGCGACCGGTTCGGGGAAACGCTTCTCGACGATGTAATCCGGCAGCGGCTTGCGCGGGCTGATCGGGGCATCGCCCCGCCCGAGCGCATGGCCGAGCAAAGTAGTGAAAGCCGCGCCGAACCGCGCCGAGATTTCATGCGGCGCGCGCGCGGCGACATCGCCGATGGTCTTCAACCCGGCACGGCGCAGACCGGTGGTGACGGCAGGATCGGCGCCGAGCGCCGACACCGGCAGCGGGCCGACCGCCCGCGCCTCCGCGCCATCGGCGATGACCTGCCCCGAGGCATAACGCGTCAGCGTGCGCGCCGCGATCGAGGTGCCGGCAATCGCGGCACTGACGGCAAAGCCGCGGCGGCTCAGCGCATGGGTGACGATCTGCAGCAGCGCGCGCTCGCCGCCGAACAGATGCGCGCAGCCGGTGATGTCGAGGAACAGGCCGTCAGGCGCGTCGAGCGCGACCAGCGGCGTGAAGCGGTCGCACCAGTCGGCGATGTCGTTCAGCGTCTTCAGATCGGCGGCGGGATCGGCGTCGTAGACGGTGAGTTCCGGACAGATCGCCCGCGCATTGGCGAGCGGCAGCCCGATCGACAGCCCCGCGCGCACCGCGGCCTCGTCGATGGCATGCAGCAGGATCGCGTTGTGGTCCTTTGCCACCACGACGCTGGGGAGAACATTGCTTGCCGCATTCGTAAGGGACGCATGAGCGGACGGGTTCCCTCCCCCCTTGCGGGGGAGAGTTGGAGAGAGGGGTAAGCCGCTCGGGCGGTGCTCGTGGCCACCCCTCTCTCCAACTCTCCCCCGCAAGGGGGGAGAGAGCCCAGCCAATGTACTCACCTCACCTGAAGGTTCACCCAGTTCGCTTGCGACCAGCTCAGCTTGCGAGGCGATGTCCTGCGCGAGCTTGCGCT
>NZ_BQUV01000001.1:1030262-1394038 GCF_022835695.1 Bradyrhizobium sp. Ce-3
GGGGGAGAGAGCCCAGCCAATGTACTCACCTCACCTGAAGGTTCACCCAGTTCGCTTGCGACCAGCTCAGCTTGCGAGGCGATGTCCTGCGCGAGCTTGCGCTTGATGCGGTCGATGGGCAGGCGTGGCAGCCACAGGCTGAGGATACGCCGACGGTTCACTGAATTGGCACTCATCACATTTCCATTCCATGATCCATCGCCCGACCGGGCCATGACGGTTGCGCACCAGTTCGGCCTCGACGCGCGGCGCGCCCCAGGCGCTTGCGGCATTGCCGGGCGGCGAATGCGCCGCGCGCACGATCCAGCGCGTCTCCGCGGTCGAGGGGATCGGAGTTGCCGCAATCCGCAGCACCAGCGCGGTGACGCCGGAGGCTTGCGCAGCCAATGTCAGTTTGCGGCTGGCGACGAGATCGAGCTGGCGCGCATCGCCCCAGACCTCGAGCACGACAGCGCCGAGCGCATCGCAGGCGAGCGCGTCGGCCGCGGTGCGCAGGCTGCTGTCGACATCGGCGGCGCGCACCGTGACCAGGAGGCGCGGATCGAGGCCGAGTTCGGCAAGCCCGCGCATCGACAGCGCACCGTTTTCACGATCGGAAAAATCCTGCCGCACCCAGACCAGCGGCTTGCGCGCCGATATCAGGCCGGCGAGTCCCGCGATGAAGCCGGTCGCCGCCCCGCTCTGATGGCCGGCCGCAAACACCTCGTGCAACGCTGCCGGCGCAAGCCCGCCGCGCAGCATCGCGTCCGCACTCGTGTGTCCGAGCGCGATGCGGTTCGGCATCGCCGCCTCCGATGGCGCCTCGATGCGCGCGATGCTGCCGCGCAGAGACGCAAGCGTACCCGTGCGTGCGCCGTTCATTGCGCCGCTCCTTCCATCTGAAAATTTGAGGCCGTCACTGCCTGAACAGAGAACCAGGGACTGGCTCAATTGTTCATGATATGTTCTAATATAAAGCTAACAGCCCCGGCGGAGTCAACCGGATTGGTGAGTCCAGTGATTCATGAGTGAAATCAATGGGATTCAGCCAACCGAAAGCAGACGTGGCCTGATCTCCCGCGATGTCAGGCGCACAAGGCCCCGAAAATGGCGGCGTGACGGAAACGGAGCAATCGCATGCGTATCATCGTGCTCGATAACGACACCGATTTCGAGGGCTGGCGCAAGGCCGCGCGACGATTGGCGATCAATGACGTGAAGCCTGCGGAGGTCATGTGGACCGTACGCAAGGACGACGAATTGTCGCTGGCATCCTGCGTGAATGAATTGCCTGACGTGCCGCAGGCGCAGTTCAACGTCCCAGCCATCTTCGTCGAACTCGCAAAGGCTGCGATCCTGCATCGAAACGACGAACGCTTCGCCCTGCTCTATCGCCTGCTGTGGCGGCTGCGCAGTCATCACGATCTGCTCAGCGCGACTGACGACCCTGACGTCGCCGAGGTCCACGCGATGGCGCGCGCGGTCTATGGCGACATCGACCGGATGCACGCGCATCTGCGCTTCCGCGAGATCGGCCGCGAGCGGACGGCGCATTACGTCGCCTGGTTCGAGCCGGAGCATCGCATCGTCGAGCTCGCCGCGCCTTTCTTCGCCGGCCGCTTCGCCGACATGCCGTGGTCGATCCTGACCCCCGACGTCTGCGCGCATTGGGACGGGCACGCGATCGCGATCACGCCGGGCATCGCCAAATCCGAGGTGCCGACCGAGGACCGGCTCGAGGAAGCCTGGCGGCGTCATGACAACGGCCTCTTCAGTCCCGCACGGCTGAAAGTGATGGAGATGCCGCAGGCCTATTGGAGGAACCTGCCCGAGGACTCGATCATTAAGCCGCTGATCGAAGACGCCATGCGCATGACCAGTGGCCCCTTCATCGCACGCAAGACGGCCGAACCGCAGCAGCGGCAGGATCAACCGATGGCCCGCAAGCAAACCCGAGATGCACAGGCGCGCGGCACCATCGCGGCCTTGCGCGACGAGGCCGCCGATTGCCGCGCCTGCCCGCTGTGGAAGGACGCAACCCAGACCGTATTCGGCGAAGGGCCGCAAAGTGCAACGCTGATGCTGGTCGGCGAGCAGCCCGGCGACAAGGAAGATCTCGCAGGCCATCCGTTCGTCGGACCGGCCGGACAGATGCTCGATCGCGCGCTCGAAGAGGCCGGCATCGATCGCGCCAAGGTCTACATCACCAATGCGGTGAAGCACTTCAAATTCGTGCCGCGCGGCAAGATCCGGTTGCACCAGAAGCCGAACACGCCGGAGATCCGCGCCTGCCGGCAGTGGTATGAGCGCGAGCTCGCCGCCATCAAGCCGGAGCTGGTGGTCGCGCTCGGCGCCAGCGCCGCACAGAGCGTGCTCGGCAAGATCACGCCGATCAACAAGAGCCGTGGCCGCTTGATTAACCACGAGGCCACCAAGGTGCTCGTCACCGTGCACCCATCCTATCTGTTGCGGCTGCCCGACGAAAAAGCCAAGGCGCTGGAATATCAGCGCTTTATCGACGACTTGAAAATTGCCGCAGGCCAGTTGCGCAATTCGGCCCACGCGGCTTGAGTTCCGCAAAAAACGGGGGAACCGCGGAACCACACCTCAACGTGAAATTGTTCACGACGCCCGACAAATATCTACAACCTTTAATTGATCCGTGGTACGGTGGCATGTTCCGCAGGTATCGGGCGTCATGTTCACGCCATGACGTACCCTGAGGCGGGCGCGCTGCGCGGTTTGCTAGCCCCAATCGTGCGGCGCGCCACCTCATCTCCGAACTTCCCCATCTTCCAACTTCCCCCTCACGCGCAGCGCCTGCCGGATTTCCCTCGCCCGTCCGTGTCGCCGGTCGCTTGGCCAATGTGGCCTCGTCACACAAAATCTCGCCCAGCGAAACACAGGCGGCGGGTTTGGGTCGCGCGATCGACGATCCGATCGTGCCGATGATTGCCACGAGACCGCGAAGGCCCGTGCACCCTCAATACGTTGCACAAAAATTCGGCGCGATGTCCACCGGCATGGATGGCCGCCTCATTTCACGGGCCGGATTTCAATTGCCTGTCATATGCATCGATCAAAATCGGCAGCATTGGGACAGGAGTTTACCATGAGCGATATGGCGTTACCCGGCTCGATCGAGCCCGCCCTGAAAAAGGGTCCGGACCTCGACAAGGGCTTTCATCCTCTGACCGGCGTTATCTATTTGGGCGTGGTCGCGGCCGCGCTGCTGTTTGTTGCCTACAGCATCTATGCCGACGTCGACGCCACCGGCACGCGGGTCACGTCGTTCCTGCCGTACATCATGCTGTTCGTTGCGCTGCTGATCGCGCTCGGCTTCGAATTCGTCAACGGCTTCCACGACACCGCCAACGCGGTCGCGACCGTGATCTACACCCGCTCGCTTCCGGCGCATGTCGCCGTGGTCTGGTCGGGCATGTTCAACCTGTTCGGCGTGCTGCTCTCGAGCGGCGCCGTCGCGTTCGGCATCGTGTCGCTGCTCCCGGTCGAACTGATCCTGCAGGTCGGCTCGAGCGCCGGCTTTGCGATGGTGTTCGCGCTCTTGATCGCCGCGATCATCTGGAACCTCGGCACCTGGTGGCTCGGCCTGCCCGCGTCGAGCTCGCACACCCTGATCGGTTCGATCATGGGCGTCGGCATCACCAACGCGCTGCTGCGCGGCCGCGACGGCACCTCCGGCGTGGACTGGACGCAAGCCGCCGGCATTGCCAAGGCGCTGCTGCTGTCGCCGCTGTTCGGCTTCGTGCTCGCCGCCGGCCTGCTCTACATCCTCAAGATCGTGCTGCAACGCGCGACGCCGGCGCTGTTCGGCGAACCGGTCGGCAACCAGCCGCCGCCGTGGTGGATCCGGGGCATCCTGATCCTGACCTGCACGCTGGTCAGCTTCTTCCACGGCTCGAACGACGGCCAAAAGGGCATGGGCCTGATCATGCTGATCCTGATCGGCACCGTGCCGACCGCCTATGCGCTGAACCGCGCGATGCCCGCGAGCCAGATCGAGCAGTTCACCCTGCATTCGACCGCGGCCAGCAAGGTCATCGAAGGCAAGGCCGCCGGCTACAACGTGATCGGCAACCCGCGCCCGGCCGTGACCAACTATGTCGCGCAGCACCAGATCAACGAAGGCACCTTCCCGTCGCTCGCGGTGCTGGTGCGCGACATCGGACAGCAGGTTGCCCAGTACGGCTCGCTGGCCAAGTTCCCGGCCGACACCGTCGGCAACACCCGTAACGACATGTACCTGGCCTCCGAGGCGATCCGCTTCCTGATGAAGGACAAGGAAGCCGAGCTGACTGCCGCCGACGTCGCCACGCTGAACGAGTACAAGGGCTCGCTCGATGCCGCGACCAAGTTCATCCCGAGCTGGGTGAAGTTCGCCGTCGCCATCGCGCTCGGCCTCGGTACCATGGTCGGCTGGAAGCGCATCGTCGTCACCGTCGGCGAGAAGATCGGCAAGACGCACCTGACCTACGCGCAGGGCGCCTGCGCCGAGATCACGGCGGCCGCGACGATCGCGGCGGCCGATGGCTACGGCCTGCCGGTCTCGACCACGCACGTGCTGTCGTCGGGCATTGCCGGCACCATGGCCGCGAACGGCTCCGGCCTGCAATGGTCGACGATCCGCAACATCGCGATGGCCTGGGTGCTGACCCTGCCGGCCGCGATGATCATCTCGGGCGTTCTGTACTACGTGTTCTACCACGCGTTCTGATGCCGGATGCTTTCGGCGCGGCAACGCGCCGGACGAAAGGCCCGCACCTCCGGTGCGGGCCTTTTTGCTTTTTGACCGTCATGGCGAAGCTGCGCGTTCAGGCGGCGTACACCTTGGCCCCCTCTGCCAGCAGGCCGCGCGCCCATTTGTGCAGGCCGGATTTGGCGGTCCGGGCGCTCCAGTACATGTCGATCGAGATCGGCACCCGGAACGGCAGCGCAGCGACATGCAGGCCGCCGCGCATCGCGCGTGCCAGATGATGCGGGATGGTCGCAACCAGCCTCGTGCCGGCAATGATGCGCTCCAGGCTGTCGTGGTTGGGCAGGCTGACCGAAGGCTCGAGCTCGATCTTCCTTGCCTTCAGCGCTGCGAGATAAAGCGGCTGCCACTCGCCGCTATGGGTGATGAAGACGTGCTCGGCCTTCGCATAGGCCGACAGCGCGATCCGGCCGCGCGCCAACGGATTGGCCGGATCCATCACGCAGACATAGTGATCGGTGAGGATGTGGCGGCGAAAGAAGCTCTCCCCGACGATCCCGACCGGACCGAGCACGATGTCGCATTGGTTCTGCTTGAGATGGACGTCGCCATGGCCCGCCGCATCGAGCAGGACGAGGCGAACCCCTGGCGCGCCGGCACGCAGCCGCGCGCTGAACTGCGGGATCAGGGTCTGGCGTTCGTGATAGTTGCAGGAGATCGTGACGCTGCCCTGCGCGGTCGCCGGATCGAATGCGACCGGCGAGGCGAGTCCGTCGATCTCGCCGATCATGTCCCGTGCCCAGCCGACCAACGCCGCACAGCGCTCGGTGGCGGTCACGCCATTGCCGTTGCGGACGAACAGCGGATCATGCAGCGCGCCGCGCAGCCGTTCGATCGCATAGCTGATGGTGGACTGGTTGACGTCGAGCCGCTTGGCGGCCGCCGAGAACGACTGCAGGTCGTAGACCAGCACCAGCGTCCGCAAGGTCCCGATGTCGATCGGATCGATCGAGGAATTGACCGCCACGCTGCACCTCCCGCCATGCTGGCGGCCAAGCCTATCACGAGTCATTGGATATTTCGATGGACTGGATCGATCCCATCGAATTGAGCGATTGCGTCCCCGGCGCTAGCCTTCGCAAACAGCCCTCCGGGAGGACCCATGGCCAGCACCGTGCCAGTCGTGACCGACATCGCGTATCAGGATCTGCTCGACGACCCCTATCCGATCTTCCGCCGCCTGCGCGAGACCGCGCCCGCGGTGTTCGTCGAGACCGCTGGCCTGACGCTGGTGACGCGTTTCGACGACATCACACGGATCGAGCGCGATCCCGTGACCTACTCGGCCGACAATCCGGCCTCGCTGGTCAACAAAGTGATGGGACCGACCTTCATGCGCAAGGACGGCGCCGAACACGCGATCGGCCGCAAAGCGATCGAGCCCTCGTTTCGCCCGGCCACGATCAAGGAGTACTGGGCGCCGAAATTCACCGCGATCGCGGAAACGCTGATCGACGAACTGTCGGCCGCCGGCGAGGCCGATCTGTTCGCCACTCTTGCCGCGCCGATGGCCTCGCTCGGCCTGATGGCGATGATCGGCTTTCGCGACATGCCGTGGCAGACCCTGGCCGAGTGGTCGCAGGCGCTGATCGACGGTGCGGGCAATTACGCCGCCGACGCCGAGGTCGAGCGCAAGGCGATGCAGGCGAGCGCCGATGTCGATGCCGCGATCGACAACGTGCTCGCGGATCACCGCCGTCATCCAAACCCGTCGATCCTGTCCTCGATGGTCCACGCCGACCCGCCGATGCCGGTCGAAGCCATCCGCGCCAACATCAAGGTGATCATCGGCGGCGGCCTGAACGAACCGCGCGACGCGATCCTGACGCTGGTGCTCGGCCTGCTGGAAAACCCGGCGCAAAGGGACAGCGTGCTGGCCAAGCCCGAGCTATGGCCGGCCGCGCTCGAGGAAGCGGTGCGCTGGATTTCGCCGATCGGCATGTATCCGCGCCGCGTCACCCGCGACGTCGATCTCTCCGGCACGACGCTGACCGCGGGCCTTCAGATCGGCCTCTGCGTCGGCGCCGCGAACCGCGACGGCCATCGCTTCGCCGACCCCGATCGCTTCGACGTGATGCGGCCGAAGCAATCACACCTGGCGTTCGGCGCTGGACCGCATTTCTGCGCCGGCACCTGGGTGTCGCGGCTCACCGTCGGCAAGATCGTGGTGCCGATGCTGTTCGAGCGCCTGCGCAATCTGCGCCTCCGCAAGGAGGCGCCGCCCGTCGTCCGCGGCTGGGTGTTCCGCGGCCCGGTGTCACTGCCGGTGCGATGGGATGCGTGAACCTCACGCCGCCAGCGCGTTCTCCACGATCTTCACGAAATACGAGGTGCCGTAGACGATCGCCTCGTCGTTGAAATTGTAGGCGGGGTGATGCAGGCCGGCGCTGTCGCCATTGCCGCAGAAGATGAAGGCGCCGGGCCGCGCTTCCAGCATGTAGGAGAAATCCTCGGCGCCCATCAGCGGCGGCATCTCGTGCACATGCGCATCGCCGGCGACCTCGCGCGCGATGCGCCCGGCGAATTCGGTCTGCGCCTCATGGTTGACGGTGACCGGGTAGCCGCGCTCGTAAGTGAGATCGATCTTGGCGCCGGTCATCTTGGCAACGCCATCCACCACCTCGCGCACGCGCTTCTCGATGAGATCGCGCACCTCCCGGGTCAGCGTGCGCACGGTGCCGCGCAGCTCCGCGGTCTGGGGGATCACGTTGCGGGCGTTGCCGGCGTGGAATTCGCACATCGAGATCACCGCGGAGTCGAGCGGGTCGACGGTGCGCGCGACGATCTGCTGTAAGGCGGTGACGATCTGGGCGCCGACCAGTACGGAATCGATGCATTTGTGCGGCCGCGCGGCGTGCCCGCCGAGCCCCTCGATCTTGATATCGATCGCATCGGTCGCGGCCATGATCGGGCCGGTGCGGATCGCGAACGAGCCGATCGGAATCCCCGGACCATTGTGCATGCCATAGACCTGCTCGATGCCGAAGCGGTCCATCAGGCCGTCTTTGATCATGGCGGCGGCACCAGCGCCGCCCTCCTCGGCCGGCTGGAAGATCACCACCGCGTCGCCGGCGAAATTGCGCGTCTCGGCGAGATAGCGCGCGGCGCCGAGCAGCATCGCGGTGTGGCCGTCATGGCCGCAGGCGTGCATCTTGCCCGGCGTTTTCGAGGCGTAGGGCAGATTGGTCTGTTCGTGGATCGGTAGCGCATCCATGTCGGCGCGCAGGCCGATCACTTTGACGTCGCCCTTGGCGGGGCCCTTCTTGCCCTTGATGACCCCGACCACGCCGGTCTTGCCCAGGCCCGTCGCGACCTCGTCGCAGCCGAACTCCCTGAGACGGTCGGCCACGAATGATGCAGTGCGGTGCACATCGTAAAGCAGCTCGGGGTTCTCGTGGATGTTGCGGCGCCAGGCCTGGATATCGGATTGCAGATCGGCGACGCGGTTGACGATGGGCATGAGAATTCTGGCCTCGGAGGTTGGACGTAACGTCCTGTCTAGCATGCAAGAGCCGGTCCACCCAAACAGATGTGGCATGCCGCAGGCTGGGACCTGCTTTTCACAAATCGGGAGGACCGGATGTTCCTCGGACGCCGCATCCGGGCGATGATGCGCGAGGTCGCGAGCGCGCCAGCCTGATACGACAAGCCTGATACGACATGCCCGATACGGTCGCATCCGACCAAAGCCTAATGGTGCGGGAAATAGGCCGCACGGATACTACCCCAGGTTTTCCGCGCCGAACCCCTCTCGCCTGCCAACAAGGAGCGGCTGCATGACGCCGGATCAGGCGGTTCTGTTTTCCACCATCATCCTGCTGGTGCCGATGGGATACTTCCTGCTGGCGGCACCGGCGTTCCTGCTCGTGAAGCTCGACGTCCCGCCCGTGACCCGGCTGATGCGCGGCATGTTCAATGCCTACTTCCTGGTGCTGGCGGTCGCCGGTGTGATCGGGACGCTCGCCTTCGCCACCGCGGGCCGCTTCGCCGTCGCGCTCGGCATTGCGCTGATCGCGGGATTTGCGGTGCTGGCGCGCCGATGGTTTCTGCAGCGGCTCGATGCCGAGGCGGATGCACGCGACTCAGGTGATCCGACCGCGATACGGCGGCTGCGCCGGCTGCATTGGGGCGGCATGCTGTGCAACGCGGTCCAGGTGTTCGTGTTGGTCGGCAGCATTCCCTATATGGCGCCGCTGCCCTGATTGGGTTCTGCCCGCCGTCCGATATCCGCCGGCGCGCACCTATTTCCGATGCGGATCGTATTTCGAAAGCACGTCCTTGAGGTAGTCCCGGCTCTTCCATTCCGGTGCAGGCGGCTCGTATCCGGGCCGCGGAACGAACGGATTCGCCGGCGCATCCGCTGATGCGCTCATCAGGTCCGGAATGTAGCGCGGGCAATTTGGAAAGATTTCGCATTTCACGCGCACGACAACCTTGGCGCCGTGATGCAAGGCAAGCGCACCAGCGCTGTCGTCGATCGTCGCCTTGCCTCGGATGCGCGCGCGAAACGTCTTGCCGTCGAGGCGCACGAACAGCAAGCCGACGTTCGGGTTGCGGTGAATATTACCGAGCGTGCGGTACATGTTGTTGCCGTCATACTCGGGATATTCGATCGTGTCGGGCGCGGTGATCTTGACGAAGCCGGGATCGCCACAACGCATCGAGCAATCGACGTTGTCCTGGTAGCTCGTCGCAATGAAAAAGAACCGCGTTTCCTCGATGAGCTTGCGCTCCTGTTCCCAGAATTCGAAATGGAGGCGATGCTTCTCGAGGCCGTCGGCGACGCGACGGCCGTCGAAGCGGTCTTGCAACTCACGCATTCCGTCGTGGTAGAAGGGGGCGCGGATCGGGTCTGCCACGGAATCCTCCGGCAAGTTGAGCAATCTCTCTGGCTGCGAATCCTGGCACGGCCGGAATGTCCGGCGCAATGGCGGCGAAGACGTCACGCGCGCCCGGCCGCCGCAGCCGGTTATTTTCCCCGCGCGTGCTGGTCGAACGCGCTCAGCACCGCAAGCGTCATGGCCTCGACCCCGGTCTTGATGGTCGGCTCCGGCACCGGCGCGAACAAGGGCGAGTGGTTGCTCGGCAATTGCGGGCCGGTGCCGTCGCGGGCCGCGGCGACGCGTTCCGGCTCGTAGATACCGATATTGAAAAACATCGAGGGCACCCCGGCGTTAATGAATTCCGAATAATCCTCGCTGGGCGTGCCCGGCGGTGACGGCGCAAACTTGTCGCCGAACGCCGCCTTCAGCACCTTCTCCGCCATGCCGACCACGCCGGGATCGTTGATCACCGCCTTGGTCCCCTCGGTGAGCGATATCTCGGGCTCCGGCGCGTTCGACATGGCGGCGACCGCCTTTGCCGTCCGCTCGATACCTGCGAGCATCCTGGCGCGCACCTCGGGCTTGAAGCTGCGAATGGTACCGAGCAGCACCACATCGTCCGGAATGATGTTTGCCGCGGTGCCGCCGTGAATCGAGCCGATGCTGACCACGCCGAATTCGGTCGGATCCTTTTCGCGGCTGATCACGCTCTGAACATCGACGACGAAGCGCGCGGCCATCATCACGGGGTCGATGGTCGCCTGGGGCACCGCGCCGTGGCCGCCGCGGCCGCGGAATTTGATGTAGAGGCCATCTGCGGCGGACGAGCCGATCCCGACGCGATAGCGCACCGTTCCATAGGCGAACGGGCCATCGTGCAAGGCGAAGCCGAAATCCGGCTTAGGAAATCGAGTGAACAGACCATCCGCCAGCATGGCCTTGGCACCCGCCACGATCTCTTCCGCCGGCTGGGCGATGAACATCAGCGTGCCGTGCCACTGGTCTTTCAGCCCGACCAGCGTCTTCGCCGTGCCCAACCAGCTCGCCATGTGAACGTCGTGGCCGCAACTATGGGCCACGAAGGTCTCCCGGCCCTGCCAGGTCGTCTTGTCGCGGCTGGCATAGGGAAGGCCGGTCTTCTCCTCCATCGGCAGCGCATCGAGCTCGGTGCGCACCATGATGGTGGGGCCCTCGCCATTGCGGTAGATCGCAACCAGCCCGGTCTTGCCGACGCGCTCCGTCACGTCGAAGCCCAGCGCGCGCATTTCGGCAGCGAGCTTGGCCGCGGTTTTCTCCTCCTGGAACGCGATCTCGGGGTGAGCGTGAATATCCTTGTAGAGCGCGTCGAGTTTCGGATAGTCGGCCTCGACCGATTTCTCGATCGCGCCCTTCAGCGCGGCGGCATCAAGTTCGGCATTGGCGCACAGCGGCAGCGACGCGCACAGCGCGGCGGACGCAAGCAGCGTCAGAAGAACCCTGGTCATGGCAATTGCTCCAGCTGAAATCCAGATGTTGCATCCCGGGTAGCCATTCACATCGCCAAGCCGGGCTCGGCTGCGCGATTTAAGCAGGCACGGTGACGGGAAACAATGACTGATCCGAAGCACGTGCGGTGCTAGCCCGAGGACAGCATCTGGCTGCGGATCTCCTGCGCGGTGCGGCGCAGCGGCAGCAGATACTTCTTGCGCGCGCCGGCCTCGCTGACCGTGCCGGAAATCGTGTTGACGCTGAGCGCCGCGACGACGGTGCCGGCGGGATCGCGCAACGGCACCGCGATGCCGCAGATCGCCGGGTCAAGCTCGCCATCGACCCAGGCATAGCCGTCGCCCTCGACCCGCACCAGCAGTTCGCCGAGCCGCTCCGGATCGGTCACCGTGCGTGGCGTGACCTGCCTGAAGCCGCCGGCCGCGAGATAGGCCTCGCGGGTGCCGGGCGGCAGCGCCGCGAGCATGACGCGGCCGAGCGACACCAGATGCGCGGGCAGCCGGCTGCCGACGCCGAGATTGGCCGAGAGGATGCGCCGCGCCGGCAGCCGCAGCGCGTAGACGATCTCATCCTCGTCGAGCACCGCCATCGCGCAGGACTCGCCGACCTCGTTGCGCAGGTTCTCCAGCGCGCGCTGCGCATGCGCCCAGTATGGCAGCGCGTTGAGATAGGACAGGCCGAGCCCGAGCGCGCGCGGCCGCAGGCTGAAATAGCGTCCGTCGGAGGCGCAATATTTCAGCACCACCAGCGTCGCGAGGATGCGGCGCGCGGTGGCGCGGTTGAGGCCGGCGGTGTCGGCGGCCTCCGCCAGCGTGTGCCGGCCGGGCGGCTTGCCGAGCGCCTCGATGATCGAGAAACCGCGCGCGATCGCGCGCACGAAGCCGTCACTCTCCTTGCTCATGACGTCGCTCTGCCCGGGGTGTTGGCTCTCTTCATGAACATCGCAGCCCGCATGGCTGTCTGCACATGACGCGTCGCTGCGCGCTTGTCAGGGGCCCCCGACCGCGCTAGCGTCAATTCATACAGCGAATGAAGTGTTCGCCTGGCGAACTGAATAGCAGGAGGATCCTCGATGGCGCAAGCAGAAAGTTCTGCGGCCACCCCGTTCGAAACCGATTTCTGGAAGGACTCGAAGCTGCGCAAGATGTGGGACGACATCGTGCCCGGCGAGCCGCGCAAGACGCTGCCCTACACACTGACGCAGGAGGCGATCGCGCTGTACTGCCGCGCGGTCGGCGAGACCAATCCGCTCTATCTCGACGAAGCCGCCGCGAAGGCCGGGCCCCATGGCGGACTGGTCGCGCCGCCCGCGATCCACATCCTGCTGATGTTCGCCTGCACGCCAGCCGACGACTGGATGCGCTCGCCGGGCACCGTCAATGCCGGGCAGTCCTGGAGCTACAACATCCCTGCCCGCCCCGGCGACACCATCACCCTGCAGGCCCGCGCGCTCGACAAGTTCATCAAGCGCGAGCGGCTGTTCGTGGTGCACGACAACGTCTTCTTCAACCAGCATGGCGACGTGATCTGCTCGGGTCGCGGCCAGACCATCCGTCCGATGTAAGGAGGATCATGATGACATCTGCGAATTTCGATGCTCTCAAGGCCGGCGACACCATCGACGGTCCCGCGTTTGCGGTCTCGCGCGAATCGATCCGCCTGTTCTGCGATGCGTCGCTCGACTACAACCCGCTGCATCTCGACGACAACTACATGAAGGGCGATTTCGGCAAGACCAATTTCGGCGGCATCATCATGCATGGCATGAACAATTTCGGCCTGATCTCGCGCATGCTGACCGACTGGGCAACGCCCGCGGGCGCGATTCATCGCAGGCTCGAGACGCGGTGGCTGAAGCCGGTGAAGCCCGGTGACACCATCCGTCCCGCCGGCACCATCAAAGCCAAGCAGACAACGGCGAAATCGCGCTGGGTGCTGGTCGACGTCGCCGTGCAGAACCAGCGCGGCGAGACCGTCGCGGCCGGTGAAGCGATGCTGGAGTTTCCGGCGAGCGCGAACTAGTCGGACGTATTCCTCCGGACACCACCAAACGACGGCCCGGCACGCGCTGCCGGGCCGAAGATCGCGCGCGCCAAACCACGCGCCGCCCAACAATCAAAAGAATCATTCGGAGGTTTCGATGCAGGATGCGGCCCATTCGCGGCTCTATGGACGGATCGCCTGGCGGCTGATCCCGTTCCTGCTGGCGTGCTACACGGTGGCGATCATCGATCGCTTCAACATCGGCTTCGCCAAGCTGCAATTCCTTCACGATCTTGATATCGATGACGCGGTGTTCGGCCTCGCCGCCGGCATCTTCTCGATCGGCTATGTCGCGCTCGAAGTGCCGAGCAATCTGCTGCTGGTCAAGGTCGGCGTCCGCAAGACGCTGCTGCGGATCATGGTGCTGTGGGGCGCCGTGACCGTGCTGCTCGCGCTGGTGCAGAACCAGTATCACCTCTATCTGCTGCGCTTCCTGCTCGGCGCTGCCGAAGGCGGCTTCTTCCCCGGCATCCTGTATTACCTGACGCTGTGGTTTCCGGACCGCGTCCGTGGCCGCATGACCAGCCTGTTCGTGATGGCGGTGCCGCTCGGCGGCGTCATCGCGGGACCGCTGTCGGGCCTGATCATGGATCACATGCAGGGCGTCCACGGCCTGCATGGCTGGCAGTGGCTATTCATCCTCGAGGGCGTTCCCGCCGTCCTGCTCGGCATCGCCGCGTATCTTTATCTTGCCGACGGACCACAGGCCGCGAGCTGGCTCAGCGCCGACGAACGACGGCAGGTTGCAAGCGATCTCGCCCGCGATCGCGCCGCAGTCCCGGGCACGACGCGCAGCTTCGCGGCGGCGCTGCGCGAGCCGCGCGTCTATCTCTTGTCCTTCATCTATTTCGCGTTCTTCTGCTCGCTCAACACGATCCTGCTGTGGACGCCGACGCTGCTCAAGCGCGTCGGCGTGGCGACAACCACCGAAATCGGCTGGCTGAGCGGCGCGATCTCGGTCGCGTCGGCGATCGGCATGGTCGCGATCGGCTATAGTTCCGATCGCATCCGGGAACGGCGCTGGCACGTGGTCGCTTGCGGCCTCGTCGCGGCGGCGTGCTTCATCGCCTTGCAGGCCGCGCAGGGCAGCATCCTCCTGACCGTGACCCTGCTCGCCATCGCCTCGATCGGCATCTTCGCGATTCTCTCGCTGTTCTGGACCATCCCGAACGCGATGTTGGAGGGCAGCGCCGCGGCCGGCGGCATCGCACTGATCAGCGCGATCGGCTCGTTCGGCGGCGCGGTGTGCCCTGCCCTGATCGGATGGATGAATGTCGCGACCGGGAGCATCTACGCACCGCTCGCCCTGGTCGGCGCGTTGCTCGCGATAGGTATGCTGACCCTGATTCTCTGTGTGCCGAGGTCCGGACCCGAGGTCACACTCGCCGAACCCAGCCGTCCTTGATCATCCAGCGCATGCCCGGCGCCATTGGCCGGGCTTGTCTCGATAGGCTGCGTCTGACTAATAGGAGCCCAACAAGAGACGCTTGCCGGGAACGAGGACATGCCGCGAAGGCTCGAAGGTGATTTCGACTACATTATCGTCGGCGCAGGCACGGCGGGCTGCATCATGGCCAACCGCCTGTCGGCCGATCCGAAGAAGCGCGTGCTGCTGCTGGAAGCCGGCGGCAAGGACAACTGGATCTGGTTTCACATCCCGGTCGGCTATCTGTTCGCGATCGGCAATCCGCGCTCGGACTGGATGTTCAAGACCGAGGCCGAGCCCGGCCTCAACGGCCGCGCGCTCGCCTATCCGCGCGGCAAGGTGATCGGCGGCTCGTCGGCGATCAACGCCATGATCTCGATGCGCGGCCAGGCCGCGGATTACGATCACTGGCGCCAGCTCGGCCTCACCGGCTGGAGCTACAGCGACGTGCTGCCGGCGTTCAAGCGGCTGGAGGATCATTTCCTCGGTGAAAGCGAGCATCACGGTGTCGGCGGCGGCTGGCGCATCGAGGCGCCGCGGCTGTCGTGGCAGATCCTCGATGCGGTCGGCGACGCCGCCGAGGAGATGGGCATCAAGCGGATTCCCGATTTCAACACCGGCGACAATGAAGGCACCAGCTACTTCCACGTCAACCAGAAGCGCGGCCGGCGCTGGTCGTCGGCGCGCGGCTTCCTCAAGCCGGTGCTGAACCGCGGCAATCTCCGGCTCGAGACCGACGTGCTGGTCGACCGCCTGATCATCGAGAGCGGCCGCGCCGCCGGCGTCGAGTTCCGTCAGGGCAATGAGACCGTGGAAGCGCGCGCCAAGGGCGAGGTGATCCTCTGCGCCGGCTCGATCGGCACCACGCAGGTGCTGCAGCGCTCCGGCATCGGCCCGGCCGAATGGCTGTCGCCGCTCGGCGTCGACATCGTGGCTGACGTGCAGGGTATCGGCCACAATCTGCAGGACCATCTGCAGCAGCGTGCGATCTACAAGGTGTCCGGCGTGCGCACGCTGAACGAGACCTATTACAACCTGGTGCGCCGCGGCCTGATGGGCCTCGACTACGCATTTCGCCGCCGCGGCCCGCTGACCATGGCGCCGTCACAGCTCGGAATCTTCACGCGCTCGGACGCGACGCGCTCCCGCGCCAACATCCAGTTCCACGTGCAGCCGCTGTCGCTCGACAAGTTCGGCGATCCCTTGCATCGCTTCCCCGCGATCACGGTCAGCGCCTGCAACCTGCAGCCGACCTCGCGCGGCACGGTGCGCATCCGCTCGACCGCGCCCGACGACAAGCCGTCGATCGCGCCGAATTACCTCTCGACCGAGGACGACCGCCAGGTCGCCGCCGACGCGATCCGCACCACGCGCAGACTGATGAAGCAGAAGGCGCTGGAGAAGTATCACCCCGAGGAATTCCTGCCCGGCCCATCGGTCGGCGACGACGATGCGTCGCTCGCCAAGGCGGCGGGGGACATCGGCACCACCATCTTCCACCCCGTCGGCACCGCGAAGATGGGCATGGCGAGCGATCCGATGGCCGTGGTCGACGAGCGGCTGCGGTTCTACGGCCTGCACGGCCTGCGCATCGCCGATGCCTCCGTGATGCCGACCATAACGTCGGGCAACACCAACACGCCGACCGCGATGATCGCCGAGAAGGCCGCCGAGATGATCCTCAGGGATGCGCGATAGCAACCGATGATGCAGCCGCAGCGGATTCTCATTGGCGATGCCGGCGCGCAGATCGCGGCAGCGCGCTGGGGCGAGCCCGGTTCCGGCAAACCGCCGGCGCTGCTGCTGCACGGCACCGGCTTTGTCGCCGAAGTGTGGACCGAAGTCGCGCAGGCGCTCGCCTCCGACTACACCGTCTATGCACTCGACCGCCGCGGCCACGGGCTGAGCCACAAGCCGGCGGCCGACCGCTATCACTTCCAGGATTTCGCCGAAGATGCCCGCATGGTGGTCGAGCGCCTCGACCTCCGGAACATCTACGGCATCGGTCACAGCGCCGGCGCGACCGACCTGATGCTCGCCACGAGGCTGATGCCGGACCGCGTCGCGCGGCTGTTCGTGACGGAGCCGACCGCGATGGATCCGCGCGCGCCGCGGGACGCCGGCCTGAGCGAGATGTCGAGAGCGTCCGTGCAGGGAGCACTCCGCCGCCGGGCCGAGTTCGACAGCGCGGAAATCCTGTTCCAGCGCCTGCGCAACGCGCCGGCATTTGCGCCGTGGACCGCGCCGTCGCTGTCGGCCTATGTCCGTCACGGCTTCGCGGAGCTGGACGACGGCCGCGTGCGGCTGCGCTGCACGCCCGAGATCGAATCCGCGCTGCTGCTGCCGATCGTCGAGGCCATGGAGCAGGTCTACACCGGCGACGGCCGCGGCAATCCCTTTTCGTGGTTCACCGAGATCGCCTGCCCGGTCTGCATCGCCACCGCCGAGCATTCGGGGCCGGTTTACAAACTGATGGCCGACCGCGCCGCGGCCCTGATCCCGCATGCGAGCCGCTGGACGTTCGACGGCGTCGGCCATTGCGTCGCACAGGAAGCGCCGGAGCTGATGGTGGCCGCGCTCAGGACGTTCGTCGCGCAAACCGGCTAGCGTCAGCCAAAAGAAAGCGCCGTCCCCTTGCGGGGACGGCGGAAGCCACTCACGCAGTACTGGAACGGTTATTAGTGCTTGCCGTGGTGCTCGGCGTGATGCCGGCTCGCCTCGGTGTGGTGATGCTGGGCATGGCTGGCGTGACCATGGGCGCTGTGGGCGTGATGCGCCGCCTTGTGGTGGTCGCCGGCTTCGTGGTGCTTGGCGGCTTCGCGGTGATGGCGCGCCGCGTGCTCGTGATGCTCAGCTGCCTTGTGATGATGCTCAACGCCTGCGTGGTCGCTCATGGTGATCTCCCGGTGTGGCGAATGAAGTCCACCATTCTTACGCAGCAGCGCTGACATTATGCTGACGGCTGCAAGACAGCTGTGTTGCGGCCGTTCATCTATGTTGCGGAGCGTTTCCATGTTGCGGCGCCGAACGCAGCGCCGCGTTCGTCACTCGGTCGGCGGAAAGCGGTCGAAGGTCGGCAAGTCGCGCGCATCTTCCATCCAGCGCAGCCGCTCGGCGACCTGGATGTGCATGGTGGCCGGCACCGCTTCGGGATCGTCATAGGTGCCGCTCTGAATGTCGATGAACCCGGGCAACATGTTGCCATTGGTGTAGAAAAGCCCGGTGCCGCAGTTTGCGCAGAAGTGCCGTCGGCCATGCTCCGAGGAGCGGTAGATGCAGGGCTGCCCCTTGGTCACATTGACCATGCCTTCGGCGACCATCACCCAGCCGACCATCGGCGCACCGGCGTGGCGCCGGCAATCGGTGCAGTGACAGAGCGCATGGACGACCGGTTCCCCGGTCACCTCGTAGCGGACCTCACCGCAGTGACAGCCGCCGGTCACGTTACCCATGATTTCCTCCAATTGATCAGTGGTTTGCCGGGTCGATAGCCTCACAGGGCTCGAACCTTCAATGACGCATCTTGCCGTTGCGTCCACCTGTCGCGCGGCGCCTTGCGCCAACCGCCGGTGCGGCCGGCCTCGGATTCCTCACGAAATCGTCATCCCTGCCTTCAACCCCTCCGAAGCCGCGGGAATAAAGCCCCGCCCCTCCCGATCACCTACCCGGAAACCCAATCCTTGGGCCCATGGGAGACTTGTCATGAGCGGACACGATCACAATCACCACGATGAGGAAAAAGGCGTCAGCCGACGCAAGGTGCTGGAATGCATGACCTGGGCCGGCACCGGCGTGCTCTGGACCGTTACCGGCGGCGTGCCGCATTCGCTCGGCATCGTCGGCTCGGCCGCCGCGGCCGAGGCCACCACCGGCATGACCTTCATGCAGATCAGCGACAGCCATGTCGGCTTCGACAAGCCGGCCAACCCGAATGCCATCGGCACGCTGGAGGAGGCGATCAACAAGGTCCGGGCGATGCAGGTCAAGCCGTCCTTCATGATCCACACCGGCGACATCACGCATCTGTCGAAGGCGTCGGAGTTCGATGACGCCGATCGCATCATCTCGCAGGCCAAGCTCGACGTGCACTACGTGCCGGGCGAGCACGACTTCATCGACGAGGAGGTCAAGCTCTACAAGGAGCGCTATGGCAAGGGCACCAAGGGTCCGGGCTATTACTCCTTCGATGCCGGCGGCCTGCACTTCGTCGGCCTCGTCAACGTCGTCGACCTCAAGGGCGGCGGCCTCGGCAATCTCGGCAACGAGCAGCTCGAATGGCTCGAGAACGACCTCAAGGGCCGCTCCAAGTCGACGCCGATCGTGCTGTTCGCCCACATCCCGCTGTGGACCGTCTATCCGCAATGGGGCTGGGGCACCGAGGACGGCGCCCGCGCGCTGGAATACGTCAAGGGCTTCGGCTCGGTCACCGTGCTCAACGGCCATATCCACCAGGTGATGCAGAAGGTCGAGGGCAACGTCACCTTCCACACCGCGCGCTCGACGGCCTTCCCGCAGCCGGCGCCGGGTGCCGCGCCCTCGCCCGGCCCGATGAAGGTCGAGGATGCCAAGCTGCGCAGCATGCTCGGCGTCGCCAGCATCAACTTCAAGCAGAACAGCCAGCCGCTGGCGATCATCGACACGCCGCTGCAAGGCTGAGGCACAAGGCCAAGGGAAGACACCGATGAGTTCGATCAATCGACGCGACTTCGGTATAGCCGTGGTCGCGACCATGCTACTGCCGGTCACGGCGGCCCGCGCCGAAGACGTCGCGGTCCACATCGACAATTTCTCGTTCGCGCCGAACCCGCTCGACGTGAAGGTCGGCACCACCGTGACCTGGACCAACCGCGACGACATCCCGCACACCGTGGTGTGTGCGGGCAAATTCCGCTCCAAGACCATGGATACCGACGGCACCTTCTCGTTCACCTTCACGGAGCCCGGCGAATACAAGTATTTCTGCTCGCTGCATCCGCACATGACAGGCAGTATCAAGGTTGGGTAACGTGACCAGCCATACAATCACAGCCATGCCCGGCCGGTGGCCCGCAGCCCCCGGCCGGGCGCAAACCGTCTCTCGACATGCCGGACAGGACACGATGGTTGTCAACGCGTCGCAGGACGATCCCGAAAAGGCGCGGCGCTTCCGCGAAGCCGCGCTGCCGTACCTCGACGACGCCTATACGCTGGCGCGCTATCTGCTCCGCGACGCCGCCGACGCCGAGGATGCGGTGCAGGAATGCTATCTGCGCGCCTACAAGCATTTCGACAGCTACCGGGGCCCGGCGATGAAGCCGTGGCTGTTCGCGATCCTGCGCAATGTCTGCCGCGCCGAATATGCCCGGCGCAAGACCGCCCCCACCGCGGTCGAGGAACTGCCCGAGGGCGGCGATCAGACCCCGATGTGGAATGAGGCGCCGGAGACCCCGGAAAAGCAACTGCTGCGCCGCTTCGACGGCGACACCGTACGCAAGCTGGTCGCGGCGCTCGCCGAGCCGTTCCGCGAGACCTTCGTGCTGAGGGAAATCCAGAATCTATCATACCGCGAGATCGCCGATGTCGCCGCCGTGCCTGTCGGCACCGTGATGTCCCGCCTCGCCCGCGCCCGCGCCATGCTGCGATCGGCCTGGCTTGCGGAACAGGAGCACGTGAAATGACCTGCGAGGAAGCCGAAGTGCTGATCCACGCGCTGATCGACGGCGAACTCGATGCCGGCCATGCGCGCGAAGTGGAAGCCCATGTCGAGGGGTGCGCGCATTGCGCCGCTCTCATGAAGGAATATCAGGAGATCCGCCAGGCGATCGCCGAGAGCGACGTGCGCTACAAGGCGCCGCTCGAGCTGCGGCGCAAGATCGAGAAGGCATTGCCGCAGCCGCAGGCTGTGCCGAGCCGGCGCTCGGTGCTGCGCGGCTTCGCGATGGGCTCGGCGGTGTCGGCGATGGCGGCGACCGGCCTGGTTGCGATCGTGCTGCGCAACGATGACGAGCAGCGGATCGAGAACGAGGTGGTGTCGGCGCATCTGCGCTCGCTGCAGGCCGGCCACCTCATCGACGTGGTCTCGACCGATCAGCATACGGTCAAGCCCTGGTTCAACGGCAAGCTCGACGTCTCGCCGCCGGTGATCGATCTCACCGCGCAGGGCTTCACCTTGATCGGCGGCCGGCTCGACTACGTCAACGCCCGCGAGATCGGTGCCGTGGTCTACAAGCGGCGCCAGCACGTGATCAATCTGTTCGTGGCGCAGACCGCGAGCACCGAACGCAAGACCGCGAAGATCTCGACCTTGCAGGGCTTCAACATCCGGCGCTGGAGCGACCGCGGCCTGAACTACTGGGCGGTCAGCGATCTCGGCGCCGACGAGCTGACCGAGTTCGGCGACAAGTTCGAGAGCGCGATGCGCGCCAACAAGGAGGGGTGAAGGCTTGTAGCCCGGATGAAGCGAAGCGAAATCCGGGAACAGTCTCGCAAGGATCGAGAATCCCGGATTTCGCTTCGCTGCATCCGGGCTACGGATTCGAGTTTACGCCGACTTGCGCACCGCGTTGTCGACCAGCGTCTTGCCGAGCGACCAGATCGCGCCGGGCACCTTGTGGCTGCCGGCGATCACGTCGTCGAACGACTTCTCGATCCAGCTGCAATCCTCTTCGGTGATCGTGAGCGGCGGCAGCAGCTTGATGGTGTGGAGGCCGTGGCCGGCGACCTGGGTCAGGATCTTGTGATCCTTGAACAGCGGCACCGTGATGAGCTGGCAGAACAGGCCCTTGTTGGCGGTCTCCAGCAGGTTCCACGACGCCTTCAGCCGCAGCGATTTCGGCGGCCCGAACTCGACGCCGATCATCAGGCCCTTGCCGCGGACTTCCTTCATCAGCTCGTAGCCCGGCACCATGCGGGTCAGCGCAAGGCGCAGTTCGGCGCCGCGCTTGGCGGCATTCTCGACGAGCTTCTCGGCCTTGATGACGTCGAGCGTGGCGATGCCCGCGGCCATCGCCAGATCGTTCTTGGCAAAGGTCGAGCCGTGCACGACCGCGCGGTCCATCTGGTTGAAGATCTTGTCGAAGATGTGCTTGCGCGTCAGCAGCGCGCCGATCGGCACGTGACCGCCGGAGAGCGCCTTCGCCAGCAGCACCATGTCGGGCTCGACGCCCCAGTGCTCGATCGCGAGGAACTTGCCGGTACGGCCGATGCCGGTCTGAATCTCGTCGGCGATGAACAGCGTGCCGTATTTGCGGCACAGTGCCAGCGCGCCGGGCAGGAACTCGTCGGTGGGCATGTTGACGCCCTTGCCCTGGATCGGCTCGACGATGAATGCGCCGACCTGGCGCGACGACAGCGCCTTCTCCAGCGCTTCGAGATCATTGTAGGGTATCGGGGTGCAGCCCGGCAGCAGCGGCTCGAAGCCGCCGCGGAAATTCGAATCATCCGTCAACGACAGCGCGCCGTAGGACAGGCCGTGGAACGAATGCCCGCAATAGACGATTCCCGGGCGGCCGGTGGCGCCGCGCGCGAACTTGATCGCAGCCTCGACGGTTTCGGCACCGGAATTGGCGAAAAACACCTTGTCCAGATATGGAACATGCTCCAGAAGCCGTTCCGCGAGCACGCCGGCGAGCGTCGAGACATCGAGCTGCACCAGATTGGGCAGATCGGCGTCGAGCACGCTCTTCAGCGCCTCGCGCAGGGCCGGATGATTGCGGCCGATCGCAAAAACGCCAAATCCGCTCAATAGATCAAGGTAACGAGCCCCCTGACGATCGAAGAGGTATTGGCCTTGCCCCTTCTGGAAGCCGACGTCGTAACCGATGGTTTTGAGGACGCGAACGAGCTGCTCGTTGAGGTGACGCGTGTGCATGGCACCGCGCTGCCCCTCGCGCTCCACAAAAATCTCGGAAACGTCTAAATTGGAACTTACCATTCGTTACATACGTCGGTTGATGGCCATCTCGTCAACTTAAAACGCTCGCTAGCGGCGTTTTGACCCCCGCTCGGATCGTCTAGTTAAGCACAGGTTTGGACCATGTTGCACTGCCCAAGAACTTTCGCGCGTACAATAGCCTTTTCAGGTTTATTTTTGGCCACCGTATTATCACCGGCTCTCGCAGCGGACCCGACCGGCGACTGGAAGGTCGCAGACGGTGTCGCCACCATCCGCGTCGCCCAGTGTAATGGCAACATGTGGGGTGCGGTGTCCTGGGAAAAAACCCCCGGCGGCAAGGATAAGAACAATCCTGATCCTGCGAAGCAGAGCAGGCCTACACTCGGCATGCCGATTCTGATCGACATGAAGAAGAAGGCCGGCGTCGACGCGTGGGAAGGTCAAGTCTACAACGCGAAGGACGGCCAGCTCTACAGCTCGACCATCAAGCCGGTCGGCACCGACCAACTCGAGATCCAGGGCTGCGTGCTCGGCTTCCTGTGCGGCGGCGAGACCTGGACCCGCGTCGGTCCGCCGATTCCGATGAGCGTCGCCGGCAATCCGCCTGCGGCGGGCAGCGCGGCAGCGAAGGGCGCCGTTCCCAAATCGGCAGCGCCGCAGAAGACCACCGGCGCCGTGGCGCCCGCCACCAAGCCGGCTCAAAAGCAGGCGGCAAACCCGCCGGGCAACGCCAATGCTTCGGCAGACACCGTGGGTGATATCTGCCTGCTGCCAGAGATCGCGCGACCGACGCATTGACGGAAGGCAGCTGCGAACAGGGTGGCTGCCTCGTGGCGCTGACGTCCGCCTGAATTTACCGCTTGGCGGCATCTTGCCGCCAAGCCGGATCGAACGCGGATCGCCAGCGCGTCACGTGACGTCGTTGGCGATGTCCTCCTCCTTGAGGGCCTCGCGCGGCTTGCCCATCAGCGCCGGCTGGAACAACAACACGGCCGCGAGCGTCGTGACGAGCGACAGCGCCAGCAGCTTGCCCATGCTCGCGGTGCCGGGATGGCTGGATAGCCACAGGCTGCCGAACGCCGTCGCCGTGGTCAGCGCGCTGAAAAAGATCGCCCGCGTCAGGCTCGACTGTAGCAGGTTCGTCCTGCCCTGCCGCCATGCCGTGACATAGTAGATCTTGAACGCCACGCCGACACCGAGCAGCAGCGGCAGCGCGACGATGTTGGCGAAGTTGAGCGGCAACCCGATCAGCACGCAGATCTCCAGCGTGACGATGCCGGCGACCAAAAGCGGCACCAGCGTCATCAGCACGTCGACGACGCGACGCAGCGCCAGCCAGAGCAGCAGGCTGATCGTGACCAGCGCCAGAATGCCGGCGTGGATGAAGGCGTTCACGATCACATCGCCCGACTTCAGGATCGAGACCGGTCCGCCGATCGCGGTCGGCTCGGCGACGAGCACGGCGTCGGCAAAGCGGCGCAGATTGTCGTTGTCGTTGGGATCGCCCTTCGGCTCGACCTCGACACGCATCAGACCGTCCTTGGTCTTCCAGCTGTCGACCAGTTCCGGCGGCAGGTTCTGCAGCGTGACGGTCTGCGCCTGCAGCGTGTTGCGGAGCTGATCGAACACGATCTTCATCGGCGCGACGAAGACGTCCTGCGCCTTGTCGCGGGTCGCCTGGGTCGAATCGGCCAGCTTCTGCAGGGCGTCGGCGAGCCGCCGTGCGGCAACTGCACCCGGGCCCTTGCCGTCGCCCGCGGTCCTGCGCAGGCTGTCGACCGAGCTCTTCAGCGACTCGACATTCTCCTGATCCGACGGCGCCGGGTCGACCGAGTCGGGGTTGAGCGCGGGTCCCAGCGTCTTGGCTGCCTGCGCGATCAGCTTCAGCTTGGCCGGCTGGTCATCGGGCACGAAGCTGTCGAGCGACATCACGCGCGACACTTCCGGCAGCTTCTCGAGCTTGGCCTCGATCTTCTTGGCGTCGGCCTCCGAGCGCGTCATCACGTTGATGGCGTTGGCGCCGGTGTTCGGATCCTTCCTGAGGTCGAGGAAGGTCGCGATCGATTCCGCCTGCTTGTTGCGCAGGTTGATCGGGTTGAAGTCGAACTTCATGTAGTGCAGCAGCGGCAGGCCCGCGACCGTGACCAGCAGCGTGCCGACGATGATTGGAACGCGATGCTTCTCGAGGAAATGGTCGAGCGGCGCCAGGAAGGCGTAGCCGACCGGCTCCTTCTCGCCCGGAGGGTTGAGCAGGTCGAGCAGCGCCGGCAGCACCGTGATGCTGGTGAGGAAGGCCACCAGCATGCCGGCGCCGGCGATCTTGCCGAGCTCGGAGATGCCCTTGTAGTCGGTCGGCAGGAAGCACAGGAAGCCGGCGGCGGTCGCCATCGCCGCGAGCGACAGCGGCACCGCGGAGCGGCGCGCGGCGTTCTCCAGCGCCAGCGTCAGATTGTCGTTCTTGTAACGCTCGGAGCGGTAGCGGACGCTGAACTGGATGCCGAAGTCGACCCCGAGACCGACGAACAGCACCGCGAACGCGATCGAAAGCAGGTTCAGCGACCCGACCATCATCAGGCCGACCGCGGTGGTGATGGCAAGGCCGATGAACAGGTTCACGAACACCGCGAAGATGATCTTGCCGGAATGCAGCGCCATCCAGAGGATGATCAGCACGATCACCACGGTGCCGATACCATTGGTGATCGCGCCATCCTGCACGGTGGCGTATTCCTCGTTGGCGATCGGCACCGGTCCGGTCAGGCGAACGCGCGCGTGATATTCAGTCGGGAATTTCAGATCGGCCGCCGCCTGCCGGATCGCGTCGGTCGCGCCCTTGCCCGGCTCCAGCGCCGAATAGTCGATGATCGGCTTGATCTCGATGAAGGCGCGCTTGTCCGAATCGGTCAGCGGCGTGTCGCTGGTGAGCTCGCGCCAGGAGAAGGTCGCGTTGCCCTTGGCCAAGATCGCCTCGACGGTCTCGGAGATCTGGTTGAAGGGCCGCACCGTATTGTCGAGCTTGACCTGTCCGCGCTTGACGCCGGCAAGGCCGGTCTCGAGCGCGCCGGTCAGCCCGCGAATCGAGGGATCGCCGGCCATGATCTCGATCAGCGGCGCGGCCGATTCGAGCTGGCCGGTGACCTTGCCGACCTCTTCGGTCGGCAGGAACAAGAGACCGTTCTTCTCGAAGAATTCGCCGGAGCCGAGCGCGGTGATCGCCTCGAAGTTCTTCTTGTCGGCCTGCAGCCTCGCGGTCAGCGCCTTCGCCGCCGAGCTGGTCAGCTCGGGCGTCGCCGCCTCGACCACAGCCAGGATCAGCCGCTCGCGATCGAACGCTTCCTCGAACTGGTTGTCACGCTTGCGCCAGTCCAGATCGGGCGAGATCAGCTTGTTGATGTCGGTGTTGATCGAAAAATTGCGGGCCGTATAGAAGCCGGCCCCGATCGACAGCAGCACAGAGATAACGACAACCGGAAGGGCAAAACGCGTACAGGTCCTAACAACGGAGACGACAATATTTGTCAGCACTTCGTTTCTTTCTAATCTCGGGGAAGCATGGCCGAAAACGCCCGCTCTGTAGCGGAGTTCCCGGGACCGATCTAATGTTGTTTTGGTTATCTTCCTCGACGGGATCGCGAGGAGGTTCCAAACCACAGGAACGGCCACGAGTGGCCGGTATAGACCGCAGGAGTGGGCGATAAAGTGACGAACAAGTGAGGGGACGGACGGTCGCAGGGCCCGAATTCCATACCATATTACCTCAAATACCCGTCCCGGTTGATCGCGCCGCCGCTCGAAGCGCTACCTTTTTGCCACAAATCCCTGTATTTCCATGCCCTTGAGGGCGCGGATCCCGTGCAGGACCTGAGATGGTGCGGACATTGCAACTGACGTTGCAGCGCCCGGCCGGGCGGAGTGCGTTGCCGAAAAGGCCGCAGGGCATTGAATGAGACTGGTGCAATTTGCGTAACGGACGTCCAATGGAAGTGTTTCTTGCTCAGCCGCGCGGCTTTTGCGCGGGTGTCGTGCGCGCGATCGAGATCGTCGAACGCGCGCTCGCGAAGTATGGCCCGCCGGTCTATGTCCGCCACGAGATCGTTCACAACAAATACGTGGTCGAAAGCCTGAAGAAGAAGGGCGCGATCTTCGTCGAGGACCTGTCGGAAGTGCCGGCCAGGGCGGTGACCGTCTTCAGTGCCCATGGCGTCGCCAGGAGCGTCGAGGAGGAGGCGGAGGCCCGCGACCTGCCGGTGCTCAATGCCACCTGCCCGCTCGTCACCAAGGTCCACAACCAGGGCAAGCGCTATATCTCGAAGGGCCGTGCCCTGATCCTGATCGGGCACGCCGGCCACCCCGAGGTCGAGGGAACCATGGGCCAGGTTCCGGGGCCGGTCCTGCTGGTCCAGAGCGTCCGGGATGTGGCGGAACTGAGCCTGCCGACCGACGCGCCGGTCGCCTATATCACCCAAACTACCCTGTCCGTGGACGATACCAGGGACATTATCGCGGCTCTTCAGGCAAGATTTACAGATATTCAAGGCCCGGACATCAGGGATATCTGCTATGCGACACAGAACCGCCAATCTGCGGTAAGGGACCTGAGCAAGCTGGTGGACGTCATTTTGGTGGTGGGGGCCGCCAATAGTTCCAACTCGAACAGGCTTCGCGAGATCGGCACCGAGGTCGGCGTCGCGAGTTATCTCATTGCCGATGGGAGCGAGCTCAACCCGGATTGGCTGAAGGATGCGAAGGCGGTCGGCATTACGGCGGGCGCATCGGCGCCCGAAGTTTTGGTCGACGATGTCATCGACGCCCTGCGGCGCATCGGACCGGTATCGGTCTCGGTCGTTCCGGGCCGCGAGGAGAATATCGAATTCCGGCTGCCAGCCGAATTGACTGCGGGCTGATCTGAACCCACTTCCCTTTGAATAAGTGCAGAAAGAAAATCGTCTAATGGCTATACCGTTCTTCAAGGAAATGCGTATCGGCGGTTATCTGATCAAGCAGAAGCTGCTTGGCCGCAAACGCTATCCGCTCGTGCTGATGCTGGAACCCTTGTTCCGTTGCAACCTCGCCTGCGTCGGCTGCGGCAAGATCGACTATCCCGATGCGATCCTCAACCGCCGCATGACCGCGCAGGAGTGCTGGGACGCTGCCGATGAATGCGGCGCGCCGATGGTCGCGATCCCCGGCGGCGAGCCGCTGATCCACAAGGAGATCGGCGAGATCGTGCGCGGCCTGGTGGCGCGCAAGAAGTTCGTCTCGCTGTGCACCAACGCGCTGCTGCTCGAGAAGAAGCTCGATCTGTTCGAGCCCTCGCCCTATCTGTTCTTCTCGGTGCATCTCGACGGCCTGAAGGACCATCACGACAAGGCGGTGTCGCAGAAGGGCGTGTTCGATCGCGCCGTCTCGGCGATCAAGGCGGCGAAGGCGCGCGGCTTCACGGTCAACGTCAACGCCACGATCTTCGACGGCCATCCGGCCGAGGAAATCGCAAAATTCCTCGACTTCACCACCGAGCTCGGCGTCGGCGTCTCGATGTCGCCCGGTTATGCCTATGAGCGTGCGCCCGACCAGGAGCACTTCCTCAACCGCACCAAGACCAAGAAGCTGTTCCGCGACGTCTTTGCGCTCGGCAAGGGCAAGAAGTGGAATTTCATGCATTCCGGCCTGTTCCTCGACTTCCTTGCCGGCAACCAGGAATACGAGTGCACGCCCTGGGGCATGCCTGCGCGCAACATCTTCGGCTGGCAGAAGCCCTGCTATCTGCTCGGTGAAGGCTACGCCAAGACCTTCAAGGAGCTGATGGACACCACCGATTGGGAGACCTACGGCACCGGCAAGTACGAGAAGTGCGCCGACTGTATGGCCCATTGCGGTTACGAGCCGACCGCGGCGACCGCTGCGATCAACAATCCGCTGAAGGCGATGTGGGTGGCGCTACGCGGCATCAAGACCACCGGTCCGATGGCGCCGGAGATCGACATGTCGAAGCAGCGTCCGGCGCAGTACATCTTCGCCGAGCAGGTCGAAAAGAAGCTCTCGGATATCCGCCGTGACGAGGCGGCCGCCGCCGCCGCCAAGCAGCAAGCGAAGGCTTCCACCGCCGCTTGATGCTCGATCTGAGCGCAGAGAGACCATTGAAGGGCTCCGGTTCAGTGAACCGGGGCCCTTTTCCTTGGATCAGGATGCCGCCTGCTGGTGCCCGCTTCGCAGCAGTAGCCGCTCGATCTCTGCGGCCCGCGGAGCGCTGAGTGTGCCCCGCTCGATCCCGAGCGGGACATTGCGCAGGGCAAGTTCGCGGTACAGCGCGCCCGAGGTGGGAAAGCGCTCGTCCAGGACCCGCAGGTGCTTGACGATCGTTCCAACGTCGCCGCGCGCCACGCAGCCACCCATGCCGTTGGCGAGACCGCCGTCGAGCACGGCCGCGACCGTCCCCCGCAGCAGCGGCATCATGGCGCGCAGCGCGTCGGCCTCGCTGGCACCGAAACTCTTCCAGAGGTCAACGCCTTCCTTGAGCAGCGAGATCAGGAACGGGCCGACATAATAGGCCGAGGCATGATAGAGCGCCCGCACGCCCGCAGGCAGCGCCATCGGCTCGCAGCCGATGCTGGCGGCGAGCCGCTCGAGGTCGTGCCGGAAGTCACCGTCTGCCTCGATGCCGACGGTACATCCGCGCAGCCCCTCGAGCGCGACGTCGGGATTGGCAAACATCTGCATCGGATGAAAGCCGCCGGTTGCGGCGCCCGCGGATCGCGCATGATCGAGCGCCGCCAGTTCGGTCGCGCCGCTGCAATGGACCACGCGGTGACGCGGCTCCCAGCGCAGATCGCGGCAGACCGGCAGGATCGCGTCGTCGCTCACCGTGAGGAAGACCATGTCGCAGTCATCCACGACCTGTTGCGCGTCGCTCATCGGCCGCGCCGACGGCACGCGGGATCCGAGACGCTGCGCGGCATCGGGACCGCGGTTGTAGAAGGCAGCGACATCCAGATCCGCGCGGGCGAATGCCGGCGCCAGCGTCTGCGCCACGCGGCCGGCACCGATGAAGCCGATCCGCAACGAGGCCAGCGACGTGCTCATTGCGCGTAGCTCCCGTCGAGGCGGTCGAGCCGGCGCCGCAGCGCCGGCCATTCCAGCAGCCCGTAGCCGGCCTGAAGATGTTGCGCAGATTCATTCAGCACCGGATTGGTGTCGCGCTCATTGTCCAGCGTGATCTCGGTGCCGGCAAAGCAGGTCACCGTGTTGCCGATCGCCAGCTCGGTCGGCGCGTGCAGCGGCCGGCCGCAGCCCAGCGCATCGACCTGGATCCGGCAGGCCTGCTCCAGCCAGTAGATCGCGTTGAACGCCTGCGGAATCGTGTTGCCGCAGACCAGCAGGCCATGATTGCGCAGGATCAGCACGTTGTTGCGGCCGAGATCGGCGACGACACGGTCGCATTCGTCGCGATCGATCGCCGGACCCTCGAAATCGTGATAGCCGATCCGGCCGTGAAACCGCATCGCGGTCTGCGACAGCGGAAGCAGTCCTTCGGCGAGCGTGCTGACGGCTGTGCCTGCCCTGGTGTGAGTGTGCAGGACGCACTTCACGTCGGGCCGCGCGCGGTGGATCGGGGCATGCAGATAGAAGCCGGCCACGTTGACGTTGTAGCCGTGGTCGGGCTGCAGCAAGGTCTGCCCCTCGATGTCGATCTTGACGAGGCTCGACGCCGTGATCTCTTCGTACAGCATGCCGTAGGGATTGATCAGGTACTGATCGTCACGCCCCGGGATTTGCGCGCTGATGTGGTTGTAGATCAGATCGGTCATTCCATAGAGCGCGACCAGGCGGTAGCACGCCGCGAGGTCGACCCGCATCGCCCACTCCTGTTCTCCCACGGTGGCGCGGACATCGCTGACGGCACAAACTTCGCTCTGACGCATCTGACTGGCACCCTTAGTGACGAATGACGGAGGCGCGCGCGACGATATTGCCAAGGCCTTCCGACGACGGAAGCGCGCCGAACACATGCATCCCGTCTGCGGCTAGCCTCGACTGCACGAACAGATCGGCGGCGGCGGCGTCGCCATGTTTCAGCATCTCGGCCGCCTGCAACGCGTGCGCCATGCGGGTGACCAGCGCCCTGGCATGCCCGTCGTCCGGATATCGTGCCAGCAAGCGATCGGCGAGGTCGTCGATGCTGCGGTCATAGACCGGATTGAGACCCCTGCTCGCTCGCAGTTCGTCGACGAACGCGTCGCGGCAATTTGCATCCCGCTGCATGGCGCGCAGCACGTCCATGCACATCATGTTCGAGGTGCCTTCCCAGATCGAATTCAGCGGCGCCTCGCGATAGAGCCGCGCCATCGTGTTCTCCATGATGAAGCCGTTGCCGCCGTGCACCTGCAGGCACTCATAGGTGAAAGCCGGCGCGCGCTGGCAATTCCAGAACTTCATCACGGGGGTCGCGACCCGCGCCAGCAGCCGCTCGTGCTCGCTGGTCTGCAGGCCGTCGGTCGCACGCGCGACCCGAAATGCGCCCAGCATCGCCGCCTCGCTCTCGAGCGCGAGATCGGCAAGCACGTTGCGCTGCATTGGAAGCTCGGACATCGGCTTGCCGAACGCGGTTCGGGTTTGCGCGTGGTTGAGGGCGAGGCTCAGCGCCTGCCGCATCAGGCCGGCGGAGCCGACCGCGAAATCCAGCCGGGTCAGATGCGCATGCGAGAGGATTTCCGCGATGCCGCGGCCTTCCTCGCCGACCAGGATCGACCAGGTGTCGTGATACTCGATCTCGCTCGACGCGTTCGAGCGGTTGCCGCACTTGTCCTTCAGGCGCTGAATGTGGATCCGGTTGGCGCTGCCGTCCGGCAGCAGCCGCGGCACGAACAGACAGCTGACGCCCGACTGGGTGCGCGCCAGCGTGTAGAATCCGTCGGCGACCGGCACCGAGAAGAACCATTTGTGGCCGGTGATCGCGTAGATCTCGCCATGCGCGCCGCGTTCGACGAAGCGCGCGGTGGTCTGGGTTTCGCGCAGATCGGAGCCGCCCTGCTTTTCGGTCATCGCATAGCCGATGACCGCCGCGCGCTTCACTTCGATCGGAAGCCGGCGCGGATCGTAATCCGCCGCCAGCGTGCGCTCGCGCCACAGGCTGAACTGCGGCTTGCCGGAAAATCCCGCGATCGCGGCGTACGCCATCCCGGTCGGACAACCGACGCCGTTCTCGATCTGATTCCAGAGATAGCTCAGCGCCGCGCGCGCCAGATGCCCGTGCGGCTCGCGCGTCGACCAGGCCAGGCTATGCACCTCGCTCTGGAACGCCAGCGCCATCAATTGATGCCACGCCGGATGAAACTCGACCCAGTCGTTGCGGTTGCCATAGCGATCATGGGTCACGAGCTTCGGTTCGTGCTCATTGGCAAGCCGCGCGGCGTCCTGCGCGGCTTCGCTGCCAGCGTGGGCGCCGAGCGCGGAAAGCTTGTCTCTTGCCCACGGCGCGGTCTTTGCGATCAGGGCGCTCAACGCGCGGTCGTCATCGAACGCGTTGAAGCCTGCGGCGGGCCGCGCCTGATTGCGGACTTCATGGGTCGCGAATGGAGAGGCTTTCGCGACGGCAACCGGCTGAACACGCGCATTCATGCGGACACTCTCGATACCGGGGTCAATTCAGGCGTGGGGTGGCGAAACAGCATGCGGGCGGAAAGCCCCGCGATCGATTGTGCGATCGCCTTCGCCGCGTCGGAATCGGGGACCGCTTCGGGCGCCAGCGGACCAACCAGCGCCTCCATGAAAGCGCCGGCCACGCAGGATGCCGCGACATTCGCGTCGATCTCGACGAATTCGCCGTCGGCGATGCCGCGCCGGACCAGCCTTGCGATCTGATCGGCCAGCGCCGCTCGGTATTTCAAGCGTGCCGCATCGATCTCGGGTTCGCAGGGTTCGGCGATCAGCGCGTAGGCCAGGCGGCGGCCGCGCATCGCCCGGACCGCGAAGGTGTAGATCGCGTCCACCAGACATTGCGACGCGGATCCCTCCGCCTCGACGATCGCGGCGACAACCGCCACCTCGCGCTCGGACACCAGGGCGAGCACCTGGGCGTACAGGTCCGCCTTGGAGTCGAAGTAGCGATACACGCTGCCGGTGGCCACGCCAGCCCGTGAGGCGATCAGGGCGATCTGGGCGTCCTTCCACCCGCTCAGCGCCACGGCCTCCCTGGCGGCATCCAGGATGCGCGCCTTGGTCTCGACCAGCTGATTGAGGCGAACCGCCGCTATTGCCATAGTGAACCTTAATTCATGAACTGAGGATCATTATTCATTGTCGATCGAATAGCGGTGCCTGTCAAGCGTCCAGGGGGCTGTGGTCGCAGGACGGCGCGCGCCCGCGCGCAAGGCTGGCCAGGCTTCCAGGACCAACAATGAACGTCGGGGACATGGGACGCGCGCAGGCGACGGGAGCAGCCTCGAGTGGCCCCTGCCCGCAAGCCGGGCTACTGCACGCACCGAACCCGATCGGCGCGGCATCAGGCCAGACTGTCGGGCAGCAACGCAAAAGGCCCGATCGCGATGCGACCGGGCCTTTGTCGTTGAGCTTGATGCGGTGAGAAGCCCTGCCCCGGCCAGGGACAGTTGGATCAGGCCGCCTTCGCGGTAACCAGCACGTCGTCCACCGGCATCAGCACCTCGTTGCCGAGCAGGAAGCCGCGGCAGCTGCGCAGCGAGCGCAGCGCGCGATTGAAATCGATTCCGGTCGAGACCAGCGCGCGCAGCGTCCGCGGATTGCGCGCGATGCCGCGCAGCACCTTGCGCAGGTCGATGTCGCCATTCGGCTTCACCGCAGATTTCGCCAGCTCCGGCAGCGCCCGGTGCGCGGGATCGCTGATCACGCGCAGCGCGGCGAATGGAATGCCTGCTTTGGCGGCATAGGCTGCCGCAATGTGGCTCTCCATATCGACCGCAGCGGCACCCGTCATCGAGCGCAGCGCGGCCTTGCAGGCCTTCGCGGCAATCACCTCTTCGACGCCGGCGAGGCCGCCGCGAACGATCCGGCGGCGCTTCAGCGCTGCACTCGCGATCATCTCTTCGTTCAGCGCGGATGCGGCCAGGAACCGCGTATCGCCCGACATCACCTCGGTCGCGACCACGACGTCGCCGGACTTGAGCGACGGGTCGAGCCCGCCGGCCACACCGAACGAAATCACGCCACGGAACGTCTTGGCATCCAGCGTCGCCAGCAATTCGCGCAGTTGCTGCGGATCGCTCGAGCTGCAGATCACGATCATGCCGGGGCCTGCCGCGATACGGGCCTCCTGCACCAATCCAGTCACAATCAATACCGGCCGAGGATCAATTCTACTGCCCACGGTCTCGGCGGCCCCCGCCTCAACAATCACATCCCGACCCCTACCACCCTGCTATTGGTGCTTCTCAAATTCCGATACCGCGCCAGCGCCCAGAGCGGAAAGAACTTCGAGTAGCCATGATATCGCAAGTAAAATACCCGCGGAAACCCCGTAGCTGTGTATCGCTGCTCGTCCCACAGCCCTTTTTCCGTCTGTGTTGCCTTTAGGTACTCCACCCCCCGCGCAACGGCGGGATTTTCGACCTCTCCGGCCGCCATCAATCCAAGCAAAGCCCATGCCGTTTGCGACGAGGTCGACGGCGCAACTTCATAACCCTTGTAATCCAGCCGGTAACTGACGGCGTCCTCGCCCCAGCCGCCATCCTGATTCTGGACTGACGCCAGCCAGTCCACCGCCTTTCGAATCATCGGGTCGTTGCGATCGACCCCTGCGACATTTAGCGCACAGAGTACCGACCAGGTGCCGTAGACGTAGTTCAGGCCCCAGCGGCCGTACCAGGACCCCTCAGCGAGCTGGGTGCGGCGCAGATAGGCAATGCCGTCGGCCATCGCCTTGCTGCTTTGGGCGGTCTCGCCTAGTTGGCCGAGCATCGAGATGCAGCGCGCCGTGACATCCTCGGTCGGCGGATCGAGCAATGCGCCGTGATCGGAGAACGGGATGTTGTTGAGGTAATATTCGAGGTTGTTGGCGTCGAACGCCGCCCAGCCGCCGTCGCGGCTCTGCAGCCCTTCGATCCATTCGCGGCCGCGCGCGATCGCCTCGTCATATTCGCGGGTTCCGGTGTGACGCTGCGCGCGATCCATCGCCATCACCACCACGGCCGTGTCGTCGAGATCGGGATAGTGGTCGTTGTTGTACTGGAACGCCCAGCCGCCGGGACGGACGCCCGGCGCCTTGACCGCCCAATCGCCCTTCAGCTCCAGCACCTGGCGCGGCTTCAGCCAGTCGAGGCCCTGCTTGGCCTTGGCGAACGTATCGTCGCCGCCCGCTTCCTGCAGCGCATGGCACGCCAGCGCGGTGTCCCACACCGGCGAGACGCAGGGCTGGCAATAGGCCTCGTGCTCGCCGACCACGAGCAGCTTGTCGATGCCGCGGCGGGTGATGGCGCGCGGCGGGAAATTCTCGTCCTTGCCGAGCGCCTCATACATCATGACGATGTTGGCCATCGGCGGATAGATCGCGCCCATGCCGTCTTCGCCGTTCAGCCGCTCTTCGATAAAGGCGAGCGCGGCGTCGATCGCGCGTTGGCGCAGGCTTTTCGGAAACATCGGCTCGATCACGCGCAGCACGGCGTCGAGCGACCGGAACAGATAGAACCAGCTCGCGCTCTGATGCGGTGCCTTCGGCGCCATGCGGACCGATTTCGGATCCTCCAGAAAAAGTTCGTCGATGCCGACGCCCTTCGGGTTCTTGGCGCGCGGCTTCAGCGCGGCAAGCACCATCAGCGGCACCATGGTGGTGCGCGCCCAGTAGGAGATCTTGTTGATGTGGAACGGCGACCACATCGGCAGCAGCATGATCTCGATCGGCAGCACCGGCGTCGCACGCCAGGTGACGACGCCATAGAGCGCGAGCAGGAAGCGCGTGAACACGTTGCTGCCGGAGGCCCCGCCGCGCGAACGGATCGCCTCGCGCGCCCGCACCATGTGCGGTGCGTCGACGGAATCGCCGATCATCTTCAGCGCGAAGTACGACTTCACGCTGGCGCTCATGTCGAACGGGCCATCATGCACCAGCGGCCAGCCGCCATGCGCGCCCTGGACGCGGCGCAGATAGTTGGCGATCTTGGCCTCGAGCTCGGCGTCGACCGGCTCGGCGAGGTAGTGGCGCAGCAGGACGTACTCGGCCGGAATGGTGCTGTCGGCCTCGAGCTCGAACACCCAATGCCCGTCGGACTGACGATAGCCGAGCAGCGCTTCGGTTGCCTTGGAGATGCTCTTCTCCAGCGCGACCGTATCCACTGCAACGCCGTGATCTCTCGAAAGCATTTCGCTCGATATCCTCTTCATCGCGGGCCGGCTAACGCCGTACCCACTCAACAGGTCGAATCTAACGCCTGGCCAGAACCAGATCTGCGGCGCGATCACCCGACCGCACCGACCCCTCGATGGTTGCTGGCAACCCGGTAGCAGTCCAGTCGCCGGCAAGGAACAGGTTTTTTTGCGCCGTTACGGCCCCCGGACGCAGCGCGTTCTGTTCCGGTGTCGCCTCAAATGTGGCACGGCGCTCGCGCACGATCTGCCAGGGCGGCAAGTCGCCGGAAACGCCGGACGCCTTGCAGATATCCCGCCAGATCGCCAGCGCCAGTTCCTCGCGCGGCATGTCGACCAGGCGGTCGCCATTGCTGATCGTCACCGACAGCCGCTGCGGGAACGCGAACAGCCATTCCACGAGGCCGCCGACCACGCCGAGGATAGGCGCGGCGTCGCGCGGCGGATCGACGCGGAAATGCGCGTTGACGATGGCGCGGAATTTGGTCGGGGTCTTCAGACCGGGCAGCAAGGTGGCCGCGGCGCGCGGCGGCACCGCAAGCACGACGGCATCGTCTGCTGCCAGCGCGATCTTGTCGCCGCCGCCGAAGTCGAGCTCGCTGATGCGATCACCCGACATGCCGAGCGTACGCAATTCGTGACTGAACTGGACGCCGTGCCCCCGCTCCTGCAGCAGCTTCACGGCAGGCTCGATCAGCACCGAGCTCAGGCCGTCGCGCGCGATCAGCGGGCGGCAGGCCTGCCCGCCGGCGAGCAGCGTCTCGCGCACGATGGCGCCGGCAAGCCCGGCCGAGCCCTCCGGCGGATCGACGTTCAGCGCCGCGAGCAGCAGCGGCTGCACCAGGCGGTCATACAGCGTGCCCTTGCAGGGAATGGTGTTGCCGACCAGCGCCCCGGTGCCGGCCCAGGCCAGCGGCGCCAATGCGAGATAGTCGCGCAGGGTGGTGTCCGGGACGCGGCGCGCCTCGTCGAACACCCACAACGGCAGGCGGGAATCGCCGAGGTCGAGCTGCCAGCGCTGGCCGGTGGCCAGATCGACGAACGGAAACTGTGCGCGCGCGGGTCCGACGAGGCCGGCCTCGGTGCCGATCGAACGCGCATAGCTCAGCGCGTGGCGATTGCCCGACAGCAAAAGATGGTTGCCGTTGTCGATGGTCAGATTGGTGGCGGCGTCGAAATAGGAGCGGCAGCGGCCGCCGGCCTGCTGCGTCGCCTCGTGGACGGCAACCTTGTAGCCGCCATTGGCGAGCCGCACGGCGGCGGAGAGGCCGGAAATTCCGGCACCGATGATATGAACGGTCTTTTGCATCAGATGATCGCGTAACGAAGAAGAATGCCGATCTTGACGGTCTTGGACACACGCACCGGCTCACGCGGAGCGGCGAAGCCGCGCGCGATCAAGAGATCGAGGATCGCACGGTAGTATTTCGACATGATCCTCGGCGCGCGCACGGCGCGGCGCGAATTTCGCTTCATGATCTCGTCGGACTTCTGGAAGTGCATCTTGGCGCGCTCGGCGAGCGGCGCACAGACCTTCGGCAGCGCGCGGTCGGCGGTGACGCGGGCCGGGTCGTTGTTGGTGATGCCGGCATGCCAGAGCCATTCGCGCGGCAGATACAGCCGGCCGAGACCGGCATCCTCGTCGATGTCGCGCAGGATGTTGGTGAGCTGCAGCGCGCGGCCGAGGTGGTAGGCGAGCTGGATGCCGTCATCCTCGGGCAGGCCGAACACGCGCACCGACAGCCGGCCGACCGCGCTGGCGACGCGGTCGCAGTACAGATCGAGCGTCGCGAGATCCGGCGCGCGGATGTCCTGCGGCACGTCCATTTCCATGCCGTCGACGATCGCGACGAAATCCTCGCGCTTCAGGCCGAAGGTCTTCACCGAGGCGACATAGTCCTTCAGGCGCTCCGGCGGACGTCCGGCATAGAGCGCGTCGATATCGTCACGCCACTGCTGCAGCGCGGCCAGCCGCTCCGGCCGCGGGCCGTCGGAATCGGCGATGTCGTCGACCTGCCGGCAGAAGCTGTAGATCTGGAACATCGCCTCGCGCTGCGCGCGCGGCAGGATGCGCATCGCGGCGTAGAACGAGCTGCCCGACGCGGTGCTTCCGTAATTTGCGTTGGCCGCCGCCTCGACACTCATGCGCCTGCCGCCGATTTGGAGACCGCACGTCGTCCGGTCGCGCGCCGCGCGGTCTCGCCGGCCACGCCGCCGAGGCTCTGCAGCAACAGTTCAACCTTGCTCAGATGCACGCGCTCGCTGAGCGGATCACGCACCCTCAGCATGGTGACGATCTTGTCGGCGAAAGCCTGGATCACCGAGATTTCGAGCCCGAGCCTAAAATCCTTCACTTCCGCAGCGAGTGATTTGCTCTGGTCGAGCAGCACCTCGGTGCGCAGCGCGAGCGCCTGCAGGCATTTGAGCAGGGCCGGCTGCGACTTCCCCTCGCCGAGCATTTCAACGGTCGCGCCTGCGGCGGCCAGCGCATCGCGCGGCAGATAGACGCGGTTCAGGTTCCGGTAATCCTTGCCGCAGTCCTGCAGATGATTGTTGATCTGCAGGCCGGCGCAGAGCGCGTCCGACGCCGCCCAGGTCGAGGTGTCCTCGCCATGGACGTCGAGCATGAACCGCCCGACCGGCATCGCCGAGTACCGGCAATAGTCGATCACGTCGTCCCAGTTCTCGTAACGCAGCTTGGTGACGTCGAGCCGGAACGCGACCAGCACGTCGAGCGCATGCCGCGGCGGCATGCCGCGTTCGGCGAAGGCCCGGCGCAGATTGACGGCTTCCTTCTGCGTCTCGCCATTGCCGAGCAATTCGGCCTCCATGAGGTCGAGATAGCGCAGCTTCTCCGCAGGCTGCAGCGTGGCGTGATCGGCGATGTCGTCGGCGGTGCGGACGAAGTTATAGAAGGCCAGGATCAGGGCACGATGCCGCGGATGAATGATCCACGACGCGACCGGAAAATTCTCGTCGCGGTGGGTCTTTCCGGATCGCAGGTCGCTCGCGGTGGTCATGGGAAATTCGGGCTACACTGGTCATGGCACGACGCAGGCGCGAAGGTTCAGGCGCATGCGGGGGATTTGCGAGCCCCATATAGGGGAATACGCCACCAAAACCAATGCTATCTGTGACCGCCAGCATATGCGGCCGCGGCCGGCTTGGCTGCCAGCCGCGGTGTCGATAGCGGTCCCTTGAGACCTGAATTCGGTCTTACTGGCCGTGGGTCTTCAGCACCTGGTCGCAAGCGGCGCTGATCTTGCTGCGGTTCTGCTGCAAGCAAGCGAGAATGGTGAAATCGCCCTGATCGATCACGGAGCGGCAGTGACGCTGCACGTCGCGCGTGCAAGCCTTCTGCTCGTCGGGTGTACCGCGCCCTTGCTGCTGGGCGAAGGCGCTGGACGAGAGCGGGATCGACAACAGGGCAAGAGCCAAGATAAATTTACGCATCGTATTCCTTCATTTCCGACAGCAGAAAATCTGTTCCCGAAAAGCGCTTCGGCATGGCCGGGACGGATTTTGGGGATTGCAGACGCCACGTAACGCGGCAACGGATTGACGACAAGCACCGCTAAATGCGGCTAAATTTACGGCGCTGTAAACCCCCGCATAAGCCATTGATTTACAACAACGATTCGTGCCATCACTTTGTCGCGTTCGGGTATTGCGGATGGCACTCGCGCAAAGCTACATGCGACCATGAGGCCGACGGTTTCTGATTCTGTTCGATGACGATATCGACGTCTCGCGCCGTTTCTGTCGTTTGAACCTAACATTCTTCGGTGACACTAAACCTTCGATGCGGCGAGACGCTTTCTTGCGTAGGAAGCGTTGATTTTGATGGGAAAATTCACAATGAAACGGTTTGGTTCCAGCCTTTATGGTCAGGCTATCAGAGCGGTGGGCGTCGGCGCCGCACTGATGCTGTCCGCCTCCGCAGTCCATGCCCAGGCCACCGGGCCGTTTGCCGGATTTGCCGGCTCGTGGACCGGAACGGGCACGGTGGCGCTGTCCAACGGCACGACGGAACGGATTCGTTGCAAGGCGGATTACAAGGTCGCGCCATCGGGCATGAACCTGAAGCAGTCCCTGCATTGCGCAAGCGACAGCTACAAATTCGACCTCTCGAGCGACGTCACCAGCCAGGGCGACCGCATTTCCGGCAACTGGAGCGAGGCCAGCCGCAACATCTTCGGCAATTTGCAGGGCACCGCAGGCGGCGGGCGGATCGACGTGTTCGTCGAGGCCTCCGGCTTTGCCGCGAACCTGAACCTGCAGACCAACGGCTCCAAGCAGGTCGTGCAGATCGACTCCAAGGGTGAGATCCGCGGCGTCACGATTACGATGACGAAGACCTGACGGCTCCGACCGATTAGGCAGGCAAACAAAACAGCCCGGTTCCGAGCGCTTCGGAACCGGGCTTTTTGTTGCCGCGCTTTGTTGCCTCTCGGTCAGGCCTTTTCGATCGGCGCCGGTTGCCCGCCCTTGCCGCGCAGCTTCTGCGACAGGTTGATCAGGAACATCGAGGTCGGGCGCAGGATGAACAGGTCGGCGACCAGCGCTGCGACCATCGAGAACGCGCTGAGCCAGCCGAACAGCCGCAGCGACGGCAGGTCGGAGAACACGGTGACGACGAGGCCGCAGGCCAGCACCACCGTGGTCAGGATCAGCGCCGGACCGACCAGCACGGTGGCGCGCTCCACCGCAAGCTCGGGCGTGACACCCGGCTTGGTCTCCAGCCGCAGACGATTGAGGAAGTGGATGGTGGCGGACAGGCCGAGGCCGAACGAGACGGTCAGGGCCACGACGCTGGCGAATTGCAGCCCCTCCCCGAGCAGCCACAGCACGGTGCCCGACAGCACCACCGGGAAGATGCCGGGCAGGATGCAGGAGAACATCACCACGACCGAGCGGAATGCGAGCCCAATGAAGATCGCAACCAGCAGGAATTCGATGGTGAGGCCGTGGTTGAGCTTCTCGATCATGCTGGCGCTGTTACGCGCGGCAATCACCGACAGGCCGGTGACCGCGATCTCGTAACCGGGATGCTCGGCGCGCACCTTGTCCAGCGAGTGATCGAGCTTGTTCACCACCGGAAGCAACTGGCTCGAGTCCAGATCCGGGACCCGGCCCGACACCACGACCGCGTCCTGATTCTTGTCGATGAAGCGGCGCACCAGATGTTCGGGGATCAGATCGACATACTCTTTCAGCGTCGCGACGTCGTTGCTGCCGGCCTTCTCGGCGAGCCAGCGCCGCAAGGTCTCCAGCGACCAGACGTTGCCGACGCCGGCAGAGTCCTCGACCATCGCATGGACAGCGGCAATGGTCTTCAAGGTCTCCGGCGAGTACAGCGATTGCCCCTTGGGGAATTCGATCAGCACATCGACCGGATTGGCGCCGGTCAGCTTGGCATCGAGCCGGCTCGACGCCGCCACCGCCTGCCGCTTGTCCGGCACCTGGTCGGCGAGCCGGTAACGCGGCTCGAGATTGGCGTAGATGATGCCGAGGCCGCCGACCACGATCAGCGCAAGCAGGCTGAACAGCCCGGGACGGCCGACCATGCGCACCGCGATCCAGTAGCAGAAATTGCGCAGCGCCTGCACGCCGGCATCGGCGCTCTGGAATTTGACCGCAAACACCTTCTCGTTACGCACCAGCAGGATACCGAACACCGGCACCAGCGAGAGCACCGCGACCAGCGCGATGATGGTCGCGGCAAGCCCGGCCTCGCCGAACTTGCGGATCAGGTCGGAATCCGAGAACTGCAGCGCGATGAAGGAAATGCCGGCCGTGCCGTGCGTCAGCACGCAGGCCGGGCCGACCACCAGCACCGCGTTCTTGAACGCGGTGAACTTGTCCTGCCCTGCGATCAGCCGGTCGCGCGCCGCGAATGTCAACTGCATCGAGTCGGAGAAGCTGATCACCATGATGAGCGGCGTCATCACGTTGAGGAACATGTTGAGATTGAAATTGGCCCAGCCGAGGCCGCCGAGCGCGAGCAGGATCGCGATCATCGGCGGGAACGCTGCCGCCACCATGAAGGATATCTTGCGGAAGAAGATGATGGCGATGATGCAGCCGGCAAGGATGCCGAGGATGTTGTAGGTCAGGCCGTCGCGCTCGACCGCATTGCGGATCTCGAGCTGCATGACCGGTACGCCGGACAGCTGCGCGTTGAGCCCGCTGCCGCCAAGGTCGTCGGCCATGATCTTCCTGATGTCGCCGACCACCTTGCTAAGCTTGTTGCTGCCGACCACCTCCGGCTCGAGCGACAGCACGATCAGCGCAAGCGTGCCGTCCTCCGACAGCAGCTTGCCACGGATGATCTCGTTGCTTTTGACGGTCTCGACGAACTTGTCATAGGCCGCGCCCTCGGGCAGCTCGTTCGGGAACAACGCCGCCGGCAGCTTGCCTCGCTCCGGCGCCTGGCGCGCGGAGAACAGCGACACCAGGCCGCGCACACCCTCGACGAGTTGCAGATCCGTGACCATGTCACGCAGCTTGCCGAGATTGTCGCGCTCAAGCAGCGTCTTGCCTTCGACCACGACGAGCACGTCGAACTCGGTCGCCGGGAAGCGCTTGGTCACCGCCTCATACTGCTTGTAGTCTTGGGAATTGGAGCGGAACAGCTGCGACAGCGAGTCGTCGATCTTGATTCGGTGGATGCCGAACACGGCGCCGATCAGCAGCAGGACGAGGACGACGCAGGACACGATCGGCGCCCGCATCGGGATCAGGCCGAGACGCTCGATCCCGAAGGCGATGCTGGGGCCGGATCGCGGCTCTTCAATTTTCTCGACGTGGACCTGACTTTCCGAGTTCTTTTCGAGCATGCCCTGTCCAGTTCTGAAAACGGCTCAATCTGTCTAGCTTGGGTCTAAGGCGCGATGCCATCGGCTTGAATCATCGCGCTTTAGCTTCTTGTTTGGGCATGATCTTTTCGGAAAACCGCTTCGCACTTTTCCGGATCATGCTTCAGGGGCGCGAATGAGGCGGGTGAGCGCGGTTGATCGGCGCTAGTCCTTGAAAACACGCGAATATTGACCGGCGCCGGTTTTACCTGCCCGCCCCTTTGCTCGCAAGCGTGCGACTCGAGGCAAATCAGCGGGGAACCACCGATATCAGCCATTAAGTATCTGATTTGCCACACCCGGGTAGCGCATTCCGGAACGATCCACCGCCGCTTTCATCCTTCAACGCGACCCCCGTGATCTGGCGTGCCAGGCCTTCGCGCACAAGCCACGCGATCTTGAACGCGGCTTCGGCATAGCTCAGCCCGGCGCGGTGGATGTTGGAGACGCAGTTGCGGTCGGCATCGGTGAGACCGATCCGCGGCGCGAAGGTCAGATAGGCGCCAAGGCTGTCGGGCGCGGACAGGCCGGGCCGTTCGCCGATCAGCATCACCAGCATGCGGGCGCCGAGGATGGTGCCGATCTCGTCGCCGAGCGCGACCCGCGCCCCCGAAGCGACGATCACCGCACCGGCGTCGATTCTATCAGCCGCGAGCTGCGACAGGAGATGTCGGATCAGTTCGACGGCATGCACATTGACCGCGGTCGGCGACAGGCCGTCCCCGATCACGACGGCACAGGGGCACGCGCTGATGCCGCTGCTCTCCAGCGACCGCCGGGATGCGGAATCCAGCATGCGCCCGAGATCGGGCCGGCGCAGATAGTCGCGGCGGCTGTGCGCCTGGCTCGACACCTGCCGCGGCGTGAGGCCGAGGCCGGCAAGACCGGCCGCAATCCCACTGACATCGAACGCCGCATGCACGGCGTCGCGGGCGCGCGCGTGGTCGAGCGTGAAGGACAACAGTGCATCGGTCGGCAGGCTGGCGCCGGACCTTCCAAGACCGACGCGCGCCGGCGTGAGGTCGCGCAAATCGGGAAGCGATGGGGGCGATGGCGCCGGCGGTGTCGTCATGCTGCTATTCGGCGGGAACGGAGGCCTCGCGCAGCCGGATCGAGTAGTTCGAGGCGTTCTGCCGGCCGCTGGAGGCTGCACGCGCAAACGTGATCAAATGATGCGCAACCAGCGTCGCCGAGATCAACCCCTCGATGTCGCCGCGCTTGAGCCGGCCGAGCGCAAACTTCCAGAACACGCGCCTGTAGTCGCCGAGCACGCCGACCTTCCAGAAGATGTTGCGCAGCATGATCAGGCCGCGTCGGATGTTGGCCCAGCTCTTCATCTCCGGGCTGACCGGCACCTTGATGCGGTTGGCGTAGGTGTAATTGCATTGATGCAGATAGCGATCGAACAGCTTCTTCGGCTCGTAGGCAACTTCCATGCACTTGCGCCAGGAACTGACCACGTCCTCATACGGCAGCAGGAACTCGACGTTGGAGTCGCGGCCCTCGTCATCGACCAGCCGCCCCGCCTTTTCAAGCCGGTCCCACAACGGCGTCTTCGGCAGCGCCTGCAGCAGGTTGATGGTCAGAAGCGGAATCTGTGACTCCTCGACGAAGGAAATCAGCGCGTCGCCGGTCTGGGGCTTGTCGGTATCGAGCCCCATGATGATGCCGGAGACGACCTCCATGCCGAAGGAATTGATGGTACGCACGCCCTCCAGGATCGGAACCATCATGTTCTGATCCTTGTGCATGGCCTTCAGTGCGTCGGGATCCGGCGTCTCGATGCCGACGAAGATCGTCACGAAGAAGGCTTCGCGCATCTTCTCCAGGATCTCGGGGCGCTTGGCGATGTTGAGCGTCGCCTCGCAGGCGAGCCGGGTGACATAGCCGGTCCGCTTCTGCCACTCGATCAGATGCGGCAGCAGCTCGCTCGCCGCCTTGCGGTTGCCGATGAAATTGTCGTCGACGAAATAGACGGTGTCGGTGGCGCCGCATGCGCGCAGCTTGTCGAGCTCGGCGATGATTTGCTGCGGCGACTTCAGACGCGGATTGCGGCCGTAGAGCCCGGGGATGTCACAGAACTCGCACTGATAGGGGCAGCCCGAGGAGAACTGGATGCTGCCGAGGAAGTATTTCTTGGTTTCGGCGAGCTCATAGGCCGGCAGCGGGAAATCCGTCATCGGCAGCCGGTCGATGGTCTTCAGCACCACCTGCTGATCGGGACGGCTGGTATCCTCCGCCAGGCGCTTGATCAGCTCATTGGTGGCGTCGCCGAGCTCGCCGACATGAAGGTAGTCGAATGCGGGATAGTAATCCGGGCAGGCGCTGACCGAGGGGCCGCCGATCGCGACCACCAGGTCATGATCATGCGCGCGGTGGCAGATGTCGTTCATCTGCTGGCGCTGGATGTGCATGCCGCTGACGAACACGGCTTCCGCCCACTCGAAATCCTCCGTCGTCGCCGGACGCAGGTTCTCGTCGACGAAACGGACCGACCAGTTCTCCGGAAGATATGCGGCGATCAGCAGCAGGCCCTGGGGCGGCATGAACGCCTTGACGCCATCGGTCAGGGCGTAGGAGTGCTCGAAGGTCCCAAACGACGACGTATAGCGCGGAAAGACGCAGAGGATACGCCGTACTGTCTTTATGCCCTCAGCTCTCATCAAACGACCCCGAAGCACGTGCAAATCTAACCATGGCGTGGAACGCTGGGCCAGAAATTCTTCAACATTGTGGCACTACCTAACGTCACAACGGTGAGATAGTTGCTCTGCAGGATTTCGCTATCCCGTCAGGTCAAGAGCCCGGCAGCAAGGTCGGGCAGCCGCCCCGCATCGGCAATGAGGCGGAAGTCCTGCCCGGCAAGGCCGACGCGCGCCAGCCAGTCGTCGAATTCGGGCGCCCGCGTCAGGCCGAACAGGTCGCGGACGTAGAGCGCGTCGTGAAACGATGTCGACTGATAGTTTAGCATAACGTCATCGGCGCCCGGCACGCCCATGATGAAATTGACGCCGGCGGCCGCGAGCAGCGTCAGGAGATTGTCCATGTCGTCCTGATCGGCCTCGGCATGGTTGGTGTAGCAGACGTCGATCCCGAGCGGCAGGCCGAGCAGCTTGCCGCAGAAATGATCCTCGAGCCCGGCGCGGATGATTTCCTTGCCGTCATAGAGGTATTCGGGACCGATGAAGCCGACCACGCTGTTGACGAGCAGCGGATCGAACGCGCGCGCCACGGCATAGGCCCGCGCCTCGCAGGTCTGCTGGTCGACCTGGTGATGGGCGTTGGCCGATAGCGCCGAGCCCTGGCCGGTCTCGAAATACATCACATTGTCACCGACCGTGCCGCGGCGGAGCGACAGCCCGGCTTCGCGCGCCTCGCGCAGCAGCGAGAGGTCGACGCCGAAGCTGCGGTTGGCCGCCTCGGTGCCGGCGATCGACTGGAACACGAGATCGACCGGCAGCCCCTGCCCGATCAGCCCGAGCGTGGTTGTGACGTGGGTGAGGACGCAGCTCTGGGTCGGAATTTCGAGCCGCGTAATGATGTCGTCCAACAGCCGCAGCAGCGTTCCGAGGACTTTCGGATCGTCGCTTGCCGGATTGATCCCGATGCAGGCATCGCCCGATCCGAGCAGCAGCCCGTCGAGGATCGAGGCCGTGATGCCCTTGGGGTCGTCGAAGGGATGGTTCGGTTGCAACCGCGTGCTCATGCGGCCGCGCAAACCGATGGTATTGCGGAAGCGGGTCGTCACTTCGCATTTCTTCGCGACCAGGATCAGGTCCTGGTTGCGCATCAGCTTCGACACCGCTGCCACCATCTCCGGCGTGATGCCGCGCGAGATCTTCCTGATCGCATCAGAGGTGGCGGTATCGGACAGCAGCCAGTCGCGGAAGCCGCCCACGGTAAGCGATGACACCGGCAGGAAGCCGGCAACGTCGTGGCTGTCGAGGATCAGGCGGGTGACTTCGTCGTCCTCATAGGGGATGACAGGCTCATCGAGGAATTGCTTGAGCGGCACGTTGGCGAGCGCCAGCCGTGCGGCGATCATTTCCTCCGCGCTGTCGGCCGCGATGCCGGCCAGGCGGTCGCCGGAACGCGGCGGCGAGGCCTTGGCAAGCAGGGTGCGCAGATCATCGAATGCATAATTGGTGGCGTCGATGGTGTGACGATAGAGCATGGGAGTTCGCGTCAAGGACTTGTGGCGGCGTAACCTAGCACCTCTTTGCGAAAGTCGTGCCATCAGCTTCGCTGCCGTACGGCGGGGATGTTGATGAATGATGGTGATGGCGGACCGTCATTCAACAGCGCGGCAAGGCGGCCGGGCCCGCCAGCCCGACGCTGCACCTAAGACTTTGGGATTATTTAGAGATTTCAACGGTTGCGGCTGCGCAAAGCGCCCCTGTTAAGAGATTGTCCATGAAGATTTTGCATAAGCTTTAATTGGCCGAAGGTACTCCCCGGCCTCTTGGAGTGCCCGCAATGCCTGCCCCAGCGACATCCCCCATCTCCACATCCCGGCCTCCGATGGCATCCCGATTCTCGCTTGCTGCGCGGCTGTACTCGACGTTTGCGTTGATTGCGGTGCTGACCGCGGCCATCACCTTGCTGTCCGACCACAACGCGCGGCGCAACGCCGAGCTGACCGAGGCAGTCGACCTCGCAAGCCGCGCCGCGCTCAATGTCGAACGGGTCAATTCGCTGGTCTATGCCGTGGTGATGGAATCCCGCGGCATCTACATGTCGACCGATCCGGCCGCGGTGAAGAAATATGGCGCCGGGCTGCTGGCCTTCAACGAGCGCATCCTCGGCGTGGTCAGGAACTGGGAAACCCTGGTGCAGGCCGACGACGCCGCGCAGTTCGCGGTTTTCAAGAAGCGCATCGAGCAGTTCGTCGAATTTCGCAAGGAGCTGGTTCGCCGCGGCATCGAGATCGGCGCCGCAGCCGGGCGTGAGTGGGGCGACAACGACGCCAACCGCGACGTGCGCACCGCACTGAACAAGGATCTCGAGGCGCTTTCCAAGGTCTATGCCGAGCGCAGCAAGCGGCTGGCGCACCAGACCGACGCCAACCGTGCGCTGGCGCTGCTGCTGACCGGGCTCGGCGCAGCCGCCCTGATCGTCGTGGTGCTCGGCGTGCTGATCATCGCCCGATCGGTGGCGCGGCCGCTGTCGCAGATCACCACGACCATCAAGCAGGTCGCCGAAGGCGCCGACCAGGTCGAAGTGCCCCATGTCGGCCGCAGCGACGAGATCGGTGCGCTGGCTCGTGCCATCAAGGTGTTCCAGGAGGCGATGGACCGCAATCGCAGCCTGAACGCGCAAGTCCTGCAGGATTCGGAGGCCCGCGACGCGCGCGGCCGGCACATCGAGAGCTTCGTCGACGCATTCCGCGGCACCATCGGCGAGGTGCTCCGCGCAGTGCACGACAACGCCGCAACGATGCGGCAGACCGCGCAGACCATCGCGACCGTCGCGGCCGACGCCAACGGCCGGGCCGTTGCGGCGGCCGGCGCCACCGAACAGGCCTCGAGCAACGTCTCCGCGGTGGCGGGCGCGGCCGAAGAGCTCTCTGCGTCGGTCGAGGAGATCGGCCGCCAGGTCAAGCAGTCTTCCGGCGCGGTCGATCAGGCCGGCGTGCGCACCGACCGCTCGATCACCGAGATCGAGAGCCTCGCCGCTACCACCCAGCGCATCGACGGCGTGCTGAACCTGATCCAGGCGATCGCCGAGCAGACCAATCTGCTCGCGCTCAACGCCACCATCGAAGCCGCCCGCGCCGGCGATGCCGGCCGCGGCTTCGCCGTGGTCGCACACGAGGTCAAGGCGCTGGCCGGGCAGACCGCCAAGGCAACCGCCGAGATCAGCGAGAATGTTGGGCTGATCCAGGCTTCCACCCGCAACTCGGTCGCCGCCGTGCGCGAGATCGGCCAGGCGGTGCGCGAGATCAGCGACGTCACCGCGAACATCGCAAGCGCGATCGGCCAGCAGGATGCAGCGACCCGCGAAATCTCCGCCAACGCGCAGATGGCCGCCCAGGGCAACGAAACCCTGGTCACAAACGTCGGCTCGCTCCGCGACGACATGGACCAGACCAGCAAGGCGGCGGAGTCGGTGCTCGCGGCGTCGAGCGATCTGACCGCAACGGCCGAGACGCTGTCGCGCGAGGTCGAGCAATTCTTCCGCAACCTGCGCGTCGACGCCGCAGACGGCCTGCGCCGGACCGGAACCTGAACGGATCGCGCGATCCGCCGAGGATGCGCGACAGGTCCCTGGATGGTTAAAACTCCTCCAACGCACGCGCATAAATTGCCTGCGCTTCAGGTCGCCTTTCTCAATTTGATGCCCCCATAGAAAACGTCAAAGCGCGGGGGCGCGGGGGGAAGTGGAAGCGTGCGATGAACGGGCTTTTGCCAAAGCCGAAGGCGGTGCCGACCAAACGGCTGCTGGCGCTCGGGATCGGCCTCGTTCTGGGCTTTTCGGCGATCTGCGCATCGATCCTCTGGGAAATGGCGGATAAGGACTACCGGCACGCCAAGGAAGGCGCGACCAACCTGGTCGCCTCCATCGCCAGCGAGATCGACCGCAACATCGAGCTCTATGACCTGTCGCTGCAGGCGGTCGCCGACGGCGTCAAGCTGCCGGAGCTCGCCAAGGTCAGCCCGGAGCTGCGCCAGGTCGTACTGTTCGACCGCGCCGCCACCGCCAAGGATCTCGGCTCGATTTTCGTGCTGAATGCCGCGGGCGACGTTACGCTGGATTCCCGGACATTGACGCCGCGGACCGCAAGTTTCGCCGATCGGGACTTCTTCCAGGTGCATCGGACCCAGGCGGATCACGGACTGTTCATCAGCACTCCCTGGGTTACGCCGGAGGGCGAATATCTGATCAGCCTGAGCCGCCGCATCAGCAATGACGACGGATCCTTTGCCGGCGTGGTCGCGGGCAGCATGCGGCTCAGCTATTTCCACAACCTGTTTCGCAAGCTCAACTTCGGCCTCGGCGACAGCATGGCGCTGTTCAATACCGATGGCGTCATGCTGATGCGCGCACCGTTCGAGATCAGCAAGATCGGGCAAAGCATCAAGGACTCACAAGTCTTCAAGCAGTATCCGGCACGGCAATCCGGCTCCTACATGACGAAATCGCTCGTCGATCATGTCAGCCGGCTCTATGTCTTCCAGGCGATCGGCAACCATCGCCTGATCATCGCCGAAGGTCTCTCGCTTGACGGCATCTATGCCGATTGGTGGCAGCAGCTCTGGCTGATCGGCAGCGTGGTGGCTGCGCTCTGCGGCCTCTCGATCGTTCTGATGTTCTACCTGCTGGCCGCTCTCAAGCGGCGGGCCGCCGCGGAACGCCGGCTCGCGCACCTTGCGAGCACGGATGCGCTGACCGGCCTCGCCAACCGCCGCCGCCTCGACGATACGCTCGACGTCGAATGGCGGCGCGGCATGCGCGCGAAGTCATCGGTTTCGCTGCTGATGATCGACGTCGATCATTTCAAGGCCTTCAACGACAGCTACGGGCATCAGGCCGGCGATGCCGTACTCGCCACGGTGGGGCGATGCATCGCAGCCGGCGCCAAGCGCGTGACCGATCTCGGCGCGCGCTACGGCGGCGAGGAGTTTTCGGTGCTGCTACCCGGCATCGGCAAGGCCGGCGCACTGGAGATGGCCGAACAGATTCGCGCGAAATTGACGGCCGCGCGTGAATCCGAGCCCGAGCTGCCGACTGTCAGTATCGGGGTGTCCTGCCTCGTGCCAGACCACGAGCGCACGTCGCGCGACCTGCTCAAGGCCGCAGACCTCGCGCTCTATCAAGCCAAGGCTGAAGGCCGCGACCGTGTCGTGGTCAGCCCGGTCGGATGGGACAAATCCGGCAAGCGGCACGTCGCCTGATCGAGGTCTCGCCCCGCTCCGATCACTCCACCGGCAGCACGTCGACCGCGACGCTGAGCTTCTGCTTGCGGGCGCCGACGATGACGCCGTCGACCGGAGAGACGTCGGCGAAGTCGCGGCCGATGGCGAGGATGATGTGGTCGTTGGCGACCATCAGATCGTTGGTGGGATCGAACCCGACCCAGCCGAGCGCGTGGCCGCACCAGACCGACACCCAGGCATGGGTTGCGTCGGCGCCCTGCAGCCGCGGCTGCCCCGGCGGCGGAATGGTGCGCAAATAGCCGCTGACATAGGCCGCGGGCAGACCGAGACCGCGCAGGCCCGCGATCATCACATGGGCAAAGTCCTGGCAGACGCCATGGCGCTTCTCGAACACGTCACGCAGCGGCGTCGAGATCACAGTCGCCTTGGGATCGTATTTGAAGTCGTTGCGGATGCGGCGCATCAGGTCGGCGGCTCCAGTGAGGATACCACCATCCGGCGAAAAGCTCGCGGAGGCATACGCCGTCACGGGCCGCAGCACCGGCACCAGCGCGCTGGCAAAGACATAGCCGACCGGCGAGGCTGCATCGAGGCTCAAGGCCTCGAACGCTTGATCGCGCACGCTCTCCCAGGGCGGGCTGACGGCGTCACGCGCCGGCGGCCGCCGCGCGACCGAGACCCGCGAACGGGAATCGATGCGCAGGCTGCGATGCGCGGTCTCGATCAGCACGCTTTCGGTCAGCGTGCCGAAGAAATCGCGCCGCGCGGTACGCTCGGCAGGCTTCGGGCGGATATCGGCCGAGTGCGAGATGAGCTGCTGCCCGTCGCCGCTGATCGGCTCCAGCCGCAGCGAGCAGCGTGCGAAGCTGACCTGGGTCTCGTAGCTGTAGGTCGTGACGTGACGGATGTCGTAGATCACGCCAGCCCCGTGAGCTTCTCCGGCCGGCTGGCATTCGGTCCGTGCGGGAAATAATGCAGCCCGATCGCATCGGAGAGGTTGAGCAGGTCCTGCTCCAGCGCAAACAGCGTCTTGACGTCGAGGCTGCGAGCTTCGGCCGTCGTCAACATCGCCTCGACCGCGACCGCAAGCCGTTGCGGCCGTTCGATCAGTCCGTGCTCCTTCAGGCTCGGCAGCGCGGCGATATGCTCGTTCAGCGCCGCGACCTGGAATGCGACCGAGCGCGGATTGTAGGGGTCGAGCACGGCGAGGTCGCGCACCGGCGTGAGCAGCGGCTGCACCAGATAGCGCGAGCGATAGGTGATCTGGCAATCGACCAGCGTCAGCAGGACGTCGAGATCCTCGTCACCGGCTTCGTCATAGGCGAACTGGCGGGCAAAGCGCGTGGTGTTGATGGCACGCTCGGCGCGGCGGCCCATTTCGAGGAAGCGCCAGCCGGCCGCGCGGTTCATGTTCTCCTGCGCGAGACCAGCGAAGCTTGCGAGCTCCTGCAGGGTCAGCTCGGCGGCACTGACGACGCCGTCATCGTCGTGAACCTCGATCGCAAGCCGATCGGCCATCTCGGTGATGACCTGCCAGGCGTCCGGCGACAGCCGCTCGCGGAGCGAGGTGGCGGTGCGCTGCGCCGATCGCACCAACGACAGCGCCGAGCCGAACTTCTCCTCGCTCTGCAACGCCTCAAGCGCGACCTTGGCGGGATTGGCGCGCGCCGTCTGCGAGGCCGCGCCCCAGGTCACCAGCATGCGCTGGATGCGCTCGGCCGAATGCATCGCTGGTGTCGGGCCGGTTGCATTCGCCCGCGCGGGATCGCGCAGCGGCGTGCATAGCGCACGGATCAGGCGAATGGTGGCCTCGGCGCGCTCGAGATAGCGGCCGAGCCAGAACAGATTGTCGGCGGCGCGGCTCGGCAGCACGCCGGCGATGCGGCGGATGCGGACGGTGTCGACCGCCGGCAGCAGGGTCGAGGTCGCGACCGCCTTGTCGGAGACCACCCAGACGTCGGCGGACACCGCGCCATCGCCCATCGACACCGCGCGCGCATCCGCCCGATCGGCAATCCGGCAGAAGCCGCCGGGCAACACGGTCCAGCCATCAGGCGTCGCCGCCGCGAACACCCGCAGCACGAACGGACGCGGCGCAATGCGGCCGTTCTCCCACACTGGCGTCGTCGACAGCCGCACCAGCTCCTGTCCGACATAGTCGATGCCGCGATGGCTGATCGCATCCTTCAGGCGGTCGCGATCGGCAGCCGACAATTCGCCCGGCAGCACCGGGCCGTGGCCCGGAAAATCCGCAACGCCGCGGCCATAAGCGCCCTCGATCGCGAATTCGTCGAGCCGCGACAGCACCTCCTCGCGGGCGGATTTCTGGCCGCACCACCAGGTCGCGATATGCGGCATCATCAGGTCTTCAGAGAGCAGCCGCCGGCACAGATTGGGCAGGAAGCCGAGCAGCGCCTTCGCCTCCATCACGCCCGAGCCCGGCATGTTGGCGACTACGACGCCGCCCTTGCGCAGCACCTCGACGAGCCCGGGCACGCCGAGATAGGAGGAGGCATCGAGCTCGAGCGGATCGAGCATGTTGGAATCGACCCGGCGCAGCAGCACGTCGAGCCGCTTCAATCCGGCAACGGTGCGGATGTGGACGCGGTCGCCGGAGACCGCGAGATCGTCGCCCTCGACCAGCAGGAAGCCGAGATAACGCGCCAGCGTGGCGTGCTCGAAATAGGTCTCGCTGAACGCGCCCGGCGTCAGCAGGCCGATCCGCGGCTCGTCACGATCGGCGCTGGCGCGCAGTGAATCGCGGAACGCCTCGAAGAACGGCGCAACGCGCTCGACATTCATCGACTTGTAGAGGTTGGAGAAGGCGCGCGACAGCACCAGGCGGTTCTCCAGCGCATAGCCCGCGCCCGACGGCGCCTGCGTGCGATCGCCGAGCACCCACCAGCGGCCGTCAGGCCCACGGCCGATGTCGGCGGCGTAGAGATGCAGATAGCGGCCGCCCGGCGGCTTGATACCGCTGACCGCGCGCAGATATTCGCTGCTGCCGGCGATCGCGGCCGCCGGGATGGCGCCGTCAGTGACCAGCCGGCCCTCGCCGTAGAGATCGGCCAGCACCATTTCCAAGAGCTGCGCGCGTTGCGCGACGCCGGCGGCAAGCTGCCGCCAGTCGGCCGCGTCGATGATCAGCGGCAGATGGCTAAGCGGCCAGATCCGGTCGGAGGTGTCGCCGGGCGCGCGATAGGTGACGCCGGCCTCGCGCAGATGGCGGTCGGCGGAAGCAAATCGGCGCTCGATATCGGACGGCGACAGCGCGGCAAAGGCATCGAAGAAACGGGCCCAGGCCGGCCGCGGCGCGCCGTCGTCGGCAATGTATTCGTCGGGAATGCCGGGCAGCCGGACATAGTCGCGGGTCCATTGCGCCATCCGGCGCTGGCCGGGACGGGCCCTGCTCTCCTGACTGCTGCCTTGACTACCGCCTTGGCCACCCGACACTGTCATTGCACTTCCCCTGCGGCCAATTAGTGCAGGAGCGGCGTCCGCAAGTCGAGGGTCAAGGGAAACTCAATTGTGCGTTCCACCGGCGGTGTTTCAATCTTGCCGGGGGTGTGGCCGTGGTCCTGAAAGCGTGCCAGCCGCCGCGCCTCGGCCTCGTAGGAATTGACCGGCTTGGTCTCGTAGTTGCGGCCGCCGGGATGGGCGACGTGATAGACGCAGCCGCCGAGCGAGCGGCCGTTCCAGGTGTCGATCAGGTCGAAGGTCAGCGGCGCGTGCACGGGAATGGTCGGATGCAGGCCGGAGGCCGGCTGCCAGGCCTTGAAGCGGACACCGGCAACGGCCTCGCCGGCGCGGCCGGTCTCGGTCATCGGCATCCGCCTGCCGTTGCAGGTGATGACGTGGCGGCCCTCGACAAAACCTGTTGCCTTGACCTGGAGCCGCTCGACCGACGAATCGACGTAGCGCACAGTGCCGCCTGAGGTGCCCTCCTCGCCGAGCACATGCCAGGGCTCGAGCGCCTGCCGCAGCTCGAGGCCGACGCCGCCGTGATGGACGTGGCCGAAGGCGGGGAAACGGAATTCGAGTTGTGCCCGATACCATTCCGGCTCGACGTCGTAGCCGAACTGCTTGAGCTCGGCGAGCACACCGAGGAAATCCTCCCACAGGAAATGCGGCAGCATAAAGCGGTCATGCAGCGTGGTGCCCCAGCGCACGAACTTGCCCTCCAGCGGCTCACGCCACAGCTTTGCGATCAGGGCACGGATCAGGAGCTGCTGCGCCAGCGACATCCGCGGGTCGGGCGGCATTTCGAGCGCGCGGAATTCGACCAGGCCGAGCCGGCCGGTCGGACCATCGGGTGAATAGAGCTTGTCGATGCAGATCTCGGCGCGATGGGTGTTGCCGGTGATGTCGACCAGGATGTGCCGGAATAGCCGGTCGACCAGCCACAGCGGCGCATCCATGCCCGGCGGCGGCACATGCGACAGCGCGATCTCCAGTTCATAGAGCCCATCGTGCCGCGCCTCGTCGATGCGCGGCGCCTGGCTGGTCGGGCCGATGAACATGCCCGAGAACAGATACGACAGCGACGGATGCCGCTGCCAATACAGCACGAGGCTCTTCAGCAGGTCAGGCCGGCGCAGGAACGGGGAATCCTCCGGCCTGCTGCCGCCGACCACGATGTGGTTGCCGCCGCCGGTGCCGGTGTGCCGGCCGTCGACCAGGAAGCGGTTGGCGCCCAGCCGCGTCTTCGCGGAGTCCTCATAGAGGCCAAGGGTGATGTCGACGGCCTCGCGCCAGCTCTGTGCCGGCTGCACGTTGATCTCGATCACACCTGGATCGGGCGTCACCTTGATCACCTCGATGCGCGGATCGAATGGCGGTGCGTAGCCCTCGACATGGACCTGCAGCTCGAGGTCCTCGGCGGTCGCCTCGATGGCCGCGACCAGATCGAGATAGTCGTCGACCTTCTCGACCGGCGGCATGAAGGCGCACAGCACGCCGTCGCGCACCTCGATCGACATCGCGGTGCGCACCGGCAGCGGCTCGGGGATATCCTCGAGCGACTGCTTCAGCTCTGGATCGATCTCCCCCAGCGCATCGCGCGGCGCCATCGGATCCTGCTCGATGATGTAGGGAAAATCGTCCGGCGGGACGTGTTCGAGCGAAGAGATCGGAAGCCGCAAGCCCAGCGGGGAATCGCCCGGGAACAGGAACAGATGGCTGCGCCGGATCTTCCAGCGCTCGCTGCGCCAGCGCGCCGGCACGCGATCGCCCAGCGGGCTCCAGCGCTGGATCGGCAGCACGTAACCCTTCGGCGAGGTCAGCCCCTCATCGAACACCCGCGCCATCCGCGCGCGCTCTTCCGGATCGGTCAGTTTGGAATTCGCAGGGCTGACATTGGCAGGCAGGCCGGCCTCACGCTCGAGCCAGAACGCAGTGTCTTCGTAAGCCGGCATGACGTAGTCAGCCTTCAGGCCAAGCCGCGCGGCGATGCCGATTACGACGCGCTCCGCATCGGCGATCTCAGCCTTGCCCGGATTTTCGACTGAAGCGATCAGGTCGGCATTCTTCCAGATCGGCTTGCCATCCTTGCGCCAGTAGAGGCCGAACGCCCAGCGCGGCAGACTCTCGCCGGGGTACCATTTGCCCTGGCCGTAATGCAGCAGCCCGCCCGGCGCGAACCGTGCGCGCAGCTTGCGGATCAATTCATCGGCCAGCGCACGCTTGGTCGGACCGACCGCGGCGACATTCCACTCCGGCGATTCCAGATCGTCGACCGAGACGAAGGTCGGCTCGCCGCCCATGGTGAGCCGCACGTCGTGCGCCGCAAGGTCGGCATCGACGCGCTCGCCGACCTGGTCAAGCCGCGCCCAGGATTGATCGGAGAAAGGTTTGGTGATGCGCGGCGCTTCGCGCACCCGCGTCACGTTCATTTCGAAGCCGAACTCGACGTTGGCGGCGCCTGCGGTGCCGGAGATCGGCGCCGCCGAACGGTAATGCGGCGTGGCGCAGACCGGGATATGCCCCTCGCCCGTCAGCATGCCCGAGGTGACGTCGAAGCCGATCCAGCCCGCGCCCGGCAGATAGACTTCCGCCCATGCATGCAAATCGGTGAAATCGTTTTCGACCTCGCGCGGCCCTTCGAGCGGATCAATGTCCGGCCGTACCTGGATGAGATAGCCGGAGACGAAACGCGCGGCGAGCCCGAGATGGCGTAGCGCCTGGATGAAAAGCCAGGCCGAGTCACGACAGGAGCCGGAGTTCGCGGCAAGCGTCTCCTCCGGCGTCTGCACACCGGTCTCCATGCGGACGGTATAGCCGATCCGCCTCTGCAGCTGCGCGTTCAGCTCGACCAGGAAATTGACGGTGCTGTCAGCCTTGCGCGGTATCTCCTTGAGATACGCCGCGAGCAACGGGCCGGGTTCATCGGCCTCGAGGTACGGTGCGAGCTCGGCCTTGAGATCGCCGGGATATTCGAATGGAAAGCTGTTGGCGTACGGCTCGACGAAGAAGTCGAACGGATTGACCACGGTCATCTCAGCGGTGAAGTCGACCTCGACCTTGAGCTCGGTCGCCTTCTCCGGGAAGACGTAGCGCGCCAGCCAGTTGCCCTGCGGATCCTGCTGCCAGTTCACGAAGTGATTGGCCGGCGTGACCTTGAGCGAATAGCTTGTGATCGGCGTGCGCGTGTGCGGCGCGGGCCGGAGCCGAATGGTCTGGGGCCCGAGATCGATCGGCCGGTCGTATTTGTAGTGAGTGACGTGATGCAGTGCGACTGATATCGACACGGACCAGGGACTCCAGCAGCTTTTTTGAGCAGAACACTGGTTCCGGTCGACATCAAGCACTAACAACGGGCATGGGGTGCCCAAGGTGAGGGCTACGGGACTAGCGGCCGATCGCGCCAGAGACTTGCGAGGCGAGCTGCTCGGCGAGCATGTGATAGCCTTCGGGGGTCAAGTGCACGCCATCAGGCTGATGGGGGAGTCCACCCAGCATCCCGTTCGGCAGCATGATCACCGTGATGCCACGGGCGCTCAGCCGGCTTTGAATATCCGCCGTGCGGTCAGGGCTGAGCTTGCGCCGGTCATTGCCGCCCGGCTGCAGGATCAGCGCACGGGTGCCGTTCGGGACTACCCGGTCGAGCCGTTGCAGCATCCCTTCGGTGGTGTCGCCATTGATGCCGGCATTCACGATGCGGACGTTCAATCCCTTGGCGCGCAAAATCGCTTCGAGCTGCGCCGGATAGGCCTGGTTGCGCGCCACGCCCTTGCCATAGGTGTTGCTCGCGCCTAGCGCAACAATGGTTGCGGCGTCAGCCGAACCGGCGCCAAGGCTCAAAGCGGCCAGAAATGCGAGGCATCCGAAGAAACTCAATCGACGTGCGCGCATGTTTCCTCCGTCCAGTCCGTAGCCCGGATGAAGCGAAGCGTAATCCGGGGATCTTCATCCACGGCGAGAGTCCCGGATTTCGCTGCGCTCCATCCGGGCTACGCGGAGACTACATCGTCGCGCCGAGCACCCACGGCGCGAACTCGGCACCGCCGAAATCGAAGCTCTCGCTCTTGGTCGGCTGGCCTGAGGCGGTCTTGAGGATGAGGTCGAAGATGCGCTGGCCGCATTCCTGCACGCTCTCCTCGCCGTCGAGGATGGTGCCGCAATTGACGTCCATGTCGTCTTCCATCCGCTTGTACATCGGCGTGTTGGTGGCGAGCTTGATCGACGGCGCCGGCTTGCAACCGAACACGCTGCCGCGGCCGGTGGTGAAGCAGACGAGATTGGCGCCGCCGGCGACCTGCCCGGTCGCTGCGACCGGGTCGTAGCCGGGCGTGTCCATGAACACGAAACCCTTCTTGGTGACGGGCTCGGCGTAGTGAAGGACGTCGACGAGGTTGGTGCTGCCGGCCTTGGCCATCGCGCCGAGCGACTTCTCCAGGATGGTGGTGAGGCCGCCGGCCTTGTTGCCGGGGCTCGGATTGGCGTTCATTTCGGCGCCTTCGCGCTGGGTATATTCCTCCCACCAGCGCATCAGGCCGACCAGCTTCTCGCCGACCTCGCGGCTGACGGCGCGGCGGGTCAACAGATGCTCGGCGCCGTAGGTCTCCGGCGTCTCCGAGAGAATCACCGTGCCGCCGTGACGGACCAGCAGATCGCTCGCGGCACCCAGCGCCGGATTGGCCGACACGCCGGAGTAACCATCCGAGCCGCCGCATTGCAGCGCCACGGTGAGCTCGCTCGCCGGCACCGCCTCGCGCTTGACCTTGTTGGCGTCAGTGAGCGCTTCCTTGACGAAGGCGACGCCAGCCTCGACCGTCTTGCGCGTGCCGCCGACCTCCTGGATGTCCATCGCGCGCAGGCGGCCGGCGAGCTTCTGCTCGGCCATCAGGCCGCCGATCTGGTTCACCTCGCAGCCGAGGCCGAGCACGATGACGTTGGAGAAATTGACGTGCCGCGCGTAACCGCCGAGCGTGCGGCGAAGCAGCGCCAGCGGCTCGTCCTGGGTCATGCCGCAGCCGGTCTTGTGGGTCAGCGCGACGACGCCGTCGACATTCGGGTAATCGGCCAGGGGGTTGTCGCCGGTGAACGGATTCTTCTTGAACATGTCGGCGACGATCCCGGCGACATGGGCACTGCAATTCACCGAGGTGAGGATGCCGATGTAGTTGCGCGTCGCGACGCGGCCGTCGGCGCGGCGGATGCCCTCGAAGGTCGCCGGCAGATCGAAGTTCGGCACCGGCTTGACGTCGACGCCATAGGCGTAGTCCTTGGCGAAATCGCCCATACCGCAATTCTGGGTGTGCACGTGCTGGCCGGGCGCGATCGCCTGCGTCGCAAAGCCGATGATCTGGCCATAGCGCCTGATCGGCTCGCCTGTCGCGATCGGCTTGATCGCGACCTTGTGGCCGGCCGGGATTCGATCGAGCGTGGTGACGCCCTCGGTCACCTCCAACCCCGGCGGCAGGCTCGCGCGCGCGATCAGGACGCTGTCGTCGGCGTGCAGGCGGATCGTTTGAGCCGAGGCCATCGGAGTTCTCCTTTGTCTTTCTTCACCTCTCCCCGTCCTTTACGGGGAGAGGTCGGATCGCGTCAGCGATCCGGGTGAGGGGCGAGGCACGAAGTCATTGCAACGATGGTGCTCGCCGGATGGAGGCCCCTTACCCCAACCCTCTCCCCGCAAGCGCGGGGCGAGGGAGCAAACAAGTGCTTACGCCTTGCCGCCGGACTTCTCGCGGGTCTGGTTGACCTGCATCCTGGCGTAGACCTGCATCAGGCCCACTTCGTTCGACAGCGTCACGAGCTTGAAGCCCATGTTGATCGCGCGCACCGCGCCTTCGGCGCCGGAGCAGTGGATGCCGGGGTTGAGACCGCGCTTGCCGCATTCCTTGATGATCTTCTCGTAGATCTTGAGGATCTCCGGCTCGTCACGATCGAGCTTCGGCACCAGGCCGTAGGAGAAGCCGAGATCGGACGGGCCGATATAGACGCCGTCGATGCCTTCGACATCGAGGATCGCTTCCATGTTCTCGACCGCGGTCTTGGTCTCCATCATCGGCAGCAGCACGATCTCGTCGTTGGCGGTCTGCTGATAGGTGCCGGCCGAGCCGTACATGCCGGCGCGGATCGGACCGTTGGAGCGCACGCCCTTCGGCGGATATTTTGCGTAGGAAACGAGATTCTTGGCTTCCTGCGGCGTGTTGACCATCGGGCAGATCACGCCATAGGCGCCGCCATCCAGCACCTTGCCGATGATGCCGGGCTCATTCCAGGGCACGCGGACCATCGGCGTGACCGGATGGGCATGCATCGACTGGAAGCACTGCACCATCGACTGATAGTCCTGCACACCGTGCTGCATGTCGACGGTGACGCTGTCGAAGCCGCATTGCGCGATCACTTCGGCCGAGAACCCGGAGGGGATCGCAAGCCACGCGTTCACCACCGCCTTGCCCGATGCCCAGACCTGCTTGACCTTGTTTGCCATTGATCACGTTTCCTTTTGTGTTTCTTGAGGGCTTTCTTGAAGGTTTTCTTGGAGGGCGGACCTCAGCTGGTCGCCCGCTGGATCGAGACTTCGCTGACGCCGACTTCGCGCGCGGTATTCACTATCGCCGCCCAGGTGTCGTCAGGCAAGGGGATGCCGTTCCTGGTGCGATCGGCACGGGTTTTCCGCTCGGGATCGCCTGGAACCAGTACGGAATCCGTGCCCGCGATCGGCTTGGTGGCGCGGATGAAATCGGTGTAGCGGGTGATCTCGCCATCGAAGAAATTGCTGGTGTCGATCACCTTGGGATCGATGTAGAACGCCATCATACCGTTGGCGAAGCGGCGGTCCGACGAGGTCGCGCCGGTGCCGGTCAGCGCGCCGCCGAGCAGCTCGCAGATGAACGCGAGGCCGGAGCCCTTGTGATCGCCGAAGGCGCGGATCGCGCCGGTCCCCTTGGTGTGATCGCGCGGCCCGTCCGGCGTGTACGGACCATACAGCACGTGCGGATCCTCGCTCAGCGTGCCGTCGGCATCGACCAGCGCGCCATGCGGCAGCTTCTTGCCGCCGCGGCTTGAAACCAGCACCTTTCCTTCGGCGACGACCGAGGTCGCGAAATCGAGCACGATCGGGTCCTGGCCCTGGCGCGGAATGCCGACGCAATAGGGCGCGGTCGACAGCCGCTTCTCGACGCCGCCATAGGGCGCTACCAAGAGCGAGCCCGCCGCGGTCACGAAATGAATCGAAACAAGTCCCTCGGCGGCGGCCATCTCCGCCCAGTCGCCGACGCGGCCGAGATGGCCGGAGTTGCGCAGCGCGACGGCGGCAAGCCCCGCTTTCTTGCACTTCTCGATGCCGAGCTTGACCGCAATCGGGGTGACGGTCTGGCCATAGCCGAACTTGCCGTCGACCACCGCGAGCGACGGCGTGTCGACCACGACCTCAGGCGTCTGGTTCGGCACGATCGAGCCCATCTTCTTCCACCGGACATATACCGGCACGCGGATCACGCCGTGGCTGTCATGCCCGGTGAGATTCGCCGTCGTAAGGTAAGTCGCGATGCGCTTAGCCTCTTCCGGAGAGGACTCCGAATGGGAAAACACCTCGGACACGAAGTTGATGAGGTTATCGACCTTGATGGTGACCATGAAAAACTAGCTCGCTCGATACAGCACAGTGAGTTGTCAGGCGTGGGACTTGGCGTGGCCGCCGAGATAGGCCGCGGCGATGGCTTCATTGCCCCACAATTCGTCGGGCTTGCCGCCCAGCACGATCCGCCCGGTTTCGAGAACAAAACCGTGATCGGCGACTGAAAGTCCCATGCGCGCATTTTGCTCGACGAGCAAGACCGTGGTGTCCTTCCTGATCTGCGAAATGATGCGGAACACCGCCTGCACGATCACGGGCGCGAGGCCGAGCGAGGGCTCGTCGAGCAGCAGCAGCCGTGGCTTGGCCATCAGCCCGCGCGCCACCGCGACCATCTGCAGCTGGCCGCCGGACAACGTCCAGCCGAGCGCGTTGGAGAAGGCGCGGATGTCGGGGAACAGGTCGAACATCGCGTCAGCCTCGCGCGAGATCTGCGACGCCCCGACCTTACGGTTCGACGCGCCGAGCATGATGTTCTCTTTCACGGTGAGGCCCGGAAACACCCGCCGGCCCTCCGGCACGTGCGAGATGCCGAGCCGGACGATCGCTTCCGGCCCGAGACCGGCGATCGATTGACCGTCGAACATGATGTCGCCGGAGGCCGGCTTGGCGAGGCCGGAGATCGCGCGCAGCGTGGTCGACTTGCCGGCGCCATTGGCACCGAGCAGTGTGACCACCTGCCCCTGCTCCACGGCGATGGTGACGCCGCGCAGCGCCTCGATCTCGCCGTAGCGGACCACGAGATTACGGATTTCGAGCAGCGGCATCATTCGCTCCCGAGATAGGCGGAGACGACGTCGGGATGGCGCAGCACCGCCATCGACTCGCCATCCGCAATGCGGCGTCCAAAGTTCAGCACGGTGATGTGCTGGGCGGCTTCCGAGACCAGGGTCATGTCGTGATCGATGATCAGGATGGTGAGGCCTTGCGCCGCGATGCGCTTGAGCAGCTCATGCAGTTCGAGCTTCTCGGTCGAGTTGAGGCCGGCAGCCGGCTCGTCGAGCAGCAGCAAGGTCGGGTTCGACGCCAGCGCCCGCGCGATCTCGATCAGGCGCTGATGACCGTAGGAGAAGCTCGAGATCAGCTCGTTGGCGCGGTTGCCGAGGCCGACGAAAGTCAACGCCTCCATCGCGCGCTCGGTCAGCGCGTCATCGCCCTTCCCGATCATGGTGTTGCCGGGCCGTTCGGCGCCGATCTCGACATTCTCCAGCGCCGTCATCGAGCGGAACAGGCGGATGTTCTGGAAGGTGCGTCCGAGACCTGCGGCGGTGCGCTGATGCGGTGCCATGCTGGTGATGTCGGTGCCGTCGAGCACGATCTTGCCCGATGTGGCCTTGTAGAGCCCGGACAGCACGTTCAGCGTCGTGGTCTTGCCGGAGCCATTCGGTCCGATCAGCGCGTGCACGCTGCCGCGCTTCACCGCGATGTCGACGCCGTCGACCGCCTTGAGGCCGCCGAAATGCTTCGAGAGCCCGGTGACTTCGAGCACGATGTCGCCGCCAGTGGTCGCCGGCTTGAGCTGGAGGGCTCCGGCAACCGGCGGCGCCCCGGTGTGGGCGCGCCAGCGGGTGAACGCATCAGACACGAAGCCCCAGATGCCATCGGGCATGAAGCGGATGATCAGGATCACGGACAGGCCGTAAATGGCGAGATAGAGGCCGGGCACGCTCTTCAGGAAGCGAAGCCATTCCGGGATCAGGATCAGGAGCCCAGTGCCGATCGCCGAGCCGATCGGAGAGGCCACGCCGCCGAGCAGCGACATGGTCAGGAACTGGATCGATTCTGCGAACGAGAACTGATCCGGGCTGACATAGGCGAAACCGCCGGCGAACAGGCCACCCGCGAGGCCACCGAGCGCCGCGCACACCGCAAAGGCGGAGACCTTGGTGCGAAACACGTCGATGCCGTTGACGCCGGCCGCGAGCTCGTTGTCGCGCACCGCGCGCATGGCGCGGCCAAGCTTGGTGTCAGGCAGGTGCCAGACCAGATAGCCGACGATCGCCAGCATCGCGACGCAGAAAGCCAGATAACTTTGCGAGGACTGGAACAGCTCGGGCCGGCGAATGTTGGCGACGCCGTCGGGTCCGTGAGTCACGCCGATGGCATTGATCATCACCAGTGTCACGATCTGCTGGAACGAGATCGTCACCATGGCAAGGTAATGCCCGCCGAGCCGCAACGTCGACATGCCCAGGAACGCGCCGGCGATCAGCGCGATCACGCAGCCGCCGACCAGGCAGAGCCAGAAATTCAGATGCAGGTCCGCTGTCCCGAGGCCGACCGCATAGGCGCCGAAACCGAAGAACGCGGCCTGCGCCAGGTTGATCTGGCCGCACAGGCCGAGCACGACCGACAGCCCGAACACCGCGATCGAGAAGGTCGTGGCCTGCAGCAGGATGTTGAGCACGTAGCCGTCGAACTGCATGCTGGCGGCAAGCGCCACCAGCACCGCGGCGCCGAGGAAATACGGCAGATGCCGGATGATCAGCGGCTTCGAGCGCACGGCGGGCGCCGGAATCATGTTGTCGCTGGCGCTCATGCTTTCTCCGCGACACGTTCGCCGAAGATGCCCTGCGGCCGGAACACCAGGAAGGCGATCAGCACCAGGAAGGCAAAGCCGTCCTTGTACGGCACCGAAATATAGGCGGCGCCGAACGTCTCGATGACACCGAGCGCCAGGCCGCCGACGATGGCGCCGGCGACATCGCCGAAACCGCCGATGATGGTCGCGGCAAACGCCTTCAGCGCGATCGTCGAACCCATCTGGATCGAGACGAACAGCACCGGCGCGACCAGGATGCCGGCAAGACCGCCGAGCACCGCCGAATAGATGAAGGTGATCATGATCATGGTGGAGACGGAAATGCCGAGCAGCGAGGCCATCTCCTTGTCTTGCGAGGTCGCCTGCAGCTTCTTGCCGAGCAGCGTCTTCTCGAAGAACCAGAAATTGAACAGCACCAGGAGGATCGTGACGCCGATGATCAACAGATACTGGCTGTCGAGATAAACCGGGCCGAGCTGGATGCCGGGCGTCTCGAACCATCCCTGCAGCACCTGCGGCTGCGGACCGTAGATCGCCAGCACCGAGTTCGACAGCAGGATCGAGGCGCCGATCGTGGCGATGATGACGGGCAGATAGGTGCGATGGCGCAGCGGATAGTAGACGCCGAGATTGAAGATGACGCCAAGCAGCGCCATGCCGGCGAGCGCGATCACAAAGGACAGCCAATATGGCAGCCCGAGCTCGACGCAGACCACCATCAGATAGGCGGCGACCATCGAGAATTCGCCCTGTGCGAAGTTCACCACGTTGGTGGCGCGGAAGATCAGCACGAAACCGAGCGCGACCAGCGCGTAGACCGCGCCGATGCCGATGCCGGTGAAGAGCAGTTGGAGAACCAGATCCATGACAGCGCTCGATTGAAAGGCGAAGCGAACATCCCGGCACCAGCCGGATCGGAGTGATTGTCGTTCGGGAGGTGGTAGGGCTCTCTCCCCCCTTGCGGGGGAGAGTTGGAGAGAGGGGTAAGCCACGAATTCCGCCCGTGCGGCTTACCCCTCTCCCTAACCCTCCCCCGCAAGGGGGGAGGGAGCCCATCCATTCGTGCCTCCCAACCCGGTCAGATCAATCGTTGAAGTCGATGTGCTTGTCGTAGACGATCTTGCCCTTATCGTTCTTCACGACATTGTAGCCGTGCAGGCCGTCGCCGTTCTTGTCGAAATTGTATTCGCCTTCGGCGCCGGCGAATTTCTGCGTCGCCAGGATGGCTTCGCGGATCTTGGTCGGATCGGTCGAGCCGGCCTTGTTGATCGCCGCTGACAGGATCGTGATCGCGTCATACGGCCAGGCGCTCTGGTTGTCGGGCGCAGTCTTGTAGGCATCGCGATAGGCCTTGCCGAACGCCTTCGCGGTATCGCTCGAGTCCTCGGCGAAGTCGGCGACCCCGTAGGTGCCGAACAGCGCGGGACCTGCGAGCTTGGTCGAGGAGACCGCCACCACCGAGGGCGAGCCGACCCAGGGGATATTGACGCCGAGCTGGCGCAGTTGCCGGGCGAAGATGCCGAGGTCGTTCTCGAAGGTGAAGTAGGTGCCGAGCACGTCGGCGCCGGACTGCTTAACGGCCAGCACGACCGGAGTGAAGTCCTGGCTCTGGTTGGCGTAGCCCTGGTCGAGTACCGGCGGCGCGCCGAGCTTGGTCAGCGCTTCCGTGAGCGCCTTGCCGCCCGCGGTGCCGAAGGCGTCGGTGGAATGCACGATCGCCCATTTCTTCTTGCCGAGCGTGTTGACGCCGAAATCGGCGATCACGCGGCCGGAGTAATTGTCATTGGGGCGGAAGCGGAACAGCCAGGGATTGCCGGAATGGGTGAGATCGGGATTGGTGCCGCCGATCATCACGGGCTTGCCGACCTTGATCACGTCGGGCGCCATCGCCTGCACCTGGGTCGAGCGGATCGAGCCGAGGAAGGCAACGATATCGGACTGCGCGGCGAGCTTGGAGAATGCCAGCACGATGCCCGGATTGGTGGTCTGGTCGTCCTCGATGACGAGCTCGACCTGCTTGCCAAGCACGCCGCCGGCCTTGTTGACCGCCGCGAGCGCCAGCTTGGCGCCGTTCTGGGCCCACAGGCCCTGCTCCGCGGCCGGTCCAGTCACCGGCACGCACATGCCGATCTTGATGGTCGCGCCCTGCGCCCACGCGCTGCGCATCAGCGCAGGTGCAGCGAGACCTGCCGCCAAGCCGGCGGAAAATTCACGCCTCGTCAGTTTCATTCAATCCTCCCTGTGATGCGCCGAACTTGCTGTCGGCTGCGTTGAGACGAGCTGACGCGTCGATTTGTTGTTCTATCCGCGGCCGTCAATCGGCGCGACGAACAAACGTGAACGCCGCTGCAGCGCACGAGACGCGCAACGGCGGCCATCAATCTGGCGCTTGGCTAGCTAAACATGATTGCACATTGCACGCAATAGCCAAAAGTCCGCTGGTAACGGTGCGTAAATGCCTGCTACGAACATCCCTGACGCGATCACGTGATCATGTGACCGACGGGCAGTCATCGATGTCGATTCCAAGAGCGAAATCGCAGACCAGACGGAAACAGCCGGCCTACGCGCTGATCAAGAGCGCATTGGCGAGGCACATCCGGACCGGCGACGTCCCCGCCGGCACCGTGCTTTCCGAATCGGCGATCGCGACCTTGTTCGGCTCCAGCCGCTCGCCGGTGCGGCAGGCCTTCGAACAGCTCGAGCATATCGGCCTGGTGCGCCGCTTCGACGGCCGCGGCGTCATCGCCGGCAAACGCAAGGTCGAACCGCGCCGTGTCCCGATCACGCCCGAGATGTTCGGGCTGACCGACGGGCCGGTCGAGGCCGTGCGCAGCGACGCCTGGGACGAACTCTATTACAAGCTCGAACGCGAGATCATCTACCGGTCGCTGTTCGGACGCTTCCGCGTCAGCGAGCTGGCGCTGGCACGGCATTTCCGGGTCGGACGCACGGTGGCGCGCAACCTGCTGCTCCGCGCACAGGCGATCGGAATCCTGGAAAAAGGCGCCAAGGCGCACTGGTATGTCGTGCCACTAGACGAAGATAGGCTTCGCGACATCTTCGAGGTGCGCGCAACCCTCGAGCCGCTGCTGCTCAAATCCGCTGCGGCGAAGATTCCCGCCGCGCTGCTCGATCGGATGGCGGAGCGGCTGCGCGAGGGCATTCAATTCCGCAGCCGCGTCGGCGTCGGCGAGCTCGACGAGATCGAGGGCGATCTGCATATCCACTGCCTGGGTTACGGCATCAATCGCGAGATGATCGAGGCGCTCAAGCGCACCCATTGCGCATTCGTGATCGGCAAGCACATTCAGGTGGCGCTGACCGCGCCGCAGATCGATTCCTTCATGGACGAGCATCTGGTGATCATCGAGGCCTTGCGGGCGCGCGACGGTGACGCCGCGGCGGCAACGTTGCGCCGGCATATCGAGTGGTCTCACTCCAAGGTCGCGGGCTGGATTGCCGAATTCCGTGCCATCAACGTGATCTCGCGCGTGCCTTACATGGCCTGATCGCCGTCCCGCACATCGGCGCGGCTACTCCTCGACCTCAACGTCATCGGCCGAACCCATTGCGGCAAGACTCCCCTCCAGTGCGCCCAGCATCTCCTGCAATTCGGCAAGCTTGCGCGCCCCGAAGCGCCGGGTGATCTCGGCATAGATCGTCTCCGACGTCGGCGCTACCGCCTCGATCAGCTTCAACCCCTTGGCGGAGATTGAAACCACCGCGCGCCGCGCATCGTTCTCCGCCGCCTTGCGCTCGATCAACTGACGGCCTTCGAGATCGCGCAGGATCCGCGACAGGCTCGGGCCAAGCAGAAACGCCATGCGGGCGAGCTCGGTAACCTCGATCTCGTCGACCGCGGTGAGCGCCCGCAGGATCCGCCACTGCTGCTCGGTCAGCCCGTGATTGCGCAGCGATGGACGGAATTGCCGCATCACCGCTTCACGCGCGCGGAGCAGCGACATCGGCAGCGAGCGCGAGAAATCGCGCATCGGGGCCCGTCGCGCCGCCGCGTCGTCGCCCTGCCCCGGCCCCGTATCGTTCGAATTCTTTCGCGCCATCACCTAATCCACCGCAACGAACTTTTGCGTTGCAGCATGCCCCGATTCAGTTTGCGGGAATTCATTTAACATGTTAATCATCTCCCGACATCCACTTTTGTGTAGCACGCATGGCCCTCTCCAAGGACGATATCCGCGCTGCCGCCGAACGGCTCGACGGCGCGGAAAAGACCCGCAAGCAAATCCGCCAGCTCTCGCTGGAATACCCTCGCATCACCCTCGAAGACGCCTACGCGATTCAGAAGGTCTGGGTCGAGATGAAGGTGGCGCAGGGCCGCGTCGTCAAGGGCCACAAGATCGGCCTGACCTCGAAAGCGATGCAGAGCGCGCTCAATATCGACGAGCCGGATTCCGGCATCCTGCTCGACGACATGTTCTTTGCCGATGGCGGGCTGGTGCCGACCGACCGCTTCATCGCAACCCGCGTCGAGGCCGAGCTCGCCTTCGTGATGAAGCATCGCCTGTCGGGGCCGAACTGCACATTGTTCGACGTGCTCAATGCCACCGATTTCGTGGTGCCGGCGCTTGAAATCCTCGACACGCGCGTGGAACGCGTCGATCCCGAGACCAAGGCAACGCGAAAAATCTTCGACACCATCGCCGACAACGCCGCCAATGCCGGCATCGTGCTCGGCGGCCGCCCGATCCGCCCGCTGGAGGCCGATTTGCGCTGGATCGGCGCGCTCTGCTTCCGCAACGGCCAGCTCGAGGAAACCGGTCTGGCCGCCGGCGTGTTGAATCATCCGGCGACCGCCGTGGCGTGGCTCGCCAACAAGATCGCCCCGAACGGGCTGGCGCTGGAGGTCGGACAAATCGTGCTGGCCGGCTCCTTCATCCGTCCGATCGAGACCCGCAAGGGCGACACCATCCAGGCCGACTACGGACCATACGGTTCCGTGAGCTGCTACTTCGCCTGACGCACTCAGCAGGAGCGCTGCATGCCGCATTTCACGCTTGAATATTCCGCCAATCTCGACGGTCTCGTCGACATGGGTGCGACGGTCGAACTGGTCCGCAACGCCGCGGTCGAGACCGGCATCTTCCCGCTCGGCGGCATCCGGGTCCGCGCCATCAGGTGCGAGCATTACGCGATCGCCGACGGCCGCAAGACTTACGGCTTCCTCGACATGGTGCTGCGGCTCGGCGAAGGCCGTGATCTCGCCGCCCGCAAGAAGGCCGGCGAGTACATCTTCAAGGCGCTGTCGGCCCATCTCGATCCGGTCTTCGCCGACAGTAAGTTCGCCTTATCGTTCGACATGCAGATCAACGACAAGGAAACCAGCTGGAAACGCAACAACATCCACGACGCACTGAAGGTGGAGACGGTCAATGGATAAAGCCACTCCGAAATCCGCAGCCGACGTGTTCCAGGCCAACCGCGACCGTGCCGGTCCACTTCTGGCGAAGTTGAAGGCCGAAGGCATCGGCAACGTGATCGACGGCAAGATCGTGCCGGCGGCCTCCGGCCAGACCTTTGAGACGAAGTCGCCGATCGACGGCACCGTGCTGGCGACGGTCGCACGCGGCAACGTCGACGATATCGACCGCGCCGCAACCGCGGCGTCCAAGGCGTTCAAGGCGTGGCGCGACATGCCGGCGGCGCAGCGCCGCAAGCTGCTGCATCGCGTGGCTGACGCGATCGAGGCCCGCGCCGATGACATCGCCGTGCTCGAATGCATCGACACCGGCCAGGCGCACCGCTTCATGGCCAAGGCCGCGATCCGCGCCGCGGAGAATTTCCGCTTCTTCGCCGACAAATGCGGCGAGGCCCGCGACGGCCTCAACACGCCGTCCGACGAGCACTGGAACATCTCGACCCGGGTGCCGATCGGCCCGGTCGGCGTGATCACGCCGTGGAACACGCCGTTCATGCTCTCGACCTGGAAGATCGCACCGGCGCTCGCCGCGGGCTGCACCGTGGTGCACAAGCCCGCGGAATGGTCGCCGGTGACCGCCGATCTGCTGGTCAAGCTCGCACAACAGGCCGGCATCCCCGACGGCGTCTTCAACACCGTGCATGGTTTTGGCGAGGAGGCCGGCAAGGCGCTGACCGAGCACCCTGCAATCAAGGCGATCGGCTTCGTCGGCGAGAGCGCGACGGGATCTGCGATCATGGCGCAGGGCGCGCCGACACTGAAGCGGGTGCATTTCGAGCTCGGCGGCAAGAACCCGGCGATCGTGTTCGACGACGCCGATCTCGACCGCGCGCTCGATGCGGTCGTGTTCATGATCTACTCGCTCAACGGCGAGCGCTGCACGTCGTCGAGCCGGCTGCTGGTTCAGCAGGGCGTCGCCGAGAAATTCATCGCGAAGCTGACCGCCCGCGTGCAGGCGCTCAAGGTTGGTCATCCCCTCGATCCCGCGACCGAGATCGGGCCGCTGATCCATGAGCGGCATCTGGCCAAGGTCTGCAGCTATTTCGACGTCGCCAAGAAGGACGGCGCGACGATTGCAGTCGGCGGCAAGCCGCATGACGGCCCCGGCGGCGGCCACTACGTGCAGCCGACGCTGGTCACCGGCGCGAACGCAAAGATGCGGGTCGCGCAGGAGGAGGTGTTCGGTCCGTTCCTGACCGTGATCCCGTTCAAGGACGAGCAAGAGGCCATCGAGATCGCCAACGGCGTGCAATATGGCCTGACGGGCTATGTCTGGACCGGCGAGATGGGCCGCGCGCTGCGCGTGGCGGATGCGCTGGAAGCCGGCATGATCTGGCTCAATTCGGAAAACGTCCGCCATCTGCCGACCCCGTTCGGCGGCATGAAGTCGTCAGGCATCGGCCGCGACGGCGGCGACTACTCGTTCGACTTCTACATGGAAACCAAGCACGTCTCGCTCGCGCGCGGGACGCACAAGATTCAGAAGCTGGGAATTTAGCTGGTCATTCCGGGGCGACGCGTAGCGGCGAGCCCGGAATCCATACTCACGATCGTGGTTATGGATTCCGGGCCTGCGCCAAGGGGCGCATCCCGGAATGACGATCCAGAGGGGAAACACCGATGCCCGTTCCGACACACGTCTTCGATCCGCCATTCAACATCATCCGCTGCAGCCATGCCGTGCTCGACGTCACGGATCTCGACAAGAGCGCCGCCTTCTACGAGAAGACGGTCGGCCTCCACATCGAGGACCGCGACGACAAATCGGTGTATCTGCGCGCCAGCGAGGAGCACCAGCATCACTCGGTGGTGCTGCGCAAGGCTGCGAAGGCGGCCTGCAACCGGCTCGGCTTCAAGGTCGGCAATGACCATGACCTCGACAAGGCCGCGGCCTTCTGCTCCGAGAATGGCATCACCTACGCCTTCGTCGACCAGCCGTTCCAGGGCCGCACGCTGCAATTCACCGATCCGTTCGGCTTCCAGATCGAGCTCTACGCCACGATGGAGAAGCGCCCGCATCTGTTGCGACGCTATGATCTCTACAAGGGCTGCCATCCGCAGCGGCTCGACCACTTCAACGTGTTCGCCGCCGAAGTGCAGGACACCGTCGACTTCTACGCCCGGCTCGGCTTCCGCCTCACCGAATATGCCGAGGAGGATGGCGACCAGGGGCGCATCGCCGCCGCCTGGATGCACCGCAAGGGCAATGTCCACGACTTCGCCATCACCAACGGCCGCGGCCCGCGCCTGCACCACATCGCCTATTGGGTGCCGACCGCCATGAACATCGTGCATCTCTGCGACGTGATGGCCTCGTCGGGTTTCCTCGCCAACATCGAGCGCGGCCCGGGCCGGCACGGCATCTCCAACGCGTTCTTCCTCTACATCCGCGATCCCGACGGCCACCGCATCGAGCTCTACACCAGCGACTATTTCACCGGCGATCACGACCATGAGCCGCTGCGCTGGTCGCTGCGCGATCCGCGCCGCCAGACTTTGTGGGGCGCGCCGGCGCCGCGCTCCTGGTTCGAGGAAGGCTCGACCTTCGCGGGGCAAACGGTGCGCGAGCCGCGCTTCGTCGCCGACGTGCTGGTTGCGGATTAACGAACAAGATTCCATCCCCTCGTCGTCCCGGCGAAAGCCGGGACGACGCCAATTATGAGACTGCTAATGTCAGCCCCTCGCCTCGCCACCTATTCCATCAACGGCGCCAACAGCTATGGCGCCGTCACCGACAGCGGGATCGTCGACCTCTCGTCGCGCTTCGCCAAGGATTATCCGACGCTGCGCGAGGCGATCGCCGCCGGTGCACTGACCAAGCTTGCCGAGGACGCGGCCAAGCGCGCGCCCGACCACGCGCTCGACGCGGTCACCTGGCAGCCGCCGATCCCGGCGCCGGACAAGATCATCTGCATCGGCGTCAACTATCCGGACCGCAATGCCGAGTACAAGGACGGCTCGGACGCACCGAAGTATCCCAGCATGTTCCTGCGGGTGCCGCGTTCCTTCGTCGGCCACAACACGCCGGTGGTGCGGCCGCGGATCTCGCCGCAGCTCGACTATGAGGGCGAGCTGGTGCTAGTGATCGGCAAGGCCGGCCGGCACATTCCGGAGAGCGCCGCGCTCAATCACATCGCCGCGATCACGCTCTGCAATGAAGGCACCATCCGCGACTGGGTGCGCCACGCCAAGTTCAACGTCACCCAGGGCAAGAACTTCGATTCCACCGGCAGTCTCGGCCCCTGGATCGTGCCCTACACCGGCGAAGCGCAGATCGCAGACATCCGGCTGACCACGCGGGTCAACGGCGAAGTCAGGCAGGATGACCGCACCTCGCGCTTGATCTTCGGCTTCCGCTACCTCATCAACTACATCTCGACTTTCACGACGCTGGTTCCCGGCGACATCATCGTCACGGGGACACCGACCGGCGCGGGTGCGCGGTTCGATCCGCCGCGCTATCTGAAGCCCGGTGATGTCGTCGAGGTCGAGGCCGAAGGCGTCGGCATCCTGCACAACGGCGTCGTCGACGAAACCACCTAACTTCACCAGCAAGTGGACAGTGCCATGACCTCAACATCCGGCGGCGAAGCGATCGTCAACGGCCTCGTCGCCCACGGCGTCGACACCGTGTTCGGCCTGCCCGGCGCGCAGATCTATGGCCTGTTCGATGCCTTCCATCAGGCACAGCTCAAGGTGATCGGCGCCCGCCACGAGCAGGCCTGCGGCTACATGGCGTTCGGCTATGCCCGATCCAGCGGCAAGCCCGGCGTGTTCAGCGTGGTGCCCGGCCCCGGCGTGCTCAACGCCTCGGCGGCGCTGCTGACCGCATTCGGCTGCAACGAGCCGGTGCTGTGCCTGACCGGCCAGGTGCCGACGCAATTTTTGGGCAAGGGCCGTGGCCATCTGCACGAGATGCCGGATCAGCTCGCGACCTTGCGCACCTTCGTGAAATGGGCCGACCGAATCGAATATCCCGACAATGCGCCCGCGATGGTGTCGCGCGCGTTCCAGGAAATGCTGTCCGGCCGGCGCGGCCCGGCTTCGCTGGAGATGCCCTGGGATGTGTTCACCCAGCGCACCCGGGTTGCTGCCGTCAAGCCGTTCGATCCGCTGCCGGCACCGCAGCCCGATCCGGACCGTATCAAGGCCGCCGCCGATTTGATCGCCGGCAGCAAGGCGCCGATGATCTTCGTCGGCAGCGGCGCCATCGAGGCGCGCGAGGAGATCCTCGAGCTCGCCGAGATGATCGACGCGCCCGTGGTCGCATTCCGCAGCGGCCGCGGCATCGTCTCCAACGCGCATGAGCTCGGGCTCACCATGGCTTCTGCCTACAAGCTCTGGCCGAAGACCGATTTGATGATCGGCATCGGCAGCCGCATGGAGTTGCCGACGATGTCGCGCTGGCCCTATCAGCCGACCGGATTGAAATGCGTGCGGATCGACATCGATCCGGTCGAGCTGCGGCGCTGGCCGGCCGATGCCGCCGTGATCGCCGACGCCAAGGCCGCGACCGCCGATCTCGCCGCTGCCGTGCGCAAGGTGGGCTATAGCAAGACCACAGGCCGCCGCGCCGCGATCCGCGAGGCGACGGCCGCGACCGAGCAGGAGATCCAGCGCATCCAGCCGCAGATGGCCTATCTGAAGATCCTCCGCGAGGTGCTGCCGGCCAACGCCATCGTCACCGACGAGCTGTCGCAGGTGGGCTTCGCCTCCTGGTACGGCTTTCCGATCTACGAGCCGCGCACCTTCGTCACCTCGGGCTATCAGGGCACGCTCGGCTCGGGCTTCCCGACCGCGCTCGGCGCCAAGGTCGCCAACCCGAACAAGCCGGTGGTCGCAATCACCGGCGACGGCGGTTTCATGTTCGGCGTGCAGGAGCTCGCCACCGCGGTGCAGTTCAGGATCGGCGTGGTGACGCTGGTGTTCAACAACAACGCCTATGGCAATGTCCGCCGCGACCAGCGCGAGCGCTTCGACGGCCGCGTCGTCGCCTCAGACCTCGTCAATCCTGATTTCGTCAAGCTCGCGGAATCCTTTGGCGTCGGCGCCGCGCGCGTCACATCGCCGGATCACTTCCGCCCGGTGCTGGAGAAGGCGCTGGCCGACGGCGGCCCCTATGTGATCTCGGTGGAGGTACCGACCGATTCCGAAGTCTCGCCTTGGGCGTTCATCCATCCGGCGCGGAATAACTAGAGCGTTTTCGAGCGAAGTGGACACCGGTTCGCGTGAAGAAAACGCGTCAAAACTAGAATCTAGAGCTTTGGTTCTGATTGAATCAGAACCAAAGCTCTAGGCGCTCTTGGCGCCGCGTTGCAGCCGCGACGCGGCGATCACGAGCAGGCCGGCGCCGGCGACCGACCAGCAGGCGACCGGCGCCCAATGCACCAGCGGCGCATAGTCCGGGATCTTCTGCAGGCCGCCCGCGACCGCTGCCATCCGCGCAAAGGTCGCAAGCGCGAGCGCCGAGAACACCAGCCCCGTGACCTTGCCCTCCGCGCCGGTCTCGCCGATCGCGAGCGCTGCCGACACCGCGCTCATCAGCATGCAGCCCCAGGCGGCGCCCGCCATGAACTGCGCCACGATCAGGACGTTGAGGCTGCCGGCGATCTCGGCGGCGACGATCGCGAAGGCGCCGAGCAGTCCCGCCGCGCCCATCACGATCAGGCCGCCGCGATGCTTGACGACGATGCTCGCCGGGAACATCGCGATGTTGAAGCCGATCCAGAACACCGGCATCAGCCATTGCAGCTCGTTCGATTTGGCAAAGCGCAAATAAAACGGTGCGCTGTTGATGTTGAAATGCAGCTGATAGCCGAGCGAGAGCAGCACCATCGATCCGATCAGGAACATCGGCACTGCGCCGAGCCGCCTTGCGGGCGCGGCGAGCCGCACGGGCTCTGTTTCCGCCGCGACGCGGCGCTCGATCCCGGAAAACGCGAGCGCCGTCAGCAGCAGCACCGCGCCTGACAGCACGAACGGCAGCCGCGCATCGTGATCGCGCAGCACGACGCCGAGATAGGGCGAGACCGCACCGGCGATGCCGTAGCCCAGCATCGCGAGCGCGGCGAGGAACGGGACCGACGGTTGCGCGCGATACTTGCCGAGCAACGTCAGCGGCGGCGCGCGCAACGCCGACGATGTGACGGCCCAGACCACGATCAGCGCGATCAGCCAGACTTTTGCGCCCGGCCCGGTGCCCGCCACATAAGGCAGCGCGATGAAGGCGGCGCAGGAGATCGCGGCGAGGATGCCGACGAACACACCGAGCCGGCCGACCAGGCTCGCAATCCTGTCGGCAGCCATGCCCATCGCGGTATCGGTGACGGTGAAAATGCCCTGATCCATCATCAGGATCAGGATGACGGTCGTGGGCGCGATGCCGACATCGGCGCACAGCTTCGGCAGATAGATCAGGTAGGTGGTCCAGCCCAGCGTGAAGACGAGCTGCAGCACGGCGAGATAGACGCCGGTGCGGTTGACGGCGTGGTCGGCCTTGGTGGTCATCCGCCAACTCTAGACCACCCGGCGCGTCAACGCACCTTGCGGAAGGTCAAATTGATGCGTTGGCGGCCCAGCGCGCCGTGCTCGCCCTCGGAGAGCGGCGCGACCCCATGATAAAATAACCGTGACGGCCCGCCCCATACCGCGACATCGCCATGTTCGAGCCGGTAGCGGCGCGGCGTGTCGCTGCGCTTCAGGCCGCCGAACAGGAAGGTTGCCGGCAGCCCGAGCGAGATCGAGACAATCGGTGCGCCGTAGTCGAGCTCGTCCTTGTCCTGATGCAGCGACAGTTTTGCGCCAGGCACATAGCGATTGATCAGGCAGGCCTGCGGCGCGAAGCCGTTGAAGCCAGCCTCGGCGGCGGCGCTGGCGGCGAGCGTTCGCAACACCTCGGGCATCTCCGGCCAGGGCTGTCCCGTATCAGGATCGATCGGATCATAGCGATAGCCGCTGGGATCGGAGACCCAGCCGACGCTACCGCAATTGGTCATCGCAACCGACATGCGGTGGCCGCCCGGCGTGACCAGATGCCGGAACGGCGCCTGCTTGACGATCACGCGCAAGGCTGGAATCAGGTCAGCCTCGAACGGCCGCACGAAGCCGCGCAACAACACCGCGCCGTCCGCGATGGTCTCGCGTGGCGGCCGAGCATCGCCAATGGTCTCGAACAGATCAGCGGCCACGCGTCTCTCGCACTCACTTCGCGTCGTGGAAGATCACACCAACGGTGTGGCGATGGCCGGACCTGATCCGGCTGACGCCGTGGCGCAGATTGACACGATAGGGCCCGCGTGTCCCCTGCACCGGACGGTGATGCACGGCAAAGGCCACCGCATCGCCCTTGGTCAGCGGCACCACCTCGGGCCGAGACTGCATCCGCGGCCGCTGCTCGGCCAGCACGAACTCGCCGCCGGTGAAATCGCGCCCGGGCTGCGACAGCAGGATCGCGACCTGGATCGGAAACACGTGCTCGCCATAGAGATCCTGGTGCAAGCAGTTGTAGTCGCCCTCGCCATATTGCAGCAGCAGCGGCGTCGGCCGCGTCTGCCCGGCGTCGTGGCACCGTTTCAGGAACGCCGCGTGCGAGGAGGGGTAGTTGATCTCGATCCCCATCGTCTGGTTCCAGCGATTGGCGGTCGCGGTCAGCCGCGCATACAGCGCCGGCCGCAACTCCGCGATCAGGTCCGGCAGCGGATAGGAGAAATATTTGTACTCGCCGCGGCCGAAGCCATGGCGGCCCATCACGACCTTGCTGCGGAACCGGCCGTCGTCGGGATACAGCGCGGCAATGGCGTCGCATTCCTCAGGCGTCAGCAGGCCGTTGAGGACGGCGCACCCCTGCCCGTCGAGGTCGGTCGTAATATAGTCCCAGTCGAGCGCGTCGACGCGAGCCGGGATGCCGGTGGCCGGGCGGGTGAGGGTTTTGGCGGTTGCTGTCATGAGGCAGAATCTGGCCCTTGATCGCCGCTGGCGCCACCCGATTTCCGACAGAAACATGCCGGAGGACGTTCCCCATTCTCGGTGTCGTCCCGGCGAAAGCCGGGACGACGTGCGGAGAGAGCGTCGGTCATCTCTCAACGAAACGACGCGCGGAAACAGATCATCCCCTAACCGGCAGCGTCACCACGTCGTAGCCGTGGCTGATCTTTCGCTTCAGCACCGGGTCTTCCAGCTCGAACTCGAAGCGGCTGGCGGGGCGGATGCCGCCCTTGGCGGCGAAGGTGCCGCCGAACATGGCGCAGCCGTCGGGCAACGCACTCTTGTCGAAGCCGCGCACGATCAGGTCCTTCACCGGCAGCATGTGATCGAGAGTGCCTTCCTGGTAGAGCACGCGCTGGCCGCCGATCGTGGCCCAGGAGCGTAGGATCAGCTGGTCCCAGTGACCGATGACGTCCTCGAGTTCCCACAATTCAGACGCCATCGGCTTGTCGCACATCTGCTTCGACACCGTGACGCTGTAGCTCTCGACCTTGCGGTCGGTATGGTCAGAGCCGCAACCGACGAAGGTGCGGCCCTGCCAGCCGATCAGCACGAACTCGACCTCGCCGCTGGAGTCCTCGCCGCAGACTTCGATGGCATCGGCGAAGGTGAGCCGGCGCGCCGAGCAGCGGTAGTAGATCGGCGTGGTCGCTGGCCGCGCGATGCCGAGCGCTTCGAGCTCGGCGATGTGCTTGTCGCGCGCCACCGGATCGCGGCCGGTCCAGCCGGCGATCACGGCCTGCTTGATTTCCAGCGTAAGCGGCGTCGCGACGCCCTTGTCGTCGACGTTGAAGGTGAGATCAAACACGGATGACGGTCTCCATTCCGGCCGCAAGCTCGAAGATGCGGCGATCCGAACCACCCGCGGCAGCGAGCATCAGGCCGACCGGCGCCTCGCCCTCGCGATGCGCGGGCAGCGAGATCGAGCAGCCATCGAGCACGTTGATCAGCGAGGGATTGCGCAGCGCGCGTAAATTCTCCGTGGCGAACGCCTTATCGTCGGCGAGCGCGGCGATGGTCGGCGGCAGGTTCGCCGTGGTCGGCAGCACCAACGCGTCGTAGGGTGCGATGCGTGCCCCGGTCCGGGCGATGAACGACCGCCGCGCATTAACGAGGTCGATATAGTCGGCAGCAAGAAAACCCTCGCCGCGCTGGATCCGCACCGCGACGCGGGGATCGTAGATATCGCCCTTGCTGGCCAGCAGGAAGCGGTGCCAGGCATAGCTCTCGGCCGCCGAAAACCCGCCCTTGGCGTTCATCACGCCGACATCATGGAATTCGGGCACCTCGATGCGCTCGATCAAGGCGCCGGCGCGCGACAGCGAAGCGAGCGCGCGTTCGAAGGTTTTTGCGACGGTATCGTCGAGGTCGTCGAGCGCGACCGTGGTCGGCACCGCAAGCCTCATCCCCTTCACCGGGCGCGGGACGAGCGGCGTCACGGGCTCGTCGGCCAGCACCGCATCGAGCACGGCACAGCAGGCCACCGAATTGGCCAGCGGGCCATAGCTGTCGAGCGTGAACGACAACGGCACGCCGCCATCGAGCGGAATCCGGCGCTGCGTCGGCTTGTAGCCGACGATGCCGTTGAAGGCGGCCGGGATCCGGCAGGAGCCGCCGGTGTCGGTGCCGAGCGCGCCGAACGCCATGCCGTCGGCGATCGAGACCGCCGCACCCGAGGACGAGCCGCCGGGCACGTGGCCGACGCTCCGATTCCAGGCGCTCTTCGGCGTGCCGTAATGCGGATTGATGCCGATGCCGGAATAGGCGAACTCGGTCATGTTGGTACGGCCGATCACGACAAAGCCGGCGCGCTTGAGCCGCGCCACGACGGGCGCATCGGCATCCGCCGGCGCGGAATCATCCAGCGCGCGGGAGCCGGCGCGGCTCACCTGCCCCTTGATGTCGAACAGGTCCTTGATCGAGACCGGAATGCCGGCAAACGGCGACGGCGCCGCGTTGGCCTTGCGCAGCCGGTCCATGGCGTCGGCGGCGTCCAGTGCGGCATCACGGTCGACATGGATGAAGGTGCGCTGGCCCTCGCCTGCCGGATCGGCAATCCTGGCGATGCACTGCTCGACGAGCTTGCGGGCGGAAGTCGCGCCGCTGGCGAGATCGGCGGCAAGGGAGGCGAGTGTCGGATTTTTGGGCATGGCTTTCACTTCACGGCTTGCACTTGACGGCGTGCGCTTCACGGCAGCAGCCGATTGTTGCGCGAACCGGGGCCGATTTCCAGTGCGCCGGCCCCGCCTCGCATCACTATCATTTCAGTCCGAAATAGGCGCGGTGCAGCTCTTCATTGCCGCTCATCTCGGCAACCGTGCCGGAGAAGCGGATCCGCCCGCCTTCCAGCACGAAGACGCGGGTGGCAATCTCGAGGAAGCCGATATTCTGTTCGGCGATCAGGAGCGCCAGTCCGCGGCCCTGCAGGCTCGACAACGCGCGCAGCACCTCCTTGACGAACAGCGGCGACAGCCCGGCCGAGGGCTCGTCCATGACCAGCAGCTTCGGCTCGGCCGACAGCGCCTTGGCAATACCGAGCATCTTGCGCTGGCCGCCGGACAGGCTGGAGGCCGGATCGCGGCGCTTGTCGCGCAGCACCGGAAACAGGCCGTACAATTCGTCGACCCGCGCGCCCGGATTGGCGTGGCCCAGCGCCTGCGCGCCGACCCGGATGTTCTCCTCGATCGACAGATCGGGAAACACCGCGAGCTCCGACATGTAGGTCATGCCGCGCTTCATGCGATCGGACGATCGCATCTTCGTGATGTCCTCGCCGCCGAGCTTGATATGGCCGCTGCGGGCCTCGATCAAGCCGACCAGCGACTTCAGGAACGTGGTCTTGCCCGCGCCATTGGCGCCGAGCAGCAGCACGGTCTCGCCGGGGCGGACGTCGAGATCGACGCCCCACAACACCTGCATGGTGCCGTAGCCGGCATCGACGCCGCCGGCGTCAAGAAGCGGCATCGCATCAGTGGGCATGCTCGCCTCCCAAGAACACCTCGATCACCTGCGGCTCGCGCACCGCGGTCGCGAGCGTGCCCTCAAAGATCTCCTTGCCCGCATTGAGCACGATGACGCGGTCGGTGATCTGCTCGATGAAGCCCATCAGATGCTCGACCACGATGATCGCCATGCCGGTCGCGGCCAAGGCCTTGATGCGGCCGGCGATCCAGTCGAGCTCGGCCGGGTTGAGGCCGGCGGCGAGCTCGTCGAGTAGCAGCAGCCGCGGCCGTGTCGCGAGCGCGCGGGTCAGATCGAGCATCTTCTGCTGCGCGCTGTTGAGATCGGCGGCCGGACGGTCGGCGACCTCCTTGAGGCGGTACTTCTCAAGCAATTCGGCGATCGACGGCGGCGTGCCGGTCGCGCCGCCATAGGCCAGCGCCACCTGGATGTTCTCACGCACCGTCAGCGACAGGAACGGCTTCGGCACCTGGAAGGTGCGGTTGATGCCGCGGTGAACCAGTCTGTGCGAGGCAACGCCGCCCGAGGACGCGCCGTCGAACACGACCTCGCCGCCGTCGGGCGCATAGAGCCCGGAGATCACGTTGATCGCCGTGGTCTTGCCGGACCCGTTCGGACCAACGAGGCCAAGGATCTCACCGGGAACAACGTGGAAGCTGAGGCCGTCGAGCGCGTGGAAGCCGCCGAAGCGCTTGACCAGCTTCGAGACCTTGAGGATGGAGTTCTGCTCAGGGGACATGCCACCCCCTGCGCGTTGCCAGCGACACCAGCCCTGCGGGCAGGAACAGCACCAGTCCCATGATCAACAGGCCGTAGATCAGCTGGAAATATTGCGGCGTGGTGAAGCCGATCAGATTGTAGATGCCATAGAGGATCAGCACGCCGACGATCGGTCCGGTGACGGTGGCAACGCCGCCAAACAGCGCGAACACGATGGCGAAGATCGAGAACTCGCCGGAGAATACGTTGTCCGGATAGAACACCGAAACGTACCAGGCATAGATGCCGCCGGCGAGGCCCGCGACCAGCGCCGAGGCGAGCCAGGCGATCACCCGCATCTTGATGATGTTGACGCCGGCCATCGAGGCCGACACCGCATCCTCGCGCACGGCCTGCAGCGCAAGGCCGAACGGCGAGTTCTTGAGATAGATCACCGCGCCGACCGTCAGCGCCATCACGACGACTGCGGCATAATACGCATGCGTCGGGTTGAACGTACCGGTGAGCGACACGCCGTAGGGCCCCTTGGTGATGCCCTCCAGCGCCGGGTTGGCGACGAAGTGCAGCACCGCGAGCGAGGCCGCGAGATTCGCGATCGCGAAATAAGCGCCCGACAGCCGCAGCAGCGGCGTCAGCAACAGGCCGAGCGCGACCGCGACGGCGCCGCCGACAAGCACGGCGAGGGGCGCAGGCGTCTGCAGATGCATCACCATGATGGCGAAGCCATAAGCGCCGGCACCGAAGAAGCCGACATAGCCGAACGGCAGATAGCCGGTGAAGCCATAGATGATGTTCACGCCCTGCGCGAGGATCAGGAAGATCACGAAGTTGAACAGCAGCAGATGGTTTTGATAGGCGCCGGGCAGCAGTGCGAACACCACGACCAGTGGCGCCAGGATGAACAGCAGGTGTTTCGAGGCGCTATGCAACGCGCACCCGCCTTCCGAGCAGACCGCTCGGGCGCAGCAACAGGATCACGATCAACAACACATAGGGCAGCAGGTCGGCCCAGGAACTGAGATAGGTCTGCACCAGCATGTAGCACAGGCCGTAGACGACACCGCCGAGCGCGGTGCCGAGCGGATTGCCGAGCGAGCCGAGCACGACGATTGCAAACGATGTCACCGTCGCATCGGCGCCGAACGCCGGCGTCACCGAGCCGAACATGAAGGGCGCGAACACGCCGGCGACCGCCGCGATGCCGAGCCCGATGCCGAACGCGGCCGCCGAGACGCGATCGACGTCGATGCCGGTCGCCAAGGCCTCGTCACGGCGTGACATCACCGCACGGGTCAAGGTGCCGAGCCGCGTGTGGTAGAGATAGAGGTAGACCAGCCCGATCGCGATCAGGCTGGTGATCGCCGCGATCACCCAGGGCGCCGGAAAGCCCTGGCCGAAGATCTGGATCGGCCCAGCGCCAGCGGCCTTGCCGCCCAACCACTTCACCTTGATGGTCGTGAAAACCGTGCCGAGCAGCCGGCTCTGGATCGAGCGCTCGCTGGTTCCGGCGAAGATCGTAGTGACGGCCTCGATCACCTGCGACAGGCCGAAGAACAGGATGATCGACAGCATTTCCGGGTTGGCCGAGCCCTGCAGCCGCGGCACCAGCACCCAGTATAGCAGCACGCCGGCGAGCACGAAGACCATAAACGCCAGCGGCACAGCGAACAGCGGATCGATGCCGGCAATGCCGACCACGCCCAGCGCGATGAACGCACCGAGCATCAGGATATCGCCATGCGCAAGGTTGACGATGCGCATGACGCCGAACACGAGATTGAGACCGATGCCGACCAGGCTGAAATACAGCCCGAACAGCACGCCGGCAACGAGCGCATAGGTCATGCTATCGCTCGCCGCCGAAGGTTACGCCTGCCGCCCTCACCTGCATCACGGCGCCGGATAGATCGGCTTGCCGGTGGCGGTCTCGTGCGGATAGATCGAGACGAACTTGATGTGATCGTGCTCGTCGACCGTGAGCTGGCCGAGCGGCGTCAACTCGCCGATCTGCCCGCCGGTCTCATCCAGCGCGAAGGTGCCATCGAGCGTCTTGAGCTGGCCTGAGAGCGAGAACACCGCGCGGCGCAGCTCCATCTGGTCGAGGCTGGCCGCAACCGACAGCGTCTTCTCGATCACCAGCGCCGTGGTGTAGCCGGCCACCGCGTTGAAGCCGAACTCCATCTTGCCGTCGTTGTACTTCTTGGTCCAGGCGGCGCGGAAATCCTTCATGTTCATGCCGAAATTGACGGGATAATCCAGCTCCGACGGCGGCACATAGGTCCAGATGTGCTCGAGACCCTTGGCGCCGACGTTCTTCTCGAGCAGCTCGGTCTCGAGGCCGGCATAGATCGCGAACAGCATCTTGAACTTGGTGCCGACGTCCTGGACGTTGCGCAGGAAGGCGATGTCGTTCGGCGCGTAGCCGAAATGGATCACCGCGTCCGGATTGGCGTTGCTGATATTGTTGATGATGACGTTGTAGTTGGTGGTCTCGGTCGGAACGCCCTGGTCATAGACGATCTCGATCGGCGCGCCGGACTCCTTGACGAACTTGCGGAACGCATTGGCCTGGGTGCCAGTGAACTCGTTGGTCGCGTAGAGGATCGCGATCTTCTTGATGCCGAGGCCGGGACCGTCATGGCTGATGAAGTCAGCCACCGGCTTCGGCCAGACCGTCGACACAGGGTCGGCCATCAGCGCGATGTAGGGATTGTCCTTGGAGAAGAAGCTTGCGCCGGTGCCGGTCTGGTCGAACAGGAACATCTTGTGGTCGCGCGCGATCGCAACCGCGGGCGCCGTCAGCACCGATCCGGAATCGGCGACCAGCAGGTCGACCTTATCCTGGGTGACGAGCTGGTTATAAAGCGTCGCCGCGGTCGCCGTGTTGCTCTGGTCGTCATAGGACACGAGCTTGATCGGGATTTTCTTGTCGAACGCCTTCACGAACACGCCGCCCTCGGCGTTCTTCTGCTCGACCCACAATTTCAGCGAGCTGTAGACCGGCATAGAGATCGAGGCGTAACGCCCCGAGGACGCGTAGAGCGTGCCGATCTTGATCTCCGACGGTGCGTCGGCGGCCATCGCCTGCGTTGCGAATGCGAGGCTGGCAGCGAGTGCCGCGCCGATGATCCTCAGCATGATATTATTCCTCCCGGGCTCTTTTGGACGTGTCTTGGACATGTCTTGGACGTAGCTTCGACGCGGCCCTTCTACGCGCCGGATCGGAGCGACACAAGCATCGCGGCCTTAGCAATTGTGCGAGGGGCGGAATATGCGGCATGCGCGGAACACAGGCCGCTGTGCGCGGCATGGATGGGCCGTTGACGGCCGTTGGTCCGATGGCGCATCAAGACCATAACGATTTCGGGAGGAGACATCAGACATGGCCGAGCCCGCGCGCGCGAAACCAAAGCCGACACCTGAGACCCAGCATTTCTGGGACGGCACCAAGGCCGGCGAGCTGCGCCTGCAGCGCTGCGACGCCTGCGCCAATGTCTACTTTCCACCGCGGCCGTTCTGCCCCTCCTGTGCCTCGCGCAAGGTCTCGGTTTTCAAGGCCAGCGGCAAGGGCAAGCTCTACAGCTACGTCATCAACCACCGTCCCGCCGCCCCCGGCTTCACGCCGCCTTATGCGATCGCGGTGGTCGAGCTCGACGAGGGTCCGCGCATGATGAGCAACATCATCGATTGTCCGCAGACGCCGGAAGCGCTGGAGCTCGACATGCCGCTCGAGGTCGCCTTCGAGGCGCTCGACGACAAGATCACTCTTCCCCTCTTCCGCCCGGCAAAGGGGTAATGTGATGCGCAGGAATCAGGTTGCCGTCGTCGGTGCGGCCGAAACCACCGAGCTCGGCGTGATCCCCAACATGTCGCAGATCCAGCTGCACGCGGACGCGGCGCTGAATGCGATCGCGGATGCTGGGCTGAAGCTGTCCGACATCGACGGCTTCGCCACCGCCGTCGAGACCCCGCAGCAGATGGCGCATTATCTCGGCATCACGCCGACTTGGGTCGACGGCACCTCGGTCGGCGGCTGCTCGTTCATGCTGCATGTCCGCCACGCCGCGGCCGCGATCGAGGCCGGCCTGTGCAAGACCGTGCTGATCACCCATGCCGAGAGCGGCAAGTCGATGATCGGCAAGCAGCCGCGCTTCACCGCACCCGACAGCCTCAACGGCCAGTTCGAGTCACCGTTCGGCGTCTACGGGCCGCCGAGCATGTTCCCGATTCCGGTGCTGCGCTTCATGAAGACGCACGGCATCACGCATGAGCAACTCGCAATGGTGGCGGTCGTGCAGCGCGAATGGGCGGCGAAGAACCCGCGCGCGACCATGAAAGATCCGATCACGGTCGCCGACGTCCTGAACTCGCGGATGATCGCCTATCCGTTCCGGCTGCTGCAATGCTGCCTCGTCACCGACGGTGGCGGCGCGCTGATCCTGACCTCGGCCGACCGCGCCAAGGATTTTCCGCAGAAGCCGGTCTACATCCTCGGCACCGGCGAGAGCGTGGAAACGCCGATGGTCAGCCAGATGAAGACCTTCGACTCATCCCGCGCCTTCAAGGTGGCGGGCCCGCTGGCATTCAAGGAGGCCGGCATCACCCACAAGGACGTCGATCATCTGATGATCTACGACGCCTTCGCGCATCTGCCGCTCTACGGCCTCGGCGACCTCGGCTTCATGCCCCATGAGGAAACCGGCAAGTTCATCGCCGACGGCAACACCCGCCCCGGCGGCAAGCTGCCGCTCAACACCAATGGCGGCGGGCTGAGCTACATGCACTCCGGCATGTACGGCATGTACGCGCTGCAGGAGAGCGTGCGGCAGATGCGCGGCATCGCGCCGGCGCAAGTGCCGAACGCCAAGATCTCGGTCTGCCACGGCGTCGGCGGCATGTTCGCCGCAAGCGGCACGATCATCTTTACGAACGAGAAGTAACAACCTCCGTCATTCCGGGATGGTCCGAAGGACCAGACCCGGAATCTCGAGATTCCGGGTTCGCACTTCGTGCGCCCCGGAATGACGGACATAGCAAGGAGAACCACATGGCAAAATCACTGCAGGATAAAGTCATCATCGTCACCGGCGCGGGCCGCGGCATCGGCCGCGAGATCGCGCTGCTGTGCGCGGCGGAGGGCGCCAAGGTCGTGGTCAACGATCCCGGCGGCGCAGCCGACGGCGGCGGCTCGAGCGCGGCACCCGCCGAGGAAGTGGTCGAGGAGATCAAGAAGCGCGGCGGCACGGCCGTGGCCAATTTCGAGTCGGTGGCGGAAGCCATTCCGGCGAGCAAGATCGTCAAGACCGCGACCGATCATTTCGGCCGGCTCGACGGCGTCGTCAACAATGCCGGCATCCTGCGCGACATGATCTTCCACAAGATGAGCGTGGAAGCCTTCGAGGCCGTCATCAAGGTGCATCTGATGGGCTCGTTCTATGTCAGCCACGCCGCGGCGCGGATCTACCGCGAGCAGGAGTCAGGTTCGTTCGTGCACTTCACCTCGACCTCCGGCCTGATCGGCAATTACGGACAGGCCAACTACGCCGCCGCCAAGCTCGGCATCGTCGGCCTGTCGAAATCGATCGCGCTCGACATGGGCCGCTTCAACGTGCGCTCGAACTGCGTGTCGCCGTTCGCCTGGACCCGCATGATCGGCACCATCCCGACCGAGACCGATGCCGAGAAGGCGCGCGTCGAGAAGATCAAGCAGATGGGCCCGGAGAAGATCGCGCCGGTCTGCGCCTATCTGCTCTCGGACGCCGCCAAGGACGTCACCGGCCAGATCTTCGGCGTGCGCATGAACGAGATCTTCCTGTTCGGCCAGCATCGTCCGGTGCGCTCAGTGCATCGCGGCGAAGGCTGGACGCCGGAGACCATTGCCGAACATGGCATGCCGGCGCTGAAGGGATCGTTCGCCAAGCTCGACCGCTCCGCCGACGTCTTCACCTGGGACCCGATCTGAACTTCGATCTGACAGTTTTATGAAACGTCGCCTCGACGAGAACGCCGGGGCGACACACTCCTTGGTTGTTTCTTCATCGCGCGCCCGCATTGTGCCAGAATTGCGGGGGTATGATCCTCCTCCCGATAACAAAAAAGACTGGGAGGACTTTCGTGACAAATCCAAGCAACACTGAGAAACACCAGGGCGACGGAACGAAGGCGTTCGACCGTCGAACGATCTTGCGCGGCGTAACCGCGCTTGCTGCAACTGCGATGGCCGCATCCGATGCTGCGGCGCGCGACTTCGGCCCCAATGCGGAGCCGCAGCGCTATCCCGACCCGGATATCGTCGTGATCGACGACAAGCGCTTCAAGGCCAAGGTCGGCAACACCGCGATCAAGCGACTCTACACCGGCTGTCTGTGGGCCGAAGGGCCCGCCTGGAACGCGCAGGGCCAGTATCTGGTGTGGAGCGACATCCCGGCCAACCGGCAGCTGCGCTATCTCGACGATGACGGCCACATCTCCGAGCAGTTCCACAAGCCGTCGAACGAGGCCAACGGCTCGACCTTCGATTTCGAGGGTCGCCAGATCACCGCCGAACGCACCCGGCTGGTGCGCTACGAGCACGACGGCAGCGTGACGTCATTGGCGGAGCAGGCGGGCGGCAAGCAGCTCAACGGACCCAACGACATGGTCGTGCATCCCAACGACAAGTCGATCTGGTTCACCGATCCCGGCTACGGCGCAGTCTCGATCTATGAGGGCCAACTGGCCAACACCGGATCGAAGCAGCCCTATCAGAAGGAAGCGGTCTATCGCATCGATGCCGCAACCGGGCAGATCACCAAGGTCGCCGACGAACCGTTCAAGCCGAACGGCATCGCCTTCAGCCACGACTACAAGAAGGTCTATGTCTGCGATACCGGCATCACGCATTATCCAAACGCGAAAAACATCGTCTGGCAGTACGACCTGAACGGCGACAAGCTCTCCAACCCGCGTACGCTGATCGACATGACGCTGGACGGCAAGTCGGGCTTCCCGGATGGCATGCGGGTCGATATCGACGGCAACATCTGGGTCGGCGCCGGTTGGGTCGGACCGGGCTATGACGGCGTGCAGGTGTTCGCGCCCGACGGCCAGCGGATCGGCCAGATCCTGCTGCCCGAGACCTGCGCCAATCTCACCTTCGGCGGCAAGAAGCGCAACCGCCTGTTCATGACCGCGAGCCAGTCGCTCTATGCGGTCTATGTGGAGACGAAGGGCGCGCACAACTGCTGACGCAAATACGCTGTCGTCCCTGCGAAAGCAGGGACGACACAGCAATTAGCCGCTGTTCCTGAGTCCCGCCGAAATCCCGTTGATCGTGATCTGGATCCCGCGCAGCACCTGCTCGTCGGGGTTGTGCGCGCGATGCATCTTCAGCAGCTCGACCTGCACATGGTTGAGCGGATCCATATAGGGGAAGCGGTTGCGGATGCCGCGCTCCAGCAGCGGGTTACCCTGCAGCAGCCGGTCGTGGCCCATGATGTCGAGCAGTGTCTCGATCGACAGATGCCACTCGCGGCGGATCTGGCCGAAGATCTTCTCGCGTAGCGCGACGTCGGGTACCAGCTCGGCATAGCGCGAGGCGATCGCGATCGAGCTCTTCGCCAGCACCATGTCCATGTTGGACAGCAGCGTGCGGAAGAACGGCCATTCCCGGTAGAGCTCCTGCAGGAACGGCATGCCCTGCTCCGGGTGCTCCGCGATCCAGGTTTCGACCGCAGCGCCAAAACCATACCAGCCCGGCAGCATCAGCCGGCATTGCGCCCAGGAGAACACCCAGGGAATCGCGCGAAGGTCTTCGATCTCGCGGGTCTTCTTGCGCGAGGCCGGACGGCTGCCGATGTTCAAGGTCGCGATCTCGTTGATCACGGTCGAACCCCAGAAGTAGTCGGCGAAACCTGGCGTCTCGTAGACGAGCCCGCGATAGGCCTTGAACGCGAGCGCGGAAATCTCCTCCATCGCCCTGAGATATTCCGGGCGCGGTGCGCTCTGCCGCGGCTGCAGCAGGCTGGTCTCCAGCGTCGCCGCGGCGAGAATCTCCAGATTGCTGCGGCCGACCTCGGCATTGGAATATTTCGAGGAGATGATTTCGCCCTGCTCGGTGATGCGGATCTGGCCGTTCACCGCGCCGCCTGGCTGCGCGATGATCGCATCATAGCTCGGGCCGCCGCCGCGGCCGACCGAGCCGCCGCGGCCGTGGAACAGGCGCAGCCGCACGCCATGCCGCTCGAACACCTCGACGAGGCCGATCTCGGCCTTGTAGAGCTCCCAGCCCGAGGTGACGAAGCCGCCATCCTTGTTGCTGTCGGAATAGCCGAGCATCACCTCCTGCACGCTACCGAGACTGTCGACCAGCTTGCGATAGTCGTGCAGCACCAGCATGCGGTCCATGATGCCGCTGGACGCCTGCAGATCCTCGATGGTCTCGAACAGCGGCACGATGTTGATCGCGCTGCGGCCGGACGGATTGACGAGGCCCACCTCCTTCAGCAGCACCGCGACTTCGAGCATGTCGGACATGCCCTTGCACATCGAGATGATGCATTGGGAGATCACCTCGGGGCCGAACCTTGCATGCGCCTCGGCCGCCGCCCGGAACACCGCGAGCTCGCCCAGGGTCTCCTCGGAATATTTGACGAAGGGCGAGGCCAGCGGTCGCGCGCTGCGCAATTCGCCGAGCAGCAGGCTGACGCGCGCCTCCTCGCCGAGCGCCAGGTACGACGTGCCGGGATTGGCGGTGTCGAGCAACTCGGCGACGGTGCGCTCGTGCACCGCCGAATTCTGGCGGATGTCGAGCCGCGCCAGATGGAAACCGAAGCAATCCACCGCCCGCCGCAACTGCCGCAGCCGGCCGCGCGCGATCACGCTGGAATTGTTCGCAATCAGCGAGCGATTCAGCACATCGAGATCGGCCTGGAATTCCCGGACGCTCGCATAGGGCTCCGCCTTGCCGACCGGCGGCCGCGTGGTCTCGACCTCGAGCCGCATCGCGGTGGCCGCGAGCCGCGCATAGATGCCGGACACGGCAAGACGATAAGGCTCGCCGCTGCGATGCGGTGACGTGTCCGGAGAGCGCTCGGCAAGGATCCGCAGTTCGTCCGAGACATCGGCGAGATGCGCCGCCAGCGACAGCTCGGCGCCGAGTGCATGCAGCTCCTCGAGATAGAAACTGAGCACCCGGCTCGACTGCAGCCGCAGCGTGCCGCGCATCACCTCCGCGGTGACGAACGGATTGCCGTCGCGGTCGCCGCCGATCCAGCTTCCCATCCGGAGGAACGAGGCGACCTCGCCGGCCTCACCGCCCTCCTTGTTCAGCCGATCCTCCAGCGCACAATGCAGCCGCGGGACTTCCTGCAGGAAGGTGTAGTCGTAGAACGACAGGCCGTTGGCGACCTCGTCGAGCACGGTCAGCTTGGTCCGGCGCAGCAGATTGGTCTGCCACAGCGTCACGACGGCGCGGCGCAGCTGCTCGTCGCTGGCCTCGCTCTCGTCCGGCGTCATCTGCAGCCGCTCGCGGCGGTCGAGCAGATCCGCGATCTCCATCTCGCGGTCCATCGTGCTCTTGCGGCGGACCTCGGTCGGATGCGCGGTCAGGACCGGGCTGACCAGAGCGCTCTCGAAGAAGTCGCGCAAATCGGCCGGGCTGAGGCCGGCCTGACGGGCGTGCACCAGCGTCTGTTCTAGCGTGCTCGGCCGCGGCGCCCCGCCCGGGCCGCGGCTGCGCATCTGGCGGATGTTGTTCTGGTCCTCGGCAATGTTGGCGAGGTGGGAGAAATAGCTGAAGGCGCGGACGATCTGCAGCGTCTCGGCGATCGACATGCCGTCGAGGATGCCTTCCAGCTCCCGCCGCGCCAGCTTGTCCTCGTTCCGGTGGAACCGGACCGAGGTCTGGCGGATGCGCTCCACCAGGTCGAAGACATCAGCCCCTTCCTGGTCGCGTACGGTGTCGCCGAGGACGCGCCCGAGCAGCCGGATGTCGTTCCGGAGCCGCGCGTCCTCCTCCTGTGCCGCCTTCTCAAGGAGACTGGCTTCGGCAGCGCTCTCGGCACGGATCTCGGTTTCGGACGGCATGGTCTGGGGAGACATGGCTGGCTACACTCCAGAGGCTGCCCGGGTCCTTCCGAGTGTGCGCTTTTTTTGCCGCAGCGCAAGATGAACTTGGTGGCGGTGCACCACACCAATGTCGTCCCTACGAAGGTGGGGACCCATAACCACCGGCGTTTGTGGTGAAAGCGGGCTGGGGCCACAGCGTCGCGCAGCACCGCCGCTTGTGGTTATGGGTCCCGGCCTACGCCGGGACGACAGTGAGTTCGTGGCCCTAGATCCTACGCCCCGCCCGCTCCCAATAGGGGTCGCGCAGCCGGCGCTTGAAGATTTTTCCGGAATCCTCGCGCGGCAGGTTGGTCTGAATCTCGATGTGCTTGGGTACCTTATAATCGGCAAGCGCGGTCTTGAGCTGGGCGCGGACGGAGGCGATGTCCAGCGTGACGCCCGGCTGCGGCTCGACCACCGCCATCAGCGCCTCGCCGAACTCGGTATCGGGGATACCGAACACCGCGCAGTCGTGCACGCCGGGCACCGCATGCAGCACGGCCTCGATCTCGGCCGGATAGATGTTGACGCCGCCCGAGATCACCATGTCGCGCTTGCGGTCGCAGATGAAGACGTAGCCGTCGGCATCGATATAGCCGACGTCGCCCGAGGTGATGAATCCCTGGCGGTCGATCTCGGCGCGCTTCTCGGATTTGTTGTGATAGGTGAAATCGGGATTGCCCGCGATCCGCGAATAGATCTCGCCGATCTGGCCCTGCGCTACCTCGCGGCCGTCGTCGCCGATGAAGCGAAGCTCGGCGCCGGGCGAGATCTTGCCGACCGTGCCGGGCTTCTTCAGCGCGTCCTCGGAATTGGCGAAGGTCACCGCACCCGACTCGGTCGATCCGTAGAATTCGTAGATCACCGGCCCCCACCATTCGATCATGGCGCGCTTGACGTCGGGCGGACACGGCGCGGCGGCATGGATGATGTGGCGGAGCGACGACATGTCGTACTTCCGGCGGATCTCCTCCGGCAGCTTCATGAGGCGGATGAACATCGTCGGCACCATGAAGATGGTGTCGATCTTCTCGCGCTCGATCAGCTGTAGAAACTCCTCGGCGTCGAAGCGCGGCATCAGCACCAGCGCGCCGCCGAGCCTGCCCGAACGCAGCCCGAAGGAATTCGGCGCGGAATGATAGAGCGGTCCCGGCAGGATCGCGCGTGCCCCCGGCTTCAGGCCGTAGATCATCCCGCGCATCGCTTCTGCATTCGCAGTCTGCTCCGGCGTCGGCGCGAAGCGGCGCACGCCCTTCGGATGGCCGGTCGTGCCCGAGGTGTAGATCATGTTCTGCGGCTGCGGCACCACCGGGCCGTCATAGCGCGGGAATTGCGCCAGCCAGGATTCGAAATCGATCGCGAAATCCGGCGTCGCCAGATGATCGGGATTGATCTTGTAGTTGGCGAGGATTTCCGGTGGCGTCGGTACGCTCAGCACGGTGACACCATCGGGGATCGCGCCGCGCAGCGGATGCAGCATGTCGGCATGGCCGATCAGGACGCGCGTGCCGGAATCCGTCAGCACGTAGTTGATCTCCTCCGGCTTGAAGTGCCAGTTGACCGGCACGCCATAGGCGCCGAGCCGCATCGCTGCGTAGGCCGCCTCGATGAAGGCGATGTCGTTGCGCATCAGCATGCAGACGCTGTCGCCCGGCTTGACGCCGAGCCTGTTCAGGCCGCTGGCAATACGCTCGGTGCGCTCGGCCACCGCGGCGTGATCGCGTCGGCGACCGCCGCTGACGATACCGAGGAAGGGCTTTGACGTTTCCATTGCCGTGGTCCGATCTTGTGTCGGGTTTTACTTCGTCATTCCGGGGCGGTCCGCAGGACCGAACCCGGAATGATAGCGTAACGGTTATCCGACATCCGCAAACCTTGGCGCGCGCTTCTCCAGATTGGCGCGCACGGATTCGGTCTGGTTCGGGCTGCCGAGCAGTTTTTGCTGCTCGACGGATTCCGCGAGCAGCGCGGCCGCCGGATCGACCGGCAGATTGTTCAACATCCGCTTGGCGGCGCGGATCGCATCCGGGCTCTTGCCGGCGATCTCGCGCGCGACTTCGAGCGCAGCGGCGCGCGGATCGTCGCAGACGCGGGTGGCGAGGCCGTAACTTTGAGCCTCCTGCGCCGAGAAGATGCGGCCGGTGTAGGTGAGCTCGCGCAGGATGTCGTCGCGCACCAGGCTCGCGAGGATCGGTGTGCCCGCCATGTCGGGGACAAGGCCCCATTTGATCTCCATGATCGACATCCGCGCGTCGGTTGAGAGGAAGCGCATGTCGGCGCCAAGCGCGAGCTGGAAGCCGCCGCCGAAGGCGACGCCATGGACTGCAGCGATGACGGGCACCGGAAGCTGGCGCCAGCCCCAGACCGCCTGCTGCGCGGCATTGGCCTTGCCGTGGGTCCGGATGGTGAGATCGCGGTTCGCGCCGCCCGGCACCCCATTACCGCCGTCCTTCATGGCGGCGAAACGGCCCATGTCGAGGCCGGCGCAGAAGGCGCGGCCCTCGCCTGAGAGCACCACCACCCGGACGCCTTTTTCCTTGGAAAGCCGGTCGGTTGCAGCGACCAATGCCTCGAACATCGCGGCATCGAGCGCGTTCATCTTGTCCGCCCGCACCAGCCGGACATCGGCGATACCGTCTGAAATCGATATCGAAACGCGATCTTCCATCATTCCCTCCGCTTCGTTCCCTGAGTTGGCGCTTTACACAAAGGCCGTTGTCCGCTTTTAGTCAATCGACCAATTAACTGACAACCCCCGTGGAGGAAACGATGTTCACCAATCAGCTTCTTGCCGGGCGGCGCATCCTGGTAACCGGTGGTGGCACTGGCCTCGGCAAGTCGATGGCCACCCGGTTCCTGCAACTCGGGGCCGAGGTGCATATCTGCGGGCGCCGCAAGAGCGTTTGCGACGAGACCGCCACCGAGCTGATGGCCGAGCATGGCGGACGCGTCGTCAGCCACGGTGTCGATATCCGCAACGCGATGGCGGTCGACGAGATGATCGAGGCGATCTGGACCACCAGCGGCCCCCTCACCGATCTCATCAACAACGCCGCCGGCAATTTCATCTCGCGCTCCGAAGAGCTGTCGCCACGCGGTTTCGACGCCGTCGCCAACATCGTGATGCACGGCACCTTCTACGTGACGCACGCGGTGGGCCGGCGCTGGATCGCAGGCGGGCATCGCGGCAACGTGGTGTCGATCACCGTGACCTGGGTGCGCAACGGCTCGCCTTACGTGGTGCCGTCGGCGATGAGCAAGTCGGCGATCCATGCCATGACCATGTCGCTCGCGATCGAATGGGGCCGCCACGGCATCCGCCTCAACACCATCGCCCCCGGCGAGATCCCGACCGAGGGCATGAGCAAGCGTATCAAGCCCGGCGACGAGGCCGGCGCGCGTACCAAGGCGATGAACCCGATGGGCCGGGTCGGCACCATGGAGGAGCTGCAAAACCTCGCGGTGTTCCTGATCTCCGGAGGCTGCGACTGGATCAACGGCGAGACCATCGCCATGGACGGCGCGCAGGCGCTGGCGATGGGCGGCAATTTCTACCAGCTGCGCGACTGGAGCGACGACGACTGGACCAAGGCGCGCGACTCGATCAAGGCGCAGAACGAGAAGGATCGCGCGGCGCGAGGCTGAGGCACGCGTACCTGCCGCAATCACCACTGTCGTCCCGGCGAAGGCCGGGACCCATAACCACCGCTCGAAAACATTGAGCACGCTGGGGCGACAGCGTGCTCGATAACTGAATCCTGTGGTTATGGGTCCCGGGTCAAGCCCGGGACGACGCTGGGGATATAGCGCACCCACCTCCCCCCGTATTGTTTTTCCCGCGCGATGCCGCCACACTCCGCGCAACCAAAACAAGACGTCACGGGGGAAACATGTCCGACGCGCCGAAGCTGAGCAACCTTGCCGACATGGTGCGCGACCGCGCCAACAGCCGCGGCGACGCGCTGGCCTATGAGTTCGAGGGGCGGCAAACCAGTTTCGCCGAATTCGACACCAACACCAACCGTGTCGCCAACGCGCTGGTCGCGATGGGCATCAGGAAAGGCGAGCGCATCGCCTATCTCGGCAAGAACAGCGACTTCTATTTCGAATTGCTGATGGGGGCGATGAAGGCCGGCGTGGTGATGGCGCCGGTGAACTGGCGCCTCGCAGGCCCCGAGGTCGCCTTCATCGTCGACGATTGCAAAGCCCCCATTCTGTTCGTCGGTCCTGAGTTCATCACGCAGGCGCGCAACATCAGCGACAAGCTGCCCAGCGTCCGCAGCATCATCACGACCGAGGGCGGCGCGCCGGAATGGCCCGACTATCTGGCGTGGCGCGACGCGCAGAGCGGCGACGACCCGCGCGTTGCGATCGAGCCGAAGGACATCGCGATCCAGCTCTACACCTCGGGCACCACGGGCAAGCCTAAAGGCGCGATGCTGTCGCACGCCAACTTCCTCAATCTGGTGCAGAGCGGCAACGAGGCCGAGAAGCCGGAATGGAACCGGTGGACCACCGACGACGTCTCGCTGGTCGCGATGCCGATCTTCCACATCGGTGGCTCCGGCTGGGGCGTGATGGGGCTCTATCACGGCGCCCGCGGCGTGATCGCCCGCGAGTTCGACCCGACCAAGGTGCTCGACTTCTTCGAGCAGTCCGGCATCACCAAATTGTTCATGGTGCCGGCCGCGATGCAGTTCGTGGTGCGGCAGCCGCGCGCGCGGCAGGTCGATTTTTCCCGCCTGAAATACATGCTGTACGGCGCCTCGCCGATCCCGGCGGCGCTGCTCAAAGAGTGCATCGAGGTCTTCAAATGCGGCTTCGTGCAGATGTACGGCATGACCGAGACGACAGGCACCATCGTCGCGCTGCCGCCGGAGGATCACATCGAAGGGCTCGACCGGATGCGCTCGGCCGGCAAGGCGCTGCCCGGCATCGAGCTCGCGATCCTCGATCCGGACGGCAAGCCGCTGCCGCCGGGCGAAGTCGGCGAGATCGCCACCCGCTCCGGCTCCAACATGGCCGGCTACTGGAATCTACCGGAGGCCACCGCCCGCACCATCGATAGCGACGGCTGGCTGCGCACCGGCGATGCCGGCTACATGGATAAAGACGGTTATCTCTACATCCACGACCGCATCAAGGACATGATCATCTCCGGCGGCGAGAACATCTATCCGGCCGAAGTCGAGAGCGCGCTGTGCGATCACCCTGATGTCGCCGAAGCCGCCGTGATCGGCATCCCCGACGACAAATGGGGCGAGGCGGTGAAGGCCGTGGTGGTGATGAAGCCGGGCAAGAGCGCGACCGCGACCGACATCATCAACTTCACCCGCGAGCGGATCGCCGGCTACAAGACGCCGAAATCGGTCGACTTCATCCCGGCGCTGCCGCGCAACCCGTCGGGCAAGATTCTGCGGCGGAGCTTGCGTGAGCCGTACTGGGCGGGGAAAGATCGGCAGGTGAATTAACCTGCCCCGTCGTCCCGGCGAAGGCCGGGACCCATTACCACCGTTGTTGGTGGTGGTAAGACCCTGGGGCCACAGCCCGCTCAACCGACAACCGACCGTGGTTATGGGTCCCGGCCTTCGCCGGGACGACGATGGAGAGCGTGGTTCGCATCACGCCTCCTTCGTCCTCTCCCGCATCGTGCGCCAGCGCAGCTGCGCCTCCTCCGGCCAGACCTCTCGCCGATCGTAATACTCGGCAAACACGTTCGCGCCTGGCGGGAACGTCACCCAGGGCTGCTTCGACGACGTGAAGATGTGGACATCCGGCGGGCACTGGCCCGGATCGTCCAGCGTGCCGACGCGGACGAAGCGGACCGCCGGTCCCGAGCCCGGATAATTGCTCCACACCGCGACCTTGCAGCGCGGGCAACGCGCGATCTTTTGGCCCTTGCCGCTCGCCGACGGCGTGTCGACGATCTCCGGCTCGGCCGCGACGTGTTCGACCCGCTCGGCCTCGTACATCGCGTTCAGCGCGTGCACGGTGCCGGTCTCGCGCTGGCACCAGGTGCAGTGGCAGGCATGCACGATCAACGGCCTGCCGTTGAGGCGGTAGCGGACGTTTCTGCAGGTGCATCCACCCTCCATGTCGTACCGCCTCCTCTGTTTGGGTCTCAGTGCTTGCCGGCTCCCATGTAGCCGAACAGGAAGCCCGCCACCTTGCGCTTCTGGATTTCCTCGCTGCCTTCGGTGATGCGATAGCGGCGATGATGGCGGTAGATGTGCTCGAACGGCTTGTGGCGCGAATAGCCCATGCCGCCATGCACCTGCATCGCGCGGTCGGCGGCCTCGCAACACAGCCGGTTTGCCCAGAAGTTGCACATCGAAACCCGATCCGACAGCGTGTGCTCGACCTGTGCCTGGGTGAGTTGGTCCATCTCCCAGGCGGTCTTGCGGATCAGCAGCCGCAGCATCTCGGCCTGGGTCGCGAGCTCGACCAGCGGCCACTGGATCGCCTGGTTCTCGGCCAGCGCCTTGCCGAACGGCTTGCGCTCGCGAGCATACTTCACGCTCTCGTTGATGCAGTAGACTGCGGCTCCCAGCGAACTCGCCGCCTGCCGGATGCGGTTCTCATGGACAAAACATTGCGCCAGCGACAGGCCGCGGCCGACCTCGCCGAACTGCGCATCCTCGGGCACGAACACGTCGGTGAAGCTGACGCGCGGATGATCGGTCGGCATGTTGAAGGTCCACATATACTCCTCGACCTTCACGCCCGGCGACTTCGCAGGCACCAGGAAGCAGCTGATGCCGCGCGCATCCCCGTCATTGCCGGAGGTGCGGGCAAACAGCGCGCAGTGGGTCGCGACATGCATGCCGGTCGTCCACATCTTCTCGCCGTTGATGATCCAGCCCTTGACGTTGTCGCGCGTGGCCGGCACCGCCTTGGTTTCCATGTGCGTGGCGTCGGAGCCATGCTCGGGCTCAGTCAGGCCGAACGTGATGCGGTAGGTGCCCGTGATCGAGCCGTCGATCATCGCCTTCTGCTCGTCGGTTCCGTAACGATCGAGCATGGTCACGAGCGGGAGATTGCCGACGATCGAATGCTCGTTCTGCAGGTCGTTGTGCAGACCGAGCCCCTTCGAGGCAAAATGCTCGCGGATCACGGCCATCCAGAGATTGGAGCCGTCCTTGCCGCCGTAACGCTTCGGGATCGCGAAACGCAGATGGCCGGCGGCGTCGGCGAGATTCTTGACCTTGCGCAGCAGCAGTTCCCATTCACGGCGCGGCAGGCCGCCCTTGTCGAAATCGGTGCGCGCCCATTCGCGCCGGTGATCGAAGAAGCGGATGTTGTCGTCAGCTTCTTCCAGCGGCTTGATCTCGCGTTCGATGAACTGGTCGAGCTCGGCGAGATAAGCGGTCAGGTCAGCCGGCAGATTGAAATCCAAGGCGGTCACTCCCGAAGAACTTGTTGTTTCTGGTTTTGCGTTTAGGCGCTATCGCAGATGCCCATTCGAACCGATTAAGGTGAGAAGCGCGCCGCCAAGTCAAGCAGGCGGGTGAGGCTTGCGCGCGCGGTCGCGTTGCGTAATTGGATGGCACGGAACGGCGCGCAGGCGCTAGGATATCGGCAATATTCTTCGCCGCAGAAAATCGACGGGAGCAAACATGGATCTGAAATTCTCCAAGGTGACGCGCAAGGGTCCCATCACCATCGTGACGCTGTCGCGGCCCGAGGTTTACAACGCGTTGCACATCGACGCGCATTTCGAGCTCAACAAGGTGTTCGACGACTTCTCCGCCGATCCCGAGCAGTGGGTCGCGATCGTCACCGGCGCCGGCGACAAGGCGTTCTGCGCCGGCAACGACCTGAAATGGCAGGCCGCGGGCGGCAAGCGCGGCTGGGACAAGGGCGGCTTCGGCGGCCTGACCACCCGCTTCGACTGCGACAAGCCGATTATCGCCGCCGTCAACGGCGTCGCTATGGGTGGTGGCTTCGAGGTTGCGCTGGCCTGCGACCTGATCATTGCGGCGGAGAATGCGACCTTCGCCCTGCCCGAGCCGCGCGTCGGTCTCGCGGCGCTTGCCGGCGGCTTGCAGCGGCTGCCGCGCCAGATCGGCCTGAAGCGCGCCATGGGCATGATCCTGACCGCGCGCCACGTCAGCGCCAAGGAAGGCCTCGAGCTCGGCTTCGTCAACGAGGTGGTGCCGCAGGGTGAGGCCTTGGCCGCCGCCGAGCGCTGGGCCGAGACCATCACCAAGAACTCGCCGATGTCGATCCGCGCCTCCAAGCAGGCGATCCAGAAGGGCCTCGAAGTCTCGCTCGAGCAGGCCATGACCGAGCAGCGCGAATATCCGGCCGTGAAGGCGATGGCCGCCTCGCAGGATTACATCGAGGGCCCGAAGGCATTTTCGGAGAAGCGCCCGCCGAAGTGGCTGGGGCGGTAACCGCTCTCTCCACTGGTCGTCCCGGCGAAGGCCGGGACCCATACTCCGCAGCCGGTGTTGTGAACGGGATCGTCGTTCCGGCAGTGCGTTACAACCAATATTTGTGGTTATGGGTCCCGGCCTTCGCCGGGACGACGCCGGATGTATTGCGCTCCACCCTCCCTACTTTCCGAGCTCCCTCTTGTACGCCGCGTAGTTCGGCTGGTCGACGGCGAGCTTGTCCATCGTGGTCTGCCAGAGATGCTCCGGCAGCCCCGGCGTTGTCAGATCGACCTCGCCGCCTGCGATCTTCGCCGACAGTGCGCGGTTCAGCTCCATCAGCGAGCCATCCGCGCCGAGCAGCGCCTTCAACCGCGCGGCCTCGGTCGCATCGCCGGCCTCGGCCAGCGCGAGCTGCCGCGTCACCAGATCGAGCGCGTTGATGCCGACGCGCAGCTTGAAGCTGTTGTGCCCCTTGATCGCCGGCGCGATCTCGTTGCGCAGGAAATCGGCGACGGCCTTGATCAGTTCGGTGGGTGTCGGTTCGTCCTGCATGGTTATTTCCCTCGCGGAGCGAGCAGCCGCAACAGATCGATCTCGGTCTCCGACGCCCGGCGCCCGATCATCGCGCGCTCCATCGAGTGATCGGGGCCCAGGCGGAAGCGCTGCATCATGCCGCAGCACATCACGCCCCAGCGCAATGTGCCCATCACTTCCCAGAACTTCACGCGATCGGGCTCAGCCTTGCGGCCGGCTTCCTCGTATCCTGCGAACAGATCTTCGCGGGTGCCGAAGCCGCCGACCGGCTTGTCGATCTCGCCGAAGCGCCAGGAATTGACGCAGATCCAGCCGAGATCCTCCATCGGATCACCGAAATGCGCAAGCTCCCAGTCGAGCACTGCGCGCACCCCGTCGGGGCCGATGATCAGATTGCCGTGGCGGAAGTCGCCATGCACCAGCGTGACCTCGGACGGCGGACCGGGATCGTGATCGCGTAGCCAGCGCAGCGCCAGCTCGAACACCGGCCGCGGCCAGTCGAAGCTGTGATACTCGCGGGAGAGATCCTCGATCTCCTTGGTTGCCGTCAGGCTGCGCAGCTTCGGCAGCTTGGCCTGCGGCAGGCTGTGGATGCCGGCGATGACGCGGCCGAGCTGGCGCGCCAGCAACGGTCGCGCACCGGCATATTCCTCGTCGCGCAAAATTTTCCGCGCGATGGTCTCGCCCTCGACCCGCGCCATGATGAAGCCGCGGCCAAGGCCGTCCTCCGGCGCCAGCACGTGCATCACCTTCGGCGACGGCAGGCCCGCATCATGCGCGAGTTGCATCAGCGTGGCCTCGGCATCGAGCCCGGCGGCGCGGCCGGGCGCGGCACCATAGCCCGGCGGCGCACGGCGCAGGATCGCGCCGATCGTGCCGTCCGGGTGCACGATGTCGAACGTCCAGGTCTCCTGGCTGGCGCCGCCGGACAATTTTGCCGCACCGGTGACACCGGTGGCACCGGGATGAAACGCGGCGACGCAGCGGTTGAGTTCGGTCTCGATCATTTGCCTTTGAACTTCGCCGGTCGCTTTTCGAGAAACGCCGTGACGCCTTCCTTGAAATCCTCCGCGCGGCCCGCGATCCGCTGCGACTCGAATTCCAGATTGAGCTGATCCTCGAGGGTATTTTCCGGGCTGTCCCAATACAGCTTGCGGATCAGCGACAGCGCGACTGTCGGGCCGTTGGCGAGATCGTGCGCCATCTTCATCGTCTCTTCCATCAGCGCGGCGTCGTCATAGACGCGGTTGACGAGGCCCCATTCAAGCCCCTTCTCGGCCGGCAGCCGCTCGCCGAGCAGCGACAGCTCGACCGAGCGCGCCTTGCCGATCAGCCGCGGCAACAGCCAGGTCGAGCCGCAATCCGGCACCAGGCCGATGCGGCGGAACGCCTGCAGGAAATAGGACGAGCGCGCGCACAGGATGAGGTCGCCCATCAATGCAAAGCTCATCCCGGCGCCGGCGGCCGGACCGTTGACCGCCGTCACGATCGGACAGTGTAGCTTACGCAATCGGCGCAGGAACGGATGGAACGCGGTCTCCAGCGCCGCGCCGGCATTGCTCCTGCCGGGCTTCTGCTGCTGGTTGCGGCCCTGCAGATTGGCGCCGGTGCAGAAGGCCCTGCCCGCGCCCGTGATCACCAGGCAGCGCACCTCGTCGCGCTTGTCGTCGATCGCATCGAGCGCCTCTGCAAGGCCGCCCAGCATGTCGATCGAAACCGCGTTCATGACTTCCTGATGGTCGAGCTTGAGGATCGCGACCGATCCGTCGAAGTCGAGCGTGACGTGCTTGAACTGCATGGTTTCCTCTTTACGTTGCCTCGGCGGTTGGTACCGCGGTAGGTCGATGCGTCGACCTATGTTTGGACCCATATTTGATTTTTGTGCCGGGCTTGTCCATGGTCGACGACAAGCCCATCCGTGAACGCGTGATTAGCGCGCACCAAACCAAATGGAAACCCCAATGAGTGGCATCTTCGATCTCACCGGCCGCGTCGCTGTCATCACCGGCGGCAATGGCGGCATCGGGCTCGGCATCGCGCAGGCGTTGAACGCCGCCGGCTGCAACGTCGCGATCTGGGGCCGCAACGCGGAAAAAAACGCCAACGCCGCCGCCTCGATGAAGGCCGGCCCAGGCAAGGTCGCGACCCAGTTCTGCGACGTCAGCGATCCCGGCTCGGTCAAGACCGCGATGAAGGCGACGCTCGACACCTTCGGCCGCGTCGACGGCTGCTTCGCCAATGCCGGCATCGGCGGCGGCGGACGCCGCTCCTTCATCGACCGCACCGAGGAGGAATGGCGCAAGATGTTCGCGACCAATCTCGACGGCGTCTTCCACGTATTCCAGGCTGCGGCACGCCACATGACCGAGCGCGCCGAGGCTGGCGACAAGTTCGGCCGCTTGGTTGCGACCTCGAGCCTCGCCTCGCTGTTCGGCACCGCGCGCAACGAGCACTATGCCGGTACCAAGGCCGCACTGAATGCGCTGTGCCGCGCGCTCGGCGTCGAGCTCGCCCGCCACGGCGTCACCGCGAATGCGATCCTGCCCGGCTGGATCAAGAGCGACATGACCGCCGGCATCATGGCCAACGACAAGTTCGTCGCCAACGTGATACCGCGCATCCCGGTGCGCCGCTTCGGCGAGCCGAGCGATTTCGGCGGCATCGCGGTGTACTTGATGAGCCAGGCGTCGTCGTATCATACGGCGGATTGCTTCGTGATTGACGGCGGGTACACAGCGTTCTGAGGATTCACGGCCGCAACACCGGTGTCGTCCCCGCGAAAGCCGGGACCCATAACCACAGGGTTGAGTTGTTAAAGAAGGCTGTGGCCCCAGCATCGCGCAACGATAACCATTTGGGGTAATGGGTCCCGGCCTTCGCCGGGACGACAGCGAGTGTGTTGCGCGGTCTGTGAGTCATACATCCACGCGACGCTGCGTCGCTTTCGCCGCGACAAAACTGCTGCTAGCGTTCGCGCCGCGAGGGGCGCACAAAGCGGCTTTCAGCAAGCAGGGAGGATATTTCAGATGTTTTCGCACGTGATGGTTGGCACCAACGATCTGGACAAGGCCAAGGCGTTCTATGATGCGCTGCTCGGCACGCTCGATGTCCGGCCGGCGCGGGTCGACGGTCACCGCATTATGTACCTGACCAAGGCCGGCATTTTCATGGTTTCCAAGCCGATCAACGGCGAGCCGGCGACCCACGCCAATGGCGGCACGATCGGCTTTGCCTGCTCTTCGCCGGAGCAAGTCCATGCCTGGCACGCGGCCGGCGTCGCCAATGGCGGCAAGCCCTGCGAGGACCCGCCAGGCGTGCGCGAAGGCAACGGCATCAGGCTCTATCTCGCCTATCTGCGTGACCTCGACGGCAACAAGATCTGCGCAATGCACCGAATGAGCTAACCGGCGACCGCCGGGACTCTTTAATGCTGTATGCGGCGGCGTTCAAACAACGTTTGAAACGCCGCCGCCAAATTCCGCGATGCGGCAGGGATATCAGGAAAATCGGTGCTCGCACTTGGCGGCGCCCGCGTCTATTGTCCGCCGCGAAACGCGCCTTCGCGAGGGAGAAAAGACAATGAAACATGCCTATGTGCCGCGCACCACGAACTACACGCTCAGTCCGGGCGACGAGCTCAACGACCTCCGGATGTCGGACAAGGTCCGCCCGCTCTACGACCATGTGAAGCAGTTCATCCGCGACACCGTCGACCCGATGTCGGTCGAGTTCTATCGCGCCGGCGAGAAGAAGACCAACCGCTGGAGCTTCACGGACGAGCAGCTCGCGATCCTGCAGAAGGCCAAGGACAAGGCCAAGGAAGTCGGCCTTTGGAATTTCTTCCTGCCCGATGCCGAGACCGGCGACGGCCTCAACAACCTCGACTACGCCTACATCGCCGCCGAGCTCGGCAAGAGCCCGCTGGCCTCGGAGACGATGAACTGCTCGGCGCCGGACACCGGCAACATGGAAGTGCTGGAGCGCGTCGGCACCAAGGCGCAGAAGGAGAAGTGGCTGAAGCCGCTGCTCAACGGTGAGATCCGCTCGGCCTATGCGATGACCGAGCCGAACGTCGCCTCCTCCGACGCAAAGAACATCTCGACCACCGCCAAGCTGGTCGGCGACGAGTGGGTGATCAACGGCGAGAAGTATTACATCTCCGGCGCCGGCGATCCGCGCTGCAAGATCATGATCGTGATGGTGAAGACCAATCCCGACGCCGCGCCGAGCAAGCAGCAGTCGCAGATCCTGGTCCCGATCGACACCCCCGGCGTCGAGATCCTCGGGCCCATGCATGTGTTCGGCCATGATCACGCGCCGCGCGGCCACATGCATCTGCGCTTCAACAATTGCAAGGTGCCGAAGGAGAACATGCTGCTCGGCGAAGGCCGCGGCTTCGAGATCTCGCAGGTCCGCCTCGGACCGGGCCGCATCCATCACTGCATGCGCACCATCGGCAAGGCCGAGAAGGCGCTCGACATGATGGTGCAGCGCGGCCTGACCCGCGAAGCCTTCGGCAAGAAGATCGCCCATCTCGGCGGCAACATGCAGATCATCGCCCAGGCTCGCTGCGAGATCGAGGCGATGCGGCTGATGGTGCTGAAGGCGGCCAAGGCGATGGACGTGCTCGGCAACAAGGAAGCCCGCGTCTGGGTCTCGATGGTCAAGGCCATGGTCCCCGAGCGCGCCTGCAAGGTGATCGACCAGGCAATCCAGATGCACGGCGCCACCGGTATCTCGCAGTGGTCGCCGCTCGGCGAAATGTACCAGGACGTCCGCCATCTCCGCTTCGCCGACGGTCCGGACGAGGTGCACTGGATGGTGGTCGGCCGCCACGAGCTGAGCATGCCGTAGTCTATCTTCGCCTTCTCCCCGCGTGCGGGGAGAAGGTCGGGATGAGGGGAGTCTCCGCGAAGTCGGTGAGAGAGACTCGCGGAGAGTCCCCCTCACCCGGATTTCAAGCTACGCTTGAAATCCGGCCTCACCCTGCAAGCGGGTCGAGGCGAACAAGAGAGTCCCCCATGGAATATTCCCCCAGCGACCTCAGCCAGCGCGAACGCTACAAGGTGCTGACTTCCTTCGTGCTGCCGCGGCCGATCGCCTGGGTGACGAGCCAGAACGCGGATGGCGTGGTCAATGCGGCGCCGTTCTCGTTCTTCAACGTGTTCTGCGAGGACCCGCCGCTGTGCATGTTCGCGGTCAACCGCAGACCCGACGGCCGCGAGAAGGACACCCTGGTCAACATCCAACGCGTGGGCGAATTCGTGGTCAACCTGACCGACGAACCGCTGGCGCGCGCGATGCACGAAAGCAGCGGCGACTTCCCGCCGGAGATCGGCGAGCCGGATTATCTCGGCATGAAGCTTGCGCCGTCCAGCAAGATCGCGGTCCCTCGCCTCGCCGACGCGCCGTTCGCGATGGAGTGCAGGACCTGGAAGCTGATCGACGTCAATGGCGACCGCCAGCTGATCATGGGCGAGGGCATCCACTTCCACATCCGCGACGAATTGTGGGACCGTGACGCGATGCGCGTCCACATGGAACGCTACCACCCGATCGGCCGCATGTTCGCCGACCGCTACTGCCACACCGACGACCGTGTGGTGTTTCCCGTGGCCGAGGGCGTACAGAAGAAATAAGGACAAGACAATGAGCGAAACCTTCAGCGACAACGCGGCGCAAAGCCGGTTCGAGCTCGCCGTCGACGGTGGCACCGCTTTCGTGGTCTACCGCAAGACGCCGGACACGATCACGCTGGTGCACACCGAAGTGCCGCCGGAGCTCGGCGGCCGTGGCATCGGCTCGAAGATCGCGCGTGCCACGCTCGACGCCGTCCGCGCGCAAGGCATCAAGCTCGTGGTGAAATGCGAGTTCATCCAGGGCTTCATGAAGAAGCATCCGGAGTACGACGATTTGCTCGGGTAAGGCCCGGATCCGTAGGGCGGGTTGGCGAAGCGCAACCCGCCGATCTTTGTGGGGGCGCATGATGGCGGATTACCCCTTCCGCCTTCGCTCGTTGAGCTACGGCGGACGCGGTCGGCTAATCCGCCCTACAAACTACGACGCCGTCTGCTCCGCAACCTTGTCCTGCGTCCTGCTCTCGAAATCGCTGGCGTCGTGGCGCTCGTGGAGCTGGCTCGACGGCTCACCCCAGGTGCGGTTGACCATGCGGCCGCGCTTCACCGCCGGCCGTGCCGCGATCGCATCGGTCCAGCGCTGCACGTTCTTGTAGTCCTGCACCGAGAGGAATTCGCCGCCACCATAGAGCAGCCCCTTGGCCAGCCCGCCGTACCACGGCCACACCGCCATGTCGGCGATGGTGTAGACGTCGCCGGCGAGATATTCGTTGTCGGCGAGCCGGCGGTCGAGCACGTCGAGCTGGCGCTTCACCTCCATCGCAAAGCGATCGATGGCATATTCGATCTTGGTCGGTGCATAGGCATAGAAATGCCCGAAGCCGCCGCCGAGATAGGGCGCCGAGCCCATCTGCCAGAACAGCCAGGAGAAGGTCTCGGCGCGGGTCTTGACGTCGGTCGGCAGGAACGCGCCGAACTTTTCCGCGAGGTAGACCAGGATCGAACCCGACTCGAACACCCGGATCGGCTCCTTGCCGCTGCGATCCATCAGCGCCGGAATCTTGGAATTCGGATTGACGGCAACGAAGCCGCTGCCGAACTGGTTGCCGTCGATCTTGATCAGCCAGGCGTCGTATTCCGCGCCCTTGTGGCCCGCCGCCAGCAGCTCTTCCAGCATCACGGTGACCTTGACGCCGTTCGGGGTCGCCAGCGAGTAGAGTTGCAGCGGATGGCGACCGACCGGTAGCTCCTTGTCGTGGGTCGGGCCTGCGATCGGCCGGTTGATGCTGGCGAAGCGCCCGCCGCTCTCCTTGTTCCAGGTCCAGACTTTCGGCGGCTCGTAGGCAGGAATGTCAGTCACGTCGTGGCTCCCGGTTGATGTTCTTGCTAGGTGGCGCGGCGGCCGCCGGCCTATCCCATGTCCGCACTAGATGGTGGGCACGAAACGCTTTGCCCAGCCCACCGGATCGCATTTTCTACCCAGCGGAATGCGCTGCGAGCGATGCAGCCCAGCAGCGCGTGCACGCAAGATCGCCGCGGCCGAAACCCGCTTGGCTTCGCCGACCGTGATGCGCTAGCGTCGCAGGGGGCTGACGCCAACAAGCACAAGAAGCAGCCGCCGGGAGAGAACCAGTCCATGAAATCACCGATCTGCGACATGCTGGGAATTGATTTCCCCCTGCTCGCTTTCAGCCATTGCCGTGACGTGGTGGCCGCGGTCAGCCGCGCCGGCGGCTTCGGCGTGCTCGGCGCCACCGCGCATTCGCCGGAGACTCTGGAGCAGGAGCTGAAGTGGATCGATGCGCATGTCGACGGCAAGCCCTACGGCATCGACGTGCTGATCCCCGAAAACATCTCCACCGCGGGCGAGAAGAACGTCACCTGGAAAAGCCTCGAGGCGCGCGTCTCGCAGCAGCATCGCGACTTCACCCGCGATCTCCTGAAGAAGTACGACATCGAGCTGACCAGCCGCAATGTCGCCGACAACCAGCCGCAGCCGTTCGATGCCGAGACCGCGCTGCAACTGCTGGAAGTGTCGTTCCGGCATCCGATCCGGCTGATCGCCAACGCGCTCGGCGTGCCGCCGAAGGCGATGATAGAGATGGGCCGCAAGCACGGCGTGCCGGTCGCAGCCCTGGTCGGCTCCAAGGAGCACGCGCTGCGCCAGGTCGCGGCCGGCGTCGACATCCTCGTCGCGCAGGGCACCGAGGCGGGCGGCCATTGCGGCGAGGTCTCGACCATGGTGCTGGTGCCCGAGGTGATCAAGGCGGTCAAGAAGATCCGTGACGTGCCGGTGCTCGCCGCCGGCGGCATCATGACCGGCAGCCAGATGGCGGCCTGCATGGCGATGGGCGCGGCCGGCGCCTGGACCGGCTCGGTGTGGCTTGCGACCGTGGAGTCGGAGACCTCGGAGATCTTCCGCGAGAAGATGATCGCGGCCTCCTCGCGCGACGCAATCCGCTCCAAGGGCCGCACCGGCAAGCCGGCGCGGCAGCTCCGCTCGGTGTGGACCGACGCGTGGGACCGCTCGCCGGATAGCCCCGGCGCGCTGCCGATGCCGCTGCAAAGCATCATCAGCCGCGACGCCTTCAACGCCATCGACCGCTCGGCCGCCGCCGGCAACGCGAAGGCGCGCGATCTCGTCAGCTATTTCGTCGGCCAGGGCGTCGGCCTCGTCGACAGCGTCAAATCCGCCGGCGCCGTGGTGCAGGAGTTCAAGGAAGATTTCGTCGAGGCCGTCGAGCACATGAACGCGCTGGTGGCGGAGTGACGATCCCTCCTCGCCGTCATTGCGAGCGAAGCGAAGCAATCCATCTCACCCCGGCGGAAGCATGGATTGCTTCGTCGCTTTGCTCCTCGCAATGACGCCTTGAACAATCATCGAGTCCAATACCTCAGAGTGAACCAACAAGAATGTCGAACAGCATCCCCGAAGACCGCATTCCCGTCATCGTCGGCGTCGGCGAGATCGTCGATCGTCCGAAGGACGTCGCCGCCGGCCTCGAGCCGCTCACGCTGCTCGAAGAGGCGCTGAAGCGCGCGGAGGCCGACAGCGGCGCGAAGCTGCTTGGCGAGATCCAGTCGCTCGACGTCGTCAACTTCCTGAGCTGGCGCTACCGCGATCCCGAGAAGCAACTGGCGGCGCGGCTCGGCATTGCGCCCGCGCACCTCTATTACGGCCCGGTCGGCGGCGAGAGCCCAATCCGCTATCTGCACGAAGCGGCGCAGCGCATCGCGCGCGGCGAATGCAGCGTCGCCGCGGTGTGCGGGGCGGAGGCGCAGTCGACCGCGACCAAGGCGCAGCGCGCCGGCCTCACACTGCCGTGGACGCCGTTCGCGCACGACGTCGAGGAGCCGAAGCGCGGCGCCGCGTTCCAGAAGCCGCTCGCGGTGACGCTCGGCGTGTTCCGGCCGATCACGGTCTATCCGCTCTATGAGTCCGCAACCTCGGCGCATTGGGGCCAGACCCCGCGCGAGGCGCTGAAGGAATCCGGCGAGCTGTGGTCGACCTATGCGCGGGTCGCCGCCGACAATCCGAGCTCATGGCTGAAGAAGAAGTTCAGCGGCGACGAGATCACCACCGCGACGCCGGACAACCGGATGATCGCCTGGCCGTACACAAAGCTGATGGTGGCGAACCCGACCGTGAACATGGGTGGCGCGCTGATCCTGACCAGCCTCGCCAAGGCGCGCGCCGCCGGCGTGCCGGAAGACAAGCTGATCTATCCGCTCGGCGGCGCCTCGGCGGAAGAGCCGCGCGACTATCTGATCCGCGACCAGTTCGTCGAGAGCCACGCGCAGACCGCGGTGCTGAAGGCGGTGATGGATCTCGCCGGCGGCGACGGCAGGAAGTTCGACGCGATCGAGCTCTATAGCTGCTTCCCCTGCGTGCCGAAGATGGCGCGCCGGACGCTCGGCCTCGGCGCCGACGTGCAGCCGACGGTCACCGGTGGCCTCACTTTCTTCGGCGCGCCGCTCAACACCTACATGACGCATTCGGCCTGCGCGATGGTGCGCAAATTGAGAAGCGGCGGCACGCTCGGCCTGCTCTATGGCCAGGGCGGCTTCGTCACCAAGCATCATGGCCTCGTGCTGTCGCGCGCGGCGCCGACGGCCGCGCTCAAGCAGGACACCAGCGTGCAGGCCGAGGCCGACCGCAACCGGCGCGACGTGCCCGACTTCACCGCCGAGGCAACAGGCAAGGGCAAGGTCGAGGCCTTCACCGTGATCTACCGCGCCAATGGCGAGGTCGAGCACGGCGTCACCATGCTGCGCACCGAGGACGGCCGCCGCACGCTCGGCCGCATCCGGGCGAGCGACACAACGACGCTGGCGCATCTCCAGAACATGGACCGCACGCCGGTCGGCGGCACGGGCGACATCGTCACGGCCAGTGACGGCGTGCCGGAATGGCGGGTGGGGTAACAGTTCCTGTCGCGCCGCAAGGCTTCGCCTTTGCGCAGGGATGACGGCGGAGCAAGCCGCTTTCGTGCGTAGCCCGGATGGAGCGCAGCGCAATCCGGGGCGGCTCTGTCCGCTGACGATCTGCCCCGGATTACGCTTCGCTTCATCCGGGCTACGAAGGATTTACCCCTTCACGTCCTGCTTCTCGGACGCGGTGGTCGGCTTGCCCTTGGCGCCGGCGCCGGTGACGCGGACATGGTCGCCGTCGGCCAGGCCATCCGGCGGGGCGGTGATGATGCGATCGTCGGGCGCGAGGCCCGAGGCGATCTCGATCTCCTTGCCGAGGTCGCGGCCGATCTTCACGGTCTTGAACAGCACCTTGTCGTCGGGGCCGACGGTCGCGACCCGCAGGCCGCTGCTGTTGAAGATCAGCGCGCTGGCGGGAATGCTGAGCGGCGTGGACTCGCGCTGTAGATTGAGCTTCACGCTGGCATAGCTGCCCGGCATCAATTCGCCGGAGGAGTTGTCGAGCCCGAGCTGCATCCGCGTCGTGCCGGAGGCGACATCGACCGCCTGCGAGGACGCCTCCACCGTCGCCTGGAAGTTGCGGTTCGGGTAATCCGGCAACGCCAGCGTGGCCTTGGCGCCGATCTTGATCGCCGGCACGTAGTTCTGCGGCACGTTGACATAGACGCGCAGCTTGGTGATGTCCGAGATCGTGAACATCGCGGGGCCCGAATTGCCGCCGGCGTTGATCAGCGCGCCGACGTCGGTGTCGCGCGAGGTCACCACGCCGTCGAACGGCGCCGTGATCTTCTTGTAGCCGGCGAGCGCTTCCAGCCGCTCGACATTGGCCTGGCCGGCCTTCACCGCGCCGTTCTTGTTGGAGAGGTCGGCGGTGCGCTCGTCGATCTCCTGCGCCGAGACGAAGTTGGACGCCACCAGCGTCTTGCGCCGGGCCAGCGTCGCCTCGGAGAGCTTGGCCGAGGCCTGGGCGCTGGCGAGATCGGCGCGCGCCTGCAGCAATTGCTGGTCGAGGTCGGGCGCCTCGATCTCGGCGATCACCTGCCCGGTCTTGACCCGGGCGCCGATGTCGGCGTCCCAGTTCTTGAGATAGCCGGACACCCGGGCATAGATCGGCGCGCGGGAATAGGCCTCGAGCCGGCCCGGCAGGTCGATCGTGGGGCTCAGCGCCTTGGCGTTGGGCAGCGCCACCGCGACCGTCGGAATGGCCTGGTCGTCGGTCCATTCCTTCAGTCTGGTGTCCTGCTCCTCACGGGCGCGGATCCCGGTGCCGACGATCAGCCCGGCGCCGACCAGTGCAACCACGCCGAATATGCCCAGTCTCCGGCGGGACACCGGTGGGCGCTGTTCAGTGGGCTGCATGCGGAATCTCCGATGAGGCGGCGGCTTTGGCGCCTTGCTTCTTGTGTACCATACTGAATACCACGGGAACAAACATCAGCGTCGCGAAGGTCGCAAAGATCAGGCCGCCGATCACCGCCCGGCCCAGCGGCGCGTTTTGCTCGCCACCCTCGCCCATCCCCAGCGCCATCGGCGCCATGCCGATGATCATGGCGAGCGCCGTCATCAGCACCGGGCGGAACCGGACGAATCCGGCCTCCAGCGCCGCCGCGACGGGGTCGCCGAGTTCCTCATAGCGCTCGCGGGCGAAGCTGATCACCAGCACACTGTTCGCGGTGGCGACGCCCATGCACATGATGGCCCCGGTCAGCGCCGGAACCGAAAGCGTGGTCTGGGTGGTGAACAGCATCCAGACGATGCCGGCCAGCGCGGCCGGCAGCGCCGTGATGATCACGAACGGGTCCGACCAGGACTGGAAGTTCACGACGATCAGGAAGTAGATCAGGACGACCGCGCCGAGCAGGCCGAACAACAGGCCGGTGAAGGCCGAGTTCATGGTCTGGACCTGGCCGAGCAGCACCACCGACGAGCCCTTCGGCACCTCCTTGGCGGTATCGGCGATCAGCTGGCGCACGTCGGTCGCGACGCCGCCGAGATCGCGGCCCTGCGTGGTGGCATAGATCTGCACCAGCGACTGGATGTCGTACTGCGACACCACCGCGCTCGAGGTGGCGCGCTTGATGTCGGCGATGCCGCCGAGGATCGGCGCCTGGGTGTTGCCGGTCGCGGTGATCGGCAGGGTCTGCAACGCACTCAGCGAGTCGATCTGGTATTGCGGCGTCTGCATCACGATCGAATAGGACACGCCGTTGTCGGGATTGAGATAGTAGGTCGGCGCGACCTGCGAGGAGCCGGCGAGGTTGACCACTAGCGCGTTGGTGACGTCGCGTTCGGTCAGGCCGACATATTGCGCGCGGGTGCGGTCGACGTCGATGTTGAAGGTCGGATTGTTCGGTGACTGCTGGATCCGCGCGTCGGCGATGCCCGGAATCCGCTTGATCTTCGCCAGCAGCCTGTTGGCATAGGCGTAGTTGGCCTCGAGATTGGCGCCGCGGATCTGCAAATCGATCGGCGCCGGCGCGCCGAAGTTGAGGATCTGGCTGACGATGTCGGCCGGCAGGAAGGAGAAGCTGGTGCCCGGGAACAGCCGCGGCAACTGCTCACGCAGTGCGCGCACATGCTCCTCGGTCGGCCTGTGACCTTCCTTCAGCTTGATCTGGATGTCGGCATCCTGCGGGCCGATCACGCCGGTGTTGTTGTAGGTCAGGTTGATGCTGGAGATCGGCATGCCGATGTTGTCGGTCATGGTCTCGATCTCGCCCGGGATCAGCTTGCGGATCGCCTTCTGGACATCCGCCATCTGGTTGGCGGTCTCCTCGACGCGGGTGCCGACCTGGGTGCGGACATGCATCAGGATGTTGCCGGCGTCGACCGCCGGGAAGAAGTTGCGGCCCAGGAACGGCACCAGCAGGAACGACGCCGCCACGACCACGAGGAAGCCGCCGACGAACACCTTGCGATGGCCGAGCGCCATCTCGAGCAAATTGTGATAGCCGCTGCGGATACGCTCGAACCGCGCCTCGAAGCCGCGCTGGAACCAGACCAGGGGATTGCGCGACTTCGGCGGCGCGCCCTCGTGATGCACATGCGGCTGCAGCAGGTAGTTCGCCATCGTCGGCACCAGGGTGCGCGACAGGATGAACGACCAGATCATCGCAAACATCACGGCTTCGGCCATCGGCACGAACAGGAAGCGCGCCACGCCGCTGAGGAAGAACATCGGCACGAACACGATGCAGATACAGAGCAGCGAGACGAAGGCCGGCGTCACGATCTGGTTGGCGCCGTCGAGGATCGACTGCTCGACCGGCTTGCCCTGCTCCAGATGGTAGTTGATGTTCTCGATCGTCACCGTGGCGTCGTCGACCAGGATGCCGACCGCGAGCGCGAGGCCGCCGAGCGTCATGATGTTCAGCGTCTCGCCGATCAGAGACAGCATGATGATGGCGCCCAGCACCGACAGCGGGATCGACACCGCGATGATGACGGTCGAGCGCCAGCTGCCGAGGAACAGCAGGATCATGACGCTGGTCAGAAGCGCTGCGATCACGCCTTCGAAGGCGACGCCGGTGATCGCACCGCGGACGAACACCGACTGGTCGCCGACGAAGCCGATCTTGAGCGCGTCGGGGAGCTGGTCCTTGACCTCGATCACCTTCTGCTTGATGCCGGCGATGATATCGAGCGTCGAAACCGCGCCGGCCTTCAGCACCATCATCAGCACCGAGCGATTGCCGTCGACATGGACGATGTTGGTCTGCGGCGGGTTGCCGTCGCGGACGGTAGCGACGTCGCGCACGTAGACCATGGCGCCGTTGACGGTCTTGATCGGCAGGTCGCCGAGCTCCTCGATACGGAGCGGCGAGTTGTTCAGATTGATGGTGTATTCGAAACTGCCGATCTTCTGGGTGCCGACCGGCGTGATCAGGTTCTGCGCCGCCAGCGCGTTGGCGACGTCCTGGCCCGAGAGGCCGCGCGCCTGCAGGGCGGTCGAATTGAGGTCGATCTGGATCTGGCGCTGCTTGCCGCCATACGGATAAGGGATCGCCGCGCCGGGCACCGTGACCAGCGGCGTCCGCAACTGGTTGATGCCGATGTCGGCGAGGTTCTGCTCGGTCAATCCCTCGCCCGACAGCGCGACCTGGATGATCGGAACCGTCGAGGCGCTGTAGTTGAGGATCAGCGGCGGCGTCGCGCCCGGCGGCAACTGCTTGAGCAGGGTCTGGGCGATCGCGGTGACCTGCGCGTTGGCGGTGCGGATGTCGACATTGGGCTGGAAGAAGATCTTGACGATGCCGATGCCGTTATAGGAGTTCGCAACGATGTGCTCGATGTCGTTGACCGTCGTGGTCAGCGTACGCTCGAATGGCGTGGTGATACGCCCGGACATCTGATCCGGTGGCAGGCCGGTGTAGGACCATGCCACGCCGATCACGGGAATGCGGATCTCCGGAAAGATGTCGGTCGGCGTACGCAGCGCCGCCAGCGGTCCGATAATCAGCAGCAGGATCGCGAGCACGACGAAAGTATATGGCCGGCTCAGCGCGATACGGACCAGTGCGATCATAAAAGTAGCGTTCCCGAAATAAAGCCAGCCCAGGCAGAGGAATCGACATTGCAAAAGCCGTTCCGGTAGCGGCCGATTTACCCGATGCCGGGCAAAACGCCAACCCGCGGCGCCGCGGCGGCTTTCACTTCCTCGGCATAGTGTGACGCCGAAGCGGATCGGTGGGACACGCCGGACGTAGCACCGCCGAACACGGCCGCGTTGTCGTTCAAAAAGAGACAGCCCTGCTCCGAAAGCGAGCCGGCTGAGGATGCCGTTTCGGCCGCCGGAAGGCTAGCGCATCGCTGCTCTGCGAAAATGCAAAGCGTGGCGAGCCGGCCGGCCCACCACGCTGCAACTAGTTGCCCGGAGAACGATCCCGGCCGGCCCGGCCCGGATGGGACCGGATCAGGCGGCGCGGACGGCGTTGAGGAACTTGCCGACCTCGAGCTTGAGGCGGCTGCTGTCGCCCGACAGCGACTGCGCCGCCGACAGCACCTGGGTCGAGGCCGAGCCGGTTTCGTTGGCGCCGTGCTGCACGTCGGTGATGTTGGCCGAGACCTGCTGGGTGCCCTGCGCCGCCTGCTGCACGTTTCGGGATATTTCCTGGGTCGCCGCGCCCTGTTCTTCGATCGCGGCGGCAATGGCGGCCGAAATCTCCGACAGCCGCTCGATGGTCGAGCCGATCGCGCGGATCGCGCTCACGGAGTCCTCGGTAGCGGCCTGGATGCCGGAGATCTGCTGGCCGATCTCCCCGGTCGCCTTGGCGGTCTGCTCGGCCAGCGCCTTCACCTCGGACGCCACTACCGCAAAGCCACGTCCGGCCTCGCCGGCTCGCGCCGCCTCGATGGTCGCGTTGAGCGCCAGCAGATTGGTCTGACCGGCGATGGTGTTGATCAGCTCGACGACATCGCCGATCCGGGCCGCCGCCTTCGACAACTCCCCGACCCGGTCGTTGGTCGCACGGGCCTGGCTGACGGCGTCGCCCGCCATCCGTGCCGACTCCTGCACCTGCCGGCTGATCTCGGTCACCGACGATGACAGTTCCTCGGTTGCGGACGCCACCGACTGGACGTTGGTGGTCGCTTCCTCCGAGGCGGCGGCGACGGTCGTCGCAAGGTTCTGCGAGCGCTCGGCGGTCGAGGTCAGCGTAGTCGCGGACGCTTCGAGCTCGGTCGATGCGGATGCCACGGTTTCGACGATCTCGCCGACCGCGCGCTCGAAGCCATCGGCCAGCTGGAGCATGTCGGTGCGGCGCTGCGCTGCGGCGCGCACTTCCATATCCTTCTGCTCGCGCGCCATCCGCGCATTGGCAAGTCCGTTGTCCTTGAAGACCAGCGCGGTCTTGGCAACGTCGCCGACCTCATCGCGGCGATCGGTGCCGTGTACCGCGATGTCATAGTGGCCATTGGCAAGCTGCTGCAACATCTCGACGACGGCACGGATCGGCTTTGCGACACCGTATTGTCCGACGACGAAGCCGAACAGCAGGCCGAACAGGACGCCCGAGGCGGCAAGCAGGATCAGCAGCTCCGAGGTCGCGGTGTATTCCTGCTCGTTGGCCTTGATGTTTTCCTTGACGCGCTGATCCTGACGGTCGGCCACCGCCCGGACCTTGGCTTGCAGCTCCTCGGCGGCCGCGCGGCTCTTCATCGCGGCATCACGCAGCTTTTCGGCGGACTGGGTCAGGTCGGCGGCCCTGGCGCCATCGACCGCATCGAGCGTCTGTTTCAGCTGAGCCTGGTAGGCGGACTGCGCGGAGCGTACGCCGGACAGCAGCGCAATGGTCTGCGGATCCTGGGTCTTGCTGATCTCGGCCAACCTCTCCTCGAGCAATTTGAGCTGCTGGTCGATCACGGAGCGTGCCGCGAGCCGGTTCTCATCGCGCGGATCGAGCGCGCTGCGGAATTCGGCGCGATTGATCGCCAGCACACTCTGGTTGGCGTGCGCCGAAAGCAGCGCACGATCCGTAGCGCGCGCTGTGACCACGCCGCGCTCGCTCAGCGATTTCAGCGAGGAGATACCAAGATAGGCAAGCATGCCGGCGATGATCGAGAGACCGCCCACAATCGCCAGTATCTTCGTGAGAATGCGGAATCTCGCCAGGAACATCATCCGGGTGCCTCGTTCGGATTTGGAATGGAATGCGCGCTTCTGTGCGGGGTGGCCGCGTCGCTATGCGGCACATTATCGCGCGTGGAACTACGGTTCGTTAATCCTGCCTTCCGTGGAACTACTGAGCGCTGCAAATGCAAATGGGCGCCGCATGTGCAAAGAAAAATGCCCGGCCTGACGGCCGGGCATTCTCTGATGGTCGAACGTGCAGTTGACGTCAGGCCGCGCGCACGGCCTCAAGGAATTTGCCGACCTCGAGCTTGAGGCGGTTGCTGTCGCCCGACAGCGATTGCGCCGCCGACAGCACCTGGCTCGAGGCCGAGCCGGTTTCGTTCGCGCCGTGCTGCACGTCGGTGATGTTGGCCGAGACCTGCTGGGTGCCCTGCGCCGCCTGCTGCACGTTGCGGGAAATCTCCTGCGTCGCCGCGCCCTGCTCCTCGACCGCGGCGGCAATGGTGGACGAGATCTCCGAGAGCCGCTCGATGGTCGACGAGATCTCCTTGATCGCGCCGACCGACTCCTGGGTCGCGGTCTGGATGCCGGCGATCTGCTGGCCGATCTCGCCGGTCGCCTTGGCGGTCTGCTCGGCCAGCGCCTTGACCTCGGACGCCACCACCGCGAAGCCGCGGCCGGCCTCGCCGGCGCGCGCCGCCTCGATCGTGGCATTCAACGCCAGCAGATTGGTCTGGCCGGCAATGGTGTTGATCAGCTCGACGACGTCGCCGATCCGCGCGGCGGCCTTCGACAGCTCGCTGACGCGGTCGTTCGTGGTGCGCGCCTGGCCGACGGCGTCGCCCGCCATCCGCGCCGATTCCTGCACCTGGCGGCTGATCTCGGTCACCGACGACGACAGCTCTTCGGTCGCCGAGGCCACCGACTGGACGTTGGTCGAGGCTTCCTCGGACGCCGCGGCAACCGACGTGGTCAGTTCCTGCGATCGCCTTGCGGTCGACGACAGCGTGCTGGCCGAGGCTTCGAGCTGGGTCGAGGCCGACGACACGGTCTGCACGATCTCACCGATCATCTGCTCGAAATTGCGGGTGATGGCGTCGACCCGGCGGCCGCGCTCGATCTTTGCTTCGGCATCGGCGGCAGCGGCCTCATCGGCCGCCTTCTTGGCGATCAGCGCTTCCTTGAACACCTGCAACGTATCGGCCATTGCGCCCATCTCGGTCTTCTCGCCCTGGTACGGCACCTCTGCGGTGAGGTCGCCGCGGCCCAGCGCCTGCATCGGCGCGATGATCGAAGCGATACCGGCGGATACGTCGCGAACCAGGTAGAAGCTGACACCGATGCCGATCAGGACGGCGCCGCCAAGGATCACCGCGAGCAGCATGAAGGCCGAATTGTAGCTGGTGGTGGCGTCCTGCGCAGCCTTGTCGGCTCCGGTGTTGTTGTAGGCGATGTCCTTGTTGAGAATTTCGTCCGCCTCAAGGCCGATCTTGTTCACGACCTGAGTGTTGAGCTCATGCGCGTCATGTGGAATCTTGCCGGCGTCCTTGCGCGACAGCTCCATCACCTGTTCGGTGCCCTTGCGGTACTTGTCCCAGGTCTCGACCCACTGATTGTAAAGCGCCCGTTCGCCCGGGGATGTAATCATCGGCTCGTAGGCCGTACGGGTCTTGGCAATCATCTCGATCACGTTCGCCAGCGTCTTTTCCTGGGCCAGCTTGGTTTCGGCCGTCTCGGACAGCATGTGCTCGCGGATCACGTTGCGATAGGTGATGACCCCGGCGCGCAGCTCGCCGAGCACGCGCACGCTCGGCAGCCAGTTGGTCGTGATGTCGACGGTGTTGGCGTTGATCGCCCGCATGTTCCAAACTGCAAGCAGGCCCATACCGGTCAGTGCGACAAGCAGGAACGCAACCGCGGCGATGATCTTGGCGCGGATCGAGAATTTGGCGAACATCGTGAGGTCTCTTGGACACGGGCTCGCGAAGCCCAATCGAATGGCTAGGGGCGCGGCGGTGCGCCGAACACATCAAAGCCAGCCCCCCTCCTTAAGTAGGGTTAATTTGGTTCCCCGTTGAACTACTGAGACGCGCTGTCATCGCCCCGACATGATGCGCGAGAGGCGCATCAGGATGCGCGACAGCCGCATCACGGCATCAATGCGAGCGCGTCCGAGAAGAACTCCGGCCCGCCGAAATTGCCCGATTTCAAGGCGAGCACCATCGCGCCGTGCCTGGCGCCGACCGCGCGCAGAACCGGCACGCCTGCAGCGATTTCCGCCCCGACCAGGAATCCCGGGATACCAAGCCGATCGACCACGGCGCCTGAAGTTTCACCACCGGCGACCACAAGCCTGTGCACGCCCGACTGCACCAGGCCATCCGCAATGTCGGCCATGGCCTGCTCGATGGCGTGTCCGGCTGCATCGCGGCCATGACGGGATTGCAGAGCTGTCACCTGCTCCGGGGTCGAGCTGCTCGCAATCAGGACCGGCCCCTTCCCGAGCCGTTCCTTGGCCCAGGCGAGCGCGCGCTGCGCCTCATCCCTGCCGGCAACCACCCGCTCGGGGTCGAGGTGCAGGACCGGCATCACCTTCTCGGCGCTGGCGATCTGCCGCAGGGTCGCCTGCGAGCAACTGCCGGCGAGGCAGGCCGCCGGGCCGCCGATTGCCGGCGCGGGCTGCGCATCCGCGGCGTCAGGTTTGGCATTGCCTGCATCGACCAGCGCCCGCGCCAATCCAAGCCCGATCCCGGAGGCGCCGACCGAGAGACGGTGGTCCAGCGCCACCTGCCCGATGGTCTCGAGGTCGCGATCGAACACCGCATCGACGATCGCCGCGCCGATGCCGCCTTGCGCGAGCTCGGCCAGCCTGGTGCGCACCGCACCCGCGCCGCGGCTCAAGGTCGCCAGATCGACCAGGCCGACCTTGGTCTTGCTCTGGCGCGCCAGCACGCGGACCAGATTGGAATCATGCATCGGGTTGAGCGGGTGGTCCTTCAGCGGGCTCTCGTTCAGCGGCACTTGGCCGACGAACAGATTACCCTGATAGACGGTGCGGCCGGTCTCCGGGAACGCCGGCGTCACCAGCACGATGGCATCCTTGGAATCCGCCCGCAGCGCGTCCATCACCGGGCCGATATTGCCGGCATCGGTGGAATCGAAGGTCGAGCAGATCTTGAACAGGATATGCCTGGCGCCGCGGCCGCGCAGCCAGGCCTCCGCCGCGCGCGAACGCGTCACGGCCAGGCCGGCCTCGATCGAGCGGCTCTTCAGCGACACCACCACGGCGTCGACCTCGGGCAGTGCGAGATCGTCGGCGGGGACGCCGATGGTCTGCACCGTGCGCAGGCCGGCGCGGGTCAGCGCGTTGGCGAGGTCGGAGGCACCGGTATAGTCGTCGGCGATGCAACCAAGAGACAGGTTTCCGGCTCGCGTCACGGCTTCACTCCGGCATAGGGCTCGAACCAGGCCAGGCCGTCGGTGGTCTTGCCGCGCGGATTGTATTCGCAGCCGACGAAGCCGCCGTAACCGAGCCGATCGAGCTCGCCGAACAGGAACGGATAGTTCAACTCCTCGCCGTCAGGCTCGTTGCGCGAAGGGATCGAGGCGATCTGGATGTGGCCAATGATCGGCATCATCTCGCGCAATCGCATCGTGACGTCGCCATGGATGATCTGGCAGTGGTAGATGTCGAACTGCAGCTTGAGGTTCGCAATCTTCAGCTCGTTGATCAGGTCGCGCGCGAACAGGAAGTCGTTGAGGAAGTAGCCGGGCACGTTGCGCGGATTGATCGGCTCGATCACGACGTCGAGACCGTGCGGCGCGAAAAACTCGGTGGCATAGGCGACCGACTTGCGGAATGCCGCGACCGCCCTCGCATCGCTGCGGTCGGCGATCCCCGCCATCAGATGCACGCGCTTGACGCCGGTCGCCTGCGCATAGGGCAGCGCGGTTGCCAGGCTCTGCTGCAGGTCGGCGAAACGATCCGGCAACGCGGCAAATCCCTTCTCGCCGGCGTTCCAGTCGCCCGGCGGCAGATTGAACAGCGCCTGCGTCAGCCCGGCGGCCTTCAGCCGCTTGCCGACCTCCTCGGCCGGATGATCGTAGGGAAACAGGAATTCGACCGCGGTGAAGCCCGCTTTCGCCGCCGCGTCGAAGCGGTCGAGGAACGGGACCTCGTTGAACATCATGGTGAGATTGGCGGCAAAGCGGGGCATTGCAATATCCTCTTATTTCGCGCCGGGAAGCTTGGTGCCGGTGACCTGGGCATACATCCGCGCCACCGACGCATCGTCGTCGCGGCCCATGCCGGCCGCCGCGGTCATCAGGAACATCTGCAATGCGGCGGCCGAGACCGGCACCGGGAAGCGCGCATTGCGCGCCATGTCCTGGATGATGCCGAGGTCTTTCACGAAAATCTCCACCGCGCTGCGCGGCGCATAGTCGCCGTCGAGCACATGCGGCATGCGGTTCTCGAACATCCAGGAATTGCCGGCGGAGGCCGTGATCACTTCATAGACCTTGCGGATATCGAGGCCCTGCTTGGCGGCAAAGGCGATCGCCTCCGAAGCGGCCGCGATATGCACGCCGGCCAGCAATTGATTGATCATCTTGAACGCGGCGCCCTGCCCTGCGGCATCGCCGAGCTCGTAGAGCTTTGCCGCCATTGCATCCAGCGCCGGCCGCGCCTTTGCGAACGCTGCCGCACTGCCGGAGGCAAGGATCGTCAATTCGCCCTGCGCCGCGCGCTGCGCGCCGCCGGAGATCGGGGCATCGAGATAGTGACGGCCGGTCGCCTCCAGCTGCTTGGCCAGCCGCCGTGCGATATCGGGGTCCATCGTTGCCGAGGAGATAAAGACCGCGTCCATTGCCAGGGTTTCGGCGGCACCTTCCTTGCCGAACAGGATGGCTTCGGTCTGCGCGGCATTGACGACGACGCTGACGACGATGTCGGCATCCCGAGCCGCCTCGGCCGGGGTCTTCGCGCCCTTGCCGCCATCGGCCACGAAGCGCGCGACGGCATCGGCCGACACGTCGCAGCCGGTCACCGTCAAGCCGGCGCGCTTGAGCGAGGTCGCCATGCCATATCCCATCGAGCCGAGCCCGATGACGGCGACGTGTGGTTTTGCGGAACTGGACATGCGGCGATCCCCGAACATTTTTAGTTGTTTGAGCATTTTCGGAAAACCGGCCTTCACCCTTCCCGGTCCTGCTCGTTGCTGCTTGCCTATCACGGCTTGGCCGCGCTGCCAAAGCATGAGACAAAGCGGAAACGGATAGCGCCAAGAAACCGCAAGAACCAGACGAACGAAACCGGATGAGCGAGACAAAGCTTCGTGAGGACATCTGCCGCTTCGGCCGCTCGCTGTTCGAGCGCGGGCTGACGCCGGGCTCCTCGGGCAATATCAGCGTCCGGCTCGACGACGGCGGCTGGCTGGTGACGCCGACCAACGCCTCGCTCGGCTTCCTCGATCCGGCGAAGATGTCGCGGCTCGACGGCAATGGCCGGCTGGTCTCCGGCGATGCGCCGACCAAGGAAGTGCCGCTGCACACCGCGCTCTACCAGACGCGCACCAGTGCGGGCGCCGTGGTGCATCTGCACTCGACCCATTCGGTCGCGCTCTCGATGCTGCCCGAGATCGATCCGCGCGCCGTGCTGCCGGCGATGACGGCCTATTATGTCATGAAGTGCGGCCAGACCGCGCTGGTGCCCTATTATCGCCCGGGCGATCCCGCAGTGGCTGACGCGATCAGGGGGCTGGCCGGAAAATATTCATCGGTGCTGCTCGCCAATCACGGCCCGGTCGTCTCCGGCGACACGCTGGAAGCCGCCGTGTTCGCGACCGAGGAGCTCGAGGAAACCGCAAAGCTCTATCTGCTGCTGCGCGGGCTGAACCCGCGGTACCTATCACCGGAACAGATCAAGGATTTAACGAAGGTGTTCGGGCTGACGTTGCCGGAGCACGAGCACCAGGAAACAGTGATCGCGAGTTGGTCAGGACGACCGACAGACGCTGAGGTCGAAGCCGCAGCCCTTATCCTCGACAGGGCCGGCCGCCACCACCATTGGTGGCCTGAATCGGACGAACCCTACGAGGAGTTCGCGAAGACGGACCCCATCGCCAAGAGTGAATTTGAAGGAATCGTAGAACAGATGTTGTTGGCTGCCGCGAAGGCCAAGCCGCGATAGGCTGTTGTAGCCCGCATGAGCGCAGCGACATGCGGGAATGCCGGCCCCCGGATATCGCTTCGCTCATCCGGGCTACGGGACTAAACATAGCGGAGGATGGATATGCGGAGGACAGTCATGATGAGGTTCGCAGGCTTGGCGTTCGCGGTTCTGTTCACCAGCGGCCTTGCGGCATCGGACGCACGGACCGAGGAGAGCTTGCAGGATTTGCTGGCGATCCAGCTGCGCGCGCAGGGCTATGCCTGCGACAAGCCGCTCAAGGCCGAACGGGACGACAAGCTCTCCAAGCCCGACAACGAGGCCTGGACGCTGACCTGCAGCAACGCAACCTACCGCGTCAGCCGCGTGCCGGATCTTGCCGCCAAGGTCGAGAAGGTCGAAGAGAGCAAGGAACAGGGCAAGTAGGCCGTGTAGGCTGGATTCGTAGCCCGCATGAGCGCAGCGATATACGGGACTGACGTTCCCGGATGTCGCTGCGCTCATCCGGGCTACGGGCCGCAGGCACCGACTACGGCTTCCCGCCGCAAACACTGGCGTCAGGCGCGAGCGTAGCGAGCCTCGAAGGATGGGCCACATACCCGCGCGCGGCCCATCCTTCGAGGCGCGCCAAAGGGGGCGCGCACCTCAGGATGACGACGGAGCTCGTGGAGATTACCGCTAAAGCCCCAGATACGCCTTCCGCACATCCGGGTTGCCGCTGATCTCGGCGGCGGTGCCCTGCATCAGCACGCGGCCGGTTTGCAGGATGTAGGCGCGGTCGGCGATCTCGAGGCACTCGGCCATGCGCTGCTCGACGATCAGGACCGTCATCCCGGCGTCGCGGATGCGTTTGACGGCCTGGAAGATCTCGTCGACGAGTTTCGGCATGATGCCCTGCGACGGCTCGTCGAGCATCAGGAGCCGCGGCCGCGTCATCAGCGCGCGGCCGATCGCCAGCATCTGCTGCTCGCCGCCCGACAGCGTCTCGGCGCGCTGGTCGAGCCGTTCACCGAGCCGCGGAAACAGATTGAAGACCAGATCGAGCGGCGCATCGCGGTCGGACTGGCTGCGATAGAGATAGCTGCCGAGCCGCAGATTGTCGCGCACCGACAGCCGCGGAAACAGCCGGCGGTTCTCCGGCACGAAGGCGATGCCGCCTGACGTGATGACATGCTGCGGCTGGCCGTCGATGCGCTTGCCGTCGAAGGTGACGGTGCCGGCGCGCGGCCGCTCGGCACCGGCGATCGATTTCAACAGCGTCGACTTGCCTGCGCCGTTGGCGCCGGCGACGCAGACGATCTCGCCCTTGGTGACGTCGAGCGACACCGAAGAGATCGCAACCAGGCCCTGATAGGCGGTGGTGACTTCACGCACCGACAGCATGACGATCCCCGAGATAGGCAGAAATGACCTCTGGATTGCGGACGACGTCCGCGGGCTTGCCCTCGACCAGCACCTTGCCGAGATTGAGCACGATGGCGCGGTCGACCAGCGGCATCACGATCTCCATCACATGCTCGACCATCAGTACGGTGACGCCGGTGGCGCGCACCTTGCGCACCAGCTCGACGCCGGTCTGCGCCTCGACGGGCGTCAGGCCGGTGAGCACTTCGTCGAGCAGCAGCAGCTTCGGCTCGGTGGCCAGCGCGCGGGCCACTTCGAGGCGGCGCTTCTCCGACGGCACGAGATCGGCGGCGAGCTTGTCGGCGCGCGCGGCAAGGCCGCAGAACTCCAGCACCTCATAGGCCTTCTGCCGCGCAATGCGCATCTTGGTGTTGCGGATCAGCGCGCCGACGATGACGTTGTCGATCACGGTCATGGTCTCGAAGCTCTTGACCACCTGGAAGGTTCGCCCGACGCCGCGCTGGCAGCGTTCCGCCGCCGGCAGCCTTGTCACGTCCTCGCCGTCGAACATGATCGAGCCCTGGGTCGGCGGCAGCACGCCGGCGATCAAATTGAACAGCGTCGACTTGCCGGCGCCGTTCGGGCCGATCAGGCCGACGATCTCGCCGCGCCCGACCGAGATCGAGACGTCGCTGTTGGCGACGAGGCCGCCGAAGCGCTGCCAGACGCCCCTGGTCTCCAGGAGCGGGGTTTCAAGCGGCGCCGTCATCGCGTGGCCTCCTTGCGCCCGGAGAACATGCTGACGAGCCCCTTCGGCAGTGCCAGCGAGATCGCGACGATCAGCGCGCCGTAGACGATCAGGTCGACGCCGCGGCCGGAGCCGCCGACGAAGGATCGCGTCAGTTCGGTGAGCGGGATCAGGATCACCGCGCCGAGCACCGGCCCCCACAGCGTGCCGATGCCCCCCAGCACCGCGGGCAGTGCCATCAACAGCGAGAACTGGAAGCCCATCACGCTCTCAGGGTCGATATAGGACACGAACTGGGCGTAGAAGCTGCCGCCGACCGCGACCAGGAAGGCGGAGACTGCCGCCGCGCCCATCTTGGAATTGAACACGACGACGCCGAGGCTTTCGGCCGCGTCCGGATTGTCCTTCACCGCGCGCCACCAATAGCCCCATTTGGAATCTTCCAGCCACCAGGTGACGAGCCAGGCGACGCAGGCCAGCGCCAGTGCGAAGTAGAAGTACGGCAGCTTCGAGCGCGCGAACTGGAATTTCAGCCAGCTGTCGCCGCGCACCGGGATGTCGATGCCGAGCGCAGCACCCGCCCAATCCCAGTTCTGGATCAACAGCAGCGCGATCTCGGCGATCACGATGGTCGCGATCACGAAGTAATGCCCGCGCAGGCGGAAGCAGGGATAACCGAGCGCCATCGCGATCACCGCGGAGATCGCTCCGCCCGCCAGCATGCCGAACCACGGCAGCACGCCGAACTTGGTGAACAGCAGCGCGGTGGTGTAGGCCCCGAGCCCGAAGTAGAGCGCATGGCCGAGCGAGATCTGCCCGCAATAGCCGGACAGGATGTTCCAGCTCTGCGACAGCGCCGCATACATCAGCGTCAGCACCATGATGTTCTGGACGTAGACGTCCTTGACGAACAGCGGCACCAGCGCGGCGATCACCGCAAGGCAGGCCGCCACGATCAGGTCACGCCTGCGGCGTTGGGCGAAGTGGGTGTCCATCACATCGATCCGAACAGGCCACGCGGGCGGATGAAGACGACCAGGAGATAGACGGCGTAGATGCCGACCGATTTCAGCGACGGCGGCAGGATCAGCGCGGTGGTCGCTTCCACCAGGCCGACGATGATGCCGCCGGCAAAGGCGCCGAACACGCTGCCGAAGCCGCCGAGCGCCACGGTGACGTAGGCGATCAGCGCAAACGAGGCGCCGACGTCGGGATAGATGTAGAAGAAGATCGCCATGATGGCGCCGGCAAGTCCGACCAGGGCCGCACCGAGGCCCCAGCCGAGCGCGAACACCCGGTTCTTGTCGATGCCGACCAGCGCCACCGCGCCGGCGTCCTCGCGCGTCGCCTCCAGCGCACGGCCGAAATCGGTGCGGTTGATGAAGAAGTAGAGCGCGACGAAGGCCGCGATCGACAGCATCGCGCCGATCAGCTGCGGCTCCGGCAGATAGATGCCGGCGATCGACACCGTCTTGCCGCCGACCCAGGAGTTGGTGACGCTGCGGTAGTCGGGAGTGAAGAAGAACTGGGCGAGGCCCCGCATCACGATCGCAAGGCCGAAGGTGGAGAAGATCTGCACCATGCCCGCGTTGGCCTTGGCGCGCATCGCGAAGCGGACGATCAGCAGATAGACCACCGCGCCGAACACGAACAACGCCGCCGCGACCAGCGGCGCCGCGAGCAAGGGATCGATCGCGAAGAACGCGAACAGGAAGAAGGTCACGTACATCGCGATCATCAGGAACTCGCCGTGCGCGAAGTTCACGACGTCCATCAATCCGAAGATCAATGCGAGGCCCGCCGCGATCAGTCCGTAGAGCAGCCCCATCAGGAGACCGCTCGCCAAACTCTGGATAATGGTCTCGGCTGTCACAATGAGCGCTCCGTGGCCTTGGGGTGACGGCGCATGCCGCGCGTCATTGCGAGCGAAGCGAAGCAATCCATCGTGCCGCAAGCGGAAAGAATGGATTGCTTTGTCGCCGCGCTCCTCGCAATGACGAACGTCTTCAGTCCCGGAATAATCACCGCCGTCTGCCCCCTCTTAAAGCCCAGCCGATCAGCTGTTCATCGGCCAGATCGCCTCGGAGACGGCGGCCTGTTCCGGGAAGATCGTCACGAAGTTCTTCGCGGTATATTGCAGCAGCACCGGATCGGCGAAGTTGTTCTGCCCCATCTCGTCGAACTTGACGCGACGCCACGGCATGATGGTCACGTCGCCGGGCATGTCGGTGGCGACCAGCGCCTCGCGGATCTTGTCGCCGTCGGTCGACTTGGCGCGATTGACGGCATCAGCCATGATGATGAGACCCATGAACTGGCGCGAGGTGTAGTCGTTGAAGTCCTTGCCGGACTTGGCGCGGTACATCTCGTTGATCAGGCCGACCATCGGCCGCTTCTGCGCCAGGTCGAGCGAGAAGCTGCCGCGCGAGATCACGCCCTCGAGCTTGTCGCCGACCGCGTCATAGGTCGCCTTCTCCGAGAAGCCGGCGTCCTGCGCCATGATGTTCTTCGGCTTGTAGCCGAGCTCGGCCATGGTCTTGACCAAGAGGATCGAGTCGGTGGTGTAGCTCGACGGCATCAGCACGTCGGCGTTGGCCGCCTTGAGCTGCTGCACCTCGGCGGTCAGCGACGGCGAATTGGCGCGGTACTTGATGTCGGCCACGATCTTGTAGCCGCGCTCGGCGGCGAGCTTGGTCTGCGCGTTCGCCGAATCGGTGCCGAAGATGGTGTCCTCGTGGAACAGCGCCAGCGTCTCGATCTTCTGGCCCTTCTTCTTCATCGCATCGAAGAAGTCGAACATCGCGGCCGAGAACATCTCGTCATGCGGCGAGGCGCGGAAATAGTATTTCAGGCCGCGGCGATGCAGGCTCGGCGAGGAGTTGTCGGCCGAGATGAACGGAACGCCGTAGCGCTCGCAGGTCTGGCTGACGGTGACGGCAACCGCGCTCTGATAGGTGCCGACGACGGCGCAGACCTTCTCCTGGGTGATCAGGCGCTCGGTCTCGGCGCGGCCCTTCTGCGGGTCGGCCTGGTGGTCGGCGAATACCAGCTTGACCTTGGCGCCGCCGAGGCCGGACAGGCCCTCGCCCTTGGCGAGCGGCAGCGCGAAATCGTAGTTCTTGTTGATGATGTCGGCGGCGGTGTTGAAGGCGTGCTGCGCGTCGACCCCGATCGCGGCGCTGGAGCCTGACAGCGGATAGATCACGCCGATTGCCACTTCACTGGTCTGCGCGCGCGCGGCCGTCGGACCGAGCGCGGCGGCGGCAGTGGCACCCAGCAACACGTTACGGCGAGAGATCGTCATGCGAAATTCCCCTTAGGTCAGCTTTGTTTTTATCGATGAGACGCTTGTAGCGCGCAGTAAAGCCTGAATGAATTGCACGAATTGCCTATTCAGAGCACAGCGAGCTGCCTGTTCCTGAGATCGGTCACCAGCATCAGGCCCGGCGAATGCGTGATCGCGAATGGCAGCTTCGCAGCTGCGATGACCGATTGCGGCGTGACGCCACAGGCCCAAAACACCGGGATCTCGTCATCGGCCACCGGCACCGCATCGCCGTAGTCGGGCCTGGCGATATCGTTGATGCCGATCGCATGCGGATGGCCGAGATGCACCGGCGCGCCATGCACCGAGGGAAAGCGCGAGGTGATCTGCACCGCACGGATCGCGTCCGCCGGCTTGAACGGGCGCATCGACACCACCATCGGTCCCTGGAACGGCCCCGACGGCTGGCAGGCGATATTGGTCCGGTACATTGGCACACGCAGGTTGCGTTCGATGTGACGGATCGGCAGCCCGTCATCCAGCAGCGCCTCCTCGAACGAATAGGAGCAGCCGAGCACGAAGGTGACGAGATCGTCGCGCCAGTATTTGGTGATGTCGGTCGGCTCGTCGGCCACCTCGCCATCGCGCCAGACCCGGTAGCGCGGCACGTCGGTGCGGATGTCGAGGTCGAGGCCGAGCGAGGGAATGCGGGAATCGCCGACGTCGGACATGCCGATGATCGGGCACGGCTTCGGATTGAGCTGGCAGAAGCGGTGGAAGGCGCCGGCGAGCTTTTCCGGCAGGATCGCGAGATTGCCCTGGACGAAACCATTGGCGAGGCCGGCGGTGGTGGCCGACGCCACGCCGTCGCGGCAGGCGCGCCGCGCTTCGACGCTCGCCAGCACTGGTTCCTCCTGAGATCGCTGCACTGCCGCAAAAACAGTCATGGGATTCTCCTGCCCATAATCTCGACAAGGACAAACCAACACCAAGCATGATATAATGTCTAATCGTCCTTTCTAATCAAAATCGATAAATAGAATTTATCGATCGGGAAATCGCTTCCAATGACGGACTTCCGCTCGATCGAAACCTTCCTCTGGGTCGTCAAGCTCGGCAGCTTCCGCGGCGCCGCCCAGCGGCTCAACACCACCCAGCCAGCGATCTCCCAGCGCATTGCCCAGCTCGAGCGCGAGATGGGCGTCAAGCTGCTGAACCGGGATCACCGGGTGGCTTCGCCGACCCCGAGCGGGCGGTTGATGATGATCTATGCCGAAAAGCTGATCGGCCTGCGCGCGGAGATGATGGCCGAGGTCGGCGACCGTTCGGCGATGCGCGGCGCGCTGCGGCTCGGTGTCGCGGAGACCATCGTGCACACCTGGCTGCCGCGGCTGGTCAAGAGCGTCAACGAGATCTACCCGAACCTGTCGCTCGAGATCGAGGTCGACATCACGCCGAACCTGACGCAACGGCTGCTGGCGCAGGAGATCGAGCTCGCCTTCGTGCTCGGACCGATCTCGGCATCGGGCGCACACAACCATGTGCTGTGCGATTACCCGATCGGTTTCCTGGCGAGCCCGGCGCTCGGCCTCGGCGCCGGCCCGGTGGCGCGGCAGGATCTGGCGCGGTTTCCGATCATCACCTTTCCGCGCAAGACGCAGCCCTACGAAACCGTGCGCGCATTGTTCAATGCGCCCGATCTGCCGCCGATCCGGCTGCATGCCTCGACCTCGCTCGCGACCGTGATCCACATGGCCAATGAAGGGCTTGGCATCGCGGTGATCCCAGCGGCGATCGTCGAGAACGAGCTTGCCGACGGGCGCTTGCTGCTGCTCGACACCGACCTCAACCTGCCGCCCCTCACTTTCACCGCAAGCTGGCTGGCTTCGCCCGATGCGGTCGCGATCGAGCGCGTCGCCCATCTCGCCAGGCAGATCGCGCAAGCGAGCGTGGCGGTTGACGCGGTGGAAGCGGCGCGCCATTGAAACGAGTGCCGGAAAGACGACCGTCATTGAATGACAGCTGAATGGACTGACGACATGAGCCGAGCCGCCACCAACCTGCAGATCGATTCCGCCCGCCTCTGGGGCACCATCCACGAAACCGCGCAATTCGGTGCGACGCCAAAGGGCGGCGTACGGCGGCTGACGCTGAGCGCCGAAGACAAGCAGGTGCGCGACTGGTTCCGCAAGGCGTGCGAGAGCGCCGGCCTCGACGTGCAGGTCGATGCGCTCGGTTCGATGTTCGGCTTGAGGAAGGGCAAGGATATGTCGAAGCCGCCGATCGGCGTCGGCTCGCATCTCGACACCCAGCCGACCGGCGGCAAATATGACGGCATCCTCGGCACGCTGGCCGCGCTCGAAATGGTGCGCACGCTCAACGATGCCGGGATCGAGACCGAGCTGCCGATCTGCATCTGCAACTGGACCAACGAGGAAGGCTCGCGCTTTGCGCCGGCGATGATGGCTTCGGCCGCCTATGTCGGCGATTTCACCACCGACGACATCCTGTCGCGCAAGGACGCCGAGGGCGTCACGGTGGCGCAGGCACTGGACTCGATCGGCTATCGCGGCGAAGCCCCGGTCGGCCGCCAGAAGTTCACCAGCTTCGTCGAGCTGCACATCGAACAGGGCCCGATCCTGGAAGCCGAAGGCAAGACCATCGGCGTGGTCGATTCTGGCCAGGGCGTGTTGTGGTACGACGGCAAGATCACAGGCTTCGAGAGCCATGCCGGTTCGACCCCGATGCCGCTGCGCCGCGACGCGCTGGCGACCCTGTCGGAGATCGTGCTGGCGATGGAGAGCATCGCGAAAAAGCACGGCCCGAAGGCTGTCGGCACCATCGGCGAGGCGGTGATCGCAGCGCCCTCGCGCAACGTGATCCCCGGCGAGATCGCCTTCACGGTGGATTGCCGCAGCGCTGATGCCGCGATCATGGACGCGCTGGATCGCGACCTGCGCGCCGCCGTCGCCGAGATCGCTGCCCGGCGCAAGGTCGACATGCAGCTCGATCTGGTCTGGCGCAAGGCGCCGACGCATTTCGATCCCAGGCTGGTCGACGCCGTCGAGAACGCGGCAACGCAGCTTGGCTACTCGCATCGCCGCATCACCTCCGGCGCCGGCCACGACGCCTGCAACCTCAACACCGTGATGCCGGCCGCGATGGTGTTTGTGCCCTGCAAGGACGGCATCAGCCACAACGAGCTGGAAGACGCCACCCAGACCGATTGCGCCGCCGGCGCCAACGTCCTGATGCATACGGTGCTGGCGCTCGCCGGCGTCGCGTCCTGATCATCCTTTCTCCCTTAGATGGAGGCCTTCGTGCGCGCAGTGTTTGTCGACGCCAATGAATCGCTCGCTGTCATCACCGAGCGGCTGGAAAAACCCGGCGACCCCAGGATGCGGATCAACCGCAACCCGGACATCAAGTCCGAGGACTATCCGGCGGTGCTCGACGGCGCCGAGATCGCAGTGGTCGATCACACCGCGCTGCCGACCGATGTTGCCAGGAAGTGCGCCGGCTTGAAGCACGTCGTGTTCCTCGGCACCGGCGCGCGCAGCTACATGAACCCGGAAGAGCTCGCCGAGATCGGCATCGCCGTGCATTTGATCAAGGGCTACGGCGACACCGCGGTTGCGGAGTCCGCAATCGCGCTGATGTGGTCGTCGGCGCGGGTGATCGCGCAGATGGACCGCGAGATGCGCGCCGGCAACTGGCTGCGCGAGGACGGCATGCAGCTGACCGGCAAGACGCTCGGCCTGGTCGGCTTCGGCGGCATCGCCGCCGAGGTCGCCCGCATCGCGCTCGGCAGCGGCATGAAGGTGATCGCCTGGAACCGGTCGGCCAAGAGCCATCCGGGCGTCGAATTCGCCGCGCTCGACACGGTGCTGGCGACCAGCGACGTGGTCTCGATCCATCTGCTGCTGAACGACGAGACCCGCGGCATGATCACGCGCGACAAGATCGCGAAGATGAAGAAGGGTGTCGTGCTGATCAACACCGCGCGCGGCGCCATCGTCGACGAGCAGGCGATGATCGACGCACTCAACTCCGGCCAGATCCGCCATGCCGGCCTCGACGTCTACAACATCGAACCGCTGCCGAAGGATCACCCGCTGACGAAAATCCCGAACGTGACGCTGTCGGCGCACTCCGCCTTCCGCACGCCCGAAGCGAGCGAGAACCTGATCCACGCGGCATGGGAGCATTGCCGACGGATTGTGAAGGGGTAATCTCACCGTCGTCCCGGCCAAGCGAAGCGCGAGCCGGGACCCATAACCACCGCATCGCATTGTCACGAAGGCTGGGGCCACAGCGCTTCGCCACGACCACTCCCTGTGGTTATGGGTCCCTGCTTTCGCAGGGACGACAGCGAGCGAATACGCAGGTCCACCATTCCCGCAATCACTTTACCACGCGCGGTTGCATCGGCATTTCGGCCAAGATCGCGGGCAGGCCCTCACACCCGCTTCAACGAACGGGCCTCCTTCAGATAACCGAGGATCATGGCGCGCATCTGCCGACGCAGATCGTCCCGCTTGATGGACTGCGCGTGATCCGACATGGCCGCCTGCAGCAGCGAGCTGCAGGCAGTCACGACAAACAATGACAGCGGCTGGACCTCCTCGAAGGCCGCGTTGCGGCAGCTCGCGAGCAGTGCGGCGACTGACTTGGCACCTCTCGCGGCGGCTATCCGGATCAACCGGGCACCGTCGACATCTGCAAGCGGCTCCTGCATCGCCCTGGACACATCGAGGCGCTTCCACTTGGCGGCGATAAACCCGTCCACCAGACCCGTCGCCATCGTCTCAAGCTTGCAACCGTGCAAAGCCGCGCAGCTCTGCTCAACGGACATCGATATCTCGTTCAGATAGCGCTCGATGACCGCGACCATCAGCGCCTGCCGGTTCGGAAAATACTGATAGAGCGTGCCGACCGAGACGCCCGCCCGCTCGGCGACGCGGGTCGTCGTGAGCTTGCGATAACCGACCGCCAGCAAAACCTGAATGCTCGCCTCGAAAAGCGCGTCGACCGTCACCGCGGAACGCTGCTGAACCGGCCGTTTTCTCGGCTCCAGACGGGATCGTTGCGAGGCGGCCATGAATGCGAATTCCACAAACCTGAAGGAAGCTTCAAGATAGTGCCAGGCAAGCTCGGACGATGCAAGGAAGCCACAACATGATGCAGGCCAATTCGAACGCGGGCTGGACCCTGGTGACTGGCGCGACGGGCGGACTCGGCGGCGCACTTGTCGCAAGGCTTCTCGCCGATGGACGTCGTGTCATCGCCACCGCACGCCGGCCGGAATTGCTCGACGCGCATCAGGGGTCCGGATTGCTGCGCACGTTGAGCCTCGATCTATCCGATCCTGCCGCGATCGCGGACGCCCGGAACAGTGTCGCTGAGATCGTCAAGGGCGACCGCCTGTCGGGCTTGGTGAACATGGCAGGGATCATCGTCGAGGGGCCGCTCGAGGCCGTGCCGGTCTCCGAACTGCGGCGACAGCTCGACGTCAACGTCATCGGCCCCTTCGCGCTCGCGCAGGCGCTGCTTCCACTGCTCAAGGGGTCGCGTGGCACCATTGTCAATATCGGCGCGATATCGGCCCACATCACCATCCCGTTCTACGGCCCCATCGCGGCATCGAAGGCCGGTTTGGCGGCGTTGAACGACGCGATGCGGCTCGAATTCGGGCCATACGGTATCAAGGTCTTTTTGATCGAGCCCGGCGCGATGAAGACGGGCATCTTCTCGACATCGCGCGCCGCGCGGGACGCCACCCTCGCTAAATCTCCCGAACTGGATCAGCGCTACCGGCCGGCCCTTGCGGCGATGGATCGCAGCTTCGAGAAATCCGGCGCCGATGATCCGGCAGTCGTGGTCAATGCCGTCATGGCTGCCCTTGCCGGCGGAAAGGTCAAGCCAAGGATGGTCGTCGGCAAAGGAACCCGTGCGCTGATGCTGCTGTCGCATCTTCCGGATCGCCTGCGCGACAGGCTCGTCAAGAATGCGCTCGGTCTGGGCAGCGCGTTGAAGTCGACGACCTGAGGACCAGGCAGGCCGCCATGAGCGTTACGAAACGCGAGCCGAGCACGTGACCACAGACCGACGCTTCCGGAAGCGGCCGAGATGCGATGCACGGCCGGTTGGTTGCACCGGCCGGATTGTCCCGGCGTTCGCCGGGACAAGATGCAACGGAACAGCCGCGTTTCTAATCCACCATCTCCGCGACGGCCTTGCCGCAGGCCGTGGTGTCGGCGTTGCCGCCGAGATCGCGGGTGCGCAGCGTGCGCTCGCCGAGCGTGCGCTCGATCGCGCCGACGATGGCGTCCGCGGCCTGCTTCTCGCCGAGATGCTCCAGCATCATCGCGCCCGACCAGATCATGCCGATCGGGTTCGCGATGCCCTGGCCCGCAATGTCGGGCGCCGAGCCGTGCACCGGCTCGAACACCGACGGGAAATCGCCCTCCGGATTGATGTTGCCCGACGGCGCGATGCCGATCGTGCCGGTGCAGGCCGGGCCGAGATCGGAGAGGATGTCGCCGAACAGATTGGAGCCGACCACGACGTCGAACCAGTCCGGATGCAGCACGAAGTTCGCGGTGAGAATGTCGATGTGGTACTTGTCCCACTTCACACCCGGATACGTCTTGGCCATCGCCTCCACGCGCTCGTCCCAATAGGGCATGGTGATGGAGATGCCGTTCGACTTGGTCGCGGAGGTCAGATGCCTCTTCGGACGCGACTGCGCCAGGTCGAAGGCGAATTTCAGGATGCGGTCGACACCGATGCGGGTCATCACCGTCTGCTGTGTCACGAACTCGCGGTCGGTGTCCGGGAACATGCGGCCGCCGACCGAGGAATACTCGCCCTCGGTGTTCTCGCGCACCACCCAGAAGTCGATATCGCCGGGCTTGCGGTTCGCCAGCGGCGACGGCACGCCGGGCATCAGCCGCACCGGGCGCAGATTGACGTACTGGTCGAATTCGCGGCGGAATTTGATGAGCGAACCCCACAACGAGATGTGGTCCGGGATCTTGGCGGGCCAGCCGACCGCGCCGAAATAGATCGCGTCATGCTTGCCGATCTTGTCCTTCCAGTCGGCCGGCATCATCTCGCCGTGCTTCTCGTAATAGTCGTAGGAGGCGAAGTCGAAATGGTCGAACTTGACGTCAACGCCGTGCTTCTTCGCCGCCGCCTCGATGACGCGCAGGCCCTCCGGCATCACTTCCTTGCCGATGCCGTCGCCGGGAATGACCGCAATCCGATACTGCTTTTTGCTGCTCATCGAGAACACCCTTGTGATTTGCCCGGCCGGCAATGCCGCCTATCCTGATGGCCCTGCAATGGACCAAACTTCGCGCCAGCGCAACGCTGCAGTGCAGTGTTGACCGCTGCGCGACCCTGCCCCACCAAATTCGCCGATATCCGTTCCTCATAACAAGCGAGACATCCCATGGATCTGCATCTGCGCGGCAAACGTGTCCTGATCACCGGCGCCTCCAAGGGCATTGGCGCGGCCGCCGCCGAAGCCTTTGCCGAGGAAGGCGCCAACCTGCTGCTCGCCGCCCGCAACGGCGACCAGCTCAAGGCGCTGGCTGAGCGGCTGCGCGGCGCACACCAGATCGATGCCGCGATCAGCGTGGTCGATCTGCGCAAATCCGAAGACCTGGCGCGATTGGCAAAAGAGGCCGCCGATATCGATATCCTGGTCAACAATGCCGGCGATATCCCCGGCGGCTCGATCGACAAGATCGAAGAGGCGACCTGGCGGCACGCCTGGGAGCTCAAGGTGTTCGGCTATGTCAATCTGACGCGCGCGATCTATGCCCAGATGAAGGCGCGCGGCGGCGGCGTTGTTGTCAACGACATCGGCGCGGCCGGCGAGAAGTTCGACGCCAACTACATCTGCGGCAGCGCCGGCAATGCGGCGCTGATGGCGTTCACCCGCGCGCTCGGCGGCAAGAGCCTCGCCGACAACATCCGCGTCGTCGGCATCAATCCCGGCCCGGTCGGCACCGACCGTCACGTCACGCTGCTCAAGACCCGCGCCAAGCACCAGTTCGGCGACGAGAACCGCTACAGGGAATTCCAGAAGGGCCTGCCGCTCGGCCGCCCCGCGCATGCGCGCGAGATCGGCGACCTGATGGCGTTCCTGGCCTCCGACCGCGCGGGCTATACGTCGGGCGTGATCTACACCGTGGATGGCGGACTGACGTCGGGGTGGGGTTAGGCCCTTCCGCGAGCGCCACTTGCTCTACGTCATCCTGAGGAGGCCGCAAAGCGGCCGTCTCGAAGGATGGGCCACGGGCTCCGTCATCCTTCGAGGCTCGCAAGAGCTCGCACCTCAGGATGACGTACCAGCGGTCCGCTCGAACAGTTGCCGGATCAGCGTCGTGATCCGGCCCTGCGGCGCCTGCATCTCGTGCATGATCGAGAAATGATCGGCGCCGGCGATCTCCTCATAGGTCACCGGCAGACCGTAGCGGGCGCGATGGCCGGCGAAATCGGCGGTCTGCTTGCGCAGCAGCGGCAGTTCGGCGCTGCCGACCACCAGTGACAGCGGTTTTGCAACACCGCCCTGCTGCATCATGGGCGAGTTGCGCCGCGAGGCGGCTTCGTCGAGCCTGAGCTTCTCGTTGAGATAGGAGTGCCTGATCGGCTCGAGGTCATAGATGCCCGAGATCGCCATGCCGGCCCGAACATGGGCGTTCGCTAGCGCCATCGAGGTCAGATGGCCGCCGGCCGACCAGCCGGACACGACGATGCCGTCCGTGGCGGCACCGAGCGCGGTCAACTGCCCGGCAAGAAAATCGATCCCTGCGTGAATCTCGGCGACGATGTCGTCGAGCGTCGCATCCGGCGCCAGCGTGTAGCCGATCAGGGCCACATTGATGCCGTGCGCCAGCGGTCCCTCGGCGAAGATCGTGAACACCTCCTTGGCGCGGGTCTGCCAATAGCCGCCGTGGATGAAGAGCAGCGTCGGCGCGCCGTCCCGCGCTTTCAGGAAATCGATCCGGTTGCGCTCGCGGGGACCGTATCGGAGGTCGAGATGCTGCGCGTGCTGCTGCCGCAGCGCCGCCGAGCGCTGCTCCCAGCCGGCGGCGAGCTCGGCGCTGCGCTTGACGGCAACGCCGTTATTCAGGCCGAGGTCGCGCTCCTGCTGGCTCATCGCACGCCAGTCCAGCGCTGAAAACAAACCTGCCATCCCTGCCCCTTCGGTTCTCGTCGCATTGCCACGACGGCAGGAAATGTTCTACAGCACAAGCAAACAGAACACATAGGAGCAACGGTGCATGGCTGATCAGGGCTTGGTGAAGGAAACGGCGTGCGCCGTCGTCGAGAAACTGAAAGCTGGTGAGGTCACGCCGCTCGACCTGCTGGACGTGGTGGAAAAGCGCATCGCCGAGGTGGACGGCAAGGTCAACGCGCTGCCGACGCTCTGCTTCGACCGCGCCCGCACCCACGCCAAGGCGCTGATGCAGAAACCGGTCAGCGAGCGCGGCCTGCTCGCGGGTCTTCCCGTTCCGATCAAGGACCTCACCGCCGTCTCCGGCGTGCTGACCACGCTGGGCTCACCGATCTTCAAGGACAATATCCCGGCGAAGTCCGACATCCTGGTCGAGCGCATCGAACAGAATGGCGGCGTGATCTACGCCAAGTCGAACACGCCGGAATTCGGCGCCGGCGCCAACACCTTCAACGAGGTGTTCGGCCCGACGCGCAATCCCTGGGACACGTCGCGCTCGGCCGCCGGCTCCTCCGGCGGCGCCGCGGCAGCACTGGCCAGCGGCACCGCGTGGCTGGCGCACGGCTCCGACATGGGCGGCAGCTTGCGCAACCCGGCGAGCTTCTGCGGCATCGTGGGCCTCCGGCCGTCGATCGGCCGCGTCGCGCACACGCCGAAATTCGGCGTCGACCGCACCCTCGGCGTGCAGGGACCGATGGCGCGCAACGTCGAGGATCTTGCGCTGTTGCTGGATGCGATGAGCGGCGAGCATGCCGCCGATCCGCTGTCGCTGCCCGCGCTACCGACCTCGTTCCTTGCAGCGGCGCGCGCAGGCAGCAAGCCGAAGCGCATCGCCTATTCGCCCGATCTCGGCATCACGCCGGTTGATCCCGAGGTCAAGGCCGTGACCCGCAAGGCAGCGGAGCGGTTCGCGGCAGCCGGCGCGATCGTCGAGGAGGCGCATCCGGATTTCAGCGAAGCCCATGAATGCTTCCACGTGCTGCGCGCGTTCGATTTTGCGATCAGCAAGGCCGAGCTGCTGCGCACCAAGCGCGACCTCTTGAAGCCCGAGGTGATCTGGAACATCGAGGAAGGGCTGAAGCTCACGGTCGAGAAGCTCGAGCGCGCCGAGGCGCAGCGCGTCGCGATGACGCAGCGTGCACTCGAATTCTTCGACAAGTATGACCTGCTGCTGGCGCCCGCGACCATCGTGCCGCCATTCCCGGTCGAGAACCGCTACGTCGCCGAATGCGACGGCAAGAAATTCGACAACTACGTCGAATGGCTCGGCATCGTCTATGCGGCCACGCTGGCCTGCTGCCCGGCGCTGTCGCTGCCGTGCGGCTTCACCGCGTCGGGCTTGCCTGTCGGCCTGCAGATGGTCGCCAAGCCCCGCGCCGAGGCGCAACTGTTGGCCGGCGCGAAAGTGCTGGAGGACATTCTAGGCGTGCGCGGCAGCACTCCAATCGATCCGCGGCCGCCGCGGTAAGGAATATCGACCGTAGCAGCGCGGACGACGTTTCTCTCCATGTCGTCATTGCGAGCGAAGCGAAGCAATCCATCGCGCCGCTGTGCAACAGAATGGATTGCTTCGCCGCTATCGCTCCTCGCAATGACGCGGCGAGCAACTCGCGAGCGGCTCAGGCCTTCCCTTCCGTCACCTGCAGTGCGGCGGTGAGCGCTGCCTTGGTCTGCTCGACAATCTCGTCCAGCAGCTCCTCGCGGCTGATCTGGGCGGACTCGCCGGTGAGCAGGCCCTGCTCGGCCAGCATCACGATGCCGTGCAGCCCGGCCCAGATCTTCAGCGCCTGCCGCTCGCGCAACAGGCCAACGGCCGGCGCCTCGAACGACTCGATCAGCAGCGCCAGCGTTTCCATCGCCGCGGTGTGCAGCTCGCTGCCCTTGGGCGCGCAGGCCATCGTCCGCGACGCGAACATCAGCCGGTAGATGCCGTGGCGCTCCAGCCCGAAGGCGAGCGCGGCCTGGGCGAAGCGCGACAGTTTCGAGCCCTTGCCCGGCTGCTCGATCGCCTCGCGCATGATCACGTTGAACTGCCGGAACGCTTCCGCGGTCACCGCCTCCAGCAGCGCCTCGCGGTCGGCGAAATGCCGGTACGGCGCCGGCTGCGAGACGCCAAGCTGCTTGGCCAGCGCCTTGATGCTGATGGCCTCGGGACCGCCGAGCTCGACCTCACCCAGCGCGGCCTGGATCAGGGCCTCGCGGAGGTCGCCATGGTGGTAGGTTTTGAACGGCTTGCGAACGATTTGTCCCATTGCGGCAATGATCGCTGAATTTTCGCTTGACGCGCAAGCGCGACGATAATGTAATATACTATAACTTGGCGATCCGGTTAAGAGGCCGGCCGCCCAAGCAAGCTAGAACTTGCCTAGACCGGAATGAGGAACACGGCGCAGCCTGCGGTGCGCCAGAGCCGAGGGAGAGTGCTTGCATGTCCAAGCTCAGAATCCGCGTCGACCAGGACAAATGCCAGGGTCACGCCCGCTGCAAATCACTCGCCCCCGAACTGTTCGAGCTCGACGAATACGGCAACGCCCATGAAGCCGGCGACGGCACCGTCCCGGCCGGGCTCGAGGACAAGGCCTGGCTCGCCCAGACCAATTGCCCGGAAATCGCGATCGAAGTCACCGAGGAATGACGGCCAGCCGGGGACGGCCGCGCGCCGCCCGCCGAGCCGACCAGCGTTTGATCGAACGAGAAGGAAACGAGCCAATGTCCGATTCCCCGTCCGCAAGCTATCTGCCCGAGCATCCCCCGGTCACCGACTGGGTGCATGATTTCGACCATACCGATCCGGTCTGGACCGACGACCCGTTCCCGATCTGGGCGACGCTGCGCGCCGCCTCGCCGGTCGTGCATACCGAGCGCTTCCTCGGCTGCTACATGCCGACCACCTATCAGGCGGTGAAGGAGATCGCCTACGACACCGAGCACTTCTCCTCGCGCCGCGTCATCGTGCGCGACGTCCGCCCCGAGATCACCGCCCGTGCGCCGCCGATCACCTCCGATCCGCCGGAGCACAAGCCCGCCAAGCAGGTGCTGCTGCCGCCGTTCACGCCGGACGCGATGAAGCGGCTGGAGCCGCGGGTGCGCGCGATTTGCAACGAGCTGATCGACGAATTCATCGCCGACGGCCATTGCGACGCCGCGGCGCGCTACACCAAGCACATCCCGGTCCGCGCCATCGCGCACATGCTCGGCATCCCCGAGAAGGACGGCGACCTCTTCATCAAATGGATCCACCAGATCCTCGAGCTCGGCATCAAGGACGAGAACGAGATGATGGGCGGCGTGCGCGAGATGACCGGCTATTTCGTGACCCATCTCGAGCAGCGCAAGCTTGAGCCGGGCGACGATCTGATCTCGCAACTGCTGCGGGCCAAGGGCCCGGGCGGCCAGCCGCTGACCGACGAGCACGTGCTCGGCTCGCTGCGGCTGCTGCTGATCGCCGGCATCGACACCACCTGGAGCGCGCTCGGCTCCTCGCTCTGGCACCTCGCCAAAACGCCCGCCGATCGCGAGCGCCTGGTCGCGGAGCCGGCGCTGATCCCGACCGCGATCGAGGAATTCCTGCGCGCCTATTCGCCGGTGACGATGGCGCGCGAGGTGATGAAGGAAACCACGATCTCGGGCTGCCCGGTGAAGGCCGGCAACATGGTGCTGTTGTCGTTTCCCGCGGCCAATCGCGATCCCGCCATGTTCCCCGATGCGGACAGGGTGGTGATCGACCGCAAGGAGAACCGCCACGCCGCGTTCGGCCTCGGCATCCACCGCTGCGTCGGTTCCAACCTGGCGCGGATGGAGATGCAGGTGGCGATCGAGGAATGGCTGAAGCGGATTCCCGATTTTCGCCTCGACCCCGCCGGCAAGGTCACCTGGTCCGAAGGCACGGTGCGCGGGCCGCGTCAACTGCCCGTTCTGTTCGGCAAGACCGCCTGAGGAACCCGACAGCAGTTACATCGCTCCACCCGATGAGGTAGCTTGCCCCGGAATCGAACCGACGAGTCCGGGAGGCTAGCTTATGACCGATCAAACCGCTCAACCCGCGAGCGATCATCTCGACATCCATGACGTCGAGCGGCGGGTGAAGGCGATCTTCATCGGCTCGGTCGGCAATCTCGTCGAGTGGTACGATTTCTACGCCTACACCGCGTTCGCACTGTATTTCGCGCCGGCGTTCTTCCCGCACAGCGATCCGGTGGTGCAGCAGCTCAATGCCGCGGTGCTGTTCGCCGCGACCTTCCTGATGCGGCCGCTCGGCGGCTGGTTGTTCGGATATATCGCCGACCGCTACGGCCGCCGGCTGTCGCTGACGCTATCCGTCGTCTGCATGTGCTTCGGCTCGCTGATCATCGCGGTGACGCCGACCTATGCCACGATCGGCATTGCCGCACCGGCGATCCTGGCACTGGCCCGCATCATCGAGGGCCTCAGCCTCGGCGGCGAATACGGCGCGAGCGCCACCTATCTCAGCGAGGTCGCCGACCCCAAGCATCGCGGCTTCTATTCGAGCTTCCAGTACGTCACGCTGATCGGCGGCCAGCTCACCGCGATCATCGTGCTGCTGTTGCTGCAGAAGGTGTTCCTGACCTCGGACGAGCTGAAGGCCTGGGGCTGGCGGATTCCGTTCGTGATCGGTGCCCTGCTCGCGATCTTCGCTGCGGTGATGCGGCGCGGCCTGCACGAGACCGAGGCGTTCGAGGAGGCCAAGAAGGTCTCCAAGCCGACCGGCTCGATCGTCGGCCTGCTGAACTACCCGCGCGAATTGCTGCTGGTGGTCGGCCTCACCGCCGGCGGCACCGCGGCGTTCTATACCTTCACGACCTACATGCAGACCTTCGTGAAGCTGTCGGTCGGGCTGACCGAGGACCAGACCACCTTCGTGATCTTCGGCTCGCTGATCTTCGCGACCATCCTGCAGCCGATCTATGGCGGGCTCTCCGACAAGATCGGCCGCAAGCCGCTGCTGATCTTCTTCGGCGTCGTCGGCACGATCGCCACGATCCCGATCCTGACCATGCTGAAGGAGACCAAGTCGCCCTTCATCGCCTTCCTCCTGATCTGCGGCGCCTGGATCTTCGTCGCCGGCTACACCTCGATCAACGCGATCGTGAAAGCCGAGCTGTTCCCGACCAATGTCCGCGCGCTCGGCGTCGGCCTGCCCTACGCCATCACGGTGTCGATCTTCGGCGGCACGGCGCCTGCGGTCGCGCTCTATTTCAAGAGCATCGGGCACGAGGACTGGTTCTACTATTATCTCAGCGGCATGATCTTCCTGTCGCTCCTGATCTACTCGACCATGCGCGACACCAAGCACGACTCCGCGATGCACCGCCACGAATGATGGCGCAACACCGATGACCGACGATCAGGAACCGCCCGAGAGCAAGCTGACGCGCAGCAAGCAGCGCTGGGCACGCGAGGGCAAATTCCTCACCGGCAAGATCACCCGGCCGGAGGAGCAACGCCTGCCGCCCGGCCAGCACCTGACCAAGGACTGGCCGGTGCTCGATCTCGGGCTGATGCCGAACGTCACGCGTGAGCGCTGGCGGCTCGACGTCTACGGCGCGGTCGAGCAGACGATCTATTGGGACTGGCCGCAATTCATGGCGCAGCCGCAGACTCAATTCGCCTCCGACATCCACTGCGTCACCACCTGGTCGCGCTACGACAACCAGTGGGAGGGGCTCGCGACCCGCGACCTGCTCGCCGCCTGCCAGCCGCGCGAGGACGCCCGCTTCGTCGCGCTGCATTCGTATGACGGCTATACGACGAACCTGCCGCTCGAGGATTTTGCCGCCGAGGACGCGCTGCTCGCCCATAGCTGGTCGGGCGCGCCGCTGGAGCAAGAGCATGGCGGCCCGGTGCGGCTGGTGGTGCCGCATCTGTATTTCTGGAAGAGCGCAAAGTGGCTGCAGCGCATCGAATTCCTGACCGAGGACGCGCCGGGCTTCTGGGAGGTCCGCGGCTATCACAATCGCGGTGATCCCTGGACCGAACAGCGCTATTCTGGCGACTGACAAACCAACCAGATGATGGAGCCTGGCCGTGCCGCACGAACGCTTTCAATTCACCGGTGTCGGCGGCCATCAGCTGGCCGCAGCACTTGATACGCCCGACGGGCCGATCAAGGCCTATGCGCTGTTCGCGCACTGCTTCACCTGCGGCAAGGACGTGCTGGCGGCCAAGCGCATCGCGGTCGCGCTCGCCGCCAAAGGCATCGCCACGCTGCGCTTCGACTTCACCGGCCTCGGCTCCAGCGAGGGCGATTTCGCCAATGCGACGTTCTCGTCGAACGTCGCCGATCTCGTCCGCGCCGCCGATCATCTGCGCGAGACCCGCAAGGCGCCGGCGATCCTGATCGGCCACAGCCTCGGCGGCGCCGCGATCCTCGCGGCAGCAGGCCAGATTCCCGAAGCGAAGGCGGTTGCGACCATCGCCGCGCCGTCCGATCCCGTTCATGTCACCCACTTCTTCAAGGACAAGATCGAGGACATCCGCGCACAGGGCGAAGGCGAGGTGTCGCTCGCCGGCCGTCCGTTCCGCATCAAGCGCGAGTTCCTCGACGACGTCGCCGAGCAGAATTTGATGGCGCAGGTCAAGCAGCTGCACAAGGCGCTGCTCGTGATGCATTCGCCGACCGACGACACCGTCGGCATCGACAACGCCACCAACATCTTCATCGCAGCCAAGCATCCGAAGAGCTTCGTCTCGCTTGCGAACGCAGACCATCTGCTGAGCGGCAAGCAGGATGCCGCCTATGTCGCCGACGTGATCGGCGCCTGGGCCGAGCGCTATGTCGATCTCGCGCCGCAGCCGGTGGCCGACACCGGCAGCGCGCCGCGCAACGTCGTGGTGCAGGAGACCCGCAACGGCAAGTTCCAGCAGATCGTCACCACAGGTCCGCACCGGCTGATCGCCGACGAACCGGTCAGCGTCGGCGGCGATGACACCGGCCCCGGACCATACGATTTCCTGCTCACCGGGCTCGGTGCCTGCACCTCGATGACGATGCGGATGTATGCCGACCGCAAGTCGCTGCCGGTCGATCGCATCACCGTGACGCTCCAGCACAACAAGATCTATGCGAAGGATTGCGAGGAGTGCGAGACGCGCGAGGGCATGCTCGACCAGATCGACCGCGTCATCAGGATCGAGGGCGACCTCGATGCCGATCAGCGCAAGCGGCTGATGGAGATCGCCGACAAATGCCCGGTGCACAAGACGCTGACCTCGGAGGTGCGGATCGTCACCAAGGCGGCGGATTAAGCCCTCGACGCGGCCGTCGCAGGGACGCGCTCGAGAAAAAATCGAAAACAACCCCATGCACAGTAGCCGGCGGCCGCCCGGCGTTCGACAAGGGCACTTGACACGTCGGGCAACTCAGGGATACATTTCCAATATTCCGAAATCGTGCAAGCACACCTCGCGCCTAGCCACGCCCGGCGCGCTTCCCGGTCAGGCAGTTCGCCATGATCCGCACCGCGGCGCCGATCTCGTTCTCGCGCCAGGCGGCGAAGCCGAGCAACAGGCCGTGGTCGCGCGGCCGCTCCACCGCAAGGCTCGACAGCGCGCGTAGCTCGACGCCGGCGGCCACCAGCCGCGTCACCGCGCTTTGATCCGCGACGCTGTTCCTGAAACGGGCGATCAGCTGCATGCCGCCCGGCGGGACCTCGGCCGCGAGCACCTCGCCGAGCTGCCGCGCCAGCGCCGCCGCGAGGTGGTCGCGGCGCGCGCGATAGATCCGCCGCATCCGTCTGACATGCGCCAGGAAATGCCCGTCAGCCATGAAGCCGGCCAGCGCCTCCTGGACCTGCACGGAGGCGATCAGCCCGAGATGGCGCTGCGCGATCTCCATGGTCCGCGCCAGTGAAGCCGGCACCACCAGATAGCCGATGCGGATATCGGCGGTCATCGCTTTTGCAAACGTGCCGAGATAGAGCACGCGGCCCTCGCGATCGAGCCCCTGCAGCGCCGGCATCGGCCGGCTGTCATAGTGAAACTCGCCGTCGTAATCGTCCTCGACGATCCAGGTCTTGCCGGGCTCGGCCGCCGCCAACAGTTCGGTGCGGCGCGCAACCGGCATCACCCGCCCGGTCGGGTGCTGATGCGACGGCGTGGTGAAGATCAGCTTCGGCGTGCGCGACGCGCGCGTGCGCATCATGCCCCATTGATCGAGCCTGATACCGACAACGTCGGCGCCGGCCGCGCGAAACGCCGCCGCGGCGCCGGGATAGCCGGGATCCTCGGTCCACACCGCATCGCCGGCCACGATGGTGGTCGCGGCGATCAAGGTCAGCGCCGCCTGCGCCGTCGGCAGGATCAGGATCTGATCGGCCTCGGCGCGCACGCCCCTGTTGACCTCGAGGTAGTCGCGCAAGGCCTCGCGCAGGCTCGGCCGGTTGACCACGGTCTGGTCGTTGAAGCGGCGGCGCAGCGCGCTGCGGCGCAGGCAGCGCGCCCAGATCTCGTGCGGAAACTCGCGCGCATCCGCAAGCCCGGGACGCAGCGGCCGGAAATCGGCCTGGTACGACAGCGGCCAATCGGCGCCGGAGAGCTGCAAGGCCCAGGGCGACAGCAGCGGCTTGCGCGCGGCATCGCGGCGTGGCGCCGGCGCGGCGCGGGCGAAGCGCGCCTCGATATCGTCTGACACCACCGGCCGCCGCCGCGCGGCGACGCGCAGATAGCCCTCGGCCGCGAGCTGCTCATAGGCATGCGTCACCGTGTTGCGCGACACATCGAGCTCAGCCGACAGGCTGCGGCTCGACGGCAGCACGGCCCCGCTCCGGATCCGGCCGCCGGTCATCAGCGCGCGCAACTGCTGGGTCAGCTGCGCGGCGAGCCCAGCATCATCCGACCGCTTCAGGTCGAGCAATTCGGCGAGGATCAATCTGGCCCCTTCATTCTGTTCAGTCTGGCTCTTTCGAGAGAGCCAGCGCGATCCTATTCACGAGAGGTATCGCCTGCAAGGATTCTGTCGTGAACCCATCGCTCTCCTCAGCCAAAGCCGCCGCTTTGTTCATCGTCGTGGTGCTGGCCTGGGGCATCAACTGGTCGGTGACGAAATCGCTGGTCGAGGCGGTGCCGCCGCTGTGGACCGCATCGATCCGCAGCTGGGTCGCCCTCGTCGCGCTGCTGGTGATCCTGCGCGCCAGCGGCAATCTGATCGTTCCCCGGATCGCCGACATCCCGGTCGTGCTCAGCGTGGCGCTGCTGCACATGACGTTCTTCTCGACACTGGTTGCCGCCGGCCTGCGCTATCTGCCGGCCAGCAAGGGCATCGTACTCGGCTACACCACGCCGCTCTGGGTCGCGCTGGCCGCCGGAGCGGCGCGAACCGAGCGGCTCGGCGCGCTGAAGCTGGTCGGCGTCGCGCTGGGGCTCGCCGGCCTCTGCGTGATCCTCAACCCGGCGTCACTGGACTGGAGCAACCTGCATGTCATCGCCGGCGCCGGCATGATCATCCTCGCCGCGATCTGCTGGGCCGCCAACATCATCTACATCCGTTCGCACCGCTGGATCGCGACGCCGCTGCAGTTGCTGCTGTGGCAAGTGCTGGTCGCAACGCTGGTGCTGACCACGACGGCGCTGGTCACCGAGGGCGTTCCCGCGGTGACATGGTCGCCGCACCTCGTGCTGCTGTTCCTCTATTCCGGCTTCATCGGCACCGCGCTGGCCTATTGGGCGATGTCCATGGTCAACAAGAGCCTGCCGGCGCTGACCACCTCGCTCGGCACGACGGGGACCCCGATCGTCGGCATCGTGACCGCCGCCCTGCTGCTGGGCGAGCCGATCGATCTGTCGCTGGCGATCGCTGCGGCGCTGATCGTCGGCGGCATCGCGCTGAGCGCGCTCGCGGACGCGCCGGCGCGGGCTTAGTCAGGGCCTGTATTGATGAATTCGTCACGTCCGCTTCGGCCACGGAAGCTGACGTCGAGACCGACGTCGCTGCATGTCGGCCTTGGGCCAGAAGCGGACGAATCTCCGTCGGCCAAAGTGATCAAATCGACGCAATCGCAATCCGCTCCTCGCCGGATCTAAACCAAAATAGTAGCCCCCTGTATGACCCGTTTGCCTTTGCACCCCAAACTGCAATCGCGATTTTTGGGATTGGTCGTAGCGCCACGCTCGCCTAACTTGACCAAAACTATTCCAGACAAAGGAGGCTCGGATGGACCGGCGAACTTTCCTGGTTTCTTCAGTCGGAGTTCTGGCTACCAGTTCCTCCGCGACAGCAGACCAGCTTTCGCTTCGCTCTCGATTAGTCGGGATTTGGTCGCTTACTGAAGCAGTTACGGTGAAGGGCGACGAGACTGTTCCCTGGTTTGGCCGGCATCCGCCCATCACCGGCATCCTTATCTATGGCGAAAACGGCTGGATGAGCGTGCAAATAGCAGGTGCACCGGCGGGTACGATTTCGCGCGCTGATTTCTATAAGCTCTCCGCTGCAGATCGTGCGGTTTGGTTTGATGAATACTACGCCTACTACGGCACGTTCGAGGTGGACGAAGTGGCACATGTCATCACACACCACATTGTTAGTTCTCTCCTGCCGTACGAAACGGCGACCATTCTGAAGCGTACCGTCTCCATAGATGGAGACATGGTGTCGCTACTGACCGCGGCTCGGGACGACGGTGGCAAAACATCCTTCAACCGGCTGGTTTGGAAGAAGGCTACTTGAGCCAAAGCGATTCAATTTCAATTCGCAGAGTCCGTTCAGGGCATGAGCCGCCGATAGCTACCGAACTGGGCAACTTCCGCTTTATGACTGGAAGCCGACGGTCATGAGTACACGCCCTAGGCCGTCGCGAGCGGCCTGACCCGCAAGGCGCCGCGCAGGCCGGCGCCGGTGCCGAGCATGATGCCGGCGATCGCGATGAAGGAGGACAGCGACAGCGTCGACAGTCCGGTCAGCCCCTGCCCGATCGGGGCTCTTTCAGTTCGTAGCCGCTTCGAGATTATCTGATGACTCGACATCAGTTGCGCCGAGGGCGTATGAGCGAGCCTGCGCGGCTCAGCAATGGCATTTGGAGTATTTCCGAGAGTGGGCACCAGCGGTTTGATGTCGATCGACCTCGGGTTACGAGGCGCCGTCGTGGCATTGTGCCTGCTGATCGCAGCTATGGCGCTGCGCGATCGCCGCGATAGCACGGCCGCACTGCTGGGCGCTGCGCTCGCAATCGGCGCCGCGGCTTCGATGGTCTGCACGGCGCCCACGTTCCCGCGGCCATTTGCGTGGTGGGGCCTGTTGATACTGGCGTTGTCCAGCGCGAACAGTGTCGTGTTCTGGCTATGGGCGCGTGCCGCCTTCGATGACGATTTCGTACCACGGCCTTGGCATGGCGTCTTGTGGGCGGCCGTCGCCGTCGCTCAGTGGCTGGACGCCAGCGGAGTCACAAGATCGGCGGCGCTCGAGGTTGCGATCGAACGCACGCTGTCGTTTGCCTCTCTCGGCCTGGCCCTGTTGGCGGTGGCGCAGACGCTCGTCACTTGGCCGGCGGACCTTGTGCAAGGCCGGCGTGGGCTCCGGCTGGTCGTCCTGATCGGCGCGTCGGCCCAAACCGTTCTCAACTCTTACTTGAGCTTCCTGGAGCAGCCCTCGCATCCCACTTTTTCCATGACCAGCGTCGCCAACGCCTTCGTTCTGTTCGCGTTAGCTGGTTTGAGCGCATGGCATCTGCTTGAGGCGGGGACGCGGAAAGGTTCGATCCTGCTGCCCGCCGCAAACGTCCCCTCCAGCGCGCCAGCCAAGGCGCCTGACGCAACGATTGAACCGGCTCTCCTGCGCCGGTTGGAACAGCTCATGACCGTCGAGCGCATCTACCGGCGTGAGGGGTTGACCATCAAATTGCTATCCGTCGAGCTCGGCGTGCCGGAGTATCGGTTGCGGCAACTGATCAACGAGGGCCTCGGTTATCGCAATTTCAATGCGTTCCTCAATCATTACCGGATCGGGGAAGCCAAGGCAGCGCTGGTCGACCCTGAACAAGTGGAAGTCCCGGTGCTGACAATTGCCATGGACACAGGTTTCCAGTCGATCGGGCCGTTCAACCGCGCCTTCAAGGCGGCGACCAATTTGACCCCAACCGAATTCCGCCGTCTCTCGATGGCGGGAAATGCAGCCCGTGGCACGACCAATTGAAGAATCGGCCAGTCGTTGAGAAATCGGCCAGCCAAACTGCGGGAATCGGCGAGAAAGGATCGAAAACGTTTGACAGACTGATGGGGATCCTTCCTCGCAATGAGCTGCGACAACGGGGTTCCCCATGCGAAATCAGCGGTTTGTCGTTCTATTGGCCGCGCTGGCAGCGCTTACACTCTGTCCGGCAGGGGCGGCGCTTGCCGACGATTTGCAGACCGTCGGTGACCCGGACAGTCTCGGTTTTTCGCCTCGGCGGCTGGCGCGCATGACCTCCTGGTTCGAAGCGCAGAGCGAAAAAGGCGATCCTACCGGTTTTGTCGTGGGGATCGCTCGGGGCGGCAAGCTCGCCTATTTGCAAGCCACCGGTTTCGAGGACCAGGACAAGAAAACGCCGATGCGGCAGGATTCGATCTTTCGCATCGGATCGATGTCCAAGCAAATCACCAGCGTCGCCACCATGATGCTGGTCGATGACGGCAAGCTCGACCTTGATGCTCCCGTGGCCCAGTATCTGCCGGAGCTCAGGGATATGCAGGTCGTCAAAAAGGAGCCGGTCACCGGGGATCCGATCCTCTCGGATGTTGCGCAGAATATTTTTGAACCGGCGAAGCGTGCGATGACGATCCGGGACCTGCTGCGCAATACGTCCGGCCTCGTTTATGCTTCGCCGGACTACGCCGATCCCGGATTTGAGAATGCCGCGATTCACGTACTGTACGGCGCCAGGGCGCCGTTCCGGCGCGACAAGCCTATCGCGGACTTCGTCGCGAGCCTCGGCGCGCTGCCGCTTCTGCACCAGCCGGGCGAAGTCTGGGAATATGCCATCGGCTACGACGTACTCGGCCGCGTCATTGAAGTCGTGTCGGGACAGCCCTTCGATCAGTTTCTGCAAAGCCGCCTCTTCGCGCCGCTGCATATGGCCGATAGCGGCTTCTCGGTACCGCAGGACAAGCTTGCCCGTCTCGTCGCCGTGCCGGGGCCGCAGCCCCAACCCCCTTTCGCGAATGGCGACGTCGGCAAGCCGCAGACGTTCTTCTCGGGCGGCGGAGGAATCGTTTCCACGGTCCCCGACTTCCTGCGCTTCTGCCAGATGCTGCTCAATGGCGGCGAGCTTGGCGGCGTGCGCATCCTTAAACCTGAAACGGTCCGGCTGATGACGACGAATTCATTGCCGCCCGACATGCATCTTGCAGGACACGAAGTCGGTCCAGCATTTGGCACCGGATGGGGGCTCGGCTTCGCTGTTCGCACCAATCCGGATTTCAGCCTGATTCCCGGCGCGGTCGGCAGCTTCAACTGGCAAGGAAGCTGGGGCACATTTTTCTCGGTTGATCCGGTGCAGAAGCTGATTTTGGTGATGATGATGCAGCGGAGCGAGCACAGCGAGAACGGTTTCTATTTCAATGCCATCCGGCGTCTGCCATACACCGCGTTGAAGGTTCCTGAAGCTCCCGTCGCGTCGGGGCGAGGAAATGCCGAAGACCTCGCTGAATATGTCGGACGCTACGATTTCGGCGGCTCCACAAGTTCGCTGGACCGGCAGGCCTTCGTCGCCGACGGGAATGGCTGGACCGGGCTTGAGTCCGTTGTCGCGGAGGCCGGCGGCCTCAGAGTGATCAAATTGGTCGACGCGGGCCCTGCCGCCAAGGCAGGCGTCATGGCGGGAGATCTCATCGCCGCGGTCGGCGACAGCTCTATCAGGGGCCTGACCCTGGAAGCGGCCTTCCGCCGGATTTCAGGTCCGGTCAACGCCGCGATCAAGCTCAAAATCTTCCGCCAAGACCAAGGCAATCCAATCGTTGTCACCTTCACCCGACAGGCTGTCCCTTCGCACAGCGTCCAGCTCCGAATTCGTGTCGCAGATGGCAAGCTGGTCGTTGAAGCAACAGGCGGCTGGTCGATCCTTGATTTTGACAGGGGCCAACCGACGCCCGTGGTGGTTCGCTCAAAGGATGAATTCCAGGTCGAGAGTGGCGATCACACGCGGATCGCCTTCGTCAGAGACGCAACCGGCAAAGTCGACGGCGCGGTTCTCAATCCGGGACCATGGGAGCAACGCGGCGTACTCGCACAATAAGGCACACTGACAGCTGATGAAATTGGGGGAGCTTGCGTTGCGCGAACATCAGGTGTCCGGCGGCCCGAGATGGTGGCGGTCTCGACTTCCGCTCAGGGTCATCAGCCGCCGATAACTACCGAACCGTTCGCCCGCTACCGGCTGCAGTCGTCGTCGCATAGCGATGGCTTAGTGCCACCGGGATGTCACCCCTTGGCTGTGAATACGTAGCCGTTGCCATCCTTGGCAAGCGTGCCGACGTTCGGCATCAGCCAGTGAGTACCCGAAATGGTGAGCTTGTCGGCGACCGCGCGATCGAAGATCTTCCTTCGCGTTTCCACCGCCATTTGTGGATCCTGATCGATTGAGAGCTGCCACTCGGGATTTGTTGCAATGTGGGGCGCAAGATTGACCACGTCGGCGCTGATCAGGAACTGCTCGCCGCCGGAAGCGACCAGATGCGCGACCATTCCCGGGCTATGGCCGGGCACCTCAATTGCGTGCACGCCAGGCAGGAGTTCGGGTTCTCCCTCAAAGGTCCTGACGTTTTTCCAAGTCGCCACAGTAGCCTGAATGCGCCGCGCGAGGCCCTTGCGCGTCGGTCCAAGATCGAGCGACTCGACCCCCGGGCGCGTCCACCATTTCAATTCCGCAGCGGGCACCACGATGTCGGCGTCCGGGAAGACCTGTGCATTGCTCTCATTGTTCATGAGCCCATAAATGTGGTCGCCATGAAGATGGGAAATGAGGATCGTCTTTACGGCCTTTGGGTCGAGACCCGCCGCGACCATGCTCTCGAATAGCCGGCCGTTCCCCTCGCCATAGATCGGATGACCGCCCGTGCCCGAGTCGATCAGGACCACTTGATCGCGCAGCTTGAGCGCCATGACGATAAACCGCACGGGCGCCTGATTTTCGGGAAAACCGGCACCACGCAACACGGTCTTCACCTGTTCGGCGCTGACATTCCTGACCATACCGTCGCGCAGCGGCGCGTTCCGCATGCCATCGATCAGAGAGAAGACCTCAATGTCGCCGACCTTGTACCTGCGGAACGGTTGCGTGCGGGACTCCTGAGCGTAAGCCGCGTCGACAAAGGTGATCGGCTTATCGAGTCCGAATGCGGCGCAAGCACCTGCCGCGCCAAGTGTCAGGTCGCGGCGCGAGATATCGAACATCGCTCGCTACTCCTCGATGGATGATCAGCATATCAACGAGAACGTGCGCTGCACAAGGCGGTTTCGGCGCATCAGACATCAGGCGGGCCGCGGCTACACTCGCCCGAAGGGTACCGCGGGTTTTGTGGGTTTCGGCTAATCTGCCAAAGTTGAGCACGATCTACTTTTCAGGAGGACAACGTGGTGCGTCTCCTTGCCTTGGCCCTTGCCGCCTATTGCTATCTGCAGCCTGCGCTGGTTCTCGCGGACGATGGAGCGAGGCAACTCGCGGGTAGCTGGAAACTGACGGCTTGGACCATTCAAATTATCGGCGGCGAGCTCACGGAACCGATGGGTCACGATCCGAAAGGCCGGGCAGTGTTTACGCCAGACGGGCACGTCGCGTTCATCATTGCCGCGGCAAATCGCAAGCCGGCGGCCAACGATGCGGAGTCGGCAGCCCTGCTCAAGAGTCTTCTTGCCTACACCGGAAATTTCACAATAGAGGGCGACAGGCTTACGACCAAGGTCGACATTTCGTGGAATGAGCTTCTGACGGGCCAAGACCAAGTGAGATTCTTCAAACTCGAAGGGGACAAGCTGCGGATTAGAACGGCTGAACAATCCAGCGCCGTCTATCCGGGCAAGAAAGTCGTCGGAACTTTAGACTGGGAACGCGAGCGCTAAGGTGGGGAGGTCGATGTTGCGAGTCCGCTTTGGGTCACAACTGGCAAGGCTCGGATCGAGCTTATGATGTCTGCTTTGCGTCCAAAGGCCGACATCTGCGCGTTAATGAGTCCACGCCCTAGTTTCAGGCCGTCGCGAGCGGCCTGACCCGCAAGGCGCCGCGCAGGCCGGCGCCGGTGCCGAGCATGATGCCGGCGATCGCGACGAAGGACGACAGCGACAGCGTCGACAGGCCGGTCAGCCCCTGCCCGACCGAGCAGCCGAACGCCATCACGCCGCCGGCGCCCATCAGCGCGGCACCGCCGGCCGAGCGCAGCATGTGCTGCGGCGAACGGTAGCCTTCGAGCTCGAAGCGCCCGGTGGCAAGCGCCGTGACCAGGCTGCCGGCGAACACGCCGAACACGGTGACGATGCCGAAATTGAGCGTCGAGCCGGTCGACAGCATGACGTATTGCAGGGCGTCGGCGATCGGCGCGATGAAGGTCAGCGACGTCACCGGCACCGGGTTGAAATCATCGGCGCCGAGATAGCCGGTCGCGTACCAGCCGCCCGCCACCAGCAGCCCGACGATCAGGCCGGCCGCGATCTGGCCGGGCGATTTTCGGAACGGCGCATGGGCAAAGGCGAAGATGATCAGGACGGCCGCGAGCACCGAGGCCGCCAGCATCCGCGCCGGCACCGCGCCGAGGCCGGCACTCGCCAGCAGCGCCGGCGCCGAAGTGGCCGACACCGTGGCCTGCGAGGCCTGCACCATTGCGATCCGCACCGGTGCGATCAGGCCCTTCAGCGTCATCTCGGCGAAGATGCCGAGCACGATCACGACCACGAAGGACCGCAGGTTTCCGCGCCCGAGCAGCACCAGCGCCCGCGAGCCGCAGCCGTTCGACAGCACCATGCCGTAACCGAACAACAGCCCGCCGAGGAACATCACCGGCGCCGAGAACGACGGCTGCAGATAGATCGACTTGTTGAGATCGACGAGGCCGGCCGCCGCGAGCAGCTGCGTGGCCGCGATCGCAACCCCCATCGCCAGCGCATAGGTGCGCCCCAGGCGGCCATCGCCCTCCGCCCACCAGCCGCGCAGGCCGCTCATCATGCAGAAGCCGCTGAGCAAGCCGACCGAGCCATAGATCAGGCCGATGACGAGAGCGGCGAGGATGACGATCGTGGCGGAGTCCATGCTGTTCTCTCGATGTTAGTCCATCATCACGGTCGCAGGATCACGCGGTCGCGCGACGAGCCTGCCACGGCAACGAACGCCGCCTTGGCCTGCTGCAGCGGATAGATCGCGCCCGGCTTGATCGGAAACGGCTTCAGATGTCCGCTGGCAAAGCCCGGCGCGAGCGCGCGCAACACCTCGCCGGTCGCGACCGACGACAGCGCCAGCGTGTCGATGCCGACATAGGTGTGCTGGCCGCGGTAGAATTCGAGGATGTTGAACTGCACGATACGGTCGACCGCCGCGATCAGGATCTGCCGGCCGCGCAGCGCCAGCGATCTGTGCGCGGCCTGGAAATAGGGATCGCCGACGGTGTTGTAGACGATGTCGGCACCCTTGCCGCCGGTCAGCTCGCGTACCCGCTCCGCGACGTCGGTGGCGGAGGCATCGATCACCTCGACCGGTGAATTGCTGTGGCCCTCATAGGGCTCGCGCTTGCGCACCACGCCGATCACGCGCGCGCCGTGCCAGCTTGCGATCTGCACCGCGGCCTGGCCGACCTTGCCGTTGACGCCCATCACCAGCACGGTCTCGCCCGCCTTCGGAACGCCGGCGCGGCGCAGGCCCTCCATCGCGGTGACGAAGGGCACGCCGATCCCGGCGGCTTCGTCCCAGGACATGCCGGCAGGCTTTTCCACCACCGCATCGGCCTCGACCACCAGATGCGAGGCATGGGTGCCGTCGCGGCGGATGCCGAGGTCGCCGGACGAGCCGAACACCTCGCGCCCGATCAAGCCCGAAGGGCCGTCGATCACGATGCCGGCATAGTCGCGGCCCGAGGTGCGCGGGAACACGGCATAGGGCATCAGCCCGGTCGCGGCCTTGACGTCGGACGGATTGACTGCCGCCGCCTTCACTTCGATCAGGACGTCGTTGTGGCCGCGTGAAAGCGCATGGGTCTCGACCACAGGCGCCACCGCCGCCGCATTCTCCGCCTTCGCCAACAGGCGGACGCAACGGGCGTCGACCGCCACGGCTCGCGCGTCAGGTTCAGAAGAAACCGGCATCAAGCCTCACCCCGCTCTGTTGATGAGCAGGAGTTACCCCTTCGGTCGCTTGTCGTAAACCCGTTTCGCCTTGCCGAGCGAACGTTCCAGCGTCTCGGGGGCGACGACGCGGACGCGGGTCGAGATGCCGATCGTGTTCTTGATGAAGGCGGACACCTTCTCGGCGTGCGCGACGAGCCCCGCGCCGTCCCAGCTCTCGGGCCGGGCTTCGGCGAGCACCGTCATCTCGTCCATGCGGCCCTCGCGGGTCAGTTCTATAACAAAATGGCCGCCGCACCAGTCGGTCGCCAGCAGCGCTTCCTCGATCTGGGTCGGGAATACGTTGACGCCGCGCAGGATGATCATGTCGTCGGAGCGGCCGGTCACCTTCTCCATCCGCCGCATGCCGGGCCGCGCCGTGCCCGGCAGCAGCCGCGTCAGGTCGCGGGTGCGGTAGCGGATGATCGGAAAGCCTTCCTTGGTCAGCGAGGTGAATACCAGCTCGCCCTTTTCGCCGTCGCCCAGCACCTTGCCGGTCAGGGGATCGATCACCTCGGGGTAGAAATGATCCTCCCAGATGTGCAGGCCGTCCTTGGTCTCCACGCATTCCTGCGCGACGCCGGGTCCGATCACCTCCGACAGGCCATAGATGTCGGTGGCGTCCATGTCGAAGGCCTGCTCGATCTCTACGCGCATCGCGTTGGTCCAGGGCTCGGCGCCGAAGATGCCGAACTTCAGCGACGATTTGCGCGGGTCGAGGCCCTGCCGCTTGAACTCGTCGAGGATCGCCAGCATGTAGCTCGGCGTCACCGTGATGATGTCGGGCCGAAAATCGTTGATGATCTGCACCTGCCGTTCGGTCATGCCGCCGGAGATCGGGATCACCGTGCAGCCGAGCCGCTCGGCGCCGTAATGCGCGCCGAGGCCGCCGGTGAACAGGCCGTAGCCATAGGCATTGTGCATCAGCATGCCGCTGCGGCCGCCGGCGGCGCGGATCGAGCGCGCCATCACGTCCGCCCAGGTGTCGATGTCTCCCTTGGTGTAGCCGACCACGATCGGCTTGCCGGTCGTGCCCGACGAAGCATGGACGCGGACCAGCTGCTCGCGCGGCACCGCGAACATGTTGAAGGGATAGTTGTCCCGGAGATCGGTCTTCACCGTGAACGGAAACTTGGCGAGGTCGGAGAGCTGCCTGAAGTCTGTGGGATGCACGCCCGCGGCGTCGAAGCTCTTTTTGTAGTGCGCGACATTGTCATAGGCGTGCTTGAGCGACCAGGCGAGACGCCCGGTCTGCAGCGCCATGATCTCGTCGCGCGAGGCGCGCTCGGCCGCATCGAGCTCGGCGCGATAACCGCTGTCCTTGACCTTCGTTGCCGTTGCCATCGACGTTTCCCCTGAAGCCTTATGCCTTGGTGTCGGTGCCGGGCAGCCAGCTGCCCGGTATCACGCGCGAATTGCCGCGGAATTCAGCGATCACGCTGTCGCCGGCGGTGACCCGCACGTCGTAGATTCCCGAGCGGCCGCTGCGCGAGATCTCGCGCGCGCTCGCCACCAGCCGGTCGCCGAGCTTGCCGGGCCGGATGAAGGTGATGTTGCCCTGCGCCGCCACCGCGCGATCGTTACGGCTGTTGCAGGCAAAGGCGAAGGCCGAATCCGCCAGCGTGAAGATGTAGCCGCCATGGCAGATGCGCTGGCCGTTGACCATGTGCGGCTGCACCGTCATCGCCATCGTCGCCTGCCCCGGCTTGATCTCGACCAGCTCCATGCCGAGACCCTTGCTGGCGTCGTCTTCCTTCCACATCGCATCCGCGCAGGCGCGGGCGACATCCTCGGGCGATAGCGTGGCCTTCAAATTCACATCGAACTCCCTGTGCGCGGGCCCGTTGTGGAGGGCCTCTTGGTGTCACATCAGTGTTTGGCGCGACACCTTGGGTGTCAACACACGAGTAGAATTAGACGTGGTCGTAGTCGACCACGACCTTCTCCGAGCACGGCTTGGCCTGACAGGTGAGGATGAACCCCGCCTTCAGCTCCCACGGCTCCAGCGAATAATTCAAATCCATCGGCGCCTCGCCTTCGACCAGCTTGGCGCGGCAGGTCGAGCACATGCCGCCCTTGCAGGCGAAAGGCAGGTCCATGCCGGCGCGCAGCGCGGCGTCGAGGATCGACTCGCCGTCGGCGACCGGGACCTCGCGGCGCTTGCCGTCGATGATCAGGGAAGCCGTCGCCTTCGGCGGCGCACCGGCGGGCACGACGACCTTCGGGCGCGGCTTGCCGCCGAATTCCGAGACGAAGCGCTCGACATGGATGCGCTCGTCGGCGATGCCGATCTCGCGGCAGGTCGCCTCGATGGTTTCGCTCATCGCGGCCGGGCCGCAGACGAAGACGTGGTCGACGGTCGCGGCCGGCACCAGCGAGCGCAGCAGCACGCGTACTTTCTCGCCGTCGAGCCGGCCGTGCAGGATCGGGATGTCCTGCTCCTCGCCCGAGATGACGTGGAATACCGAGAGCCGCTGCATGAAGCGGTCCTTCAGCTCCTCCAGCGCTTCGCGGAACATGACGCCTTCGGTCGAGCGGTTGCCGTAGAACAGGAAGAAGCGGCTGTCCGGCTCGCGCGCCAGCACGCCCTTGACGATCGAGAGGATCGGCGTGATGCCGCTGCCGGCGGCGAAGCCGACATAGGTCCGCGCCTCGCCGGGCGCATGCGCGACTCCGAAACGGCCGGTCGGCGTCATCACGTCGAGCTCGTCCCCGGTCTTCAGCTCGTCGGCCGCCCAGTTCGAGAATGCACCGCCATTGACCTTCTTCACCGCGATACGCAGCTCGCCGTCGTCGGGACCCGAGCAGATCGAATAGGAGCGGCGGACCTCTTCGCCGTCCATCGTGGTGCGCAGCGTCAGATACTGGCCGGGCGTGAAGCTGTAGTCGCCTTGCAAATCGTCGGGGATCGCGAAAGTCATCGAGATCGCGTCCGACGCCTCGCGGCGCAGATCGCTGACGGACAGACGGTGGAAGCGCGGTGTCGACATGGTCAATGACACTTGAAGTAATCGAAGGGTTCTCGGCAGCTCTTGCAACGCCACAGCGCCTTGCAGGAGGTCGAGCCGAATTCCGAGAGCAACTCGGTATCAACCGAGTTACATTGCGGACACGCGACCGCCTGTTCGCCGAACAGCGCGCGGCGCGACGAGCCGGGCTGCGGCGGCGCGATGCCGTATTCCCTGAGCTTGCGGCGGCCGTCCTCGCTCATCCAGTCGGTGGTCCAGGCCGGCGACAGCACGGTGCGGACCTTCGGCCGGTGAATGCCTTCGCGCTCCAGCGCGAGCTCGATCTCGAGCGCGATCATGTTCATCGCCGGGCAGCCGGAATAGGTCGGCGTGATCGCGACCTCGACATGGCCGTCATGGACCGCGACATCGCGCAGCACGCCGAGATCGGCGATGGTGAGAACGGGGATTTCGGGATCGACCACCTGCGCGGCGGCGCTCCAGGCGCGCCGGCGCAGATCGGCGTCGCTGAGGGCAACCGTCACCATGTGGCCCCCGGGAAGGTTCGCTGCAGGGACTGCAATTCGCTGAGGAGATGCCCGAGATGCTCGCTGTGGCTGCCGACGCGACCACCCTGCTGCATCCAGTCGTTGGCAGGCAGCGACAGCGTCGCCTCGTTGACGATGCCGGTCACGGTCTTCAGCCAGCGCGGCTGCAGCGTCGCCGGGTCGATCGCGATGCCGGCGTCGATCAAGCCACGCTCGGCGTCGTCGACCGAAAACATCTCGCCGGTATAGGCCCAGATGTCGTCGATCGCATTCTGGGCGCGGCGATGACTTTCCTCGGTGCCGTCGCCGAGGCGGACGATCCATTCCGACGAATGCCTGACATGATAGGCGCTCTCCTTCTCCGATTTCGCCGCGATCGCGGCCAGCGTCGGATCGGAGGAGGCCATCATCGCGCGCCAGTAGAGATCGGCGAATGCCGCGTAGAAGAACTGCCGCACCATGGTGCGGGCAAAGTCGCCGTTCGGCTGCTCGACCAGCAGCAGATTGCGGTACTGCCTGACGTCGCGCAGATAGGCGAACTTGTCCTCGTCGTTGCCCCTGCCTTCGACCTTGGCCGCGTAGCTGTAGAGCTCGCGGGCCTGGCCGAGCAGGTCGAGGCCCATATTGGCGAGCGCCATGTCCTCTTCCATCGCCGGCGCATGGCCGCACCATTCGGACAGCCGATGGCCGAGGATCAGCGCATCGTCGGCGCGGCGCAGCGCGTAGAGCACCAGCGGCGTTTCGGAGACTTCGATGTTGGCGGTTGCCATCTATTCAACTCGCTGTTCGGCCGTCATTGCGAGCGAAGCGAAGCAATCCATGCTTGCTTCCTGCTTTGCGGCCCGATGGATTGCTTCGCTTCGCTCGCAATGACGAGCGCAAGTGCAGTCACATATGCCCGACTTCGTCGGGGACGTCGTAGAACGTCGGGTGGCGGTAGATCTTGGATTCTGCCGGCTCGAACATCATGCCCTTCTCGGACGGATCGGACGCGGTGATCGCGTTCGACGGCACCACCCAGATCGACAGCCCCTCGCCGCGGCGGGTGTAGATGTCGCGCGCGGCTTGCAAAGCGAGCGTCGGGTCCGCCGCGTGCAGCGAGCCGACATGCTTGTGCGCAAGCCCGTTGCGGCTGCGGATGAAGACTTCCCAGAGCGGAACGTTCGGCGTGGCCATCTCCAGCGCTCCCTTATTCGGCGGCTTGCGCGAGCTGGCGGCGCTTGCGCTTCTCGGCATAGGCCGCAGCCGCCTCGCGCACCCAGGCGCCCTCCTCATGTGCCTTGCGGCGCGCGGCGAGGCGGTCGCGGTTGCACGGGCCGTTGCCGGCCAGCACCTGCTTGAATTCATTCCAGTCGATCGGGCTGTGCACCCAATTGCCGTTCTCGTTCTGCTTCATGCCGGGATCGGGAATCGTGAGCCCGAGAAACTCGGCCTGCGGCACGGTGGCGTCGATGAACTTCTGGCGCAGCTCGTCGTTGGAGAAGCGCTTGATCTTCCATTTGGTCGAGGTGTCGCTGTGCTGGCTGATCTGGTCGGGCGGACCGAACATCATCAGCACCGGCCACCACCAGCGATCGAGTGCGTTCTGCGCCATCGCCTTCTGTTCCGCGGTGCCGCGGCACAGTGTCACCATGATCTCGAAACCCTGGCGCTGGTGGAACGACTCCTCCTTGCAGACGCGAATCATCGCGCGCGCATAGGGGCCGTAGGAACAACGACAGAGCGGGATCTGGTTCATGATCGCGGCGCCGTCGACCAGCCAGCCGACGGTGCCGATGTCGGCCCAGGTCAGCGTCGGGTAATTGAAGATCGAGGAATATTTCGCCTTGCCCGAGAGCATGCCGTCGACAAGCTCCTCGCGCGAGGTGCCGAGCGTCTCGGCAGCGGCATAGAGATAGAGCCCGTGGCCGCATTCGTCCTGCACCTTGGCGAGCAGCGCGGCCTTGCGGCGCAGCGACGGCGCGCGGGTGATCCAGTTGCCCTCGGGCAGCATGCCGACGATTTCGGAATGGGCGTGCTGGGAGATCTGCCGGGTCAGCGTCTTGCGATAGGCGGCGGGCATCCAGTCGTTCGGCTCGATGCGCTCGTCGGCATCGATGCGGGCCTGGAACTGACTGGCACGGGCAACATCCTCGACGCCGCGTTCGTCGCCGTCGGATGAGTTGAGCGCCTGCGTATACATGGCCGACCTCCCGGTGTGTTGTTAGGCAAGAATATATAACACAATTTTCTAAATGCAAGATGTTTTTGTAATATATTCAGACGCCCTCGAACCGGCGCGCCACCGCCCCGTTGGGCTTCGGCAGCGCCCCGTCCTCGTTGGTTGCGTGGTCGTCAAGCCATTGTTCCGACGCAGGAAGCAGCCCGCGATAGATCTCGCCGCAGAGTTTACGCGCGGCCCTGCCCGGCCAGTCCTCCGGCAACAGCTGATAGGGCAGCAGCGGATCGCGCAGCACCACCCTGCGGTAATGGTGGATCAGCAGGATGCGCGCGGTGAAGGCGTCGGCGTCGCTCAGCTTCTCGCCGCGCACGATCCAGCCGTGCAGCGGCTCGAACGTCTTCATGAATTTCAGATAGGCATCCGCGGTGCGATCGAGCGGCCAGCTCTCGCTGAGCAGCCTGCGCCCGCTGTCATCCTCCGCGGAGACTTCGAGACGGATCGCGCGCGCGGCCTCATCGGGGATCGGCACGCCTGATGGCGCCACCCACACGCCGGGCAGCGGGCTGCCGAAGCCGGCATTCTTCAGCGCCTCGCGCGCGGCGTCGCGATCCTCGGCGTTGCCGATCAGGAGCAACTCGAAGCGGCCGGTCCAGTCCGACGGCGGCGGATCGTAGATGTGCCGGGTCGCGGTGTCGAAGGTCTGCCGGCCCTTCGCATTCAAGCGATAAAAACTGTTGCGGCCGACCTTGCTGCGTTCGAGCCAGCCGTCGGCGGCGAGCCGCGACATCGCGGTGCGCACCACGTTGCCGTCGATGTCGAGCGACCTGAAGAATTCGAGCAGCGTGCCGAGCCACACCGCGCCGCCGCGCGGCACGATCGAGTCACCGAACACGGTGATGATGATCGAGCCGGTGCGTGACGGCTCGCGCTTCAGTTGATCGACGATACGGGCAAGCGGCTGTGGCATGCCTCAACGCATAGCGCGTTTTGTCGAGGAACGACAATGACACTGCAAACGTAGCCCGGATGGAGCGCAGCGAAATCCGGGGTGTTCCGCGGCGAGGTCGGTCCCGGATTGCGCTACGCTTCATCCGGGCTACGCAAATGCGGTGAGAGACGACTCGTGCAGACTCCCCCTCAGCCGGATCGCATCTGTGATGCGCTCCGGCCTCTCCCCGCAAGCGGGGCGAGGCAAGAAGAAAACGTCAGCGGTTGGGATCCGGATAGACGAAGCTGCGCCAGCCGCTGCGATCGAACGGCGCCCACTCGCCTTCCTTCTGCGCGAGACGATCGGCGACCGCGTAGACCACGGCCGGGTGATGGCCCATGCCGCAATGGCTGCTCTCGACCTCGATGCTGTCGGTCATCGACGAGGCCTGCTCGCGGCAACCCTGCCAGGCGCAGACGCCGTCGGTGCGGCTGAAGATCGCGGTGGTCGGCACCGGCGGCGCACTGGCGAGCGAGCCGCCGAAACGGGAATCCTCTTCATCGGCACGGCGGCCGCTGGCCATCTCGTAGACGCGCCAGGCGTTGGTCGACTTCGGACCCGCGGCGAACGGGCTGCCGAGCGTGATCACCTGGCGCACGCGTTCCGGCATCATCTTGGCGAGCTGGCGGGCATAGAGGCCACCGAGGCTCCAGCCAATCACCGAGACCTTGCGGCCGGTGGTCTCGTTCATCTCCTGCAGCAGGTCGATCATGCCGTCCTGCACACCGGCGCGAAGCCCGAGGTTGCGGCCCTGGCGCCAGCCGCTGACCGCGTAGCCCTTGCTCTTCAGGAAGTCGCGCAGCGGACGCGTCGACATGTCGGAGGCGATCAATCCTGGCAGCACCAGCACCGGGTGCCCGTCGCCGCGCGGCGCGAGGCTCAGCAGCGGCAATGCGCCAAGGAAGGCACCGAGCTCGTGAATGGCGCGGCCTTCCAGGAACATCAGCGTCCTGGACGGCGGGCGTAGCGTCTGCGCAGCAACGGACATTTCAACTCCTCTTCCGGCGCCGTCATGACGGCCGGCAATGGGATCATCGGGAATGGGTCAACAGGATTGACGCAAACCCGGCGGAATCGTTCCGCAACGCAACAATCAACCTCGAAAAGCTAGGGAACCGATCACTTTCGCGCAAGCGGTCCAGGTCACACTTGCCACAACTAATGTGATCGCCGTGCTCAATCGGTCACAGCCACCGCAGCGCATATTCCAGCGTGTAAAGCGCGAGCCCGGCAAGCCCGCCGATCAGCGAGCCGTTGAAGCGGATGTATTGCAGGTCCTTGCCGACATTGACCTCGAGAAGGGAGATCAGTTGCTCCATGTCCCAGCTCTTCATCTGGTCGGCGATGAAAGTCGAGACGCCGCTCTTCTGCTCGGCGACGACCGAACGCAGGATCGCAACCAGGCCCTGGTTGATTTCACCGCGCAAGTCGGCGTCGCCGTCGAGCGCGTCGCCGGCCTCGACGAACATTCGTGCCAGCTGATGCTGCAGCACCTGCGACTCGCCCGATGCGCTGCGGTCGATGAAATCCTTGACGTTGGCCCAGATGGTGCGGCCGAGATTGGCGAGCTCCGGCCGCGCCATCAGATCGCGCTTGAGACCGTCGATGCGATCGGCAAATGCCTTGTCGCTGCCAAGCCGGTCGACGAACGACAGCAGCATGCGGTCGAACTCGCCGCGGAACGGATGCTGCGGATCGTTGCGCACCTCCTCGAAGAATTTCGTCGCCGAGGCGATGATCCGGTTCACCACGAACTTGTCGGCGCGATATAGCCGCAGCAAGGTCGGCATCTCGGCGCGGACCTTGTCGCGGATCACGGCCATGGTCTCCTGCTGCGTCAGGGTCTGGTGCAGCACGCGCAGGATGTCGTCGAGCAGGCCGCCATGCCTGCCCTCCTGCACGAAGCCGCGCAGCGCGCCGGCCGCGAGCGGCGCGAGATCGATCGAGAGCACCTGCGTCGTGACGCGGCGGCTGATGAACTGCATCAAGCCCGAGCTCTCTGTCGCGGCGAACGCTTCAGGCAGCATCCGCAGCACGAAGCGGGCGAGATCCTCGGAGCGCTTGCGGTCGCGCAGCCAGTCGGCGATGAAGCTGCCGAAATCGATCTCGCGCAGCTTGGCCTCGACCGGGCCGGATTCCAGGAAATTGTTCTCGATGAACTCGCCGAGCTTCTCTGCGATGCGCGACTGATTGCTCTGGATGATCGCGGTGTGCGGGATCGGCAGGCCGAGCGGCCGCTTGAACAGCGCGACGACGGCATACCAGTCGGCGAGCCCGCCGATGGTCGCGGCCTCGGCAAAGGCCGCGATGAAGCCGAACACGGGGTGCACCGGCAGCAGCGCCTTCGCTGCGACGAAGATGATGAAGGTCGCCGCCAGCACGCCGGTCGCCAGCCACTTCACGCGCCGCAGCTCGGCCGCGCGTTCGACGTCGACTGGCGTTGCGATGAGGGCGGCGGGAAGGGTCATGACGGCTTTCGAATGTATGCTAGTTCGCCTCCGCTCGCACCTCCGGCGACAAAGGCGAAGCCTTTGCGCAAGGGTGACGGAATTGGCTTACTCAGCTTGCTCGGTGTCATCACCCGCGCATGCGGGTGATCCGGTATTCCAGAGACGGTCGTGCTTGAGCCGATAGGCCGCGGCGTACTGGGTCGCCCGGTCCATGTGCGCAATTGCGCACAGGCCGGGCGACGACAACATTGGATGAGGACAAAGCTTCACATCCTCTCACATCCGAGGAGGCAAAAAAGAAGGCCCGCAAAATGGCGGGCCTTCGAAAAGGGCAGTCGGTCAGTGCAAGCGCGCTCAGGCGGTCTTGCCGTAGACCTTGGCGAAGTTGTCCTGCGCGGTCTTCGCACCGTCGGTGACGAGCTTGCCGAGATACTCGGTCGAGGCCTTCGCCCGCGAGACGAGCAGTTCGCCACGGGCACGGACCAGGTCCGACTGGATCTGGGCGGCTTCGCTCAGCGACTTGGCGGACGCGAGCTTGTCGATGCCGGCGAAGAACGCCTCGGCGTCCTGGTAGATCGCCTGCTGGATGTTGCGGCTGATCTTGGCGGCTTCGGTCACCGAACCGGCAACGGCGGTCTCGATCACGTTGGTCACCTTCTCGGAGCCGGCATACGCATCGGCAGCGCGGGTCTTGGCGGCCTCGGCCTGCTTCTTCACGAACTCACGGGCGGCTTCCGGAACTTCCAGGTTCTGGAGCTTGGTGAACGCCTCGGTGACGGGCGCGAAGGCTTCCTTGACGCTGTTCAGCACGGAATTGGTTTCGGTGGTCATTGGGGTCTCTCCATCCTCAGGTTTGAGCTATGGGCTCACCCCGTCCGGTTTGGCCCGGGGCAACGGTGTTATGACACACCCCATGGTGCGTCGCAACATAGATGTTGCAGCGCGATATCACGAACCCGTGAATAGGGTGATTATCCGGCAGATTGCTCAGGGAATCGGCAACATCCGGTTCCTAATTACCGCTCACCGCGTCCGACACCCCGTACGCCTCCATCTGCGCCCGGACCTGCGCCACATTGTGCCCGAGCACCACGATGTCGTGGGTCTTGCCCTCGACGTCACGGACATGGTCGCGCAACAGGGCCTCCGCCTTGAAGCCGAGGCTCTCGAACAGTGCGATCGCCGCCCGCTGGTCGACGGTCATCTGGACCGAGAACTTCTCCAGCCCGGCACCGAGCGCGATGGCGAAGGTCTCCTGCGACAAGGCACGGCCGACGCCCTGCCCACGCACGTCGAGTGAAACCACCATCCGGATCTCGCCAACATGCGGCGACCAGGAGTGCGGATCGCGCACCAGGGTGCCGCAGCCGACCACATGGCCGTCCTTGATCGCGAGCAGGCTCGTGATATCGCCGCGCTCGATCTCGTTGATCCAGGCCGACAGCACCTTCGGCTGGCTGATGTTGCGCGGCAGGAACAAGAGATCATGCGTCGGCAGCTTCTGCGCGAAGGCCAGCACCGCGGCCTCGTGGTCCCGAATCATCAGGCGAAACTCGATGTCGCCCGCCTCGGTCTTGACGCGGCGCGGATAGGAACGTTGTTCGGTCATGTCGATCTCTCTCAAGTCGACCCGTCTCAGGTCGATCTCTTGCCCAGCCAGGAATCCAGTTTCGGCCACAGCCGCTTGATTGCATTGGCGCCGGCGACCAGCGAGACGTGACCGCCTTTCAGCATCACCTCCTCCTTGTCCTCGGAGCCGATTTTGGTGATCAGATGCTTTGCCGCATCATACGGCACGATGTGGTCGTGCTCGGCGACCGCGTGCAGGATCGGCACCTTGATGTCGGCAAGCTTCGCCTCGCGGCCGCCGACCGTCATGGTGTCGTTGTAGAGCTTGTTGTCCCACATCAGGTCCTTGGTGATGGCGCGGAAATACTCGCCCGCGAGCGGCAGCGTGTCGGTCGCCCAGCGGTCGAACATCCGGTACGACTTCACGAACTCGTCGTTCCAGATGTTGTCCCAGAGCTGGATCTGGCCGACCACGCGCGCGGCCGGCCGCAACATGTCGAACGATTGCAGGATCAGTTCGGGCGGCATGTTGCCGGTGCTGTCGATCAGCCGGTCGACGTCGAAATAGCGGCGGTCGGCGAAATTCGAGAACAGCTTCATCTCGCGGAAATCGATCGGCGTGGTGAAGCAGATCAAATTCTTCATCGGCCCGTCGTTGAAGATCGAGCCATAGAGCAGCGACAACACGCCGCCGAAGCAATAGCCGATCACCGAGACGTCCTTTTCGCCGGAGTCCTGCTGCACCCGGCGGATCGATTCCGGGATGAAGTCGAGGACATAGTCCTCCATGCGCAGCGACTTCTCCTCCGGCTTCGGCGCGGTCCAGTCCAGCATGTAGACGTCGAAGCCGCGCTTGAGCAGGAATTCGATGAAGCTCTGCCCCGGCACCAGGTCGAGGATGTAGCCGCGGTTGGTGGTCGCCATCACGATCAGGACCGGCACGCGATAGACTTCGCTGGCCATCGGCCGGTAGTGATAGAGGTTCATGGTGCCGCGCGAATACAGCACGTCCTTCGGGGTCTCGCCGAGCGAGGGCCCGGAGCTGGAGAAATACTCGACGCCCTTGATGCTGCGCTGGATGGCGCGCTGCACCTCGGACTGCACCCGCTCGGAGATCGAGGCGAAGTCTAACCCGGTGGGAGCATTCATTTGCTGCCTCCCTCCGCTGGCGGCTGTTTGGTGCGCGGCGGCCGTGGCGTTGCGCCGTGGCCGTCGTCCGGGGCCAGCGAATTGTGATGCACCTGCTGCAGCAGCGTCTTGATCTCGTTGAGCTGGGTCTCCATCGACTGCAGCCGCTCGGCCATGCCGACGAGCTGGGCGCGGCTCGGCAGGTTCATCGCCAGCAGATATTTTTCCATCAGCTCGCCGAGCTGCTTCTGCGCCCCCGCCGCGGCGCTGCCGGCCTGGTTCATCACCTTGGAAAATTCAGGCGAGGTCATCAACTGGTTGCCGAAGGAGTTGAACCCCTTCTCCATCTCGCCAATCATCGTCTGCCAGATCACGGCAGGGTCGTTGCCCTTGTCGGCCATGCGGCGCTCCTCCACACCAATTTTCGAGCGCTTGCCGCGCTTCCGCTTGTTTGTGCCATACGACACTGTTGCCGCTGATCGGTCAACAGTGCGGCAGCCCGGTGGCGCCGGAGCCCTTCTGCGCTGCGACAATCCGTGGCAGCATGCAGGTTCCTGACCGCGAATCCAGGAGAGGACGCCCGTGACCACGCTCGCCCATCAGCCGCCGCAGCTCGCTCGCGCCAACGGCATCGACATCTGTTACGAAGTTTTCGGCGATGCCAATGCCGAGCCGCTGCTGCTGATCATGGGCCTTGGCGCCCAGATGATCCATTGGGACGACGAGTTCTGCCGCCGGCTCGCCGCGCGCGGCTTTCGGGTGATCCGATTCGACAACAGGGATATCGGCAAGTCCACCCGCCTGAGTGGCGGCAAGCGGCTGTCAGCGCTCGAACTCATCAAGCTGCGCTTCCTCAAGATCCCGGTCGCAGCGCCTTACAAACTGGCCGACATGGCGCGGGACACGATCGGCCTGATGGACGCGCTCGGCATCCGCAAGGCGCATCTGGTCGGCGCCTCGATGGGCGGCATGATCGCGCAGGAGGTTGCGATCACCTTTCCCGAGCGTGTGCTCTCGCTGACCTCGATCATGTCGACCACGGGCAATCCGAAAATCCCGGGACCGACCCGCGAGGCCACCGCGGTGCTGATGGCGCCGCCGCCGAAGAGCAAGGAAGAATACTTCGTCCGCTACGGCCAGACCTGGAAGGTGTTGCGCAACGGCTCGTTCCCCGAAGACGAGGCACTCGACCCCGAGCGCGCGCGGCGCACCTTCGAGCGGGGCCTCAATCCGGAGGGCGTCGGCCGCCAGCTGCGCGCCATCCTCGCTTCGGGCAGCCGCAAGGAGCGGTTGCGCAGCGTCAAGGCGCCGACGCTGGTGATCCACGGCACGGTGGATCCGCTGGTGCATCCCGAAGGCGGCAAGGACACCGCCACCTCGATCCCTGGCGCAAAGCTCCTGATGGTCGAGGGCATGGGCCACGCGCTGCCGATCCCGATGTGGCCGCAGATCATCGATGCGATCGACAAGCACGCACATGGGGCGGCGGCTAAGGCGGCGTGAGGCCGATCGGAACGGGGCCCCGGTATCTCACGGTAACCATGTGAGCCGGGAGTGCGTTCTTCCGGCGGCCGCACGGAGGCGTTAGACAGCGCGATGCATCGCGCAGGTCGCGCACCATCAGCCTCGGGAGATACCAGATGAAGACCCTTCTCCGGCCACGGACAGCCGTCGCCGCTCTCCTCCTCGCGCTCGCCTCGTCCGCCGCGATGGCCGCCACCGGCGAAGCGCAGCAGGAAGCCAACCGCAAGGCGGTGCTGGCCTTCTACGAGAAGGGGCTGAACCAGAAGGACGCCGACGCCGCACTCGCCTATGTCGGCAACCGCTACGTGCAGCACAATCCCGGCGCCGCCGACGGCCCCGAAGGATTCCGCAAGTTCATCGGCTTCCTGCGCGAGAAGTTTCCGGACTCGCATAGCGAGATCAAGCGTTCGTTCGTCGACGGCGACTATGTGATCCTGCACGTCCACGCGGTGCGCGAGCCCGGCACCCGCGGCAACGCGATCATCGACATCTTCAAGCTCGAGGACGGCAAGATCGTCGAGCATTGGGACGTGGTGCAGCCGGTGCCGGAGAATCCGGCGAACAGCAACACGATGTTCTGAGGGCGCGCCGAGCGCAGGCGAGAGCGAGCCACACTCTCCGCTGTCGTCCCGGCGAAGGCCGGGACCCATACTCCGCGGCAGATGTGGCGGGCGGTACTCGTCGTTCCACCGGCGCGCGACAATGATCATCGGTGGTTATGGGTCCCGGCCTTCGCCGGGACGACGCTGATTGATGCCGCTTGCGAGCCATACATCCACACACTCTCAGGGTGAGGGTTGAGGACGCGGATCGCGCAGCCGAGCTACTGGCTGCGGCCGAGCCAGCGCTGGGTCGGAAACAGCTGCACCTGCCAGCGTCGCGCCGCCGCGCCCCACACGCCCCTCGGCATGAACAGCATGATCAGGATGGCGAGCGTGCCGAGCACGACGAGATAGAGGCTGCCGTACTGGGCGAGCCAGGTGACGAGCCCCCACAGCAGCAGCACGCCGACCATCGGGCCTTCGATGGTACGCACGCCGCCGATCACGACGATGAAGATCACGTACGCAGTCCAGTCGGTGACGCTGAAGGCCGCATCAGGCGAGATGCGCGCCTTCTGCAGATAGACCACCGCGCCGACCATGCCGGTGGCGAAGGCGACCGCGATCCACAGCACGTGACGGATCCGCGCGGTGCGGACGCCGACGCTGCGCGCCGCGGCCGCATTGTCGCGGCTGGCCGCCAGCGCGAGGCCGTGGCGCGAGCGGATGAAAGCGTAGATGCCGAGCGTGACCAGCACGGCGAGCAGCAGCGCCAGCCAGTAGACCAGCACGTCGCGCGCAGCCGCGGGCCGCAGGCCGAGCAGCGCCTGCACCGCCTTCAGCCCGACCATCTGCGACAGCTCACCCGGCGAGATCGACATCCCGGTGCCGCCGCCGAGCGACTTGAACTGGGCGCAGATCAGCCGCAGCGCCTCGGCGGCAACCCAGCTGCCGATCGCAAAATATGGTCCTTCCAGCCGGAACAGCAGCGGCCCGAGCACGGCCGCGACCAGCGCCGCGAACAGCCCGGCCAGCGGGATCGCCGCAACGGGGTCGAGCCCGGCCATTACGATGCCGGCAAACAGCGCATAGGCGCCGAGCCCGACAAAGGCCTGCTGTCCGACCGACACCAGGCCGCCCCACCCGGCCAGCACGTTCCAGAGCTGCGCCAGCGTCAGCATGGTGAGAACGAAGATCAGATCCTGGATCAGATTGCGCGAGGCGAACGCGGGCAGCGCGGCCAGCGCCACCACCAGCAGGATGCCGGCCACCGCCGCAACGCGCGACAGGCGTGTGCCGACCCGAACCTGCCACACCGGCGCTTCCACCACACACTCCTCTCGGCTCGCCGGGATCGGGATGCTTTCGACGCTCATGTCCGCCTCGCCGGAAACAGGCCGCGCGGCCGCACCATCAGCACGGCAAGGAAGGCGAGATGGCCGGCCAGGATCTGCCACTCCGGATTGATCCGGCCGCCGATCGCCTGCGCAAGCCCGAGCACGATGCCGCCCGCCAGAGTCCCCCACAGGCTGCCGAGACCGCCGATGATCACGGCCTCGAACGCATAGAGCAGCCGCGCCGGGCCGATCGACGGATCGAAGCTGGCGCGGATGCCGAACACGATCGCGGCGATCACCGACACCGCGAGCGAGAGCCCGACCGCGATCGCGTAGACATTGCGCTCGTTGACCCCCATCAATTGCGCGATCGCGGGATTGTCGGCGGTGGCGCGGAAGGCGCGGCCGAGCGAGGTGCGGTAGAAGATGAGCTGCAGCAGCGCGACGGCGGCAATCGCCGTCACCAGCGCGGTCAGCGGCGCGAGGCCAACGCTCAGGCCAGGGGCCAGCGTCACCGACGAGGATTCGAAGGCGCCCGCCTGCAGCCGGCGGCTGTCCGCACCGTAGCCGAGCAGCAGGCCGTTCTGGATCACGATCGACAGGCCGAAGGTGACCAGCAGCGGCGGCAGGATATCGTCGCCGAGCACGCGCTCCAGCACCAGCCGCTGCAGCAAGAAGCCGAGCACGAACATCGTCGCGACCACCAGCAGGGCTGCGGCTGCAAGCGGCAGGCCGAGCGCCGTGGTGGCACTCAGCACCAGATAGGCCGCGAGCAGGATCAAATCGCCATGCGCCAGGTTGACCAGGCGCATGATGCCGAAGATCAGCGACAGGCCGAGCGCGAACAGCGCGTAGACGCCGCCCAGCAGCACGCCCTCGATGATGGTGTCGAATCCGCTCATGGCGCCCTCATGCTCCGAAATAGGCCGCGCGGATCGTTTCCTGATCCACATCCGTGGGCCGTCCGCTCAGCGTCACCCGTCCCTCCTGCAGGCAGTAGAAGCGATCGGCGGCCCGCAGCGCGCGGGCGATGTCCTGTTCGACCAGCACGACCGCGGTGCCGCCAGCACGGATCTGCGGCAGCATCCGGTAGATGTCCTCGACCACGATCGGCGCGAGGCCGAGGCTGATCTCGTCGCACAGCAGGACCTGTGGATTGGACATCAGCGCGCGGCCGATCGCCACCATCTGTTGCTGGCCGCCCGACAGCGCCGTGACGGCGCCGCGCCGCCGCTCCTGCAGCACCGGAAACATCCGGTACACCGCGGCAAGGTCCCACGGCGCGGTGCGCTCGCCGCCATAGGCGCCGATCAGGAGGTTCTCCTCGACACTGAGCGAGGGAAACAGCTGGCGGCCTTCGGGGACCAGCGCAAGGCCGAGCCTCACGATGCTGGCGGCGGACGCATCGCCGATCGCCCGCCCGCCGAGGCGGATCGCATCGGGGCGATTGCGGACGAGACCGGCCAGCGACTTCAGCATGGTCGACTTGCCGGCGCCGTTGGCGCCGATCACCGCGACCGCCTCGCCCTCCGCCAATTCGAAATCGATCCCGAACAGCGCCTGGAAGTCGCCATAGAATGCATCGAGCGCGGAGACATCGAGCAGCGCGGTCATGCCGGCACTCCCATGTAGATGGTCTCGACCTCGCGCGAGCGCATCACCTCGACCGGTGCGCCCTGCGCGACCACCTTGCCGAAGTTCAGCACCACCAGCCGCTGCACCACCGCGAGCAGCGCATGCACCACATGCTCGATCCAGATGATGCCGACGCCTTCGGCATGAATGGTTCTGATCGTCTCGACCAGCTCGTGGCATTCGGCGTCGGTGAGGCCGCCGGCGATCTCGTCGAGCAGCAGCGTGCGTGGCCTGGTGGCGAGCGCGCGGGCCAGCTCGAGCCGCTTGCGATCGAGCAGCGGCAGGCTCCCCGCCAGCCGGTTGGCCTTGGCTTCAAGGCCAGTCAGCGCAAGCATGCGGCCGCAATGCTGGACGGCGTCGACCTCCGAGAGACCGCCGCCGAACAGCGCCGCGACCGCAAGATTCTCGAACACCGAGAGATGATCGAACGGTTGCGGGATCTGGAACGAACGCCCGATTCCGGCGCGGCAGCGCGCTTCCGGAGAGAGGCCCGTGATGTCGACGCCATCGAGCACGATGCGGCCGGCATCCGGCCGCAGCAGCCCGGTGACCAGGTTGAACAGCGTCGACTTGCCGGCACCGTTCGGCCCGATCACGCCGAGCGCCTCGCCGGACGAAAGGGTCAAATCGATCGTGTCGGCGACGACGATGGCACCGAACCGTTTCGAGACGGAATGGAGTTCGAGCATGGCCGCGCACCGCATCCATTGGTTTCGAGGAGATGCGCAGGGGTCCGCGCATCTCCGATCAACAATTTGTCCGCAACGCGCCCGCTAGCTCAGCGCCTGCATGTCGCCGCCGAGCGGGATCTGCGGCGCCAACTTGTTGTCGGTGATCACCATATTGTACTTGTCGCCGTTGAGCCGCCATTGGCCGCCGACCAGCGGCGTCTTGGCGATGTTCTTCACCGCGAACGGCGGCACCGCGCTGGAGCCGAACGCGACCTGGCCGACAATGGTATCGAGCTTGGTGGCACCGATGGCTTTCGCCAGCGCCGCGCCGTCGCTCGGATCGCCGGAGCGCTTGATGGCGTCGATCGCGACCTCGAACAGCGAATGCACGAAGCCGATCGGCTGGGTCCATTGCTTGCCGGACGCCTGCTCATAGCCCTTGGCGAGATCGGCCGCGCTGACGCCGCTGAGGCTCGATTTGTAGGGATGCGTCGGCGTCCACCAGACTTCAGTGGAGATGTTGTTGCCGCCCTTGCCGAGCGCCTGCACCGATGCCGGGAACAGCAACGCCTTGGCGACCGACACGACCTTCGGTTTCAGCCCCTTCTGCCGCGCCTGATTCCAGAACGTGGTGAAGTCGGGCGGAATGATCACGCCGGTGATGATCTCGGCATCGGCGCCACGAAATGCAGCAATCTGCGAGCTGAAATCGTCCGTAAGATTCTGGAAGCGGCCGGGATCGGTCAGCTTGAAGCCCTGCTTGGCCAGCACAGGCGGGAAGCCGATCGTGGTGTCGCCCCAGGCATTGCCGTCGGCATCGTTCGGGAACAGCGCACCGACCGACTTGTTGGTTGCGACCTGGCTCCACATGCTGGTGAAGACGCCGATCACGTCCTCCAGCCCCCAGAAATAGTGGAAAGTGTAGTCGAACGGCTTCCAGCTCTTGGGATCGCCAGGATTGGCCTGCCGGCCGATGAAATTGGTCTGCCATGGCGCGACCGAGGAGATGCACGGCACCTGCTCCAGCTCGCACTGCGTCGCAACCGGATTGTTGGTCTCGGGCGTGGCGCCAACCACGATCAAACTGACATTGTCGCGGGTGATCAGCTCCTTGGCGACTTCAGCGGCGCGGTTCGGATTCGACTGGCTGTCCTTGGTGACCACCTCGACCTGATAGGTCTGCGATCCGACCTTGACGCCGTCCTTGATGAACTTGCGGAATTCACCGAGCACGAAATCGTCGGCCTCGGCGAAGGCCGCGAGCGGTCCGCTCTTCGGCGAGACATAGCCGATCTTGATCGGCTTGTTGGCCGCGCGCACGGACGGCGCGAACAGCGTCGTCGTGCCTGCGGCGGCAAAGCCGCCAGCAATTCCCTGCAGCACGCGACGACGATCGAAGGATGTCGTGTTCAAAAAGTCCCTGCTCATGTTCCCCTCCTTGATGGCGAGCCGGTGGCATGCCGGCTGCCGTTGCTTTCGTTCTGAAATGGAGTACCGGCGCCGCGCCGCATCACGCGGCGGCGACGGACGTCGTCTGCGCCTTCGCACCGCGGCCGAGAATCTGGCCGAACACGTCGAGCAGCACATCGGTGGCGTCAGCCGCGGCCTCCCTGGCGCGCCAGGCGACATACATGTCGGGCCGCACCAGCACGCAGCCGTCCTCGTCCACCTCGCTCTGGCGATACCAGTCGGCATAGATGTCGAGCGCATCGCAGCCCTGCGGCCCGATGGTCACCACATCGACCGGCAGGCCGTAGGCCTGCTCGACCGCTGCCGCGGCGGTCTTCCAGCCGTCGCCGCCGATCCCGGTGAGCAGCGTGAAGCGGCCCTTGCCGGTGAGATCGAGCGTCGACTTGCGCTGGCCCTGATGCTCGACCCAGACATGCGGCAGATGCGCGCCGGGCCAGGTGGTGGCCTGATAATAGAGCTCGTGATCCCTGGTGAAAGCCGGCATCGGCGTGCCGTCCGACACCACGGCGGTGGATCCGTAGCGCTGGTTCAGCTCGACGCCGTGGCAATTGAACTCGTAGCTCTTGTTGGCGATGGCTTCATAGAGCTTCTTGCGGCGCGCCTTGCCCTCGGTGGTCGGCGCCTTGCGCGCGGCGATCGCCTTGCGCGCTTCCGCAGGATCGGTCGAGGCAACGAGGCCGACCGCCTCGAAGATCGGCGGGAAATCGCCGATGCTCTTGTTGGCGCGGGTCACGATCTGCTTGCCGACCGGCTGGCGCTCGGCCGAATAGGTTTCGAGCAGCGACGGCGCCGCATGGCCTTCGAGCACCAGCTTGAGCTTCCAGCACAGATTATAGGCGTCCTGGATCGAGGTGTTGGAGCCGAGGCCATTGGTCGGCGGATGGCGATGCACGGCATCGCCGAGGCAGAACACACGACCGGACGCATAATGGCCGGCATACATCTCGTTCACGGTCCAAGTGGACGTCGAGGTCACCTTGACCTCGAGCGTCTCGTCGCCGACCAGATTGCGCACGATCGAGATCGCCTCGTCGTTGGAGAGCTTGCGCTCGCCCTGCTCGATGTCGTAGCCCCAGATGATCAGCCATTCGTTCCACGGCCGCACCATGCGGATCAGGCCGGCGCCGATGCCGCCGATCTCGGCACCCGGCTGCAGCACCCAGTACAGCACGCTCGGCCGGTGCGCGACGTATTTGCTCAAGTCAGCCTGCACGATGATGTTCATGCTGCCGGCGCGGCCCATCTGGCCCTCCATCGGCAGCCCGATCACCTCGGCGACCCGGCTGCGGCCGCCGTCGGCGCCGATGAGATATTTGGCGCGGATCAAGTAGGTCTCGCCGGACAGGCGGTCCTTGACGGTTGCGGTGACGCCGTCGGCGTCCTGCACCAGATCGACGAACTCGGTGTTGAAGCACAGCGAGGTGCCGCGCTGGCCGGCGGCCTCGATCAGGATCGGCTCGAGGAAATTCTGCGGCAGGTCGCAGATCCGGGTCGGGCTGGCGAGATCGTAATCCGCCTTGCGCGCGGGATGATTGCCCCAGGAATAGAGCCGGCCGAACTCCTCGCCGGCGAGGCTCTCGCAGAACACGTTGTTGGCCATCAGATGCTGCGGCACCGCCTGCGCCACCGCCTTGTCCTCGAGGCCGAGGTCGCGCAGCACCTCCATCGCACGCTGGTTGGTGATATGGGCGCGCGGCGTGTCGGCCAGCCAGCCGTATTTGGTCACCATGATGTGCTTGACACCGTACATGCCGAGCAGCGCCGCCGCCGTCGCGCCGGCCGGGCCGCTGCCGACGACAAGCACGTCGGTCTCGATGGGTTTGCTGGTCATGGTCCTCTCCCTGGTCGTCGTGTTGGTTGCGATCGTCATTCCGCGGCCATCATCGGCCGCGGCACCAGGCCGGCGCCCGGCCTCATCTGGAAATCGTAGGTCATCAGGTGCCACGGACCGGAGACGCGGTCGCCGTTCGGCAGCGCAGGCTCGCTCTTCGGCGCGACGCGGGCGATCAGCTCGTCCTTGACGCCGAACACCACGTCGCTGCGCAGATACTCGTCGCCATCGAGGAAGACGTGGGTGATCAGCGGCTCGTAGCCCTCGGCCTTGACCAGGAAGTGCACATGCGCCGGCCGCATCGGATGCCGCTGCGTGGCGGTGATGAGATCGCCCACCGGCCCGTCGGTCGGGATCGGATAACTGCACGGCAGGATGGTGCGGAACGAGAAGCGACCGTCGGCATCGGTGACGAAGCGCGCGCGCAGCGATGGGCCGTGCGTCGCATAGTCCGCCTTTTGCGAATCGTAGAAGCCGTCGTCGTCGGCGTGCCAGACGTCGATCTCGGCGCCGGCGAGCGGCTTGCCGGCCAGATCCGTGACGCGGCTCTGCACGAACATCACTTCGCCGTCGATGCCCTCCGAGATGTTGGCGCCGTGCGGCGTGACGCGATGCTCGCCGACATAGAACGGGCCGAGCACCGTGGTCTCGGTGGCGCCCTCGCGCTCGCGATGATTGACCGCGTCGACCAGCATCGAGACGCCGAGCACGTCGGAGAGCAGGATGAACTCCTGGCGCAGCGGCGTGCAGGTCTGTCCGGTGCGGGTCAGGAACTCGATCGCCTGATTCCATTCCTCGAAGGTGAGCTCAGTGCGGCGCACCAGATCGTGCAGCGACTTGACCGTCTCCTCGACGAGGAATTTCAGCCGCGCGTTGGGCGTATTGGCGAAGCTGCGGATCACCTCGTCGGTGAGGTCATGCTCGTTGAAATTGGCCATCTTGTTGTCCTTGATCTCTGAGGTTCAGTGCGGCGCGGGCACGTCGCCGCGCCAGGCCGCCGCAATCAGTTGCTCGATCGGGGCGCGCTCGACCGGTCTTGGATTGGCATAGGGGTTGCGCACCGCCATCTCCGCGGCGCGCGCGATGCCGGCCTCGGGCATCCCGATCTCGGACAGCGCGCGCGGCAGTCCGAGCTGCCGGGCAAGCTCGAACAGCCCCTGCGGGGCATCGGCGCTGTGCAGCGCGCGCGCAACGCGAGCCATCGCGTTGGGCGCGGCGGCGGCGTTGTAGGCCGCTGCATGCGGCAGCACGACCGCGTGGGTTTCGGCGTGCGGCAGGTCGAACATGCCGCCGAGCACGTGGCAGAGCTTGTGGTGCAGCGACATCCCGACCGCGCCGAGGCAGACGCCGCACAGCCAGGCGCCATAGAGTGCGTCGCGCCGCGCCCCGATATCGGCCGGTGCCGTCATGATGCGCGGCAGCGCGCGGGCGAGCGCGGCGATGCCCTCCTCCGCCATCAGCGAGGTCAGCGGATTGGCCTCGGGCGCATAGAGCGCCTCGACGGCATGGGCGATCGCATTCAGGCCGCTGGCGGCGGAGATCTGAGGCGGCAGGCTGACGGTGAGATCGACATCGTAGATGACGGTATCAGGCACCAGGTCCTGGGACTGCTGCGTGGTCTTGATGCCGTTGCTGGTCTCGCCGAGGATCGGCGTCATCTCCGAGCCGGCATAGGTGGTCGGCATCGCGATGTGTGGCAGCCCGGTGCGCAACGACAGCGCCTTGCCGAGCCCGACCGTCGAGCCACCGCCGATCGCGACCAGCCCGTCGATGTCGCGGGATTCCACGATGCCGAGCGCTTCGTTGGTGACCTCGACCGGCGTATGCATGCGTGCGCCGGCGTAGAGGCCTGCGAGCCTGTCGCCGAGGCCGGCGCCGAGCCTTCGCCCGAGATCCTGCTGCTCGCGTGTGGTGAGCACCAGCGCCCGCTTGATGCCAAGGCGCTCGCTCTCCTCGCCGAGCCGCGCGGAGGTGCCGGCGCCGAACACTACGCGATATTGCTGCGAACAGTAGGAAAAGGCGCCCAGGCCGGCATCGCCGGCTGCCGCTAGAGGTGCGATGGATGCACTTCCGGCATCCGGCATCGCCGTACTCATGGCATTTCTCCCAGCCGGCGAACCGGCAAATTTCGCTTTGTTGGGAGAAAGCTAGCGGCAGGCGGCGGTCGCTCGCCTGCACGAAACCGGAGAGAATCTGCACAAAACCGGAAAAATCGTCTGGGTATCGCCCCTCGCCCCGCCTGGCCGTGGACGGGCAGCGAGCTAGTGGCTGCGCCGGTATCGCCCCGGCGTCACGCCGGTGAAGCGCCGGAACATGCGCGTAAAATGCTCTTGGTGCGAGAAGCCGCAGGCCAGCGCGATGTCGGCAAGGCTCTGCGTCTCGTCGGCGAGCAGCGCTCTGGCGCGCTCGATCCGCAGATTGAGCACGTATTGGTAGGGCGAGACGCCGCTGGTCGCCTTGAACAGGCGCACGAAATATTCGGTGCTGCGGCCGCACAACTCCGCCAGCTGGTCGAGCCGGATATCGGTATCGAGGTTGGCGTCGACGAATTCGCGAATCCGCGCCATCTGCCTGACGCTCAGCAGGTTCGGATGCTTGCCGGCCTCCACGCTCGGCTTGTGGAAATTGATCGCAACGAAGCGGTTGGCGATCGCCTGCGCGATCGGATCGACGAACAGCGACGAGGCCGGCAGGGCGCCGGTGATGGTGTCGCCGATCGCCGCCGCGAGATGCTCGAGCACGGCATCCTGATCGCCGAGCATCGGCGCCAGCCCGCTGATCAGGCTCGGCGCCCCGTCGCGACCCGCGAACAGATCGGAACGCAGATAGATGTGGGTGGATTCGAGCGCCTCGCGCAGCACCACGTTGCAGGCGTGCCCGGCCGGCAGGAAGAACACGCCGCCGCGCGGGATGTGCCGGGCCACCGACTTGCCGTCCATCACATAGGTGATGTCGACTGGACCGCCCCGATGCAGCACCATGAGGTTGTCGGAGAGCGCGTGAAAATGTCCATCAAACGGCCGCTCGCGCTGCACCGAGGCAAACGCCGACGACCAGCCGAGCCCTTCGCTCGAGCCGCGGAAATCGGCCTGGAAGCGGTTCAGGATCCCGTGCGTCTCCTGCACCCCAAAATTCGACGTCGCCTGCATCCGACAGACCAAGGGCTCGAGGCTTCGGTGCCGCGAGTGAAACCCAACGGCCCCCGATTTTCAATACATCGAACCGGGCGAGGTCCTGGCAGCCGTGCTGCGCCGCAATAGCGAAGCCTGCTAGTCCTTGGCCGCGAGCCAGATCACGTGGCGCACGCCGCGGCCGCGGCCCGTGGCACGGACGGCAATTTCGTTGACCGCGAACCCGGCCCGGGACAGCGACTTCGGGAATTTGGCATTCGGACCGGACGACCACACGGCGAGCACGCCGCGGCGCCGCAGGGCGGTGTGTGCGATCTTGAGCCCGGAGATATCATACAGCGCGTTATTGGCCTTGCGCGTCAGGCCTTCGGGGCCGTTGTCGACATCGAGCAGGATGGCATCGAAGGTCGACGGGTGTCGCCCGATCACATCGGCGACGTCCACCTCCTGGATGCTCACGCGCGGATCGTTGAGGCTGTCGCCGAAGATCTCAGCCATCGGGCCTTTCGCCCAGGCGACGACCGATGGCACCAGCTCGGCCACCGTGATTTTCGCCTCGGCTCCGAGCACCTTGAGCGCGGCCCGCAGCGTGAAACCCATGCCGAGGCCGCCGATCAGGAAATGCGGTTTTGCAACCTTGTCGATCTTCTTTGCGGCGAGCGTCGCCAGCGCCTCCTCCGAGCCCGACAGGCGGCTGTTCATCAGCTCGTTGGTGCCGAGCATGATCGAGAATTCGCGGCCACGCCGCATCAGACGCAATTCACCTTCAGTGCCGGGAATGCGCGCGGTATCGATCTTTTCCCATGGAATCATGCGGCGGCTTGTAGCATGGGCGGCACGTCTGCCGTAGCCCGGATGGAGCGCAGCGTAATCCGGGACAGCCTCAAATGCGGGTCGACCGGCCCCGGATTTCGCTGCGCTTCATCCGGGCTACGAAGGCTCAGCAGCGGCGCAACACCGTTGCGCCATGCTGGGGCCACAGCCCTCTTCAACAACACAACCCTGTGGTTATGGGTCCCGGCTTTCGCCGGGACGACTATCGGGATGCATCAAGGTCATCCCAACTGCAAGCCTAGCCGCCGGCCCAGACGTCGAGCACGTAGCGGTTCCCTGTTCCCATCTCCTCGGTCCAGCGCGCGGCGGCGTCGGCATCGGTGCCGGTGCGCTCGCGATAGATCGACATCAGCGTCGCCTTGACGTCGGGCTCCATCTTGCCGCCATCGCCGCAGACATAGACGATCGCGCCCTTCTGGATCAGTTCCCAGACCCGGTCCTTCTGCGCGGCAACGAGGTGCTGCACATAGGTCTTCGGTCCGTCGGCGCGCGAGAAGGCGGTGTGGAGTTCGGTGATGCCGTCGGCCGCGAACGCCTTCAGCTCATCCGCATAGATGAAGTCCTGCTCCGGATTCCGGCAACCGAAGAACAGCATCGCCGGCCCCAGCGTCGCGCCCTGCGCCTTGCGCGCGGCGCGCTCCTGCAGGAAGCCGCGGAACGGCGCCAAGCCCGTGCCCGGCCCGATCATGATGATCGGCACGGCGTTGTCGTCGGGCAGACGGAAGCCGGCCTTGGTCTCCTTGATGGTGGCGTGGACGGTGTCGCCGGCGCGGCGGCGCGCCAGATAGTTCGAGCAGATCCCCTTGTAGATGCCGCGGCCCGAACTTGCGGGGGCTTCCACCACGCCCACGGTGACGCTGCAGCGCTGCGCCTCGCCCGCCGGAGACGACGAGATCGAATAATAGCGCGGCGCCAGCAGCGACAGCATTTCGAGGTAGAGGTGGAACGGCAGCTCGCAGGCCGGATATTCCTCGAGCAGGTCGAACACCGATTTGCGTTTTCCCAGCACCTCGGTGCGGTAGCGCCCGGCCGAGGCGTCGTCGTCGCCGACATAGGCCAGCAGCTTCGGCTTGGTCACCGGGCAGCGGGTGTGCTCGGCCATGATCTGGATCTGCTTGCGGGTCGCAACCTGCTGCAACTCGACGAACTCGGTGAGCAGCCGGCCGACCGACACCGCGTTGCCGACCGGCAGCTGCGCGCGGCGGCCTTCCGAGACCTGCAGGCGGATCTGGTCGGCCGGCAGGAAGCCGAAGCGGCGCGCGACGGAATCGACCAGGGTCGGATCGTTGCGCGGCACCACGCTGAGATGATCGCCGACGCGGTATTTCAGACCGGCCGGCAGCTCGACTTCGATATGCCGGGTCGAGCGCTCCGACGGATGGGCGCCGTCCTTGGTCTGCAGCTCGTTGTTGGCGAGCACCTTCATCGGCACCGCGCCGCCCTGCGTCACGATGGTGTTGATCGCGCCCTGCGCCACCGGCTCGATCGCATAAAGCGGCTCGTCCTCGGCGGTGCGGGTGAAATTCCAGTCGATGCCGAATTCCTTGGTCGCGACCTTGGCGGCCTCCGGGAACCATTTCTGGAACTGGCCGTCGAGATCGCTGCGCGCATCGCCCTCGCCGCGCGGATAGACCGCGCGCGCGCCGTGCCTGGTCATTTGCTCGTCGATGAAGCGCGGCACCGACTGATAGGTCGCCGCCCAATCGCTGTTGCCGCAGCCGAACACCGCGTAGCGCACCTTGGCGAAGGCATCCTTCGGCAGGTCGCTTTCGAGCCATTTGACGAACTGCGTCGCGTTGTCGGGCGCCGCGCCATTGTAGGAGGCGCAGATGATCAGGACGCCGCCCTCCTCCGGCAGCTTGCCGACATAATCGTCCAGCGGACCAAGCCGGGTGGCAAAGCCGTTGATCTCGGAGAGATCGGCCATGCGGGTCGCCAACTCCTCGGCCGAACCGAGGTTGGACCCGTACAGCACCAGCATCGGCGTGTTGTGGCCGGGGCGCGTGGTCGGAGCGCGCGGGGCCTTCGGTGCGGCCGCAACCGCGCTGGTGCTGCCGGCGAACGCGCCGCGATCCCTGTCGTCGCGCGGCCGCACCTTGATCCTGAAGCCGTCGGGCTTGACGGTCAGCGTCTCCTTCAGGTGCATCTGGTAGCGATGCACGTCGAGCAGCTTGAAGCGCTGCAGGATCATTCCGATCGCGAGCGCCGCCTCGTGCATGGCAAAGCCGCGGCCGATGCAGGCGCGCTGGCCGTTGCCGAACGGCTTCCACGCGTTGAGCGGGCGCTTGGCCTCGGCCTCGCGGCTGAAATTCTCCGGGTCGAACACGTCGGGGTTCGGGCCCCAGACCGTGGGATCGCGATGCAGCGCCATCACCAGGATGGTGATGAAGGTGTTCTTCTTCAGCTTGTACTTGCCGCCGATCGCCTCGTCGTTGAGCGGCGCGATGCCGTAAGCCGGCGCCGGCGGCCACAGCCGCAGCGCCTCCTTCAGGCATTGGGTGATGTAGGTGAGCTGCGTCACCTGCTGGTAGGTCGGCCGCGCATCGACGTCGGGACCGAGGACGCGATCGACCTCCTCATAGGCCTTCTTCAGCACCTCAGGATGCTTCAACAGCGCGTAGATCGTGCACGACAGCAGGCCGGAGGTGGTCTCGTGACCGGCAATCAGGAAGGTGTTGATCTGGTAGCGGATGTTGACGTCGTCGAGCTGCTCGCCGGTCGCGCGGTCGACGCCGGTCATCATCGCGGCAAGCATGTCCTTCTTGTCGTCGGACGCGGCGGTGTTGCCGCGCCGCTCGGCGATGATCTCGTCGACCATCTTGTTCATGAAGCCGACGTCGTCGGCGAGCGTCTTGCGCCGCTTCTGCATCCACAGCCCTTCGAGCGGCAGGCCGCGGGTCATCATGATGGTTTCGAGCGAGCGCACCAGCGATTCCACGAAGGGATGGTAGTCGCGGCGGTAGAACGAGTTGAAGCGATAGTCGAAGCCGCACAGCCCGATGGTGTCGAGGGTGAGCGCCGTCATGTCGTGGACGACCTCGATCTCCTCGTCGGCGTTGAGGCGCTCCCATTTCTTGACCAGCTGCTCGGCGATGTCGACCATGCTCGGGTGGTACGACTGCATGGCGCGGTTGCCGAACGGCTGCATCAGGATGTTGTGCGCCTTGCTCCAGTTCGGCTCCCTGGTGTCGGCCGTGAACAGCCCGTCACCGCCGACCGCGCGCACCCGGCGCAGCGAACCGCGCACCGCCTTGTCGAAGCGCTTCTCGTCGGAGAGCTCGTCCACCAGATCGTGGCCGGACACGATCACGATCGGCGCGCCCATCATGTCGAGCCAGAAGATCGGTCCGAGCTCCTTGGAGAGCTTGACCAGATGCTGCACCGGCGCGGTCGAATCCAGCGACAGCATGTTGCCGACCACCGGCTTCGTCGGCGGATGCGGGATCGGACTCAGTCTGTTGCCGGACGCCATTGTCGAAGTGCCCCCTCACTACGCGCCGTCATCCTGAGGAGCGCGCAACACGCGCGTCTCGAAGAATGGCCGCTTGCTCCAGTCCCTCTCATCCTTCGAGGCGCGCCGAAGCCGGCGCGCACCTCAGGATGACGCCTAGCCGAATCTTCGCTTACGCCATTCGATCAGCTTGGCGCTGACCTCGTCAGGCTTTTCCTGCTGCGTCCAATGGCCGCTGTCCTTGACCAGGTATTTCTCGAGGTCCGGCACCAGCCGCTCCATGCCGTCGGCGGCCGACGGCGGCAGCACCGCGTCGTTCTCGGCCATGATCATCAGCGACGGCACCCGGACGTGATGGTCGAGCCCCGCCGAGCGTTCCCAGTTGCGGGTGAAATTGCGATACCAGTTGATGCCGCCGGTGAAGCCGGTCTTGCTGAAGGTGTCGACGAACACCTTCTTCTCGTCCGCCGACAGGATCGGCGTCCGCGGATCATGCCTGGCGTCGTAATTCGCGATCATCTGCGGGAATGCCAGATTGAGCCGCGCCGAAGCGCCGACGCCGGCGATCGGCTGCTCGGGTGGCGCATCCGCGGCGCGCGGCGCCGGCTTGCGCATGAAGGCATCGAAGGTCTGCTCGACCCGGCTGCCGAAGATCCGGTCCGGCTCGCGCGCCGGATCCTGGAACTGGACGATGTACATGTGGTCGCCGAAGCGCTGGCGGAACAGCGCGATCGGATCGACAGGCGCGCGGTCCCAATGCGGCGTGTTGACGCCGACGACGCCGGCGACCCGGGCGGGATGCCTGAGCGGCATCTGCCAGACGACGAAGCCGCCCCAGTCGTGACCGACGAAAATCGCCTTGTCGATCTTGAGATGGTCGAGCAGGCCGACGAGGTCGCCGGTCAGGTGCTCCATGTCGTAGGCTTCGACCGGCTCCGGCCGGTCGGTCGCGCCATAGCCGCGCTGATCAGGTGCGATCACCCGGATGCCGGCCTCACCCAGCGCCTTGATCTGGTGACGCCACGAGAACGCCAGCTCGGGCCAGCCGTGGCACAGCACCACCGGCGGCGTATCGGTTTTGGGGCCCGCCTCGTAAAACCCCATGCGGATGCCGTTCGTCTCGGCGAACTGCAGCGGTGGCATATCGATCATTGCAGGAATTCCTATTCGGCCGCGCCCTTGATGTCCGCAGGCGGCGGCGCGAACGCCGCCTCGAGTGCCTCGAACTCGACCGGCAGCATGTCGCACATCACCTGCACATGGGGAATGATGTTGGCACCGACGATAAAGCCGAAATCGAGCTGATCGCGGTAGCTCTGCACGGTGATGTTGAGCGCAACGCCGTGGGTCGAGATCGAAACCGGGAAGATGTGCAGCAGCTCCGCGCCCGCCGCGTACAGCGTCTGCCGCGGTCCCGGCACGTTGGAGACCGTGATGTTGGTCGCCGGCGGCAGCACGTTGGAGAGATCGGAGCGGCTGTAGAGCAGCGCCAAAACCTGCACCACGATCGGCGCGCCCAAGAGCGAGATGTTGGAGACCTGCGGCATCAGGGCGCGCAGCGGATGCGACATCTCCTTGGACTTGGTGGACTGCGCGATGATGGTCTCGAGCCGCTTCCTGGGGTCCTCGATGTCGGTCGCGATCGAGCAGATCATGCCGAACACCTGGTTGTTGGATTCGGCGTTGCCCTCCTCGCGCAGCGAGATCGGCACGCCGGCGGTCAGCGACTTGTTCGGCAGCGCGCCCTGGCCGATCAGATAACGCCGCACCACGCCGGAGGCGAGCGCCAGCACGACGTCGTTGAGCTTGCCGCCCGACGCCTTCGCCAACGCCTTGGCGCGCGACAGCGAGATCGAGGTGCCGGCGAAGCTGCGCTCCGACGAGATCGCCTTGTTGAGGATGGTCGGCGGCGAGGCCATCGCCTGCAGGCTCTCGCGCGACCTGGGATCGGCGACCTTGGCGACGACATCAGAGAGGCTCTTGAGCACGGTCGGCATCGAGCCGGCGAATTTCACCGCGCTCTCGATCTGGAACATCGCGTTGTCGAACAGGATCGAGCCGAGGTCGCTCTTGCCGGAGCGCGGCAGCTCCAGGCTCTTCTGCGCGGCGGCGGCCGCCTCGAACGGCTGGGTCCAGAGCTGCTGATAGGCGTCGATCAGATTGGCCGCGATGTCGCGCGGCTCCTGCGCCACCTTTTTCGCGCTCGGCGGCTCGATCTGCCGCGGCACCGGCGTCAGGTCGTAGATCATGCTGGTCAGCGCAGCGCCCGCGCCGCCGTCGATGCAGGCATGGTGCATCTTGGAATACAGCCCGATCTCGTTGTCCTTCATGCCCTCGAAGACATAGAACTCCCAGAGCGGGCGGGCACGGTTCAAGAGCTTGGCATGCATCCAGCCGACGATGCGCTCCAGCGTGGCGCGGTCGCGCGGCGCCGGCAGGCTGGCGCGGAAGATGTGGCGGTCGATATCGAACTGGTCGTCCTCGACCCAGGACGGGTGATCGATGTCGAGCGGCGCCTTCTGCAGGCGCGCCTTGAGGATCGGCGCGACGTGCAGCCGCGAGGCGATCATCGCCTTGAACTCCTCGAAGAAGTCGCCCTTGTAGCCGTCGGGCAGCCGGAAGATCGCCATGCTGCCGACATGCATCGGCATTTCCGGCGTTTCCAGATACAGAAACGATGCGTCCAGCGAGGACAGCTTCTTGGCGTCGCTCATGATCTCCTCCCGAGAGCCAACTCACGCGGGCGCCTTGGCGGCGCTTCTCGTCGTCTGGTTTAGGATAGTGCCTGTTCTGCCGGCCCGTAGGCAATGGCAAAGGGGCCCGAGCGGTCAAAATGCCGGAACTCGCCTTCCGGCTGCGCCAGCCGGTCGGCGATCGCCCATAGCGCCGCGGGGTTGACGCCGAGGCCGATATGGCTGGCGAAATGCACCTCGATGTTCTCGGCAGTCGCCGACGGCCGCAGCCGCGAGGTCCGCCAGTTCACGATGCCGTCGGTGCGGGAATAGATCGAGGTTGCCGGCACCGGCATGTCGCCGGCGATCGCGGCGCGAATCTCCGGGATATCGCCGACCGCCTCGCCGGACAGCAGCTCGTACAGCCGGGTCGCGTTGGTGGCGCGGATGTCGTCGGCGAACGGGCTGCCGAGCGTGATGATGGAGCGCACCAGCTCCGGCATCTGCGATGCCAGGTCGCGCGCATAGACGCCGCCGAGGCTCCAGCCGATGATCGAGACCTTGCGTCCGGTCGCCTCATGGACCCGCTTCAGCAGGTCGCGCAGCGCAGCCCGCCGGCTGGAAATCCCGCCGAAATTGCGGCCCATGTTCCAGGCATAGGCGTCGTAGCCGAGCTCCTTCAGATAACGCCGCATCGGCGCCATCGACAGGTCGCTGGCGAGGAAACCCGGCAGCGCCAGCACCGGATGACCGTCGCCCTTCGGCGCCTGCATCAGCAAAGGCGACAGCAGCAGGCTCGAATTCAGCTCGAGCACGCCGCGCGCTTCCGCCAGCATCAGGAACAGGCTGGGCGGGCGCAACCGGCGTTCGGTCCCATCAACGCTCCTGTCCATGGCGGCCACTATTTCTTCTTGCTCGAGCCGCCGAAGCCGGCCATCGCCACGAACATGTCCTGGAAGCGCTCGGCGAGCTTGGGATCGAAGGTGAACCAGCTCTGCATCAGCGATTCCGGTGAAATCTTGTCGATGTTCGACGTCATCTGCTGCTGCAGCTTGTCCATGACGGCGGTCTGCATCGGCCCCACGTCGGGCAGGCCGAAGAACTGCCGCGCTTCGAGGGGCGTACAATCTATCTCGACGTTGACTTTCATATCCGCCTCCTCAAATGCGCCTTCGCCGGCTCAGTATCGCCGCGACGGGGTACGTTGCGCAAGTCGGCCCCACCCGCCCCCGGGTGCAGTCGGCCTCAATCATCCGTTATGGTCAACCAAACTGCTTCGGAGCGATCGGCATAAGCGGGGCGCGCCGGTGATCATTCCTGTGCCCGACAGCCAGCACTCCGAAAGTCGAATGTCACGCGTTCGCGCCGGCCGCTTACTCTCGAATCCCAGCCATTGCGCTGCACCCGCGCGAGCAGGTTAACCCTTTGGGAAATCGCGCTTGCGCGGCCGGCAAACTCTGGCAACATGCATCAATAATACCAGCCGGACAAAGCAGCCGGCGGACAAAAACGGGGACGCGGGATCACATGTCGGTACGTTGGAGTTTGTTTGCGGCGGCTGCCGTCGCGCTGGTCGCCGTTGCCTTGCCGGCATCGGCCCAGACGCTGAAATATGCCAATCAGGGCGAGCTGAAGTCGCTCGATCCGTACACCCTGAAGGAAACCACGACGATCGCGCACCACGCCCACGTCTACGAGGGCCTCACCGCGCGCGACAAGGACCTCAAGATCATCCCGGCACTGGCGGAAAGCTGGGAGACGCTGAGCCCGACCAAATGGCGCTTCCACCTGCGCAAGGGCGTCAAATTCCACAATGGCGATCCCTTCACCGCCGACGACGTGCTGTTCTCCGCCGACCGCGTCCGCGCCAAGGGCTCCAATTTCCTCAGCAACGTCCCGGCCGACGCCAAGTTCACCAAGGTCGACGACTACACCGTCGACGTGACGCTGGACTCGCCCAATCCCATCCTGACCTCGCAATGGGATAGCTGGTACATCATGGACAAGAAGTGGTGCGAGGAGAACAACTCCGTCGCACCGACGCCGGCCTCGGCGACCACGCCGAGCTACGCGGCGCTGCACGAGAACGGCACCGGCCCCTTCACGATCGAGAGCCATCAGCCCGGCGTGAAGACCGTGTTCAAGGCTTTCCCGGGCTACTGGCGCAAGGTGGAGCATAATCTCAAGGAGATCATCTTCACCCCGATCGGCTCCGACGCCACCCGCGTCGCCGCACTGCTCTCGGGCGAGGTCGACGTCATCGAACCGGTTCCGCTGCAGGACATCCAGCGGGTCAATTCCAGCGGCGTCGCCACCGTGATGACCGCGCCGGAGATCCGCACCATCTTCATCGGCATGGATATGGCGCGCGACGAGCTGCTGTACTCCAACATCAAGGGCAAGAATCCGTTCAAGGACATCAAGGTCCGCGAAGCCTTCTACAAGACGATCGACGTCGATCTGATCAAGACCCGCGTGATGCGCGGCATGTCGACGCCCTCGGCCCTGATGATCGCCCCCGAGCTCTACCCGCTGTCGAAGGAGTTCACCCGGCCGAAGCCCGATCCGGAAAGCGCCAAGAAGCTCCTGGCCGAGGCCGGCTATCCGAACGGCTTCGAAGTCACGATGGATTGCCCGAACGACCGCTATGTCAACGACGCCGCGATCTGCCAGGCGGTGGTCGGCATGCTGGCCCGCATCGGCGTCAAGGTGAACCTCTTGGCGCAGCCGAAGGCACAGTATTTCGGCAAGGTGCTGAAGCCCGGTGGCTACCAGACCTCGTTCTTCATGCTGGGCTGGACCCCGGCGACGTCAGACTCGCACAACGTGCTGCACGACATCCTCGGCTGCCGCGACGATCCGAAGGATTCGACCCGGGGCGAGGCCAATCTCGGCGGCTATTGCAACAAGGAAGTCGACGCGCTGACCGACAAGGTGCTGGTCGAGAGCGACACCGCCAAGCGCGATCAGCTGATCAAGCAGGCCTACGAAATCGTCATCAAGGACTACGGCTACATTCCGCTGCACCAGCAGCCGCTGGTGTGGGGCGTATCGAAAAAGGTCAAATTGACCCAGCGCGCGGACAACCAGGTGCTGCTGTACTGGGCGACCAAAGAGGGTGAGTAGCGGCGCCAGCGAATTGGGTCCCGGAAGCGCAAGCTTCCGGGACCTCGCGTTTTCCGGTCGCGCAAAGCCGCGCGCCAAATCTCAAAAGCAGTGAAAGGTAGAGATGCTCGCTTTCACTCTTCGCCGTTTCCTGCAGGCGATCGGCGTCATGCTCGCCGTCGGCGTCATTGCGTTCGCGATGTTCCGCTTCGCCGGCGATCCGGTCAACCAGATCGTCTCGATCGACACCTCGGCCGCGCAGCGCGCCGAGATCCGGCACTCGCTCGGCCTCGACGATCCCGTGCTGGTGCAGTTCGGCCGCTACTTCATCAATGCGCTGCAGTTCAAGTTCGGCGTATCCTACCAGTTCCGCCTGCCGGTCTCCTCGCTGCTGGCGGAGCGCATGCCGGCGACGCTGGAGCTTGCGATCGTCGCCACCATCTTTGCGATGGTGGCCGGCATCCTGATGGGGGTCTATTCGGCGCTGCGCCGCGACACCGTGCTCGCCAGATTATTCCAGGCGATATCGCTGATCGGCATTTCGCTGCCGACCTTCCTGATCGGCATCCTCCTGATCTACCTGTTCGCAGTGACCCTGGGGTGGCTGCCCTCCTTCGGCCGCGGCGAGGTGGTGAAGCTCGGCTGGTGGTCGACCGGGCTGCTGACCGTCTCCGGCTGGAAGGCGATCATCATGCCGGCGATCACGCTCGGACTGTTCCAGATGACCCTGATCATGCGGCTGGTGCGCGCCGAGATGCTGGAGGTGCTGCGCACCGACTATATCCGCTTCGCCCGCGCCCGCGGGCTGACCACGCGCGCGATCCATTTCGGCCACGCGCTGAAGAACACGCTGGTTCCCGTGATCACGGTGGCCGGCCTGCAGTTTGGCTCGGTTATTGCATTCTCGATCATCACCGAAACCGTGTTCCAATGGCCGGGCATGGGACTTCTCTTCGTGCAGGCCGTGCAGAACGTCGATATCCCGATCATGGCCGCGTATCTCCTGATGGTCTCGTTGATCTTCGTCACCATCAATCTCGTGGTCGACATCCTCTACACCGTGGTCGATCCGCGCTTGCGCTCGACCGTCGGCCGCGCGGCGTGAGGGGCCGACCGATGTCCGACGCCGTCGTCCCCCATCGCGCCGAAGACCACCGGGCACCTGCCGGCTGGTTCAGGCGCGCGCTCGATAGCGACATCTTCTATTCGTTCCGCCGCTCCAGGCTGACGATGGTCGCCGCCGCGATCACGCTGCTGTTCTTCCTGCTGGCGATATCAGCGTCGTGGCTTGCGGTGCAGAACCCGTTCGATCCGGCGCAGTTGCAACTGATGAACTCGCGGATCGCGCCGCTGTGGACCGCCGACGGCCAGAGCCCGTTCCTGCTCGGCACCGACGAGCAGGGCCGCGACGTGCTCTCGGCGATCCTCTACGGCCTGCGCATCTCGCTTGCGGTCGGCATTGCCGGCGTGGTGTTCGCCGGCGCGCTCGGGATCGCGCTCGGGCTGGTCGCCGGCTACTTCGGCGGCGTGATCGACACCGTGATCATGCGGATCGCCGACGTACAGCTCACCTTCCCGGCGATCCTGATCGCGCTGCTGGTCAACGGCGTCGCCAAATCGCTGCTCGGCAACAGGCTCGACGAGATGAGCACGCTGGGCGTGCTCGTGATCGCGATCGGCCTCAGTTTCTGGGTGCAATATGCCCGCACCGTGCGCGGCTCGGTCATGGTCGAGAAGAACAAGGATTATGTGGCGGCGGCGCAGCTGATCGGCCTGCCGGCGCCGAAGATCATGTTCCGCCACGTGCTGCCGAACACGATGGGCCCGATCCTCGTGATCGCCACCATCAACCTCGCGCTCGCCATCATCACCGAGGCGACGCTGTCGTTCCTCGGCGCCGGCATGCCCGACACCATGCCCTCGCTCGGCACCCTGATCCGGATCGGCAACAATTATCTGTTCGCCGGCGAATGGTGGATCGTCGCCTTCCCGGGCATTGCACTGGCCGGCCTGATCCTTTCCATCAACCTGCTCGGCGACTGGCTGCGCGACGCGCTCAACCCAAAGCTCCGATGACAAAGCCTGTCCTCTCCGTGCGCAATCTCGAGGTGGAATTCGTCACCCGCCGCGCCACCTTGCGTGCCATCAACGGCGTGTCGTTCGATATCGCCAAGGGCGAGGTGCTCGGCGTGGTCGGCGAATCCGGCGCCGGCAAATCGGTCACCGGCCTTGCCGTGATCGGGCTGATCGATCCGCCCGGCCGCATCTCGAGCGGCGAGATCGAACTGTCGGGCACAAGGATCGACCACCTTCCGCCGGAGGAGATCCGCCGCGTCAGGGGCAAGCGGATCGGCATGATCTTCCAGGATCCGCTGACCAGCCTCAACCCGCTCTACCGGATCGGCGACCAGATCGTCGAGACCATCCGCACCCACAGCAATCTGAGCGAAAGCGCCGCGCGCCGGCGCGCCATCGACCTGCTGGCCGAGGTCGGCATCCCCGCGCCCGAAAAGCGCATCGACGGCTACCCGCACGAATTCTCCGGCGGCATGCGCCAGCGCGTCGTCATTGCGCTTGCGATCTGCGCCGAGCCCGAGCTGATCATCGCCGACGAGCCGACCACCGCGCTCGACGTCTCGGTGCAGGCGCAGATCATCGCGCTGATCAAGCGACTCGGCCGCGACCACGGCACCGCCGTGATGCTGGTGACCCACGACATGGGCGTGATCGCCGAGACCTGCGACCGCGTCGCGGTGATGTATTCCGGCCGCATCGCCGAGATCGGACCGGTGCAGGAGGTGGTTCGCAATCCCTTGCATCCCTATGCCAAGGGCCTGATGGGCGCGATCCCGACGCTCGCGGGCGAGGACAAGCGCCTGGTGCAGATACCGGGCGCGATGCCGCGGCTGTCGGCGATCCCGCCGGGCTGCCCGTTCAATCCGCGCTGCGCGTTTGTCTTCGATCGCTGCCGCGTCGAGCGCCCCGAGCCGATCCGGCAAGGAGACCAATCCGTCGCCTGCCATCTGTTCGAGCCGGCGAAGGAAACGGCGGCATGAGCGGGACATTGATCGAGGTCAGGAATCTGCGCCGCGTCTTCGACGTCTCGAAACCGTGGCTCAACCGTGTGATCGAGGGCGGCCATCTCGAGTATCTCAAAGCCGTCGACGGCGTCTCTTTCGACATCAAGCGCGGCGAGACCTTTGCGCTGGTCGGCGAATCCGGTTCCGGCAAGACCACGGTGGCGCGCATGGTCGTCGGCCTGCTGCCGCCGAGCTCGGGCGAAGTCGTCATCGACGGCGTCTCAATGACCGATCCGCGGCAGGGCCAGGCGCGGCGCCGGCTGCGCCGGCGCATCCAGATGGTTTTCCAGGATCCCTATGCCAGCCTCAATCCGCGCTACCGCGTCGCCGCGATCGTCGCCGAGCCGATCCGCGCCTTCGACCTGATCCAGGGCGAGCGCGACATCAAGGCCCGGGTCGGCGAATTGCTCTCGCTGGTCGGCCTGCACCCCGACGACGGCCAGAAATTCCCGCACGAATTTTCCGGCGGCCAGCGCCAGCGCATCGCGATCGCCCGCGCGTTGGCGTCCGAAGCCGAGTTCATCGTCTGCGACGAGCCGACCTCGGCGCTCGACGTCTCGGTGCAGGCGCAGATCCTCAATCTGATGCGCGATTTGCAGGACAAGTTCGGCCTGACCTATCTGTTCATCAGCCATAATCTCGCTGTGGTCCGCCACATGGCGAGCCGGATCGGCGTGATGTATCTCGGCCGCATCGTCGAGATCGCCGAGGGCCGGAAACTGTTCGAGAACCCGCGGATGCCCTACACCAGGATGCTGCTCGGCGCGGTTCCGGACCTTGCGATGTCCGGCCGCCAGCGCATCCCGGTCAAGGGCGAGATTCCCAACCCGATCGATCCGCCGCGGGGCTGCTCGTTCAACCCGCGCTGTCCGCTCGCCTTCGATCTGTGCCGCGAGAAGACGCCGGAACTGATCGATGGCGTCGCCTGCCACGCCGTCAACAGCCCTGCCGCCGCCGTTCCGGCATGATCACGCGGATGGGAGCGGCCATGTGCACCAGGCGGTTGGCATGCCAGCCCGGCTGTGATCAAGTGCGCGCGCAAAGAAACCCAACGACAAACCGATAAACGGTCAACCGCCATGAGCAACGTCAACCCCGATCCGTTCACAACCCGGCCCGAGATCGAAGGCACCTTCGGCGTCGTCACCTCGACCCATTGGATCGCGACCGCGGTCGGCATGGCGGCGCTGGAGAAGGGCGGCAACGCCTTCGACGCCGGCGTTGCGGCGGCATTCACGTTGCAAGTGGTCGAACCGCACCTGAACGGCCCCGGCGGCGACGTTCCGATCATCGTGCACGACGCCAAGCGCGGCAAAACCGAAGTGATCTGCGGCCAGGGCCCGGCGCCGGCGAAGGCGACGATCGCGCATTACCGCAGCGAGGGCCTCGAGATGGTGCCCGGCACCGGTCTGCTCGCCGCCTGCGTGCCCGGCACGTTCGAAACCTGGATGCTGCTGCTGCGCGACTACGGCACGTTGAAGCTGCGCGACGTGCTGGAGCCGGCGATCGGCTATGCCCGCAACGGCCATCCGCTGGTCGAGCGCGCCTCCGCCACCATCAAGACCGTCGAGCAGCTGTTCCGGAAATACTGGAGCACATCGGCCGAGGTCTATCTGCCCAATGGCGAGGTGCCGAAGCCGGGCACCATCTTCACCAACAAGAAGCTCGCGGAGACCTACACGCGCATCCTCAACGAGGCGGAGAGCGCGGGCAGTGACCGCGTGGCGCAGATCGAGCGCGCGCGGCAGGCTTGGTCCAAGGGCTTCGTCGCCGAGGCGATCGACAAGTTCTGCCGCACCCAGGAGGTGATGGACGTCTCCGGATCGCCGCATCGCGGCGTGCTGTCGGCCGACGACATGGCGCGCTGGCAGCCGACAACAGAGGCGCCACTGACTTATGATTACGGCCGCTACGCGGTGCAGAAGTGCGGCGTCTGGAGCCAGGGCCCGGTGATGCTGCAGCAGCTCGCGCTGCTGAAGGGTTTTGAACTCGACGGGCTCGATCCCGCGGGCCCCGACTTCATCCATCTGCAGATCGAAGCCGCCAAGCTCGCTTATGCCGATCGCGAGACGTTCTACGGCGATCCCAAGTTCACCGAGATCCCGATCGAGACGCTGCTGTCCGACGCCTATAACAACGAACGCCGCAAGTTGATCTCGAAAGACAAGGCCTCGCTCGACTTCCGCCCCGGCTCGCTCGAAGGCTTCGGCGGCGTCGTCAAATTGCGCCACGCCGAAGGGCATCGCGAGGCGGTCGGCGCCATGGGCGCCGGCGAACCGACCGTCGGCCGGTTCGGCGAGGTGCGTGGCGACACCGTGCATTTCGACATCATCGACAAGGCCGGCAACATGATCTCGGCGACGCCGTCCGGCGGCTGGCTGCAATCCTCGCCTGTCATTCCCGAGCTCGGCTTCTGCCTCGGCAGCCGCGCCCAGATGTTCTGGCTGGAGGAGAACCACCCTGCCTCGCTGGCGCCGGGCAAGCGGCCGCGCACCACGCTGTCGCCGACCATGGCGCTGCGCGACGGCGAGCCGTATCTCGCCTGGGGCTCGCCCGGCGGCGACCAGCAGGACCAGTGGATCACGCAATTCTTCCTGCGCCATGTCCACGCCAAGCTCAATTTGCAGGAGGCGATCGACGCGCCGGCCTGGCACTCCGAGCATTTCCCGATCTCGTTCTGGCCGCGCACCTCGCGCCCCGGCGTGCTGGTGCTGGAAAACCGCATTCCGAAATCCACCATCGACGAATTGAAGCGCCGTGGCCATGTGGTCGAGATCGGCCCCGATTGGTCGGAAGGCCGCCTCACCGCAGCCTCGAAAGTCGGTCCCCGCCGCCGTGCCGCCGCCAATCCGCGCGGCATGCAGGGCTACGCCGCGGGGCGCTAGAGGTTTGGGATGACCTGGTCGATCATCGCCCGCGACAGCGCCACCGGCCAGCTCGGCATCGCCGTCGCGACGCGGTTCTTCGCGGTCGGCGCGCTGGTGCCGCACATTGCACCCGGGATCGGCGCGATTGCGACGCAGGCACTGGTCAATCCCTATTACGGCATCGACGGCCTCGCGCTGCTGCGCGACGGTACCAGCCCGCATGACGCGATCGCAGCGCTGCTGGCGCCCGATAGCGGCCGTGAGAGCCGGCAGGTGCACGTCATGGACGCCAAGGGCCGGATCGCGGCGCATTCCGGCAAGGACTGCATCGACTGGTTCGGTCATATCGCGGGCGACGGCTTCTCGATCGCCGGCAATATGCTGGCGGGACCTGATGTGCTCGACGAGACCGCGCGCGTCTATGCCGCAAGCGAGAAGCTGCCGTTCGCGGAGCGGCTGATCAAGGCGATGTTCGCCGGCGAAGCGGCCGGCGGCGACAAGCGCGGCAAGCAATCGGCGGCACTTCTGATCCACGGCACCGAGCAATGGCCGTTGCTCGACCTGCGGGTCGACGACCACACCGATCCCTTGCGCGAGCTGGAGCGGCTTGAAGCGGTCAGCCGCGAGCACTGGGTGCCGTTCCGGAATTTCATGCCGACCCGGGACAACCCGGCCGGAACCAGCGACCGCTCCAGGATCGAGGCCGGTATCGCAGCTGCAACCAGGAGCCGCGAATGACCGCCGGCCCGCTGATCGAGATCGAGGGCCTGCGCGTCACATTCCACGGCGACGACGGCCGCATTACGCATGCCGTCGACAGCGTCGATCTTTCCGTCGCCAACGGCGCCACGCTCGGCCTGGTCGGCGAGTCCGGTTGCGGCAAGAGCGTGACCTCGCTCGCGATCATGGGGCTGCTGCCAAAGCAGTCCGCCGCGGTGTCCGGCGCGATCCGCTTCGATGGCTTCGACCTGCTCGAGGTGCCGGATGCGACACTGCGCGACCTGCGCGGCAATCGGCTCGCCATGATCTTCCAGGAACCGATGACCTCGCTCAACCCGAGCTTCACCATCGGCGACCAGATTACCGAGACGATATTGCGCCACCGTGGCGGCTCCCGCCGCGCAGCGCGCGAGCGCACCATCGAGCTGTTGCGCCGCGTCCACATCCCCTCGCCCGAGAAGCGCATCGACGAATATCCGCACAAGCTGTCCGGCGGCATGCGCCAGCGCGTGATGATCGCGATGGCGCTGGCCTGCGATCCGCAGCTCCTGATCGCCGACGAGCCGACCACCGCGCTCGACGTCACCCTGCAGGCCCAGATCCTCGACCTGATGCGCGAGCTGAAGGCCGCGAGTGGTGCGGCGATCATCCTGATCACCCACGATCTCGGCGTCGTTGCCGAGGTCTGCGACGAGGTCGCGGTGATGTATGCGGGTGAGATCGTCGAACGCGCGCCGGTCGACGAGCTGTTTGCCAGTCCGCAGCATCCCTACACGGTCGGCCTGCTCGGCTCGATCCCGCGGCTCGACCGCCGCACCAGCCATCTCGCCACCATCGAGGGCATGGTGCCGAACATGGCGAACCCGCCCGCGGGCTGCCGCTTCGCCGCGCGCTGTCCGTTCGTGGAGGATGCCTGCACAAGATCACCGCCGCCGCTGGCGATGCTGAGCGCAACCCACGCCTCGCGCTGCATTCGCGCGCCGCTGGAGCAGCTGGTGTCATGACCGCGCTGCTCGAAGTCGAAGGGCTGGTGAAGCATTTCGTCGCCGAACGCTCGCTGTTCGGACGGCCGACCGCCCATGTGAAGGCGGTCGACGGCGTCAGCTTCACGGTCGAGGCCGGCAAGACGCTGGCGCTGGTCGGCGAATCCGGCTGCGGCAAATCCACCGTCAGCCGCCTGGTGCTGCGGCTGATCGAGCCGGACGCCGGCCGTATCCGCTTCGAAGGCCGTGACCTCGGCGCGCTCAATGCCGGGCAATTGCGCGCATTCCGCCGCGACGCGCAGCTGATCTTCCAGGACCCCTACGCCTCGCTCAACCCGCGCATGACGGTGAGCCAGATCCTGACCGAGCCGCTGGCGCTGCATGATCTCGTCCCGGCCGCGGACCGCCGTGCCCGGGTCGAGGAGTTGTTGCGCCTGGTCGGGCTCGAGCCGCGCTTTGCACGCCGCTATCCGCACGAATTCTCCGGCGGCCAGCGCCAGCGCATCGCCATTGCCCGTGCGCTCGCGGTCGAACCGAAGCTGATCATCTGCGACGAGCCGGTGTCGGCGCTCGACGTCTCGATCCGTTCGCAGATCCTGAATCTGCTGCGCGACCTGCAGGACCGGTTGAAGCTCGCCTACATCTTCGTCTCGCACGATCTCGCCGTGGTGAAGCACATCGCCGACCGCGTCGCTGTGATGAATCTCGGCACCATCGTCGAGAGCGCGGATGCACAAGCGCTGTTCGCCGCCCCGCGCCATCCCTATAGCCGCGCGCTGCTGTCGGCGATCCCGGTGCCGAAGCCGCGCGCCAGGCGCAGCCGCATCGTGCTGGAGGGCGAGCTGCCGAGCGCGCTCAATCCGCCTTCCGGCTGCCGCTTCCATACCCGCTGCCCCTATGTGATTGCGCGCTGCCGCAGCGAAGTGCCGCAATTGCGCGAAGATGGCACCGGATATGCAACGGCCTGTCACCGGACGGGTGATCTGCCCGGCGCGGAGGCGATCGTGCCGTCCGATGGCGCCTTCTCGCCGACGCTGGAAAAGCTGGTGGCGGCGTTCAATGCGGCGGAAGCCTCGGGGTGACCCGGGGTTATTTCACAGGGAACAGAGGCGTAGGGAATAAGGGGTTTGCGATGAGATTTTGGCGCTTGGCGGTCCTGATGGCGGCCCTCGTGGCCTGGTGCGGAGCGAGCGCGCGTGCCGAGACGACGCTTCGCATCGGGCTCGCCGAGGACCCCGACATCCTCGATCCTTCAATCGGGCGCACCTATGTCGGCCGCATCGTGTTTTCGGCGTTCTGCGACAAGCTGTTCGACATCGACGAGAAGCTGAACATCGTCCCGCAGCTCGCGCTGTCCTACGAGAATTCGGCCGACGGCAAGGAGATGATCATCAAGCTCCGGCCGGGCGTCAAGTTCCACGACGGTGAACCGTTCGACGCCGAAGCCGCCAAATTCTCGCTGGAGCGCCATCTGACGCTGCCGACCTCGTTTCGCAAGCCGGAATTGGCCGCGCTCGACCATGTCGACGTCGTCGATCCCCTGACCATCAAGCTGGTGCTCAAGACGCCCTACTCGCCGCTGATCGCCCAGTTGACCGACCGCGCCGGCATGATGGTCTCGCCGAAGGCGGTGAAGGAAGCCGGCGACAAATTCGGGCTGCATCCGGTCTGCGCCGGCCCGTACAAATTCGTCGAACGCGTGCAGCAGGACCGCATGGTGTTCGAGAAGTTTGCGGATTACTGGAACAAGGACAACGTCTTCATCGATCGCATCGTGTTCCTCCCGATCGTCGACGCCACGGTGCGGCTCGCCAATCTGAAATCCGGCGGGCTCGATCTGATCGAGCGCGTGCTCGCCACCGACATCAAGGACGTCCGCGCCGACAAGCGCCTGGTGCTGTCGACCGCACCTGAACTCGGTTATCTCGGCCTCACCATCAACATCGCCAACGACAAGGGCAAGGGCCCGCTCAGCCAATCGGAGAAGGTGCGGCAGGCGCTAGATCTGTCGATCGATCGCGAGGCGCTCAACCAGGTCGTCTTCAACGGCGAGTTCACGCCGGGCAATCAATGGGTCAGCCCGACGCATCCTTATTATCAGAAGGCGTTTCCGGTTCGGGGCCGCGACATTGCCAAGGCCAAGGCGCTGCTGAAGGAGGCCGGCGTCACGCTGCCCGTTGCCATCGATTACATGGTCCCCAAAGGCGCCGAGAACGAAGCCGTGGCCCAGGTCGTGCAGTCGATGGCGGCCGAAGCGGGCTTCGACATCAAGATCCGCGTGGTCGAATTTGCGACGACGTTCAAGCAGGCCCAGGCCGGCGAATTTCAGGTGTTCCAGATCAACTGGAGCGGCCGGATCGATCCTGACGGCAATTCCTATGTCTTCCTGCACACCAAGGCGCCGCAGAACGACGGCGGCTATTCCAACCCGGAAGCCGACAAGCTGATGGAAGATGCGCGGCTGATCAACGATCCCGCCCAGCGCAAGGCGATCTACGAGAAGATGACGAGGATCGTGCTCAATGACGAGCCGATCATCTACATCTATCACCGCACACTGCTGATCGCGCACTCCACCAAGGTCGAGGGCTACCGGCAGATGCCGGATGGATTGGTGCGCGTGGTCGGGCTGAAATTGAAATGATCGCCACAGCGCAGGACACGCGGGGCCGACCATGCTGAACTTCCTCGCCAAGCGGCTGGTTCAGCTGGTCCCGACGCTGTTCTTCGTCTCGCTGCTGATCTTCTCGCTGCAACATCTGCTGCCCGGCGATCCGGCACTCGTGATGGCCGGCGAGGAGCGCGATCCGGCCGTGATCGAACAGATCCGCCAGCAATACCATCTGGATCAGCCGATCCCGGTGCAATATGCCTATTGGGTCAAGGGCGTGCTCACGGGCGACCTCGGCGAGTCCCTGCGCAACAAGATGCCGGTGTCGAGCCTGATCGCTCAGAAGCTGCCGGTCACGATGCAGATCGCCGGCATGGCGATCGTGGTCGCCTTCCTGATCGGCATCCCCGCCGGCATCATCTCGGCGGTGAAGACCGGCACGGCGTGGGACTATGGCGCCAACTTATTCGCGCTGTGGGGGATCTCGACGCCGAATTTCTGGCTCGGCATCATGCTGATCTTCCTGTTCTCCGTCGAACTCGGCTGGCTGCCGGCCTCCGGCTACGTGCCGCTCAGCGAAAACTGGCGCGCCAGCCTCGCCGCATCCGTGATGCCCGCCTTCGTGCTCGGCAATGCGATCGCGGCAATCCTGATGCGGCATACAAGAAGTGCGATGCTGCAGGTGCTGGAAAGCGACTATGTCCGCACCGCGCGGGCGAAGGGCCTGTCCGAGCGCACGGTGATCCTCAAGCATGCGATGCGCAACGCGCTGACGCCGATCATCACGCTCGGCGCGCTCGAGCTCGGCACGCTGCTGTCGGGCGCGGTTCTCACCGAGCAGATCTTCTCGATCCCGGGCTTCGGCAAGCTGATCGTCGATGCCGTGTTCAACCGCGACTACGCGGTGGTGCAGGGCGTGGTCCTGACCACGGCGACGATCTACATCACGCTCAATCTGATCGCCGACATCGCCTACATCCTGGTCAACCCGCGGCTGAGGGGCTGACCGGATGACCGACGCTGCACTCAGCCCGCTCGCACCGCTTGCCGTCGCCGAAACCCTGGAGAGCCCGGCGCGGCGTGCCTTACGGCGGCTGATCCGGCGCAAGGGCGCCGTGCTCGGGCTTGCCGTGATCGCGCTCTTCATCCTGCTCGCCGTGTTCGCGCCGCTGATCGTGCCCTATGATCCGGTCGCGACCAGCTGGTCGCTGGTGCGCAAGGCGCCGTCGCTGCAGCACTGGTTCGGCACCGACGAGCTCGGCCGCGACGTGCTCGCGCGCGTCGTGTTCGGCGCCCGCGCCTCGCTGCTTGCCGGCGTGATCTCGGTCGGCATCGCGCTTGCGATCGGCGTGCCGCTCGGCCTCGTCGCCGGCTATCGCGGCGGCTTCATCGACGCGCTGATCAGCCGCATCACAGATGCGATGCTGGCCTGCCCGTTCCTGATCCTGGCGATCGCGCTCGCGGCATTCCTCGGACCCAGCCTCAGCAATGCGATGATCGCGATCGGCGTCTCGGCGACCCCGATCTTCATCCGCCTGACCCGCGGTCAGGTGATGGGCGTCAAGGTCGAGGATTATGTCGAGGCGGCGCGCGCCATGGGCAATCCGCGCTGGCGTATCGCGCTGGTTCACATCCTGCCCAACATCCTGCCGGCGCTGCTGGTGCAGGCGACGCTGTCGATCGCGGCCGCGATCATCGCCGAAGCTGCGCTGTCGTTCCTCGGCCTCGGCCAGCAGCCGCCGTCGCCGTCCTGGGGCAGCATGCTCAACGCCGCGCAGCGTTTCCTGACCAGCGCGCCATGGATGGCGATCTGGCCGGGGTTTGCGATCTTCCTGGTCGTGCTGTCGTTCAATCTGGTCGGCGACGGCCTGCGCGACGCGCTCGATCCGAAGGCACGGTGATGCCGTTCGCCGCCCTGCCGCGGCGAGCGCCATTCTCCCCCGTCACCCTGAGGAGCGCGGAACGCGCGTCTCGAAGGGTCGACGGCCACCGACGGCACTAGCAGTGCGCGCCTCAGATTACTCGCCCTAAACCACCACCTCCCGCAACACCCTCCTGCAATCCATCTCGTATTCGAGATCGACCACCGGCGGACGGCAGAAGTGCCAGCTCAGGCCGGGGCGCGTGGCGCCGCGGCGGACCAGCTCGTCGGCGAGCACGGGATGGATGTCGTGCACGGTGTAGGCCTGCACCGCGGTCGTCGCCTCCCAGCCGAAGCTGAACTCGGCAAGACGGCGCTCCATCTCGCCGGCAGTGAAGCGGACCTTCTCCCGCCACGCGCCGGGGCTGAGATCGCGATAGCAGACGATGCGGTCGGGATAGCTGGCAGTGCCGCTGCGCGCCTCCGCGCCGCCCGCGATCACGAAGGACGGCGAGGTGCTCGTGCTCGGCCGCGTGAACGAGAACGCGTAGAATGACGGCTCGGCCGGCGGATCGATCTCGGGACAGACATTGCTGCGCGCCACCGGGTTGGTGGTGCCGTCGAACAGGCCCCATTCGGCGAGCGTCTTGACGTAGTGCTGGTTGAAGGCGCGGAAGCCGTCCTCGGTGAAGGCAGCCGGCGACCGCAATTCGCAGGCGCAGAACGCGGTCAGCGGCCGGCCGGCGTCCTTGATGTAGGCCGCAATCCGCGCAAAACCTTCAGCGAGCGGCAGCAGGCGGTCGAAGCGGACCCGCTCGATCTCGTAGCCGGCGTTCGCCTGGGCGCCGCTGGAATATTGGAACACCGCCGGAATGAACCGGTAATTGCCCGCCGCAAACTCGCTCGCCATGGCTGTCTCCTCCCGATCTTTGCGGTGAGGCTATCACGAGACAAAGAAAAGGCGGCAGTGGCTTTCGCCAGTGCCGCCTTCCCTGCGAGCATGAGCTTGGAGGGCTCAGGTCGGTTTCAATGCGCCGCCGCGGCCTTCGAGTTCGTAGTCGGCAATCTGCTTGGCACGGTCCGAACGGGCCGCGGCCTGGTGGTCGGTCGCGATCACCGTGTAGACCATCGGCAGCACGAACAGCGTGAACAGCGTACCGATCGTCATGCCGGTGACGACGACGAGCCCGATCGAGAAGCGGCTGGCGGCGCCGGCGCCCGAGGCGGTGAGCAGCGGCAGCAGGCCGGTGACCATGGCCGCCGTCGTCATCAGGATCGGACGCAGACGAATCCGGGCCGACATCTCGATCGCCGAACGGCGGTCGAGTCCCTCGTTGAGCTGCAGCTCGTTGGCGAACTCCACCATCAGGATGCCGTGCTTGGTGATCAGTCCGACCAGCGTCAGCAAGCCCACCTGGGTGTAGATGTTCATGGTGGCGACGCCGAAGAACAGCGGGATCAGGGCGCCGACGATCGCCATCGGCACCGAGATCATGATCACGAACGGATCGCGCAGGCTCTCGAACTGCGCCGCCAGCACCAGGAAGATGATGATGATGGCGAACGCGAAGGTGACCAGCAGCTGGTTGCCTTCATGGACGTACTGCCGGGAGTCGGCCAGGAAGTCGTAGCTGAAGCCGGTCGGCAGCTTCTTGGCTTCGCCCGTCAGGAAGTCCACCGCCTGTCCCATCGAGACGCCGGGCATCGGCACGGCCTGGAAGGTCGACGAGTTGAGCTGGTTGTAGTGGGTCAGCGCGTTCGGATCGACGCCGGTCTCGACCGTCACCACGGTCGACAGCCGCACCAGCTGCCCGGTCGCAGTCGGGACGTAGTAATCGTTGAACGCTTCGGGCGCGAGCCGGCTGGCGCGCGGCACCTGCGGGATCACCTGATAGGAGCGCCCTTCCAGGTTGAAGCGGTTGACATAGTTGCCGCCGAGCAGCGTCGCCAGCGCGCCGCCGATCGACTGCATGGTGATGCCGAGGTCGCTGGCCTTGGAGCGATCGACCTTCACCCGGACCACCGGCTGGTTGAAGTCGAGGTCGCTATCGGTGACGATGAACAGGCCGCTCTTGCGCGCGGCTGCCTTCAGCTTGTTCATCTCGTCGAAAACCTGCTGGAATCCGGCCGTCGACGAGATCACCATCTGCACCGGCAGACCGCCGGGGCCGCCGGGCAGCGGCGGCAGGCTGAACGCGAACGCGCTGATGCCTTCAAGCTTCGACAGCTCGGCCTGCATCAGCGGCTGCAGCTGCTGCGCGGTACGCTTGCGCTCATCCCACGGCTTCAACAGCGCGCCGGCGAAGCCGCCCTGCGGACCGGTGATGCCGTTCAGGATGAACCGCAGGTCGGTCTCGGGAAACTTCTGGAACTCCTTGTCCATCTTGTCGCCGTAGTAATCGATGTAGTCGATGTTGGCGTATTTCGGTGCCTTGGTGATCGCAAACACGATGCCCTGGTCTTCCTGCGGCGCCAGCTCCTTCTGGATGTGCATATAGAGGAAGCCGACCAGGCCGAGGATGGTCAGGGCGAACAGCGCCGTGATCGGGCGGTAGTCGAGCGAACGGTCGAGCAGGCGGCCGTAGCCGCGGGTCATCGCACCGAACACGCGGCTAACAAGCTTGGCGAAACGCCCCTCTTCCGCGCTCTTGAGGAACACCGAGCACATCATCGGCGACAACGTCAGCGCGATCACGCCCGACACGATCACCGAGCCGGCCAGCGTGAAGGCGAATTCGCGGAACAGCGTGCCGGTCACGCCGCCGAGGAAGCCGATCGGCGCGTACACCGCCGCCAGCGTGATCGTCATGGAGACGACGGGGCCGACGATCTCGCGTGCACCCTTCAGCGATGCCTGCACCGGTGGCAGGCCCTCCTCGAGATGTCGATGGATGTTCTCCACCACCACGATGGCGTCGTCGACCACGAGGCCGATCGCCAGCACCATCGCCAGCAGCGTCAAAAGGTTGAAGCTGAAGCCCGCGGCCAGCATCAGGATGCAGACGCCGACCAGCGACAGCGGAATGGTGACCACGGGAATGATCACGGAGCGGAACGACGCCAGGAACAGGAAGATCACGACGACGACGATCAGGACCGCTTCGGTGAGCGTCTTCTCGACCTCGTCGATCGACGATTGGATGAACTTGGTGGAATCGTAGGCCACCTTCATCTTCATCGACGGCGGCAGGTTACGCTCGAGGTCCGGGAACAGCGCGCGCACGCCTTTCACCAGGCTCAGCGGGTTGCCCTGCGGCGTCGCCTTGATGCCGATGAAGATCGCGTGCTCGCCGTTGAAGGCGACGCTGGCGTCGGTCGACTGCGCCGCGAGCTCCACCGTCGCGATGTCCTCGATGCGCACGAAGCCGCCGTCCTTCGCCTTCACGATCATTCGCTTGAACTGATCGATGTTCTGAAGATCGGTGTTGGCCGAGACGTTGGAGACGATGAAGAAGCCCTTGGTCTGGCCGGCGGCCGCCTGGAAGTTGTTGGCAGCGATCGCTGCCGCAACGTCGTTCGGCGACACGCCGCGTCCGGCCATCCGGGTCGGATCGAGCCAGACGCGCATCGCGAAGGTCTGGCCGCCGAGAATGTCGGCAGATGCGACGCCGTCGACCGTCGAGAGCACCGGCTGCACGACGCGGGTCAGATAGTCCGAGATCGCAGAGCCCGTGAGCTCCTCGCTGGAGAAGCCGAGATACATCACGGCGATGGTGTCACCGGTCGCCTTGCTCACGACCGGGTCGAAGGCTTCCTTCGGGATCAGGTATTTGACCGAGTTGACCTTGGCCAGCACTTCAGTCAGCGCCTGGTTCGGATCGTGATTGAGCTTGACGTAGACCTGGATCGTCGAAGTGCCGAGCACCGAGTTCGAGGTCATATAGTCGACGCCCTCGGCCGACGCGACCGCCTGCTCGATCGGCGTGGTGATGAAGCCGTTGATCAGCTCCGGCGACGCGCCGGGATAGGATGTCGTGATCGTCACGACGGTGTTCGAGAGATTCGGATATTGCCGGATCGGCAGCACCATCGCCGCGCGCAAGCCGATCAGCAGGATCAGCAGGCTGACGACGACCGACAGCACCGGGCGCTTGATGAAAATATCAGTGAAGGCCATCGCCAACTCGATTCGTGTTGTCTGCCGATTTCCGGCGCAAGTGGCGGAGGGCCGTCGGGCCCTCCGGGTTCAGATGATCGGGATCAGTAGCGCGGCGGCTCGGCCGGTACCGGCGGCGGCGGATCGGTCGAGATCACGACCGCCATGCCCGACTGCAGCTTGATCTGGCCGACGGCGACGACCTTGTCCCCGGCCTTCAGACCCTTGAGGATCTCGACGCGGCCTTCGACGCGGTTGCCGGTCTTCACGAAGGTGCGGTCGGCGGTCAGGGTGGTCTTGCCGTCCTCGCCCTTCTTCTCGGTGATCAGGAACACGGAGTCGCCGTACAGCGTGTAGTCGACCGCGGTTTCCGGAATGGTCACGACCGGCGGCTTCGCGGGCAGCACGATCGTGGCGGTCGCGAACATGCCGGGCTTGAGGATGCTGTCCGGATTCTGGATCGTGGCCTGCACCCGGATATTGCGGGTGTCGGTCGCGATCTGCGGCTCGATGGTCGTGATCTTGCCGTCGAAGGTGCGGCCCGGATAGGCGTCGACCGCAATCCGCACGGCCTGGCCGACCTTGATCTGCGAGCTCTGCTTCTCGGTCACGGTCATGTTGGCGTACAGCACCGACAGGTCGGTCAGCGACACGATCTGGGTGCCGGCGGTCAGATACTGGCCGACTTCGACCTGGCGAACGCCGAGATCGCCTTCGAACGGCGCGCGCACCAGCTTCTGCGAGATCAGCGCTTCGGTCTTGGCAATGCCGGCCTTGGCCTGGTCGTAGGTCGCCTGCGCCGTATCGACGGTCGACTGCGGCCCGAACTGGCGTGACGCGAGCTGCTTGGCGCGGTCGAGCTGCTGCTCGCCCACGATCGCCTGCGCCTTGTAGTTGGCGAGGTCGCCCTGCTCCGGAGCGTCGAACAGCTGCACCAGCGGCGTCCCTGCCTTCACATGGCTGCCGGCGGTGAACTGGATCTCGGTGATGCGGCCCGGCACGTCGGTCGTGACGTTGACCTGGTGCACGGCGACGAGATCGCCGACCGCGGTCAAGAGGTTCGGAATCACTTCGGTCTTCGCCTCGACCGCCGAGACGTTGGACGGCGGCGGCTTATTGTTGGCGAAGAACTGCGCGATCATATGGCTGCGGAAGGCGTTGAAGCCGACCAGCGCGCCGACCAGCAGGGCCAGCAACAAGCCTACGATGATGAACCAGCGCACCATGCGGACGGGGCGCTTGGCTTGCTTCTCTTTGATCGGTTGGCCGGAGATGTGACTTTCGGTCTGAATGTTCATGTCATGCACTTTCTGCAGTTACCGACGGTCCTGCGCTCGGCGACGGCTGGCGGCCCAAATGAGTTGAAATTGCGGCTTCGGTAAGTCCGATGCCGCGAAGAATGAACTGGCAGAGCTGCCGTTCGGCCGCGGTGGCATCCCCATAGGGGAGACAAGGTGTCGCAGGCAGCTGCGTCAGCGCACCCATAAGCACGGTGTGGTGCGCAAACCAGAACAGGTTGAGAGGCTCGTCGCCGATCCGGGTCGCTTCGCCGGCGGCGATCGCCCGGTCGAGCGAGGCGGCGAAGGTCGGGCCGATCAGCTTGCCGACCTTGTCGTAGAGCAGGCGCGCAAACTCGCCGTCGTCGAGATGGCTCGTCACCATCAGCCGCATCCGCTGCGCCTCTTCCTGGTCCGGCGCGTCGCGCAGCCGCATGAAGTGGCCGACCATGCCTTCCACCAGTTCGACCAGCGTCGCGGTCGAGGGCTCCTGGCCGAGCAGATGCGCGAGATCGGGATCCGCCTCGCACTCCTCGGCAAGGATCTCGGCATAGAGCGCCGCCTTGGACGGGAAGTGCTTGAACAGCAGACCTTCCGAAATGGCAGCCGCGGCCGCCACGCTCTTTGTCGTGGTGCCGGCAAAGCCGTTGCGGGCGAAACACCGCTTTGCCGCGCTCAGGATCAACTGACGCCGCAAGTCACTCGTCATGCGTAAGGTAGACATTTGGGTCGTGAGTAATCACTCACTTTACCAAAAGTCAAGGTTCTATTGCACCGCGAAAGCCACTTTAAATTGGAGTGTGGCCGATCGACCCTCGGATCCGATTCACGAGGTAAGTGCCGTCGCGGCTGGACAGCACGCGCTCCAGATTGGTCCCGTCGATCTTCGCGCTGGCGAACCGCGGCCCCGCCGTAACATCTTGCAAAGACGAAGCAAAAGCTTCGACCTCGGCCATCGTGGAGATCGCCCGGCTATCGGAGATTCCGCAGGCTTTGGCAACACCGACGAGGTCGGCGGTTCCACCGGTGTGGCTGGCCTGGCCGCCCGTTTCGCCATAGGCTTCGTTGTCCAGCACGATGATCGCCAGGTTTTTGGGCTGCTGCAGGCCAACGGTCGCGAGGCTCCCCATCCCCATCAGCATCTCGCCGTCGCCGGTGATCACGACGACCGGGAGCGCCGGCTGGGCCAGCGCGAGGCCGAGCCCGATCATCACCGCGCCGCCCATGCCGCCCCAGAGATAGAAATTGCGGTCGTGGTCGCCGGCGGCGGCGATGTCATAGGTCGAGGCGCCGAGACCGCCGACGGCGAAGGCGCCCTTGCGATCCCGCAGCAGCTCGGACACCACGGCGCGGCGGTCGAGGAGATTGGCTTTGCTCATTTGGTGAAAACCTTTGCCCCGATCAGGCGCTGCGACAGCAGCACGGCGGTTGGCGTGCAGGCGTTGTAGGCTTGCGCCGCGCCGGCTTCGACGACTTCGCGAACCTCGCCAGGGTGCGAGGCGCGCAGCACCTTGATCCCCGACAATTCGAGAATGCCCTGGGTGTTCGAGCCCATCGGCACCTGCCAGGGATTGAACTCGCCCCATTCGCCGCGCATCGTCACCAGCGTCAGGAACGGCAGGCGGAAGATCTGCACCAGCGACAGCATGTTGATGCAATTGCCGACGCCGCTCGACTGCATCAGCAGCACGCCGCGCTGGCCGCCGGCCCAGGCGCCCGCGAGCAGCGCCACGCCCTCCTCCTCGGTGGTCAGCGCAATACCGCGCATCGAGGACGAACCAAGCACGCGCTCGATCAGCTCGGAATGCCCGGCGTCCGGCACGTAGGGCACCTGGCGCACCTCGAAGCGCTGCAATATCGAAAAGATCTCCTCCGGCCAGGAGGCCGCGGTCTCGGCACGGGCATGCATTGGCGTTTCCGGCTCTCTCTTGTTTGGCCGCGACTGTAGAGGGGCGCGTGCGCTTCATCAAAGCGCAATACCGCATATGGCTCTGCGATTTACTCGCATCGCGCGGCGTGCGGCGGGCCGTTCCCGATCGCCGCAAATGATGTTGCGCGGACGCCGCCCGCGGCTTACGATAGTTGCAAATGAAACCAATTGGGCTGGATTCGCCATGACCGGGCACGCGCGAGAGCTGGCTGACGGCTTCGACCTGGAAAAGCTGACGCCGGAGTTCTACGCCAACCCCTACCCGACCTATCGCGCGCTGCGCGAGCACGCACCGGTCAAGCGGTTGCCCAACGGCTGCTACTTCCTCACCCGTTACGACGACCTGATCGCCGCCTACAAGAACACCAAGGCGTTCTCCTCCGACAAGAAGAAGGAGTTCTTGCCGAAATACGGCGACTCGCTGCTCTACGAGCACCACACGACCAGCCTCGTGTTCAACGATCCACCGGCGCATACCCGCGTGCGGCGGCTGATCATGGGCGCGTTGTCGCCGCGGGCGATCGCCGGCATGGAGCCGGACCTGATTGCGCTGGTCGACAGCCTGCTCGACCGGATCGCCACGAAAGACCGCTTCGAGCTGATCGGCGACTTCGCCTCCGCGATCCCGGTCGAGGTGATCGGCAATCTGCTCGACGTACCGCACGACGAGCGCGAGCCGCTGCGCGACTGGTCGCTGGCGATTCTCGGCGCGCTGGAGCCGGTGATCGGCAAGGAGGCGTTCGACCGCGGCAACAACGCGGTGAAGGATTTTCTCGCCTATCTCGAAACCCTCGTCGACCGCCGCCGCGCCAGGCCGGGCAATCCCGAACGCGACGTGCTGACCCGGCTGATCCAGGGTGAAGACAATGGCGAACGCCTCACCGCGAAGGAATTGCTGCACAATTGCATCTTCCTGCTCAATGCCGGCCACGAGACCACGACCAATCTGATCGGCAACGGGCTGGTGACGCTCAACCAGCACCCCGAGCAGAAGCAGCGGTTGATCGCGCAGCCCGAGCTGATCAAGACCGCGGTCGAGGAGATGCTGCGCTACGAAAGCTCGAACCAGCTCGGCAACCGCATGATCGTGGAAGAGACCGAGCTCGGCGGCATCAAGCTGCCGCCCGGCACGCTGGTCACGCTGTGCATCGGCGCCGCCAACCGCGACCCCGCGCAATTCCCCGACCCTGAAGGCTTCGACGTCGCGCGTACGCCGAACCGCCACCTCGCCTTCGGCACCGGCGCGCATCAATGCGCCGGGATGGCGCTGGCCCGCCTCGAAGGCGCCGTCGCGATCTCGCGTTTCCTCAAGCGCTTCCCGAACTATCTACTCGATGGCGAGCCAGTGCGCGGCGGTCGGGTGCGCTTCCGTGGCTTCCTCAGCGTGCCATGCCGGCGCGGCGCGTGATCCGATGACCACGGAGCAATTGCGCGAGCGCTGGGGCGATTCGCTGCTGACGGTGCTGACCGTGCTGCTGCTGGTCATGATGTTCGTGGTGGCGCCGCTGCAGGCGCTTGGCCTGTTCGAGTTCCAGGTGTTCGAGCTGCTGCTCGCCCTGTTTCTGGTCGGCGGCGTGTTCATAATGTCGGGCAGCGCGGTTGCCGTCGTCACCATGCTGGTGGCGCTTGTGATGATCGTGACCGGCGCGATCCTGCGGCTGCGCTCGCCCTCGATCCTCGACCTCAATTTGTTCGCCGGCTCCTGGCTTTTGGTCGGCCTCACCATGGCGGTGACGGTCGCACGCGCGACCTTCGCGCCGGGACGCGTCACCTATCACCGGGTGATCGGCGCGGTCCTGCTCTATCTCACGGTGGCGGTGATCTTCTCGTCGCTCTACACCTTCATCGGCACGCTGGTGCCGAACGCATTCGCAGGCATGAAGGTCGAGGATCGCCCGACGCTCGCGAGCCAGCTGATCTATTTCTCCTTCGCGACGCTGACGACGACAGGCTATGGCGACGTCGCGCCGCTGCACCCGATTGCGCGCAGCCTGTGCAATGTCGAGGCGATCTTCGGACAGCTCTATCCGGCGACACTGCTCGCCCGGCTGGTCACGCTCGAGATCGCGCACCGCGACCAGGATTCGTAGCGCCGCGCCGCCACAATGGACCGAATTTGGTCCACAGCAATCCTTTAAGCCGCGCGGGCCGATACCCAAATCAGTGATAATGTGCAGGACGGCAACGTTGGTGCCGACACAACTGGAGTGACGAACCATGCGTCCGCCAGTCACCGATTTCATCGCAAGGGAAGCGCAATTTGGCGCTCAGAACTACGCGCCGCTCGGCGTCGTGCTGTCGCGCGGCGAAGGCGTCTGGGTTTGGGATACCGACGGCAAACGCTACCTCGATTGCCTGTCGGCCTATTCGGCGGTCAATCAGGGCCATTGTCATCCAAAGATCCTCGCCGCCATGGTGGCGCAGGCCGGCCGGCTGACGCTGACCTCGCGGGCCTTCCACAACGACCAGCTCGCCCCGTTCTACGAGGAACTCGCCGAGCTGACCGGATCGCACAAGGTGCTACCGATGAACAGCGGCGCGGAGGCGGTCGAGAGCGCCATCAAGTCGGTGCGCAAATGGGGCTACGAGGTCAAGGGCGTGCCTGACGGTGCGGCCGAGATCATCGTCTGCGCCGACAATTTCCACGGGCGCACGCTTGCAATCGTCGGCTTCAGCACCGACCCGGACACCCGCGCGCATTTCGGCCCGTTCGCGCCGGGCTTCAGGATCATCCCGTTCGGCGACGCCAGGGCGCTGGCGGATGCGATCACGCCGAACACCGTTGCCTTCCTGGTCGAGCCGATCCAGGGCGAGGCCGGCGTCGTCATTCCACCCGCGGGCTATTTCACTGAAGTCCGCGCGCTCTGCACGCGCCACAACATCATGCTGGTGCTCGACGAGATCCAGACCGGGCTCGGCCGCACCGGCAAGCTGCTGGCGGAGCAGCACGAAGGCATCGAGGCCGACGTCACGCTGCTCGGCAAGGCGCTGTCCGGCGGCTTCTATCCGGTCTCGGCGGTGCTCTCCAACAACGAGGTGCTCGGCACGCTGAAGCCCGGCCAGCACGGCTCGACCTTCGGCGGCAATCCGCTCGCCTGCGCGGTCGCGCGCGCTGCACTCCGCGTGCTGGTCGACGAAGACATGATCGAGAACGCAGCCGTCGAAGGCGCGCACTTCGTCGAGGGATTGCGGAGCATGCGCGCCAACATCGTCCGCGAGGTCCGTGGACGCGGGCTGATGCTCGCGGTCGAGCTTCATCCTGAGGCCGGTCCTGCGCGCCGCTATTGCGAGGCGCTGCGCGAGAAGGGCATCCTCGCCAAGGACACCCATGACCACACCATCCGGATCGCCCCGCCACTGGTGATCACAACCGATCAGGTCGATTGGGCGCTGGAGCAGATCGGCGCCGCGCTGACGCAGGATCTTTCGTGACGGCTGGATAGTTAAGGTCGCCGGCCGCGCTTCTATCTGAACCGCAGGTTTGCGCGGGAGAGCTGGCTGATCGAGGAACACCCCATCAGCCGCATGTCGCGCACCAGCTCCGCCTGCAACAGACCAAGCGCGCGCTCGACGCCGGCCTGGCCGGCCGATGCCAGCGGATAGAGGTAGAAGCGTCCGAGGCCGACGGCCTTGGCCCCCAGTGACAGCGCCTTCAGCACGTGGCTGCCGCGCTTGATGCCGCCGTCCATCATCACATCGATCCGGTCGCCCACGGCATCGACGATCTCGGCCAGCTGGTCGAACGCCGCCCGCGAGCCGTCGAGCTGCCGTCCGCCGTGATTGGACAGGATGATGCCGGTGCAGCCGATCTCGACCGCGCGCTTGGCATCGTCCACCGACATGACGCCCTTGAGGCAAAACTGGCCATTCCACTGCCGGACCATTTGCGCGACGTCGTCCCATGTCATCGCCGGATCGAGCATTTCGGTGAAATAACGCCCGATCGACATCGCACCGCCGCTCATGTCGACATGCTCGTCGAGTTGCGGCAGCTTGAAGCTTTCATGGGTGACGTAGTTGATCGCCCATGCCGGCTTGATGGCGAATTGCAGCATGCCGCCGAGCGTCAGCCGGAACGGAATCGAGAACCCGGTGCGCAAATCGCGCTCACGGTTGCCGCCGGTGATGCTGTCGACCGTCAGCATCATGACGTTGACGCCGGCCTGCTTGGCGCGCTGCATCATCGCCGTGTTCAGGCCGCGATCGCGGTGGAAGTAGAACTGATAGACCTGCGGCGTCGCGTAGGCCTTGCGCAATTCCTCCAGGCTCACGGTGCCGAGCGAGGACACGCCGAACATCGTGCCGTATTTCGCCGCCGCCGCGGCGACGGCCCGCTCACCATCATGATGAAACAGCCGCTGCAGCGCGGTCGGCGAGCAATAGAACGGCGTTGCCAGCTTCTGGCCCATCACGGTGACCGAGAGATCCACGTTCTCGACGCCGCGCAGGATATTCGGCACCAGGTCGCAGCGCTCGAAGCTCGCGGTGTTCTGCCGAAGCGTCGCCTCATCGTCCGCCCCGCCGTCGATATAGTCGAAGATCGGCCCCGGAAGCCGCCGCCGCGCCAGGTCACGGAAATCATGGAAATTGTGGCAATCGCTCAAGCGCATGTCGTGCTCCGATGGTCCGGACCGCGGGGTTCAACGGCCCGCAGTGCCGTTGCCACCCACAGCCCCCGCAATAACGGGCACGCTTCGCCTTGTCCACCGACCCGGTCGCTCGGTCAAACCACCGTCCGATGCCGCTCGATGCAGGTCCGCAGCACCTCGTCCAGCGGCCGGCCCCACCAGTCGTTCGAGAATATCTCGATCTCCGAATAGCCGGCAAAACCCTGCGCCTCGACCATCGCGCGGACCGATCTGATGTCGATCACGCCGTCGCCCATCATGCCGCGGTCGTTGAGGATGTCCTTGGTCGGCACCAGCCAGTCGCAGACGTGAAACGCCAGCAGGCGATCCTTGCCGGCGCGCGCGATCTGGCCCGTCAGCTCCGGATCCCACCAGATGTGATAGACGTCGAGCGCGACCCCGATCGCACCGCTGCGGGCGGGATCGAGCGCGTCGCAGATGTCGAGCGCGTGCTTCGTGGTGTTCACGCAGGCGCGGTCGGCTGCATAGGCCGGATGCAGCGGCTCGATCGCGAGCGGCAATTTTGCCTGCTTGGCATAGTCGAGCATCTCGGCGATGCCGTCATGCACCTGATTGCGCGCGGTCGCGATGTCCTTGGACGCCGCGCTGCCCGGCCGCGAATATTGCGGCAGGCCGCCGGCCACGAGCACGATGCAGGAGGCGCCGAGCGCCGCAGCCTCGTCGACCGCGCGGCGGTTGTCGTCGCGCGCCTCGCCGCGATGCGCGCCATCGGCGGTGAACATGCCGCCGCGGCAATAGCCCGAGAGATCGAGCCCGGCATCCTTCACCGCGCGCACGGCGCGATCGAGGCCGACGCTGGCGACCTGGTCGCGCCAGGGATCAATGGCGCGGATGCCGTGGCGTGCGCAGGCCTCGATGATGGCCAGGAGATCGCCCTGCTTGCGAACGGTTGCGGTGTTCAGCGACAGCCAGCGATGGTCGTTGGAAAAGTCGCGCATCAGGCGTCGATGCCCCGCGTCGCGAGCACGGTCTTCATCCGCTGCGTCGCCAGTTCCGGATTGGCGAGCAGTCCGGCCTTGTCGGCGAGCCGGAACAGCTCGGCGAGATGCAGGGTCGAGCGCGTGCTCTCCTGCCCGCCGACCATCGTGAAGTGATCCTGGTGCCCGTTGAGATAGGCCATGAACACGATGCCGGTCTTGTAGAAGCGCGTCGGCGCCTTGAAGATGTGGCGCGACAGCGGAACCGTCGGTCCCAACACGCCGTGGAAGCCGGCCTCGTCGCCGGCTGCGAGCCGCGACAGCGCATAGGACGCGGCGGGCGCGATGGCATCGAAGATACCGAGCAGTGCGTGGGAAAAGCCCTTGTCGTCGCCGGCGATCAACTCGGCATAGTTGAAGTCGTCGCCGGTATACATTTTCACCCGCGGATCGAGCCGCCGCCGCATCTCGATCTCGCGCTGCATGTCGAGCAGCGAGACCTTGACCCCGTCGACCTTGGCGGCATTGGCGTTGACGATCGCAACCGCCGTATCCATCGCCTTGTCGAGATCCGCCGTCCCCCAATAGCCCGACAGCGCCGGATCGAACATGTCGCCGAGCCAGTGGATGATCACGGGCTCACGGACCTGCGACAGCACACGATCGTAGACCTTGGCGTAATCCTCCGGATTCTTGCCGAGCTTGGCCAGCGCGCGCGAGGCCATCAGGATGATGCGGCCGCCGGCTTTCTCGACCGCTGCGATCTGCTCCTCATAGGCACGGATCACGTCGTCGATCGATTTGGCATGCTCCACCGCGAGATGATCGGTGCCGGCGCCGGAGAACACCAGCGCGTTGCCTTTGGCCTTCGCCGCCTTCACCGAGCGCCGGATCAATTCCAGCGAGGCCGGCCAATCCAGCCCCATGCCGCGCTGCGCGGTATCCATCGCCTCGGCGACGCCGAGGCCGAGGTCCCAGACGTGCTCGCGGAACGCGATCGTCCTGTCCCAGTCGATCGCAGCGGTCAGCCAGGGATCGACGTCGGCCCGCGGATCGGCGACCACATGGGCGGCCGAGAACGCAACACGATTGAGCGTCCCCTCGAGCTTCGTCGGAAAGGTCCGCGACGCCGCGAGGCGATAGGTCTCGATGCCTCCGTCAGCGGTCGGCAGCTTCAGCGACAGGGAGGACGTCGGCAGCACTGGCTTGTTCATGGCAAAAGTCCCTCTCAGACCACGATCGGGGCGACGTCGATCCAGCGCCGCTCCTTCCAACTCTTCAGTGCGCATTCGGCAAGTTGCACGCCCTTGGCGCCTTCGAGCAGGGTGCATTTGTAGGGCGCATCTTCGCAGACGTGGCGGATGAACATCTCCCACTGCTCCTTGAAGCCGTTGTCGTAGACGACATTCTCCGGCAGCTTCTGCCAGTCGGCATAGAAATCGTGCATCCGCTTCTCGTCCGGATTCCACACCGGCCGCGGCGTCGCCTGGCGCGCCTGGATCACGCAGTCGGTGAGGCCCGCCACCGCCGATCCATGGGTGCCGTCGACCTGGAAGGTGACGAGGTCGTCGCGATAGACCCGCGTCACCCAGCTCATGTTGATATGCGCGATCACGCCGCCCTTCAGCCTGAATGTGGCGTAGGCCGAATCGTCGGCGGTCGCCTGATACTTCTTGCCCTTCTCGTCGTAGCGCTCGGGAATATCGGTCGTTCCGATGCAGACCACGCTCTCGACCTCGCCGAACAGATTGTCGAGCACGTAGCGCCAGTGGCAGACCATGTCCAAAATAATGCCGCCGCCATCCTCGGCGCGGTAATTCCACGACGGCCGCTGCGCCTCCTGCCAGCCACCCTCGAACACCCAGTAGCCGAACTCGCCGCGCACCGAGAGCATGCGGCCGAAGAAACCGGAGTCGCGCAGGAAGGCGAGCTTCTTCAGGCCCGGCAGGAACAGCTTGTCTTGCACTGTGCCGTGCTTGAGACCTTTGGCGTTGGCGAGCTTCACCACCGCGATGGCCTCCTCCAGATTGGTCGCAATCGGCTTCTCGCAATAGACATGCTTGCCGGCATTGATCGCCTTGGTCAGCAGTGTGGGCCGCGCCTGCGTGGTGGCGGCATCGAAGAACACGGTGTCGCCCTTGTCTGCGAGCGCGCGATCGAGATCGGTGGTGTGGCGCTCGATATTGTAGCGCCTTGCCAACGCGGCGACCTTCTCGGCGTCGCGACCGACCAGGATCGGATCGGGCATGATGCGGTCGCCGTTCGCGAGCAGCACGCCCCCCTGCTCGCGGATCGCGACGATCGAGCGGATCAGATGCTGGTTGAGACCCATCCGGCCTGTAATGCCGTTCATGATCAGGCCGAGGCGTTTGGTCGTCATACTATCTGCTCCTGCGAAAGGCGTGGTGTGGGCCGCTTGAGCGGCTGCATGGTGGACCAATCCGGATGGACCGAACTGGCAAAGCCTGATGCTGCGGCGATCGATCCGGTCAGGAGATCGCCGTCATGGATCGCGAGGCGGACCTTGCCGCCCGCGCGCGCATAGAGATCGGGATGCGCGGTGAGAAACGCATCGGCCTCATCGGCCGGGGTGTCGGCAAAGCCGTCGACGTAATGATGGCCGTTGCGCTCGGCATGGGGGACGCCGATCAGCGCACCGAGCGCAAGGTCCTGCTGCACGCCGAGCCCGGCCTGGCAGGTCAGGTCCTCGCCGCTGATGAAATACCGGCCGTTGCCATCGGCGTTCCATGCCGCCGCGCGCGTGGCATTGATGATCGCCTTGTAGATGCCCTTGCACGATTTCGAGGAAATGCCGCGATAGCCGAGCGCCCGCGCCTGCGGGAACGCATCGTAGCAATCATCGGCCTCGTCGATGATGAAGTCGCGCGCGGCAAGCCGCCAGATCGGCGCCGCCTTCGTGATATCGCGCGGCATCGGCTGCTCGATATAGAGCAGGTTTGCCGCGATCGGCTGCAGCGCCGCGTCATCATCGAGCCGGTCGACCAGCGTGCTCAGTGCGGCAAGGTCGGTATATTGCTCGTTGGCATCGAGCGTCACCTTGACGGCGTGGGGCAGCGTTGCGAGCTCGCTGCCGATCCGCGCCAGCCGCGCGGCGTCGTGGGCGGGATCGCCGTTCAGCTTGAGCTTGAAATAGCGCGCACCGGCGTTCTCGTTGCGGTCGGCCACACCGCCCTCGCCTTCAACTTTGTCGTCCATTCCAACCGTGTGCCTGACGGCCACGCGATCGAGCCGCCGGCGCGCCGACAGGAACCGCGCGATCGCCACATCGTCGAGATCGGGCGTCAACCGTGCATCGATGCCGGCAATATTGCCGGCCATGCCGTCGAAGACATTCACGCCGGTCGCGCGCAACAGCGCATCCAGGATCGCCTTGTCGATCTCGGCCGGGCCGAAGCCGGCGGCGAGCGGCGGAATGTCCTCCGCAGTGCAGGCCGCGACCTGCGGCCCGATGCACGCGGCATGCAGGCCGAACGCGGTATCAAAGCTCTCGTTCGCCAGATAGAGCTCGCGCGCGATCGCGAGCGAACGGCGAAGCCCGTCGAGCGACTGCGCCTCGGTCAGATGCGGCCGCTTGTCGAACCATTTCGGTGCCAGCATCTCGGCACTGGCGCCGGTCGCGCGGCCCTTGCCCTCCACCTCGATCTCGACCCGCACGAACAGCTGCGTCGACGCGGTGATCGTCACCGCGCCGAAGCGGAACGGCCGCGCGAAGGCCAGCGGCCGTTCGAAGAAGGCGATATCATTGACTTTGAGGCGAGGCGACATCGAAGGCTCGGGTGTTAATCCAGCGATCCCTGCGTGAAGAAATGCTTGCGGATCCGCTGCACCAGTTCGGTGAAGACGGGATCGGACATGGTTTCGAGCGAGCGCGGCCGCGGCATCGGCACGTCGTAGATCGCCGCGATCGCGCCCGGACGTTCGGTCATCACAAGCACGCGGTCGGCGAGGAACACGGCTTCCGGAATCGAGTGCGTGATCAGCAGCACCGTCTTGCCGGTCTCGCGCTGGATCCGCATCAGCTCGACATTCATCCGCTCCCGCGTCATGGCATCGAGCGCGCCGAACGGTTCGTCCATCAGCATGATCTTGGGATCATGCACCAGGGCGCGGCAGATCGAGGCGCGCTGCTGCATGCCGCCGGAGAGCTGCCAGGGCAACTTCTTCTCGAAGCCTTCGAGCCCGACCAGCTTCAGCAGCGCCTTGGCGCGAGCGAGATACTTGTCGCGGGCGAGCCGCTTCATGTCGATCGGCAGCATCACGTTGGAGAGGATGTTGCGCCACGGTAGCAGCAGGGCGTTCTGGAACACGATGCCGACATTGCCATGCGGCCTGGTCACCACTTCACCGTCGACCAGCACCTCACCTGATGTCGGCGGCAGCAGGCCCGAGATCATCTTGAGCAGCGTGGACTTGCCGCAGCCGGAAGGCCCGACCACGACAAAGAACTCGCCGTCATTGATGGTGAAGTCGAGCGGCCGCAGCGACGGCACATCGCCGTCGCGCGACCGGTAGGTCTTCGACACGCCCGACAGCGTGATCCCGGGCGCAGCACCAGCGGCGCGGTCCGATACCAGGCGGAGATGGGCTGCTGGCTGGTTGATATCGGTTGGCTTGGTTGCAGGGTTCATCACAGCCCTCTCCACCCGTCGTCCCTGCGAAAGCAGGGACCCATACGCCGCGGCTTCTCGTTCGGGCACTTAGGTAGAGACCTTCCATAACAATTGCGGTCTGTGGTTATAGGTCCCTGCTCTGTGCGCAATCGCGCACTCGGCAGGGACGACAGCGGGGGGTGACTGCTCACGAGTTACCCTTCGGCAGATAGTCGTTGGTGTAGAACGCCTTCGGATTGGCCTTGGCCTTGGCGTCGAGGCCGCCATATTCGACCATCAGATCGACCGACTCGGTCATGTTCTGGTCGGTGACCTGGAACGGCCGCTTGTCCTTGGTCTCCGCCGTGCGATAGAGCGGAATCGTCAGCTCGAAGCCCTGGGTCAGCGTGTCGATCTTGCCGCCCTTCGGATTGGCGTCGAGGATCGACTGCGCCGCGGCCTTCGGATCCTTCTCGGCGGCTTCCACCGCCTTTGTCGTCGCCGACATGAAGCGGCGGACCAGGTCGGCATTGGCCTTCACGTAATCCGAGTTCGCGATGATGCCCGACGACACCATGTTGATGCCGTAGTCGGCGAACTTGATCGGATAGACGTCCTTAGCCGTCGCGTCCTTGATCTTCATCGACTGGTCCATGACGTAGCCGAGCAGGAGATCGGCCTGGCCGTTGATGACCGCGTTGAGCTTGGTCTGGCCGTCGCCGGCGACGGTGGTGAAATCGCTTTCCTTCAGCCCGGTCTTCTTCAGGAACAGCGGCCAGATCTGCGTCATCGAATCCGCAGGGGTGATCGCGACCGTCTTGCCCTTGATGTCCTCCGGCTTCCTGATGTTCTTGTCGACGAAGCCCATCGCCGACATCGGGCTGGTCTGCAACAGCACGCCGGTTGCGATGACAGGTGCGCCCTTCACCGCCGCGCGCATCATCGTGGGCACGTCGACATAGCCGAAATCGGCGGTCTTTGCGGCGACCGCCTGCGTGGTCGCAGCCGAGCCGCGGCCTTCCTGGATCTCCAGATCGATGCCTTCTGCGGCGTAGATGCCCTTGGCCTTGCCGTAATAGAACGGCGCGTGCTCGCCATAGACGTACCAGTTCAGCATCAGCACGACCTTGTCAGCCGCGGACGCCGGCGCCACCGCAAGCGCGGTCCAGGCCAATGCGGCGCCTGCGATCGCAATCAAACGCTTCATGGTTGTTCTCCCTTGATTGTCCCCGGCCCTTGAATGAGCCGCTTGTTCGATTGCTGCGCTAGGAAGCGAAGCTGATGTCGGCGCGTTGGCTGACGTGCCAGGGGATCACCAGCCGCTCGATGCGGTCGACGATCCAGAACAGGATGACGCCGAGCAGCGCCAGGATCACCAATGCCGCGAACATCGTTGGCAGGTCGAAAGTGCCGATCGAGCGCTGCATCACATAGCCAATGCCGGAATTGGAGCCGACGAACTCGCCGACGACGGCGCCGACCACCGCGAGCGTCACCGAGACCTTCAGGCCGGAGAAGATCGCGGGCATCGCGTGCGGCAGGTTGACCGCGCAGAACACCTTGAAGCGGCTGCCCTGCATCGCACGCGCCAGATCGACCATGTCGGGATCGACCGACTTGAAGCCCTGCACCGCCGAGACCACCACGGGAAAGAAGCCGAGCAGGAACGCGGAGATCACCTTCGGGATGATGCCGAAGCCGAACCACACCACGAACAGCGGCGCGATCGCGATCTTCGGCACCGATTGGGAGAACACCAGGAGCGGATAGACGTAGCTCTCGACCGTCTTCGAGCCCGCGATCAGCATCGCTGTGGGAATGCCGAACAGCGCCGAGAGCAGGAAGCCGCAGATCGTCGCGTAGGTGGTCGGCCAGGACTGCCGCAGCAGTTCCGGCCAATCGCTGATCAGCACCGCGACGACGTCGCCGGGCGACGGGATCTGATAGGCCGGAATGTGGAACAGCCGGATCGAGAGATCCCACGCCGCCACGATGACGACCAGGAACAGGAACGGGCGCACCCACGCCGCATTCAGCACCTTCGACAGGCCCGAAGGGCTCTTTGCCTCCGCCACGTCACGCTCCCTTTGCAGTCTCTGTTGTTCGGCTAGAAATTAACCCGTTGGATAAATACTGTCCAGCCCCTCGCACGCGACAAAATCACGGCGGAACATGCTGATTTCGTCAGGCGAGATTTTTATCGATGAAGGGCTGCGTAGCCCGGATGAAGCGCAGCGAAATCCGGGACAGGCCATCCGCAGCGAGAGCCCTCCCGGATTACGCTTCGCTGCATCCGGGCTACGGGGAACTGGCGCGCGTTCACACCACCCGGTGTTCTGCCGAGCGCAGAAGCGGCATGGCCCCGCCGAACGCTGCGGTAGACTTGCCGGTCAGCGCCGCCAGCACCAGCGCGGTCATGTGCTCAAGGCGTTCGTCGCGAGCGTCCTTCTTGAGCAGGTCGCGGCCGAAGATCACGCTCAAGGTGGCGCTGTTGGAGAGGTAGAAGAATGCCAGCCCGGCGATCGAGATATAGAGCTGCACCGGATCGACCGCGACCCGGAAATCGCCGCTCTCGACCCCGCGCGTCACCACGGTGCGGATCATCTCGACGAACGGCGAGTGCATCGACTTGACCTTGGTCGAGCGCTTCAGGTGTTTTGCCTTGGCGAGGTTTTCCGTGTTCAACAAAGCCAGGAACTCGGGATTGCGCAGAAAATAGTTCCAGGTGAAGTCGATCAGGCGCCCGATCGCCTCGGGCGGATCGAGATGCTCGAGATCGAGCGTGCGCTCCTCGCTGCGGATCTTCTCGTAGGCGCCTTCCAGCACCTCGAGATAGAGATCCTCCTTGTTGCCGACGTGGTAGTACAGCATCCGCTTGTTGGCGTCCGCATTGGCCGCAATGCGGTCGACCCGCGCGCCGGCGAGGCCATGGGCGGCGAATTCCTGCTTGGCCGCCTCGAGAATCCGCAGCCGCATCCCCTGGGGGTCACGCTGCCATCTCTGTATTCGCTTTGCCTTCGCCAAAATCGATCGCCCGGTGATGCTGAACTGATGAGTGTAGCATGACGCGCGCCGTTTGAGAACGAATGTTGTCGCGACAGCCATGCGGGAATATTTCGCGCCTTCGTCATTCCCCGGTGCGCAATTGCGCACCTGAGGGCGTGCGCAGCACGAGCCCGGAATCCATCCATCCACGGAACATGTTGCTTGATGGATTCCGGGCTCTCGCTTCGCGAGCCCCGGAATGACGAGAAAATCATTTCCCCTCCGCGCCCGCTGCCGTGACGACACGCAGAACGAACGCGGCCTAGTCTGGCTTGCCCTGCGAGGGCTGCACCAGGAGCGTCGGCACGCCGCATGTGCCGTTGCGCACCGTCATCACGCGCGTGCCGGGCTTGCGGCCGGTGCGAACCTCCGAGACGTCGACGCCAGCGGCAAGCAGCCGCGCGCGCGTGGCATCGATGTCGGTGACGCGCCAGCAGATCCCGCGCAGCCGGTCCGGCGTATCGACCTGCGCCTTGTTGTGTTCCTTGCCCGGCCGGTGCGTGACCTCCACCACGAGGTCGCCGCAGCGGAAGAACATCAGTCGGCCCCACTCCGGATGCGAGCGGTCGAGCGCCATGTCGAGCCCGAGCCGCGCGCCATAGAGTGCGGCGGCGCGTTCCGGGTCGGCGGTCGAGACCACCACATGATCCATCGCAGTGATCGAAGCCGGCGTGGTGCGCACCGACAGCGGCCGCTCCTGCTCGCGCTCCATAAAAAACATGCGCACGCCGCGCGTCGCGTCGGTCGCCGCGCGGGTGCGCTTCCACGACAGCGTGGTGCCGCTGGCCTCGTCGCGGCTCTCGACCTCGGCGACCGGTTCGGGCTTCAGCGTCAGCCGCTCGAGCCTGCGGTGTGTCCTGGCGATATCGCTGGTGCGGAAGCAAAGGCTCGCGAGCCCCTCGCCTTGCGTGACCAGCGCACTGCGGACGCGCTGGGCTGCCTCGTCGTCGCCGCGCGGCGCCATCAATTCCAGCGTGGTGTTGTCGAGCGTGAACAGCACACGGTCGGCGCCGTCGCCGCTGTTGCGCCAGGCCGGCGACCGCGCCAACAGCGTCTCGTAGGCGGCGCCGGCAGCGGCGATATCGCCGGTCAGGACGACGACGTGATCGAGACCGGTGATCATGGTTGCTGCCTCCCCGAATCTGCCGTCATTGTGCTCTCCCTGACGCTCCCCGGAACCACGGACTGGCGCCGGCCGTTATGCCGCATGCCAGAATGGCCCGGCGGCTCCATCATCTCTAGCTGTAAACCAAGCAGGGTTGCGAATAATTTCAGCGATATCAGCCGACCAGCGGTGCTACTCTCATCGTCGGCCGGGCCCACCCAAGCGACGACGGAAAGCGAATGCAGGCTCTCTTCATCGGACAGACCTATATCGACGTCACCTTCATCACGGATCACATGCCTGTCGGCGACGAGAAGCACGTCGCCGACGCCTATGCGGTGTCGTTCGGCGGCAACGCGGTGACCGCGGCGTTCTGCTGCGCCAAGCTCGGTGTCCAGCCGGACCTGATCGCCACCATGGCCAATGACTGGCTGGGGCGGATGTTCTGGGACATGGCCGACCGCTACGGCATCTCGTTCCACCCGCGCAAGGTGAACTCGTCCTCGCTGTCCTTCATCATGCCCCATGACGGCAAGCGCGCCATCGTCCGCTGCCGCGACGACCAGCACATCCACCCCTTTCCGCTGCTGAACATCAAGGGCTGCCGTGCGCTTCACATCGACGGCCACCAGCCGGATGCCGCGATCCATTATGCGAAGCTGTGCCGGGAGGACGGCATCCTGACCTCGCTCGACGGCGGCGGCCTGCGCACCAACACCCACGAGTTGCTGGCATTCATCGACGTTGCGATCGTCGCCGAGCGGCTGTGCGAGCAGATGGACAAGACGCCGGAGCAGATGCTCGACTATCTCAAGAGCCGCGGCTGCAAGGTCGGCGGCGTCACCATGGGCGAGCGCGGCCTGCTCTGGTATGACGAGGCGGGCACGGTGCGCACGCTGCCGGCGTTTCCGATCCCCCGCGAGCGCGTGATCGACACCAACGGCGCCGGCGACGTCTTCCATGGCGCCTACATCTATTCCTACCTCTCGAATCCGAGCAAAGGCTGGCATGAGCATTTCAAGTTCGCGCGTGCGGCGTCGACCTACAAGATCCAGAAGCTCGGCAACGAAGCCGGCCTGCCGACGCTCGCCGATATCGCGGCGGTCAAGCAGGAGTTCCGCACCGAGGCCTGACAATAGTGAATGGGGCTAGGCCATGGGGCGCGTCTTCGTCGCCGGCAGCATCAACATGGACGTGGTGGCGACCGCCGAGCGCCATCCGCGGATCGGCGAGACCGTCGCCGGCGAGGCCGTGCTGTATTTTCCAGGCGGCAAGGGCGCCAACCAGGCGGTGGCCTCGGCCAAGCTCGGCATGCCGACCACGCTGATCGGCCGGCTCGGCACTGACGCGTTCGGCCGGGAGCTCAGAACCTTCCTTGCCGCGCAAGGCGTCGACCTCTCCTTCGTCAAGGACACCGGCGGCACACATTCGGGCACGGCGATCATCACGCTTGCCAATGCCGACAACACGATCGTCGTCGTGCCGGGCGCCAACGGACTGGTCGATGTCGATGATGTGGCGGCACCGATCCTCGCCAAGGGTGACGTCGCGGTCAGCCAGTTCGAGATCCCGCTGCCGACGATCGCCGCATTCTTCAGCCGCGCCCGCGCCGCCGGTGCCACCACGATCCTTAATCCGGCGCCGGCGAAACAGGCCGACAAGGCCCTGCTCGATCTGGTCGACGTCCTGATCCTCAACGAGACCGAGCTCGGCCTTCTGACCGGGCGCGAGCTCAAGGACGGCGACAAAAACGAGACCTTCATGGAAGCCGCGCGATTGCTGCAAGCCCGCGACGATCAGATCGTCTGCGTCACGCTGGGCAAACGCGGCATCGTGGCCCTCGTCAACGGCAACATGCACGTCGATCCGGGCCGCGCCGTCAAGGCGGTCGACAGCACCGGCGCAGGTGACTGCTTTGTCGGAGCGGTCGCGGCCCTGCTCGCGGAGGGACAGCCGATCCAGGCCGCGATGTCCTACGCCAACATCGCTGCGTCGATCTGCGTGCAGCGAATGGGCGCAGCACCGTCCATGCCGACGGTCGAAGAGGTGAAGGCCGCTCTCTCCACCCGTCGTCCCGGCGCAGGCCGGGACTTATAACCACAAATCTTAATTGTTGTGCGGCGCCGGAACGACTAGTCCCGTTCACAACGTAGGCTGCGGAGTATGGGTCCAGGCTCCGTGCGCAATCGCGCACTCGGCTGGGACGACGGCTTACATTTGCGCCAGCGCACCCTTCAGATCGAACCCGGGATCCCCCGCCTGCTCCGGCGTGATCGAACCGCCGGCGCCGAGCAGCCGGCGGCCGAACATGTGATCGCCGGCGCGATTGACCGACTCGATGCCGAGCAATTTGTCGCCGCGATAGCAGAACGCCGAGAACGCGCCCGCCGCACGGTCGCCGCGCACCACGACGCGGTCATAGCCGGTGGTGAGACCAGCCATCTGCAGCTTGTCGGGACCCTGGTCGCTCCAGAACCACGGCAGGCCGTCATAGACCTCGGTCTTGCCGGTCAGCCGCGACGCCACGCAGCGCGCATGGTCGGTCGCGTTCTGCACCGACTCCAGCCGCAGCGATCCGCCGAACCGCTTGCTGGCATAGAGCGCGCAATCGCCGATCGCGGAAATATTGGGATCGGCGGTCAGCAGATGCTCGTCGACGATGATGCCGGATGCGACCGGCAGCCCGGCCTGGGCGGCAAGCTCGACATTCGGCAGCACGCCGACGCCGACCACGACGAGATCGGCCGGGATATGCGTGCCGTTGCTCAGGCTGACGCCGGTGACCCTGGCGCCATCGGCCTCGATCGCCGTGACCTGGACGCCGAGATGGATCCGGATGCCGGCCGCAGCGTGGCGCGCCTGCGAGAATTCGGAAATCTCCGCGGTCACCGCCCGCGCCATCACGCGGGAGGCCAGCTCGACCACGTCGACCTCGAGGCCCTTGGCCCGCGCGGTGGCGGCGAATTCGAGCCCGACGAAGCCTGCGCCGATAACCACGACGCGCATGCCGGGTGCGATCAAGTCGCGCAGCGCCTGGCTCTCGTCGAGGATGCGCAAATAGCGGACTGCGTCGAGCTTGGCGTTGGGAATATCGAGCAGCCGGTTCCGCGCGCCGGTCGCGAACACCAGATGGCCGTAGTCGAGCGAGGTGCCGGAGGCGAGCGCCACCTTTCGCGCGTTGCGGTCGATCGCGTGCGCGCGATCGGTGATCAGCTCGATCTTGTTGTCGTGGTAGAATTTCTCGGGCCGGAACATCAGGGTCTCGGGCCCGCCGGTCCCCTTCAGATAGGCCTTCGACAGCGGCGGCCGCTGATACGGCAGATGGCCTTCGTCATTGAGCAGGGCGATGCGTTCGGCGAAGCCAGCCTGGCGCAGCGACGCCGCGAGCTGGAAGCCGGCGTGGCCGGCGCCGACGATGATGACGGAGCCTGTCATCGGAACAACCCAAATGCGCGCGAGCAGGAGTGACCCATGCCGTTTCCTCTTGTTGATGTTAGCTTGCTTGCCCGTCCCCACAGCGCTCGTGTCTGCGTACCGAAGGCTGGCGGGCATTTGGCCTCATGGCTCGCGCTGATGCAAGGGGTCTCCGGCAATTCCGGCCACCCGATACCGCGCCTCCGGCGGCCGTGCCGGATTGCCACGGCTCCCGCCAAGGCCTTAAATGCCCGGAAATAACAAGCCCAAGGTCTTCAATATGCCAGCACCCGCCTCCGCCAACGACCCCGCTTTGCTCCGCATCGACGGCGCCATCGCTACCATCACGCTGAACCGGCCGGCCGCGTTCAATGCGATCGACCTGACGATCGCCAAGAAGCTCGAGCAGCTCAGCGCCGAGGTCGAAGCCAACAAGGATGTCCGCGTCATAATCATCGAGGGCGAAGGCCGCGCGTTCTGCGCCGGTGGCGACCTGCAGACCATCGGCGCCGCGACCGAAGCCAACAACGTCACCCCCGTGGTCGGCGAGATGCTGCACCACTACCACGCCTTCATCGAGACGGTGCGGCGGATGCCGAAGATCGTGCTGTCCAGCGTGCATGGTTCGGCGGCCGGCGCCGGCATGGGCCTCGCCTTCGTGACCGACCTCTGCATCGCCGCGGACGATGCCCGCTTCACGCCCGCCTATGCCAAGATCGGCGTGTCGCCGGACGGCGGCAGCACGGTCGGCATCGTCGGTACGGTCGGGACCCGCCGCGCGCTGCAGATCTTCCTCGCCGAAGACGGCTTCACCGCGCAGCAGGCCTATGAATGGGGGCTGGTGGTCAAGACCGTCCCCGCGACCGAGCTGAAGGCGGCCACCCGGCAGCTCGCCGAACGCCTGGCAAAGAATCCGCCCGCAGCGATCGCGGCAACCAAGTCGCTGGTCTATCAGGCCGCCACCACGCCGACCAGGCAGCAGCTCGACGCCGAGGAGCACAAGATCATCGCGACCATGCATACCGACGACTTCCGCGTCGCCGTGAAGAAGTTCACCAGCAAGTCGAAATAAAGGTCTAGCTAATTCGGGCAGATGTATCCCGTGCCGCCGGGTGCCTTGAAGCACCCGACCGATTCCGGGATCACCTGCTTCGGCAGCCAGAGCACGACCTTCGGGAAGTAGATCGTGAAGCAGATCGTGACCAGGAACACGACATAGATCGGCAACGCCGCGCGCAGCGCCTTCGCAAAGCTGATGCCGACGAATTTCGACGCCATCAGCAGCACCAGCCCGTAGGGCGGCGTGATCAGGCCGAAAGCCAGCGTCGCGATCAGCACCACGCCCATATGCACGCCGTTGATGTCGCCGGCCTGGGTCAGCGCATTCACCAGCGGCATGAAGATGATGATGGTCGGCACCGGCTCGATGAAATCGCCGACCACGGTGAACAGCAGCACCATCAGCAGCATGATGAGATGCGGATCGTTGCCGGCGATCGAGGTGATCCAGTCGGCGATGTAGATCGCGCCGCGCAGATAGGCCAGCATCCAGCCGAACGCGTTCGCCGCGCCGATCGTGATCAGCGGCAGCGAGAAAATGAGACCGGCGAGGCAGAAATCGTACGGGATCTTTTTCAGGTGCCCGCGGTTCAGCGCCGGGATCACCACGATGATGATGTAGGCGACCGCGACCACGCCGGCCTCGGTCGGCGTGAACCATCCGGTCAGGATGCCGCCGAGCAGGATCACCGGGATCATCAGCGGCAGCGCGGCGTCGCCGGCAGCGAAGACGACCTGGCGCAGCGGCGCCCGCGGCTTGCGCAAGCCCGAGGGCCCGAAGAAGTAGCAATAGATCATCAGCCCGAAGCCGATCATCAGGCCGGGGACCACGCCGGCCATGAACAGGCCGGCGATCGAGACATTGCCGACCGCGCCATAGACCACCGCCGTGATGCTCGGCGGCACCAGCGCCGCGATCGTCGAGGCCGAGGCGATGATCGCGGCGATGAAGGCGGGCTCGTAGCCTTCGCGCTTCATCGGCCCGCCGAGCGCCCGGCTCATCACCGCGACGTCGGCGGTGGTCGAGCCCGACATTTCCGAGAAGAACATGCTGAACACGACCACGACCTGCGACAGCCCGCCCCTGATATGGCCGACCAGCGACACCGACAGATTGGCGATACGAACCACGACATTCGCCGAACTCATGAGCTCGCCGACCAAGAGGAAGAAGGGGATCGCAAGCAGTGCCTCGGAATCGACCCCGTCGAAGATCTTCTGGATGATCGCCGCCAGCGAGACATCAGACAGAATCGCGCCGACGAACACGCCGGCCATCAGCGAGAACGGCACCGGCACGCCGAGATAGCCGAAGAACAGGAAGCAGAACGACATCAGCGCAAGCACGACCGGTGCGCTCACGGCTGCACTCCCGAGGTTGCGCTGGTGTTGATCGCGGGAATTGGAAGATCGTCATCCGGCGGTTCCGGATGATCAAAGCCGTTGCGGACGCCGTTGACGAGTTGCTCGATCGTGAACAGGCCGATCAGGATGCCCGACAGCGGGATCACCGCATAGAGCGAGGCGATCGGCGTGCCCGACGGCAGGCGGAAACTGCCGAAGCCGCGCAGGTAGTTCTGGTAGCCATACCAGACCAGGCAGAAGGCGACGCCCAGCACGACAACGCGAATGACGATCTCGACGAATGTCCGCGACCTGCCGTGCATCGCCTCCGAGATCGCCGTGAGATAGAGATGATCGTTACGCCGGGTCGCGACCGCGGCGCCGATGAAGATCGCATAGATGAACAGCGTCGAGGTCACCTCCTGCAGCCACAGCCAGGGATGACCGATGGTGCGCGTGACGATGTCGGCCGTGACCGAGAGCGAGAAGCCGAAGCACAGCAGGCCGCACAGCATCATCAGGATCAGCTCGAGCCGGTCGAGCGCCCGCCATTTCAGATGCCGCTGCCGTTGCAGCACCAGTTTGTCGGCGATGGCCATGCCCGAAATTCCCCGTCGTCCCGGCGAAGGCCGGGACCCATACCCCCGGCGCGAGTTGCTTGCAGAAAGTCGGCGACCTTATCGCTCAACTGTAGGGCCGCGGCGTATGGGTTCCGGCCCCCGTGCGCAATTGCGCACTAGGCCGGGACGACGCTGGCTAATTGATCGCGCGGATCAAATTCTTGATCTTCTCCGCATGAGGCCCGAGATCCTTGGCGAGCTTGTCGAGATAGGGATCGGCAATCGCGGTAAAGCTCTTCTTGTCGACGTCCTCGACCACCTTGACGCCGAACGATTTCAGCTTGGTCAGCGCATTGCGCTCCAGCTCGAAGGCTTTCTGCGGCTCCTTGGCACTGACCTCGTTGGCCGCAGCCTGCACCCACTGCTTCTGCTCGGCGGAGAGGCTCTGCCAGAGCTTGTCGGAGACGAACAGCAGCGCGTTGTTGGCCTCGTGCTCGGTGATCGACAGCACCGGCGCGACCTCATAGTGCTTGTTGACGAGATAGACATTGATGCTGTTCTCGGCGGCATCGACCACGCCGGTTTGCAGCGAGGTGTAGACGCTGCCGAACGGCATGTGGACGGTCTGCGCGCCATAGGCCGGGAACATGGTGTCCTCGGTCGCGGTCGCCTGCACCCGGACCTTCATGCCCTTGAGGTCGCCGACATTGTGGATTTCCCGCTTGCTGTAGATGTGGCGCACGCCCTGCGAGCCGGTGCCGATCACATGCAGGCCCTGGGCGGTCTCGTCGATCATGGTCTTGATGGCGTCGAACACCTGCGGGTCCGCCAGCGCCTTGATCACATGGGCATCGTTGCGAAACAGGAAATGCAGCGACATCACGCCGGCCTGCGGCGAGATCGTCGCGGTGTTGGCGGAGGAGATGATCGCGAACTCGATATCGCCCGATTTGACGAGCTGCAGCAGCTGCGGCTCCTGGCCGAGTTGCGCGCCGGGATATTGATCGACGATCAACGTCCCCTTGCTCAATTCCTTGAGCTTCTCGGCAAACAGATCGCCGGCGACCGAGTAGCCGGTGTTGCGCGGCTGGTCATAGGCGAAGCGGAAGTGCTTGACCTCCTGCGCGCCGGCACGCGCGGGCAGCAGCAACGCGGCAGCGGCCATGGCGATCCCGACGATCTTGGCTGAATAGCCCATCGCGACGTTCCCCCTGTTTTTGATTGACCCGATCATCCCACCAGTCCCGCGGGATTGTCAATAAAACAGAAGGAATCAGACGATCGTCGCCGCTATCGAGCGCCGCGCTGCCGAAATTATCGACAATTCGGCTAGCACGCCGAACGACGTCGGCTACTTCCCCTTGGCGCGCATGAAGTCGAAATCGCAGCCCTCGTCGGCTTGCAGGATGGTCTCGTTGAAAAGATGCGCGTAGCCGCGCCTGGCCCAATCCGGCGTGCCGGCCGGTGCCAGTGCCGCGCGCCGCTTCTGCAATTCTGCCTCGTCGACCAGCAGATCGATGCTGCGCTTGGCGACGTCGAGCCGGATCATGTCGCCGTTGCGCACCAGCCCGAGCGGACCGCCGACGGCGGACTCCGGCGTGATGTGCAGCACGATGGTGCCGAACGCCGTGCCGCTCATTCGCGCATCCGAGATGCGGACCATGTCCTTGACGCCGGTGCGCGCAAGCTTCTTCGGGATCGGCAGGTAGCCCGCTTCCGGCATGCCCGGCGCGCCCTTGGGGCCGGCGTTGCGCAGCACCAGCACGTCGTCGGCGGTCACATCGAGCGCGGGATCGTCGACCCGCAGCGTCATGTCCTCGACCGACTCGAACACCACGGCACGGCCGGTGTGCTGCAGCAGTTTTGGGCTCGCCGCCGACTGCTTGATCACGGCACCGCGCGGCGCGAGATTGCCGTGCAGGATCGCCATCGCGCCTTCGGACTTGATCGGGTTCGCCTTGGAGCGGATCGCATCCTGCCCCGGCACGTCCTCTGCGCCGGCGACGACCTCACGCAGGGTCTGTCCGGTGATGGTCTTGGCATCGAGGTCGATGAGGTCGCCGAGTTGCGCCATCAGCTTCGGCACGCCTCCGGCATGATGGAAATGCTCCATGTAGTGCTCGCCCGACGGCTTGAGGTCGACCAGCACGGGCACCTCGCGGCCGAGCCTGTCGAACGCCTCAAGATCGATCTTGTACGGCGAACGGTTGGCGATGGCGGTGAGGTGGATCAGCCCGTTGGTCGAGCCGCCGATCGCCTGCATCACGACCTGGGCGTTGCGGAACGAAGCCGGCGTCAGGATCTCGCTTGGCTTCGGTCCCTTGGTCTTGGCCATTTCGGCGGCGACGCGACCGCTGGCCTCCGCGGAGCGGAAGCGTTCGGCATGCGGCGCCGGGATGGTCGCGCTCATCGGCAGCGACAGCCCGAGCGCCTCGGTGATGCAGGCCATGGTGGAGGCCGTGCCCATCACCATGCAGGTGCCGACGGACGGCGCAAGGCGCCCGTTCACCGCCTCGATCTCGTTGTCGTCGATCTCGCCGGCGCGATACTTGCCCCACAACCTGCGGCAATCGGTGCAGGCACCGAGCACCTCGCCCTTGTGATGACCGACCACCATCGGCCCGACCGGAATCACCACGGTCGGCAGATCGGCGCTGATCGCCGCCATGAGCTGTGCCGGCAGGGTCTTGTCGCAGCCCCCGATCACGATCACCGAATCCATCGGCTGGGCGCGGATCATCTCCTCGGTATCCATCGCCATCAGGTTGCGCAGATACATCGAGGTCGGATGCGCGAAGCTCTCGGCGATCGAGATGGTCGGAAACACGAACGGCATCGCCCCCGACAGCATCACGCCGCGCTTCACGGCCTCGATGATCTGCGGAACGTTGCCGTGGCAGGGATTGTAGTCGCTGTAGGTGTTGGTGATGCCGACGATCGGACGATTGAGCGCATCATCCGAATAGCCCATCGCCTTGATGAACGCCTTGCGCAGGAACAGTGAGAAGCCGGCGTCACCATAGCTGGTCAGTCCCTTGCGAAGTCCGTCGGCCATACTCTTTGATCCCGTGGTTGTCCGGCCGCACTTAAGGAGCGACCGGAATTATTGTCAATATGAGATAATCTGACGCGGCAGCGGGGCTGCTCTGCGGCAAAATCGCCCCCATTATTGACAATGGCCCTGGCGTCATGCTGACCTCCGGCGTCGATCCGAAGCCGAGGGCGCATGACAGCCGAGCCCACATTGCCCGAACTCCAGACCCTCTCGCGTGAGGAGGAACAGGCGGAGGTGATCCGCCGGATGGAGGAGGACATCATCTTCGGCCGCTTCGCGCCCGGCCTGCGGCTGGTCGAGGATACCCTGATGCAGCGCTACGGCGCGAGCCGGCATTTCGTCCGCCAGGCGCTGTTCCAGCTCGAGCGCCAGGGCATCGTGCTGCGCGAGAAGAATGTCGGCGCCACGGTGCGGTTCTATTCGGCTGAGGAAGTGCGGCAGATTTACGAGGTGCGCGAGATGCTGACGCGCCAGGCCGCGCTGATGATTGCCCTGCCCGCGCCGGACGGCCTGATCGAGCAATTGAGCGAGCTGCAACGGCATTACTGCCTCAAGGCCGACGCGCAGGACATGCGCGGCATCCACGAGACCAACGATGCGTTCCACCTCGCGCTGTTCTCCGCGTGCGGCAATCCCTACCTGGTCCGCTCGCTGCAGGACTACATGAACCTGACGCTGCCGATGCGCGCCAAGAACCTCGCCGACCGCGAAGGCCTTGCGCTGTCGCGCCGCCAGCACGAATTGATGATCGAACTGCTGAAGGGCCGCGACAGCTGGGCGCTGGCGCAGCTCTGCGTCGATCACATGCAGTACAGCAAGGCGGACTATCTCGTCCGCATCTCCAACGACAAAAAGCCGCAATAGCGCGATACGCGGCCCCCTCGTGAAGGAGACGGCGATGCGCTATGTGGCCTTGTTGATCGGATCGTTCGCCGTGCAGCCTGTGCTCGGCGGAATTGCTGAGGCGGCCGATCAGCGCGCCACCGAGCTCACCTACGAGCCCTGGAGCAAGACTTGCCTGACTGAGGCGAGTTGCTTCGTCGCGGCGTCCGCGCGCGGCCAGTGCGTGCCGTCGGGCGGCACCATCAGCATCTCGCCGCAGACCAGCACGCGCGCGCTGCTCACCGCCAATGTCGGCACGCGGACCATGCTGGAAGGCACGATCAGCCTCAAGATCGATCAGGACGAGCCGATGCAGATCGCGAGGACGCACTGCTACACGCTTGGCTGCGGCGGCACGCTGGAGGCCAATGGCGAGCTGATCGAACGGCTGAAGCACGCGCAGACGATCGCGGTGGAAGCCAAGAACCTGACCGGGCAGAAGATCAGCCTCAGCTTCCCGCTCAGCCACTTTTCCCAGACCTATGACGGGCCCGGAAGCTCACCCAAGGCTTCCGGGAAGAGCGCGAACGAGCCGCAGCGCGAGCACACCGAGGCGGTGAAGCAGCTGCCGCAGTGCGACGACTGATCACTTCTTCCAGTCGATCACCCTCGTCCGGTCGCCGTCGAACTCCATGCTGCAGAACGTGCCGCCCTGGTAGTAATCGCCGACCGGATCCGGCGGCAGCTTGGCCTGCTCGGCCATCGCATGCTCGCGGAAGTCTTCGCCACGCCCGGTCGGGCGATAGCCGAGATCGTAGGCGCGGTGATTGTCCCACCACGAGCGCTCGTTGTAGGAGGCGCCGTACAGCACCTCGAAATGGATGTCCGGGTGCTCCAGCCCGATGCGGCAGAGCTGAACCAGGTCTTCCGGCTTGAGCCAGATCGAGAGCCTGCGGTGATCGAGCGGCGCCTCGCCGAAATTGCCGATCCGGATGCAGGTCACCTTGATGCCGTGCTTGTCGGCATAGAGCGCGCCGACGCCCTCGCCGAACACCTTGCTGACCCCGTAACGGCTGTCCGGCCGCGCGGTGACGTCGGTGCCGATGCGGTGATGGCGCGGATAGAAGCCGACCGCGTGATTGGACGAGGCGAAGATCACGCGCTTGACGCCCTGCTTGCGCGCCGCCTCGAACAGATTGTAGCCGCCGATGATGTTGGCCTGCAGGATCGCGTCCCACGAGCCTTCGACCGAATAGCCGCCGAAATGCAGGATGCCGTCGACGCCTTCGCAGATCGCCTCGACCTGTGCGAGGTCGGCAAGATCGGCGGCCTTGAATGTCTCGTCGCTGCGGAGATCGGAGGGCGGCTTGATGTCGCTCAGCAAGAGGTCCGGATAGATCGGCGGCAGCAGCTTGCGCAGGCTTGTTCCGATTCCCCCCGATGCGCCGGTCATCAATATGCGTGGCATGCCGTCCCTCGTCTTTCCTGTTTGCTGCAGCCGAATTGCGGTCGCTGGCCGACAATGATAGCAAACCATGCGCTCAAGGAAACACCATCGAAACACAACAACGAGAACAGCAAATGTCCGATGTTCATTCCGCCGGCTGGCGTCCCGCGACCTGTTACCCCGATCCCGCAATCCACGCGCTCGATCCGCGCTTCGAGAAGTACTGGCTAAAACTCTCCGCCGTTGAGCGCATCGCCACCGGCCTGCGCTGGGCCGAAGGTCCGGTGTGGTTCGGCGACGGCCGCTATCTCCTGTGCAGCGACATCCCGAACCAGCGCATCCTCAAATGGGAAGAAGAGACCGGCGCGGTGAGCATCTTCCGCAAGCCGTCGAACTTCGCCAACGGCAACACCCGCGACCGCCAGGGCCGGCTGATCACCTGCGAGCATGGCGGCCGCCGCGTGGTGCGCACCGAATATGACGGATCGATTACGGTGCTGATCGACAGCTTCGGCGGCAAGCGGCTGAACTCGCCGAACGACGTCGTGGTGAAATCCGACGGTTCGATCTGGTTCACCGATCCGACCTTCGGCCTGCTCGGCAATTACGAGGGCTACAAGGCCGATCCGGAGATCGAGCCCAATGTCTACCGGTTCGATCCCGAAACCGGCAAGGCCAGCATCGTCGCCGAGGGCGTGCTCGGCCCGAACGGGCTGTGCTTCTCGCCGGACGAGAAGATCCTCTACGTCGTGGAATCGCGCGGCGAGCCGAACCGCAAGATCCTGGCCTATGACGTCGCAGCCGACGGCAAGACGATCTCCAACAAGCGCGTGTTCATCGATGCCGGCCGCGGCACGCCGGACGGCATGCGCTGCGACATCGACGGCAATCTGTGGTGCGGTTGGGGCATGGGCGATCCCGAGCTCGACGGCGTCGTGGTGTTCGCGCCCGACGGTGTCATGATCGGCCGCATCGCGCTGCCGGAGCGCTGCGCCAACCTCGCCTTCGGCGGCGTCAAGCGCAACCGCCTGTTCATGGCGGCGAGCCAGTCGATCTATGCGCTCTACGTCAACACCCAGGGCGCGCTCGGGGGTTAGTTTTCGTCGTCCCGGCCTAGTGCGCAATTGCGCACGGGGGGCCGGGACGACGATGAGTAAGCATCCTCCAAAATGCCTGACGCCGGAGCGGTGACCCGCCCCGGCGCCAGTATTTCGTCTCTCGCAGTTCGGCTTACGCGGCGTTGTAGCCGGCGACCGCCTTGGCCTCGAGATATTCCTCCAGTCCGTAGCGGCCCCACTCGCGGCCGTTGCCGGACTGCTTGTAGCCACCGAACGGTGCGGTGCGCTCGTTCGGCACGCCCTGCAGGTTGACGTTGCCGGCGCGGATCTGGCGGCCGACGCGGCGCGCGGTTTCCACGCTGTCGGCCGAGACGTAACCGGCGAGACCATAGGGCGTGTCGTTGGCGATCTTCACCGCTTCGGCTTCGTCCTTGGCGCCGAGAATGGTCAGCACCGGTCCGAAGATTTCCTCGCGGGCAATCGTCATGTCGTTGGTGACGTCGGCGAAGATGGTCGGACGGACATAGAAGCCCTTGTTGACGCCCTCGGGCAAGCCCGGACCGCCGGCGACGAGCGTTGCGCCCTCATCGATGCCCTTCTGGATCAGCGCCTGGATCTTGTCCCACTGACCGCGGTTGACCACCGGGCCGATCGTGGTGCCGTCAGCACGCGGATCGCCGGCCTTGGTCTTGTCGGCGACGCCCTTCGCGATCGCGGCCACTTCCTTCATCTTGGAGAGCGGCACGATCATGCGCGACGGCGCGTTGCAGGACTGGCCCGAGTTGTTGAACATGTGCATCACGCCGCCGGTCACCGCCTTGGCGAGATCGGCGCCGTCGAGGATCACGTTCGGCGACTTGCCGCCCAGCTCCTGGCTGACGCGCTTGACGGTCGGCGCCGCACGCTTGGCGACGTCGACGCCGGCGCGGGTCGAGCCGGTGAACGAGATCATGTCGATGTCCGGGTGCTCGCTCATCGCAGCACCCACCTCCGGGCCGAGGCCGTTGAGGAGGTTGAACACGCCCTTCGGCACGCCGGCTTCATGGAGGATTTCCGCGAAGATCAGCGCCGAGGTCGGGGTGAACTCCGACGGCTTCAGGATCATGGTGCAGCCGGCGGCGAGCGCGGGCGCAACCTTACAGGCGATCTGGTTGAGCGGCCAGTTCCAGGGCGTGATCATGCCGACGACACCGACCGGCTCGCGCACGATCACGGCGGTGCCCATGGTCTCCTCGAACTCGTACTTCTTGAGCACTTCGAGGGTGTTCATGAGGTGGCCGAGGCCGGCGCCGGCCTGCAGCTTCTCGGCCATCGGCAGCGGCGCGCCCATCTCGTCGGAGACGGCAGCGCCGATCTCCTTCATGCGGCCCTTGTAGACCTCGACGACCTTGGTGAGCAGCGCGATGCGCTCCTCGCGGCTGGTCTTCGAATAGCTCTCGAACGCGCGCTTGGCGGCGGCGACTGCCTTGTCGACATCGGCCTTGGAGCCGAGCGCAATCTCATACATCGCTTCTTCAGTCGCCGGATTGACGACGGGGGTGGACTTGCCTTTGACGACCGGATCGACCCAGGCGCCGTCGATGTAGAATTGCATGCGATTGACCATCGGAAACCTCTTGTAGGGGGCGTATGGATAAGGGGAACGGAAAGCGTTCGGCAGGCATCCTTGCACGAAAGCAGGGCGAATTGAACCCGCCATATGCGGGGCGCGGCTCGTGCACGCCCACGGGATATAAGGTCGCCATCACGCGAGTGACAAGACTTCTTCACCCTCCCCTGGAGGGGGAGGGTCGACGCGAATGCAATGAGCGGCGGGGTGGGGTGCCGGTCTCTCCTCATCCAGCAGTACCCGAGTGGAGAGATCACCCCACCCCGTTGCGCATTCCGCTGCGCTTCATGCGCAACGACCCTCCCCCTCCAGGGGAGGGTGAAACTACACCGCCATCTTGCGGTGCCGCACCGGGGCGCCGGCCGAGACGCTTTCCGCCGCATCGATGATGGCGTTGGCGTCGATGCCGTAGTGGCGGTAGAGGTCGCCGATCGTGCCGGTCTGGCCGAAATGCTCGACGCCGAGCGCCTCGAGGCGGTGGCCGCGCACGCTGCCGAGCCAGCCGAGCGCGGCTGGATGGCCGTCGATCACGGTCACAATGCCGCAGTCGCGGCCGAGCGGTGCCAGCATGCGCTCGATATGACTCAAATGCTGCGCGCCGCGGCGGTCGCGACGCAAATTCCGCGCCGCGGACCAACCGGCATAGAGCCGGTCGGCCGAGGTTACCGCCAGCAGACCGACATCGCGGTGGCTCTCGCCGATCAGGCCGACCGCCTCGATCGCCTCCGGCGCGACGGTGCCGGTATACGCGATCACGATGTCGCAGTTCGGGCCCGGCTTGCGCATCCAGTAGGCGCCCTCGGTGATGTCGCGCTGCAGGTCGGGAGTCATGATCCGTTGCGGCTGCTCCAGCGTCCGGGTCGAGAGTCGCAGGTAAACCGAACCACCCTCGGCGCCCTCGCGCTGCATGTGGCCAAAGCCCCAGCCCATGATCACGGCAAGTTCATCGACGAAGGCCGGATCGAACGAGGCGAGCCCATCCTGCCCTATGCCGATCAAGGGCGTCTTGATCGACTGATGCGCGCCGCCTTCCGGCGCCAGCGAGATGCCGGACGGCGTCGCCGCCACCATGAAGCGCGCATCCTGGTAGCAGGCATAGTTCAGCGCATCGAGGCCGCGCTCGATGAAAGGATCGTACAGCGTGCCGACCGGCAACAGCCGCGCGCCATTGATCTGCTGCGACAGGCCGAGTGCCGACAGCATGATGAACAGATTCATCTCGGCGATGCCGAGCTCGAGATGCTGTCCCTTCGGTGAATATTCCCAGGTGTAGGCCGACGGGATCTTCTCCTGCCGGAACAGGTCATGGTTCTCCGCCTTGGCGAACAGGCCGCGGCGGTTGACCCAGGCGCCGAGATTGGTCGACACGGTGACATCAGGCGACACGGTGACGATGCGCGAGGCAAGCTCGCTGTCGCCGCGCGCGAGCTCATGCAGCACGAGACCAAAGCCCTGCTGCGTCGACATCTGCGCGGAGGCCTTGAAGGCCAGCCGCTCCGGCACCTCGATTTCCGGCGCCGAGAGGCGGCGACGGCCCTCGCGGTTGAACGGCGCCTCGGCCAGGAACGCCTCAAGCTTGGCAGGCTCCTGCGACAGGCCCTCGAACTTGTCCCATTCGTGGCCCGGGCGGATGTTCTGCGCGGCGCGCCACTTCTCCATCTGCGCGACCGTCATCAGGCCGGCGTGATTGTCCTTGTGGCCCTGCATCGGCAGGCCGACGCCCTTGATGGTGTAGGCGATGAAGCAGACCGGCCGATCATGGTCGATCGCCTCGAACGCCTCGATCATGCTCGCCATGTCGTGGCCGCCGAGATTCGACATCAGCGCCAGCAACTCGTCGTCGCTGCGGCGATCAATCAGCGCCGACACCTCGCCCTGATCGCCGATGTCGTCGCGCAGATGCTTGCGGAATGCCGCACCGCCCTGGAAGCACAGCGCCGCGTACATCTGGTTCGGACAATTGTCGATCCAGCGCTTGAGTGCTTCGCCGCCGGGCTCGGCGAACGCCTCGAGCATCAGCTTGCCGTACTTCACGATCACCACGTCCCAGCCGAAATTGCGGAACATGGTCTCGAACTTGGCCCACAGCCCCTCGCGCACCACGGCGTCGAGCGACTGGCGGTTATAGTCGACCACCCACCAGGTGTTGCGCAGGCCGTGCTTCCAGCCCTCGAGCAGCGCCTCGAAGATATTGCCCTCGTCCATCTCGGCGTCGCCGACCAGCGCGATCATGCGGCCTTCGGGCCGGTCGCCCATCCAGCCATGCGCCTTGACGTAGTCCTGCACCAGCGAGGCGAACAGCGTCTGGGCCACGCCGAGCCCGACCGAACCGGTCGAGAAGTCGACGTCGTCGACATCCTTGGTGCGCGAGGGATAGGACTGCGCGCCCTTGTAGCCGCGGAAATTCTCGAGCTTGTCGCGGGTCTGGTGGCCGAACAGATACTGGATCGCGTGAAACACCGGGCTCGCATGCGGCTTGACCGCGACGCGGTCCTGCGGCCGCAGCACCGAGAAATAAAGCGCCGACATGATGTTCGCGAGCGAGGCCGACGAGGCCTGGTGGCCGCCGACCTTGAGGCCGTCGGTCGAGGGCCGCACATGGTTGGCGTGATGGATGGTCCACGACGACAGCCACAGCACCTTGCGGGCCAAGGCTGCGAGCATGTCGAGGCGTTCAGGCGCAATACCCATGGCGATGTTTCCTGGCGAGGCTCCGGGCGGTATTCCCGATGTTACTGCTGCGGCGGCCGCCGAAAATCTCAATTCCGCGCGACAGCGCAGGAAAAATTGGGATAAATTCCCACGATCCGGCCTCAACTGACGAGTTCATCCCAATGCCTGCCCTCGATGCCATCGACCGCAAGATCCTGTCCCTGCTCCAGACCGACAGCCGCATGACCATGCAAGAGCTCGCCGACAAGGTCGGGCTGTCGGTGTCGCCCTGCCACCGCCGGGTCAAGCTGCTCGAGGAGCGCGGCGTGATCTCCCGTTACATCGCGACCGTCGACCAGAAGTCGATCGGACTGCATGTCTCGGTCTTCATCTCGATCAAGCTGGCGCGGCAGAAGGAGGAAGACCTCAACCGCTTCGCGCGCGCGATCTCCAAATGGGACGAGGTGCTCGAGTGCTATCTGATGACCGGCAACCGCGACTATCTGTTGCGCGTCGTCGCCGCAGACCTCTCCTCCTATGAGGCATTCCTGAAGAACAAGCTGACCCGGCTCGACGGCATCGCCTCGATCGAGTCGAGCTTCGCGCTGAGCCAGGTGAAGTATTCGACGGCGCTGCCGGTGTAGGGTGGTGGTTGCCTGCACCTGAATGGTGCCATCGGTCGCGCCAAAATATGCACCGTCGTCCCGGCGAAGGCCGGGACCCACAACCCCAAATCCAAATTGTTGCGCGAAGCTGGAACGACGAGTCCCTCTCACAACAGCTGCAGCGGCGTATGGATCCCGGCTTTCGCCGGGACGACACCGAATATGTGGTTCGGCCGGTGGGTCGCACGGCGGACGTTCTCGCTGCGAGATCGCTGCAAATTAAATCATTGCAATGAACATCCCCGCTGGAACCCGGCGGCGGCGTGCGATGTTGTCGTCAGGCATCACTGAGTATCCGGAGGGTGACACCCATGCTGACGGCCGCCCGCAGCAAATACGCCGTGTTGGCGTTCGCCGCGATCATCGCGGTGGCGGCGTCGACAGCGCTGTTCGCAGGTCGTGCCGATGCCGCTCGCGGCGGCGGAGGCCATGGCGGCGGAGGTGGCGGTCATGGCGGTGGCGGCTTCCATGGTGGTGGCGGCGGATTTCATGGTGGCGGCGGTTTCCACGGTGGCGGCGGATTTCGCGGTGGCGGAGGTGGGTTTCATGGCGGCGGGTTTCACGCCAGCGCTCCGCGCGGCGGCGGCTTTCACACCATTCGTCCCGCAGCAAGAGCCGGGGCGAGGCCCGGCGGCGGCTCAGCCGCACGCCATTCCCAATTCCGTCCCGCCGCGCGCACCGCGCCGAGCGTAGCCGCCGGTCGAGCCGGTCGAGTTGCCGCCTCACCCGCCGCGATGCGGCACAATGCGAACGTCGTCGGACGCTCGCTGGCCTCGCGCCAGATCAGGACCGCAATGGGCAGACCGGGCGGGCTGCGCAACCCGATGACGCGCGCGGCCATCACGACAGCCGCCGCCGGAGCCGCGTTGGGCTATCGCAATGGCGATGGATGGTGGCGTCATGCGAATGGCGGCTATGGCTGGGTCGGCCCGGTGTTCTGGCCCTACGCCTATTACGATCTCTATGATTACACCTGGTGGGGCGCGGGCTATGATCCGTACTTCTGGGATTACGGCTACAACGATCTCTATGCCGGCCTGTTCGGTCCGTACGACTATGATGCGTTGAGCGGCTATGCCTTTTACCTGCCCGGCTATGCCGGTCCCCGGCCGCCGAGCACGGGCCGATCGCGCACCGGCCAGGCAGCCACCCTTGCCGACATGTGCGGCAGCGACCGAAGCGACATCGCGGGCTTCCCGATCGAGCAATTCCGCAGCGCCATTCAGCCCAATACGGAGCAAAGCGCGGCGCTCGACGACCTCGCCGGCACATCGCAGAAGGCGTCCGCGACGATTCTTGATTCATGTCCCAAGGACGTGCCGCTGACCGCACCGAGCCGCCTCGCCGCGATGCAGCAGCGCCTGCAGGCGATGCGCGACGCGGTCGGCATCCTGCAACCGGCGCTCGAGAAGTTCTATGGATTGTTGACCGACGATCAGAAGGCGAAGGTGACTGCGCTGGTGGCGGATCAGCACCGCGGCCAGCGCGAGGCAGCGCCGGACAACGCCAACTGCAACGCGGCGCAGCCTGCCGCCATCGCATGGCCCGGCGACGTCATCGAACGCAGTGTCAAGCCAACCGACGCGCAGCGGGCGAGCCTCGACGCCTTGCGGGATGCGGCGACAAAGGCCGAGGACACCTTGAAATCGTCCTGCCCGCCCGCCGAGGCGCGCACGCCACCGGCACGCCTTGCGGCGGTCGAAGCACGACTCGACACGATGCTGCAGGCGATCGGCACGGTGCGCCCGGCGCTGGACACCTTCTACGCCGCCCTGAGCGACGAGCAGAAGGCCGCGTTCGACGCGGTCGGCCCCGAGCGAAACGGCGGCAGGACCACGATGGCCGCGAGCAACGAGGAACCTCCGCGAGGCCGTCATCGCCGCCACCACCATCATGGTCCGAATATCGGAGGCATGATCTTCCGGATGATCGGCCTGTAAGGCACGTCATCGCCGCGCACCCGCGGCAGCTATGGCGCGATCCAGATGCCCATCACGATGATCACCAGTGCGACGGCGATCACCAGCACGTCCGTCGTGAGCCAATCGGGCATTCCATTTGATGGCTGCTCGCTCATGTCCGCGACTCCTTCTGTTCGCGTCGAGCCAACATGCTGAAACGGATCGGCGCGAACAAGGATGAACTGGTTCACATAACGGCGCGACAAGCGGTCGCTCCGAATTTCGCGCATCTGCGCGCGCACAAGTTGCGGCATGCGATTGATCTGCCGCCCAGGTTTCTGAACATGTTCGACAACGAAGGCGGCAGCAGCGAACACTAGCACATCATCGCGCCGCGCGCAGCAAGCGAGCGCGGATCAGCGCGAGCCGTCCGCCCCGCCAATGCCCTTCCTCACAGCACCTTGCGCTGCGCCAGATTCTTCATCAGCGCGCCAACGCCGAAGGTCCAGGGCTCGCATTCGTCGCTGCCCCGCATGCGGTTGACGAGCTTGCCGAGCTGCGGCGCATCGATGGTGACGATGTCGTCGCGCTTGTGCGTGAAGCCCTCGCCCTTGGCGTCGCGGTCCTTCACCGGCGCGAACATGGTGCCGAGGAACAGCGCAAAGCCGTCGGGATATTGATGCACGGGCCCGATCGTCTGCGCCACAAGATCGGTCGGATCGCGGCTGATCTTGGAGATCGAGGAATGGCCTTCGAGCACGAAGCCGTCGGCACCCTTCACCGTGAGGCCGACATCCATCTTCCTGACGTCGTCGAGCGAGAAGGTCGCATCGAACAGCCGCAGCAGCGGGCCGATCGCGCAGGAGGCGTTGTTGTCCTTGGCCTTCGACAGCAAGAGCGCTGAGCGGCCCTCGAAGTCGCGCAGGTTGACGTCGTTGCCGAGCGCCGCGCCGACGATCTTGCCGGCGCCGGAGACGATCAGCACGACCTCCGGCTCCGGATTGTTCCAGGTCGATTTCGGATGCAGCCCGGCATCCATGCCGGTGCCGACCGAGGACAGCGTCGGCGCCTTGGTGAACACCTCGGCGTCGGGGCCGATGCCGACCTCCAGATACTGGCTCCAGGCGTTCTGGTCGATCAGCACCTGCTTCAGCCGCATCGCCTGCTCGGAGCCAGGCTTCAGCTTGGAGAGATCGTCGCCGACCAGGCGCACCACCTCCTTGCGGATCGCGTCCGCCGACGACGGGTTGCCGCGCGCCCGCTCCTCGATCACGCGCTCCAGCATCGAGATCGCGAAGGTGACGCCGGCGGCCTTCAGCACCTGGAGGTCGACCGGCGCGAGCAGATGCGGTCTGGCCTTGTCGCGGTTATCGGGCGGCGTGTTGGCAAGAATGGCCTCGAAATCGCCGATCCGCTCGCCCTTGGTCGCACGCAGCGCCGCCGCGGGATCGGCCTCCTCGCACAGCGCGCTTACGGTCGGGAAGCGCGCGGTGATGTCGAATACACCGTCGCCCCGCACCGCGACCACGGCCGGCCCACCCGCCTGCGGCAGCCAGACCCGTCCGACCAGCGTGCCGGCGGTGCCGTCCTGCGGCAGGACGTCTTTTGGCGTGAGCGAAATCATCAGCGACTCCCTTTGGTTTTGTCGGCGCTTGTTAGCACAGTCCGCCCGGCGGCGTGAAACAGCGGTCATGACATTGTCATAGAGGGGTAACATCGCCCGTCAATGCTGCCGTCCGATCCATCTAACACACTGAAAGACGGACCTTCATGACGACCTCCGCCCTCACCGACGAAGCCGCCCGGGACGAAGCCTTGCGCGACGAGGCACTGCGCGCCCGCATCCATCAGGAGATGGCCGACAGCCTCGACGAGGAACTCGAGCTCGAGCTCGACGATATGAGGCTCGACGAGCTCGATCACGACGGAGCCGCCGGCAAGCCGTCGATCGACCGCAAGTTCTACTTCCGCGAATTGCTGCGGCTGCAGGGCGAGCTGGTCAAGCTGCAGGACTGGGTGCAGCACGAGAAGAAGAAGGTCGTGGTGCTGTTCGAGGGCCGCGATTCCGCCGGCAAGGGCGGCGTCATCAAGCGCATCACCCAGCGGCTCAACCCGCGCGTCTGCCGGATCGCGGCGCTGCCGGCGCCGAATGAGCGCGAACGCACGCAATGGTACTTCCAGCGCTATGTCTCGCATCTGCCGGCCGGCGGCGAGATCGTGCTGTTCGACCGCAGCTGGTACAACCGCGCCGGCGTCGAGAAGGTGATGGGGTTCTGCAACGACGAGCAGTATGAGGAGTTCTTCAACTCGGTGCCCGAATTCGAGCGGATGCTGATCCGCTCCGGCACCATCCTCTTGAAATACTGGTTCTCGATCACCGACGACGAGCAGGCGTTCCGCTTCTCGATGCGGATCCAGGATCCGCTGAAGCAGTGGAAGCTGAGCCCGATGGACGTCGAGGCGCGGACCCGCTGGGAGCTCTACACCAAGGCCAAGGAGACGATGCTGGAGCGCACTCATCTGCCCGACTCGCCGTGGTGGATCGTCGATGCCGTCGACAAGAAGCGCGCCCGGCTCAACTGCATCTCGCATTTCCTGAGCCAGATCCCCTACCAGGCGGTCACCCACCAGCCGGTGGTGCTGCCGCCGCGGGTGCGCAACCCCGACTATCACCGCGGCCCGATCCCGCCGGAGATGTACGTGCCGGGACGGTATTGATCGAACTGCACCACCTCTCCCCGCCCTTCGTCGCGGGGAGAGGTGAAGAGCTGGGCACCTCGCCTACCAATGGCGCAGGCGCGCGGACTTGCTGGCATCGGATACCGACGCTAGGCTTCCCCGATCTGGTGCAGGGAGGCCCGCTTGACTCAATCCGACGACATCAAAATTTCCGAAGAACGCCGTGACGCGCTGCGCTATGCACTCGGGATCGGCGGCGGCGCGGCGCTCGCGGCCGCGATGGCCACCCCGGCCTCGGCGCAGACCGCCGACAACACGCTGGACCGCATCCGCGCCAACAAGGTGCTGCGGATCGCGGTGCTGCCGGGCGAGCTGCCCTATTTCAACAAGGACCTCGCCACCGGCACCTGGTCCGGCTTCTCGATCGAGATGGCCAACGACCTCGCCAAGCTGCTCGACGTCAAGCTGGAATATGTCGAGTCGACCTATGGCAATTCGATTCTCGATCTGCAGGCCAACAAGATCGATCTCGGCTTTGCGCTCAACCCGACGCCGCAGCGCGCGCTGGTGGTGGACTTCACCAATCTGGTGTTCCCGCATCCGTTCGGCGCGATGCTGAAGAAGGGGCTGGAGGCCAAGACCTGGGCCGACATCAACAAGCCCGAGGTCAAGATCGCGGTCGACGTCGGCTCGGCCAACGAGGCGGTGGCGCGGCGCTTTGCGCCGAACGCCACCATCAAGTCGCTGAAGTCGCGCGACGAGGTGATGCTGGAGATGTCCTCGGGCCGCGTCGATTGCGTGGTCAACGCGCTGGTGCTCGGGCTGACCGCGATCGCCAAGAACCCGAACCTCGGCACCTACAAGATCCTGGCCTCGCCCTCGGTGACGATCGCGAGCGGCATGGCGGTGCGGCGCGAGCAGGACAAGCGCTGGCGCGATTTCCTGTCGGTGTGGGTCGACTACAACCGCGGCATCGGCCAGATGCGCGAATGGTTCGTCAAGGGCCTCGGCCTCGCCGGCGTCAAGGCGGAGGACGTGCCGGTGGAGCTGAATATCTGACGTGAAGCTCCCTAACCTCTCCCCGCCTGCGGCACTTGCGGGGGGAGGCGTTACCAAAATATCGAAAACAACCCCATGCAAAGTAGCCGGCGGTGGCCGGCGTTCGACGAGGCGACTTGACACGTCGGGCAACTCAGGGGTATTCTTCTAATATTCAGAAATCCGGCAGACCTACGCTCGCCCACGGGCGTGGGGTATTGCGTGTTTGCGTAACCGACGTTTCCGCGTCCTCATGCCCGGCAGGCATATGCGATAGCCCTGCCGCCTGGAGAGATCGGATCGCATCGAAGATCCGATCCGGGTGAGAGGCAAAGCACATTGCTCAACAAGCACCGAACTGCTCGCCGGATAGAAGCCCCTCACCCCGACCCTCCAAGAGCAAGCTTCGCTTGTCTCGACCCCGCAAGAGCGGGACGAGGGAGAAGAAAGATCACACCTTGTCGTAGGTCAGCCCGCGCTCCAGCCGGCGCGCCACCAGCGTCGACGGGAACAGAATGGCAAAATAGATCAGCGCCACGATGGTGTAGACCTCGAGCGGCCGGTAGGTGTCGGCGTTGATCAGGGTCGCGTTGTAGACCAGGTCGGGCACCGCGATGATCGAGACCAGCGAGGTGTTCTTCAGCTGCGTCACCGACTGGTTGACATAGGGCGCCATCATCGGCTTCAGCGCCTGCGGCAGGATCACGAGCCGCATCAGATGCCAGCCGCGGAGGCCGAGCGCCTTGGCGGCATCCCACTGCCCGACCGGCACGCTCTCGATCGAGCCGCGCACGATCTCGGCATAGAACGCGCCGCCATAGAGCGAGAGCACACTGACGGCCGCGACATGCGCCGGGATGTTGACCCCGATCACCACCGGAAACGCGTAGTAGAACCAGATGATCTGCACCAGCAGCGGCGTGCAGCGGAATAGCTCGATATAGGCGATCAGCAGCCAGTCGATCACGGGAATGCGGCGCAGCCGCAGCATGCCGACGATCAGGCCGATCAAGGTCCCCAGGATGATGGTGCCGATCGTGTAGGCCATGGTCCAGCCGAGCCCGAGCCAGAACAGATGGCTGTACTTGGCGAGGATGCCGAAATCCCAGACGTAGTTCATCCTGCCCCTCGGTTGCCGCGCGTGACGCACCCGACTCCCAGCATCGCAGGCGGCCTCGCGTGTGTCACGCGATATACCGGTCCGGCGAAAATGCCTTGACGTCGAATGGCGGCGCAGCACCTGCGATCATCGCCGCAACCGCGGCACCCGTTCCGGGGCCGGTGGTGAAGCCGATATGCTGGTTGCCGAAGGCGAGCCAGAGCCCGCGATGCCGTGGCGCCGGCCCGATCATCGGCAGGCTGTCGGGCAACGTCGGCCGCGCGCCGCGCCAGCGCTCGCCGACCGCGTCGCCGAACTCGACCACGCCGCGCGCCATCGGCACCACGAAATCGAGCTGCGCATCATTCGACGGCGCGTCGCGCGCGGTGAGCTCGACGCCGCTGGTGACGCGAATGCCCTGCTCCATCGGCGTCATCAGAAAGCTGCCTTCCGCGTCATGGATCGGGCGCAGCAATTTGCGTGCCGGGTTCGGCACGAAATGCTGGTGATAGCCGCGCTCGAACGCCAGCGGCACGCGATAGCCGAGCGGCCGCAGCAATTCGGCCGCCCACGGCCCGAGTGCGACCACGACATGGCGCGCGGCGATCTCGCCGTCGGCAAGGTGCACGTGCCAGCCGTCGTTCTGTTGCTCGATCCGCCGGATCTCGGATTGCCGCACCGTGCCGCCGCTGGCAGCGAGCATCTGCGCATAGGCCTTCACCACCGCGCCGGGTGAATCGACCGATGCCGTCTGGCTGTGCAGCAGGCCGACACGATAGACAGGAATGATGTTGGGCTCGAGCGCCGAGATCGCCTGGCGATCGAGCACCTCGCTCTTGATGCCGAATTCGGCGAGCGCCGCCTGCTCGGCCCTGGCGGTCGAGAGCCCATCGCCGCGCCAGGCCTTGAGCCAGCCGGTCTCGCGGATGCGATGGCCGGCGCCGGCCTGCACGATCCAGTCGCGATGCAGCGTCAGCGACGTTCCGATCAGGCCGTGCAGCGCGGCGGCGCGCGGCCTGGTCTGCGACGGTGTCGCCGCGGCGAGGAAGCGGATCACCCAGCCGGCATTGGCGAGCGCCCAGGGAAGATTCCAACGCAGCGCCGGATGCGTGTTGGTGAGATATTTCGGCAGGTTCTTCAGCAGCGACGGCGTATTGAGCGGCAGGATCGAGCCGGACGAGATGATGCCGGCATTGCCGTAGGAGGTCTCGCTGCCGGGCTCGCGGCGGTCGACGATGACGACGGACAATCCGCGCTGCCGCGCGGCGAGGCCGGCTGAGACGCCGACCATGCCGGCGCCGAGCACGACGACATCAGCCTGTTGTACCGGCACGCCCTCGCTCATGCCGTCACATCAAGGTCAGGCCGCCATCGACCGGCAGCGTGGCGCCGGTGAGATGGCCCGCGTCCGGCGACAGCAGGAACGCGACCACGGCGGCGACCTCGTCGGGCTCGGCCAGCCGCTGCATCGGATTGGCTTTTGCCACGCGCTCCCAGGTCGCGGTATCAAGCGCGCCGAACAAGCCGGAATCCTTGCGGGTGTAGCCGGGCATCACGGCGTTGGCGGTGGCGCCGGACGCGGCGAGCTCGATCGCGAGCGACTTGACCAGCACTTCGAGCGCGGCCTTGGCCGCGGCCGATCCCGGATAGGTGGCGCCAGGCACGAAGCGATGCGGCCCGAAGCTCGAGACCGCGACGACGCGGCTCCGCGCGCTGCGCATCAGGTCGGGCAGCGCCGCGGCCGCGATTTCATGGAAGGCCGCCGCCATCACCGCGAAGGCGCGCTCCAGCGCTTCGCGCGGCAGGCTGGCAAATTCGCGGCGGTCGGCAAAGCCCGCGGCGTGCACGATCGCATCGATCGGCCCGAATGCAGCGCGCGCGGCCTCGACCAGCGTGGTCCCCGCGCCGGCCGCGGCAAGATCGCCGGTCGCGACCGCGACCTTCGCGCCATTGCTGCGGCACTCCTCCGCAACCGAGTTCAGCCGCGCGAGACCTGCGGCATCAGTGCCCTGCCCGTGCAGCATCAGGGATTGATCGGGGCCGGCGAGCCGGCGTGCAACCGCCGCGCCGATGCCGGAGCCGCCTCCCGTGATGATTGAAACGCGCATGCGGTGGATGCTTTCAGAGGACAGCGAACTATAGGTTCGGTGTCACGAAATGCAAACCGCGCTACGCCGGCGTCAGCTCACCGCCACGGCTCGACCAGGATCTTGGTGTGCGCCTCGGGATTGGCGAGATCGGCAAAGGCCTGCGCGACGCCGTCGATGCCGACACGGCCGGTGACCAGCGAGGCGGCATCAACCTGGCCTTCCGCGATCAGGCGCAGCGAATAGGCGAACTCCTCCGGCGTGTAGCCGAGCACGTACTGGACGTTGAGCTCCTTGATGATGCCGAGCATCGGCTCGGACTTGTCGGTCTCCATGCAGACGCCGACCACGACGACGCGGGCGCCGCGCGGCGCGCCCTCGAACACCTGCTGCAACACGCCGGGCACGCCGACGCATTCAAAGATCAGCGCGGGCTTCAGCGGCGGCAGCAGCGCCTGCATCGGCGGCCGCGCCGCCTTCTCCGCCTCGGTCATCTGGGCGTGCTCGGCCCAGCTCGCATAGGGCTGTGTCCTGGCTGGATCGACCACGACATCGGCGCCCATCTTCTCGGCGAGCAGGCGCCGCGCCGGCGAGTAATCGGCAGCGACGATCGGGCCGAGCCCCTTGATCTTCAGCGCGGCGATCACCGCGAGCCCGACCGGCCCGCAACCGATCACCAGCGGCACCTCGCCACCTTTGATATTGGCCATTGCCACCGCGTGCACGCCGACCGCGAGCGGCTCGGTGAGCGCGGCGTGCTCGGCGGCAAGGCCGTTCGGCACTTCGAGCAACAGCGGCTCGCTGAGCAGCATCTGCTCGGCATAGGCGCCGGCATATTCGTTGGAATAGCCGATGCCCTTCGGACCCTCCGGCGTCAGCAGCGCCGGCAGCGAGCAGACGCGCGTGCCGGGCTTCAGCTTGCGCGTGGTGCCCGGGCCGTAATCGAGGATCTCGCAGCAGAACTCATGGCCGAACACGACGTCGCGCGACAGATCCATCGGCGTGCGGCCGGGCAGGAACTTGCTCAGCTCCACCATGCGGTGGGCGTGCTTGCGTGCGTGCAGGTCGGACCCGCAGATGCCGCAGGCGAGCGATTTGACCAGCACCTGGCCGGCGCCCGGCTTCGGCTCCGGCATCTGGTCGACGACAATCTCGCCGTTTCTGAAGATCGCTGCGCGCATGTTCCCTCCCGCGTGGGTTTGGTCCCACTCATTTTGATGCGTATTTCGTCTCGCGAAATACACTGTCGCGGATCAGGTCCGGGACACGCTTTCGCTGCGCGAGGCTATAGCACGGAGGGTCACCACGTATAGCGCATAACGCCTTTGCCGGCGTAGGACTGGCTGACGTTGGAGAATTCGCCCTCGAAGGTCGCGGCCGCCGACCACCCGCCCCGCCACTTCATCTCGAGCGAGGCCGTCGTCAACGCGGAGTCGCTGGCCTGCGCCGCACCGTTGACCACGAAGGCCGCGCCCGGCAGCGTCTGGAACACGGCAGCGGCGCTGCGATCTGGGTTGAAGTCGTGCGCCCAGGCGACGCGGCCGCGCAGAGTCACGAGACCGCTGTCGACTGCAAAGGATTTGTCGGAGCGCAGGCCGAGTTCGCTCCTGACGTCGGTGACGCTCTTCGCCGCATAATTCAGCGCGAAGGCGCCGCCGCCGGAAACCACGCTTTCCGCATAGCTCGGCAGCTCGAAGCTGGTGAACTGCGCCGCCGCGTAAGGCGTCAGCCCGATCCAGGGTGTCGCGGTGCGATAGCCACCCTCGAGCCGGCCCGACCAGGCGTTGGCATTGAAGTTGGCGCGCAGATGATCGGCGCCCGCGGCGGTGACGATGCGATCGGTGGTGATGTCCTGCCAGCCATAGGCGAGCGCTGCGCTCACATACGCCGCGCCGACGGTGTGGCGGACGAACGCGCCGGCCTGGAACAGATCCGAGCGGCCCCAGCCGAGACCGTTGACGCTGAAGCTGGTGGCGCCGCCGGCCAGCGCAAAGCCGGCGATGGTATTCGGTGACAAACGATAGTCCGCGCCGGCCGCGGTGCCATAGAGGCTGCTGCTGGTGTTGTTGGAGCCCAGCACCGCATTGCCGCTGGTGGTCTGCGAGCCGCCATAGCCCGCCGCCCACACGCTCCAGCGCTGCTCGAAGTCGAGCTGACGCGGTGGCGCCTTGGCATAGATCGCGGCCAACGCATCGCGCGGCTCGGTCTTGCGCGCCGCGGTGGCGAGCGAAGCGCCCTCCTCGGCAAACGGCGTGGCGCTTGCGCCACCATCGGCAGCGCCATCGCGTCCGGCGACGAACGGGTCCGTCAACAGGCCGAGGAACAGTCCCATCGCGTTGAACGTCGCCTGCTGCGAGCCGGTTGCTCCCTCGCCCGACACCTGCGTCAGGCCGTTCGGCGACAGCCCGGCAAAGGCCGCGCCAATGCCGCCATTGGCGTTGAAGAAGTTCTGCAGCGTGGTGGCGACGTTGCTCTGGTTGATGTTGAGCGTCGATTTCGCGCCGTAATCGAGCGCGAAATTGAGATAAGCGTTGTTCGTGTCGTAGCCGAGCGTCGCCACGAGATTGGACGGCAGCCCGGTTGAATCGACCCCGGCAAACGTTCCGCTGCGGCCGCCGACCGCGGTCAGGATGGTGTACTGCTTGGCAATCGTGCTGCCGGCTGTGGCGCTGACGCCGACCGAACCCGCCAGCGTCGCGGTGCCCGTCACCTTGGCGTAGGTCGACGCCGTCGAGCTGATGCTCACCAGATACAGCGCTCCGGACTGGAACGCGAGATTGCCTCCCACGGTCAAATAGGAGCCGGGCGTCGCATTGCCGGGCAGCAGGATGCCGCCGCTCGCGATCGTCGTGTTGCCGACGGTGCCGATGCCGGAAAGTGTGCCGCCGGCATTCACGGTGGTGAGGTACGACGACGCGATCCCGCCGTCGACCTGCAGAACGCCACCATTGACCGTGGTGGTGCCCGAATAGGTATTGAAGCCCGACAGCGTCAGCGTGCCGCTGCCGGTCTTCTCCAGATTGCCTTCCGCGAGCGAGCCGCAGCCACACGGCTTGAACTCGGAGATCACGCCGCTGACATTGGTCGAGAGATTGTTGCCGCCGACGGTAAGCGTAACGCCGCCACCGATGTAGTAGGAACCCGACCCTGCGATCGAACCTGCCGTGATGCGCCCGTCGCCGTTCGGCCCAACGCCAGCACCGAAGTCAACATAGCCGGTTCCCTGCGTAATGAACTGCGCGGTGCCGCCTGTCGAATTGCCGGAAATGAGAACGTGGGCGCCGCTCTCGGTCGTGATGGTGGCGTTGCCCGCCGTCGAATAGGCCTGAAAGATCAGCATGCCGCCGGAACGGTTGGTGATGTTCGCGTTACCGGCAGTCGGCGCATCCACACCAACGCTGAACCCACCGAAAATGGTTACACCGCTGTTGTCGATCGTCGCGTTCGCCGCAGTGCTGTGCTGGACAAAGCCGAGAGCACCATTGGCTTCCGTAATAATCGTCGCCGACGCGGCCGACGAGAATTCGAAGAACTGGGTCAAACCGCTATCGCGATTGATGATGGTCGCCTGGCCCGCATCGGTATGGCCGAGGAACACTGCGTTGCCGCCGCTATGGTTGTCGATCACGGCCTTGCCGGCCGTGCTGGTGTCGGTGCCGCCGGGAAGACCAAGCGCGTCGCCGAACACCACGGCGCCGCCAGTGCTGTTGGTGAACGTGGCATTGCCGGCGGAACTGGCATCGCGGAAGATCGTGAACGCACCGTTGGTATTGCTCACGGTCGCGTTGCCCGCGGTGCTGCTGTCGCGAAACTCCGTGAGGCCGAAATTCTGGTTGATGATGGTCGCCGTCGACGCCGTCGTGGAATTGTAGAACGTCGTGGTGGCAATTCCGTTGAAGCCGTCGTTGACGATCTTGGTGATTCCAGCCGTGTTGGCATTGACGATGTCGAGCTTGCCGTCGACGGCGACCTCGCCGACGATCGAGGCGGTGTGGCCGGCGTCGCCGAGCTGCAGCGTCGCGCAATCGCAGATCGAAGTGCCGCCGGTATAGGTGTTGGTGCCCAACAGCACCACGCGGCCGAGACCGCCCGAATTATCCAGCACCGTCAGCTTGCCGGGGCCGTTGCCGTCGGCGATGTTGCCGGCGATCGTGAGCGTCACGCCGTTGGCGTCGATCGCGCTGCCGATCGCCGATGCGTTGATCTTGAAATTGTTGCCGAAGGTCAGGTTGCCGAGGCCATCGGCCTGGAACACGGCATTGTCGAGCGTGACCGCGCCTGACCCGACCGACTTGTTGTTGGTGACGACAACGGTGGTATCGACCACCTGCGTGCCGCCGCTGTAGGTGTTCGCACCCGAGAGCTGGACGTTGGAGAACCCCGAGGCGGACGAATCGATCAGGCGCAGCACACCGCCGCCGGCGCCGTCGGCGATCACGCCCTGGAGATTGACCTGGGCACCGTTCGCATCGACCGTGCCGCCGGCCGCGTTGACCGCGATGCTGTTGGAGAAGGCGATGGTCGATACGGTCGGCGACTGCATCTGGAAGGTGCCGCCGTTGAGCGTGATGGTGCCGGTGCCGACCGAATCCGCATTGGTCGCCTGCACGGTGCCGGCCGAAATCAGCGTGCCGCCGGCGTAGCTGTTGGCGCCTGCGAGCACCAGCGTGCTGTTGCCGAGCTGTTGCACCATCACGCCGGGCGCAAGCCCGTGGATGCTGGCGCTGATGGTGATGGTCTGGCCGCTGTTGGCCCGGTTGATCAGGCCGCCGCTCGGCCCCGTCAGGGCGAAGATAACCGGATTGCCGCTGATCGTGTACGACTGCGAATTGGCGGTGAAAGTCCAGGAGTCCGGCAGCATCGGACCGCCGATCGTGACCGTCGGCGATCCCGTCGAATCGAAAATCGCGGATTGGCTCGGGAGGATCGGCGGCGCGCCGGCCGACGTCGTCGACCAGTTGCTCGGCAGCTGGTAGTCGGGGCTGCTCGTCGTGCTGCCGCTGCCGCCCCAGGTGTAGCTCTGGGCCTGTGCCGAACTGCACGGCAACAGGCACGCAGCCGCCGAGACGCAGACTGCGGAAGCCAGCACACCGCGAAACCGCTGACCAAACGAGAAAAACGACCAACCAAAATGCACGTGTACGGCCCCCAAACGCTCTACGGCGCTCTTGGGGCGAGATTAGCATGCAGCCAAACGCGCGATTGCCGATTGTTTCCGAAATCCTTCGATTCAGCTTCCCGAGATCGAAATTTCGACCCGACTGTTGTACACGCGCAACGCTAGCGGAGGTTGGTTTCGCAACCGGCGCACGATTCTCGGTACCCGGGTCAGGCGTTCGGCGAAGGCTCGTTGGCCACGGCCAGCAACTGCGACCGCCTGACGCGCTCGCGATGCGCGGTGTAGAGGCCCGAGGCGACGATGAAGCCGGCGCCGAGGATGGTCCAGCTGTCGGGCACTTCGCCGAAGATCAGGAAGCCGAGGATGCTGACCCACAGCAGCTGCGTGTAGGAGAACGGCGCGAGCACCGAGGCATCGCCATAGCGGAACGCCAGCACCACGATCCACTGTCCGACGGTGGACGCAACGCCGATCAGGATGCCGAACATGATGTCGTGCCAGGTCGGCGTGACCCAGACGAACGGCACCAGCGCGCTGACGATGGCGACGCCGACGATGGACGAATAGGTCATCACCGCGACCGGACGCTCGCTGCCGCTCATCATGCGCGTCAGGATCAGCGTGCCGGCCCAGGCCAGCGCCGAGACGAGCGGAAAGACCGCGGCGGGATGGAAGGCACTGGTGCCCGGCCGCAGGATGATGAACACACCGGCGAGGCCGACCGCGGTCGCGATCCAGCGTCGCATACCGACTTTCTCGCCGAGGAAGGCGATCGACAGCGCGGTGACGAACAGCGGCGAGACGAAGCTCGTCGCCGAGGCCTCGGCGATCGGCAGGAAGCCGAGCCCCGTGATGAAGATCAGGGAAGAACCGAGCAGCGCGGCGCCACGCAGCACGTGCAGGCCGGGGCGGCTGCTGCGCAGCGCGAACAGCGGCGAGCCCGGCAGCATCGCCGGCGTCATGATCATCGCGAACACCAGGAAGCGGATCCAGGCGATCTCGATCGAGGGCAGCGTGGACGACAGATATTTTGCGGTGATGTCGGACGTGCCCAGGAACACCGTCGACAGCAGGATCAGCGCGATGCCCTTGAACGGCCGATCGGTACGGGCCGGCGCCTTGCGCGCTGAAGTGGCTTTTGCGGGCAATGCAAGAGGAACGCTGTCCAGCCTGGCGGCTACGGCGGCGGGGGGCGGTGTCACGGCAATCTCGAAGGCAAAATAAGGGGAATCTGCTGCTGTTACAGAACGCCAATTCCGCCGTGAGAACAATGCCCGAAAACGGGACTCCGATATGCACCAGCGTGCGCGACCGCCCGCCGCAGCCCGCATGCGGCTGCAACTGCAACAGTTTGTTAAGAACTGTGTGGAGTGGAGACGGTGCAGATCTCGACGATATCCGGGGCCCGGATTCTTGTTTGACGCGTTTCCTTCACGCGAACCGGTATCCACTTCGCTTGAAAACGCTCTCGCTTAGAGCATCGGCAGCGAACGCGGCTTCGGCCCGCGCGCGAACGCGTTGTCGAGCGCCGTGAGTTCGTCGCCGCTGAGCTTCAGCGTGCCTGCGGCTGCATTCTCCGCCGCATGGTCCGCATTCGACGCCTTCGGAATCGCGAGCACCGACGGCAGCCGCGTGAGGAAGCTCAGCGCGACCTGGCGCGGCGTCGCCTTGTGCGCCTGCGCGACCTGTTGCAGCACCGTGCCGGCCCTGGTCGACAGTGAGGGGAAATCATTGTGGCCGAACGGCGAATAGGCGACGACCGCAACGCCGTGCTGCTCGCACCACGGAATCACGGCGTGTTCGATGGCGCGCTCCTGCAGATGGTAGAGCACCTGGTTGCAGGCGATCTTGCCCTCACCGGCGACATCGAGCAGTTCGTCGAGATCCTCGGTGTCGAAATTGCTGACGCCCCAGGCGCGGATCTTGCCCGCCGCGATCAATTCGTCGAACGCCGCGACCGTCTCGGCGAGCGGATAAGTTCCGCGCCAGTGCAACAGATAGCAATCGAGCCGGTCGGTCTTCAGCCGCTTCAGCGAGCGCTCGCATGCGGTGATGGTGCCGCGCCGCGAGGCGTTGCTCGGCAGGACCTTCGAGACCAGGAACAGCTCGTCGCGACGGCCGGCGATCGCGTCCGCGATCACGAGCTCGGCGTCGCCGTACATCTCGGCCGTATCGATATGCGTCATGCCGGCATCGATGCCGCGCTTCAACGCAGCGACGGCCGCCTTGCGGTCACCGCGATCGAGATACCAGGTGCCCTGCCCGATCACCGAGACCTGCGGGCCGTTGTTGCCGAATTTTTTTGTCTGCACGATCGCCTCGTTCTGCGTGGGTCGCTATTGGCCCCGCGCAGAACGATAGAGGAAACAGGTCGTCGTGTCTCCACATCGTCGTCCCGGCGAAAGCCGGGACGACGCCTGTTATGCGGCGCATTCACGCAAAACCCCGTCAGCGCGGTTCCTCCGATCCGCGCCCGTGTTGCCGCGTTACGCGCGGTCACACGTTGAGATTCATCCACACTGCCTTCGGCTCGGTGAAATTGTCGAGCGCGGCAGTGCCGTGTTCGCGGCCCAGGCCGGAGTCGCGCTCGCCGCCCCACGGCAGCCGCACGTCGGTGTAGCCATAGGTGTTGATCCACACCGTGCCGGCGCGGGCCTTCTTGGCGAAACGCTGCACGCGGCCCATATCGGCGCTCCAGACGCCGGCGGCGAGGCTGTAGGCGGTGCCGTTGGCGATGCGCAGCGCGTCGGCCTCGTCCTTGAACTTGATCACGCTGACGACGGGACCGAAGATCTCCTCCTGCGAGATCCGCATCTCGTGCGCGACATTGGCGAATACCGCGGGGCTGATGAAGTAGCCGCGATCGCCGACGCGTGCGCCGCCGGTGGCGAGCCGCGCGCCCTCGTTCCTGCCGATCTCGACATAGTCGAGGATCGAGCGCATCTGCTTCTCGGAGATCACCGGCCCGAGCGCGGTGGCGCGATCGGCGGGATCGCCGATGCGCAGGCTCTCTGCGCGGGCGACCAGGCGCTCGACCACCTCGTCATAGGCCTTCTCCTGCACCAGCACGCGCGAGCCGGCCGAGCAGACCTGCCCGGCATTGAAGAAGATGCCGGCGGCCGCGGCCTTGGCGGCGGCTTCGAGATTGGCATCGTCGAAGATCACATTGGCGGACTTGCCGCCGAGCTCGAGCGAGACGCGTTTGAAGTTGCCGGCAGCGCCCTTCATGATGCCGCGGCCGACGCCGGGCGAGCCGGTGAAGGTGACCTTGTCGACATCGGGGTGATTGACCAGCGCGTCGCCGACGACGCGGCCAGGTCCGGTCACGATGTTGAGCACGCCCTTCGGCAGCCCGGCCTCGAGCGCGAGCTCGCCGATCCGCAGCGCCGACAGCGAGGTCAGCTCGGCCGGCTTCATCACGATCGTGCAGCCGCAGGCCAGCGCCGGCGCGAGCTTCCACATGCCGATCATCAGCGGGAAATTCCACGGTACGATCGCGGCAACCACGCCGACCGGCTCGCGCACCGTGTAGGTCAGCGCGTCGTCGCGCGTCGAGACCACATCGCCGCTGATCTTGTCGGCCCAACCGGCGTAATAGGTCAGCGTGTCGACGGCCGCCGGAAAATCCTGGCGCAGCACGCCCGCGATCGGCTTGCCGGCATCGAGACTTTCCAGCGCCACGATCTCGTCGGCATGCTGCTTCAGCAGCTCGGCCCATTTCAACAGGATGTGGCCGCGCTCGGCGGCGCGCATGGTGCGCCAAGGGCCTTCGAAGGCGCGGCGCGCGGCAGCGACCGCACGGTCGACATCGGCTTCGTTGCCTTCGGCGACGACAGCGATCACCTGCTCGGTGGCGGGGTTGAGGGACTTGAAGGTTTTACCGGACAGCGAGCGGACGCGGGCGCCGTCGATCAGCAGCAATTCGTCCCGGATGGTCGCGGGGCGGCTGAAATCGCGCTCATAGTCATATGCAACCGACATCATATTTCCTCCTGGTGTTGCCCTTAAACCTAAGAGGCTTTCATGCGCAGTAAATATGATATCTTGTGCCTATTGGCATACCAGGATATGAAGTCGACTTCATAAGCGGTGACCACGATGCTGCAGATCGAGATCGAGACCGTCTGGCGCTTTCGGAAAGAGAACTCACCGCAGACCGCGGTCGTGATGCTCGGCATCCTCAACGAGATCAGGAAGACCGGGAAGATCACCAGCGCCGCCAGCGACGCGCATCTGTCCTATCGCCATGTCTGGAACCTGATCGAGCAATGGTCCGCGTTCTTCGGCGTGCCGCTGGTGGAGACGCAGCGCGGCAAGGGCTCGAAGCTGACGCCGTTCGGCGAGAAATTGGTGTGGGCCGGCGAGCGCATGCAGGCACGGCTCGGCCTGCAGCTCGAGAACCTCGCGCAGGAACTGGTCACCGAGATCAAGCCGTTCCTCGAGCAGCGGCCGCAGGTGATCCGGGTCCATGCCAGCCACGGCTTTGCGGTGTCGAAGCTGCGCGAGTTCCTCGATCGCGCCGGCGGTGTCGGCGTCGATCTGCGCTATGTCTCGAACCAGAACTCGCTGGTGTCGCTGGCGCAGGGCGCCTGCGATCTCTCCGGCGTGCATCTGCCGCGCGGCGAGTTGCGGGCGCAGGGCATCAAGGCCTGCCGCGAATGGCTCGATCCGCGCGAGGACCGCGTGATCAATTTCGTCACCCGCGAGATGGGCCTGATGGTCAAGCGCGGCAACCCGCTGAAGATCACGACGCTGAAGGATCTGGTTGAGCGCAAGGCCCGCTTCGTCAACCGCGACCATGATTCCGGCACGCGGCTGCTGTTCGATCAGTTGCTGGCGCTGCACAAGATTCCGCAAAGCCGGATCAACGGCGCCCAGCAGATGGAGTTCACCCACGCCGCGGTCGCCGCCTATGTCGCGAGCGGCATGGCGGATGCGAGCTTCGGCGTCGAGGCTGCCGCGCGGCAGTTCGGCCTCGATTTCATCCGCCTGCTGACGGAAGATTACTTCTTCGTCTGCAAGCGCGCGTTCCTGGAAACCGAACCGATGCAGCGCGTGCTCGACATCATGAAGAGCAGCGAGTTTCACAAGGCGGTGGGCGCCCTTCCTGGCTATGTCGCCTCGCACACCGGCGCCGTCAGCGGCGTGAAGGAGTTTCTCGAGAAGCTGCATTCCGACCGCTGAGCAGCCCCGCAAGACGGCGGCTGGACTCGCCGCGATCCGCTGCGCTATATTTGAGATTATATAGCGAAAACACTGGACGTTGCCGATGCGACCACCGCGCTCCGCCATTGCCATCCGCCATGTGGCGTTCGAGGATCTCGGGCTGCTGGCCCCGATCATGGAGCGCGCCGGCTGGAGCGTGTCGTTCTGCGATGCGCCGGTCGACGACCTCTCCGATCGCGCGGTCAGGGATGCGGACCTGCTGATCGTGCTGGGCGGCCCGATCGGGGTCTACGAGACCGAGACCTATCCGTTTCTTTCGACCGAGATCGCGCTGCTGGAGCAGCGGCTGCGCCGCGGACTGCCGACGCTCGGCATCTGCCTCGGCGCGCAGCTGATGGCGCAGGCGCTCGGCGGCCGCGTGTTCCCGGGCAAGGTCAAGGAGATCGGCTGGGGCCCGGTCGAACTGACGGCGGACGGCAAATCATCCTGCCTGCGCAACCTGCACAGCAAAGTGCTGCACTGGCACGGCGACACGTTCGACCTGCCGAGCGATGCGGTGCGGCTGGCGTCGAATGCCAATTACGAGAACCAGGCCTTCGCCTGGGGCCGCAACGCGCTGGCGCTGCAATTCCATCTCGAAGCCGATCCGCGGCAGCTCGAGGAATGGTATGTCGGCCACGCCGCCGAACTGTCGGCGGCGAAAATTGCGATCCCCGAACTGCGCGCAGCGACGCAGGCGCTGGCGAGGCCGGTCGCTGCGCAAGCCGAGCAGGTGTTCGGGGACTGGCTGTTGTCGATCGCACCAGGCGACAGCGTGCTTCGTTCCAGCGCGGGATCGTGAGCCACCGAGCTTCGCTGCCGGCTATCGCAATCAGGAGCTCGCACCCGGCCTATTTGCCCGCATTCACCGCATAGCTGCCGGGCCCAAAGCTTGCGATCATCGCGAGCGCACCGAGCAGGCCGAGGTTCTTCAGGAAGTTGATGGTCTGGGTCACGACCTGCGCTTCCGGTGCGGCCCAGAAATTGTGGAACATCAGCGTCGCCGCGATCGTGAACAGGAACAGGATCACGGCGGCGGGCCGTGCGAACAGGCCGAGCACGAGCGCAATGCCGCAGCCGAGCTCGACCGCCATCGCACCGCCCGCGAGCACGGCGCCGAGGCCGTCGGCCGCGCCGAGGCGCGCAGCGGTTGCCGAGAACGCCATCGCCTTGCCGATGCCGCTGTAGAGGAACAGCGGCGCTATCGCCAGCCGAGCAAACAGCAACACCAGCGAATCCGGCAGTCGCGCCGCACCGCTATCCGCGGCGGCATGGATGGAGCTGGACATCAGAGGTTTCCTTTCGTCGAAATCGTCAATCGATCTGATGGCACGGCGTGGCCGAGCGGCTTCAGGCCAAACCGGTATGTGAGGGAGCGCTGCGGTTGTCCGGAGCGGTCATCGCGGGGAAAATTCGCGATCAGCGAGTTCTTGACGCCGAACACCGCATCGGAATCGAGGTACGGGCTTTCGGCATCGAAGATGTGGGTGATCAGCGTCTCGTGGCCGTCGGCGGCGATCATGAAGTGGACATGCGCCGGGCGGTACGGGTGCCGGCCGAGCGCCTGCAGCATCTCGCCGACCGGACCGTCATGCGGGATCGGATAGTAGGCCGGCATGATCGAGGTGAAGGAAAACCGCCCTTCGCGGTCGGTCCGGAACCGCGCCCGCATCACGAGCGATTGCAGGCCGGGCTGCTGCACATCGTAATAGCCGTCATCGTCGGCATGCCACACGTCGACGGTTGCGTTCGCCAGCGGCCGGCCATCGGGCGAGCAAACAACGCCGTTCACATCGAGCCGCTCACCTTCGATGCCGCCGGAAATGTCGGCGCCGGACGGCAACTCAGGTGCGGCGGCAACGAAGAACGGTCCCAGCACGGTGGTCTCGGTCGCGCCCTCAGGCATCCGGTGGTTGATCGCATCGACCAGCATCGAGACGCCGAGTGTGTCGGACAGCAGGATGAACTCCTGCCGCTTGTCGCTGCACGTCTGTCCGGTCCGGGTCAGGACATCGATCGCGGCGTTCCATTCGTCGAAGCCGAGCTCGACGTCGCGGACGAAGTCATGCAGGTGACGCACCAGGCTGGTCATGACGGCCCTGAGGCGCGCATCCTTTGCCTGCGCCATGCTGTCGATCACCGCCTCGGTGATGTTGTGCTCGTCGAAATCACGCATGATGAAGCATCACTCCGCAGGCGCCGCGTCGACGGCCGCGGGCCGGACCGCAGCAGCCAGTCCGAGCGAGCCGATCGCAAACGCGCCGGTGATCGCGGCACCGCCGATCACCCAGAACACGATGTCGGGCCCGCCGGTCACCTGCTGCAGCAGTCCGATCACATAGGGCCCGAGGATGGCGCCGACCCGGCCGACGCCCAATTCCATGCCGACGCCGCTGGCGCGCAGCAGGGTCTCGTACGAGCCGGCGGTGAAGTTGTTCAGCACGTGCTGGGCGCCGATGATGCAGAACCCGGCGATCGCGACGATCGCCAGATTGACGCCGTGACCGCTGACGAACACCAGCGCCAGCACCGCGATGCCGCCGGCGAGCCACCATGTGGCGAGGTAGCGCGGCGTCAGCGACATCCTGCGGTCGGCCAGCATCGCGAGCGTCAGCCCGCCGACGAACGACATCGCCTGCATCAGCGCGCCGAAGCCGAACGAGGCCGCAAACGTCTCGCCGCGCTTCTGCATCACGGTCGGGATCCAGCCGGTCAGGCCGAAGATCGCGAACAGGCTGAGGAATGCGGTGATCCAGATCGTCAGCGAGACGCGGCGATAGCGCGGGCTGAGCAGCGCCGCGATCGGGCTCGGCACGCTGCCGGCATCTGCGGAGACGAAGCTTGCGTTGCGATAGACGGCGGCCCGTTCCGGGCGAAGCCGAGCCAGCAATGCGCGCAGCTCTTCGGTGCGGCGCCGCGCCGCCAGGAATTGCGGGCTTTCGGGTAGCACCGCGTGCGCGACGAAGGTGAGCGGGATCGACAGCGCGCCGAGGTAATAGAGGATCTGCCAGCCGTAATGCGGCGTCAGATAGACGCCGACGAGCCCGGCACAGACGCCGCCGAGCGACCAGCCCAGCGTCACGCCCCACAATGAGAACGCGTTGCTGACCCGGCGCGGCGCCAGTTCGTTGACGAAGGTCGTGCCCAGCGGCAGCAGCACGCCGAGACCGAGGCCGGTCGCGAAGCGCAGCGCGCAGAAGCTCCAGAAGTCGTTGGCGACCGTGGCGGTCAGCAGCGTGAAGACGTTGACGACCCAGAGCCCGGCCAGCAGCGTGCCACGCCGGCCAAGCCGGTCGGCGACCGAGCCGTGACCGACCGCGCCGAACAGGAACCCGACCAGTCCCGAGCTCACCAGCAGCCCCGCCTGGCTCGGCGACAACCCCCAGGGCTTTGCCACGTAGTGGATGACGTAGGCCGGATTGAACGTGTCATAACCATCGAACAGCGTGATGAGCGTGATCAGGATGCCGAGCATGATGTGCAACCGTCCGACGGCCGCATTCGACAGTTCCTCATGCACGTCGATGTCAGGCGAAGTGCTCACGGTTTCCTCCCTTGCAACAAATGATGCGCCCCGCTCTGCGGCAGGTTTGCGCGGCATGTCGTTAGAGCTTGAACAGGCTGCGGGCGTTGTCGCGGCCGATCTTGATGCGGTCGCCTTCGGCGATCGTCGCGGTGTCGAACCATGCGGCGGCGTGATCGATGTTCTCGAACGGCCAATCGGCCGAGAACAGGATGCGGTCGGCACCGATCTCCAGCATTGCGTCGATCAGCGTCTGGGTGCGGAAATTGCCTGAGGTCGTGATGTAGAAATTTTCCCGGAAGTAATCAGCGATCTTGCGCTTCGCGGGATAGACGTTCTGCGCGCGCATCCACTTGTTGTGGTTGTCGACCCGCCACATCGAATAGGGCAGGCCCTCGCCCATATGGCCGATGACGATCTGCAGCCGCGGATGGGCATCGAACAGGCCCGAACCCATCAGGCGCAGCGCATGCACCGCGGTCTCCTGACCGAACGCCCAGGTCGGCCCCATCAGCCAGCGATGACCCTCGTAGATCGCGGCGTCCTTCGCCAGCGGATTGCGCGGGTGCAGATAGAAGGGAACGTCGAGCCGCTCGACCTCGGACCAGAACGGCCAGAACTCCTTGCGATCATAGTAGACGGCGCCGTCGTGGCCTTCGACTTCGCTGAAGCCGTTGACCAGTGCGCCACGGAATTTCAAGGCGCTGACGCAGCGGTCGAGCTCGCGCGCGGCGGCTTCCGGATCCTGCATCGGCAGTGCGGCGAGGCCCTGGAAGCGCTGCGGCCGGCGCGCGACCTGCTCGGCCAGGAAGTCATTGGCGCGGCGCGCCAGCTCCAGCGCGCGGTTGCGATCAGGAATGGCCTGGATCGCCGGCGCGTTGAGCGACAGCAGCATCAGCTCGATGCCGTGCGCATCCATCTCGGCGAGACGGCGGTGCTGGATGTCGAGCAGCCGGGCCTTGAGCTCGACCCAGTCGTCGGCCGGCGAGAAGCCGGCGCTGTCCCGCACGGTCTCTTCGATGGCGAAGTGCTCCTCCAGCGCGATCTTGCCCTGCATCGGTTGCTCCCTTCGGGCGCCTGCCCTCGTTTCCGTGTTGACAGGACAAGACATCCGGTCCAGATATTTGTCAATGAGAAAGTTGCAAATGCAAATGATTGGAATGCAACTGTTGTCGGTGCGAGGACCGGCGGCTATTCCGGGCGGATGTCTCCCGCCTGGAATCGAGCCCGGACCTAAGCCCATGTACCGATTTTCGAATTCGCTGCCCTATCTGCTCGCGAGACTCGGCGTGCGGATGGGCGATTTGTTCGTCCGCGTGATCCGTCACGAGAAGTTGACGCTGCCGATGTATCGCGTGCTCGCCGCGCTGTCCGAGCAGGGACATCCGCTGCGGCTCGGTGAAATCGCCGAGCTGACGTCGGCCGACGTCTCGACGCTGTCGCGCATCGTCGCCGACATGAGCCGCGCCGGGCTGCTGACCCGCGACCGGCCGGAGAACGACCAGCGCAGCCTTCAGGTCGCGCTGACGCCCAAGGGTGCCGAGCTCGCGGCCCGGCTGATGCCGATCGCCCAATATTACGAGGAGGTCGCGACCGGCGCGATGTCGGCGAAGGAAGCCGCCGAGCTGAAGCGGGTGCTGGTCGAGCTCTACGGGAATCTCGACCGGCTCGAGCAAGAGGTTGAAGCCGGCCAGATCGTGGTGCCCTCGGCGGCGCAGCCGAAAGAGCCGCGCGAGAAGGTCGAAGGCAACGCCGGCCGCCGGCGCAAAATACCGAGGAAATAGCAGCATCGGGGAGACGACATGCGCAGGGATCCGATCATCATTGCAGGCGGCGGCATCGGCGGACTGGCCGCGGCAGTCGCGCTGACCCGCAAGGGATTCCAGGTCACCGTGCTGGAGCGCGCGCCGCGCTATCAGGAGATCGGCGCCGGCATCCAGCTCGGCCCGAACGCCTTCCATGCCTTCGACCATCTCGGGCTCGGCGATGCCGCCCGCGCGATTGCGGTGTTCATCGACCAGTTGCGGCTGATGGATGCGATCTCCGCCGAGGAGATCACCAGCATCGATCTCACCAGCTATTTCCGCCAGCGCTTCGGCAATCCCTATGCGGTGGTGCATCGCGGCGATCTGCACGGCATCTTCGTGCGCGCCTGCGAGGCGCATCCCCTCATCACGCTGCGCAGCGATTGCGAGGTCGTCGGATATCTGCAGGACGGCGAGGCCGTCGTCGCGCGGCTGAAATCCGGCGAGCGTGTCAAGGGCTGCCTCCTGATCGGCGCCGACGGGCTCAGGTCGCGGATCCGCCAGCAGATGGTCGACGACGGCCCGCCGCGCATCGCCGGCCATACCACCTATCGATCGGTGATCCCGACCGAACAGATGCCGGAGGATCTGCGCTGGAACGCCGCGACCCTATGGGCCGGCGCCAAATGCCATCTGGTGCACTATCCGCTCTCGGGCTGGAAGGTCTTCAACCTCGCCATCACCTGCCATAACGATCCGGCGGAAGCTTTCGCCGCCAAGCCGGTGACCCACGAGGAGGTGCTGGAGGGCTTTCGCGACGTCCATCCCCGCGCCAAGGCGATCATTCACCACGGCAAGGACTGGAAGGCCTGGGTAACCTGCGATCGCGATCCCACCGAGCGCTGGGTCGACGGCCGCGCCGTCCTGCTCGGCGATGCCGCGCATCCGATGCTGCAATATTTCGCCCAGGGCGCCTGCATGGCGCTGGAGGACGCGGTCTGGCTCGCCGAACTGCTGGGCGAGACGCCCGACCGCTTCGATCATGCGCTGGAAAAGTACCGGCAGGCTCGGCTGATCCGCACGGCGCGGGTCCAGCTGCAGGCCCGCGAACTCGGCACCCACGTCTATCACCCGGCCGGCGTACACGCGCTGCTGCGCAACCAGCTGATCCGCGAGACCAGCCTCGAGAAGTTCTGCGACAATCTGGCCTGGCTGTACGGCTCTCCGTTTCCTGAAAGGCCACGTGTCGCGGCCTAGAGCCCTTCCCGTTCCAATGGAATCGGAACAGGGCTCTAGATTCTTGTTCTGACGCGTTTTCCTTGCGCGAACCGGTATCCGCTTCGCTCGAAAACGCTCTAGCCGAGCCCGCTGATGTCGGCGACCAACACCGAACCGGTCACCGATTCCGTGATGTAGAGCCGATCGCGGTTGGCGCCGCCGATCGCGACATTTGTGCAGCTTGGCCCGGCGCAGGATTTGATCCGCGCAATGCACTCGCCGTTCGGCGCAAACACGAAGACATGGCCGAGCGAGGCGTGGGCGACGAACAGCCGCCCTGCACGGTCCATCGTCATGCCGTCGGGCCCGCTCGGGCCGAACAGCGAGCAGAAGCGTCCGACCTTGGAGACGCTGCCGTCCTTCATGAAGGGCGCGCGCCACACCGCATTGTCGCGCGTCATGGCGACGAACAGCACGGCCTCGTGCGGATCGAGCACCAGGCCGTTGGGGCTGATGCCGGTGTCGATCAGGCAATCGAGCGCGCCGCTCGTGCGTAGCCGATAGACCCGGCCGGTCGGATCGTGCAGCCCGGTCTGGCCCTGGTCGGTGAAATAGATGTCGCCGTTCGAGGCGATGTGCAGATCGTTGCAGCCGCGGAACGATTCCGAATTGCGCGAGCGCAGCAGCGGCGTGACCTGGCCCGATCTCGGGTCGAGCTCCATCAGCCCGTGACGGTAATCGGCGAGCAGGATGCGGCCCATCACGTCGATCTTCAGCCCGTTGGGCCAGCCGTCATATTCGGCGACCTGCGTCCATGACTTGTCCGGCGCGATCCTGAAGATGCGGCCGAACGGAATGTCGACGATGTAGAGATTGCCCGCCGCATCGAACGACGGCCCTTCGATGAAGCAGTCGGTCACCGCGCCCGGCCGGTTGGCATCGGCCCATTCGCTCGCCACCTTGCGGCGGAATTCGGCCGGCACGGCGGAGAAGATTTCGGTCGGGATCAGTTTCGGCGGCGTTTCCAGGAACATCATTGTTGGTTCACCCGTTGACGGAACGGGCGGACCATAGATCGATCCATTCGTCATTGCGAGCGAAGCGAAGCAATCCATCTCTCGACAGGCGGAGGTATGGATTGCTTCGCGGAGCCTGTCATCCGGCGGCGCTACGCGCCGACCGGGTGGCTCGCAATGACGTGGATAGAGGTTCCGCTCGCAGCGAAACCGATGTTCCGCGGCAAGCTCCGACGAACGCCCTACTCCGCCGCCTGCGCGTTGCCATAGGCTTCCGAAATCATGTAGCCGGACAGCGTGCCGTAGGCCGCGGTCCACGCGGCGGCAACGTCAGGCGTCCAGGCTTCGCCGAGGCCTTTCTCCAATGTCCACAGCAATGCGCCGCCGACCACCGGATAATGCTCGGGCCTCGCGCCATAGCCGACATGGCGCTTGGCGAGCGCGCTCGCGGCGGGCAGGATCGTATCGAGATTGCTCAACCCGTTGACGACGACGGCGAGCGTTGTCATCAGCTTCTTGCGCTGCTCTTTCATATCAGGCGGAAACATCGCCTTGACGGCGGGCGCGACCTCGAAGAGGCGATCGTAAAACAAGACCGCGGCTTGCTCCGAGATCGGCGCGACCTTGCCGAAGCTGTCTTGCACCAGCTTGATTTGGGACGGATTCATCTCAACGCTCCTTGCTTCTGAAACGACTTTGGAAAATGCGAGCATTGGTCGTGGATCACTGCGCTCCGGTTCAAGGCCGCAGCGCCCGACATCTACATGATCTTCATGCCGCCTCGACGAAGCTGTGGCGCTCGTAGAGGAATTCGAGCACGCGCTGCCGGCACTTCAGATAGCCGGGGTTGGTCGCGAGCTCGAGCCGCTTGCGCGGGCGCGCAAGGGGTACCTCGAGCACCTCGCCGATCCGCGCGCTCGGGCCGTTGGTCATCATGACGATGCGGTCCGACAGCAGCACGGCCTCGTCGACGTCGTGGGTGATCATCAGGATGGTGTTGCCGAGCTTCTGGTGCAGCGCCATCACCGAATCCTGCAGATGCGCCCGGGTCAGCGCATCGAGCGCGCCGAACGGCTCGTCGAGCAGCAGCACCTTCGGCTCCATGGCGAGCGCACGCGCGATGCCGACGCGCTGCTTCATGCCGCCGGAAATCTCGCTCGGCCGCTTGTCCTTGGCATGCGCCATCTGCACCAGGCTGAGATTGTGCATCACCCAGGCGTCGCGCTCGGCCCTGCTCTTGGTCCTGGCGAACACCTTGTCGACGCCGAGCTTGACGTTCTCGTAGACGGTCAGCCACGGCAGCAGGCTGTGGTTCTGGAACACCACGGCGCGATCCGGCCCCGGCGAATTGACCTCGCGGTTCTCCAGCAGCACGCCGCCATTGGTGGCGCCGGTGAGACCGGCCACGATGTTGAGCAGGGTCGACTTGCCGCAACCGGAATGGCCGATGATCGAGACGTATTCGCCCTTCTCGATCGTCAGGTTGATGTCCTTCAGAACCTCCGTGCTGGCATTGCCGCGGGTGAAGATCTTGTCGATGTGATCGAGCTTCAGATAAGCCTGCATGACTTGTCCCCTCAGTTCGCAGCCGTGCCGCGGGTGACGATCTTGCCCAGCGCCGCGATCAGCCGGTCGAGCACGAAGCCGATGATGCCGACATAGAACAGCGCCAGGATGATCTCGCTGATGTGCGAGGAATTCCACGCATCCCAGATGAAGAAGCCGATGCCGACGCCGCCGATCAGCATTTCCGCGGCGACGATCGCAAGCCACGACAGGCCGATGCCGATGCGCAGGCCGGTGAACATGTAGGGCGCGGCCGCCGGGATCATGATCTTGGTGAAGAACTCCAGCGGATTGAGCTGCACGACCGCGGCGACGTTGCGGTAGTCCTGCGGGATGTTGCGGATGCCGACCGCAGTGTTGATGATGATCGGCCACACCGAGGTGATGAAGATCACGAAGATCGCCGAGGGCTGGCCGTCGCGGAACGCGGCGAGCGACAGCGGCAGCCAGGCCAGCGGCGGGATGGTGCGCAGCACCTGGAACAGCGGATCGAGCCCGCGCATCGCCCAGACCGACTGTCCGACCAGCGTGCCGAGCGCGATGCCCGCGATCGCCGCCAGCGAATAGCCGTAGGCAACGCGCTGCAGGCTGGCGGAGAGATGCCAGAACAGCCCCTTGTCGATGCCGCCATGGTCGAAGAACGGATTGAGGATCAGCTCCCTGGTGTCCGTGAACACTTTTGACGGCGGCGGCAGGCTGGAGCCGGCGCGCCGGCAGATCAGCTCCCACACCACCAGCAGCAGCGCAATCACGATCAGCGGCGGCACCACGCGCGCCGCGGTCTCTTTCGCCATCCTGGCATAGGTCTCGGCGCGCGGAGTGCGCTTCGGCGTCATGATCACGACCGGCGCCGCAGCAGCGGCCGGCGGGATCACCACCGCCGATACTTCGGTATTCATGGCAGGCATCGACATTGACAAACAATCTCCGTGGAAAAGGGAGAACCGCGCGCGAGGCGCGGTTCGCTCAAATCAGACATCGACACGCTTGATGGACAGCGACTTCAGGTAGGCGGCAGGATCGGCCGGATCGAACACCTTGCCGTCGAAGAAGGTCTCCTTGCCGCGCGAGGTCGAGGCCGGAATGTCAGACACGCCAAGCTCCTTGGCGGCCTCCTTCCAGAGATCCTCGCGGTTCACCTTGGCGATCAGCGCCTTGGTGTCGAAGCCCGCCTCATACTTGCCCCACCTGATATCCTCGGTGAGAAACCAGAGGTCGTGGCTCTGATAGGGATAGGACGCGTTGTCTTTCCAGAACCGCATCTGCTGCGGCGAGTTCTCGACCACGCGGCCGGTGCCGTAGTCGAACTTGCCCTTCATGCGGTCGGTGATGTCCTCGACCGGGCAGTTGATCCACTGCCGCTTGCCGCAGATCGCGGCGGTCTCCTCGCGGTTCTCGGCCTTCTCGCACCACTGCTGGGCTTCCATGACAGCCATCAGCAGCGCTTTCGCGGCCTTCGGGTTCTTGTCGACCCAGGCGGCACGCAGGCCGAACGACTTCTCCGGATGCTTGTCCCAGAGCTCGCCGGTGGTGATCGCGGTGTAGCCGATGTCCTGATGGATCAGCTGCAGGTTCCAGGGCTCGCAGACGCAGAAGCAGTCCATCGTGCCGACCTTCATGTTGGCCACCATCTGCGCGGGCGGCACCACGATGGTCTCGATGTCCTTGTCGGGATCGATGCCGCCGGCGGCGAGCCAGTAGCGGATCCAGAGGTCATGCGTGCCGCCCGGGAAGGTCATCGCAGCCTTCACGGCCTTGCCGCCGGCCTTCTTCTTCTCAAGCGCCGCCTTGAACGGCGTGGTGTCGACGCCGATCTTCAGATCGGCATATTCCTTGGCCACCGAGATGCACTGGCCGTTCAGATTGAGCCGCGCCATGATGTACATCGGCGTCGGCTGATTGTTCTGCGTCACCTTGCCGGCCGAGATCAGGTACGGCATCGGGGTCAGGATGTGCGCGCCGTCGATGCCGTTGCCCTCGGAGCCGAGCACGAGATTGTCGCGCGTGGTGCCCCACGAGGCCTGCTTCTGCACCTCGACGTCGGGCATGCCGTATTTGGCGAAGATGCCCTTCTCCTTGGCGACGAACAGCGGCGAGGCGTCGGTGAGCGCGATGAAGCCGAGCTTGGCGCCCTTCACCTCGGGCCCTGCGCCTTGCGCGAATGCACCAGCGGGAAAGTTGAGCTTGGCCGCGGCGAGCAGCGCTGCGGCGCCACTGGTTGCCTTCAGCAGCCGGCGACGGCTGATCGCACGGCTCGGGGGCGTGTTGCTGGGCTTGGTCATCGGTCGTCCTTTGCGTCGTTGCGGTGTTGCGTCTGTGCGTCGAGCACCGTCAGTCGGGTGGCGACGCGCGCAGGGCGCAAAAGGGCATGCACCGGGGAGGCCCCGGACTGGCGGCGTCAGAAATCCGATGGGGTGGCCTCGAGGGACGGCTTCAATGGCGTCGACAGCTGACTATTCAAGCCTTGTGCCAAGCTACCGCAGTGCAAAAATCGATTTTATTGCAAAGTCTTGCGCAACATGTCGCAGCGCGCACAAAGCCTGCGCGCGCTGCCAAAAATTGCGATTCGCTCAAATCTTGTGCGCCGCACAAGAATTGGGCAGGCACCTTCGATGATCGCGATCAGGCGACTTCGGCGACCTTGGTGCCGAGCGGCGCCGGCGCCATTCCGCCACCGGGCTTCACGCGGAATTCGTAGCTCATCAGGCTCCACGGACCATCCGACCGCTGGCCATCCGGCATCACGGCATCGGTGCGCTGCTCGACCTTGGCGATCAGTTCGTCCTTCACGCCGAACACCACATCGGAATCGATGTACTTGTCGCCTTCGACGAACACATGCGTGATCAGCGGCTCATAGCCCTTGGCGTTGACCAGGAAGTGGATATGCGCCGGCCGCATCGGGTGACGGTTGGTCTGCGTGATCATCTGCCCGACCGGACCGTCGGTCGGGATAGGATAGCTGCACGGCACGATGGTGCGGAAGAAGAAGCGGCCATCGGCATCGGTGACGAACCGCGCCCGCGACGACGGACCTTCGGTGGCATAGCTCGGCTTCTGCGAGTCATAGAACCCGTCGTCGTCGGCGTGCCAGATATCGACCGGCACGTTGGCGAGCGGCTTGCCGTCGAGATCGGTGACGCGGCTTTGCACGAACATGCGCTCGCCGGGCAGGCTTGCCGAGACGTCGGTGCCGTGCGGCGTCACCTTGTGCTCGCCGACATAGAACGGGCCGAGCACCGTGGTCTCGGTCGCGCCGTCGCGATCCCTGTGGTTGACCGCGTCGACCAGCATCGACACGCCGAGCACGTCGGACAGCAGGATGAACTCCTGGCGGATGTCGGTGCACATCTGCCCGGTGCGGGTCAGGAAACCGATCGCGTGGTCCCACTCCTCGAAGGTCAGGTCCGTCCTGCGCACATAATCGTGCAGCGACTTCACCAGTTCCTGCAGCAGGAACTTGGCCCGCGGATCGGGCGTCTGGTCGAAGCTGCGGATGACGGCTGTGGTGAGCTCGGTTTCGTTGAACTGGGTCATCTCGGCGTTTCCCTTGAGGGCCCTTTAGGGCGCGATTGCAGCGGCGACCGTACACCACCGGCCCTGTGCCGGTAAGCGGCGGCCGGTTGGTGGAACGGACACTTTTCGGCTATCAAGGCTGCCTTGCAAGCCGGAGAAACGCCTGATGCTAGCCCCCACGCCTGCCTCGCCCGAATCCGCGGGAATGTCGACCACAGCGCTGAACCGCCTCGAAGCACATCTGAAGAGCCGCTATATCGACTCCGGCCGCTTTCCCGGCACCCAGGTCCTGATCTACCGCCGCGGCAAGATCGTGCATTCCACCGTCCAGGGCTTTGCCGATCTCGAGCGCAAGGTGCCGGTCAAGGACGATACCATCTTCCGCATCTATTCGATGACCAAGCCGATCACGTCGGTCGCCTTCATGATGCTGGTCGAGGAAGGCAAGGTCGCGCTCGACGAGCCGGTCGCAAAGTACATTCCGGAATGGAAGAACCTCGGGGTGTTCGTCGCCGGCATTGCGCCCGCCTTCCTGACCCGCCCGCCGAGCCGGCCGATGCTGATCGTCGACCTGCTGCGTCATACCTCGGGCCTTACCTACGGCTTCCAGCAGCGCTCCAATGTCGACGCCGCCTATCGCGAGAAGAAGATCGGCGAGGTCATCAAGGCCGGCACGCTCGACAGCATGATCGAGGATCTGGCCAAGATCCCGCTGGAGTTCTCGCCGGGCGAAGCCTGGAATTACTCGGTCTCGACCGACGTGCTCGGCTATCTCGTCGGCAAGATTTCCGGCATGCCGTTCGAGCAGTTCCTGAAGGAGCGCATCTTCAGGCCGCTCGGCATGAACGATACCGACTTCTTCGTGCCTTCGGACAAGGCGCACCGCTTTGCCGCCTGCTATTCGGCCGACCCGCAAGGCGGCTTCAACCCGCTCGCCGCCGAGCGCAAGGGCACGCTGACCTTGCAGGACGATCCGACCACCAGCTCGTTCCTGTCACCGCCCTCGCTGGTCTCGGGCGGTGGCGGACTGTGCTCGACCGCGGCCGACTATCTGACCTTCTGCCGGGCGCTGCTCAATGGCGGCGAGCTCGGCGGCGTCCGCCTGCTCGGCCCGAAGACGCTGAAGCTGATGGCCTCGAACCACCTGCCCGGCGGCGTCGACCTGCCGGCGATGTCGCGCTCGATGTTCGCCGAAGCCGCCTATAACGGCATCGGCTTCGGCCTCGGCTTCGCCGTCACCATGCACCCGGCGCAGACGCTGATCGCCGGCAGCCCGGGCGAATTCAACTGGGGCGGCGCCGCGACGACGTCGTTCTTCATCGATCCGGCCGAGGAGCTGATCACCATCTTCATGACCCAGGTGCTGCCGTCGAGCGCCTACCCGCTGCGGCGCGAGCTGCGCACCATGGTCTACGCCGCGATCACCGAGAGCAATCTCTGACACGACGCCATTCCGCGGCGCACAACTCGTTCTGAGCAAAATCCATCCGGAAAGCCGCGCCGCAGTTTTCCGGATTGCGCTCTGTGCGCCGCGGAATCTTTCAGACTACCAGTCATTTCCTTTGGCGGACTTTTCCCGCTTCCCCTAAGCTGACCGCAAACGGGCACCGACCCGGGGACATTGTGCCGAAACTGACATTGCCAGTGCGTCTCGCGCTTCTGGTCGCGGGGACGATGTTGCCGCTGATCGTTTTCGCGGTCGGGATCGTGTTTCACAATTATCAGCGGGACCGCCAGGCCGCGACGCAGCGCGTGCTGGAGACCGCGCGCAGCATCCGCCTGCTGCTCGATGCCGAAATGCAGCGCATGACCGGCGGGCTGCAGGTGCTGGCGCTGACCAACTCGCTGCGCAACAGCGAGTTCGAGAATTTCCGCCGCGTCGCGGCCGGCTTCATCGACCAGTACGGCAAGGACGGCGTGGTGCTGGTGGCCGACCGCGCGGGACGGCAGGCGTTCTCCTCGCTGACCAAGGACACCGCGAGCCTGCCGCCGCGCAACAATCTCGAGATGCTCGAGAAGGTGTTCACGACCCGGCAGCCGCAATATTCCAACCTGTTCTTCGGCGCGGTGAAGCAGCGCCTGATCATCACCGTCGAGGTGCCGGTGATGCGCGACGGTGAGGTGCTCTACGACATCTCCTTCAGTCCGCCGATCGAGGTCTTCCAGACCATCATCGAGAAGCAGCGCCTGAACCAGGACTGGACCATCTCGATCTTCGACAGCGACGGCGTCAACCTGGCGCGCGTGCCAAATCCGCAGGCGACCATCGGGCAACGCGCCTCGCCATCGCTGCTCGCCGAGATGTTCCGCAGCGGCGAGGCAACGCTGCCGACGGTCTCGCTGGAAGGCGTAGCGCTGATCACCGGCTTCACCCGCTCGCGCGTCACCGGCTGGACCGTTGCCGCCGGGATCGCCGAGAACTCGCTGGTGGCACCGCTGTGGCGGTCGCTTGCGATCACCAGCGTGATCGGCGGCGTGCTGCTCATGGTCGGCCTCGGCTTTGCGGTGCGGATGGCGACCACGATCGCGCGCGGCGAGATGCTGCACGACCTGCTGATCGAGGAGCTCAACCACCGCGTCAAGAACACGCTGGCGATCCTGCAATCGATCGCCACGCAGACCTTCCGCAGCGCGAGCCGCGCCGAGCGCGACAAATTCGAGGGACGGCTCGGCGCGCTGGCCGAGGCGCACAATCTGCTCTCGACCGACAAATGGCAGGGCTCCGACCTGCAGGACGTGGTCAGCCGCGTGCTGCGGCCCTATCTGCTGAACACCTCCGAGCGGGTCAGGATGTTCGGACCGCGCGTGCCGCTGTCGCCCAGGCTGGCCCTGGTGCTGTCGATGCTCCTGCACGAGATGGCGACCAACGCCGCCAAGTACGGCGCTCTGTCCAACGACACCGGCACGGTGACGCTGGATTGGGAGATCCTCGAGGAAGGCCCCGGACCGAAGCTGCGGATGATCTGGACCGAGGCCGGCGGCCCCGAGGTCACAGCGCCGGTCCAGCGCGGCTTCGGCTCCCGGCTGATCGAGCGCAGCGCCCGCGACCAGCTCGGCGGCGAGGCCACGGTCGATTTCCTGCCCCACGGCGTCGTCTACACGGTGACCAGCAGCCTCGAAACCGGCGAGTAACCGGGCAAACCGGACCCAATCCTGCGACATCTTGGCACGCAAGTTGCTAAGATGGGGCGGGTTCGGCCGGCAAGACCGCCGGCAAGAAACAGGGGGAGTTTATGTCGACCATCGCAGCGGAAGCCACCGTGGCACGAAAGCCGCTCTACACATCACTGTTCGTGCAGGTGCTCGTCGCGCTGCTGCTCGGCATCGTCATCGGCGTGGCCGCGCCCGATTTCGCGGTCGGGCTGAAGATCTTCAGCGATGCCTTCCTGAAGCTGATCTCGATGATCGTGGCGCCGATCGTGTTCTGCGTCGTCGTGCACGGCATCGCCGGTGCCGGCGACCTCAAGAAGGTCGGACGGGTCGGCGTCAAGGCGCTGGTCTATTTCGAGGCGATGACGACGGTCGCGCTCGTGGTCGGTCTGATCCTGGCCTACCTGTTCGGGCCCGGGCACGGCATGAACATCGACGCCTCGACACTGGATCCCAAGGCGCTCGGCAACTACGCCAGCAACGCGCAGAAGCTGAAGGGCGAAGGCATCGGCAGCTTCCTGCTCAACATCATCCCGACCACCTCGTTCGACGCGCTGTCGCGCAATGACGTGCTGCAAGTGCTGTTCTTCGCCATCATCTTCGGCGTCAGCCTGGCGCTGGTCGGCGGCGAGAAAGGCGAGCGGATCTCCTCCTTCATCGACGCGGTCTCCAGCGTGCTGTTCCGCGCCATGGGCCTGATCGTGCGCTTCGCGCCGATCGGCGTGCTCGGCGCCGTCGCTTACACGGTCGGCAAATACGGTGTCGGCTCGCTGAAGCAGCTGCTGTCGCTGGTCGCGCTGTTCTACGTCTCGGTCGCGATCTTCGTGCTCGGCGTGCTCGGCGGCGTGATGGCGCTTGCCGGCATCAATATCCTCAAATTCCTCGGCTACCTGCGCGAGGAATTGACGATCGTGGTCGCCACCGCCTCCTCCGACGCGGTGCTGCCCCAGGTCATGCGCAAGCTGGAGCATTTCGGCGTCAAGGATTCGGTGGTCGGCCTCGTGATCCCGACCGGCTATTCCTTCAACCTCGATGCGTTCTCGATCTATCTGACGCTGGCGGTGGTGTTCATCGCACAGGCGACCAACACGCCGCTGTCGTTCGGCGACCTGTTGCTGGTGCTCGGCGTGTCGCTGATCACCTCGAAGGGCGCGCATGGCGTGCCGGGCTCGGCGATCGTCATCCTGGCGGCGACGCTCAACGCCGTGCCGAGCATCCCGGCGATCGGCCTCGTGCTGGTGCTCTCGGTCGACTGGTTCATCGGCATGGCGCGCGCCGTCGGCAATCTGATCGGCAACTGCGTCGCCACCGTCGTGGTCGCGGCTTGGGAAGGTGATCTGGACCGCGACAAGGCGCGGCGCGTGCTCGAGGGCACCGATGCGGTCGACGTCACCGCGGGCTGAAGCGCGCGGCACAAGACCAGATGCGTCCCGCGCGTGGCGCGGGGCGCAGGCTTACTTGACCAGCCTCAGATACGGCGGCAATTGCCGTGTCGTCGCCGGTTCCTGCAGCGGCTCGTCCGACGCGATCATGTCACACAGCGCCTTCAGCTCGGAATCGGTCACCTTGTGCAGCTCCATCCGAAGCTCGAGGATGGCAAGCGATAACAGCCGCGCCGTCTCCGTATTCGCCCGGTCGGTCAGAAAGGCCTGACATTCCTCCAGGGTTGCAAGCAGCGCCAGCAACCGTTCTTCCGTGTTTGCGACTGGCATATCTTCCACTCCCGAAGCCGCGAGGTAGAGTCGGGGCCTTCCCCTCTTTCGCTTCATTGGCCTCTCCCGCCAGAGTTCGCCGGCTTCAAATAGGCACAGATTTGTTCCAGATGATTCAGAACTTTTGGGCAATTGTCCAGCAACATTCCGAAAGCCCGACTTGGACTTACGTCAAAGTTTTCGCATCGGCAGCGTTGCAGTCAAGCAACCGAAGAGCGTCTCCGCGACCTCTGGCTGCACTAGCTGGGGTTGCATCCATCCTAATACGCCCGTACAATATTGGCTGCCCGTAGAACTACGGGCGCAGTGCATTGCCGCCCAGTAAGCATGCGCGCAAAATCTGTGTCGATCAAACTCGCGCTAGTTGTGGTTTGGTCAATATTTTGCCAAATGTAGAGGGCGGGGTGTTGATAGACACCTCGGCGCGGTCGACTTCAGGTAGTCGTCCGAGTCGGTACTAGGGTGCTTCCAATGCGCAATTGCGTTTGGATACCATCCCGCGATCTTCCTGGATTTCGTTGTTCGGATGAACTGACGATCCACTCGAGCTTAACGCGGTACATCATCAACGTGTCCCTGACCCGACCGGGCCAGGGATTCTCGATTTGAAGGACGGGTCACAAGAATGAACAGATCAGCAGCAAAGAAGATGAAGCAGCGCAGTGCCGGCAAGCCGGACATTGAGTTGGGCAAGCGGATTCGCCTGCGCCGTGTCGAGCAGAAGATCTCGCAGGCTGAACTCGGCGACAAGCTCGGCGTCAGCTTCCAGCAGGTTCAGAAGTACGAGAAGGGCGTCAACCGTGTCGGCGCCGCCCGCCTGCAGCAGATCGCGACCGCGCTCGACGTGCCGGTCACCTTCTTCTACGACGGCGACAACAAGGCCCGCGAAGTCGAGAGCCTGCTGTTCCTCGACAGCGCGTTCAGCCTCCGGTTGCTGCGCGCCTACAGCAAGATCAAGGATCAGACCGTGCAGCGCCAGCTGGTCTCGCTGATGGAATCGATCGCCGCCAACGAAGACTGAGCCGCGGACCGGATCGCGACGCCGCGAACGCGATCCACCATGCCGCAGGGATCGGCCGCAGGCCGGTCGCCACGATCGCCACGCGCCGGTCGGGCCGGGAGATGTCGAAGCGCTGCCATCAGCGATGGCAGCGCTTTTTCTTTGACTGCGACAGCTCCTCAAAAATTTGTGATCCGGGCAAGCGCTGCAGCGCGCCGCTCCGACTACGCGGTCGCGAGCAGGCATTGCCTCATGGCCGCATCTCGAGCTGAACGAGCTTCGCGCGCGCCGCTGTGCGTGAGCACGGACCCTTCCGGCTCGCGCACAGGCTGCGCATCTCATGCGGCGCGTGCGCGCACGATGCGTCGCCATTCTGTCGCGCGGCCAATTGTCACCGGCGCGATGCGCGACCTCACAACTCCCGCAATTCCTGCGTTGAAGGAGCATCGCCAAACCAGGTGCACCTGCCGGTCTTTTTTGTCGCAGCAACGAAGTGGCCGCATCGACGTTTTCAGGCTTCAACCAAGGAGACTTCAATGAATATCAAGCTTGCCGTTATTGGACTGGCCGCGCTCGGAAGCGCAGCGTTGATGTCCGGCGCGGCATCGGCGCTGCCGAACGGGCTTCCGCAGGCCAGCCACATCGCAGGCGAAACGTCCAATGTCGACAAGGTGCGCCAGGTCTGCGATCGCTGGGGCCGCTGCTACTGGCAACCGGGCTACGGCTACGGACCGCGCCATCACGGCTGGCATCATCGTCCGCACTTCCACCATCGCCATCATCACCAGGGGTACCGCCATCACGGCGGCCATCATGGAGGCGGACATCATGGAGGCGGCCATCACGGCGGCGGACATCACGGCGGACACCGGCGCTGATCATTCGCGAGGGGGCTTCGGCCCCCTCACCCTTTTTCGCCCAAGCGGCGGACCAGCAAATTATCGAGGAAGAGATACTCGATACCGGTGCCGAGGAAGGTATCGATCGCCTCCCGCGGAGTGTTGACGATCGGCTGACCCTTCACGTTGAAGCTCGTATTCAGCACCATTTCGCGGCCCGTCACCCGGCCGACGGCGCGCAGCAGCGTGTGGAATTCCGGATTGTCGCGGACGTCGACCGTCTGCACGCGGGCCGAGCCGTTGACATGGGTGATCGCCGGCAACGCTGTGCGATGCTCGGGGCGCACGTCGGCGGTCATGATCATGTAGGGAAGCGCGAGACCCTTCGGCACCTCGAACCAGTCCTGCACCTGCTCGAGACTGACCGCCGGCGCGAACGGGCGGAAGGCTTCGCGCATCTTGACCATCGCATTGATGCGGTCACGCATGTCGGGATGACCGGGATCGGCCAGGATGCTGCGGTGTCCCAGCGCGCGGGGGCCGAATTCCATGCGTCCGCGGTACCAGCCGAGCACGCGTCCGGCCGCGATCAGCCTGGCCGCCACCGCGCAGGTCTGCTCGAGATCCGCAAAGCGCGTGATCTCGATGGGTCCGGCGGTGTCGGCGAGCGCCCGGTCGATCTCGGTCTGGGCGTGCGCGGGGCCGAGAAACGGGACCGGCATCCTGACGTTCTCCACGCCGCCGTCGCGCGATGCCGACCAGAGCGCAGCGCCGAGCGCGGAGCCGTCATCGCCGGCGGCCGGTTGAATGTAGATGTCGTCGAACAGGCCGGACTGGAGCAGGCGGCCGTTGGCGGTGCAGTTGAGCGCGACGCCGCCCGCCATCGCGAGCCTGCGCAGCCCGGTGCTGCGGCCGAAATGGCCGCAGATGTGAAGCATGACCCTGTCGAGGCATTCCTGCAACGCCGCGGCGACGTCGCGATGGTTGTCGGTGACGTCGCGATCGGGCGCGCGGGCCGGGATCAGATTATCGTCGAGATGGCGTCGCGTCGCGCCATAGGTCTCGCGATCGCGGCGATCGGTGTTGAGGCGGAGCAGAGGAATCCTGATCAGGCCGTCGTCGCGCAGCTCCACGGTCCGCTCGAAGAAGCGACGGTGGCGGGCGGGGTCGCCGTAGGGAGCGAGCCCCATGATCTTGTATTCGTCGGAATTGAAATCGAAGCCGAGATGCAGCGTCAGGGTCGAATAGAGGATGCCGATCGAATCCTGGGCGGTGATTTCGGCGAGCTTGTCGAGCGCGTTGTCGTGCGCGTGATAGACGGTGACGGCGTGGACCTCGCCCATGCCGTCGAGCACCACCACCAGGCATTCGTCCCATCCGGAGGTGTAGTAGGCGCTGGCGGCGTGGGACAGATGATGGTTGACGTGATGAACCTTGCCGGCGGGAAATCCGGGCAGGTGCTGATCGACCTGCGAGAGCAGTTTTTCGCGCGAGAACACTTCCCGGTATTGTCGCGCGGAGGTCGGATCCAGCATGAACGCGGCTTTGTAGGGCGAATAGTCGAAGCCGTGGGAGATCGCGTCGATGTCGGCCGGCTTCAGACCGGCGCTTTCCAGGCAGTAATTGATCGCGCCGATCGGGAAGTCGCCGCTATGTTTCCTGCGGTTGAAACGCTCTTCGGCGGCGCCGGCGACGATCCTGCCGTCGACCACCAGCACCGCCGCGGAATCGTGGCCCTGGGAGATCCGGTATTCGCGTTCTTCCAAACCCGGCCAGTGCGTCTTCTTGAACGGGATCGAGCTCTCGAATCCACTGATGCCTATTACATTCGCCATATTCAACAACCCCTGGACGGATCACGCTCAAGGGAAATTCGAGCAGGTTCCGCAGCATCGTTGCAGACAGACCGGGGAAATCAAGGTCCGCAAAAGCGCAGTGCCGCCGCCCCGGAATAGTCGGCGGCGCATCGATCCCCATCCGCTTGACGGAGTACCACCTTTGCGCCGGGTGAGCTGCCGAACGCATCTGCTACCGTGACACGGTTTTCCGCCAAATCACGGCGTTCGGACGCCTTTCACATGGAGGTGGACGATGGACGCGCTGTCCGATGTTCGGTTCGAAGTCTTCAGTACGTGCCCGCAATCCAGCGCAGTCCCAGCCGCGGACTATGTCGAACGGGTGCAGGCCGTCGCCCGCTGGAGTGAAGAGGCGGGCTGCAAGGGGATCCTGGTCTATACCGAGAATTCGCTGGTCGATCCCTGGCTGGTCTCGCAGGTCATCCTGCAGAGCACCAGGGAGCTCTGTCCGCTGGTCGCAGTGCAGCCGGTCTACATGCATCCATACAGCGTCGCCAAGATGGTGAGTTCGCTCGCGCATATGTACGGACGCCGGCTCTATCTGAACATGGTCGCGGGCGGGTATACGACCGAGCTTGCGGCGCTCGGCGATGCGACGCCGCACGACAAGCGATACGCCAGGCTCGTCGAGTACACCGGCATCATCAAGCTGCTGCTCGAGAACACCGAGCCGGTGACATTCGAAGGGGAATCCCACGTCATCCGCAATCTCAGGATGACGCCACAGCTGCCGCCGGAGCTGCAGCCCGGCGTGTTCGTGTCGGGCTCCTCGGAAGCAGGGCTCGCGGCCGCCAAGGCGCTCGGCGCGACGCCGGTGAGATATCCGAAGCCGGCCGCGGAGTACGGCCAGGCGGATGCCGCCGACTGCACCGGCTCGGGCATCCGCGTCGGCATCATCGCCCGCGCCAGCGCCGAGGAGGCCTGGCAGGTCGCGCATGCGCGCTTCCCGACCGACAGGAAGGGGCAGCTGGCGCACAAGCTCGCCATGAAGGTCTCGGATTCGGCGTGGCACAAGCAGATGTCCGATCTCGCGGCCGAGACGGCCGCGCAGGACACGCCCTATTGGCTGGTGCCGTTCGAGAACTACAAGACGTTCTGCCCGTATCTGGTCGGCGACTACGAGGTCGTCTCCGACGAGCTCGCACGCTACGGCGCGGTCGGCTACGAAACGTTCATCCTGGACATCCCGCCCAGCCGCGAGGAACTGATCCATACGGGCGAGGTCTTCCGGTTGGCGCTGACGAAGGCCCGGCGTCTGAAGTCGTTCGCGCTTCGCGATCCGGCGCGTCCGGGCCTTGCAGGCTAGGCCAGACGAGGATCGGTCGATGGAGTTGCGCGCGGACGGATCACGGCGGGGGTTGTGGACGGGCTTCCTGCGCTCGGCGACGCTGTTTCCCGACCGTCCTGCCGTCGTGGCGCAGGGCGGATCGCTGTCGTACCGGCAGCTTCGCGCGATTGCCGTGCGCGTCGCGGCCTGCATCCAGGCCCATCGCGAAGCATCATGGACGCCTCTCACCGCGGTGTTCGCGCATCGCAGCACGACCGCATTTGCCGGCGTACTCGGATCGCTGCTGGCCGGACACGGCTACGTGCCGCTGAACCGCACGTTCCCGGTCGAACGCAGCAGGTCGATGTTGGTCCGGTCGGAATGCCGCTCGATCATCGTCGACGCGGAATCCCTGCCGCAGATGGACGCGCTCATGGAGGGCGTGGACGAACCACTGCTCGTGATCGCGCCCGGTCTCGAGGACCCGCGCCCCTATCGCGAACGATGGCCTCGGCACGCCGTGGTCGGGGCCGCCGATCTCGAAGCCTACGCCGACTGGCGCGAGCCGGACGCGTGCCGGGACGCGATCGCCTATCTGCTGTTCACGTCCGGCAGCACCGGAGTCCCGAAAGGCGTGATGGTCGCGCACCGCAACGTCACGGCCTATGTCGATCATGCCGTGGAGCGCTTCGCCATCACGGAACAGGATATCGTCTCGCAGACCTTCGACATGACGTTCGACCTGTCGGCGTCCGACATGTTCGTGGCGTGGGAGCGCGGCGCGTGCGTGTGCTGCCCCTCGCAGAAGACGCTGCTCAATCCGGGCCGGTTCATCCGCGAGCAAGGGCTGACGGTCTGGTTCTCGGTGCCCTCGATGGTGGCGCTGATGAAGCAGTGCGGTCTGCTGAAGCCGGGAGGGTTTCCCTCGCTGAGGCTGAGCCTGTTCTGCGGCGAGCCGCTGCCGATCAGCAGCGTCGAGGCCTGGACGGTGGCCGCGCCGAACAGCGTCGTGGAGAACATCTACGGCCCCACCGAGCTGACCATCGCGTGCACCGGCTACCGATGGGAACCGAAGCATGCGTCGGCCGAGTCGGAGATGGGTATCGTGCCGATCGGCGCGCCATTCCCGGGCATGAACGTGCTCGTCGTCGACGAGCAGCTGGACGAGGTTGGGCCGGGCGCGGACGGTGAACTGCTGATGAGCGGTCCGCAGATGTCGCTCGGCTATTGGAAGGATCCCGCAAAGACCGCAGCGGCCTTTGTCGTGCCGCCGGGACGGACGGAGGTGTTCTACCGCACCGGCGATCGGGTGCGCCGGCCCACCGGCGATAGCCCCCTCACCCATCTCGGCCGCATGGATTCCCAGGTGAAGGTCCTCGGCCACCGGGTGGAGCTCGGCGAGGTCGAGGCAGTGGTGCGCGAGGCCTCCGGCGTCGACGGCGTGGTGGCGATCGGCTGGCCCATCACGGCGAGCGGCTATGGCGGCATCGAAGTGCTGATCGAAGGCGGCCCGGTGGATCTCGACGCGCTTCGCGCAGCGGTCGCCGCCCGGCTGCCGGACTACATGGTGCCCCGACGATGGCACGTCCGCAGCCGGTTGCCCCGCAACGCCAACGGCAAATACGACCGCAAGGCCATGCCCGCGGTGATGGGAGACAGTCAATGAATGGTCCGACCCCGGACGACGTCCGCTCGTTCTTCGGCGCCTTCCTCAACCGCAAGCTGGAAGACCGCGGACAGCGTCCGCTGCGCGATCTCCCCGACGACTATGATTTGCTGCTGTCGGGTGCGCTGGATTCGCTGGGCTTCGTCGAGATGATGATGGCGGCCGGCGAGCACTTCGACCGGGAGATCGATTTCGAGAACCTCGACCCGGAACAGATGACGCTGATCGGCGCGCTGTGCCAGTTCGTCTCGGCCCAATTGAGGCCGCATCCGTCATGACGTACGCCAAGAGCCACGTCACCGACGTCCTGCTTCCGTTGCTGAAGCCGCGGCCGGAGCCGGTGGCCAGCCACGTCGAGCCGGACCTGCTTGCCAGGCCGTTGTCTCCGGCGAGGCAGCGCGAAGTGCGGTTCTCGGACTTCGAGGCCGTCGCAGACCTGAAGGAGCGCTACGGCCTGCCGAAGGACAACCCGGAGAACTGGCACCGGCTGTGGCGGCAGAACCCGGTGCTGGCGGCGACCGGGTCGCAGCCCGGCATGGGCTGGGTGCTCGAGACCGAGGCGGGCATCGTCGGCTATCAGGGCAGCCTGCCGCTGCTCTACCGGCTCGGAGACCGTACGCTGGTTGGCGCGGTCGGCACCGGCCTCGCCATCGATCCGGCCTACCGCGCACGCGGCATCGGGCTTCTGACCGCGTTCTTCCGGCAGCCCGGCGTCGATCTCGCCTTCGTGACGTTCGCAATCGAATCCGCCGTCAAGCTGTCGAAGGCGCTGCAGGGGCGGACGCTGGCGCAGCCCGACTTCGCCAAGGTGCTGTTCTGGGTGCTGGACCCGCCTCGGTTTGCGCAGACGCTGGCGTCGAAGCTTCGCCTTTCGGGCGGAACCGCCGCGATCGCGAGCGCGCTCGGCGCGACGGTTCTGCGGGCCGACATGGGACTGCGCCGCGGGCCCGGACGATCTTCCGGAGGACCGCGCGATGACGGGTTTGACGTCGCCGCAATCGACGTCAACGAGATCGGCGACGAGTTCGAGGATCTGTGGCGGCGCAAGCTCGCCGAGGAACCGCGGCTGATGGCGGACCGCGGCGCCGCTTCGCTGCGCTGGCACTTCACCATCCCCGGCGGCACATCGCGCGCCGCCGTGCTGCGCTGCCGCCGGGCCGGTCGTCTGGCAGGCTACGCCATCCTGGAGCATTCGACCGACCGCAAGACCGGCCTGCGCCGCGCGATGCTGGCCGACATCCTGGCGGAACAGGACGATCCGGCGGTGACCGAGGCGCTGCTCGAGGCGGCCTACGCCAACGCCGTCGCCGCCGGCGACGACTTCTTCGAGGTGGTGGGACTGCCCGCGCATGTGCGGCGGATCCTGATGCGCTGGAGGCCTTATGTCAGGACCTATCCGACCGATCCGCTGATCTACCGGACCGGAGACGAGCCCCTCGGCCGGTTCCTCGCCGATGGCAACGGCTGGTACGCCGGCCCGATGGACGGCGATACGACGCTACTGCCGTAGCCGGCGGGGCGACCGCTCGCTGCATCGCAACGGTTGCGCGCTTCTGTGAAAGGGAAGTTGACCATGACGTCCGTCGATATGCTCAAGCGCCAATACGAGGCATTTCCCTACCCCACCAATACGTCAAGCAATGGCGGCTACCGGGAGCTGGTCAATCTCATGAAGTTGCTGCGTCTGGATTGCGGGTACCACCTGCAGCGAAGGCGAATTCTCGATGCGGGCACCGGCACCGGCTTGCGGTTGCTGGAGCTCGCCGCGGCATTTCCTGACAACGACTATGTCGGGATCGACTATTCGGAAAACTCGATTGCCTGCGCGGAGCGCGCCAAGCAAGCATTCCCCGCTGCGCCGGTTTCGTTCCGGGTCGGAGATATCATGGCCGCGGACCCGCAAGGCGGACCATTCGATGTGATCCTGTGCATGGGCGTGCTGCATCATCTGCAACGTCCCGCCGAAGCGATCGAGCGGCTGTCCCGCCTCCTCACCAGCCGCGGCGTGCTCATCTTTTACGTGTACGGGGAATACGGCTCTGGAGAGCGATTGCGCAGGAAGCGGCTGCTCGGTCACCTGCACGGCCAGGACCAAGTGGGGCAGAAGATCGAATCGGCAAAACGCCTCGGATTCACCGACTTCCCGTACGGATGGGCGGTTCAAGATCCGACCGACGTCGATCCCATGATCGTCGACGCCTATATCAACCACTACGAGGTTCTGTACACGCTCGAGACCATCGGGAAATTGGTTTCGAACAGTCTTGCGGCGTGCGTGCCTTACGGCTTCACGTTGGAGCGCAATGGCCTGTTGGTGGAATCGAGGCTCGACGCCCGCTTTGCAATGCCGGTCGCGCGCACCGATCCGCGAAGCAAGCTCAATTCGCCTGATCTCGAAGAGGTCTACGCCAGATTGCCCAAACGCCAGCAACTGCTCGTTCTCGAGGATTTATACGCGCCGGCAGGCTACACGATGCTGGCACACAACGGGGGATTCCTCGGCGAAGTCAGCCGGCCCGAACGGCTCACTGCGAATGCCTGGCAGTGATCCCTTTCGCGACCTCCTCGCGGTGACGCAGTCCGACCGCGTCGCCTAAAGCGCCGCCAGCACGGCCTTCGCGACATCGGCGGTGCCGTTGCTGCCGCCGAACTCGAACGGCTTGATGCCGCCGGCATAGACCTTGTCGACCGCGCGCTCGATCCGCTCTCCGGCTTCGGCAGCGCCTTCGAGACCGTGCTTGTCGGCGAACCAGTCCAGCATCATCGCCGTCGACAGGATCATCGCGGTCGGGTTGGCCTTGCCCTGCCCCATGATGTCGGGCGCGGTGCCGTGACACGGCTGAAACACCGCATAGCGATCACCGATATCGGCCGACGGCGCCATGCCCATGCCGCCGATCAGGCCGGCGGTGAGATCGGACAGGATGTCGCCGAACATGTTCTCGGTCACCATGACGTCAAAATCCCAGGGACGCTTCACCAGCGCGGCCGCGGTCGCGTCGATGTAGAGATGGTCGGCCCTGACCTCAGGATGGCGCTTCGCGGTCTCGTCGAAGATGTTGCGGAAGAATGCGAACGCCTTGAACACGTTCGCCTTGTCGACGCAGGTCAGCCCGCCATTGGCCCTGCCGCGCGCCTTGCGGCGTTCGGCAAGCCGGAACGAGAATTCGAACAGCCGCTCCGAGGTGTGACGTGTGATCACCATGGTCTCGCGCGCCTCGCGGTCGGTGACGACGCCCTTGCCCATCGAAGCGAACAGGCCCTCGGTCGATTCCCTGATCACGACGAGGTCGATGCCCTTCTGGTCGGCGCCGACGATCGTGCTGCTGACGCCCGGGATCAATCGCGCCGGCCGTACTCCGGCATAGAGATCGAAGATCATGCGCAGTTCGATCTGCGGCGCGATCTCGGTGTTGTCGGGATAGCGCACCGACGGCAGGCCGCAGGCGCCGAGCAGGATCGCGTCGGCCTCCTCGCACAGCCGGATCGTGCTCTCCGGCATCGACTTGCCGGTCTCCTTGTAGTGGCCGGCACCGGCCGGGGCCTCGGTGAAACGGAATTTGAGATCCGTGGTCGCTTCGATCTTGCGCAGCACGTCGAGCGCCGGCGCCATCACCTCGGGGCCGATGCCGTCGCCGCCGAGGACTGCGATGTGGAGTGCGTTGTTGGCGGACATGGAAATCTCCGGAATCGGCAGGAAACATTGTGCCCGTCATTGCGAGCGAAGCGAAGCAATCCATGCCGCTGCTGCGGAGATATGGATTGCTTCGTCGCGTCAGTGCAAAATTGCTTTGCAATTTTGTCACGAGCTCCTCGCAATGACGGATGGGCCGAACCGCCTTACGGCGTCAGCACCGCGCGTCCGACGAGCTGGCCCTTTTGCAGGTTGGTCAGCGCCTCGTTCGCCTTGGCGAGCGGCATCGGCGTCACCGGGATCGCCGGGATCTTCTTGGTCCGCACCAGGTCGAGCAGTTCCTGCGTCTCGCGCAGATTGCCGACATAGCTGCCCTGGATGGTGACCGCCTTGATCGGGATCAGCGGCAGCGCCCAGGTCGCGCCGCCGCCGAACAGGCCGACGATCACGAGCTTGCCGCCCTTGGTCAGGCAGTCGAAGCCGAGCTGCGAGGTCTGGGCGTTGCCGACCAGGTCGATCGCGGCGCGGATCGGCTGGCCGGCCTTCTTGATGAGTTGCTCCAGCGCATCGGGCGCCTTGCCGTCGACGGTCGCGAGCGCACCGGCGGCCTCGGCCGCCTCGCGCTTCCTGGCGTCGATATCGACCACGATCGCACCCTTGCCGCCCATCGCCTTCAGCAGCGACAGCGCCATCAGGCCGAGACCGCCGGCGCCGAAGATCACGATCGGCGTGTCGAGATCGTTCTCGACCTTCTTCAGCGCGCTGTAGGTCGTGACGCCTGAGCAGGCGTAAGGCGCGGCGGTGACGGGATCGAGCCCTTGCAGGTTCAGCAGATATTTCGGGTGCGGCACCGTCATGTGATCGGCGTAGCCGCCGTCGCAATAGACGCCGAGCGCATTCGGCTTGATCGCGCACATGTTCTCGTCGCCGCCGAGGCAGGTCGGGCATTTGCCGCAACCGAGCCAGGGATAGGCCAGCGCGACGTCGCCGACCTTGAGGCCGCCCTTGTCGGCGTCCTTGACGTCGGGCCCGAAGGCGACGATCTCGCCAACCGTCTCGTGGCCCATCGTGCGCGGCAGCGAGACGCCGCGATCCTTCAGCGACAGCGGCTTGCGGCCATGGCCGAGATCGTAGCCGCCCTCCCAGATGTGCAGGTCACTGTGGCAGACGCCGGCGGCCTTCACCTTGATCAGCACCTGCGTGCCGGACGGCTGCGGCGTCGGCTGATCGACCTCTTTCAAGGGGGCGTTGAAATCGACGACCTGGAAACTCTTCATCGCTGTTCTCCCGAAGCTTGTTCTTGCGGCGGACCTTGCCACGCCTGCCCGCGCGGGACAAACGCTGATGACCCCATTTCGCGCAAGCCGCCATGCGGCTCGATCGAGGGCCAGGGACCTATTTCAGACAGAGCCCTGTTCAGACCAGCGGATGATGGCACGCCGCGAACTGGCCGGACGCAACCAGGCGCAATTCCGGCACCTCGCTCGAACAGCGCGCATCGGCCCGCGGGCAGCGGGTACGGAAGCGGCAGCCGGAGGGCGGCGCGATCGGCGACGGCGGCTCGCCGACCGGCACGCTCTGGGTCGGGCGGACATCCGGATCCGGCACCGGGATCGCTTCGATCAGCAGCGCGGTATAGGGATGCGCGGGGCGCGCGAACAGCTGTTCCGACGGACCGACCTCGCAGAGCCGGCCGAGATACATCACCGCGACGCGATCCGAGACCGCCTTCACCACCGCGAGGTCATGGGCGATGAACAGCAGGGTCAGGCCGTAGCGCGCCTTCATCTCCTCCAGCAGATTGAGGATCTGGGCACGGATCGAGACGTCGAGCGCGGATACCGGCTCGTCGCAGATCACGAATTCCGGATTGAGCACCAGCGAGCGCGCGATGCAGATGCGTTGGCACTGTCCGCCGGAGAATTCATGCGGCAGGCGGCCGCTCACCAGCGCCGGATCGAGGCCGACCGCCGATAGCACCTCGCTGACGCGCCGCTTGCGCTCCTCGGGATCCTTGACGCCCGCGATCACCAGCGGCTCGGCGACGATATCGCCGATCCGCCGCCGCGGATTGAGCGAGGCGATCGGGTCCTGAAAGATCAGCTGCACGCGCCGGCGCATCTTGCGCAGCGGCTCGCCCTTCAGCGTGGTGAGATCGTGGCCGTCGAACAGCACCTTGCCGGAGACGGCCTGGCGCAATTGCAGCACGGCACGGCCGAGCGTGGACTTGCCGCAGCCGGATTCGCCGACCAGCCCCAGCGTCTCGCCGCGCGCGATCTCGAGGCTGACGTCTGAGACGGCATGGATGGTCTTGCCTCCTACCGAATATTCGACGACGAGGTTTTCCACTTTCATCAGCGGATTGGGTGCAGCCTGCAGCATCATGCGCCGCCTCCCGCCGCGATCGGATGGAAGCAGGCGTAAAGATGCTCCAGTGTCTCCGCCGGGCTGAGCCGCGGCTTCTCCGTGCTGCAGCGACCCGCGGAATAGCGGCAGCGCGGCGAGAACGAGCAGCCCTTGAGCGGCCGGGTCGGATCGGGCGGCCGTCCCGAAATCGCCGGCAGCGGCGTGTGCGGCGGCACGTCGAGCTTCGGCAGCGCGGCGAGCAGCGCCTCGGTGTAGGGCATCCGCATCTGCTTGAACAAGGCCGGCGTCGGCGCGCGCTCGACGACGCGTCCCGCATACATCACCGCGACCTCGTCGGTGCGGCCGGCGACCACGCCGAGATCATGCGTGATGATGATCATCGCCATGTGGCGGCGCTGCTGCTCGCGCGCCAGCAGATCGAGGATCTGGGCCTGGATCGTGACGTCCAGCGCGGTGGTCGGCTCGTCGGCGATCAAAAGCTGCGGCTCGCAGGACAGCGCCACCGCGATCGCGACGCGCTGGCGCATGCCGCCGGAGAGCTGGTGCGGATACTGCGTCAGGCGCTGCTCGGGCGCGGGAATGCCGACCGCTGCCAAGAGTTCGACGCTGCGCTGCCTGGCCTGGGCCAGATCGAGTTCGAGATGTTCGACGATGGTCTCGATCAGCTGGGTGCCGATGGTCAGCACCGGATTGAGCGAGGTCATGGGATCCTGGAACACGACCGCGAGCGAGCGGCCGCGCAGCTTGCGCAATTTCTCCGCCGACAGCCTTGTCAGATCCTGCCCGTCGAACATCACGCGGCCGGACAGTTTCGCTTTTTTGGGCAGCAGCTGCAGGATTGCGCGCGACAGCATGGTCTTGCCGCAACCGGACTCGCCGACGATGCCGAGCGTCTTGCCGGCGCCGACTTCGAGATCGACATGATCCACCGCCCGCAGATTGCCGCGCGGCGTCGGCAGATCGACCACCGCATTCTCGACCGAAAGCAACGCACCGCTCATAGCGCACCCTGCCTCGGGTCGGTCAGGGCGCGCATGGTATCGCCGATCAGGTTGAAGGAGAGCACGGTCAGGAACATCCCGATCGCCGGAATGAAGGCGAGCCGCGGCGCCACGTCGAGGCTTTCGCGCCCTTCCCCGATCATGCTGCCCCAGCTCGAGATCGGCGGCGGCACGCCGAGACCGAGGAACGACAGCGAGCCCTCGACCACGATGGTGACTGCGACGCCGAGCAGGAAGAAGGCGAGCAGCGGCAGCATGACGTTCGGCAGCAGCTCGCGCAGCAGGATGCGCGTATGCGTGGCGCCGAGCGCCTGCGCCGCGATGACGAATTCGCGCCGCGCCAGCGACAGGGTCGCGGCCCGCGCCACCCGCATGAAGGCGGGAATCCCGAGTACGCCGAGGATGCAGGTCAGATTGAAGATCGACTGGCCGAGATAGGCCGTGACCGCCAGCGCCAGGATCAGCGGCGGGAACGCCAGCAGCACATCCATGCCGCCGACCACGAAGGCTTCGAAGCGCCCCCGGAAATAGCCGGCGAGCATACCGAGCGCGCCGCCGATGGTGACCCCGATCATCGGCGCGCACAGGCCGACGATCAGCGAGATGCGTGCGCCAAAGATCAGCCGCGACAGCTCATCGCGGCCGAGCCCGTCGGTGCCGAGCCAGTGCTCAACCGAGATCGGCGCCCGCCGCTCCAGCATGTCCATGTCGGTCGGGCTCGGCAGCGGCAGCAGGTCGGCAAAGATCGCGACCGCGAACACCAGCACCATCCAGCCGATCGCGATCCAGAACAGCGTGCCGAGCCGGCGGCGGCGAACCGGCGTCGCACCCGCCTCCTCTTCGAGGCTCAGCTCAAGCGTGGCCATGGCGGATCCTCGGGTCGAGAAGGGCGTAGAGCATGTCGACGATGAAGTTCATGATCACGAAGCCCGCGGCGACCAGCAGCACCACGCCCTGCAGGATGATCAGGTCGCGGGTATAGATCGCGCCGACCAGCAGCCGGCCGATCCCAGGCAACGCGAAGATCGATTCGACGATGACGGCGCCGCCGATCAGCCGGCCGATATTGATGCCGGTGATGGTGACGAGGGTCAGCGACGACGGCTTCAACGCATGCACGAACAGGATGCGCGACGGCTTCAGGCCCTTGGCCTTGGCGAGCGCGATATAGTCCTCCTGCAACGCCGCGATCATGTCGGAGCGCAGCACGCGCATGATGCCCGGCCATTCCGCAAGCCCGAGCGTCAGCGCCGGCAACACCATGAAGCGCAGATTGGCGAGCGGATCCTCGGTGAACGGCACATAGCCGGTCGCCGGCAGCAGCCGCAGCTCGACCGCAAACAGGTAGATCAAGAGGATCGCGGACAGGAAGGTCGGCACCGACAGCATGGCGAAGGCCGAGCCGGTCATGAAGCGATCGAACGCGGAGCCCGCCTTGGCCGCGCAGGCGATTGCGAGCGGCACGCCGATCGCAAGCCCGATCAGCTCGGCCAGAATCATCAGCTCGAACGAGATCGGGACGCGCTCGCTGACCGCCTGCAACACGGTCTGCCCGGTGCGGAAGGACCGTCCGAAATCACCCTGCAGGATGTGCCACAGCCAGCCGAGATAGCGCAGCCAGATCGGCTGATCGAGCCCCAAGTCGTGACGCAGGGCCGCGACGTTCTCGGGCGTCGCCTGGTCGCCGAGGATCACGTAGGCCAGATCGCCCGGCAACAGCGAAGCGATCACGAAGGTCAGCACCGAGACCGCGATCAGCACCGGTACCAGGTACAGGAGCCTGCGCGCGACAAAGAACAGCATGAAAGGCTATTCCTTCCAGGCGTAGGAAACGTCGAGCACCCCGTTGAACATTTTCGGCACGCCCTTCACCTTCACGCTCGAGATCGCGTAGTAGGTGTTCTGGAAGGTCCAGAACCAGATCGCCTCCTTGTTGATCAGGCGGCTGATCGCGCAATAGTCCTCGGTACGCTGGGCGACATCGGCGGTGGTTCGCGCATGCTCCAGCAGCCGGTCGAGTTCCGGATTGGAGTAGTTCGCCAACGCGACCGGGCTGCCGGTGTGGAAATTGGCGTACATCTGCGGATCGGGATCGGCGAGATCGACGATGCGCCATGGCGTGAGCTGGAACTGGCGCATGAAGGCGCGCGGCGGAATGGTTGCCTGATCGACCTGCTCGATCTCCATATTGGCGCCGATGCGCTTCCAGAATTGCTGCAGCACCTGACCGCCGGTGCGGCCGCGCGGCGTCGCCGTGACCAGCATCTTGAACTCGACCGGTTTGCCGTAGTCCTTGAGCAGCGCCTTGGCCTTTTCGACGTCGTAGGGCAACGCGCCGTCATCCTTGCACTTCACCCAGGACCCGTCGCCGTAGGGATTGCTGGCCGGCCGCGCCAGGCCATTGGTAATCGCCTGCGACATCTTGTTGCGGTCGAGCGCCATCACCAGCGCCTGGCGCACGCGCACGTCGTCGAGTGGCGGGACCTTGGTGTTGAAGGCGGCGACTGAAGCGCCCGAGCCTTCATAGGTGTGCACGGTCAGGGTCGAGTCCTTGCGCGCCTTGATGATGTTGTCGGCGTCGGCTTCATCGTCCCAGATGACGTCGGCCTCACCCGATTGCAGCGAGGCAAACCGCGACTGCGCATCCGGCAGCGGCTTCAGGATGATGCGGTCGAGATAGGGTTTGCCCTTGTCCCAATAGTCCGGATTCTTCTCCAGCACCATGCGGTCGCCGGCTGTCCAGGATTTAAGGATGTAGGGACCCGTGCCGACCGGGTTGCGATTGTAATCGTCGCCTTTGGTCTTCCAGGCGGTCGGCGACTGCATCACGTTGTTGGAGCTCTGGATCGACTGGGTCGCCGGAAAGTTCACCGACGGGTCGCTGAAATTATAGACCACCGTCAGGTCATCGACCGCCTGCACGCTGGTGATGCTCGTGATGTAGAAGGCGCAACGGCACTTGTTGGCCGGGTCCTTCTGGCGGTCGAAGTTCTCCTTCACCGCCTGCGCATTGAACGGCGTGCCGTCGTGGAATTTGACGCCGGGCCGCAGCTTGATGGTCCAGGTCTTGAAGTCGTCGGAATGCGTCCACGATAGCGCGAGCTTCGGCTTCGGCTCGCCCTTGTCGTCGAGCGTGGTCAGCGTGTCGAAGATCGCGGCCGCCGCGGTGTTGGCCGACGTGTCGTAGACGCCGACCTTGAGCGGGTCGAAGCCCGGAATGTCCAGTTCCTGGCCGACGGTGAGCGTACCGCCCTGCTTCTGCGCATGAGCCGGTGCAGCGAACGCTGCTGCACCTAATCCCGCCACAAGAAATATGCGCGCAACCGCGTGCGCGCGCCCGGCCAGCTTCATCAATGCTCCCTCCCAGGTGGGCGACGTCCGGTGTTCCGGATCGTCGTATTCGGGCGGCAGCTTGTCCGGAATCGCCGCGCGCGACAAGACCGTAATACGGATGAAAAGCCGCAGGCTTAACTGCGCGCGCTCTTCGGTGCCGCGAATCCCGCGATCTGATCGTCGGAGAGGCCGATCTCCTTCAGATAGGACAGCGTGTGTTCGCCAAGCGTCGACATCCGCTTGCGCGCACCGACCGCGGCGCCGGACATCCGAAACGGCAGATTGAGCACCTTGAAGCTGCCGCCGCCGTCCGCGACCTCGGCGAGCGCGCCGCGATGGGCGATTTGCGGATCGGCAAGCGCCTCTCGCACCGTGCGATAGGCCGACGACGGCACGCCATACTCGTTGAGCGCGGCGAGACAGGCCTGCGTGCTGACCGCGCGCGACCACGCCTCGACGCCCTCCATCAGGCCCGCCCAGTTCTCCCGCCGATCGGAATATTTGGCGAAGCGCGGATCGGACACCCATTCGGGCCGGCCGATCACCTGCATCAGGTTCTGGAATGTCTTCTCGCTGGCGATCGCCACCATCACATAGCCGTCGGTGGTTTCGATCGGGCCGAACATCGGCCGCTGGGTCTGCTTCACCTCGAATTGCGTCCACTGCAACTCATTCAGGGTCAGGCTCAGCATCGATTCCAGCATCGAGACATCGATATGCTGGCCCGTGCCGCTGGCACTGCGCTGGTAGAGCGCCGCCGAGATCGCGCCGAAGGCGTACACGCCGGTCAACACGTCGGCGTGATAGATGCCGCAATAGTCGGGCCGGCTGCGGCCCGGCTGGTAGGCGAGATGCGCCATCTCGTAACCCGAGGCGGCGTGGATCACCGGCGCGTAGGCCGGCAATTCCGCCGACGGGCCGGTCTGGCCGTAGCCGGAGATCGAGCAGAAGATCAGCTTCGGGTTAATGTCGCGGATCGAGGCGTAGTCGAGCTTCAGCCGCCGCATCACGCCGGGGCGGAAATTCTCCACCAGCACGTCGGCGGTCGCGATCAGCCGGCGCACAGCCTCGACGCCGGCAGGCGACTTCAGGTCGAGCACCAGACTGTTCTTGCCGATATTGAGCTGGCCGAACGCCGTCGAGCAATTGTTGCGCAGCGGCGGCCGCGTCCGCATCGTCTCACCTTCGGCGGGCTCGATCTTGATGACCTCGGCGCCCATGTCGGCGAGCATCCGCGTGCAATGAGGTCCGGCGATCGTGGTCGAAAAATCGAGCACGCGAAGGCCGTCGAAGCTGCGTGTCAAATTCCCCTCATCGTCAGCGGCTATTGTCGTTGCCAAGGCTTCCTCCAGCTTCGTCGTTTCGATCGTTCGGCGTGGCGTGACCCTAAAGTGAGCCGTGCTGACAGGAAAGCGTCTCATCCAGACCGGGACTGCGGGCCGTCTTGCATTTTACTCAAAGGCAGATTGGACCCGATCTTGCATAGCCCTGTCACGGGCTGGAACGAGGGCGCTTGTTGAAGGTCTTATTCGTCACGACGGAGATGGACGATTTCGTCCGCGTGGGCGGGCTCGGCGCCGTTTCCGCTGCGCTTCCCCGGGCGCTCCGCTCCTGGAGCGACGTCAGGATCATGCTTCCCGGCTACCGGGATGTGGTCGAACAGTTCACGCATATTGAAATCGTTGGACAATGCGCAGCGCTTGCCGAGATGCCGGCCTGCACGCTCGGCCGCGCATCGACCAAAGACGGGCTGCCGGTCTATGTGCTGCTGTGTCCTCAGCTCTACGACCGGCCGGGCAATCCCTACGGCGATGAGTCCGGCCGCGACTGGCCCGACAACGATATCCGCTTCGGCCGCTTTGCCTCCGCCGCTGCCGAACTTGCAGCCGGAACGCTGGACAAGAATTGGGCAGCGGACCTCGTGCACGCCAATGACTGGCAGGCCGCGCTCACACCCGCCTACCTCGCGTGGCGCGAGCTGCGGATTCCCTCGATCCTGACCATCCACAACCTCGCCTATCAGGGCCTGTTTCCGAAGGACTCGCTGCGGCGGATCGGCGCACCTGAAAGCTCCTTCCACATCGACGGGCTGGAGTTCTACGACAAGCTCTCCTTCCTCAAGGGCGGCCTCGTCTACGCCTCGCATCTGACCACGGTCAGCGCGACCTACGCCAGGGAGATCACCACGGCTGAACTCGGCTGCGGGCTCGAGGGCCTGCTCCGCGTCCGCTCCGACGCCGACCAGCTGACCGGTATCCTGAACGGCATCGACGAGAGCTGGGATCCGCGCCATTGCCCGCAGCTCGCGCAGCCGTTCGGCGCCGGCGACTGGAAGGGCAAGCAGGCCAACGCCGATTATGTCCGCCGGCAATTCGGGCTTGCGGTCTCGCGCGGACCGATCTTCGGCCTGGTCGCGCGGCTGGTGCATCAGAAGGGCGTCGACCTCGTGTTGTCGGCCGCCGACGAGATCATCAGCCATGGCGGGCAGATCGTCGTCACCGGCAGCGGCGAGCCCGCGATCGAGGATGCGCTGGTGGCCGCGCACCGGCGCCGGCCCGACGCGATCGGCGTCATCATCGGCTTCAACGACGCCCAGGCGCGCCGGATCTTCGCCGGCAGCGATTTCACCCTGATGCCGTCGCGTTTCGAGCCCTGCGGCCTCAGCCAGATGTATGCCCAGCGTTTCGGCTCGCTGCCGATCGGCCACCAGACCGGCGGGCTCGCGGAGACCATCGCCGACGGCGAGACCGGCTTCCTGTTCTCGCAGCCGTCGGCGGAATCCTTCCTCGGCGGCGTCAGGCGCGCGTTCGACGCCTACCGCGCCAAGGACCGCCTCAACGCGATGCGCGCCAGCGCGATGGCCAAATCCTACAGCTGGGACCTGTCGGCCGCCTGCTACGGCGCGCTGTACCGGAGGCTGATCATGCCACGTGCGGCGGCGTAGGCCGCGCGCCTCGCAAGCTTGTGAAGCCGGGCTGCCGTGGGATCCCACCCGCCCGGTAACAATCGCTTCATTGCACCGAACCTTCTAGGCGGTTACGTCGCCCCACGACTGGACGACGACGCATGCGTGAAATTGCGAATGATGGACTTTTGGCCAAACGCGATTGCGATGGAGGAACATCATGGACGTCAACGAGGAACGTCTTAATTCATTCATGGGAAAGATGATTGGCGACGTCGGCGCGGCAATGAACGCCTCGCTGATGCTGCTGGGCGACAAGCTCGGGCTCTACAAGGCCCTCGCCCGGCAAGGACCGATGGACGCCGCGGCGCTTGCCAAGGCGACCGGAACCTCCGGCCGTTACGTTCAGGAATGGCTTTCGGCACAGGCCGCTTCCGGCTACGTCGAGTACGACACGAAGACCGGAAAATTCTCGATGCTGCCCGAGCAGGCGCTGGCGCTTGCCGACGAGGACAGCCCGGTCTTCCTCGGCGCCGTGGGAAGCCTCGTCGGCGCGACCTTTCTCGATGAGCCGAAAATCACCGACGCGTTCAAGACCGGCAAGGGTGTCGGCTGGAACAAGCGCAGCGAGTGCCTGTTCTGCGGCACCGCCCGCTTCTTCCGCACCAGCTACAAGCACTATCTGGTGCAGGAATGGCTGCCGGCGCTCGAGAGCGTCGTCGACAAGCTGAAGAAGGGCGCCGTCGTCGCTGACGTCGGTTGCGGGCACGGCGTCTCGACGCGATTGATGGCGGAGGCGTTTCCGAAATCAACCTTCTACGGCTTCGACTATCACGACGGCTCGATCCAGGCGGCGCGGATGTCCGCCAAGGAGGCCGGATTGTCGGACCGCGTCCATTTCCAAACCCACTCCGCCAAGGACTTCCCCGCCAACAAGTATGACCTGGTGTGCTTCTTCGATTGCCTGCACGACATGGGCGATCCGGTCGGCGCCCTCAAGCACACCCGCTCCACCCTCGCCGATGACGGCACCTGCCTGTTGATCGAGCCGTTCGCCAACGACCGGCTGGAGGACAACCTCAATCCGATCGGGCGGGTCTATTACGCCGCTTCGACGATGATCTGCACGCCCGCCTCGCTGGACCAGGAGGTCGGGCTCGCGCTCGGCGCGCAGGCCGGCGAGACCCGGCTGCGCGAGGTGGCGCGCCAGGGCGGCTTCTCACGGTTCCGACGCGCCGCGGAAACGCCGTTCAACCTGATCCTGGAAGCTCGCCCGTAACAACGCCACGCGCTTGGACGGCGGCATCATGCCGCCGTCCAATGCTCAGAGTTCTGTTCGATCGAAGGCCGCGCCTTCTACCAGTCCTGCGATTGCCAGTAGTACTGGCCGCCGCCACGCCGGCGCGGATTGGCGGCCTGCGGATTGTTATAGTACGGCGTGCCGTACTGGGTCGGCGCTTGCGGATTGCCGTATTGGGGATACCCGTACTGGGTGCCCGACTGGGGATTCCAGCTGCGCTGACTGAAGAAGCCGAAGCCGTCATCACCGCTCGCAACCATGTCGTCGTTCATCATGGGCCGGGTCGGCTTGCGCGTGATGAACCCGCCCTGGGGCTGGTTGCTCAGCACCGCGACGAATTCGGTGCGATAGTTGGTCTCGGCGCTCAGCGGCTCGTCCGAGATGATGATCGACGAGCGCGGCACGGCGGTCGGCGCGATGCGGTCCAGCACATCCTGCGGGATCGTGATGCGGTCGAGCGCGTCCTTGGCGTTGTCTCCGTCGTCGATCGTCACCTCGGTCCAGTGCAGGCCCGAGTCGTTGCGCGACATCGCCGTGTAGATATGCGTGCCGATCGGCTTGTCCGGATCGCGGATCGTAACGGGAACCTCGATGCTTGAATCGAACACCTCGCCGCCGTCGGCCCATGGCTTATGGGTGTTGCGCCGGACGTAGAGCTTCTGCGTCGCGCGGCTGATGTAGACCGACACCGGCTCGGTCGCCAGCTTCGCCTCGGTCGCCGCCTTCTGGGTATCCGCCTTCTTGGTCTCGGCCGCCTTGGCTGCGTCCTTCGCCGCTGCCGCGGCGTCGAGCTTCGGCTTGGCGTCGCCCTGGGCCGCCTCGAACTGGGTGGTTGCTTCCGCGGCCCTGGCGGCGGCCTTCTGCTTCAGGTCCTCGGCGCGCACCTTGGCCTGGTCGGTCTTGGCATTGGCGAGCGTCTTGTCGGCGAACGCAAGCTCGGCGTCGGCGCGGGCCTTGGCCTTCTCCAGCTTGCGCAGGGACGCCGGCGTGAACAGTGCAGCTTCCTTGGTCGCGGCCGCGGCGGCCTTCTTCGCCTCGTCGGCCGCTTTGGCGGCATCCGCGGCCTCGCGCGCCAGCTTCTCGGCACGCGCCGGAGCAGCCGCGATGGCCTGCGCGTTGGGCACGAACAGCGCCGGGTGGGTGAAATCCTCCGGAGCCGGGTCGTTCGGCGCGATGATCACCCGCATCCCGATCCGGGTCCTGTCGAACAGCTTCTCGGCGAAGTCGTAGGGCATCCGCACGCAGCCGTGCGAAGCCGCATATCCCGGCAACGGCCCACCATGCAGCGCAATGCCGTTCCAGGTGATGCGCTGCATGTTCGGCATCCAGGCATCGTCATAGAGGGTCGAGTGGTGGTCCTTGTCCTTTTCGATCAGCGCAAAGACGCCGGCCGGCGTCTCGCGTCCCTTGACGCCGCTCGACACCGGCGCGCGGTAGATCCAGCCGTCGGCGTCGTAGAACGTCACCTTCTGGGCCTTGATCGACACGATCGCCATGATCGGCTCGCCGGCGGTGCGCGGTGCGGTCGCCTCGACGGTCGCCGCTGGACGCTGCTGTTTCGCCGCGGCGGCGCCGGTCAGTGACGCAAGTGTGACTAACGCTGCGAAAGTCACAAAGGCGGGATGCCCCCAACGCCGCATCGCTCCGAAGGTTTGCGCCGTCGTCGTTCGATTTTCCATGCCATTCCTCGGTCGAAATGCCTGCCCGCGTTGCGTCGATCCATACCAGATCGCGATTTTGGATAGATTAATCCGGGGGACTATCGGCGCGTTCCAGCAGCAAATCACTCATATATGACGGCGCATGCGGGAGAAAGGGTGCGGTGCGGCCAAAACCGCCCCGCAGCCGCCGAAATCCGTGGTCCGGAAGGTGGCCAATGCCGGCACGTCTCGCCATCATGCCGTCCGCCGCGTTTCCGGCATCACCAGCCAGATTACAAACAGCCCGAACGCGGCGACGCCGGCCAGGCCCATGAAGGCGGTGCTGCTGCCGAGCTTGTCGCTGACATAACCGGCCAACACCGTGCTGAGCGACGCGCCGATCCCGACCGCGGTGCCGACGATGCCTTGCGCCAGGTTGAAATGGCCGCTGCCGAACGCCACGTCGGCCACGATCAGCGGCACCATCACGCTGAAGATCGCCGCGGTGATGCCGTCGAAGATCTGCACCATCACCAAGAGATAGGGATCGCGCACCGTTGCGAACAGCAGGCCGCGGATTACCAGCGAGGCGAAGGCGATCAGCAGCAACGGCCGCCGGCCCCAGGCCTGGGCCTTGCGGCCGACCGACGGCGAGCACAGCGCGACGATCGCCTGCGGCACGATGATGCAGGCCGCGATCAGGACCGGCGCCCATTGGCTCGACCGTGTCGTGACAACGCCCGCCATCAGCGGCAGCATCGCGGCATTGGCAAGCTGAAACAGCATCATCGCGCCAGCGAAGATCAAGAGCGGCCGCTGCCGCACCAGGGCGACGACGCTGGTGGCGCGCTTGTCGGGAACCTCGCGCTTCACCTCGCCATGGGCCTGCGCGATGTCGATCTCGCGTTCGCGGATCCGCGCCAGCGACAGCAATGTCGGGATCGCCAGCATGAAGGTCACGAGGAACACGGAACGGCTCGACAGGAAATAGCCGCAGGCGCCCATCAGCGCCGCGGCTGAGCCACTGCCGAGCGACGCGAAGCGCGCGTTGCGGCCAAGCCGTTCGCCGATCGCGAGCGGCCCGACCAGGCCGAGGCTGATCGCGGCGATCGCAGGTCCCAGCACGCAGCTTGCAAGCGCGTGCAGCGTCGCGGCGAGCGTGACCACAGGGAAGATCGGCCACAGCGCATAGGCCAGCGCGCTGGCGCCGATGGCGGCAACCGCGCAGCCCGCGACGACCCGCTCCGAGCGCGCCGCATCGACGATCGCGCCGCCCGGCATCTGGCCCAGCAGGCCGATGATGCCGCCGATCGAGAGCACGAAGCCGATCTCGACCTGGGTCCATTTCTGCGTGGTCAGATAGACCGCGATGAACGGGCCGAAGCCGGTCTGCACGTCGGCCAGGAAGAAGATGAACCAGTCGAGCCCGCGCTGGCTTTCGCGTGACGGCCCGCGCGGCGGCTCCGGACTGGGCCGATCGGGAACAACTGACACAATTTGAGTGCCGCCGGCTGATCGCTCGCCACGATCGTCGCCAACCGTCTCGAAGGAAGAGTTCGGACGCGCGACCAGCTTGAGCCCCCTAATGTTCGTAATCCCATGGGTGGAGATTGCCGGCCGCGCCGAGCACGATCAGCGGCGTATCTTCCTTGTATTCCGGCGCAGCGCTCACCTGCTGCTTGTTCAGGTCCAGCGTGATGCTGTCGCTCTTGCTGGAAACGCCGGCGAAACGCAGCGCGTTCCAATCGACCACGATCTTGCGGCTGCCGACGCCGAGGAAGCCGCCGAAATCGATCACCGCCGCACGAACCTTGCCGTCGCGGTCGACGATGACGTCGACGATGCGGCCCATGTCCTCATTGGCGGAACTGCGAACGTCGCGGCCGAGAATGCCGTGCGCATCGCGCGCGCCGATCACCGTCACCGAGGGAGGTGGCGACGGCTCCTTGGCCTGCTCCTTCGGTGCCGCGGGGGCCGCTGGCGGTGCAGGAACTGCTGGCGGCGCCTGCGCTGCTGCCGGCGGCGAAGGTGTCGGTGACGGCGATTCATCCTCGGCGGCGCGAACGCCAGCGCATGTCAGCAGCACCGCTGCGGCCAGCAAACCCAATATCCTCGAACGCATCTTACTACTCTCCCCACGATTTGCCGGCGCACGCGCCCGCCGCGCGACGACGTTCAATGCGTCAGCACGATCGACACCTGGATCTGGCCGCGCGTGCGCAGCACTTCGAGCGACACCTCGTCGCCGTGGCGGCGCAGCCGCAGATCGACGCTCGACGCACCGAGCCTGAGGTCGCGCAGCACCACGTCGTTGAGGAATTCCGGCAGGCGCGGATCGCGCAAGCGGATCTCGCCGCGCGCGATGTCGAACTCGAGGCCAAGCGCGGCCTCCAGCAGCGTGAACGGCGTCGCACTCGCCCAGGCCTGCGGCGCGCAGGCCACCGGATAGAGCACCGGGCCGCGCCGGCGCTCGCGGCGGAAGCCGCAGAACAGCTCCGGCAGCCGCCGCAGCTCCATGTAGCTCGCGGCATCGAACAGGCCCTTGAACAGATGCGCGACCGAATGCTTGAGGCCGTAACGGGCCAATCCAAGCGCGATCAGCGCATTGTCGTGCGGCCAGATCGAGCCGTCGTGATAGGACATCGGATTGTAGCGCGCCTCGCCCGCGGCGACGGTGCGGATGCCCCAGCCCGAGAAGAATTTCTGGCTGATCAGATCGGCCGCGACCCGGCGCGCGCGATCCTCCCGCACGATGCCGGAAAACAAGGTCTGTCCGGCATTCGACGTGCGCACCTTGCACGGCTGCTTGGCGCCGTCGAGCGCGAGCGCATAGGTGCCGAGTTCCTCGCACCAGAATGCGTCCTCGAAGCGCTCGCGCAGCCGCTCGGCCTCGGCTTCGAGCTTGAGGGCCTTGTCCGCCAGGCCGAGCTGGCGCGCCGCGCGCGCGACAAGCCGCTTGCCGGCGAACACATAGCCCTGCACTTCCGCCAGCGCGATATTGCCCTCGGCAAGCGTTCCGTCGGCGTGGAAGATGGCGTCGAAGGAATCCTTCCAGCCTTGATTGCGAAGGCCTTCCTCGGTGGCGCGCTGGTACTCGATGAAGCCGTCGCGATCGGGATCGCCCGGACCGTCGATCCATTGCAATCCGGCCTCGACCGCCGGCCACAGTTCGCGCAACGTCGCCACATCGCCGGTACGCTCCAGATAGAGCCCGGCGAGCAGCACGAACAACGGGGTCGAATCGACGCTGCCGTAGTAATGCGCGAACGGCACCTCGCGCAGTGCGGCCATCTCGCCGCCGCGCATCTCGTGCAGGATCTTGCCCGGCGCCGCATCGGACAGCGGATCGACCGCCTTGGCCTGGAACAGCGCCAGCCGCTTCAGCACGCCCTTGGCGATCCGCGGATCGACCCACAGCATCTGCAGCGCGGTGATCAGCCCGTCGCGGCCGAATGTGGTCGAATACCAGGGAATGCCGGCATAGGGATAGCGGCCCTGCGGCGTCTCCGTCATCAGCATGTTGAGGTCGGCCATCGCCTGGCAAAGCACCTCGTTGAAGATGTTGTTCGAGGTCTCGATCGAGGCCGCGCCGGCCGACGAATTCCGCATCTCGCGGCGGTGCGCCAATAGTCCTCGGAAGAACGGCACCGGCTTCTGCATGATCGGCTTGTTGCAGGACACCGCGACGAACAGCGAGGTGACCCGCCCGGGCTCGAGTTCGAAATGATAGGTCGCCGCGTTGACCGACAGCCGCGTCGGCCGAGGATCGAAATGGAGCGCGGTGATCCGTGTCTGCTCGTCGAGGCCGCAATATTCCAGCACGACGTCGGTCGGGCCGAGCAGCTTGCTGGAGCCGATGCCGCGGCGCGGCCGGCGCTCGCCGCGCACCTCGAACAGGTCGGCGAAGTCGTTGTCGAACAGCAGCGTGAGGTCGAAACTCGCGGCATGATCGCCGTGGTTCTGCAGGCCGATGCGCTGATAGGCGGTGCCGCGCCACAGGAAGATCGAGCGGACGATGTGCAGCGTGTCCTTCTGCAAGGTCAGCCGGCCGTCGCGATAGACGTCGGAATTGGTGAGATCGACCGTCAGCGCCGAATTGTCGTCGCGCATGTTGGAGCCGAGCAGCAGCGGCTGCACGTCCTCCAGCACCATCTCCAGCCGCGCCAGGTAGCGCGTGTCGGCATTGAACAGGCCGTCCGGCCCGCCGGCCGAGGCGCCGATGTCGCCATGGCTGTCGAGCACGATGAAGGTGTCGTCATGCTTGAGCGAGCGCCGCGGCCGAGCCGCGGGCCCGGTCATCGGAATGTAGAACGGCTGTTCGGCGACGTGCTCAGTGATGCGAGCAGTGATGATCTGCGTAACGACGTCAGCTGCCATCTGAACCTCTGGCGACTTTGCTTGGCTCGACTCTCGGCTCGTAGGAACGCACCGGAACGCAAGGACACGCTTGAGGACGCGGGGTCAGGCCGCGCTGGTGGAAAGGCGACCCATCTCGCGCGCGACCAGGTCGCGGTAGGGACCTCTTCCCTTCACGAGGATATCGGGCGGACCGTCCTCGACGATCCGGCCGCCCTGCAGCACGATCACGCGATCGAAGCTGCGCAGCGTCGCGAGCCGGTGCGCGATCGCAACCACCGTACGCCCGCGCATCAGCCGCGACAACGCCTCGCGGATCGCCTCCTCGGAATCCGCATCGAGCGCCGCGGTGGCCTCGTCGAGCAGCAAGATCGGCGCATCCTTCAAGAAGGCGCGCGCGATCGCGATGCGCTGGCGCTGGCCGCCGGAGACCTTGATGCCGCGATCGCCGACGATGGTGTTCATGCCCTCGGGCAGGGTTTCGATGAAGTCGCAGCGCGCAGCGATCGCCGCCCGCAGCACCTCGTCGTCGGTGGCGTCCGGCCGTCCGTAACGGATGTTCTCCAGGATCGAACGGTGGAACAACGAGATATCCTGCGGAACCACCGAGATCGCGGCGCGCAGGCTCTGCTGGGTGACGCGCGCGATGTCCTGCCCGTCGACCGTGATGTTGCCCTGCTCGACGTCGTAGAAGCGCTGCAGAAGGGTAAACAGTGTTGACTTGCCGCCGCCGGACTGGCCGACCAGGCCGACGCGCTGGCCGGGCTGGATACGCAGGCTGAAGCGCTCGAACACCTGCAGGCCGCCGGGATAGCGGAACGAGAGATTGTTGAAGGCAATCGCCGCACCGCTCTTCACCAGCGTCTCGGCCTCCGGATGGTCCTTCAGCTCGTGCGGCTGCAACAGCGTGGCCAGCGCCTCGGTGAGGCGGGCGACATGCTGGGTGACATCGACCAGCGCAACAGCGAGATCGCGGGTGGCGCTGAGGATCGAGATGCCGAGCGTGCAGACCAGCACGACGTCGCCGGTGCTGGCCTGGCCCTGCTGCCAGAGCGAGAGCGCCCAGGCCAGCATCGCGATCGTCAGGATCACGGTCACGCCGGCGTGAACCAGGCGGAGCTTTTCCAGGTAGCGCAGGGAACGGCCGCGCGCGACGAGTTCCCGATTCACGGTCGCGTCGAAACGGTCATGCTCGTAGCCGAGGCCGCAAAACGCGCGCACCAGCGGCAGGTTGTTGATGACATCGACCATTTCGCCATCAACGGAAGCTGCCCTGTTGGCGAAGTCGTCATGCAGCGGCCGGCCGGCGGCGGCCATGCGGAACATCGCCACCACCATGGTTCCCGCGATCAGGATCAGCACTGCTGACATTGTCACGCTGACGGTTCCAACCAGGGTGATCGCGGCGAAGGTCGCGATGCATGGCGGCAACACGTTCCAGACGAACATGTTCTCGACGGTGAACACCGCGTTCGACGTTGCCGTGATCCGGCTGGTCAGCATGCCCGGCAGCCGGTCGGTGAAGTAGCTCGGCGCGTGGCCGGTGAGATGGCGGAACATGTCGCGGCGAAGATCGCCGGTGACGCTGACAAAGGTGTAGCTCGCGGTCCAGCTCGCGATCCGCCACAGGAAGTTGTCGGCTGCGATCAGCGACATGAGCAGAGCGAATGCCAGCCATACGCCGTTCGCGGCCGACGGACCGGCCGACAGCGCATCGACCAGATTCTTGACGCCGTATTGCGTGCCTACCGAGCAGGCAACTGCCGCAACGACGGCCGACAAGATCACAACATGCGACGGAAGCCGCCGGCGCAGATAGCGCAGCACAAAGGGAAACGGGCGGTGCGCATATCCTGACAGATGATCCATGACGTCCTGCAAAAGCTGTTGAAGGTGAACGAGAAAATTTTAGTCGAAGCTCTCGTGCACGATGACGTGAAGGGCGGCGGCGGGATTCCTTGATGCAGCCATCACTGCGCAACAATTTTGCAACGCTGGCGTCGGCAAAAACCTGTTGGAGCGTGATGGCATCAGCAAGACCACAGTGTGATGGAAGAAAGAACCGGGAATTCACACACCCATAAGGAACCTCGCACGTGCGAGAACGTTCCCGTCTTCGGCATGTCAGTGCCATCACAGGGCTGAGGGGTCTGGTTCATTCCACATTACAAACAGGAGACGGAGAAATGCGCATCGCGCAGGTTGCCCCGCTGACGGAGGCTGTTCCCCCCAAGCTCTACGGCGGCACCGAACGGGTCGTGCACTGGCTGACCGAAGAACTTGTAACACTTGGACATGACGTGACGTTGTTCGCCAGTGGCGATTCACAGACCTCCGCGAAGCTCGATGCGACCTGGCCGAAGGCATTGCGCCTCGACGGCTCCGTCCGCGATCCCAATGCGCTGCACATGGTGATGCTGGAGCGCGTGCGGCAGAAGGCCGACGACGACGAGTTCGACTTCCTGCACTGTCATCTCGACTATTATCCGTGGTCGCTGTTCGCGCGGCAGCCGACACCGTTCGTGACCACGCTGCACGGACGGCTCGACCTGCCGGAGCATCAGCCGGTCTTCAACACCTTCTCGAAGATCCCGGTGATCTCGATCTCCAACGCGCAGCGGCGACCGGTGCCGCAGGCGAACTGGGTGCGCACCATCCATCACGGCCTGCCGGAGAATTTGCTGACGCCGCAGCCGGCCAAGCAATCCTATCTCGCCGTTCTCGGGCGGATCGCGCCGGAGAAGGGCGTCGATCGCGCGATCAAGATCGCGACCCGTTGCGGCATCCCGCTGAAGATCGCCGCCAAGGTCGATCGCGCCGATCAGGAATATTACGACGAGTTGATCAAACCCTTGATCACCAACAATCCGCTGGTCGAGTTCATCGGCGAGATCAGCGACCGCGAGAAGCCGGACTTTCTCAGCGGCGCGATCGGACTGCTGGTTCCGATCGACTGGCCGGAGCCGTTCGGCCTCGTGATGATCGAAGCGATGGCCTGCGGCACGCCGGTCATCGCCTATAACCGCGGTTCGGTGCCGGAGATCATCGAGGACGGCCTGACCGGCTTCATCGTCGAGGACGAGATCAGCGCGATCTCCTCCGTCGGCCGGCTGTCGACGCTGAACCGCGACGCGATCCGCAAGCAGTTCGAGACCCGCTTCACCGCGCGCCGGATGGCGCTCGACTATCTCGCCGCCTATCGCAGCCTGATGGAGGCCAAGCCTCGCTTCAAGCTGGTGGCCAGCGCGGAGTAGCAGTTGCAGCGGCCGATCGAATGATCCGGCGGGCCGGCCGGCACTCTCCGTGCCGGTTCGTTGGGTCATTCGATTGTCAATAATACCATCGATCACTCCCAATGCAGCGAAGCTGCTCACACGGTGCGTCGCGCGATTGCTGCGACGCACCAGTAGCGACACGTTTCCCCAAGAGGGCGACCGATATCGCCTTTGCGAGCGCCGAATTACGTGCTCTTATGCGCCCTGCCTGAGCAAAAAATAATAAGCGAACGGACGGAGCAACCGTGCCGTGGTCGCACAGGGGGAACGCCATGACAGGGGACCGCAAGTCGTCGGCCATTAATAATGCGCCGACCAATGTCTCACCGAAGAAGCTGAACCGCCGCAAATTCCTGGTCAAAACCGGTGGCGTGCTGGCCGCCGGCGCATTCGGAGCCGTCCCGCTGCGGGGTTGGGCCGCCGATCCGATCAACATCGGCGCGCTCTATCCGACCACCGGCAGCATGGCGCAGATCGGCACAGGCTGCGTCGCCGCCGCCAAGCTCGCGGTCGACATGGTCAACGAGGCCGGCGGCATCAAGTCGCTCGGCGGCGCCAAGCTCAACCTGATCGTCTCCGACGTGCAGAGCGACACCACGGTGACGCGCACCGAGACCGACCGTCTGATATCAGGCAACAAGCTGTCGGCGATCCATGGCTGCTACGCCAGCGCGCTGACCTTGATCGCGAGCGAGGTCTGCGAGCGCGCCAAGGTTCCAATCATATCAGGGTCGAGTTCCGACCAACTCAACAAGGGCCGCACCTACACCTTCACGCCGTTCGCGCGCGCCTCGCAATTCGCCAAGGCGCAGCTGCAGATGGCCAAGCTGGTCAGCGAGCAGGCCAAGGTCGCCGTGATCTTCGAGAACACCGCGTTCGGCACCTCGACCTCGAACGGGCTGAAGGAGCTCGCGCCCGGCGAAGGCGTCGAGATCGTGATGTTCGAGCCCTACTCGGCCGGCTTCACCGATGCGAGCCCACTGATCAACAAGGTCAAGGCCTCTGGCGCCAACACGCTGTTCTCGCTGTCCTACCTCAACGACCTCATCCTGATCGTTCGCACCGTGAAGCAGGTCGGGCTCAACATCGCGATCAATGGCGGCTCCGGCGGCTTCGTGATGCCGGACTTCTACAAGAATGTCGGCAAGGCGGCCGAGGGCCTGCAGGGCGTCGCGCACTGGAACCACGACGTCAATGACGATGCGCAGAAGGTCAACGCCGAATTCAAGAAACGCACCGGCGAGTTCGCGTTCGAATATGCCGGCGGCCTGGTCGCGCAGACCTTCATGCTGGCCGACGCGCTGGAACGCGCCGCCTCCGCCGATCCCAAGAAGGTGCGCGAGGCACTCTCGACGCTCGACGTCTCCTCGGGCTATGCGGCGATGGCGCCTGGCGGCAAGGTCAAGTTCGGCCCCGACGGCAAGAACGTCTATGGCCGTCCGGTCGGCGTGCAGTGGCAGAACGCCGATCTCGCCAGCATCTTCCCCAAGGAAGACGCCCGCGCCCCGCTGATCAAGACCTGAGCCGCGGTCGCATCGCATGTGGGAGACACTGGCCCAGGCCGTGATCAACGGCCTGCTCATCGGCGGCATCTACGCGCTCGTCAGCATCGGCGTCACGCTGATCTTCGGCGTGGTCAAGATCGTCAATTTCGCCCAGGGCGAGTTCGTGATGATCGGGACGTACATCTCGTTCTTCCTCGCCACCCAGTTCGGCATCGACCCGCTGGTCTCGCTGGTGGTCTCGATGCCGGTGCTGTTCGTGGTCGGCGTCCTGATCCAGCATTTCCTGATCCGCAGGGTGCTCGGGCCAAACGACATGCCGCAGATCTTCCTGACCTTCGCGCTGTCGCTATTGCTGCTCAATCTCTCGCTGATGCTGTTCAGCGCCAACTACCGCACCGTCCACACGTCCTACTCCGATGAAGCGTGGCACATCGGCGGGCTGTACATTCCGGTGGCGAAACTGATCGCCTTCGCGGTCGCGATGGCGCTCAGCGCGCTGCTCTGGATCTTCCTGCACACCACCGATCTCGGCCGCGCTATGCGCGCGGCGTCGCAGAACCGTGATGTCGCGATGCTGATGGGGATCAATCCGAACCGCGTGTTCGCGGTCGCGTTCGGCACCGCGCTGGCACTCGCCGGTGCCGCCGGTTCACTGCTGATGCCGTTTTATTCGGCCTATCCGTTCGTCGGCCAGGTGTTCGTGCTGATGGCGTTCGTCGCGGTCGTGATGGGCACGCTCGGCAATGTGATGGGGGCTTTGATCGCGAGCCTGATGATGGGCGTGGCCGAATCGCTCGGCATCCAGTTCGTCGGCGCCGATTCCGGCCTGATCGTGGTGTTCGCGCTGCTGCTGCTGACGCTCGCCTTCAGGCCGAGCGGGCTCGGCGCCAAAAGGGGCCGCTGATGCAGAGCGCAGACAACATGAGATGGCTGTGGCTCGCGATCGGTGCGGTCGTGATGATTGCCCTGCCCCAGCTCGTCACCTCCTCATTCGCGATCGACATCTTGATCCGCATCCTGCTGTTCTCGTTCATCGGCGTCGCCTGGAACCTGATGGGCGGCTATGCCAAGCAGCTGTCGCTCGGGCACGCCGCCTATTTCGGGCTCGGCGCCTACACCTCGACCATCATGCAGGTGAACTACGGCATCTCGCCGTGGATCGGGATGGTCGCGGGCGGCGTGGTCGCGATGCTGGCAAGCCTGCCGATCGGCTGGCTGTGCTTCCGGCTGCGCGGCCCCTATTTCACCATCGCCACCATCGCGACCGCGCAGGTGTTGATGCTGATCTTCCTTAAGTTCCGCGATTTCGCCTGGGGCGCCGAAGGCACCACGATCCCGAATCTCGGCAGCGCGCCGCTGATGATGCAGTTCGAGGAGAAGTCGTCCTATTACTACGTCGTGCTCGGCCTGCTCGTGGTCGGACTGTGGATCACCCACAGAATCGAAAAGTCCTGGATCGGCTATTACCTCGTCGCGATCGGCGAGGATGAGGATGCGGCCGAGGCGATCGGCGTCAACGCGCCGAAGGTCAAGCGCGACATCTACATGATCAGCGCGTTCCTGACTGCGCTCGCCGGCACCTTCTACACCCAGTACATCTACTTCATCGATCCGGCGACCGCGTTCAGCTTCAACGTCTCGATCGAGGCGGCGCTGGTGTCGATTGTCGGCGGCATCGGCACGCTGTGGGGTCCGGTGATCGGCACCGTGCTGCTGGAGACCACCTCGGCGCTGCTGCAGAGCTGGCTCGGCAGTTCGGTGGGCGGCATCCAGCTCACGGTCTACAGCCTGATCCTGATGGCCGTCATCCTGTGGCGGCCGACCGGGCTGATCGGGTTCGCGACCGACGTCTATCACCGCTATGCCCGGCGCAAGCCGGCGCGCGCCTGAGGTCGCCACGATGGCAGAAGCACTGGTCATCAAGGGTCTCAGCAAGCGCTTCGGCGGCCTGCGCGCCGTGCAGGACGTCAGCTTCATCGTGCAGGAGAACGAGACGGTGGCGCTGATCGGGCCGAACGGCGCCGGCAAGACCACCAGCTTTCATTTGATCACGGGATTTCATCGCCCGGACTCGGGCTCGGTGCTCGCCTTCGGCCACGAGGTCGTGGGCCTCAAGCCGCACGACGTCTGCGCGCTCGGCATGGCGCGCACCTTCCAGGTGGCAAAACCGTTCGGAGCGATGACGGTGCTCGCCAATGTGATGACCGGCGCCTTCCTGCGCGACCGCCATATCGCGGCCGCCGAAAAGAAAGCGCGCGAAGCGATCGAGTTCGTCGGCCTTGCCGCCAGGGAGCAGACGCGCGCCCGCGACCTCACCACCATCGACCAGCGCCGCCTCGAGATGGCCCGCGCGCTCGCAACGCAGCCGAGGATCCTGCTGCTCGACGAGGTGATGGCCGGGCTCAACCCGGCCGAGATCGACCAGGCGGTCGCGCTGGTGAAGAAGCTTTCCGCCAGCGGCCTCACCATCGTGATCGTCGAGCATGTGATGCGCGCGATCATGGCGGTGGCCCGCCACATCGTGGTGCTCGATCACGGCCAGAAAATCGCCGAGGGAACGCCGAAGGAGATCGTGGAGAACCCGGAAGTGATCCGCGCCTATCTCGGCTCCTACGTGCATCCGCAGGCTGAGGGAGATGCCGATGCTTGAGCTCTCCGGTGTCAGCGCCAGCTACGGCTCGGTCCCCGCCATCACCGATGTCGGCATTTCCATCGGCGAAGGCGAAGCCGTCGGCCTGCTCGGTGCCAACGGCGCCGGCAAGAGCACGACGCTGCGCGCGGTCTCCGGCCTCGTCAAGCTGTTCGCAGGCAAGGTCACCTTCGACGGCGTCGACCTCGCCACGCTGCCGCCCTACCGGATCCCCGAGCTCGGCATCGCGCATGTCCCGGAAGGCCGCCAGGTGTTTCCTGACATGACGGTGCAGGAGAACCTCGAGATCGGCGCCTACACGCCAAAAGCCAAGGCGGACCGCGCCCGCACGATGGAGCTCGTCTACAGCATCTTCCCGCGGCTCGCCGACCGCAGGAAGCAGCTTGCCGGCACCATGAGCGGCGGCGAGCAGCAGATGGTCGCGGTCGGCCGCGGCCTGATGCTGAAGCCGCGCCTCTTGATGCTGGACGAACCCTCGCTCGGCCTTGCGCCCGTGATGACCGACGTCACCTTCGAGAAGATCGGCGAGATCCACAGGATGGGCACCGCGATCCTGCTGGTCGAGCAGAATGTCAGCCGCGCGCTGTCACTGGTGCAGCGCGCCTACGTGCTGGAAAGCGGCAACGTGATCATGCAGGGCTCGAGCGCCGAGCTTGCCGGCAACAAGCAGGTGCAGGCGGCGTATCTCGGGATTTGAGGCAACCCTTCGTCATTCCGGGGCTCGCGTAAGCGAGAGCCCCGGAATCCATTCATCCACAGGGTCTGCGGCTTGATGGATTCCGGGCTCGCGCCAAGAGGCGCGCCCCGGAATGACGGGGTCACGTCACCGCCGTCCGCTTCGGCTCGACGATCTCGAACATACGCGGGAACTCGTCCATCAGCGCCATCAACTCGCCGAGGCGCTGCGGATCGCCCGCCACCTTGATCTTGCCGGCGTCGACGGCGTCCGGGAACGCGGTCAGCTTGGCGATGACCTCGTCGAGCACGCCGCGCGCCAGCGTGAAGCTGGCGTGCGCATCGGCGGTCTGCGCACCCTTGACGTAGGTCAGCGCCGAGTTCTCGAGGTTGAGGATGAAGGTCTCGCCGGTGTCGGTAAAGCTCCAGTTCAGCACGATACGCTTGCCTTCGGCCTTGGGGCCGTTGAGGCGGATGCCGAGCACGTCCCACAGCTGCTCGGTGCGCAGCGCGGCGAGCGTCTCGCGCGGCATCGGCGAGCGCGGTGGTGTCTTCGGCATGCCCTGCCGCAGCTCCTGGGCGCCGAACAGATAGGCATTGCGCCAGGTCGAGCTCTCGGCGGCATAGCCGAGCTGCTCGAACGTGTCCGCCAGCAATGCGCGTGCGGCCTGGTTGTCGGGCTCGGCGAATACGAGATGGCTGACGGCCTGCGCCACGAAGCGGAATTCACCCTTGGCGAAATCCGCGGTGGCACGCTTCAGAATCGCATCTGCGCCGCCCATATACTCGACATACTTCTTGCCGGCCTCGACCGGCGGCAAGGCATCGAGATTGACCGGATTGGCGTCGTACCAGCCGAGATACTTCTGGTAGATCGCCTTCACATTGTGCCTGATGTGGCCGTAATAGCCGCGGCCGTGCCAGGCGCCCTCCAGGCTCGAGGGCAGGCGGATCATCTCGGCAATCTCGGCCGCGTTGAGGCCGTGGTTCATCAGCCGGATGGTCTGGTCGTGCGCGTATTTGTAGAGATCACGCTGCTGGCGGATCATGGTGTCGATCCGCTCGCGCCCCCACACCGGCCAATGGTGCTGGCCGCACATCGCCTCCGCCTTGCCGCCCCACATCTGCAAGGCCTCGCCGAGATATTTCGACCACGCCAGCGCATCGCGCACATCGGCGCCGCGGAACGGCAGCAGATTGTGAAAATTGTGCGTGCAGTTCTCCGCGAGATTCAACAGTCTGTAGCGCGGGATGAAGAAGTGCATCTCCGCCGGCGCTTCGCTGTTCGGCGCCATCTGGAATTCGAACTCGACGCCGTCGATCACGCGCCTGTCGCCGGTCGCGATGATCAGGTCAGTCGGCCGCAGCAGCGCGACGCCGCCCGCCGCCATGGTCTTGCCGAGGCCGCAATCGACCTGGCCGCGCACGCCCTTGGCGAGGAACGGTCCGAACTGGTACTGCGCGCGGCGCAGCATCGCCGGACCCGCGATGATGTTCTCGGAGACCGCGTGCTCCATGAAGAAGTTCGGCGCGATGATCGGCACGCCCGCGGCCAGCATGGCGTCGTCGAGCACGCCGCGGGCGCCGCCCCAATGGTCGGTGTGGGTGTGGGTGAAGATCACGGCGGCGACCGGCCGTTTGCCGCGGTGCTGGAAGTACAGCTCCATCGCGGCGCGCGCCCCCTCGATCGAGGTCAGGCAGTCGACCACGATGACGCCCGCGTCGCCCTCGATCAGCGTCATGTTGGCGATGTCGAGGCCGCGCACCTGATAGACGCCCGGCACCACCTCGAACAGGCCATGGTGCATGTTGAGCCGCGACTGCCGCCACAGGCTCGGATCGACCGTCGCGGGCGCCCGCTCGTCGGCGAGGAAACCGTAAGGTTCGAGGCTCCAGACCACCCTGCCCTGGGCCGAGACGACGCGCGCGTGCTCGATCGTGCCGAGGAAGCCGCGCGCGGCGTCGTCGAAATCCCTGGTGTCGGCGAACGGCAGCGCCTTCAGCGTCGCCTCGTGCTGCGCGACGACCGGCGCCGATGCCGCCTTCGGAAGTTGCTGCGAGGTCTCGCCTGTGGCTGTCTGGGTCATACTCGAGCACTCCCTTAATTGCCGGACATCAGTCGCGATCGCGCTTCCCTCAGCGGAATTGCACGCCTTCGAACTCGCCGCTGCGGCGCCAGCCGTCGATATATTTGAAGTAGGCCAATGCGCCCGCCGGATAGCCGACATTGAGCTTGGCCGCACGCCCCGGCTCGCGTCCCTCATTGTTGTAGTAGCCGGGCGTGCAATCGGGCCCGCCGATCATCCGGCCGACCGCGGTCAGCAGCAGCTCGACCCAGCGGTCCTCGGCGTCCTTGCTGACCTCGATTTCCTTGAAGCCGTTGTCCTGTGCGTGACCGACCATCAGGGCGATGGTGCGCGCCGCCTCCGTCAGGTTATGCGGCACATTGGAGATCAGGTTGGCGCCCTGCGTCGGCTGCACGAAGAACAGGTTGGGGAAGCCATGCACATGGATACCGTGCTTGGTGCGCATGCCCTCGGCCCAATACTCCGACAGCTTGATGCCGTCGCGGCCCGTCGCATCGAAACCCGCCCGCCGCTTGTACTCGGTGCCGACCTCGAAGCCGGACGCGTAGATGATGCAGTCGAGCTGGTATTCCTTGCCCGTAACGACGATCCCGTTCTCGGTGATCTCCTCGACGCCCTTGCCGTCGGTATCGACCAGATGGGTGCCGGGGGTGTTGAAGGCCTGCAGATAGGCGTCGTGGAAGCATGGCCGCTTGCAGAGCTGGCCGTACCAGGCCTTCAGGTTGCTCGCCGTCTTCGGATCGCTCACGATGGTATCGATCCGGTTGCGGATTTCCTCCATCTTCTCGAAGTCGGAATCCTCGAACACCGCGCGCATGTTTTCCACGGTCCGCTGCTCGCGCGGCAGCATTATGACCTTGGCGCGGATCCGCTTCGACAGGTCGGTCCAGCCATCCTGCACCAGATCTTCCTCGGCCGATCCGCCGGCCTGATTGGCGGTGAAGTTCTCCAGCCAGCGCTGCTGCCAGCCCGGCGTCGCGATATCGGCGAACCAGTCCGGATCGATCGGGCCGTTGCCGCGCACGTCGACCGACGACGGCGTGCGCTGAAACACGTAGAGCTCCTTCGCCGCACGCGCGAGGTGCGGAATGCACTGCACCGACGTAGCACCGGTGCCGATGATGCCGACCCGCTTGTCGGCAAGCTTGTCCATCGGCGCGCCCTTGGGGTCGCCGCCGGTGTAGTCGTATTCCCAGCGGCTGGTATGGAACGAGTGGCCCCTGAAACGCTCGATGCCGGGAATGCCGGGCAGCTTCGGCACGTGCAGCGGGCCGGTGCCGATGCCGACATATTGCGCGGTGAAGGCATCGCCCCTCGTGGTGCGGATGATCCAGCGCGATTGCGCAGCGTCCCAGTCGAGACTCGTCACCTCGGTATGAAACAGCGCGTTGTCGTAGAGATTGAATTGCCGGCCGATCCGCTGGCAATGCGCCAGGATTTCCGGCGCATGCGCGTACTTCTCCGACGGCATGTGGCCGGTCTCTTCGAGCAGCGGCATGTAGACCATCGACGCCGTGTCGCATTGCGCGCCGGGATACCGGTTCCAGTACCAGGTGCCGCCGAAGTCGCCGCCCTTCTCGACGATGCGGACGTCCTTAACGCCGGCCTCGGTCAGCCGCGCCGCGGTGGCGAGCCCGGCAAAGCCGCCGCCGATGAAGGCGAAGGTGACGTGGTCGGTCTTCGGCGCGCGCTCGACCACCGGCGTGTAGGGATCGTCGAGATAATGCGCGAGCTGGCCCTTGATCTGCAGGTACTGGTCGTTGCCGTCAGGACGCAGCCGCTTGTTGCGCTCCTCCTGATACTTCAGGCGCAGCCGCTCCTTGTCGATCGCGGCGGGCTTTGCGTCTCGGGCTTGCTCGGTCATCGTCATCGGAGGGCGCCTCGCTCCAGCGGTTCTTTGTCTTTATGCGGGCAGATAACCAGATATCGACACGATTTGCAAATTCATTTCGATATATTGACAAATCAGCCCATCCGAGATCAATATTCCGTATGACAGCATCTTCCCCTGCCGAAATTCAGGCAGATCCGTCCTTCGCGACCACGCTGGCCCACGGGCTCGACGTGCTGGCGGCGTTTCGCCGCCACCCGGGCTCGCTGTCGAACGCCGAACTGGCGCTGCATACCGGGCTGTCGCGGCCGACGGTGTCGCGGCTGACCTACACGCTGGAGCAGCTCGGCTATCTCAGGCGCGACGCCAAGGGCCGCTTCGTGCTCGGGCTTGGCGCGCTCGCCGCCGCCTATCCGGTGCTGTCCTCGCTGAAAGTGCGCCAGCTCGCGCGTCCCTTGATGCGCGATTTCGCGACCTATGCCGGCGGCACCGTGTCGATCGCGATGCCGTTCGGGATCGACTTCATCTATGTCGAGACGCTGCGCACGACGGACACCGCGCCGCATGTGCCCGATGTCGGCTTCGTCAGCACGCTGGCGCCGACCGCGGTCGGGCGCGCGCTGCTGTCGCTGTTCACCGACGAGGAGCTCGACGCCTATGTCGCGCGCGTCAAGGCCGAGCGTCCCGACGAGTTCGACTACGTGCAGAAGCGCACCTTGCCCGACGTCGAATTGTGCCGCGAGCGCGGCTTTGCCATCTCGCTCGGCGAATGGCGGCGCGAGATCTTCGGCGTCGCCGCCCCGCTCTACCGCACACCGAGCGGCGAATGCCTGTCGGTCAATTGCGGCGTTCCCTCCTACCGCTTCAGCGCCGAGCAGATCGGGCGCGAATGCGGCCCGCGCATCCTCGGCCTCGCCCGCAGCATCCGCGCGCTGGTCGAGGAAGGCTAGGCGGCGCGTCGGCAGCTAGTCCTGTGACGCCGGCCCGCTGTCGCGGTAAGCCCACAGGCATTCGCGCGGCAAAGCGACCCGTGCCTCGACGCCGACCTGATGGCGCGCGGCGGTGCCGAGCTCGATCGCCTCCAGCCGCTTGCCGAACAGCTCGATGCCGTAGGCGGTCTGGGTGCCCTGGTAGCGACGGTCGAGCACCTTCGCCGAGAATGTATTCGCGCCATCGGGCCGGCCGATCGCGATGTTCTCCGGCCGCAGCGCCACGCGGACCTTCTCGTCGGGTGCCAGCGGCTGGAACAGGGCGACCTCGCCTTGCCGGCCATCGCCGAAATCGACCGTGCCATATCCATCGTTGCAAGCCACGAGCCGGCCGGCGAGCTCGTTGGTGGCGCCAGTGAAATTGGCGACGAACAGATCGGCCGGGCGGTTATAGATCACGTCGGGCGTATCCATCTGCAACAGCTTGCCGTCGCGCATGACGCCGATCCGGTCGCCAAGCACCACCGCCTCGGCCTGATCGTGGGTGACATAGAGCGCGGTCATGCCGGTCTGCTTGAGAATGACGCGAAGGTCGTCGCGCAGCCGCAGACGCAGTTTGGCATCGAGGTTCGACAGCGGCTCGTCGAGCAGCAGCAGTTGCGGCCGGTACACCATGCTGCGCGCCAGCGCGACGCGTTGCATCTGCCCGCCCGACAGCGCCACCACCGGCCGGTCGGCATAGTCGGACAGCCCGACCAGCGCCAGCGCGTCCTCGACCATGCGGGCGGCATCGGCCCGCGCGACCGTGCGGTGCTTCAGCGGATAGATCACGTTCTGCCGCACCGTCATGTGCGGCCACACCGCATAGGACTGGAACACCATGCCGAGGTTGCGCGCGCGCGGCGGCACCAAAATGCCGCGCACCGGCGACGACACCACCCGGCCGGAAATGCTGATCTCGCCGTCGGTCGGATGCTCGAGCCCGGCGACGCAACGCAGCGTCGTGGTCTTGCCGCAGCCGGACGGCCCGAGCAGCACCACGATCTCGCCGGCCGGCACGCCAAAGCTGACGCCATCGATGGCCGGGCGGCCGATCGCGAACTGCTTCCTGAGGTCGGTGACTTCGAGCGTCGCCGTCATCGCTAACCTCGCCGCCTATTGCCGGTATCCGAACGTCTTGTCCCAGTCCGCCACCCACGCTGCGTGCAGCTTCACGTAGTCGTCGAACTTCGGATACCACAGCTTGACCACCTTGGGATCGAACCCTTCCGGAAATGCCGGCGGCTCCTTCAACGAGGTGAGATTACCGAGCTCCTTGATCATGAAGGTCTGTCCTTCCTTCGACAGGCACCAGTTCAGGAACAACTTGGCCGCATTGGGATGCGCCGCCGTCTTCGGAATGCCGCTCGCATAGGGATTGACCGGAGATCCCTCGGGCGGGAAGAAGATCTCGATCGGCGCGCCGTCCTTCTTCTTCTGGTAGATCACGTTGTAGAGCAGCGGCGCGATCGCGATCTCGCCGCGCACCAGAGCATCGGCGGTCGGCGCGCCGGAGGGATAGAGCACGGGATGGGTCGCGGCCTGCTTGGCCCAGTAATCCTCGCCGAGCACCTGCCGCTCGAACATGATCCGGGTCCAGGTGGTGCCGCCGGATTGCGCGAACACCTGCCCGATCAGCTTGTCATATTGCGGCTTGGTCAGGTCCATCCAGGATTTCGGCGGATCCTTCACCAATTCGGTGTTGTAGCCGATCGACCAGGCGATGGTGGCGCGCGGCCAGAGTTTTGGCGAGATCAGCGCGTGCGTATCATAGTCGGCCGCGTTCGGCGGCGCGTAATCCTGGAACAGATCCTCCAGCGGCTGCATCAGCGCGCGATCCGAATGGTCGACGACATCGGCGATCAGCTTGCCTGCGGCGGCTTCCGTCTTGACGCGGGTGATCAGCTGGCCGCCGGGCGCGCGGACCATCTCGACCTTGATCTCGGGGAAGCGCTTGTTGAAGGCCTTGATCACCTGCTGCTCGATCTCGGCGAAATTCGCCGTGTAGAACACGAGCTTGCCTTCGGCCTTCGCGGCCGCGATCAACTCCGCCGAACCGAACTCCTGGGCTCGCGCTGCCGGCGCCAGCACGAGCGCCGCGACGCTCGCCAAAGCCAATGTGGTGAAGGTTCGTCTATCCATCGCCCATCCTCCCCTTATTGTTATCCAGTCCGCGCCACGTTGCCCTGCGCCGCCCCGCGCGACAGCCAGTTGGCGCCGCCGATCAGCACGCCGAGCAGCACCGTCTGGACCAGACTGAAGGCCGCGGTCTTGCCGATGTTGCCGCCTTCGTAATAGTCGAGCAGCAGCACCGACATCACCATGGTGTTGCTGGTGTAAAGGAACAGCGACGAGCCGAGCTCGCGGATCGCCAGCACGAACAGCAGCGTCATCGACGCCAGCACGCCAGGCCGCGCCAGCGGCAGCACGATCGTCGCGATGGTGCCGAGCATGCCGCGGCCGCAAACCCAGGCGGCCTCCTCGAGTTCGCGATGGATCTGCAGGAACGAGGTCGACAGCGCCTTCACGGTGTCGGGCATGAAGCGCGCGATGAAGGCGAGCGCGAGAATCCAGATCGTGCCGTAGAGTCCGCCCGGCACGCCGATCCAGGCCCAGAGATAGGCGACGCCGACCACCAGACCGGGGATCGCGACCGGCAGCGTCGAGATCAGATCGATGGCGCCGCGTCCGGCGACGCGGGTGCGATGGATGGTGTAGCCGATCGTAAAGGCCAGCGCGCCGCCGACAATTGCGGTGATGATGCCGACCTCCAGCGCATTGTAGATCGACTTCAGGGTCAGCGGATTGTCGAAAATGCTCTCGAAATGCGTCAGCGAATATTGCCGCATGTCGAACAGGCTGGCTGCGTCGCGGATGAACATGAATTTGCGGAACGCCGCAACGATCAGCGCCAGCGACGGCAGCACAACGACGACGAGGAGATAGGCGATCCCGAGCCCGAATGTGAGCCAGCGCCACGGTCCGAGATCGAGGCTGCGCGGCCGGAACGCCTTGCCGGCGACGGTCGTATAGCTGCGCCCGCTGAGCAATTTCTGCTGCAGATAGACCAGCAACCCCGTGACCACCATCAGGATGATCGCGACGGCGGCTGCGGTGTTGTAGAGCGGCGGCGACCAGTTGGTGAGCTTGAAGATGTAGGTCGTCAGCACGTTCAGATTGGTCGGCGCACCGAGCACGGCCGGGATGCCGTAGATGCCGAGCATCACGATGAACGACAGCAGCATGCCGGAGACGATCGCCGGCATGATCAGCGGGAATGTCACCGTGAACAGGGTGGCGAACGCGCTGGCGCCGGAAATCTCCGCGGCCTCCTCCAGGCTCGGATCCATGTTGCGCAGCGCCGACGAGGTGAACATGTAGACATAGGGCGCGTAGTAGATGCCGAACACGAACACCAGGCCCCACATCGAATAGAGATCGATGCGAAAGTCCGAGCCCATCCACTTGAACATCGTGTTGATCAGGCCGGTCTTCGGCGAGCCGAGGATGGCCCAGGCCACGCCCGCCACCAGCGGCGGCGCGAACAGCGGCAGGATGCTGGCCGCGGCGATGAAGCCCTTGAACGGCGTGTTGGTGCGAACCACGATCCAGGAGAACAACAGCCCGATCGCGACCGCGATCACGGTACCGCCGCCGCAGGCGATCAGCGTGTTGAGCAGCGCCTCGGCGACATTCGGATTGGCGAGCACCGCGAGGAAATTGGCGATCGACAGATGGCTCAGGCTGAGACGGATGCCGTCGACCACCGGATTGGTGTCGGTGAGCGCACCGAGCAGCAGCATGAAAACGGGATAGATCACCAGGAAGGCCAGGATCGCCAGCAGCGCTGTGACCCAGAGGGTCGTGAATGCGCGGCGCCGGGTTCCCTCGCCGGCGCTTCGCATGGCTTCGCTGCGCCGGTCGGCCTGTCCGTGCAATGCGCTCTTCCCTCTTGCGGTCCGATCTGACGTCGGCCCTGCTTGTATACCAAGCGTAGTCGATCGCGACTGTGACGCAAGCTATCCGAAAGTCGCCTCGCCGCGTTTCTGTGACGCAGCGCGGGAACAAGAATTGCTAAGCAGCCTGATTTCAGCTGTCGAACAGCTCGTTCGGTGTCATCACCCGCGCATTGTTTAGTCCGGACAGATCACTGACGGGTGTTCGGAGACATAGCCGACACATCAACTTGGCTGGATCGTCCGGTCGAGGCCGGGCGATGACAGATGAGGATGGGGACGCAGTTTTCGCATTCTCGCCCTTCCGCCCCGACCGCCCAAGTCCGCAGTCCGCCGGCACGCTCCCGGCAAGGCCGCTTCGCATACGCATCATGCAATGGCGCGGCTGGGGAACGGGATGGTGCCGTAGTACATGGCGGTCCGGAGACATTTTCAGACATGCTCGAGAAGACCCCGACCACCGCAGCCGCGGCGCCGATCACCGATGGATTGCCTTGGGAACGGCGGCGCTGGGCGGTGGCCGCGATCTTCACGGCGCTGGCGATGGCCTCGCTCGATACCGCGATCGCCAACATCGCGCTGCCGGCGATCGCCAACGATCTGCATGTCAGCCCTGCGGAAGTGGTCTGGGTCGTCAACGTCTACCAGATTGCCCTGGTCGCGACGCTGCTGCCACTCGGTGCGCTCGGCGAAATCGTCGGCCACCAGCGGATCTATCTCGCCGGCCTGCTGCTGTTCACATTAGCGTCGCTCGGCTGTGCGCTTGCGTGGTCGCTGCCGAGCCTTTTGGTCGCGCGCACCCTGCAGGGGCTCGGCGCCAGCGGCTTGATGAGCGTCAACACCGCGCTGGTGCGGTTCGTCTATCCGAGCCGGATGCTCGGCCGCGGCTTCGGCCACAATGCACTCGTGGTGGCGACCGCCTTTACGCTGGGGCCGACGATTGCCTCCGGGATCCTCGCGCTCGGCCCGTGGCCCTGGCTGTTCGCCGTCAACATTCCGTTCGGCGTCGTCGCGTTGCTGATCGGCATCAAGACGCTGCCAAAGACACCGCGCGCCACCCATGCCTTCGACTTCACCGGCGCCGCGCTGGCCTGCGCCTGCCTCGGCCTGTTCATCATCGGTATCGGCAGCGCCGCGCACAAGACCGCGCCTGCGCTGGTCATCGCCGAGCTGATCGGCGCCGTCCTGTTCGGCTGGATCTTGACCCGGCGGCATGCCGATCATCCGGCGCCGATGCTGCCGATCGATCTGTTCCGCCGGCCGATCTTCGCGCTGTCGGCCGCGACCGCGGTCTGCTCATTCGCCGTGCAGGGCCTCGCCTTCGTCTCGCTGCCGTTCTACTTCGAGGACATCCTGCACCGGTCGCAGGTCGAGACCGGCTTCTTCATGACGCCCTGGCCTCTGGTGGTCGCCTTCATGGCGCCGATCGGCGGCCGGCTGTCGGATCGTTATCCGGCCGGCATCCTCGGCGGCATCGGCATGCTGCTGCTCGGGCTTGGTATGGTGCTGCTTGCGACCCTGCCGACGGAGCCCAGCGTCGCCAACATCGTCTGGCGCACGATGATCTGCGGCATCGGCTTCGGCTTCTTCCAGACCCCGAACATGAAGGCGATCATGTCGAGTGCCCCGTCGCATCGCAGCGGCAGCGCCAGCGGCATCGTCGCGACCGCGCGGCTGACCGGGCAGACCACCGGTGCTGCGCTGGCCGCCCTCTGCTTCGCATTGGCCGACCGCGAAGGCGCCACGGTCGCGCTGGCGCTGGGTGCCGGATTTGCCGCGCTGGGCGCGGTCATGAGCTTCCTGCGCCTTGCCGTCGCCGCGCCGCAAAAATCATGACAGGCATGTTGCGCGCGCAGGGCGCGGCCAAACACCACAGCATCAACTTTCTTCCGCGCTGCGAGCGCATTTTCTTGATTTGAACCGTTCCAGTTTCAAGGCCAACATCGCGGCGGAGTTCGATCGGAGGATCGGACCATTCAGGGGATCGCGATGGCAAACCTCAAAATCAACGGCAAGACAATCACAGTAGACGTCGAGGACGACACGCCACTGCTCTGGGCGATCAGAGAGAATGTCGGACTGACGGGGACCAAATACGGCTGCGGCATTGCACAATGCGGCGCCTGCACCGTGCATGTCGACGGCGTCGCGATGCGCTCCTGCGGCGTCACGGTCGGCGAGACGGCCGGCAAGGACATCACCACCATCGAGGGCCTCGCCGCGGGCGGCGTGATGCACAAGGTGCAGCTCGCCTGGATCGCAAACGACGTGCCGCAGTGTGGTTATTGCCAGAGCGGCATGATCATGGCGGTCGCGGCGCTGTTGAAGGAAAACCCGAAGCCATCAGACGACGACATCAACGACGCCATTACCAATATCTGCCGCTGCGGCACCTTCCAGCAGGTGCGCGAGGCGATTCATGCTGCCGCGAACGCGTGAGGAGGCAGCCATGAATTTGCAAGTCAACCAGCATCTGATGCCCAAACTCAACCGTCGCGCCTTCGTGATCGGCACCGCAACCGCCGGCGCAGGCCTCGCGCTTGGCCTCGATCTGCCGTTCGGCGGTCCCGCCGTGGTGCGCGCGGCCGACGGCGCGCCCGAGGTGAACGCTCCTGAGGTCAATGCTTGGGTCGTGATCCGGCCCGACGACACCGTGGTGATCCGCATCGCCCGCTCCGAGATGGGCCAGGGCACGCTGACCGGCCTCGCCCAGCTCGTCGCCGAAGAACTGGAATGCGACTGGTCGAAAGTCACCACCGAATACCCGACGCCCGGCCAGAGCGTCGCCCGCAAGCGCGCCTGGGGCGATTTTTCCACCGGCGGCAGCCGCGGCATCCGCACCTCGCAGGACTATGTCCGCAAGGGCGGCGCCACCGCGCGCGTGATGCTGATCCAGGCCGCCGCCAACGAGTGGAAGGTGCCGGCCACCGAGTGCAAGGTCTCCAACGGCGTGATCACCCACACGCCCTCGGGCAAGACCACGACCTACGGCAAGGTCGCGGAAGCCGCCGCCAAGCTCGAGCCGCCGGCCGACGTCAAGCTGAAGGACCCGAAGGACTGGACCATCGCCGGCAAGGGCCTGAAGCGGCTCGACACCGTCGACAAGACCACCGGCAAAATGACCTACGGCATCGACGTCAAGCTGCCGGGCATGCTGAACGCCGCGATCAAGGATTGCCCGGTGTTCGGCGGCAAGGTGAAGAGCTTCGACGAAGCCAAGATATCAGGCATGAAGGGCGTCAAGAAGGTGGTGCCGGTCGGCGACAGCGCGGTTGCCGTCGTCGCCGACACCTGGTGGCACGCCAAGACCGCGCTGGATGCGCTGCCGATCGTCTGGGACGAAGGCGACAACGCCAAGGTCTCCAGCGAGACGATTGCAAAATGGCTCGCCGAAGGTCTCGACAATGCGCAGCCGGCCTACATCGGCAACCAGAATGGCGACGCAAAAGCGGCGATCGCCGGGGCCGCCAAGAAGGTCGAGGCGGTCTACAGCTACCCCTATCAGAATCACGCCACGATGGAGCCGATGAACGCTACCGTGCTCTACACCCCTCAGAAATGCGAGGTGTGGTGCGGCACACAGAATGGCGAGGCGGCATTCGCGGCGGCGCTCGAGGCCTCAGGCCTGCCGGCCGACAAGGTCGACGTGCACAAGCTGATGCTCGGCGGCGGCTTCGGCCGGCGCGGCATGACCGACTATGTGCGGCAGGCGGTGGCGATCGCCAAGCAGATGCCGGGCACGCCCATCAAGCTGTTGTGGTCGCGCGAAGAGGACATGCAGCACGGCAAGTATCACCCGATCACACAGTGCAAGCTGACCGGCGCGTTCGATGCCGACAACAACCTGGTGGCACTGCACTACCGGCTGTCGGGACAATCCATCCTGTTCTCGGTGCGCCCGGAAGCGCTGCAGAACGGCATGGACCCCGCCGCGTTCCAGGGCGTTGCGCAATCCGGCGAGGCCGCGATCGGCTATTCGGTGCCGAATTTGCTGGTCGAGCATTCGATGCGCAACCCGCACGTCCCGCCGGGCTTCTGGCGCGGCGTCAACGTCAATCACAACGCGATCTACATGGAATGCTTCATGGACGAGCTCGCCTTGGCCGCCGGCCAGGACCCGCTCGAATTTCGCCGCAAGCTGATGGGCAAGAACCCCAAGCATCTCGCGGTGCTCAACGCCGTGGCCGAGAAGATCGGCTGGAGCACGCCGGCGCCCAAGGGCATCTCACGCGGCATCGCGCAGGTTATGGGCTATGGCAGCTATGTTGCCGGCGCCGCCGAGATCTCGGTGACCGACGGCAGCAAGATCAAGGTGCATCGTATCGTAGCCTCCACCGATCCCGGCTATGTCGTCAATCCGGCGCAGGTGGAGCGGCAGATCGCGGGCTCGTTCGTCTATGGCCTCAGCGCGCTGTTCTATGGCGGCTGCACCGTGAAGGACGGCCGCATCGAGCAGACCAATTTCGACACCTACAACTCGATGCGGATCAACGAAATGCCGAAGGTGGAATCGGTGATGGTGCCGAGCGGCGGGTTCTGGGGCGGCGTCGGCGAGCCGACCATCGGTGTCGCCGCGCCGGCGGTGCTCAACGCCTATTTCGCGGCGACGGGAAAGCGCATCCGCTCTTTCCCGCTGCGCAACCAGAACATCTCCTTCGCCTGATCAAACCCGAGGCGGCGGCCCGACCGGCCGCCGCTTCCTATTTCCGGATTCTCGTGCATGGCCGTCACGCGTCATCCGACGCGCAGGGATGTGGTCCGTGGCGCCGCTGTCGTCGCAGCGGCGGCATTGGCGCGTCCGGCGCTGGCGCAAGCGGCGGCGCGCATCGCGGTGATCGGCGGCGGTTTTGGCGGCGCGGCGTGCGCGCGGGCGCTGCGGCGGCTCGATGCAAATCTCCAGGTTACGCTGATCGAGCCGAACAAGATTTTCACCGCCTGCCCGTTCAGCAACGAGGTGATCGCAGGCCTGCGCGAGATCTCCGCGCAGCAGTTCAGCTACGACAAGGTCGCGGCCGACGGCATCACGGTTGCCGCACAGGCGGCCACCAAGGTCGATGCGCAGGCGCGCACCGTCACGCTCTCCGATGGCGCGACGCTCTCGTACGACCGGCTTGTGCTCGCTCCCGGTATCGACATGCACTTCGATGGCCTGCCCGGCTATGACGAGGCGGCCGCCGAAAAGATGCCGCATGCCTGGACGGCCGGCGCGCAGACCATGCTGCTGCGCAGGCAGCTCGAGGCGATGGACGATGGCGGCCTCGTCGTGATCGCGGTGCCCGCCGCGCCGCTACGCTGCCCGCCGGCGCCCTACGAGCGCGCCAGCCTGATCGCGCACTATCTCAAGGCGAAAAAGCCGAAGTCGAAGATCCTGGTGCTCGACGCCAAGGACAATTATTCACAGCAAAAACTGTTCGAGAAGGCCTGGGCGGAACTCTATCCCGGCATGATCGAACGGATCGCGCTGTCGCAGGGCGGGCGAGTCACGTCGGTCGATCCAGCGACCGGCGAGATCGTCACCGACTTCGGCAATTACACCGCCGCAGTCGCCAATGTGATCCCGCCGCAGCGGGCCGGCCGCATTGCGGACATCGCCGGTGCCGCCGACCACACCGGTTGGTGTCCGATCGATCCCGTGACGTTTGCCTCAAAGCTCGTTCCCAACATCCACGTCATCGGCGACGCCGCGATCGCCGGCGGCATTCCGAAATCCGCCTCCGCGGCGGCGGCGCAAGGCCGGGCCTGCGCCGCCGCGATCGTCAACGCGCTCGCAGGCAAGCCACCGGAGACGCCGCGGCTCGATGGCGCCTGCTACAACACGGTCGCGCCCGGCTACGCGTTCTCGCTGAAGGGCATCTATCAGCCGAAGGAAGATCAGTATGCCGAAGCCGAGGTGACCACGAGCCCGGTCGACGCGCCGCGCGAGGTGCGCCAACGCGAGGCCGAGCAGGCGCTCGACTGGTTCAGAACCATCACGGGAGATGCCTTTGGCTAGGCCCGTTCCGACATCGTTCCTCGTCGCGGCTCTGTTCGCAGCCTGCGCGCCCGCCGGCGCCGAGGAGCTGCGGCCCTACGGCATCGTGGGCGATGCGATTCCGGTCTCGCTGACGGGAACCAAAGGCGACGTTACGCGCGGCCGTGCGCTGATCGTCGAGCGTTCCTCCACTTGCATCCTCTGCCACAGCGGCCCATTTCCCGAGCAGGCGTTCCAGGGCGATCTCGCGCCGAATCTCAGCGGCAGCGGCGGCCGCTGGTCGGAAGGACAGTTGCGGCTCCGGCTGGTCGATGCGGCGCATCTCAATGCGGCGACGATCATGCCGTCCTACTATCGCGTTGACGGGCTCGCGCGCGTCGGCGCCTCATGGCGCGGCAAGCCGATCCTGTCGGCGGAGCAGATCGAGGATATCGTGGCCTATCTGGTAACGTTGCGGAACTAGGACCTACCAATCAATGGCGAATTCAAACCACACCACACGCCGCACGGTTCTGAGCCTCGCCGGAGGTGCCGCCGCGCTGGTGATCGTGCGCCCGGTCGACGCAACGCCGGCGATGCTGCAGGCCGCGATCCGCAACATCGTCGGCGAAGCCAATGTGCGCACCGGCAAGGTCAAGCTCGACATCCCGCCGCTGGTCGAGAACGGCAACACGGTGCCGATGACGATCAGCGTCTCGAGCCCGATGACGGCGGACGAGTATGTGAAGAGCATCCACGTCTTCAACGAGAAGAACCCGCAGCCGAATATCGGCAATTTCTATCTCGGGCCGCACGCCGGGCGTGCCCAGGTGTCGACCCGGATCCGCCTCGCCGACAGCCAGAAGGTCACCGCCATCGCTCGGCTGTCCGACGACACGTTCTGGTCGGCGACCGCAGATGTCGTGGTGACGCTCGCCGCCTGCACCGAGGAGGCGATCTGATGCCGTCGGCCCTGATCAACGTGCCGAAGAAGGCCAGGCGCGGCGACGTCATCGAGATCAAGACGTTGATGTCGCATATCATGGAGACCGGCTATCGCCACACCGCCTCGGGTGATGTGGTGGCGCGCGACATCATCACGAGCTTCACGTGCCGCTTCAACGGCCAGGAGGTGTTCCGTGCCGATCTGTTTCCAGCGATCGCCGCCAATCCGTTCATCACCTTCTTCACCACCGCGACCGAGAGCGGCAAGTTCGAGTTCGAATGGATCGGCGACAAGGGGTTTTCGGAGACCGCGCAGGCTTCGATCACGGTCGAATGAGGATTGCGGTCTGCATCGCGCTGCTGGCGGCGATGGTGGGCGCGGCGCTCGCCACGGAGATTCCCCCAGCCGCACGCCGCTCCGGCTACAGCTTCATGGGCGCGGACACCAAGGCGATGCAGGACGAGGACACCGCCAATCCCGGCATGCTCTCCGTGCTCGACGGCGAAGCGCTGTGGACGCGCAAGGCCGGCAGCGCGGACAAGGCCTGCGCCGAATGCCACAATGATGCGCGGGTCAGCATGAAGGGCGTCGCGGCGCGCTATCCTGCCTTCGAGAAGATGCTCGGAAAGCCGATCGATCTCGAAGGCCGGATCAATCTGTGCCGCACCAACCATCAGCAGGCAACGCCGTTCGCCTATGAAAGCCGTGAGCTGCTGGCGCTATCCGCCTACGTCGCGCAGCAATCGCGCGGCATGCCGATCGCGGCCGACGACGATCCGGAGCTGGCGCCGTTCGTCGAAAAGGGCCACGCGCTGTTCATGCAGCGGCAGGGACAGCTCAACCTCGGCTGCGCCAACTGCCACGATGATAATTGGGACAGGAAGCTCGCGGGAAGCCCGATCACGCAAGGGCAGCCGACCGGCTATCCGCTGTACCGGCTGGAATGGCAATCACTCGGGTCGTTGCAGCGGCGGCTGCGCGCCTGCATCACCGGCATCCGGGCGCAGGCCTATGATTACGGCTCGCCGGAGCTGGTCGAGCTCGAGCTCTATCTGATGTCGCGGGCGCGCGGCATGCCGGTCGAGACGCCCGCGGTGAGACCCTAGCGCATCATCGGCAAGCGACGCGAAGCAATCCATTACTCCCGGCTGTACCGGAAGATGGATTGCTTCATCGCTTCAGCGCAAATTGCTTTTGCAATCTTGCCCCAAACTCCTCGCAATGACGGGGCTGGAGATCAGTGCGAAGATCAACGTTCGGCGAACGCCTTCTCGACCACGAACTGCGCCGGCTCGCCGTGATTGCCCTCGACGAAGCCGCGGCCGCCGAGCAGCGTGCGGGTGTCGGCGACCAGCGCCGGCGAGCCGCAGATCATGACGCGATCATGCGCGGCATCGAGCGCCGGCAGGCCGATGTCGGCAAACAGCTTGCCCGAGGTGATGAGGTCGGTGATGCGGCCGCGGTTGCGGAACGGATCGCGCGTCACGGTCGGGTAGTAGATCAGCTGATCGCGCACCAGCTCGCCGATCAGTTCGTCCTGCGGCAGCTTCTCGGTGATCATCTCGCCATAGGCGAGCTCCTTGACGCGGCGGCAGCCGTGCAGCAGCACGACCTTCTCGAACCGGTCATAGGTCTCGGGATCCTTGATCACGCTGAGGAACGGCGCAAGGCCGGTGCCGGTGCCGATCAGATAGAGGTTGCGGCCGTCCTCGAGGTTGTCGATGACGAGCGTGCCGGTGGCCTTGCGGCTGACGATGATCTCGTCGCCTTCCTTGAGGTGCTGGAGGCGCGAGGTCAGCGGGCCGTCCGGAACCTTGATCGAGAAGAACTCGAGCGTGTCCTCGTAGTTCGCGCTGGCGACGCTGTAGGCGCGCAGCAGCGGCTTCTCGCCGACCTTGAGCCCGATCATGGTGAACTCGCCGTTGCGGAAACGGAATGACGGATTGCGCGTGGTCTTGAAGGAGAACAGCGTGTCGGTCCAGTGGTGGACGCTGAGGACGCTTTCCTGGTTGAAATTGCTCATCGCACCAATCCCTGATTTGTGCTGCGGCGGAAGGACTTGAACCCAGTTGACCGGCCGGATCGTTTGTATACGATCATTCGTACACAAACGAATAATCCGGCTTGATCGAAAAGTCAAGCCGGGCTCAAATTCCCGGGCTATTCGGCAGAAACAGAAGGACAACACCCATGGCTCACGACGCGCCCCAGGCCACCGGCCCCAGCAAGCTGGTGATCCGCAATATCGGGCTATTGCTGTCGGGAGCGCTGGAGAAGCCGATCCTGGATGCCGATACCATCGTCGCCGAGAACGGCAAGATCACTGCGATCGGCCGCTTCAAGGACGTCGACACCGAAGGCGCCACCACGATCGTCGATGCCATGGGAACGACGGTCGCGCCCGGCCTGATCGACAGCCACGTCCACCCGGTCGCCGGCGACTGGACGCCGCGGCAGAACCAGATCAACTGGATCGACAGCTATCTGCATGGCGGCGTCACCACCATGATCTCCGCCGGCGAGGTGCACATGCCCGGGCGGCCGCGCGACGTGGTCGGCGTCAAGGCGATGGCGATCTTCGCGCAGCGCGCGTTCTGGACGCTGCGGCCGGGCGGCGTGAAGGTGCATGCCGGCGCGCCCGTCATCGAATGCGAGATGGTCGAGGACGATTTCAAGGAAATGGCCGCCGCCGGCGTCAAGCTGCTCGGCGAGGTCGGGCTCGGCGGCGTCAAGGACGGACCGACGGCACGCAAGATGGTCGGCTGGGCGCGCAAATACGGCATTCAGAGCACGATCCACACCGGAGGACCTTCGATTCCCGGCTCGGGCCTGATCGACAAGGACGTGGTGCTGGAGGCCGACACCGACGTGGTCGGCCACATCAATGGCGGCCACACCGCGCTGCCCGACGACCAGATCCGCTGCATCTGCGAGGGCTGCAAGCGCGGGCTCGAGCTGGTGCATAACGGCAATGAGCGTTCGGCGCTGTTCACGCTGCGCACCGCGCGCGAGATGGGCGATCTGCACCGCGTCATCCTCGGCACCGACGCGCCGGCCGGCTCCGGCGTGCAGCCGCTCGGCATCCTGCGCATGGTGTCGCTGCTGTCCTCGCTCGGCGAGCTGCCGGCCGAGCTGGCATTCTGCCTAGCCACCGGCAACACCGCACGGATGCGCGAGCTCGATTGCGGCCTGATCGAGGTCGGCCGCTCCGCCGATTTCGTGCTGATGGACAAGGCGCAGCATTCGCCGGGCAAGAACATCCTGGAGAGCGTTCAGCTCGGCGATCTTCCCGGCATCGGCATGACCATCATCGACGGCATCGTCCGCACCCAGCGCAGCCGCAACACGCCGCCCGCAGGGAAAGTGCCGGAGATCGTGGCGAAGTAGGCGACACTTCTTCATCCTCCCCTGGAGGGGGAGGGTAAGATCACCGCAGCCTGCCGAGCAGGGCCATCAGCGTCTCGCGCTCCTTGGCATCGAGTGGCGCCAGCGTCTCCCTGGAGATCACAAGCGCATTCGGCGCGGCCTTGTCCGCCATCTGCTGGCCGGCGCGCGTCAGGCTCACCTGCAGCCGGCGGCCGTCGTCGGGATCGGGCGAGGTCTCGGTCAGGCCGCGCGCGGTCAGACGATCGATCACGCCTTTGATGGTCGCAACGTCCATCGAGGTCAGCCGCCCGAGCTGATTCTGCGAGCACGCGCCGACCTCCGACAGCTTCGAGAGCGCCGCCCACTGCGTCGGCGTCAGATTGATGCCGATTTCGCGGGCGAAGATCACGGCGTGGCGCTGCGACACCTGGCGCAGGATGAAGCCGATCTGGTCGTCGAGCACGTAACCCGGCTTGGCCGCCTTGACGCTTCGCTTCTGTGCAGCACTCCTCGCCATTGTCCACCCCACCCGTTACAGCGACAGATGCGCGTCACGGATATCCGGACGCGCGTCGAGCTCCGCCATGGTGCCGCCGAAGCAGATCCGGCCGCGCTCGATGATATAGGCGCGATCCGAGATCAGCCGGGCGAAATGCAGATTCTGCTCGGAGACGACGATGCTGACGCCCTCTTTCTTCATCGCCAGGATCGCATCGACCATCTGCTCGACGATCTTCGGCGACAGGCCTTCCGACGGCTCATCGAGCAGCACCAGCGACGGATTGCCCATCAGCGTGCGCGCGATCGTCAGCATCTGCTGCTCGCCGCCGCTCATCCGCCCGCCGGGCCGGCCGCGCATCTCGCCGAGGTTCGGGAACAGCTTGAACAGCTTGTCGCGGTCCCATTGCGGCGCGCCCGGCCGTTTCGGCTGCCGGCCGACCTCGAGATTCTCCTCGACCGTCAAATCCGTGAAGATGCGCCGCTCCTCCGGCACATAGCCGAGCCCGCCGCGTACGATCGCGTGCGTCGGCAGCTCGGAGACGTCCCGGCCCTCGAACATCACACGGCCCGAGCGGTTCTCGACCAGGCCGACGATGGAGCGGAACGTGGTCGACTTGCCGGCGCCGTTGCGGCCGAGCAGCGCGACGACTTCGCCCTCCCCGACCTCGAGCGCGATGTCGAACAGGATATGCGCCGGACCGTAGAAGCTGTTGAGGTCCTTCACCGTGAGCTTCATGCCGATGCTCCCTCGCGGTGCCGGGCGTCATAGAGCAGGCCCTCGCCGAGATAGATCGCCCGCACTTGGGCGTTGCCGCGGACTTCCTCGGGCGAGCCTTCGGCGATCAGGCTGCCGCGGTTCAGCACCAGGATGCGGTCGGCGTGCTCGAACACCACATCCATGTCGTGCTCGGTGAACAGCACGCCGATCGACTGCTCGCGCGCGATCCGCGCGGTCAGCCGCATCAACTCGACGCGCTCGCGCGGCGCCATGCCGGCGGTCGGCTCGTCCATCAAGAGCAGTTTCGGCTGGTTGGCGAGCGCGATCGCAAGCTCCAGCCGCTTGACGTCGCCATAGGCCAGCTCGCCGCAGGGCCGCTCGGCATAGGCGCCCATGCCGACCAGATCGAGCAGCCGCCCGGCCACGTCGCGGGCGTGGCGCGCGGTCGAGGCCCAAAGGTTGAACAATTGCCCGCCATGCGAGACCAGCGCGACCTGGACGTTCTCGCGCACCGTCATGGTCGGGAATGTCGCCGCGATCTGGAAGGTGCGGCCGACGCCCATCCGCCAGATCACCCGCGGCTTCTTGCCGGTGGTCTCTGCGCCGAGCACGCGGATGCGGCCGCTATCCGGGATGTTCTGGCCGTTCAGCATGTCGAAGCAGGTGCTCTTGCCGGCGCCGTTCGGCCCGATCAGCGCCAGGATCTCGCCGGCGCGCAGGTCGAACGAGACGCCGCGCACGGCATGGACGCCGCCGTAGGATTTGGTCAGCCCTTCGACCGACAGCAATGTGGGGACCATGCTCATTCGGCGCTCTCGACGCGGGAGGTCAGCAAGGGCGACACCGAGGACGAGGATTTGCGGCGGCGATACAGCAACGCTTCCAGCGTGCCGACGATGCCCTTCGGAAAGGCGACCACGATCAGCACGACGAACGCGCCGAGCACGAGTTTCGACCAATCGGTCTGGCTGACCAGCCAGATATTGAGCGCCTTGTAGACGATGGCGCCGACCACCGCGCCCGACACCGTCTCGACGCCGCCGAGCAGCACCATGACCAGCGCATCGACCGACAGCGAGATGCCCATGTTGTCAGGGAAGACGCTGCCCTTGAGATAGGCGAACAGCGCGCCGGCGAGGCCGGCGACCGTGCCTGCGATCACGAAGGCGGTCCACTGGATGCGCTTGCCGTCGATGCCGACCGCTTCGCTGCGCAACGGCGAGTCGCGCGTGGCACGCAGTGCAAAGCCGAACGGCGAGAACACGATGATGCGCAGGATCACGACCGCAAGCGCGGCGATGCCGAGCGACAGCCAGTAGAAATGCGACGGGCTCGCCGCCCATTTCTCCGGCCAGACGCCGAGAATGCCGTTGTCGCCGCCGGTCACCGAAACCCATTGGAACGCGATCGACCAGACGATCTGGGCAAAGGCCAGGGTCAGCATCGCGAAATAGACGCCGGAGAGTTGTACGGCGAAGAAGCCGAACACGGCGGCGCCCATCAGCCCGAGCAGCGGGCCGAGCAGCAGGCAGGCGATCATCGGCAAGCCCGCCATCTTGGCGAGCAGCGCGACGCCATAGGCGCCGAGGCCGAAATAGGCGGCGTGGCCGAACGAGGCGAGCCCGCCGACCGACATCAGGAAGTGCAGGCTGACCGCGAAGATCACGAAGATCGCGATCTCCGAGCCGACGGTGAGCAGGTAATTGCCGGCGACGAGCGGCAGCGCGGCGGCGACCACAAGCGCAGCGAGCGCCGCAAGCCGCTCGTTCGTCGTCAGCGGCCGCCACGGATTGACGGTCAGGCCCGGCGTACGCCGCGCCGGCGCCTCCGGCTTGCCGAACAGGCCCCATGGACGGACGATCAGCACCACCGCCATCACCAGGAACACCAGGATGATGGAGATCTTCGGGAAGATCAGGATGCCGAAGGCGTTGAGCTCCGACACCAGGACCGCCGCGACGAAGGCGCCGATGATGCTGCCGAGGCCGCCGATCACGACCACGACGAAGACCTCGACGATGACGCGCAGGTCCATCGCATGATTGACCGCATCGCGCGGGATCTGCAGCGCACCGCCGAGCGCGGCGAGGAAGACGCCGAGCGCGAACACGCTGGTGAACAGCCACTTCTGATTGACGCCGAGCGCCGCGACCATGTCGCGGTCCTGCGTCGCTGCGCGCACCAGCACGCCCCAGCGGGTGCGCTGGAACAAGAGCCAGAGCACGCCGAGCACGACCGGCCCCAGCACGATCAGGAACAGATCGTAGCTCGGAATATTCTGGCCGAAGAAATCGATCGCGCCCTTGAAGCCGGGCGCGCGGCGGCCGACCAGATCGTCGGGCCCCCAGATCAGCACCACGAGATCCTCGACCATCAGCGTCAAGCCGAAGGTCGCCAGCAACTGAAACAGTTCGGGCGAATGATAGATCCGGCGCAGCAGCACCATCTCGACCAGCACGCCGATCACGGCGACGATCAGCGCCGCGACGACGATGCCGCCCCAGAAGCCGAACGCGCCGGAAAAGCGCTCGGTCAGCGTGAAGGCGACATAGGCGCCCAGCATGTAGAACGCGCCGTGCGCGAAATTCACGATCCGCGTCACGCCGAAGATGATCGACAGACCCGAAGCGACCAGGAACAGCGACGCCGCGCTGGCAAGACCGGTCAGGAACTGGACGATGTAGAAGGCCATGGGCGGTCCGCGTTGGAGATCACAAGCGTCAGTTTCCTTCACCTCGCCCCGCTTGCGGGGAGAGGTCGAATTCACGCGCGAGCCTGAATTCGGGTGAGGGAGACTCTCCACGAGTACGATTCATGGATGGAGCCCCTCACCCCGACCCTCTCCCCGTAAGAACGGGGCGAGGGAGAAGAAGCCTCAATCCTTCGGCCGCAGCTTCTCGATTTCGGCGTCGCTGGGCAGATAATCCGAACCCTTGCGATAGGCGGTATCGACCATGATGCCCTTGCCGTCCTTCAGCGCGGTCTTGCCGGTGAAGGCGCCAAGCGTCGACTGGTGATCGATCTTGCGGAAAGTGATCTCGCCGAATGGCGACGGCATCGAGATGCCTTCCGCCGCAGCGATCAGCTTCTCCGGATCGCTCGAACCGGCCTTGGCGAGGATCGCCGCTGCCGCCTTGATAGTCTGGTAGCCGACGATCGAGCCGAGCCGCGGATAGTCGTTGTACTTGGCCTGATAGGCTTTCAGAAACGCGTCGTGCTCTGGCGTCTTGATCGAGTACCAGGGGTAACCAGTGACGATCCAGCCTTCGGGCGTCTCGTCTTTCAGCGGATCGAGATATTCCGGCTCGCCGGTCAGGAAGCTCACCACCGTGCGGCCCTTGAACACGCCGCGGGTGTTGCCTTCGCGCACGAGCTTGACGAGGTCGGCACCGAAGGTGACGTTGAGGATCGCTTCCGGATTGGCCGCGGCAACCGCCTGCACCACGGGACCGGCGTCGATCTTGCCTTGCGGCGGCCACTGCTCGTCGACCCACTGAATATCGGGCCGCTTCTCCGACATCAGCTTCTTGAACACCGCGACCGCCGACTGGCCGTATTCATAGTTCGGCGCGATCGTCGCCCAGCGTTTTGCGGGCAGCTTTGCCGCCTCCTCCACCAGCATCGCCGCCTGCATGTAGTTCGACGGCCGCAGGCGGAAAGTGTAGCGGTTGCCCTTCGACCATGTGATCGCGTCGGTCAAAGGTTCAGCCGCCAGGAAGAACACCTTCTTCTGGTTGGCGAAGTCAGAGACCGCGAGGCCGATATTGGAAAGGAAGGTACCGGTGAGCATCGCGACGTTCTCGCTCGACACCAGCTCGTTGGCCGCGGTCTGCGCATCGGCCGGCTTGCCGCCGTCGTCCTTGGAGACGACGACCAGCTTCTTGCCGTTGATGCCGCCGGCCGCATTGATCTCCTCCACCGCGAGCTGCCAGCCCTTGCGATAGGGCTCGGTGAACGCCGGCAGCAAGGAATAGGAGTTGATCTCGCCGATCTTGATCTCGCTCTGCGCCAGGGCCTGCGTCGTCATGGCGCTCGTTGCCATGGTCGCCACCGCGATCGCCAATCCCGCCCCTACGAAATAACCACGCATCCCGTCCTCCAGTTTTTCTTCAAAAGATTATCGCAATCCGTCTTCGCCTTTGACTTCAGAAACCGTCAGCCCGCCGACGCGCGGCAGCGGCCGGCCGCTGTCGGTCACCGCGACCGCGACCATGATCTCGTTGGCCCGCGGCGCGTCGTTGATCTGCACCTCCATGCCGTCGAAGTGACTACGCACGAAAGCCGCATCCTTGTGCCCGAGCGGAATATCCAGCGTGGTGCCTGGACCCGAGCGCTTCTTCGACGACGGGATCAGCGCCGCGCCCTTGGAGAGCACCTTGCGCACCGGCGCGCCCATCTTGGGATGCAAGATCGCGGCCGCGTGCTCGAGTTCGCCATTCTCGCCGACGGCGGCAGCCTTGCCGTAGCTGTGTGCCTTGGCGCCGTCGATGCCGAGCGCGGCGACGGCCCGCTTGGAGAGCAACTCTCCGAGTTCCTCGCCAATCGCGATCAGCGGCGCCAGATCTTCGACATAGCGGCCGGCAAACGGGTTTTCGATCACGGCGATCGCCGCGGCGCGCCGGGTCGGCGGCGCAATGGTCTTGCCCATCTCCAGATGGGTCTCCTCGACCACGGTGACGATCTTGCGAATGACGGCGCTCATCTTGCTTCGCTCCCGGTCATGCCTGCAGCATGATTTCTGACGTTCTTCCTTGAAACGCGTGCGACACCGGCGCCCCCGCCCCAGTTGCACCGACAAACCGCGTTTCGCCCAGTAGACGCAATGCCGCGCCCTCGATCAATCCCGACATCAGGAGCACGCGCGCCCGCGCCGCCCCCGCCTCAAGCGCCTGCTCGATCTCGTGTTCCGCGAGCCGCCCGACATCGCGCGTCACCAGCCGTGCGCCGAGATCGCTGTCCGGCTGCAACTCGTTGGCCGGAACGCGCAGAATCGCGGGATGATTGGGCAGATCGACCGCATTGGCGATCACGGTCGCCGCGGCATCGGCCTGCGACGCCGTCCGCGCCAGCACGGTGACGGCATCGGCAATGCCGAGCGAGAAACTGCGGCCGTGCCGGCCGCTGGTCGCGATGCCGCGGACCGGCATGTCGCTCTCCACGGTCATGGTCCGCATCACGCCATGGCGGTCCGGCCGGTCCATCAGGCCGACGCTGAACTGTTTGCCATCGCCGAGATGCAGGGCGATATCGCCGCCATTGTTGACATAGGCGCGGTCGAGCGGCGCGGCCTGCAGCATCGCACGGAGAATCTCCTCGGCGACCGAGCCCGCGACCGCCGCCATCGGCGTGATGAACCAATCGGCGGCGAACGGCGCGACTGCCGCATGCATACGCCGTGCGATGGCGCCCTTCAGCGTGCAGCGCTGCGGATCAGCCGCACTGCGCAGCCCGGCGAGTTCCGCACAGAGTTCGTCGAGCAAACCGGTGAAACGCTCGGCCGCCGCCTGATAGGCCGCGCTGACGTCCAAGTCCCTGCCCTTGGCCTCGATGACCAGATCAATCGGACCGTCCTGCAAATGCAGCCGCTTGCCGTCAGGAAGAAGCGCGATTTGCGGGAGCCTCGTCATGCGCGCCGCCCGGGCAGAACCGGCATCGGGCGGACCTCGGCGCTGTCACGCAGCGAGGACAGCGGCCGGACAAAGTCCATATGGCCGCCGAGCGCCGCGTAATCCGACATCCGCATCGTGAATTCGATCGGCGCCACAAGTGCCGGCGTCGGCACATAGCCGAAGGCGCCGGTCGGCATTTGCGTGACATCGACCATATAGGTGATGCCGCCGCCGGGCCAGACATAGACCGGTGCGCCACCGCTGGTCACCCGGGTCAGCGCGTCCTTGACCGAGCGGGTCAGCCGCACCGGGTTGTCGGTGACGCCGGCGCGCAACGAGCCACCCGCGCCGCCCATGAACAGCACCGTGCACAGCGCCGGCTCGCAATTCTCCTGGATGCGCTCGACCGAGAATTTGAGGTCCGCGGGCATCTCGGTCTCGACCGGCTGCAGCGCCTCGTCGAGCACGTAGTAGGACGCATGCTCGCCGGTGGTCGAGACCATCAGCATGGTCAACCCCGGCCGCGCTTCCTTGGCATTGAAGGGACCGAGGATCGACAGCGGATCGGAGATGTTGGTGCCGCCCCATCCGGTGCCGGGATCGGCGACCTGGAAATAGCGGCCGGGCGTCGAGCGGCGGCCCTTCATCTTGATGCCGGTGTCGGCGATATCGAGCAGCTTACCGGCCTGGTGCTCGCTCAGCACGCCGGTGATGTGGTCGTCGACCACCACGACCTCGTCGACCTTGCCGTGCCATTGCTTGGCGAACATGCCGATGGTCGCCGAGCCGCAGCCGACCCGCATGCGCTCTTCCGCCACGCCATTGACGATCGGCGGCTTGCCGGCCTGCACCACGACGGTGGCGCCGCCGTCGATCACAAGCTCCACCGCCTTGCAGTTGGAGAGGTCCATCAGCGTGTCGCAGGTGACGCGGCCCTCCTTCTTGGAGCCGCCGGTCAGATGATGCACGCCGCCGAGCGAGAGCATCTGCGAGCCGTATTCGCTGGTCGTGACATGGCCCACCGCCTCGCCATCGGCGCGCACGGTCGCGGTCTCCGGGCCGAGATAGCGATCGGTGTCGATCTTCACCTTGACGCCGCAATAGGAGAAAATGCCCTCGGTCACCACGGTGACCATATCGACGCCGTCGACCTCCGACGACACGATGAAGGGCGCCGGTTTGTAGTCCGGATAGGTGGTGCCGGCGCCGATCGCGGTGACGAACAGTTCGGGCTGACGGACGATCTTGCCGTCCCAGTCGCCGCTCGCCTGGAACGGCACCAGCTTGCCGCCATGCGAGACGGTGCGCTCCAGCACCACATGCGGATCGACGCGCACCAGCGTGCCGTCGTGATTGGCATAACGGTCGCAGGCGCCGGCCGCGCCCGGTTTGATGTAGCACATCACCGGACAGGCATCGCAGCGTATCTTGTCGCCGGCGGCGACGGTCATTGTGTCAGCCATCGTGACCAAGCCTGGACTTGTGGTGGCGGTCGATCATACTGCGCTTCCGCCTCCCTGCCTATATCGTTCGTATACGAATGATCCTGCGCGCAGGTCTCAAACCTGTCAAGCGGCCTTTGCGATCAAAAGCTGCCATTCGCTTGCGCACCCTGTTCATAAAGCGTGCACTCGCTGCAGCGCGGCATGCCGCCGCTTGCACGTTTGTATACAAACGTTATCCTCACCGGCGGATTTGACGCTGACATTGCAGCGCAAACATCAGGGGAGAACCGGAGCAATGCGCCTGACCGTGAACGGCAGGAATCATGATGTCGACGCCGCTCCCGACACCGCATTGCTTTACGTGCTGCGCAACGACCTCGCATTGAACGGACCGAAATACGGCTGCGGGCTCGGCGAGTGCGGCGCCTGCGCGGTGCTGATCGACGGCGTCGCCGCACGCGCCTGCGTGATCCCGATCGAAGGCTGCACGGACCGCAGCATCGTCACGCTCGAAGGTCTCGGCAGCCGCGAGCATCCCGATCCGGTGCAAGACGCTTTCATTCGCGAGCAAGCCGCCCAGTGCGGCTATTGCCTCAACGGCATGATCATCACCACCAAGGCGCTGCTGACGCGCAATCCCAATCCGTCCGAGCATGAGGTGCTGGAAGCGCTGCGCTACAATCTCTGCCGCTGCGGCGCGCATATCGAGATCATCCGCGCGGCGATGCGCGCCGCCGGCCACGCGCTCGAGGCGCGCGATTGATGGTCGACGCAAAGGCTCCAGAGCAAAGCAAGCACGGCTCGCTGTCGGTCGTCCGCCCCGCGGTCTTGGGCGCGGAAGGCGCGTTCGAGACCTTCATCACCATCACGTCAGATGGATCGGTCAACGCTTATAACGGCCACGTCGATCTTGGCACGGGCATCCGCACCGCGCTCGGGCAGATCGTTGCCGAAGAGCTCGACGTCTCCTTTGCCCGCGTTGTGGTGATCCTCGGCGACACCGCCGTGGTGCCGAACCAGGGCGCGACGATCGCGAGCGAGACCATCCAGATCACCGCCGTCCCCTTGCGCAGGGCCGCCGCACAAGCGCGGCACTTCTTGCTCGCGCGCGCCGCCGAGCGGCTGGAGCTTCCGGCCACTGACCTCACGATCGAGGACGGCCTGGTCCGCGGCCATGACAATCGCAGCGTCACTTACGGCGAGCTGATCGCGGACGAGACCATCCGGCTCGAGCTCGCCGACGACATTGCGGTCAAGGCCGTCAGCTCCTATTCGGTCGTCGGCAAGTCGGTGCCGCGCGTCGACCTCCTGGCGAAGGCCACCGGCGAGCTGGTCTATGTCCATGACGTGCGCGTGCCCGGCATGCTGCATGGCCGCGTGGTCCGCCCGCCCTATGCCGGCGTCGATGCCGGCCCGTTCGTCGGCACCAGCCTGATCGCGGTCGATGAAGCATCAGTGCGCGATATTCCCGGCCTCGTCGCGGTGGTGCGGATCGGCGACTTCATCGGCGTCGTCGCCGAACGCGAGGAGAACGCGATCAAGGCGGCCGCCCAGCTCAAGCTGAGCTGGAAGCCGGGACCGGCGTTGACTGACCTTTCCGACATCGAGCAGGCGCTGCGCGCCAATCCCTCGACGCCGCGGCGATTGATCGACAAGGGAGACGTCGATGCCGCGATCAAGGCCGCGGCGAAGCCGATGCAGCGCACATACATCTGGCCGTACCAGATGCACGGCTCGATCGGCCCGTCCTGCGCGGTCGCCGATTACGGAGACGGAGCAATTCGCGTCTGGTCCGGCACCCAAAACCCGCACATCCTGCGCGGCGATCTGGCGCTCTTGATCCAGCGGCCGGAATCCGAGATCGACGTGATCCGGATGGAAGCCGCCGGCTGCTACGGCCGCAACTGCGCCGACGACGTCTCCGCCGATGCGCTCTTGCTGTCACGTGCGGTCGGCCGCCCGGTGCGCGTGCAGCTCACCCGTGAGCAGGAGCATGCCTGGGAGCCGAAGGGCACCGCGCAGCTGATGGACGTCAATGGCGGGCTCAATGCCGACGGCGGCGTCGCCGGCTACGATTTTGCCACGCGCTATCCGTCGAATGGCGCGCCGACGCTGGCACTGCTGCTGACAGGCCGGATCGCGCCCGAGCCGGCCGTGTTCGAGATGGGCGATCGCACCGCGATCCCGCCCTACGACTACGAGAACATGCGCGTGGTCGCCAACGACATGCCGCCGATCGTGCGCGCATCCTGGTTTCGCGGCGTCTCGGCGCTGCCGAACACCTTTGCGCATGAATCCTATATCGACGAGCTTGCCACCGAGGCCGAGGTCGATCCGATCGAATACCGGCTGCGCTACTTGAAGGACAAGCGCGCGGTCGATCTCGTCAACGCGGTCGCCGAGCGCGCGGGCTGGACGCCGCGCCCGGTATGGAAAGAGCCCGAGGCGGACGGCGACATCGTGCGCGGCCGCGGCTTTGCCTATGCGCTCTATGTGCATAGCAAGTTTCCCGGCTACGGCGCGGCCTGGTCGGCGTGGATCGCCGACGTCGCGGTCAACAAGGCAACCGGCGATGTCAGCGTGACCCGCGTCGTCGCCGGCCAGGATTCCGGGTTGATGATCAACCCGGAGGGCGTGCGGCATCAGATCGAAGGCAACGTCATCCAGTCGACCAGCCGGGCGCTGATGGAGGAGGTCTCCTTCGAGCGCGGCGCGGTGACGGCACGGGAATGGGGCGCCTACCCCATCATCAAATTCCCCGAGCTGCCGAAGATCGATGTGCTGATGCTGCCGCGGCAGGACCAGCCGCCACTCGGCGTCGGCGAATCCGCTTCGGTGCCGAGTGCTGCCGCGATCGCCAATGCGATCTATGATGCGACCGGCGTGCGTTTCCGCGAACTGCCGTTCACCCCGGAGCGCATTTTGAAGGGCTTGCATGGCGAGCAACCCGTCGCACCCGCTTCACTGCCGCCGCCTCCGCAACCAGCCCAAGACAACAGATGGCAGAATCCCTTTGCGAAGCGCGGCGGCATGCTCGCCGGCATTGCCGCACTCTGCGCAGCTGCGATCGGCATCGGCGCAGCCGTGCTGCCGTGGCGCGCGATCGCACCGATCGCCCGCCCCGATGCATCAGTCTATTCCGCCGCCACTATCGCGCGCGGCAAGGAGCTTGCGGCACTCGGCGCCTGCGCGGTCTGCCACACCTCGGAGCATGGCATCCTCAATGCCGGCGGCCGGCCGCTCGAAACGCCGTTCGGCACGATCTACACCACCAACATCACGCCCGATGTCGACACCGGCATCGGCGCCTGGTCCTACCCCGCCTTCGAGCGCGCGATGCGCGAGGGCATCCATCGCGACGGACGTCATCTCTATCCGGCATTTCCGTACACGCATTTTGCCAGGACATCCGACGCCGACCTGCAGGCGCTCTATGCCTATCTGATGGCGCAGGCGCCGGTGCGCGCCGAGACGCCGGCGAACGCGCTGGCATTTCCGTTCAACCTGCGGCCGCTGCTCGCCGGGTGGAATGCGCTGTTCCATCAGCCGCAGCCCTTCCAGCCCGATCCGTCGAAATCCGAGACATGGAATCGCGGCGCTTATCTGATCGAGGGGCTTGGCCATTGCAGCGCCTGCCACTCGCCGCGCAATGCGCTCGGCGCCGAACGGCAAGCGGCATATCTCGCCGGCGGCTTCGCCGAGGGCTGGGAGGCACCGGCGCTGACGTCGCTGTCGAGGGCGCCGATCCCCTGGAGCGAGGACGAGCTGTACGCCTATCTGCGCACCGGCGAGTCCCGCCTGCACGGTGTCGCCGCGGGCCCGATGGCGCCGGTCGTGCATGAGCTCGGCGCGCTGCCCGACCGGGATATCCGCGCGATGGCGGTCTACCTCGCCTCGTTCAACGAGGCCGCCGATCGTTCGGCCCACGATGCCGTGGCCGCGAAGCTCGAAGCCGCCACCGCCGTCACCGCCGCGGCGTCAGCAGGCGCGCGGATCTATCAGGGCGCCTGCGCGGTCTGCCATGAGGTCGGCGGCCTGCCGCTGTTCGGCAGCCGGCCGTCGCTGGCTCTGAACAGCAATCTGCACAGCGACGCACCGGACAACCTGATCCAGGTCATCCTGCACGGCATCACCAAGCCCGCCGTGACCGATCTCGGCTACATGCCCCCCTTCAAGGACAGCATGACCGACGGCCAGGTCGCCGAACTCGTCGGCTTCCTCCGGCAGCAATTTGCCCCCGGCAAGCCGGCCTGGACCAACGTCCCCGCCACGGTCGGCCGTATACGGCAGACCATAGCGCGCTGACCTGCCATGTTCCGCCCGATACCCACTGGGCGGGCGGCGCGGGGCAGGCTAAGGTTCCCGCATGACCGTGACAGATATCGCGACCCGGACCTACAACCACGGCTGGCGGCTCGACCCGATCGTGCGCAGCCTGCTGGACACCGATTTCTACAAGCTGTTGATGCAGCAGATGATCCGGGAATGCTATCCGGACACCCGCACCACCTTTTCGGTGATCAACCGCTCGACCCATATCCGGCTCGCCGAGGTCATCGACGAGGGCGAGCTGCGTGCCCAGCTCGACCATGCCCGCACCATCCGCTTCACCAAGAAGGAACTGATCTGGCTCGCCGGTAACACGTTCTACGGCAAGACCCAGATGTTCTCGCCCGATTTCATCAACTGGCTCTCGACCTTCCGCCTGCCCGAATACGAGCTGCACAAGGTCGACGGCCAGTATGAGCTGCATTTCCACGGGCCGTGGACCCACACCACGATGTGGGAGATCCCGGCGCTTGCGATCCTCAACGAGCTGCGTTCGCGCGCCGCGACCAAGGCCTACGGCCGCTTCGCGCTCGACGTGCTGTACGCCCGCGCCAAGGCCAAGCTGTGGGCCAAGGTCGAGCGGCTGCGCAAGCTCGACGGCTTGCGGCTGTCCGATTTCGGCACGCGCCGTCGCCACGGCTTCCTCTGGCAACGCTGGTGCGTCGAGGCGGTGAAGGAAGGTCTCGGCTCCTCCTTCACCGGAACGTCGAACGTGCTGCTGGCGATGGACAACGATCTCGAGGCGATCGGCACCAACGCGCATGAGCTGCCGATGGTCGCCGCCGCGCTCGCCAACGACGACGAGGCGCTGCGCTGGGCGCCCTATCGCATCCTCGATCAGTGGCGCCACACCTATGGCGGCAACCTCCTGATCGCGCTGCCCGACGCATTCGGCACCAAGCCGTTCCTGCGCGACGCGCCGGATTGGGTAGCCGACTGGACCGGCTTTCGTCCCGACAGCGCGCCGCCGATCACCGCCGGCGAAGACATCATCAAATGGTGGAAGCAGAAGGGCCGCGATCCCAAGGAGAAGCTCCTGGTGTTCTCCGACGCGATGGATGTCGGCTCGATCGAGGAGACGTTCCATCACTTCAAGGGCCGCGTGCGCGTCAGCTTCGGCTGGGGCACCAACCTCACCAACGACTTCGTCGGCTGCGCGCCCGACGGCACCGCCGCGCTCGATCCGATCTCGATCGTCTGCAAGGTGACGTCGGTCGACGGGCGTCCCGCCGTGAAACTGTCCGACAATCCGGAGAAGGCGACCGGCAGCCCCGCCGAGGTCGAGCGCTATTTGCGCGTGTTCGGCAATGTCGGCCGCGTTCGCACGGCGGTTCACGTTTAACCTAACGCGATAATCATCTTCATCGACTGACCCGACGAGTTTCGCATGCCCGCACCCAAGCCGCCTGCCTTCGAAACCTTGAGCCTGCATGCCGGCCAGCGCCCCGATCCCGCAACCGGCGCCCGCGCAGTTCCGATCTATCAGACCACGTCCTACGTGTTCCAGGATGCCGACCACGCCGCGGCGCTGTTCAACCTCGAACGCGCCGGCCACATCTATACGCGCATCTCGAACCCGACCACCGCAGTGCTCGAGGAGCGCATCGCCGCGCTCGAGTGCGGCGTCGGCGCGATCTGCACCGCCAGCGGCATGGCCGCGATGCATCTTGCGATCGCAACCCTGCTCAACGCCGGCGACCACATCGTCGCCTCCGCCTCGCTCTATGGCGGAACCATCAATTTGCTGGCGCACACGCTGCCGCGCTTCGGCATCACCACGACCTTCGTGAAGCCCCGCGCGCTCGACGAATTCCGCGCCGCGATCAGGCCGAACACACGGCTCGTGATCGGCGAGACCATCGGCAATCCCGGCCTCGAGGTGCTCGACATTCCGGCGGTGGCGCAGATCGCGCATGATGCGAAGATCCCGTTGTTGATCGACAACACTTTCGCGACGCCCTATCTCAGCCAGCCGATCGAGCTCGGCGCCGACATCACGATGAACTCGGCGACCAAATGGATGGGCGGCCACGGCATCGCGATCGGCGGCGTCATCGTCGACGGCGGCCGGTTCGACTGGCGCGGCTCCGGCAAGTTCCCGCAGCTCACCGAGCCCTATGCCGGCTATCATGGCATCGTCTTCGACGAGCAGTTCGGCAAGGCCGCCTTCATCATGCGCGCCCGCACCGAAGGCCTGCGCGATTTCGGCGCCTGCCTGTCGCCGACCAACGCCTTCCAGCTGCTGCAGGGCATCGAGACGCTCGGCGTCCGCATGGACCGCCACGTCAGCAACACCCATGCGGTGCTGGACGCGCTTGCCGCCAACAAGGCGGTCGACTGGATGCTGCATCCGTCGCTGGAGACGCATCCCGACTACGCGCTGGCGAAGCAGCTGCTGCCGCGCGGCGCCGGCTCGATCATCAGCTTCGGCATCAAGGGCGGCCGCGCCGCCGGCAAGAAGTTCATCGAGTCTCTGAAGCTGATCAGCCATCTCGCCAATGTCGGCGACGCCAAGACGCTGGTGATCCATCCGGCCAGCACCACGCATCAGCAGATGGATGCCGAGCAGCTCAAGGCCGCCGGCATCGGCGAGGAGCTGGTGCGGCTGTCGGTCGGCATCGAGACCGCGCAGGATATCATCGACGATCTCGGCCAGGCGCTGCGCGCCTCGCAAAGGACCTGAGCCATGCAGCTCTCTGTGAACGGCAGCGACACCTTCACCGCGACCGGCGGCAAGCCGTTCGATGCATCGCTGCCGGCGGTGGTGATGATCCACGGCGCCGGCTTCGATTCCTCGACCTGGGCGCTGCACAGCCGCTGGTTCGCCCATCACGGCTATTCCGTGCTGGCGCCGGACCTGCCGGGCCATGGCCGCTCCGCCGGCAAGCCGCTGAAAACCATCGCCGAGATGGCCGACTGGACCGCGGCGCTGATCACGGCGGCCCGCGCGTCGAAGGCGCGGCTGATCGGCCACTCGATGGGCTCGCTGATCGCGATCGAGACCTCGGCGCGGCATCCCGACAAGGTCTCCGGTCTCGCGCTGATCGGCACCGCCGCGACCATGACGGTCGGCCCCGATCTGCTGAAGGCCGCCGAGGCCAATGACACAGCCGCGATCGACATGGTCTCGATCTGGGGCCTCGGCTTCAAGGCCGAGCTCGGCGGCAGCCTCGCGCCGGGCCTGTGGATGCACCAGGGCACGCAGCGGGTGCTGCAGGAGGCGAAGCCCGGCGTGCTCTACAACGATCTCAACGCCTGCAACGCCTACCAGAACGCGCTCACGGCTGCCGCCGCGGTCAAGGTGCCCGCGACCTTCATCCTCGGCGAGCGCGACATGATGACCCCCGCCAAGGCCGGCAAGACCCTCGCCGCCGCAACGCCGAATGCCCGCACCGTGGTGCTTCCGGGCGCCGGCCACATGATGATGGTCGAGCAGCCCGACGAGTTGCTGGCGGCGCTGCAGTAGCGGGGCCGCGGGCTCCTCTTCCCTTCTCCCCTTGTGGGAGAAGGTGGCGCGAAGCGTCGGATGAGGGGCCTCTCTCCACAGTTGAGCTTGCGGATAGAACCCCTCACCCGGCTTCATCTCGCTCCGCTCGATTGCGCCACCCTCTCCCACAGGGGGAGAGGGTGCATCGCGCACGCGGATGGAGTTATCTTTACTGCTTCGCCGACTTCCTTTCGATCAGGTGGATCTCGATCACGCGGAGGCGTCCGAGGGAGCCCAAGGGACTTGGTCCCCTTGGGCATTTCAAGCCATCGGCAGCCTCCTCAAGTGCCCGGAGCCACCGATCTTTCAGGACATCCAGCTCGCCGTCAGGAGCAAGGCAGCGAAGCAACCGATCGGTGCGAGATGGGAAAAATCCCGATGTCGCAGGACGGTGAAAGCTGCCGCTGCGAGAATGACGGCGCAGAGCATCAAGCCTGCTGCACGGGTTGCCGGTATGGTGACCAGGATCGCGGCCGATATCTCCAATCCGCCGGTGACTCGGCACCACCACGCGGGATACCCCCATCGAACAAAGTTGCTCCGCGTCGTCGACGTCGCGATCGCATTGAACAGACCTGCACTGGCGAAGGCAGCGGCAAGCAGCCTGATGAATATCAAGTGCATGACTTAAGCGGCCGCCAACGCATAAGCGCGCAACTCGTCGATGATCGATCCCCGCGACGGATTCCAGCCGAGTTCGCGCCTGGCCTTCTCGGCCGAGATGATCTGATCGGAGGCGATCGCATCGGCGAAACCCCAGAGGACCTTGCGCGCCTCTTCGAGCGGCCACGCCGCTACGCGGCCCCCGGCGCCGCCCAACTCGCTCGCCGCGCGTGCGATCTCGACGAGCCGCGGCGCCGAACCGTGCGCGCCATTGAAGACGGATCCCGCCGGTGCCCGCTCGAGCGCGAGCGCATAGAGATCGGCCAGATCGTCGGCATGCACGGTCGACCAGCGATTTTGACCGTCACCGACATGAAGCGCTGCACCATGTTCCTTGGCGGCTGCGACCATCATCATCGCGGCACCGCCCCAATTGCCATAGACCCAGGCAGGCCGGATGACGACCGGGTGGACGCCATCGGCTTCGGCCGCGAGAATCTCGCGTTCCAGCGCCTGGCGCCAGCGGACCATCTCGACCGGGTTCAGTGGCGTGTGCTCGGTCACTGGCGTGTCACCCGTGGAGCCGTAGACCAGGCTGCCACTGGTATAGATGAAGCGCTGGCCCGTTCCGCGCTGGGCTTCGAGAATCGCGCGCGTCGCAATCTCGTCGAGAGACGCAGCGTTCTGATCATTGGGCGAAGCGGCATGGACGACGGCGTCCACGCCCCGCGCCGCCGAGGCCAGGCTCACCGGGTCGGCAAGCTCACCCATCTCCGCCACGAAGCCCCGGTCGCGCAGCTTGGCCGCGCTCGCTTCCGAGCGGGCCAGTCCCACGACTTCATGACCTCCCTCTTTCAACCGGTGCGCGACCGCACCGCCGATCAACCCGGTCGCGCCTGTTACCAAAACTCGCATGTCGATCACCCTTCAATTTCGGTGAATCCAACAAAGCGGAACGGCAATGCGAATGGAAATCGCGAGTTCTGATGTGGCGCTATCGATCGCGCCGATGGCGTCAGGCCGAGGCAGCGATCTTGGTGATGATGCCGCGCAGCCAGGCAATGGCCCCATGCGTATCCGCGCGCCGGTGCCACATCAAATGGAGCGGCCAGGTGGGCAGTTCGAGCGGCGGATCATAAATCGCGATGCCTGCTCCGGTCCCGGCGAACCTTCGTGCGACCCGGGAGGCCAGCGTCGCGACGAGATCGGTCCCGGCGATCACGAAGGGGGCAGCCAGGAATTGTGGCAGGCTCAGCACGACGCGCCGCTCGAGGCCGAGATCGGCAAGCCTCACATCGACGATCCCGGATCGGTCGCCTTCCGGAGAGACCAGAAGATGCGGCGCCGCTGCGAAAGCCTTCAGGCTTGGACCATCCGCGAACGCCGGGTGTCCCTCCCGCACAACGCAGGCGAAACTCTCAAAAAACAGCGGGCTGCTGATAATGCGCGCCGACGTCTCGACCGGGAAACCGATCGCGAGGTTCGCCTCGCCGCTGTCGAGCAGCGTGATGGCTTCGTCTCGTCCGAAGATCCCGCAGACCCGCACGTTGACGTGCGGGGCATCGATGCTGAGGCGGGCCATCAGCGGCGGCAACAAGACGAACGCCGCATAGTCGCTCATCGCGAGCGTGACGGTATTGTCGGCCGTCGCGGGGTCGAAGCTATCGGCCTGCAGCGCGCTCCGGAGCAGCCGGAGCGCATCCGAGACGGGGCCAGCAAGGTCATGGGCGCGGGGCGTCGGCTGCATGCCTGAAGGCGTTCGCACGAAGAGCTCGTCCCCAAGAAGCTCTCTCAGGCGCGTGAGCGCTCCGCTCATCGCAGACTGGCTGAGGCCGATCCGCGATCCGGCGCGCGTCACGTGGCGCTCCGCGTACAGCGCATCAAAGGCCTTCATCAAGTTGAGGTCGAAGCCGGCTATATCCATGTGGCCGACCATAAGCGAATGCGCCGAACGGAGATAGCGGCCATACGTCAAGCGCATGCGCTTAGGATGCGGTGCCGAGGGTCAATAGGTGCCGTCCTCCTTCCAGTCTATGCTAATGTAGTTCGTCATTTGGTGCAGATGGAGCGTGCACTCTCAGATTTGGAGGCCGATGCATGAAGATGAAGATTGTGACCGTCGTGGGCGCTCTCGGAGCGGCCTTGGTGCTGTGTAGCCTCGGGGCGTCCGGTGCTGAAGCCCGGGCGCGGAAGGCACAAGTCGTTCACGAACGAGCGAGGGTCGTTATCTCGACGCCCGTGATCACGCCGACTCCGTGGGATTATTATATTGTTCCACGCTATCGCTATCGCCCTGAAGACGACCGGGTCGATCCAAACGGGCCGCCCCTGGTGTCGTCTTGGGATCTCTATGAGGGGTGGCGGTGGCCATACGGGTGGTGAACAGCGATCACGCCAAGCGGATCGCATTCGGAGAGAAGCCGGTGATCGCCCCCTGACGGACGCGGCGGTGGAGCGTAACGCCCGGGCGCGCGACGCAGGGGTTCCTTTTTGCTCGCCGCCGGTGTTTGCTCTGCACGGCGGAGAACGGGCATGCGGGGATCGCTGGGAGAGAAGATCGGCCAAGGCGTGTTCGCTGATGTCCATGCCTGGGCGCCCGGTCAGGTCGTCAAGTTGGCCAAGCCAGGTATCGCGCAGTGGGTCGTCCAGCACGAGGCGCGAATAACCCGCGCGGTGTTCGCCGCCGGGGGCCCGGCGCCGGAGGTGCTCGGCGAAGTCGCCCTGGACGGCCGCTTCGGCATCGTGCTGCCGCGGTTCGATGGGCCGACCCTGTTGCAGGCTACGCGCACCGGCGCCATCACGCGTGAACAAGCAGGCGCGATCCTTGCGACGCTCAGCCTTGCCGTTCACAAGACGCGACCGCCGCCGGACGCGCTTTCGCTGCGCCAGGCGATGGACGCCAGATTGCGGTTCGCCGGAAACGTGCTTCCGGAACGCATCACCACCGGCGTCCTCGCGCTGATCGAGCACCTCGCAGCCGACGAGGTGCTGTGCCATTCCGATCTTCACCCCGGCAACGTGATCATGACGGCGCAGGGTCCGAGGCTGATCGACTGGCTCGGCGCGGCTCGTGCGCCCGCCGCCTACGAGATTGCACAGTGCCATGTCCTGATTGCCGAGCTTGATCCGGAACATGCCGACGATCCGGAGCGGGCCACGGTCAATTCGGCCCTGCAGGCGGAGCATGCGCGGCTGGCCGGAATAGCCCCTGCGGCGCTGACAGCGGCGATGCAGCCCTATTTGCCGATCGCCCGCGTCTTCCTCGTGCTCGGCGGGGCCATGCCTGACATGCGAGAGCGGCTGATCCAGCGCGTCGAGGCAGCCCTGCGCCCGGCAGGGTGATTGCGCTCGGTCATCCCGTCTACGCGGGGCCAACATACTCGCCCGGCCGCCGAAGGATCAGTAAAGGCGGCATGCCCAGGCATAACCGTCCGAAGCACGGCGTCGCTTCGCATCGCCACTGACGAATGACCATAGGGTGAGGGTCACAGCAGAACGGGGGCTAAAGGTGAAGGAATCGCTCGGGGAAAAGATCGGTGAAGGCGCCTACTCCGAAGCCTACGCCTGGGCGCCGGGGCAAGTCGTCAAACTGTTCAAGCCCGGCTTGCCGCGGCGGATGCCCCGGTTCGAGGTGCAGATGATCCGCGCGGTCCACGCCGCCGGCGCGCCGGTGCCGGAGGTGTTCGGCGAGGTGACCCTGGACGGGCGCTTCGGTATCGTGCTGCAGCGGCTCGACGGACCGACCCTGCTCCAGCTGACGCGGACCGGCGCGGTGACGTTCCAACAGGCGGGCGCCATCGTCGCGGCGCTTGCCATGTCCATTCACAAGACACCCGTGCCGCCGGAGGTCCTCTCCATGCGCGAGTATATGGAGGCTCAGTTGGGGCACGACGACGGCAAGCTCCCGAAGCACATCGCCACTGGAATCCTCGCGCTGATCGATCGCTTGCCGCCGGGCGACGGGCTTTGCCATACCGACCTGAGCCCCGGTAACGTGATCATGACAGCGGAAGGCCCAAAGCTGGTCGACTGGGTCAGTGCGATGTGCGGGCCCGCCGTCCTCGAGCTTGGGTTCTTGCGCGTGATCCTGTCCGAACTCGGGCCGGAAGTCGCCGATAATCCGGAGCGGCCGCGCGCGACCAATGCGGCGGCCCAATCCGAATATGCTCGGCTGGCCGGCATGTCTCCCGCCGAGCTCACCGCGGCAATGGAGCCGTATTTGCCCATCGTCCGCAGCTTCGCCGTTCTCGGCAACGCGGTGCCTTCGCTGCGGGAGCGGCTGATCCAGCGCATCGAAGCGGCTCTGCGCTCGGAAGACTGAATTGCTTTGGGCGCGCGCGAGCCGGCGCGGCCTGTCGAAACAAGTCGTCAACGTCCCTCCGGCTCACTGCTTCGCAGGCTTCCGCTCGACCGGGTGGATATCGATCGCGCGCAGGCGGCCGAGGCGGAGCACGTCCATCGACAAGGTGCGGTCGATCCGGCTGTGATCGAGTGCGCGGATCAGGTCGTCGACGCCGTGGATCTCGACGCCGTCGAGCTTGATCACGACGTCGCCCGGCAACAGGCTCGCGCGCGCGGCCGGGCTGTCCGGCTCGATCTGCATCAGCAGCGCGCCCATCTTGTTCTCGACGCCGGCCAGCACCGCATGGCGCCGCGGCACCGGCGCGGTTTGGCCGGCGACGCCGATATGGGCGCGGCGGACATAACCGTGGCGGATGATCTCCGACAGCACGAATTGCGCGGTGTTGGAGGCGACCGCAAAGCAGATGCCCTGCGCGCCGTTGATGATCGCGGTGTTGATGCCGATCACCTCGCCCTGCGACGACACCAGCGGCCCGCCGGAATTGCCGGGATTGAGCGCGGCATCGGTCTGGATCACGTCCTCGATGGTGCGCCCGCTGACCGAGCGGATCGACCGTCCCAGCGCCGACACCACGCCGGCAGTGACAGTCGATTCGAAGCCGAGCGGATTGCCGATCGCGACCACGAGCTGGCCGCGCCGCAAGGTCTTGGAATTGCCGAGCGAGGCATAGGGCAGATCGCGCGCGCCATCCGCGCGCAGCAGCGCGAGATCGGTGTCGGGATCGACGCCAAGCACATGCGCGTCGGTGACGAAGCCCTCGGTGTCGCGCAGACGGATCTCCTTCGACGACCCGACCACATGGCTGTTGGTCAGCACGAAGCCGTCGGGCGAGATCACGATGCCCGAGCCGAGCCCGCCGCGCTCGCGCGCGTTGCGCAGCTTCGGCCCGGTCTCGACCCGGACCACGGCCGGGCCGACACGCTCGGTGACGTCGATCACGGCATTGGAATAGGCGTCCAGCAACGCCCGGTCATTGTCCCGGGCAGCATCAGCGGTTCGCGGTGACGGCGTGTCACCGGCGGTATCTGAGGTAAAATCCAGCATGGCGAGAGTCCTTTGGTCTCCTCAAATGGTGACCGGCTTTCGCCCCCGCAAGTGGTTACGCCCGAGCCCGCAAGGGCGTCAGTCCCCCGCCGCTGCACCGGTGATCCGCGCCCGCAAGGCCTTGACGGTCGCCTCCGTCACGGGCGCTGCCGCATTGCCCCAGGAATTGCGGACATAGGTGACGACGGCTGCGACCTGACTGTCGCTCAGGCGATAGCCGAGCGACGGCATCGCCGGCGAGGTCGGAAAGCCGTCGGTCGCCGCGGCGCGGCCGCCGGCAATGATGATCCGGATCAGCGTTGCCGGATCCTGCTGGGTCGCGACCGCACTGCCGGCGAGTTTCGGGAACAGATGCGCGACGCCCTCGCCACTGCGCATATGGCAGGCGGCGCAGGTGTCGACATAGATCGCCTCCCCCGCCTGCATCCGCGGATCGGAGGCCGCCAGCGGCGTCGACGCCGGCACGCCCGCCGCACCGCGCTCCTTGAGGTAGACGGCGATCGCCTTCAGATCGGCCGCTGCCATCTTCGAGGTCGAGTTCTCGACCACGTCCTTCATCGGCCCGCTGGCGAGGCTGAAGCCGTTCTGCCCGGTCTTCAGGTATTGCGCGATATCCTCGACCGACCATTTGCCGAGGCCGACCCGCGCATCGTCGGTGATGTTCAGCGCGGTCCAATTGTCGATCTGGTTGCCTTCGAGATATTTGTCGTTGCGGCTGGCGCCGAACGCATTGAACGGCGTGTGGCATGCGCCGCAATGGCCGAGACCTTCGACCAGATAGGCGCCGCGGTTGAACTCGGCCGAACGCGCCGGATCCGGCTTGAACGCTCCTGGCGTGAAGAACAGCGTATTCCAGCCCTTCATCAGCAGGCGGACGTTGAAGGGAAACGGCAGGGTGTCGCGCTCGACCCGGTTCTCGACCGGCTGCAGCGTCCGCAGATAGGCGTAGATCGCATCGAGATCGCCGCGCTCGACCTTGGTGTAATAGGGATAGGGAAACGCCGGGTAGAGGTGACTGCCGTCCGGGCGCCGGCCGTCCTGCATCGCGCGCGCGAAATCGTCGGCCGACCAGCTTCCGATCCCGGTGGTGTTGTCGGGCGTGATGTTCGGCGCCATGATCTCGCCGAACGGCGTCTGCAGTGCGAGGCCGCCGGCGAACGGCTGGCCGCGCGGCGCGGTGTGACAGGCCACGCAATCGCCCGCGATGGTCAGCGCCTTGCCGCGCGCGATGTCGACATAATTGTCCGGACCGGCGGCCGCGCCACCGGCGGCGAACAGCGGCAACAGCAGGATCAGGTGACGGAGCCGCACGACAGTCCTGCTCATCGCGGCACCAGCGCGCCCGGCGACTTCAAATATTTGAAGATCGCCTCCAGGCTCCAATAGGTCAGCGCACCGACCGTGCCGGTCGGGTTGTAGCCGGCGTTCTGCGGGAAGGCGGAGGCGCCCATCACGAACACGTTGGAGACGTCCCAGGACTGCAGATAGCGGTTCAGCACGCTGGTGTTCGGATCCGATCCCATTACCGCGCCGCCGGTGTTGTGCGTGGTCTGGTAGGGCACCACCGACCACGGCACGCCGAGACGGCTGAGCCGGGTGCTGTTGGCGCCCATCGCCTTGGCGATCTCCTGGCAGCGCTCGGCCATCCAGTTCGCCATCTTCTGCTCGTTCGGCTGGTAGTCGAACGTCATCCGCATCAGCGGACGTCCGAGCGGATCCTTGTAGGTCGGATCGAGATCGAGATAGTTGTTGCGATAACTCATGACGCTGCCTTGCGCACCGACATAGGTCACACGCTGATAGGTGTCCTTGACGGCCTTCTTCCAGGCGCTGCCCCATGCCGGCGTTCCCGGCGGGACCGGGTGATAGCGGATCGGCCGGCCGTTGGTATGGGCCGAGGTGATCGATGCGCCGCCGACGAAGCCGTGCGGACCGTGATCGAAATTGTCGCTGTTGTAGTCGTCGAGCGCGACGCCGAGCGAGCCTGCGGCCGCGAACGGATTGAACTTCGCATCCTCGAAAAAGGCGGAGGCCCCCGAGCCGGTCTGGTAGGCGTAATTGCGCCCGACGACGCCCTCGCCGGTCGCCGGATCATACGGCTTGCCGATGCCCGACAGCAGCAGCAGGCGAACGTTGAACAGGCTGAAGGCGCAGACCAGCACGAGATCGCCGGGCTGCTCCCATTCCTCGCCTGCGGCATCGACATAGGTCACGCCGGTCGCCATCTTGCCGTCGGCGCTGAGATTGACCTTGGTCACCTCGCAGTCGGTGCGAGCCTCGAAGGTCGGCTCGCGCACCAGCGCGGGCAGCACGCAGGTCTGCGGCGACGACTTCGAATAGTTGGCGCAGCCGAACCATTCGCAGAAGCCGCAATAGGTGCAGGGCGCCATGCTGCAGCCATACGGGTTGGTGTAGGCCGCCGAGATGTTTCCTGACGGCCGCGGAAATGGGTGCAGGCCCATGCCGGTGGCAGCCTTGGTGAACAGCGACTGCGCGTAGCCCTGCTTCAACGGCGGCGTCGGATACTCCCGCGCGCGTGCGCCCTCGAACGGATTGCCGCCGGGCTGGATCGTGCCCTTGATATTGCCGGCCTTGCCGGAGATGCCGGCGACCTGCTCGAACCTGTCATAGTGAGGTTCGAGCTCGTCATAGCTGACCGGCCAGTCCTGGATCTGGTTGCCCTCCGGCATGATGCCGGCACCGTAGCGCTCGATCATGTGGCTGCGGATCCGGAAATCGTCGGGCAGGAAGCGCCAGGTCTGGCCGTTCCAGTGCAGCCCGGCGCCGCCGACGCCATTGCCCGGCAGGAAGCTGCCCCATTTGCGGATCGGCAGCGCCGTCTGCGACGGGTCGTTGCGCATCGTCAGTGTTTCCTGCTTTGGACGCAGGAAGATGTCGTGACGCACCGCATAGCGCAGCTCGTCCGGCGCGGTGCCGATGTTGAAGTCGCTCGCGGTGTCGCGCCACGGGCCGCGTTCCAGCGCGACGACGTCGAGCCCGAGACGCGCCAGTTCATAGGCGACGATCGAACCGGTCCAGCCGAGCCCGACGATGACGACATCCTTGCGCGGAAGACGGCGGGCCATCAGCGCTCTCCCCAGGCCGGACGGCCCTGCATGCTGACCGGCGGCAGCGTGTAGGCCTGGTTGGGCCGGTCGATGACGTCGCGGAAATCGTAGCGCGTGCCGGGGAAGCCGACGAGCTTCCAGCCGACCATGTCGCGGTTGCCGCCATAGATCGGATCGGCGAAGAAGCCCTCGATCGTGTTGGTGTAGATCGCGTTGAACAGCATCTTGCTGGAGAAGTTCGGCAGCTGAACCTCGCCCTTCTCGAGCCCGGCGATCAGCTTGTCCTGCCCGGCAGCATCGAGCTCGACGAAGCCGCGGTTGAAGGTGGCCTTGCAGTAGGCTTCGAGCGCGGCAATGCCGTTGCGGTATTGCTGCCGCGGCGTCAGCTCCGATTGCAATCCCTGCGACGGCAGCGGGTTCTTCGAGAATGGCCCTTCCATGTAGAGCCAATCGTGTCCGCCATAGGGGCCGGTGAGCTGGCGATCGATGAACGTGGTCACGCCGGCCTGCCTGGCACCGGGGCCCAGTTCATCCGCCGGGATCAGCCGCTCGGCAAAGGCCTCGACCACGGCGGCTTCGTCAGCCGTGAAGAACAGATAACCGCCGGGCACGACCGGCGTGACCGGATAGGCTTCGTTGGGCCGCCACGGCAGCACCTTGGTGATCACGCGCGCGCTGACGCCCTTGCTCGTGACGAGGAGGGCCGCGGTCGCGAGCAGGAACGCGCGCCGCGTCGTGCCGGCCCCGATGCCATGATGGAATGCTCCGCCTCCACGGCTGCGATCAGTTGGCCGCATTGCCTTCTCCTCTCAACGCGAAGCCCCGCGCAGCGTGCCGCCGCGCGCTTTGACCGGATCGAGCAACGACCAGTCGCCGTCCGGGAGCACATGGCCCTTTGGAAATGGCGCGCGCGGCTCGAGCCCGAGCGAACGCAGCACGCGATCGTCACGGTAGTAGCATTGCAGCACGACGCGGACGAGCGTCGCCGCGGCAGCGCCGCCTTGGCTCCGAAACTCCTGCCCCACCGCGTCGCGCCTGGCCTCGTCAAGCTCGGCGAGCGGCCGGCCGGCGAGCTTGGCCAGATGATCGAGCGCCTGCACAACCAGCGCGGTGTCGCGGCCGAGCGTTGCGAGCATGTCGGCCTGGATCGCGGCATCGTCCGCACCCGGCACCTTGTACTCGGAACTTTCGGGGACGATCATCGCGGCGACGGTGCGGAGATCGGCGCGCTGGGCTGCGGTCAGTTCTTTGCTATCGGACATGGACAGTCTCAATCGAACAGATTGGCGAGGCGCTGCTTCATCTGGTCGGCGATGTAGAGCGCGAGGGCCTGGATGGTGGAGGTCGGGTTGACGCCGCCCGAGGTGACGAAGATGCTGCCGTCGACGATGAAGAGGTTCTTCACATCGTGCGAGCGGCCCCATTCGTTGACCACGGAGCGCGCCGGGTCGGTGCCCATCCGCGCGGTGCCGAGCAGATGCCAGCCGCCCCACGGGATCGGCGAGTTGACGCAGAGGTCGGTGGCGCCGGCGGCCTCGAGCACCTCGCGGCCGCGCGCCAGCGCATGGTCCATCATCTTCCGGCTGTTCTCGCTGATCGTATAGTCGATCCGCGGCGCCGGAATGCCGTGGCCGTCCTTCAGCACGGGATCGAGCGTGACGCGGTTGTGCTCCTCCGGGAGATCCTCGCAGATCGCCGAGAAGCCGAGCCGATGGCCGTTGAGCTTGCGGAAGACGCGGTGGTGATCCTTGCCCCAGGGCAGGATGCCCTTCTGCTCGCTGACCACGGCCTCGAACACCGGCCCCGCCCCGCGCACGAACTGGACGCCGTAGCCGCGGACGAAGCCGCGCGACAGGTCGGTGTCATACCACTCCTTGCTCCACAGGCAGGTCGGTGGCGCGCGATTGGAATCGGTCGGTTCGGCGACATAACCGTAGATCTGCGCATAGGGGTGGAACATCAGGTTCTTGCCGACCAGGCCGGACGAATTGGCGAGGCCGTTCGGAAATTTGCCCGACACCGAATTGAGCAGCAGCCGCGGCGTGCCGACGCCGTTGCAGGCGACGATGACGACCTCGGCGGGCTGGAATTGCTCGACGCCGTCCTTGTCGTGATAGACGACGCCGGAGGCCATGCCGTGCTCGTTGGTCAGGATCTCGCGCACCCGGCAATGGGTCTTGACCTCGACCCCGGCGCGGATCGCGTGCGGCCAATAGGTGATGTCGGTCGATGACTTGGCGCCCTGGGCGCAGGCCGGGGTGCAATGGCCGAGATTGATGCAGCGCGCCCTGCCCTCGTAATCCATCGTCGCAACGGTCGTGTCGGACGGCCACCAGTGCCAGCCGAGCTTGTTCATGGCCTTGCCGATCAGGGGACCTGATAGCCCGAGCGGCTGCGGCGGCATCGGCGGATGCGACAGCGGTGAGAGCGGATCGCCCGACAGGCCCGACGTGCCCATCATGCGATCGTTCTCCTCGAAGAACGGCGTGAGCGCGTCGTAATCGACCGGCCAGTCGTCAGCGACGCCGTCGAGCGTCCTGACCTTGAAGTCGGAGGGATGCAGCCGCGGCCAGTGCGCGGTGTACATCACGGTCGAACCGCCGACGGCGTTGAAGTTGACCACCTTGATCGGCGAATTGTCGTCGTTGATCGGATAGTCCTCGGGCCGCTTGCGGATGTTCGGGCTCGACGACCACTCGCCGTAGAATTTCGCCTCCCAGTCGCGCCCGGTGCTCGGATATTCGGCAGGATTCATCCAGCCGCCCTGATCGAGGCAGAGGATGTGCATCTTGGTGTCGGCGAGGCTCCAGGCCACCGCAGCGCCGGAGGCGCCGGCGCCGATGATCAGGACGTCAACGGGATCGTTCTTCATTGTTATTTCCTGGCAATTCTTCCGTCATTGCGAGCGACGCGAAGCAATCCATCCTTCCCGCGTTGCGAGATGGATTGCTTCGTCGCTTCGCTCCTCGCAATGACGGCGTGGGCTGGCTCAATCGACGATTCTCACCGGCAAGCTTCGTATACCGCGGATGAAATTGGAATAGAGCCTTTGCGGTGGGCCCATCATCTCAAAACGCAGATCGCGCGCCAGAACCTCCTCCCAGAGAATGCGCAATTGCTGCTCGGCCAGGCGGTCGCCGACGCAGCGGTGGATGCCGGCGCCGAAGGCGAGGTGCTGGCGCGGCTTGGCGCGGTCGATGATGAATTCGTCGGCCCGCTCGATCTTGTCCTCGTCGCGGTTGCCGGAGATGTACCACATCACGACCTTGTCGCCCTTCTTGATCTGCCGGCCGGCGAGCTCGACATCGTTCTTCGCGGTGCGGCGCATATGCAGCACCGGCGTATGGTAGCGGATGGTCTCGGACACCAGGTTCGGGATCAGCTCGCGGCGGGCGCGGACCAGCTCGAACTGCGCGGGGTTCTCGCACAGCGCCATCAGCCCGGCGGACATCGAATTCCGCGTGGTGTCGTTGCCGCCGACGATCAGGAGCGCGAGCGTGCCGATGAACTCGCGCGGTTGCAGGTTTCGCGTCGCCTCCGAATGCACCAGCATCGAGATCAGGTCGAAGGTCGGCGGTGCTTCGGCGCGCGCATCCCATAATTTGCGAAAATACTCGCCCATCTTGACCATCTCCTCGAAGCGCTCGTGCTCCGAATGCACGACAGCGTCGGGCGACTCGACGTTGGCGATCGCGACATCGGACCACCAGGTCAGCCTCATGCGATCTTCCCAGGGAAAATCGAACAAGGTCGCCAGCATCATGTTGGTGAGATTGGTCGAGATCCGCTCGACCCAATCGAAGGTCTCGTTGCGCGGCAGCGCGTCGAGCACATCGGAGGTGCGTTTGCGAATCAGCGGCTCGAAATTGGCGAGGTGGGACGGCGCCACGATAGGGGCGACCGTGCGACGCTGCGCCGTGTGGCCCGGCGGATCCATCCTGATGAAGTTTGCGATTTCCTGGCCCTTGGGCTGATCGACGACCTGAATCCCGCCGATTTCCGACGAATAATTGTCGTGATCCAGCTCGACGGCGAAGATGTCGTCGTAGCGTGTCACCGACCAGTACGGGCCGTAGGCCGACGCCTCGCAATAATGCACGGGATCGTCGCGGCGCAGCTGTGCGAACAGCGGCCGCCAGGTGTCGTCCTGATAGAGCCGGGGATTGCTGACGTCGATTGATGCCGGCCTGCGCAGCGCCTCTCCCATCGCTTCACTCCCGTCGGTTCCGTCGCCGCTTGGCGGGCGATCGTCGTGTCGGGCGGACGATAGGGGCAATCCCGCGGCCGAGTAAAGCCACGGGGCCGGCCGTCCGCCGCGCGGAATGCGCGCAGGCCCGCGCACCCGGCAAATCCCGATGGCAGCCCCGCTCTGCGATGTTTGTCGGCGGCAGGAAGACCGGCTAGCCTTGGCGGCAATCAATCGAGCGGGGAGCAACGACAGGTGGCCGCATTGCGCCGGGACGACAGCCAGTCGGCTGCGCTGGACTACGACGTCATCATCATCGGCGCCGGCCTGTCCGGCATGTACCAGCTCTACCGGCTGCGTGAACTCGGCCTCTCCACGCGCGTGTTCGAGGCCGGCACCGGCGTCGGCGGCACCTGGTACTGGAACCGGTATCCCGGCGCGCGTTTCGATTCCGAAAGCTACTCCTACGGCTACTCGTTCTCCAAGGAGCTGCTCGAGGAATGGGAATGGTCCGAGCATTTCGCCGGCCAGCCCGAGACCCTGCGCTACTGCAACTACGTCGCCGACAAGTTCGACCTGCGCCGCGACATCCAGTTCGAGAGCCGCGTCACCTCAGCGATCTACCAGGACGACACGCGGAGCTGGCAGGTTACACTGGAAAGCGGCGCGCGCCACAGCTGCCGCTTCCTGATCACCGCGATCGGGCCGCTGTCGACGCCGACCCTGCCGCGTGTCGAGGGCCGCGGCGATTTCAAGGGGCAATCTTTCCACACTGCGCGCTGGCCGAAACAGAAGGTCGATTTCGCCGGCAAGCGGGTCGCCGTGATCGGCACCGGCGCGACCGGCATCCAGACCATCCAGACCATTGCCGGCGAGGTCGGACACCTCACCGTGTTCCAGCGCACCGCCAACTGGGCGGCGCCGCTGCACAACGGCAAGATCGACGCGGAAACCCAAGCGAAGATCAAGGCCGGCTATGGCGAGATCTTTGCCCGCTGCAAGGAGACCTTTGCCTGCTTCGTCCATACGCCCGATCCGCGCGGTGCGTTCGAGGTCAGCGAGCAAGAGCGCGAGGCGTTCTACGAAAAGCTGTATGGCGAGCGCGGCTTCGGCATCTGGCAAGGCAATTTCAAGGACATTTTGATCGACCGCGCGGCGAATGCGACGATCAGCGACTTCGTGGCGCGCAAGATCCGCGAGCGGGTGAAGGATCAAGCGGTGGCCGAAAAGCTGATCCCGACAAACCACGGCTTTGGCACGCGGCGGCTGCCGCTCGAGACCTTCTATTACGAGGTGTACAATCGCGACAATGTCGAGCTGGTCGACATCAAGGCGACGCCGATCGAGCGGATCACGCCCGAGGGCATCCGCACCAGCGAGCGAGACTACGCCTTCGACATCATCATCTACGCCACCGGCTTCGACGCCATCACCGGCAGTTTCGACAAGATCGATTTCCGCGGCGCCCACGGCACGCGGCTGAAGGAGAAGTGGACGCATGGCCCGGAGACCTATCTCGGGCTGATGGTCGACGGCTTCCCCAACATGATGATGCTGATGGGCCCGCACACCGCGCTCGGCAACATCCCGCGCAGCATCGAATACAGCGTCGACTGGGTCACCGGCCTGCTCCGCTTCGCGCAGCAGAGAGGCCTGACCTTCCTCGACGCCACCCCCGAGGGGACTCTGGCCTGGACCGATCATGTCAAAGCGCTCGGCGTTGGGCTGCTCTCGAACGAGGTCGATTCCTGGATGACCGGCATCAACCGCAATGTCGAGGGCAAGCAAACGCGCATCGTCGCCCGCTACAGCGGCAGCGCGCCGGCCTATCGCGCGCGCTGCGACGAGGTGGCGGCGCAGGGGTATGCGGAGTTGCGGTTGGGGTAGCTCTCTCGGTGACCGGAAGCGGCCGCCCCAGCCACCACTGTCGTCCCTGCGAAAGCAGGGACCCATAACCCCTGAATTGGGTTGTCGAAGCAAGGCTGCGGCCTAAGCATCGCGCAACAATCAAGATTTTGGGTAATGTGTCCTGGCTTTCGCCAGGACGACATCGGTGGATGGTTCTCGATTCAAGATGTCACAGACGCGGTGTCATCACCCGCGAAGTGTTTAGCCCGGACAGATCACTGACGGGTGTTCGGAGACATAGCTGACACATCAACTTGGCTGGATTGGTCCGATTCGGGAGGCCGTCCATGCCGTGGAGTGA
>NZ_BQUV01000002.1 GCF_022835695.1 Bradyrhizobium sp. Ce-3
GAACGGGCGGGAGACCGAGCCGGCTCACGGCGTCAAGCGCCAAGGACCCAACGGCTTCCCGCCCACCCCATCATGACAGACTTTCCAGACACAGGGACCCATAACCACGAATGGTTATCGTTGAACGACGTCGCGACGACGAATCCCGATCACAACACCCGCCGCGGAGTATGGGTCCCGGCTTTCGCCGGGACGACGGCGGAGAGAGTGTCGCGCGCCTCACTACTTCGCTGCCAGCGGCACGTAGTCGTATTCGCCGACGCCTTGCAAAATCAAAAACGTCAGCGACGTCGTGCCGGCGTTGGTGACGAGGTGAGGGCGGGTGGGTCTCACGGCATAGACTTCGCCGACCCTGAGGTTCACTTCCTCTTTCGGCTCCTGCAGGAACAGCCGCATCTGGCCTTCGAGCACGTAGAACGTGTCGGAGATGTTGCTGTGGGTGTGCCACGGCACTTTCTGGGTCGGCGACAACTGCAGCTCCATGATGCGGAAGCCGGGGCGGGCGGCGTGCTGGGCGCGGCGCTCGACTTCGTAGAGGTGGCTGGCATCCTTGAGCGGTTGTCCTGACTTCATGGCGGCCTCCCGGAGATGTTGTTGTGGCGCGATGGTAGTTCGGTTCGGCCGCTTGCGAAACGGCCCGAACAGGCATGGCGGGCAGGACGCGCGCGCGCAGGTCGATGCGATGGGCTCGGGTTCGCAGCGGAAGCGACGGCGTCGTGATGGTTGCGTGACATCACGACGTCGGGGCGAGTTCGAGTTCCGTCAAACGTGAACGCGCGGTTCAGCAAGCATTCACGTGGCGGCGAAAAAACTCACCGACTTGGTAAGTCCAACTCAGCAACAAAGGGAAACTCGCATGGAACGCCGGGATTTTCTGAAGATCGCGTTCGGTGTTGCCGCCTGCGCGGCCGCCTTCACAGCGACTGTCCAGGCCGCGCCGCTCGCACCGCTTCCTCTCACCCAGGACGCACGCTCGCCGGCAGGCAGCGATGCGCATCCGGCCGTCACCACGGGTGACGAAGTCGGTCGCCTGAAGCCCGAGGAGGTGCGCTGGCATCACGGTCACCGGGGCTGGCATCACTGGCACTGGCATCACCGGCATTGGCACCACAGGCATTGGGGGTGGAGGCATCATCACTGGCGCGGGCATCATCACTGGCACAGGCATCATCACTGGCGGCGCTGGTGATTGAACCGCCTGATATCCGCGCGAGACGTAGTTTCAAGTGCAGTGGTTCAACGGAAAGGATTGCTGATGAGAATTCTTGCTGCGTCCGTGGTTGCGTTCGGCCTTGGTCTGGCGGCGATGTCGGCGTCACATGCGATGCCGATCGCGCCGCTCGATCCGGCTCAGGCCGCATCCGACAACACCATTCGCGTTGCCGGCGGCTGCGGCCCGGGCTGGCATCGCGGTCCCTATGGCGGTTGCCGTCCGATGTATAATTGCCCGCGCGGCTGGCATTCCGGCCCGTTCGGCCGCCGTTGCTTCCGTAACTGGTAGGCCATCTAGCGCGGCAAGCAGCGTCGCTACGTCCGCCGCGCTGATCAAAAAAGAAAAACCCCGCGCGAAGCGGGGTTTTGTTTGTTCGGATGATGTCGCGATCAGATCGGGCGGCAACGGCCGTAGCGCCAGGCGAAGCCGTAGGGGCAGGCGCGCACGCGCGGCGCCACCACGACCGGGCCGGGTGCGACGACGACGGGGCGCTCAACCACGACCGCGCCCGGCGCGACGACGACCGGACCACGATTCCGGACGCAGCCGCCATAGGGACCGCGATGCCAGCCCGGGCCGCAGCCACCGGCAGCATCAGCGGCACTGATGCCGGCGAATGCGGTCGTCACCAAAACGGCTGCTGCAAAAAGATACTTCATGACTTCTCCTTTTATTTGGGCCGCGCTGCGGCACCGCAACAAACTTTCGCCTACCGATTCGCCCGGCCGGATCATTACAGAAGCCGTGCCCGATGTCGCCGACCATAATGTTGCGGGCTGAATGCGACATGAATGTTGCAGGCCTGCGTCAGCGCGCCGCAAGCACGCGCAGCATCAATTCGAAACATTTCGCAGGCGCGAGCAGAACAGAGCGCACCGAAGCGAAAGCGCGGAATGTATCGGGGAGCGAAACTAGCTGGTTCTACTCGCCGGCGCCGAACAGCGCCGCGAACCGCTTCTCGCCGTTGCGCGAGAAATTGACCACGCGGCTGCCCGGCGCAGCGTCGCGCGCGGCCCACTTCAGTTCGGTGAAGCGGTCCATCATCGCCGCGCCCAGCGTGCCCGCGAGATGGTGGCGCCGCTCGCTCCAGTCGAGGCACGCCTTGCACACCGGACGGCGCGGATGCGTCAGCGCGTCGGCGTCGATCTGCAGCTCCTCGGCCATGAAGCGCTTGCCTTCGCCGGTGAGCTCGATCGCCTGCTTGCTCTGGCGCACCAGCTTCTGCCGCCTCATGCTGTCGAGCATCTGCACGCCGAGATCGCCGGCGAGATGGTCGTAGCAGATCCGGGCGCGGCGCAGCGCAGGATCCTTCGGCCCGGTGCGCACGCGCATATGGCCGGCGCGGGCGGCGATGCCCTGCAGCCCCTCGAGCACATCGGCGACGTCGGGGTCGGAGAGGCGGTAGTAGCGATGGCGGCCCTGCTTCTCGGGCTCGATCAGCCCGCCGGCCTCGAGCTTGGCGAGATGCGAGCTCGCTGTCTGCGGCGTGATGCCGGCTTCCTGCGCCAGCTCGCTCGCGGTCAGCGCGCGGCCGGTCATCAGCGCGGTCAGCATGTTGCAGCGGGCGGGGTCGCCGACCAGAGCGGCGATCCGGGAGATGTCGGGTCCTGCTTTCATAGTTCGATGATAGCCGAAGCATCGAGGTCGGGCAAGGCGGTAGTCTTCAGCATCGGACGCATGTCGTCATCGCGAGCGAAACGAAGCGATCCATCGGGGCCATTCGCCGAGTCATGGATTGCTTCGCCGACGCTCGCAATGAGCGAAAAGCCAGGAGGCCATCAATGACCATCACCGTCTTCATCCGCTACCAGCTCGATCCGTTCAAGCGCGCGATGTTCGAGGAGTATTCGCGCAACTGGCTCTCGATCATCCCGCGCTGCGGCGGCGATCTGCTCGGCTACTGGATGCCGCACGAGGGCACCAACAACATCGGCTTTGCGCTGATCTCGTTCGAGAGTCTCGCCGCCTACGAGGCCTATCGCGCGCGGCTGCGCCAGGACAAAGAGGGCATGGCGAACTTCAACTTCGCGGAAGAGAACCGCTTCATCCTCGCGGAGGAGCGCACATTTCTGCGCAAGGTCGAGGCCTGATGCGGCCCCCGCGATTCACGAAACACACTGGCGTGCCGCCATGCGCATGCCTATCTCTGCGCGGCCAATGATTTTAGGGAGCGACCCATGCCACCACTGCCAACTGCTGACAAACGCGCCGCCTTCAAGAAGCTGCATGAGAGCGGGTGCTTCATCATCCCGAACCCGTTCGATGTCGGCAGCGCCCGCGCCCTGCAACATCTCGGCTTCAAGGCGCTGGCGTCGACCAGCGCCGGCTTTGCCTGGACCATTGCCAAGGCCGACAACCGCGTCACCATCGATGACGTCTGCGATCATCTGACCGCGCTGTGCGCGGCGGTCGATATTCCCGTCAACGCGGATTTCGAGGGCGGCTTCGCCGTCGAGCCCGACAAGGTCGCCATCAATGTCGCCCGCGGCGTCAAGACCGGCGTCGCCGGGCTCTCGATCGAGGACTCCACCGGCGATGCGGCCAACCCGTTGTTCGAGCACAAGCTCGCGGTCGAGCGGATCAGGGCGGCGCGCAAGGCCATCGATGCCGACAACAGCGGCGTGCTGCTCACCGGCCGCTGCGAGGCGTTCCTGTGGGGCAAGAAGGATCTCAATCTGGTGATCGAGCGGCTGCAGGCCTATTCGGAAGCCGGGGCGGATGTGTTGTATTCGCCGGGTATCTCGACCAGGGAGGAGATCACCGCGGTGGTGAAGGCAGTGGCGCCGAAGCCGGTCAATCTCTTGATCGGCGGAGCGTCCGAGCTGACGCTGCAGGCGGTTGGCGACCTCGGCGTGCGCCGGATCAGCGTCGGCGGCGCGCTGGCGCGGATGGCCTGGACCGGCGTCATGAAGGCTGCGAAGGAGATGGCCGAGAAGGGCACCTTCACCGAATTCGCCAACGGTTATCCCGGCGGTGAGCTCAACAAGATGTTCAAATAGACGTCACGCAAAAAAAGCAGCGGGCCGCTGGGGCCCGCTGCTCGCGCCTGGTCAATTGCGTCACGCGTTACTCGGCCGTTAGTTGCTTGGGCCGTTACTTGGTCGTTACTTGGCATTCTCGGCCGGCGGGGCCGCCGGCTTATTCATGTCTGACTTGTTCATGTCGGACGGCGGGTTGGCCGGTTGGGCCGGCGCCGCGCCCGTCGTCGTGCCGGGCTGGCTGTTCGGCTTCGGCGTTACGTCGCGCATGCCCGAAGGCGGCGCGGCCGGATTGGCCGGCTGCGTCTGCGCGGTCTGTGCCGGCGGCGTCGTGCTCGCCTCATGCACCGACGTATTGTTCAATCCGTAGAACAGCGCGCCCAGCACGACGGCCACCGCAACTGCGAACATCGCGACCTTGGTGCCGCTGGCCGGTCCCTCCTGGAGTTCCGGATCCGGCTGCAGCTCGTTGTCCAGGCTGTTGAAGCGCGTCTGACGGCGGACCTCGTCCTCGGTCAGGTTGGCGCGATACGGATCGTCAGGGTTGTAAGCCATTGCAAAGTTCCTCCGTTAGCACCTCAAAGCTAAACGCAGGGGACAATGGCTGGCGCGTGAGGATGTTCCGCGCCAATGTTGCAACCTGTTCATGCTGGAACCGCCGATCCCTGGAGCGTTTTCGAGCGAAGTGGATACCGGTCCGCGTGAAGAAATCGCGTCAAAACAAGAATCTAGAGCCCCATTCCGATTCAGTCGGAACGGGATAGGCTCTAGGTTCCGAACCTGTTTGATGAGGCCTTTTCAATGTGGACCATGCCGCCCACCGATTCGGTGCTGCACGTGCTCTCGTTCATCGCCGTTGCGGCGCAGTCGATGACGGCGGCGCTCGCGGCCGGCAGGCGCAGCATGGATTGGGCCGGTGTCTGCATGCTTGGGGCGATCACCGCGCTCGGCGGCGGCACCATCCGCGACGTGCTGCTCGGGCATTATCCGCTGGTCTGGGTGGCGCACCCGATCTATCTCGCGATCGCCGCAGCCGGTGCCTTTGCCACCATCCTGCTGGCACGGCTGGTGCACCGGCTCAACCTTGCATTCCTGGTGCTCGATGCGATCGGGCTCGTGATCTTCACCATGGCCGGCTGCGATGTCGCCTGGCAGGTCGACGCTTCGTTGCCGATCGTGATCGTCGCCGGCATGATCACCGGCTGCGCCGGCGGCGTGCTGCGCGACATCCTCTGCAACGAGGTACCGCTGCTGTTTCGCAGCGAGCTCTACGCCAGCGTCTCGGTGGTGACGGGGCTGTTCTATGCGACCGCGTTCGGACTGAACCTCAACCCACCGGCCTGGACCGTGCTGACCTTCGTGTTCGGATTGACGTTCCGGATGCTGGCGATCCGCTACAAATGGGAGATGCCGAAATTCGTGTTCTCGGGCGAGGAGCGTTGATCGGCTATTTCGTCGCCCGCGCCTTAGCGACCTCATCTGTCGTCACGGCTGGCGCCGCATTGCCCCAGGAATTGCGGATGTAGGTCGCGACATCGGCGACCTCCTGGTCGGTGAGCTTTGGATAGGCCGGCATCGAGCCCGCGTTCGGCGCGCGCGGCGTGGTCACGGTCTGCGCGCCGTCGAGGATAATGCGCAGCGTGCTCGCGGGATTGGCCGATTGCAGATTGGCGTTGCCGGGCAGCGGCGGATAGATCCGCGGCGCGCCCGAGCCGTCGAGCTCATGGCAGGCGACGCAGGCGCCGCGATAAATCCGCTCGCCATTGCTCATCTGCGCTGATGACGGCGGGGTGAGCGCAGGCTCCGGCGCGCCGGCGGGCAGGCTCTTGAGATAGACCGCGATCGCGCGCACGTCGCCGTCGCTCATCTTAGAGGTCGAATTGACCACCACCTCGGACATCAACGGACCGGCATGGCTGTGCCCGTTGCGGCCGCTCTGCAGATATTCGGCGATGTCGTCAGCGCTCCAGGACTTCAGCCCGCTACGCGGCGCGCCGTCGAGCCTCGGCGCGAACATGCCCTGGACCATGCTGCCACTGAGCGCCTGGTCACGCCTGTCGGCGCCGAAGGCGTTCTTCGGCGTATGGCAGGCGCCGCAATGGGCGAGGGCCTCGACGAGGTAGCGGCCGCGATTCCATTGCGCAGGCTTGCTCTGATCCGGCTGGATGATGCCCGATGTGAAGAACAGCGTGTTCCAGCCGCGCATCAGGACGCGATAGTTCAACGGCCAGCGCAGCTCGGGCGGCGGCGCCCTGTTGCTGACCGGTGCCAGTGTGGCGAGATAGGCGCGGATCGCCAGGATGTCGTCGCGGATAAGCTTGGTGAAGTAAGGGTAGGGGAAGGCGGGATAGTAATGCGCACCGTTCGGCGCGACGCCCGTCCGCAGTGCGCGCAGGAAGTCGTCGTCGCTCCAGCCGCCGATGCCGGTATCGCGGTCGGGGGTCAGGTTCGGCGAGAACACCGCGCCGAACGGCGTGTCGATCCGCTTGCCTCCCGCGAACGGCTTGGCAGGGTCGGCGGTGTGGCAGCTCGCGCAGTCGCCGGCGATCGTGAGCGCCTTACCGCGGGCGACGATGTCGTCGGTTGGCGCGGCAACGCATTCGCGGGCCGCGAACGCACCGCACAACAGCAGGCCGGCCAGAATCGCACCGGTCGTTCGAAATCGTCGCCGCATCCATTCACCCTCTGCACCTTCCGGTCCACAAGACGCGTTACGCCGTTTCGCCGCGGGCCTGTCCTGCGACAGAAACCGAAACGGCCTCGCAATATTCCCGGCACGAAATTGCGATTTTTGAGCGACCGGCGTTGTCGCCCAGAATTGTGCTGCGCGGGTCGGAAAATCCGACATAGACTGGTTCTAACAAGTTCGGATGACTAGCTAAAAAGCAGCCGTCGCGACCAGCGCAAAGAGGGCTAAATGGGAATCAACCAAGGGCCTATCAGCCTCGACCAGAAATACACCCAGGGCACCGGCCACGTCTTCATGACCGGCATCCAGGCGCTGGTTCGCCTGCCAATGGCGCAGATCAGACGCGACCGCGCCGCAGGTCTCAACACGGCAGGTTTCATCTCCGGCTATCGCGGTTCCCCGCTCGGCGGCTACGACCAGCAGCTGTTCGCCGCCCGCAAGCACCTCGAGCAGTACAACATCAAATTCCAGCCGGGCGTGAACGAGGATCTGGCGGCCACCGCGATCTGGGGCTCGCAGCAGCTCGGGCTCTCGGCCGGCGCCAAATATGATGGCGCGGTCGGCATCTGGTACGGCAAGGGCCCCGGCGTCGACCGTTGCGGCGACGTGTTCCGCCATGGCAATGCGGCGGGCTCCGCCAAGCATGGCGGCGTGCTCTGCCTTGCCGGCGACGACCACGGTGCAAAATCCTCCACCGTCCCGCATCAATCCGACCACGCCTTCATCTCCGCGCTGATGCCGTATCTCTACCCCTCCAGCATCCACGAAATGATCGAGATGGGCCTCCTGGGTATCGCGATGTCGCGCTACTCCGGCTGCTGGGTCGGCATGAAGGTGATCACCGAGACGGTCGAGACCACGGCCGAGATCGACCTCACCGACGAGATGACGCCGTTCATCATCCCGGCCGATTTCGAGTTGCCGCCGGGCGGGTTGAACATCCGCTGGCCCGACGACCGCTTCGAGCAGGACCGGCGCTTACAGGACTACAAGGGCTTTGCGGCGATCGCCTTTGCCCGCGCCAACAAGGTCAACCGCATCACCATGGATTCGCCGAACGCGCGCTACGGCATCATGGCGTCCGGCAAGAGCTATGAGGACATCCGCCAGGCGCTGCGCGAGCTCGGCATCACGCCCGACGTCGCCGCCAAGATCGGTCTCCGCCTCTACAAGATCGGCATGCCCTGGCCGCTGGAGCCGGAAGGCGTCCGCAACTTCGCGGTCGGCCTCGAGGAGATCTTCATCGTCGAGGAGCGCCGCGAGATTGTCGAGAACCAGGTCAAGCAGGAACTGTTCAACTGGCGCGACGACGTACGCCCGCGCATCGTCGGCAAGATGGACGACCACGACAAGCGCTTCCTGACTTTTGCCGCCGAGCTCAGCGTGGCCTCGCTCGCAAGCTCGCTCACCGAGCGGCTGCTTCGACTTAATCTCAACCCTGAAATCGCCGAGATGCTGCGCGCCAAGGCCGACTGGTTCAACGGCCGGCAGTCGTCGCAGATGCAGGCGACTGCGCCGGTCAGTCGCACGCCGTATTTTTGCTCGGGCTGCCCACACAACACCTCGACCAAGGTGCCGGAGGGCAGCCGCGCGCTCGGCGGCATCGGCTGCCACTTCATGGCGCTGTGGATGAACCGCTCCACCGAGACCTTCACCCATATGGGCGGCGAGGGCGTGCCGTGGGTCGGCATCGCGCCGTTCACCAACGAGAACCACATCTTCGCCAATCTCGGCGACGGTACTTACTTCCATTCCGGCATTCTCGCGATCCGCCAGTCGATCGCCTCCAAGGCCAACATCACCTACAAGATCCTGTACAACGACGCCGTCGCCATGACCGGCGGCCAGCGCCACGACGGCGACCTGTCGCCGCAGCAGATCACGTTCCAGCTCCACGCCGAAGGCATCCGCGAGATCTACCTGGTCTCGGAAAATCCCGCTGCCTATCCGGCCGATACCATTGCGCCCGGCGTCAAGCTGTTCCATCGCGACGAGCTCGAGAACGTCCAGAAGATGTGCCGCGACACCAAGGGCACCTCGGCGATCGTGTTCGTGCAGACCTGCGCCGCCGAAAAGCGCCGCCGCCGCAAGCGCGGCCTGATGGAGGATCCGGCGCGCCGCGTACTGATCAATCCCGCGGTCTGCGAAGGCTGCGGCGACTGCTCGGTGCAGTCGAACTGCATCTCGGTCGAGCCGCTGGAGACTGAGCTTGGGCGCAAGCGCACCATCAACCAGTCGACCTGCAACAAAGACTATTCCTGCGTGAAGGGCTTCTGCCCGTCCTTCGTCACGGTCGACGGCGGCGCACTCAAGCGTCGCGCGCCGACCGAGCTTGGCGATATCGGCGCCTTGCCGGAGCCGGCCTCGAAACCCGCGCTCGACAGGCCCTACAACATCGCGGTCGGCGGCGTCGGCGGCACCGGCGTGCTCACGATCGGCGCGCTGCTCGGCATGGCCGCGCATATCGAGGGCAAGGCTTCGATGATCCTCGACATGTCCGGCCTTGCCCAGAAGGGCGGCGCGGTGCTCAGCCACGTCCGGCTCTCCGAGCACACCGCCGACGTGACCTGCTCGCGCATCGTGACCGGCACGGCCGATCTGGTGCTCGCGGCCGACGAGGTCGTCGCGGTCTCCAAGGACACCATCACGCTGTGCGAACCGAGCCGCACCGTCGGCATCATCAACAGCCACATCATCCCGACCGCGGATTTCATCCTCAACCGCGACTTCAACTTCCAGACCCGCAAGGTCAACAGCGTGCTGGAGACCGAACTGCGCAAGGACTCAGCTTTCTTCGACTTCACCAAGCCGGCCGAAGCGCTGCTCGGTGACAGCATCGCCACCAACATCATGATGATGGGCTTTGCCTATCAGCGCGGGCTGTTGCCGCTGTCGGCGGACTCGATCCAGCAGGCGATCGAGGTCAACGGGGTCTCGATCAAGATGAACACCCAGGCGTTCCAGCTCGGGCGCCTGGCCGCGGCCGATCCGGCGCGCCTCGCCGCGATGATGAAGGGGCAGGATAGCGACGCGGCCCCGGTGAAGTCGCTGGACGCGATGTCGCTCGACGAGATCATCACCCATCGCATGGCGCTGCTGACCAGCTACCAGAATGCGCGTCTGGCAAAACGCTACCGCAAGCTGGTCGACCAGGTCCGCGACGCCGCCAGCAAGGGCGGCTATGGCGAGGCGCTGCCGCGCGCGGTCGCGATCAACTATGCCAAGCTGCTCGCCTACAAGGATGAGTATGAGGTGGCGCGGCTGTTCACCGATGGCCGCTTCGAGAAGCAGCTGCGCGACCAGTTCGAGGGCGACTTCAAGTTCAACTTCAATCTCGCCCCGCCGATCCTTGGCGGCGGGCTCGACGCGCAGGGCCGTCCGAAGAAGCGTGCCTTCGGGGCGTGGATGATGTCGGCCTTCAAGGTGATGGCACGATTCCGCTTCCTGCGCGGCACGCCGCTCGACATCTTCGGCTACAACGCCGACCGCAGGCTCGAGCGCGACCTGATCGCGGGCTACGAGAAGGATGTCGCGACGGTGCTCAGCCTGCTGTCGCCGCTCAATCACGACATCGCGGTCGAACTGCTGTCGTTGCCCGACCGCATCCGCGGCTACGGCCCGGTGAAGGACAAGGCGGTCAAGGACGCAAAGGTTCGCTACGCGCAACTCGCCGCCGACCTCGCCAACCCGCCGCCGGCACCGCGGCAGATGGCTGCGGAGTAGGGGTCTCCACATATTCGATGTCGTCCCGGCGTAGGCCGGGACCCATAACCGCCGCACTTCGTTGTTGCGCAACGCTGGGCCACAGCTGACTCCCACCACACGACCCTGTGGTTATGGATCCCGGCTTTCGCCGGGACGACACCGGTTTTGGGGCGCGCATATTCGCGCTCTTTGACAGTCTCGCCTGACGGAATATTTCCGCGCTTGCCAAGGTCGCGTCGCCGGTTCAGAAAAACGCTGGAGCGAGAAACGCCAGCGGAGAGCGATTTGACCATCAAGGGCAAGGCCTACATTGCCGGGATCTACGAACATCCCACCCGGCATGCACCCGATAAATCAACAGCACAGCTGCATGCCGAGGTCGCCAAGGGCGCGATCGAGGATGCCGGGCTCACCAAGGACGACATCGACGGCTATTTCTGCGCCGGCGATGCGCCGGGCGGGCTGTGGCCGATGGTCGATTATCTCGGTCTCAACACCAAGAAGCTGCGGCACATCGATTCCACCGAGACCGGTGGCTGTTCCTATCTGATCCATCTCGGCCACGCCGCCGAGGCGATCGCCGCCGGCAAGTGCTCGGTCGCGCTGGTCACGCTGGCGGGCAAGCCGCGCACCGGCCCGATGCCGCCGCGCGCCTCCGGCGCCGAGGCCGATTTCGAATCCGCTTACGGGGCTACCACGCACAATGCCTATGGCATGTGTGCCATGCGCCATATGCACGACTACGGCACCACCTCCGAGCAGCTCGCCTGGATCAAGGTCGCGGCCTCGCATCACGCGCAATACAATCCGCATGCGATGTTGAAAGAGGTCGTCACTGTCGAGGACGTCTTGAACTCGCCGATGATCTCCGATCCGCTGCACCGGATGGATTGCTGCGTCGTCACCGACGGCGGCGGCGCGATGATCGTCACAACGCCGGAGATCGCCAAGAGCCTGAAGAAGCCGCTGGTGCGCCTGATCGGCCACGGCGAGGCGGCGAAGGGCCCGCGCGGCGGCAAGGACCTCGACCTGACATACTCCGCCGGCGTCTGGTCCGGCCCGCGCGCCTTCGAGGAAGCGGGCGTGACGCCCAAGGACATCAAATACGCCTCGATCTATGACAGCTTCACCATCACGGTGCTGATGCAGCTCGAGGACCTCGGCTTCTGCAAGAAGGGCGAGGGCGGCAAGTTCGTCGCCGACGGCAATCTGATCTCGGGTGTCGGCAAGCTGCCGTTCAACACGGATGGCGGCGGGCTGTGCAGCAACCATCCCGTCAACCGCGGCGGCATGACCAAGATCCTCGAGGCTGTGCGCCAGCTGCGCGGCGAGGCGCATCCCAAGGTGCAGGTGAAGAACTGCGACCTCGCGATCGCCCACGGCACCGGCGGTCTGCTCGGCGTTCGCCACGCCGCCTCAACCTGTATTCTGGAGCGTGCGTGATGTCTGAAGCCAAGAAGTACAATGCCCCGGTGACCAATCCGGAGACCGCACCGTTCTGGGAAGCGGCGAAGGCGGGCAAGTTCATGATCAAGCGCTGCACCACCTGCGGCGAGGCGCATTACTTCCCGCGCGCAATCTGCCCGTTCTGCTTCTCCGACAAGACGGTGTGGGAAGAATCGAGCGGCGAGGCGACGGTCTACACCTACAGCCTGATGCGGAAGTCGCCGACCGGTCCGTATGCGATCGCCTATGTGACGTTGAAGGAAGGCCCGTCGCTGCAGACCAATATCGTCGATTGCGATCTGGAGACGGTGAAGATCGGCCAGAAGGTGAAGGTGGTGTGGAAGCCGACCGACGGCGCCCCGCTGCCGTTCTTCACGCCGGCCTAGAAAGTACCTTCTCCCCTTGCGGGGGAAGGTGGCAGCCGAAGGCTGCCGGAAGAGGGGTGTCTCTCCACGAATAGAGACTTTCCGCGGAAGCAACCCCTCTCCCAAACGAGTCTGCGTTTGATGCCGGTGCAGCCCTCTCCCGCAAGGGGAGAGGGCGCAATCACGGGCAGCGCTGAAGCAAGAAGGTTCGGGGAGAAACAACAATGCCGATCGTGTACGAACAACTGATGGCCCTGAAAAATCTCGGCCAGAAATACAGCTACGCCGACCGCGACGTGATGCTGTACGCCTATGGCATCGGCCTCGGCGCCGATCCGATGGACGAGAACGAACTCGCCTTCGTCAACGAGGGCGTGCTGACACCGCGCCCGCTCAAGGTGGTGCCGACGTTTGCCTCGGTCGCGGCCTGGGGCGCCGGCCCCGGCGAGATGAACCTCAACCGCGTGATGGTGGTCGACGGCGAGCGCGACATCACCTTCCACAAGCCGTTCGCGACCGCGGCCCAGATCACGGCCGACTCGACCGTGCTCGACGTGTTCGACAAGGGCAAGGACAAGGGCGCGGTGATCCGGCACCAGACCGTGCTCAGGGATGAGAAGGGCGACAAGCTCGCGACGCTGGTGGCCTCGCGCTTCGCCCGCGGCGATGGCGGCTTCGGCGGCCCGTCCGACGGCCAGCCCGAGCCGCACAAGGTGCCGGAACGCGCGCCGGACCAGGTGGTCGATATCACCACGCGACCCGACCAGGCATTGATCTACCGCTTGTGCGGCGACCGCAACCCGCTGCACTCCGATCCGGAGTTCGCCAGGAAGGCCGGATTCCCGCGGCCGATCCTGCACGGCATGTGCACCTACGGCATCACCTGCCGCGGCGTGCTGCAGACCTATGCCGATTACGATCCCTCAGCCTTCAAGCAGCACGCGGCGCGGTTCTCCTCGCCGGTGTTTCCCGGCGAGACCGTGACCATGGAGCTGTGGAAGGACGGCAATGTGGTGTCGTTCGAGGCCAAGGTGAAATCGCGCGGCGTCACCGTGATCAAGAGCGGCAAGACGGTGCTGGCGTAACAGACACCGTCATTCCGGGGCGCGAAGCGAACCCGGAATGACGGTGACAAAAACAACAAGGGAGAAACAACCATGGGATTGCTCGACGGCAAGGTGGCGCTGATCACGGGCGCCGGCGGCGGACTGGGTGAGGCCTACGCAAAACTGTTTGCGCGCGAGGGTGCGGCAGTCGTGGTCAACGATCTCGGCGGCCCGCGCGACGGCTCGGGCTCCGACAAGTCGATGGCCGACAAGGTGGTCGACGCGATCAAGGCCGAGGGCGGCCGCGCGGTCGCCAACGGCGCCGATATCTCGACGCTGGCCGGCGGCCAGTCGGTGTTCGACGACGCGATCAAGCATTTCGGCCGCGCCGACATTCTCGTGAACAATGCCGGCATCCTGCTCGACGAGACCTTCCACAAGGCCAAGGAAGCAAATTGGGACAGGGTGATGAAGGTGCATCTGAAGGGCACCTTCTGCTGCACCCAGCCGGTGTTCAAATGGATGCGCGACAATGGCGGCGGCGTCATCGTCAACACCTCCTCGACCTCGGGCCTGATCGGCAATTTCGGCCAGACCAATTACGGCGCCGCCAAGGGCGGCATCTGGGGCCTCTCCAACGTGCTGGCGATCGAGGGCCGCAAGTACAACATCCGGATCTGGACGCTGGCGCCGGGCGCGCTGACCCGCATGACGGCGGACCTGCCGCGCTACAAGGAGAACCCCGGTGCGGCGCTTGGGCCTGACGGCATCGCGCCGGCCGTGCTCTATATGGTCAGCGACCTGTCGGGCGACCAGACCGGCAAGGTGCTCGGCGTCTCCGGCCCGCGCGGCGTCCGCGAGATGCGGATGATGGAAATGGAGGGCTGGACGCCGCCATTCACGGGATGGAAAGCCGAAGATATCGTCACCCACGCCGAGGACATCTTCTTCTCCGAGGAGGAGATCAAGAAGTCGGCGCGGCGGTTCAAGTAGCCCGCGACCGGGGCTTGTGGCTTCCCCGATGCGCGATGGCGCATCGGGGAATGACGCTGTATAGAGGCGGAAACAGATGAGGCACCCATGACCAAACTCACCGCCCAGGCCGCCGGCACCTTTGCGATCGCGCCGACCCCGTTCCACGACGACGGCCGCATCGATGAGGCATCGATCGATCGGTTGACCGATTTCTATACCGAGGTCGGCTGCGACGGCGTCACGGTGCTGGGCATCCTGGGCGAGGCGCCGAAGCTCGATGCCGCCGAGGCCGAGCAAGTCGCCCTGCGCTTCGTCAAACGTGCCAAGAAGCTGCAGGTGATCGTGGGTGTCTCGGCGCCGGGCTTTGCCACGATGCGCTCGCTGGCGAAGAAGTCGATGGATGCGGGTGCCGCGGGCGTCATGATCGCGCCGCCGCCGCATCTGCGCACCGACGACCAGATCACCGGCTATTTCAAGCAGGCGCAGGAAGCTGTTGGAGACGACATTCCCTGGGTGTTGCAGGACTATCCGTTGACGCTGACCGTCCAGTTCACGCCGGCGGTGATCCGCAAGATCGTGACGGATTCGCCGTCCTGCGTGATGCTCAAGCATGAGGACTGGCCGGGGCTGGAGAAGATCTCGACCTTGCGCAACTTCCAGAAGGACGGTTCGCTGCGGCCGCTGTCGATCCTGGTCGGCAATGGCGGCCTGTTCCTCGATTTCGAGATGGAGCGCGGCGCCGACGGCGCGATGACCGGCTATGCCTTCCCGGAGCTACTGATCGACGTCGTCAATCTGTCGAAGGCCGGCAAGCGCGATGCCGCGCATGATCTGTTCGACGCGCATCTGCCGCTGATCCGCTACGAGCAGCAGCCCGGCGTCGGCCTCACCGTGCGCAAATACGTGCTGCAGAAGCGCGGCATCATCTCCTCCAGCGCCCAGCGCAAGCCGGGTTCCGTGATCACGCCGCAGGCGAGGGCGGAGGTCGACTATCTCCTGTCCCGTGTGGCGCGCGTCGACCGCCGCGCCAATCTGCAACCGCAATCCAGTGCAGCAGGCTAAGTATGACCGAGATCGTTGCTCCGCGCCTTGCCTCGACCGTGCTGCTGCTGCGCGACGGCAGCAGCCGTGAAATCGAAGTCTTCATGATGGTGCGCCATCACCAGATCGAGTTCAATTCGGGCGCGCTGGTGTTTCCGGGCGGCAGCGTCGACAAGAACGACAAGGAGATCGCCGCCGATCCCGCGCTCTATTCCGGCGGGGACGGGCTCGATGGCGACGCGCTCGGCTTCCGCATTGCGGCGATCCGCGAGACCTTCGAGGAGAGCGGCATCCTGCTGGCGCGGCCGCTGGGGTCGAAGGACCTGGTCGACGCCGGGCGCGCCAACGAGATCGCGACAGCGCATCGTGCGGCGCTGAACGAGGGCAAGATCAGCTTTCTCAAGGTGCTGACCGACAACGGCATGGTGCTCGCGCTCGACGAGCTCGTGCCGTATGCGCACTGGATCACGCCGGAGGGCATGCCGAAGCGCTTCGACACCTGGTTCTTCCTGGCCGCCGCGCCGCCCGAGCAGCTCGGCGCGCATGACGGCAAGGAATCGACCGACTCGATCTGGGTGTCGACGCGGGAGGCGCTGGAGGGCGGCGAGAGCGGCCGTTTCAAGCTGCCATTCCCGACCACCCGCAACCTGATCCGGCTCGGCAAGCAACCGAACGTCGGCGCCGCGCTCGCCGACAGCAAGGGCAAGCCGATTGTCGCGGTGATGCCCGTGATGACCAAGACCGCCACCGGCCGCCAGCTCCGCATCCCCAAGGAAGCCGGCTATGACGGCGAGGTGTTCGACGTCGGCGCGCTGGGGTAGTAGGTCGTCATCCGTCATCCTGAGCGATAGCGTGGACATGACTCACAGACCGCGCAACACGCGCGATGTCGTCCCGGCGTAGGCCGGGACCCATAACCACCGAACTGTATTGTCGCGCGACTCTGGGGCCACAGCTTCTTCTAACAACAGAACCCTGTGGTAATGGGTCCCGGCCTTCGCCGGGACGACGATGAATCGCTTCCTGCACACTTCGGCCTGTAGCGAAATATCGTCGCTTTCAGCGGAAGTAGGCTCCGTCTCCACATCAAGACGGAATCCCTCCCATGACGACCACAACGCCCCGCCAGCCCAGCATGGCCTTCGAGCTGGCCCTGCTGCTCGCGCTCGCCGCGCTCTGGGGCGGCTCCTATACTTTCATCAAGCTTGGGGTTGCGACCATCCCGCCGATCACACTGATCGCGGCGCGCACGGCGATCGCGGGGCTGTTGCTCGTCGTCATCATGCGGATGCGGGGCGTGACGATGCCGACCGATGGTGCGACCTGGCGCCGCTTCGTCTTCCAGGCCTGCCTCAACAGCGTGATCCCATGGACGTTGATTGCCTGGGGCGAGCGCTTCGTCGATGCCGGGCTCGCCACCATCCTCAATTCGGCCTCGCCGATCTTCACCTTCCTGTTCACCGCCGTGATCACCCGTCATGAGGCGGCAAGCCCGCGCAAGCTGTTCGGGGTCATCGCCGGGATGGCCGGGATCTGCCTGATCGTCGGCGTCGACGCCTTCCGCGATCTTGGGCAGGGGATCGTGGCCGAGGTCGCGATCGTCGCCGCCACCATCTGCTACGCCTGCGCCGCGATCTTCAGCCGCGGCTTCAAGGGGCTCGATCCGACGGCGCCGGCCGCGGGCTCGCTGCTCGCGGGCGCCGCGATCCTGATCCCGCTCAGCCTTGCCGTCGAACGTCCCTGGACGCTGTCGCCGTCGACCAGCTCGCTGCTCGCCTTGCTGGCGCTGGCGGTGTTCTCGACCGCGATCGCCTTCGTGATCTACTTCCGCCTGATCCAGACCCTGGGCTCGGTCGGCACCACCGCACAGGCCTATCTGCGGGTGCCGATCGGGGTTGCGCTCAGCGTCGCATTCCTGGGCGAACGGCTGAGCCCGACGGCGTGGATCGGGCTCGCCTGTGTCGTGCTCGGCGTCGCCGCGATGACGATTCCGGCGCGGAAGGCAGCGACCGCCTGAGGTCATCGCCGCGATAACGCTTCCGGCGCTGCCGGCATCATCAAGGCGGGCGTGGCGTTCTGGGCGGGGGCGTCGAGGAGGCCGGCCTCCCGCCGGACCAGGCCGGCGCTGCCTGTACCGGAATCGGCCACCGGCGCCCGAGGTGATGCCGGTCACACCGCCGGCTGGCTGGGCCGTGCAGCATGTTTCCCCAAAGCCCGTAAATTCCCGTATATTGGGGCGCATTGGACCCCGGCCTTGATGACATGACCGCTGAATTGCCGCCGAATTCGCAAGCGCCGCGTGCGTTCTCCCTCTCGATTGGCCAGCTGACGTTCGGCAGCTTCCTGCTGGTGCTGGCTGTGATCATCATCACATCCACCGCCAGCGTGATCGCGATCCGCCACATCGATACGACCTTCGCCGAGCTGCAGCGGCTGCAAAGCGTCGGCGACATCGCCGAGGATATCGACCGCCGCACCAACGAGCTGCGGCTGGCGGCGCGGGACTTCGTTACCGAGCCCGGGACCGGCAGCCAGTCGGCCCAGGTCGCCCAGGCGGCGCAGTCGCTGAGCGAGATCCTGAAAAAGACCCGGATCGAGCTGGCGCCCGAGCAGCAGGACATGATCGATGGCGTCACCCAGCGGCTGGCGACCTATCGCAGCGGGATCGAGCGCATCTCGGCGCTGCTCAGCCGCCGCGCCGAGATCGTCGCCGGGCTGCCGCCGCTGCGCGACGCCTTCGACAAGGCGGTCACCGACAGCAATGATGCGGCGCTGGCGAACACGCTGTCGCAGATCCAGAGTCGCATTGCCACCGCGCTGCTGGCGCACAACACCTCCGCCGCCGAGCAGGCGGCGCAGAGCATGCGGGCGATGACCATCGCCGATCCCAACCTGCGCGGTGCAGTCGACAAATATGCCGAGGCGATCAGCGCGATCTCGGTGCGCGAGGGCCAGATCGCCGACATCGACCGCGAGGTGCTCGGCGCGGAAGGCCGCCTGATTCAGAAGGTGACCGAGCTGCTCCGCGAGCTCAGCTCCCGCCGCGGCCACGTGCTGGCGCGCGATTTCGCCCGAACGCTGGCTGAAGCCAAGTGGCAGAGCATCGTGCTCGGCACCGCGGGCGTGCTGATCGGCCTGTTCGCCTCGGTGCTGGTGGTTCGCCGCACCGTCCGCCCGCTTGCCCGGATCGCGGGCTCGATCCGCAAGGTCGCGGGCGGCGAGAAGAGCGCGTTCATTCCCGGCGCCGACCTCGACAACGAGATCGGCGACATCGCGCGCGCCGCCGAGGTGTTCCGCCAGACCCTGGTCGACGCCGACAGCGCACGCGAGGCCGCGCTGCGCGCGCTCGCCGAGCAGCGGCTCGCCGAGGAGAGCTACCACAAGCTGTTCGAGGCGTCGGTCGAGGGCATCTACGTCACGACGCCGGGCGGCACGCTGCTCAACGCCAATCCGGCGCTGGCGCGGATGATGGGCTATGCCACGCCGCAGGATCTGATCAAGGGCATCGATGACATCGCCACCACGGTCTATGTCGATCCGGCGGCGCGCGAGCAGTACATGCAGTTGATGCAGCGCGATGGTACGGTGCGCGACTACGAGTATCAGGTGCGCTCGAGCGACGGCACCGTGCTGTGGCTGTCTGACTCCGCGACCGTTGTGCGCAACGACGAGGGCGAGGTGGTTCGCTACGAGGGCACGGTGCGTGACATCACCGACCAGAAGCGTGCCGAAGATGCGATCGCCGAAGGCCGCCGGCTGCTGCAGATGGTCATCGACACGGTGCCCGCCGTCATCAACGTCAAGGAGCGCAATTTGCGCTACGTGCTGATGAACCGCTACATGGCGGGCATCTTCGGCATCGAGCCGCAGGACGCGATCGGCCAGACCACCGCCGAGCTGATGTCGCGTTATGGCGCAGCCAAGACCGACGAGAACGACAAGCGCGTGCTGTCGGCGCGCCGCGAGCTCGGCTTCTATGAAGAGGAATACAAGGACGCCGCCGGCAACATGCGGCAATGGCTGGTCAACAAGCTGCCGATCCTCGACGCCCAGGGTGACATCGAGAACATCGTCACGGTGGCGCTCGATATCGGCGAGCGCAAGCGCTCCGAGCAGGAGATGCGCAAGGCGAGGGATTCCGCCGAGGCCGCCTTGCGCAATCTCCGGGAAACCCAGAATTCGCTGATCGAGGCCGAGAAGCTCGCCGCCCTCGGCCGCCTGGTGGCCGGCGTCGCCCACGAGGTCAACAACCCCGTCGGCATCAGCCTGACGGTGGCCTCCGCGCTGGAGCGCAAGACCGCGAATTTCGGCGCCCAGGTCGAGCGCGGCGATTTGCGCCGCTCCAGCCTCAACGATTTCCTGAACACGGCGCGGGACGCCTCGTCGCAGCTGGTCGCCAATCTCAACCGAGCCGCGGAGCTGATCCAGTCGTTCAAGCAGGTCGCCGCCGACCGCAACTATTCCGACCAGCGCACCTTCGATCTCGGCGACCTCACCGAGCAGGTGGTGATGAGTTTGCGGCCCGGCCTGCGCAAGCACAATCTGACCCTCAACGTCGATTGCGAGCCGAACCTGATCATGAATTCCTATCCCGGACCGTATGGCCAGGTGCTGACCAACCTGTTCCTCAACGCGGTCGCGCATGCGTTCCCGGACGGCAAGGCCGGCGAGGTCGAAATCCAGGTCCACGCCGCCGGCGGCGACAATGTCGAGGTGATCTTCGCCGACAATGGCTGCGGCATGAGCCTCGACGTGCGCCGCCGCGCCTTCGATCCGTTCTTCACCACGCGGCGCGACCAGGGCGGCACCGGGCTCGGGCTGCACATCGTCTACAGCATCGTCACCAACCGCCTCGGCGGCCGGCTCTCGCTCGATTCCGCGCCGGGCAACGGCACCCGCATTCAGATGATCCTGCCGCGCGTCGCGCCGCTGGAGCAGGCCGCGGAGTAGAGCGCGACGATGAGCCGGTGGCGCCGGCCGCTTATTTGCTCCCGTCACCCTGAGACGCGCGCAAGGGCGCGCTCCTCCAGCGACAAAGGCGAAGCCTTAGCGCGGGGGTGACGGGTCGAGCAGCGAGTCTCGAGAAGCTAATTGATATCCGCGAGCTTGTGCAGCGTTGCGCCGAAGATCAGGCTCGCTTTGCCGACCAGCGCGGTGCCGCTCATGGTGCCGCGGGTATCGGTGAAGGTGCCGGAGACGCCGATGCCGACCGGCGCGGGTCCGCCGAACAGCGGGTTGTCGGTGTCGCGCGGCGTAGTGTGGCGTTGCACCAGGACCTCGCCCTTGAACGCGTCACCCTTCACCGTGTAGCTGCCGGTGTAATAGAGATAGGCATCGCCACCGAGAATCTGCCCGTCGCGGAAAAGAATCACTCCGCTGCCCTTGCCGACGCGTCCGTCCAGCAGGGTGACATGGATTGAGTATAGCCCGTTCTTCATAACGTCCCATCGACCGGCTGCCGCGCCCGCAGCAATCCGGATTGGTTTTTTATGCCAAAGCGAGCAACCTCGTGCAATGCGGCAGGTTGATTCCGGGGGTGTCCGGAGTGACCGTAGACCCTCGGTTCCTGCCAGCCGGTGTGACGGCGCGATGACAGCGGACCGTGCGCGCGAATCGAACTGGCCCGCGAAATGCATAGCTCTGGTTGCACTGGCCGGTGAGTGCTGGAGCAACATACATGACAGACAGGATGGAAGCTGGCGGCCGCGTTGCGGGCCGGTATGACGATCCCGGAACCCTGGTCCGCCGTCGCCGCGGCCGGATCCGCGTATCTCTGCCGCTTGGTCTGGTCGCGCTGTTGTCGGTCGCCGCCGCGCAACTCGCGCAGGCGCGCGATCCCGACGGCCGCTACGCCAATTCGCCGCTCAAGGAATGGTTCGACGGTCTGCGCAGCGGCAAGGGGCCATGTTGTTCCGATGCCGACGGCAGCGCGGTCAGCGACGTCGACTGGGAGTCGAAGGACGGGCACTATCGCGTGCGCCTCGACGGAGCCTGGATCGATGTCCCGGACGAGGCCGTGGTCAGGGAACCGAACCGGGCCGGCCGCGCCATGGTATGGCCGATCAAGAGCTACATGGGCGTGACGATCCGCTGCTTCATGCCCGGCAGCATGACGTAGCGCGGCGCGCCGCTCGGAAGCTCACACGTATTTCTTGTCGCGCTCGAGCAGCTCGATCGAGATGCCCTGGGGGCCGCGGATGAAGCAGATCCGCACGCCGGGGCGGATCGTGGTCGGCTCCTTGGTGAACTCGACGCCCTTGGCCTTGATCTCGGCTGCGACCGCGTCGATGTCCTTCACGGTCAGCCCGAAATGATCGAGCCCCTGATAGGGCGTCACCGGCGGGGCGTTGACGCCGTCGCCTTGTGTCACTTCCGCGATGAACACCTTGGCGCCGCCGAGCTGGACGTCGATGCGGCCGGGGCCGCGGATGATCTCGCCGCCGAGAATGTCGCGCAGCCAGGTCGCGGTGGCCTCGGGATCGGGGCTGCGCAGGTGAACATGGTCCCAGGTGACGACAGGCATTGCGATCTCCTTGTTGTTCTCGCGCCGCTTCGATGCGCGGCACTCGCTCTCGGGCGGCGCGAACTTAGCGAGCGGGCGGCCGCGATGCCATCCCTCCAGCCTGGCTGTCGCAAGATTGTCGTCCCGGAAGGAAACCATTCCCTCGGTCAGCGATTGTTCTCACGAGGCCGCTCGACCTGCGGCCATCGCCCGGAGGGCGATCGGTGCGGGGGCCGGGTGGTATGCTCGGCTGTGTGGCGGCCCGATCAGGCTGCCAGGGTGAGGGCACGACGATGCGGATCGGCTTGGCGTCGTTTCGGAGGTTGGCCGCCGGACGTCTCGGTGAAGGCGGCTTCTACGCCAGCCTGTTGTTGCCGCTGATCGCGCTCGCCGGGATTGCCGCCTGGTTCATGCTTCCCGAACCCAGCGACGCCGGAGACCAGGACGTCTGGCCGGTGTCATCTGCCGCGATCCGCACCGCGCAGGATGTCGCGACCGGGCCGCAATCCGCCCGAACCGCAAGTCAACCCGCAAAGGACGCGCCGGCAGATGAGCCGGTCACGGTCGGGGCGGCCTCCGCCCCGCCGGTGGCCGAGGAGGCCGGCTCGCCCGGCCCCGGATCGGAACGGTTGCCGCCGGACAAGCTGCGGATCGCCTCGCAATCGTGGCGGCGCGGCGGGCTGGGTTCGAAGGCGCTGGTTACCCTGACCCTGCGCAATGCCAATGATTTCGCGGTCAAGGACATCGAGATCGCCTGCGCCTTCATCCGCCGCGACGGCAGCCTCGTGACCGAGCGCAAGCGGTTGATATCGGACACCGTGGCCATGCGGAGCCGCAAGACCTACCCGCAGATGCTGATCGGGTTCGTGAACGTGAACGCAAACAAGGCGAAGTGCACGGTCGTGACCGCCAGCCGCGTCTAATCCCGGCATCCCGAAAAAGTGACCGGGAATTGACTGGCCGGGTGAACCGTAACGGCCGGGCAGGAACTAACTAATAAGCCGACCGTTAGAGAACGACCCGGAAGCGCGGATGGCGACTGTCCGGGTGATCATGCGCAGACGATGAATTCGTTGCGCGATGACTGATGTCGTCGCGTCGAGATGAACCGCGCCCGTGGCGCGGGGGGAGCCACCAAATGCCTGTAGCGCGTTATTTCCTGTTCGTTGGTGGCGTGCTGCTTGCGCTGCTCTTCGTCGTCAACGCCGTGGTACCCCAGGAGGCCGCGATTCCCGGCCAAAGCCAGGCCATCTCGTCGCCGGGCGTTGACAAGACCATGGTTCGCATCAGGTCGACCCAGAAGCTGCCTGAGCGGGTGGTCTACGACACCAACCAGCCGATCATCGTTCCGGCGCAGCTGAACGCGGTTGCCGCGGCCGTTCCGCCGGCAGCCAGTGACGCGTCGGCGCAGGTCCGCGTCCGCAACACGTTCGCCCAGTTCATTCCGCCGGAGAAGGCCGACGCGCAGAAGGCCGTGGCCGAGGCGAAGCCGGCCGAGCAGCCGGCCCAGGCCCAGGCGCCGAAGAAGCGCAAGGTCGCGCGCTACCACAGCCATCCCCAGCAGCCGATGCGGCTGGCCCAGCCCGGCATGTATCAGCCCTACCGTGTCGCGCAGCAGCAGCCGCGCATGGGCTTCTTCGGCGGCTTCGGCACCTGGTAACCAGGCGGCCGCCCCAGCCGGCAATCGATCTGCCGCCGCAAGCACCTGCGGCGGCATTTTCATGTCCGCGGAATCCGACGCGTGCCAGGCGCGGGAAGCCGGCCGGCCCGCCTGATAAGCCTAGCGCCTATCCCGTTCCGATTGAATCGGAACGGGGCTCTAGGTTCTTGTTTTGACGCGTTTTCTTCACGCGAACCGGTACCCACTTCGCTCGAAAACGCTCTAGCGCGGCAGGCGCGGAATCTTGTCGGCGAAGCCGTTGTAGCAGGTCAGCCGCTCGTCCTCTTCCTTCACGAAGCGGCATTCGTTGACGCCCTTGGCGGGGGCGGCCTTCGGCTTCGGCTGCGGCTTGAAGATCTCGTCGTAGCACATCAGCCGCTCCTTGGTGGCGTCGTCGATGTCCTGACAGGCCTGGAGCTTCTGCGCGACCGATTGCGGCTTGCCGGGGGCGGGCTGCTTCTCGCCCTTCTTGGCGGCCGATTTCTTGCCGACCTGGACCAGCGGCTTGTCGCCGACCATCGGCTGCGCGGTCGCCGGCTTGTCGGCGGCCGCCGGGGCCGGGGTAGTGGTGCCTTGGGCAAGCGCGGCTGCCGGGCAGAGGAGCGCCAGCGCGAGGATGATATGTCTCATGTTGAAAATGTCCGAAATGGCGTGATGACCGGAAGGATGGCGCCGGGGATCGGAAAAGCCCGGCAAGCGCCGAGGCTTATCGCAAGTCTTGCCCGAATCCTACCCCCAGCGAGGGCCCGCCCGGCACCGATCCACCGGCAAAAGCAACGGCAATTCGTCGCTGCTCGGCCGCAACGGAGCGTGATTTGCCTTTGCCGGGCCTGGCGGCTATGACCACGCCATCTGCGCGACTGGCGCTTGGATGGACCACCATCGGGGAGCGCAGAGACTGAACGCCGCGCGCCTGGGCACCGCTTCGAAACGGAGGTGCCATGACGGCGAACATTCTCGATGGGCATGTCCATGCCCAGATTGTCATCGACAAGGTTGCAAGCGAACTGGACCGGCTGCCCCGCGCGCCGGGACTAGCGGTCGTGCTGGTCGGCTGCGATCCGGCGAGCCAGATCTATGTGCAGAGCAAGGTCAGGATGGCCGAGCGGCTTGGCCTGCGCGGCGAGGTCGAACGCTTGCCGGACGACGCCAGCGAAGCCGACCTGCTGGCCAGGATCGCCGCGCTCAATGCGCGCGACGATATCGACGGCATCCTGATCCAGCTGCCGTTGCCGGCGCACGTCGACGCCTTGCGCGTGATGGCGGCGGTCGATCCGGCGAAGGATGTCGACGGCCTGCACGCGCTGAATGCGGGCCGGCTGTTTCACGGCGACGATGCGCTGGTGCCGTGCACGCCGCTCGGCTGTCTGCGGCTGATCAAATCGATCCGGTCCGATCTCACCGGTTGCCATGCCGTGGTGATCGGCAGCTCCAACATCGTCGGCAAGCCGATGGCCGCGCTGCTGCTGCAGGAGCAGGCGACCGTGACGCAGACCCACATCCACACCCGCGGCATCAGCAGGATCTGCCGGCAGGCCGATATCCTGGTCAGCGCGGTGGGGAAGGCTGGCCTGGTGCGCGGCGACTGGATCAAGCCGCAGGCCATCGTCATCGACGTCGGCACCACCCGCGTCGAGAAGCCGGACGGCGGCTACGCGGTGTGCGGCGATGTCCTCTTCGACGAGGCGGTGCAGGTCGCCGGCGCGATCACACCGGTGCCGCGCGGCGTCGGGCCGATGACGATCGCCTGCCTGATGGAGAACACGGTGAAGGCGGCCAAGGCGAGGGCGGCGCGGCTGCAATAACGGAAGATGTTTCCGGCGAATGCGCGAACGGCCGGTGCCGCTCGCGCATGTCATCGTGCCACGAGCTCCCGGGCGCAAGGTTCATGACGTCCGGAGTAATGGAAAGCCCGCAGCATTGGCCTATCGTCCCGCGACGGATGGAGGCACGTGATGCTGTATGCGGAAGATCTCACCGAAGGCCAGACATTCAAGCTCGGCAGCTACACGATCGGCGAGGCGGAGATCCTGGAATTCGCCGGCAAATATGATCCGGTGCCGATCCATACCGATCCCGTCGCGGCGGCGGCCGGCCCGTTCGGTGGCCTGATCGCAAGCGGCTTCAACACCATTGCGATCTATCAGCGGCTGGTCGTGGAGGCGATCTGGAGCAAGGTGGCGGGGATTGTCGGACGGGGCTTCGAGATTCGCCTGCCGGCCCCGGTCCGCCCCGGAGCCACGCTGACCGGCCAATCTGAGATCCAGAAGATCACCATCAGGCCGGAGCGGCGCGACGCCGTCGTGATCTTCAGAACGGAGCTCGTCAACGACGAACAACGTCCCGTGCTTGTCCTGGTGCTCGATGCGCTGATCCACATGCGACCGGCGGAGCAGGGGCGGACATGACGTCCGTCGCGCGGATTGTCGGTCGAGCAATGTCCCGCATCCTCGGTTCTGGATTCCGTGCCGGCGACGCGCGGCACCCGATCTGGCCGTCACGCAATGCTACAGCTACTATGGCTACCCGGCGGCAGAGCAGCAAGTTATCGATGACGTGATCAGCTCCGCGCGGCTGGGCATCGGCTGAGACGGACATACACGCGTGAAACGCAGCAAGCAGACGCACGGGCAGATCGAGGCCAAGCGGCGCAAGGCCGAGGAATGGCGCCGCTTGCAGGCGCAGCGCGCCGCTGAACGGCAACATCTTCGCGACTACAAGATTGCGCTGGCGCGCGACCAGGTTCCGGTGGATACGGCGAGGCTGGCGCCATCGAACAGCTATTCGACCCCCGATTTCGTCGCGCGCGGAACCTATCGACCGGAGCCATTCGTCTGCAAGGACTGCGGCGTGGCCGAGGTCTGGACGCCGTTGCAGCAGAAATGGTGGTACGAGACCGCCAAAGGCGACGTGTTCACCAGCGCCGTGCGCTGCCGGGCCTGTCGCACCAGGGAACGTGCCCGCAAATCCGCAGCGCGCCGCGTCCATCTGGAAGGGCTCGCCAGGAAGAAGAAGCTTCCCGCATCGTGAGCGGCGCATATGCGCCGCATTTGGGGCATCGATGGATCCTGAACCCGCACACGCGCGGTCAATGCGTCGCGCCTGCGGAACGTTTCGCGGCCTGATCGGTTCGAGACTTCGAAGCCCCCGACGAGGGGCGCGGGCGGGGAGGAACCAGCCAAGGAAATTGCCAAGGAAACCTGTCAACGAAACCTGACAAGGCAACCACGCGGCCGGAACCAAAAAGAAGGAGCAGCGGATGAAGCTTAATGCCACTCAAGTCAAGCAGACCATGACGCAACTGAACGCCCAGGTGCTTCCGGACGATCACCCGGCGGTAGCGCAACTGAACACCGTGTTCGGTGACCACACATTCTTCGTCGACACCAGCGGACTCAAGGTCCTCGAGCCCGCCCAGTCCTCCGACATGTCGGGGCAGACGGGCGAGGTGGTGAGCCTTGCCGAGTGGAGCGATCCGGAGCTGACGTCGCTGCGGCCGCACGAGCCCGAACCGACCGGCGTGCTCATCACGCTTGAACCCAGCAAGCACTGAAGCGTTTTCGAGCGAAGCGGGCACCGGTTCGCGCAAGGAAAACGTACCCCAACAAGGGGATTGGAGCATGATCCGATTTCAATCGGATCGTGCTCTGATGGCTGCAACATTCACGGCCATCGGCCCTCTTGATGGCGACGGCCCCTAAGCGTCACGTCAAGAGGTGCCGAAAGTCACATGGCAAATCAGCGCCGCCTGCATATGCATTGGATCGAGGTGGGTATCCAGGGCGGTGAGGAGCAGATGGGGATCGTGCGGCGCTGGAGCTCTGACGAGGACGACAAGCTCAGAGAACTCGCCAGGGCCGGCAAGAATGCGCTCGAGATCAGTAACGAACTGACCCGCAGCGCTTCGGCGGTGCGCCGGCGCGCCGAGGTTCTGTCGGTCCTCATCATGGCGAAGGCGTTTCGCGCGCGGCCGTCCCATGTCGCCACCCATCTCGAAAGGGTCGCAATCGACGCGATTCGCAATCGCCGTCCGTTTCCCGCGGGCGTCGGCCCGAGCACCATTGCCGGAATGATCGAGAAGGGCTGGATCGTCCCCGAGATGGGGCGGAGATATCGTGTCACCGACGACGGCGTGGAGGCGGTGCGCCGCAAGATCCCGAGCGGGTGAACGGGCGGCGGCACGACGGCGATGGACGGACGCGCGATCAGCGGCGGAAGGCAAGATTCTCCGCCCGGGAAGGGCGTTCGCGCCGTTGAAGGAGGAGGAGACCTGCCGCCAGCGGTCTTCCGCCCCTCCAACCAGCCGGGCTGACCGCACCGATGCTCAACGTCCAGCAAGCTCCAGAAGACCGATACCAGCGTTTCGCCGACCTTGCGCCGTTCGTTCGTGAAGCGATCAGCACCATCGCCGCATTGACGCCGTCTCAGCGGCTCGATGTGGAATTCCTCGAACGTGAGTTCATCCCCGCGCTGGGGCTCAATGACGAACTGCTTCACGAGCAGCCGCCGGAGCTTGCGCCGAGTTTCGGCAAGGGTCTTCACCTCTGGCAATATCCGAACCAGCTCGCGCCGTATCTGGCCTGGCTCGCGCGCAACGCGTCCGGCATTTCCTCCTACATGGAAATCGGCTGCCGCTGGGGCGGCATGTTCATCCTGGTTGCGGAGTGGCTGAAGAACAGCGGCGCCGATCTCAGAACCGTCATCGCGCTCGATCCGATCGCGCCGACGCCCTTCATCTCGACCTATTTCGATCTGCTGCAGGAGCAGGCCGGCATCGAGCCGGTCTATCTCCAGGCCTATTCGACGTCACCGCTGGTCGGCGCCCATGTCGACCGGCTGAAGCCCGACTTCGTCTTCATCGACGGAGATCACAGCCTGCGCGGCGCGATGCAGGATCACCTGCTGGTGCGCTCCCATGCCAGCATCATCGTGCATCACGACATCCATTCGCAGGCCTGCCCGGATACGACGCTGCTCTGGAAGGCGCTCAAGCAGTTCGAGGCGCCGAGCTTCGATATGTTCGAATTCACCGGCCAGTATCCGTCGGTGAACGGTTCGTTCCTCGGCATCGGCGCGATGAAGCGGCGGCAGGCCTGAGGTGTCGTCCTAACTGACGCGCGGCGCCGAAGCCGACGTAGCGTTGACCGCGCGCGGCGAGGGACGGCGCGCCTCCAGATACGAATTGCCCCACACCCACAGCGACCGGATGACGGGCTCGAGCGAACGCCCGAGCGGCGTCAGCGAATACTCGACGCGCGGCGGCACCTCCGGATAGATCTCGCGGTGGATCAGGCCCGCGGTTTCGAGTTCGCGAAGTTGCCGCGTCAGCATCCGCTGTGAAATCCGCGACAGCCGCCGCCCGAGCTCGTTGAAGCGGATGGTGTCGCCGAGCAGGTGATAGAGGATCACGGCCTTCCACTTGCCGTCGATCAGGTCGAGCGTTGCCTCGACGGGGCAGCCGACCGCGCAGTCATAGCTCTTCGCATCAAGCCCCTTCATGGTTCACTCCCTGATACTACCGGACATTCCTGTGCGTAATTGTCAGCGCCCAAATTAGCGCGCAACGTCGATCCCGCAAAGCCGAACCTTGCCGATCACGGCCGGTCCGGTACGCAACGACACAACAACGACACAGGGAGGGGACCCGCGTGAAGCGAGGGATTTTGTTGATCGCCGCGATGACGGCGAACGTGATGCTATCAAGCGCGCGTGCGGACGAGGCGGTCCGCGCCGAGATCGTGGCGCGATTGCCCGAGTCGGTTGGCAACATCGCCATGACGCCGGACAACCAGCTGATCTTCAGCCATCACCCGTTCTTCAGTCCCGAGATCAGGGTCGCGAAGCTGACGTCGCCGACGACGTTCCAGCCATTTCCGAACGCGGAGTGGAATACGCCGCGGAAGGGCACCGACCAATATCTCGACAACGTGCTCGGGCTCCGGTCCGACGAGAACGGCGTGGTCTGGATCATCGACATGGGATTCCGCACCAACATCACGCCCAAGCTGGTGGGATGGAATACGCGCAGCGACCGGCTCGAACGCATCTATTACATGCCCGATCCGGTGACGCGACCGGGATCGCAGCCGCAGGACATCGTGATCGACCAGAAGCATCGCAAATTCTACATCGCCGACGAGAACATCGGCCCCGGCGGCGACGGATCGCATGCCGCGATCATCGTCATCGACATGGATACCGGGCGCGCGCGGCGCGTGCTCGACGGCGACCCCTCCACGATCCCCGAAGACCTGCCGATCACGGTGGACGGCAAGGATCTCACGGTGTCCGGCAAGGACGGCAAGCCGTCCATCATCAAGGTCGGCTGCGACGGTATCACCATGGATGTCCGCTCCGAGTGGGTCTACTTCGCGCCGCTCAGCGGCCGCTCGATCTACCGCGTGCGCGTGGCCGACCTGAACGACGAGAAGCTGACGCCGGCCGAACTCAGCGCCAAGGTCGAGCGCTATTCAGACAAGCCGAACAATGGCGGGCTCTCGATCGACTATGCCGGCAATCTCTATCTGACCGCGGTCGAGAGCAAGTCGGTCGGCGTCGTCGGGGCCGATCGCAGATATCGCACCTATCTGAGCGACGCTGAGATGGTCTGGCCCGACGGTATCACGGCGTCGGCGGACGGCTACATGTACGTGTCGGCGTCGCAGATTTCCGCGGCCGCGATGTTCCACGGCGGCAAGGGTGAGAACAAGGCCCCGTATCTGATCTATCGCTTCAAGCCGCTTGCTGCGGGCTACGTCTCGCGCTGACCGCGCATCGAGCGTAACCGCCCGGCCTGTGCTCGCAGGCCGGGCGACACCTGCAATCACGAAGCTGCCGGCCGTTCGCCCAGATTGAGCTTGCTCTTGTCGCCGTCGGCCCAGGCCAAGGTCTTCGGGTCCATCACGCGGAACCAAAGCCACGGGATCGCGGCGAGCCCGAACATCCCGGTGTAGCCGTTCGGCAGCCGCGGGAGTTTGTCGAAATCGCGCAGCGACTGGTAGGGCCGCATCGGGTTGGCGTGGTGATCGGAATGGCGTTGCAGATGGAACGTCATCAGGTTCGAGACGATGTGGTTGGTGTTCCAGGAGTGGCGTGGCTCGACCGCCTGGTAGCGGCCGTTCGGCAGCTTCTCGCGGAGCAGTCCATAGTGCTCGACATAATTGGCCTGGGTCAGCGCGTACCAGCCGAGGAAATGGTGCGCGACGATGAACGGCGCCACCTTCCAGCCGAACAGCGCAATCAGGACGGCCGCGACCACGAGCGTCAGCGCGAAGCCCTGCAGGATCTCGTTGTGGACCGACCAGACCGGCTCGCCGCGCTTGGTCAGCCGTTCGGCCTCGTTGCGCCAGCCGCGCTTGAAGGCGCCCGGCAGTTCGCGCGTCGCGAACGCATAGATCGATTCGCCGAACCGCGCGCTGGCGGGGTCCTCGGGGGTTGCGACCCAGGTGTGATGGCCGCGATTGTGCTCGACGCGGAAATGCGCGTAGCCGACCGCGCAGTTGGCGAGCATGCCGAACATGATGTTGAGCCGGTCAGGCTTGTGGCCGAGCTCGTGGCCGATCAGGAGCGCGCCGCCATTGATGGTGCCGACGCCGAGCAGCAGGGCGACGTAGGACCACCACGGCAGATCCTGCGTGCCGAAGAAGGCGATCAGGGCGACGTAGTTGATCCAGGGAAACACCACGGTGATGCGCGCCAACCGCAGGTAATAGGGATCGGCCTCCATCGCGGCGACCACTTCCGCCGGCGGATTGTGGGTGTCTTCGCCGAACACGACATCGAGCAGCGGGATCAGGATGAAGATGAAGACGAACGGAATCAGCGTCACCAGCGGATTGTGCGTCTGCAGAAACCACCAGTAGGACAATAGCGGGATCAGCGGCGGGATGAACGAGAGCATCCACAGATAGCGCTTGCCGTCCCGGTAGGTGATCGTTTCGCCAGCGGCATTGGTGCCCGTGAAGATCATCGTTTCCTCCAGCATCCCGTTCGAGCGGCATTCGCCGTCGTTCCGCCAAGCATGCCGCGAGGCGGGCCTGCGCCGCCAGTTCCCAACAGGCCAATTTTGTGGCATTTTGCGCCAAACCTGTTCGGCTGGACGTTCGCAAGGGAGGGGCGCCAACGCAATGCAGGGATCGGAGGCCGATGCCCTTCGCACGCCGGTGTCCGCAGCCTACGCGCGGGCGCTGGTGCGAGCCTTTGGCAAGACGCGAGGCGAGCGCGACGAACTGCTGAAGGGCACGGCAATCCGGCAGGATGCGCTCGACCAGCCGGGCGAGCACATGCCGGTGTCCGCGCTGGTGGCGCTGGCCGCCAACATCACGCGCCGGCATGGCGAGCTGTGGCCCTTGTCGGCTGCGGCGGTCTGGTCGACGTCGCTGCAGGGAGCGCTCGACGTCGCGACCCGCACGGCGCCGACCATCGCCGATGCGTTGACCACCGGCGCCCGCTACGGGTCGACCCGCGCACCGTTCGTTCGCAACCACCTGCGCCGGACCGCGCGCTCGATCCAGATTGAAATCTCGCCCGCGGTCACGATGGATCAAGCGCTGTGGCGCGCCGTGGCGCTGGCGGTCGGCCTCAACGTGCACGCGGTGTATGTGCAGTTGCTGGAGGATTCGATCGGCCAGGCGACGCTGCAGTTTCCCTGGCCGGCGCCGGCGGGCGTGGAGCTGCTGGCGTCGCATTTTTCCTGCGCCGTCGAATTCAACGCGGCCGCCTTCCTGTTCGAGGTGCCGAAGGAGCTGTGCGCGCGGCCGTCGCCGTTTGCCGATCCGGAGCTGCACGCCAAGGCGATCGAGGCGCTGGAGGCGATCGAGAAGCCGCGCTCGGACAACGCGGCGCTGGCGCGGACGGTCGAGAGCCTGATTGCGGCGCGCCTGCCGCAGCGGCTCGGCGAGGAGGAGGCCGCGCGCCTGGTCGGCACCTCGCGGCGAACGCTGGTGCGGCGGCTGGCGGAGGCGGACTGCGCCTTCCGGCCGCTGCTCGATGGCGTGCTGCGCGAACGCGCCCGGACAATGCTCGCGGCGGGCACCCGGTCGCGCGACGAAATGGCGGCGGCGCTGGGCTATACGGATGCGACGAGCTTCAGCCGGGCGTGCCGCCGGTGGTTTGGCGAGAAGGGCGCGCGATAGCAGCAGCCTGCACCGGCGAATTGCTTCGCCGTGCTTCGACCATCCGGCGGGCCGCCGCGCTGGAGAGCGCTAACCGTTATTGCCGCCGTTTCTCTGGTCCTCCGGTCTTCGCGCCTGTGCCGAGCGAACCTCTTCGGCATGCGCCTGGGTCTTGTTGCTGATGCTCTTGCCGAGGACGTAGCCGGCGATGGCGGCGAGCAACGTTCCGATCTGCTCGCTCCCCAACAGATGCATCACGCCCAAGATGGTCGCGGCAAAGATAATGACGACGATTGCCGTAAACTCCAGGACGAATTCCGGGCCGCGTCCGCGAAGCGCGGACAGATCGACGCTGATCGCCCGCTTTGCCTGTTCGCGGCCTTGCTCCCGAACACTCTCCAGATCTCCCTGATAGAGATTCCAGGCCTTTGAGCTCGCGCGCTGTACCCATCCCAGCACCTCATTCCGATAGGATTCCAGCAAGGCCTCGAACCTCTGTTCGTCTTGCCGGGCGGTTTCCGGAAACCCGTCGCCGGTGGGAGCTGCGGCGGCCACGTTCCTGCCTTGCGACGAGAGAAACGGCGGCGGCGTTTGCATCAGCCGCTTGACGTCGAGCAGCGCATAGGTGCGGTGGGGTCTTTGGCCTGCCAATGTCGTCAGCTCGGCACCGGGCTCAGGCTTGGGATTCTGATCGATCCATTCCTGACCGCGTGCACTCGGCCGGTCGGTGAGTTCGTACCAGTACTCGGCCTGATCCCATTTCACCCGGAATGGCTGGCTGAGCCGGGCCGTCTCGATGTCCGTGATGACGTCCCGGAAGATGTTCGCGAAGTAGCCGGCTTCCTCGATCCGTCGCTGCCAAAGGAAGATGATGAAGAACAGCGTCGCCATCAGGCAAAGCAGAAAGAAGACGATCAGGAAGCGATGAACCTCCTCCGAGAGCCACCACTGGCTTGAAGGCCCGGCGTTCGGTACCGGCGTCGCTTTCTGGCCCGGTGTCGGGGCCGGCGATGGCGTCGATAGCGGTGACGCTGTTGCAGAGGGTGATGAGCTTGGCGTCGGCGTCGATGGCAACGTCTGCTTGTCCGGCGCAGGCGATGCTTCCGCATGTGCCGTTCTGTCTCGTTTGTGTTGCGAGTGTGCCGCCGCTGTCGTCTCAAATTGCAATGAGCTCAGCGAAGCAACGAGTGCAAGGAGAAGCGCAAGGCGGACGCAACGCATGGATCACTCCTGCCGTTCTCGGGTTCGTCCTTCTTCGGCGATAGCCGGACCTTCAAGGCGGCCCGGCGAAATACTCCGCGATCTCCCTCAGCTAGGGCGCCGGCCTGCGGCCGAGCGACGAACTGAGTTGATTGGTAACGTGCTGACTGAGCGAGATGTCCGACGGCGTGAAGCCGTTGGCGCCGGTCGGTCCAAAGGTCAGGAGCAGCTCGTGGGTCCGCGTGCGGTTCAGATTCAGGATCGGCGTTCCGCCGCCCGACAGCGGGACAAGCTTGAATTGGGGGCTGATGCCGCCACTGGAGACGACCGCGAATTTGAGGTCGTAGCTGTAGACGTCAACCTTGTCCGGCTTCTTCGTACCCAACGGCGATGAGTGAAGATAATCGGCCGCTTCCACATTGTCCTTCAGGAACCGGGCGATACCGAGTTCGGAATTCAGGAACGGAGAGCTCCCCGGATCGATCGGCCAGCCCTCGCAAACTTCCTTGTTCTTGCCGGGGCCCGCGATGTTGCCGACCCTCCAATAGGTATAGGTCGCATCCGTGCGCGTTGCCGTCGACGATAGCTCGCCGGAAATACCGACGCCCCAGCTCTGTCCGATCGTAATGCCTGAATCCGTGCCGTTCGGAAGTGTGCGATTGTAGGTGAGGTTCGGCGTGAAGCTCGAACTCTCCGCGATCGTCAGCGTCAACTGCAGTTGAACGCCATAATCGTCCGGTATCGGCTTTCCGAGGCTGGTCCGAATCGTATTGACCTCGCGGATAGCAGCGATCGTCTCGCAGAAAATCTTGCGCTTGATGTCGAGCACCATCTTGGTGCCGACGTCCTGGGCCTCCCACGCCTCGGTAAGCCTGGGCGGAACGAGGCCGCAGCCGGCGAGGGAAAGAATCGATAGCAGAGCGGCCAGGCTCGCTTTGCCAAGCGGGTTGAGCAGGCGAGACATGGCTCAGTCGGGCAGCTTTGGATCATCCGGCTGGAGCCGCTTCACCAAATCGCTTGCGTCCCCATGAGGTACCGACGTGATCGTCACATTGAAGCCGGGGCTGGTCTTCTTGACCTGCACATGGGCCTGGTCGCCGGCCGATTCAGCGAGGTTGGGAAGCAAATCGCCCGACACACCGTTCAGCACAAAGGTGAAGCTGTCGCCGGTGTTGACGATCCGGATGGAATTGGGACGCGGAAGGCACACGTTGCCCCAAAGAATTTCGCCGGCATGGCAAGGAGGCGGATGGGGAGGCATGACTATCTCCTATTCACTATCTCCTAGTTCGCAATGACGCCATCACAACACGAAATTCGTGTCTTCTGCAAGCAACAGTAGAGTGAGCGCGGGCAGATTCTTTGTTTCGCGCGGCCGCCATCTGCATGCCTGACAAGCGAAGCGAGATCGGCGTGCGGCACATCGAGATGCTGGCCGCAGCGTTCGGCAGCGAAGGGACGAGCGGCGTCGGAATTGCCCGATGACGCCGAAGCGCTCGGCATCCGCCTCGCGGAGATCGGTCCGGAGTTCCGCGACCTTGGCAACTACATCGATCTCGGCCGGATATTCCGTTACCGCATCTAACTCGATCCGCTCGAGCGGTTGCCCCAGGCGACCATGCTGCAGTTGAACGGTCGAGCGGACGCCCATGGCCGCCATTGGCGCTTGTCACGTCCAAGTCAGAGAGCCAAACCATCGCCGCCGGCCCGGCGCGCGATCCATGCACGGGCGCGGTTCATCTACAGCGAGCAGGCGCTCTCGACATCGTATTCGACGTTGACGCAGGCGCCGGTTGCGTCGCCATGGGCCTATGCGGCGATCTGAGCTGGGGCGCGGCTAGGGGCCGTCGAGATCCTGCTGTCTGACCAGGTCCGTCATCAGGACGAGCAATTCGCGGCCCATTCGATCGCCGTCGATCTCGGAGGGATCGGCGAGCAGGCCTTCAATCTTCCGGCTCCAGTCCGGGCCGGCAGAGACGCCGGCATAGGCCATCGACCAATCGGGGAAACGCCGCGCTGGCGCGGGCCTGAAGGTCAGCAGGGTGACGTCCCGATGCCGCGGATCGCATTCGATCGCGCTGAAGATGTCCTCGACCGCGGCCGGCTCACCTTCGAGGGTCTGGCAAAAATAGCCCTCGCTGAACAGCAGGGCGCCGGTCACGCCGAGCCTGGCATTCTTCGATCGCGACTGCGCCAGGATGCTGCGGATGATCTCGCGCGCAGAACCGTCACGTACATTGCTGTTGCTGCGACTGACATAGATCAGGGCATGCACGGACTGCGACATCTTCTGCGTTGCCTCGGGGCGTTAACGGGAGAGGAGCTGCCCGACAGGGCACACAGCACAAATGAAAAGGGGCCGCGTCGCGCCAACGGCCCCACCGGGAAAATCTGCAAAAGGTGGTCTTGATCGAAATCAGCCCCGGTATCCGGGGTTGTTAGCGCGGTTCCCGACTAAAGCGGAATCCGGGGAAACACGGTGGCCCGACACCATGCTGGTTTCGGCCGTCGGTGCAGCAACGGCCTGCATCGTCTCGCGTCGCGTGCTTGCTCGACGTCGCTCAATCCTGCGGTGTCGGCGGCGAGGGGCTCCTGCCCATCCCGTCAATGCGTATGCAGGGCGTCGTATGCGTGGGCAAAAAACACAGCCGCGCTAAGGAGCAGCAGCGCGATGATCATCACTTCCATCATGACACTTCCCCTTATTTTGTTTGGGGAGAGGCTACCGGCCAAATGTTTCGGCACGGTTTCGCGCGCTGATGAAAATGGTTTCGCGGCTGCCCTGAGGGAAGGTGTCGATTTGGCAAGTCCCTAAGGCCGGCACAGGGGCGCAAGGGCCACGGAGACGTCTAAACGCTGGCGCGCTCGGAGAGATTCGAACTCCCGACCCTCGGAATCGAAATCCGATGCTCTATCCAGCTGAGCTACGAGCGCGTTGCGGGTCGATTATCAGACTTGGGCTGTCGGGGCCAGCCGGGACGCCGCGTCGCCCGCGGGGCCGGCCGGTCCGCCGCGCCGCTCAGAAGCAGGGATGCCGGCGGCGGTCCTGGCCGATATAGGCGGCCGAGCTCTGGTAGCACTTGTTGGTCGAGGGGCCGTCGTAAAAGGCGAAGGTGCCGGCGGCCGGGCCCGGGCCGTAATTGTGCAGATAGCTGATCTGGTAGGGCAGGCCCCAATGAGCGTGCCGGTGGTGGTGATGCCGGTGGTGCGGAGTGGCGGCCAGGTCCGCGGCAGCGGCCGGGACGGTCAGGGAAACGGTTACGATGAGGGCGGCGAAAAACTTGGTCTTGGTCATTGGCGGCCTCCGGGCATTCACGCTGGAATCGGCTTCCTGAGCCGGTCCAGAATCCGTCTGGGGGTCCATTTAACCCGGAATCCGGGCAAAAGCTGCGGGAAATCCGTCACAGCGCGCCAAATTTTGCCTTTTTGGGGATGCTTAACGGATTGCCAACACAGTCCGGCCAGAGTCTTGCGGTCAGGTCCGGCCGGGCCGCCTTTCCCTTGGTTTTGAACATTTCATGCGCATCACGCTCCTTGCCGCCTTGCTGCTCCCGGTTCTGGCTGCGACGCCGGCGCGAGCCGTGCTGCATATCACGCGCGACCATGGCGGCTATGTCGAGGAGTACAAGACCAAGTACAAGCAGATCCGCGACCGCCGCGAGCGCGTCGTGATCGACGGCATCTGCAACTCGGCCTGCACGCTGGTGTTCGGCATCGTGCCGCTGAACAAGATCTGCGTGACGCCGAAGGCCAGCATCGGCTTCCACCAGGCCTATTACGACAAGGCCTTCACCTTCGGCATCAAGGTCACCAGCCTCGAGGGCACCTCCGATCTGATGTCCTATTACCCCGATACGGTGAAGGACTGGATCCGCCGCAATGGCGGGCTGACCACCGAGATGAAGAAGATCAAGAACGGGATCGATCTCTGGAAGATCGTCGATCCCTGCCCGGAGGAGTGGTAGGCGCACCATTCCGCCGCCTGCGGTCTTGCACCTCAGGTTTTGGGCCTGACCTCGCCATCCGACACCAGCAGCACTGACGCCTTCGACTTGTCGAGCACGGCGGCCGCGACGCTGCCGAAATTCAGCCTGTCGCCCTGGATGCGGTCGACGCCGATCACGACCAGATCGGCCCGGCTTGCCGCGATCTCCTGCAGGATCGCCACCTCGGGTGCGGTGTTGGCGCGCAGCCGCGTCGCGACATTGATGTCGTAGCGCGCAGCGGTCGCCGCGATGTCCTTCAGGATCGCTTCCTCCGGCGCCAGCGACATGCTCGGGCTGGTGCGGCGGGCGCCCTTGTCGCGGGTGGTCGAGACATAGACCACCTGCAGCGGCTCGCTCGCGAGCCGCGCCAGCGCGATCGCAATCTCGGCGCCGCGTCGCGAGACGTTGCTGCCCGACACCGGCACCAGGATCTTGCGCGCATTCGCGGTCGGTTCGCTCCGGTGCACGCCCTTGGCGGCGGTGATCGCCAGCGGGCCGTCGAAGCCGGAGGTCAACTCGTCGATCCGCCGGTCGAAGCCGCCGTCGCGGCCTGCGACCTCGTCCATGCCGACCACGAGCAGGTCAAAGCCCTTCTTGGCCTCCTCGGCGATCGCCTCCGCCGCCGTCTTCTCGCTGATACGGCTGACGACGTCGACATTGCCGCCGCCGTCGGCATCGGCCTCGGCGCTGGCCTTGGCCGCGTTGGCGACCGCGGCCTCGGGGCTTTCCTCGTCGGCGCGGTGCTTCTCCTGCGGCCGGGCGTTCGCGCCGACATGCAGCAGCGTGATCGGCAGGCCGCGCCCGCCGGCGAGCAGCCCGGCGAGATGCGCGGCGAACGTCGCGTTGCTGCTCTCGTCGACCGCGAGCAGCAGCCGCTCGAGATTGGCGACGAAGCCGCGCTGCTCATATTCCTCACGCTCCAGCCGCTCCTTCTCATCCTTGCCGAGCGGCAGCCGCGCCAGTGCGCCGCGCAGCATCGGCGGCATCGCCATCGTGGTCAGGATCGCCATCGTCACGATCATCGAGAACATGGTCTGGCTCAGCACGCCCATCGACAGGCCGATGGTCGCGATGATCACCTCGGTCGAGCCGCGCGCATTCATGCCGCTCGCCAGCGCGTAGGATTGCTGCCGGGTCAGCCCGCCGAGCGCGCCGCCGACAAAGGCGCCGCCGAACTTGCCGATGCTCGCGATCAGGATCAGCGCGGCGGTGAGCCCCAGCACCGCCGGGTCCTTCAGCACGGTGAGGTCGGCGCTGAGACCGGCGAGTCCGAAGAACACCGGCATGAACAGGCTGGAGATCAAGCCGCGCAGCCGCTCGTCGATCTGCCGGGTCAGGATCGGGGATTCCCCGACCAGCACGCCGGCGATGAAGGCGCCGAGCACGGTATGCACGCCGATCAGATGCGTGATCATCGCCATCCCGCTCATCAGCAGCAGGATCACGGTGATGACCGCCGCCGAAGACACCAGATTGTCGTTGGCCCAGCGGATCAGGCGGAACACCAGCCGGCGGCCGATCGTGAAGCTGATGGCGAGAAAGGCGAGGGTGCCGAACAGCGCCTGGGCGATCGACAGCAGGTCGAGGCTGCCGCGCGAGGCAAGGCTGAAGATGACGGCGATGATGATCCAGCCGATGGTGTCGTCGATGATCGCGGAGGCGACGATGATCTGGCCGACATTGCGGCGCATGAAGTTCATCTCGCGCACCACGACGGCGACGATCTTCACCGAGGAGATCGACAGCGCGGTGCCGAGGAACAGCGAGGCGATCAGCCGCTGCTCGGGGTGCGGCAACAGGCTCTGGGGCAGGAATTCGCCGAGCACGAAGCCGCAGACGAACGGCACCGCGATGCCCGCGACCGAGATCGTGGCCGCCGCGCGGCCGACCTTGCGCACCAGCTTGAGGTCGGTCTCCATCCCGGTCAGCAGGAGCAGCAGCAGGATGCCGAACTGCGCGATGCCGTCGAGCAGCGCCTTCTGCTCGCCGGACGGCGGAAAGACGACGTCATGCGCCGACGGCCACAGCCAGCCGAACAGCGACGGGCCGAGCAGCAGGCCGCCGAGCAGCTCGCCGATCACCGAGGGCTGGCCGATCCGCTGCATCAGCTCGCCGAGGCCGCGGCCGACCGCGATCAGGAGCGCGATCTGGGCGAGCAGGATGAACTCGGAAGGTTTGCTCGCTTTGTCGCCCTCGGCGTCGGCTGCCGTGACGGTCGCAAACAGGATGATGACCGCCCAGATCGTCGGTTGAAGCCGCCGCCTGCGGATCAGCATCGCGTCTCCGATTCCAGATTCCAGCGCGGCTCGGCTCGCTTGCCGCACGCGGTCAACGCCCGGGTTCCGAAAGCGATCCACGGCGGTCGGATTTTGGAACCGAGGCCCGCGTCGTTCGTTTCGCTCATGATGCGTTCATCCTCATGATGCGATTGTCTCCATGAGCGAGGCCGGCCGCGGGAGCGGCTCCGTCTCGGCTCGCACGCACAGGAGGCTGCGATGGCAACCAGGTCGAATCTTTCGAAGGCTGAACTCGCGCGCAGCGTTGCCGGCGCCGCGTCAGCGTTGGTGCTGAGCGCGCTCGCTGTGTTCGTTGCCGCACATCATCTGAGCGGCGGCTAGGCCGGTCACTAAAGCAGGAAGGTCCCGATCAGCAGGCCGGCCGCAAAGGCCCAAAGCCCGAGGGTGCAGGCCGAGATGACCCGGGCGAAATTGCGCAGATCGACGTCTTGCATCGCAGTGCGGGTCTGATGCGGCACGTGGAGGCACCCCCGGCGGTGGCAGCCTTTGACCGCTGCCGCCAGAAGCCTGTTCCCGGGAGGTGCCCAAATGAAGGCAACCGGCAGTGCCGCCGATCACGCATTTGCGAGGAGTTGCCCTCAAACACCCAGTATGCCGGTCATGCCGCCCGCCGCTTGCGGGTCCGCCTGTCTATCCCTCGTCGTTCGGCTCAACGACCTCGAACCTGGACCGGCTGAAGCGGCCCAATCCGCCGAGCTCGTAATAGCCGTCTCGTTCGATATCCCTGGTCACTTCGTAGACGCGTCCGAGCGAGAGCGTGTCTCGCTGCAAGGTGTTGTCGACGCACCGAACGTGAAGAGTCTTGCCGGCCTCGGCCATGCGCTCATCCTGAATTGTTGGTCTGGTTCGGCGTTACGTATCGCGCAGCGCCGCGATCGCAACCGGTCTCCCCGCCATGGACCGATCACGAAATTTCGTTCGGCAATTTCCACTCCGGCGCCGGATCGCAGACTTCGCCGTCGCCGGGAATCTGCTTCATGTGGTAGCCGGCCGGAAGCACCATGCCCGGTGCCGCGTCCGCGACCGGAACATCGAAGACCAGCCCCGAGATCAGAGCATGCTCCCAGGCCTGCTTCTCCGTCGGAAAAGTCTGGTCGATTTGTCTGTCACGATCGAACAGCGCGTAGGGCATCTGGCATCCTCGCTGCAGGCGGCTCGTGTATCGCCTGCCTGCATGAAAAAAAAACGCCTGGCGCCGGGCGGCGTTCCTAAATCCGGCAGGACGAGAGCCGCTGCGGTCCACAGCAGCCATAGAATCGCTGTCCCATGCAGCCCAGGATCGCGAAGGCGGGGGAGTCACCGCCATGTCCGCGCTGCCCAGGAACCGGACGCCCGCGCAGGGAATGGATTTCGATCTCCCGAACCGCTACGTAGCTTGACGATCCCGGCCCTCACACCAATTGGCGTCACCTCATGCTGACCGCATTGCCCCTCGCTCTCAGTTTGGTCCTGCTGCTCGCGCTGTGCGGGTGGATGTCCTATCGATTAGGCTTTCGGGACGGACGCGAGCAGGGCTTGACCGATTCCTATGAGCTCTACGTGACCAAGGCGGGTGCGGCGACGGACGGGCGGCCCGGCAAGCAAGGACCCGACCAGATGCCGTTCAGGATCTCGTCCAGCGCGCGTGTCGCGATCGGATCAATGGTTTTTGCGCTGGTGTCGAGCGCCGTCCTTTATTTGGTTCCTGCGAGCCCGCTCGATCCGCACCTCGTCCGCGGTGCCTTCCGCCTCTACCAGGGACATGCCTATCTCATCCCCGTCAAATACGTGGACGGCGCGCTCGATGCCGCCCGGCTGTATGAAGACGACAAGCTGCTTGGGCCGGCGAACAGCGTCCAGCAGGAGATCATCGACAAGGGCGCCGGCCGCTTCTCGTTTTACCGGGATACCTGGAATTATTTCGGTCCCGCCCTAATGTTCTCGACGAGCGACAACAGCGACCCGAACACCAACGGCAGGAAGTACCGCCTCAGGTGAGGTGATCCGGAGGCGTCCGACGCCGCCGGACAGGGCGCATTGCCAAAACATCGAAAACAACCCCATGCACAGTAGCCGGCGGCGTGCCGGCATTCGACACGACGACTTGACATGTCGGGCAACTCAGCTGCATCATTCTATTATTCCGAAATAGCATAGCTCAGCGCCTCACCGGCTTGTGGGATGTGGCCGTAGCCATGCGCGCTTGCCCGGCGCTCGCAGGGACGACATTGGCTTGGGGCCTGCGTCCAGCAACTCCGCCGAACTTCGCGATTGCCGGCTGCCTCATCTTCGGGCAATGACTGCGGGCAATGAACAAGAGCTTCGAGGAAACTGCCGCTCGCCTGGCGCCGGCGATCTTTGTCGTGCTGTGGAGTACGGGATTCATCGGCACCAAATACGTCGTCAACAATGCGGAGCCGCTGACCTATCTGGCGATCCGGATGGCGTTGGTGGTAGCCGTGATGGCGCTCATCGCCGCGGTCGCACGGCCGAAATGGCCGGACCGCACCGGCATCTTCCACAGCGCGGTGGCCGGCATTCTGGTGCACGGCTTCTATCTCGGCGGCACCGCGATTGCGATCGCGCATTCGATTCCGGCCGGGCTCTCGGCCTTGATCCCGGGCCTGCAGCCGATCCTGACCTCGACCATCGCCAACCGCTGGCTCGGCGACCGCGTCACGCCGCTGCAATGGGGCGGGCTGCTGCTCGGCCTCGCCGGCGTCGTGCTGATCCTGCACAACCGGCCGATGACGGGCGAGGCGGGGTGGGGCTGGCTTGCCTCCGGCGTTTCGCTGATCAGCATCACCCTGGGCACGCTCTATCAGCGCCGCTACTGCAACCAGATTGATTGGCGCGCCGGCAATCTCGTGCAGTACGTCGCGGTGACGATCTTCTTCGGCATCGGGGCCTGGCTGTTCGAGAGCAATGTCGTGCATTGGACCAGCGAGTTCGTGCTGGCGCTGGCCTGGCTGGTGTTCGCGCTCTCGATCGGCTCGATCGGGCTGCTGTACTGGCTGATCCGTCACCACGCCGCGACCTCGGTCGCGAGCCTGTTCTATCTGGTGCCGGCGGTGACCGCGCTGATGGCCTATGTTCTGTTCGGCGAGAAGCTCGACCATGTCGCGATCGCCGGCATGGCTGCCTGCGCCGCCGCGGTGCTGGTGGTCAACCGCCGTGCCTGATCCTTGTTCTAATCCTTGCCGCGGATCTTGGCGTAAGCCGCAAGCGCGCGTTCGCGGCCTTGCTTGTGGTCGACGATCGGCTGCGGATAGGCCTTGCCGAGCTCGACGCCGGCGCTCGCAAGCTCGATCGGCGTCGCGGTCCAGGGCTGATGGATCAGGTCATTGGGGAGCTGCGCCAGCTCCGGCACCCAGCGCCGGACATAGGCGCCGTCGGGATCGAACTTCTCGCCCTGCAGGATCGGATTGAAGACGCGGAAATAGGGTGCGGCGTCGGCACCGGAGCCGGCGACCCATTGCCAGTTCGCCGGGTTGGAGCCGGCATCGGCATCGACCAGCGTGTCCCAGAACCATTGCTCGCCGGCGCGCCAGTCGATCAGCAGGTGCTTCACCAGGAACGAGGCCACCACCATGCGCACCCGGTTGTGCATCACGCCGGTGTGCCAGAGCTCGCGCATGCCGGCGTCAACGATCGGGTAGCCGGTGAGGCCGCGCTGCCAGGCTTTCAGCGCACGCGCGTCGCGCTTCCACGGGAACGCGTCGAAATGCTCCTGCAAATTCCGCGCGGCGAGGTCGGGCACGTCGAACAGCAAATGGCGGCAGAACTCGCGCCAGCCGAGCTCGCTGAGGAACTTATCGATGTCGCCGGCGAGGCGCGGGTGCTCGGCGGCGGCGAAACGGGCCGCATACCAGAGCTGGCGCGGGCTGATCTCGCCGAAACGCAGATGCGGCGAGAGGCGCGAGGTGCCGTCGCGGCCGGGCCGGTCACGGTCGTCGGTGTAGCCACGAATGCCGTCATCGAGGAACGCCTTGAGCCGGGCCTGCGCCGCGGCTTCGCCCGGGGTCCAGGTCTCGCGCAAGCCGCCGGCCCAGTCCGGCCTGACAGGCTCGAGCTGCCAATCGTCGAGCGTCTCGCTCGCGATGTCGCGGATCGACGTGAGCTTTTTCGGCGCCGGCAGCGGCTTGGGCGGATCGCCGAGGCTCTGCACGCGCCGCCAGAACGGCGTGAAGACACGCAAGCCGCGATTGTCCTTGTTGCGGATCGCCTTGGGTTCAACGAGCAGGTCGCCGGGGAAAATTTGCGAGTCCACGCCGTCACTTGCGAGCGCGGATTCAACATCGCTCGCAATCGTTTGATGCGGCGTCTGCACGATCTCGTTCCAGAACACGGCGCGCGCATTGGTCTCGCGCGCCACGGCGGCGATCACGGACGCGGCCGGACCTGTGCGCAGCACCAGCGTTCCGCCGATCGCCTCAAGGCTCTTGCGCAGTGCGCGCAGCGACTGCGCCAACCACCAGCGCGCCGCGCCCCCGAGGGGGCGCGCGGCCGGCGGCTTCAGGGCACGGCTTTCGTCGTCGCGGACATAGAGACCAACCACGGGCGCGCCGCGGCTGGCCGCTTCGTGCAGGGCCGGGTGATCCGACAGCCGCAGATCGTCGCGGAACCAGACGATAACAGGCTGTGCGCGGGCCACCCGGACGCTGTCTGCCGGCCGTTACTTCGGCTGCGGCACGATGCGGATGTAGGGCTTCGGTTCTTTCCAGCCCTGCGGATAGATCGTTTTGGCCTCGTCGTTGTTGACCGAGCCCGCGATGATCACGTCCTCGCCCTGCTTCCAGTCGGCCGGGGTGGCGACGCGATGCTTGGCGGTGAGTTGCAGCGAGTCGATGACGCGCAGGATCTCCTGGAAGTTCCGGCCGGTGGTCATCGGGTAGACCAGCACCAGCTTGATCTTCTTGTCGGGGCCGATGATGAAGACGTTGCGGACGGTCTGATTGTCCGCCGGCGTGCGGGTGAGGGGATCGCCGGAGGTCGAGGCCGGCAGCATGTCGTAGAGCTTCGAGACGTTGAAATCGGTGTCGCCGATCATCGGATAGTTCGGCGCGGCGCCCTGGGTTTCCTTGATGTCCTCGGACCATTTGGCGTGGCGATCGACCGGGTCGACCGACAGGCCCATCAGCTTGACGCCGCGCTTGTCGAATTCGGGCTTCAGGCGGGCGAGGGTGCCGAGCTCGGTGGTGCAGACCGGGGTGAAGTCCTTGGGATGAGAGAACAAAAGCGCCCAGCTGCTGCCGATCCAGTCGTGGAACTTGATCTTTCCTTCGGTGGTTTCGGCTTCGAAGTCGGGGGCGACGGCGCCAATCTGAAGTGCCATGATTTTACCTCATCTCTTTGATGTTGCTGCTAAAATTGTATTTGAGGTGGTCGGTTCCAGTATAGGACGCGAAAAGGCTTAAGTGAACGGCTTCTGAAAGAAGATGAAACATTTCTCCTTGAGGGTGGAATTCCAAGCAACTTGTTTTGATCCGTACCCCTGCGGCGAAATATCAACTGCGGCACAAAGGTTTGGAAAATGCCCAGATAATGCCGCTTATCGCCGTCATCACGCCGGACCCGGCTGCTATAGGACTGAACCGTGACAGCTTCCAAAGCGACCAAATAGCAACCATCTAAAAATCTCGGAACCCAAGTTCCGAATCATTAACCACTCGTTTACGCCCGCATGGAAAAGCTGGCCTAAGATAGGAATTGAAAGCTCCCACAATGTCTACCCCAAGTACCAAGACCGCTGAGGCTCTCAGCGGTGCGTTGCATCCGTCCTGCCGCAAGACCGCCGCCCATGCGCTGACCATCGTGCGCGACGGCGTCATCACCGGCGAAGGCCCGACCACCAAGGGCCGCATCCATTTCTCCCGATCGCTCGATGCCGATGACGCAGCCTGGTGCGCGCGCATCCTGACGGCGGCCGCGGTCGAGCATCAGCCGGTCAGCCGGGCCGAGATCGAGGCGCTGTTCGCGATCAACGAGGCGGCTGCCGAGCGCAGCGACGGCGGCCGGTTCGACGACCTGCTCGCCAAGGCCATCGCCCATCACGCCGCCTCCGAGTCGGGCCTGCCGGTGCCGCCGCGCACCGTGGCGCTGTCGGCGGACACCGACATCGGCCGCTGGGCGCCGACGCAGGGCACCAAGATGGACACCAAGGTTCTCGAGTGGATCGCCGGCCGAATGCGCGGTCAGCGCCGCACCGGTCGTGCGCTGGCGGCAATGGTCGCGACGCTGGTCGGCGCGACTGCGCTTCCGCTCGCGGCGCAGCTGCCCAACGTGTTCGACATCGGGATGATGTAATCGTGATCATCCGGGATGATGCCTGCATCATCCCGGACGAAACGGCTTCAAGCGAGAGCGGCGGGGATCACTTCCCCGCCGTTTTCTGTTTGCCGTCGCTCTCCTCGAGCCCGAGCGTCCGCCCCGGGAACCCGGCAACGTCGAAATAGCGGGTCGAGAGCACGCGCTGGAATTTCAGCACGGTGCGCAGGCCGTTGGCCGACGGTTTCTTCGACATCAGGGTGCCCTCGGCCATCTTCGGCACGATGCCGTTCGGCAGTGCCTCCGACATCACCCGGCCGATCAGCCCGCCATTGTTCGGCGCGCGCAGGCCGAGCAGTTGCGCCGCGGTCATGCCGACATCGGCATTGCTGACCGGCAGCGGATCAACATAGCCCGCCTTGAAGTCGGGGCCGATCGCCGCGGTGAAGTTGTAGGTGTCGCCGCGGCTGAAGCTGCCATGCATGCCCTGGCCCTGGCGCAGCACGGTGTCGGCGATCTGGACCGAGCAGTTGGTCGGGATCGGGCAGCCGCTCGACCAGGAGCGGAAGTTGACCACGATCGACGGGTTCGGCGTCACCGCCTTGCCCTTCAGATTGAGGTTCGACATCGGCAGCGTGCCGGGGAAGTTGCCGAGCTTGTCGTCGACGAAGAGACCGCTGACATAGTCCTGCTCGAGCAGCGCCTTGATGACGCGGTCGGCGAGCTTCTTGTCGCGGTTCGGCAGGTAGATCAGGTCCGAGCCGCCATTGGTCGCGACCACGACGTCGGGCTTGGTCGGATCCTGGCCGAGCACGCCGTTGCCGGCCTTCGGGTGGGCGTTGTCGGCGACCTTGGCGTTCTTGTCGTTGGGGTCGAACAGCGGCAGGTTCAGCGCCTTGGCGAGATCGATCGCCAGGAAGCCCATCGGGAGGAAATCCTTCGGCGTGTCGTCGTAACTGATCTTGGCCGAAGGGCTGGTCTTGCTCTCCTTCGAGATCGTCGAGAAGCCGTGGTCGGAGGAGACCATGATGTTGGTGGTGGCGGACAGCCCGAGCTCGTCGAGCGCCTTGCGCAGCTGGGCGAGGTTGTCGTCGGCATTCTTGATGCCGGCCATCGAGGTCGGGCCGTTGATGCCGGGGGTGATGGTGTTGAGGCTGTCGCCGGTGTTGTGCTGGCTGCCATCCGGATCGCGGGACCAGAACACCAGCACGAACGGCTTGTTGCGCGCCTTGAACATCGGAAGCACGACCTTGGTCGCGACATCGGCCATGTAGGCCTGCTGTGCAATGTTGGCGACGGTGGTGCCGGGCGTCTTGGCGTCGCCCGCCTTGGCATTGTCGCCGCGGCTCGGCGTGGCGAGCGGCAGGCCGGCCTTGGTCAGCGCGTCCTTCATCTCGTCGGAGAGCGGCACGCCGGTCTTGCCGCCGGTGGAATCGTCGACCACGATGGTGTTCTTGCCGCGATCGGTGTGGTCGAACAGCAGGGTCGGGCCGACCTTGCCGATGGCGGCGGTGCTGAAACCCTGGCCGCGCGCCATCTTCAGCAGCGTTTCCTCGTTGAGATAGTCGCCGTTGAAGTGATCGTCGATATCGGCGAGCACGGCGTCGTTCTCGATGAACGGCACCACGGTGTCGCCGGCGGGCACCGAGGTGTAGCCGGTGAAGATCGTGTTGGAGAAGGTGCCGGTGTCGCCGAGATAATGGCCGGTCGACAGCGCCGAGCTGTTCGCCATCGTGAAGGTCGGGAACAGGGAGTGCGAATTCTTGAAATGGACGCCCTTGTCGCGGATCTCGGCCATCGCCGGCGCGGTCTGCGGCGTCACGATGCCGCCGCGCAGGCCGTCAGGAACGAACAGGATGAGGTTGCGCGGCTTGGCGTTTTGCGCCGAGGCGGCGCCCGCTGATAGCGCGATCATGCTCGCGGACAAGAGTGTGATGGCTCGGCGCATTCTTTATTCCCCCTGATGATGCCCGCGACAGATCGCCGCCGCCTTCGTTTAGTTTTGCCACATGACAGAATTGTTACATGAATTTCTCCACGCCAAAACAGCTCGATTTCGGCTGCGGAATGCCGGTCAACATGCCGTCATTCCGCAGGCTGGGTCGCGGTTCTCTCATTCTGCGCGGCGCTGCCGGCATGCCCGTACCGTGCATAGAGCGCGGGCAGCACGGCAAGCGTCAGCAGGGTCGCGCTGATCAGGCCGCCGATCACGACGGTGGCGAGCGGCTTCTGCACCTCGGCGCCGGTGCCGGTGGCGAATGCCATCGGCACAAAGCCGAGCGAGGCGACCAGCGCGGTCATCACCACGGGCCGGAAGCGGGTGAGGGCGCCTTGCTCGATGGCCTCCCGCATCGGCACGCCCTGATCGCGCAATTGCCTGATGAAGCTCAGCATCACGAGCCCGTTCAGCACCGCAACGCCCGACAGCGCGATGAAGCCGACTGCCGCCGAGATCGAGAACGGCATGCCGCGCAGCAACAGCGCGGCGATGCCGCCTGTCAGCGCCAGCGGTACCGCGCTGAACACCAGGAGCGCATCGCGCACTGACCCCATCGCCGCCAGCAGCAGCAGGAAGATCATGGCGAAGCAGGCCGGCACCACGACGGCGAGGCGCTGGCGCGCCGCCGCGAGATTCTCCGACTGCCCGCCCCAGGTCATCCAGCAGCCGGGCGGCAGCTGCACCGATTGCGCCACCCTTGCCTGGGCTTCCTCGACCACCGAGCCGAGATCGCGGCCGCGGACATTGGCCGTCACCACGATGCGGCGCTTGCCGTTCTCGCGGCTGATCTGGTTCGGCCCCTCGGTGAAGGAGAATTGCGCGACGCGGTTGAGCGGCAGGCTCTGTACCGGCGAACTCGGCGTCGCCTTCGGCAAGGCGACCGGCAGATTGCTCAACGCCTCGAGATCGGAGCGCACGCTCTCCGGCAACCGCACCACGATGTCGAAGCTGCGATCGCCCTCGTACACGACGCCGGCATCCTGGCCGCCGACCGCGGCACCGATCACATCCTGGACTGCCGAGACACTGAGCCCACGCCGCGCAATCGCCGCCTTGTCGACCTTGATCTCGAGCACGGGCAGGCCGCTGGCCTGCTCGACCTTGACATCGGTCGCGCCCCGCACGCCGCGCAGCGCGGATGCAACCTGGTTGGCGGCCTTCTGCATCGGCTCGAACTCGTCGCCGAACACCTTGACCGCGATGTCGCCGCGAACGCCGGCGAGCAATTCGTTGAAGCGCATCTGGATCGGCTGGGTGAACTCATAGACGTTGCCGGGCAGGCGGCCGACCGCCTTCGAGATCTCCTCGATCAGCTGCTCCTTGGTCAGCGATGGATCGGGCCACTGCGCGCGCGGCTTCAGGATGATGAAGGTGTCGGACGCGTTCGGCGGCATCGGGTCGCTTGCCACCTCCGCGGTGCCGGTCTTGGAGAAGACGAATGACACCTGCGGGAAGCGGCTGACGGCCTTTTCGACCGAGAGCTGCATCGCCTGCGACTGCGACAGCCCCGTGCTCGGAATCCGCAGCGCGTGCATGGCGATGTTCTTCTCGTCGAGCGAGGGGATGAACTCCTGGCCGAGGCGGAAGAACCCGAACAGGGCGGTGGCGAACAGCACCACCGCCACGGCGATGATGGGCAGGGGCGTTGCCACCGCGCGCCGGAGCAGCGGGCTGTACCCGCGCTTCAGTGCGGCGACGAGCCAGTTCTCCTTCTCCTGCACGCGGCCGGTGATGCCGATCGCGATCAGTGCCGGCACCAGCGTCAGCGACAGCACGAACGCGGCCGCGAGCGCGAGGATCACGGTCAGCGCCATCGGCTCGAACATCTTGCCCTCGACGCCGGTGAAGGTGAGCAATGGCACATAGACCAGCAGGATGATGGCCTGGCCGTACAGGCTCGGCTGCACCATTTCGACGGCGGAGGCCCGCACGGTCGCCAGCCGCTCGTCGCGCGTCAGCACGCGGCCGAGCGCGTGCTGCTTCTCGGCAAGGTGACGCAGGCTGTTCTCGGTGATGATGACGGCGCCGTCGACGATCAGGCCGAAATCCAGCGCGCCGAGGCTCATCAGATTGGCGCTGATGCGCCCTTGCCACATGCCGATGGCGGTCATCAGCATCGCGATCGGGATCACCAGCGCCGTGATCAGCGCCGCCCGGAAGTTACCGAGAAGCACAAAGAGCACCGCGATCACGAGCAGCGCGCCTTCTGAGAGGTTGCGCGCGACGGTGCCGACCGTCGCATCGACCAGCTGGGTGCGATCGAGCACGGTCTCGACCTTGACGCCCGCCGGCAACGACGGCGTGATCGCGCGCAGCTTGGCGTCGACCGCGGCCGACACCGTACGGCTGTTGGCGCCGATCAGCATCAGGGCGGTGCCGACCACGACCTCGCGGCCGTTCTCGCTGGCGCTGCCGGTGCGCGTCTCGCCGCCGATCGAGAGCGTTGCGAGGTCGCGGATCCGGACCGGGACGCCGCCGCGCGTGGTGACGACGACGGCGCCGAGTTCCTCGATGTTCTCGAGCCGGCCGCCGGAGCGGACCACGAAGCCTTCGCCATTGCGTTCGATATAGCGTGCGCCGCGGCTGACATTGTTGGTCTCGATCGCCTTGGCGACGTCGGCGAACGTCAGCCCGAGCGCGATCAGCTTCGCCGCATCGGGATGGACCTGGTACTGCTTGAGGTAGCCGCCGATCGAATCGACGCCGGCGACGCCCGGCACCATCTTGATCTGCGGCTTGATGATCCAGTCCTGCACCGTGCGCAGATAGGCGTCCTTCTCGACCTCGCTCTGCAGCACCTGGCCGTCCGCCGTCAGGAAGCGGCCGTCGCTCTGCAGGCCCGGCGCACCGTCGGTCTGCACCGTCTGGCCGGAGTAATGCACGGTCCACATGTAGATTTCGCCGAGGCCCGTCGAGGTCGGCCCGATCCGCGGCTCGATGCCTTGCGGCAGGCGCGCGCGCACTTCGGTGAGGCGCTCGCCGACCTGCTGGCGGGCGAAATAGATATCGGTGGCTTCGCTGAACACCGCCGTGATCTGCGAGAACCCGTTGCGGGAGAGCGAGCGTGTGCTTTCCAGCCCCGGCGCGCCGGCCAGCGCCGTTTCGATCGGGAAGGTGATCTGCTTCTCAATTTCCGCCGGCGACAGCGCCGGGGCCACGGTGTTGATCTGGACCTGCTTGTTGGTGATGTCAGGCACCGCGTCGATCGGCAGCTTGGTCAAGGCGAGGCCGCCGAAGAACATCAGGATCGCCGCCAGGGTGACGACCAGCCAGCGCCGCTGGATCGCCAGACCGATGATGCGCTCAATCATGGCCGTGCTCCGCCTCGTCCTTCTCGACCTCGGCCTTCAGCGTGAAGGTGTTCTGCACCGCGATGGTCTCGCCGGCGGCAAGGCCGCTGACGATCTCGATATCGTCGTCGTCCTCGCGGCCGGTCCGTACCGACCTCGCCTCGAAGCCGTCGGCATCGCGCACGAACACGGTCGGTGTTCCCTTGATGGTTTGGATCGCCTGCTTCGAGACGATCACGGTCGACGCCGCGCCTGACAGTGGGACCTCGGCGGTCACGAAGGTGCCCGGCTTCCAGCGGTGATCCTTGTTGGGCAGGGTCGCGATCACGCGGGCGTTGCGGGTCTCGCGGTCGAGCAGGGGGCTGACGAAGATCACGCCGGCATTGGCTTCATCCTCGGTGCCGATGGCGCGGATCTTCACCGAAACGCCTTCGCGGACCGCGTTGATGTCCTCCGGCGAAACCGCCAGATCGACCCAGATGTCGTCGAGATTGACGATGACGTAGAGCTCGCTTTCCTGGCCTTCGCGCCCGATCAATCCGCCGAGATCGACGCGCCGCTCGGACACCCGGCCGCTGATCGGCGCACGCAGGAACTGGGTCCGCAGGCTTTCCGGCGGCTGGTTGGGCAGATCGGCGATCTCGCTATCCGACAGTCCGAGCGCAAACAGCTTCTGCCGCGCGCCGTCGAGCTTGATCTGGGCGTCGTTCGCGCTCAGCCGGGTGCGCAGGAACTCGTTCTCCGACACGATGCGGGTCTCGACCAGCGTCTTCTGCCGGGCGTACAGGGTCTGCTGCAGATCGTTGGTCAGCCGCGCGGCGAGGTATTCGCTCTTGGCGTCGGCAACCTCGCGGCTCTCGATCGCGGCGACGATCTCGCCCTTCTCGACCACGTCGCCGAGACGCTTGCGCAGTTCCGTGACGGTTGCGAGCACACGGACCGAGACGCGGCCGATATGGTCGGCGTCGGGGATCAGCGATCCCGGCGCCAGGAAATGCCGCTTCAGCATGCCGCCGCTGGTTTGCGCGAGCGTGATGCCGGATTCGCGAATCTGGTCATCGCTCAGCTCGATATGTCCAGGCGCTTCATGCTTGGCCCCGGATTTCTCTGGATCAGCGGTCGCAATCTCCTGCGACGCCGGGAATTTGAGCGGCCAGCCGATGCCTCCGGCGGCCAGAAAGACCAGTGCAATGCCGGCGGCGACGCCGGCGAAAAATAGAACAACCCGTTTCATATGCGCCTCTCCGCAGCGCCGGCCATTCGGCCGTGCGCTGTCGCGACATCGATCTGTGCGGAAGCGTGCGCGCTGCCCAATGGCAGTCGCGCACGGCCGGTCATGCCGACCGGATCAGGCGCGGGGTGGTTTGAAGGGAGAGAGGCGCTCGGCCGATGCCGGCAGCTCGATGCTGCCGTCCCCATAGCGATGCGGCGCATAGGCGATGGGGAACGCGGTTTCCTGCGCAGCGACCGAGGCGACGTGCGTCAGGCAATGATCGCCATGCGGCGAAGCCGGATGGGCGGGAGCCTTGCCGCCGGTGTCGTTGATCGACTGTGCGATCGCGAAGCCGGCAGCTGCATCGTCATCGCCGTCGAAGGCCCAGCCGTGGAAGAACGACAGCACGAGCGCAAGCGAGATCAGTCCCGCAAGCAGGCTGCGCCAGCGGCGCGATCCCGTTGCGCGAGAGGAAGACTGAATCATGCTGCGCGAAACGTCCATGGCGCCTACTTAGCGCCGTGGCCGCGTGCATTCAAGTTTGTCGCCGCGACACATTGGCCGTGGATGCTATAACATTACACGCTGTCGGCGGTTCGGCGCAGCAACCACCGGCGCGCGGCGACGACGGCCCAGATCGCTTCGACGAGGCCGAACGGCCACGCGCCCTGCAGGAAACCGTAGGCCGAGCCGAGAGCGCAGGACACCGCGAAGGCCAGGATGAACCACGGGCTGCGATCTTCGGCTGCGTAGCAGACCAGCATCATGGTGACGGCAAACAGGCCGAACAGCGTCAGCGCATCCATTCCGCAGCAGAACTCCGGTTTCAACGGTGTTGATATCTGAGCATGCCTGGGATGGAATATCCATCCAGCGTCGCCGTCGCCCGAAAGGACCGCCTCCATGAAGCGCATGCATGTTCACGTCGCCGTCAAGGACATCCCGCAATCGGTCGGCTTCTACTCGGCGCTGTTTGGCGCCGAGCCTTCGGTCGTCAAATCCGACTATGCCAAATGGATGCTCGACGACCCCAGCGTCAACTTCGCGATCTCGACGCGCGGCCGCGAGCCGGGCCTCGATCATCTCGGCATCCAGGTGGAGAGCGCCGAAGAACTCGGCGAGGTCTATGGACGGCTGCGCATGGCGGGCGGCGAGGTCATCGAGCAGGGCCAGACCGTGTGCTGCTATGCCAAGTCGGAGAAGTCATGGATCGACGATCCCGCGGGGATCGCCTGGGAGACCTTCCACACCACCGGCGAGAGCATCGTCTATGGCGACGGCAGCGGCGAGCGGACCGCACGCGTCGCGCATGAGAAGGACGGCAAGCAAGGCGCGTGTTGCGCCCCGCAGGGCCAGGCGGCAGCGCCCGAGGCTTCGGCTTGCTGCAAGTCGTGAGCGCCGCGCCTGCGCGCTCGCATGCCAAGGGGGCGAAGCACTTGTAGCCCGGATGAAGCGCAGCGAAATCCGGGAGCGCACCAACCGCTGAAATATTTCCCGGATTGCGCTTCGCTTCATCCGGGCTACGCATCACGAGTGGAGGCGCCCCGTCGGCGCAACCGGCTACCGCTGTAAGCAAAGGCTTAATGCCTGCGACATATTATCCCGGCGACTATTCCCCTCCGTGCTAACAGCCCCTTAACCATGCGGCTTTTGCCAATCAAGGACCCTGAGCGGTCCTGGCGTCTCATCAAGGCACAATGGAAGAAGGACGCTGAAGGCGTCGGAGAGGATTTTGCCACCTTCGGCGGCATCGCTGCCTTTGAAGCTCTGACCGCCAAAGAAGACCCCCAGGGACTCTATCACCTGATCGACGGGGAACGGGTCCATGCGGTCTGCCAGGTCAGGCGCCTGCTGATGAGCCGCTATTCGGCGCCGGCCCTCAGCGCGCGCTTCATCAATGTGTCTCCGATCTACGATCTGGGCCTCGCGAATACCGGCGACTATGCGCAGATGCTCGTGGCGCTGTTCTCCGGTGTCGTCTGGCTGTCGCGCGATGCGTTGTCGGCGAACCACATCCGGTTTCTCTTGAAGAGCCCGGGTGACTCCCAGTTCTTCGCCGCGCTCAAGGCGGTGACGCCGTTCTCGCCATTCTCGAAATTCACCATCGAAGGCGCGCTGATCGAGTGCAGCCTGAGGGAGACGACGACAGCGTCGCCTGCGGCGGTCGCGTCCTGAGCATTTGCCGCCGATCGCGTGCAGGTGCGCATTCACCTTAACCGTCCGATAACTGATTTTCCTAACGACCCCTTGGGTTGTGCTCCCGTACAAGGGCACGCGCAGGGGCAGGAAAATGTCGGTTGTTTCAACGAACAGCGTGATGCCGGAACACCGGCGGCTGTCGATCAAAGGTGTGTTGCGCGCCATCAGGATGGGTGCCGTTCAGTGGCTCGTCCTGAGTGCCGCGCTGCTGGTGCTCGCGATCACGCTCGGCACCGGCTATCTCGCGCTGCAGTTTCGCGAGCGCGCGCTGGAGATGTCCGAACGCGAGCTCAATAACACCGCGCTGCTGCTGTCACGGCATTTCGACCAGCAGCTCACCGACCTCCAGCATGTCCACGACGACATCGTGAACTATCTGCGGTCGGAGCAAGTCGAGACCGCCGATCAGTTCGAGAAGAACATGTCGCTGCTGAGCGCGCACGAGATGCTGCGCACGCGGCTGGCGGCGCTGCCGCATGTCGGCGGGCTCAATCTGTTCAGTGCCAAGGGATGGCTGATCAACTCGTCCGAGATGTGGCCGGTGCCCGACGTCAGCATCTCCGACCGGCGCTATTTCCAGGAGTTCACCTCGGGACGGCCGACGTCGCCCGTCATCGTCGAGCCGGCGATGAGCAAGGTGACCGGCAACTGGACCACGATCTTCGCGCGCAAGATCACCGGGCGCAATGGCGAGATCATCGGCTTTGCGAGCCGCGGCGTCGAGCCGAGCCATTTTGAGGATTTCGTCGCCTCGCTGGCGCTGAGCGGCGACACGGTGATTTCGATGATCCACCGCGACGGCACCATCATTGCGCGCTATCCGCAGGATGTCGACGTGATCGGCCGCAACATCATCGACCTGCCGGTGTTCCAGAAGGTCATCAGCTTTGGCGGCAACATGTCGGGGCGGTTCCTTGGCGCTTCAGGCGAGGAGAACGTCGGTGCGGTCAGATCGCTGTCGCATTTTCCAATCCTGATCCTCGCCACCACGAAGACCTCGAGCGCGCTGGAGGACTGGCGCGCCCAGACCAAGCTGCAATTCTGCGCGGCCGTGCTGGCGGTGCTGATCATCAGCTTCGCAGTCTTCCTGATCGTCCGCCAGCTGCAGCGGCAGCACGATGCGGCGCAGCGCCGGCTGTCCGAGAAGAGCCAGCATCTCGACACCGCCATCAACACCATGACGCAGGGGCTGCTGCTGTTCGACGCCTCGGCGCGGCTCGTGATCTGCAACCAGCGATACATCGACATGTTCGGCCTGTCGCCCGATGTCGCCAAGCCCGGCTGCTATCTGCGCGATCTGATCCTGCACCGCCAGGCGATCGGCTCGTTCGTCGGCGATGTCGACGAATACTGCACGCGGTTCACCAATCCCAAGGGTGACGAGATCCGGGACTCGGTCATCATGACGCCGGACGGCCGCAGCATCCGCCTGATCTACAAGCGCGCGCCCGACGGTGGCTGGGCCACCACGCTGGAGGACGTCACCGACGGGCGGCGTGCGCAGGCGCAGATCGAGTATCTGGCGCACTACGACGCGCTGACCGGTCTGCCGAACCGGACGCTGTTCCAGCGCCACGCGGAAGCGTTGTTGCGCGAAGCGGCGGTGCGCGAGTTCGCGATCCATTACATCGATATCGATGAGTTCAAGCGGATCAACGACACGCTGGGCCATCTGATCGGTGACGAATTCCTCCGGCGCGTCGCCGAGAAGCTGCGCCAGTCGGTCGGGTCGAACGATTTCATCGCACGGCTCGGCGGCGACGAGTTCGCGATCGTCCAGCACGACATCATGTCGGATGACGATGTCAGCGACCTGGTCGCGCGCGTCTATCAGTCGCTGCGCACGCCGTTCGATTGCCTTGGCCATTGGCTGTCGAGCGATGCCAGCATCGGCATTGCGATCGCGCCGCGTCACGGCTCCGATCTGTTCGGCCTGCTCAAATGCGCCGACCTCGCCATGTACGCCGCCAAGGCGGCCGGCCGCAGGACCTATCGGTTCTTCGATCCGGCGATGGAGAAAGAGGCCAATCTGCGCCGCGCGCTGGAGGCCGATCTGCGAACCGCGTTGGCCGGCGGCGGCTTCGAGCTGCACTACCAGCCGCTGGTCGATCTGCGCAGCGACGAGGTGACCGGCTGCGAAGCGCTGCTGCGCTGGCGCCATCCGGTGCGCGGCATGATCTCGCCGGCGGACTTCATCCCGGTCGCCGAGGAGACCGGATTGATCGAGGAGATCGGGCAGTGGGTGCTGCGCACCGCCTGCATCGAGGCCGCCTCCTGGCCGGCGCATGTGCGCCTCGCGGTCAACGTCTCGCCGATCCAGTTCAAGTCGGAGACGCTGGCGCTGAAGGTTGCGGGTGCGCTCGCCGAGAGCGGGCTCGACCCGCGCCGGCTCGAACTCGAGATCACCGAGGCGGTGCTGATCGCCGATGACGACGCGGCTTTGGTCACGCTCGGCCAGCTCCGCGCGCTCGGTGTCCACATCGCGCTCGACGATTTCGGCACCGGCTACTCGTCGCTGCAATATCTGCAGCGCTTTCCGTTCGACAAGATCAAGATCGACCGCAGCTTCGTCAAGGAAGTCACCCGCAACAGCGGCTCGGCCTCGATCATCCGCGCGGTCGTCTCGATCGCCGCCGACCGCAACATGATCACGACCGCCGAGGGCGTCGAGACCGATCAGCAGCGCGATACCGTGCAGATGCTCGGCTGCACGCAGATGCAGGGTTATTTGTTCAGCAGGCCGGTTCCGGCGCAGGATCTCCGGACACTGCTCGCGGCTGATGACGTTGAAGACGCCGCCTGAACGGCTGTCGCGCCGGTCAGGAACAATCCGCGCCGTCTCCGATTGGGAGTGAAGGCTCCTGAAAGGCGAGGCGGCGCAAATGAAGAGCAAGCTCGTATCCGATGCACCGAACGCGCAAGTTCATGTCGTCGTGCTCGACAGCGGCGAGGAGGCGTTCGCCGCGCTGACGAGATTCGCCAATGATGCGAAGCTGACGGCGGCATCGCTCACCGCGATCGGCGCGTTCGAGCGGGCGACGGTCGGCTGGTTCGATTTCGAATCCAAGAGCTACCGCAAGATCGAGATCGACGAGCAATGCGAGGTGCTGTGCGCGGTCGGCGATATCGCAACCGGCGACGACGGCAAGGCGAGCCTGCATACGCATATCGTGCTCGGACTGTCTGATGGCTCGACGCGTGGCGGGCATCTGCTTGCCGGGATCGTGCGCCCGACGCTGGAGGTCGTGATCACGGAAGCGCCGGCCAGCCTGCGGCGCCGGAAGCGGCCGGAGCTCGGCATCGCCCTGATCGATCCGGCCGCCGGGTAGTAATTCGGCCGCCTTACTTACCCCTCCCGTAGTAAGTTCCTAAAAATCGACCTGGCCGCCCTGACGGTGCGGAACCGAAGTCGTGGAACCGCGTTCCATGACGGGGCTCGACCGGCAGGCAATCAATGAAGACCGCACTAACGTCCGCGGCCATGCTGCTGTTTACCTCATGCATGGCGAACGCAGAGAGTGGCCTTGCGTCCTATTATCATGGCATCGGCAAGCGCGGCGAGATGACCTGCGCGCATCGCAAACGGCCATTCGGCAGCATGGTCACCGTGTCCTATCGCGGCAGGTCGATCCAGTGCCGGGTCAACGACCGCGGCCCGTTCATTCGCGGGCGGATCATCGATGTCTCGACCACGGCGGCGCGTGCGCTCGGCATCCTGCAGCTCGGTGTCGCACACGTCGTGATCGAGTAGAGGCGCTGGCGGACGCGCGGTCAGGGCTTCGAAGCGGTCGCCCGCTGCTCGGCGATCGCCTTGCGGAGCGTGCGCGACAGCGCTTCGACCGAATAGGGCTTCTGGATCAGCTCGAAGCCGCTATGCGCGTTCTCGGCGAGCACGTTGCTGTAGCCGCTGGTCAGCACCACCGGCAGGCCGGGAAAGCGATCGCGGATCACGCCGGCGAGCTCGACGCCGTTCATGCCGGGCATGATCACGTCGGAGAACACGAGGTCGGCGGCGAACTCGTTCTCGGAGAGGATCGACAGCGCGGCGTTGGCGTTGGCCGCGCGCTTGACCGAATAGCCGAGATCCTCGAGCAGTTCGGTGGAGAACTGGCCGACATCGTCGTTGTCCTCCACCACGAGGACGCGATAGCCGCGGCCGATCGAGGTCTGCTCGGTGCCGGCACTGGCCGCGACCTTGGTGTCCACGGGGCGCATCGCCTGCGGCAGGTAGATGGTGAAGGTCGCGCCGTGTCCCGGCATCGAGGTGACCTCGATGTCGCCGTCGGACTGCTTGACGAAGCCGAAGGCCTGGCTCAGGCCGAGACCCGTTCCCTTGCCGACCTCCTTGGTGGTGAAGAACGGCTCGAAGATCGCGTCGAGATTTTCCGGCGAGATGCCGGTGCCGGTATCCTGGAGCGACACCGTCACGAAATCGCCGCTGCGCGAGGCCTGGGCGCGCAGGGCAGGGATGTGCCTGACCTTCCTGACGCCGATGGTCAGCTGGCCTTCGCCGTTCATCGCGTCGCGGGCGTTGACCGCAAGGTTGATCAGCGCGGTCTCGAACTGCCCGATATCGGCGATCGCGAAACAGTCGGGATCCTCGATCCTGACCTCGATGTGAATCCGGGCGCCGACCAGCGGGCGGATCAGCTGCGTCACGCTGTCGACCTGGGTCCCGACATTGAACACTTCCGGATTGAGCGGCTGCCGGCGCGCAAACGCCAGGAGCTGCGCGGTGAGTTTCGAGGCCCGCTCCACGGTCTCGGAGATCGCGTCGATATAGCGGCGGCGGCGTTCGTCCGGCAGCTCGCGGCGGCGCAGGAAGTCGGTCGCGGAGCGGATGATGGTGAGCAGATTGTTGAAGTCGTGCGCGACGCCGCCGGTGAGCTGGCCGACCGCCTCCATCTTCTGCGATTGCCGCAGGGCTTCTTCGCCGCGCCGCCGCTCGGTGATATCGACGGCCTCCGGCACCGCGCCGACGATGGTGCCGTGCTGGTCCTGCAGCGGCCGCATCGCGAAATCGAAATAGCGCTCGCCGATCGGCAGCTGCAATTGCAGCTCGATCTTGACCTCCTCGCCGCGCGTCGCGGTCGCGAAGGCATTCTGGATCACGCGCGGCATGCCGTTGGTCGCGGCGAACCACGGCGTGTCCCAGAACGGCTTGCCGACGACGTCGGCGGCCTCGGCGCGGATGCCGGCCAGCGCGGTCTGGTTGGTGTAGAGCAGATCGCCGGCGCGGTTGAGCAGCATCTGATATTGATGGCTGGTTTCCAGGATCGCGCGCGTCTGGGCTTCGCGGGATTCGAGCTGCGCGGTGCGCTCCAGGATGCGCCGCTCCAGCGACTCGTTGAGCTTGCGCAGCTCGATCTCGGCTTCCTTGGCGGCGGTGATGTCATGGGCGACGCCGATGAAGCCGATATGCTTGCCGTTCGGGTCCCAGCGCGGCTGCGATTCCGAGCGTAGCCAGCGCCAGTCGCCGGCGGCGTTGCGATAGCGCGCCTCGAGCACGAACGGCTTGAGCGAGAGCTCGCCGGTGATCTGCTCCTGCAGGATGTTCGGCAGATCATCCGGATGCAGCGCCTTGCGCCAGTCGAACACCACCGCTTCCTCGAACGGCAGGCCGAGGAAATCCAGATAGGCCTGGTTGGCGAAGGAGCGGGTGCGATCGAGCTTGGTCACCCAGATCGGCACCGGCGCGCTGTCGGCGATCAGGCGGAAGCGCTCCTCGCTTTCCCGCAACGTCTCCTGCGCCAGCATCTGATCGGTGACGTCGAGATCGGCGCCGACCAGCCGCAGCGCGCGGCCGCCGCGATCGCGCTCGATCTTGGCGACGACGCGGATCCAGCGGCTCTCGCCGTCATTCGGGCGGATGATGCGGTATTCGGCGGTGTAATCCTCGCCGCCGGCCTTGAGCACGCCGAACAGGTGGTTGATGGTGCGTTCGCGGTCGTCGGGATGGATGCGCGCGACCCAGTTCTCGTAGGTCTCGTTGACCTCTTCGGGCGGCAGGCCGTGCACCAGCAGGTATTCGGGAGAGCGGCGGTTGTGCACGCCGTCGCGGAAATCGATCTCGAGCCCGCCGACCCGCGCGATGCGCTGGATCCGCGCCAGCTCGGCCTCGCGCTCCTGCAGCTCGCGATGGGCGCGGTCGCGTTCGCGCGCGATCTCCTCAAGGTGCTGCCGCAGCCGTTCGGCCGCCGCAGCTTCGGGAAGCACATCAGAGGGATCGGGTGGGGTCATACGCGCCGGCAACCTCTGAGCGCAGTTTCACACAGGAACCGCGGGCTTTTCCAGCTTGATTTATCGCGATCGCTTGACCTTCACTTGGTTTTGGGCGGACGGCAATTATAGGCCCGGCGGAACCCGGCCGCCTGCGCATCCTCCTCCGAGCAGAACCAGCGATCCGGATTGCCGAGGCCCGGGTAACTGCGGCACGCCTGCAGGTGGTAGATGCCGACATTGCCGGTGACGCGCGCGCGCACGGCGTACTTGCCCTTGATGTTGCAGCTTGCCGGCATCGGCAGCTCGTCGGGGAAGAGCGCATTGCGGATCTGCGTGTCACGATCGGCCGGGCAGGCGTTGCCGAGCAGGGCGCCATCCTTCTTGGCGTTGCGGAAATCGCGCGGGGCGACGAAGCAGCCCTTCCAGAGCCCGGCGCGGCCATCCTTGGCGGTGGCTTCGTCCGGCTTGAATCGGCCAGTGGCCGACCCCTCGACATTGAGGGCGTAACCCTTCTGGATCAGCACCTGGCTGAGGCTGGTCGGATCGCCCTCGATCTTGCAGACGCCGAGGCGGCGCTTCTTGAAGCTCGGATCGACGCCGATATCGTCGCAGTGAATTGGCTTGCCGCCGATCAGCTTGGTCAGCTGGTCGCGCGCTTCGATCCCGCAGGCCCAGACGTCGGCATGTTCGTCGATACAGAGCTGATCGACCGCCGGCGCGTCGATGCCGTCGAGCCGGTAGGTCGTGTTGCCGAGCTGAACCGTGCCGGCGTCCTTGATGACCGCTGATGCCGCAGGACCGGCGGTCGCGGGCTGGCCAGGGATTGCAGACAGGCAGGTCAGGAGAAGCGTCGTGGCGACCGGATTTCGAAACCGCATTTTTTCACTTCGGATATTTGGCGGGCAGCCGGTCTTCTAGCACAGCCAGGTACGATCCAACCAAGGCTGTTCACGCGAGGGGGCGTGCGCGCCGTCACATCGCGATCGGCATTCCGCGACGTAGAACGGCCGGACATTGCCGTCGATAAGGATGCTGACATGGCCGAGTTCATCATCAACCTCATTGCCGATGTCATTACCGACATCTGGACCCTGCAAAGCCTCGCGCGCTGGCGGCGGAAGAGGAAGGCCGCCCAGGAGCGCGCGTCCGATCAAAGATCCGATTGACTTGATGAGAACAAAATAGGAACATGATGCGCCACCTGAATCCCGGATACCGCATGATGTCTGCACGGCCCGAATCTGACGACGATGACGGGCTGGAAGCGGCTGTCGACCAGGCCATTTCCGCCTGCGGCGGCAATCTGCGCGCCACCATCCGGGCGCTGATCGTTGCCAATGAATTCCTCGAGAATGAGGTCAGCGAGTTGATGAAAGCGGTGGCGAAGGCGCATTCCCGCGGCCGCTTCAAGACCTATTCGGGCTGAGATACCCCTCAGGCTACCGCCAAGGACTGGCCAGGCACTGGCCGAGCACGGGGCTGGGTCTGCATTAGACCGTTGCCTCTGGGGCAATTTGCTGTACCAACGGAGTGGTTACGCCCAATCGCCCGTGCCAGATTGCGCGGGGAGGAATCCTGCCAAAAAGCCCAAGCAAGAAGAGCATGTTCAAACGAATTCTGATCGCCAACCGCGGCGAGATCGCCTGCCGGGTCATCAAGACTGCGCGCCGTATGGGGATTGAGACGGTTGCCGTCTACTCCGAGGCCGACCGCGACGCGCTGCATGTCGAGATGGCCGACGAAGCCGTGCTGATCGGCCCGCCCGCGGCAGCCGAGAGCTATCTTCTGATCGACAAGATCGTCGAGGCCTGCCGCAAGACCGGCGCGCAGGCGGTGCATCCGGGCTACGGCTTCCTGTCCGAGCGCGAGGCATTTCCGCGCGCGCTGGAAGCCGCCGGCATCGTGTTCATCGGCCCGAACCCCGGCGCCATCGCTGCGATGGGCGACAAGATCGAATCCAAGAAGGCCGCTGCGAAGGCGAAGGTCTCGACCGTGCCGGGCCATCTCGGCGTCATCGAGGACGACAAGCATGCCGTCCAGATCGCCGACGAGATCGGTTATCCCGTGATGATCAAGGCCTCCGCCGGCGGCGGCGGCAAGGGCATGCGCATCGCGCATTCGAAGGGAGAGGTCGCCGAAGGCTTCAACCTCGCCAAGGCCGAGGCGAAATCGTCGTTCGGCGACGACCGCGTGTTCATCGAGAAGTTCATCGTGGATCCCAGGCACATCGAGATCCAGATCCTCGGCGACAAGCATGGCAACGTGATCTATCTCGGCGAGCGCGAGTGCTCGATCCAGCGCCGTAACCAGAAGGTCATCGAGGAGGCGCCGTCGCCGTTGCTCGACGAGCAGACCCGCCGCAAGATGGGCGAGCAGGCAGTCGCGCTGGCCAAGGCCGTCAACTACGATTCGGCCGGCACCGTGGAGTTCGTCGCCGGCCAGGACAAGAGCTTCTACTTCCTGGAGATGAACACCCGCCTGCAGGTCGAGCATCCCGTCACCGAGCTGATCACCGGCATCGACCTCGTCGAGCAGATGATCCGCGTCGCCGCCGGCGAGAAGCTGGCGCTGGCGCAGAAGGACGTGACGCTGACAGGCTGGGCGGTGGAATCCCGCGTCTACGCCGAGGATCCGTTCCGCAACTTCCTGCCGTCGATCGGCCGCCTGGTGAAATACCGTCCGCCGGCCGAGGCCAGCCATGACGGCATCACGATCCGCAACGACACCGGTGTGCAGGAGGGCGGCGAGATCTCGATCCATTACGATCCGATGATCGCCAAGCTCGTCACCCACGCCCCGTCGCGCGCCGCCGCGATCGAGGCGCAGGCAACCGCGCTCGACGCCTTCTATGTCGACGGCATCAGGCACAACATCCCGTTCCTGTCGGCGTTGATGAACCATCCGCGCTGGCGCGAAGGCCGGCTCTCGACCGGTTTCATCGCGGAGGAATTCCCCAAGGGATTTTCCGCGCGCGCACCGGAAGGCGAGATCGCGCGCCGCCTCGCGGCCGTGGGCGCTGCGATCGATCACGTGCTGGGCGAGCGCAAGCGGCAGATCTCCGGCCAGATGGGCGGTCGCGTGGTGCAGCGCGAACGCCGCCGCGCGGTGTGGCTCGATCGCGCCGAGATCGCGCTCGATGTCGCCCGCGAGGATGACGCCATTGCGGTGCGCTTCATCGGCGCCGATGGGCTGCCCGGCAATCCGCACAATCTGGTGTCGAGCTGGGCGCCGGGCGAGCCGGTCTGGCAGGGCACCATCGACGGCAATTTCGTCGCGGTGCAGGTGCGGGCCATCAACAACGGCTTCCGCCTCGCGCATCAGGGTTTCGAGGTGCCGGTCTATGTCTTCACCGAGACCGAGGCGACCTCGGCGCGGCTGATGCCGGTGGTCTCGGCCGCCGACACCGGCAAGAAACTGCTATGCCCGATGCCGGGTCTCGTGGTCTCGATCGCGGTGACCGAAGGGCAGGAGGTCAAGGCCGGCGAGACGCTCGCGGTCGTTGAAGCGATGAAGATGCAGAACGTGCTGCGCGCCGAGCGCGACGGCACCGTGAAGAAGATCCACGCTGCCGCCGGCGCCACGCTCGCGGTCGATGCGCTGATCCTGGAGTTTGCTTAGACTCGTCACTGCGAGCGAAGCGAAGCAATCCATATCTCCTCAAGCCGTGGATTGCTTCGTCGCTTCGCTCCTCGCAATGACGCGGGTGGAGACTACACCATGGCCTTCCGCAAGCGCCGCGAAGCACTGCGATCGATCCTCAACGGATCAACCTGCATCCGCCCGGGCTCGGTCTACGATGCGACCTCGATCCGGATCGCGGAGGACCTCGGTTTCGAGCTTGGCATGTTCGGCGGCTCGGTGGCTTCGCTCGCCGTGCTCGGCGATCCCGACATTGCGCTGATCACGCTGACCGAGTTCGCCGAGCAGATACGCCGGATGTCACGGGCGTCGACGCTGCCCGTGCTCGTCGATGCGGATCATGGCTACGGCAATGCGCTCAACGTTCGCCGCACGGTTCAGGAGGTCGAAGCCGCCGGTGCCGCCGGCCTCACCATCGAGGATACGCTGCTGCCGCAGGCGTTCGGCCAGGCCAAGCCGCAGCTGATCTCGCGCGAGGAAGGCGTCGGCAAGATGAGGGCCGCGCTCGACGGCCGCAGCGATCCGTCGCTCGTCATCCTGGGCCGGACCGGCGCCGTCTCGATCACGGATCTCGACGATGCGATTGCGCGCGCCAGGGCCTATGAGGCGGTCGGTGTCGACGGATTGTTCTTCACCGGCATCAAGTCGCGCGGCGAGCTCGAGGCGCTGTCGGCCGCGACGACGCTGCCGATCGTGCTCGGCGGTGCGCCCGAGGAGATGACGGCGCCGGATTATCTGGCAAGCCGGCGCGTCAGGATCGCGCTGCAGGGCCACGCGCCGTTCGCGGCCGCCACCCAGGCGGTCTACGAGACGTTGAAGGCGCTGCGTGACGGCACCTCGCCGAAGCACCTCAAGGGCATCGCCTCATCCGAACTGACCGGACGCGTGATGCGCGAGGCGGAGACCAAAGCGCGCAGCGGCGAGTTCCTCGGCCTGAAGAAATGAGCGGCGTGATCCGCCACGTCACGATCAGCGGCCGCGTCCAGGGCGTCGGCTATCGCGCCTGGGTCGATGCGCAGGCCAACGCGCGCGGCCTCGAAGGCTGGGTCCGCAACCGCCGCGACGGCAGCGTCGAGGCGGTGTTCGCCGGTGCCGACGATGTTGTCGCCGACATGATCAAGGCGTGCGGCCGCGGACCATTCTCGGCGCGCGTCGATCGCGTGCAGGCCGATGCCGGCACGGCCGACCTTTTGAACCTGCGCGGGGCAGGCGAGCGGTTCGCGTTCCTGCCGACGGTGTGACGCGTGGCCTACGCTGCCGAGATCACCAGCGCCTGAATCTTCCCGTCGATAGGGCCATTGCCAAAGCGGCGTGCCAGCGCTTCTGCCACGCGCTCTGTTGCGGCCTCGAGGCTGGGTTGACCCTGCGCCTCGATCTCACCGCGCGTCGGCGTGCCTTGGCAGTAGGCGATGGCGGCGTCCCGTGCTGAGGCAGCGGGACTTCGTTTGGTGACCAGCTCGATGGCAATGTCGCGAAAGCCGGCAGCGGTCAGGTCGGCGCGGATCCGCGCGGGATCGTGATAGCCATGCGGCGTCCGCGCCATGAACTGCGGCGGGTCGCCCGGAAACACCAGGTGCATCGTCTGCTGCATGACGTCGGCGAAATCGTTCTCCTCGATCTTGTCCCAGACATTGAAGAAGAAACGCCCGTCGGGCCTGATCACCCGCCGCGCCTCGGCGTAACCCTTGACGCGGTCGGGGAAGAACATCGCGCCGAACTGGCAGGCGACGATATCGAAACTCCCATCGCCAAATGGAAGTGACAGCGCGTCGGCCTGCTGCCAGCTGATGTTCGCCTTGCCCGCGAGGTGGGTTTTCGCCTGCGCCAGCATCGGCTCGTTGAGGTCGGTCGCGGTGATCTTCGTATCGGGCAATTCCGTCGCCAGAACGGTCGTGACCGCACCGGTGCCCGCCGCGATCTCCAGCAGGTCACGCGGCCGATGGCTTTTGATGCGCTGCGCGAGGTCATTGGCATAGGGCGCGAAGATCATCGGCACCATGAGGCGGTCGTACAGCTGCGGGACCGAGCCCGCGAATACCTTGTCGGAAAGGGGGGCCGTCATATGCGTTCCCTCGAAAAGCGGAATGGCCGTCGTGGCCGTCGCGGGCTGAAGCCGCGTCTGAAGTATGGACCGGCGATCCGCACCGGCCAACGGCCCGAATGGTGCCCCAACGCCAATTTCGCGGCCGGCCGCAGCCCTTGACTTTCACTCCGAACAGTCTGATATTTCTGTCATGACAGAAATAACCGCCAAGAAGAAACTCCCTGCCGCCGTCGAGCGCTTCATCCTGCATTGGGGCGACATGGGCGACCAATGGGGCGTCAACCGCTCGGTCAGCCAGATCCACGGGCTGCTTTATCTCGCGGAAGCGCCGATGACGGCGGAGGACATCGCCGACACGCTCGGCATGGCGCGCTCCAACGTCTCCAATTCGATCAAGGAGCTGCTGTCCTGGGGGTTGATCCGCCGGGTGCCGATCCTCGGCGACCGCCGCGACCACTTCGAGGCCGAGACGGATATCTGGGAGGTCGCCGCCAAGATCGCGGCAGGCCGCAAGGAGCGCGAGATCGATCCCGCGCTGGCGGCCCTGCGCGCCTGCGTCTCCGACGCGGCCGACGATCCCGCCATCAGCCCGCTCGCCAGCAAGCGGCTGAAGGAGATGCTGACATTCACCGAGCTGGTCGACCGCTGGTACACGCAGATGCTGAACGTACCGCGGCCGCGTCTGGTCGCGCTGGTCAAGCTCGGCGAGAAGATCGTGAGTTTCCTGCCCACGGGCAGGGCCAAATAGGGGCTGCGGCGTAACGGGAGTGTGCGATGGCGTCAGCAAGGATATCCACCTTAAAGACAGCGCCGGCTTCCGATACCAAACTGCTCGACGATCACCGCTTCCGCACACTGCTGACGGATGAGGATTGGGGCCGCCTGCCGGTTGCGATCTGGCGCCGTTTCTCGAAGCGGTTCGAGGACGGCAACACCGTCGTCTATGTCGGTGAGGTCGAGGAGGCCTTCAGCAGCCGCGCCGGCTGGTGGCTGGCACAGGCCGCGCGGCTGATCGGCGGACCGCTTCCGACCGGCACCGAGACCGGCGTGCCGATGATCGTCACGGTCACCGAGGACGCGGCCAGCGGCGGTCAGATCTGGACCCGGATCTGCGCGCGCCGCGACGGCTTCCCGCAGGTGATTCATTCCGCCAAGCGTTTCGCCGGGTCGACCGGGCTCGAGGAATATGTCGGCTTCGGCGTCAGCATGGCGCTGCGGATCGCGGTCGAGCACGAAGCGCTGGTGTTTCGCAGCGTCGGCTATTCGTTGCAGCTCGGCCCGTTTCGTCTGCGGCTGCCCGATTGGCTCACGCCGGGCGATCTCACCGTGACCCATTCCGATCTCGGCTGCGGCGACTTCCGCTTCACGCTGGAAATCATCCACCCGCGTTTTGGCCGGCTGATCCGTCAGTCCGCCGTGTTCAGGGAGGCCTCGTCATGACGCCGCTGCTGTGGACCTTGGTCGCCATCCAGATCGCGATGGGCGCATTCGACACCTTCTATCACCACGAATTCACCGAGCGGCTCGCCTGGCGTCCCTCGCAGCGCCATGAGCTGCAACTGCACAGCGTGCGGAACGTGCTCTATGCGCTGCTGTTCCTGGTGCTCGGGTGGCTCGAGGTGCACGGCATTCTGGCGATCGCCATCATGGCCGTGCTGGTCGTCGAAATCGTCATCACGCTGATGGATTTCGTCGAGGAGGACCTGAGCCGCAAGCTGCCGCCGAGCGAACGGATCAACCATACGCTGCTGGCGATCAATTACGGCGCCATCCTGGTGCTGCTGGTGCCGGTGCTGATCGGCTGGGCGATGCTGCCGACCGCCGTCGTGCCGGCTTCAGCGGGCCTGCTTAGTTTGTTCGCGACGGCGGCGGCCTTCGGTGCCGCGCTGTTCGGCGCGCGGGATTTTGCCGCGGCGAGACGCCTCGGACGGATGTCGAGCGTGCCGCCCGCAACCCTGGTTGAGAGATTGCCGGCGCGGCAGACCGTGCTGGTCACCGGTGCGACCGGCTTCATCGGTAGCCGTCTCGTCACGAGCCTCGCCGCGTCAGGCCATCAGGTGATTGCGCTGATCCGCAATCCGGCGAAGGCCGACATGTTGCCGCCGCCGGTGACGCTGATCACGAGCCTCGACCAGTTGCCCGCGGACTGTCGGATCGACGCCATCGTCAATCTCGCGGGCGAGCCGATCGGCAATGGTCTGTGGACCGAGGCCAAGCGCCGCAGGATCATCGCCTCGCGTATCGACATGACGGCGGAGGTGGTCAGGCTGATCGCGCGGCTCGAACGCAAGCCGTCGGTGCTGGTGAGCGGCTCCGCGATCGGCTGGTACGGGTTGTGGCAGGACCAGGTGCTGACGGAGTCGGCGAAATCCCATGCCTGCTTCAGCCATGAACTGTGCGAGGCCTGGGAGAATGCGGCGAAGCCGGCCGCCGATCACGGCGTGCGCGTGGCTTACTTGCGGATCGGTCTTGTGGTCGGCACCGATGGCGGCTTCATCACGCGGATGCTGACGCCGTTCGAATTCGGGCTCGGCGGACCGCTCGGCTCCGGCAAGCAATGGATGTCGTGGATCGAGCGCGACGATCTGGTGCGCCTGATCGCGCATGTGATCGCCAAGCCCGAGCTGTCCGGTCCGATCAATGCGACCGCGCCGATTCCGGTCACCAACACCAAGTTCACCGAGGAGCTGGGACGGCGCCTGCATCGGCCCGCGATCTTCCGCGTGCCTGCCGCGCTGCTGCGCACGGTGGGCGGCGACTTCGCCAACGAGCTGCTGCTCGGCGGCCAGCGCGTGCTGCCGAACAAGGCGCTGAGCAATGGCTTCGTGTTCCGGCACGAGACCCTGCGCAGCGCCTTCGAGGCGATCTTGTAGAGGAAGGCGCGATGTCGAGCGGCACCTGTTCCCGTGCACTGGTCGGATGGCTGGCCGCGTGCGCCGCTGCAACTGTGGTCATGAGCGCTTTTGGAATCATGGTCATAGCGGTCGAGATGAGCCGCGATCCGAACTCGACGCTGCCTCTCGGAGACAGTCCCATCATTTTGCTTCTCGCATTGATCGACTTCATCCACGTTTGCGTATTCACCGCGATTCCTTCGGCCTTCGTCATCTGGCTGAGTAGAAAATACCAGATCCGTTCGGCCGTGTTCTTCGGCTGCGCCGGCGCCGCAATCGGAGCCGTGTGCATAGGTGTGCTCGATCGGTTTCTCGCGGTGACAATACCGGGGCGCGGCGGCCTGTTCGGCCAACTCGCTACCGTGTGGACGTCGGGTTTCGGCGGTCTATGTGTCGCGGCCGGGCTCGCGGCGGGCCTGACCTATTGGCTTGTCGCCGGAAAGCAGCTCGCAGCCGTGCACCCGGTGTGATCCGGTGTGCCTGCATGAGACCTCGCGCGGCGCGTTCGAGGGGATCTGGTGAGGAGGAGCGGATGTCCAGTAGCTGTTCCCGTGCATTCGGAGCCTGGCTTGCGGGCTGCGGCGCCGCGACGGCGGTGATTGCAGCCATCGGGCAGACCTGGCTGATGTTCGCTTCGCGCGGCGACGTCGCCCGGCTCCTCTACGGCATTGTGGTGCTCCTGATTCCCTCGGCCGTGGTGTTCATCATCACTTGTCTGCTGACCGCCATCCCGGCGGCGATCGTGATCTGGCTGAGCGAGGAGTTCGAAATCCGATCGGCCGGATTCTTCGCCGGCGCCGGCGCTGCGATCGGTGCGTTGAGCATCACGGTGCTGCTGCGGTCTCCGGTGGTGTGGACCTCCGGAGTTGTTGGCCTGTTCGTCGTGGCGGGATTTATTGCGGGCCTGACCTATTGGTTCGTCGCGCAGGAGCTGGAGGCGAACGAGCATTCGCCGTAATGCCACGGGGTCGTCTCGCATTACACGGCGGATGCCACGCTCCGGAACGTCGCCGCGAGTGTCCGCAACGCCGCCAGCTTGGCGGGATCGCTGACCTTGGAGTACAGCATCACCTTTGACGCGCCGAGCCGCGGCAGCTTGTACGCGGGACCGATGTCGATCAGGCCCGGCGGCGCGATGCGGCGGACGAGGGGCGCTGCGGCTAGGCCCGCAAGCGCGGCTGATACCACCGCGGTGACGCCGCCGCCGACGAAGCTTTCGCTCCAGGCGATGCCGGCCTTGTCCAGCGCGCGCACGGCCAGCGCCCGCACGCCGCAGGGTGGTGCCAGCGTCGCCAGCGGCAGCGCATCGCCGCGCGGCCAGACGAAGCGCTTGGCGGCGAACCAGCCGAATTCGTCTTCGGCCAGCTTCTCGCCGCCGCGCCGGCTGCCTTCCTGGCGCACGATCACGGCGTCGAGCTCGCCGGCATCATAGGCATCGAGCATCGCGCGCGAGAAGCCGATCGTCACGGATAGTGCAAGCTGCGAGGCCATCGCATGCAGCCGTTCCAGCAGCGGCACCAACTCGGGGCCTGCGGCATGATCGCTGATCCCGAGCGTGAGCTGCTGCCGCGCCGGCTTCTCGCCGGACAGAGCGCGATCATGCACCTCGATCAGCGCACGGGCGTGATGCAGGAACGCCGCGCCGTCGGCGGTGAGCCGCACCGCGCGCGGCGAGCGCTCGACCAGCCGCTTGCCGAGCAGGGTCTCTAACCGCTGCAACTTCATGCTGATCGCGGCCTGCGTGGTGCCGAGCGCCTCGGCGGCGCGGGTAAAGCCCTGCAGCTCGGCGACGAGGAGGAAGGCCTGCACGGTGTCGATATCGAGGGTCGCTGTCATGATCAATGATCGTTATCATTGCTATATACATAGATAAGATATCAAGATGGTGCGCAAAGGTCTAGCTAGATGAGGCGCGATTGATCCGCGCCAACCCAATTCAAGGAGACCGATCATGCCGCTCATCACCGTCACCTACGCAACGTCCCGCGAAAGGCCGTTACTGAAGTCAGACATCGCCGCCGCCGTGTCGGATCTGACGGCTGGGATCCTGCACAAGGATCCCAAGGTCACCGCGATCATCGTGAAGTCGACCGATGCCGCCGACTGGTTCGCAGGCGGCAAGTCGCTCGCCGAACAGGGGCTCGCGAGCTACTGGCTCGACATCCATGTCACCGAGGGCACCAACACCAAGGACGAGAAGGCGGCCTATCTCGCCGCGCTGTTCAAGCGGATGGGCGAGCTGCTCGGGCCGCTGCACACCGAGAGCTACGCCCATGTCGACGAGGTGAAGGGCGATGCCTACGGCTTCGGTGGCCTCACCCAGGAGCGCCGCTACATCGCCGGCAAGCTCGAGGTCGCGCCGCAGAAGGCGGCGTGAGTTCTAGCCGGCCGCCTCCGGCAGGCGCGCCGCGGTGTCGCCGAACACCTCGGAAAAGGCCTGCCGGAGCGCGATGTCGACATCGGCCATCGTGACCGGCAGTCCGAGATCGACCAGCGAGGTGACGCCGTAGCGGGGATCAACCACGCCGCAGGGCACGATCGCCTGGAAGTGGGAGAGGTCGGGCTCGACATTGATCGCGATGCCGTGGAACGAGACCCAGCGGCGCAGCCGTACGCCGATTGCGGCGATCTTGTCCTCGTGGCCGTGCCCCTTGTCCGGGCGTTTCACCCAGACCCCGACGCGGTCCTCGCGGCGTTCGCCGCGGACGTTGAAAGCGGCCAGCGTTCGGATGATCCATTCTTCCAGCGAGGCGACATAGGCGCGCACATCGGGTCGGCGCCGCTTGAGGTCGAGCATCACATAGGCCACGCGCTGGCCCGGGCCGTGATAGGTGACCTGGCCGCCGCGGCCGCTCTGGAAGGTCGGAAAGCTCGGGGCGAGCAGATCACCGGCCTTGCCGCTGGTGCCGGAGGTATAAAGTGGCGGGTGCTCCAGCAGCCAGACCAGCTCAGGCGCTGATCCGTCGGCGATCGCCGCCACCCTCGTGTCCATCGCGGTGAGGGAATCAGGGTAGGGCACCGGACGGTCAGCAATCCGCCATTCGACCGCTTCGCCGCCCGAGGGGCGCGCAAAGGTCGTTAGATCGAGGCTTTGGCGGTCATTAACCATTAGCTAACCCTAACGTGGTCAGGTGAACCCACAATTTAGTTCCCGTTCGGCGGTTCAGAAGTGCCCACGCTCGATAAAGTCAGCGTCGATCTCATGGTGGTCCTCGGTACCACCACCATGCCGATTCACCAGGTCATGCGGCTGTCCCGCGGCGCCATCATCGAACTGGATGCCACCGAGGCCGACGAGGTCAAGATCCTCGCCAACAACCTGCCGGTGGCCAGCGGCGTGGTCCTGGTCGACCGCAACCGGATTGCGGTCGAGGTCAAGCAAATGCTGCCGAAATCTCCCGGCGTTCGCAGTTAATTCCTGCATTAATCGCCTTGTCCCTGCATCGATGATTTGTTACATGGCCCCGTCGATGCGGCGGCGCCTCAGGGTTCCATCCGGCATCCCAGCGCTCGTGGCGGAATTGGTAGACGCGCTGCCTTGAGGTGGCAGTGGGTAACACCGTGGGGGTTCGAGTCCCTCCGAGCGCACCATAATCCCACATTTTCCATTGAAATGACTGGGCTTTTTTCCGGATGTTAGCCGGGAATGGCACCACTGCGTTCCAGCGCGGTGTCGGTACCTTGTTCGCGCCTGCGACCGGCAATATGTCGTTGAGGGGCTGATTCTGATCAAACGTGACGATCCCCCATGCCGCTGACCCCGAGCTTTCCCGATTCGCTTGCGCGACCGCGCTCCAATCCCGTTTGAACAGGCTGCTTCCCCGTCTTACGTCAACTCTGCTGGATTCCTCGAAACCGCGGATTGGATCACAGCGCCGTCGCCCCGAGTGCGAGCAAGAGGGCCAACGGTGTGATCCGGACCCGGCACTTCAAGACATGAAAGCGAGCCGAGGACCGTCATCGACCGCGTATCCACGCATGATTTCGGCGGTGTTGGCGTCTGCAGGAAAGAAGGATTCGATGGATAATTCATCCGGCGTTGCGTCGCTGGCCGTATTGAACGTCGCGAGAATCATCAGGAACGCGAGCTCGCCGAATCTTGTCGACAACCGTAACGACGTGGCAATCTCGATAGCAGCGTCGAATCCGCTTTCCGCGAGGACGGGGCGCGGATAACTCTCCACCTCCTCCAGCAATTCTGCAGAACTCGCGCTGCCGTAACGTTCCACATCGAAGCGCAGCCGATTTAGCAATCGCGACCGCACCACATTGTAATTTCGAAGTGTCGGCGCAAGCCCGTCCGGGTGCAGGCAGACGCGCACCACATTGAGTTTCGGCTCCAGCAGGTGCGAGACTACATCCGACAGCAGCACTCCGACACTGCGATTGGCCGCCACGATGTCGTATCTCCGATCGATGACGAACGCGGGATACGGTTCATGAGCCCGCAGAATCTGGCGCAGGGCGACCGCGATGCGTTCCATTTCCGGAGCATCGAGTGACCTCGTCTCGCTAATCGGAGCAAATCCCGCGCACAGCAGCAACTCGTTGCGCACCTGGATCGGCAGGTCGAGCACCCTGGCAAGTTTGAGCACCATATTCCGGCTCGGAGCCGCCCGCCCTGTTTCGACGAAACACAGGTGTCGAGTTGATATCTCTGCGCGATTCGCAAGCTCGAGCTGGCTGAGATGCCGGCGGTCTCTCCAGACGCGCAGAAGTTCTCCTGAGGATTTGCGACCACCTTGGTACCACATGAGCCGAACCGTACGCGGCGTGTCGCGTGGTGTCATTTACCTGCGAGGTAAATGCTTATCCGCATCGTGTCATGCTCCAAAGATCTCTTTCGCCGACACGCGGGACTGCTGACGGATCAAGCGGAAATCCGAGCCTTAAATTTCAAGCATTGACCAGCGAAGTAATCGACACCGCGCGACTTCGGATGCGACGGTCCTCTGGATCACACGTGGAGCGCTGCAGAAACGCGGGCAGGTGGCCCGGATCTCGGCGATTGCACAGCAACCAAATCCAAGGGGGGAGACCGTGTTGACGAACCGAAAAGATCTTGAAGCGCTCGTAAAGCAATATGCCGCCGCGAAGGAAGCGCATGACCTCGATGCGACCGTTGCGATGTACGCCGAGGACGGCACCTACCAAAGCATCGGATTCGGCCCGGTCGTAAAAGGTCATGCCGAACTGCGTAAATTCTTCGGCGCCTTGTTCACGGCCGTGCCGGACTACCACGGTGAGTTCGTCGGCGCGAGTTACGGGGGCGACTCAGCCGTCGTTTGGGGCAGCTGGGGCGGGACCCTCGCCGGTGACTTCCTTGGGCTCGGAACCAAAGTCGGGAATAAGCTGGATATCCCGGCGGCATTCGTATGCACGTTTCGCGACGGCCTGCTCGTCAAGGAAGTCGGGTACTTCGACACGGCGGAATTCTGCGCCCAAGCAGGTATCAAGTTGAGCGTAGCCAGGCCGGGCCTTGGTTCCAACTTCGCCCAAGTCTACAAAGAGTTCTGGCAGGCCCCGGACCGAAGCTTGACCAAGTCGGCGATCACTGACGACATTTTAGCCAACTGGCCAGGACCCGACGGCATCGGGAAGGGCAGCGTTTTCTACCAGAAGCAGATTGACCGCGTGATCGCGTCGATGCCCGATATCAAGCTCGAAGTGATCGACTATCTCGCGGAAGGCGAGCTCACATTCCTCGAGTTCAGAGCATACGGCACGGTTGGCGGCAAGCCTGTCGAATTCTTCGGAATCGACCGCTTCAAGGTCTCCGAAGACTCTCGAGTCTACGACTCGAAAGTTTGCTTCGATCCGACGGTGATGCAACGTGCGCTCTGGCTTTCCGAACTCTCTTCCCTGGAAAAATCCGAATAGCCATCTCAGAGGAACACTCTGACATCAATCATCGCCGGTGCATCTCGTCGGTTGGTTCGAGGCTCGTGTCCAACGCAACCTCGAATGAGCTGATGAGGCCGGAAAGCAAGGCTGGATTTCGATTGCCTTCCTGCAATTGACTGCGCCTGCTTATTCCCTGCCGCGATGTGGTGGTCCCCTCGTGGCAGGCGGTTAAGCAGGCCTATCGCCGCTCTGCGCTGCGGGCGGCTGGATCGCGCCCCGGGGCCAACGGCCGCCATCGAGCCCGCGGTGGGTGCGGCACCAGCAACACATGCAGCGTGCGCGGGATCGGCTGGCCCCGAGGCTCAGGGTTAATCGCGCCGTCGCGTTAGGGTTATCGCGATGTAAATGCGGCGCGCCGTTCGAATTTGATTTAACTGATTGCCGGTCGGTGCGAAGCCCCAGGCGGGTTCGTCGAACCGCCACTGTAGCTGGATTGCCGGTGCTACTCCCTGATGTGCTCGAGAGCACCGTTTCAGGTTTGCCGTCCGATAACGGACGGCGCGACCAATAAGAAACTGACGCGCCTCCGCGGCCATGCTGCGCGCGCGACGTCGCTGCTCACACACTCGAAGGGAGATCGCTTATGGACCTCGTGACCAATCCGGCAACCGATCTGATCGAGTCGCTGGCATCGAAGGTGTCCGGTCGCAACCGGGCCAGGAAATATCAGGAATTCATCGATCTGCTGCAACCGCGCAGCACCGATACCATCATCGACATCGGCGTCACCGATACCGATTACTGGTCGACCGACAATTATCTGGCCAAGCACTATCCCCATCCGGAACGCATCACGGCCCTCACGCCCGAGAAGATGGAGCACTTCAGCCGCAACCATCCGCAGATCAAGGTCGTCAATGGCGACGGCTGCGATCTGCAGTTTGCCGACGCCAGCTTCGACATCGGCTATTCGAACGCCGTGATCGAACATGTCGGCAGCCGCGAGCGGCAGATTCAATTCGTCCGCGAGATGCGGCGGGTGTCGAAGCGCGGCTATCTGACGACGCCGAACCGCCTGTTCCCGATCGAGGTGCACACGCGTCTGCCGCTGCTTCATCTCATGCTGTCCAAGCCGCAGTTCGATCGCTGCCTGGAATTCATCGGCAAGGGCTGGGCGGCGGGCGACTACATGAACCTGCTGTCGCGCAGCGAGCTGGAATCCGTGCTGCAGACGGCGGGCGTCACCAATTATCAGATCAGGTCGATGCGGCTGGTCGGTCTCCCCCTCACTTACACCGTGACCTGGATGAATTGAGCGGCGATGCTCGTCGCGCGGATCAGCTCCAGACCTGAAGCCGGCTGGTGAAGCTCTGCATCGTGAACAGCCCCTGGGCGGCGGCGAGCGCAGCCGACGCAGTGTCGTTGTTGTGGCTTGTGGCGGTCGTCCGCGACAGCAACTGGGCGAGCGGATCGAGCGACGCCAGCTGATAGGTCTTCGCCAGCGGAACCAGCAGGCGCTCGCGGGCGGACGCGTGTAGCCCGGATTCGGCGAATCCAATCAAGGCATCGACGCCGTTCCCTAGCAGTTGCGAGGTCTGGCGCATGGTGATGTCGGCGGGCGGCGGTGGCGCAAACTGGGCGACCGTGCGGCGCAGGCCGGCCATGATGCGCGACACCACATCGCCAGCCTGCGCCGGGCTTCGCTCGGGGAAATCCAGCGACGACTGCGTCTCGCCCCACAGCGCCATCGGCTCAAGCACCATCCTGCCGGCCTCGGGCCGGGCCATCGCGACAATCGCAAACGGCCGCTTGTTGCCGGCGTCGCCGAGCGCGGCCTCGAGCGCCGCGATGCGGCGCGCGCCGAGGCCGCGTCCTTCGTCATCGTGATCGAGCGTGAGCGACAGCCAGGCGCCGCTTGCATCCATCAGCGGCCAGCGTAGCCGCTGCGTCAAATCGTCGAACGCCACGGGCGCGATCCGGCTCGGCAGCAGCACCACCGGCTGCGCCGCGACCGCAGGCGAATCGAGCGACGGCGCGAAGCAGCGCGAGAGATGGCCGGCCAACATCGGCCAGGACAAATGGACGAGATCGGCGAGCGGCGCATTGTGATCCACCGTCCACGCCGCAACCGACTCGCGGTCCGGCTTGAACGGCTGGATCGCTTCGGCGCGGCTCGTCTGCGACAGCGAGAGCCGGCCGGTTGACGACGCCTGTGCGCCGGACAGGCGGAAGCTCGCCGACGCCAGCCGCGCCAGCGTCTGGCCCCAGATCGCCTGGTTGCGATACGCATCGCGCGGGTCGAAGCGCGTATCGTGCGTCGTTCCCCGGGCGAGCGTGGTGGTGAAGCGCCGTCCGGTTGCCGGTTCGACGAAATGGCCAGTGACGCCGACCGCGCCGGCGATGGTCTCGAATATGGTCGCGCCAAGGCCGATCAGGTTGATGTCGCCGATCGGCTCATATTCGGCGCGCACCGTTCCGGCCAGCCGGCGCAGGCGCGCATCGTCATTGGTCTGCGACAGCGCATGGAGCAAGGCGTGGCTGAAGGCGATCTCGCGCAACAGCTCCGCCGCATCATGATTCACATTGCGTAGGCGGCGCTGCTCCAATCCTTCGGCGATGCGCCGCAGGCTCGTCGAAAGCCTCGGCATCGCCTCGGCACGGCTCGACACCGCAAGCAGCATCAGCCGCTCCTCAAGCGCGCGTGAGGGGACCGCAAACCCTTGCGCATAGGCACGGCAGAGCGTGTCGCGCATGACGGCGAGCAGGGGGCCGTCCGGTACGAACCCTTTCTGGTCGGTAGCGGGCTCCGGCTCGTCGAGCTCGATGGCGTCGTGGCCGAAATGGCGGCGTGCCGCGAGGATCGCGGCGGCGTGGCCGGCAGGGCGGCGGCGCTCCGGCAGGCCGGACACCACGGCGTTGAAATCACCCTCGGCCGGGATCGCGACCTCGATCTCCTCCGCATTCGACTTGAGCATCACCCGCAGCGAGAGCTGTCCGGGTTCGATGGTCGTGGTCTCGGCCAGCGCCAGCAGCCGGATCGCCTCGCGCAGGCCGGTCTTGCCGACGGCGCCTTGCAACACCTTGCGATCAAACGCCGCAAGCCGCGCCGGCCAATCGATCTCGACGGCAGGAGTAGCCGGTGGCTCTCCGGCCTGCGTCCGCAGCGCGAAGACCACCGCGATCTTGTGCCGGCAGATCGTCGCAGCCGGACAGCTGCAGCGCGCCTTGGCGAGCCCCTTGTCGTCGAGCCGAACCGTGGCGCCCTCGACCTTGCCGACGATTTCATCGGCACCGATCGCCTCAAATTGCACATTGGCCGCATCGGCACGGCCGCGGCGAACGATGCCCTTGGACGCCATCGCCTCCAGCGTGGTGTCCTCGATCTGGGCATAGAGTGGGATGAGGTCGGACATGATCGTCGGCCGTTAATCCATGACGCCAACGAGCCATTCGGCGAAGCGGTCGGGCGTCATCGCCGCGACGTGCATGCCGAGGCCCACCAGCTTCTCGGCGGTGGAACGATCGAACACGGCAGCGCCGTCGGTATCGAGCGCGGCGAGGCCGATCAGCTTGACGCGGGCCTCAGTGAGGCGGCGGACGCAGCGCAGCAGCTCGGACAGCGAGCCGCCTTCCTCGAAATCGCTGATCAGCGCGATCACGGTGCGGCTCGGATTGGCGACGAGGGTTTCGCAATAGGTCATCGCGCGCGCGATGTCGGTACCGCCGCCGAGCTGCACCGACAGCAACAGGTCGACCGGATCGGCGAGCTTGTCGGACATGTCGACGATCGAGGTATCGAAGGCGACGAAGCGAACCTCGACGGCGGGCAGGCCTGCGAGGATCGAGGCCATCACGGTGGCGTGGATCAGCGAGTTCAACATCGAGCCGCTCTGGTCGACGCACAGGATGATCGTCCACGGCATGCGCCGCTTCTGGCGCGAGACGAAATGCAGCCGCTCGGCGATGATGGCCTTACGCTCGGGGTCGAAGTGCCTGAGATTGTCCCGGATGGTACGGCGCAGATCGAGATTGGCTGCCGAGCGCAGCTTGCCGCGGCGGAAGCGGTCGCGGCGGCCCGACAGGGCGCGCTCCAGCTCGGCCTTCAATTTGCGCTTGAGGTCCTCAACCACGGCATCGACGACGCGGCGGATCGCCTCGACCAGGTTTCGGTCGGCCTTGCCCTTGAAGGCGAGCAGCACTTTCATCAGGTCGAGATTGGGCTGCAGCTTCTCCAGCGCGGCCGGATCGGCGAACAGGCCGGCGAGGCCGAGATCGTTCAGCGCATGGCCCTGGATGGTTTCGAACACCGACGCTGGAAACAGCCGGCGGCTGTCGGTGAGCCAGTCGGGGATCGTGATCTGGCTTGGATCGAGCGAGCCCTTGCGGCCGCTGCCGAGACGCAGGCCGCGCTGGCGCCCGCGCTCCGCATAGATCCGCTCCAGCAGCTGATCGCGACGGCGATCCTCCGCGCTGAGGCCGGAGCTGCCGAGCCGATTATCCGCATAGCGACCGAGCGCCATGCGCCAGCGCAGCAGCCGGCGGGTCTGCTCGGCGGACAATTGCGTCGGCTTGTCGTTCGGCGGCGTCATGGCGCGGGCTCCAGCCATGCTGCGAGGCCGTCCTCGCGCCATTGATTGCGCAGCCTTTCGCTGAGCGCCAGATGGTCCGCCAGCACGTGGGTGCTAGGGGCCTGTCGCAACAAAGCGAGGTCGTGGTCGCCGGCGCCATGTGCGGCGGCGACGATGGCGGCCACCCGATCGGTCTCCTGCGGGCTCAATTCGGCAAATGCCATGCGCAGCTGCGGCAGCAGCGCGAGGAATCCCGGATCGTCGACGGCGCCGAACAGATTGTCGATCGCCGTGATGACGCTGCTGTCATTGACGAACAGCTGCGGTGCCAGCGCCATCACGCCGGACAGCGTGCGGATCGCTTCGCCAGGGCGCGCGAATGCGCCCGCCAGCGCCGCCGACAGACGTCGCCCGGCCTCGGCCTCGTCGATCAGGCCGATCACCGCGGCAACCGCGATGACCGCGCCGTTCAGCTGCGGATCGAGCTGTGCCGACATCAGATGCTGCACGGCATCGCGGAGCGGCTGCGTCGGAAATGGTGGATCCGGATCGGCCATCGCCTCCGTCAGCGCCGCCAGACTGGCGACCGCTTCGCCGGCATTGTCGGCGTTGACTGCGGCGAGGTCAGGCAGCAGCTCGGCGATGCGGCGGGCCAGCCGGTCGAGCAGGGCAGGGAGCAGGGCGGCGAATGCGCTGATAGCAGCGTCGGACTGCATCCCCCTGGCGCGGCTGTCGAGGGCCTGGCCGATCACCAGCGCGTTGGCGAGGCGCAGCAGATGGGTGTCCGCGCCGACTGCGACGCTGACGGCCGCGACCAGCGCCTCGGCCGCGCTGCCGATCCCGGCATCGAAGGCGATGGCCAGGAGGTTGAACGCCGCCTCGGCGTTGTTGCACTGGCCTTCGGTCTCGAGGTCGGCGAGGCGCCGGATCAGGATCGTCGCGGCTGCGTCTCTCACGGTTTCGCCGTCGGCCGCGCGCTCGATCAGCGCGGCCTCGACGGCGGGCGACCAGGAGTAGGTCCAGGTCTCCATCAGCATATCGGCGCGAAACCCGTGTACCCTGTCGGGGCCCTTGACGCGCTCGGCGAAGGGCGCTGCGACCAGCCGCATCGCGTGCAGGAACCGGCTGGTCTGGCCGTGGCGCGGCTTGCGGTAGATGTCGAGCTCGCGCGTCTTGGGCACGGCGTCTTCGAGCGAAAGGCCAAGACTCCGTGCTTCCACGCGCGCACGTTCGACCAGCGGCGGCAGCCGGCTGCCGGGTGGCAGGTCGCCGAGCCGGTCACCCTGGAGGAACGTCCGGAAGGCGGCGAGCAGCGGATGGGCGCCGACCTCGATCTCCTCCTTGATCGCGGACGATTGCAGGGCGTCGAACAGCTCGGTTCGACCCGGCTCGGACAGGCCGCGCAGCTCGGCGAGCCGGGTCGCAGTCTCGATCATGGCGCGCAAGGTCGGAAACGCGAACGCCAGCGCCGGTTCGTGTTCGATCAGGTGCGCGCGAAAGCCGACCAGGATCTCCTCGGTCAGCGAGCTCTTGGCATCGTCATCCGCTCCGGTCAGGCGCTCCCAGACCCGCTCGTAGAAGCCGGGCAACGGCAGGCCGGCGCCGTAGCCGTTCAAGCGATCGAGCGCGCGGAAGTCGTAACGGACCAGCCAGGCATTGGAGCGCGCCGCCGCGCCGGCAGGTCGCGACGTCTCCAATGCGGCATCGATCAATGCCGGCGTATGAAAGCCGCCGGTGACGATGACGATCGGGCCGGCGCGCGCTGCGATCGCCTCCTGAATGCAGGCGCGCATCATCGCTTCCCGCACCAGCGTTCCGTCGGTGCGCAACTCATCCGGGTCCGATGCGGCACGCAGCGCGGCGCAATAGGCGCCGACGCCGGCAAAGAAGCCGCGCCAGTCGGTGCCGCGGGCGCGCGCCTCGAACAGTCCGTCCCACAGTCCGAGTCCGTCGCGAAACCCGGTCCGCGCGCACATCGCCTCGACATAGGCGCCGCGATCGAACATCGTCTCGCGCATCGGCAGCAACGGCTGGTCCGGCCGGTCGCGGCGGTCGGACAGCATCGCGGCGTGGCGCGACGGCAGATCGATGAAGCGGACGGTGGCGCCGAGCTCGGTCGCCTGCTGGATAGCGACGAATTCGGGCGAATGGCGGCAGATCGGATAATAGGTCGTGCCGCCGCGGCCTTTCTCCGCGTTATCAGGCAGCGCCACCATGGCAACCGGCGGCACAACGCCCGGCGCGAGCATCTCGCCGATCAAGGGCTCGAAATCAACCGGCCCCTCGATCAGCACGGCAGCCGGCCGGATCGCGCGCAGTGCTCCCCGCAGATGCAGTGCGCAGGCCGGCGAGTGATGGCGGATCGGAAAGAAGTAAAGGCCGCGTTCGGCGTCAAACAGCCGGAGAGCGGTCGCGGCCGGATCGAGTGCGTTCATGCCGCGAGCCTCAGCCCTCGTCCTTCATCGCCTTCACCGCGCCGAGAAAATCCGACCACACCTTGCTGCGGCGGGCGCGCTCCTTGACGATGTGATCGACATAGGCGCGCACCTTCTTCACGTCGTCCACATTGTCCTTGACGATGACGCCATGCAATTGCCGGCCGATATGGGCGCCGCCGACGTCGCCGGTGCCGAGAAACGCCGCTTCCAGCGCGGCGGCATGGGCGATGTTGACGGCCTCCGCCGTCGACATCACGGCCGACGGCTTCGACAGCGGCACGTTGTCTTTGGTTTGACCGCGGCGCAGATCCTGGAAGGTGGTGACGAGAAGGTCGGTGACCTCGTCCGGGAAGTTCACGGAGATGTCGGCCTGGCCGAGCCGCTTGCCGACTTCCTGGCGGATCAGTTCGATCTCCAGCGCCGGATCGGTCAGCGGCAGCACAGTCTCGAAATTGAAGCGGCGCTTGAGCGCGCTCGACATCTCGTGCACGCCGCGGTCGCGCAGGTTGGCGGTGCCGATCACCGAAAAGCCGGGCGCTGCGTAGACGCTCGCGCTCTCGCCGAGCTCCGGCACTGTCATCATCTTTTCCGACAGCACCGAGATCAGCACGTCCTGAATCTCGGGCGGGCATCGGGTCAGCTCCTCGATCCGGACGACGCGGCCGAGCCGCATCGCTTCCATCACCGGGGAGGGGACCAGCGCGCGCGGCGTCGGGCCCTCGGCGATCAGCAGCGCATAGTTCCAGCCATAGCGGACATGATCCTCGGTGACGCCGGTCGATCCCTGCACCACCAGCATCGAGGAGCCGCTGATCGCGGCGGCCAGCAATTCCGACAGCATCGATTTGGCGGTGCCGGGTTCGCCCACCAGCATCAGGCCTTGCTCGCTCATCAATGCGACCAGCGCACGCTCAACCAGCGCATCGTCGCCATAGAACTTGCGCCGGACCGAGAGCTTGGCGTCGCCGAGGATGAAGCTGCGGACCGCGCGCGCGGAGAGCGCCCAGCCCGGCGGCCGTCTGCCCTGATCGGCGGCCTTCAATGCCGCGAGCTCGTCGGCGAAGCGGGCTTCCGCGCTGGGGCGCAGTTGCAGTGCGTTCTTCTGTTCCATTACCAGGCCGTCCTGTTGCACCAGTCCTCGGCATATCCGCTGCCGGCGCTCGCGATCTGATGCAGGTCGTTCCAGACCTCGCTCAGCAGCACCGGCGGTACTTCGTTGAGTGCGATCTGCGCACCATAGCCCGATCGGCCGCCCTTGCGGGCCCGCACGAACTTGGCTGCCAGCAGCGCCACGGCACGATTTTCCTCGGGCAGCGGCGATCCCGTGAACTCGATCACCGCATTGATTCCGATGCCGCCGAACGGCTTGATGTATTGCGTGAACCAGCCGCCATCCTCGGCCTGCGCGCGCTCATAGCCGAGCTTCTGCGCGGCGCTGCGCAGCTTGAACGCCTCGATGATGTGGCCGTTGCGGTCGTCGATCGAATTGCCGGTCGCGCTCGCCATTACCGGGCGGTCCAGCTGGTTGAACAACGGCGCGACCTTGTAGTCGGCGAGATGCTGCTTCCAGGCCTCGCTCTGTTCGGCGGATAGCAGCGAGCGATGCGCGAGCTGGACGCCGATCAAGGATTCCGGATCGACGGCGTTGTCGGCGCTGTCGGTCAAGGAAAGGTCCTCGAGCGGCCGGAACGATGCGACGACGTCGCCTTGCGGGTCGAGGCCGAGCCAGATCAGGCGTTGCACCAGCCGCCCGACGATCGGATGCTCGAGCAGGAAGCGTCGCCATTCGGCAAGCTGCCAGCGCCGGCCGACACAGAGCGCCTCGTAGAGCCGCTTGGCCTGGAATTCGTGGACCTGCTTCAGTTCCTTCTTGGCATTCGAGAGCGCCTTCTTGGCCTCGGAAGCGCTCTCCTTGTCGGGGCCTTCGCTGATCTGAGGCAGGTTCTTCACCACCTTGCCGTCGGGATTGTAGAGCGTGAGCACGTCTTCCGCATCGAGCTTGGCCTGGTAGACGCGGGTGCCGATCTCGAGATCGAGAAGACCGCGCTCGTCGAGGCCCGCGGTCGGGATGGTGCGGTCGGCCAGCTCGTCGGTGGTCCAGCCGCGCTCGTCGGCGATGCGTTCGACCAGGGACTGCGCCAGCACCTGGACCGAATTGGTGCGATGGCGGCGGGCGATCGACAGCAACATCTGCAATGCGGCCGACGACGTGTTGCCGCTCAGATATTCCGTGAGCGCCTTGACCTGCGCGACCCGGGTATAGTGATCGCGCATGTAGGTGCGGACGATCTGGACCGCGAAGGTGCCTTCCGCACGTGCCGCGAGTCCGAGGATGCCGCGGTCGGCGTGGGCGTTGTTGAGATAGATCGAGAGCCGCTCGGCGCGCAGATCGGCAAACGCCTTCTCATAGGTATAGGAGCGGTAGAACTCGTTGTTCCAGCGCTTGGCGTAGCCCTGATAGGTATCGTAGCGCGCCTGGGCGCCGGCCTTGGCGTAGGCGTTGGCTTCGTCCTCCGAGCAGTGCGTCGCGTCGTAGCGCAGGAAGCTGCCGAGGATGTGACGCCCGAGTGCCTCGGCACTCTCAGGCGTCAGCTCATCGAGCCAGAGCGAGAACAGCGTGTTGCCGCCGGGCTGGGTGAGCTTGCCGGCGAGGGCGATCCACCAGCGCGGCACCTCGGGCGGGACCGCGGTGCCGTTCGCCCAGTTCAACGCCGGGAGGCTGTCGAGTGGAAACCAGCCGATATCCTTGACCTTCTTGCCCTTCAGGCCGGCGGTTGCTTCCTTGATCAGGATCTCCGGCGAGACGTAGCTGGAGATGTCGACCTTGAGCCGGCGCAGGGCGCCAAGCGCGGCAGCCCGCACCAGCTCGGACTTCTCCTTGCCGAGCGATGTCTTGAGCGGTTCGATGGCGCTCTCGGCGCCGATCGCACCCAGCATCTCGGCGACACCGGAGCGCACGTCCTGTTTGCTGTCGGAAAGGAACGGCACCAGACGTTGCTCGATTCCGTCGATCTCGAGCAGCAATGCGCGTGCCGGCTTGTTGAGCGATTTCTTCGACGACAGCGCGTGGGTCAGCACTGTGTTGAAGTAGCGCGCCGGCAATTTCGGGAACAGGCGAAGCAGGCCGAGTGCATTCAGGATCGGCGGTTCGCGAAAATCCGTCGCGGCTACCTGGCCGAGCGCCTGGTCGAGCACGTCGAAATGAGCTGCGAGATAGGGCCAGATCGCCTGCGCCGGCAGGTCCTCGGAGATGCCGGCGTTCAGCGCCTGGACGGCAAGTGTCTTCGCTTCCAGACCAGGCTGCATCAGGGTTGCCAGGGTCCGCAGATCGAGGCCATTGGTCAGCCGCGCGTGAATGGCACCGTGGATCGCTCCATGGCCATTCATCAAATTCGACAGCAGCCAGCCGTGATTCCTTGTCGCGCCGGCGAGCAGCGCGCGGGCGCGGCAAAGGTGCCACAGCGTGAGCTCCGGATTGTTGAACGGCGGTTCGGCCGCGGCATCGCTGCCGTAGGGCGCGAAGGGAGAGAAGTTGCCGATTTTGGCGGCTGCGGCTTCGTCGATCGGGCTGCTCGCGGCGAGCAGCGCACAATACCTGTCGACGACGGTCGGATCGATCGGCTGGGGCGGCACGGGTGCCTTCCAGTTCTTCCGCTGTTCGGCAGTGGCCTTGTCGTGGCGCGCCTTCTGGTCTTCGTAGTTCTTCAGCCAGCGGGCGTGCGCCTTGTCGAGAAGACCCTGATATCCGGCCTTGACGCTATCGGGCAGTGGCGTCGGCCCCGGTGTCGCGGCGAGCGGCGGTGCAAGCACTTCGCTGCCATCGGCGGCGAGGTAGCCCTCGGCGCCGTCGCCACTCAATGTGCGCGGGATCGCGGCCGCGTCGTCGCGAACGACGGATGATCCCAGTCCAAGCTCGATGATCTTGCGGACCGTCTTGGAGGTTTCCTTGGCAAGATGTGCTTCGAGCAGCGGGCGCGCCTGTTCGCCGATGACCAGCGGCAGAATCTGCGCGGCCTGCGCGCGCGCCGTCGGGTTGCCCTCGGCGAGAGTTTGCGTGACGCTGGCGGCGAGGGTCTCGGGAGGCGAGGCGAGCAGGGCATTCTGCGCCGCCTCGCGGACCGCCTTGCTGGTCGACAGAAGATACTGCTGGTAGATGAAGTCGAAATACGCGTCCCTGACCAGGTCGAACTGCTTCAGGATATGGATCACGATGGCCTGCGACGGGCGGTCGTATTTGGCATATGCCGCGGTGACGGCCTGCCGGTCCGCAACAAGGCCGTTCTTGAAGTCGAACCTTGTCGCGATATCGTGGTTACGCAAAGCATGCTGGTTGATCTTCTCCAGCACCAGCAGGTCCAGCGCGATGACGACGGCGTTGTCTTCCGCGTCGCGCCAGTTCAGCACCGCGTTGAGATCAGTCGGCTGCTTCTGATCCGGATTCGGGCCGATCGCGCCGCGGGCGAGAAAGCCGCGGAGCCACAGCGGGCTCGGTCCCGGATGGGCGTACAATCCCCAGCGCGAACCCTTTTGTGGCACGATCAGGACCTCGAGGTAGCGGCGGATCCAGGTCGCCTCGGGTCCGTGCTGCCGCTTGAACAGATTGGTGCTGGCCGCGAGCGCCTTGTTCACCACGGCCTGAGCTGCCGCCGGAGCGTTATAGGGCGCGTACTGGGCGAGGGCGGTCTGCACCGCATTCGACTGTTGCTCGAGCTGCAGCAGCACGGAGCCCCCTTCGCCGGTCAGAACATAGGCAATGGTGCGCTGCGCGAGGTCGGGGCTGATGGTCTCGAGCCGCTGCAGGTCGGTCACGATGTCGGTGACGGTCGCCTTGTCGGCTGCGGTAGCGGGAAGGGCCGGCTTGCCGATGCCGATCACCGATTTGAGAAAATCAAACATGCCTGAAATCTGGATCGAGCGGGGGGCCTGTCACCGCCGACAGCATCGGCGTTGACGCGAGCATCTCTTGCAATTCGACAGGATTCATCCGGGCATTGTAGCGTCCGTAGATCACGACTGCACGAACGAGCACGCAACTTGATCAACACGCGGCGGGGCTGGTTCCGAGTAGCATCTGATTCCGCAGTATCGTCTAAAGATCATGGCTCAATTCTGATCTGCGTTCTTAGGATCGTCGCAACGCTCTCGACAGGCTTTGCGCTGTCTGGATGATGCGGCCTTTGCCGCTGCTGGCGCTCGGGTTGGAAAACGCCTATAGGGGCGAGCCGCCGCATCGGCGCGCAATCATCTCGGCAAGCCGTTGAAGTTGCAGTCATCTTCCGCAGGCTCCCAGCGACGGACGATTTCGCGATCGGGGCTGCGGTCCTGTAACACGACCCGCGTAGTGTCGCGGAGGCATGGCCTTGCCGGTTCGGCGCTGTCAGCCGGAAGCCAATGCCTCTCCCGATCGCGCGGCCGCAAGCCTGCCCCACCCGGAGCGCCTGATGATCTTTGCCAGCTACGTCTATCGTGTCGTCTCCAACTTCGTGTTCCTGGGGCTGGTCTATTTCACGCTCAACCTTCTGGAGAAATACCAGCAGCGCGCGACGGTCGCGATCCTGGTGCTGATCTATGCGACGATGCATGCCCTCTCGGGTCTGCGCTCATTCTATTTCTTCCAGCGCATCGAGCGCCTGGAGGGCGAGACGCGGCGGTTGGCCGCAGCGGCCGGCGAGGGGCCCAATGCGGCGGCCTCGCGCAAGCAGATCGTCGCCGATGTCACCGAGCTCAGGCATTCCGGCGAGATCAAATCCTATATCGACATTTTCTTTCTGGCGCTGGTGATCCTGCTCTGCGTCGCCAAGATCGTGGCCAGCTAGGTCACATCAATCCGGCACGCGCTTGCTGGCCGCCGAGGCTTCGGCGCGCGGGGTGCGCCTGGCGACGTGGACTGAAGCATTGTTCGCGGCCGGCGGCGCGACCCGCATGGGTGCCGCGTGGACTCTGCCGTGACCCGAAACGGGCGGCTGATGCGCGGCCTGCCGCGGATGCCTGGCCTGGCGCGCGGAGATCGCCTGCGCGCGCGGTGCGCCGGCGGCCGGAACAACGGCGCGCTGTGCAAGGCGGCGACTGGCGGCCGAGCGGGCTGCGAGCAAGGTCAGGTCCAGCGCCTCGGGAACGCGAAACACGTCGGCCGCCGGGATCGGCAGGGTCGAGACGGCCGCGAGCTGGGTGAGTTGCGGCTGCGGCCACAGCGTGCGGACGGGCGCCGCGACGCGCGCCCGCTGCGCGTGGTCGAGAATGTCGGCGTCGCGCCAATCCAGGTCGGCAAACACCGGGGCCGGCAGCGTCCGCGTCGCGGTGAACACGAAGTTCGGAATTTTCGGCCAGCGCGTGATCGCCACCGTCTCGGTCGGCGGACGCATGAACCATTGCTGCGGCTCGGTCGGCGTCGCCGGGCGATCTGCGGTCGCGGGGACGACGTGCACGATGCGATAGCCGCGCTCCCTCAGCGTGTTGAGGATGCGCGGCAGCGCCGCGACGGTGCGCGGCTGGATGTCGTGCAGCAGCAGGATGCCCTTGCGCTTGGCCTCGATGCGCTGGATCGCGAGGTCGTAGACCCGCTGCGGCGAGATGTGGCGCCAGTCGTCGGCCGGGAAGTCGGCGCTCCAGACCTGGATGCCCTGCGATGCCAGATAGGCCTCGGGGATCTCGGCGCGCATCAGGCCGGGGATCCGGAAGAACGGTGCCAGCTTGCTCCGGTCGCCGTTGAGGGCTGCGAGCGTCGAGGCGATGCCGTCGTCGACTTCCTGCTTCACCCGCTCGAGCGGCATCTTGTTCATCGTCAGCGGATGGTTCTGGCTGTGCGTGCCGACGGTGTGTCCGGCCGCGATCAGCTTGCGCACGCCCTCCGGATTGAAGCGGGCCTGTGAGCCGATGGTGAAGAAGGTCGCCTTGACGCACTGGCTGGCGAGGGTGGCCAGCACCTGGTTGCTGTATTTCGGCAGCGGCCCGTCGTCGAAGGTCAGCACCACCTCATGGTCGGCGAGCGGCAAGGTCTCCGGATACTGCATGGTGCCGATCCGCGGATGCTCCATGGGATCGACCACCAGGGTCCGCGAGGTGCCGAGTGCGTTGGGGTTGGGACAGTCCGCGGCGGCGAGGGCGGTGTGCGGCGTCATCACGCCGCAGCCCAGGAGCGCCGCGCCGATCGCGGTCCGCGACCGCTTCCGGATCATCACCAGGACGTTTGCAATCATTGAATCTCGGCCGCATTCCAAACGCACTGACGAATCCTTAGGTACGGCCCCATGAATGCCGCCTTAACGGTCTGTAATCCAGCTTTGGTCCCGGGTTCAATGTGTCCGGTCGGACACGGTCTTCATCGCCGGCGGGACGATGTGGACGACGTGATAATTATGCTCACGCAGGTACCGTAAAAAGGCGGGCAACATCTCGGCGGTCCGCATTTGCGGGTCATGTAGCAGGATAATTCCCTTGCGGTGGGCCTCGAGCCGCCCGGTGAGCAGCTTGAGTTCCTCCTCGGGGGTCATCTTGTTCCAATCGCTGGCCCAGAAATCGGCTCCGAACACCGCGATACCGCGCTTTTCCAGGCGATCCAGCAGGCTGGGCGTCGACTCGAAATAGGGGAACCGGAAGAACGGCGTGCTCGGGACCGTGCTTGCGGTGCCGCGCAGGGCGGTCTGGACCGCTTCGATCCCCCGATTGATGTTCGCCTCGGCCTGATCTGCCGGCATTTTGTTGAGATGCGGATGGTCCCAGCTGTGATAGCCGATGCTGTGGCCGAGGCGCGCGATCTTGCGGACCATGTCGGGATGCTCGGCCGCGTTGCGGCCGACCATGAAGAAGGTGGCCTGCACGCATTCGGTCGCCAGCGCCGTCAGCACCTTGTCGGTGACGCCAGGTGTCGGCCCGTCGTCGAAGGTCAGCACCACCTCGCCATCCCGCAGCGGCAGGGTCTGCGGGAAGCTCTTCAGCCCGACGCGCGGATAGGTCGCAGGATCGACCTCGAGCACACGTGAGGTGCCGAGCGCATCCTTGCGCGCGCACTCGGCGGCCTGTGCCGAGCCGGTCAGTGCGCAAGGTGCGAGCGCGAGCAGCGCCGCGACAATGTTCAGGATCGGTCGCGGTGCGCTCGACATCTTTCTCATTGCACTGGGCCCCACCGATTAGGTAATCCGTTCCGCATCAATCAGACCAGATTTTCCCCTCCTGTCAAACCGGCGAAACACGGCATGGCCGAGAATATCGACGTTGCCGAGCCGGCCGAGGCCGACCCGCTCGCCCGGATGCCGATGCGGGACGAGGAGGGTCAGCTCCGCCCCGAATTCGTCGCTGGCATCACCCGGGCGATCCACGCCGCCGACCGGCCGCTGCTGTGCGAGGTGGTGGCGGAACTGCACGAGGCCGATCTCGGCGACCTGATCGCGGCGCTGGAGCCGGACGACCGGGTCACCCTGGTCGAGATCACCGGTACCGATTTCGACTTCTCGGCGCTCAACGAGGTCGACGAGACGGTCCGCGAGGAGATCCTCGAGGAACTCGAGCCGGAGACGGTCGCGGAGGGCGTCCGCGAGCTCGAATCCGACGACGCCGTCGAACTCCTGGAAAGCCTCGACGAGGAGGACCAGGAAGAGATCCTGGAGAAGCTGCCGGCGGCCGAGCGCGAGGACATCGAGCGCAGCCTGCTGTATCCGGAGAATTCCGCCGGCCGGCGGATGCAGACCGAGTTCATCGCGGTGCCGCCGGATTGGAATGTCGGGCAGGCGATCGACTACATGCGCGACACGCCCGATCTGCCGGACCGCTTCTACGAGATCTACGTGGTCGACGCCGACAAGCATTTGCTCGGCGCGGTGCCGCTCGACGTGCTGCTGCGCACGCGCCGCCCGGTTCCGATCAAGGACCTGGTCGACGAGGACCGCCGCCGGGTCTCCGCGCTGGAGGACCAGGAAGAGGTCGCGCGGCTGTTCGGCAAGTACAATCTGGTCGCCGCTCCCGTGGTCGACACCACCGACCGGCTGGTCGGCGTCATCACCATCGACGACGTCGTCGACGTCATCGAGGAGGAGGCCGACGAGGACCTCAAGGCGCTCGGCGGCGTCACCAGTGACGAAGAGCTGTCCGACACGGTGTGGACCATCGCCCGCGGCCGCTTCAACTGGCTGCTGGTCAATCTCGCCACCGCGTTCCTGGCCTCGTCGGTGCTCGGCCTGTTCGAGGGCCAGCTCGAGAAGATGGTGGCCCTCGCGGTGCTGGCGCCGATCGTGGCGAGCCAGGGCGGCAACGCCGCGACCCAGACCATGACGGTCGCGGTGCGCGCGCTCGCCACCCGTGAGCTCGGTGCGTTCAACGCGACGCGCGTGGTGCTGCGCGAGGCCATGGTCGGGCTCGTCAACGGCCTTGCCTTTGCCGTGATCACCGGCATCGCCGCGGTGGCCTGGTTCAAGATCCCCGGCCTCGGCATCGTGATCGGGCTTGCGATCATCTGCAATCTGGTCGCCGGCGCGCTCGGCGGCATCCTGATCCCGATGGTGCTGGAGCGGGTGCGGGCCGACCCCGCGGTCGCCTCCGGCACCTTCGTCACCACCGTGACCGATGTGGTCGGCTTCTTCTCATTCCTCGGCATCGCCACACTGTGGTTCGGGCTCAAATAGGCCGGCAGTGCGGGCCGGCTTATCGTTAATCGCGCCTTAACGGGGTTGGCGGATGATGCTCCTATCTCCAAGGGGGCCATCACGGGGGCCATCATGCAGCGGTTGCGGCTCAAGGCGGACGGACGGATCGTCGAATTGCGCGACGGGCAGGAAATCCCGCTCGCGCCGGCGCACCTGCCCGAGGCGGCGATGCAGCCTGCGGCCGCGCAACCGGCCGTACGCGACCTGCGCCGCCGCGCCCAGCTCACCCAGCTCGAATTCGCCGCCAAGCTCGGCGTGCCGGTTGAGACCATCCGCAACTGGGAGCAGGGCAAGCGCGCCCCGCGCGGACCGGCCCGCGCGCTGCTCGCGGTGATCGCCCATTCGCCGGAGACGGTGTTCGCCGCACTGTCGAGCGAGCCGACCGCGGCTTGAGCTGATCGTCGCACGCTCCGTTCATTGTCGGCTGATTGATCGCTCTCGCTGGCCAGAACATCGCTGTCGTCCCGGCGCAGGCCGGGACCCATAACCACCGCATACGATTGTGAACGGGATCGCCGTCCGCGGGGGCGCGCTGCCAAAATATCGAAAACAACCCCATGCACAGTAGCCGGCGGCTGCCGGCTTTCGGCACGGTGACTTGACACGTCGGGCAACTCAGCGGTATTCTTCTATTATTCCGAAATCGTGCGACTGTGGCCAGCCGAGACGACGGCGTGTGTGGCGCCCACGCTCCCGCACGGCGTCACGGGGCTTGCCAGTAAAGCGGATTAGCCGCTTTAATCGAGGCATTGCACAACGTGATCATTTCAAAGCGTGGATTTCCCATGAAGGCCATCGAGCAGATCATTGCCGGCTACGTGTCGCTGAAGAATCGTCAAGCGCTTGAGCAGCTCCGAGACCATCGCCAGCACCTGCTGGACGATGTTCGAACCCACAGCGTTCCGGGCTTCAGGCCATCGGTCGTGAGTGACACCCTCTCCGAGGAGATCGAACTCATCGAGGGAGCATTGGCTCGACTCGACGAGAACGGATAGCTCGCGACCGCAACGTCAGGCCGGAAGCGCTCAAGCATCGTTCAACCACAGCACGGCTGCTTGGCTGCCGGAGCGCAGCAGGACTGCTGCTCCTGCAGCCATCGGTCGCGCGGCTTGCAGCTCGAGGGGCGCGCCGAGAGATAGACACGGACTGCGGCGTCGCCGGTATCCATACGCTCCGCGCGATAGATCTGCATCGGCCGGATGCCGTCGCTCACCTCGAAGGTCAGCTTGGCTTGCGGATCGAAGCCGGCGGCCTCATCGACCTTGCGGATGATCGCCAGAAACTTGCCCGCCGGCATGTGGCCCCGGTTGTCCTCCTCGATGTCCCAGAGCTGAATGAAGGTCTCGCTCCAGCTCTCTGGGTTCGCGCCGCAATCGAGTCCCCTGAATGAGGCGGTTTTGACTTCCGTCACGTGATAGCTGGGCCGGACATCGCGACCATCGTAATTGAAGATCAGCGGCTTCTCCCTGTGGACCTCGAGGCTGGAAAGGAGCGTAGCCGACGAGAGCTCCTCCACCGCCAGCAGGGCGCCGACGATCGATCGGGTATTGGCAAGCGGGTCCATGGCTGCTATCCTCATTTCAATGATTGTTGAATTGTAGGATTATCGAAAGATGGAGGAGCGTCAAGCCCGAACCGCGTTCGCCGCGCTGTCGCAGGAAACGCGGCTGCGGATCGTGCGACTGTTGGTCCAGGCCGGCCCCGATGGCATGGCAGCAGGGGCGATCGCCGAGGCGGTCGCGGTGTCACCATCCAACGTGTCCTTCCATCTGAAGGACCTTGAGCACGCCGGCATGATCGTGCCGCGCCGCGAGGCGCGTTCGATCATCTACTCGGCGGACTTCAACGGCTTGCGCGATCTCATCGCCTTCCTGATGAAGGATTGCTGCGCGGGCCACCCGGAGATCTGCGCGCCGGCGCTCGCTGAGGCCCAATGCAGGCCTTCCGCCGCCAAGAATTCCACCGCCAAGAAGAAGGCGCAGGCCTGATGCGGGGCTTCGACCTGCCGCGACGCCTGGCAGCCGAGGGCCTGGGGACCCTGTTTCTGGTCGCGACCGTCGTTGGCTCCGGCATCATGGCCGAGACCTTGACCAAAGACGTCGCATTGGCGCTGCTCGGCAACACGCTTCCGACCGGCGCCATTCTGGTGGTGCTGATCACGGTCCTCGGGCCGGTATCCGGTGCGCACTTCAACCCGGCGGTGACACTGGTGTTCACGCTCAAGGGCGAACTCCGTCCGCCGCACGCCGCGCAGTATGTCGCAGCGCAGGTGCTCGGCGGAATCCTCGGCGCGATGGTTGCGCATGCCATGTTCGGCCTGCCGCTGCTGGAATTCTCGGCGAAGGCGAGGACAGGCTTTCCGCAGTGGTTTGCGGAATTCGTTGCCGCGTTCGGATTGATCGCAACGATTGTCGGCGGCTTGCGGTTTCGTGAGGCCGCGATTCCGTGGCTGGTCGGGCTTTACATCACGGCCGCATACTGGTTCACCGCATCCACGTCGTTCGCCAATCCGGCCGTTGCCATCGCGCGGTCATTCACCAATACGTTCTCCGGCATCCGCGCGCAGGATCTGCCGGGATTTATCGTCGCCGAGGTTCTGGGGGCGGTGGCCGCACTGGCAATCATGACATGGCTGTTGCGGCAGGCTGAAACGAAGATGGAAGCGATCCAATGACCATCACGATCTACCACAACCCCGATTGCGGGACGTCACGCAACACCCTGGCCATGATCCGCCAGAGCGGGGAAGATCCCGAGATCGTCGAGTATCTCAAGACGCCTCCCTCGCGCGACACGCTGGTCGCGCTGATCGCCGCGATGGGCATCACGCCGCGAGCGCTGCTTCGCGAGAAGGGCACGCCTTATGCCGCGCTCGATCTTGCCAATCCGAAATGGAGCGACGACGAGCTGATTGATTTCATGATGGCGCATCCGATCCTGATCAACAGGCCGATCGTGGTCTCGCCAAAGGGGGTGAAATTGTGCCGGCCGTCCGAGGCGGTTCTTGATCTCCTCGTGGTCGCCGACATCGGCCGGTTCGTCAAGGAAGACGGAGAAGTGGTAACGCCGAAGACACCGGGCACGCGTGCTGGATGAGCCGCCGCGCGGACAATGTGCTGATTGTCGCGCTCGGCACCACGCAGACCCTTGCCTGGGCGTCGAGCTACTATCTGCCGGCTATCCTCGCTGACCCAATTGCGCGTGACCTCGGCATCTCGACGAACTGGCTGTTCGCCGCGTTCTCGATGGCGTTGGTGATCTCCGGATTGCTCGGTCCGCGCGTCGGCCGCCAGATCGACCGGGTGGGTGGGCGAGACGTGCTCTGCGCGTCCAACCTCATTCTGGCTTCCGGTCTGATCCTGCTCGGGCTTTCACAGGGCGGCGTGCTGATGGCCGTGAGCTGGCTGCTGCTCGGCGTCGGCATGGGCCTCGGCCTGTATGACGCGGCGTTCGCGGCGCTCGGGCGCATCTATGGCAACGCAGCCCGTCGCTCCATCACGGGAATTACCTTGATCGCCGGATTCGCCAGCACGATCGGCTGGCCGCTCAGCGCGTGGGGACTGGCAACGATCGGCTGGCGCTGGACCTGCTTCGGCTGGGCGGCTGCACACATTCTGATCTGCCTGCCGCTGAACGGTTTGCTGATCCCCAAGTTGCAGAGAGAGCATCGGGTCGCAGCCGACACGCCGAAGCCGCATATTCCGATCGACCGCGCGATGGTGCTGCTGGCCTTCGCCTTCGCGGCCGCCTGGAGCGTCACGTCGGCGATGGCGGTTCACTTGCCGCGAATTCTCGAGTCGTTGGGGGCGACGCAGGCGCAGGCGATCGCGGCGGGCGCGCTGATCGGTCCGGCGCAGGTGGCGGCGCGCATTGTCGAAGCGAGCCTGCTGAAGCGTTTCCATCCGCTGTGGTCCGCACGATTGGCCTGCATCACGCACCCGCTGGGCGCCTGCGTGATCGGCTTGTTCGGCGGAGGCTTTGCCGGAATCTTCGCGCTGCTGCACGGCGCAGGGAACGGGATCCTGACGATCGCGCGGGGCACGCTGCCGCTGGCGATATTCGGTCCAAAAGACTACGGCTACCGCCTGGGATTGCTCGGCGCGCCGTCGCGGCTGTCGCAAGCGATCGCGCCGCTGGCATTCGGTTTCCTGATCACACCGCTCGGCGGCTATACGCTCGCCGTCACATCGGCCTTGAGCTTGGCTGCGCTCGTGGCGTTGTTCGCACTCAAGGCCGAGAGAGCCTCTTCGCCGTAGCGTCGCTTCCCTTCATCCGCCGGACCGTCTCGATGAAGGCCTTGATGATCGGGGAGTGACTGCGGCCGCTGTGATGGGCGATGCTGTACTGGGTCTTGATGGTGCGGTCGCTGATCTCGAGCGCGCGCAGGTTCGGATGCGGTACGAATTCGAAGTCGGCGACGACGCTGATGCCGAGGCCGCGCTCGACCGCCTTCCAGACGCCCTCGCGGCTCTCGATCTCGAACACCGGCTCGATGCTGATGCCTTCGGCCTGCATCGTCGCCTCGAAGGCGCGCCGCGTGGTCGAGCCGCGTTCGCGCAGCACGATCGGCTGGTCGGCGAGCTCGCGCAGCCTGACCGACTTGCGCTTGAACCAGGGATGATCGCGGTTGACGAACACGATCACGCGGTGGGTGCGGTAGGGGATCATGGTGACGCGCGGATCTTCCGGTACCTCCGCCAGGATCGCGACGTCGGCTTCGAAGTCGACGATGTGGCGGAAGGTGCGCTCGGAATTGCCGAGCAGGGTCGAGATCTGCACCTCCGGGTGATCGCGCTTGAATGCGGCGATGATCTCGGTGGCATGAAACGGCCCGACGGTCGCTACCCGCAGATGGCCCTTGGTGGCCTTGCCATGCGCGGCCAACAGGTCGTGCGCCTCGTCGCAGAACGTCATGATGCCGCGGGTGATCTCGAACAGCGCGCTGCCCGCTTCGGTGAGCTCGGTGTGCCGCGGCTTGCGGATCAGGAGCTCGACGCCATAGGTCTCCTCCAGCTCCTTGACCTGGATGGTCAGCGTCGGCTGCCCGACATGGAGCACGCGCGAGGCCGCGGTGAAGCCGCCATGGGCGGCGACCGCATGGAAGGCGCGGAGCTGGCTGAACACTATTGACATAATCAATAGAACGCATCCGTAGAATGAATTTGTCAATAGCAGCCGGCGCCGTACCTTCGCGCCAAATGGAGGACGCGTGGATGGCCTGGACTTATTCCAACCCGGTAAGAGTTGAATTCGGAGCCGACAGCTTCGACAAGCTGCCGGCGCTGATCGGCAAGCGCGCCTATGCGCTCGTGACCTATGGCGAGCCGGTCTTCGACGAGCTCGAGCGCCGGCTGCGCGCTGCGGCGGGGCCGTCCGTCCTGACCATCCGCGACGTTGCGCCCAATCCGGATTACCGCCTGCTCACCGAGCAGACCGCGCGCTTCGCCGGGCTCGCCAGATCGCCCGAGGTGATCGTCGCGCTCGGCGGCGGCTCGGTGATCGATTCCGCAAAGGTGTTCGCGGCCGCCGGCGGCGACTTCGCGACGGTGAAGACCTATCTGGAGACGCAGCAGGGCGCCGAGCGGCTTTCGGCGATCCCGATCATCGCGGTGCCGACCACCGCGGGCACCGGCAGCGAGGTGACGTGCTGGGGCACGGTGTGGGATGAGGCCAACGGCAAGAAATATTCGCTGGCGCGCCCGTCGCTCTATCCGACCCATGCGGTGATCGATCCGCGGTTGATGCTCGGCAAACCGCAGCTGCTGACCATCAGCACCGGCCTCGACGCGCTGTCGCATGCGCTGGAGAGCATCTGGAACGTCAACAACAACCCGGTGTCGGCCAACCATGCGGTGGCGGCGGCGCGTGGTGTCCTCGACGTGCTGCCGAGGCTCGCCAACGATCTCGGCAATCTCGAGCTGCGCAGCCGCATGGCGCAGGCGGCGCTGTTCGCCGGGCTGGCGTTCTCCAACACCAAGACCGCGATCGCGCATTCGCTGTCCTATCCGATCACGCTGCGGCATGGCGTGCAGCACGGCATCGCCTGCTCGTTCTCGCTGCCGATGGTGCTGCGCAGCATGAAAGGGGCGGGCGGGCTCTGCGAAGACAGCCTGAAGCAGATTTTCGGCGCGGACCTGGCGCGCGCGGCCGACGATCTCGAGGACTTCATGGCGCGGCTCGGTATCTCCTGCAATCCGGCCGCCTACAGGATCGAGCGCGCCGAGTGGCACGCACTGATCGCGGATTCTCTCGAAGGCGAGCGCGGCCGCAATTTTCTGGGATCGAAGGAACGGCTGATCGAGGCATCGCAGACGTTGCGGATGCCGAGCGCGGTGAGCGCGTGACGGCGGCGCAGTGACAAGGAGAGAACTCATGCAAGACAACAAAAAGATCATCACCGTCAACGGGCGCCGTTACGACGCGCCGACGCGACCGACGGTCGTGATCTGCCTCGACGGTTCGGAGCCGGGTTACGTCGAGCAGGCGATCGAGGCCGGCGTCGCGCCGACCTTCGCGCGCTTCATGAAGGAAGGCGCGCATGTTCATGCCGCCAGCGTGATCCCGAGCTTCACCAATCCGAACAACCTCTCGATCATCACCGGACGGCCGCCCGCGGTGCACGGCATCGCCGGCAATTACTTCTACGACACGGCGAACGACGCGGAAGTCATGATGAACGATCCGAAATTCCTGCGCGCGCCGACCATCCTGGCCGGCGTTCATGACGCCGGCTACAAGGTCGCCGCCGTCACCGCCAAGGACAAGCTGCGCACCTTGCTCGCGTACGGATTGGACTATTCCAGCGGGCGCGCCATCGCGTTCTCGTCGGAGAAAGCCGACCAGGCCACCAGGGCCAACAACGGCATCGACAACGTGCTCGACTTCGTCGGCCTGCCGCTGCCCGAGGTCTATTCGGCCGATCTGTCGCGCTTCGTGTTCGCGGCCGGCGTCAAGCTGGTCGAGCGCCACCGTCCGGACCTGATGTATTTGTCGACCACCGACTACATCCAGCACAAGGTCGGGCTCGGCACCAGGATCGCCAACGACTTCTATGCGATGATCGACGGCTATCTCGCCAGGCTCGATGCGCTCGGCTGCAACATCGTGGCGACCGCCGATCACGGCATGAACGACAAGTTCTTGCCCGACGGCAGGCCCGACGTGATCTACCTCCAGGATGTCATGGACGACTGGATGGGGAAGGGCGCCGCGCGGGTGATCCTGCCGATCACCGACCCCTATGTCGCCCATCACGGCTCGCTCGGCTCGTTCGCGACGATCTATACGCCCGTTGGCGCCGACGTCGACACGCTGCTGATGCGACTACGCGATACCAAGGGGGTCGAGGTGGCGCTGACGCGCAAGGATGCCTGCGCCAGGTTCGAGTTGCCGCCGGACCGGATCGGCGACATCGTCGTGATCTCGACCAAACACAAGGTGCTCGGCACCAGCGAATCCCGCCACGACCTTTCCGGTCTGACCGAGCCGCTGCGCTCGCACGGCGGGCTGACCGAGCAGCGGGTACCGGTGATCGCCAATCGCAGGATCGCGCTGCCGGAAGGTCAGGCCCTGCGCAACTTCGACGCCTTCGACGTCGCGCTCAACCGCATCCAGTGACATCCGGACCTTAAGGACACCACGATGAACATCCAGAGCCCGGCCGTTCGCCACGAGCAGATGCGGATCGCAGGCAGCCTCATCGACACCGACGAGCATGTCGAGGTCTTCAATCCCTACACCAACAAGGTGGTGGGCACCGTCCCGGCGGCGCGCCCCGAGCATGTGCGCAGCGCCTTCGCCAAGGCGGCCGCGTTCAAGCCGAAGCTGACGCGCTACGAGCGCCAGCGCATCCTGCTGCGCACCGCCGAGATCTTGGCGAGCCGCAAGGAGGATTTCGCGCGGCTGATCACCGCCGAGTCCGGGCTGTGCTGGAAGGACTCGCTCTACGAGGCCGGGCGCGCTTACGACGTCTATTCCTTTGCCGGGCAGCTCGCGATCCAGGACGATGGCGAGACGTTCTCCTGCGACATCAGCCCGCAGGGCAAGGCGCGGAAGATCTTCACCACGCGCACGCCGCTGCTCGGCGCGATCTCGGCGATCACGCCGTTCAACCATCCGCTCAACATGGTGAGTCACAAGATCGCACCGGCAATCGCCACCAACAACCGCGTGGTGCTGAAGCCGACCGAGCTGACGCCGCTGACCGCGCTCGCGCTCGCCGATGTCCTGTACGAGGCCGGGTTGCCGCCCGAGATGCTATCGGTGGTGACGGGCAATCCGCATTCGATGGGTGACGCCATGATCACCGATCCCGAGGCCGATCTCGTGACCTTCACCGGCTCGGTCAGGGTCGGCAAGCACATCGCCGACCGGGCGGGCTACAAGCGCCTGGTACTCGAGCTCGGCGGCAACGATCCCCTGATCGTGATGGAGGACGCCGACCTGGAGAGGGCGGCCGAGCTCGCGGTCACCGGCGCCACCAAGAATTCCGGCCAGCGCTGCACGGCCGTGAAGCGCATCCTCTGCGTCGAGGCAGTCGCCGACGAGTTCGCTGATCTGGTGCTGCAGAAGGCGCGCAAGTTGAAATGCGGCGATCCGATGGATCCGACGGTCGATGTCGGGACCGTGATCCATGAGGGCGCAGCCAGGGAATTCGAGCGCCGGGTCAATGCGGCGGTCGCGGACGGCGCCGAGCTGCTGCACGGCAACGACCGCAACGGCGCGCTGTATCCGCCGACGGTGGTCGACCGGATTCCCTACACCAGCGAGCTCGTGATGCAGGAGACCTTCGGTCCTGTCATTCCGATCATCCGGGTTCCCAACGACATCGAGAGCGTGATCCGGATCTCGAATGCGACCGCGTTCGGCCTGTCGTCCGGCGTCTGCACCAACCGGCTCGACTACATCACCCGGTTCGTCAACGAGCTCGATGTCGGCACCGTCAATGTCTGGGAAGTGCCGGGCTACCGGATCGAGATGTCGCCGTTCGGCGGGATCAAGGACTCCGGCCTTGGCTACAAGGAAGGCGTGCAGGAGGCAATCAAGAGCTTCACCAACGTCAAGACCTATTCGCTGCCCTGGCCCGTCTAGGAAAGCGTCGATCCGAAGGGAGAGCCGCACGCGCGCAACAAGAACGGCGCGGCGGCCGGGGTGAACAACACAACAATCATCAGGGGAGGCTGCAATGTCGATCACGTTCAGTCCGTCGAGCGTCGGCTCGGTCGGAGTCCAGAATCCGGAGCTTGCGACGTCGTTCCGCCGCGCGCAGTGGCGGATGCTGTTCGCGGCGATGTTCTGTTATCTGTTCTTCTACACGGGGCGGCAAACCTTCGGCTTCGCCATTCCCGGCATCCAGGCCGAGTTCGGCGTCAGCAAGGAGGCGCTGGGCTGGGCCAGCGCAGCGCTCTTGTGGTGCTACGCGGTCGGGCAGGCCATCAACGGCAATCTCGGCGACAAGTTCGGCGGCCGCCGCGTCATGAGCGCGGGCGCGATCCTCTCCTTCATCATGAACTGGGCCACCAGCCTCTCGACCGGCATCGTCAGTCTCACCGCGTTCTGGGGCATTAACGGCTACTTCCAGTCGATGGGCTGGGCGCCGGGCAGCCGCCTGCTGTCGAACTGGTGGGGACGCCACGAGCGCGGCACGGTCTACGGGCTCTACACCTTCGCAGCCGGTCTCGCCTCGGTGCTGTCGTTCGTCACCTCGCTGGTGGTGGTCGGCTATTTCCAGCTCGACTGGCGCTGGATCTTCCGCATCCCGGTGGTGCTGCTGCTGCTCGGCGGCATCGCGTTCTATCTGATCGCGCGCGAGAAGCCCGAGGACATGGGCTTCGCCTCGCCGCATGACGAGGCCGACGACGTTGCGGCAACCGAGGCCGCGGTCGATGCCAATGAGGGCTCGCTCGCGCGCTACAAGGCGGTACTGTCGAACTGGCGCCTGCTGGTCGCCGGGGTCTCGATCGGCTTCCAGAACGCAGCGCGTTACGGTCTTCTGGTGTGGGTGCCGGTGCATTTCCTCGGCAGCAACTGGGCCAAGGCCGGCGCCAGCTCGGCGATCGATCCGCGCTGGATCAGCATCGCGCTGCCGGTCGGCATGGCGGTCGGCGCCTTCAGCAATGGCTGGGTCTCGGACAAGGTGTTCGGCTCGCGCCGCTACCTCGCCATCGTGCTCTATATGGTGCTGGCCGCGGTCACCGCATTGTGCATGTACGCGATCCCGACGACCGAGATCTATCTCGGCATGACGGTGCTGTTCCTGTGCGGCTTCTTCACCTACGGTCCGCAATCCTCGTTCTGGGCGCTATGCCCGGATCTGGTCGGCCACAAGCGGGCAGGGACCGCGACCGGGGTGATGAACTCCTTCGCCTATCTGTTCGCAGGTCTCGGCGAGCCGATCATCGGCCACTTCATGGACAAGCATAACCAGACCTCGCTGGTGTTCCTGGTGGTCGCGATCTGTGCCACCTCGAGCGCTGTGGTGGCGGCGTTTATCCGCCGCTGACGAACGATCCACATCCGCGGCTGACCACGTGTCCGCGCTTCCGACGGGAGGCGCGGACCACTGTTTTTGGAATGAGCAAGAACGCCATTGTGCGTGCGATCGCCGGAGCCGCAACGCGGGGACCAATTCCGCGAAATTGCCCGGCTCGAGCGGTGTCCTGACGCTCAATTTCTCATCACCGGCTGACCAATGTCGATGCATTGAATAGAAAATATATAGTAATATCATAATGATGCAATAAATTGCATGCAGAATGCAAAATGTGCTTGTGGCCTCGACTGCCTTGAAGCAAATTTCGCGCGGGGCAGGAGAGGCCAAGGACCTTCAGGGACGAAGGTCGCGCCAGGGGCAAAAACAATCTGCCGGGAGGAAGCAAGCAATGAGCGATCAGGTGTCCACCATCGCAATGGCAGATACGGCGAAGCCCAGCGGAGTGCGCTGGAAGATCTTCCTGCTGATGCTGTTTCTGATCTCGATCAACTATATCGATCGCGCCTCGCTGTCGGTCGCGATGCCCGTCATCGCCAAGGAGTTCGATATCGATCCGGCGATGCAGGGCTTGATCCTGAGCTCGTTCTTCTGGACCTACGCGCTGATGCAGGTGCCGGGCGGCATGCTGGCCGATCGCTTCAAGCCGCGCATCGTGATCGCGCTCGCGACATTGTTCTGGGGCTTTTTCCAGGCGCTGGCGGCGCTGTCCACCAGCTGGATGCTGCTGCTGTTGACCCGGCTCGGGCTCGGCGCGTCGGAAGCGCCGATCTATCCGGCCGGCGGCAAGCTCAACGCGATCTGGATGACGCAGACCGAGCGCGGCCGCGGCGCCACCTTGCTGGACGGCGGCGCGCCGCTCGGTGCTGCGCTCGGCTCGATCGTGATCGCCTGGCTGATGGCGGCGTTCAGCTCCTGGCGGGTCGCCTTCGTCGTCGCCGGCGTCGGAACCATGCTGTGCGGGCTGTGGGCCTGGTACTACATCCGCAACGCGCCGCGCGAGCATCCCTCGGTCAACGAGGCCGAGGCGCGCTATCTCGAGGAGGCGCATGCGATCGAGGACGCGGCGACGCCGCCATCATCGGGCGCCAGCTGGATGGCCTATTTCCGCTTCCGCTCGGTGTGGTGCATGTGCCTCGGCTGGATGTTCTTCAATACCACCTTCTACGGGCTGTTGACCTGGATGCCGACCTATCTGTTCAAGGTGCACGGCTTCGACATCAAGGCGCTCGGCGGCGCGTCGTTCATCATCTTCTTCGCGGGCTTCGTCGGCGAACTGGTCGGCGGCTGGATCGGCGATGGCTGGCGGGAGCGGGGCGGCGCGCCCAACACCGTGTTCCGCACTCTGTTCGGGATCGCGGCGATCATGGCGACGGTGTCGATATTCCTGGTCGCCTACGTCACCAATGCGGTTGCGGTCGTGGTTCTGCTGTCGACCACGCTGTTCTTCCTGCGCTGGTGCGGCATGTACTGGGCGATCCCGTCGGCGCTGGCCGGCCGCGGCAAGTCCGGCTTCCTCGGCGGCTGCATGAATCTCGGCGGCAACATCGCCGGCATCACGACGCCCTTGATCGTCGGCTTCATCGTGCAGGCCACCGGCTCCTACTTCCTCGCGCTGATGTATTTTGCCGCCGCGGGCATTGCGCTGTTGATCTGCTCGACCCTGATCGATTACAGCCGCAAGCTGCCGGTCTAAAACCAGGACGGCCGAATCCTGCCAAGGGTTCGGCCGGTTGATGAGGCCTTCGAATGACACGTCCTATCCGGCTCGGCATGCTGACGCCGTCGTCGAATACCGCCCTCGAGCCGATCACCTATGCGATGCTGTCAGGCGTCGACGACGTTACCGCGCATTTCGCGCGCTTCAGGGTGACGGAGATCGCGCTGTCCGAGCAGGCGCTGCGTCAGTTCGACGCCAGCGAGATTTTGCGCGCGGCAGAGTTGCTTGCCCATGCCAAGGTCGACGTCATCGCCTGGAACGGCACCTCGGCAAGCTGGCTCGGCTTCGATCGCGACGAGAGCCTGTGCGAGCAGATCACGGCGGCGACCGGGATCAAGGCCTGCACCACGGTGCTGGCCTATCGCGACCTGCTGCGGCGGATCGGGGCCAGGCGCATCGGGCTGGTGACGCCGTATCGGACGGACGTGCAGGACAAGATCATCGCCAACTGGAATGCGGCGGGGCTGCACTGCTTCGCCGAGCGGCATCTCGCATTGCAGGACAATTTCTCCTTTGCCGAGGTCAGCGAGGCCGAGGTCGCAGGCCTGATCAAGCAAGTGGTGCGCGAAGGTTGCGATGCTGCCGTCGTGCTCTGCACCAACATGCGCGGCGCTGGCGCCGCCGAGCGGCTGGAGCGCGAATTTGGCGTGCCGGTGCTGGATTCGATTGCGGTGACGCTGTGGGCATGCCTCACCGCTGTCGGCTGCGACCCGTCGCGCGTGCATGGCTGGGGCAGTCTGTTCACGAACCCCGATCTGTGCGCGGCGACCGCGATCTCCCATCAAGACAATGAAGGCGTGCGGTGACTGAAGCCAAGACCGAGACGAAGCCGAACAGACGTAGCAAGGAACCCAAGCGCGCGATGACGGCGCTGCAGCGCCGCCGCCTGCGCGTGCCGCGAGTCGGACTGCACGAGCAGGCGGCCGCGCGGCTGCGCACCATGATCGTGCGCGGCGAGTTGGCGCCGGGACAATCGCTGGGGGAGGCGGACCTGTCCGACGCGCTGGGCATTTCGCGCACCCCGCTGCGCGAGGCGCTGAAGCAATTGGCGAGCGAAGGCCTGGTCGAACTCAGGCTCAACCACAGCGCCGTGGTGGCGCCGTTCCGCCGCGCCGAGCTGACCGAACTGTTCGAGGCGGTCAGCGGCATCGAGCGCTGCGCCGCCGAGCTCGCCGCGCTGCGCATGGAGAACGCCGACTTCGAGCGGCTCGCCGCGCTGCAGGACAAGATCGAGTGGCACCACGGCCGCGGCGAGTTGCGCGATTATTTTGAGGTAAACCAGCAAATCCATTCCGCGATCGTCGGTTTTGCCCGCAATGCGGTGCTGAAGGCGACGCATGAGGCGCTGCTGGCGCGGGCCGAGCGGGCGCGCTTTTTCGCGCTGTCGGTGCTCGGGCGCTGGGATGAATCGGTGCGCGAGCATCAGGATATTTTGTCAGCGCTCAAGCGCCGCGACGCGGCACGGGCCGGACAAATGCTGGCGCACCATGTGCGCCGCACCGGCGAGATCGTCGTCGAGACGCTGGATCGCGAGGCGGACGATGCTCCGGCGCCGGCCGCACCCGCGAAGGCGCGCGTCCGCAAGACCAGGAAGGTTGCGCCATGAAGATCCTGCTGCTCAATCCCAACACGACGGCTGACGTGACCGACCTGCTCCATGCCGCCGGCACCAAGGCGGCCTCCGCCGATACCGAGCTCGTGCCGGTCACCGCAGCGCGCGGCGTGCCTTATATCGCGACCCGCGCCGAGGCGCAGATCGGCGGCGCGATCGCGCTGGAGATGCTGGCCGAGGCCGGCCCCGGCATCGATGCCGCTGTGATCGCTGCGTTCGGCGATCCCGGCCTGTTCGGCGCACGCGAGCTGTTTTCGTTTCCCGTGGTGGGCCTCGCCGAGGCTGCGATGCTCACCGCCTGCATGTTGGGGCGGCGGTTTTCGATCGTGACCTTCGCCGGCGCGCTGGCGCCGTGGTACGAGGAGTGCGTCGCGATGCACGGGCTGAGTTCACGTTGCGCCGGCATCCGCGCGCTGGGTGGCAGCTTCCAGTCGATCTCCGAGGTACAGGCCGAGAAGGAGGAGCTGCTGGTCGCGCTTGCCAACCGGGCGGTCGAACAGGACAGCGCCGACGTCGTCATTCTGTCAGGCGCGCCGCTCGCCGGCCTTGCGGCGAAGGTCCGCGACCGCATTCCGGTGCCGGTGGTCGATCCAGTCGCGGCCGCCGTGCGCCAGGCGGAAACGCTTGCCGTGCTCAAGCCGCGCAAGGCGATCGCCGGCACCTTCCGCCGTCCCGATCCTAAGCCGACCATCGGGCTCGCCGAGCCGCTGGCCGCCATCATCGAACATCGCTCACCGAAGAAGGGGACAGACTGATGTCCTTCGACACCATCATCCGCGGCGGCACCGTCGTGACCGCTGCCGACACCTTCGCCTGCGACGTCGGCATCCGCGACGGCAAGATCACGGCGCTCGGACATGATCTCGGCGATGCCACGACCATCATCGACGCCACCGACCGCCTGGTGCTGCCCGGTGGCATCGACAGCCACGTCCATTTCGCCCAGCCGTCGGGCGACGGCATCGTGATGGCCGACGGCTTTGCTTCCGGTACCCGCTCGGCGGCATTCGGCGGCAACACCACCGTGCTGCCGTTCTGCCTGCAGGAGAAGGGCCAGACGCTGCGCGAGGCGCTGAAGCATTATCATTCGCTGGCCGAGGGCGAATGCCATGTCGACGTCGCCTTCCATCTGATCGTCACCGATCCGACCGAGCACGTGCTGGGTCAGGAGCTGCCGGCGCTGGTCGAGGACGGCTACACCTCGCTGAAGGTCTTCATGACCTATGAGGGGCTGGCGTTGTCAGACCGCGAGCTGCTCGAGACCATGTCGGTGGCGCGCGAGACCGGCGCGATGCTGATGGTGCACGCGGAGAATTTCGACGCCATCCGCTTTCTCACCGACCGGCTGGAACGCGCCGGCAACACTGCGCCGCGCTTCCACGCGACCTCGCGGCCGATCCCGGTCGAGCGCGAGGCCACCCATCGCGCGATCTCGCTGTCGGAGCTGGTCGACGTGCCGATCATGATCGTGCACGTCTCGAACCGCGAGGCGATGGACGAGATCCGCCGCGCCCAGCAGCGCGGCCTCCGGGTGATGGGCGAAACCTGCCCGCAATACCTGATGCTGACCGAGAAGGATCTCGATCAGCTCAACATGGAAGGCGCGAAATACGTCTGCTCGCCGCCGCCGCGCGACGTCGCCAGCCAGCAGGCGTGCTGGGAGGGATTGCAGCAGAAAGTGTTCTCGGTGTTCTCGTCGGATCATTGCCCGTTCCGCTACGACGACCCGCAGGGCAAGCTCGCGCCAAAGGGGCGCACCAGCTTCCGCTGGGTGCCGAACGGCATCCCCGGTGTGGCGACGCGGCTGCCGATCTTGTTCTCCGAGGGCGTGGTCAAGGGGCGCATCGACCTCAACAGCTTCGTCGCGTTCAGCGCCACCAACCATGCCAAGATCTACGGCCTCTATCCGCGCAAGGGCACCATCGCCGTCGGCTCCGATGCCGACATCGCGTTATGGGATCCAAAGCGCAAGGTGACGGTCCGCCACGAGCTGATCCACGATGGCGCGGATTACACGCCGTATGAAGGCCTCGAGGTAACCGGCTGGCCGGTGCTCACCATGGTACGCGGCAAGGTGGTCGTCGATGACGGCACGCTGGTCGGTAGCAAGGAGCACGGCACATATCTGCCGCGCGCCAAGCCACCGTCCGCCGCAACCATTCCGTGATACGAAGGGCGTAACCCGCGAACCAGAAGGCAGGAGACCACCATGCCCTACGCGACAACCGATGATGGCGTCCGTCTTTATTTTGAGGAAACCGGCTCCGGCCACCCGGTGATCCTGGTCCACGAGTTCGCCGGCGATCTGCGCAGCTACGAGCCGCAGATGCGACATTTCGGCAAGCGCTTCCGCACCATCGCCTACAATGCGCGCGGCTTTCCGCCGTCTGATGTGCCCGAGCAGGTCTCGTCTTATTCGCAGGCGCGCGCAGCCGACGACATCCTGGCGGTGCTCGATCACATCGGCGCGCCGAAGGCGCATATCATTGGCCTCTCGATGGGCGGCTTCGCGACCTTGCATTTCGGACTGCGTCATCCGGCGCGGGCATTGTCGCTGTGCATCGGTGGCTGCGGCTATGGCGCCGAGCTCGACAAGCGCGAGACGTTTCGCGCCGAGGCCGACGTGATCGCCACCATGATCCGCAAGGAGGGCATGCCGGCGTTCGCCGAGCGCTATGCTTACGGGCCGACACGCGTGCAATATGAAAACAAAGACCCGCGCGGCCACGCCGAGTTCAAGACCATGCTCGCCGAGCACTCCGCGGTGGGGTCGGCCAACACCCAGCAGGGCGTCCAGAAGGAGCGTCCCTCGCTCTACACGCTGGTCGAGGAGATGAAGCGCACCACGGCCCCGACGCTGATCATCACCGGCGACGAGGACTGGCCGTGCCTGCTGCCGGGCATTCTGATGAAGCAGAGCATTCCGTCGGCCGCGCTCGCCGTCATGCCGAATTGCGGCCACGCCATCAACATCGAGGAGCCCGACGAATACAACCGCATCGTCGGCGATTTCCTGGCGCAGGTCGAAAGCGGCCGCTGGCCATCACGTGATCCCCGAGCCGTCAGTGCTTCGATTACGGGAATGAAGGACTAGGACGTCCATTCATCAACGGCGGCTTTGGGGGCAGGGACGTTCGCTGCTCGCGGAAGCATCTCTGGCTTTGGGTAATACGTCACGGCTCCCGGACGTCCGTCGGCGACGGGGGGCCACGGGATTTTTCAAGAAATTGTGCCTATTGAAACAGCGAGCGCAATTCGATTTTGGCGTTCGCATCGCAGTCGTCTTCAGCTATTCTCAGCATCCTGGAATTTCCGGACTCCAATGGAGGGGACGGGATGAGAATGCGGGCGCTAGGTACGACGGCTTCCGGCTCTGAGCCAGGGTTTCCCAACCCAAAGATCCGCTCCGTGCCGGAGATCAATTTTATCAACGGTCCGAACGTGCAATCCGTTCGAACGGGGGGATTGATTGCTCGCTGTTTCCGCACGACCTGCCTTGAACCGAAGCCTGACGTCTTCCTGGGTTTTTGTGCCGAAGACATCTACATGGTCAGGCTCTTTCTGAAGGCACATCCCGCAAACACGTTGGTCCGGGGACGGCGGCGCATTAACCTGCCTCCGCGGGGCTCCATGGAAAGTGCGATCAGGCACGTTTGCGAGCCCTTCTCCTGGAAGATGAGCCACGCGGTCGATGTCATCAATTTTGAAATTCCAACAAGGGCAATCCACGACTACCTGCAAGGCGGCCGCTCTCGTCAAATCGGTCAATTGAAGGTAGATCAAAATTCAAGCTTGGCCGATCCGACGATCGCTTCATTCGGCCTTGCAACGCTTCAGGTCCTCGGCGCGGAGAAGCACTTCACCCAGTTCTTCGTGGATCATATCGTGGACGGCCTCTGCAAACATGTCGCGCTTCGATATTTTGGAGCTGATGATCTCGAGGTGCGACGCGGCGGATTGTCTCCTTGGCAGGAACGTCGCGCGAAAGACCTCATGCATTCCGCGATCGGGCGAGCTCTCTCTCTGCAAGAAGTTGCGGATGCATGCGGATTGTCGGTTGTACATTTTTCGAGAGCATTCAGGAAATCGACAGGCTGTTCGCCACACAAATGGTTCGTGGAGAAACGCATCGAAATGGCGTTATCGCTTTTGTGCGATGACAAATTGTCTTTGACAGATATCGCCGCGCGATGCGGTTTCGTCGACCAAAGCCACCTTACAAAGGCGTGCAACCGCCATGTAGGAATGCCTCCGGGTGTCTACAGAAGGCGTGCGGCTTCGGCCCAGTTTGAGTAATTCGCAAATTTCAGGATCGAAATTTCCAAATCCGGCCGCCGCGTACAAGACGGTGGCCGGCTAGTGGCCGATATTCTCGCACCAGCGACAGAGGCGGCGGTTCCGGCAGCCTCCGCCGGAGACTCGTGAGCGCGCTGTCAAGCAGCCGGAACGGGCTCGCCTGCGAGCTTGCTGTCCGGCGGCTCCAAGCTGGATCAACCTTGGAAAGGCATCGCGGGATGGACTCCTCCACTGACGGTAATCTTGCTTCCCGCCGTGACTTGTTGCTTGCGAGCGCTGGAGGCCTTGCGCTCGCTTTGGCCAATCCCACCCGCGCAACTGAAAGCAAAATGAGCCTTGAGCCGCCGATGACCTCGGTCGTTCCATATATCGAGCATCGGATATCGAACGGCCGCATGGTCTATGCTCGCGAGTATCCTGGCCAGGATCCGGCTTTTGTCATGATGCACGGATTCCCGGACAATCTTCACATCTACGATTATCTGGTGCCGTATCTGACGCGCGCCGGCAGGCGGGTGGTGGTGTTCGACTTCCTCGGATTTGGTCAATCGGAGAAGATCGCAGCGGAAGGCTATCAGTACACGTTCAAGCAGCAGGTCGGAGACCTGGCAGCCGTTGTCGATGCGCTGAAGATCGACAAGTTCATTCCGGTCGGTCACGACTCCGGCGGGCCATGCGCGGCCAACTACGCCCTCGACCATCCTGATCGCGTTGCCTGGCTCTGCCTGCTGAACTGTTACTATTCGGATTCGCCAACATGGCGGCTGCCCGAAATCATCGAAGTGTTTGGCGACCCCTGGCTCAAGGAGCTTGCCCAGGCATTTCTGAGCAGTCCTGATCAAATGAGCTGGCTGATCACGTTTCAGGACAAGCATTTTCAGGTCAACATGCCTTCGGAATTGAGGGAGCGCTTCGACGGCATCGTGCGACCGATCGTCGATGGCAATTTTGCCGGTGGGGCGGGGCCGGCCTTTGCGCAAATGACCGCTCAAGTGCGGGAGAGCGTAGCCTACAACACGTCACGGCTCCCCGACGTCGGTCGGTTCGCCAAAAAGGTCAACCTGATCTGGGGCGTCATGGATCCTTATTTGACCTCGGTTACGGCGGCTGCGATCGCCGCGACCTATCCGCACAGCGCAGTAAAACCGGTCGAGGCCGGCCACTGGCTGATGATCGACAGGCCAGCCGAGGTTGCGCAACTCCTGCTCACGTCGGGCTAGGATCGGAAGTCACGCTTCCTGAACTGAGAACGCTCAGGCTGGCGGCCGGGATCAACGGGCTCTGGCAGGCGGCTCTGAAAAGGTGGTTCGTCATGGACGTCGCTAACGCAACTGTCTTCATCACCGGTGCCAATCGCGGTCTGGGCCTGGCTTTTGCGCGCGAGGCGCGTCGTCGCGGGGCAAGGAAGATCTACGCCGGGATGCGCAGCACCAGCGGTTTCGAGGAAGCGGGTGTCGTCCCGGTCAGGGTCGATGTCACGGACAAGGCGTCGATAGCAGCGGCCGTCGAACTGGCCGCGGATACGACGCTGTTGGTCAACAATGCCGGAATCGCCGCGTTGATCGATGGGCCTCTGGCACAGGACGTCGAAGCACAATCATCCCGGATGTTCGAGACCAACTATTACGGCGTCGTGCGCGTCACGCAGGCCTTTGAGCGGATCCTGCTGGCCAAGCCACATGCCGCCATCATCAACGTGCTTTCCGACATCGTGTGGCTTCCGCGGCCCTATCTGACTCCCTACGCCGCGTCGAAGGCGGCGGCATGGAGCTTTACCAACCAGCTTCGCTTCCAGTTGCGGGAGCAGCGCGTGCAGGTTCTCGGCCTGCATGTCGGGTTCGTCGATACCGACCTGACCAACGGCATTGACGTGCCGAAGGCCAGCCCCGAGCACGTGGTGCACCAGACCTATGACGCGCTTGCCGCCGGCAAGAGCGAGGTGATGGCCGACAAGGGGACGGCGATGCTGAAGGGGACGCTGGCGGCGGACGTGCCCGGCTACATCACCCCGCCGCCGGGCCTTTGAACCCGATGGTTGAAGGCATTTGGGTGCAGGCAGCGCCCCAAACTGAAATTCCGGGCCTGAATTCCGAGGAGGATACATGAGTGCGGCGGTCAGCATCGGAGGAATGATCGCTCCGGATTCAGATCTCGCGCGCAAAGCTGCGGCGCTCGCCGAGCAGGCCCATTCCAAGGTGCTGCTCAACCACGTACACCGGACGTGGTGGTTTGCCGAGTTCATCGGGAGGAAGCGCGAGATGAAGTACGACCGCGAGCTCGTCTACATCGCATCGCTGCTCCATGATCTCGGCCTTTCGCCATTGCACGCCGCTGACAAGCGATTCGAGGTCGATGGCGCCGATGCCGCCAGCCGCTTCTTGCTTGCGAACCACTACCCGCCGTCGAAAACCGAAATCGCCTGGGATGCGATTGCGCTGCATTCGGTCGCCGACATCGCCGACCGCAAGCAGCCGGAAGTCGCGCTGGTCCATTTCGGCGCTTACGTCGATGTCATGGGACTTCGAATGGAGGAAATCACGCCGTCCCTGATCGACGATACTCTCGCTCTCTACCCGCGGATTGGAATGAAGGCCGCGTTCACGGAGGCTTTGGCCGAAGTCGCCAGAAAGAAGCCGCATACGGCGATCGGCACCGGCTTGGCCGACATTGGTCGGCGCCTCGTGCATGGCCTCGAGATCCCCAACGTCTGTGACATCATTCACGCGGCGCCCTTCGAGAGTTGACGTGCCGTGGCGGCTGGCCGGGGAGGTCAGCGTGACGGTTTGCCGCCGACGCAGCATGCGCGGGAGCACGTTTCGTCATGACGCGCGAGCCTTCGTCATCGACACAGCGATCGCTTCACTAACATCGATTCAAGATCCGTTCGCGCACGCTGCAACTGCCGCGTGAATTGAACGCGCGACGATCATGTCGCGATGATGCGGCAATCGCAAAACCGACACAGAGCTGTTACGCGCGCTGGCTAATGTGTCGCACGTCGACGTCATAAATCCTTAAAAAATGGGGCAAGAAGTGAAGGCGAAATTCCTTTCAACGGTCGGAGTCTGCCTGGTCGCTGCCGCTGCAGTTGTGTGCAGCGCCGCCGCTCACGACGATGATAAAGACCACGAACATCGTCATCCGCACGACATCCACACGGCAACGCCGATCAAGCATCTCGTCGTCATCTTCAACGAGAACCGCTCGTTCGATCATTATTTCGCGACCTATCCGAATGCGGCCAATCCGTCGGGCTCGATTGCCTTCGTTGCGAAGCCGCATACGCCGAAGGTCAACAACCTCGCCAACGCCGGACTGCTGACCAACAACCCGAATCTCAATCCGGCCAACGGCACCGGCGCGACCAATCCATTCCGTCTCGACCGCACCCAGGCCAACACCAAGTCGCAGAATCACGCCTACACGCCCGAGCAGCAGGCGGTCGACAACGGCAAGGAGGACCTGTTTCCGAAATTCACCGGTCGCGGCACCGCCGGCGGCGTCGGCGCCTTCGGCACCAACGGGCAGGTGATGGGTTATTTCGACGGCAACACCGTCACCGCGTTTTGGAACTACGCCCAGCACTTCGCGATGAGCGACAACAACTGGACCGACACTTTCGGTCCGTCGACGCCCGGCGCGATCGAGGTGGTGTCCGGCCAGACCAACGGTGCACAGAACATCGTCGGCACCTCGTCGTCGATCGCCGACGGCCAGGGCGGCCTGACGCTGATCGGTGATACCGATCCCGCCTACGATTCCTGCTCGAGCACGACCAGCCAGGTCCTGATGACCAGCAAGAACATCGGCGACCTGCTCAATGCCGAGCAGATCAGCTGGGGCAGCTTCATGGGCGGCTTCGACCTGACGCTCAAGAACGGCAACGGCACCACCAATTGCGGCCGCAGCACGTTCTCGAGCAACGTCAACGGCACCATCGTGGACTACATTCCGCACCACGCCTGGTTCCAGTACTACAAGTCGACCGCCAACCCGACCCATGCGCGGCCGAGCTCGCTGAATGCGATCGGCCACACCTACGTGCCCGGCAGCAAGACGGTCGATCCGGCCAATCATGCCTACGATCTCGAGGACTTCTACGCCTCGGTGAAGGCCGGCAACTTCCCGGCCGTGTCCTACATCAAGATGCCGGCCTATCAGGACGGTCATCCCGGCAATTCCGATCCGCTCGACGAGCAGGCCGGCAATGTCGAGCTGGTCAACTTCCTGCAGAAGCAGAAGGAGTGGGGCGAGACCGCGGTCATCATCACCTATGACGACTCCGACGGCTGGTACGACCACCAGTACCTTGCGCCGATCAGCGCCTCGTATGACCCGACCGCCGATCAGGTCAACGGTCCCGGTCAGTGCGGCCGCGGCGTCAGCAAGCAGAAGCAGCCGAAGGGCCTCGAGGGCAAGCCGGTGAACGGCCGCTGCGGACCAGGCACGCGGACGCCGTTCCTGGTGATCTCGCCGTTCGCCAAGCGGAACTACGTCAGCCACAACTTCATCTCGCAGGCCTCCGTCGTGCGCTTCATCGAGGACAACTGGCTGCACGGCCAGCGTCTCGGCGGCGGCTCGTTCGACGACAGCGTCGAATCGATCGCCGACATGTTCGACTTCGAGCGCGGCCACGGCCACGATCACGAGTACCGGCAGGACACGCTGTTCCTCGACCCGACCGCCGGCACAGTCATCGTCAGCCCGCCGGATGATCACCACCACCACTAGGAGCCCTTCGGTTCTGATCTGATCTGATCAGAGCCGAAGCTCTGCTTCCCGCCTTGACGCTTGGCTCGCGCGAACTGGTCTCCGGTTCGCGCGAGCATGCTCCAACGACACTGGATCTGATATGAAGGGCCGCACTCTGTGGCTTCTCGGCGTCGGCCTGCTGTGCATGGCCGGCGCCGTCGCGGCTGTCGAGACCCAGCAACTTCCGGGGACGAATCCGAGCCCGGTGCAGCTCCGGCGTCCGCCGGTCGCGCCATTGTCCGCCATGGCGCAGCTCGGCCGGAAGATATTCTTCGACGCGTCGCTGTCGTCGTCGGGCGCATTGTCGTGCGCATCCTGCCACAGCCCGGACCACGCCTACGGCCCGCCCAATGACGGGCCGGTGATGCTCGGCGGGCCGACGCAATCCCGGCAAGGGACGCGCGCCGTGCCGGGCCTGACCTATCTCGAGCGCCAGCCGAATTTCAGCATCGGCCCCGAGAAGGACGAGGACGACAATGTCGTCGACTTCGCGCAACTCGCCGCGGCAGGCCAGCAAGCCGTGCGCGCCAGGAAGGTCGCGACCGGGACGGCTGCGTCCGCGGTCAACATCGTGCCGCAGGGCGGTCTGTTCTGGGACGGCCGCGCCGATACGCTGCAGGATCAGGCGATCTTTCCGCTGCTTGACCCGAACGAGATGGACGGCGGCAGCATCGAGGTGGTGGCGCAGAAGCTGCGCCGGGCGAGCTACGCTCCGCGCTTTGCCGAACTGTTCGGCGCTCAGGTGTTCGGCAACACGCGGCTGCTGGTCGCGGAGGCGATGTTCGCGGTCGCGCGCTATCAGGTGGAGGAGCCGAGCTTCCATCCCTACACCAGCAAGTTCGACTACTGGCTGGAGGGCAGGGCGCGGCTCAGCGAGAGCGAGCTGCGCGGTCTGCAATTATTCAACGATCCGGACAAGGCGAATTGCGGCGGCTGCCATACCTCGCAGCCGACCCGCGACGGCCTGCCGCCGCTGTTCACCGACCATCAATATGAGGCGCTCGGTGCGCCGCGTAACGCCGCGCTCGCCACCACCCGCGATCCCAATTATTTCGACCTCGGGGTCTGCGGCCCGTATCGCACCGACATCGCCGAGCAGACGCAATATTGCGGGATGTTTCTGACGCCGACCCTGCGCAACACCGCGACCCGCCGCGCGTTCTTCCACAACGGCGTCTTCACCAGCCTCGAGCAGGTGCTCGATTTCTACAATTTCCGCGATACCAACCCGGAGAAGGTGTTTTCGCACGGCGCCGACGGCACGGTTCGCAAGTACGACGACCTGCCGGAGAAGTACCACGGCAATGTCGACGTCAGCGATCCGCCGTTCGAACGCCATCCCGGCGACACGCCCGCGATGACGGCGCGGGATGAGGCCGACATCATCGCCTTCCTGAAGACGCTGACCGACGGTTACCAGCCGGAGCGGTGAGGCGCCGCCACGGTTCGGCGTGGAACCGAACCGTGAGTTGGCAGCTCCTCGTGAGGCGCGCATAATGGCGCCATGAATGTCGTCGAAGGCAACGGCGCCAAAATCCCCGCGATCGGACTCGGGACATGGGAGTTGCGCGGGCGGACCTGTGCGCGCATCGTCGAGCAGGCGCTGCGGCTCGGCTACCGGCACATCGACACCGCCGAGATCTACGACAATGAGCGCGAGGTCGGCGAGGGACTGCGCGCCTCCGGCGTCAAGCGCGACGATGTGTTCGTGACCACCAAGGTCTGGACCACGCATTTCATGGCGAAGGATCTCGATCGTGCGGTCAAGGAAAGCCTGGCGCGGCTGCGCCTGACCGAGGTTGATCTGTTGCTGCTCCATTGGCCGAGTGCGCAGGTGCCGCTTGCCGAGACGCTCGGCGCGCTGGCGCGGGTCAAGCAGGCGGGACTGGCGCGGCATATCGGCGTCTCGAACTTCAACGTGGCGCAGATCGCGGAGGCGGTGGCGGCGTGCCCCGAGCCGCTCGCCTGCAACCAGGTCGAGTACCATCCTTATCTCGACCAGACCGATGTGATCGAGGCCTGCGCACACCATGGCCTGGCGTTCGTTGCCTACAGCCCGATCGCGAAGGGTCGGGTCAAGACCGATCGCGCGCTGGCGCGGATCGGCGACCGCTATCGCAAGACCGCCGCCCAGGTCAGCCTGCGCTGGCTGGTGCAACAGAATGTGTCCGCGATCCCGCGCACCGCGAAGCTCGAGCGGCTCCAGGAAAACATCGACATTTTCGATTTCGAGCTGTCGGATGCGGATATGGCCGAGATTACGGCGATGGCTGGTGCCGGCGGACGTTGATCGGCCGATGCGCCGCTTGCCTGGGCATCATTGCGCCGAAAATCGCTGGGCAGCGGCCCGGATCATGCTATTGCGCGCCGGTCGCCTGCGGATTTGAACCGAAGGGGGATTGAGGTAGGCGGGTTCCGGCCGGTAATGTTGCCGGCGGGGAGACATCACTGATGTGATCGAGCGGGATGAAGTTTCGGCCAAACGCGGACATGTTGGCATCGGTGTTCGTGCACCTGATGCTGCTTGCGCTGATTTTCCTGTATTCGGAGGTGCATCAGTTCGATCCCGTCGCCGCTGACACGGTGCCGGTCGAGATCGTGACGCCGCAGGAGGTCGCCAAAGCCGAGGTCGCGCCTGACCCGGTGCCGAGCCCAACGCCGACCCCTGAGCTGCGATTGCCGTCACTCGACAAGCCGGTGGAGCAGGCCAAGCCCGAAGGATCGGCCCAGGCGCCCGCCCCACAGCCGCAGCAGAAGCAGGCGACGCCGCCGGCTCCCAAGCCGAGCCCGAGTCCTCAGCATGCTGCGGCCGAGCCGCCGTCGGCGACGCCGGCACCCCAGACGCCGCCGATGCCCCAGCCAACCGCGCAGCAACAGGCCGCGGCGTCTTCGCCTGCCTATGCGCAGCCCGAGCCTGATCTGTCGGTCAAATACAATGTCATGCTTGGTCTGCCGCCCGATATCTCCGTCAAGCCGCCGGCCGACGCGCCGCAAGGCCCCGGTCCTGGCAAGGACAATTTCGATGCCGCGGCCACCGAGCAGGCCGATGTCGGCTCCAGCGTGGCCGCCGAATTCCGCCGCCATCTAAAGACCTGCCTGAAGCTTCCGCCGACGCTGAGCACGGGCGACGACGTCAGGATCAAGCTCCGGGTGTTCATGAAGCCTGACGGCAAGCTCGCCTCGCAGCCCTTGCTGATCGAGGCTACCGCATCGGAGAAGGGGCCCATGTTGCTCAAGAGCGCGACCGAGGCGCTGCAGGCCTGTCAGCCCTATGCGATGCTGCCGCGGGACCGCTACGGCGAATGGAAGGTGCTCGACCTCGACTTCACCCCGCGCGATTTCGCGTCGTGAGCCGAGGCAGGCCTCAGCTTCCCATCGCCTGCCAGGCGTTCGAGGCAAACTGCCGGCGCCAGATCACGATCACGACCGCGGCGGTCGTGACGAACAGCACCCAGGGGCTGACGAACCAGCCGAGATAGGCGAGCGCGAAGAAGAACGCGCGCTGTCCGCGGTTGAAGTGCCGGCCCGCGGTCTCGAACAGGCGCGTGGTGCGGATGACATGGGCCTCCGCCTCCGGCGTATCGCGCTGACCGGCCGGCGGCATCGCACCGAACAGGATCGCGACATAGTTGAACAGGCGATAGGCCCAGGCGAATTTGAAGAAGGTGTAGATGAAGATCAGGATCAGCCCGATGCACTTGATCTCCCACAAAGCTGGCGAGGGCGTCAGGTTGACCGGCAGCGCACCGAGCACCGCGAGCGCATCACTGGTGGCGCGCAGCAGCGCCAGACCGCCGCCGATCGCGATCAGGCTGGTGGAGGCAAAGAACGCGGTGCCGTTCTGCAAGCTCGCCATGATCTGCATGTCGACCATCCGCGCGTCGCGATTGAGCAGGTTCCGGACCCAGATCTCGCGGTAGACATGCATCCGCGCCGACAGGCTGTCGCGCCCATAGGCGGTGTGCTCCAGCGTGATCGCGTAGACCAGCCATTCCAGCGCAAAGAAGCTGACGGCTAGGATGTCGGCCCAATAGCCAGTCATGGCTGCCTTCCTTCGTGAGCGCGCGGCTGCCCGTCCGCGCCGCGCTGCATCCCGCGTGATGTACAGGTTGAAGACCTGCAATGCACTATGGCAAAATACGCAGGCAACAGGATTCCCCGGACATGCTCAAGCTCGTCATCGGCAACAAGAACTATTCGTCATGGTCGATGCGGCCCTGGCTGGCGCTGCGCGCCAACGACATCCCGTTCGAGGAAATCTTCGTGCCGCTGTACACCGATCAGGCCGACAAGGACCGCATCCTCGCCTTCAGCAAGGCCGGCAAGGTGCCGACGCTGATCGACGGCGATGTCACGGTGTGGGATTCGCTGGCGATCATCGAATATCTCGCCGAGAAATTTCCCGACGCGAAGCTGTGGCCTGCGGATCGCGCCGCGCGTGCGCATGCCCGCGCGATCTCGGCCGAGATGCATTCCGGCTTCGTGCCGTTGCGCAGCGAATGCGGCATGAACCTGCACCGGCCGATCCGCGCGGTGGCGCTGTCGGACGACGCGCGGGCCAATGTGGCGCGGATCGAGGAGATCTGGGCCGACTGCCACGCGCGCTACGGCAAACAGGGCCCGTTCCTGTTCGGGGAATTCTCCGCGGCGGACGCGATGTACGCCCCGGTGGTGCATCGCTTCCGCACCTATGCGATCCCGGTGAAGCCCGAGGCGAAGCACTATGTCGATGCCATGATGCAGCTTCCGGCGTTCCAGCAATGGACCCGCGACGGCCTTGCCGAGACGCTGCGGATCGACCGATTCGAGGATGTCTGACGGTTGCTGCGCTTCCGAATTGTGACAACGCTGGCAAAGATCGCGGCTTGACGCCGCGGAGCTGAAGGCGTCGAATCCGGCAGGCTGGTTTCACAAGTCGTGAAAGGACTTAGACCATGGGCATTCTCGATTCCCTGGAGAATTCGCCGGAGCTGAAAGGCATGCTGGGCCAGCTCGGCGCGGCGGTGATCCCCGTCGTGCTCGGCGAGGTAATGGGCAATGGCGGGCAGGGCGGCTTGTCCGCGATCGTCGCCAAGCTCGAGCAGGCCGGGCTCGGCGAGCAGGTCAAATCCTGGATCGGCAGCGGCCAGAACCTGCCGATCACCGCCGAGCAGCTCCAGCAGGTGCTTGGAAGCGACACGGTCAAGCAGCTCGCCGCCAGGTTCAACATTCCGGTGGACCAGCTGTCCCAGATCCTCGCCCAGCAGCTTCCGGCCGCGGTCGACAGCGCGAGCCCCAACGGCAAGCTGCCGCATACTGCCTGAGGCTATGGAACCGGGTTCCAGCCAGGCCCGGCGGGCAATTTCCGGCTGGCACGTAAATTGCTGTCTATCGTCCTGAAAAACCTGCAAAAATTGCACCTTCGCCATGCCCCAATCTTGCTGGATTTGGGACAGGGCGATGTGCTAGCTTGCCGCAGGGTTCTCAAAATGCCGGCATGAGCTATCGGGACTGTCAGCTCAGCCAGCAATCTCTAAGAAAATGGAGAGGGCGTTGAAGCATAAGTACTCGATTGGCGAGATCGTCTATTTCACGGCGAGCAACGTGGCGCGCCCGGCGGCGAGTGGCACCTATGAGGTGATCCGCCTGCTGCCGACCGAAGGTGACGACTGCCAATATCGCATCAAGAGCTCGACCGAAGCTTTCGAACGGGTGGCCAAGGAGAGTCAGCTCGCGCTGTCCTGAAGGAGTTGTGCGCAAGCCGGTGGCCGGAGCGGGTTCCGCAACGTCGCCGTCAAAAGGCCCTGTTCGCAGACCCATTGTGCTGAAGGTTGGACGTCGGGGTGGCGGCGTTCATCGTCGCCGATTGTGCTTACGCTGCGTTGAGGGACATCGCGCATGAACTGGGCTTCCTCGCTGGATCAGATCTGGCGCTCACCGACCTTCCCGATGTGGCTGACCTTGGCCGCGGCGGGATTTTTTGGGATCGTCGTCCTGGTCACGCTGCTGCGCGCGGAAAAATCCGTCGCCAATGGCGCACTGACCGTCATCACGCTGCTGTCGATCGCAGTTGCGGTCGCTGCGACGATCCGCGGCTTCGGGCCGGGCGGGGCGGCCGCGCCGGCCGAGACACGGACCGCGCAATTGACCGGCCAGACGGTGCCGGCGCTGGCCTGCGTCGACGACCTTGCTGGAGACGCCGTCCTCAACGCCTGCGAGAAGGTGCTGTTCGGTTCATCGGACACCGCGGCCGCCGCGGTCAGCTATGCCGCGTCGCAGGTTTCGCGCCTGACCGCGCTCGGTGACCTCGCAACCGCGGAGCGCAATTCGACCACCGAACTGCAGGCGCTGCGCCGCGCCATCGAGCATGATCGCTACGGCCTGGTGGCCTATGCGCTGATGGCCCGTGACCATTGCACGCCGACCGCATGCCCGGCATTCCGCTCGCTCGGCGACAACCATCAGATCATCGCCAACATGAACGAGCGGACCTACGAGAACCTGGTCACCCGCTATGCCGGCTCCTGGAACGCGCCGGCTGGCGCGCAGGCGTCGGCCACCGGTGGCCTGGTCGCCGCCCTGCCGCCGTCGATGCCCACGGGCAGGCCGACCAATGCGGAGTTTCCGAGCGCGGCATCGACACCGCCGGTCAGCATCATGACGCCCGAACCGACGAGGCCGGCTGCAGCCGCACCGCCGCCGGCCGCGCGCGCCGCCACCGCATCGCCTGCGGCGGCCCCGAAGCGGCCGCCTGCAGCGAAGCGTCCGGTCCAGATCGCGCCGGCTGCGGCCCCGGCGTCGGCTCCGCCGCCTGCCGCGGCGAGTGCGCCTGCGGCCGCGAGCCAGGACTAAGCAGCCGCGAGCCAGGACTAGCGGGACCAGGCCGACACCGGGCGTGATCACGGCGGCTTGAGCCGTCGTTATCGCGCCGTTCGCTGCAGTAAGTCCCGATATCCACTGCCGCTGCTATCGCTCCCTTTCCAAAGCGCGCGCCGGCCGCTACATCCGGCGCATGCCACTGCATCTCATCAAGCTCGCCGTCGGTTGCGACTCGGTCAAGGAACTCAAGGGCTGGGTCGCCGAACGGATGGCGACCGCGAAGAAAAAGGGCCTGCCGCTCCGTCACGTCCACATCACGCGGATGACGCCGAAGCGCGAGGAGGAGCTCCTTGCCGGCGGCTCGCTGTATTGGGTGATCCGCGGCGAGATCGCCGCGCGCGAGAAGATCATCGCGATCGAGCCGTTCCGCGACAAGGATGGCATCGGACGCTGCCGGATCGTGATGCAGCCCAAGGTGATCGCGGTCTCGCCGCGGCCGATGCGGCCGTTCCAGGGCTGGCGCTACCTGACCGCGGACTCCGCACCGGCAGACCTGACCAAATCGAGCGCGGCCAGCGTGGCGTCGATGCCCGAGCCGATGCGCCGCGAGTTGCGTGACCTCGGATTGCTTTGAGCAATCGGATTGCTTTGAGCAATCGAGCGGCGGTGATCCGGGATCACTGGGTCACGAGATGCAGCCGGGCCCATTCTGAGGCCGGGACCTCGACATAACGGCCACCCGCCTTGTCGGCGGTGACGTCGAACAGTTCATGGTCGATTCCCATCTCGCCGAGATATCTCCGGAACTGATCGGTGAAGATCGTGGTGAGGTTGTCGCGGTGCTCGGTAGAGACGTTGGGTGCGAGACGGTCGTAGATCTGCATCCTTGCGGTCAGGACGACGCGGTTGCCGGGCGGCAGGCTGCGATGCACGCCGCCCGCGAGCATCAATACACATGCCAGCTCGCAGGGCACACCGGAGAGTTTTTCCTTGGCATCCAGCGGGCCGCCGGGCCGCTTCAGTGCAAAGCATTCCTCCTCGGGTTTTCCGTTGCATGCCTCGACCTCTGTCGCCGCCACCGCCGCATCGATGCCGCGACCGCGCAGGATGCGGCCGAGGCTGGCGGCGACGGTGAGGTCGGACCCCGGTTTGACATTGATCACCACCGGCAGCTTGCGTCCGTTCTGCCGGTCGAGGATCGCCAGCAGGCGCTTGTAGGTGTCCCATTGCACCGCGCCCTCGGCGGCGATCCAGTCCGTGCAGCCGGGGCCGCAGGCATCGGGCGCCCCGTGTGCGACATAGAAGATCATGGCGCCCGGCGCCGAATTGACCCCGCCGACCGGCGGCCGGGTCTGCGCCTGCGCCGCCGCGGCGGCCAGCAGTGCGATGCCGAGAACAATGCCTTGTCTGAAATAACGATTCATTCCGATCGCCCCTGAAAGGCGCGATCATCCATGCGTCGCGAGCGTGGCGCAAGCACGACCCGGCCACACGGATGAGGCCGGGCTCTCCTTACAGGCTCGCATCCGCTCCGCGCATGAACCGCTTCACACTTTTCCGGACCTGACTCAGACCGCGATATTGTCGATCAGGCGCGTGCCGCCGATCCGTGCCGCGACCAGCATCCGCATCGGGCCCTCCTTCAGCGAGCCGATCGGCGCCAGCGAGGCGGCGTGGCGGACCTCGAGATAATCCAACACGAAGCCGGCCTTGGTGATCTCCGCGGCGCCGGCGGCCATCGTGGTTGCGGTGTCCTCGCCGGCGCGCAGGCGGCCTGCCGCTTGCTTCATCACGCGGTTGAGCGCGGGGGCGGCGCGCCGTTCCTCCGGCGACAGGTAGACGTTGCGTGAGGACATCGCGAGGCCATCGCGTTCGCGCACCGTCTTTGATCCGATCACCTTGACGCCGAGGTCGAGGTCCGCGGCCATCTGGGTCACGACCCGGAGCTGCTGGAAGTCCTTTTCGCCGAAGATCGCGACATCGGGCCGGACTTGCGTGAACAGCTTGCCGACCACGGTGGCGACGCCGCCGAAGAAATGCGGCCGGAAGCGATCCTCCAAACCGGCGGTGGCGGGTCCCTCCGGCACGATCCGGGTGGCGAAGCCGTCCGGGTACATCGCCTTCACCTCGGGGTGCCAGATCAGGTCGACGCCTTCGGCGGCGAGCTTCGCGACGTCTTCCTTCCAGGTGCGCGGATACGATCCGAAGTCTTCGGTGGGCGCAAATTGCGTCGGGTTGACGAAGATCGAGACCACGACCCGCTTGGCCCGGCGCTTGGCGAGCCGCACCAGCGACACATGGCCGTCATGGAGGGCACCCATGGTTGGGACCAGCGCGACGGTGGCCTTCTTGGCGCGCAAGGCGTCGACGGCCCGACGAAGGGCAGGGACGGTACGGACGACGGTGGGATTTCTCGGCATCTGGTCTCGACTCGCGGGGCAATCTGGGTGGGATGAATTGAGCTGGAACGGTTGGCGCTCGGCGGGTGATGGAGTTTACCAAGACCGGGCCGCCGTCGGCAAACTGCCGCGACCAGCATTAGCCGATCCAGGTCGCGCGTGGAGCACTGGTATCGTGCCGCCGATCGACGCAGCAATCCTGCTCGACCGATTCATCATTAAGGACGGCTGCGATTGATTTCTCTTCGTGGTGATGCATTTCACTTGACCGCGGCAGCGCTTCGACTCGAAGATCATTTCCGGGATTTGAATCATGTTGGTTCAGGCTAGTCAGGGTCAATCCGGCTCCGCGCACGTCGTTGTGCTGGGCAACGAGAAGGGTGGTTCGGGCAAGTCGACCACCGCCCTGCATATCGCCGTCGCGCTGATGAAGGCCGGACAGCGCGTCGCCAGCATCGATCTCGACTGCCGCCAGCAAAGCTTCACCCGCTACATCGGCAATCGCCAGGCCTGGGCCAGGCGCACCGGGATCGACCTCGAGCTGCCCGCGCACCACTGCATCAAATACGGCGAGACGATGCAGATCGAGGCGAACGAGAACGCCGAATTCCAGCAGTTCATGACGGCGGTGAGCGCGGTGGAACGCGCCTATGATTTCATCGTCATCGATACCCCGGGCTCCGACAGCTACCTGATGCGGCTCGCGCATTCGATGGCCGACACCCTGGTCACGCCGATCAACGACAGCTTCCTCGACTTCGACGTGCTGGGCACGGTCGATCCCGCGACCTATGCGGTGACCGGCGAGAGCCATTACGCGGAGATGGTGCGCGACGTCAGGCGCAAGCGCCGCCAGCTCGACGGTGCCTCGACCGACTGGATCGTGGTGCGCAACCGGCTGTCGATGCTGGGTTCGCGCAACAAGCAGCTGGTCGCCGACGGCCTGAAGCAGCTGTCGCTGCGGCTCGGGTTCCGTGCGGTGGACGGCTTTGCCGAGCGGGTGGTCTATCGCGAGTTCTTTCCGCGCGGCCTGACCGCGCTCGACGACATCGACGAGGCGACGCTCGGCACCCGCCCGAGCCTCGGGCACGTCACCGCTCGCGAGGAGGTGATGAGCCTGTTGCGCCAGCTCAAGCTGCCGCTCGACGAGCGCGGCCGCCGCCGGGCCGCCAACCGGGCCGAATGGTTCAGCCAGGTCGACAAGCCGCTGGAAGTCGACGACATCATCGGCAGCTAGCGATCGTGAGCAGCAGCGCGTTGACGGCGATCGATCTGGGTTGTCGGGGCGCCGTCGTCGGACTGTCGTTGCTGATCGCGGCCGTGTTGCTGCGCGACCGCCGTGACACCACGGCACGCCTTGCTGCCGCGCTGGTGGTCGCCGTTGCGGCTTCCGCGATGTCCGGGGCGCCGGGATTTCCGCGGCCATGGCCATATTGGGGGCTGATCCTGCTGGCCTTGTCGAGCAGCGGATCGGTGCTGTTCTGGGTCTGGGCGCGCGCGACCTTCGATGACGATTTCGTGCTCCGGCCGTGGCACGGCGCCTTGCTGGTCGCGGTTGTCGGCGCGCAATTGTTTGATGCCTGGCCCGCTCGAGGCGTGCTCCGGGGTGGGCTCGATGATGCACTGTCGTTCGTCTATCTCGGCTTCGCGGTGCTGGCCGCGGCACAGACGGTTGCGACATGGCAGGCGGACCTGGTGGCGGGACGGCGGCGGTTGCGCGCGATCGTCCTGCTCGGTGCGGTGGCCTGGAGCGCCGCCGTTTTCTCTCACAATGTTTGGCCGACCCTGGTCGCCAGTTCAACGGTCTGGAGCGCGGCCAACGCGTCCGTGCTGTGGGCGCTGCTGGGTATCGCGGCATGGAGCCGGTTTCAGGTGGCCCCAACGCAGCGGGCGTCCGTCCTTCTGCCAGCCGCGGCTCGAGTTCCCGGCAGTATCGGCGGGGCTCCGCCTGGACGGGAGGACAAGCCGTGGGCGGTCGATGCCGAGCTGTTGCGCAGGTTGCAGCGCCTGATGACGTTGGAACGCGCCTATCGGCGTGAAGCAATGACGATCGGTTCGCTGTCGGCCAAGCTCGGCGTTCAGGAATACCGGCTGCGGCAGCTGATCAACGAAGGACTGGGATATCGCAACTTCAATGCCTTCCTCAATCACTACCGGATCGAGGACGCCCGTGCGGCCCTCGCGGATCCCGGACAGAAGCAAGTGCCGGTGCTGACGATCGCCATGGACGCCGGCTTCCAGTCGATCGGCCCATTCAACCGGGCATTCAAGGCCGCCACCGACCTGACACCGACTGAATTCAGGCGGTTGGCGCTGGCTGAGCACGCGTCTGAGGCGGGCAATCCGGACGACCGCCCAGGAATCGGCCAGAGAAACTGACGAATCGGCCAGCCGAATTCTGAAGCCGGCAAGCACGGACTGAGATTCTCGGGCAGATGGTCCAAACGATTGGTTTGGGCGCGGTCGCAAACCGCACGGCGAGGATCGAATGGAACGACGCCAATTCATGTCATTGCTCGGCGGCGCCGCGTTGGCACCGCTCGCGACCTTGCCGCTGTGTGCCGAGCCGACCGACGGCTGCAGCGTTCCGGGTGAGCGAGACGACGGCTGGTCGGTCGCGCCCGTGACCGAGGATAAGCTCGTCGACCGCCATGCACTGTGTAGCAGGGCCGATCGGATCGCCGTCTCGAGCGATGGCCACATCCATTCCGTTCTGGTCGTCCGCGGCGGCAGGCTGGCGTTCGAGCGCTACTTCAGGGGGCCCGACGAGGTTCCCGGCCGCTTCTACGGCAGCCGGGTCGAAGACGTCACGTTCGATGCCGATAGGCTGCACAACATGAAGTCGGTCTCGAAGAGCGTCGCGTCCCTCGCGGTCGGGATCGCGATCGATCGCGGGCTGATCCGCGGCATCAACGAACCGATCTTCAGCTTCTTCCCCGAATTGTCGGACCTGCGATCCCCCGAAAAGGACCGCATTCAGCTCGTGCACACCCTCACCATGTCGATGGGGTTGACATGGGTGGAGGCGACGCCTGCGACCGGAGACGACAACGACGAGGCGCGCATGTATCGGGCGCCGGATCCGTGCCGTTACGTCCTCGGTCTTTCGGCAACCGCCGCGCCGGGCGAGGCGTTCTTCTACAACACTGGCGCGCTCGCGCTGCTGTCGGCCATCGTCCGCAAGGCGACCGGACATCCGCTCGACGAGTTCGCGCGCACCGCGTTGTTCGAGCCGCTGGGCATCACCAGCTTCGAATGGAGCCGGTTCAAGGGGGATAGCGATGCCGGTGGCGGGTTGCGCCTGCGGCCGCGCGACATGGCCAAGATCGGCCAGCTTGTCCTCGCCGGCGGCCGTTGGAACGGTCGCCAGATCGTCTCAAAGGCATGGATCGAGACTTCGACGGAAGCGAAACTCAAGGCCACGGACCATCAATCCTACGGATATCTGTGGTGGCTCGGCCGCTCCCAGTCCAATGGACGCACCGTCCAGTGGATCGGCGCGTTGGGGCGCGGCGGGCAGTCGATCCGCATCGTACCGGAGCTCGATCTCGTTATCGCGGTGACTGGGGGCTACTACCAGGACTACAGCCCGGAGGCGTTTCGCGCACAGTACGCCGTCTTCAAGGACGTCCTGGGCGCGATTTCGCCGCCGGGCTAGTTCGGCACCAGCACCGTCATCTTGAACGGCCCGCTATTGGCGGCGGCATGTGCCACGGCGTCGTTGGCATGGTCGAGGTCGAAGGTCGTGACCTCGAATTGATCGAGCCGCAACAGCCCGGCGCGGGCGAGATTGACGAGGCCGAAGGTGGCTTCCGGCGGATACATCCAGACGCCGTGAATGCTGATGCATTCGCGCATGATCCAAGGGTAGGGCAGGTCGAGCCCCGGTCCGCCCTGCATCCCGACGCCGCCCATCAGCACGACCCTGCCATAGGGACGCACGGTCATGATCGCGGCGCGGACCGTTGTGGTCGTGACGGACGGAGGCATCAGGTCGAGCACGCAGTCGATCGGTCCGGGCGCGGCTTGCCGCATGCGCTGACGGTCGTCGTCTTCGTTGCCGCTCAGCCTGACCGGGCGCACGCGCGCGCCAAAGCGGCGGACCAGATCTGCCAGCACCTTCTCGTTGCGACCCGGGGCGACGACGCAGGCGGCGCCCATCGCGAGCGCGACGGCGACCGCGGCACTCCCGAAATTCCCGGTGGCCCCGCTCACCAGCACGGTCTCGCCCGGCTGCAGCCGCGCCGCCAGCAAACCGCCATAGGGCACGAGGCAGGTGCCGAGCGCACACCATGACGGCGCATCGGCCGGATCGATCCCGCAGATCCGCTTGACGTTCTCGGTCGGCACCAGCGTCTGCTCGGCAAACGAGCCGTGACGGAAGTGCCGCTGCAAGCGCAGTCCGCCTTCGCCGCGCGCGCTCCAGCCCTGCAACGTGATGTCCGGCGAGATACTGTCGTCGCGCGAGCGGAAGGTCGGATCGCAGTACACCCAGTCGCCGGCGGCGAGGTGAGTTGCATCCGGCCCGAACGCGCGTACCCGCCCGATGCCGCCTGGACCGGGAACGGCCGGCAGCTCGAGCAGGTAGTTGCGTGCGCCGCTGAACACCTCGTTGGTGTAGGACAGCACGCGCGTCGCAACGACGTCGACGAGGACTTCACCCGTTCCCATCACCGGGGCGGGGACCTCTTCGATCGCGAGCGGTGAGCCGAACGATTTCAGGATTGCTGCTTTCATCTGGTCTTGTCCTCGGGTTGAGAGCGGCATCATCCCGCGCTCCGTTGCGGCCAGGAAGACCTGGTATTATCCTAGGACTATCAAACCCACTCAGGAGTCCCGTGCGATGGCCACTGCGCGGCAAAGCGAGCTAGGTGATTTCCTGCGGTCGCGGCGGCAGAAGCTGACGCCCAAGCTCACCGGCACCCAGGCCGGGCGGCGGCGCCGCACGCCCGGGCTGCGCCGCGAGGAGGTGGCCGAGCTCGCCGGCATCGGGGTCGACTGGTACATCCGCCTCGAGCAGGGCCGTTCCGTCAGCCCATCGGTCACCACCATCGACGCGCTGGCGCGGGCGCTGCGCCTCAGCAAGGCTGAGCATGCGCATCTGCGGGCGCTTGCGAAGGACGGCGACCGCCGCCCATTCGTCGCTGAGACCGTGCCGCCTGCGATCCGGCGCGTTGTCGAAAGCCTCAACCAGCCTGCCTACGTCACCGGACGGCGATGGGACGTGCTGGCCTGGAACGCGGCCGCGGAGGAGGTCTTCGCCTTCGGCCGCCTGCCGGAGGACGAGCGCAATACGCTGATCTATGTGCTGACCAACCCCAAGAGCCGGCGGCTGTTCGGTGCAAGCTGGCCCGAGGAGGCGCGGCGCATCGTGACCCAGTTCCGCCGGACCCACGACCTCTGGGCCGGCGATCCGGCCTTCCTTGACCTGCAGGCGCGGCTTCGCAACGGCTGTCCGGAGTTCGACGGCTGGTGGGGGACGCACGACGTCAGCGTCAGCGTCGCCGGACGAAAGGAGTTCAACCACCCCAAGCGCGGCCGCCTGACCTTTGAATACGCCACCTTCCGGGCCAATGACGATCCCGGCCTAAAGCTGATCATCTACACCGAAATTCACTGAGAACCGTGGTTTTTCGGTGATTTTCGTCACAGAGTGGCCAAAAAGCCGGAACAAAGGTGCCGGAATCCGGTTTCCCCTCAACGTCGATCCAGGGTTCGAACGCAACCTTGGGAACTTGCGTCGTAGGGTAAGAGGAGAGCACGAGCCGCAGCAGAGGTCCTGTGCAGGTGCACAAACTATAGGTGCAACGCACAACGTTATGCCACCAAAGCCACAATATTTGGACTTCCTGTCACGGCGCTGTGACATATATTCTCAAAAGGAGGCCGAAGAGCTTCCAGCCAAAATCGCCCTGAAAAGGCGGGCACCTCGAGGACGTCATGAAGCGTGGAATTCTCGTTCTGCTTTCGCTCTCCGTGGTCATCACGGCGGCCTATTTCACCGCGAGCAAGTGGGCGATCCGTCACGAAACTCTCATGTTCAAGGACCCGACGCGCGATGAGCGGCCGGTCGCGGTCGACGTTGCCGTGCGCTTCGACAAGGAGATGCAGGCCGACGCTGGCATGATCACGCTGCCGGTTGCGATCCTCAATCATGGCAATACCGTCAAATTCACCGAATATTCCTTCCTCGCGAACGTGTTCGCGGCGCGCGGCTATCTGACCATCAGCATTCAGAACGACCTGCCGTCGGACGGACCGATGGTGACCAAGGTCGGCGAGCTCTATGTCGGGCGGCTGCCGCAGTATCAGCGCGGCATCACCAACATCAAGTTCGCGATCGAGGAGATGAAGAAGCGTCAGCCGAACGCCGACTACACCAAGCTGACGATGGTCGGCCATTCCAATGGCGGCGACATCGCGATGTATTTCGCCAAGCAGTATCCGGACGAGATCAAGAAGGTCGTCACGCTGGACAATCTGCGCGTGCCGTTCATGACCGACGGCAAGTTCAAGATCCTGTCGTTCCGTTCGCATGACCAGCACTTCAAGCCCGATCCCGGCGTGGTGCCGGACGAGGAGGAGTGCGAGAAGGCCGGCATCACCGTTGTGAACACCAACTTCCAGCACAACGACATGCGCGACACCGGACCCGAGAAGGCCAAGGACTCGATCCAGGCCATGCTCGATAAATTCCTCGCCGATACCGACAGCGCGATCGCGCCGGTCGACACCAGGAATGCGCCGCCGAAGATTCTGGAGCCCGGACCGGTCTCGCTCTACGTGCCGGTCGAGAAGCCTCCGACCTTCACCGAGAAGCTCAAGAAGTCGCTCTCGCTGACCAAGACCGAGACCAAGAAGGATCCCTCGGTCACGAATTGACGGGCGGCCGCCGAGCCAGGCTCGCCCGTCCACGTTGACCAATCGGACATGGCGGCCCACATAGTGTTTGCTGTACGAGGCAAGCGCTGATGGCCGGCAAGACGATCAAACCGACATCCCAAGGCGATGTGCGTCCGGCGGACGCGCCCGGCGTGCCGACGTCGAGCGCGAACGACATCGCCGCGTTCGTGGCGAAGGCGCGGGCGATGTCGCCGCATCGCGCCGGCGCACGCGGCAGGCTGGTGTTCGCGCTCGACGCCACCATGAGCCGGCAGCCGACATGGGACATGGCGTGCACGCTGCAGGCGGACATGTTCCGCGAGGCCGGCTCGCTCGGCAGCCTCGATATCCGCCTCGTTTATTATCGCGGCTTCAATGAGTGCCGCGCCACCGGCTGGATCTCCGACAGCGCGCAGCTCGCGCGGCTGATGAGCAAGATCGATTGCCAGGGCGGCAATACCCAGATCGCCAAGGTGCTGTCGGAAACCCGCCGCGAGGCGGTCGCCTCCGGCGTGCGCGCGCTGGTGTTCGTGGGGGATGCGATGGAGGAGAGCGCCGACGACCTCTGTGCCAGGGCCGGTGAGCTCGGCCTGCTCAAGGTGCCGGTCTTCATGTTCCAGGAGGGCCACGATGCGACCGCCGAGCAGACATTCCGGGAGATCGCGCGGCTGACCGGCGGGGCGTGGTGCAGGTTCGATCCCGGCGCGGCCGCGCAGCTCCGCGAGCTGCTGCGCGCCGCCGCGGCCTATGCCGCCGGCGGCCGCGAGGCGCTGCTGCAACTGGCCAAGACCGCGAGCGGCGCGGCGAAGCTGATCGGCCAGATGAAGTAAGACGCCGCGTCAGGCGCCCGACGTTGCAGCCTTCGCGATTGCGCCGAGCAGCGCCGCCATGGCTGATGTCACCGCCTTGGTCTCATCCGCAACGCCGTGCCGCTCGGCGAGCCAGGCCGGATCGTTGTAGGACAGCCAGGTGTCGCCGGCTTCGTCCTGCCAGACCAGCGCCTTGAGCGGCAGATCGATCCCGACGGTCTGTGCGGCCTGCATCAGGGGCGTGCCGCCCTTCGCATTGCCAAACACCACGACCTCGGTCGGGCGGAGCGCAAGACCGGCGCTGGCCGCGCCCGCGGCGTGATCGATCTGGGCAAACAGGGTCAGCCCGCGTGCTTGCAGCTCGGCCTTGAGCCGATCGGTGGTTTGCTTCGGCCCGACATGGCTGCGCAGGCTGATCAGTCCGTCAATCGCCATCAAGCTTCCTCCGGCGCGGTCGCCGCACGCTACGCAATTGCGGCGAGCTAAGCCACGTGGGCGCCCTTCACGCTCCGGTGAGACGAAGCTTCGCATGCTTTTTGCCGCCGGGCCGCCTATATTCCGCGCATGCCAACCCTGATCGCCGGCGTCATCGCCGTTGTCGTCCTTTATTCCGCGCTGCAGATGTTTCGCGCGGCCAATCCCGCCGTGCTCGCGCGCGCGATCAAGATCGTTGGCGGCGTGCTGGCGCTTGCGGTCGCGGCCTTCACCGGCGTGCGGGGCGAGCTGGCGGTGGCAATTCCGCTCGGCATCTTCGGCGCCGGACTGCTCGGCTGGTCGCCGTTCGGGAACACCGGGCTGCCCAATTTCGGCGGCATGTTCGGCGGCTCGCGCTCTCAGGGACAAAGCTCGCGGGTACGCTCGCAATATCTCGACATGAGCCTCGATCACGGCAGCGGCGTGCTCGCGGGCCGGATCGTGGCCGGACCACAGGCCGGCCACATGCTCGACGAGTTCGATTTGGCGCAGCTGCTGGCGATGGTGCCGAGCTTCGATGCCGAAAGCGTCGCGCTACTTGAAAGCTATCTGGACCGCCGTTTTCCCGCCTGGCGTCAGGACGCACAGGGCAACCGGACAGGGGGGCAGGGCCGCGCGGCGCCGAGCGGCAAAATGACCAACGAGGAGGCCTATCAGATCCTTGGCCTGCAGCCGGGCGCGTCGCGTGACGACATCGGCCGGGCTCACCGCACCTTGATGAAGAAACTCCATCCCGACCAGGGGGGCTCGACGTACCTCGCGGCTCGTGTGAACGAGGCCAAGGATACTCTGCTTCGCACGCATCTCTAACTCCGGCTACGCTACCAACGCCACAGCCGAGAGCTGTCTTCCGCTTCTGATTGATGCCCCGTGGCCCGCCGCTGTCCGGCGTGGCCGATCGTTCTTTCGGGAAAACTTAACCGTAAAATCTTGACGAGAAGTTTTCATCGCCACGCCGCGTGGCCGATGCGCCAGTCGTTTCGCGCGGAGCACACGCAAAGCAAAAGGGCCGGCGCATGCGGCGCCGGCCCTTTTGGACTCAGCAGATCGTGTCGATCAGTTGCGAACGGTGATGCAGGAGATCTCGGCGCGCTTCAGCGTCTTGCAGGCGGCTTCGGCCTGATCGCGCTCGAGACCGGCAAAGCGGGCGCGGTAGAGCTTGCGATTGTCCTTGGCCACGACTTCGGTGAACGGGTCGGCCTTGCTGAGCAGACCGCGGGCAGAGCTGCGCGCGAGGTCGATGCGCTTGTTGGCCTCGCCCTCGGATTCCAGCGCGCCAACCTGGATGATCCAGCCGCTGTGCGCGGCGCCCGGCTTGACTACGCTGGTCGGCGGGGCGGCCTGCAGGCTGCGGGTGGCGGGTTCGATCGAGGCCACGGCCTGCGGCGCCGCAGGGGCGGGCGCATGAACGGCCGAGGCCGGCAGCACGCCGAGGATGCCGTTGCCGGTGCCGAAATTGGCCGGCTGCGGCGGCATTTCGGGCCGCGAAGTCTCCGCGGCGCGTGCCATCATCGCATTGGAGGTCTCGGGGATTTCGCCGCGCGAGGGGATCGTGCTGGTGATCGGGGGCGCCGACTGGGCCGGGCCGGCGGCGGCGAGCTTGATCTGGCCGGCCTTGACCTGAACGGTCTTCACCTTGACCGGCTTCATCGGTTCAGCCGAGCCGGGGATCGCGGCGATCGGCTGGGTCTGGATCACGCCAGAGGTCAGCGGCGCCGGCTCGGGCTTGGCCTGCGGTTCGGGCTTTGCCGGGGGCGGCGGCAGGGCGGCGGCTGCGGCTGCCAGCAGCGAGGGCTTGGCCGGGCGCGGCGCCGGCATCGGGGCAGGCTCCGCGGCAGCGACCGGGGTGGTCTCTGCCGAAGCGCGTGCGTCGTCGGCATCGGCAACCTCGACATTGGCGTCGGCCGGATTGCGCTCGGTGATCGCAGCAGCGGTACGGGTGGTGGCACCCCTGCCGATGTTCTCGGCCAGCAGGTTGCGCATGATGGCATCGCGCGAGCCGCCGCTGCGGCCGCCGAGCACGACGCCGACCAGGAAGCGGTTGCCGCGGTGGATCGAGGTCACGAGGTTGAAGCCGGAGGCGCGGGTGTAGCCGGTCTTGATGCCGTCGACGCCCTCGACGCTGCCGAGCAGACGATTGTGACCGGTGATGGTGTGGCCGCGGAAATTGAACGCCGTGGTCGAGAAGTAGCGATAGTAGCGCGGGAAGCGATCCTGGATGGCGCGGCCCAGCGTCGATTGATCGCGCGCCGTGGTGATCTGCTCGTCGTTGGGCAGGCCGGAGGCGTTGCGATAGGTGGTCCGGCTCATGCCGAGGGCGCGGGCCTTGCGGGTCATCATCCGGGCGAAGTCGTCTTCGCTGCCGCCGATCGCCTCGGCGATCACGACCGCGGCGTCGTTGGCGGAGCGGGTGACGAGGCCCTTGATGGCGTCTTCGACCCTGATGGTCTGGCCCGGCCGCAGGCCGAGCTTGGTCGGGTCCTGTTCGGACGCATGCTCGGAAACCGGCATCTCGGTGTCGAGCTTCATCTTCCCGGAATCGAGACGCTCGAACAGCAGATAGAGCGTCATGATCTTGGTGAGCGAGGCGGGGTGCCGCAGGCCGTCGGGACTGTTTGACGTCAGCACCGAGCCGGTATTGCCGTCGACGATGATCGTCGCAAATTGCGGGCTGTAGCTTTCGCGCGCGGACTCGCTGTGGTGGTGACGCGCGGCGTGGCGCCGGTGACGGCGCGCCTCGGCGTTATCACTCGTGATCAGGATCGCCGTCGTGACGGTTACGAGCCCAAGAACGCCAACTCGCAGCGCCCGCGAGGAGGCAAAGGTTGTTCGAAGCATCTACTTCCCCGTCCCAATTTCTATCTAGATCACTGGCCCGTGAGGCGAAATTGTGCCCGGCGGCCGTCGATCCTTGCCTGCGCAACAGACCATTTCGGGCAGAACCATCTGCCTTCGTGGCGGCTCAGGTCGCTCTTCTAGCTAAGGTGTTGTTCACAAACAGCTTTCAAGGCTGCCCGTCGGAAGGCGAACAAAGTCCAGGAATCAGGTTAGGTGGCCCGAGTTTCCAAAAGATTAAGCAACCGTTGCGTAGTCCCCCGGGGTTTATCGCAAATGCTCAGGATTCGGGCAAATGTCGTTGTGCGGCGCACAATATTTGTTGACATAATTGTGCGATGCGATATTCCAATCGTTGTCAGGGGGCCGGGAGCTTCCCGGCAATGGGAATTTGCGCCTTCAAGTCTGGGAAAAGGAATTCCATCCATGGTCAAGATCGAAGACATTCAGAGCTACGGCAAAGAGCATTTCGAGTCGGTCACTGCGTCTGCGAACAACCTGCAGAGCGGCGTCCAGGCCATCGCCACCGCCTATGGCGACTACGCCAAGAAGTCCTTCGAGGACACCAAGTCGTTCGTCGAGAAGCTGTCGGGCGTGAAGTCGCTGGACAAGGCGCTCGAGGCGCAGACCGAGTACCTGCGCTCGTCCTACGAGACCTTCGTCGCGGAATCGCAGAAGATCGCCGGCCTGTATAGCGACTGCGCCAAGCAGACCTTCAAGCCCTATGAGGGCCTGGTCTCCAAGTTCACGCCCGCCGCTCAGTAAGCGTCGCGCTCAGGACAAACGAAAAGCCCGGCCGAACGGCCGGGCTTTTTTGTTGTGCGTGAGTCGGGCGGTTACTTCGCCAGCCGCAGCTTGCTGAGCGCCGTTCCGATCGTGTTGAACGTCGTCACGATCTGGGTCGAGCTGGTCAGCATGAAGAATTTGTCGGGGCTGCTGGCGCAGTTCTTCAGCACGGTTGAGGTCGGATCGGCGGGCGAACTGGTGTTCACCTGGATGGTGTAGATCGTGTACATCGGCGATCCACCGGAATCCTTCGCGGCCTGCAGGTTCTGGCACATCAGGGCCTGCCGCGCGTCGATCGGATTGCCGGACGCCTGCGTCCTGCCGTCGCCGTATTCGGGCCAGCGGTCTTCGGTGTTCAGACCGTCGGACAACAGGATGATGACCCGGTTGTAGGTCGTGTTGGAGTCCTCGGCCGGCGTGTTCAGCGGGCCGCCCACCAGCAATGACTGCCACGCCCAGGCCAATCCAACCGCCTGGTTGGTGCCGCCGGTCGGCTGCATGGCGTTGACGGCCGTTTTGAGCGCGCTCCAATTGTAGCTCAGCGGAATCATCGGCTCGAGCTGCGTCGAAGAGCTGCTGCTGCAATAGGCGGTGCTGTTCTCGTAGTTCTCGTTGGCGGGAAACAGCGTCGTCAGGTCGGACGTGTTGGGCAGCACGCCGGTCGCATCGTTGGGCTGCGTGCGGTCGGTGATGCAGCCGGTCCAAGTGCTGATCGGATTTGTAGAAAAATTGCGCCAGTCATTGGCGACCCCGAGGGCGGTGGGAGTCCAGATGTGCTCGGTGTTGGTGGTGCTGGTTGGGTCCCTGTAGCCGACGATCGCAGAAACCCGGGGCTGATTGGTATTGTGCGTGTTGTCGTTGGGGCCCGGCTGCGTCCAGTTGTGGACATAGGTCCATCCGGTGCAGGACCGGCTGCTGCCGCTGCCGCTGCAGGTGCAGCCCGAGACGTTATTGCCGGACGAGTTCTTCGGGCAGCTGCACTTCGAGCTTCCGCTGCAGAAAGTCTCTTTCGTTCCGGCTGCGGTTGCCGCGGACGGCTCGCTGGTCCAGCAGCCGTTGTAAAACGTCTGGGAATTGCCATCCATGGTCGGACAGATCGGATTCTGGATGCTCGCGCCGTTGACCGTGAGCGTCGTCGACGGGATCGTCGAGGTCGTCGAACTGTTGCGTGTGGGGTTGACCTGGCAGACGAAAGCTCCGTTTGCACTTCCGTCGGTGTTGCCGGTGGTGTTGGTGAACGGGCACTTCGAACCCGGTCCCACGGCATGCCAATTGACGGGCAGCGTTGCCTGCGTGCTGGTGGTGAGGAGGGCCTGCTGAGTGGTCGGCGGATTGAGCCAGTCGGTCCAGTCGATAAAGCTCGCGCCGTAGTTGCTGGCGCCGAGGTTGACGTCCTTGAAGAACGGAATGACGGAGATGTAGACGTCGCCGTTGTTCTTGCTGAGCGCGCTGAGCTGATCGATCAGGCCGCCGGTTCCGGCGACCGCGTTTCGCAGTGCGACAATCTTGTTGTCGTCCTTCATCGACCCGGTGTTGTCGAGGGCGAGGGCGACGCGCATCTTGACGTTGCCCCAGGTGCTGGTCGAGGTCGCGCCGAAATTCACCGTGGTCGGGGCGGCACCGGCACCGGGGAGCAGGGCGGCAAGCTGCATAAAATCATATTTAATGTAGCCCGATCCGGTCAGGAGAATAGTGGCTGCCGTGTTGGCGGTCGGGGTCGTATAGGTGGCGGAAATGGAAATGCCCTGGCCGTCCTTGTTCGTATAAAGAGCGGCGAAATAGGTCTGCGCCTTGCCCGGAATCTGCGCGGCCGTGATGTTGCCCATGGTCAGATCCTTGGACAGCATCAGCGCGGTCGAATCGAGCGCCGCCTGCATCGAGGAGCGGGCGGCGTTGGCGCGGGTATAGTCGATCGCTACACCCACGAAGAGGAGCACGGGAATCGCCGCGAAGGTGAAGATCACCGCGATATTGCCGTCGGTTGCCTTGGAAAACCGGCGGGCGGCCGCGCGAACGCGATCGAAAATGGCTGAACCAAGCATGATGCTCTCATCGAAATGAATGGCGCGGCCATCTCGACTGGCGCGGCTAAACAGTTGGTGAATCGCGCAAGGGAAACCCGGGATCGGCCCCGATGAACGATGAAAAGCCGGGCAAAAGCGCTGGCTATCCTCAATGCCGCCTAAATTGGACCCCCGACTCCTTTGTCAAATCAGGCAGAAATGATTAACCTTCCGGGGGTTGCCGCGCCGGGAAAAGGACCGGTGGGCCGCGGCGGGTCTGCGCTTGCGGCAGGGCCTCTCGAGGCCCATATTCGCATAGTCGATCCGGCCGCCGGATCGGACCGGGAGCGGCAATCTGGAAAGCATTGCTGGGGGTTCCGCGATGTGTCTTGCGGCAATCGCGACCTCCGTCCAATCGCCATCCGGTTTTCCCGCTAGTTTCCCTTGGGGAATTCGAACGCCTGAGCCATGTTGCGATCCACGTTGACAGCCCTGATCTCCGAGCCGGTTTCGTCCATGCCGGCGGTAGCCGCCGCGGCGGCGCCGAGAATGAGCAATGACGACAACCGCAACGGCGCGGGCACTGGCCCGTCGACCTCGGTCATCACCAAGGTCAAGCCGAAAACCAAGCGCCCGAATTTGTATCGCGTCCTGATCCTGAACGACGACTACACTCCGATGGAGTTCGTCGTTCACGTGCTGGAGCGATTCTTCCAAAAGGACGCCGAGGCGGCGACCAAGATCATGCTGCACGTTCATCATCACGGGATCGGTGAGTGCGGCGTGTTTACCTATGAGATCGCCGAGACCAAAGTGACGCAAGTCATGGACTTCGCGCGCAAGCATCAGCATCCACTGCAATGTGTGATGGAAAAGAAGTAGTCCGCGGAAACGATTGAACCCGCCGCGGCGGCGGAACGGGTCTTGCATCGCGTATTGTGACGGTGGTGAACCGCGTTCCCGTACGATCACGGGGCGCGGCCGGGCGACGTTCGGACGCCCGAAATTTAGAAGAAAACCATCATCGCGAGACCGGTCTTTCGCCACGATCCGTCGTAACTATATCAATGGCGATCACGAAGGTTGTTATTGCCTGACCCGGCAATGGCGATCATGATGGCAGGGGGCCATAGAGGACGCGAATGCCAACTTTTTCCCAAAGCCTTGAACAATCGCTGCACCGTGCATTGGCGATCGCAAACGAGCGTCATCATCAGTATGCGACGCTCGAACATCTGCTGCTGTCGCTGATCGACGACTCGGATGCGGCGGCGGTGATGCGGGCCTGCAGCGTCGATCTCGACAAGCTGAGGACGAGCCTCGTCAATTATCTCGAGACCGAATTCGAAAACCTGGTGACTGACGGCGCCGACGATGCGAAGCCGACCGCCGGGTTCCAGCGCGTGATCCAGCGCGCGGTGATTCACGTCCAGTCGTCCGGTCGCGAGGAAGTGACCGGCGCCAATGTGCTGATCGCGATCTTCGCCGAGCGTGAGAGCCATGCCGCGTATTTCCTGCAGGAGCAGGACATGACGCGCTACGACGCGGTCAACTACATCAGCCACGGCATCGCCAAGCGGCCCGGCGTCTCCGAGGCGCGGCCGGTGCGCGGCGTCGACGAGGAAACCGAGACCAAGGGCAACGAGGACGCCAAGAAGAAGGGCGAGGCGCTCGAGACCTATTGCGTCAACCTCAACAAGAAGGCGCGCGACGGCAAGATCGATCCGGTGATCGGCCGCAATGCCGAGATCAACCGTGCGATCCAGGTGCTGTGCCGCCGCCAGAAGAACAATCCGCTGTTCGTCGGCGAAGCCGGCGTCGGCAAGACTGCGATCGCCGAAGGCCTCGCCAAGCGCATCGTCGACAGCGACGTGCCGGAGGTGCTGGCGGCCGCGACCGTGTTCTCGCTCGACATGGGCACGCTGCTCGCCGGCACCCGCTACCGCGGCGATTTCGAGGAACGGCTGAAGCAGGTCCTCAAGGAGCTTGAGGCGCACCCGAACGCCATCCTGTTCATCGACGAGATCCACACCGTGATCGGCGCCGGCGCCACCTCGGGCGGCGCGATGGATGCGTCCAATCTGCTGAAGCCCGCGCTGGCTTCCGGCACGATCCGCTGCATGGGCTCGACGACCTACAAGGAATATCGTCAGCACTTCGAGAAGGACCGCGCGCTGGTGCGGCGCTTCCAGAAGATCGACGTCAACGAGCCGACGGTGGAAGACGCGATCGCGATCCTCAAGGGCCTCAAGCCCTATTTCGAGGATTACCATCGGCTGAAATACACCAATGAGGCGATCGAGGCGGCGGTGCAGCTGTCGTCGCGCTACATTCACGACCGCAAGCTGCCCGACAAGGCGATCGACGTGATCGACGAGTCCGGCGCGGCGCAGATGCTGGTCGCCGAGAGCAAGCGCAAGAAGACGATCGGCATCAAGGAGATCGAGACCACGATCGCGACCATGGCGCGGATCCCGCCGAAGAGCGTGTCGAAGGACGATGCCGAGGTGCTGAAGCATCTCGAGCAGACCCTGAAGCGCACGGTGTTCGGCCAGGACAAGGCAATCGAGTCGCTGGCGGCATCGATCAAGTTGGCGCGTGCCGGCCTGCGCGAGCCGGAGAAGCCGATCGGCAGCTATCTGTTCTCGGGTCCGACCGGCGTCGGCAAGACCGAGGTGGCCAAGCAACTCGCGGCGTCGCTCGGCGTCGAGCTGCTGCGCTTCGACATGTCCGAATACATGGAGCGGCACACCGTGTCGCGCCTGATCGGCGCACCTCCCGGCTATGTCGGCTTCGACCAGGGCGGCCTGCTGACCGATGGCGTGGATCAGCATCCGCATTGCGTGGTGCTGCTCGACGAGATCGAGAAGGCGCATCCGGATCTCTACAACGTGCTGCTGCAGATCATGGATCACGGCCGGCTCACCGACCATAACGGCAAGCAGGTCAACTTCCGCAACGTGATCCTGATCATGACCACGAATGCGGGCGCGGCCGATCTCGCGCGGCAGGCGTTCGGCTTCACCCGCTCGAAGCGGGAAGGCGACGACCACGAGGCGATCAACCGGCAGTTCGCGCCGGAGTTCCGCAACCGGCTGGATGCGATCGTCTCCTTCGCGCACCTCAACGCCGAGGTGATCGGCATGGTGGTCGAGAAGTTCGTGCTGCAGCTCGAGGCGCAACTCGCCGACCGCGACGTCACGATCGAGCTGTCCGAGCCCGCCAAGGCCTGGCTGATCGAGCACGGCTATGACGAGCAGATGGGCGCGCGTCCGATGGCGCGCATCATCCAGGAGCACATCAAGAAGCCGCTCGCGGATGAAGTTCTGTTCGGCCACCTCAAGGGCGGCGGGCACGTTCGCGTCGTCCTCGTCAAGGACGAGGCGACCGACAAGGACAAGATCGGCTTCGAATATGTCGAGGGCCCGGTCACCCCGAAGCCCGAGAGCCTGCCGCCGCGCAAGCGCAAGCCGCCGAAGGGCGGCCCCAACAACGGCGGCGGAGGCGGCACCAAGGGGCCGGCCTCGAAGGGGCCGATGGTCAAGGCCTGAGGCGTCAGCGAATAAATTGAAAAGGCCGGCTGAACAGCCGGCCTTTTTGCTTGCGCCGACGAAGTCGATGAAGTCGCGCCGCCTCACTCGCCCTTCAGCCGCTGGCCCTCATGGACCCGGACCTGGTCGGCGCCGCGGCTGCCGGCCGAGGACAGCCGCAGCGTGCTGAGCACGGCGCCGACGGCAGCAAAGCCAACACCGACCATCAGCGAGATCCGTGTGCCGTCGGCCGGATAGCGTGCCAGCAGGAGCGCCACCAAAGCCGCGCCGATGGTCTGTCCGAGCAGGCGCGCGGTGCCCAGCATGCCGCTGGCGCCACCCGAGCGCTCGCGCGGCGCAGCAGCGATCATGGTGCGGTTGTTCGGGGTCTGGAACAGGCCGAAGCCGGCGCCGGCCAGCGCCATCCGCCAGATCACGTCGATCGGCGTGGCGTTGGCCGGCATGAACGCCAGCGTGCCCAATCCGGCCGCGAACAGCAGCAGGCCGATGCCGCCGAGCAGGCCGGCCGGATAGCGCTCGACCAGCCAGCCGGCGAGCGGGGCGGCGAAGGCGACCGCGATCGGCCACGGTGTGATCAAGAGGCCGATCTGCACCGCGGAATATCCGAAATGGTTTTCGAGATAGAACGGCATCGCGACGAAGGCCAGCATCTGGCCGCAGAACGAGGCGATCGAGGTGCCGATCGAGAGCGCGAAGATCGGTATCCGCAGCAGGTCGACCGGCAGCAGCGGCGAGGGCAGATGTTGTTGCCGGCGGTACAGCAGATGCGAGGCGACCGCGGCAATGGCGAACTCCAATGCGCACAGATACAGCGCCTCGCCGTGGCCGGCGCTGTCGATCGCGCTGATGCCGAATCCGAACGCGATGGCGCTCATCGCGGCGCTCTGCCAGTCGAAGGCGTGAATCGCCGGCAGGGTATGCGGCAGGAAGCGCCAGCCCAGCGCCAGCGTGACGATGCCGAGCGGGACATTGATGGCGAACAGATACGGCCAGGTCCCGACCGCCAGGATGAACGAGGCGATGGTCGGGCCGACCGCGGCCGAGATCGCCACCACCAGCGCGTTGACGCCGATGCCGCGGCCGAGCTGCGAATGCGGATAGATGAAGCGGACCAGCGCGGTGTTGACGCTGAGGATCCCGGCCGCGCCGAACCCCTGCAGGATGCGGGCGATGGTCAGCAGCGGCAGCGTATGCGACAGCGCGCAGAACAGCGACGCCAGCGTGAACAGCAGCAGTCCGGCCAGATAGACGCGGCGATAGCCGATGATCTCGCCGAGCGAGGCCAGCGGCAGCAGGGAGATCGTGATCGCCAGCTGATAGCCGTTGACTATCCAGATCGAGAACGCCGGGCTGGCGTCAAGATCCCGGGCAATGGTCGGCAGCGCGACATTGGCGATCGAGCCGTCGACGACGGCCATCACCAGGCCGAGCGCGATCGTGAGAATGGCCCAATTGCGCTGCGGCTGCGGCAGCCCGTCGGGATGCTCGATGATCGCGGACGACATGTCGTGGAGTGGCTCTCGTTTCCAGCATTGCGGAGCTTACCGCATGCTGGATTAGCCCGGCCTTTGCAACCCCGAATGCCGGATGCCGGCCGCGTTCGAAACGAGGGCGGGGAGCCGCAGGCTGCAGCTCCGGGAGCCGCAAAAAGCGGCTCAGCCCTGGCCGAGCAGCTCCTTGATGCGGCGCTGCAGCTGCCGCTTCTTGATCTCGCTGCGGCGGACCCGCTCGTCGAGATCGCTGATCGGCGTGTCCGAGGTCATGATGCGGAAGGCGAGGCCGACCTTGTTGGCCTGCCGCCAGATCAGTCGCGCCAGGAACGAACGCCCCTTGCGCGCGACGCTGAGGTTCATCTCGTCCGGCAGGCGGGTGGCGTCGCCGAATTCGACGCAGGCGCCGCCCTCGCTGATATTGCGGACGACGCAATCCATCGTCGAGCCGCGCTCATTGATCTCCGCAACCGCACCGTAAAACACCTTGTCGCGTGGGCTCTGGCGCCGGTCCTGCATGGGAAATCCTCCTAAATTAACGGCAGAACTGTACCGGTCCGGACCCGCGAAAAGAAGGGTACCAACGGAACCCGTTGCAGTTAGTGTAAATTGTTTGCATCTGTGAAGGTCCGGATTCCCCACTATTTTGCGCCGCAAAGCAGCTCCGGATCCTTGTTTTGACGCGCTTCTTCACGCAAACCGGCATCCACCTCGCATCAAGTGCGGGCCCGTCCCGAAAACGCGTTAATTCGGCAGCCGGCTGTGCCGCCAATCGCGCGGCGACAGGCCGTAATGCTCGCGGAACACGCGGCCGAAATGCGAGAGATCGTTAAAGCCCCAGGCGAACGCGATCTCGCCGATGTGGCGATGCGCGTGTGCCGGCGAGGCGAGGTCGCGCTTGCAGCGCTCCAGCCGCTGCGCCAGCACGAAGCGCTGGAACGAGGTGTCCTCGTCGGCCAAAAGGCTGTTGACGTAGCGCGGCGAGATGCCAAGTGCCGCGGCGGTCTCGGTGAGGCCGAGCTCGGGGTTCGGCAGGTGCGCGAGCACATGCGCCTTCAGCCGGTAGAGCAGGGCGGAGCGATGGGTCGAGGCCGGCAGCGCGGCGCCGCCGAGCCGCTCGCTGATCGCCATCGCGAGCAGGTCGGCGGCCTGATCGGCGAGGCGGATCGCATTGTCAGGCTCGAGCCTGTCGGCGATCTCGGAAAGTCCCGAGATGAACTGCCAGGCCAGCCGCTGCACCGGACGATCCGACGTGAACGTGGTCGCGGTGAGGCCCTGCGTGCCGGCAAAGCGCCGGTGCAGCATCTCGCGCGGCACCTGGAAGATGGTCTGCGTGAAGTCGTCGTCGAAGCGCAGTTCGTAGGGCCGGGTGGTGTCGTAGAACGCGAACTCACCCGGCCGGATCACCGTCTCGCGGCCGTCCTGCAGCACGCCGCCCGCGCCAGTTCGCCCGAGTGCGAACAGAACAAAATCCTCGCTGGTGCGTGCGATCCGTGACGGCGTGCGCAGCACCCGTTGCCGGCCCGACGAGACGACGGAGCATTTCACCGCGCCGAGTTGCGCGCTGGTGATGGCGCCGTGGAAGGCGGTGCCAAGATCTGACTTGCAGTCGAGCTGCACGAACACGTCGCAAACGATGTCGCGCCAGAGCGCCAGGCGCCGATGCGTGGGCGCGTCGTCCGTGGAGAACAGGGCCGGCATGATTTCCTCCCTTCACGAGTGCAAACGCTGGCGACGCGAACAAAGCAAGCTTCGTACCGGTGACGGCCGGGGGAATCTCCTCCGCAGTCGAATTTTCCTTCCGTCCTGGTCGAACGGCGTCCCCGGTCCCAAGGCAGCATGATGTCAGAAGCGGCTGCGGCCGATCAAGACCGAACCGGCCCCGGATTGCCAAGTCCGGCCGGCCGCGAGGAGGACATCATGGGCATCGAACATCCGAAATATCGCGTTGCGGTGGTGCAGGCGGCGCCCGCCTGGCTCGATCTCGACGCGTCGATCGCCAAGTCGATCGCGCTGATCGAGGAGGCCGCCGCCAAGGGTGCAAAGCTGATCGCGTTCCCCGAGGCCTTCATCCCCGGCTATCCCTGGTACATCTGGCTGGACTCGCCGGCCTGGGCGATCGGCCGTGGCTTCGTGCAGCGCTACTTCGACAACTCGCTGAGCTACGACAGCCCGCAGGCCGAGAAGCTGCGGCTCGCGGTCAAGAAGGCCGGCATGACCGCGGTGCTCGGCCTGTCCGAGCGCGACGGCGGCAGCCTTTATCTCGCGCAGTGGCTGATCGGACCCGACGGCGAGACGATTGCAAAACGGCGCAAGCTGCGGCCGACCCATGCCGAGCGCACCGTCTATGGCGAGGGCGACGGCAGCGACCTTGCGGTGCACGACCGCCCCGGCATCGGCCGGCTCGGCGCGCTGTGCTGCTGGGAGCATCTGCAGCCGCTCTCGAAATACGCGATGTACGCCCAGAACGAGCAGGTCCATGTCGCGGCCTGGCCGAGCTTCTCGCTGTATGATCCGTTCGCGCCGGCGCTCGGCTGGGAGGTCAACAATGCGGCCTCGCGGGTCTACGCCGTCGAGGGCTCCTGCTTCGTGCTGGCGCCCTGCGCCACGGTCTCGCAGGCGATGATCGACGAGATGTGCGACCGCGACGACAAGCACGCGCTGCTGCATGTCGGCGGCGGCCACGCTGCGATCTACGGGCCGGACGGCAGCTCGATCGCCGAGAAACTGCCGCCCGACCAGGAAGGGCTGCTGCTGGCCGATATCGATCTCGGCGCGATCGGGGTCGCCAAGAACGCCGCCGACCCGGCCGGGCATTATTCGCGGCCCGACGTCACGCGTCTGCTGCTGAACAGGAAGCCCTCCAAGCGCGTCGAGCACTTCGCGCTGCCGCTCGATATCGAAGAGATCGACGCGGCCGCGAGCTGAACGCACGACATCCAACCGGAGGCGACTGCCATGGAATCCGCGATTCCCTCTCACTTGCAGACCGCGCGCTCCCGTCATCGTCGCGTGCCCGACGATTACGCGCCGCCTTATCCGTCCTTCGTCGCGCGCCACAAGCCCGCGGTGGCACGCGTGATCATGGCCTATTTCGGCGTGCAAGTTCGTGGCGAGCCGACTGCCGCGATGACTGATGCGCTGGCATCGATCGCAAAGCGCTTTGCCGGCGACAACGGCCCGACGCATTGGGACCGTGCGCACTATGTCGACCAGGCCGGCTTCACCAACGTCGTCTCGGTCGCCTATTGGGACGATGCTGCCCGCTTCGACGCCTGGTTCGAAGGTGCGCGCGAGGCCTGGACTGGCGGCGGCGCCAGCGATGGCGTCGGCCGCTTCATCGAGGTGCTGCGGCCGCATGTTGAGCGCTACGAGACGCTGTTCTCGTCGCTCGGCCGTCCGGAGGGCGTTGCCGTGCTCGCCGACGGCATGAGCGGAGAGGTGCAGGAGCATGCATACTGGGGCGGCATGCGCGACCGCATCCCGCTGTCGCAGACCGACGCGATGTCGCCGGGCGGCGAGCCGCGCGTCGTCCGCGACGGCGCGCGCATCCGCGTGGTCGCGCATGACAATCTCTGCCTGATCCGCTCCGGCCAGGACTGGAGCGACACCGAGGCCTCGGAGCGCAAGATGTATCTCGACGATGTCGAGCCGGTGCTGCGCGAGGGCATGGATTTCCTGCGCGACGACGGCGTGCCGATCGGCTGCTACGCCAACCGCTACATGCGCGTGGTCGATGCGGAGGGACGGCCGACCGAAAAGTCCTATGGCCAGAGCTGGTGGAAGAGCCTCGCGGCGCTGGAGCGCTGGGCGGAATCGCATCCGACCCATGTCAGGATCTTCGGCGCGGCGATGAAGTATCTGTCCACGCTGGGGCCCGCCGCCAAGCTCAGGCTGTATCACGAGGTCACGGTCGCCGCCGCCGACGAGCAGTTCTTCGAATATCTCGGCTGCCACGAGCGGACCGGCATGCTGGGCGCGGCGCAGGTCGCGGCGGCGCCCGCGACCTGATACGGGCCTCCTGGCGGGCGCCCCTGCCAAAATATCGAAAACAACCCCATGCACAGTAGCCGGCGGGCGGCCGGCGTTCGACACGCAACTTGACTCGGCGGGCAACTCAGGGGTATTGTTCTATTATTCCGAAATCGTGCAGCCCCTCAGCTTGCTCGCTGTCGTCACCCGCGCAAGCGGGTGATCCAGTATTCCAGAGACGGCAGTGCTTGAGCCGAGGGGCCGCGGCGTACTGGATCGCCCGGTCGAGGCCGGGCGATGACGGCGGTGGATGACGGTATAGCCGCACATCCTCTCACGTGAGCCAAACTTCTACGGCCGCAGCCGGCCGCCGCGTTCGGTGATCGCCTGCGCCAGCTCGGCCGCCGGGCCGCGTCTGGTCCGGCGCGCGGTGCGGACCACGAATTCGACGCTGCCGAGCGGCGGCAGGCCTGATGCCGGCATCGCTTCCAGTCCGTCCGGGATCAGGCCCTGCGCCTGCGGCGTGATGCCGAGGCCGGCCAGCGCCGCGGCGCGCAGGCCACTGAGGCTGCCGCTGGAGCAGACGATGCGCCAGGGCCGTCCGAACCGCTCCATCGCCTCCAGCACCACGCTGCGGCTGACGCTCGGCGGTGCATAGAGGATCAGCGGCAAGGGCTGCTCGGGATCGAGCCGCGTGCCCGGCGCGCCGGTCCACACCAGGCGGTCCTGCCACCAGCTGTCCCAGCGCGTCGCCCGGACGCCGCTTGCCGAGCACGAGATCGAGCTCGCCGGCGTCGAGTTGCTGGTACAGCACCGCGCTCAAGCCGATCGTCAGTTCGAGATCGACCTGCGGATGGCGGCGGACGAAGTCGCGCAGCAGATCCGGCAGGCGGGAGCTTGCAAAATCCTCAGCGGCGCCGAACCGGACTTTTCCGCGGACCTGCGACCCCGCAAAGTAGTCACGGGCGCGGGCATTGGCCTCGAGGATCGGACGCGCAAAGCCGGTCATCGCCTCGCCGTCGGCGGTGAGCACCACCGAATGGGTGTCGCGCACGAACAGGCGGCGGCCGGCGGCGGCCTCGAGCTTGCGAATGTGCTGGCTCACCGTCGACTGCTTCAGGCCGAGGCGGCGGCCGGCCTCGGTGAAGTTCTCCGTCTGCGCCACGGTCAGGAAGGTTTCGAGCTGGGTGGGGTCGAGCATATGCCGGCGATCCGTCATTACATAACGTAATGACAATAACATCGGTAAGTGCGGTTCACAATCGGCGTTGGCGGCGCCACTTTCGGGTCAAGGAAAGGAAGCCACCATGACCACCACCCGCCTGCGCTCATTCGTACCCGTCGACCCCTACATCGCCGCCATCGTCGGGATGGTCGGCCTTGCCACGCTGCTGCCGCTGCACGGGCAGGGCACCGTGATCGGCGGCTATGCCACCGATGCTGCGATCGCGCTGCTGTTCTTCCTGCACGGCGCCCGGCTGTCGACGTCGGAGGCGTTGGTCGGTGCCCGGCACTGGCGGCTGCATGTCGTGATCTTCCTGTCGACCTTCGCCCTGTTCCCGCTGCTCGGGCTCGCGGCCCACGCGCTTGCGCCGCATCTGCTGACGCCGGCGCTGTGGGCGGGCGTGATCCTGATCTGCATCCTGCCGTCGACGGTGCAATCGTCGGTCGCCTTCACCTCGATCGCGCACGGCAACGTCTCCGCCGCGCTGTGCTCGGCGACCGCCTCCAATCTGCTCGGCATCGTCGCGACGCCGCTGCTGGCGGGCGTGCTGCTCTCGAGCCATGGCGGCTTCTCCGGCAATGCGGCGCTCGACATCGTGGTGCAGCTGCTGCTGCCGTTCGTGGCGGGGCAATTGTCGCGGCCGCTGATCGGTCGTTGGGTCGAGCGGCATCATGCGATGCTCGGCCTGGTCGACCGCGGCTCGATCCTGCTGATCGTCTACACCGCGTTCAGCGACGGCGTCAGCCACGGCATCTGGCACCAGGTCAATGCCACCCAGATGGCGATCGTGCTTGGCCTCGATGCGCTGCTGCTGGCGACCGTGCTGCTGATCACCCATTTCGGCAGCCAGCTGCTCGGCTTCTCCCGTGCCGACCGCATCGCCATCATGTTCTGCGGCTCGAAGAAGAGTCTGGCGAGCGGGCTGCCGATGGCGAGCGTGCTGCTCGCCGGACAGTCGGTCGGCCTGATCGTGCTGCCGCTGATGCTGTTCCACCAGATCCAGCTGATGACGTGTGCGGCGCTGGCGCGGCGTTATGCGGGCAGCGACGACACGGCCTCACACGATGCGGTGCCCGTGCTCGTGAAGGCGCACTGAGCGAGACCTCTCCACTCGTCGTCCCCCGGCTTGACCGGGGGACCCAGTACGCCGCGGCTTCTCAGTGACTCACTGACGTCTCTGGAATACTGGATCGCCCGGTCAAGCCGGGCGATGACAGCGTAAATCGGGTCAGCCTTACGCCACGCGCAAGCCCTTGGCGATTTCCTTCTGCGCGTCGAACTCGCGGCGGAGGCGGGCGAGTTCCTCGGCACTCAGTGCGTCGGCATTGCTGTAGTCGCGCTTCCAGGCGGCGTCCTCGCTCCAGCGCAGCGGTGATTGCACGGTGGTCTGCGGACCGGGGGCAGACTCCAGCACGCGCAGTGCGAGCTCCAGCGTGAAGGCCTGCGACGCTTCGTCATGCGGCTTGCCGGCGGAGTTGCCGAGCGGGAAATCCGAGAACAGCAAGCGCGGCACCGCGGCGTGCTCGACGATGTCCTTGGCACAGCCCATCACCACGGTCGGGATGCCGTTGGCCTCGAGATGCCGCGCCACCAGGCTGACGGTCTGGTGGCAGACCGGGCAGTTCGGCACCAGCACCGCAGCATCGACACTGTCGTCACGGCAGCGCTTGAGGATTTCGGGCGCGTCGGTCTCGATGGTGACGCGGTGGCTGCGGTTGGTCGGGGCGCCGAAGAAGCGCGGCGCGACGCCGCCGATTGTGCCCGCCGCGGCGAGGCGCCGGAGTTGCGCCAGCGGGAACCAGGTGCCGCTGTCGGTCGCCGTTGTGTGGGTACGGTCATAGGCGATGTGCGAAATCCGCAGATCGTGCTGCTGCGACGTGTCGCCGTCATAGACCGAATAGAATTTTGCGCCGCCGTTGTATTTCGCGCCCGGGCCCTGGTCGCCTTTGGCGGGATCGAATGGTGCCGCGGTCGTGATGATGGCGACGCGGGACCGGTTCAGCGGTTTCTTCAGCGGCTGGAACGGGGCGGAGGTGTAATGCGCCCAGCGGTAGGGGGTGGTGTAGCCGATCGCCGCGTAATAGTCGCGGGTGCGCTTCATGTAGCCGATCGGGGCGTCGTCGTCGGGGGCAAAGCCTGTTTGATCGTCGGGGCTTGCTGCCATTTTACGCTCCCTTTTGCGCGCCATCATTTCAGTCCATAGCTAGACCACGAGCTTGCGGTGTCAAGCCGCGTTGCGCGGGAACAGATTTGCGATGCGAACGGGTCGTTGCGCCGCATGGGTCATCCTTTGGTTGCTGGGGTCGCCGGTCGGCGCCGGCGCGGAGGACGCGCCTGTCGCAGCCCCGACGATGCCGCCAGCTGCCGAGCAGCCCGCAGCGTCACCCGCGGACAAGCCCACCGAGAAACCCGCGGCAGCGCCGGCCGAGCAGGCTGCGCCGGCGCCGGGAGAGCAGCCCGCGCCCTCGGCCGAAAAGCCTGCTCCCCCAGCGGACGCGCCTGCGCCGCCTGCCGAGAAGCCTGCCGCGGCCGCGACCGACAAGCCCGCGGATGACGCGCGCGAAAGCGACACCCGCGAGGCGATGTGCCTGATGATCGAGTCGGCGGCACGGGCCAACGACCTGCCGCTCGAATTCTTCGCCCGCGTGATCTGGCAGGAGAGCCGTTTCCAGGCCGACGCGGTTGGTCCGATGACCCGGAGCGGCCAGCGTGCGCAGGGCATTGCGCAGTTCATGCCGGGCACTGCCAACGAGCGCGGGCTTCTCGATCCCTTCAATCCCGTCCAGGCACTGCCGAAGTCGGCCGAATTCCTCAGCGAGCTGCGCAACCAGTTCGGCAATCTCGGCCTTGCGGCCGCCGCCTACAATGCCGGCCCGCGCCGGATTCAGGACTGGCTGGCCGGCACCGGATACATGCCGCAGGAGACGCGCAATTATGTCTCCGCGATCACCGGCTCCAGCGTCGACGACTGGGCCGCGGCCGCCCGCAACAACGGCAAGATGCCGGAGCGTCCGCCGACCACGAGCTGCCGCCAGCTGATGGCGCTGTTGAAGCGCGCGCCCAATCCGTTCGTGGCCGGGCTCGAGCAGCACATCACGCTGTCGGCGGCCAAGCTGTGGGGCGTGCAGCTCGCCGCCGGCTTCAGCCGCGACAAGGCGCTGGCGATGTATGCCCGCGCCATCAAGCGGCTCTCCAGTGTGATCGGCGATCAGGATCCGAGCCTGCTCTCCTCGCGGCTGCGCACCCGCGGCAGCGCGACGTTCTACCAGGTGCGCATCGGCGCCGACACGCGCCCCGAGGCCGACGGCCTCTGCACCCGTATCCGCAAGGCGGGCGGCGCGTGCTTTGTGTTGAAGAACAGGGCGTGATTGCGTAGCCCGGATGGAGCGAAGCGAAATCCGGGGCCGCTCTTGCAGTAGGGCAGAGCTGTCCCGGATTTCGCTTCGCTTCATCCGGGCTACCGCATACCCGCCCTGTGCAGCCACTTGCTTGACCATGTGCCGTCAGCGCCCTAAGCCGCCGATATTGCAAAACCATCCGGCTTCCCGTGGCGCTTCCTCCGCTCGATTCCCCGCAATGGCAGACCTCGTTCAGTGCCTTCCTGTGGGGCGCGCGATCGATCGGCGCGACGGTGCTGACCTTGGTGCTGTTTGCGACCTATCTCGGCATCGGCGCGTTGGCGCATGATAGCGGCTTCTCGCTGGGCTGGACGCTCGCAAGCACCGCGTTCGTCTGGGCGGGGCCGGCGCAGATCATCGTGATCACGACGCTCGGCTCCGGCGCCACCGTGTTGCAATCGGCGATCGCAGTCACCGTCAGCGCGATCAGGCTGTTTCCGATGGTGGTGTCGGTGTTGCCGCTGATGCGCACCGAGCAGACCAAGCGGCGGCATCTGATCCTGGTGGCGCATCTCACCGCCGTGACGCTGTGGGTCGAATGCTACCGCTTCCTGCCGCAGGTGCCGCGCAACCGCCGCATCGCCTTCATCCACGGGCTCGGCTTGGGGCTGGTCTCGGTCTGCCTGATCGCGAACACGATCGGCTACACGCTTGCGGCCAACCTCACGCCGCTGCTCGCTGCCGGCATGCTGATGCTGACGCCGCTGGCCTTCCTGTTCTCCACGGCGCGCAACTGCCGCGAACTCGCCGACGTCATCGCGCTGGTGCTTGGGCTGTTGCTGTTCCCGCTGGCCGCGATGCTGAACAGCGGCGTCGACATCCTGGTCAGCGGGGTGGTCGCGGGAACCATCGCCTATGGCGTGCACCGCGCGAGGGCGGGCATGGTGAAGGCACGCGCATGAGCAGTTTCATCGGCGATTGGCATGCGCTCGCGGTCCTGTTCGTGGCGGGCGTCATCCCCAACCAGATCTGGCGCATGCTCGGCCTGTGGTTCGGCGGCGGCATCGACGAGAATTCCGAGCTCCTGGTCTGGGTGAGGGCGGTCGCCACCGCGATCCTCGCCGGCATCATCGCGCAGATCGTGGTGCAGCCGCCGGGCGCGCTCGCCAGCGTGCCGGACTGGCTGCGTTACGGCGCCGTCGCCGCGGGCTTCGTGGCGTTCATGCTGGCGCGCAAATCGATCTTCGCCGGCGTGATCGTGGGCGAGATCGTCTTGATCGCAGGCAAATACTGGCTCGGCTGATTGCGGCAGCCGCATTATCCGTTACTCTCGTTCTCCAAGAACAAAACAACGGGGGAACGCCATGCAGCGGCGCGCATCATCGGCATTCATTGTTGCTCTGGCCGCTTTGCTGGCGACGGCACTGCCGGCGCGCGCCGCCGACTATCCGACGCGTCCGATCAAGCTCGTGGTGCCCTATGCCGCGGGCGGGCCGACCGATGTGCTCGGCCGCATCGTCGGCGAATATCTCGGGCGCGATCTGAAGCAGGTCGTCGTGGTCGAGAACAAGGCCGGCGCGCAGGGCGCGATCGGCGCCGAGGCGGTGGCGCGCTCCGATCCCGACGGCTACACGCTGTTCGTGACGGCGGCCTCGATCTTCGTGCTCAATCCGTTGCTGTACAAGAAGCTGCCTTACGATCCGGCCAGGGATTTCCGGCTGCTGTCTGTCATCACGGACGCGCCGATGATCATGGAGGTGAATCCGTCCGTTCCGGCCAAGACGATCGCGGAGTTCGTCGCCTATGCCAGGAAAAACCCCGGCAAGCTCAATTTCGGCTCGGCCGGCACCGGCGGCACGGTGCATCTCGCCGGTGAGATGTTCAAGCAGATGGCCGGCGTCGAGATGACCCACGTGCCCTACAAGGGCGCCGGACCGGCGCTGCAGGATTTGCTCTCCGGCAACATCCAGCTGATGTTCGACACGCTCGGCACCGCGCTGCCGCCGGTCAAATCCGGCATGCTGCGCGCGCTCGGCGTCAGCTCGACCGCGCGCATCCCTGACTTGCCCGACCTGCCGACGATCGCCGAGAGCGGCTATCCGGATTATGCGGTCAGCGTCTGGTATGGTATTGCAGCGCCGTCGAAGGTGCCTGACGAGATCGCCGCCAAGATCAAGGCGAGCCTCGACCGGGCCTTGAACGATGAGGCGTTCCGCGCTTCGCTGGTCAAGATCGGTTTCCCGCCGCTGCGCGCGAAGAGCCAGGCCGAGATCGACACATTCGTGGGCACCGATCGCGCGCGCTGGGCGGGCGTGGTCAAGGCGCTGAACATATCGCTGGATTGACACATGGTACGTGAAATGGAATTGCGCCAGGGCGAGGTCGCCGTCGACATGCCGACGGCGCGCGACGCCGGGCTGGTCTTCATCGGCCGCATCCGTACGCCCTGGACCTCGCGGCTGGCGACGCCGCGACAGGGGCGGCACGACGGCCCGGTGTGCCGGCTCGAGATCTTCGAACCCTGGGTCGCCGCGATCAAGGGCGTCGATTTCTATTCGAACCTCGAGGTGCTGTACTGGCTGCACCAGTCGCGCCGCGACATCGTGCTGCAATCTCCGAAGAACAACGGCAACACCCGCGGCACCTTCTCGCTGCGCTCGCCGGTGCGGCCGAATCCGATCGGGACCTCGATCGTCAAGCTGGTCGGCGTCGAGGGCAACGTCATCCTGGTGCGCGGTCTCGACTGCCTCGACGAAACGCCGCTGATCGACGTCAAGCCCGATAGATGCGAGTTCACCCCATTGGCGCCGCCGCAGGCGGGGGATTTCGAGACGGAGTGATTGTGACGTCGTAGCCCGGATGCAGCGAAGCGAAATCCGGGGCGGTTTCACAACGCGGTAAAGATCCCGGATTGCGCTACGCTCCATCCGGGCTACGCAGCGACGCCGATGGCGTCACTTTAGCGCCGCGATCAGTTTCGCGGCATGTGCCTCCAGCACCTTGCCGTCTTCCTTGTGGCTTGCGGGCGGCAGCAGCGCCACGCCGTCCTTGCGCGGCATCACGTGCATGTGGAGGTGGAACACGACCTGGCCGCCGGCGGGCTCGTTGAATTGCTGCACGGTGATGCCGTCGGCCTCGAATGCCTTCATCGCGGCGGCGGCGATCTTGTGGGCGGCTCGCGCCACGTGGGCGTAGTCGTCCGGCGTGATGTCGAGGATGTTGCGGGCAGGGGCCTTCGGGATCACCAGCGTGTGCCCGGGCGAGCGCGGCATGATGTCGAGGAAGGCGAGCACGTGCTCGTTCTCGTAGACCTTGTAGGACGGAAACTCGCCGCGCAGGATCTTTGCGAAGGGGTTGTTGCTGTCATAGGCGGCGGGCATGGCGGCGGCTCCCTGGATTTTGCAAGTCTGTATCTGAAAATCTAATTTCTCGGTCGCGGCTGAAACGTCAAGCGTCGTCGTCGACGGTCTTGCGGAACGGTCCGGCCTCGGTGAGTTCGCGGCCGACCTCGGCGACATAATCGCGCTCGCGCTTGAGGTAATCGGCAATCGCGCGGCGCAGCCCGGGATCGGCGATGAAATGCGCCGAATAGGTGGTCTGCGGCAGGTAGCCGCGCGCCAGCTTGTGCTCGCCCTGCGCGCCGGCCTCGACCACCTTCAGCCCGCGCTGAACCGCGAAATCGATCGCCTGGTAGTAGCAGACCTCGAAATGCAGGAACGGGTGGTGCTCGATCGCGCCCCAGTTGCGGCCGAACAGCGTGTCCGAGCCGATGAAGTTGATCGCGCCCGCGATCCAGCGGCCGTTGCGCTTGGCCATCACCAGCAGCACGTCCCGACTCATGGTCTCGCCGATCAGCGAGAAGAATTTTCGGGTCAGATACGGCCGGCCCCATTTGCGCGAGCCGGTCTCCATGTAGAACTCGAAGAATGCGTCCCAGGCGTCCTCGGTGATCTCGGAGCCGGTCAGCCGGTGGATGGTGATCCCGGCGGCAAGCGCCTCGCGGCGCTCGCGCTTGATGCCCTTGCGGTGACGGGAGTTCAGCGAGCCCAGAAAATCGTCGAAGGTCTTGTAGCCCTGATTGTGCCAGTGGAACTGCTGGTCGGTTCGCTGCAGGAAGCCATGCGCGCCGAGGAACTTTGCTTCGTCCTCGCGGGCAAAGGTCACGTGCACCGAGGAGGCCTCGGTGGCGTTGCAGAGCGCCCGCAGGCCCCGCGCCAATGCCGAGCCGATCACCTCGCGGTCGACGCCGTCGCGGATCAACAGCCGCGGCCCGGTCGCCGGCGTGAAGGGGACGGAGACCTGGAGCTTCGGGTAGTAGCTGCCGCCGGCGCGGTGATAGGCCTCGGCCCAGCCGCGGTCGAACACGTATTCGCCCTGCGAATGCGATTTCAGATAGCAGGGCACCACGCCGACGATCCGGCCATCGAGTTTTGCGACCAGATGCCGGGGGCCCCAGCCGGTCCGCGGGCAGGCCGAGTTCGAGGCTTCGGCAGCGGCAAAAAAGGCGTGGGATACGAAAGGGTTATAGCTCGAACTTGCGGCGGCCTGGCAATCGCCTGCGGCGACGGGCGAGGCCAGCGTGTCGAGGGTGTGAATGCTGTCCGCGTCGGCTTTGGGATTGGCGCAGGCGTCCCATTCGGCGGGTGCAATGCCGCCGATGTCAGCCACAGCCTCTAGGGTGATTTCAGACGACGCCATCGAAAGTGAAGACCGGTGCCTCGTTCGAGCATGATCTTTCCGGAACAGCTGGCTCCACTTCCGGATCATGCCCCGCATTCCGCCATCGCCGATGACGACCAACTCCCGACAACATCGTGCGTCGCAGCGAAGAGTTCAAGGCTGCCGCCGAGATCTTAGGTTCCCGGCACAAACCCCTCGAAAATCATCTGGTCGGCGAAGCGCGCTGCGCGCGCGCGCTGTTCCGCCGTGCGTACGGTCCAGGCCAGCAGCGGACAGCCGAATATGTTGCGGGCGATCCAGGGCGCCGGTGCCGGCAGCTGGTTGACCCAGAAGGCGACGAAATGCGGCTCGGTCGTAAAGCCGTGACGCAGGTACAGCATGCCGTCGCGCTGGGCCGGCGTCAGCTTGGTCCAGGAACTGTCGTCATAGCTGCGCTGGGCGGTGATGCCGCGCGGCAGGTTCGGCATGATCTGGCGCAACGCCAGCACCTGGTCGGGATCAAAGGACATGCCGACCACGGGGCCGGAATAGGACGCCAGCACCTCGGCCATCCGCCTGACCAGTCTGCGGTCGCCGTCGAAATGGCTCTTCACCTCGACCACCAGCGGCACGCGGCCGGCGACCAGCGTGCAGAGGTCGCCGAGCGTCATCATCTGCTCGGGCGTGCCCTTGAACTTGACCGCCTTCAGCTCGGCTGCGGTCCTGGTCGCGAGCAGGCCCGAGCCTTCGGTGAGGCGGCCGAGCGCATCGTCGTGATGCACCATCGCCTCGCCGTCGGCGGTGAGCTGGATATCGCACTCGATCGCGAAGTTACCGGCAACCGCGGCATTCGCCGCGGCCGGCATGTTCTCGATGACACCGCGTGCGGCATCATGCAGGCCGCGGTGGGCGACCGGCCGCTTGGTCAGCCAATCAGGCGCGCGCATCGATCAGGCGACTTCGAACACGCCTTCGACCTCGACCGCGGCATCCGCAGGCAGCGAGGCGACGCCGACGGTGGTGCGGGCATGGCGGCCCTTGTCGCCGAAGGCCGCGACCATCAGGTCGGAAGCGCCGTTCAGCACCTTCGGCCCGTCGAAGAAGTCCGGCGCCGAGTTGATGAAGCCGCCGAGCCGCACCACGCGCACGACCTTGTCGAGGTCGCCGAGCGCCGCCTTGACCTGGGCCAGGAGGTTGATCGCGCAGCCCTGCGCCGCGGCGACGCCTTGTTCGAGCGTGACGCCGGCCCCTAACTTGCCCTTGGCGATCAGCTTGCCTTCGGCGTTGAAGCAGACCTGGCCCGAGACGAACAGCAGGTTGCCGCTGCGGACGAAGGGGACGTAATTCGCGACCGGGGAGGTCGGCTCGGGAAGTGTGATGCCCTGTGACGCCAGTTTCTGTTCGACGGTACCCGCCATCTTTTGTCCCCCAATTGGATTGCACGAAGCCTGAAACGCGGTCAGGGCCAGATTTGTTTCGGTTGTTTCGCGCATCGTGCCGCCGGTTGCAAGCGACTGTAGGACATGGGCATTGGCGCCGTGATGCGCGGAATCGCACGGAAACTTGCCGAAAATGACGGCAGTTTCGCCGCGCAGATTGCCAATTTGTCAGACTTGCCCCAGTTGCGGCGCAATACCACCGTCACTATTGTGGCGAATCCCTGCCTCCCCGAGGACAACACATGACCCTGCCGTTTCGGAATCCGTCGCGTGCCCTGGTGTTTGCGATCGCCGTTGCCGCAGGATCCGGACTGGTTCAAGGATCGGCCGCTGCCGCGGCAAGCGGGCCGTTTCTGGCGCATCAGGCGCTGTACGATCTGAGCCTGGTGAAATCGCGCGGCTCCAATTCGGTCAGCGATGCGCGCGGGCGCATCCTGTACAATTTCTCCGGCAACTCCTGCGAAGGCTACACCTCCGAATTCCGCCAGGTCTCCGAGCTCGACAGCGGCGAGGGCAAGGTGACGCTATCGGATCTGCGCTCCACCTCCTGGGAGGACGCGTCGGGCAAGAGCTACCGCTTCAAGATCGACACGCGGATGAACGACAGCGACTCGTCGCCGGTCGACGGCATCGCCGAGCGCGTCGGCGATCATATCACCGTGAAGCTGACCCAGCCGGTGAAGAAGACATTCAATATCGACGGCAAGATCGTGTTCCCGACCGAGCAGATCCAGCACATCATCGCCGCCGCCCGTGACGGCAAGTCGGTGCTCGAGCAGACCGTCTATGACGGCTCCGACAATGGCGAGAAGATCTACAACACGCTGACCGTGATCGGCCGGCCGATCGCCGGCGACCGCGCGCCGTCATCGCCCGATCCGTCGACGGCGAGCGATGCGATGAAGACGATGACGCGCTGGCCGGTGACGGTGAGCTATTACGACAGCGACGCGCGTGCCAAGGACGGCGAGCAGACGCCGGTCTATGCGATGTCGTTCGAACTCTACGAGAACGGCGTCTCCCGCGCGCTGGTACTCGACTACAACGATTTCGTGATCTCGGGCGCGCTCGACAAGTTCGACGTCAGGGATTCCAAGCCCTGCAAGTGAGGGGCTGAGTATCGCCCACCCACTCGGCGTCGTCCCGGCGAAGGCCGGGACCCATAACCACCGAAGGTGATTATGGCGCGACGCTGGGGCCACAGCTTCCTTCAATAGCTCAACCCTGTGGTAATGGGTCCCGGCCTTCGCCGGGACGACGGCAGTGCAAGCGTGGAGCACTCGGCACGACCGCACTGGCCGGAACCATCAGACCCGAGTACGCTTCCCAAAACACGCGTGTCAGGGAGGCACATCATGAGCGAGCTCAACCATCTTCGCCCGAGCGGCCTGCATCACAATCCGGCTTACTCGCATGTCGTGGTCGCGTCGGGTGCGCGCACCATCTACATTTCGGGACAGGTGTCGGTCGACGAGGAGGGCCGGGTGGTCGGCGCCGGCGATCTCGCCGCGCAGACCACGCAGGTGATGCAGAACCTCGGTATGGCGCTGAAGGCCGCGGGCGCCAGCTATTCCAACATCGTCAAGATCACGACCTTCGTCGTCGGCTACAGGCCCGAGCTGCGCCCGATCATCGGCAAGGCGCGCTCGGCGTTTTTCGAGGGCATGGAGCCGCCGGCCTCGACGCTGGTCGGTGTCAGCGCGCTCGCGGCGCCGGAATGGCTGATCGAGATCGAGGCGGTTGCGGTCACGGATTGAGGACTCAGGGTGACGCTGAAAGGACCGTCACCCTGAGGAGCCGCGAAGCGGCGTCTCGAAGGATGAACGGCCCGGCTGGTGGCCGTCGACCCTTCGAGACGCGCGCAAGAGCGCGCTCCTCAGGGTGACGTCAACTGATATCTACTACTCCTCAGCGCTCTTCTGCGGCCCCTCATAGGCGATGCCCCGGATCACGGCGGCGTTGCCGAACTTCTTGCGCAGATTGTCGATCGCGCGTTCGGCGTGCGCCGAGCGGCGGTCGAGCATGTCCGAATCGTTGGCCTGCGCGCCGGGGCGCAGCGCGCTGACGCCGGCACCCATCAGGCGGAAGGCGGTGCCGTCGATCTCCCTCACCAGCATCTCGCGCGTCACCGCAAAGATCTTGGCAGCCAATTGGGTCGGGGTCTGGATCGATTGCGAACGGGTGCGCTGGCGGAAATCAGCGGTCTTCAGCTTCAGCGTGATGGTGCAGCCCGAGAGGTCGCTGCTCTTCAGCCGCGCCGAGGTTTTCTCCGACAGCTTCCAGAGCAGTTTCTCCAGCGTCGCGAAGTCGCGGATGTCGGTCTCGAAGGTGGTCTCGCTCGAGATCGTCTTGGCGCCGCGGTCGGGCACCACGCTGCGGTCGTCGATGCCGCGCGCCAGCCGCCACAGCCTGCGGCCTTCGCTGGCGAACTGCTTCATCAGCTCGTTCTCGTCGGCCCGCTGCAAATCGGCGATGACGCGGAAGCCGCGTTGCACGAGCTTCTCCTGCGTCGCCGGGCCAACGCCATAGATGAAACCGACCGGCTTGCTCGCCAGCATCTCGCGCGCCTCGTCCTGGTCGAGCGCGGCGAAGCCCCTCGGCTTGTCGAGGTCGGAGGCGATCTTGGCGAGGAACTTGTTGCAGGATAGCCCGACCGACACCGTGATGCCGATGTCGCGCTCGACATCACGGGCGAATTTGGCGAGCACCTTGGCCGGGATCATGCCGTGGACGCGCTGCGTGCCGGAGAGATCGAGGAAGGCCTCGTCGATCGACAGCGGCTCGACCAGCGGCGTCAGCGCCTGCATCGCCTGGCGCACCTCGCGCCCGACCCGGACATATTTCGCCATGTCCGGCGGGATCACGACAGCATCGGGGCAGAGTTCCAGCGCCTTGAACATCGGCATCGCCGAACGGACACCGTAGGTGCGGGCGATGTAGCAGGCAGCCGACACCACGCCGCGCTTGCCGCCGCCGATGATGACGGGGCGGTCGGCGATCTCGGGATTGTCGCGCTTCTCGACGGTGGCGTAGAAGGCGTCGCAATCGATATGCGCCAGCGCCAGCGCGGGCAGGGTGCGATGACGCACCAGCCGTGGCGACCCGCAATGGCTGCATCGTTTCACCTTGATATCGAGATCGCCGAGGCAGTCTCGGCAGAAACTGAGGGGGCCGTCCGACGCTGCCGCTGCCGTCGTCACGGCACGTCGCGCTCCCATTTCGGGTCGCCCAGCACCTGATGGGCGGCAGCGATGTTGGTCGGATGCAGTTCCGAGGCCTTGGCGAATGCCTTCACCGTGGCATCGTCGCGCATCACGAAATCGAGCACGCTCGCAAGAAATTGAGGATTGGAGGCCGCGTTCCGCAGCGTCTCTGGACCGATTCCAGACTCAGCCAGGAACAAGCCCAGCCGTTCGGGATCGCCGGCAATAAAGCCCAGCGCCTGAATCGCAACGATTTCAGCAACTTCCCGAGGGTTGTGAACAGGCTTTTTCAACGCGCCGGTTTGCCTTTCCGTTAACTTATGGTCTCTATTGAGAGGCCCATCATGCCCGAGTCTTCCGCGTGTGTTCAAGCAACGGAAACCACGCTGCGGAAGTTGGATGTCGGGTTAACGGGTTAGAGCGATTCTGGCGCTAGTTTGAATTCACATTTTCGACGCGTCCCGAGCGCGGCGCGTGAGGTGCCGCAGCCGGGCCTGTTTCCTAAGTCTGGGAGGGACGGGATGGCCAAAACCGTCCTGATCGTGGAGGACAACGAGCTCAACATGAAGCTCTTTCGCGATCTGTTGGAAGCGCATGGCTATCAGACTTCGGGCACCAGCAATGGTTTCGAAGCGCTCGATCTTGTCCGCAAGCTGCGCCCCGACCTCATCCTGATGGATATTCAACTGCCGCAGGTCTCCGGCCTCGAAGTCACGCGCTGGATCAAGGACGATCCCGACCTGCGCACGATTCCGGTGGTCGCGGTCACCGCCTTCGCCATGAAGGGCGACGAAGAACGCATCCGCGAGGGCGGCTGCGAAGCCTATTTGTCCAAGCCGATCTCGGTCGGCAAATTTATTGAGACTGTCCGACGCTTCATCGGATAGGGGAGTTGTGGTGCCATGTCCGCGCGTATCCTCGTCGTCGATGACGTTCCGGCGAACGTCAAGCTGTTGGAAGCCCGTCTGTCAGCCGAATACTTCGATGTGCTGACCGCTTCCAACGGGACGGAGGCGCTGGAAATCTGCACCCGCGCCGAATGCGACATCATCCTGCTCGACGTCATGATGCCTGATATGGACGGCTTCGAGGTCTGCCGCCGGCTGAAGTCGAATCCGGCGACCCATTTCATTCCCGTTGTCATCGTCACCGCGCTCGACAGTCCGGCCGACCGCGTGCGCGGGCTTGAGGCCGGCGCCGATGATTTCCTGACCAAGCCGGTGTCCGACGTCGTGCTGATCGCGCGCGTTCGCTCGCTCACCCGTCTGAAGATGATGACCGATGAGCTGCGCATGCGCGCCATCACCTCGCTCGAGATCGGCATGCAGGCGCCCGAGCGCAGCGCGATCGCCGACCGGGGCACCGGCGGCCGCATCCTGCTGGTCGACGACCGGCCGTCGTCCTACGAGAAGCTGGCGCCGATCCTCGCCGCCGAGCACACCGTCGACGTCGAGGTCAATCCGTCGGAGGCGCTGTTCCATGCCGCCGAGGGCAATTACGACCTGCTGATCGTGTCGCTCGGTCTCGACAATTACGACGGCCTGCGGCTGTGCAGCCAGGCCCGCTCGCTGGAGCGCACCCGCCAGGTCCCGATCCTTGCCATTTCGGATGCCGACAACAACGCGCGGCTGATGCGCGGGCTCGAGATCGGGGTCAACGACTATCTGCTGCGTCCGGTCGACAAGAACGAACTGCTGGCGCGCGCGCGCACCCAGATCCGGCGCCGCCGCTACACCGATCACCTGCGCGACAATGTGCAGAACTCGATCGAGATGGCGATCACGGATGCGCTGACCGGCCTCAATAACCGGCGCTACATGGAGAGCCACCTCGCGACCTTGGCGGAGCAGGCCTCGGTCCGCGGCAAGCCGCTGGCGCTGATGATCCTCGATATCGACTACTTCAAGGCGATCAACGACACCTACGGCCACGATGCCGGCGACGACGTGCTGCGCGAATTCGCCGTTCGCATCCGCAAGTCGATCCGCGGCATCGATCTCGCCTGCCGCTACGGCGGCGAGGAGTTCGTCATCGTGATGCCGGAAACCGATCTGCATGTCGCAAGCATGGTCGCCGAACGGCTGCGGCGCTCGATCGCGGGCGAGCCGTTTGCAGTCGACAAGGGCGGCAAGCGGATCACGGTCACGATCTCGATCGGGCTGACCACGCTGGAGCGCAAGGGCGAGCAGGTCACCGACGTGCTGAAGCGCGCCGACACCGCGCTCTATCGCGCCAAGCACGACGGCCGCAACCGGGTGGTGTCAGCGGCCGCGGCGTAGCGCTCTTCGCGTTCTCCATATCCATCTGCCGTCATACCCCGCGAAAGCGGGGTATCCAGTACGCCGCGGCCTCTCGTTTCAAACGGCGCTGTCTCTGGAATACTGGGTCACCCGCTTTCGCGGGTGACGACAGGACAGTTTTAGCGCCCGCGCCTCACCGCGTCATAGGCCAGCCGCTTGAACTCGAACGAGAACGGATGGACGAACGCCATCTGGCGCTGCGCCATCATCACGCCGGCGGTGCCCGTCTTCGGCGAAATCCACCACTGCGTGCCGGCGACGCCGCCCCAGTAGAATTCGCCGGCCGCGTCGGGATGATCGATCGGCGAAGGGTTGAGGATCAGGCCGCCGGCCAGGCCGTGCGCCTTGCCGGGTTGTTCGCCCATCATCGCGAAGCGGATCCACTGTCCTGCGGGCAACTGGTTGGACATCATCATTGCGATCGTATCCGGCTTCAGCAGCGTCGGTCCGCCCGGCAGCAGGCTGCGGATCAGCGCGACCATGTCGGGCAGCGTCGACACCAGGCCGCCGCCGCCATTGAGCCTTGCGACCGGGCGCAGATACGCGCCGGGGAAGGGCGCATTGTCGGTGCGGGTGAGGCCCGGCTTCATCGGCTCCATCAGATCGGCACCAGCGTAATACGCGACAAGTCGTCCCTGATCCTGTTGCGGAACGACGAAGCCGGTATCGGCCATGCCGAGCGGATCGAGGATGCGGGCCTTGATGAACTTGTCGAAGCTCTGGCCGCTGACGACTTCCACCAGGCGTGCGACCACGTCGATCGCGAGCGAGTATTCCCACGACGTGCCCGGCTGATAGATCAGCGGCAGACCGGCCAGCACGTCGACCATCTCGGCCAACGTCGTATTGGGATTGTGCACGCCGCGCTCGTTGAGCGCTTTGAAAATGACGGTGCCGGGATCGAAGAAGCCGTAGCTCAAACCGGCGCTGTGGCTCAGCAATTGGCGGATGGTGATCGAACTTCTTGCCGGCTCGGTGTCATCGATCGACGTCGCGCCGGGCCGCAGCACCTTGCGGTTGCCGAGCTGCGGGATGAATTTCTCGATCGGGTCGTCGAGCCGGATGCGGCCGTCTTCGAGCAGCAGCAGCGCCGCGCAGGAGGTGATCAGCTTGGTGTTGGAGAACACCCGGAAGATATGGTCGGTGCGCAGCGGGATCTGCGCTTCCTTGTCGGCCCAGCCGACGCAGCCGGTGTCAGCGATGTCGCGCCCGACCAGGACCGACCAGGAGATGCCGGACAACAGGTCGTTGTCGATATAGCGCTGCATGGCGGCGCGCGCCGGCGCGAAATCGTAGCCGGTGGCCGTCACCTTCAGATCTTCCATGGTCGTCCCCCTGATGTGCCGCGCTGTTCGCGCGGTCGTCGTCAATCTCGCCGGACGGAATATCCAATCGGGAATTCCGGCGCATGCCGTCAGCGCTAACAACCAAACCGGACTGGTGGACGCAACCGGATTTATCCGTTGCGTTTCTTGTCGGCAGGCGCGGAGGCGCCGACCTTGACGCCCGCGCTTGCCAGCAGCACGCGGGCGGCTTCCTTGGCCGCGCGCGCCATGGCCGGATCGTCGCGCACCAAATCCTGCGCGATAGAGCCGTCGACCAAAAGCGTGAGCTGGGTCGCAAGTCCCTCGGCATCGGCAACGCCGAGCTGCCGCAGCAGATCGCGAAACCAGACCCGGCGGCTTTCCTTGAAGGCGACGGCGATGTTCCTGAAGGTACGGTCCTCGTCGTCCGGCCCGAGCTCGGCCACCGCGTTCACGAACGGACAGCCGCGAAAATCCTTCGCCGCAAAGCGCCGCTCCAGCGAATCGAAGGTTGCGAGAATCTGCTCCGCCGGCGGCTTGTCGGAGGGGCGGGGCTGCACGAAGCGGTGCCGCAGATAGGCCTCGATCAGCGCGTCCTTGGACGGGAAGTGATTGTAGAGCGTGCGCTTGCTGATGCCGATCTCGGCCGCGATGGTGTCGACGCCGATGGCGCGAATGCCCTGCAGGTAGAACAGTTTGTCGGCGGTCTCCAGGATCCGCTCTTTCATGGTCTGTTTGGGAGGCGGGGAAGCCATGCGCCGGCCGTGATCCTCTTCGCTTGACAGTCGGCCCCCTGTATAGCCTAAGTACACAGGTCTGTGTAACCAAAACATACGTGAATCGCAGGCTGTGGCGCGCGTGCCGCGCCATTATGGGAGAACAAGAACAATGCCCCTGCTGCAGGTCCTGCGTCCCACGCTTCCCATCCTGATCGGCGCCTCCATCATGCTCACGCTGAGCATGGGGCTGCGGCAGAGCCTCGGCATCTTCATGCAGCCGCTGACGCACGACGTCGGCATTTCGGTGTCGCATTTCACGCTGGCGCTGGCGGTGCAGAACCTCGCCTGGGGTTTCCTGCAGCCGTTCGCGGGGGCGATGACGGTGCGTTACGGCTTCCGCCCGATCATGGTGGTCGGCGCGCTGGCCTATATCGCCGGTCTCGTGCTGATGACGACGGCGCATGGGCTCGTCAGCATCATGATCGGCGCCGGCGTGCTGATCGGTACTTCGCTCGCTTGCACCGCGAATGCGATCGCGATGTCGGTCGCGGCGCGCGCGGTGCCGGAGATGGTGCGCTCGACCGTGCTCGGCATGGTCTCCGCGGCGGGTTCGCTCGGTGCGCTGCTGTCGGCGCCGATCGGCCAGATTCTCAATGAAGGTTTTGGCTGGCGCGTCGGGCTTGCCGGCTTCGTCATCCTCTCGGTCTTCATGATCCCGGCCGCGCTGTATGCCGGCCGTGTCGACAGGATTCCGCTGCCGAAGCCGTCGGGTGACGATATCGGCAACGCCACCGCCGCGACCGCGGCGAAGACCGCGTTCGGCAATGCATCCTTCGTGGTGATGACCTGCGCCTACATGGTCTGCGGCATGCAGCTCGTCTTCCTCACCACGCATCTGCCGTCGTATCTGGCGATTTGCGGGCTCGATCCGATGCTGAGTGCGCAGACGCTCGGCATGATCGGCGGCTTCAACGTGCTGGGCTCGCTGTTCTTCGGCTGGGCCGGCCAGCGCTGGAACAAGTTGGCGCTGCTCGGCGGCATCTACATCCTGCGCTCGCTGGCGCTCGGCTGGTACTTCATGCTGCCGGCGACGCCGGGCTCGACCTTGCTGTTCGGCGCCATCATGGGCTTCCTCTGGATGGGCGTCGGTCCGCTGGTGGCGGGCGCGGTGGCCGAGATGTTCGGGCTGCGCTGGCAGGCGATGATCCAGGGCCTTGCCTTCATGAGCCACCAGATCGGCAGTTTCCTCGGCGCCTACGGCGGAGGGCTGATCTACGATTCTCTCGGCTCCTACACCATGGCCTGGCGCATCGGCGTCGCGCTCGGTCTCGCTGGGGGCATCATCCAGGTCGCCTTCGCGCTGATCTGGCCGGCGCAACCGCCATTGCTGAAGACCGCCTAGCTTTCAGATCCGGGCGAGTCGGTGAGTGCTCCTCATGAGGGCAGTCACCGCTATTGCCTATTTTTCGATCGGTGACTTGCTGCGAGAACGTGCAATGGAGCGCGACGCCGTTCCGGCCGCGGATCGAAGTCGCAGCGCTTTCAAACCGTTACGCGGCGCGCTTGGGTGGCACGAATCTTGTTTCAATTTGGCTAGAAATCGTGCCGGAAGCCGTCGCTAGGGTTCCGGCCTGGGGACCCATGGGAAGGGCTGGCCGCGATGAGGCTAGTCGCCGTCATTCTCCAGCCATCCGCGCACCACGGCCTTCGCCGCGCCGCCGAGCAGGACGCGCTTGTGCCTCGCGTCCGCGCTGATGCCGCTGCGACTGCGCCGCATCCCGCCAAGTGCATCGCGGTCCTTCGCGACATCCCGAGAGCCGGACGCGCGCCGTGTTTCGGCGCTGGCGCTCCGAACGCGCCGCGCCGATTCCGAACAGCAGCATTTCTTGTGATGGGAGGACGATGATGGAGTCTGCGACACACACGCGCCCGAAGCTCGTGAGAATCCTGATTGCGCTGCTGGGAGTGGCGTTGCTTTGCCTGCTGTTCAGCGACCTTGCGCTGGCCGAGGACGCGGCGGCGCCGCCCGCCTGCGGCGGCAAGATCCTCGAGAAGTGCACGCCGAATTCCGGCGACACCGCCTGGATGCTGACCTCGGTCGCGCTCGTGCTGATGATGACGGTGCCGGGGCTCGGCCTGTTTTATGGCGGCATGGTGCGCAAGAAGAACGTCGGCGACACCGTGATGACCAGCTTCGCCGTCACCTGCCTGGTCACGATCCTGTTTGCCGTCCTGACCTACAGCCTGGCGTTTCGTGCCGGCACGCCGTTTATCGGCGGCCTGGATCGCCTGTTCCTCAAGGACATCCTGAGCGATATCGGCAAGGGTGGCATCGGCAATCCCAATCCGCTGGCCGCGACCATCCCTGAGTCGGTCTACATCTGCTTCCAGATGACGTTCGCCATCATCACGCCGGCACTGATCGCCGGCGCGTTTGCCGAGCGGATGAAATTCTCGGCGATGCTCTGGTTCATCGGGCTGTGGGCGATCTTCGTCTATGCGCCGATCGCGCATTGGGTCTGGGGACCCGACGGCATCTTCTCGGCGGGCAACGACGCTGCCTATGTCAAGGTTCTCGATTTCGCCGGCGGCACCGTGGTGCACATCAATGCCGGCGTTGCGGGCCTGATGTGCGCGATCATGCTCGGCAAGCGCGTCGAGACCGGGCCGGCGCACAACATGGTGCTGACCTTCATCGGCGCCTCGCTGCTGTGGGTCGGCTGGTTCGGCTTCAACGCCGGCTCCGCCGTCACGGCCGGAATGCAGGCAGGTATGGCGATGCTGGTGACCCAGATCGCGACCGCCGTAGCGGGCTTCACCTGGATGCTGGTGGAATGGGCGCTGAAGGGCAAGCCGACCGTGGTCGGGATCTGCTCGGGTGCCGTCGCCGGGCTGGTTGCGATCACGCCGGCCTCCGGCTTCGTCGGCCCGGTCGGCGCCTTCGCCATAGGCATCGCCGCCGGCGTCTGCTGCTACTGGGGATGCACCGGCTTGAAGCGCATGTTCAGCTACGATGACGCGCTGGACTGCTTTGGCGTCCATGCCCTCGGCGGCATCGTCGGGGCGCTGCTGACGGGGGTGTTCGCGGTCGAGCAGTATGGTGGAACGGCAGGCCTTTTGGAGGGAAATGCCGGGCAGTTCCTCAATCAATGCATCGGCGTCGCGACGGTTTTCGTGTATGATGCCGTCGTGAGCCTGATCATCCTGTTCGTGATCAATCTCTTCGTCGGGCTTCGCGTGACGCGCGACATCGAGCGCGAAGGGTTGGATCTGGCACTGCACGGCGAGGTCGTGCAGTAGACTTGGCGGCATTCCGCGCAAGCCGGCGATGTCAGCCGGCCGGCGCGGGACAAAGCTGTTCGAGGTGATCCGATGAACTGGTTCTATTGGAACACAGCATGGTCGCTGTTCTTCAGCCTCGTTTGGTTCATGACCATCACACACAATCCGGATGCGCAGATCGCAGATGCGCATCTGCGCGATGAGGCGTTCAAGGGTTAGCTCCGGTAGTAGCGCCACATCCTGAGGAACGTCCGGTGGATCTCATCGGGCGCCCGGTCGAACGGCTCGAGACTGACGCGCACCACGCCACGATGGTCCATGCGCCACGGCAGGCGCATCAACAGCCGATAGGCCGGCCGCTTGCGCCAATCGGCCACCAGGGCGCTGCCGAGCGGTCCGTCGAGCGCGATCTGCAACTCGTGGACCGTCATCGCGCGCTCGGCGATCTCGACGAGGTCGATGCGCGCGATGGCGCGCCAGCGGATCAGCCCGAAGGCCTGGATGAAGATGCCGTACTGGTTGGCCCCGATGGTCGGACGACCGGCCTCCAGCAGCGGGATGTTGTAGTAGGTGAAGGCGGCGGCGGCTGCCGCCGGCGCCAGCCAATAGATCGCGCCCGTGATCCAGCTCGCGGTCAGGAAGATCGCGGCGAGGGCAGCCGTGACATAGACCGGAAAGTAGGTGTCCTCGCGCCCGTAGGCGACCGAGTAGCCGCCGACGTTTCCTTCGTCCAGGCTTGCGATCATGTGAGCCCCGCGCCCGGGACTTGTCCGGGACACATGAGGGACGACGAGAGGCCACAAAGCAAAAACGGGGCCGCGAGGGCCCCGTTCGAAACGTCAGAAAGCAGGCGACCTTACTTGATCTTGCTTACTTGATCTTGGCTTCCTTGAACTCGACGTGCTTGCGCGCGACCGGGTCGTACTTCTTCTTGACCAGCTTGTCGGTCATGGTGCGCGAATTCTTCTTGGCGACGTAATAGAAGCCGGTATCGGCCGTCGACACGAGCTTGACCTTGATGGTGACCGCCTTGGCCATGTGCAAAACCTCGAAAATGCAGGGAATTCAGGAGCCGGCCAAATCGGCCCGCGTTTGGCCGGGAAACTAGCCACAAACCACCCAAAGTCAAGGATTTCTGAGCCAAAACAGCCCCGATTCCGGGGCGATTAACCCTCGAAGAACTGATTTTTCGGCCGCGGCAGGCCCAAATTCTCGCGCAGCGTCCGTCCTTCGTACTCGGTGCGGTAAATCCCGCGCTTTTGCAGTTCCGGAACCACCTTGTCGACGAACTCGAACAGGCCCTGGGGCAAATAGGGGAACATGATGTTGAAGCCGTCGCTGCCGCGGCCCTCCAGCCATTCCTGCATCTGGTCGGCGATGGTCTGCGGCGTGCCGACGAAGGCGAGCCCGCCATAGCCGCCGACCCGTTGCGCAAGCTGGCGCACGGTGAGCTTGTCGCGCGCGGCGACGTCGACCAGGCGCTGCCGCCCGCTCTTGCTGGCATTGGTCTCCGGGATCGGCGGCAATTGTCCGTCGGGATCGAAGGTGGACGCGTCGGTGCCGAGGATCACCGAAAGCGAGGCGATCGCGCTGTCGTAATGCACGCGGCTGTCGAGCAGCGCGCGCTTCTCCTTGGCTTCCTCGACGCTGTCGCCGACCACGACGAAGGCGCCGGGCAGGATCTTCAGGTGCTCGGGATTGCGGCCGATCGTCTCCATGCGGCCCTTGATGTCGGCATAGAGCTTCTGTCCGTCGGCAAGGCTGCCGCCGCCGGTGAACACGGCTTCCGCCGTCTCGGCCGCGAGCTGCCTGCCGTCGTCGGAGGCGCCGGCCTGCACGATCACGGGCCAGCCCTGCACCGGGCGGGCGATGTTCAGCGGGCCACGCACCGAGAGATATTGGCCCTTGTGGTTGAGCACGTGCATCTTGTCGGGATCGACGAACAGCCCGGACTCGACGTCGCGCACGAAGGCATCGTCGGCAAAGGAATCCCACAAGCCGGTGACGACATCGTAGAACTCGCGGGCGCGCTTGTAGCGCTCGGCGTGCTCCATGTGATCGTCGAGTCCGAAATTCAGTGCGGCGTCCGGATTTGATGTGGTGACGATATTCCAGCCGGCGCGGCCGCCGGAGATGTGGTCGAGCGAGGCGAAGCGCCGGGCGACGTGATAGGGCTCGTCGAAGGTGGTCGAACCGGTCGCGATCAGGCCGATATTCTCGGTGACGGCCGCAAGCGCCGACAGCAGCGTGAACGGCTCGAACGAGGTCACGGTGTGGCTGCGCTTCAGCGCGTTGATCGGCATGTTCAGCACGGCCAGATGGTCGGCCATGAAGAAGGCGTCGAACTTGCCGGCCTCGAGCTTGCGGATCAGCGTCTTGATGTGGTCGAAGTTGAAATTGGCGTCGGGCCACGCCCCGGGATAGCGCCAGGCGCCGGTGTGGATGCTGATCGGCCGCATGAACGCGCCGAGCTTGAGTTGACGCTTCGCCATTGCCCCGTTCCGTTCTTGATGTCGTTAGCGGAACAGATAGGGAGGCCGGACGGCAACGCCATGAGGGGACTTAAGAAGAATCTTGCAATCTGGGCGACGGTCAGAGGATATTTTCAACCCGGCGCCTTTGTCATCGGGAGGGGGACATGGTTTATCCGGCAAGGCTGTTGCGGATCGCGGGCTTCCTGGTCGCAATGGTGCTCTGTCTCGGCAGCCCGGCGCGGGCGCAAATCGTCGCGATCGGTGCCAGCAACGTCGCGGGAAAGGGCGTCAGCAGTTCGGACGCTTGGCCGGCCCAGCTCGAGGGGATGCTCGCGGCGAAGGGCCGGAGCGTTCATGTGACCAATGCGGGAATCTCCGGCGATACCAATGCGGGCATGCTGGCACGGCTCGATTCCGCGGTTCCTGAAGGGACCAGGATCGTGCTGCTCGACCGCCGCGGCGGCGGCTGGAATGCGCGGCGACGCGGGCAAGGAGATCAGAATGCCGAACTGGCTGCGATCGAGGCGCGGCTGCGCAGCCGGCACATCCGCGTGATCCCGATGTGGTGGAATGAGGTCCTGCGCAACCATCTGCAGCCGGACCAGATTCACTTCACGGCGGAGGGACACAGGGTGGTCGCAGCGCACATGCTGCCCGCGGTGATGAGCGCGGTGCGCTGACCATGTGTCCCGCTGTTGCGAGGGTTACGCCCCCAGCACGTCCTTCTGCATCTTGCCGCCGTAGAAATGGAAGAACGGCACCGGCGCGTCGTGACGGAGCGGGCCGGTGGCGAGACGGCGGTCGAGCTCGGCGAGCACGTTCTTGGTCATGGCATGCGCGTCCGCCAGCGGCTCGGAGCCGATCTCGACCCAGACCAGTTCGACCAGTTCGGCATCGGCATGCACCACGCCTTCGACCCGATGCGCGATGGTCGAGGCGTCGGCGGTGAAGAAGCGCGTGTCGAAGCGGCGGACGCGGCCGGGCGGGGTGATCGCGCGCGCGATCAGGAACAGGCCGGACGGATCGGGCAACAGTCCAGCGTCGGCGAACGGCGCCCAGGGACCTTCAAGCTTGGGGCCATCGAGCTTCTGCGACTTCTCGACCTTGCGGCCGAGGCAGAGCCCGGTCTCTTCGCAGGCTTCGCGGATCGCGGCATTGGCGAGCGCACGCGCGCGGCCGGGCGTGATCTTCGGGCTGCCTTTGAGAAGATTGGCTTCGAGCTCGGGCGTGATCGGCGCCGCGACCGGCACGCGGTTGTCGGCCTTGTCGACGCGGCCGCCGGGGAAGACGAACTTGCCCGGCATGAACACCACCTTGTCGTGGCGCTTGCCGACCAGCACCTTCGGTTTGGCGCCGGAGCGATCGATCAGGATCAGCGTCGCCGCATCCTTCGGCCGGAAATACGCGTGATGATCGGCTTCCTTTTCGCCCTGGTGGACGACGGCGGCAGGGGCGGCAGCGTCAGTCATTTCATCCCTTTCATTTCTTCTTGGCGTCCGGTTTAGCTAGACCGGCGGGATGTCGCTAGGGGGATTCTCGTCGAAGCCATGCATGCGCAGGGCCCATTGCAAGCCGATCACGGCTCCCTTCACCGGCTGCAACAATGCCAGCGACGCGAACAGCGTGAACGGCAGATAGATCGCGAGTTGCAGCCACACCGGCGGCGAATAGTCGGTCTCGATCCACAGCGCGGTCGGTACCACGATATGGCCGACAATGACGATGACGAGATAGGCGGGCAGATCGTCGGCGCGATGCGGCGTGAAATCCAGATCGCAGACCGGGCAGTGGCCGTCGCATTTGAGAAACTTGCGGAACAGTCGGCCTTTTCCGCAGCGCGGACAACGGCCAAGGAACCCGCGCTTCATCGCGGTCCACACGTCGCGCTTCTCGGGCTCGGCCGCGTCGCGAGTCCAAACCACCGTCGGCGGTGTCACGTCCATGACTTGCCTCGCTTCGATTTGCCGGCCTTCGGCTTAGCCGGCTTGCGGTCCTTCTTGTTGCGCGCTTTCCGTTCCTTGTGCGCCTTCTTGCCGGATCCCTTGTTTGGGCCCTTGCCGTGCCCCTTGCCAAATCCCGCGGCGCGGCGCTCGGCGCCGATGCCTTCGCGTTTTCTGCCGCGCGGAATGGCCTGACCTTCGGATAATAGCTCAAAGCGCAGTGCGCCCGCCACCGGCGCGGCCTCGACCAGCCGCACGTCGACGACGTCGCCGAGCCGATACATGGCGCCGCTGCGCGTGCCGATCAGCGCGTGGCGGGTCTCGTCATAGTTGAAATATTCGCTGCCGATGGTGCGGATCGGGATCAGGCCGTCGGCCCCGGTGTCGTCGAGCTTCACGAACAGGCCGGCGCGCGTCACGCCGGAAATGCGGCCCTGGAACGAGGCGCCGACCTTATCGGCGAGGAAATGCGCGATCAGCCGATCGGTGGTCTCGCGCTCCGCCTTCATCGCGCGGCGCTCAGTGACTGAAATCTGCGCGGCGACCTCGGCCAGCGTCTCCACGCTCTCGTCGGTCGGCAGGGCGCCTTCGCCGAGGCCGAGCGCGCGGATCAGCGCGCGATGCACGATCAGATCGGCGTAGCGGCGGATCGGCGAAGTGAAGTGCGCGTAGCGGCGCAGGTTCAAGCCGAAATGGCCGTAGTTCTCGGCGGAGTATTCGGCCTGCGCCTGCGACCGCAGCACCACCTCATTGACCAGCGGCTCGTAATCCTCGCCGGCCACCTGCGCCAGCACGCGATTGAATTGCGCGGGACGCAGCGCGCCCTGCTTGGTGAAGGGCAAATCGAGCGTCTTGAGGAATTCCTGGAGGTTGTGCACCTTCTCCTGGCTCGGCTCGTCATGCACGCGATAGATCAGCGGCAGCGCCTTCTTCTCCAGCATCTCGGCGGCTGCGACGTTGGCGAGGATCATGAACTCCTCGATCAGCCGGTGCGCATCGAGCCGCTGCGGCACGATCACGCGGTCGACGGTGCCGTCGCCCTTGAGCAGGATCTTGCGCTCGGGCAGATCGAGATCGAGCGGGTCGCGCTCGTTGCGTGCGAGCTTGACCAGCTCATAGGCCGCCCACAGCGGCTTCAGGATCGGGTCGAGGATAGGGCCCGTGGTGTCGTCGGGCCTGCCGTCGATCGCCGCCTGCGCCTGCGCGTAGGCGAGTTTCGCGGCCGAGCGCATCAGCACGCGATGGAAGGTATGCGAGCGCTTGCGGCCGTCGGCGCCGATCACCATCCGCACCGCGAGCGCGCCGCGCGGCTCGCCCGGGACCAGCGAGCAGAGATTGTTGGAGATCCGCTCGGGCAGCATCGGCACCACGCGATCGGGGAAGTACACCGAGTTGCCGCGCTGGAGCGCGTCGCGATCGAGCGCCGAGCCGGGCCGCACATAGTAGGCGACGTCGGCGATCGCGACATGGACGACGAAGCCGCCTCTGTTGTTCGGATCGGGGTCGACCTCGGCATGCACGGCGTCGTCGTGATCCTTGGCATCGGGCGGATCGATGGTAACCAGCGGCACGTCGCGCCAGTCCTCGCGGCCCTGCAAGGTCGCGGGTTTTGCCTCTTCGGATTCGCGCACCGCGGCGGACGAGAACACCTGCGGGATATCGTGGGTGTTGATCGCGATCAGGCTGATCGCCTTCTCGCTGGCGATCGAGCCGAGCCGCTCCTTGACGCGAGCGGACGCGAGGCCGAAGCCGCGGGTGCGGATCAGGTCGACGCTGATCAGGTCGCCGTCCTCGGCGCCGCCGGTATCGGGCTTGGCGATGTTGAGCTCGCGGCCGGCCTGCTTCTTGTCGACCGGGATCAGGCGCCCGCCGCCATCGGGGTTGCGGCGGAAGATGCCGAGGATGCGGGTACGGCCGTGGTCGATCACCTTGATGACGCGGCCGCGATAGGGCGTGCCGTCCTGCTCGTCGGTGACCTCGACCCGCAGCAGCGCGCGGTCGCCGACGCCGGCGGTGGTGCCGGGCTTCGGCCGTCGCGGCATCTCGATGCGGATTTTCGGGGCGGTGCCGTCTTCCGAGTCCCACTCGGCGGGGGTGGCGATCAACTCGCCGTCGCTGTCACGGCCGGTGATGTCGGCGAGCACGGTCGGCGGCAGTGCCGCCGGCTCCTGAATCTTGCGGCCGCGTTTTGCAATTGTGCCGTCGTCGGCGAGCTCGCGCAGGATCCGCTTCAGCTCGATACGGTCGGCGTTCTTCAGGCCGAACTCGCGCGCGATCTCGCGGGTGCCGACCTTGCCTGGATTGGCGCGGATGAAGGCGACGATGGCGTCCCGGCCCGGAAAGCCATGGTCGGGTTTTCGTTTCACTTATCCTCGTGCCTTGCCGGCGCTTTTCTTCGCGGGCGCTTTCGCTGGTGTCGATGATTTTGCAGGCGACGTCTTGGCACCGGAGGCAACCGGCGCGCGCGCCTTGCTGGTCGCATCGGTCTTCGGCTTCGCCGCGGCCTTCTTCGAGGCAGCCTTCTTGGCGGGCTTGGTCTCGGCGTCGCCGTCGGTCTCTTCAGACTTGGCTGCCTTGCCTTTGCTGGCCTTGGCGGGCTTTGCCGCCTTCGCCTTGGCCTTCTTGCCGCCGCCCTTGGCCGCGCGTTCGTCGATCAGCGCGATCGCTTCCGCGAGCGTGACCTCGTCGGGCATGCGATCGCTCGGGATCGTCGCGTTGACGCCGCCGGCCGCAACATAGGCGCCGTAGCGGCCGTTCTTCAGCGCGACCGCGCCGAGCGTCGGGTGATCGCCGAGCGGCTTGCCGGGATCGGCGCCGAAGCGGCGGCCGCTCGGGCCCTTGGCGATCTTCTCCGCGATCAGCGTGACGGCGCGGTTCAACCCGATCTCGAACACCTCGTCGCCGGCCTCGAGGCTGGCATAGGTCTTCTCATGCTTCACGAACGGCCCGAAGCGGCCGAGACCGGCGGTGATCGGCTGCCCGCTTTCCGGATGCTTGCCGATCTCGCGCGGCAGCGACAGCAGCTTCAGCGCCAGTTCGAGATCGACATCGGCAGGCGAGGTGCCTTTCGGAATTCCCGCGCGCTTCGGCTTCTCGCCTTCGGCATAATCCTTCTGCTCGCCGAGCTGGATGTAGGGACCGAAGCGGCCGGCCTTCACCGTGACATCGAACCCGCTGTCGGGATCGGTGCCGAGCACCCGATCGGCGCTCTCGGCGCTGTCGGCCGCGAGCGGGCGGGTGTAACGGCATTCCGGATAGTTCGAGCAGCCGACGAAGGCGCCGAACTTGCCGGCCTTGAGGTTGAGCCGGCCGGTGCCGCAGGTCGGGCACTGCCTGACGTCGCCGCCATCGGCGCGCGGCGGATAGATATGCGGGCCGAGCATCTCGTCGAGCGCGTCCAGCACCTCGGCGACGCGCAGGTCCTTGATGTCGTTGACCGCGCCGATGAAGCCGCGCCAGAAATCCTGCAGCACCTGCTGCCAGCCGATCTCGTTGTTGGAGACGCGGTCGAGCTGCTCCTCGAGATCGGCGGTGAAGTCGTATTCGACATAGCGCGAGAAGAAATTCTCCAGGAACGCGACCACGACGCGGCCCTTGTCCTCGCCGTGCAGCCGCTTCTTCTCGAGCTTGACGTAGCCGCGGTCCTTCAGCACCTGCAGGATCGAGGCGTAGGTCGAGGGACGGCCGATGCCGAGCTCTTCCATCCGCTTCACCAATGATGCTTCCGAGAAGCGCGGCGGCGGCTCGGTGAAATGCTGGGTGACGGCGAGGCTCTGGCGCTTCACCGCCTCGCCCTGGCTCATCGCGGGCAGGCGGCGGGAATCCTCGTCCTCTTCGTCGTCGCGGCTTTCCTGGTAGAGCGCGAGGAAGCCGTCGAACTTGATGACCTGGCCGGAGGCGCGCAGCTCCAGCACGCGGGCGCCGGCCCTGGCTTCGATGTCGACCGTGGTGCGCTCCAGCTCGGCCGATTCCATCTGGCTCGCAATGGTGCGCTTCCAGATCAGTTCGTAGAGCCGCGCCTGATCGGCATCGAGCCTGCGGCCGATCGTGGCCGGGCGACGCGACAGATCGGTCGGGCGGATCGCTTCGTGCGCTTCCTGCGCGTTCTTGGCCTTGGCCTGGTACTGGCGCGGCGCGTCCGGCACATAGGCGTTGCCGTAATCCTCGCCGATCACCTTGCGGGCCTGCGTGATCGCGGACGGATCGATCTGCACGCCGTCGGTTCGCATATAGGTGATCAGGCCGGTGGTCTCGCCGCCGATGTCGATGCCTTCATAGAGCCGCTGTGCGATGCGCATGGTGTGCGCCGGCGCGAAGCCGAGCTTGCGGCTGGCCTCCTGCTGCAGGGTCGAAGTGGTGAAGGGGGCCTGCGGATTGCGCCGGGCCGGCTTGGCCTCGACGGTCGCGACCTTGAACAGCGCGGCCTCGATCGCCTTCTTGAAGTCCTCGGCTTCCGCGCCGGAGCCGATGTCGAGCCGTGCGATCTTCTTGCCGTCGGCGCCGACCAGGCGCGCCTCGAAGGCTTCGCCGCGCGGCGTCAGCAGCGTCGCGACCAGCGACCAGTACTCACGCGGCACGAACTTCTCGATCTCGAGCTCGCGGTCGCAGACCAGCCGCAGCGCGACCGACTGCACGCGACCGGCGGAGCGGGCGCCGGGCAGCTTGCGCCACAGCACGGGAGAAAGGGTGAAGCCGACCAGATAGTCCAGCGCGCGGCGCGCCATATAGGCGTCGACCAGCGCGCCGTCGATCTGGCGCGGCGCCTTCATGGCGTCGGTGACGGCCTGCTTGGTGATGGCGTTGAACACCACGCGCTCGACCTTCTGGTCCTTCAGTGCGCGCTTCTCCTTCATCACCTCCAGCACGTGCCAGGAGATCGCTTCGCCCTCGCGATCAGGGTCGGTTGCGAGGATCAGGCGGTCGGCCCCTTTGAGCGCCTTGGCGATGTCGTTGAGCCGGCTCGCAGCCTTGGCATCGACCTCCCAGATCATCTGGAAATTGGCGTCGGGATCGACGGAACCGTTCTTGGCCGGGAGGTCGCGAACATGGCCGAACGACGCCAGGACCTCGTAGGAGGACCCCAGATATTTGTTGATCGTCTTGGCCTTGGCCGGCGACTCCACAATGACGATATTCATGTCATTCCAATAGCTTACGGGAAAACTTGAAGGCGGGATCCGCTAGACTCGCGACCCGCTATGTCGGGGCGAACATGGGTGCTGAGGCGGTCGGTGTCAAATCGCCAGATATTGAAGGGCGGGTCCAAGTTGTGGAGTTTCTATCCCGTGGGTTGAAAAATGCGTCCTAGAGTTGCGGCCGGAAAGGGCGTATCTCTTTATATATAGGGTGGGAATCGGATTAGGCCTTTTGAGCAGCACAGGGGGCGGCCGGAAGCGCAGGGCGTCCGGCCGGCGGCGACCGGCGGGCGACGAGACAGCTCGGAAGGGCTCTCCGGATGACGCCCTGGTCCTGATCGCAGCCGCCGCGACCGAACTCGCCAAACTCGCCCAGCGCCACAGATTCGAGGTCCTCGACCATTTGCTCGCGATGGCCCGGCTGGAAGCCGAGGAGCAATTGCGCGCCCGCAGCCGACGGAGGCTGTCGTGAGGGGTACCTGAACTCTCACCACGTCATCCCGGCGAAGGCCGCCCATAACCACAGAGTTCTGTTGTTGAAGAGGGCTGTGGCCCCAGCGTCGCGTGACAATTGAGATTTGGGGTAATGGGTCCTGGCTTTCGCCAGGACGACGATGAGGATGGTTCGCGATTCAAGTTGTCACACCGCGCGGTGTCGTCGCCCGGCTCGACCGGGCGATCCGGTATTCCAGAGACGGTTGTGCTTGAGCCGAGAGGCCGCGGCGTACTGGATCGCCCGGTCGAGGCCGGGCGATGACAGTGTGGATGAGGACGCAGCTTCGCGTTCTCGCGACATGACGCGGGCGCGCACTTGTCCCGCCGTCATTCCGGGGCAGCCCGAAGGGCTGAGCCCGGAATCCATTGGGCCGCAAAACACGTGGTGGAATGGATTCCGGGCTCTCGCTTCGCGAGCCCCGGAATGACGGCGAAGAGTGCTACGCCGATGCGCGCTTTGCCACCTTCCGCACCGGCCGCAGCTTTAGCGTGGTATCCGCCGCCCCCAGCACGCGGCCGTCTTGCGACAACAGCGCGAGCTTCTTCACCGGCTTGCCCCTGTCGCGATCGACCATGATGGTCGCGATCTCGTCCGGATGCTCGTCGAACTCCTCGGTCCATTGCCGGAGCGCGACCAGGATCGGGAAGATGCCGTGGCCCTTCGGCGTCAGCACATATTCCTGATAGGCGCTGCCGTCGGAGGCGGGGACCGTCTTCAAGATGCCGCGCTCGACCAGCGTGCGCAGCCGGGTGGCGAGGATGTTCTTGGCCAACCCGAGGCTCGCCTGGAATTCGCCGAACCGGCGCCGGCCGAGGCTGGCGTCACGGATAATCAACAGCGACCACCAGTCGCCGAACACGTCGAGCGCGCGGGCCACCGGGCAGCTGTCGCCTGCGAGGCTGGTTCGTTTCACGGCGCGCTCTCCAAAAGTCGGGCCATCACGGCCTTGTGTGGTTGCAATATTAAACCGTATGCCCTAGGTAGGCAATGAAGTTTAATAATGCAACCAACTGGAGGCGGACATGAGACTGGCAAACAAGACGGCGTTGATCACCGGCGGCAACAGCGGCATCGGGCTTGCGACAGCAAAGCTGTTCGTGGCCGAAGGCGCCAAGGTCGTCATCACCGGGCGCAACAGGGAAACGCTCGCGGCGGCGGCCAAGGAGCTCGGGCCGAACGGATTCGCGGTCGTGGCCGATGCCACCGATGTCGCGGCGCTGGAGGCCGCGGTGAAGCAGGGCGCCGAGAAGTTCGGCAAATACGACGTGCTGTTCGCCAATGCCGGCATTCCCGGCCAGACGCCGGTCGGCGGCACCACGCTGGCCGCATTCGAGAACGTGATCCGCACCAATCTCACCGGCGTGTTCTTCACCGTGCAGGCGGCCGCGCCCTATCTCAACGACGGCGCATCCATCATCCTCAACGGCTCGGTGATTTCGGTGCTCGGCAATCCCGGTTACTCGGCCTATGCCGCGAGCAAGGCCGGCGTGCGCGCGATGGCGCGGGTGATGGCCTCAGAACTGTCGCCGCGCAATATCCGCGTCAACGTGGTGGCGCCGGGCGCCGTGCGTACGCCGATCTGGGGCGCGGCGATTGCAACGCCTGAAGCCGAGAAGGTGTTCGAGCAGCGGATCGGCAAGACCACGCCGCTCGGGCGGATCGGCGAACCCGATCACATCTCGAAGACGGTGCTGTTCCTGGCGTCCGACGATGCGGCGCATGTACAGGGGCAGGAGCTGTTCATCGATGGCGGTGCAACGGCATCTCCCGCCGGCGCGCCGATCTATCGCGGCTAGCACCCCCGTTCCGATCAGATCGGAACGGAGCTCCGGAGTTTTTCTGACGCGTTTTCTTCACGCGAACCGGTGGCGACTTCGCTTGAAAACGCTCTAGTTTGTTTCTCATTGTAACGAGCGGCCGGTGTGAAACCGATCACACCGGCCGTCATCGTGCGCGACTATGGTGGCTTGCATTGAACCTTTGACGTACTTGCCCGGACTCCTCAATGGGCGGGGAATTTTTTCACCACGGAATCATTTGGAGTGCCGTCATGCCGAAAGCCGCAGCCCGCATTTCGACGTCGATCCCGGTTTCATCCGCGTCCCAGAGCTCAGACAGTTCCGATACGACACAGTTTGTGACCGTCGCGCTGTTTTCCGGCATCGGCCTGTTGATTTCGCTGGTCGCCGTCATTTTCGGCATCCAAGGCGTCTGGTCCTGAATCCATCCCGGCGGCCTGCCGCCACCAAGGCGACGGCAGGCACCCACGCTCACGCTTTTGATCGCGTCAGGCGGCGTTGAGGCTGCCGGCAGCCTGCAGTGCGCCCGCAACTGCTTTCTCGCGATGCTCGGGACCGACCTGGATGCCGTCGGCCGGGATGAATTCCACGTTCCTGACGCCCATGAAGCCGAACACGCCGCGCAGATAGGTCTCGAGATGCTCGAGTGCGGCCATCGGCGTGTCGGCGCCGTAATAGCCGCCGCGCGAGATCGCGATGATGACGCGCTTGTTGCCGGCAAGTCCCTCGACCCCGCCGGCGCCGTATTTGAAGGTCTTGCCCGCGACCATGATGCGGTCGATCCAGGCCTTGAGCTGCGAGGGGATGGTGAAATTGTACATGGGGGCGCCGACCACGACGATGTCGGCGGCGAGGAATTCGTCGAGCACCGCCTGGCCGGCCGCGATGTCGTCGCGCACCGACGGATCTGGGGCCGCGCCTTGGCTCGCGGCGAGGTGCAGGCCGGAGAGGTGGGCGAGCGGGGTCTGGGTCAGGTCGCGGTAGGTCACGACCAGGCCGGGATTGGCCTGGCGGAGCCGCTCGACGGCGGCGGCGGAAACCTGGCGGCTGACGGAGTGGGGGCCGAGGACCGAGGAGTCGATGTGCAGAAGTTTCATGGCAGGGGTCACCTTTGGTATAGGTTTGTAACTGGCGCTATATGAGTGACCGCCCTAAATCTCCGCAAGAACGCACATTTTTGAAACCCGAGCACACCAATGACACCCGAGCACATCGATGTAACCGCCGAAACCGGCCTGCCGCGTCAACCCGGGACGCATCAGGACTGCCGCGGCGTGGCCTCCGTGCTGTCGCGGGTCGGCGACAAATGGAGCGTGCTGGTCATCATGCTGCTGCGCGACGGACCCCGCCGCTTCAACGAGCTGAAGCGGATGATCAACGGCATCTCGCAGCGCATGCTGACCCTGACCCTGCGCGGGCTGGAGCGCGATGGTCTGGTGACGCGCACGGTGTTTCCGACCATTCCGCCGCGGGTCGATTACGAACTGACCGATCTCGGCCGCGGGCTCGCCGTCCCCGTCATGGCACTCGGCGAATGGGCGTTCGCGCATCTGCCGGAGATCGAGGGCGCGCGACAGGATTTCGATGCGCGGACTGCGGAGTGAAATCTAGACCCGTCACCCTGAGGAGCGCGTTCCGCGCCCCTCAGGATGACGGTGAGGGATTTGTGCGAGCGAGAGATGCAGTTCGTCAAATCATCGACACCAGCCCGCCGCCGTGACGCTCGAGCTTACCTGCGAGTTCGAGCTCCAGCAGCACCGCGCGGACCACAGCGGGCGTGACGTCGGCCATCCGGATCAGATCGTCGAGGCTGATCGGGCTCGGCCCGAGCAGATTGACGATGCGGGCGCGATCCGACGCATCGGTGGCAAAATCCAGCGGCTCGTCCTCCTCGCGTGCGCCAAGCATCACCGGCCGCTCCATGATCGGTGTCACCGCGCTGACGACGTCGGCGGCCTCGGTGACCAGCGTGGCGCCTTGCTTGATCAGATCGTTGGCGCCGGCTGCGCGCGGATCGATCGGCGAGCCCGGCACCGCGAATACCTCGCGGCCCTGTTCTGCGGCCATCCGCGCCGTGATCAGCGAACCCGAGCGATGCGCGGCCTCCACCACCACGACGCCGAGCGACGCGCCCGAGATCAGCCGGTTGCGGCGGGGGAAGTCGCGCGCCCGCGGCACGTGGCCGAGCGGCATCTCGGAGATCGCGGCGCCACGCGCGAGCAGGGCGGCCAGCAGGTCCTCGTGCTCCGGCGGGTAGATCCTGTCGTGGCCGCCGGCGAGCACGGCGACCGTGCCGCTCGCGACGGTGGCACGATGCGCCGCCTGGTCGATGCCGCGGGCCAGGCCGGAGATCACGACGAAGCCGGCATCGCCGAGATCGCGCGCCAGCTGGCCCGCAAATTTCAGCCCGGCGCCGGAGGCATTGCGCGAGCCGACGATCGCGATCATCGGCCGCATCAACGCCTCGCGCGCGCCGCGCACGGCGAGCAGCGGCGGCGCGTCGTCGATGGTGGCAAGCCGCGCCGGATAATGGGCTTCCTCGGGCGCGACCAGATCGATGCCGAATTTGCCGCAGGCCGCGAGCTCGGCTGCGGCGTCGGCCTCGCTGCAGATCCGCCCCGGACCCGATGCGCCGCCGCGGCGCGCCAGATCCGGCAGGCGTTCGAGTGCCTGTGCCGCATCGCCAAAATGGCGGAGCAGCGATGCGAAGGTGCGCGGGCCGACATTGTCGGAGCGGATCAGCCGCAGCCGGTTGAGCCGTTCGGCGTCGGTGAGTTTGGTGGCGCTGGACGGGCGGTCATGCATGCGGGGCCCAGCTTCGCCCAACCTGAGATTGTGATCAACTGCGACATTGGCGCAGCCGCGCCCGACGCGCTACAAGCGCTAGCCAAGAAGCCGACCAAGAAGCCGTCAAGAAACAGGAAGTCCGCCGATGCTTTCACTTGCCGACCTGCAACGCCGCATCGCCTCCGGCGAATTGTCCACTGATGCCGCCCTCGCGCAAACGCAGCACGCCATCGCGGCGCAGGACAAAACCATCGGCGCCTTCGTTCGCCATGATGACAAAGCGCGCGCGCAAACTGCCGGACCGCTGCGCGGCATTGCCGTCGGCATCAAGGACATCATCGATACCGCCGGTTTCCCGACCGAGATGGGCGCTGCGATCTATCGCGGCCATCAGCCGCGCGCGGATGCGCCGGTGGTGATGGCGCTGAAGCAGGCCGGCGCGACCATCATCGGCAAGACCACGACCACCGCGTTCGCGGCGAACGATCCGACGCCGACCCTCAATCCGCGCAATCATTCGCACACGCCGGGCGGCTCGTCGTCGGGCTCGGCGGCTGCGGTCGCCGCCGGGATGATCCCGCTGGCGCTCGGCACCCAGACCGGCGGCTCGGTGATCCGGCCGGCCTCGTTCTGCGGCGTCCCCGCGATCAAGCCGAGCTACCGGCTGCTGCCGACGGTCGGGGTGAAGTGTTTTTCGTGGACGCTCGATACCGTCGGGCTGTTCGGCGCCGGGGTGCGCGACGTCGCGCTGGGGCTGGCTGCGATGACCAGGCGGCCCGACCTCGTGGTGCCGTCGGCGGTCGCGGCGCCGCGTATCGGCGTGGTGACACAGGCCTTCGCCGGCGCGCCCGATCCATCCGGTGCCGAGGCATTGCAGACGGCGGCGCGGGTGGCGGAGCGGGCGGGTGCCACGGTGCGCGAGCTCGCGATGCCTGAGATCGTCGCCGAGGCCTGGCGGATCCATCCTGTGGTGCAGGAGTTCGAGGCGCATCAGTCGTTCGCCTGGGAGTACGGCCAGAACTACGACGCGATGCCGCCGCTGCTGCGTGGCCGGCTCGACGAGAGCAAGGGCGGCACGCCCGCCGAGTACGACGCGGCGATGGCCGTCACGCTGCGCGCGCGGCAGGCGCTGGCCGCCGTTCTCGCCGAGGTCGACGTACTGCTGACGCTGTCGGCGCCGGGCGCCGCGCCCGCGGGATTGGCCTCGACCGGCGACCCCCGTTACAACCGGCTCTGGACCTTGATGGGCGTACCTTGCGTCAACGTGCCGACGCTGGTCGCCGCGGGCGGATTGCCGGTCGGCGTGACCGTGATCGCGGGCTTTGGCGATGATGCCAAGGCGCTGGCAGCGGCGAGCTTTGTCGAAGACGCTTTGGCAAAGTAGATCTCGTCATTCCGGGGCGATGCGCAGCATCGAGCCCGGAATCCATTGGGCCGCACATTTTGCGGTGAAATGGATTCCCGGTTCTCGCTTCGCGAGCCCCGGAATGACGGAGGGCGTTATTTCTTCTCGCCGATCTTGCCTTCGGTGCCGGCCTGCAGGCGCTGGATGTTCTCGCGGTGCTTGTAGAACAACAGCAGCGTCAGCACGACGAACAGCGAGGCGAGCGCGGCGTGGCCGAACCACCACAGGAACAGCGGCGTCACGAACGCGGCGATCAGCGCCGACAGCGACGAGTAGCGCGTGGTGCTGGCGGTGGCGAGCCAGATCACCGCGAAGATCAGCGCCGCCGGCCAGAACAGGCCGAGCAGCACGCCGATATAGGTCGCGACACCCTTGCCGCCGCGGAAGTTGAGCCAGACCGGGAAGAGGTGGCCGAGGAATGCGCCGAGCGCCGCCAGCATCGCCGCGTTCGGGCCGTCGAGGGTCCCCGCGATGATGACGGCAACCGTGCCCTTCAGCATGTCGCCGAGCAGCGTCGCTGCGGCGAGGCCCTTGCGGCCGGTGCGCAGCACGTTGGTGGCGCCGATATTGCCCGAGCCGATGGTGCGCAGATCCTGGGTGCCGGCGAGCCTGGTCAGGACCATGCCGAACGGGATCGAGCCCAGCAGGTAGCCGATCACAAAAGCGGCCAGCAGCAGCGCGTCAGCGGACATCGCAATGGTTCCCCGGGCGGTCGGTTCCGCCCGCGTGAGGCAGTCCCGTCAATGAAATATTAACCATAAATCCGCACCATGGCCTTGGTAATGAGGGAGCTTATCATGGCTTCTGTTCGCAGGCGGCTGGAGCAGTTTTTCTTTGTCGTTTACGTCGCGGCCATCGTCGTCGGCACGACGATGGAAGCAATGTCGCAACTTGCGGCGCACTGACTTCCAGTTCGATTTAAACGTGCTCGTACACGGTCCGTCCGCCGACGATCGTCCGCGTCACCCGGCCGGAGAAGCGGGCGTCGTCGAACGGCGTATTCTTGCATAGCGATTTGAGCTCGTCGCGGTCGAGCACCCAGGGCGTGTCGGCATCGATCACGATGACGTCGGCCGGTGCACCCGCGCGCAGCGTGCCGCCGGGCAGGCCGAGCAGCTCGGCCGGCCGGGTCGACATCGCGCGGATCAGCGTCTTGAAGTCCATTTCGCCATTGTGAATCAGCCGCAGCGCCGCCGGCAGCATGGTCTGCAGGCCGACCGCGCCGCTCGCCGCTTCCGCGAACGGCAGCCGCTTGACCTCGACGTCCTGCGGATTGTGGTCGCTCATCACGACGTCGATCAGCCCGGAGGCGAGGGCTGCGACCAGGGCCTTGCGGTCCTCCTCGGTGCGCAGCGGCGGCGCCAGCTTCAGGAAGGTGCGGTAGGGGCCGATGTCGTTCTCGTTCAGCGTCACATGGTTGATCGAGACCGAGGCCGAGACGTTGTAGCCGCTCTCGCGGGCGCGCTTGAGGATCTCCAGCGACTCGGTCGAGGTCAGCGACGCCGCGTGATAGCGCCCGCCGGTCAGCCCCGCGAGCCGCATGTCGCGCTCGAGCATGATCGACTCGGCGGCGGTCGGGATCCCGGCGAGGCCGAGCCTTGTGGCGAATTCGCCCTCGTTCATCACGCCTTCGCCCACCAGATGCGGGTCCTCGGTGTGATGCACGATCAGCGCGTCGAAATCGCGGGCGTAGGTCAGCGCGCGGCGCATCACCTGGGCGTTGGTGACGCTGCGGTCGCCATCGGTGAAGGCGACGGCACCGGCGGCCTTGAGCAGGCCGATCTCGGTCATCTCCTGGCCCTGCATGCCCTTGGTCAGCGCCGCCATCGGATGGATGTTGACGATCGCGGTGTCGCGGGCCCGCCGCAGCACGAAGTCGACGGTCGCGGAATTGTCGATGACCGGCGAGGTGTCGGGCTGGCAGATGATGGTGGTGATGCCGCCGGCCGCGGCGGCCTGGCTGGCGGAGGCGAAAGTCTCGCGGTGGCTGGCACCGGGCTCGCCGACGAAGGCGCGCATGTCGATCAGGCCGGGGGCCACGATCTTGCCGGCGCAATTGACGATGTCGGTGCCTTCGGGGACGCCGGCGGCGCCGATGCCGCGCTTGGCGTCACGGATCACGCCGTCGGCAATCAGCACGTCGCCCGGACCGTCGAAGTCGCGGGACGGATCGATGACGCGGGCGTTGGCGAGCAGGATGGGGCGGCGATCTGTCAGCATGGCGTCACGCGTTCGGCAGGTTGCGGGCGAGCGCTTCCAGCACCGCCATGCGCACTGCCACACCCATTTCAACTTGTTCACGGATCAGCGACTGCGCGCCGTCGGCGACGAAGGTGTCGATCTCGACACCGCGGTTCATCGGGCCCGGATGCATCACCAGCGCGTCCGGCTTGGCGTAGCCGAGCTTCTTCTGGTCGAGGCCGAAATAGTGGAAATATTCGCCCGTCGACGGCACGAAGGAGCCGTTCATGCGCTCGCGCTGCAGCCGCAGCATCATGACGATGTCGGCGCCGTTCAGCCCCTCGCGCATGTCGCGCGCAACCTCGACACCCATCCGCTCGATGCCGGGCGGCAGCAAGGTGGAGGGCGCCACCACGCGGACGCGGGCACCCATGGTGTTGAGCAGGAAGATGTTGGAGCGGGCGACGCGCGAATGCAGCACGTCGCCGCAGATCGCGATCGTCAGCCCCTCGAGGCGGCCCTTGTTGCGGCGGATGGTCAGTGCATCGAGCAGCGCCTGGGTCGGATGCTCGTGGGCGCCGTCGCCGGCATTGATCACGGAACCGTCAACCTTGCGCGCCAGCAGCTCGACCGCGCCGGAGGCGTGGTGGCGCACCACCAGGATGTCCGGATGCATCGCATTCAGCGTCACCGCGGTGTCCATCAACGTCTCGCCCTTGCGGGTCGACATCGACGACACCGACATGTTCATGACGTCGGCGCCGAGGCGTTTTCCGGCGATCTCGAACGAGGACTGGGTCCGGGTCGAGGCCTCGAAGAACAGATTGACCTGGGTGCGGCCGCGCAGGGAGGCGCGCTTCTTGTCGACCTGGCGGTTGAGCTCGACATACTCCTCGGAGAGGTCGAGCAGGCCGGTGATGTCGTCGGCGGAAAGGCCCTCGATGCCCAGCAAATGCCGGTGACCGAGGACAAAAGTCGATTTCAATGATGGGGTCATTAAAGCCAGAGCTATAGGCGCGGATGGCCGGTGGGGCAAGCGCGAAGAGGGGTCAGCGGAGTTTTCCCCGAGTAAGATGTGACAGCCTTCTCGGCGGTCAGGCCCAGGCTCATTGCCGGGCCATCGATACCTTGCTTTTGCTGGTTTTTCCGGAACAAGACAGGGTGGCCGGCCTCAGGCAGCGATGTGAGGCCGCCCTTTGGACGGCCATGCCGCCAGGACAGCGGAGCGAGGACTCGTGAAAATTGCCGTGATCGCATTATTGGCCATCGCGTTGATCTCGGGAGCGGGCTCGTCCGCCTTCGCGGAGAACCTGCCCGGCGGCTTCGTGTTCCTCCGCGACGTCGATCCGACCATCATCCAGGACATCCGCTACGCCAGCGCGAACAATTTCATGGGCCGGCCGATCGCGGGCTATGGCGCGGCGGAATGCGTGGTGAAGCGGGAGGTCGGGCGTCGGCTCAGGGCGGTGCAGCAGGAACTGGCGCCGCAAAAGCTGTCGCTGAAGATGTTCGATTGCTACCGGCCGGCGCGCGCGGTCGCCGACATGGTGGCGTGGTCGAAGAACGGCAAGGAGACCGCCTCCGAGCGACGCTACAATCCGGCCTTCTCGAAGGCGGACCTGTTCCGCCTCGGCTATATCGCCACCCATTCCGGTCATTCGACCGGGTCCGCGGTCGATCTGACGCTGGTCGATCTGACGGCCGACAATTCGCGCAAGTTCGATCCCGCCAAGGACTATGCCGACTGCACCGCGCCGGTCGCCGCCCGCGCGCCCGAGGGCAGCGTCGACATGGGTACCGGCTATGATTGCTCGGATGCGAAGGGCCACACCGCCGCCAGCGCGATCACGCCGGCGCAGCGACGCTGGCGCAACCTTCTGGTCGCGGCGATGGCCCGCCAGGGGTTCGCGAACTATTCCAAGGAATGGTGGCACTTCTCGCTGCCGGGGGCGGGCGCGGCGGCCTACGATTTCCCGATCACGCGCGCGCACTAGAGCGGGACGACTCTTCCTCGAATAGTCATCCCGCTCCATCTCTCTGGTTTGAGCATGATCTCTTCGGAAAACCGCTACACACTTTTCCGGATCATGCTCTAGCGGCTGGATTTTCCTCAAATCCAAGGCATCCCGGCAACACAAAGCTAGCCATCGCTGAAGTAGCCGAACGCACGTTCAACACTCCTTAATTGCGGCCGTATCAACTGCCCGCATTGCGGGAGCACGAAACATGCGTTGGGCTGTTGTCATTGTTGCCGTCGGTGCGCTCGGCATCGCGATCTACGACCAGTACGACAAGGGCGCGAACTACCAGCGCGTCGATGCGCGCATCAGCAGCGTCAGCGACCAGTGCTATCTGGAAAAGGTCGAACGCGGCGTCATCACCAAGACGACGTTCACGTCGGACCTCACTCGCTGCGAAACCGCCGAGCTGCTGCGGAAGGAGCATCCGAAGTGGCAGGGCTATCACGTGATGCACAAGATCGAGGTGCGCGTCGTCTATGTCTCGCCGGTCGATGGCGTCTCGCACCAGTCGAGCCTGGAGATGTCCTACTTCCCCAGCAGCAAGCCGCTGCGCGCCGGTGACGTGTTTCCGGTACTGGCCTCCAAGACCAAGGCAGACAAGACGCGCATGATCTGATCGTCGCGTCAGTTCGGGAGGATCGGAGTTCAAACATGCGCCTGGGCCTCTACGGGGTGATCGCGATCGGCGTCGCGGGCCTCTATGCCTATATCGAGCTCGACAAGCGGGTGAATTTCCGGCCGATCGACGCGCGCGTGAGCAGCGTCAAGGAGCAATGCTACTTGGAGAAGACCGAGGGCAATCAGAGCTCGACCTCCGACCTGTTGCCCTGCGAGCTTGTCGAGCTGCTGGCGCGCCATCATCCGAAATGGCAGGGCGCCGACATCAAGCACAAGATCGAGGTCCGGTTCGCCTACATCTCGCCGGTAGATGGCGCCGCGCATGAGTCGAAGCTGCAGCTTGCGGCCTATCCCGATAACCGGCAGCTGAACAGCGGTGACATCTTTCCGGTCCAGGCCTCCCGGACGGAGGCGAACCGGATCCGCGCCAGCGACTGGGTCGACCGTTGGCTCGGCCGCCACGCGCCGAGGCATGGAAGCATCTAGCTGAAGGCGCATTTTTCGCTGCCCGGCGCCCTTGCGCAGGCCTATGATCCATCGATTCCATTGCGCCGCTGCTGCCGCTTGATCCCGGCCGGCCAAGACCCATTGTCCGGGCAGCGCGACCCATCGCCGAGGAGACCATGACGCAGGCTCCGTTCGCCACCCACGACGTCTTCAACCAGTCGCCGCCATTCTGGGATGTCGACCTGTTCACGGCGGACGCGCCGCTGGCCGCGGCGGTTGCTGCCAATGGTGGGGCGGCGGCCACGGCCGAGCTGTCGGATTTCGGCAAGCATTGGGGATCGGCCGCGATGGCCGAGCGCGGCCGCGTCGCCAACGAGAACACGCCGAAGCTGCGGCTGTTCGATGCCAGGGGCAATCGCCGCGACGAGGTCGAGTTTCATCCGGCCTATCACGAATTGATGGCGCATTCGGCGCATGCCGGCGTGCACAATTCGACCTGGACCGCTGACGGCAAGCCGGCCGGCGGGGCCGCCGAAGTGGTGCGCGCGGCAAAATTCTATATCGCGGCGCAGGTCGAGACCGGCCATCTCTGTCCGATCACGATGACGCGTGCTTCGGTCGCGGCGCTGGCCTCGCAGCCGGACATTCTGGCGAAGACGATGCCTGTCATCGGCACGCGCGCCTACGATCCAGGCTTTGCGCCATGGTGGAGCAAGCGCGGCATGACGCTCGGCATGGGCATGACCGAGAAGCAGGGCGGCACCGATGTGCGCGCCAACATGACGCGGGCCGAGCGCGACGGCGGAGGCTATCGCATCACCGGGCACAAATGGTTCATGTCGGCGCCGATGTGCGACGCGTTCCTGGTGCTGGCGCAGGCCGAGCAGGGGCTGAGCTGCTTCTTCATGCCGCGCTTTGCGCCCGACGGCACGGTCAACGCAATCCACTTCCAGCGCCTGAAGGACAAGCTCGGCAACCGCTCCAATGCCTCGTCGGAGGTGGAATTCCACGGCGCCCATGCCGAACTGATCGGCGAGGAGGGCAAGGGCATCCGCACCATCATCCAGATGGTGCAGCTGACGCGGCAGGATTGCGCGATCGCATCCGCGGGCCTGATGCGCTCCGGGCTCGCGCATGCGCTCAATCATGCGCGGCATCGCAGCGTGTTCCAGAAGCATCTGGCCGACCAGCCGCTGATGCAGGCGGTGCTTGCGGACATGGCGCTGCATGTCGAAGCGTCGGTCGCATTGGTGATGCGGCTGTGCCGTGCCTTCGACCGCGCGCCGACCGAGGCGGGTGAGGCCGCCTTTATGCGGTTGCTGACGCCGGCGATCAAATACTGGACCTGCAAGAGCGCGCCTGGATTCCTCTATGAGGCGATGGAGTGTCTCGGCGGCAACGGCTATGTCGAGGAGGGCATTCTGGCGCGCCACTACCGGGAATCGCCTGTGAACGCGATCTGGGAAGGGTCCGGCAACGTGATGTGCCTCGACGTGCTCCGCGCGCTCGGGCGCGAGGCCGATGCCGCGCTCGCCGTGCTACGCGGGCTCGCAGGCGAGACCAAGGGCCTGCCGGGCGCCGCCGAGGCCGTTGCGTCGATCGGGCAGTCGTTCCGGCGGCCGGACAGCGAGCGCATCGCGCGGCTTGCGGTCGAGCAGCTGGCGCTATTGGCCGCGGCCGCCGCGCTCAACCAGGTCTCGCCTGGGAATGCCGAGCTGTTCGCGGCGACCCGGCTTGCCGAACGCCACGCCGGCATGTACGGCGCGGTGGACATATCCGATGCCGATCAGCGCGCGCTGCTGGCGCGGGCGCTGCCATGAAGGTTTGCTGATGGACGCACTCAATCTCGATACCCCGCCCGCTGCTGTCGAACCGCCGCCACGTCCGCCGCGGGTCTGGAAATTCTGGGGCACCGCGCTGTGGGGCCTGCTGATCTTCGTCGCGATGTTCGTCGGACAGGTCGCCGTTATCATCTACCGCATCATCGCGCAGGGCGGCGAGCTGTCGGCGGGGGGCATCACCCATGTGGTCGCCGACGGTCTGACGATCTCGCTCTCGGTACTCGCCGGGCTGCCGATGGTGTTGCTGGTGCTGTGGTTCGCAATCCGCAGGACGGGGATCTCGTTCGCCGATTATCTCGGGCTGCGCGGGACGTCGTGGAAGAACGTCGTCATCGGCGTCGTCGCGCTGATCGTGATGGTCGGTGCCTGGGACATGGTGTCCCGCGCCGCCGGCCGCGAGGTGACGCCGGGCTTCATGGGCGACGTGCTGAAATCGGCGCAGGAGCACAGCGCGCTGTGGCTGCTGGTGATCGCCTTCGCCGTGGCCGCCCCGCTGTGGGAGGAGCTGTTCGCGCGCGGCTGGCTCTATCGCGGCTGGTCGGAATCCAGGCTTGGCCCCTACGGCGCGATCCTGCTGTCGTCGATCGTCTGGACCGTGATGCACCTGCAGTACGACTGGTTCTTCCTGTGCGAGGTGCTGTCGATCGGGCTGCTGTTCGGCTATCTGCGCTACTGGACCGGCTCGACCTGGCTCACCATCCTGCTGCACGGGATGAACAATCTGGCGGCGACGATCCAGACCTGGTGGCTGGCGGGATCGTAGCGCCTTCTCGTCATTGCGAGAGCGTGATGACGAAGCAAACGCGGCAATGACTGTCGGCATCGTGACCACCGCCAAAATCGTCTGCGGCTTGATGCGATGACGGCGAGGTCAGCGCCGCGGCGCATGCCGCTTGAATGGCGGATCGGAGCCACAAGCGCCACTGGGCGCATTGCATGACACAAGATTGTCACACAACCTCCGAGAGAATGTTGTAGCTTCCAGGCAACCGGATCGAATATCCGGCGTCAGGACTTGAAAGTCATTGGAGAATGCGATGGCCGTCTATAACGGTGGCACCGGCAACGACAGTCTCGTCGGCGGAGACGACAACGACGTCATCAACGGCTATGGCGGCGACGACACCCTGTCAGGCGGCATCGGCGGCGACACGATCTACGGCGGCGATGGAAATGACAGCATGTATGGGGGCGAAGCGCTGAGCTGGTTCAACGGCGGTGGTCCCATCCCTACAAATGCGCTTGCTACCAAGTATTTCTACGGCGGCGCCGGCAACGACGTCATCTACGCGAGTTCGGACTACGTCGAAACTACGAGTATCACGTTTCCTTACACGCCCAACTACATCAATTACCAGCAAAATATGATCTACGGCGGCGACGGCAACGACACGATCTTCGGATCGTCCGGCTACACGCATGATGCCGACTTTGTCACGCTCCCAGGCGGATTGGTGGTGCCGGAAAGCCGCTACAGCGGCGACCCTGGCACCATCTTCGGCGGCGCCGGCGATGACGTCATCTATTCGATCCCGAACGTCGCGTTCGGCGGCGACGGCAATGATCTGATGGTGGCGGTCGGCGCGGCTCGCCTGTATGGCGGGGCCGGCGACGACAGCCTGTACGGCGGATCCCTGAGCGACACACTGGTCGGCGGCGATGGCCGCGATCTGCTCGAAGGCGGCGGCGGCGATGACTGGCTTTATCTCTCCAGCGGCACCGCGGCGGCCAATGTTGCCTATGGCGGCGCCGGCAACGATGTCGAGATCGCAGGCGCGCAAGGCAACGTCACCGAGATCGGCGACGACGGCAATGACACGCTGTATGGCGGGCCGGGAAATGACTATCAGTACGGCGGCACCGGCAACGACCAGATGTTCGGCGGCGCGGGCACCGACGTCGAGATCGGCGGCGCCGGCAACGACTATTTCGACGGCGGCATTGGTGTGAATTATTACTTCGGCGGCAATGGCGGAGGTGCGGGCACCGGCATCGGCACCGATACCTTCAACGTCAGCCGAGGCGGCATCGACGTGGTGCAGGACTGGACCGAGGGCAAGGACACCGTGCAACTCAACGGCTCGGGGTTCCAGTCGTTCGCCGATGTGCTGTCGCACGCCTATCAGAATGGCGCGTATTTCGTGGTGCAGGTTGATGCCGAGACCGCCGTGTGGCTGAACGGGGCGACCGCCGCGACGGTGACTGCAACCGACTTCAAGATCATCAGCTAGGCGGGACAACGGCGAAGACATTCGCCGGAACAGCGCCTGAGCGCGACGTGATCGCGGTCCGGATCGTCTTCGACCTGGCGATCCGGAACCGGCAGCGGTCCGTCGACGCACTGCAGAAGGCCGACGGAGGGGTGTCAGTGACCCCTTCAAAGTGCTATTGATCTGGATCAACGAACGGGCGCGGGCCGGACCGAAACTAGGCAGCGGCGGCTGCCGTCGTGCGAGCTCTTTCCATGGCCACATTGATCCGAACGCTCCTGGCCGGCGTGGTCGCGCTGGCGTCTCTCGGTGCCATCACACAGCAGGTGCGCGACCAGGGTGTTACCGACACCGAAATCCGCATCGGCAATCTGATGCCGTACAGCGGCACGCTGGAGATTTTCGGCCAGATCGGCAAGGCGGAAGCGGCCTATTTCGACATGGTCAACGAACGCGGCGGCATCAATGGGCGGAAGATCCGCTTCATGTCCTATGACGATCTGTCGGATGCATCCAACGCCATGGATCTCACGCGCATCCTGGTCGAAACCGACAATGTGCTTCTGATGTTCGGCTCTTTCGGCACGCCGGGGAATCTCGCGGTGCGGAAGTATCTCAACGAACGGCAGGTTCCCCAGCTCTTTGTCGCCTCCGGCGATCAGGAGCTCAGCGAGCCATCGCTCTATCCCTGGACCATGGGCTGGCAGCCTTCATACCGCGAGGAGGGGCGCATCTACGCCAACTACATCCAGGCTTTCTATCCCGGAAAGAAAATCGTGGCGCTGTGGGAGAACGATCAGTTCGGGCGGGAATTGTTCAAGGGATTGGTGCAGGGGCTCGGTGACGTCGCCCACAACATCAGGGTCGACATCGCCTATGATGTCGACGATCAGCATCTGGATGGCCATGTCTCGATCCTGAAGCAATCGGGCGCCGAGGTCTTCGTGTTCGCCGGCGTGCCGGAAAATGCCGCCAAGGTGATCCGTGCGGCGGCCGACCACGGTTGGCGGCCGGTGTTCGTCGTGAACCAGATGGCGTCATCGATCGAGACGGTGCTCAAGCCGGCCGGCACCGAGAATGCGACCGGGGTCATCACCGCCGCCTTCCTCAAGGACGCCAGCGATCCGGCCTGGCGGGAAGAGCAGGGCGCCTGGCACAGCTTCCTCGACAAGTACACGAAGGCCGGCGGCAAGGACGACGCTGCCGCGGTCTATGGCTACGCCGCTGCCGAAACGATGGTGCAGGTGCTGAAGCAGTGCGGCAACGACCTGTCGCGCGAGAACGTCATGAAGCAGGCCGCGGCGTTGCGGGACTATCAGGCATCCGCCTTGCTCCCGGGCATCAAGATCAACACGGCGCAGTTCCGGCCGGTCGAGCAATTGCGGTTGCTGCAGTTCGATGGCCGCAGCTGGCAGCCGATCGGCGACGTGCTCGATACGGCGTTCACCGGTTCGAGCGGGAAATAGCGACGATCGCCGCCTGCCGCTAGAGCCCGACCGCAGCGATCACGATCGGCATCGTGACCGCGGCCAGGATGGTCTGCAGCGTGATGATCTGGGCGAGCAGCGGGGCATCGCCGCCCATCTGGCGGGCCAGCACATAGGCTGACGGCGAGGTCGGCACCGCGGCACAGGCCGCGACGATGGCGAGGTTGGCTCCGGTGACGCCGAACCATACCGCGAGCGCAACGGTCAGGACCGGCATCGCAACCAGCTTCAGGACCAGTGCGACGCTGGCGGCAAGGCTCGGGCGGAACATGCCTTCCAGATGCAACCCGGCGCCGGTGACCAGCAGGCCGATCGCGAGCGACGAGCCGCCGAGCGCGTCGGCGACGTCGTGCCAGATCTTCGGCAGCGGGACATGCGTGACGTTGATGGCAAGCCCGATCACGCAGGCCCAGATCAGCGGGTTCTTCACCACCGTTATCACGATGGCGCCGGCGGACCGCTTCCCGGACGAGGCATATTTCGCCAGCACGGCGACGCTGAAGACGTTGACCAGCGGAATGATCGCGACCATCGCGACCGAGGCCAGCGCCAACCCGGCCTTGCCATAGAGATTGCCCGACACCGACAGCGCGACATAGGTCTGCCAGCGGGTCGCGCCCTGGAAGATCGAGGAGAAGGCGGGGCCATCGACCCCGGCGCGGGCGAGCGGGCCGCGCAGCGCAAGGCACAGCAGGCACATCACGAGCGCGGCGATGAGCAGCGCGCCGCCGACGCCGGCGACCGGCACTGTTGTCAGGTCGGCCTTCACCAGCGTCTGCACCAGCAGCACCGGGAACAGCACGTAGTATGTCAGCTGTTCCAGCCCGTGCCACTGGGTGTCGAGCCGCATCAGCGTGCGCCTCAGCACGAAGCCGAGCACGATCAGCAGGAACACCGGCAGCAGCGCCGCGATCACCACGGCCATCGTCAGCGCTCTCCGCGCAGCTTCGCCAGCCGGTCGAGTGCGCCTTGCAGGATGAAGATCGCCGCGTGCTCGTCGATCACTTCGGCGCGGCGGGCGCGGCTGACATCCATCCCGATCAGCTCGCGCTCGACCGCGGCAGTCGAGAGCCGCTCGTCCCACAGCCCGATCGCCAGCGCAGTGAGGTTGGAAAGGTTGCGGGCGAAGGCCCGGGTCGATTGCGCGCGCGGCCCCTCGCTACCGTCCATGTTGATCGGCAGGCCGAGCACGAAGCCCGCGGCGTTGCGCTCGGCCGCGATCGAAAGCAGCCGCGCCGCGTCGACCTTGAACTGCTTGCGCCGAATGGTTTCGACCCCGGTCGCGAGCCGCCGGTCCGGATCGGAGACGGCAACGCCGATGGTCTTGGTGCCGAGGTCGAGGCCGACAAGCGCGCCGCGCTCGGGCCAGTGCGGCGCGGCTTCGATGAGAGGGAGGATGGGGGCGGGCATGGCGCTAGCGCTTAGCACGGGACAGGGAACGAAAGGTAGCCCGGATGGAGCGGAGCGAAATCCCGGAATCTCTCCGCTGAGAGACTGTCCCGGATTGCGCTGCGCTTCATCCGGGCTACGAGCTGCCGTACCGTCGACTGCTCAGGCGGCGATCACCCGGTCGTCGCCGGCAAGGCACGCGACCAGCCCCTGCAAGGCACTGTATTGGTGCGCGGCGCGGCGCTGGATGAACAGCGTTTCGACCTGCGCGTGCTGCGGACTGAGCTTGTGGATATTGATCTCGCGCTGGACGTGATCGCGCTCGACCACCGCGCGCGGCAGCAAGGTGACGCCCATGTCGGCCGCGACGCAGCCGACCATGCCATCGAGCGTGCCGAGCTCGAAGCGGGCCGCGGACGGCCACCCGAATTCGGTGAACACCTGTTCGAGGCGTTGCCGGTAGGTGCAGCCGGTGCGGAACACCAGTGCGGTCGGGCCCGACTCCGGCGTGCCGGCACGCAACGCGGCGAGCGATGGCCAGCGCCGCGCGGTGACCAGCACCAGTTCCTCGGTGAAGGCCGATGTCGCCGACAGTTCGGCATGCTCGATCGGGCCGGCGACAAAGGCGCCGTCGAGCGAGCCGTCGAGCACGGCGGCGACGAGATCGGCGGTCGGTGCGGTGCGCAAGGTCAGGCGCACCGCCGGATAGCGGCGATGAAACTCGGCGAGCAGCCGCGGCAGCCGCACCGCGGCGGTGGTTTCCATCGAGCCGATCGACAGTGGCCCCTTCGGCTCGCCATCGTCGCGCGCGGCAAGCACCGCTTCGCGCGACAGCGCGGCCATGCGCTGGGCATAGGGCAACAGCCGGCGGCCGGCGCCGGTCAGCGACATGCCGCGGCTGTGGCGCTCGAACAGCGCGGTGCCGATCTCGGCCTCCAGCGCCTTGATGCGCTGGGTGACGTTGGACTGCACGGTGTTCAGCTCGTCGGCGGCGCGGGTGATGCCGCCGAGCCGGGCGACCGTGGAAAACGTGAGCAGGTCGGTCAATTCCATCTGGGACCACCGTTTCATTTTAGAGATGGCAGCGTTCTCTAGTATTCATTTTCGCAGAATGTTAGGCCTGCCTAGGCTGCGAGTCCAGAACAGCAAGCAGATCAGGGAGCAAAGCATGCCGATCAGCACCGAATTGACGGCGCGTCTGGGCATCCAGCATCCGATCCTGGCGGCGCCGATGGCGATGATCACGGGGAGCCGGCTGGTGATGGCGGTGAGCGGCGCCGGCGGCTTCGGCATTCTGGGCGGCGGCTATGGAGACAAGGCGTGGCTCGCGGCGGAAGCCGAAAAGCTGAAAGGTTGCGGAAAGCCGTTCGGCATCGGCTTCATTACCTGGAGCCTCGCCAAGCAGCCCGAGCTGATCGACATCGCGCTCGACGCGAAGCCACGCGCGGTGATGCTGTCATTCGGCGATCCCGCGCCGTTCGCGCCGAAGATCAAGGCCGCGGGCGCGCTTGTGATCTGCCAGGTGCAGAGCGAGGAGATGGCACAAGCGGCGCTCGATTGCGGCGCCGATATCCTGATCGCGCAGGGCACCGAGGCGGGCGGGCATGGCGCGTCGCGCACCACGCTCGACATCGTGCCGGCGATCATCGATTTCGCGGCAGGGCGCGTGCCCGTGGTCGCGGCCGGCGGCATCGCGGACGGGCGTGGCTTGGCTGCGATGATGATGCTCGGCGCCTCCGGGGTGCTGATGGGAACGCGGTTCTATGCGAGCGTCGAGGCCGACGCGCCGGAGCGGGCGAAGCAGCTGATCCGCGCAGCGAAGAGCGGCGAGACGGTGCGCGGCGTGGTGATGGACTGGTCGCGCAAATTGCTGTGGCCGGCGCCGTTCACCGCGCGTTCGCTTGCCAACGATCATGTGCGGCGCTGGAGCGGCAACGAGATCGAACTGATGCAGCGCGCCGACGAGATCGCGGTGGAGTATACCGCCGCGAGGGAAGCGGGCAATTTCAATGTTGCCGCCGTGTTTGCCGGCGAGTCCGTCGGCCTGATCCATGATATCGTTCCCGCGGCCGAGATCGTCGGCCGCATCGTCGCCGAAGCCGAGCAGTCATTGCAGGGCCGGCGCAACTCTCTTTCATCCTTGTCCTAAACAAGCGCGAGACACACCATGTGGCCGGACCGTCGATTGATCGATCGCTTCAAGACCGAATTCCCGATCGTGCTGGCGCCGATGGCCGGCGTGATGGATGCGGAGCTGGTGATTGCGGTGGCGCAGGGCGGCGGGCTCGGCTCGCTGCCGTGTGCGATGCTGTCGGCCGAGAAGGCGCGCGAGCAGGTCAACATCATCCGCCAGCGTGTCTCGGCGCCGGTCAATCTCAACTTCTTCTGCCACAAGGCGGTCGATGCCGATCCGGCGCGCGAGGCCAACTGGCGGCAGCGATTGGGGCCCTACTATCGCGAGCACAGCCTCGATCCGGATGCGCCGATCAATGCGGCCAACCGCGCGCCGTTCGATGCGGCGTTCTGCGCCGTGGTCGAGGAGCTGAAGCCCGAAATCGTCAGCTTCCATTTCGGCCTGCCGGAGCCAAAACTGCTGCAGCGGGTGAAGGCGGCAGGCGCCATCGTGATGTCGTCGGCGACCACGGTGAAGGAGGCGATCTGGCTCGAGGAGAACGGTGCCGACGTCGTCATCGCGCAGGGCGCCGACGCCGGCGGCCATCGCGCCATGTTCCTGACCGATGATATCGCCGAGCAGCCCGGCACGTTCTCGCTGCTGCCGCAGGTGGTCGATGCGGTGAGGGTGCCGGTCGTCGCGGCCGGCGGCATCGCCGACGGGCGCGGGATCGCGGCGGCCTTCGCATTGGGGGCCTCGGCCGTGCAGATCGGCACCGCGTTCCTGCGTTGTCCGGAATCCAAGGTGTCGGCGGCGGGCCGTGTCGCGCTGGCGCAGGCGAGCGACGAATCGACCGTCATCACCAATGTGATGACCGGCCGCCCGGCGCGCGGCGTCGCCAACCGCGTGATGCGTGAGGTGGGCCCGATTTCGCCGGACGCACCGGCGTTCCCGCATGCGGCAAGCGCCCTCGGCCCCCTCAAGGCGGCTGCCGAAAAGCAAGGCAAGGTCGATTTCACCAATCTTTGGGCCGGGCAGGCGGTGCGGATGGGCAAGGAAATGCCGGCCGCCGAGCTGACCCGGGCGCTGGCCGGGGCCGCGCTGGCGCGGATGGGGCAGCTCGCGGGCTGATTTGGCCCCGTTTGCAGCGCGGTTGCGGCGCAAAACCGGCGTCTGCTATACGGCAGGCTGATCTTTCAGCCTGACCACCCGAGGCCCTATATAATGTCCGTAGACGCCACGACCGTCCGCCGCATCGCGCATCTGGCGCGGATCGCGGTCAGCGACGCCGAAGTTCCCCATCTCCAGGGTGAGCTGAACGCGATGCTGGCCTTTGTCGAGCAGCTGTCGGAAGTGAATATCGACGGCGTCGAGCCGATGACCTCGGTGACGCCGATGGAGATGAAGAAGCGCGCCGACGTGGTCAATGACGGCGAGATCGCCGATGTCATCGTCCGCAATGCGCCCGACACCGCCGACCACTTCTTCCTGGTGCCGAAGGTGATCGAGTAGAACGCACGATCGGAAAGTCCAATGTGCCTGCTGTGCGACGATGAGAAGGCCTACAAGGCCTATATGGATTTCCTCGATGTGATGGAGCGCAAGGGGAAGGTCGCCGATCCCAACGAGGCGATCGACGCCGTGCTCGATCAGCTCGAGGCGCTCGATGCGGCGCGTGCCAAGGAAAACGCCAAAGCCCGGCAGGACGATCCCGCCAACGACAAGACCCTGTCCCCATTCTTCTGCAGCCCGATCAATAAATGACCGATTTGACATCGCTGACGATCGCCGAGGCCCGCGAGGGCCTGGCGAGCAAGTCTTTCACCGCCGCTGAGTTGACCGATGCGCATCTCGCGGCGATCGAAGCCGCGCGCGTGCTCAATGCCTATGTGCTGGAGACGCCCGACCGCGCCCGCGAAATGGCCAGGGCCGCCGATGCGAAAATCGCCAAGGGCGAAGGCGGACCGCTGGCCGGCATTCCGCTCGGCATCAAGGACCTGTTCGCGACCCGCGATATCCGGACCACGGCGTGCTCGAAGATCCTCGGCAATTTCATCCCGCCCTACGAGTCGACGGTGACCTCGCAGCTGTGGCGCGACGGCGCCGTGCTGCTCGGCAAGCTCAACAATGACGAGTTCGCGATGGGCTCGTCGAACGAGACCTCGTGCTTCGGCCCGGTCACCAATCCGTGGCGGCGCGAAGGCTCCAACACCACGCTGGTGCCGGGCGGCTCGTCCGGCGGCTCGGCCTCGGCGGTGGCGGCGCTGCTCTGCATGGGCGCGACCGCGACCGACACCGGCGGCTCGATCCGCCAGCCCGCGGCGTTCACCGCGACCGTCGGCATCAAGCCGACCTATGGCCGCTGCTCGCGCTGGGGCATCGTTGCCTTCGCATCCTCGCTCGACCAGGCCGGCCCGATCGCGCGCACCACGCGCGACGCCGCGATCCTGATGCGCTCGATGGCGGGCCACGATCCCAAGGACACCACGTCGGTCGACATCGCGGTGCCGGACTACGAGGCCGCGATCGGCAAGTCCGTGAAGGGCATGAAGATCGGCATCCCGAAGGAGTATCGGCTCGACGGCATGCCGGCCGAGATCGAGAAGCTGTGGAGCGAGGGCGCGCAGTGGCTGAAGGCCGCAGGCGCCGAGCTCGTCGAGGTGTCGCTGCCGCACACCAAATACGCGCTGCCGGCCTATTACATCGTGGCGCCGGCGGAAGCCTCGTCGAACCTCGCGCGCTATGACGGCGTGCGCTACGGGCTGCGCGAGCCGGCCAAGAACATCATCGAGATGTACGAGGACACCCGCGCCGACGGCTTTGGCGACGAGGTGCGGCGCCGCGTGCTGATCGGCACCTACGTGCTCTCGGCCGGCTACTACGATGCCTATTATCTGCGCGCGCAGAAGGTGCGGACGCTGATCAAGAAGGACTTCGAGGACTGCTTCGCCAAGGGCGTGAACGCGATCCTGACGCCGGCGACGCCCTCGGCGGCGTTCGGCATCGGGGAGAAGGGCGGCGCCGATCCGGTCGAGATGTATCTCAACGACATCTTCACGGTGACCGTGAACATGGCGGGCCTGCCGGGCATCGCCGTGCCCGCGGGCAAGGACACGCAAGGCCTGCCGCTCGGCTTGCAGCTGATCGGGCGACCGTTCGACGAGGAGACGCTGTTCTCGCTCGGCGAGGTGATCGAGCGGGCGGCCGGCCGGTTCACGGCGCCCAGATGGTGGTGAGCGATGGCGGATTTCCGCGCCAGTCTTGCTGATGCAGCGCCTGATGCGGCGCTGTCGCCGCCGCTTGCCGCATTGTGGTGGGCGAAGAAGGGCGACTGGGACCAGGCGCACCGCATCGTGCAGGACGAGAGCGACGCCAATTCGGCCTGGGTGCATGCCTATCTGCATCGCGTCGAGGGCGATCTCGGCAATGCCGGCTACTGGTATCGGCGGGCCGCCCGGCCGGTCGCAACGGACACCGTCGAGGCCGAGTGGGAGCGGATCGTCGCCGCGCTCCTGGCCTGAACAACCGGTGTCAGATGTCGGTGTCTCAAGCGCGGTGTTTTGGCACCGCGAGCATTAACCCTGTTTCGGCCGCCATGCCGCCGCCCACATTGCCCGTGATAGGCTTACGGAACCGGGGCGGGGGCCAGCGGCAAAGAGAGTAGTCGTGCGTAGGTCGGGGATTGGGGGATGGCTGTCGGCAATGCTGGCGGCCGCGGTGGCAGCGGGCCTTGCCGGCTGCGCGTCCGTCTACAATCTTCCCGGCAACGTGCCGCTCGGCGCCGCGCTCGCCGACAACGGCAGCGCCCGCGACATTCCGACCTACGAAGATGACCTGCTGCTGGCGCTGTCGTTCTCCGGCGGCGGCACGCGCGCGGCGGCGTTCTCCTTCGGTGTGCTGGAGGAACTTGACCGGACGCGTTCGACCGCCGCGGGCACCAAGACGCTGCTCGATCGCGTCGACTTCGTCTCCGGCGTCTCCGGCGGGTCGATCACCGCCGCCTATTTCGGATTGAAGCGGCGCGCGGCACTCGACGATTTCCGCGAACGCTTCCTGCTGCGCAATGCCGAGGAGGGACTGAAGACCCGGATCTCGCTCGGCAATATCGGGCGCGCGCTGGGCGGCGGCGTCAACGACAGCCAGTTCACCGACTGGCTCGATCAGAACCTGTTCGACGGCGCGCGGTTCGAGGCGTTGCCGGACGATCGGCGGCCGCGGGTGTGGATCAACGCCTCCGACATCTACAACCACACGCCGTTCGTGTTCGGCAAGACGTCGTTCGACGCGCTGTGCAGCGACATCCGCTCCTATCGCGTCGCTGAAGCGGTGGCGGCGTCCGCCGCGGTGCCGCTGGCGTTTGCCCCGATCGTGCTGCAAACCTATCCCGGCGGCTGCGCCGCGCCGCTGCCGCCCTGGTACGATCGGGTGCGCAACGATCCGAACGCGCAGCCGCTGCTGCGCTCCTATGCCGAGGCCCAGGCGCGCTACCGCGACGGCTCGATGCGCTACGTCAAGCTGCTCGATGGCGGGCTCGTCGACAATTACGGCCTGTCGGGGTTGAGCATCGGCCTGCTCGCCGCGCAGCGTCCCTACGAGCCGCTGAGCGAACGGCAGGCGGCCAAGCTGAAGCGCATCCTGTTCCTGGTGGTCGATGCCGGCCGCGGCATCTCGGGCGATTTCGTGCAGACGCTGGAAGGACCGAACGGCGTCGAACTGGTGTCGGCGGCCGCCGACACCGCGATCGACGCCAGCGTGCGCTCGAGCTACGCGGCCTTCACCGCGCTCGCCGACGACTGGTCGGGCAAGCTGAAGCGCTGGCGCTGCGGCCTGTCGGCGGCGGATCGCGCCCGGCTCGGCGTCGGTACGGGGTGGAAGTGCGGCGACGTCGCGATCTATGTCGAACGGCTTGGCTTCGACCGGCTCGGTCCGGAGCGGGCCGGCATCCTGAATGCGATCCCGACGCGGCTGTCGCTGCCGCCGGAGCAGGTCGACCAGCTGATCATGGGCGGCGCCGACGCGCTGCGCGCGAGCAGGGCCTATCAGCAGTTCCGGCGCGGGCTCTGAGCTCCGCGTCAGGCGCCATGACGGGCTGCAAGGGGACTGCAAGGGGACTGCAAGGCGGCTTGACTGGCGCGGTCGGTTGCGCGAAGCCCAATCCATCCCAGATATCACTTTATCCGGAAACCGAGATCCATGACCGCAGCTGCCGCCCCTCACAAACTGATCAAGCGCGCCACCGGCGATTGGGAGGTCGTGATCGGCATGGAGATCCATGCCCAGGTCACCTCGAACGCAAAGCTGTTCTCGGGCGCATCGACCGCGTTCGGCGGCGAGCCCAACTCCCATGTGTCGCTGGTCGATGCCGCGATGCCGGGCATGCTGCCCGTGATCAACGAGGAGTGCGTCCGCCAGGCGGTACGCACCGGCCTCGGGCTGAATGCGAAGATCAATTTGCGCTCGGTGTTCGACCGCAAGAACTATTTCTATCCCGACCTGCCGCAGGGCTACCAGATCAGCCAGTACAAGTCGCCGATCGTGGGCGAGGGCGAGGTGTCGCTCGAGCTCGACGGCGGCCGCAGCGTCACGATCGGGATCGAACGGCTGCATCTGGAGCAGGACGCCGGCAAGCTGCTGCACGATCAGTCGCCGACGATGACCTATGTCGACCTCAATCGTTCCGGCGTCGCGCTGATGGAGATCGTCTCCAAGCCCGACATCCGCGACGCCGAGCAGGCCAAGGCCTACGTCACCAAGCTGCGCTCGATCCTGCGCTACCTCGGCACCTGCGACGGCGACATGGAGAAGGGCAGCCTGCGCGCCGACGTCAACGTCTCGGTTCGCCGCCACGGCGAGACCGCGCTTGGCACCCGCTGTGAAATCAAGAACATGAACTCGGTCAACTTCATCGGCCAGGCGATCGAGTACGAGGCGCGGCGTCAGATCGAGATCATCGAGGACGGCGGCTCGATCGACCAGGAGACCAGGCTGTTCGACCCGGACAAGGGCGAGACGCGCTCGATGCGCTCCAAGGAAGAGGCGCACGACTACCGTTACTTCCCCGATCCCGACCTGCTGCCGCTCGAATTCAGCCAGGCCTTCGTCGACGATCTCAAGGCGCAGTTGCCGGAACTGCCGGACGAAAAGAAGTCCCGTTTTATTACGGGCTTCGGCCTGTCGTCGTATGATGCGAGCGTGCTGGTCGCCGAGCGCGAGAGCGCGGAGTTCTACGAGACGGTGCTGTCGGGTCTTGCCGACAAGACGCGCGACGGCAAGCTCGCCGCAAACTGGGTGATCAACGAGCTGTTCGGCCGTCTCAACAAGGAAGGCGTGGCGATCGCAGCCTCGCCGGTGTCGGCGCAGCAACTCGCCGCGATCGTCGGCTTGATCGGCGAGGGCACGATTTCCGGCAAGATCGCCAAGGACTTGTTCGAGATCGTCTGGCAGGAGGGCGGCGATCCGCGCGCACTCGTCGAGGCGCGCGGCATGAAGCAGGTCACCGACCTCGGCGCGATCGAGAAGGTGGTCGACGACATCATCGCGGCCAATCCCGACAAGGTCGAGCAAGCAAAAGCGAAGCCCGCCGCCCTGCAGTGGTTCGTCGGTCAGGTGATGAAGTCGTCGGGCGGCAAGGCGAACCCGAAGGCGGTCAACGAGCTCTTGAAGTCCAAGCTCGGCGTCTGAACGAACAGGACAATGATGTTGTCCTTGGCGCATGATCCGACCGGATCATGCTCCCGCGCGTCACCTTCGGTGTCGTCGCGCGCGTGTGAACGCGGCGTGATCTTGCCTCACATCCTCGGTCCACGGTCGCGGTGACGCCCCTCGGCGCCGAATCGCCGAAGCTGCGATTCGTTCGCGAATACGGTTCGGCCGACCTCAAACGAGGCAAAAGCCGTCTTTCCCACGAAATTTTTTTCGTTGCCAAAAATTACGACTCGGCGTCGGCAACGCGCCGCTTTTCGTCTCCGCTTGCGACTCAGCGCAACGACGATCGCGCGTCGATCGCTTCAAGGCGAATTCAAGAAAAGCCTACAGCAGAAGGCGTTTCCTGCAACGTTGACAAATGCCGATGTCGGCGGCTGTTGCGTTTCTTGCATCGTCGCGCGAATGACGTGTCGATTTGAACGGCGGCGCGCGCGGTGCGCGCTGCCACCGCTGCGTCAACACTTCCTTAAGCGGGACACTGTTTTTTTCGATCTGTTGGTGTATTCGGGAAGTAGTGCATATCGATTCCCGAGTGCACGCAGCGAAGTAAGAGCCATCTCACATACTGGAGGGCAACATGGCTAAGAAGGCAAAGAAGGCTAAGAAGGCGAAGAAGGCGAAGAGCGCAGTGAAGAAGACTGCGAAGAAGACCCGCAAGGTCGCCAAGAAGAAGTAACCCTCTCGCCTTGAGAGGATTGCCGGCGGCTTGACGCCGGCACGTCGCGAGAGCCAGCGGACGGACTGCTGAGAGGCACATCCCACCCCAAGGCTCTGGCTGACGAAAGAGGGTGTCGGCGAGACATCAGGTCAAACGGCTGGATCGTATTTCGGAGAGGGCAACCTTCCCAAAACCGGTCCGGCAGAAGAAACAGAGATTTCTTCGTTCGGTGCGGAGCCCTCCTGGTTCCGCAATTTCACCGGCGAGAATGCCGCGTTGAAATCTGGTCCTGACGTGTTCGCCGACCCCCTCGTTCCGGCGGCCCGCGCAGTCCGCGCCCGGCAGTCACTTTCCCATTCCAGCTCTGCACCGACACTTGGGCCTGACGGCCCCGCGCGGCTTTTGTCCAAGCGCCCGGCCGCACGCCGTCCCCTGGATCGTCCACCGGCGGCGCCATCCCTCCGTCAATCGCGAAACTGATTGCCTGGTCAGGACCGGCCGGTGCCCGCCGTCATTGTCGGCCATGGTTATCGTTGTCCGAAACACCACGGTAAACCGGCGTTCACGAATGCGCGGAAATGCCTGCGGCACAGGCACTTCTGCGATTCCCGGACGGGCCGCCGGCGGCGCCGGTTTACATCCCGTTCATCGCGATACTTAAACCGCTCTTCAAATTTGATGGGCCATGATCATCCCAACAAGCCGGCCAACGGCAAGCGGTGATCCCAGGGATCAGCGCGGCGCATGATCCCAGGATCAGCGCGTGGGCATGATCCCGAAGGATCAGCCCGGAGATGACAGGGTAGTTCAACAGTGGACGGGGGCCGCGCTCGGGGGAGGGCGGCCAACAACAAAAAGGGGAATGACGACAATGTTTCAGGGGGTCATCGATCACGACAACGCCGTTCCGGTTGCCGCGACTGCAATCCAGGACGTGCTGTTCGAGCGTGGCATGTATTGGGCGAGCGGCCGCTCCGGCGTGGTCAACCTCGTCGCGGCGCACAAATGGTTCAACCTGGCGGCGCTCAAGGGCCGCACCGACGCGATCGCGCACCGCCGCGAAGTCGCCGAGCAGATGTCCGATATCGAGATCGCGGCCGCCCAGCGTGAAGCCCGCGCCTGGATGACGACGCACTAAGCAAGGCACCGGTATCGAAGGGAGCCTCGGCTCCCTCGCTCCATCTAGAACCAGTATCGCGCCGCGTAGATCATCGTCATCAGCGCTCCGGCCACGATGACGAACTGCCGGACGATGTGGGCGGGAAGGATCCGGATCAGGTAGCCTCCGGCATAGCCGCCGATCATGGCGCCGAGCAGCATCGCTGAGGTCTCCGGCCAGCGCACCGCTCCCTGAAAGATGAAGATCAATGTGGCCGCGAGCGACACGCAGGTCGCGAGCAGGTTCTTCAACGCCTTGATCGCCCTGATGTCGTTGGGTTCGGTGATCGACAGCACCGCGGTCAGGATCACGCCGAGCCCGGCGCCGAAGAACCCTCCATAGACACAGGTCAGTCCCAGCACAGCACTGCTCGCGCCGGTCGAGGGCAGGGCTGCCGCCTTGTGACGCCCGACAGTCCAGCCCTGGATCTGCGGCGCGAAGGCAAACAGCAGTGTCGCGAATGCGATCAGGGCCGGCACCGGCAGCACGAACAGCCGTTCGGGCAGCAGCAACAGGATGCCGGCGCCGATCGTACCGCCGAGCGTGGCGGCCGCGACGTAACTGATCGTTCGCCGCGTCGGCGGCTGCAGCTTGCCGCGATCGGCGAGCGCTGCGATCAAATGACCCGGCGAGATCGCCACCGCATTCGAGGCATTGGCGATGACGGCCGGCAGGCCCGCTGCCAGCATCGCCGGAAACGTGATGACCGTCGCGCCACCCGCCAGTGCGTTGATGACGCCTCCGGCGATGCCGGCCGCGCCCAGCAGAAGACTTGTCGGCGTATCCATCCTTCACCCCTTTGCAGGATGAGGAGGCTAGCGGGCCGAGCTGCCGCCCGTCTGGAACGTCTGTGACGTGGCGTCAGTCCCGCCAGTAGACGCCCGGCGTCGTTCCAAAAGTGCGGCGGAACAGGCGGGTGAGGTGGCTCTGGTCGGAAAACCCGGCATCGGCGGCAACTGCGGCGACCGGTTCGCCCGCGCGCAGCAATCCCCTGGCGCGATTGAGCCGAGCGAGCTGGCGGAAGGCATGCGGCGCGACGCCGAACTCGCGCCTCACCATGCGGCTGAACCCTTCGCGGCTTCGCCCGAAGCCTGCGGCAATCGTGCCGATTGGCTCCACGCTCTCCATCAGGGCGATGCCGAGTTCCCGCCGCTCGATGCGCCCGGCCGATCGGGACGGCTCACGCGACACAATGTCGTCGGCGATCTCGAGGATGTGCTCGGGCGCTATCGCATCGACGCTCCGCCAGCGGTGTCCGACGTTGACGATCCGCAGCGATGACGAGGCGCGGCTCGCCGGTATATAGGCATTCAGGCAGACCGTCTCCGCGTCCGGCGTCGCTATCGGTGCGTGCAGCATGCCCGCCGGAATGAGCGCGGCATGGCCCGCGGGCACGGTGACGGTCGTATCGTCGATGCGAAAGGCGCGCGACCCCGACAGCACCAGCGCGACCTGGCTCTCGTCGTGGAAGTGCGGCCTGAGGCCGAGCGAGCCGGCACCGCGCCACGATGCCAGCTCGACGATGTCGTCACGGTTTGCTCGCCGGTAGTTCCAGGCATTGGTCGTGGCGAAGCGGGCGGTCACGGAAGTCTCGAACGATGAGGGCGGTGATCCCCAAGCGTAGCACTGACATCACCGACTGTCATGCGATGTCACCGCCGCGCGATCGAGGCGATCGGCGAGGCCGTTCGCATCGTCGCGATTGCGATCAGGGCGGCGACGAGGTTGGCGGCGGCGCTGATCGCCACCGGGATGACGTAGCTGTGGCTGACGTCGAATGCGAAGCCGGCGGCGCTCGGACCCAGCAGCGTGCCGAATGCGACGCTGGTGTAGAGGATGCCGATGATGCCGCCGACATTGCGGCCACCGAAATGGTCGGTGACCACGGCCGGCAGGATCGCGACCCAGCCGCCATAGAACACGCCGAACAGCAGCGCGAACGCGGTGAGCGACCAGAAGGTGCCGGCGATCGCCCAAATCGCCAGCGAGACCGCCATGCCGAGATACATCGCGACCAGGAATGCGTCGCGGCCGACCCGGTCGGCGATGCCGCCGAGGAAGAAGCGACCGGCGGTGCTGCCGACGCCGATCATGCCGAGCAGCAGCACGGCAAGCGTCGGTGTCACATGATGATCGAGGGCGAACGGCACCAGGTGCACGAATGGGACGAACACCCCGAACGCGCTGATCAGGCAGGCCGCATAGAGTCCGGCGAAGCGGGCGGTCTTGACCGCGCCTCGGATCGAGACGCCGTGACGCAGCGGCGCGCCCGAGGCAGCCTCGAGCGGATCGCCGTCGGGTCCGGTGCCGTAGCGTCGCGGATCGTCGGCGATCAGGAGTGACGCCCCGATCCCGGCGACAACGGCGACGACGCCGAGCACGACGTAGGCATCGCGCCAGCCGAAGCTCGTGATCAGCCACGTCGCGAGCGGCGGCATCACCAGGGTGCCGACGCCGATTCCGCTCACGGCGAGGCCCGATGCGAAGCCGCGACGCCGGACGAACCAGCGTTGCACGGCGCCCAGGGTCGGGACATAGGCGCAGCCGACGCCGGCGCCGATGCCGATGCTGTAGGCGGCATAGACCTGAAGGATGGTCTGGGCCTGTCCGGCCAGCACCATGCCGAGACCGACCAGAGCCATGCCGAGCCCCGCCAGCCTGCGCGCACCCCAGCGATCGGCGAGCGGGCCGGAGATGATGCCGAGCCCGAAATACAGGAAGCCCGCAAAGGAGAACACCAGCGAGACCGAGCCGCGCGAGGCGCCGAACTCGCGCTGCAGGGACTCGACGAAGGACGAGAACGTGTAGGCGCTGCCAAAGCCGATGAAGGTCACGACGAAGGCGGCCGCGACGACATACCAGCCGTAGAACGGTTTTGCGCGTTGATGACCCGCGTGCATGACGGCATTGCTCACGATCGTTCTCCCAACTCCGCACCACCGCCAGTCTTGGCCGGCGGATAGAGCAGCATCTGCGTGCAGCGAAACAGCGCGATGGTCCTGCCGGTCACCTCGCTTTTGATCTCGGCATCCCACACCTGGGTCGTGCGTCCGCCATGAACGAGGCGCGCCTCGCAGCTCACGCCGCCTTCGCGCGCGGCGCCGATGAAGTTGGTCTTCAACTCCGAGGTGGCGAAGCCGATGGCGCCGTCCGGCAAGGACGCGAGGCAGCCGAACCCGCACGCGGTGTCGGCCAACGCGACAAGGCTTGCGCCATGCAGCAGCCCGTGCGGCGAGAAGTGCTTTGCGGCGATCTCGAAGCGGCCGCGGATGTGGCCGCGTCCGGCTTCGAGCCATTGGAAGTCCAATGCGCCGGGCAGGTGGCCTGCTTGTGAGGCGTTGATACGGTCGACCAGTCTGTCGGCGTGGCCACCTGCGTCGATCTCATGCAGGCCGAGTTTGTGTGGAACCTCAGTCATATCGCTGCTCCGTCGGGGAGCCGAATGCCTGCGTCGGAAGGCGTATATCAAGATCAGAAAATCTAAGCTTTGCGGCCCGGCTTTCTCTGCGTTGACGCGGCATTCAGCCATGGGATAGGCTGATAGAGCGCCCGGAAGGCCGCGTTGGCAAACCAGATTTGCTGGTCAATTGAGATTAGAAAATCTAAATCATGGAGAACCGGCTTCCGCCGCTGAACGCGCTGAAAGCGTTCGAGTCCGCCGCGCGCCATCTCTCGGTGAAGCACGCGGCCGAGGAGCTGTGTGTGACGCCGGGCGCGGTCAGCCAGATGCTCAAGACGCTCGAAGCCCATCTCGGCGTCAAATTGTTCGAGCGGGTGCCGCGCGGCATCTATCTCACCGATGCCGGACGCGACTATCTGCCGTCGATCCGCAATGCGTTTCGCCAGATCGCGGAGGCTTCGCGCCGCGTCGCTGCATCCAACGATATCGGCACGCTGACGGTGAGCGTCACGCCGTTCTTCGCGTCGGCCTGGCTGGTGCCGCGGATGGCGTCGTTTCACGGCGCGCATCCCGAGATCGATCTGCAGATCGTCACCAGCAACACGCTGGTCGATTTCTCGCGCAGTGGTGTCGACGTCGCGGTGCGCCACGGTCTTGGCCGCTATCCAGGGCTGCGCAGCGATCGCGTCGTCACGGTCGAGATGGTGGTGGTCGCAGCGCCGTCGCTGGTTGCCCGGCTTGGGCTGCCGGCATCGGCCGGCGAGCTCGCGGGCTGGCCGCAGGTGCACGATGCCGACCGCAAGGGGTGGAGCCTGTGGTTTCAGGCCAATGGCATCGAAGAGGTTCGCACGCCGCGCGGGCCGTCGTTCGACGACAGCAGTCTGCTGCTGAAGGCCGTCCTGACCGGGCAGGGCGCAGGCCTGCTGCCGGCGGCGATGGTGGCCAATGAGATTGCGAGCGGCGAACTGATCCAGCTGCTGGAGACCGCGCATCTGGAGGAGTTCGCCTATTATCTCGTCTGCCCCGACAACCGGCAGGGGCTTCCCAAGATCGCGGCGTTCAGGGACTGGATCCTGGGACCGGCGGCGCAGTCGGCGCCTGCGGAACGCTAGGCGCTCTACCGATAGAATGCGTTCGGCGGAACGCCAAAATGCTTGCGGAACATCGCGGTGAAGGCGCTCTGGCTGGCATAGCCGGCATCGAGCGCGACATCGACCACCCGCGCGCCGCGCGCGAGGCGTTCGAGCGCGAACAGCAGACGCGCCTGCTGGCGCCATTCGCCGAACGTCATGCCGGTTTCCTTCGCGAACATACGGTGGATCGTCTTCGACGTCAGCTTCAGACGGCGCGCCCATTGCTCGGCGGTCGAGGCATCGTCCGGACAGGCCACCAGCGCCGCGCAGATCCGCCCGAGCCTAGCGTCGCGCGGCATCGGCAGATGCAGCGGTAGCACGTCGACCTCGCGCAGCTGGTCGAGCAGCACCTGCATCAGCCGCTCGTCAGAGGTCGCGGGCGCGTAGTCCAGCGGGACGCGGATCGCGGCGACGAACAATTCGCGGAGCAGCGGCGAGACGGCGAACACGCAACTGGTCTGTGGCAGATTGGGGGCCGCGCCGGCGTCGACGAACACGGTGCGGATCTTGACCGTCCCGCTCATCCGGACCTCGTGCGCGAGATCGGCCACCAGCCACACCGCGCGGTTGGGCGGCACCACCCAGGTGCCCTCGGCGCAGCGCACGATCATCACGCCTTCGATCGCATAGAGCAGCTGGCCGCGCGGATGCGCGTGCAGGCCGGTCGACGCGCCGCTTGGGTAGTCGATTTCCATCGCCGCCATCGGCCGCGCCGTGGCGTGGTAGTCGAGGTGCCGTGTGATCAGCTCGTCCAACACGTCTTCATCTCATGTCCCAATCTCGCTAGATGAGGTCATTCTAGCGTGAGACGGACGTCGGCGCGACAGCTAGTTGCTGGTGTCTCCCTTCACCAACGCTGCCGGATCATGCCCAAGAAGAATGCCGCACTTCTCTATCCCTTCGTTGCCATCGTGCTGTGGGCCGGCAACGTCATCGTCTCGCGTCTCTCGGCGCACACCATTGGTCCGCAGGCGATCACCTTCTATCGCCTGCTGGTCGCGGTGCTCCTGATGTCTCCGTTCGTGGCGGGCGCCGCCTGGCGCAACCACCTCGCGATCTGGCCGCATCTCGGCCCGCTCGCGATCCTCGGCTTCCTGGCGATGTGCCTGTTCCAGAGCCTGTCGTATCTGGCAGCCGAGACCACGACCGCGACCAACATGGCCGTGTTCACCGCGTTGACGCCGCTGCTGACCGTTGGCCTCAGCGCCGCGCTGCTCGGCGAGCAGCCGGCATCAGGCATGATCTTTGGCGCGCCGCTGTCGTTCGCGGGCCTTGTCTATCTCGTCAGCGGCGGCGAATTGTCATCGCTGTTGCGGAATGGCGTGCATGCGGGCGACGCCCTGATGCTGCTGGCCGCGATCGTCTACGCGCTGTATGGCGTGCTGCTGAAGCGCTGGAATTTGCCGGTCAGCGGATGGCAATCCACCTACATGCAGGCGCTGTGCGCGCTGGCCGTGATGTTTCCCGCGTTCCTGGCGACGCCGGTGCCGCTGCGCCAGGTCAACGGCGAGACCTTGCCGCTGATCCTCTATGCCGGCGCGCTGGCCTCGGTGGTGCTGCCGTTCCTCTGGATCCGCGGGGTCGCACAACTCGGCCCGAACCGCTGCGCGATCTTCATGAACCTGCTGCCGGTGCTGACCGCCGCGGCCGCGATCGTGATGCTGGGCGAGCCGGTCAGGTCCTTCCATGTCATCGGCGGCGGCCTGGCGCTGCTCGGCGTCGCCTGCGCGCAGGCCTTTCCGCGGCCGCTAAGGTCCGCGCGCGATGCGCGATAATTCGCGATCTCGCCGTTTTGATCGCATGTGAGAGGTCGGGGTGGAATAGGGCGCTACGGTCGGCGGTCATTTGTTCGATGCAACGGAGTGATCGCGATGCGTGTCGGCTTGTGGGTTCGCCTGCCTATTTCCTTGCCTCTTTCCCTGGCCCTGACGTTGTCTCTGGTGCCGCTGTGGAGCGCGGTTGCCGACGCTGCAACGGCGCATCACCGGCGCGTACGGCACCACCTCATCATCCGTCCGGACGAACAGATGCTTCCTCCGGCCGCGATCAGATATCCGGGCTTCGGGCCGATCCCGCCAAGCGAGAACCGCAATCTCGATCCATCGACCCGCGGCAGCGGCTGACGCCGGTCAGCGCCGCGCCCGAATGACGGCGCGGCCGAGATCGGGCGACGGGGCGCGCCAATTCGATTGTACCGAGTGCAATGTTTTGGTTGCAGCGAAGTCCACGGCCAAGCAGGTTGTTTTCATCAACCTGATTGCCCGCCGCGATCGGCCTGAGCGTGATGCGCTCCGGGCGTGCGGCAGCCCGTGGGACGACCAGCATGGAGTTGACAGTCACCACCGTCGCGATCGCCTTGGCGGGCGTATTCCTGATCTGCTTCATGAAGGGCGCGTTCGGCGGCGGGTTCTCGATCGTCGGCATCCCGCTGCTGTCATTCGTGATGGATCCGGTGACGGCCGGCGGCCTGCTTGCACCCTTGTTCATCGCAATGGACCTGTTCGCGCTTCGCTACTGGAAGCCGTCGACATGGTCGAAGCCCGACCTCGTGCTGCTGCTGCCCGGGCTCGTGATCGGCATCGGGCTTGGCTATTTGCTTTTCCGCATCCTCGACCATCGTGCCGTGGCGATCGTCATGGCGCTGGTGACCCTGACATTCGTCGGTCTCTGGCTGCTGGGCCCGGACGCGACGATCCGTCCGCGTTCGTCGCCCAAGGCGGTCGCTGCGGGCCTTGCCTCCGGCGTCACGACGATGGTGGCGCATTCCGGCGGACCGCCGCTTGCGATGTATTTGTTGCCGCTCGGTCTCAGCAAGGAGGTCTATGCCGGGACGACGAGCCTGTTCTTCACCGTCGGCAACGCGACCAAGGCCGTGCCATGGCTGCTGCTGGTGCGACCAACGGGCAATGTCTGGATCGTGATGGCAGCCTGCCTGTTCGCCATTCCCGCCGGCGTCTGGCTGGGTTGGCGGCTGCACGGAAAACTCGATCAACAGCAGATCTACCGGGCCTGCTACGGCCTGCTGGTCGTGACCGCGCTGAAGCTGCTGTGGGACGGCGTGTCCGGGTATCTGGTCTAGCCGCTATGCCGCGTCGGTGACCAATTTGTGCCGAGATTTCTCGGTGACGCGGTTTTCCAGCGTGGCGATGGTTCCCTTGAGATTGTCGTGCCGCTCGTGGAGCGACCTTGCCAAGATCGGATACCTCGGGTTCGCCCGGTCATAGATTCCCGCGCGCTGTTCTTCGGTCGCGATGTCGGCTTCGATCTGCTGGCAGGCCAGGACAAGATCGGACAGCATCTTCCTGATCGTTGGCTCTCGTCCGCTGCTTGCGCGAGCTGTCCCAAAACGATGATGCATGTTCATGTGCGTGCTCCGAATGTCTGAGTTCGGCACATCAAGAACCGCTGCCGCCGAACCATTCACGGATGCATCGCAAGTTGCTTGCCAGGAGCGGGTCCGTAGGAATACGGCCGGGTGGTCTGACCCGTGATATGCTGCGGTTCAGCGGGTCTCTCGCGCTATTGCCGGCGCCAGGCCGGAATGCACGTGCCCAGCGTGACCCGCGCATAGTCCCGGGCGGCAGTCTGATCTCCAGCCTGTTCGGCAAACCTGACCGCGGCCTCCATATCCTGCGAGGCGGATGCGCTATCGCAGAACAGGCTGCGGATGTCAGCCCGGTATCGATAGGCCCTGTAGTTCATCGGGTTGTACTGAAGCGCCAGGTTGTAGTTGGCTTGCTCCTCGGTGGCGCCGCGGCGCGCTTCATCCGACTGACCGTTGAAGTTGGCCAGGCGATTGAGCGCCTGGAGTGCCCCGAGCTCCGTGTAACGTTGGGACATCGCGCCGAAACTGGAAGAAAGTGCTTCGGCCGGAGAAGCAGGCTGCTTCACCGTTATGCGCGCGCGTTCAATCTCGATCTTCTTGTATTTGATCGCGTTGTCGTAGTCCCGCAAGCTTTGGAACGTGCTCGATATTTCGCCATTGATCGGCACGACATAGGCAGTCGAGAGCCGTCGATCGCCGAGCAGGTTGAGACAGGCCCGCAGCTTTGCCTGCGCAGGCGTGACATCGCGACATTCCTTGTCGACCACACGCTGTTCGTCCGGCGTGTGCACCGTTGGCGGCGCCTGGGCAGCAGTCAGGACAATCACCAGCCCGAAGCAGATCGCTGACCTGAGACCGCGGCTTGGGCCATTCATGTTATTTGTTCGCCTCCAGCCCGATCTCGACCAGACGGCGGATCCGCGGACTTCATGCTTGTTCGATACCAAATAATCGTGCCGGACTCAAAAGTGAGGCCGTTCGTGACTGGGAAAGACCGAACGGCCTCAGCCGGCCCGTAGTGCCAAAATGGAAGAAAGGGGCCGGCGCTCCAGCTACGGTGCTGCCGGACAAATGGTTTCACGTCCCTGAACGGGATGAGGCCGCTTGCTACGAGCGCGCCGGCTCGGTTTGACGACAGGTCGTCAAGACAAACGCCGCCTTGCTGCATTGCCACTCGCTCCCGAGCGCAGCGCTGGAGACGGGCCGCGGCGCAGCCGCGATCGCCAGCACGATAACCATGCAGGCCAGCGAAGTTGCGATGACGAGGCGGCCCGCTTTGGATGCGAAGCGCTGCCGGAACCAGGGAGCCAGATCGGCGGATCGGCGGAGCTGGGCGTTCCGCAAAACCTGGTCGATGTCCTGGAATTGAATGCCACTGTCCTGCTGCATGGCGTTACCCCGGAAAACATTCAAGTGATGAAAAACAGGCGAATGCTGCGCGCGGTTTGTTTCGCGCTCGCTTCAACGCACCGGAAATGATGTTTCGTTCACGCGGAGGTGACCGCCGGTTCAGGCCGGACTTGCGGTCAGCGGTCGCCTCCAGCCGCCTGGAAGTGCGCCGAATCCACTTCCCGGGGCCGTTGGGGTGACAAAGTGGGACACGAACAGACGGACGGCGCCATATTGGCTGCCACCCCCCTGAAAGGCGCGTGAAATGATCCTGCTCAGGCGAAGCTGAACATGCTTGCGCTGAGCTGTCCGGGCGCGATGCCGATCAGCCAGGCGGCGTTGCCCGCCGCATCGGTGATGATCGTGGTGTTGATGCCGGGCGAATAGAACTCGGCTGTCTGAACATCGGCAAACGAATGGAGCGACGTACCTGCGAAACTCAGGAGGTCATTCACACCGCCCTTGTTGAAGTCCTCGATCACCATGACTCCCGAAGAGGCGTCACTGATCAGGAATGTATCCCTGCCACCGCCGCCCCACGCGTAGTCAACACCGCCATCGCCGCTGATGACGTCGTTACCGGAGCCCATCAGAAACACGTCGACGCCGCTGCCGCCGGTGACTGTGTCGCCTCCGTTGGAGCCGTAGACGTAGTTCTGGCCCGAACCGCCATAGATGACGTTGCCGTCGCTCTCGCCCGACGAGATGAAGATGTTCAGCCCGGAACCGCCGAACATGGTGTCGACGCCGGCGCCGCCGTAAAAATAGTTGGTGCCGACGCCGCCGTAGAGCAGGTCGCTCCCGGCTTCGCCGAACATCACGTTGACATCGGACGCCGACGCTCCCCCCGAACCGAACAGCGCATCGTTGCCGTCGCCGCCATACAGGTAGTTGAAGCCGGTACCGCCATAAAGTGCGTCATTTCCGCCGCCGCCAAGCAGGACATCCGTGCCGTCGCCGCCGAACAGGAAGTCGTCGCCTCCGTAGGCATAGATGTAGTCGTTGCCGCCGAAAGCGTAGATGGCATCGGCTGCATTGCTTCCCAGCAGAACATCATTCGCCGCCGAGCCGTTGGTGACGACGGTGCTGGCAGGAACGTCCGGTTGGATGGAGGCCGGTCCATAGAGCGCCTGAATGCCGTCGATGTCCGACTGCGTCAGGTTGGTGACGTCAGCGCTGGCGTAGGGATTCATGATCGCCGGGCCGCCGGTATAATGATCGAGGCCCAAGGCGTGGCCGATTTCATGCGTTGCAACGGCCTCGAAACTTATTCCTCCCGACATCGTCAAACCGCTGGAGGACGACGTGTAGGTTTCTGCCTGGTCAAAGCTGACCGTGACGTCGGGCAGAAAGTCGCCGTTGGAGTAGTAGTACGAGGTCTCTGCCAGGATCCCGTAAGGGCCGTCAAAAGTGCCGAGCCCGAAACGGATGTCGGCGCTGGCAGAATCCGCCACCTCGACGAACGTTACATCCGCCACGGCGGACCATCGCTTCAAGGCGTCGATGATTTCCCGCTCATATTCACCGGGCTGGAAAAACGCCGAGTATGTCTCGGGCTGATCCGAGAAATTGACCGTGGCAAAACTCCACGTGATGGTCTTCGACGACCAGACGGGTCCTTCCAGGTTGTAGTCGGCCATGGAGCTTGTTGCCTGTTGCGTCGCATCGGGAAGCAAGTATCGCGATACTTCGCTTCCGGAGCTTTATCTCGTCCGATTTGTGGTGCCGAAAAGGTAAATAAAGTCCTGTGAGGCCAACCGTCCCGGGCTGGCCATAAGCTCCGCATCAAGCCAGGGCACAGGGGCTTTGGCCCGTCAGCTGAGTTCCGGACAGATACCGGTTCCCGGCTTGCCATCCGCCGGCAACGCCAGGGTCGCCGCGCTCGCACCATCGTCTACCTTTGGTGGTCTGCGAGCGTGGTATAGTCTGTGACGCGCAACCGCGGAGGGCTCATGACGACGTACGTTGGAACGCTGGGCGACGACGATCACACCGCAATCGCAGGTGAGGACGTATTTTACGGCCTGGACGGCAACGATAGCCTCGTTGCGACGATGACCGGTAGTGTCGTCTATGGCGGCAACGGCAACGACAGTCTCAGCTCGAGCATCTCTCACGACGATTCAGCCACGATCTATGGCGGCGAAGGCAATGACACTCTGTCGGCATTCGACTCGACCCTGTCAGGAGACGGAGGGGACGATTCCATCCAGGGCCAAGGCAGTGTCCTTTATGGCGGCGAAGGCAACGATACGATCACCACGGGCTGGGATGGGTTTTTCCGTCTGGGGAACGCCTACGGTGGCCTCGGTAACGACGTCATTACTGGACAGGGGTCTGCGATCGACGGCGGCGCCGGTGACGACACGATCTATGGCGGCACTATCGGCTTGGGTAACACGCTGACGGTCCTCCAGGGCGGCGTTGGAAACGACATCATCATCATCAATAGCTCCGGATCAGTCACCGATCGGCTGATGGCCTACGGAGGACAAGGCAACGACAGCATTTACGGCGGCCAAGGCGCGGACATCCTGATTGGTGATCAAGGTGTCGACCTGCTCGAAGGCAACGGGGGCGACGATTACCTGTACATGCCGTCCGGCGGCGGCACGGCCTATGGCGGCGATGGCAACGATGTCGCCGTTGGGTCCAGCGCCAATGACGTGCTGATTGGCGATGCCGGCGACGATACTGCCTACGGATACGAAGGTAACGACTACCTCTACGGCGGGGCCGGCAACGACGTGATGTTTGGCGGCGACGGCACCGATGTGCTGTTGGGCGGCACAGGCAACGACTATTTCGATGGCGGCACCGGCGTGAATTACTATTTCGGCGGCGGCGGCAACAACACCTTCGTCTCCAACGATGTGCCGAGCGTCCAGGTGATTCAGGATTTCAATGCTGCCACCGATACGGTGCAGCTGAACGGCACAGGCTTCAGTTCGTTTGCGGACGTGTTGTCGCACTCATATCAGAATGGTGCTTACTTTGTTGTTCAGGTGGATAACGACACGGCGGTGTGGCTGAACGGCGCCACCTCGAACACCGTTAGCGCTTCCAATTTCAACATTGTGTCTTAGCTGCTGCGGTCCGTTACGGCGCCGAGCGCGCATCGCCTTGCAGGTGCGCGCCGATCCGGCGGAGTAATTCTGTAGCGATTTCAATGGGAGTGGCGGAGAGGGAGGGATTCGAACCCTCGATACAGCTTGAGACCGTATGACGCTTTAGCAAAGCGTTGCCTTCAGCCACTCGGCCACCTCTCCGGCGCGAGCCTTATGTATCGATTTTGGTGGCTCGGTCAATTTGGAAGGGCATGTTTCCGCTCGATTATTCGCGATGCCCTCATCGTGATGAGGACGATCGGAGTGGCTCGCCCTCGGCGCGCGAATGGATCGCGCGAGAACGAAGCCGCAACATTTCGCGCAGGGCATTGAAACAACTTAGAAAAATGCGCAGGAAATCAGCCGTGGCCGAGGCGGTCATTCCACGCTGGCGCCGCGGCGCAGGTCGGCGTCGATCTGCAATCTGGTGCCGCCGCCGAACCGGGCGCGGTAGACCTGCAGGTTCTCCATGATCCGCTGCACGTAGTTCCGCGTCTCCGAGAACGGAATCAGCTCGACCCAGTCGACCGCATCGACCTTCGGATCGCGCGGGTCGCCGTAGCGCTCGATCCACTTCTTCACGCTGCCGCGGCCGGCATTGTAGGCGGCGAAGGTCAGGATGTAGGAGCCGCGATAGTCCTCGAGCAGGCCGCCGAGCTCGGCCGCGCCGAGCATCGCGTTGTAGACCGGGTCGGTCTTCATCCGGTTGAGGTCGAAGCCGATGCCGGCGCGCTTGCAGACGTAACGTCCGGCGTCCGGCGTCACCTGCATCAGGCCGTAGGCCTGGGCCGGCGACACCACCGCCGGATTGAACGCGCTTTCCTGGCGCGCAATCGCGTAGACCACGCTCTGCTCGACCTCCGGCCCGACCTGGCGGAACGACGGAATCCCGTTGACCGGATAGGCGTAGTGATCGAACGGCAGTCCGCGGTTGAGCGCGGCCTTGCCCATCAGCAGCATGCCGCGGGCATCGCCGTGGCGCGCGGTGAGCTCGCCGAGGCCGGCCAGCGCTTCCGGATCGCCATTGTCGCCGAGGTCGCCGAAGATCGGGATCGCAAGCTCGCGCGCGTCGATCTCGTAGAGCAGGGCGACGGCGCGTACGATCTCGAGCCGGTCGGCGCCGCGGCCGCGCGGTGCGCTGTTCAGCTCGATCTGCGGCAGGCCGAGTTTGGCGCGCGCGAGCTGGCCGTAATAGCTGGTGGATTGTTCGGCCGCGCGTGCATAGGCGGCGCGCGCCTCCTGGCCGCGGCCGGCGGCCTCAGCAGCGCGGCCCTGCCAATAGCCGGCACGCGCCAGCGCGGTCGGGTTGGCGCTGCCGACGCCGATCCGTGCGAAATGCTGGGCAGCGAGGGAGGGGTCGTTGAGAAAGCGCAGCGCGATCCAGCCCGAGGTGAATTCCTGCTCGGTCTTGTAGATGTCGCGGGCCGGCAGCGCGGCGTCGCGCGCGATCAGATAGGCGGTGCGAAACTCTTCCGTGTCGATCATCTTGCGCGCCAGCAGGCGGCGCTCGACCCACCATTCGTCGACATTGTAGAGGCGCGCGGCGTCCTTCGGCGCGCTCAGCATCAGCCGGGCGGCTTCGGCGAATTTCTCCTCGCGGCGGAGCAGCTGGATTTTTGCGAACAGATAACCGGTGTCGCCGGTGAGTTCGCTCGGCACCGCCTCGAGCAGCGCACGCAGGTTCGAGCCCTTGCGGTTGGCCGCGATCCGCGCCTTGGCGAGCGCGAGATAGCCGGAGCCGAGCCGCTTGGCCTCGCGAATGCCGGCAGCCTCGTTGTCGGTGCCGTAGAGCATGGTGTCCATGCGCGCCTTGTGGTCGGCGGCGGTCAGGAACGAGCCGAACATGTCGAGCGCGGTGGTTTCGGTGTCCTCGCTCATCCCGTCATTGCGCCAGGCTTCGCGCACCAGGCGCTCGGCATTGCCGCGGTCGCCGCGTCCGAGCATCACCTTGGCAAGCGCGAGCCGGCCCTTGGCCGAGACCGGCGATTCATTCTGGAACCAGGCCCACACCGCGGAGTCGTCGCGACGATCGTCCCACAGCGAGGCCTCGATGCGACGACGCAGGAAGGTCTGCGAGGGCCAGCTCGGATTGGCGTCGAGGAAGGCGCGGTAACGCTCGACCGAGGCGCCGTTGTCCTCGCTGCGCAGGATCAGCCATTCGGCAAGCTTGCGCGCCACCGGATCCGAGATCGAGGCCTCGGCCTCGGTGGCGTCGGCCGATTTGCGCTTGCGCAGCAGTTCGACGACGCTGGCGAGTGCGTCCTTGTCGGACTGCGAGGTCGACGATGTCGCGGCCACGGCCGCAGGCAGCACCGGCTTGCGCGCGATCGGCGCGGCATGCTGGCGGGTCGCCGGAACCAGCGCGGGGGCGGCGGCGCGGACCGGCGCCGGCTTGGTCGGCAGACTTACTGTTGCAGCCGGAGCGGCGGGCTTGGACGCCGTGCCCTTGGATGCGGTGGCCTTCGAAGCCGCGTCCTTGTGTGCCTCGGTCTTGGCAGCAGCCTTGGCGCCCTCCGGCTTGACGGCGCCGGACTTCGCGGAGGTTGGCTTGGAGGAGGCTGGCTTGTGAGCTTCGGTCTTCGCTGCGTTGGGCTTCGCGGCGTCGGTCTTGGTACCGCCAGGCTTGGCTGCGGTTGAGGTCGCTGCCTTCGGAGCCGCCGACTTCGCGGTACCCTTGGCGGTGGCGCCCTTGGATGCCGTGTCCTGGGTAGCCGGCTTGGCGGGTGGAACATCCTCGGCGGCCCGCGCATCTGATGTGATGGCGGCAAGGCCGACGACCAGCGCCAGGCTCGTCGCCAGCGCCGTCGATCGCAATGTGCCTGCGCGAACGGAACGGATCACAGAAGTCCTCTGCGGCCCCGAATCATCTGGTCGTTTGGGCCATGGGTTCTTATTTGATTGAAAACGTAGACAAAATACTAAGAAGCCTGCCGGTGCGGCTGTTTGCGCCAGCACCACGGCAAAATCGCGGCTGGACGCGGTTTCGCGCGCCGCAGATTACCGTTGGGAATAGGTACGGTACGGCCCTTTCGCCTGTCGGCCAGACCCGATATGAATTGCCTTTCATGGCGTTTCGCATCAACCGGGTGCCGGTTGCACGGACGTGAAGCACGACAACAACAAGGGTCCGTCGACCTAGTCTTTAGCCTGAAGCGTTTGGAGGAAGTCCATGGCAGCCAAGACAAAATTCCGGGGATCATTCACTGCCTTGGTGACGCCCTTCAAAAACGGCTCGGTGGACGAGGCGGCGTTCCGCGGCCTCGTGAACTGGCAGATCGCGGAAGGGACGCACGGCCTGGTGCCGGTCGGCACCACCGGCGAGAGCCCGACGCTCAGCCATGACGAGCACAAGCGGGTGGTCGAGTGGTGCATCGAGGAGGCCAAGGGCCGGGTGCCCGTGATCGCCGGCGCCGGCTCGAATTCGACCAAGGAGGCGATCGAGCTCGCCGAGCACGCCGAGAAGGCCGGGGCCAACGCCGTGCTGGTCGTGACGCCGTACTACAACAAGCCGACCCAGGAAGGCATGTACCAGCACTTCAAGGCCATCAACGATGCGATCGGGATTCCGATCATCATCTACAACATCCCGCCGCGCTCGGTGATCGACATGTCGGTCGACACCATGAAACGGCTGTTCGAGCTGAAGAACATCGCCGGCGTCAAGGACGCGACTGCCAGCATGGTGCGGGTCTCGCAGCAGCGCGCCGCGATGGGCGAGGACTTCAACCAGCTCTCCGGCGAGGACGCCACCATCATCGGCTACATGGCGCATGGCGGCCATGGCTGCATCTCGGTGACCTCCAACGTTGCGCCGCGGCTGTGCTCGGAATTCCAGACTGCCTGGCAGAAGGGCGACGTCACCACCGCGCTGAAGATCCACGACAAGCTGATGCCGCTGCACACCAACCTGTTCATCGAGAGCAATCCGGCGCCGGTGAAGTATGCGATGTCGCTGCTCGGCAAGCTCGACGAGAAGCTGCGTTTGCCGATGGTGCCGGTTTCCGAGTCGACCCGCCAGGCCGTCCGCAGCGCCATGGTGCATGCCGGCCTGATCAACTGAATCGAGACGACCGTACCACCGTGAACAATGCCGTGCGCAATGTCGAAGAGAAGGGGATGGGGATGCTGAAGGAATTCCGCGAATTTGCCATGAAGGGCAACGTCGTCGACCTCGCCGTCGGCGTCATCATCGGCGCTGCCTTCGGGGCGATCGTCACTTCGCTGGTCGGCGACATCATCATGCCGATCATCGGCGCGATCACGGGCGGTCTCGACTTCTCCAACTATTTCACCGGGCTTTCCAAGGCCGTCACGGCGACCAACCTCGCCGACGCCAAGAAGCAGGGCGCAGTGCTGGCCTGGGGCAACTTCCTGACGCTGACGCTGAACTTCCTGATCATCGCCTTCGTGTTGTTCATGGTCATTCGCGCCATGAACCAGTTCAAGCGCAAGGACGAGGCCAAGCCCGCCGAGCCGCCGAAGCCGTCCGACGAGGTCGTGCTGCTGACGGAAATCCGCGACCTCCTCAAGAAGAGCTAAAGTGGCCGAGAAGAACGAACGTCCGATCAAGGTTGTCGCCGAAAACCGAAAGGCCCGCTTCAACTACGCCATCGAGGACACCATCGAGGCCGGCATTTCGCTGACCGGCACCGAGGTGAAATCAATCCGCAGCGGCAAGAGCACGATCGCGGAATCCTATGCGGATTCCAAGGACGGCGAGATCTGGCTGATCAACGCCAATATCCCGGAATATCTGCAGGCCAACCGCTTCAACCACGAGCCGAAGCGGCCGCGAAAGCTGCTGCTGCATCGCAAGCAGATCAACAAGCTGCTGGGCGCCGTCGACCGCGAGGGCATGACGCTCATTCCGCTGAAGCTGTACTTCAACGAGCGCGGCCGTGCCAAACTGCTGCTCGCGGTCGCCAAGGGCAAGAAGCTGCACGACAAGCGCGAGACCGAGAAGAAGCGCGACTGGAGCCGCGAGAAGGGCCGCCTGATGCGGGCGCGGGGATAGCGCGCCGTCATTTGCGATGACGGCGGATGGAGATCGGCCGATGAGCCAGAGCAGCCTGACCGATGTCGACTGGAGCAAGATCCCCCCGCCCACCGACGATGGCGGCGCCGCGCACCTCACCGGCATGACGATCCCGCCGGTGACCTTGCGGGCCACCAACGACACGTCGGTGACGTTGTCGGCGCTCGAGGGCCGCACCGTGGTGTTCGCCTATCCGCGAACCGGCGAGCCCGGCAAGATCGGGCTGGTCGATGATTGGGACATGATCCCGGGCGCCCGCGGCTGCACGCCGCAGACCTGTGCGTTCCGCGACCTGTTCGCCGAACTCAAGGCGGCGGGGGCCACCCAGGTGTTCGGGCTGTCGACGCAGAGCAACGCCTACCAGACCGAGATGGCCGCGCGGCTGCATCTGCCGTTCCCAGTGCTGTCCGACGAAGCGCTGGAACTGACGCACACGTTGAAGTTGCCGACGATGTCGGTGGCCGGCCTGACCCTGATCAAGCGGCTCGCGCTCGTGATCGACGACGCGCGCATCACGCACGTGTTCTATCCGGTGTTCCCACCCGACCGGAACGCCGGCGACGTGCTGGAATGGCTGAAGGCCAATCCGCGGAACGGCTAGAGCGTTTCGCGCGAAGCGGACAGCGGTTTGCGTAAAGTGGATACCGGTTCGCACGACGCAAAACGCATCAACGAAAATCCTGAACCCCGATTCGATCGGAACGGAGCGGGCGCTAGCCGATATCCTTGCGCACGGCCGCGAACACCTTGCGGAACATGTCGGTCGTCAACACACCCGTGTTCGTGTTGTAGCGCGAGCAATGGTAGCTGTCGTAGAGCTTGAACTTGCCTGCGCTATGCACGGCGCCGTGCACAAAGGGCGCCGCTGCCAGCCGAACATCGAGCGCCCTCAAGGTCGATTCGTGCGCGATTCGCCCGAGCAGCACGATCGCGCGCAGCTTCGGCATCGTGGCGATGGTGGCGCGGAGGAATTGCCGGCAGGTGTTGATCTCGACCGGCAGCGGCTTGTTCTGCGGCGGCACGCAGCGCACCGCGTTGCTGATCCGGGCGTCGACCAGCTTCAGGCCGTCGTCCGGCCGCGCCTGATAGACGCCGCTGGCAAAACCATATTCGAGCAAGGTCGCGTAGAGCAGGTCACCGGCGTAATCGCCGGTGAAGGGACGGCCGGTACGGTTGGCGCCCTGCATGCCCGGCGCGAGGCCAACAATCAGCAATCGCGCATTCGGATCGCCGAACGATTCCACCGGCGAGTTGAACCAGTCGGGGTTGCGCGCGCGGGCTTCGGCGCGGAAATCGGCCAGCCTTGGACAGAGCTGACAGTTGCTGTCGGGACGCGTCGGTGCAGCGACGAGATTACTCGTCGAAATCGTCATCGGCTCCCCGTGGGGCCATGGTGGTCGCGCGCTGCAGGAATTGCGGGGAATGGTGACGAGGTTCGCGGGGTTCGCGCGGGGCCGGGCGCTCGGACGGATCGCGGCCAAGCTTGGATTGCAGCTCGACGAGGTCGGTGAAGACGTCGGCCTGCCGGCGCAGCTCGTCGGCGATCATCGGCGGCTGGCTGGCGATCGTGGAGATGACGGTGACGCGAACACCGCGGCGCTGCACGGCTTCGACCAGCGAGCGGAAGTCGCCGTCGCCGGAGAACAGGATCATCTGGTCGATGTGCTCGGCGAGTTCCATGGCATCGACCGCGAGCTCGATGTCCATGTTGCCCTTCACCTTGCGGCGGCCGCTGGCGTCGATGAATTCCTTGGTCGCCTTGGTGACCACGGTGTAGCCGTTGTAGTCGAGCCAGTCGATCAACGGACGGATCGAGGAGTACTCCTGATCCTCGATGATCGCCGTGTAGTAGAACGCGCGAAGCAGCGTGCCGCGACTCTGGAATTCCTTGAGGAGCCGCTTGTAGTCGATGTCGAAGCCCAGCGTCTTTGCGGTTGCGTAAAGATTGGCTCCGTCGATGAAGAGCGCGATCTTGTTGGAAACAGGTGACGACATCAAAGTGTTCTCGCGTGGTTGTTAGTGTTCTTAGCGCAGCGGCGATCGACCGCGCGCAATTTCCTGCGTTGCTGCCTAAAGTTCTGTGAATCTTTCCCCACCACAGTCACCACCGCAATTATGGTGAGGCGAGGGCAAAAAGCCTAGACCTTTGACATTGCAATGAAGAGATTTACTTGTCTGGGACAGCAACCTAGCCATGTCGTCAGACGCTCCGGCCCTTCTGGCCCCGGCAGACGGGGTTATCAGAGCCTGTTCGGAAGGCAAATCACAAATTTTACCTTGCGAAACCGGGGCCATCCCTATAACTAACCCTCATAACCTACATGTTCGGTCCCTTTTACCACGGAGCGCCTCGAGATGGCTCGCGTCACCGTCGAAGATTGCATTGATAAGGTCGACAATCGCTTCGATCTCGTCCTGTTGGCCGCGCACCGCGCCCGGATGATCTCGTCGGGCTCGCAACTCACGGTTGATCGCGACAACGACAAGAATCCGGTGGTCTCGCTGCGGGAGATCGCCGATTCGACGATCTCGCCGGAAGATCTGAAAGAGGAACTCGTGCACTCCCTGCAGAAGTTCGTCGAGGTCGACGAGCCCGAGCCGGACACCGTGCCGCTGATCGGTTCCGCCGGTGCCAGCGTCGATGCCGACGACACCGAGGTCGCGGTCGAGCGGATGACCGAGGAAGAGCTGCTGAAGGGCCTCGAGGGTCTGGCTCCCCCGGAGGAGCAGCCCGAGGAGGACGAGTAAGCTCGTCGTTCATCTGTTGGTTTGGAATGAATTTGAAGAAGGCCCGGACATCGCTCCGGGCCTTTGCTTTTGTTGACAATTTCGCTGTTACGGTGCGTCCTATGCGGGCGCGGGAAATTGAATGGTTCCAGGGCCTGCGCGGGGTGCTGCTTCATTCGAAAGCGCACTAGATTGAGGAAGGTGGGACGGTCTGGTCCCGCGCACGAGAGGCAGCGAGTTCATGGCGTATCGACGCCGCAGTTCCATCCAGATGCAGGCTGCAACCGAAACGGTCGCGGTGGCGCCGGCGTCGTCCACGGCGGAGAGGCCGGCCAAGCCGCGGACGCGCATGATGCGACAATATGACCTCGTCGAGCGCGTCCGCTCCTATAACCCCGATACCAACGAAGACCTGCTCAACCGCGCCTATGTCTACGCCATGAAGGCGCACGGCACCCAGACCCGCGCCTCCGGCGATCCGTACTTCTCGCATCCGCTCGAGGTCGCCGCGATCCTCACCAACCTCAAGCTCGACGATGCCACGATCGTGGCCGCGCTGCTGCACGACACGATCGAGGACACCGAGGCGACGCGGGCCGAGATCGACAATGTGTTCGGCCACGAGATCGGCGCGCTGGTCGAGGGCCTGACCAAGCTGAAGCGGCTGGAGCTGGTGTCGCGCGAGGCCAAGCAGGCCGAGAATCTGCGCAAGCTGCTGCTTGCGATCGCCGACGACGTCCGCGTGCTGCTGATCAAGCTCGCCGACCGCCTGCACAACATGCGGACCATGGAGTTCATGCCGCCGGCCTCGCGCCGCCGCATCGCCGATGAGACGCTGGATATCTATGCGCCGCTGGCCGGCCGCATGGGTATGCAGGAGATGCGCGAGGAGCTCGAGGACTTGTCGTTCTTCGTGCTCGATCCCGAGGCCTACGCGGTGGTCCAGCAGCGGCTCGATTCACTGGCCGAGCGCAACCGCAATCTGATCGGCGAGATCGAGACCCAGCTCTCCAAGAACCTGCAGAAGAACGGCATCACCGCGCGGGTGTTCGGCCGCCGCAAGCAGCCGTTTTCGATCTGGACCAAGATGGAGCGCAAGTCGGTCGGCTTCGAGCAGCTGTCGGACATCTACGGCTTCCGCGTCATCCTCGACGATGTCGGCGCCTGCTACCGCGCGCTCGGCATCGTGCACACCACCTGGCCGGTGGTGCCCGGCCGCTTCAAGGACTACATCTCGACCCCGAAGCAGAACGACTACCGGTCGATCCACACCACCGTGATCGGCCCGGGCAAGCAGCGCGTCGAGCTGCAGATCCGCACCGAGGAGATGAACCAGATCGCCGAGTTCGGTATCGCCGCGCACGCCTTCTACAAGGAGGGGGCGGGCTCGCCGCACGAACGGTTGAAGCACGAGTCCAACGCCTTCGCCTGGCTGCGCCACACCATCGGCATCCTCTCGGAGAGCTCCAATCCGGAAGAGTTCCTCGAGCACACCAAGCTCGAGCTGTTCCACGACCAGGTGTTCTGCTTCACCCCGAAGGGCAAGCTGATCGCACTGCCGCGCAATGCCAACGTGATCGATTTCGCCTATGCCGTGCACACCGGTGTCGGCAACAGCGCGGTCGGCTGCAAGATCAACGGCAAGTTCGCGCCGCTGTCCTCCGAGCTGCAGAACGGCGACGAGGTCGAGGTCTTGACCTCGAAGGCGCAGTCGGCGCCGCCGTCGGCCTGGGAAGCGCTTGCCCGCACCGGCAAGGCGCGTGCCGCGATCCGCCGCGCCACCCGCGATGCGGTGCGCGACCAGTACGCCGGGCTCGGCCGCCGCATCGTCGACCGCCTGTTTGCCCGCGCCAAGATCGAATATGCCGACGACAAGCTGAAGGGTGCATTGCCGCGGCTCGCGCGCACCTCGATCGAGGAGGTGATGGCCTCGGTCGGACGCGGCGAGATCAAGGCCTCCGACGTCGCGCGTGCGATGTATCCCGACTACAAGGAAGAGCGGCTGGTGCGCTACGGCGCCAAGAAGGGGCTCGCCGCCAAGCTGAAGACGCAGAACCCGCCGCATCCGGCGCGCGCTACCTCGGTGATCCCGGTGCGCGGCATCAATTCCGAATTGCCGGTGAAGTTCGCGCCGAACGGCGGCGCGGTGCCGGGCGACCGCATCGTCGGCATCGTCACGCCGGGCGAGGGGATCACGATCTATCCGATCCAGTCGCCGGCGCTGAAGGACTTCGAGGAGGAGCCGGAGCGCTGGCTCGACGTCCGCTGGGACATCGACGAGACCATGCCGCAGCGCTTTCCGGCGCGCATCCTGGTCCACAATGTCAACGAGCCCGGCAGCCTCGCCCAGATCGCGACCGTGATCGCCGAGCACGACGGCAATATCGACAACATCCACATGTCGCGCCAGTCACCGGATTTCACGGAGCTGACCATCGATCTTGAGGTCTATGACCTCAAGCATCTGCTCGCTATCATCGCCCAGTTGCGCGCCAAGGCCGTGGTCGCGAAGGTCGAGCGTGTCAACGGCTGAAGATGGCGCGCGTGCGATGCCGTTCTCCGGACGGCTATGCTCGCGCAGGACAGGTTAGGTTTGCAGGTTAGAGACATGTCAAAGGCTCCTCCGCTCCGTCTCGGTATCAATGTCGATCACGTCGCGACCCTGCGCAATGCGCGGGGCGGGGCGCGACCCGATCCGGTGCGGCTGGCGCTTGCCGCGATCGCGGCGGGCGCCGACGGCATCACCGCGCATTTACGCGAGGATCGCCGTCACATCCGCGACGAGGACATGGCGCGGCTGAAGGCCGAGATCTCCAAGCCGCTGAATTTCGAGATGGCAGCGACCGACGACATGCTGCGGATATCGCTCGCCACCAAGCCGCACGCGGTTTGCCTGGTGCCGGAGCGGCGCCAGGAGCTCACCACCGAAGGCGGCCTCGATGTGGTCGGTCAGCACAATGCGCTGGCGCCGTTCATCGCGCGGCTCAATGATGCCGGCATCCGGGTCTCGCTGTTCATCGCCGCCGATCCCAGACAGATCGAGATGGCCGCGAAGCTGAAGGCGCCCGTGATCGAGATCCACACCGGCGGCTGGTGCGACGCCGTGGTCGACGGCCACACGGACAAGGCCGAGGCCGAGTGGACGCGCATCGTGGCCGGCGCAAGGCTCGCGCAGGCGGCCGGGCTCGAGGTCCATGCCGGCCACGGGCTCGACTATGAGACCGCGGAGACGATCTCCGCGCTGCCCGAAATCCGCGAGCTGAACATCGGCTATTTCATGATGGGCGAGGCGCTGTTCGTCGGCATCGCGGAGACGGTGCGCGAGATGCGTGCGGCGATGGACCGCGGCCGCGCCAAGGCGGAAGGCTGAGGTCGGGCATGATCATCGGCATCGGCTCCGACCTGATCGACATCACCAGGATTGCGAAGGTGATCGAGCGCCATGGCGAGCGGTTCCTCGATCGCATCTTCACCGACGCCGAGCGCGCCAAGGCGATGCGCCGTGCCAACAACGAGAAGATGGTGGTCGCGACCTACGCCAAGCGGTTCGCGGCGAAGGAGGCCTGCTCCAAGGCGCTCGGCACCGGTATCCGGCGCGGGGTGTGGTGGAAGGACATGGGGGTCGTGAACCTGCCGGGCGGACGGCCGTCGATGCGGCTGTCCGGCGGGGCGCTGGCCCGGCTCCAGGAGCTGACGCCCGAGGGGATGCAGGCGCAGATCGACCTCTCGATCACGGACGATTGGCCGCTGGCGCAGGCCTTCGTCATAATTTCGGCGGTTGCTCCCGCCAGATGAACGGTCGGCGCCGGAATCTGCCAGAAAACTCCAGCAAACTAAAAAATCATTGACATTTCAATGAATTGCGAAGTTTTGAGGCGGCGATTGATTGCGCCCCTGCGAACAACCGTCTAAAACGCCGCAGGGTATATCGAACGAGACGCCGATTCCGGGTTTAGGCCGGAATTTGCCCTCAAGATCAGAATCAAGGCCATTTTCCTCACGCGAAGGCCGAACGCTTCGCGCGAAGAGAACGTTCTGCCACCGCGTGGGCATCAAGGTCCATGGGAATTGGGAAAGCAATGAGCGTGACCACCGGGACCAAATCTGAAAGCGGCTTGGGCGAGACCATCCGCGTCGTCATCCATGCCCTTCTGATCGCGCTCGTCATCCGCACTTTCCTGTTCCAGCCCTTCAACATCCCCTCCGGGTCGATGAAGGCGACGCTCCTGGTCGGCGACTACCTGTTCGTCTCGAAATACTCCTACGGCTACAGCCACTATTCGATTCCGTTCTCGCCGAACATTTTCTCCGGACGCATCTTCGGCTCGGAGCCGAACCGCGGCGATATCGTGGTGTTTCGCCTGCCGCGCGACGACTCCACCGACTATATCAAGCGCGTCATCGGGCTGCCGGGCGACCGCATCGAGGTCAGGAACGGATTGCTCTACATCAACGACGAGCCGATCAAGCGGGAGCGGCTGAGCGACTTCGTCGGCGAGGACCCTTGCGGCTCGGGAGATGCCGCCACCCACGTCAAGCGCTGGAAGGAGACGCTGCCGAACGGCGTCAGCTATGAGTCGCTGGACTGCACCGACAACAGCTACATGGACAACACCATCGTCTACACCGTTCCGCCCGGGCATTTCTTCATGATGGGCGACAACCGCGACAATTCCACCGACAGCCGCTTCCTGTCGCAGGTCGGCTACGTTCCGTTCGAGAACATCATCGGGCGCGCCCAGATGATCTTCTTCTCGATCGCCGAGGGCGAGCAGGCCTGGATGATCTGGCGCTGGCCGTTCGCGGTGCGGTGGAATCGCCTATTCTCCATCGTGCGATGAACGACGACACCGCAGCCATCAACGATCAAGCGCCCGCCGGCGAGCCGAGCCAGACGCCAGCCGCCGACAGCACAGCCGCGCCGAAGAAACGGCGCAGCAAGGCGGTCAAGGCCGCCGAGGCGAAGGCCGCGATCGCCGGCACCGAGGCGCGGATCGGGTATACGTTCTCTGACGCTGCACTGTTGACCACCGCGTTCACCCACGTCTCCGCGCTGAAGCCCGCGACCCGCAACCGCGCCGACAGCTACCAGCGGCTCGAATTCCTCGGCGACCACGTGCTCGGGTTGATCGTGTCCGACATGCTGTTCCGGGCGTTTCCGAAGGCCGACGAGGGCGAATTGTCGAAGCGGCTCGCCGACCTCGTGCGCAAGGAGAGCTGCGCCGACGTCGCCAAGTCGCTCGGCCTGCTCGAGGACATCAAGCTCGGCATGGTGAAGGCGGTCGAGGGCGCGCGGCTGCGCAAGTCGGTGCTCGGCGACATCTGCGAGGCGGTGATCGGGGCGATCTTCCTCGACGGCGGCTATGAGGCGGCGCGCCAGTTCGTCGAGCGCAACTGGACCGAACGGATGCATAAGCTGCGCCGGCCGCTGCGCGATCCCAAGACCGTGCTGCAGGAATGGGCGCAGGGCAAGGGATTGCCGACGCCGGTCTATCGCGAGGTCGAACGCACCGGCCCGCACCACGATCCGCAATTCCGCGTTGCGGTTGACCTGCCGGGCCTGGCCTCCGCCGAAGGCCTCGGCGGCAACAAGCGCGCGGCAGAGAAGGCAGCAGCATCCGCGATGATCGAGCGTGAAGGCGTCGGCACCAATGACTGACGAGGCCAAAGGGCAGGGGGATGCGACACGCTGTGGCTTCGTCGCGCTGATCGGTGCGCCCAATGTCGGCAAGTCGACGCTGGTCAACGCGCTGGTGGGCTCCAAGGTCACCATCGTATCGCGCAAGGTGCAGACCACGCGCGCGCTGATCCGCGGCATCGTGATCGAGGGCAACGCGCAGATCATCCTGGTCGACACGCCCGGCATCTTCGCGCCGCGGCGCCGGCTCGACCGCGCCATGGTGTCGACCGCCTGGAGCGGCGCCCACGACGCCGATCTCGTCTGCGTGCTGCTCGACGCCAAGTCGGGCATCGACGAGGAGGCCAACGCGATCCTGGCCAAGCTCGAGACCGTCGCGCATCCGAAGATCCTGGTGCTGAACAAGGTCGACCTCGTGCAGCGCGAGAAGCTCCTGGCGCTGGCGCAGGCCGCCAACGAGCGGATGCGCTTCGAGCATACGTTCATGATTTCGGCGCTGTCGGGCGACGGCGTTGCCGATCTGCGCGAGACGTTGGCGACAATGGTGCCGGCGGGACCGTTCCACTATCCCGAGGACCAGATGTCGGATGCGCCGATGCGGCATCTGGCCGCCGAGATCACCCGCGAGAAGATCTACAGCCATCTGCATCAGGAATTGCCGTACCAGTCGACGGTCGAGACCGACAGCTGGACCGATCGCAAGGACAAGTCGATCCGCATCGAGCAGACGATCTTTGTCGAGCGCGAGAGCCAGCGCAAGATCGTGCTCGGCAAGGGCGGCGCGACCATCAAGTCGATCGGTGCGCAGGCGCGTGCCGAGATCGCCGAGATCATGGGCGTGCCGGTGCATCTGTTCCTGTTCGTCAAGGTGCGCGAGAACTGGGGCGACGATCCCGACCGCTACAAGGAAATGGGACTGGACTTCCCCAAGGAATAGAGCTGGCGTCGCAATGAACGTGCCCAGGAATGTGCTGTGGTTTGAGGTGCTGCTCTATCTGTCGCTGACGCTCGACGCGCTGTCGGTGGCGTTCCAGGACCGCACGCCGACCTTCGAGCGAACCGAGCAGATGATCACGGGCGAGACCCTGACGGCCGGCTGCATGATCCTGCTGCTGGTGTACTTCGTCAGGCTCGCCGCGCAGCACCGCAAGAACTGGCCGCGCTGGGCGCTCGCCGCGATGCTGGTGCTGTCGGTGATCTCGCTGGTGCAGGTGATCGGCGTAAAGGGCCTGGAGATCGACAGCGCCATCGAGGTGGTGTCCTGCATCCTGACCGCGGCCGGGCTGTACTATTCCTTCACCGGCGATGCGCAGGGCTGGTTCAACGCGTAAGGGGCGGTGTCACCTACGAACGGTAGGGGCGCGCTGCCAAAATATCGAAAACAACCCCATGCACAGTAGCTGGTGGCGGCGGGCGGCGCGGCCAAGCACCTTGACACGTCGGGCAACTCAGGGGTACATTTCCAATATTCCGAAATTGTACAAGTGCCCACCGCCCGTCGGCATGACGGCGTATGATGACTGCGCGGTGCGCTGGAATCCTGTAGTCTCCGTTTCATGGAATGGACCGATGAAGGCATCGTGCTGGGCGTGCGCCGGCATGGCGAATCCTCCGCCATCGTCGAGCTGTTGACGCGCGAGCACGGCCGGCATCTCGGCCTGGTGCGCGGCGGCGCCAGTTCGCGGATGCGGCCGCTGCTGCAGCCCGGCAACAGCGTCACCGCGGTGTGGCGCGCGCGGCTCGACGAGCATCTCGGCATGTACGCGCTGGAAGGCACCCGGCTGCGTGCGGCCACGCTGCTCGCCTCGGCGCACGCCGTCTACGGCGTGACGCATCTGGCGGCGCTGGCCCGGCTGCTGCCGGAGCGCGATCCGCATGAGGACATCTACGAGATGCTCATCGGCACGCTCGACGATTTCGAGGACAGCGGCGTTGCCGCCGTGCATCTGATCCGGTTCGAGTTGGCGATGCTGACCGAGCTCGGCTTCGGGCTCGACCTCGACAACTGCGCGGCCAGCGGGGAGACCACCGATCTGATCTACGTGTCGCCGAAGTCCGGCGGCGCGGTGTCCCGCACCGCCGGCGAGCCGTGGCGCGATCGGCTGTTGCCGTTGCCGGCGTTCCTGCGCGAAGGCGAGGGCGGCGCCAACAACTGGTCGGAACAGGACCTGCTCGACGGTTTCCAGATCACTGGCCTGTTCCTGCTTCGCCACGTGCTGGAGCCGCGCGGTCAGGGCCATTCCGACGCCCGCGACGGATTTATCAACGCCGTGGCCAGGCGGCGAAGCCGGCTGGCAGGGACGTGAGTTGATGCCGGCGCCCCTGTCATGCATCGGGCACAGGAACGAATTCGCGTTGTGGCGCGTTTCGGCCCCAGTGGTTCCATCGATGGGCGACCGATGTTTCTGCGGGGAATTATTATTTCAGCGGCGTTGCTGACGCTGCCGCCGGACGCAACGGCCGGCGAACAGGGAGGCGTGCTGCGTCGCGTCTCCTGCACGGTGGTTCGCTACTATGTCGCGAGGTACTCGGCCGCGGCGGCCGAAAGCTGGGCAAGAGCCCATGGTGCCACCGACGCCGAGATCGATACTGCCCGCCATTGCCTTAAGGAGGCTCCGGCCAGGACGGTGCGGGCGGCCAACCAGGCCGCGCCATAACTGAGCGAATCAGGTGAATCGGCGGGCGTTTGAGGTGATTCGTGGCTTGCCCGATTCACCGCCAAGGTTTAACGCCTCCCCATGGGAAAACGACAGGTACCGCCGGAAAAGCCGGCCGAGATTCACGAGGTGCCGCTGCGCGACGCGCTCGAGGAGCGCTATCTCGCCTATGCGCTCTCGACCATCATGCATCGTGCGCTGCCGGATGCCCGCGACGGGCTGAAGCCGGTGCATCGCCGCATCCTCTACGGCATGGATTTGCTCGGGCTCGACCCGCGCGCCGCATTCAAGAAGTCGGCCAAGATCGTCGGCGACGTGATGGGCTCGTTCCATCCGCATGGCGACCAGGCGATCTATGACGCCATGGTGCGCCTGGCGCAGGATTTCTCCTCGCGCTATCCGCTGGTCGACGGCCAGGGCAATTTCGGCAATATCGACGGCGATAATCCGGCCGCCTACCGCTACACCGAAGCGCGCATGACCGAGGTCGCGCGGCTTTTGCTCGATGGTATCGACGAGGACGGGGTTGAATTCCGCCTCAATTACGACGGCCAGACCAAAGAGCCAGTGGTGCTGCCGGGCGGTTTCCCGAATCTGCTCGCCAACGGCGCGCAGGGCATCGCGGTCGGCATGGCGACCTCGATCCCGCCGCACAACGCCGCCGAGCTCTGCGACGCCGCGCTGCATTTGATCGAGAAGCCCGACGCCAAGTCGAAGGCGCTTCTCAAGTGGGTCAAGGGTCCGGACTTCCCGACCGGCGGCATCGTCGTCGATTCCAAGGAATCGATCATCGAGGCCTACACCACCGGCCGCGGCTCGTTCCGCACCCGCTCGCGCTGGACCCAGGAAGAGGGCGCGCGCGGCACCTGGGTGATCGTCGTCACCGAGATTCCGTGGCTGGTGCAGAAGTCGCGGATCGTCGAGAAGATCGCCGAACTCATCAACGAGAAGAAGCTGCCGCTGGTCGCCGACGTCCGCGACGAGTCGGCCGAGGACGTCCGGCTCGTGATCGAGCCGAAATCGCGCACCGTCGATCCCGCGCTGATGATGGAATCGCTGTTCCGGCTGACGGAGCTGGAAAGCAAGATCTCGCTGAATCTGAACGTGCTGATCAAGGGCCGTATCCCGAAGGTGGTCGGCCTTGCCGAGTGCCTGCGCGAATGGCTCGACCATCTGCGCGACGTGCTGGTCCGCCGTTCGAATTTCCGCAAGACGCAGATCGAGCACCGGCTGGAGGTGCTGGGCGGCCACCTCGTCGCCTTTCTGAACCTCGACAAGGTGATCAAGATCATCCGCACCGAGGACGAGCCGAAGCCGGTCTTGATCAAGACCTTCAAGCTCACGGAGATCCAGGCCGAAGCCATCCTCAACATGCGCCTGCGCAATTTGCGCCGCCTGGAGGAGATGGAGATCCGCACCGAGGACAAGGATCTTCGCAAGGAGCTGAAGGGCATCGAGGGTCTGCTCGGCTCCGAGACCGAGCAATGGGCCAAGGTCGGCGACCAGGTCCGCAAGGTGCGCGACATCTTCGGGCCCAAGACGCCGCTCGGCAAGCGCCGCACCACCTTCGCCGATGCGCCGGAGCATGATCTTGCGGCGATCGAGGAGGCGCTGGTCGAGCGCGAGCCGTGCACCGTCGTGATCTCCGAGAAGGGCTGGGTGCGGACGCTGAAGGGCCATGTCGAGGATCTCTCCGGGCTCGCCTTCAAGACCGACGACAAGCTCGAGCACTCGTTCTTTGCCGAGACCACCTCGAAACTGCTGCTGTTCGCGACCAACGGCAAGTTCTACTCGCTCGACGTCGCAAAGCTGCCGGGTGGCCGCGGCCATGGTGAGCCGATCCGCATGTTCATCGACCTCGAGCAGGACGCCGCGATCATCTCGCTGTTCGTCAACAAGGGCGAGCGCAAGTTCCTGATCGCGAGCAGCGAGGGCCAGGGTTTCGTCGTCAAGGAAGAGGACTGCGTCGGCAATACCCGCAAGGGCAAGCAGGTGCTCAATGTCGAGATGCCGAACGAGGCCCGCGCGATCACGACGGTGAATGGCGACACCGTCGCCGTGATCGGCACCAACCACAAGATGGTGCTGTTCGGCCTCGACCAGGTGCCGGAGATGGCGCGCGGCCGCGGCGTGCGGCTGCAGAAATACACCAGCTCGGAACTGTCCGACGTTGCGGTGTTCGATGCCAAGGCCGGCCTGACCTGGAGGGATTCCGCCGGCCGCGAGCACAGCATGACCATGAAGGAACTGGCCGACTGGCGCGGCAACCGCGCCGACGCCGGCCGGCTCGCCCATGGCTTGCCGAAGTCGAACAAGTTCAATCGCGGCGTGGAGTAGCGGAATTGTAGCCCGGATGCAGCGAAGCGAAATCCGGGACCGCCGTCGCGTTTGGCAAAAATCCCGGATTGCGCTGCGCTCCATCCGGGCTACGGGGCCTTCCCGCGCGGTGTGATAGTATCCACATTTCCGCGCGCTATAACCGTCGCCGACGATCTCGGGCGACGGTTGCCATGGCGCATAATCACGATCACGACCATGACCACAGCGGTCATTCTCACGGACATTCTCACGCCGGGCACTCTCACGCCGGGCACAGCCACGCGCCCGCCAGCTTCGGCACGGCGTTTGCGGTCGGCGCATCGCTGAACACCGCCTTCGTCATCGCGGAGCTGATCTTCGGCTACTCCGCCAACTCGCTGGCGCTGGTCTCCGATGCCGTTCACAATCTCTCCGACGTCATTGCGCTGCTGCTGGCCTGGGGCGGAGCCTGGCTCGCGGGCAGGCGCCCGACCGATACCCACACCTATGGCTACCGCCGCGCCTCGATCCTGGCGGCGCTGTTCAACGCCGGGCTGCTGCTGATCGCGGTCGGCGGCATCGCGGTCGAGGCGATCAACCGTTTTCGCGAGCCGGCCGAGGTTGCAAGCTGGACCGTGGTCTGGGTCGCGGCGCTCGGCATCCTGATCAACGGCGGCACCGCGCTGCTGTTCATGCGCGGCCGCGACAGCGATCTCAATGTGCGCGGCGCCTATCTGCACATGGCGGCGGATGCCGGCGTCTCGCTGGGTGTCGTGATCGCGGCACTCTTGATCATGGCGACCGGCTGGCAGTGGCTCGATCCGGCGATCAGCCTCGCCATCGCCGTGGTGGTGCTGCTGAGCGGTTGGGAGCTTGCCCGCGACAGCGTCAATCTCGCGCTCGACGCGGTGCCGAAAGGCATCGACCTCAAGCAGGTAAGGGACTATCTCGCCGCGCTCGAGGGCGTCACCGAGGTGCACGATCTGCACATCTGGGCGATGAGCACCAGCGAGACCGCGCTGACCGCGCATCTGGTGCGGCCCGGCGGACACGACGATGTGTTCCTGCATCGCGTCTGCGCCGAGCTGTCGGAGCGCTTCAGCATCCACCATGCGACGCTGCAGGTCGAGATCAGCAGCGAGACCTGCCGGCTGGCGCCGGCCGAAATGGTCTAGCCGGCAGCGGCCACATACTCGCGTTCAATTGATCGATCGACCGGCGTCGACGTCTTCCACCGCCGGCGACGAGACGGCACATTGCGGCCGCGCGCGCCGAAACAAACCGCCGCGACCAACGGAGGGCAACGTGAAGAAGGCAATCGGTCTTGCGATGTTGTTCTGGGCGGTGGGCGCCGTGCCGCACGCCGGCGCCCAGCCGGCGAAATCGGGCGTCGAGCGGCTCTATATCCTCAACTGTGGCGAGGGCATTGCCGGCGACATTTCGCGCTGGTCGCCGGGCGTGAACGAAGGCAAGTCGATGGACTTCGTCGACAATTGCTACCTGATCAAGCATGCGCAGGGCTGGTTCCTGTGGGACACCGGCATTCCCGACGCGGTGGCGGCGATGCCGAATGGCCTGGCGCCTGCCGATCCCAAGGCCGTGAGCTGGCGGCGGCCGAAGACGCTGGCCGCGCAGCTCGATCAGCTCGGGGTCAAGCCGTCGGACGTCAAGGCGATCGCCGTCTCCCATACCCATCCCGATCACATCGGCAATGTCGAGATGTTTCCATCCGCGATGCTCTATGTGCAGAAGGCGGAGTATGACTGGCCCGGCGCCAACAACGCGCCGCGCTTCAAGCCCGAGCATCCCGTCACCAAGCTCGAGGGCGACCGCGACGTGTTCGGCGACGGCAGCGTCACCATCCTGTCGACACCGGGCCACACGCCCGGCCACCAGTCGCTGCTGGTGAAGCTGCCGAACACCGGCGCGGTGGTGCTGACCGGCGATGCCGTTCACTTCAAGGACAATTGGGACAATCGCCGCGCACCGAGCATGAACGCCAGCAAGGAGCAGACGTTGGCCTCGATGCAGAAGATCGCCGATACGCTGACCAAGGAGAAGGCGCAGCTCTGGATCAACCACGACAAGGCACAGCGTGACGGGCTGAAAATGTCGCCGGACTTTTACGACTGAGCCGGTTTCGCGGCACTCGCTTTCGACCAGCTTCGAAAGGTCTGTGCGGTCTCCTCGTTCATCGGAAAGAAGCTTTCGATGCGCAGCTCCTGCAGCGTGACGTCCTGCGGCGTCCCGAGCGTCGCGATGGTGGTGAACAGCTGCAGATGGAGGTCGCCCTTGCTGAACAGCATCGGCAGCACCGGCCCGGATGTCGACCCCGCCGGCGGCGCGGCCAACGCGGCCACGACACCGTCGTAAGCCAGCAGCCGCTTGAGCAGATCAGCCGTCGCGGTGGTGCCGTCGGCGGCGGCATCGGCCTCGACGCTGCGGATGAAGTAGCCGGCCACTTCGGTCCAGTTGGTGAGATAGGGCCGCAGCACGCCGGGCGCGACCAGCGCATCGGCGAGATTGACCGGTGCGCCAGGCGCCAGCGGCCCAACCAGGAATTCCACCAGGTGTACCGCGCCTGAATTGGCGAGCAGCAGATTCCAGTGCCGGTCGACCACGACCGCCGGAAGCGGCGCCTGCTGCGCCAGGATGAAATCGAGCGCGTAGCGGATCTGGGCGAGCTCGGGCGCGGCGAGGTCGGTCTGCCGCCACACCGGGGCGAAGCCGGCCGCGACCAGCAGCGCGTTCTGCTGGCGCAACGGCACGTCGAGTGCCGCGGCGAGCCGGATCACCATGTCGCGGCTCGGTGCCGCGCGGCCGAGCTCGAGGAAGCTCAGATGGCGCTGCGAGATGTCGGCGCGTCCGGCGAGCTCGAGCTGCGAGTGACCCTTGCGCTGCCGCCACCAACGCAGGCTGGCTGCAAAATCGCGCTGCTGCGACATGAATACCTACCAAGAATACTTGCCAGGAATACCTGTGAAGTAGTTGCGGGAATGACCTCGTCCGGCAAGATGCCACAAGCGAGCACGAAACGCATGAGGGCCGGGATGGGCGAGTGGATCGGCGTTGCGATTGCACTGGTCTCCAGCTGCCTCGGCGGCACCGCCGCCGCGATCACACGTTACCTGGCGGGCAATGCCGACCCGATCACGCTTGCGATCCTGCGCTGGGCGATCGGCTTTCTCTGCGTGCTTCCCGCCGCGCTCCTGCTCGGCGCGAAGTGGCCGCGGCGCGAGGACCTGACGGCGGTCGCAACCCTCGGCGTCGCCTTCTTCGGCGTGTTCTTCGTGCTCTACAACATCGCGATGTCCTACACGACCGCGGCGCGCGCCAGCCTTGCGCTGGCGACACTGCCGCTTTCGACCATGGTGGTCGGCGCCTTGCTCGGCATCGAACCGCTGACGATGCGCAAATCGGTCGGGGTCTCGATTGCGGTGATTGGCGTCGCGGCGGCACTGGCATCCGGGCTGTCGGCGGCGCCGCCGGGGGCATGGCGCGGCGAGCTGATCATGGCGGCCGCGGTGCTTTGCATGGCATTCTACAACGTGCTGTCGCGGCCGTTCATCCGCCGCTCCAGCGCGCTCGGCTTCCTCGCGGTGGGTATGGGCGCGGGTGCCGCCGCGCTGCTGGCGGTGGGGGGCTTCACCGGCAGCCTGGCGACGCTGCGCGAGTTCGGTCCATCGCAATGGATCGCCGGGCTCTACCTTGGAATAGCCGGCGGGGCGCTGGCCTTCATCCTGTGGGTGCTGGCGCTGGAGCGGGCCTCGCCGACCCGTGTCGCCAACACCATGACGGTCAATCCGATCGCCGCCGGATTGCTGGCGAAACAGCTGGTCGGGGAGCCGATCACGGCCAATCTGGTGGTCGGCCTGATCGCGGTCTTCGCCGGGATCTGGATCGCGACGTCGGAGACCAGACCGGCCTGATCAGTTGCGCGGGGGGGCCGGCGCGGTCACCGGCGCGGCGGGCCCATGCTTCGGCTTCATCGTGCCGGCGTAGAACGACAGCGTGTACACCAGGACAATGCCGACCAGATACACGCCATAGGACTGCGGCGGGGTGATCGCCCATTGCACGAGGCGTCTGATCGGGTTGGGCTGGCCGGGGTCGTTGTCCATGCGCCCTTGTGCGCGAAGGGCCGGACAAAGGGAAGCGGAATCGCCGGGCGCAAGCGGCGCTGTTCCGCGCAAAATGGTGAGGTGGGCGGCCTTGCAATGCCGCATCGGCGTCCGCATCTGACACGCGACGACCAGCCCTTCCTCCCGCACCAATTGCCCGGCATAATCCGCTGATGGAACTGACGCCCCGTTTACGCCTCATGAATTGGCTGGTCCGCCAGGGTCTCACGGGCCTGCCGGAAAACGACCTGCTGCGCGGCTTCTGCGAGCGCTGCCGGGCCGCCGGCATGCCGCTGTCACGGGCGATCGTGTTCATCGATACCCTGCATCCGATCTTCGAGGGCCGCGGCTTCCGCTGGAACGACGGCGAGAGCAACGAGGCCGACATCTTCGAATACGGCTCGACCAGCAGCGGCGAGGCCAATCAGAACTGGCGGCAGTCGGCGTTCCACCACATGCTCGAAAACGGCCATGAGGAGATGGTGATCGATCTCGCCGAGACGCATGATTTCTCGATGATCGGCGAGCTCGCCGAGAAGGGCCACAAGCATTTCGCCGCCTTCGTGCATCGCTTCGGCGAGGCCGGCACGATCGGCGAGATGGACTGCTTCTACTCCTACTACACCACGCGCCATTCGGACGGGTTCAGCGACCACCACATGGCGGCGCTGCGCGATCTGGTGCCGGTGCTCGGGCTTGCGATCAAGTCGGCCGCCCAGGTCGAGATCGCCCGCACCCTCGGTCGGGTCTATCTCGGCCGCGAGACGGCGGAGCAGGTGCTGCGCGGCCGCATGCAGCGCGGCATCACCGAGAAGATCAAGGCCGTGCTGTGGTATTCCGACGTGCGCGGCTCGACCGCGATCAGCGAGCGGATCGGGCCGGACGAGATCATTCCGTTCCTCAACGACTACGCGCAGGCCTCGATCGACGCGATCCATGACGCCGGCGGCGAGGTGCTGAAGCTGATCGGCGACGGCGTGCTGGCGATGTTCACCAGCGAGAGCATGGCGAGCGCCAAGCGCGCGGCGCTGCGGGCCGAGCACAGATTCCGCCACAACATGCGCGTGCTGAACGATCGCCGCGAGAACGAGAACCGGCCGACCACCACGGCCTATGTCGGCCTGCATGTCGGCGAGGTCTTCTACGGCAATATCGGCAGCGAGGATCGGCTGGATTTCACCGTGGTCGGGCCCGCCGTCAACGAGGTCAGCCGGATCGCCTCGATGTGCGCCTCGGTCGACCGGGAATTGCTGACCTCGACCGATTTCCGCACCGGGCTCGACGCCGCCGGCCGCAACTATCTGGTCTCCACCGGCCGCTTCGTGTTGCGCGGCATCGGCCACGCCCAGGATCTCTATACGCTGGATCCGGCCGTTACCGCCGACGAAGTCGTCGGCGGCAAGTATGAGCGCTACCTGGCGAGCTAAGGGCTGGGCAGGGCACAACCCTTCTGCCGTTGCTCCGTTGCCAATCCAAGGTTGCGCGGTGTAAGCTCAACCCACCATGATGATCCGTATCCTCAATATCGCATCGGTCTTCTTCCTGAGCCTGTGACGGCACCGCTGCCCAAGCGGTTGGAAGACGAATGTGCTGACGGCCGCACGGCCTGAGGCATTTCATTGGACCGAATGAGCCCGACTGTCGCTGCTTCGCGCAGACGAATGTCGTTGGCTGAACGATATGAGGATTTTCATGCCGCCCCGTGACGACGAACCCGCGCGCGCCCTTGGCGACGCGCAGATACAGCAATTCATCCAAAATGGATTTGTCCGGATCGACCGGGCCTTTCCCCGCGCGCTTGCCGATCAGGGCCGTGCCATCCTGTGGCGCGATCTGCCGTGCGATCCGGCCGATCCGCAGACCTGGACCCGGCCGGTGGTCCGGCTCGGTCATTACGGCGATGAGCCGTTCAGGCAAGCGGCCAACACGCCCGTGCTCCGTGCCGCGTTTGACCAACTGGTCGGCAAGGGGCGCTGGCGCCCGCGACGCAATCTCGGAACCTTTCCGGTGCGGTTTCCAAGCCCGGACGATCCGGGGGATGCCGGCTGGCATATCGACGTGAGCTTTCCCGGCGAGAGCAGCGATCCCGACGAACGGCGTGAATTTTCGTCCTGGCGGGCGAATGTCACCTCGCGCGGCCGCGCGCTGCTGATGTTGTTTCTGTTCTCCGACGTCGGCGAGTGCGACGCGCCGACACGCATCAAGGTCGGATCGCATCGTGACATCGCGCGGTTGCTCGAACCGGCCGGCGAGGCGGGCCTGTCTCACGCCATGCTCGACCCATTGGGCGCGGCGCTGGACCGGCCGGAGGCGCTGGCAACCGGTGAAGCCGGCACGGTCTATTTGTGCCATCCCTTCCTGGTCCACGCCGCGCAGATGCATCGTGGCAAGGTGCCGCGCTTTCTGGCTCAACCGCCGCTCGCGCCGGCCGAACCGTTCAGGCTGGTCCGGGACGACGGCAGCTACTCACCGGTCGAAATCGCCATTCGGCTCGCGTTGCAGGAAGGGCGGAGGTGATCGCGATGCGCCTAGTCATTCTGACCGGAGCTTCCGGCTCCGGAAAAACCGCCATCGCCGAGTCGATCAGGATCGGGCGGCCCGAGCTGGCCAAAGTGCTGCACTTCGACAGCATCGGCGTGCCTTCGCCTGAAGAGAGAGGAGCGTGGGGGCCGGATGGCGCGTGGCAGCGCGCGATGACGCTGGCCTGGATGGAGAGGATCGCGGCCACCTGTCGCGATTGTCAGCGGGTGTTGTTTGAAGGACAAATGCGGCTGGCGTATCTGCACGAGGGCTTGCGAGCCGCCGGCATCGCGGACGCCCACGTGATCCTGGTGGATTGCGACGACGCAATCAGGGCGCGCCGCCTGATTACGGAGCGCCGCCAGCCGGAGCTTGCCAACCCGGAGATGATGAACTGGGCCAAATACCTGCGCAGGGAGGCGAACGAGGCAGGACACGAGGTGCTGGACACGTCCGAACTCCCGCTTGAGCGCTGCGTCGAACTGGTTTGCACACGTTTGACGTCGGCGTGAGCACGGTTGTTGCGAGGAGCCTGTTTCGCGTGGCTCCTCGCAATGACGATCGTTCAGCAGCGCGCGGGTTCGCCGACCATGTCGGGCTGCCGCCTGAGCGACACCGCGGGAGACATCAGGATCACCAGCGCCTGGGCGGCGAAGATCGCGGCCGCGAGGTAGAGGCAGGCTTCGGCGCCGTAGAGGCCGCCGACGACGGCGCCGAGCGCGGAGCCGAGCGGGCGGGCGCCGTAGCTCATGATGTTGATCGCCGAGACGCGGCCGAGCAGCGAGGGCGGCGTCACCGACTGCCGCAGCGTGGTGGTCGAGATCACCCACAGGATCGGGCCGACGCCGAGCAGGAAGAAGCCGAGGCCCGCGAGCAGCGGCGTCGCGATCCAGGTGGTCGACGCCATCACCAGCGAGGCGACGAGGCCGGTGACCGGGCCGAGCCCGATCACGGTGCCGAATGCCAGCCGCTTCATCACACGGGTCGCGAACAGCGCACCGACCACCATGCCGACGCCGTACATCGCAAGCGTGGTGCCGACACCGGTGGCGCTGAGCCCGAGATGGCGCACCGCATAGGGCACGAACACGGCGAGCAGCAGGAACGACGCGGTGTTGAAGATGAACTGGGTGATGAACACCGGCCGCAGCAAGGCGTGATGCATCACGAAGGCGGCGCCTTCCTTGATGTCCTGCATCGGATGACGCCGCGGGCCGGGCTGACGTGCCGGCTCGTAGAGGCCGGCGAGCAGCACGACCGCGATCGCCGACAGCGCCGCGGCAAACCCGAACGCGGGCGCAGCGCCGACCCAGCCGACCAGCACGCCGCCAAGCGCGGGGCCGCTGGCGAAGGCGACGGTGCGCGCCAGCTCGATGCGGGCATTGGCGGCCGGCAATTGCTGTGCCGTCACCAGCGACGGGACCAGCGCAGGCGCTGCGACGCTGTAGGCGACCGTGCCGCAGACCGCGATGAAACCGAGCAAGGCGAGCAGCGGCAGTGTCATCGCACCGAGCCACAGCAACAGCAGGATCGCGGCCAAAGCCGCGGCGCGCAGTGCCTCGGAGCCCGCCATCACCCAACGCCGCGACACCCGGTCGGCGAGCAGGCCGGCAGGAATCGCAAACAGGATGAAGGGCAGCGTCAGCGCGGTCTGCAACAGGCCGGTCTGGCCTTCGCCGACGCCGAGCACCAGCACCGCGACGATGGGCGCGGCCGCAAGCGCAATCTGCTCGGCGGATTGCGCGGCGAGATTGGACCAGGCCAGGCGATTGAAGGTGCTCGGCAGGCGAGGCGTATCGGCGGACATGGCAGAATCCTTGGAAAATTCGACTGCCCTTAGTGTGTGTTTGGAAGACGTCCGATCCCACCCGTTTCCCGACAACCCAAAAACAAAGCCCGCCATGCGAGGCGGGCCTTGTCACTGATATCAGTGCGGTCGCCTTATTGAGGCGAGGGGCCTGCCGCGAGCTGGCCGGTGATGGTGCCGACCAGTGTGGCAGGCCGGTTGCCGTCGCCGGCGGCGTGCGCCGGAGCAGCCTCGGCCTTGCGCTGCGCGAGCGCGCTGGTCAGGCTGGTCAGCGCGTCCGATCCGGCCGGGAAGCCTGCCTCGGTGAGGATCTTGTCGATCATCGGCTTGAACGCCGAGACCGACAGCAGCTGCGCGGCGAGGCCGTCGCCGAGCCCAAGACCGCCATTGCCCCCGCCATTGCCGTTGGCATGGCCGTTGCCGCCGCCGCGGCCGAGCATGCTGCCGGTGTCGAAGATCCGGATGTCGGAGATCTTCTCGATCGGCTTGACCGCCTCGGCGAGCGCGCTCGGGATCACGTTGATCCGCGCCAGGTTGAGGTCGTAGTCGATCATCTCGGCGCTCAACTTGTTGCGCGCCTCCGCCTTCATCGTCGCGACCTCGGCCTCGGCCTGACCGAGCGCCTTGACGCCGGCGGCGCGGGTGGTGGCGGCAGCCGCATCGGCCTTGGCGAGCACGTTGGTGGCTTCCGCCTTGTTGGCGGCGGCCTGGCGCTCGGCCTCGGCCATCACGGTGACCGGCATCGCGTCGGTCTCGGCGACCTTGCGCGCCGCGATCACGTTGATGATCCTGTCGCGTTCGGCGACCTCGGTGGCGCGGGCGGTGGTGACCTTTTCCTCGGCGGCGATCGCGACCGCACGCGCGGTCTCGGCGATGGTTTGCGCTTCCGACTGGTCCTTGTTCTTGTTGGCGACGACGATCGCAGCGTCCTGGGCCACGATCTGCAGATCGCGTTCCATCTCGGTGGTGCGGCGCTTCACCGCCAGATCGGCCTCGATCTTGCGGGTGTCGCGGGCCTGGTTGGCCTCGGTCTGCTTGTTGGCGACCGCGAGCTCCTGCTGGATGCGGTATTCGGCCTCGTTCTGCAACGCGGTCTGCTCGACCTGCGCGGTCTGTGCGCGCATCGCGGCGGTCTTGTTGGCGATGTCGCGCTGCTGGGCGAGCTCGGCCTCGCGCTTGGTGCTTTCGATCGTCAGCGTGGTCTGCCGCGCCACCAGATCCTGCTGGGCGATGTTGACCTCGGTGGTGCGGACGATCTGGTTGCGCTCCTGCTCGCGCTCCTTGGTGATCTTGGTCAGCGTGGTGAGGCCGTGCGCGTCGAAGAAGTTGCTCGGGTTGAAATGCTTGATGTCGCTCTGGTCGAGCCGGGTCAACGACACCGATTCGAGCTCGAGGCCGTTGTTCTGGATGTCGGCACCGACCGCGTCCTGCACCGCCTTGACGAAGGTCGCGCGCTGCTCCTGCAGTTCTTCCAGGTTCATGGTCGCGGCGACCGAGCGCAGGCCGTCGACGAATTTGGCTTCCACCAGCTCGCGCAGCTCGGCCGCATCGTTGGTGCGGTTGCCGAGCGTCTGCGCGGCGAGTGCGATCGACGACGAGTCGGGTTTGACGCGCAGATAGAACTCGGCGCCGATGTCGACGCGCATGCGGTCCTTGGTGATCAGCGAGTCCGGGCCGCCGCGCGCGACCTCGAGCCGCAGCGTCTTCAGGTTCACCGCGGCGGTGGAGTGGAAGATCGGCAGCACCAGCGAGCCGCCGTCGAGCACCACCTTCTGGCCGCCGAGGCCGGTGCGGACATAGGCCTCATCGCGCGTCGAGCGCTTGTACAGCTTTGCGAACAGCAGGCCGATGACGAGAATGGCAAGGACGCCAATGACGACGGGTATAGCAAGTTCCCACATGTGTTATGCCCTGTTGGAAGATTGTCGTTGTTCGACGAGGTCGGAAGGAGCGGCGATCGCGATGAAGCCTTTGGCGTCGCGATCGACCAGCAGCACGCTGGTGCCGACCGGCAATGCCTCGGACTCGGCGCTGGCACGCGCCGGCACGGTGTGCCAGTTGCCGAAGACATCCTTGAGACGGACCCTGCCGGGCAGGCCCTGATCGAGCGGGCCGACCGACACGGTTGCGACCTTGCCGACAAAGTCGCTGTCGTTGACCGCATAGCTCTCGTCGCGCGGGATGATGCGGGCGAGGCCGCGGCTGGTATTTCTGATTACGGGGATACTGCCGGCCGCGGCAACCACCGCGGCAAGCGAGACCGGGATGGCGGTGCCTGCGGCATGCGCCAGTCCCTGAAGCAGGAAACCTCCGATCGAGAATATGCCAAGTATCAGGATGATCAGGATCAGGAGGGGAAGCCGTCCGGCGTTGATCCAGAGAAACAGGCCACTGAGAGCGTTGTGGCTCTCGGCCTCGACCGCGAAATCCTTGCCGATGAGTTCGCTGATCGAAAGTCCGACCATGGTGGTCAGCAGCTCGATACCGCCAAGTGCTACCATGATCGCAGCCGCGACCGCGAACGGCCGCACGTCGGGGGCGAGCAGGATGTCGCCAACTGCACTCATTTTTCTGACTTGATCCTTTCAAGCCGCGCCGCGATTTCCTTTTCACGGTGCAGGCGATCGAGTTCGTCAAGCTCCTTGTCGCCGAGCACGCTCGCAGCGGGAACACCGGTGACCCGGGCGATCGCCGCCATCGCGCGCTCAGCACTCAATGTATTGGTCGTCGATGGGGCCCGGCTGGTTTCGTCGTTGGCCTCGCGGATCAGACTTTGTTCGAGATCGGCCAATCGCTGCTCGGCCTCGCGGCGCGCGCCGAGCATGGCTTGCAGTGCCTTGGTCTGCTCGTCGATCTCGAGTTCGATGAAATCCATCGCGCGCTCCAGCGCGATCACCTGCGACTCCAGGTCGATTTGCCGTGCGACGCCGGCCCGGGCGAGATCCTCGCGATTTTCCGCAAGTGCGAGACGGATCTTCTCGCTGAGACTGGCCGTCTCGGTATCCAGTTCTTCGCGCCGCCGCTTCAGGCGGAATTCCTCGGCGCGCGACTTGCCGAGCGCATAGCGCGCCTCGTCGGCGCCGGCGTCGATCTCGCGGATCGCCTGCTTGACCAACGCCACCTTGTTGTTGCTCTCGACATTGTCGATGGTCTGGCTCGCGATGGCGGCAAGAAGCCGGCCCATGCGCGCAAGGATGCCTTCGTGAAGCATGGTCTTCTCCTCCGGTTGTGCTGATTTCGATTTGACGGCGATGTGGATTTCGTAGCCGCGTCCATCCGAGATCAAATGGGCCGGGAAGGGGCTTTCCCAGCCCGAGACATATCCCGGCACGTCGAACGGCACCAAGACGCGTCCGCCGACAGTGCTAATGGTCAGTGAAGTTGGGCCCTTGATCGCGAACAACTTGTCGTCGAGCGGTATCCGGCGGGCGGCGGCGCCTGCGATGTAGTTGGCGCGGTCGCGCAGGCCAAGCGTCACCAGCCGTGCGGGCAGGCCGGTCTCCTTGCGGATCCGCTCGTAGGCCTGGGCATGCAGCGAGACGAGGTTGGCACCGACCGGAGCGACCTCGGCGAGGATCGCCATCATCCGGTCATAGGCCGCAAAGGTCGCCTCGATCGCCTCGATGCCCGATGGGTCGGGGGCGAGGGCGTAGCGCAGCGTTGCGGTTGGCGTCTCGACGGGCAGCTTTATCATGCATCTAACGTAAAGCACTTCCTCAGTGCTTTACAAGGCGCGCGGTCGGTATCATTTTCGTGAGGCTAGATGCAGTTGCAAATGAGTTGCAATAACGGAACAGATCGGCCATCCTGCAGCAATGGACGCTCGGACTCCTGAAATGTCTTCCGTTTCTGTTCCCGACGCCTTGCCAGGCGGCTGGCGGGGCGATGCCGGGCATCCGCGCAGCCTGCCCGAGGTGAATGCGACCGTTGCGGTGCCGAGCACCGGCGTCTGGTGGCGGCGGCTGCTGGCCTTCGCCGGGCCAGGCTACCTGGTCTCGGTCGGCTATATGGACCCCGGTAATTGGGCGACCGATCTCGCGGGCGGATCGAAGTTTGGCTACACGCTGCTGTCGGTCATCCTGCTCTCGAACCTGATGGCGATCCTGCTGCAGGCGCTCGCCGCGCGGCTCGGCATCGCCACCGACCGTGATCTGGCGCAGGCCTGCCGCGCGACCTATTCGCGGCCGGTCAACCTGCTGCTGTGGCTCGCCTGCGAGGCCGCGATCATCGCCTGCGACCTCGCCGAGGTGATCGGCACCGCGATCGCGCTGAAGCTGTTGTTCGGCATTCCCTTGATCGGCGGCGCGCTGCTTGCGGCGCTCGATGCGTTCCTGCTGCTGCTCCTGATGAACCGCGGCTTCCGCTTCCTCGAAGCCTTCGTGATTGCGCTCTTGATCGTCATCGCGGTCTGCTTCGTGGTCCAGATCGCCGCCGCCGCGCCGCCGATCGCCGGCGTGCTGGGCGGCTTCATGCCGTCGCGCGAGATCGTCACCAATCCGGAGATGCTCTACATCGCGATCGGCATCATCGGCGCCACCGTGATGCCGCATAACCTCTATCTGCACTCATCGATCGTACAGACCCGCGCCTATCCGCGCACTGAGGAGGGAAGGCGCGACGCCATCAAATGGGCGACCGCCGATTCCACCATCGCGCTGATGCTGGCGCTGTTCGTCAACGCCGCGATCCTGGTGCTGGCGGCCGCGACCTTCCACAAGAGCGGCCATTCCGACGTCGCCGAGATCGATCAGGCCTTCGAGCTATTGTCGCCGCTGCTCGGCCTCGGCATCGCCTCGACGCTGTTTGCCGTGGCGCTGCTGGCCTCCGGCCTCAACTCGACGGTGACGGCGACGCTGGCCGGCCAGATCGTGATGCAGGGCTTTCTCGACCTCAAGCTGCCCGACTGGCTGCAGCGGCTGGTGACCCGCGGCATCGCGATCATCCCGGTGATCGTGGTCGCCGCGCTCTATGGCGAGAGCGGCACCGCGCAATTGCTGGTGTTCAGCCAGGTCGTGCTGTCGATGCAGCTGCCGTTCGCGGTGATCCCGCTGGTCCGCTTCGTGTCCGACAAGCGCAAGATGGGCAAGCTTGCGATCTCGCTCCCGGTCGCGGTCGCGGCGTGGATCGTCGCCGGCCTGATCGTGATCCTGAACGTGAAGCTGCTGTACGACACGATCTTCGGCACCTAAGGCGCGGTGAGATTAGGTTGAATCGTCATCGCGCTCTAGATTCTTGTTGGAGCATGATCTTTCGGAAAACCGCTTCACGCTTTTCCGGATCATGCTCTGGCGCAAGCCCGCTAGTCCTGCGGCTCGGCCAGTCCGTCGCCTGATGCGTCGACGCGCAGCCAGCCCGAGGGCGCAAGGCGCTGCTGCGGCAGGAAGCGGCCCTTGTAGTCCATCTTCTTGGAGCCCTCGATCCAATAGCCGAGATAGACGTAAGGCAGGCCCTGCCGGCGGGCGCGGGCGATATGATCGAGGATCATGAAGGTGCCGAGCGAGCGGGCCTCCAGCCCCGGCTCGAAGAAGGAATAGACCATCGAGAGCCCGTCGCTGAGCACATCGGTCAGCGCCACCGCCATCAGCTCGTCACCGCGGCCCGTGATGGCGCTGTCGGCGTTGCGCTTGCGGTACTCGATGATTCGGGTCTCGACATGGCTGTCCTCGACCATCATCGCGTAGTCCAGCACGGTCATGTCGGCCATGCCGCCGTTGCGGTGGCGGCGGTCGAGATAGGCGCGGAAGACCGAATATTGTTCGGACGTGGGGACCGCGGTGCGCTGCTCGCCGATGATGTCGGCATTGCGGGCCAGCACCTTGCGGAAATTGCGGGAGGGGCGGAATTCGTTGGCGACCACCCGGACCGAGACGCAGGCCCGGCACTGGTCGCAGGCCGGGCGGTAGGCGATCGACTGGCTGCGGCGGAAGCCGCCATGGGTCAGCAAGTCGTTGAGATCGCCCGCTTTGTCGCCAACCAGGTGCGTGAAAACCTTCCGCTCGTGTCGGCCCGGCAGATACGGGCAGGGCGAGGGCGCCGTCAGATAGAACTGGGGGGTATCACGCGAGTGCTGGGTCACGTCTGATCGTCGGGCTCCACATACAATACAGGCAGCCGAGCTAGCATCGCCCCCCGGAGGCTAACGGTCAATTGGTTTAGGCGGGCCTAATAGGAGGCCCGCGCGGCCGGAGATATCTGGGTTCGGACCGAGCTGTTGATAAGGACGGTTCCGAGGATGATGTCGTGCAGCAGCCGGCGGCGGCCGTTAAGCAGGCCGACCAGCAGCACCAGCGGCGACAGGAACGAGATCGTCACCCAGAACAGCACGGCATGGGTGGCGCCGAGCACGAAATAGCCGCGCGCGCCGTACCAGGTGCGCAGCTCCAGATCCATCATGCGCATCCCCAACGTGGCCGAGTGCTGCCCGCCGATCGAGGCGCCGTAATAGACGATGGCCCAGACGATCGAGGCCGGCGAGACCAGCCAGAACAGCGCCCAGCCGAGGCCAAGCGTGACGACGCCGAAAATCGCAATGAAGATCACCGCCAGGATCACCGGCACCGACAGCACGAAGAGGTCGATCAGGAACGCAAACACGCGTCGCGTCAGCACACCGCGGAACAGTTCCGGCTGCATCATCGGGTCGAACGCATGCGGGGGAACGCCGCCGTCGTTGCGCCAGGCTCCGCCGCGCGAACTGCCGCCGTCATTGCCGTAAGACATGACCAACCTCCAATGAAACTCCCGCGCAGGACATGGGAACAGGAGGTCCGCCTGCCAAGTCCACGCGAACATTAACTAGCCGAAATATTCCGGCGATTCGTGGGCTGAATTGAGCGGTTCTAGCTCCATGCCGTTCGCAATGACGGCGGAGGAATTGTCAGCGCTCCGCCTTGATCTTCTCGGCGGCCTGCGGCGCGAAGTAGGTGAGGATGCCGTCGGCGCCGGCGCGCTTGAAGCCGACCAGGCTCTCCATCATCGCGCGCTCGCCGTCGATCCAGCCATTGGCGGCGGCGCCCGCGATCATCGCGTATTCGCCGGACACCTGGTACACGAAGGTCGGCATCGCGAAATGGTCCTTCACGCGGCGGACGATGTCGAGATAGGGCATGCCGGGCTTCACCATCACCATGTCGGCGCCCTCGGCGATGTCGAGCTCGACCTCGCGCAGCGCCTCGTCGGAGTTGGCGCTGTCCATCTGATAGGTGCGCTTGTCGCCGGTCAGCGTCTTGGCCGAGCCGATCGCATCGCGGAACGGGCCGTAGAAGGCGGAGGCGTATTTCGCGGCATAGGACATGATCTGCACGTCGCCGAAGCCGTTGTCGTCGAGCGCCTCGCGGATCGCCCCGATCCGGCCGTCCATCATGTCGGACGGCGCGATCACGTCGCAGCCGGCTTCGGCCTGGGTCAGCGCCTGCTTCACCAGCACCGCGACCGTCTCGTCGTTAAGGATCTTGCCGTCCTCGATCAGCCCGTCATGGCCATGGCTGGTGAAGGGATCGAGCGCGACGTCGCAGAGCACGCCGATGTCGGGAAACTCCTTCTTGATCCCGCGTACCGCCTGGCAGACCAGATTGTCGGGATTGAGCGCCTCCGAACCTTGCTCGTCGCGCAGCGACGGCTCGGTGAAGGGGAACAGCGCGATGCAGGGAATATTGAGTTTTGCCGCGCGCTCGGCGTCGCGCACGATCTGATCGACGGTGAGCCGGTCGACGCCGGGCATCGAGGCCACCGGCGTGCGGGTGTTGTGGCCATCGACCACGAACATCGGCCAGATCAGGTCGTTGGTGGTCAGCACGTTCTCGCGCACCAGGCGGCGGGCCCATTCGGTCTTGCGGTTGCGGCGCATCCGGATCGCGAGGTCGAGCGAAGGGGAGGCGAGGGCCTCGGTCTGGCGCCGCGGCGCATCGCGCAACTCGATCGGGCGCCCGAATTTGATCGCCATGTCTTCTCTCCTCGACGGACGGCTGGTCTGGACCTGATCAAGTCTGGACCTGATATAACACCGGTTCTAGCACCTCGCAGGGGCGCCGTCATTGCGCCGCGATTGCACCCCTGATGCACCTTTGGCGCCCTTGATTTGCCGCAACGGCAATTGATTTTGCCTGCCCGGCGGGCCAAGACTGCGCCATGAACCCCATCTTGCAGCCGCCATGCGGCGATTCGGATGTCTGACACCTCTGCACGCGATCAGGCGCGCGACAACGCCATCTCGGTCAGCGCGATCTCGTCCGATCGGATCGAGCCGGACGACAATGCGTGGACGCGGCGCCTCGTCATCTTCCTGCGCATCATGGCGGTCGTCTCGGTCGCCAAGGGCCTCTATCACTGGGCCCAGGTGACGGGCTTTGTCGGCGGCGAGGAGGAGGCCTTCGAGAACCAGTCGATGGCCTGGCAGACCGCCACGATCTATTTCGCCGTGATCGAGCTCGTCGCTGCCGTCGGGCTCTGGCTCGCGACGCCGTGGGGCGCCGTGGTCTGGCTGACCACCGTGGTATCGATGGCGGTCATCGAGTTGATGTTTCCAAGCATCTATGGCGGCAGCCTCACCGTGGTCGCCCTCGAGGCCGTGATGCTCGCGGCCTATCTGGCGCTGGCCTGGATGTCGGCGCGCGAACGCCCGCCATAGGCCCGCGTGCAGCGCTGGCCCGATACACTGTGGCCTGGCTGCGACAGCATGACGAATAGCTGACGGCGGCGGGGCAAATTCGGCAGCCGTGCGCCCAGCGAGAAGACAGCGCCATTGGTTCTGCTAGGTGGGTGCCGACAGATCGCATCCCTTTCGAGGCGCCTCTTTTCCCGGAGCGTCTCCGCGGGACCTGCCGTCGGGGCCCATTTCACCGGATCTCGGCGCGTGTGCCGGCCGGCTTTGCGCGGGCCGACGGCGGAACCGGTCTGGCGGCGGCACACGTTGAGAGCCGCTTGCGCGCGTCGCGTGCACGTCTCGCCGATGCACCCCGATAAAATTTTCAAAGAATTTTCCGGTAACTGATCGGTCACCGTAAAGGGTTCCCTCACACACGTTACGCTGCCGTTTCGAATTCAGACGATGCTGTTTCCGAATGTGACAGGGCAGGCAGACGAAGCGTGAACAAGGGGCCGCCACCGTCAATGAAAAGTTGCGAAAAGTCCTTGATCCATGGGCTTAATCCACGATTCACTGTCTTAAATTCATGATCTCTTTATTCTCTTATTTAAGCGGATATTCAAACGGCCCCCTTACGTTGGACCTATCAGGCGGGACACAAGTTTCGTCGAATAAAGTCGATAAAAACGACAAACAGGGGAAGTGTCATGATGAAAGCCGTTGCGACAACGGCGGCGGATGCCGCCGATCGCGCTACCGGTCAAGCTCCGGTGCAGCCGCTCTATCTCGAAGCCCTGACTTTGGTGGAGCGGCTGCATCGCCGGCTCCTCGACGTCATCAAGGACGAATTCGATCGTCGCGGCCGCGCCGACATCAACTCGGTGCAGGCGCTGCTCCTGTACAACATCGGTGACAAGGAGCTGACCGCCGGCGAGCTGCGCACCCGCGGCTACTATCTCGGCTCCAACGTCTCCTACAATCTGAAGAAGCTCGTCGAGCTCGGCTTCCTCGATCACCAGCGCTCGCGCGTCGATCGCCGCTCGGTCCGCATCCGCCTGACCCCGCAGGGCCAGGAAGTCCGCAAGATCGTCGACGCGCTCTATCAGAAGCACGTCAAGACGGTGGAGCAGGTTGGCGGCATCTCGAACGAGGAGTTCGCGAGCCTCAACAAGTCGCTGCATCGCCTCGAGCGGTTCTGGACCGACCAGATCCTGTATCGCCTCTAAGCTTTCCTGTTTTCGCCTGATGGCCAAGCCGGCCGCGCAAAAGACCGGCAGCCCCCTCCAGTTCAGCCTTGCAGTTAACGCATCGGTCATGCCCGGCCGATGCGTTTTTCGTGCTGCACCCGTTCATGCTGCACCTGCGAAAATAAATAGGTCCCGACCAGGAACCAAGGCATTCCCCGCGCTTTATCCCGTCTCCCCGGCAAGACGAGATCCGGTTCGGATCTCGTCTTGCTCGGGTCCTTTGTTTGGACGCGTTTTCTTCACGCGAAGCGGTGTCCACTTCGCTTGAAAACGCTCTGATGGAGAGGCAGGACATGCTGGTCGAGCGCGGGATTGAGGTGCTGAATGTCGAGGTCGTCGGAGACGCCTACGCGATCGCCTCGAACTATCTGCGCAAATCCGGCACCATTCCTGACACTTTCGCCACCAATGAGCGCCTGCTCGGCATCATCGTGAAGCTGTTCCAGCGCGGTGAGCTGAACCGACTCCGCCTCGCCAACAAGGCGATCGTGAAGTTCGAGGCCGAGACGCTGGTGGTCGCCTGAGCGTCAACCCGGAGACTTCAATGGAAGCCGCTATCGATCGCATCATGCAGACGTACGATCTGCTGCTCAACCGCACGTCCGCTGCAAGCGACGAAGCGCGGGTGAAGGTGACAGAGTACGTGCAAACGCTGTTCGACGCGGGCGAGCGCGACACGCATCGGCTGACCGTGTGCGGGCTGACCTATCTGCGCCAGCTCGACGGCAGCACCGACCATGTGAAGGCCGGGTATACCGGGCTGTAGCCGGCCTGGCTTCGCAGCCTGATTCAACCGTCAAACAGCTTGTTCGGTGACGCCGTGGAGGGTGAGAGCACACCGCTCCTTCCACCCGTCGTCCCTGCGGCGGACGTTGGGAACGGGACGCGTCGTTCAGTGTCGCGCGATCAGCAGCATCGGTGGCTATGCGTCCCGGCCTTCGCCGGGACGACGGTGAGTATGTGGCGCAAACCAAGTTGCCACACCACGCGGTGCCATCACCCGCGCGTGCGGGTGATCCAGTATTCCAGAGACGGTTGTGCTTGAATCGAGAGGCCGCGGCGTACTGGATCGCCCGGTCGATGTGCGCAATTGCGCACAGGCCGGGCGATGACAGTCGTAGTCGGGATGCAGCTCCGCGCTCTTTCGACATGATGTGTCCGAGCTTTGCTTCTCGCTTCGCCGCGTTTGGGCGGTAGGCGAGGGAGCTCGCTCGACTGCTGTCCCGTTGCGTCGAGCCGTTCTGCCTGGGCCGCTCATCTAGGAACAAACCGGAACCCGGAGCGTCGATTCTCAGCTCCCGGTCTTAGCCCCCAAGCCCGCCGGGAGTAGCGATCCCCGGTGCCGCCAAACCTCCGGCGCCGGGGTCGCTGGTTGGCGAGGGGAGATTCAGTCGCGGTAGAGAGACCAATCGCGCTCCCGCCCAGAGATGAAGGGAGTGCGACATTGCTCGAACAGCCTCATCTCGATTCATATTCATTTCCAGCGCGCGTTTGCCTCGCCATTGCGATTGTCAGTGCTGCGTTCCTGGTGGTGCTGACCCACGTTCTGATCGATTGAGGGACTAGCGACGGTCGTCGCGGGCGAGATTTTGTTGGGAAAGCGCACGTGACGGGCGCGCGTCGCCGCCACTCAAATCAAGGCAAGTGAAAAAGCAGCGGCGAGGTGCGGCGATTTGCAGCACGGCGTAATCGCGCCGTGCGGCTTGCCGAAGGCTGTGGCGAATGGTCGCTAAGGACACGCAGACGCGAGCACGGCAAGCGATTCCTTCAAGCCCGATGAATCGCTTTCCGATTGGCGATGCGACCACATGACCGGATGCAGCCAGCGATCGCCGGGGTGCGTCTGAAAATCCAGGAGGAAGCCCCATGATCTCGTCCCGCATGCGCCTGTTCGGCGCCGTCGCTGCGCTATTGCTTGGGGCGAGCGGTCCAGCACCCGCGCAGCAACTCGAGCTCAAGCTGATGGCACCGGCGGCGCCCGGCGGCGGCTGGGATCAGACCGCGCGGTCGATGCAGCAGGCGCTGGTCGCTGCCGGTGTCGCGCGCAGCGTCCAGGTCACCAATGTGCCCGGCGCCGGCGGCAGCGTCGGTATCGCGCAGTTCGTCAACGGCGCCAAGGGCGACGGCAACCAGATGATGGTCAACGGCTTCGTCATGGTCGGCGCGCTCGCCATGAACAAGTCGCCGGTGACGCTCGACCAGGTGACGCCGATCGCGCGCCTGACCGAGGAGATCCAGGTCATCGTGGTGCCGGCCAGTTCGCCGCTCAAGACGGCGCAGGATCTTGCTGCCGCGGTCAAGGCCGACATCGCCAAGGTGACGTTTGCCGGCGGCTCGGCCGGCGGCGTCGACCATGTGATGGCGGCGCTGTTCGCGGGCACGGTCGGCGCCGATGCCAGGAAGATCAACTACATTCCGTTCTCGGGCGGCGGCGAGTCGCTCGCCGCCATTCTCGGCGGCAAGGTCACGGCCGGTATTTCCGGCCTCAGCGAGTACGAAGGCCAGATCAAGGCCGGCAAGCTGCGCGCGCTCGGTGTCACCGCGGCGCAGCGCTTGCCGGGCGTCGACATCCCGACCTTCAAGGAGCAGGGGATCGACCTGGTGCTGGCCAACTGGCGTTCGGTGGTCGCACCGCCCGGCATCACGCCGGAGCAGCGCAAGGCGCTCGGCGATGCTGTCGAGAAGATGGTGAAGTCCGACGCCTGGAAGGAGATCCTCAAGCAGAAGGGTTGGGACGACGCCTATCTCGGTGGCGACGCCTTCGCGGATTTTCTCAAGAAGGAAATCGTGCGGGTCACCGACGTGCTGAAGTCCGTCGGCCTCGTGAAGTCGTGATGCCTTCGGAAAACCCGGTGCATACGCCGGCGCGGCGCGTCGATCGCGCCGGGGTGGTGATCGCGGCGGCGCTGGCCGTGCTCGCCGCGGTGCTGGTGTGGGACGCCAGCAAGCTGCCATCCACCACGATGTACGGTATGGGGCCGGAGGCGATGCCCGTCGTCATCGCGATCGGCCTCGTCATTCTCGCCGTCGGCAATCTGATCGATGCGCTGCGCGGCAAGCTGCCGCCGCGCGAGAGCATGGACCCGAAACCGGTGTGGCTGATCATCGGCGGCCTCGCGCTGCTGATCGCCATCATCGGCTTTGGCGGCGGCTTCATCCTTGCGACCTCGGCGCTGTTCGTCACCACCTCGGCCGCCTTCGGCCGCCGCGCCGTGCTCGCGGACACCGCCATCGCGCTCGTGATCACGACGCTCATTTATCTCGCGTTCGACAAGCTGTTGACACTGAGCCTTCCCGCCGGCCCGCTGGAGCGACTGCTGTAATGGACACTTTCGCCGCGCTGGCGCATGGCATGGCGGTCGCCATGCAGCCGATGAATTTGCTCTACGCCCTGATCGGCGTGTTCCTCGGCACCGCGGTCGGCGTGCTGCCGGGGATCGGCCCGGCGCTGACGGTGGCGCTGCTGCTGCCGGTGACCTACAAGCTCGATCCGGGCGGCTCGCTGATCATGTTTGCCGGCATCTATTACGGCGGCATGTATGGCGGCTCGACCACCGCGATCCTGATCAACACGCCGGGCGAAAGCGCGTCGATGGCGACCGCGCTCGAGGGCAACAAGATGGCCAAGGCCGGCCGCGGCGGTCCGGCGCTGGCGACCTCGGCGATCGGCTCGTTCGTGGCCGGCACCATCGCCACCATCGGCCTCGCATTCCTCGCGCCATGGCTGGTCGATTTCGCGGTGCGGTTCGGGCCGGAGGATTACTTCGCGCTGATGTGCGTCGCCTTCGTCACGGTGTCGGCGACCTTCGGCGACTCGCCGGTCCGCGGCCTCACCAGCCTGTTCATCGGCCTGACGCTCGGGCTGGTCGGCATCGACAAGTTGACCGGGCAGGCGCGGCTGGCGTTCGGCATCCCCGAACTGCTCGACGGCGTCGAGGTGACGACGCTCGCGGTCGGCCTGTTCGCGGTGGGCGAGGCGCTCTATGTCGCCTCGCGCCGTCATCATGCCGAGGAGAAGCTCGAGCCGGTGCGCGGCTCGCTGTGGATGACGCGCGAGGACTGGCAGCGCTCCTGGAAGCCGTGGCTGCGCGGCACGCTGTTCGGCTTTCCGATCGGCGCACTGCCGGCCGGCGGCGCCGAGATCCCGACCTTCCTGTCGTACTCAACCGAGCGGCGGCTGACCAAGCATCCGGAAGAATTCGGCAAGGGCGCGATCGAGGGCGTTGCCGGACCGGAAGCCGCCAACAATGCCTCTGCCGCCGGCACGCTGGTGCCGCTGCTGACGCTCGGGCTGCCGACCTCGGCGACCGCGGCGATGATGCTGGCGGGCTTCCAGCAATACGGTCTCAACCCGGGGCCGCTGCTGTTCGCGGAGCGGCCCGATCTGGTGTGGGGTCTGATCGCGAGCCTGTTCATCGCCAACGGCATGCTGCTGGTGCTGAACCTGCCTTTGGTCGGATTGTGGGTGCGGCTGCTCGCGATCCCGCAGCCATGGCTCTATGCCGGCATCCTGGTGTTCGCCACCATGGGCACGATCGCGGCCAAGCCGTCGGTGGTCGAACTGTCGATGCTGGCGGCGTTCGGCGTGATGGGCTTTTTGATGCGGCGGTTCGATTTCCCGATCGCGCCGGTCGTGATCGGGTTGATCCTCGGGCCGATCGCGGAAAGCCAGCTGCGCCGGGCGCTGGCGATCAGCCTCGGCGATCCCATGGTGCTGCTGCAAAGCCCGATGTCGGCGACGCTGCTCGGTGTCGCGCTGATCGCGCTGCTGGCGCCCTTTGTGCTCAGGGGATTGGGGCGGTTCAAGGCCAACGAGGACTAATTCGCGGAACACTGGCTTTGCGATGCTTGACCCAGGCGTGGCTCGGTCCCGGACCGCAGGCGCTGAATGTTGGCGCGATGGCGCATGATGACGTAGAGGCTGCCTGCGATGACCAGCAGCCGATAGGGCAACGGTTGCTCCAGGCTGCAGACCAGTGCGATCGCGCCGAGCGCCGCCAGCATCGACGCAAGCGAAACGATCCGGGAGATCGCCAGCACGACGCCGAAGGCAGCGGCGGCGCCCAAGCCGACCGGCCAGGACATCGCCAGCAAGACGCCGAGCCCGGTCGCAGCTGATTTGCCGCCTGTGAAATTCAGCCAGATCGAACGGCTATGCCCCAGCAGCACGGCCAGTCCGGCGAGGCAAACGGCCCAGGGCAGCAGCGCTTGCAGATCGAGCGCGGCCGGTGGTGTGACCGACGGCCGTGAATAGAGCCAGGAATAAAACCAGCGGGCAAACACGATCGCCGCCACGCCTTTCAGCACGTCGAGCAGGAGGACGGCCAAGGCAGGCCATTTGCCGAGGGTTCGCAGCACGTTCGTCGCCCCGGTGGACCTGGAACCATGCTGGCGGATGTCGATGCCCCTCAGCAGTTTCCCTGCCAAATAACCCACCGGCGTCGCGCCGAGCAGATACGCGGCCATCAATCCAACCAGACCAGCTATCCAGAAAATCACCGGCTTGCCCTCGCTGCCGCAATGTCGGGCAATCGTCGTCTTAAGTCCATCGCGGCTGTTCACGCCGGGAACCCGTCGGACTGATGCGAGGCTGCGGTATCGAAGGGAAGCGGATAGCCCGCTGGCCGGCGAGTGCGCCGGCCTCCACATTAGCGAAGACTGGCCTGGGCTGCCGTGGAGAATCCGCGGCATGTAAAAGGCCCGCTCCGGGGCTCGCATTTCGGAGCGGGCCAGTCTGGGCACGGCAAATATCGCCGCGTCGAGAAGCTAGCGCGCCATGCTGACACCACCCTGACGACGGCCAAAAAAGAGGGGCGACCGACCGCCGCCTCTCTCAACGGTATTTTGGTGCGCTGAAGCTTCAGCTCACCATTTGTAGGCGAGGCTCGCCGTGATGCGACGGCGATCGCCGTAGTAGCAGGAACTGATCGTGGCGCAGCTCGCGACGTAGATCCTGTCGGTGACATTCACGACATTGAGCGCCGCGCGCCAGTGGTTGTCCCATTCGTAATGCAGGGCGAGATCGCCCAGCACGAAGGAGGGGACGGGCGCGGTGTTCGCCTGGTCCGCAAACGATGAGCCGATATAGCGCACGCCGCCACCGAGGCCGAAGCCGGCGAGCGGGCCGTCACGGAACGTGTAATCGGTCCAGACCGATGCCATTTCCCGCGGCGTGTTGGTCGGGACGGTGCCGATCAGCGCCGGATTGAGGTCCTTGCTGACGAACAGATCGTAGTTGGTGTAGCTCGCCACCAGCTTGAAGTCGGGCGTGATGTTCGCCACCGCCTCGAGCTCGACGCCGCGCGAGGTGACCTCGCCGTTCTGGGTCTGGCGCAGCGGGTTGTTCGGATCGGTGGTCAGCGCATTGGCGCGCTTCAGATCGAAATACGCGACGCTGAAGCGTGCGTTGAGCCCGACCGGCTCGTATTTGACGCCGACCTCGCTCTGCTCGGAGGTCTCGGGCAACAGCAATTGCCCTGCCGCATTGACGCCGATGATCGGGTTGTAGCCGGTCATGTAAGAAACGTAGGGCGCAACGCCGTTGTCGAAATTGTAGATCGCGCCGACGCGGCCGGAGAACTTGCTGTCGTCGCGGCTTTGATCGGCACCGATCCGGTTCTGGTTGGCCAGGTCGACCCAATCCTGGCGGCCGGACAGCACCACGGTCAGCCGGTCGAGCTTGACCTGATCCTGCAGATAAAGCCCGGCCATTCCCTGGGTGAGATAGGCGTCCTGATACAGCGCGCCGCTGTAGGGCGCGTTGGTGCCATAGACCGGATTGAACACGTTGATATTCGTGCCCATGCCAAAGCCCTGGCGGTCGTCGACGCCGTAGTGCTTGAGGTCGACGCCGAACAGCGCGGTGTGCTGCAACGCGCCGGTGGCGAAGCGATATTCGAGCTGATTGTCGAGGTTGAACTGATTGGCGACGCCGCGGGCGTAGAAATTGCCGCGCGTGATGTCGCCGGCCGCCGGCGTCGTCGCCCAGCCCAGCCCGTAGAGGCCGGTATAGTAGACGTCGACATGTCCGAAGCGCGCGTTCTGGCGGAAGTCGAGACTGTCGGTGATGTTCTTCTCGAACTGGTATCCGAGCGTCTCCTGCTCGCGGCGGAACTGGTCGGCGCTGGGGTCGCCGATGAACAGGCTGGTGGGAATGCGCCCGAACGGCGCGTTGGTGACGGTGCCGACATAGGGCAGGAAGTTCTCCGCCCTGGTGTTGTTGTGCGCCGCCGTGGCGTAGACGGTGAGCTTGGTATCGACGTCCGGCCGGAAGGTCACTGACGGCGCGAAGAAGAAATTGTTGTCGTAGGTGTAATCGGTCTGCGTGCCGCCGCCTTGCACCTGGCCGACCATCCGGTACAGCACCTGTCCATTGCCGGACTGCGGGACCGCGCCGCCGATGTCGAACGCTGTGTAGGCGTTGCCGAAATTGTTGACGCCGGCTTCGATATAGCGAATGGGCTCGGCCGACGGCAGCTTGCTCACCGCGTTGACGAGACCGCCGGGCGCCGAGCCACCATACAGGATGCCGGACGGACCGCGCAGCACCTCGACGCGTTCGAGATTGAACGGCTGCAGCTTCCAGCTCGCATAGGAGGTGTAGAACAGCTGCAGCCCGTCGAGGAACAGTGACTCGTTCTGCGCGGGGAAGCCGCGGATCAGGAACCAGTCGTTGCGGAAATCGGAGCCGTAGGTGCCGCCGATCACGCCCGGCGAGTAGCGCAGCACCTCGTCGAACTTGCTGACGATCTTCTGGTCGCGGATCTGCTCGGCGCCGATCACCGTCACCGATTGCGGCGTCTGGATGATCGGCGTGCTGGTCTTGGTGCCGCTGGCGCTCACGCGCGCCAGATAGCCGGTGACCGGGCCGTTGGCGCGCTCGTGTCCGCCGCCTGCGCCCGCGGCCTGCTGTGCCGCCTGCGGCTGCGCGCTGACCGGGGCCGCCGTTGCGCGGCGCGCGGCGCTGCGTGCCCGCGTGGTTCGTTGCGATGGCTGCTGCGATCGCGCGGCTTGCCGCGGCTGCGGCGCATCGACTGTCACGGACGGCAGTTGCGCCTGCGCGAACACTTCGTCCGCACCCGCAACCGAAAGCACCACCAAGGCCGAAGCAGCAAGCCGCTGCGGCCGAATCCATCCGTCCGACATTCAACGCCCCCAAAGAGAAGTTTGTTCGGCGTCGTTATCACGATGATGTTCGTTGATAGCCCGCGCGCAGTTAGAAGCTATCGAAGCTGGACGCAAAGCTTGCGTGTGTGACCGAGCGACAACGGAGTGCGCCGCGCAGTTGCACGCATCACGTGAGAGTTTTGAATCGATCCAGTGTTGAACGATTCAAGAATTGAACGATTCAAAAATCGTCTCGTGAGTCGATGCATCATGGTTGCGCGTGATGATCGACAGACCGGCAAGTCGCATGATTGGGTATTCGAGGATCATTGCACGCGAAGATTGCTGGCGCCTCGACCTTCAGTTCCGCGTGTCCGATCGGTTGCGCAGGGGGAGGTCTCGTTCCCTGCGCTGACCGTCGCCGCCAGACCGCGCCGGGTGGCCAGAACCGGCCCCCGGGCGGGCCGGCCCGCCGCCTGGCAATCCCCGCCATCCCCACCATATCTGGCATAATTGGCCGCCGGGGACCGCAACCGCTTGGCCATTTTGGGGTGATGTGATAACGCTCTGAAACCAGCTTCGACCGCCACTCGTGACCGTCCGCATCCTGCGTAAAGGCTTGCGGCGGTGGAGATATTTCGCCGATGACCTCATCCTCCAAGACCGCTTCCGCGCCCGATTCCTTCTTCACGGCTGGTCTCGCCGAGGCCGATCCCGAGATCGCCGCCGCGATCAAGGGTGAGCTCGGCCGGCAGCGCCACGAGATCGAGCTGATCGCCTCCGAGAACATCGTCAGCCGCGCCGTGCTGGAGGCGCAGGGCTCGGTGATGACCAACAAATATGCGGAAGGTTATCCGGGCGCGCGCTACTACGGCGGTTGCGAATGGGTCGATGTCGCCGAGAACCTGGCGATCGAGCGCGCCAAGAAGCTGTTCGGCGCCGGCTTCGCCAACGTGCAGCCGAACTCCGGCAGCCAGATGAACCAGGCGGTGTTCCTCGCGCTGCTGCAGCCCGGCGACACCTTCATGGGCCTCGACCTCGCCGCCGGCGGCCATCTCACCCATGGCTCGCCGGTCAACATGTCCGGCAAGTGGTTCAAGGCCGCGCACTACACCGTGCGCCGCGAGGACCAGATCATCGACATGGACGAAGTCGCGAGGCAGGCCGAGCAGGTCAAGCCGAAGCTGATCATCGCCGGCGGCTCGGCCTATTCGCGCGCCTGGGACTTCAAGCGCTTCCGCGAGATCGCCGACTCGGTCGGCGCGTATCTCTTGGTCGACATGGCGCATTTCGCAGGGCTCGTCGCCGGTGGCGTGCATGCCTCGCCGGTGCCGCACGCCCACGTCACGACCACGACCACGCACAAGTCGCTGCGCGGTCCGCGCGGCGGGCTGATCCTCACCAATGACGAGACGCTGGCGAAGAAGCTGAACTCGGCGATCTTCCCCGGTCTGCAGGGCGGCCCGCTGATGCATGTCATCGCCGCCAAGGCGGTGGCGTTCGCCGAAGCGCTGCGGCCGGACTTCAAGGTCTACGCCAGGAACGTGGTCGAGAACGCCAAGGCGCTGGCGGAGACGCTCCGCAGCCACGGCCTCGACATCGTGTCCGGCGGCACCGACAACCATCTGATGCTGGTCGACCTCAGGCCGAAGGGCCTGAAGGGCAACGTCTCCGAGAAGGCGCTGGTGCGCGCCGCCATCACCTGCAACAAGAACGGCATCCCGTTCGATCCCGAGAAGCCGTTCGTCACCTCGGGCCTGCGGCTCGGGACGCCGGCTGCGACCACGCGCGGCTTCGGCGTCGCCGAGTTCAAGCAGGTCGGCGGCATGATCGCGGAAGTCCTGAACGCGCTGGCGCAGTCGCCGGACGGCAAGGCGCCGCTGGTCGAGGCCGCGATCAAGGAGCGCGTCAAAGCGCTGACCGATCGCTTCCCGATCTATCAGTAATCGTTCGTTCGCAAGAGGCCCGTTGGATGCGTTGTCCGAGCTGCAATTCTCTCGATACGCAGGTCAAGGACTCGCGTCCGACCGAGGACTCCGCGGTGATCCGCAGGCGGCGCGTCTGCATGGCCTGCAACTTCCGCTTCACGACCTTCGAGCGGGTGCAGCTGCGCGAGCTGACGGTGATCAAGCGCAACGGCCGCCGCGTGCCGTTCGACCGCGACAAGCTGGTGCGCTCGCTGCAAATCTCGTTGCGCAAGCGCCCGGTGGAGTCGGAGCGGGTGGAGAAGATGGTGTCCACCATCGTGCGCGAGCTGGAAAGCGGCGGCGAGGCGGAAATCTCCTCGGAGGCGATCGGCGAGATCGTGATGGAGCATCTGCGCCAGCTCGACGACGTCGCCTATGTGCGCTTCGCCTCGGTCTATCGCAATTTCCGCGAGGCCAAGGACTTTGAAGCCGTGCTCGACGAACTGACCGGCGAAGAGGACCCGCGGATCGCGACGCTACGCAAATGATCTTCCGCATTCTGGAAGAGCAACTCGGGCAGCAAGCCAAACAGGCCAGGGAAACTGCCAAGGCCGCCGATCTGCGCTTCATGCAGCTTGCACTGACGCTCGGCCGCCGCGGCCTCGGCCGTACCTGGCCCAATCCGGCGGTCGGCGCCGTCATCGTCAAGGACGGCGTCATCGTCGGCCGCGGCTGGACCCAGCCCGGTGGCCGCCCGCATGCCGAGGTCGAGGCACTGCGGCGGGCCGGCGAGGCCGCGCGCGGCGCCACGCTCTATGTCACGCTCGAACCCTGCTCGCATTTCGGCCGCTCGCCGCCCTGTGCCGACGCCGTCGTCGCCGCCGGGCTCGCGCGCGTGGTCTCGGCGATCGAAGACCCTAATCCGGAAGTCGGCGGGAAGGGGCATGCCAAGCTGCGCGCCGCCGGCATCGCGGTCGATGTCGGGCTGTGCCAGGCGGAGGCGGCGCACGACCATGCCGGACACTTCCGCCGTATCCGGGACAAACGCCCGCATGTGATCCTCAAGCTCGCGGTGTCGGCCGACGACAAGATCGCAGCGAGCGGCGGCAAAACGGTTGCGATATCAGGCGAGGCCGCGCGGACCCGCGTGCATCTGCTGCGTGCGCGGAGCGACGCGATCCTAGTCGGCATCGGCACGGTCAAGGCCGACGATCCGCTGCTAACCTGCCGGCTGCCGGGCATGGCTGATCGTTCGCCGGTGCGGGTCGTGCTCGACCGCGCGCTGCGGATCTCGGGCGACAGCCGCCTGGTGCACTCGGCGCGCGAGACGCCGCTCTGGGTGATGACATCAGACGTGGCGGAGGCGCCTGCCGCGGTGAAGCTTGGGGCCGCCGGCGCACAGGTGATCCGCGTTGCCGCCAGTGCGGCGGGGCTCGATCTGCCGGCCGTGTTGCATGCGCTGGCGGAGAGGGGGATCACGCGGCTCATGGTCGAAGGCGGCTCGCGCGTGGCGAATTCTTTCGTGGCAGCCGGCCTTGTCGATGAAATCTGGCTGTTGCGCGGCCCTGATGCGATCGGCGCCGACGGCGTTCCCGCGCTGGACGCAATGCCGCTCGACGCAATCACGCAGTCGCCCGCCTTCCGCCGTCGTGCTAGCGAACCCCTCGGCAAAGACAGTCTCAATATCTACGAGCGTGCGTAATGTTTACCGGAATTGTCACCGATATCGGCGAGATCGTAATCCTGAAGCCCGTGGCGCAGGGGCAGCTGCATCGGATGCGGATTGCCTGCGACTACGACCAGACCACGATCGCCGACGGTGCCTCGATCGCCTGCAACGGCGTCTGTCTCACCGTGGTCGCCTCGGGCACCGCTGACGGCAAGACCTGGTTCGATGTCGATGCCGCGGCCGAGACGCTCGGCATGACCACCGCCAAGCATTGGGCACAGGGCGGCCGGCTCAACCTCGAGCGCGCGCTCAAGATCGGTGACGAACTCGGCGGTCACATCGTGGCCGGGCATGCCGACGGCATCGCCACGATCGTCAAGCGCGACGATCTGCCAGACATGGCGCGGTTCGAGCTCAAAACCAGCCGCGAGCTGGCGCGTTTCATCGCGGCGAAGGGATCCATTACGCTGGACGGCGTGTCGCTGACGGTGAATACGGTCGATGATGTGACTTTTTCGGTGCTGATCATCCCGCACACGCTGTCCGTCACGACCCTGAGCGGCTGGAAGGTCGGCAGCGAGGTCAATATCGAGGTCGATCTGATGGCCCGCTACGCGGCGCGGCTGTCGGAGATGAAATAGCCGGGGCTTGGGCATCGCGGCCGGGATTGGCGTCCTGTTCGCCTCGGGCGATTTCCAACCGGATGGCCTATGCATTGCGGGCGAAGCCGGCCTGAAAAATCGGGCTGATCGCGGTGACATCCGGGCCAGTATTGCCCTTGGCTTTAGCGCCTGCTGCGCCTAAAACGCTGCACAAATCCTCCTCAAGTTCCGATTGGTTATTGCAATGGCTGACGCGCGGCGCGCACCCCTGAAGGACCAGACCGACATCACAGGCGCACGCGTGCTGATCGTCGAGGCCCGGTTTTATGACGACATCCAGGATGCGCTGCTGGAAGGCGCGCTCGCCGAGATCAAGGCGGCCGGCGCAAGCCACGACGTGATCACGGTGCCGGGTGCGCTGGAGATTCCGGCCGCGATCGCGATTGCGATCGATGCCGCTGAAGCGAACGGCAAGCCCTATGATGCGGCGATCGCGCTTGGCTGCGTCGTGCGCGGCGACACCATCCATTTCGAGATCGTCTCGCAGGAATCCTCGCGCGGGTTGATGGATCTGGCCGTGAGCCGGAAATTCCCGCTCGGCAACGGCATCCTCACCGTCAACACCGAGGCGCAGGCCTGGGCGCGGGCACGCGCCAGCGAGCTCAACAAGGGCGGCGACGCGGCGCGCGCGGCGATTGCGATGCTGCGGATCAAACGCCGTCTGGCAAAGGCCTGACCATGGCTGACAGCAACAAGCCCGGCAAAGCCCCCGAACGGAAAGCCAACCGGCGCGGCGCCGCCCGGCTCGCCGCCGTGCAGGCGCTGTACCAGATGGACATTGGCGGCGCCGGCATCAACGACATCTTCGCCGAGTTCGAGAGCCATTGGCTCGGCAATGAGGTCGAGGGCGAGAAGTACCTGCCGGCGGAAGCCGCGTTTTTCCGCGACGTCGTCTCCGGCGTGGTGCGCGACCAGGCCAAGCTCGATCCCTTGATCGACGAGGCGCTGTCGAAGGGCTGGCCGCTGAAGCGGATCGATGCGATCCTGCGCGCGGTGCTGCGGGCCGGTTCCTACGAGCTCGAGCATCGCAGGGACGTGCCGGGCCGCGTGGTGGTTTCCGAATATGTCGACGTCGCGCATGCCTTTGTCGAGAAGGACGAGACCGGCATGGTCAACGCCGTGCTCGACCAGATCGCGCGCCAGTTCCGCGGCGACGAGTTTGTGCGGAATTGAACCACATATTCCGCCGTCATCACCCGCGCATGCGGGTGATCCAGTACGCCGCGGCGGTTATTGGCAACAACAGCTACTGCGGCGTACTGGATCGCCCGGTCAAGCCGGGCGATGACAGCTGAGGGGAAGGCGCGCGACATGACAGAGCGTCACGGCAATCCCTCCGGCGAGGACTCCCTGATCGCGCGCTATTTCAAGCCGCTCGCGACCGATCCCGGCGCGTTCGGGCTCGACGACGACGCGGCCGCGCTGAGGGCTGATGGCGAGGACATCGTGGTCACCACGGACGCCATCGTCGAGGGCGTGCACTTCCTTCCCGATGATCCGCCCGACACGCTGGCGCGCAAGGCGCTGCGGGTGAACCTGTCCGACATCGCGGCCAAGGGGGCGGTGCCGGCGGGCTTCGTGCTGACGCTGGCGCTGCGCCGCGCCGAGGAGGCCTGGCTGCAGCCGTTCGCCCGGGCGCTCGGTGAGGACGCCGCCGATTACAACTGCCCGCTGCTCGGGGGCGACACGGTCTCGACGCCGGGGCCGCTGATGATCTCGATCACCGCGTTCGGCCGGCTGCCGCGGGGCAAGATGGTGCATCGGGCGGGGGCAAAGGCGGGCGACCGCGTGTTCGTCACCGGCACGATCGGCGATGCCGCGCTCGGCCTCGACGTGCTCCGGGGCGGTCCGGTCGCGGCGGCGCTGACGGACGATGCCGCCGGGCGGGATTTCCTTGCCGCTCGCTACCGTGTTCCGCAGCCGCGCAACGCACTCGCCAAGACGGTTCGCGCCCATGCCAGCGCCGCGATGGACGTGTCCGACGGTCTCGCCGGCGATCTGGCCAAGCTGTGCGCAGCCAGCGGTGTGGCGGCCGTGATCAACGTGCCCAGCATCCCGTTGTCGGCTGCGGCCGCGGCGCTGGTCGCGCGCAAGGCGATCGGTATCGAGACCCTGGTGGCCGGCGGAGACGATTACGAGCTGCTGTGCGCGGTCCCGAGCGATCATGTCGACGCCTTCCTGCGGGAGGCACGGCAGGCCAAGGTCGCGGTGACTGCGATCGGCGGCCTGATCGCGGGCTCGTCGCCGCCCAGCTTTCTCGACGGGCAGGGCCGGGAACTGGCGCTGAAGCGGCTGTCCTACAGCCATTTCTAGAATTGCCGCGCCTGACGGCCCCGATTTTCCTTCTAAATAGCTGCCGATATCGGCTGTTTCGGCCACAGGTGGCGTTGCACAGCGGTAACGATTTTGGCAAGGTCGCGCCCGATTTGAGGCAATCCGTTTTTGGGGAGGATTGTCCTCGCAAAATAAGCGCCTGCCGCCCCCTAGCGGCACAAAGAAGGCGCGGGGGTTACATCAAGGATCTGAGGCAACATTCAATGACAGCTTTGTGGTTGATAGTGCTCTGCGGGGCGCTTTCCATCGTCTACGCGATCTGGGCGACGCAGTCGGTCTTGAACGCGGATGCGGGCAGTCCCCGCATGCAGGAAATCGCGGGCGCAGTGCGCGAGGGCGCACAAGCCTATCTGCGGCGCCAGTACACGACGATCGGCCTGGTCGGTATCGTGATCTTCGTGGTGCTGGCCTACTTCCTGGGTCTGCTGGTGGCCCTCGGATTTGCGATCGGCGCCATCCTGTCGGGTGCCGCCGGCTTCATCGGCATGAACGTCTCGGTGCGCGCCAACGTCCGCACCGCGCAGGCGGCGACCACCTCGCTCGCCGGCGGCCTCGAGCTCGCCTTCAAGGCGGGCGCGATCACCGGCATGCTGGTGGCCGGTCTCGCGCTGCTCGGCGTCACCATCTACTTCATGATCCTGGTCAAGTTCATGGGTCTGGAAGCGGGCAGCCGCACCGTGGTCGACGCCATGGTGGCGCTCGGCTTCGGCGCCTCGCTGATCTCGATCTTCGCCCGTCTCGGCGGCGGCATCTTCACCAAGGGTGCGGACGTCGGCGGCGACCTCGTCGGCAAGGTCGAGGCCGGCATCCCCGAGGACGATCCGCGCAACCCGGCCACCATCGCCGACAACGTCGGCGACAATGTCGGCGACTGCGCCGGCATGGCGGCCGACCTGTTCGAGACCTATGCGGTGACCGCGGTCGCCACCATGGTGCTCGCGGCGATCTTCTTCGCCAAGACCCCGATCCTGGTGAACATGATGACGCTGCCGCTCGCGATCGGCGGCATCTGCATCATCACCTCGATCATCGGCACCTTCTTCGTCAAGCTCGGTGCCAGCCAGTCGATCATGGGTGCCCTGTACAAGGGCCTGATCGCCACCGGCATCCTGTCGCTGGTCGGCGTCGCGGCCGTGATCAACTGGTTGATCGGGTTCGGCAAGCTCGACGGCGTCGACTACACCGGCATGTCGCTGTTCTGGTGCGGCGTGGTCGGTCTTGCCGTCACCGGCCTGATCATCTGGATCACCGAATACTATACCGGCACCGACTACCGTCCGGTGAAGTCGATTGCGGCGGCCTCCGTCACCGGTCACGGCACCAACGTGATCCAGGGCCTCGCGGTCTCGATGGAGGCGACCGCGCTGCCCGCGATCGTCATCATCGCCGGCATCCTGGTCACCTACAGCCTGGCCGGCCTGTTCGGCATCGCGATCGCGACCGCCACCATGCTGGCGCTGGCCGGCATGATCGTCGCGCTCGACGCCTTCGGACCGGTCACCGACAACGCCGGCGGCATCGCCGAGATGGCGGGGCTGCCGAAGGAGGTGCGCAAGTCGACCGACGCGCTCGACGCGGTGGGCAACACCACCAAGGCGGTGACCAAGGGCTACGCGATCGGCTCCGCCGGTCTCGGCGCGCTGGTGCTGTTTGCGGCCTATAATCAGGACCTCAAATTCTTTATCGGAGACTCCGCCAACCACCTCTACTTCAAGGGCGTCAACCCCGACTTCTCGCTGAACAATCCTTACGTCGTGGTCGGCCTGCTGTTCGGCGGCCTGCTGCCGTATCTGTTCGGTGCGATGGGCATGACCGCGGTCGGTCGTGCCGCCGGTGCGATCGTCGAGGAGGTACGCCGTCAGTTCCGCGAGAAGCCCGGCATCATGCAGGGCACCGACAAGCCGGACTACGGCAAGGCGGTCGATCTTTTGACCCGGGCTGCGATCAAGGAAATGATCATCCCGTCGCTGCTTCCGGTGCTGTCGCCGATCGTGGTCTACTTCCTGATCTACTTCATCGCGGGCGGCGGTGCGGACGGCAAGTCGGCGGCGTTCTCCGCGGTCGGCGCCATGCTGCTCGGCGTCATCGTCACCGGTCTCTTCGTGGCGATCTCGATGACCTCGGGCGGCGGTGCCTGGGACAACGCCAAGAAGTACATCGAGGACGGCCACTACGGCGGCAAGGGCAGTGATGCCCACAAGTCCGCGGTGACCGGCGACACCGTCGGCGATCCCTACAAGGACACGGCGGGCCCGGCGGTGAACCCGATGATCAAGATCACCAACATCGTGGCGCTGCTGCTGCTGGCGATCTTGGCACACTAGGTTCTTGGCGCACTGAGCCGCGCGAAACTAACAAATGCAAAACCCCGCGGTGCGAGCCGCGGGGTTTGATTTTTGAAGCAGACGCTAACATCACGGAGATCAATCGATGTCGCTCTCATCCGCCCGGAACTATGCGCTGCGCGCCGCCAAGTCGCAGGATCAGAAGGAGGCCATCGAGCTGCTGTCGCAGGCGATCCTGGAACTGGCGACGTCGATTGAAGCAACCGACGCCAAGATCAAGAAGATGAACAAGTCGTCGTAGCCCAGTTCAACTGTCAAACAGCTTGTTCGGTGTCATCACCTGCGCATGCGGGTGATCCAGTATTCCAGAAACGTTCGTGCTTGAGCCGAGAAGCCGCGGCGTACTGGATCGCCCGGTCTATGTGCGCAATTGTGCACAGGCCGGGCGATGACAGCGGAGGGCAGCTACGCACCCTCGCGAGCTGCCTCCTCCAATCGGATCACACCCTCTCAGGATGATGCCGAGTGCGCCGCGCGAGCCTTGCTCGGCGGCTACTTGACCTCCATCTGCAGGCCTTCCTTCTCGATGATGGCCGTGAATTTCCTGGTCTCGGCATCAACGAAATCGGTGAACTGCTGCGGTGTGCCGTAGTCGCCGCGCGCGCCCATGCCACTGATGTTCTTCCTGACGTCGTCGCGCTCCAGCATTGCCTTGATCTGGCGGTTCAGCTCGTCGACCACGGGCGCGGGTGCGGTCTTCGGCAGGAACACGCCGAACCAGGACGCGACGTCGAACTTGGCGAGTTCCGGCGCGCCTTCGCGCATCACAGGCAGATTGGGCGCGGACTCGCTGCGCTCGGTGGTGGTGACGCAGAGCCCGTTGAGCTTGCCGTCCTGCACCTGCGGCAGCGACGGATAGAGGTTGTCGAACAGGATCTGGATGTCGCCGGCGAGCCCGGCCTGCAATGCAGGACCGGCGCCGCGGAACGGCACATGCGTCATCTTCAGCCCGGTGAGTTGCAGGAACCAGGCGCCGGTGAGGTGAGGGCTCTGTCCGGTGCCGGACGAGCCATAGGTCAGCTTGTCGGGGTTCTTCTTCAGATAGGCGATCAATTCGGGGATCGACTTGATGCCGGTCGACGGATGCGCCGAGACGATGTTCGGGATCCGGATCATGTTGGACACCGCCTGCAGCTGGTCGGCCTTGTAGGTCAGGTTGCGGAAAATGCTGAAGGCGATCGCGTTGGGACCGGGATTGCCGATCAGGATGGTGTGGCCGTCGCCCTTGGCACGCGCGACTTCGGCGGTGCCGATGGTGCCGCCGGCACCGGAGCGATTCTCCACCACCACCGACTGGCCCCAGAGCGGCTGCAAATGCGCCGCCAGCAGACGCCCCATCACGTCGGTCGAACCGCCGGCTGCCGCCGGCACGATGATGCGGACCGTCTCGGTCGGCCGCCAGTCGCCGGCGCCGAGGCTGGCGCGCGGCAGGATCGCCGCGGCCGTCAATGCGGCGGTGCCCGACAATACCGTACGACGGGAAAATCTCTTGGCTCTCACGCGCTTACCCCCTGCTCAGGCTCTTGTTGCGAGCAAACCTAGGGGACCGCTTGCCGGTCGGGCAAGCGCGACAACTTGGCGCAGTTGGTGAGCTCCAGACTCTGGTTCGGCGCGTCTTGTTCACGCGAACCGGAGTCCACTTCGCTTGAAGACGCTCTAGTTGAAGCTGAGCAGCTTGAAGAGCGGCGTCAGGTAGGACATTTCCTGGCCCGACGTCGGGGTGGTGCGGCTGACGAAGTCGAAGATCTTGCCGTCCTTCAGACCGTAATTGGCGAGCCGGCGCACCTGGCGGTTCTTGTCGAAATAGACCGCGATCACGCGCTGGTCGACCACCCGCTGATTCATGAAGGCGACCGGGCGCGAGGTCCGCTGCGAGATGTAATAAAACACCTCACCGTCCAGCGTTGCGACCGTCGATGGCGTGCCGAGCACGATCAGCACCTGATCCTGGCTCGCGCCGATCGGAATCTGCTCGAGCGCCCCATCGGGCAGGATGTAGCCCTTCTGGAATTGTTCGCCGGTGCAGCCGCCGAGCGCGGCGGTGCAGACGAGACCAACGACCGCGATGGCGCGGAAGCGCGAAAGGAACCCGCGCGCGGAAGCCGCGCGAGACTGTCGTGTAAGGGTGTGGTTCATCGGCGGATCTGATCCGTCCTCTTGCATCGGCCGGGGCATTGACGTACCGGGCAGCTCAATGGATTGCAATCATGCCGGCGTCCTACGGGCGCTCCCTCAACAGGCGTCCCCTGGGGGACCGGCAGCCGGAACCCGTCATGCTTTGGCCGTTCAATCACTTCAGAAAACCCCGGGTGCCCGCGCGCAGCACCATTGAGACCATCTATGGCATGATCGTGACGCAGGCGCGAGAACCGTTATTTTACCGTGACTTGGGCGTTCCGGACACGGTTAATGGCCGTTTTGACCTGCTTCTGATGCATCTGTGGCTGGTGCTGCGGCGACTGAAATCGGTCGAGGGCGGCGCCGCGCTGTCACAGGCGCTGTTCGATCATTTCTGCATCGATATGGACGACAACCTCCGGGAAATGGGCGTCGGCGACCTGACAGTGCCCAAGCGCATGCAGGCGTTCGGCGAGGCCTTCTACGGCCGCACCGCGGCCTACGACCTGGCGCTGACCGACAGCGAGGAGGCGCTGGCCGCCTCGTTCTGCAAGAACATCCTCAACGGCCAGAACATCGACAAGGCCCGTGAGCTCGCCGTTTACGCCAGGGAGGCGATGACGGAGCTGGCGCGCGCCGACCTCGCGGCGCTGACCAAGGGCGCATGGCGCTTTCCGGCGCCGCAGGTTGCGGGGACTGCGGCATGAGCGGCGGCGGCACAGGACGGCCCGATGCGCCGCGCGACCGCGATCCCTGGCGCGTGCTGGTCAATGTCGCGCAGATCCCGGAGACCGGCCTGCATCGCGAGATCACGGCCGATGAGGCCGTGCGCAAGGCGATGGCCGTGGTCGCGGAGCTGCGCGACGTGATCTCTGCGCATGCGGAGTTCGACCTGCAGCCCAAGCGCGACGGCAGCTATCACGTCACCGGCCGGGTTCGGGCGCGGATCGGGCAGACCTGCGTGGTGACGCTCGATCCGATCGAGAACGAGATCAGTGAACCGATCGACGTGGTGTTCGCGCCGCCCGAGCAGATCCCGCAAATGGCCGACCTGGTCGACGATGCCGAGGACAGCGACGAGGAAACGCCGGATCCGCCGGAGCCGATCACGGGCGGCTTCATCGATATCGGCCGGCTCGCCACCGACGCGCTGTTTCTCGGCATCGACCCGTATCCGCGCAAGGCGGACGCGGTGTTTGAACAAGAGGTTGAAGCGCCTGATCCTGAAAATAATCCCTTCGCCGCGCTGAAGGCGCTGAAGGACAAGCCCGGCGGCAAGAAGCCCAAGGGCAGTTGAGGGCAGTTGAGGGCAGTTGAGGGAAGCCCGCGGCAGCGCGCGCCAAGATTTGAGGGGATGGCTTGCCTGCGGAGCCACGTGAGGGGCGTTTGCCGTCACTTCAAATAACTGTCACAATGCATTGAAATACAAGGAGTTTCTGGTATATTTCGATGTGCTGCGTGACGGTTCGGCCGCTGCATCGTTTGTGGTCAAGAGGTTGTGTCGGACCGAGGACACGCTATTGTCGCGGCCCGGCCGGGACGCGAGTTGGCGTTTCGCCGCGCGCCGTTGACGGCGGTGACTTCAAGCTCGCGGTCTTCGTCTGAAGGGCTGTGGGAGAGCAGGCTTCCGGGACGTTCATGCCTCAAAAGGTTCGAATAGCGCTTGACGCCATGGGGGGCGATGTCGGCGCTTCCGTGGTCATACCCGGCGCCGCGATCTCGTTGAGCCGCCATCCCGACAGCGAATTCCTGCTGGTCGGGGACCGCGCCCAGATCGAGCCGGAGCTTGCCAGGCATCCTGCTTTGAAGGCGGTATCGAAGGTGATCCATACCGACGTCGCCGTGAAGAATGACGAGAAACCAAGCCAGGCGCTGCGGCGGACCCGGCGGGCGTCTTCTATGTGGCTTGCGATCGACGCGGTGAAGCATGGCGAGGCCGATGTCGCGGTCTCCGCCGGCAACAGCGGCGCGCTGATGGCGATGGGCAGCCTCAATCTGCGGACGCTGCCCGGTGTCGACCGCCCGGCGCTGGCTGCTGTGTGGCCGACGCTGCGCGGCGATTCCGTCGTGCTCGACCTCGGCGCCACGATCGGCGGCGACGCCCGCCATCTGGCAACGCTGGCGGTGATGGGCAGCGCCATGGCGAGCGTGCTGTTCAACCTGGAACGGCCGACCGTCGGCCTGCTCAATATCGGCTCCGAGGAGATGAAGGGGCACGGGGAAATCCGCGAGGCGGCCGAGATGCTGCGCGCGATGAACTCGGCCCAGTTCAACTATATCGGCTTCGTCGAGGGCGATGCGATCGGCAAGGGGCTCGCCGACGTCATCGTGTCGGAAGGGTTCAGCGGCAACATCGCGCTCAAGGCCGCCGAGGGAACTGCGCGCCAGATGTTCACGCTGCTGCGCGAGGCCATGTCGTCGAGCTGGCTGGCGCGGATCGGCTATCTGCTTGCCCGCGGCGCGTTCCAGAAGCTGCGCGACAAGCTCGACCCCAACAAGTCGAATGGCGGCCTGCTGCTCGGCCTCAAGGGCGTGGTGGTCAAGAGCCATGGCGGCACCAACGCGGAAGGCTTTGCCTATGCGGTGGATGTTGGCTATGAGATGGCCCACACCGATCTCCTCACCAAGATCAATCAGATGCTCAATCGCGACGGCAGTGCGCTGGTGCAGGCGCAGACCGCGCAGGAGGCTGTCTCGTGACTGCGATACGTTCGGTAGTGCTCGGCTGCGGCTCATATTTGCCGGAGCGGGTTTTGACCAATGCCGAACTGGCCAGCCGGATCGACACGTCGGACGACTGGATCGTGCAGCGCACCGGCATCAGCGAGCGCCACATCGCGGCCGATGACGAGTTCACCTCGCATCTCGCGATCAACGCGGCGCGCGCTGCGCTTGCCGACGCCAACATCGACGCCCAGTCGATCGACCTGATCGTGCTGGCGACCTCGACGCCCGACAACACCTTTCCGGCGACCGCGGTCGCGGTCCAGCACGGGCTCGGCATCAACCATGGCGTCGCCTTCGACCTGCAGGCGGTGTGTTCCGGCTTCGTCTTTGCGCTGACCACGGCCGACAATTTCCTGCGCGCCGGCCATCACAAGCGGGCGCTGGTGATCGGCGCCGAAACCTTCTCGCGCATCCTCGACTGGAGCGACCGCGGCACCTGCGTGCTGTTCGGCGACGGCGCCGGCGCGGTCGTGCTCGAGGCGCAGCAGCAGTCCGGTACGATCGACGATCGCGGCGTGCTGACGACGCATCTGCGCTCCGACGGGCGCCACAAATCGAAGCTGTTCGTCGATGGCGGTCCGGGCTCGACCAAGACGGTCGGCCATCTCCGGATGGAGGGCCGCGAGGTGTTCAAGCACGCCGTCGGCATGATCACCGACGTGATCGTCGATGCGTTCAACGCCACCGGCTTCACCGCCGAGGACATCAACTGGTTCATTCCGCACCAGGCCAACAAGCGAATCATCGATGCGTCGGCGCACAAGCTTCATATTGCGCCGCAGAAGGTGGTCTTGACGGTCGACAAGCACGGCAACACGTCGGCGGCCTCGATCCCGCTGGCGCTGACGGTCGCCGTGAGGGACGGACGCGTCAAGAAGGGCGATCTGGTGCTGTTCGAGGCGATGGGCGGCGGCTTCACCTGGGGCTCCGCGCTCGTGCGCTGGTAGCGCATCGCCAAACAGTGCCGACAGGTTGCCGGTATCTTTCCTGAACCCGGATGCTTGTCGCTGTTGACCATTGCGCGCTAAGCTTTTAATTTCAGTCAAGAAATTGTTCGCCGAGAGTGCGGGGCAGGCGATGACGACGGGAACCGGAAAAACAGTGACGCGTGTCGATTTGTGTGAGGCGGTCTACCAAAAGGTGGGTCTGTCGCGCACGGAATCGTCGGCGTTTGTCGAGTTGGTGCTGAAGGAGATCACCGATTGCCTGGAAAAGGGCGAGACGGTGAAGCTGTCCTCCTTCGGCTCCTTCATGGTGCGCAAGAAGGGCCAGCGTATCGGCCGTAATCCGAAGACCGGCACCGAGGTGCCGATCTCGCCGCGGCGTGTGATGGTGTTCAAGCCGTCGGCGATCCTGAAGCAGCGGATCAATGGCCATGTCGTCACCAACGGCGACGGCAGCAAGGCCGACTAGCGCGTTTTCAAGCGAAGTGGGTGCCGGTTCGCGTGAAGAAGACGCGTCAAACCAGAATCCGGAGCCCGTTCCGATTCAATCGGAATCGAACGGGCTCCAGGCATTGAAGCCAGAGGAGCGGGCATTTGGACAAGGCGCCGGATGCGTTCCGTACCATCAGTGAAGTCGCGGACGAGCTCGATATTCCCCAGCACGTGCTGAGATTCTGGGAAACCCGCTTCGCGCAGATCAAGCCGATGAAGCGCAGCGGCGGCCGCCGCTACTATCGCCCCGACGATGTCGACCTGCTGAAGGGCATCCGCCGGCTGCTCTATGGCGAGGGCTACACCATCCGCGGCGTGCAGCGGATCCTGAAAGAGCATGGCATCAAGTCGGTGCAGGGCATCGCCGACCAGACCGCCGCCGTCTCGTTCGGCGCGGTCGAGGAGGCGGTCGGCAACAGCATGGCCGAGCCTGACGACCTCGATGGCAATGACGGCCTCGATTTCGACGGCGAGGAGGGCGACGGCGACGAGCAGGGCATCGATTACCGATTCGTCGATCCCGACGAGGACCCGATCCTGTCGACCTACAAGAAGGCGCACGCCCACCCGGGCAAGGCGTCTGCGGCGCCGCCGGTGCGGCCCTCCGTTCCGCCAGCGGATCGGGAGAAGCTCGAGCGCGCGCTGCAGGAGCTGGTCGCCTGCCGGCAGCTGATCGACGCGGCGATGAAGGACGGCTGAGCCAAGGATAAGCCAAGAATAAGCCAAGGGGAGCTGCCGCGGGAACCGGGGCCCGGATTGCAGCCCTTAAAGGCCTGCGGCGCCTTGCGCGAACGCAGGATCGCAGCTAATGGAACGGCATCGGAGCGTGGCGCAGCCCGGTTAGCGCACTAGTCTGGGAGACTAGGGGTCGGAGGTTCAAATCCTCTCGCTCCGACCATTTCCACCCCATGGATATCGGCGACGATGCGGGCAAGGCCGCTCGCGGACGTGTTGTGGGTGTCCGCCGGCCGGCCGTTCCTTGTGCCGCCCGTTCGAGCCGCCGGCATGGCTTAGGCCACTACCGCGCCGCGGGCTCATTCCGGCAAATCAGCTAGCGATGTTGAAATTCGCGGCCGTCAGCGTGGCCGCGGTGGCGCCGTTGAGCCAGACCGCGGTGTCGCCGTCAACCTGGACGACGAAGTAGGCGCCGCTTTGATAAGAGTGCGACAGCACATCAGCGAACGAGCTGAAGCCCGACCCATTGAGCTGCACGACATCGGTCGCGCCGTTCCAATCCTGAACCACCTGCACGCTGGGGACGTCGTTGGAGACGAACGTATTGCTGTCGCCGCCGCCAAAATAATCCCAGGGTACCCGAGGTTGGTGGCTCCGCACCGATCTTTGCGGCGCGCTCAAAGCAATGTCGCGTTCAGGTCTCGGCCTCCATCGCGACGATCAGGCACGCCTTTTCGAGGCGGTTGGTGAGCATCGCAAGTTTGGCCGTGAACTCGGCGAGCTCGGGCTCGCTGAACTCCTCGAACACCGTTTTCTTGAACGCCTTGTGCTGCTCGGCAAGGCCGGCGAGATGCTTGCGGGTCTTGTCGGTCAGCGACAGCCGCACCACCCGCGCGTCGGCCGGCGAGGGCGCGCGGCGCAGCAGTTCCTTCTGCTCAAGCAGCTTGGACTGCGTGGTCACGAACGACGGATCGACGTGCAGCAGCTTCGACACCACGTTGATCGGCACGCCGTCGTCCTTGTCGAGATCAGAGATCGCAATGAGAATCATCCATTGCGGACCGCTGACGCCAAGCGCCTTGCCCCAGAACTGGCGAACCCGTTCCAGATGCGAGTTGATGGACGAGATCTCGAGCGTGAACCGCTTGATGATGTCGAGATGTTCGATGGCGCGCTGGCGCGTCGTATCCTTCCTTGTCACTGACACAGCTTTCCTCTTCCCCAGGTGCCGACTCAGCTTTGCGCTGATTTATTTCTTGTTTCCCGCACCGCAGCGGTTTTTTCTCGTAAGCCGCCAACGAACGCAAGTGAACGTAAAGTAATTATAACGGTCATATGACAATTCGACGATTCGGGCTGTGACAAGTTTTCCCATGTGGGCAAAGGGCTTACAAGCAGCGTTGCCGGCGGGCCACAGTGTGGCCGCATTCGCATTCCTGACTTTATAAACTATTTTGATTGGCGAACTCGCCAATGCATATTGAACCCCGGCGGTAGGGGAATCTCGATCGTCCCGTTGCGGTGATCGTTCAAGTCCGTCGCACACCACAGATTGATCTGAGGGTGCGGGGTTTGGGGAAAACGGTCTTGGACAATGCGGGAGGATCACGGGGCGCTCGCGGCCTCGGACTCTCCGCATATGAGCAACTTGGAGGTTTAATATGAAATTGGCGAAGAGCCTTATTCTGAGCTCGGCTGCTGCGCTGGTCGCGGTCGGCGGGGCACAGGCGGCCGATCTTCCCGTTAAGGCCAAAGCGGTCGAATACGTGAAGGTTTGCTCGCTCTATGGTCCGGGCTTCTACTACATCCCCGGCACCGACACCTGCATCAAGCTGGGCGGCTTTGTGCGTGCTGACGTCGTTGTTAACGGCAACAGCGTGTACGGCCCGAACGTCAACGGCGCCAGCGGTGCCAACAACCGCTTCACGAACGGCTACACCTGGCGTTCGCGTGAAGACCTGAACGTCGATACGCGCACCGCGACCGAATACGGCGTGGTCCGCACCTACTTCGACGCGGTGTTCACCTGGACCTCGGACAGCTACACCGGCCAGGGCAACGGCTCGTCGGTCTACTCGGCGATTGGTACGTCTGCCGCTCCGAACAACGCTGGTTCGGGTAACGTCGCCAACGGTACCGTCGGCGTCTACTACGCCTTCATCCAGTTCGCCGGCTTCACCATGGGTAAGGCGGTCTCGCAGTTCGCCGCTCCCTGGAACGGCTATCCGGGCAACAACTACGACGGTCTCGTCGGTGGCGTGAGCACCACCAACGGTATCAACCAGTTCACCTACACCGCGCAGTTCGGCAATGGCGTGTCGCTGGCTCTGTCGGCGCAGGACCAGGTTGCCTACATGCAGGCTGGCGTGAACAATCTCGGCGTCGGTGGTGCTTACGGCTCGAGCGACTACGCCGGCACGATCGCGCCGGACTTCGTCGCTGCGCTGAAGGTTGACCAGGCTTGGGGTATCTTCCAGGCGTCGGTCGCTGCGCATGACAACCACGCTGCCTACTACGGCGGCACCGAGTTGACCGGTCATCCCGACGACAAGTGGGGTTGGGCTGGTGCACTGGCCCTGTCGATCAAGAACATCCCGACCGGACCCGGCGACACCATCAACATCCAGGGCGTCTACACCGACGGTGCGACCCGCTACAACATCCAGGAACTGGCCAGCCAGTTCAGCTCGGTCGCCATCTACGGCGGCTCGAACCTGCCGGGCGTCTATCAGAGCGTTGGCTTCGGTACGGCACCCGACACGGTGTTCGGCCCCGGTGGTCAGCAGCAGTCGATCAAGACTTGGGGTATGCGCGGTGCGTACACCCACAACTGGGATCCCTACTGGAACACCGGTATCTACGGCGCCTACGCTGCTATCTCGTATAACGACACGGCGAAGTCGCTCATCTGCGGCGTTGGTGGTGCCGGTGGTACGTTCCGTGCGGCCTTCGGTGGCGGCGCTGGCGTGACCAACTGCAACCCCGACTACAACATCGCGCAGATCGGCGTGATCACCCGTTGGACCCCGGTCAAGAACCTGACCTTCTCGGCCGACGTGACCTACGTCCATCTCGATCAGAAGTATGCCGGCACGATCACCACCTCGTCGGCTGGTATCGGCAAGCCGACCGCGACCTACGAGCTGAAGGATCAGGACACTGTCCAGATGCTCTTCCGCGCTCAGCGCAACTGGTAATACCGGTTGATCTGATCACGATCTGACAGAACCCCGGCAGGCAACTGCCGGGGTTTTTATTTTGGGAATTATCGGCCGCGGAAGAGGCGTGCGGTCTTGAGTGAATTGGATACCGGTTCGCGACGGAAGCGCGTCAGACAGGGGCTCGGAGAGACTCCAGCTGCGTCATTTCGGTCCACGCGAAGTGCGAAGACGAGCCATGCGATTCATTAGCCTGCAAACTTATTTACTTACCTGATCTACTAAACTATATACGGGCCAGCCAACACATTGAATGATGGCTCTTAGCTTGCTGCTAAGCCTCCCAAACCTCCGGCAATGCCCTGCCGGAGGTTTTTGATTCAAGGCATGGAGCGGCGTCGGCGATCGCGACGCGCGCGGCCGTCGCGACCAGGGTTCTCGCCGATTCGACGCCGTCAAGATTTGACGGAATCGATCCGCAGTGCATTCTCGTGATTCATGGGACGCTTCAAGAACAGCCGCCTGGCTCGGATGAGCAGCGGCCATTATTGCTTGATACGGGATCTCGGGCTGGTGAAGGGCGGCAAGGGATTGCGGCACCATGAGGTGGTTGTCGACTTCTCGTGGCGCGGTCTGCTCAAGCTGGCCCTGAGTGTCGCCACCGGCGTCCTGCGGCGGCGCGCACCCGTGCGCATCGAGACCGCCGAGTAGCTGGCTGCCGCGCTGGCGGCCTGCGACACAGCATTCAGCCTTGCCAACCTGCGAGCTGGAAGTTCGGCGCGACATCGCCAGTGTTGACCGCGATCATCGTGCGATCGTTCGTTCGTCGCCGTCGCCGATCAGCGTGACTCGTCCGCACCGCCGCCATCGCGCGGCTTCGGCAACGCGCCCTCGGCAGTGCTGGCCGCAGCCGAAATTCCCACCGCGATCGCCATCAGCGCTGTCGCGACCCATCTGTTCAGGATCTTCACGATCATCGTCTCCGATTGCTGCTGTCGGATTGTTCGTCGCGCGGAATGATTCCGTTACATCCCGGTGGCCTCGATCTGCTGTCGGCAGCTCACTTGCGCGTGAGGGGCGCGCGCCGTTGCTGGGCGATAATTCGGTGATGTACAGTGGCGCAGCCAAGCGGTTGGGATTGCGATCCGCGCTCCAGCCAAAACGAACAAGAAGCAGGGCAAGAAAAGACAGGAAGGAACGGATCTCACATGAAGGATTTCGCCGGAAAGATTGCCGTCATCACCGGTGGCGGCACGGGGATGGGGCGCGAGCTGGCACGGCAACTCGTTGCCGAGGGATGCAATGTCGCGATGTGCGACGTGTCGGCCGAGGCGATGGCCGAGACCAAGCGGCTCTGCGAGGTCGAGAAGTTGCCGCAAGGCCTGCGCATCACCACGCACGTTGCCGACGTCTCGATCGAAGATCACTACAAGCGCTTCCGCGACGAGCTGATTGAGCAGCAGGCCACCGACAAGATCCATCTGCTGTTCAACAATGCCGGCATCGGCGGTGGCGGCAGCCTGTTCAGCAACACGCGCGAGCAGTGGGAGCGCACCTTCAACATCTGCTGGGGCGGCGTCTATCTCGGCGTCCGCACCTTTCTGCCGCTGCTGGTGAAGGCCGACGAGGCGCACATCGTCAACACCTCGAGCGTCAACGGCTTCTGGGCCTCGGTCGGCATGGGCGTCTCGCACACCGCCTACAGCGCCGCGAAATTCGCCGTGAAGGGATTCACCGAGGCGATGATCAACGATCTGCGGCTCAACGCGCCGCATGTGAAATGCTCGGTGGTGATGCCCGGCCACATCGGCACCTCGATCGTGTCGAACTCGCGCAAGGTGCAGAACGGCTCCGACCAGCTCAATGCCGACGAGCTCAAGCAGGCCCGCCAGCGCTTGCAGGGCCAGGGCATCGATGTCGCCAAGATGGCGGATGCCGACATCCAGCAGCTCGCGCTCGATCGGGCCCGCATCTTCCATGATGAAGCCCCGACCTCGGCCGCGGCCGCCGCCAAGATCATCCTCGACGGCGTCAAGGCGGAGCGCTGGCGCATCCTGGTCGGTGACGATGCGCATCTGCTCGACGAGCGCGTGCGCAACACCCCGGAACGGGCCTACACGCCGGAGTTCTATCAGGACCTCGTGTCGGCGACCGGCTGGAAGGTCGGCTGACCAGCGCATCCCAAGGTCCGTCACCCTGAGGTGGCCGCTTCTTCAGCGGCCCTCGAAGGGGCGACGGCCCGACTGTGGGTGCCGTTCATCCTTGAGGCTCGCCCAGCGGCGCACAATTGCGCCGCAAGGCTCGCACCACCAGCGACAAAGGCAAGGCCTTTGCGCGGGGATGACGGGATAAGCACTTCTGTCTTGCGATCAACTACCCGCGCATCGCGCGCTGGCGTGACCCCGCCTGATAGGCGAGGCGGTAATGCCCTGAGCAATAGGGCATGCCGCCGAGCGGCGTGTTGCCGCAGAAGCAGAAATCATCGGCGCCCGGCGTGCTGATCGGCCAGCGGCAGCGCTGCTCGCTGAGCTCGAACAGCGAGCAATTGTTGGCGCTGACGATCGCCGCCTCGTCGGGTTTCTGTTCGTAGACGGCCTGGAGCAATCGGAGCTGCTGCTTCGCGGTCGCCCGTTGCGCGGCGTGCGCGGCTGATTTCTTGCGCCGGGCGCGACGTTCGTCCGGCGTCGTGCGCGTAAGGTTCAGCCGCGACAGCTTGCCGATCACCGCGTTGCGGCTGACGCCGATGTTGACGGCGATGTCGCGGCAGGAGAGGCCGGCCTCAAAGTAGATCTTGAGTTGGTCGACGCGCTCCGGCGTCCAGGTCGGTTCGATCTCAATCATCTGACGGTTCCACGTTCTGTGTTTAGAACCGCCGCGTCGACGCGCGCGCCCTTAGTTCTTGAGCATGATCTCTTCGGAAAATCGGTCTCCGCTTTTCCGGATCATGCTCTCAGGGCGTGCGGCCGTTGTCGCGGATTGCAAGCAACCCGTCCTTGATGGCGAGCCGAATGCCTTCCTCGATCAATGTCCGTGCGACGCCCGGGACGCTCGTACCGTGGGTGCCCTGTCGCACCAGCTTCTCGAGATAACCAATGGTCGAGAGTGCCAGTGTGACCGGGACGCGGTCGGTTTCGGCCTTTTCCGTAGCCATGAGGAAATGCTTAACCTTGAACGCCTGTACTGAAAAGTATCTATTTAGACTCTATTTAGGATTGAGGCAGTTCGTCAAGCGGTGGTCGGCAAAAAGCAGACAGCCGCGCCCGAGCGCGCCGGAGAACCAGCTCCGGCGCGAGGCGCGTTCGAATTATTTCGACAGATGAAGGTGTTAGGCCCGCAACTCGACCTTGACCGGGAACTTCTTCAGAAGCCGCTCCGCCGTTTCGGCCTTGTCCGGCGGCGCGTTGACACTCAGGTACAGCCCGCGGGACGGGTCGGTGACGGCCTCGACGGTGACCTCGCCGGACAACCCTTCCAGCGCCAGCAGCTCGCGCGCGGCTTCGCCGGCGGCGATCTCGCGCAGCTTGGGCTTGAAGATCTTGCCGACCGGCGTGACCGGCATCTCCGCAATCACCGACACCACGCGCGGCCGCGCCGGCGGCTCCAGGATGTTGTCCTGCACGAAGGCGGCGAGCGCGTTCGGATCGATCTGGACGCCCGGCTGCGCCGAGACGAACAGCATCGGCACTTCGCCGGCATAGCTGTCGGGACGCCCGACCGCCGCGGCCAGCGCCACGCCGGGAAACGCCAATGCGGCATCCTCGATCGCGCGCGGGTCGATGTTGTGACCGCCGCGAATGATGACGTCCTTGGCGCGGCCCATGATGTAGACGAAGCCGTCGGCGTCGATGCGGCAGATGTCGCCGGTGCGCAGCCAGCCGTTGCGGAACGCCTCCTCGGTCTGCTTCTTGTCGACGTAGCCGGCAAACACCTGCGGGCCTCTGGTCAGAAGCTCGCCGACCGGCGAGGGCCACGGCCCGGTGTGCAGTTTGCCGCCGTCGAGGATCGCAAGCTCAACCAGCGGATTGCGGGTGCCGACGCTCTCAGCGCGCGGCTTCACGCCGTGCACGTCATGGGTGATGGCGCCGGCGAGCTCGGTCATGCCGTAGAGCTGCTGGATGCAGGGACCGCCCCAGGTCGCGAGATAGCGCCGTTCGATCTCCGGCGGGCAGATCGAGGCGCCGGTGGCGGTGACGCGCAGGCTCGAAATGTCGCTGTCCGCGACCGGAATATCGGCCAGCGCCCCGAGTATGGTCGGCACGTTGCCGGCGATGTTGATGCGGTACTGCTCGATGAGCTGCCAGAAGTGCCGGACCAGCGCCGGATCGCGCGCGCCGGCGGGGCCGGGGATGACCATCGTCGTGCCGGCCGCCAGGCAGTTGGCCGTGGTGCAGAACAGGCCGCCGACGTGGAACAGCGGCATCGTGATCATCGCGCGCTCGCCGCGATGGAAATCCAGCGCCATCCGCGAGGACAGTGTGGAGGCGACCATCGCGCGGTTGGTGAGCCGCGCCACCTTGGGATGGCCGGTGGTGCCGCCGGTCGGCAGCATGACCGCGACACGGTCGGCCTCGCTCATGTCCGTCGACTTGCCGTAGTCGTCGCGCCACGCGGGATCGGGCCGCAGCGCCTCGCCGTCGAACGCGATGCTGCCGTCGAGCGGCACGATCACGATGCGCTTGAGCGAGGGCACCTCGCGCTGCAGGCCTTCGACCCGCTCGTAGAGCCCGCCCGGCATGCCCGGCGGCGGCGCCAGCAACAGCTTGGCGTTGATCGCGTTGAGCTGGGCGACAATCGCTTCGCGCGTGAACAGCAGATTGAGTGGCTCGGCGACGCCACAGGCGGCCGCGCCGAAGATCGCGACGACGCTCGCCGGACAGGCCGGCACCAGGATCGCGACCGCGTCGTCCTTGCCGATGCCGTGCTGACGGAAATAGTTCTCGGCGGCCTTGATTGAGCCCATCAGCTGATCGTTCGAGATCACGACCGGGTCGGGATCGAGCGGCGAGCGCAGATAGATCGCGGCTTCCGCGTCCGGCGCGCCCTGCGGGCCGCGGGCGATCAGATCGAGAATGCGCGGGCAGGCGGCGAGCGTCTCCTGCATCTCCTTGTCGCGCACTGCCTCGTCGGCCGGCGAAAGCCTGTCCTTCAGCATGTCCGTCCCCGTCAATTTTTGTCGTTGGGACGGGGATTGTATCGAGCCGAGCTTGCCGAACACAAGTGCGGCTTATCGACCGGCCGTCAGCCGTGGACGACCGATTTGGCGATCATGCAGTGAATGCCCTTGGAGCCGTTGACCGTCTGGGTCACGCGCAGGTCGGCGGCCAGGCTGCACAGCGTGTAGGCGTCCTCGCGCGACAGATTGCGCTTCTCGCCGAGCAGCACGATCATGTCGCGCAGCGCCCGCACCGCGCACTGGTCGAGATCGGGATCCATCGCCATGGTGATGTAATGGTCCGCGGTCTCGGCGCGGGGATAGCTGAACTTGAGATCCTTGCGCAGGGTCAGCCGGAAGCGGCCGGTCAGCGCGGTCTCGATCGCAGTCACGCAGACCTCGCCGTCGCCCTGCACGCCGTGGCCGTCGCCGCAGGAGAACAGCGCGCCCGGCACGAACACCGGCAGATAGAGCTTGGCGCCGGCGCCGAGCTCCTTGTTGTCGAGATTGCCGCCCATCGCGCGCGGGATCAGTGAGGAGATGCGGCCCCAGGCCGGTGGCGGCGAGACGCCCATCACGCCGAAGAACGGCTTCAGCGGCAGGTCGAGCCCCCACGGCATGCGGCCGACCATCCGCGCGCGATCGAGCGGGATGTTGAGGATCCGGGTCTCGTGGAAATCGTCGGGCAGGGTGCCGGACAGCGGCTTGATCAGATTCCAGCCCCAGTCCTGGCGCAGCTGGACGTCGATGATGTCGACCTCGAGCACGTCGCCGGGTTCGGCGCCGTCAACTGCCACCGGGCCGGTCAAAATGTGCCCGGGCAGCATCGGCGCGCACCTGGAGTGGATCTGGTCCAGTTCTGGCGGGACATGGAATTTGCCGCGGTCGGGCACCGTTTCGGGGCCGCCATTCACTGTCTCGATCGTGACCTCGTCGCCGCTTGCGATCGTGAGGACCGGCTTCAGCTTTGCTTCGAAGAAGCCCCAATGGCAGGTTTCGGGACTGGACTTCAGATGATGATGGGTCATGTGACTTCTTTTTATTGCATTCCCGGCAGCGTATGACGCTGTAGCAGAACTTCGCAGAGGCTTCCCTTGTTTTTTGTGCTCTCCAAGACGCTCGGCATCATGCTGCTGCCGGTCAATTTCCTGATCGGCATCGGTGCGATCGGTGCCGTGCTGTTGCTGACGCGGCTCGCGCGCCTCGGCCGCAGCTTGATGATGGCTTCAGTGCTGCTGCTCGCGATCTGCGGCTTCTCGCCGCTCGGCAATGTCCTGATCGCCACGCTGGAGCAACGCTTCCCGCCATGGGACGCCTCGCGCGGCGCGCCCGACGGCATCATCGTGCTCGGCGGCTCGATCGATGCCGATTTGTCGGTTGCGCATGGCACGCCGGTGGTGCGCAGTGCAGCGGATCGCGTCATCGCGGCGGCGACGCTCGCGCGTCGCTATCCGAACGCGCGCCTGGTGTTTACCGGCGGCAGCGCGAACCTGATCTCGAACGATGCGCGCGAGGCCGACTATGCGGCCGAATTGTTCGAGGGCCTCGGCATTCCCCGTTCGCGATTGATCATCGAGCGCCGCTCGCGCAACACGGTGGAGAACGCCGAATTCTCCAAGGCGATGGTCGATCCCAAGCCGGGCGAGCGCTGGCTGCTCGTCACATCGGCCTACCACATGCCGCGTTCGGTCGGGCTGTTCCGCAAGGCGGGATTCAATATCGAGGCCTATCCGGTCGACTGGCGCGTCGGCGATGTCTTCAGCTTCCCAACGCTCGCGATCGAGGGCCTGTCGCGTACCGATCTCGGCACGCGGGAGTGGATCGGGCTCGTGGCCTATCATCTGGCCGGCAAAACCGACGATTTGCTGCCGGGACCGGCCGCGCGCTGAAGCGCAATGCGCTTGTCGCTTCCCTCGCGCAATCCGGCTAACATCACGCCAACAGGCGGCGCCAAGCCGCCGATCACGGGAGTTTTCGCCATGCAACAGCAGACACCGCCGGAACAGTTCGACCTCGCCGCGATCGTGGCCGACCTGAACAACCTGCTGCGACTGAAGACCACGGTGATCGGCATCAAGATGTTCGCGCGCGTCGAGGAGATGGATGCGATCCCGAAGATCCGCCGCCCGTCGGCGGTCCACACCACCGACCAGATCGTCAGCATGGCCTCGCGGCTCGGCTGGACCGTCGGCATCACCGGCGATGATCTGGTCGGCGCGCAGTGCCGCGCAGTGATCGGGCTCGCGCCGCAGGACGAGAAGTGGCTTGCCGGCGAGAACTATGTCGGCGTCTGGCATGGCACCGCCGAGGATGCGCGCAAGCGCCAGGAGGCGCTCGACGTGGTGCCTTACGGCCGGTACCAGGCGATGGCGGTGAGCCCGTTGACCAGCGGCCGGCTCAATCCGCCGGACATCTGCCTCGTCTACGCGACGCCGGGCCAGATGATCATCCTGATCAACGGGCTGCAATACACCGGCTACAAGAAGTTCGAGTGGGGCGTGGTCGGCGAGACCGCCTGCGCGGATTCGTGGGGGCGCGCGCTGAAGACCGGCGAGCCGAGCCTGTCGCTGCCCTGCTTCGCCGAGCGCCGCTACGGCGGCGTGCCCGACGAGGAGATGCTGATGGCGCTGCCGCCGGCCCATCTGGTGAAGGCGATCGCGGGCATGAAGCAACTGGCCAAGAACGGCCTGCGCTACCCGATCGCGCCCTATGGCATCCAGGCCGACGTGCGGGCCGGCATGGGGGTGTCCTATGCCAAGAAATAGCTGCAAGAAATAGCGGCGGGAAATACCGGATTGCGTCGCCGCGCTCGCGATGACAAAAGGGCGCCCAACTCGCTGCGCAGGGAGCCTGATCCATGTCCTCGTCGAAACTCGATATCGTCGTCTATGGCGCGACCGGCTTCACCGGCCAGCTCGTCGCCGAATATCTCGCGGCGCATTATCGCGACGGCAGCCTGACATGGGCGATGGCCGGCCGCAGCAAGGACAAGCTCGCCGCGGTTCGTGACGCGATCGGCGCGCCTGCCGATACGCCGCTGATCGTTGCCGATGCCGGCGATGCCGCGTCGCTGCAGGCGATGCTGGCGCAGACCAAGTCGGTCATTTCGACGGTCGGTCCGTATCAGCTTTATGGCAACGAGCTGATCGCGGCCTGCGTCGAAAGCGGCACCGATTATTTCGATCTCTGCGGCGAGCCGGTCTGGATGCGGCAGATGATCGACAAGCACGAGGCGGCGGCCAAGGCCAGCGGCGCGCGCATCGTGTTCTCCTGCGGCTTCGACTCGGTGCCATTCGAGCTCGGCGCCTTCTTCGTTCAGGAAGAGGCCAAGCGCGTGTTCGGCGCGGCGGCGCAGCGCGTCAAGGGCCGCGTCCGCGACATGCGCGGTACGCTGTCCGGCGGCACTGCGGCGAGCGCCAAGGCGACGTTCGATGCGGTCGCCAAGGATCTCAGTCTGGTTGCGATCCTCAACAATCCGTTTGCGCTGACGCCGGGCTTCGAGGGCCCAAAGCAGCCGCGCGGCAGCAAGCCGGCCTATGAGGACGATCTGCACTCCTGGACCGCGCCGTTCATGATGGCGCTGATCAACACGCGCAACGTCCACCGCTCCAACATGCTGATGGGCTTTCCTTACGGCAAGGACTTCGTCTACGACGAGATGGTCCTGACCGGTCCCGGCGAGAAGGGCGAAGCCATTGCCAAGCGCGTGATGGCGCTGAACGCGGAGAAGACCGGTCCGAGCGCGCCGAAGCCGGGCGAGGGGCCGTCAAAGGAAGAACGCGAGAACGGCCGCTACGATCTGCTCTATCTCGCGGTCGCGCCCGACGGCCGCATGGTCCGCGCCGGCATCAAGGGCGATCGCGATCCCGGTTACGGCTCGACCTCGAAAATGATCTCGGAATGCGCGATTTGCCTGTTGCGCGATACGCCCGATGTCGCCCCCGGCTTCTGGACGCCGGGCGCCGCGATGCAAGGCAAGCTGATCAAGCGCCTGGTCGACCACGCCGGGCTGACCTTCGAGGTCGAGAAGTAACTTTATGCCGTCCCTATCGGTGTCATCGCCCGGCTTGACCGGGCGATCCAGTATTCCAGAGACGCTTATGCTTAGCGGAAGCCGCGGCGTACTGGATGCCCCGCTTTCGCGGGGCATGACAGTAACGGCTACGCCGCCGCGCGCGGATTGTACGCGTACATGAAGTCCATGCCCTTGGACGACACCGGCAGGATCAGCTTCAGCATGTGATCGCGCAGCCAGGCGCCGGTCGGGCTGAACTCGCGCTTGCTGTTGCCGTTGCGGCGGGCGATCGCCACGATCTTCTCGGCGCGCGGGCGGCGCTCGTGCTCGAACGCCTGGAACGTCATGCCGAGCTCCTGGCCGTCGCGCATCAGCATGCCGAGCCGCAGTGCATCCTCCAGCGCGAGCGAGGCGCCCTGGCCGGCATGCGGGCTGGTGGCGTGCGCGGCATCGCCGATCAAGAGCGTGCGCTTGCGCGACCAGGTCGGCAGCGTCGCGACGTCGAGCGTGTCGGTCACCACGATGTTTTCGGCGGCCTCGATGATCTCGGGGATCGGCGCGTGCCAGCCGGCGTGGAAGTCGCGCAGGTGCTGCCGGATGGCGTCCTGGCTCTGCAGCCGGTAGGCCGCCGCGGTCATGCCGTGCGACGGCTGCGTGCTCCACCACATCGCACCGGTGTCCGGATCGGGGCTGCACAGGCCGTAGCCGAAGAAGCCGCTTTGCCCGAACGTCGACGCGATCCTCTGGCCGATCGGCAGGCGTTCGATCACGGCGCGCGGGACGAAGCCGCCGAAGCCGATCAGGCCGGTGTCGAACGGCGTCGGGCCGTCGGGGATCACGTGCCGCCGCACCGCCGAATGCACACCGTCGGCGCCGATCACGAAGTCGCCCTCGGCGGTGGTGCCGTCGTTGAAGTAGGCGATCACCGGCTGGTCGCCGCGATCCTCGATCTTCACCAGCTTCTTCTCGAAGAACACCGAGACGTTGGAGGCCCAGGCCTTGTCGATCAGGGTCTCGTTCAGCGTCGCGCGGCACATGTTCACCGCCGGTTGGCCGAAGCGCTGCTGCATGTTCTGATTGAGCGAGCCGAGCTTCTTGCCGCCCTGCGAATAGAAATCGAACGACTCCGCGATCGAGCCGTTGCGGATCAGCTCGTCGGCGAGGCCGAGCTCAGCCAGCACATGCATGCCGTTCGGCGCGATCTGCAGGCCGCCGCCGATTCCGGTGGAGTAGGGCCAGGCTTCATAGAGCTCGGCTTCGATGCCGGCGCGCGTCAGGAACATCGCGGTCACGGGGCCTGCGATTCCGGCGCCGATGATCAGAGCTTTACGGGGACGTGAGGTCATGCCTTGCTCCATGCATCTGTGATACGAAAGGTTAGTTGCTAATTATCTTAGCATATAAGATATTTGGCGAATAAGATACAGGAGCCGATTTGTCAAGCACGACGTCGCGTGAAGCGCTGATGCAGGAACTCGAGGAGGCGATGCGCCGGTCATCCGCGCAGGGCGTGATGTACGGCCAAGCCGTTGCAAACATGGCCGGAATTTCCAATTCCGATATGGAATGCATGGACATCCTGCACCTCGAGGGACGGGTCACCGCGGGGCGTCTCGCCGAGGTCACCGGGCTGACCACCGGCGCGATCACCGGCGTGGTGGATCGTCTGGAAAAAGCGGGTTACGTGCGCCGCGAGCGGGACGAGAGCGACCGCCGCAAGGTCTTCATCTCGGTGGTCGAGGAGAAGGCCGCCGAGATCGGCAAGTTCTACGTGCCGATGCAGGAGGCGATGCTCAAGCTGTGGAGCAGCTACAGCGACGACGAATTGCGCCTGCTGCTGCGCTTCGCCCATGACGGCTACAAGGGCGTGCTGGAAGCGACCGGAGCCTTGAAGGCGGTGATCGACATGCCGCCGGAGCAGCGCCCCAGTCTCAAGCTGCCGCCGAAGTCTCGTCGCTGACCTCGTGCGACGTCGCGCGGTAGCGCTCGGCCGCCGCGTACATGCCCCACATCGTGCCCAGCATCAGCCAGAAGTGCCGCCAGTGGTCGGTATCGATGATGAAGCTTTCGCCGACGATGCCGAGGAACGCCGAGAAGATCGCCAGATAAGCGCGCTGCCACGGCACCTGCAGGTAGATGTAGCGGAAGCCGATGATGGCACTGACGAACACCAGCGCCGGATAACAGATCCCCGAGATCCAGCCGCCCGACATGAAGGCGTTGAGGAACGAGTTGTGGGTGTCCTCGGGGAAGTAGGTGTGGAATTGCAGCGGCCCGATGCCGAACGGCAATTCCAGTGCCATCTGGGCGCCGAGGATGTGGCGGCCGAAGCGGCCGAACCGGCCTTCGTCATAGCTCTGGTCGAAGCTCGCGCGCTGCTTGAACATGTCGGCGACCGAGCCGATCGAGAGCAGCACCGCGATCAGCGCAACGGCCAGGATCGCCGCAATCAGGGTCATCACGATGATGCGCGAGCGCTGCGCCTGCGAGCGGCTGGTGAACACCATCAGCGCCAGCATGAAGGCCGCGGTGACCAGCAGACCGCCCCAGGCGGCGCGGGAGAACGACAGCAGGATCGCAAGCGAAATGATCCCGAACGCGATGGCGTTGCGGAACGCCTTGCCGAAGCTGTCGGACACCACGCTCTGCAGCGTGAACAGCGCCGGCAGGATCAGGAACGCGCCGAGCACGTTCGGATCCTTGAAGGTGCCGCGGGCGCGATCATACAGGGTCAGCAGATCGTAGCCGCCGGGCACCAGATGGAAGTAGCCGGCGATGCCCGCGAGCGAGGCGATCATCGCGCCGACGATCAGGCCGCGGCGCAGCATGTCGAGCCGGGCTTCGGTGTCTTCCGACATCACCATCGCGAAGAAGATGACGGTGACGGCCATGTACCAGGAGGTGAGAACCCAGTTCACCACCTCCGGCTTGTCGAGGAACGGCACCGCGCCGATGCTGTAACCGACATTGAGCACGATCAGCGCAAACAGCAGCGGCATGAATACCAGCTGCATGCGCAGGCCGGTGCCGAAGAACAGCACGCAGGCGGTCAGCGTGACGAGTTCATATGGGCTCGGCTCGATGAACACGATGGCGATCGACGCGCCGGCGAGCCACACCAGCGCCCGCTGCAGCGCCAGCACGCCCGATGGCACGCTGGTCGGCGAATGGGTCGTCCCGGCTGTCGCCGCATAGGCCATCGGATACTCACGCAACTCGATACAAAAGTCTTGGTTCCGTCATTGCGAGCGGAGCGAAGCAATCCACCTATCCCCGAATTGCGGCATGGATTGCTTCGTCGCTTCGCTCCTCGCAATGACGATAGTCGATCTCAGTACGCGTTCTCGTTCTTGGTAATCAGCGAGAACGGGGTCTTGAGCAGGATGTAGAGGTCGAACAGCACCGACCAGTTCTCGATGTAATAGAGGTCGTATTCGACGCGCTTCTGGATCTTCTCGTCGGTATCGACCTCGCCGCGCCAGCCGTTGATCTGCGCCCAGCCGGTGATGCCGGGCTTGACGCGGTGGCGGGCGAAGTAGCCGTCGACGGCCTCGTCGAACAGGCGGTTCTCCAGCTTGCTCTGCACCGCATGCGGCCGCGGTCCGACCAGCGAGAGATTGCCCTTCAGCACGACGTTGAACAGCTGCGGCAATTCGTCGAGTGAGGTCTTGCGGATGAAGCGGCCGACGCGGGTGACGCGCGGATCGTTCTTGGTGACGACCTTGGAGGCGGTGGGATCGGCCTGGTGGTGGTAGAGCGAACGGAATTTGTAGACGTCGATCCGCTCATTGTTGAAGCCGAAGCGCTTCTGGCGGAACAGCACCGGCCCCGGGCTGTCGAGTTTCACCGCGAGCGCCACCAGTCCCAGCACCGGGAGCGCCGCAAGCAGGGCCAGGCCGCCGACCACGCGGTCGAATAGCCATTTCAGCACCAGATCCCAGTCGGTGATCGGCGCCTCGAACACATCAAGCGTCGGCACCTTGCCGACATAGGAGTAGGAGCGGGGACGGAAGCGCAGCTTGTTGGTGTGGGCCGAGAGGCGGATGTCGACCGGCAGCACCCACAGCTTCTTCAGCATCTCCAGGATGCGGGTCTCCGCCGAGATCGGCAGCGCGAACAGCACGAGGTCGACGCGGGTGCGGCGGGCGAACTCGACGATGTCGTCGACCTTGCCGAGCTTCGGCGAGCCGGCGCAGGTCTCCATGGCGCGGGCGTCATTGCGATCGTCGAACACGCCGAGCACGTGGATGTCTGTGTCGTCGTCGGCGTTCAGCGCCTCGATCAGTTGCTCGCCGTTCTGATCGGCGCCGACGATAATGGTGCGGCGGTCGAGCCGGCCGTCATGCGCCCAGGCCCGCACCATCGAGCGCAGCGCCAGCCGCTCGGCGATCAGTGCCGCAAGGCCGACGCAGAAGAACGACGACAGCCAGACCCGCGACACCTCGCCGCCGAGCTTGACCAGGAAGGAGACGCCGATGAACAGCAGGAACACGAAGGCCCATGACGAGATCATCCGCGTCATCTGGCGGAGCTGGCCGCGGAAGATCTGCACCTGGTAGATGTCGGCGGCCTGGAAGCAGACCACGGCCGCCGCCGACATGCCGAGGATCGAGGTGATGTACCCCCAATGGATGCCGCCGCCGGCGAGCGGCCTGACATAGGCGAAATAGAGCCCGACGCCGACCAGGCTGAGCAGCACGAAATCGGCGAGGCGGACCACGCCGGCAATCACGACCGGCGAGTAGGCGCCGCGGACTTTCTGATTGGTGACGGCGAGCGCGGCCGTCGACAAACGGCGGCGGCGTTCGACCTGCGGCTGAGCAGCCGTTGCAGACGCAGCGGCATCCAGCATCGAGCGTGCGTTAAACGGTTCCACGAGTCCACGTCCATTCCTGCGCATGCAGATGGGCATCCGCGCGCGGCACCGAAATTCCCCCGGACGTGACTTAAGGGGACAAATCGGAAGAAACGGTTACGTGTGCAAGAAATGGTTAACGTTTGGCAAATGCGTCGCGATAGCCGGCCAGCACGCCCTCGACCATGGCGCTTTGCGAGAAATGTTCGGAAATCCGCTCGCGCAGTTTCGCGGCGCGTGCTGCGGTCGCCATGGGATTGTCGAGCGCGGCCTTGATGGCGTCGGCCATCGCGCCGGCATTGCTCGGCGCGAACAGCGCGTCGGTCTGGGTGTCGAAGATCTCCGGAATGCCGCCGACATTGGCGGCGATCATCGGAATTCCCGCAGCGCCGGCTTCGATCACCACGTAGGGCATCGAATCGCCGCGCGACGGAACCACCAGAACGCTGCCCTTGGAGAAGCCGAAGCGCGCCTTGACATGGCCGATGAAGCGGACCGCGTCGCCGAGCGACAGCCGTTTCACCTGCTCCTTGAGCCGCTCGAATTCCTCGCCGTCGCCGCCGAGCGTCAGCGTCACCGGCTTGCCGTCGGCGCGCAGCTTGGCGACCGCGTCGATCAGCAGATCGGCGCCCTTGATGCGGCGGAATTCGCCGACATAGGCCACGTCGCTGGCGTCGTCGGCCTTGGCGACCGGTTCGAATTCCTCCGAGGTGACGCCGTTGAAGACGCAGCGGACGAGGCCTGAGGGCTTGCCGACCGTGCGCTGATAGGTGTCGCGGGCAAACGCGCTCTCGAACAGGAACAGGTCGGTGCTGTTCATCAGCGTGCGCTCGAGCTGGCTGTAGAAGCGGCCCTTCCAGGTGTCGAGCGGGTAATGCAGCGAGCCGCCATGTGGGGTGTAGACCCGGATCACCTTGTTCGACCGCCGCCGCAGCCGGACATAGGCGCCGGCCTTGGCGCCGTGGCCGTGCACGACATCGGGTTTCAGCTTCTGGATCAGGCCGGCGATATGCGCCCAGACCATGAAGTCGGCGAAGCGAGGCTCGCGGCGGATTGCCACCCGGTGGACGCCGAGCTTGAGGCGCGGCGCGATTTCGGCAAGGACCGCGTCGGCGCGCGTGCCGCCGGTCAGGCTGTCGGCGACGATGCCGACATGGTGGCCGCGCTCGATCTGGCCGTTGGCGACGTCGAGGATATGACGAATGATGCCGCCGACCGGAGCACGCACCACGTGCAGGATGCGGAGCGGCGATTGCTGATCTTGATCCTGTGCCATCGATCAGAACCAACGCTCGCCGACGAACACGGTGTCTCCCGGCCCGATCGGCGTACCCAGCGGAACGACGAAGCGGCCGGCGCCCGATGCGTCGGTGTGGGTGAGGGTGACCTGGTCGCGCCTGGCGCGCGGCGAGAAGCCGCCGGCGATTGCCACCGCGCTCTCGACCGTCATGTTGGGCACGTAGGGATACTGGCCGGGCGCCTGGACTTCGCCGAGGATGAAGAACGGGCGGTAGGACTCGATCTCGACCGCGACCGATGGCTCGCGGATGAAGCCGTTGCGCAGCCGAGCGGTGATCTCGGCGGCGAGCCCGGCGGGCGTGCGGCCGCGCGCCGGCACCGAGCCGATCAGCGGCATGGTGATCGCGCCGGCGGCGTCGATCGCGTAGGAGTTGGTCAGGCCTTCCTGGCCATAGACCACGACGCGGAGCTTGTCGCCGGGCCCGAGATTGTAGGCCTCGCGCGGCGGCGCCGGCTCGGCATAGGCGATGGCCGTCGGCGCGGGCGCAAAGGCGGGTTGCCCATACGCCATCGAATCGAGGGCCGGGTCGCCGGCAACCGGCGAGGTCCGTCCCATGCAGCCCGACAGCACGAGCGCAGCAATCAGACAAACGAGGGGAGCGCGCAGATCGCGCATGTGAGGAATCCCACGGACAATATCGGCCCCGATTAACGGCACTCATGGTTAACAAAGGATGACGGGCCGGGTGGTGGTGGCGATGTCCGGCAACCCCGCCGATTAACCCAGCAGCAACCTTAATGGACTGTAATCGCCGCCATTGAGATGGAATCGCGGTGCCCGCGGGAGTTCGTTATGCGTTTTGCATTCTGGCGTAGAGACAACGAAAAGGCCGTCGTGCAACGGGCGCTGCCGAAGTCTGCGTCCATTGCCGACGAAGCTGCGGCGAAGCCGGTCGCGCCGAAATCTGCGCCTGCCAAGCCGGCCGAGGCGGCCGATCTCGATCTGCATGTGCTTGGGCGCGCGCTGGCACGCAAGCGCGGCTGGATCATCGTGCCGACCGCGCTGGTGTTTGCGTTGGCGCTTGCCGCCGTCAACGTCGTGACGCCGCGCTACAAGTCCGAAGCGCGCATCCTGATCGACAACCGCGAGAATGCCTTCCTGCGCCCGAACGGCGAGCGCGACCTTGAGCGCACCTCGCTCGATGCCGAGGCCGTCACGAGCCAGGTGCAGCTGTTGCTGTCGCGCGATCTCGCCCGCGACATCATCAAGAAGAACAAGCTGGCCGAGCGTCCGGAGTTCGACCCGGTGCTGCGGGGATTTTCGCCGTTGAAGTCGCTGCTGGCGCTGTTCGGCATCGGCCGTGACCCGTTCAGCCTGACGCCGGAAGAGCGGGTGCTCGACTCTTACTATGAGCGCTTCCAGGCCTATGCGGTCGACAAGTCGCGCGTCATGGTGATCGAATTCCAGTCGGAGGATCCCGAGCTCGCGGCGCGTGTCGCCAACTCGATCGCCGACGGCTATCTGGTGCTGCAGCAGGGGGCGCGGCAGGACCAGGCCAAGTCCGCCAGCACCTGGCTGCTGGGCGAGATCGACAAGCTGCGCACGAAGGTCGCGGAGGCGGATTCGCGGGTCGAGGAATTCCGCTCGAAGTCGAGCCTGTTCGTCGGCACCAACAACATCCCGCTGTCGAATCAACAGATGGGTGAGCTGAACACGCAGCTCAATAATGCCCGCGCGCTGAAGGCCGATGCCGAGACCAAGGCGCGGCTGATCCGCGAGATGCTCCAGAGCGGCAAGCCGATCGAGGCTTCGGAAGTGCTCAATTCCGAACTGATCCGCCGGCTGGCCGAACAGCGCGGCACGCTGCGTGCGCAGCTCGCCGAGCAATCCTCGACGCTGCTCGACAATCATCCGCGCATCAAGGAATTGAAGGCGCAGATCGCCGACCTCGACCGGCAATTGCGCGAGGAAGCCGGCAAGATTTCGCGCTCGCTCGACAACGACGCCCGCGTCGCCGATGCCCGCGTCCAGGCGCAGCAGGCGGGCCTGGACCAGTCGAAGAAGCAGGCCTCGTCGAGCAACAGCCAGGACGTGCAGCTGCGCGGGCTGGAGCGTGAAGCCAAGGCGCAGCGCGATCTGCTAGAAGCCTATCTCGCGAAATATCGCGAGGCGACGGCACGCGAGAACATCGAGGCGGCGCCGACCGACGGCCGCATCATCTCGCGTGCCACGGTCTCGAACACGCCGGCCTATCCGAAGAAGCTCCCGATCGTGCTGATCGCGACGCTGGCGACGCTGTTGCTGTCAGCCGGCATCATCATCACCGGCGAACTGCTGCGCATTTCCGCGCCCGGCGCGGTTGGCCGTGCGTTCGCGCCGGCGGCCGCCGCGATCCGGCGCCGCGAGCCGATCATGGAGACTGCAATCCGCGACGAGCCTGCACCGGCGCTGCCGCCTGAGCCCGTGCTTGCCTCATCGGTCGCACCGAGCCTGTCGCCGGAGTCTGACCTGCCGCTGGAGCCCGCGGCTGTATACGAGCCCGTCATCAGCGAGCCGCAGCCGGTGCCCGTGCAGACCGTCGGCGAGATCGGCGAGGTTGCCGAGCGCCTGGTTGCTGTGGGAGCCGCGGCCCACAAGGTCACCGTGCTCGGCCCGGCTGCCGGCGAGAGCGTCACATGGACCGCGCTGACGCTGGCCCGCCTGATGGCGCGCCAGGCCAAGGTCGTGGTCGTCGACCTCGTCGCGTCCTCGCGGGTGTTGACGGCGTCGACCGTCGATCCCGCCGCGCCCGGCCTCGCAGAGCTGATGCAGGGCGAGGCGACGTTTGCGCAGATCATCACCAAGGATCGGCAGTCGCGGGTTCAGATCGTCAGCGCCGGACGTCCGGGCTTCGACCGTTCGCACCTGCAATCGCCGCGGCTGGCGCTCGCGATCGACGCGCTGCTTCGGGTCTACGACCACGTGCTGCTCGATGCCGGCTCGGCGGTCGACCTGCCGGCCGAGTTGCTGACCGCAAAGGCGCAGGCCGTCGTGGTGCCGGACGCCGCAATGGCGCAGGATGCCCGACGCTCGATGGTCGATCAGCTCAGGGCGGTCGGCTTCTCCGAAGTGACGATGCTGAGCAAGCCCTGCGCGCCGCCGGAAACGGTCGCGACGGGGCCGCGGGTGGTGGCGGCCTGAAGTAACTTCAGTGCACCAGCACCGGCTCGCGCGCGGCTCGCTCCAGCACCGGATCGATCCGCAGCCGGATCGTGACGAGGGCGCCGATCAGCCCGACAACCGCGAGCAGCAGCAGGCCGGCGGTGAATCCTCCGGTCAGGTCCTTCAGGTAGCCCATCGCGAACGGGCCGGCGAAGCCTGACAGATTGCCGAGCGAGTTGATCGCGGCAATGCCCGCCGCGGCCGAAGCGCCGGTCAGGATGCTGGCCGGCATCGGCCAGAACATCGGTGGCACCGCCGACACGCCGATCTGCGCGAGGCAGAGCAGGCCGACGATCAGAACCGGACTGGAAACCAGCCCGGCCAGGCCGATACCGACGGCGGCCAGCGTCAGCGCGCCGGCGACATGGTAGCGCCGTTCACCGGTCTTGTCGGAATGGCGGCCGAGCAGCACCATGCCGACCGCGCCGAACACGAAGGGCAGGGCGGCGATGAAGCCGGTCTGGGTGTCGGTGACGCCGAACGCCTTGATGATGGTCGGCAGGAAGAACGCGACGCCGTAGCTCGCCGCGTTGAGACAGAAATACACCAGCGCGCAGGCCAGCACCCGCGAATCGGTGAGCGATTGCATGACCGAGATGTGCTCGACGGCTTCCTTCCTCTGCCGCTCGATCTCAAGCGTATTTTGGACCCATTTGATCTCGTCGGGCTGCAGCCAGCTCGCCTGGCGCGGGAAGTCCGGCAGCAGGGCCAGCACGGCGAAGCCGACCAGCACCGACGGCAGCGCTTCGCAGATGAACAGCCATTGCCACCCGGTCAGGCCGCCTCCGGACAGGTTGAGCAGCAGGCCCGAGATCGGCGCCCCGATGATGCTCGAGATCGGGATCGCAAGCATGAACAGGCTGATGACGCGGGCACGATAGATCGTCGGGAACCAGAGCGTCAGATAGAAGATGATGCCGGGGAAGAAACCGGCCTCGCAGGCGCCGAGCAGCAGGCGAAGGAAGTAGAAGATCCATTCGCTGGAGAGGCCGCTCGCCGCGGACATCTGCGGGATGAACGCGAATGCCGCCGAGACGATGCCCCAGCTGATCATGATGCGGGCGATCCAGCGCCGCGCACCGAACCGTTCCAGCAGGATGTTGGAAGGCACCTCGAAGAAGAAGTAGCCGATGAAGAACAGGCCGGCGCCGAGCCCGTAGGCGGCTTCGCTGAGGCCGAGCGCCGTGTTCATGTGCAGCTTGGCAAAGCCGACATTGACGCGATCGAGATAGGCGACGAAGTAACACAGGATGAGGAACGGAATTAGCCGCCGCATCATCTTTCCGATTGCGCGCTTCTCGACATCGTCGCTCATCGTTCCCATCCCTTCTGGTGTTTCATATCTGCATACGGTAATCGCGCTGCCCGGGGTGGCATCTGGTACACCCGCAGCGGTCCGTCGCCTTGCAAGTCTTCGTCTTGCAAGTCTCCTTGCAATCGTTGCGGTCATTGTTGTGTAATCGATGGCCGCGTGACTAATGGCATTTGGGAATGGAGCCACGGCGAAACTGTCATGATGCACCGCGGTATGGACGCGGGAACCCTACCGGGCGGGATGGTGGCGGGCCGTGATCAATAATCTGAAATTGCGTCAGTTGCGGCTGCTGGTGGCGCTCGACAGCGAACGCAAGCTGCAGCTCGCCGCCGAGCGGCTGAACATCACCCAGTCGGCGGCATCGAAGATGTTGGCCGAGATCGAGGCCGTGGCGCGGGTTCCGTTGTTCGAGCGGACGGCGCGCGGCGTCGAGCCGACCGCCTATGGCTCGATTCTGATCCGCGGCGGCAGGAGCGTACTGGCGGACCTGGACCGGGTCACCGACGAGTTCGCCGGTTACCGGTCCGGTGAGCTTGGCACCGTCTCGGTTGGAACGGTGGCCAAGCCCAGCATCGACCTCGTCGTCGACGTCATGCAGTATCTCGGCGAGAAGCTGCACCGGGTGAACATCTCGCTCGATGTCAGCACCAGTCCGCCGCTGATTGCGCGGCTGCTCGCGCTTGAGCTGGATTTCGTCGTTGCGCGCGTTCCCGCCGGCGTCGATCCCGGCCAGTTCGACTATCACGAGATCGGCGCCGAGCAGGCCGGCTTGCTGGTTCGCGCCGAGCATCCGCTGGCCGCGCTCGACAGCGTCAATCTGGAAGACACGGTCGACCTGCAATGGATTTGCCAGCCGCGGGAATCCTTCATGCGCAAGGGGCTCGAGCGGCTGTTCCACAGCCGCGGCATTGCGCCGCCGCAGCGCATCATCAACACGGAATCCTTTTTCGCGTCGATCGGTATTGCCGCGGGGATCGATGCGATCGTGCCGTCGCCATTGCTGATCTTCGATCTGGTCGATCCGCAGCGCTTCAAGATGCTGCGCGTCCGCGATCAGTTGATGCTCGAGAGTTACGGTCTGATCAAGCTGCGCAAGCGCGCACTGTCGCCGGCCGCGATGCTGGTATTCGATGCGATGATGCGGCTCGGCGTCGAGAGCGGACGGCAGGCGCCGAAGGGCTCGTCCGCCTAGACGTTGTCCGCAGGCAGCCTCAGCGGAACATGCTGCGCAGGTTCTGCGCGATCTCGAGCAATGCCGGATTCTGCTTCACCGCGCGCTTGGCGCGATTGATGGCCGACAGGGCGCCGGCCGCCGGCTTGCCGCGCAGGCTGAGCGGAATGAAGCTGTCGACGATCGCTTCGTCGTCCTTGCAGAACAGCCGCTTGTACTCGTCCGAGCCGATCCCGAGATCGAGGGCGCGGTAGTCCTGGCCGGCATGGCGATCGATGATGTCGCGCATCAGGATCAGGCCGGGGCTGAACTTGGAATTTGCCGACATCGTGTAGGTGTTGAACATCATCGAGAAGCGATGGCCGTCCGAGACGCCGGCGAAGATCGCGATCACTTCCTCGTCGCATTCGAGCGCGTGGATGTCGATCGCAAAGCCCTTGCCGTCGGCGCGCGGCGCCAGGCAGGCGGAGCGAATGAACTGCTCGATACCGGGCTCGGCGAACACATCAGGCAACTTCTGCTCGGCCATGCGCTGCGGCTTGACGCGGAAGAACCAGTCGAGCAGGCGGCAGACGTCGGCGCTGTCGCTGGCAACATAATAGCGATAGCCCGGCAGCGCCTGCAGCTTGCGCTCCTTGCCCTTGAGGCGGCGGCGGAACGAATTGCTGATCAGCGCCGCGGGGGCGGCGCCCGGCTCGATCACCAGCAGCGGACAGTCGTTGACCGAGGGCTGGTGCGGCAGCAGCGCCAGCGGATTGGGCAGGTCCTGCCAGCGCAGCGGCTGCTGACAGAGCACCAGCGCATCGACGCGGGAACGTTCGGCGGTCGATCTGATCAGGGCGGTGATGTCGGCCTCGGTCGCGTTGGCGGCGAAATCCTTGTCGTACAGCGCCATGTTGAAGGTTGCATGCTTGCCGCCCATGAAGCTTGCGCAGTTCGCGCCAAGGCGGGACTCGACGGCGAGCGGCAACAGCAGCAGCGGCCGGCGCTCGCTGTCATGCGCGACGACGATGAAGGGCCGCAGGCCCTCGCGCTCGCCGACCTGGCGCTGCCAACTGGCGAGGAAGTCGAAGCGCTGATAGGGCGTGTAGCTGTGTTGCGATGTCTCGAGGCTGCGCCAGGTCGCCTCGACTGCCGCGAGATCGTGAAAGATGTCGACGCCGGCAACGCGGACTGCGTTCGGCCATGGTCGCGTCCCCGCCGTCTGGCCTTCAATTGCCGCCGTCATGATCATCTCGGAACCCAAAATTTTTTAAGGTATTAATTTACAGTCCTCGACTGAGGCCGACCTTCGCAGGGAAATGTCAACAAAGAGTAATAACAATGCCCCGGCGGGGTGCTGGGCGGCGTGCGGGAACCGCCGGACGGGCGAGGACGGGTAGGGGGATTTTGACGCCGGACAACGGGATTTTGCGGCGCGCCCGGATGGAGCTCGCCTATTTCAGCGGCGCCTTCAGGCTGCGGGAACGCGAGGCGGGGGGCGCCGGGGCGATCCTGCGCTTCGCGCGCGTCCGCCCGCGACAGCGGGGGCGGTTTCAGCCGCTGAAGTCGCAGGAGATCACGCCGGGCTTCCTCGATCGTATGATCCGCGCGCTGAAGCGCTGGCAGTACGACATCGTCGGCATCGACGAGGCCTGCCGCCGCGCCGTGACCCTGCCGGAGCGCCGGCGCTTTGCCTGCCTGACCTTCGACGGCGCCAGCAAGGACATCGTCACCCATGCCTGGCCAGTGCTGGCCCGGCACGGCGTTCCCTTCACCCTCTATCTGCCGACGGCCTTTCCCGATGGCGTCGGCGTGGCGTGGTGGCTGGTGCTGGAGGACATCATCGGGCGCGAGAGCCGGATCAGCCTTGTCATCGACGGCAGGGAGCGGCATTTCGCGGTCTCGAGCCTGTCGGACAAATACGAGCTGTTCGACTTCCTGTCCGGCTGGCTGCGCAAGCTGCCGCCGCCGGAGCTGTCCTATGCGGTGAATGATCTCGGCCGGCGCTATTCGGCCGATGCCGCGCAGATATCGCGCAGCGCCTCGCTCGACTGGGCGGATCTGGCAAAGCTCGCCGCCGACCCGAACGTGACATTCGGCAGCGCGACCGTGAACTATCCGGCGCTGTCGAGCCTGAAGGATGCGGGCGCGCAGCGCGAGATGGCGATGGGCAGGGCGGTGGCCGAGAGCGCGCTGCGGCAGCAGGTCAGGCATTTCGCCTATCCGTTCGGGGACCGCGACGCCTTCGCCCGTCCGCATGTCGTGATGGCCGAGGAGGCCGGCTTCGCCAGCGCGGTGTCGACCATATCGGGGATCGTCGAGGCGCAGGGGCGCACCAATCTCCATGCGCTGCCGCGCATCGCCTGGGACGGCCGGGTGCGCTCGCTGCGGATGATGCGCGTGCTGCTGTCGGGTGTGATGTTTCCACCGGTGCAGCCGACGCGGAGCGCGCGTCACCAGAGCCCGATCTGAAGCGCGGTGATGCCGCCGCGCTTTCGGCTCTCGTTTGGGCATGGGCCCATCGGAAGGCCGCTTGGCACTTTCCGGATAACGCTCTAGGCGCGGTCCGGCCGCGACATCCAGGAGACGATCGGCATCGCCGGCAGCACCCAGCCGAGGCCCGCGACGACGTAGAAGATCGACTGCAGCAGTCCGGAATTGGCCAGCCACGGCGTCTGGGCGATGGTCATGCCGAGCAGCGACCACACCACGACCAGGATGAGCAGGAAGATGGTTCCGAGCAGTTTGCGGGTGCGTATGGCCATAGCGGAGATGTGAACTCGTGATCCAGAGCGTTTTCGCGCGAAGTGGATATCGCTTCGCGTTCGGAAAACACGTTAAAAACTACAATCCGGAGCTTCATTCCGAAGCTGTCGGAACGCGGCCCCGGGCGGCGCTTGCGCCGCGGGCGCGGCGGACTATAAGGGGCTCGAAAATCCAATCAAGTCAGGGCGAAATGGCCGGTATTTCCGCAAATCCATCGCAGCTTCGCGCCGTCCGAATCTGGCTGCTCGCGGTCGCCGCCCTGATCGCACTGATGGTCTTGGTCGGCGGCGCCACGCGGCTCACCGAGTCCGGCCTGTCGATCGTCGAATGGAAGCCGGTGACCGGCGCGCTGCCGCCGTTGACCGAGGCGCAGTGGACCCAGGCGTTCGAGGGCTATCAGAAGATTCCGCAATATCGCGAGCTCAACGCCGGGATGACGCTCGAGCAATTCAAGACGATCTTCTGGTGGGAGTGGAGCCACCGGCTGCTCGGCCGGGTGATCGGCGCCGCCTATCTGCTGCCGTTCCTGTACTTCCTGTGGCGCGGCGCGGTGAGCGGCGAGCTCGGTCGGCGGCTGTGGGTGATCTTCGGCCTCGGTGCGCTGCAGGGCGGCGTCGGCTGGTGGATGGTTGCGTCCGGGCTCACACAGCGTCTCGAGGTGTCGCAGTATCGGCTGGCGACGCATCTGGTGCTGGCGCTGTTGATCTTCGCTGCGATCATCTGGACGCTGCGTCGGTTGACGGACCGTCCATCGGTGATCGCGCCGCTCAGGCTGAAGATCACCAGCGCGGTGCTGCTCGTGCTCACTTTCGTGCAGCTCTATTTCGGCGCGCTGGTCGCGGGGCTGCGCGCAGGCAGGGTCTACAACACCTGGCCCGAGATCGACGGCGGCTTCATCCCGTCGGCCGACCGTCTCTGGTTCGAGACGCCGTGGTGGCGCAACCTGTTCGACAACACGCTGACGGTGCAGTTCGAGCACCGCATGACCGCCTATCTGCTGTTCGCGCTGGCGATCGCGCATGCGATCGATTCCGTGCGCGCGCGCGCCGGCGGCGCGGTCATCGCCGGCGCCTGGTGGCTGGTGGCGGCGATCACGCTGCAGGCGACGCTCGGAATCCTGACGCTGCTGCATCAGGTGCCGATTGATCTCGCGCTGACCCACCAGGCGGTCGCGATTGTCGTGCTGACGCTCGCGGTATTGCAGGCCGAGCGCTTTGCCGCGCGCCGCAACGAGCGGGACCAGCCGACCCTCGTTCCGGTCGGCCAGTCGCTCTAGCCGTCAGGACAGATAGTCGAGCCCGATATCGAGCGCCGCCGAGCTGTGGGTCACCCAGCCGACCGAGATCAGATCGACACCGGTGGCGGCAATCGCCGCGGCGGTCGCCGTCGTGATGCGGCCGGACGCTTCGGTGATCGCCTTGCCGCGCGCCATCGCCACCGCCTGGCTGAGCTGTTCCGTTGTCATGTTGTCGAGCAGCACGGCGTCGACGCCAAGCGCCAGCACCTCTTCGAGCTGCGCCAGCGTATCGACCTCGACCTCGATCTTGACGAGATGGCCGGTATTGGCCTTGGCGCGCTCGATCGCAGGACGGACACCGCCGGCGAGCGCGATGTGGTTGTCCTTGATCAGCACGGCATCGTCGAGCCCGAAGCGGTGATTGCCGCCGCCGCCGGCGCGCACCGCATATTTCTCCAGCGCCCGCAGTCCCGGCGTGGTCTTCCGGGTGCAGACGATCTGCGCGCGCGTGCCGGCGACGGCTTTCGCGAGCGTGGCGGTTGCGGTCGCGACGCCGCTCAGATGGCAGAGGAAGTTGAGCGCGGTTCGCTCCGCGGTGAGCAGGCTGCGGGCCGGGCCGTCGATGATCGCGATGACCTGGTCGGGCTCGACCGCACTGCCGTCGGGCCGCTCGGCGCGTAGCTCGACGGCCGGCGACACCGTCTGGAAGGCGGTGCGCGCCACGTCGAGGCCTGCGATCACGCCGGGCTGCCGCGCCCGCATCACCAGCCGCGCCTGCTGGCCGGCCGGCACGATTGCATCTGCCGTGATATCGCCGGCGCGGCCGAGGTCTTCGCGCAGCGCGGTCTGCACGATCGGCTCATACAGCAGCGGCAACAGGGGATTGAGGGTCATGAGCGGCACTCCTGGCTGAAAGCTTGGATTCGACGATGTCGTGTGCGGCGGCGAGCGCCTCGACACGGGTGAGGGACGATGGTGACGCCGACACAGCGGTGTGTGGGAAATCGGTGCGGAAGTGGCCGCCGCGGCTTTCCTCACGCCTGAATGCGGCGACCGCGATCATCAATCCGACCAGCGCTGCGTCGGACGCCGCGCTCTGGCTGCGTGCGAGCGGATAGAGGCTGCCGATCGCGCGTGCGATGCCGTCGTGGTCGCGCAGCACGCCGAGCCCCTGGGTGAGGATCGGCCGCACCGCGGAGGGATCGGCAGCCGGCGGCAGCGCGTCGTCGTGCAGCATCGCGCGTGGACCTGCGTCCACGTCCTCTATGCTCTCGGCGACCCAGCGCGCGCAGACGATCGCTTCCATCAGCGAGTTGCTGGCGAGCCGGTTGGCGCCGTGCAGCCCGGTGCGCGCGGCCTCGCCGCAGGCCCACAGGCCTTGCACGGTGCTGCGTCCAAAGCCGTCAACCGCGATGCCGCCCATGTGGTAGTGCACCGCAGGCCGGATCGGGATCGGATCATGGGCGGGGTCGATGCCCGCCATCTTGCAGAACGCGCTGATCACCGGATAGCGCTGCGCGAACTCCGCACCCGGATGCTTGCGCGCGTCGAGGAAGGTGCGGTGTCCCGCGGCGCGGTGACGCCACACCGCGCGCGCGACGATGTCGCGCGGCGCGAGCTCGACGCCGGGCTGGTCGGCCATGAAGCGCTGGCCGGTCTCGTCGATCAGGAACGCGCCGTCGCCGCGGATCGCCTCGGTCAACAGCGGCATCGGCCGCGACGGCCCATCGAAGGCGGTCGGGTGAAACTGGACGAATTCGATATCCGACAGTCTTGCGCCGGCATGGGCCGCGAGCGCGAGTCCCTGGCCGAAACAGCCGCCCGGATTGGTGCTGTCCGAAAACAGCCCGCCGATGCCGCCGGTCGCGATCACGACGCGGTTGGTCGCGATCGTCAGCGCACCACGGTCGCTGGCCGCGAGCACGCCCCGGACCGCATTGTCCTCGATCAGGAGCCGGCGCGCCTCGACGCCTTCCAGCAAGGTAATCGATGGCGTCCGGCGGACCGCTGATATCAGCGCACGCATGATCTCGCGGCCGGTGCCGTCGCCGGTGGCGTGCACGATGCGGTTGCGGCGGTGCGCGGCCTCGAGCCCGAGACGCCAGCTGCCGTCGGCGCGCCGGTCGAAGGCGACGCCGAGTTCCGCCAGATGCTCCACGGCAGCAGGCGCGGCGTGGACGATCCGGCTCGCGGCGGCTGCGTCGCAAAGGCCGGCGCCGGCCGCCAGCGTATCGACAAGATGCAGGGCGGGGCTGTCATCCGCGCCGACCGGCGCGGCGAGGCCGCCTTGGGCCCACATGCTGGAGGCTTCGGCGCCAAGCGGCGATTTCGACAGCAGCACGACCGGCTCGGGCGCGAGTTGCAGCGCGGTCATCAGCCCCGCGGCGCCGCCGCCGATGATCACCGGGCGGCCGTTGAGATCGGAGAGATCGGTGCTCATATCGCCAGCATCCTTTCGACGCTCTTCCGCGCACGCTCGGCGATCGCGGGATCGATCGTGACCTCGTGCTGGTTGGTCTCCAGCGCGTGGCGGATGTTCTTCAGCGTGATCCGCTTCATGTGAGGACAGAGATTGCAGGGGCGGACGAAGTCGACATCGGGATTGCGGGCCGCGATGTTGTCGCTCATCGAGCATTCCGTCAGCAGCACGACGCGCGGCGGACGTTTGGTCTCGACGAACGACTGCATCGCCGCCGTCGAGCCGGCAAAGTCCGCCTCGGCAACGACCTCGGGCGGGCATTCCGGATGCGCCAGGACGGTGACGTCTGGGTAGTTTTCACGCAGCTGGCGCACGTCGTCGGCGGTGAACAGCTCGTGCACCTCGCAATGGCCCTTCCAGGCGATGATCTTCTTGCTGGTCTGCTTGGCGATGTTCTGCGCCAGATACTCATCCGGCAGCATGATGACGCGCTCGGCGTCGAGTGACTCCACGACCTTGAGCGCATTGCCGGAGGTACAGCAGATGTCGGACTCCGCCTTCACCGCGGTCGAGGTGTTGACATAGGCAACCACCGGCGCGTCCGGGTAGCGCGCGCGCATCAGCCGCACATCCTCGGCCGTGATCGAATCCGCCAGCGAGCAGCCGGCCTTCAGGTCGGGGATCAGCACGGTCTTGGCCGGATTGAGCAGCTTCGCCGTCTCGGCCATGAAGTGCACGCCGGCGAGCACGATGACATCGGCGTCGACCTTGGTGGCTTCGCGCGCCAGCAGCAGGCTGTCGCCGACGATATCGGCGACGCCGTGGAAGATCTCCGGCGTCTGGTAGTTGTGCGCCAGCACCACCGCGTTGCGGCGGCGCTTCAGCGCGAGGATCGCATCGACGTCCTCGGCGAAGGTGGCCCATTCGAAGGGGGGAATGACGCGCTTGACGCGTTCATAGAGCGGGGCGGTGCGCTCGAGCAGTGCGGTATCGAGGGAAGCCATTTATACTCTCCTTGAGCATAAGATGGATTATACTTATCCTGAGCATAAGGCATGTCAAGTGCGCGAAAGCGGAAGCTTGGTGCCGGCGACGGCCCGTTCGGCCAGAACGGCGTGCCGGAAGCGGAACAGCTTGGCCGGCCGTCCGACGGTATCGGCGGCCATTGCGCCAGTCTCTTCAACGAGTTCCTGCTGCTCGATGAGCCGGCGGAAGTTCTGCTTGTGGACCAGCCGGCCTGCGAGTGCCTCAACACTGCGTTGCAGTTGCAGCAGGGTGAACTCGGCCGGCATCAGCTCGAATACCACCGGACGGTATTTGATCTTGGCGCGCAGCCGGGCGATCCCGGTCGCGAGAATGCGGCGATGATCCGCCGTCATCGGCTTGCCCGGCACAGCCGGCGCGTCGCGGTTATGCGCGCGTCCGGCTTCGGGGATCAGCGACGCCTCCCAGAGCAGCTCGTAGCGTTGCAACACCAGCTCTTCATTCCAGTCGCGGTCGTCGAGACCGAAGGTGATGGTGCAGCGCTGCCAGCGCTCGCGCTGCAGCGTCGGTGAGGACGCGGCCTTCGCCCACGACTTCAGTTTCGGCGCGATCACCTTCGCCAGGCACGCTGGCGCGCCGGCGCGATGATCCTCCCAAGGGAAGTAATCGTACCAGCCGGACCAATGCGCCTCAAAACCTTCACCGACCCGGTCCTCGCGGGTCAGGCCGAGATAGCTGATCGAGACGCTGTGCGGCGACTTGGCGTCGCCGGACCGGCCGCGGTCGGCAAAAGTATAGAGCTGCTCGACATAGCCGAGCGGGTGACCGGTCTGCGCCTCGACCCAGGCCCGCAACGCGGTCTGCAGCGAGCGATGGGTGAACTCGAACGGGCCGCTCGGCAGCGCGGAGCCGCCGGCGATGGTCACGATCTTCGGCGAGCCGTCGGTGACGGCAACCAGCACCGCGACGAGGTCGGCGGTGACAGCATTTCCCGAAGCCGGTGCGCTGGGTTTTTGCGGCGATCTGGCCACCCGATCGTTCCGCGCTAGCAGTAGCCGTAGACGCCGCAGGCGTAGGGCAGGCGGTCCCAGTAGGTCACATAGGCGCCGCCGTAATAGGGGCCGAGATAGCTGTAGGAGCGGGAGTTGCCGTAATAGCCCGGCAGCGACGACGATCCGGGCAGCAGCGGTTCGCCGCGCACGTACGGGATGACCGGCTCTGAATTGAGCGGGATCACCTTGGGTTCGACGACCACGAGCTGACGTCCGCGCCGCACATAGGTCGGCTGTGTGATTGACGTGCGGTAGGCGTAGTGCCGCCGCGGCAGGCCCGCCGGCAGCTGGCGCGCAGCCTTGACGGTGGCGCGTTTGGTGACGACAGGGCCGTCGGCGGCGTCAGCAGGCGAAATCGCAAACAGCGCGATCGCGAGCGGCAATATCCAGCGCAGCATCCATGGTCTCCCGAATCATCCGGAGCCTATCACTGCCACTTTATGCCGGAATGAGCGTTAACGAGAGGCCTGTCGGGATTAAGCGTTAACGAGACCGTCGGGGAAATTGCCGGAGCGATGCGGGCGCACCGCTCCGGAACATCAGCGGGATCAGGCGCGCAGGGCCTGGTCGAGGTCGGCGATCAGGTCTTCCTTGTCCTCGATGCCGATCGAGAGCCGCACCACCTCGGGCGCCGCGCCGGACTTCACCTTGGCGGCGTCGTCGAGCTGGCTGTGGGTCGTGGAAGCCGGGTGGATCACCAGCGAGCGGGTGTCGCCGACATTGGCGAGATGCGAGAACAGCTTCAGGTTCGACACCAGGTTGACGCCGGCGTCATAGCCGCCCTTGAGGCTGAAGGTGAACACCGCGCCGGCGCCTTTCGGGGCGTATTTGCGCTGCAGGGCGTTGTACCTGTCGCCGGGCAGGCCGGCATAGTTGACCGCCGACACGGCCGGGTGGGTGGAGAGGAATTCCGCCACCGCCTTGGCGTTGTCGCAGTGCTTCTGCATCCGCAGCGGCAGCGTCTCGATGCCGGTCAGGATCATGAAGGCGTTGAACGGCGACAGCGCCGGGCCGAGGTCGCGCAGGCCGAGCACGCGGCAGGCGATCGCGAAGGCGAAATTGCCGAACGTCTCCTGGATCCGGATGCCGTGATATTCCGGGCGCGGCTCGCTCAGCATCGGGTATTTGTTGTCCTTCGACCAGTCGAAGGTGCCGGCGTCGACGATGATGCCGCCGAGCGAGTTGCCGTGGCCGCCGAGGAACTTGGTCAGCGAGTGCACGACGATGTCGGCGCCATGGTCGATCGGCTTGATCAGGTAAGGCGAGGCCAGCGTGTTGTCGACGATCAGCGGCACGCCGGCCTTGCGCGCGACGGCGGCGATCGCCTCGATATCGGTGATGCTGCCGGCGGGGTTGGCGATCGACTCGATGAAGATCGCCTTGGTGTGCGGCGTCACCGCGCGCTCGAAGCTTTCGACCTCGTCGGGATCGGCCCAGGCCACGTTCCAGCCGAACGCTTTAAAGGCATGGGTGAACTGGTTGATCGAGCCGCCATAGAGTTTTCGCGCGGCGATGATCTCGTCACCGGGCTTCAGCAGCTGCTGCAGCACCACGAGCTGCGCCGCGTGGCCGGAGGCGACGGCGAGCGCCGCGGTGCCGCCCTCGAGCGCGGCGACGCGCTCCTCGAGCACGGCGTTGGTCGGGTTGCCGATGCGGGTATAGATGTTGCCGAATGCCTGCAGGCCGAACAGCGAGGCGGCGTGGTCGGCGTCGTTGAAGACGAATGACGTGGTCTGGTAGATCGGCGTCGCCCGCGCGCCGGTGGTGGGATCAGGCTGTGCGCCGGCGTGCACGGCGAGGGTGGAAAATCCCGGAAGGCGATCGGTCATTCTTTGTGTCCTGTTGTGGCCTGGTCGAAACGCGCGGCATGCTGATGGCGGCGGCGCCCGCCGTCAAGCCGCGTTGGCGGGCGTGCCGCGGTTTGAAACGGGCATGCTGCGCTGTACCTGATGATCGCGACGAATATTCCGCGGAAACGTCAGGTCGTCTCGGTTTTGTTTTTCGCAGCGCGGTCGGATGCCGCAGTCTGGCCGCCGCCAAAACTGGTGCGGTTGAGCGACAGCCGCATGCCCTGGGTCGGGATCGGCGCGCGCTTGGAGCTCAGCGTCCGCGAGTTGACGCCCATCCAGGAGATCTCGGACGACAGCCGGCCATACTCGATCTTCGGGCAGCGGTTCATCACCACCTTGAGGCCGGCGGCTTCCGCCTTCTCGGCCGCGGCATCGTCGCGTGCGCCAAGCTGCATCCAGATCACCTTCGGCAGCGGTGACAATTTCAGCGCTTCGTCGACGACCGGCATGATGTGGCTTGAATTGCGGAAGATGTCGATCATGTCGATCGGGCGATCGATGTCCGCGAGCGATGCGACGAACGGCTTGCCCATCAGCGCCTTGCCGACATGGCCGGGGTTGACCGGGATCATGTCGTAGCCGCGCTGCGCCAGGTACTTGAAGGCGAAATAGCTCGGCCGCACGTTGACCGGCGAGGCGCCGACCATCGCGATCGATTTCACGTTGTTCAGGATGCTGCGGATGTAGTTGTCGTCGTAGGCGTCGTGATTCATTTCGATCTTACTTATCCTGCCACTTCGGATCGCGCTTCTCGATGAAGGCGCCGATGCCTTCCTCGGCGTCGCGCGCCATCATGTTCTCAGTCATCACCTCGGCGGCGAAGCGATAGGCGTCCGCGAGATTCATCTCGGCCTGGCGATAGAACGCCTCCTTGCCGAGCTTGACGGTGTAGGCCGACTTCAGCGCGACCTTCTCAGCCAGCGCGATCGCGGCGTCGCGTTCGGTGCCTGCCGATACCACCCGGTTGACGAGACCGATGCTCTGCGCGGTTGCCGCGGAGACCGGTTCACCGGTCAGCAGCATCTCCATCGCCTGCTTGCGCGGCACGTTGCGCGATAGCGCCACCATCGGTGTCGAGCAGAATAGCCCGATATCGACGCCCGGCGTCGCAAATGCCGCCGCGTCGGAGGCGACCGCGAGGTCGCAGCTTGCGACGAGCTGGCAGCCCGCTGCCGTCGCGATGCCCTGGACCGACGCCACCACCGGCTTCGGCAGGTGCACGATCGCCTGCATCATCGCGCTGCAGGCATTCATGATCTCAGCGAAATAGGCGCGGCCGCGGTCGGCGTCGGTGCGGCGCGCGGTGAGCTCCTTGAGGTCATGGCCGGCGCAGAACGCCGGGCCGTTGGCGGCGAGCACGACCGCGCGGATGCTCTTGTCGCCGCCGACATCGTTCAGCGCGGCGTGCAGTTCGCCGATCAGGCCTTCGGAGAGGCTGTTGCGGGCCGCGGGGCGATTGAGCGTCAGTAGCGCGATACTGCCGACGCTCTCGCGCAGCAGGATCGGCTGATGTTGTGGCGCTTCCGCGCGGGCGGCCTGGGCGGACATGACGAAATTCCTCTATCGTGTCTGTGACAATTTAATGTAACAGGCAGGCTGAAGCGAGGGCAGGAACCGCATGGCGATTGCGAAAATGAGCGTGGCTGATCTGGAGGAGTTCCTGCGCAAGGAGTTTCCGCAGGCATTCACCCATGACGACATCAGGATCGAGAGCGCCGACGGCGAGACGGCCCTGCTGCGCCAGCGCTTCAGCGAGCGCATGCTGCGGCCGGGCGGCACGGTGTCCGGACCGACCCTGATGGGGCTGGCGGATTTCGCGATGTATGTGGTGCTGCTGTCGGCGATCGGGCCGATCGGCCTTGCCGTCACCACCAATCTCAACATCAACTTCCTGCGCAAGGGCCAGCCGGGCCAGGACGTGCTCGCGGTGGCCAAGCTGCTCAAGCTCGGCAAGCGGCTTGCGGTCGGCGAGGTGAACCTGCTGTCCGGGACCTCGCCCGACCCGATCGCCCATGTCACGGCGACCTATTCCATTCCAAATCAATAGTGTTTTTCACGGTATTATTGCACCATATTTACAAGTTACTGTTTTTGCTGGTGTAATTCAGATACGTCGACGTTGACGGTCGCGCGCGGCTTCTCTAGAAAGCCGCCCAGTTCGGCGCATTCGGCGCCGATTTGCTTTTCACGGATTTCACACATGAGCACGTTCTCGGCCAAGCCCGCCGAAGTGACGAAGAAGTGGGTTGTGATCGACGCCAAGGGTCTGGTCGTCGGTCGTCTCGCCACGCTCGTCGCGATGCGCCTGCGCGGCAAACACCTGCCTACCTACACCCCGCATGTCGATTGCGGTGACAATGTCATCATCGTCAACGCCGCGCATGTGGTGCTGACCGGCCGCAAGCGCGACCAGAAGACCTATTACAAGCACACCGGCTTCATCGGTGGCATCAAGGAGCGCACTGCGAAGCAGATCCTCGAGGGTCGCTTCCCCGAGCGCGTCGTCGAGAAGGCGATCGAGCGCATGATCCCGCGCGGTCCGCTCGGCCGCATGCAGATGGGCAATCTGCGCGTCTATCCGGGTGCCGAGCATCCGCATGAAGCCCAGAGCCCCGAGAAGGTCGATATCGCCTCCCTGAATCGCAAGAACACGAGGGCCGCATAATGTCCGATACTTTGCAGTCCCTCGACCAGCTCTCGCAGGTCAAGCCGGCGGCTCCCGACGCGCCGAAGTATGTCAAGAAGATCGACAAGTTCAACCGCGCCTACGCCACCGGCAAGCGCAAGGACGCGGTCGCCCGTGTCTGGATCAAGCCGGGCGCCGGCAAGATCTCGGTCAACACCCGCGACATCGAAGTCTACTTCGCCCGCCCGGTGCTGCGCATGATGATCCAGCAGCCGCTGGTCGCTGCCGCCCGTAACGGCCAGTACGACGTGATCTGCACCGTCGCCGGCGGCGGTCTGTCCGGCCAGGCCGGTGCGGTCCGCCACGGTATCTCGAAGGCGCTGACCAACTTCGAGCCCGAGCTGCGCGGCGTCCTCAAGAAGGGCGGCTTCCTGACCCGCGATAGCCGCACGGTCGAGCGCAAGAAGTACGGCAAGGCGAAGGCCCGCAAGTCCTTCCAGTTCTCGAAGCGCTAATTCGGGTTCTCAAATTCGCGGCAATTGCCGCGGGCATCGAGTTGCAGAGGGCGCCGCGAGGCGCCCTTTTTGCTGCGCCCAACGGCGCGTGCTTCGACGCGAATTAGCGCAGTTTTTCATGAAAACTTGCGTGTGCGTGCAAACGAAATTGGAACTCGGGCCTTCTAGCTTGCGGGCTCGCACTGGCGCTGCATCACCGTATTATTTGCGCCTGCGAACGTTGCATCACCGGGCTGGGGTGACACTATGTCGTTCGATCCATCGACGCTTTATCTGTTCGCCACCATGGTCGCGGGCATGCTCGGCGCCATGCTCTGGTTGTTCGGCAGGCAGGAGAACATTGCCGCGCTGAAATGGTGGGGCACCGCCTATCTGCTCGGTGCGGCCTCCGTCGCGCTGTGGACGGTCGGGAGCTCGACGCTCGATCCGATGGTCCTGCTGGGCCTCAACGCGATCGGCTTCGCCGCCTGCGGCATGGTCTGGAATGCCGCGCGTATCTTCCACGGTCGCAAGGCCAATTTGCTGGGCCTCGTGATCGGCCCGATCGCGTGGATCGGTGCCGTGACGACGCTGCAAGATCCGGCGATGCGCCTGACCATCGGCGCCGGGATCGTCGCGATCTACGCCGCGCTGACCGCCTCCGAACTCTGGAGCGAGCGCCGCCGCGCGATGCAACGGCGCTGGATTGCGATCGCGATCCCGGTCGCACATGGCTGCGTCCTGATGCTACCGATCCTGGTCGGCGACCTCTTGCGGCTGAACGGCCAGAATTTCGTCTCCAGCTTCTGGGTCACGCTGTTCTCGATCGAGCTCGTGCTGTACGCGATCGGCACGGTGTTCGTGATCTTCATGATGGTGTCGGACCGCGCGGTGGCGGTGCACAAGACCGCCGCGTCGATCGATCCGTTGAGCGGCATGCTCAACCGCCGCGGCTTTACCGAGGCCTGCACGCGGGTGATCGAGCGCGAGGCAACCGCCGGCCGGCCGGTCACCGTGATGATCTTCGACCTCGATCACTTCAAGTCGATCAACGACCGGTTCGGCCATCCCGCGGGTGACGAGATCCTGAAGCTGTTTTCCGCCGTGGTGGTCAACAGCCTCAGGATCAGCGATCTGTCGGGCCGGATCGGCGGCGAGGAATTCGCGGCGCTGCTGCCGTGCTCGCTGGAGGAGGGCGTGCTGGTTGCCGAGCGCGTCCGCGAAGCGTTCGAGAGCAGCAACATCAGCTGCGAGGAAGGCTCGGTCGACACCACGGTCAGCATCGGCGTCGCCGGCGGTCCGGCCGGGACCGAGCTCGAGGTGCTGTTGGCCTCGGCCGACACCGCGCTCTATCAGGCCAAGCGCGGCGGCCGCAACCGGGTCGAGGCGGCGGAGGAATTGCCGCTCTCGCTGGAGAACTGGCGGCGCAAGACCGCGGGCCTGCCGGCATCGGCGCGGCAAAAGCCGGCGCCGGCCCGCGCGTGAGCGTGGTAACGACTGGTTAACCATTCGATCCCATGCTTTTGGGCATGGAGTCGATCCGCACCCGCAATCCGCAATCAGCCCTGATGTCGCTCGAAGCCGATGCGGTTTCAGCACGCAGCGGCTTCGCCTGCCTGTTCTCGGACTCGCATGAATACGAGACCGCGCTGATCGCCGAACGGCGCGCGCAGGGGCGGTACCAGCCGCTGAAGAGCCGCTGGCCGGTCGCGATGCTGCTCGGCGTGCTGCTGATGGTTGTCGGCACGGTTCTGCTGTTCAAGTGAACCGCCGCTGGTTCGGCGGACGAGGCGCCCGCGTGAGGCGCCTTTTGCTTTTGAACGGGCTGGGCTAGAGACGGGCCCCAAGGCACGCCAATAAGGGAGGCCAGAGCCCGATGATCACGGAAATCGCACAGATCGACGTCAAGCCCGGCAGCGAGAAGGATTTCGAGGCGGCGGTGGCGAAGGCTCGCCCGCTGTTCCTGCGCGCCAAGGGCGGCAAGGGGTTCGAGCTGCACCGCTCGATCGAAAAGCCGTCGCGCTACCGCCTCGTGGCGAAATGGGAGACGCTGGAGAACCACACCGTCGACTTCCGCGGCTCCGAGGATTTCACCGCCTGGCGCGCGCTGGTCGGTCCCTATTTCGCGGCGGCGCCCGAGGTCGAGCACACCGAGACGGTGCTGACCAGCTGAGCAGGATTTACGCTGCCTTCGCAGGCGCTTGGTCCTCCGTCTTGAAGTGGTCGATCATCACCTTGGCGATCGCCATCAGCGGCAGCGCCAGCGCCAGCCCCCAGATCCCGAATACGACGCCAAGCAGGATCTGGAACGCGAACAGCGTTGCCGGCGGGATGTCGAGCGCCTGGCGTTGGATGATCGGCGTCAGCACGTAGCTTTCCAGCGCGTGCACGCCGAGGAACAGGATGAAGGCGGACAGCGCCGCGATCCATCCAGTTGCGAGGCTCGCCAGCACCACGATCAGTCCGCCGAGGATCGCCCCGACCGTCGGGATGAAGGCGAGCAGGCCGGCCTGGATGCCGAGGATGAACGAACTCGGAATGCCGATGATGGCAAGTCCGATCCAGGTCACGAGGAAGACGGCGGTCATGGTGATGATCTGGGCGATCAGCCAGCGCTCCAGCGTCTCGCCGATGCGGTCGACGATGACGGTCGCCTGGGCGCGGTATTTGGCCGGCGCGATGAACAGCAGCCCGGCGCGGTAGATGCTCGGCTGGGCCGCGAAGGCGAGACCGAGGAACAGCACGATGAAGAAGTTGCCGACGACGCTCACGGTGCCGAGCAGCACCTTCAGCGTCTGACTGATGATGGCGCCGCCGCTGGAGGCCAGCGCGCCGGCGCCGGGGATGCCGTGGGACTGCGACGACGTTGCGGGGGTCGCCGTCGTCGTCACGGCGGTGCCTTCGCCCTTTGCCTCGCCGGCGGCGTTGGTGAAATCGAGATAGCTGGTATCGACACCGTGCTGCTCGAGGAACTCCTTGACGCTGCCGAGCTGCGATTTGATCGTGTTGCTCAGCACCGTGGCCTGCTGGGCGATGGTGGTGCCGCCGAGGAACACGATGCCGGACAGGAGTCCCGCCATCGCCAGGCAGACGATCGCGAGCCGCAACGCGTGCGGCAGCGCGGTCAGCCGGCCGAGCAGGGTGGTCATGGCATTGAGGGCCACCCCGAGCAGCATGCCTGCGAACAACAGGAACAGGGTCGCGGCGAACTGCCAGGCGAACGCCAGGAGCGCCGCGAACAGCACGATGCCGATGCCGCCAACGGCGATCGCCCACGCCAAGTCGTTGCGGGCCTGCAGGCGATTGTTAGCCGGGTCAGTCACGGGTGATTCCCCCTTCGCGACGGTGTTCAGTGCAGTCTTTGGCGAAAATCCTGCCGGGATCAAGCGGCCGGGACCGTGCCGGTTTGCCGCTGACGCGCCAATGTGCCGGGCATGTCTGAAACGCACCCGGGCCGATTTGAGCCCTCGGGCCCTGCGAATCTGTGCAGGACTGCAAGCCCCCCTGTGCAGATATAGACGGTTGATCCCGGGGGAACTCGAAGGCATGATCGTCTCCGCAACGTCGCAAAGTTAGAAGATTCATTGCGCGAGACTTCAATAATGAGACGGCCCGTGGTCGGCGTGATCGGAAACGCCCATCGCATCGAAAATCGTTTCACAGTCCAGATGGTCGGGGAGCGCAACCTTCGTGCGGTTGCCGAGGTATCGGGCGCGGTGCCGCTGATGTTCGCGGGCAGCCCCGAAATCACCGAGGTCGGCGCCTTGCTCGACGTGGTCGACGGCGTCGTGCTGACCGGAGCCCGCGCCAACGTTCATCCGACCCGCTTCAACACCGAGCCCTGCGCCGCGCACGAGCCCTACGACATCCACCGCGACGACGTGGCGCTGGCGCTGTCGGAGGCCTGCGTAGCGCGCGGCGTGCCGATCTTCGGCATCTGCCGCGGCCTGCAGGAGATGAACGTCGCGTTCGGCGGCTCGCTGCATCCGGAGATCCGCGAGATCCCGGGCCGCATGAACCATCGGATGCCGCGGCTCGAGAACGGCGAAATCCATCCCGATCCGACCGTGGTGTTCGCCGACCGTCACGACGTCGCGCTGACGCCGGGCGGCGCCTTCGCGAAGATCCTCGGCCGCGAGAGCATTCGGGTCAATTCGCTGCACGGCCAGGGCATCCTCGAGCCCGGCAAGCGCGTCGTGATCGAGGGCATCGCCGAGGACGGCACCATCGAGGCGATCCGCATCGCCGATGCGGCCGGCTTTGCGCTCGGCGTGCAGTGGCACGCCGAATACGATCCGCAGCGCAATCCGGTCAACCGCGCGCTGTTCGAGGCTTTCGGCGACGCGCTGCGCGAGCGGCGGCGGGCGGCGTAGCGATCGTCGCCCATCCCAACCACCGCCGTCGTCCCGGCGCAGGCGGGGACCTATGTTCCGCGCCTTGTGTCGTGAGAACGGCTCGATGAGGACGGTCCTAGTTCAAGCGGTCAATCAGCTTGTTCCTGCCTGGATGCATCTCAATGGTCGTCTTGGCCTTGGCGATCGCCTCTTGGGTGCTCGGGTAGGTTTGCGTCCTGATCGACGGCCCTCCGGCGGGAGGTGCGATCTCGACCAGATAGCCGCCACCGCGCTGCTCGACGATTGTTAGGTGATGACCGAGGTATTCGATCCGATCGGCTGACATTTCACACCTGCCAATCATATGCCCGACCCTCTTCAGCGACCCGGAGGCAGTCCTCCGGTGACCTGATTTCTTCTAATGATGCGCGTGCGTCTCGGTTCCTAGCGAATTGGAGCGGGAACCGCCGTTGTTCGCAGTTCGGCTATCCGCGCGGGAAACCAGGATACGCCTTCTGACTGAGCGTCAGACCAGGTGAAACCCGATGCTGGTGTCGGGCACCGGCGGGTAGGGCGTGCCCGCGGGCAGGCCGAGATAGAGATATTCGAGGCCGTAGGTCGCCGCGAAGCTGGACGCAGTGGTGTCGAGGATGATGCTGCCTGCCCTGCCGAAATGCAGTTCGGGACGGGTCAAGCCGTCGGCCGAGAAGGCCGGCGAGTCGTTGGCTGAAAGGCTGTTGAAGCTCGCATTCACATGCGAGAGGTCGGCGGCGTTGCCGGCGAGATCGGCGATCGTGGCGCCGTTGGCGTTGAGGCCTGTCACCGCAAGCGTCGCGACGGCATTGTCGGTCCCGGAGACGAGATAGTCGAAGGCGAGCTTGGCTGGATCGTGCAGCGCCGCGGTCGCTGCAGCGTCAAAGATCGCGTTCGCGCCGTTGTTGAGCGCGAGCATCGGCGTTCCGCCGGACACCGTGACGGCTTCATTGAAAGCGAGCGTCAGGGCGACGGACGCGCCAGCAGTCTCGATACCCGTCGCCGGTGCCGCGCTGACCCCGGAGGACTCCGGCGCAGTGGTGTCGATCTGCAGGATGCCGCCGGGATTGGTTACCGCACCGACGAGGCTCGCATGATGGCCGTAGCTGTCCGTCAACGACGCGCCGTGCAGCAGGAAGCCTGATACCGCGAGATCGGCCGTGTTGTCGCCGGCTGCAACCGTGTAGCTGAAGGTCAGGGCGTCGCTGCCGCTGCCGCCGGCATAGCTTGCGATACCACCGTCGTTGAGCAGCAAGGTCGGCGTGCCATGGGTGGTGCCCACGGTGACGGTGTCGCACATGTTGAGGGTGAAGGTGACGGCGTGACCGGCGTCGAGGTCGCCATTGCCGTCGGAAATGCCGGCGCCGCTCGTCACCACTGACAGCACCGACGGCAGCAGGAAGATCGCCGTGCCGCCAAAGCCGTCGCCGCCGACACCAAAGGTCTGGCCGGCAAAATTGTCGGTCGGATCGAGCTGAAAGTCGAACGTCTTGTTGTGCTCGGTGAGCTCGAGCACATTGCCTGGCAGCAGCGTGACCGCGGCATTGCTTCCGATGTTGACGCCATAGAAATCGATGGTGTCGCCGATTGCAAAGCCGCTGATGATGTTGGCCGGCGGCGTGTGGCCATCGATCTCGAGTGTGCCGCCTGTGCGCTGGAAAACGATCGGCGTGCCGCCGGTCTTCGCGCCGCTCGCGACATCGACCAGTCCGCCTGCGATGGTCACGCCGTCGGCCGAGCCTCCGGAATCGACGGTGAGCGTGCTGCCGGCACCGACGACGATGCCGTGGATCGTGCCGCCGCCGTCGATCTCGGTATTGCCGCCATCAAGCGCAACGGCGGTTGCGGTACCCGCGACGTCGAGCGTGCCGCCCGCCTGCACGACGAGGTTGCCGGCGGCGCGGCCGGCTGCGACGAAATAGATCTCGCCGTTGAACACGAAATTGTCCGGCGTCGACGGATTCCACCCGAGCGTCTGCATCTGGATGAAATCGGTCTGGGTAAAGCCGTTGATGACGCCGGAATTGCTTTCATTGTTGAAGGCGTCGTCGCCGAACGGGCCCGGACCCCCGCCGGATCCGAAGCCGGAGTCCCAGTCGCCGAGGTCACCCTTGGCGACGTGGTTGTTCCAGCTTGCAAGGCTGGTCACGCCGTTGTCGATCGAGAAATAGCCGGTGGAGTGGACAGGGCCGGGTGCGAGCTCGCGGACGCCGGGCGCCGAGAAGCGGAATAGGTCGGGGACACCCCAGCCATTGGCATAGTGCTCGCCGTTGACGCCGAGCAGGGAGTTGCGGCCCAACACCTCGGTGATCTCGTGCTCGATCGAGCCGACGAGATAGTATTGATTGCTTCCCGGCGTGGCCGTCGGGTCGTAGGACCAGTTCGCCGCGGCATCGAAGCCGACCCAGCCGTCATTGGCCGGATCGTTGGCGCCGATCAGACCGAGCGCCTTGGCCTCGGCGCGGCCGATGTCGAATGTGCCGCCGCCGGTCGGATCCGATGCGGGCAAGGTCGCGAAGGCCGCGAGCTGGGCGCTGGAGGTGCGGTCCGCAATCAAGGCATTCCTGATCGTGGCGTAGTCGTAGGCCGGCGCCTTTGCCTCCTCGCTTTCACCAAGGAAACCGGACGCGATCGCCGAGCCGCCGACCTCGCCCCAGCCGACGTGGATGTTGAGGCTGACGTCATTGGTGAAGGCGGTGTCGAGCAGGTTGACGACATAGGCGACCGCGGTCTTGAAGCCCGACGGTGCGGACGCGACGCTCGGGTCGTAGATGACGTTGATCTGCACCGATGCCTCCGGGAGACGGCGAACGAGTTTGCGGAGCGCAGGCGGCTCGTGCGCGCCGGCGACCGCGCCAGGATGCCCTAAATCGAGACCGCCGGCTTGGACTCCCCGGCGCCGGAGGCGGTTCAACCGGCATCGGCAGGTGCCGGCGGGCGTTCTCCGTACTTATACGGATACGAAAATGGCGGATTGCCGCGCCGGACTCGGCTAAGCAACAGGGGCACAAGCCACCGGATATTGCCCCGGCGCCGACAATCCTTTCCGATACTGATTTTCCTTTTCGATTTTCCGGTGCAGCCGACACGATGAGTTGGTCGTGATGAATTTGTCGGGCCGTCTGGCGATGGGGATGATGCTTCCTGTCGTCGCGCTCCTGCTTGCGCTGGGCTTCATCCATGGCGTCACCTGGCCGGGCATGCTGCTCGCGGGTGCCGCGGTTGCGGTGGTATTGATGACGGCTGAGATGATTGCGAGGTCGCTGCCCGGGAAGCCCGCCCAGCTGGTGCGGGCGGCGGAGGCGCTGTCGCGCGGCGAGCCGGTCCCGATACGCCCGAGCGGCGACGAGGAGGCTGCCCAGCTCGCGGCAACGCTTGCCGAACTGTCGGCGCAATTGGGCAGCCGGCAGCACCTGTTGGAGAAGACCGTCGAGAGCATCCGCGATCCGGTGGTGGTCGCCGACGAGCATCGGATGATCGTGATCGTCAACGCCGCGGCGCGGCGGCTATACCGGGTCGAACCCGGTTTTGACATCCTGACCGGCGTTCGCACCTTCCAGAACTATTATGCCGACGGCACGACGGTGATGCCGATCGCGGAGACGCCGATGGCGCGTGCGCTGCGCGGCGAAGACGTCGACGATTGCGAGCTGATCGTCAAACCCCTGCTGCCGGAACCGGCTGTCTACCTTGTCGCCAACGCCAGGCCGCTGCGCGACGATGCCGGTAATCTGCGCGGCGCGGTGATCGTGCTGCGCGATGTCACCGCGGAGCGTCAGGCGCATCAGGCGCTGGTCGAGAGCGAGCAGGTGGCACAGGCCATCGTCAGGACCGCGCTCGACGCCTTCGTCCAGACTGACCAGGACGGCATCATTCTCGACTGGAGCCCGCAGGCCGAGACGCTGACCGGCTGGACGCGCTCCGAGGCGGTCGGTTACCGCGTGGTCGAGCTGGTGTTTCCCGAGGAGGTTCGCGTCGCGCACCGGCAGCGCATCACCCGCTTCCTGCAGGAGACCGCGGCCGGCGGCATGGGCATGCGCTACGAAACCGCGTCGGTGCATCGCGACGGCCACCGCTTCTATGTCGAGGTGTCGCTCAATGCGCTGCGCCGCGGCGACGGCTGGATCATCAATTCCTTCGTCAGGGACGTCACCCAGCGCCGGCACGCCGAGGAACAGCTGATCCAGGCGCAGAAGACGGAATCGCTCGGACGGCTGACCGGCGGCATCGCGCACGACTTCAACAACATGCTGACCGTGATCACCGGCACGATCGAGATCCTCGCCGACGGGGTCAAGGATAACCCGCAGCTTGCCGCGATCGCCAAGCTGATCAGCGACGCCGCCGATCGCGGCGCACAGCTCACCTCGAGCCTGCTGGCATTCGCCCGCAAGCAGCCGTTGCAGCCCGCCGAGACCGACGTCAACGATCTGATCGGCGAAGTGGTTCGGCTGCTGTCGCAGACGCTGGGTTCGCAGACCGAGATCAGGACCGAGCTCAGCCGCAGCGCTTGGCTCGCGTTTGTCGACCGCAGCCAGCTCGGCGCGGCGCTGGTCAATCTCGCCATCAATGCGCGCGATGCCATGCCCGAGGGTGGCACGCTGACCTTTGCGACCCGCAACACCCAGCTCGGGATTCCCGAGGCGGTGGCGCATGGCGTCGAGCGTGCCGGCGACCATCTCGTGATCGAGGTGACCGACACCGGGATTGGCATTTCGCCATCGCATCTCGAGAAGATCTTCGATCCGTTCTTCTCCACCAAGGAAGTCGGACAGGGCACCGGGCTCGGCCTCAGCATGGTGTTCGGCTTCGTCAAGCAAAGCGGCGGCGGCATCGAGGTCAAGAGCGAGCAGGGGCACGGCACCGTCTTCCGGATCTATCTGCCCAAGGCAGACGGCACCGCGCAGCGCGCCGCCGAGGAGGACGACCTGCCGGTCCGGGGCGGCAACGAGACCATCCTGTGCGTCGAGGACGACGCCACGATCCGCGACTACGTCACCGGCCAGCTCGAAAGCCTCGGCTACAAGGTGCTGGCGGCGACGAACGCCGATGCCGCGCTCGCGATCGTTGACCGCGGCACCGCGTTCGATCTGCTGTTCACCGACATCGTGATGCCCGGCAGCATGAACGGCCGGCAACTGGCCGATACGCTGATGGCTGGGCGCCCGGCGCTGCGGGTGCTGTTCACCTCGGGCTACAGCGACGGCGTGCTGCCGGCACAGCAGGTGCGTGGCGGCCACGGCATTCCGCTGCTGACCAAGCCCTACCGGCGCAGCGAGCTGGCGCGGATGCTGCGGCGCTGCCTCGACCTTCAGGTCGACTTCCAGGGCGATCCGGTTCCGCAGCCTTACTCAGTGCAGCCCGATCTCGAGCGCTTCCTGCGCGAGAACCCGCCTGAGAAGAATTAGCGCGTCATGCGGCTATCCCGTAGGATAGGTGGAGCGCAGCGAAACCCATCATCTCTCCTGCGGCCTGCTACTTGACGGGTGTCGCTTCGCTCCACCCATCCTGCTTGACTGCATGCATGTCGGAAGAGGAATGCGCGGTGCAAGACCCCGGCAAGATCGCAATCTTCGACGGCCACAACGACGCGGCTCAGCACCTCGTAGAGTACCGGGAAGACGGGCGGGATTTTCTCGCGCGCTCGGAGGAAGGCCATCTCGATCTGCCGCGTGCCCGGGAAGGCGGCCTGGTTGGCGGCCTGTTCGCGATGTACGCCAAGGCGGAACATCCGCGCCAGGGCGATTTCGTCCGAACCGCCGATGGCTACGAGGTGCGCCTCGCCGAGCCGCTCGATCCCGCCTATGCGCGCCGCACGATCGATGCCCAGCTGAGCGGGCTGGAGCGCATGGTGGCTCGCGCCGACGGCGCGATCCGCTGCGCGACGACGGTGGATGAAATCGAGGCGGCACGCCGAGACGAGGTTTTTGCGATTGTGCTGCACCTCGAGGGCGCCGAGGCGATCGACGCCGATCTGGATGGGCTGGCGCAGCTTTATTCCCGCGGCCTGCGTTCGCTCGGCCCGGTGTGGAGCCGGCCCAACATTTTCGGCCACGGCGTGCCGTTCGCCTATCCGCGGTCGCCGGACACCGGCCCCGGCCTAACGGACGCCGGAAAGGCGCTGGTGAAGGCCTGCAATCAGCTCGGGATCATGCTCGACGCGGCGCACCTCAACGAGCGCGGCTTCTGGGATCTGGTGGCGATCAGCACGGCACCGATCGTGGCGACCCACGCCTGCGCGCATGCGGTCTGCCCGGCGACCCGCAACCTGACCGACCGGCAACTCGACGCCGTCAAGGCATCGGGCGGCGTCGTCGGTTTCAATTTCAGTGTGTCCGAGGTGCGCCCGGACGGGCACCGTGATCCGGAGATCCTGATCGAGACGGTTGCCGGCCACCTCAGCTACCTGGTCGAGCGGATGGGCGGCGACCATGTTGCGCTGGGCTCCGACTTCGACGGAGCGCTGATGCCGCTTCCGCTGAGAGACGCAAGCCATCTGCCGAACCTGATCCAGGGGCTGCGCGCGCATGGCTTCGACGAGGTCACGCTGCGCAAGATCGCTTTCGACAATTGGATGCGCGTGTTCCGTCAGACCTGGCGGTGAAAACCGCTGCACTCTTTCCATCGATCGTGATCTATTGTCGGCGCACAACAACGGCGCGGCCGGTTAACGGCCCGATAGAGGGAGCGTGGCATGCAGGACCGCAAATGGTCGAGACGCGACTGGCTCAAGGTGACGGCGGCAACCGCTGCCGGCATGGTGTTCGCCGAGCCGATCAGGGCGGCGGCGCCGCCGGCGGAAGCCGTGACGCCGGAACTGATCGCGGCGGCGAAGAAGGAAGGCAAGATCTCGTTCTACAGCGCGCTGGAACTGAACACGGCGGAGCGTCTGGCGCGCGATTTCGAGCAGAAATATCCCGGGATCAGCGTCCGTGTCGAGCGCTCAGGCGCCGAACGCATCTTCCAGCGCATCGCACAGGAGCAGGGCAGCGGCATCAACGCCGTCGACGTCGCCAACTCGACCGACCCCGCGCATTATCTCGACTGGAAGAAGAACGACTGGCTCGCGGCGTATTTGCCGGAAGAGGTAGCAAAACACTTTCCCGCCGACCAGATCGACCCTGACGGCACCTCGGCGACATCCTGCGCCTGGTTCGAGGTGATCGGCTACAACACCGAGCAGGTGAAGCGCGAGGAGGCGCCGCAGAGCTACGCCGATCTGCTCGACCCGAAATGGCGTGGCAAGATCGTCAAGGGTCACCCAAGTTACTCCGGCGCGATCATGACCGCGACCTTCGTCTTGGCGCGCGATCTCGGCTGGCCCTATCTGGAGAAGCTGTCGCAGCAGCGCGTGATGCAAGTGCAGTCGGCGGCCGATCCGCCGAAGAAGATCCTGCTCGGCGAGCGCGCGGTGATGGCCGACGGCAACGACTATAACCTCGTGCTGGCCAGGGATCAGGGCAAGCCGGTCGAGGTGGTCTATCCGGCCGAGGGCGCGCCGCTGATCATCGTGCCGAGCGGCATCTTCAAGAACGCGCCGAACCCGAATGCGGCGCGGCTGTTCCAGAGCTTCTTCTTCAGCGCCGAGACCCAGCAGATGCTGGCCGACGAGTTCGCGCACCGCTCCTTCCACGCCAGGGTGAAGGAAAAGGCCGGCCACGTGCCGCTCGACAAGCTGAAGATGCTCAAGGCCGATCCGGCCCAGGTGCAGGCGCAGAGCGAGGACATCAAGGCGAGGTACGCGAAGCTGTTCCGGGTGTGACGTTAGGGGCCGCATCATTGTTCCGCTGGATACCGGGACAATGATGCGGATTTCGGCTAACCGCCGACTTCTGCGCTGAGCATGGGCCCGAACAGCTCCCATCGCTCGCCCGTGAGCCGTCTGAGCTGCATCTGCTTGATCGGCGCGAAATCGATCGGACTGGTGTTCATCGTGATTCCGGGCAGCATGTTGCTGGTCCGGAAGCCCTTCAGGTTGGCGGCCTGCTTCATCACGTTGGCGCGCGTAAGGTCGTCGCCGCACTGCTTCAACACCTGAACCAGTGTCTGGGCGGCGTTGTAGCCGGTCATCACCAGGCTGTCGGCGCGATTGCCGTCGGGGAAATATTTGGAGAGATATTCGTTGAATGCCTTCATGCCGGGATCGTCCTTCCATTGCGGATCGAGCGGATCCATCAGGTAGGCCACCGAAATGATGCCTTGTGCGTTCTCGAAGCCCGCGGGCTGGATCACGGCGCCGAGCGAGGAGCCGACCGAGTTGAGGATGTGCAACGGCTTCCAGCCGATTTCGGCGGTTTTCTTGATGGCCTGCGCCGCGAATTTCGGTGTGGTAATGTTGACGAATACATCGGCATTCATCGACTTCATCTTGACGATGTGCGTGTCGATCGTCGGCTCGGCCACCTCATAGGCATCCTCGATCACGATCATCGATGCCGCCTTGTCACCGAGGCCGTCCTTCAGGCCTTTGAGATAGTCCTTTCCATAATCGTCGTTCTGGTAGAGCACGGCGATCCTGCCGCCTGGCTTCTCCTTCAGGATATGCTTGGCATAGATGCGTCCCTCGCTCTGGTAGCTGGGCTGCCAGCCCATGGTCCACGGAAAGTTCTGCGGATCGTTCCACTTGGTTGCACCGGTCTGGATGAATAGCTGCGGTACCCTCTTCGCGTTCATGTACTTCTGAATCGCACCATTGGAGGCGGTGCCGAGAGCCGCGAAGATCAGCAAGACCTCGTCGCCTTCGACCAGCTTGCGTGCCTGCTCGACCGTCTTCGGCGGACTGTAGCCGTCATCATAGGAGATGAAGGTGATCTTTCGTCCATTGATGCCGCCCTCGGCGTTGATCTTGCGGAAATAGGCCGCCTGGGCGCGGCCATTGGTGCCAAAGGCGGATGCCGGCCCGCTGTAAGGCATGATGTTGCCGATCTTGATTTCGGTGTCGCTGGCGCCGGTATCGTATTTCTTCTGCGCAAATGTGCTGCCTGCACCGGCAGCGAGAATGATGATGGCGGTCGAAAGCGCCGCCATTCGTCGTGCGACGAAAGACATCTCGTTTCTCCCCATGCAAAATGAATGCGTCTGTCTTATTGGGCCGCTTTCGGGTCCTTGCCGGAAGTGAACACCCGACTTCATGGGTTGTCGATTCCGAACATCGCGCTTTGCGTCTCGGCGCGCGTCACGTCATTGGGTTCGTCAGTATGGCTGACCGTAGTCTTGCGGGCGGCTCGCAACTACGCGGCGCGCACCGCGCGCTGCGCACGGTAGGCCTGGGGCGATGTCAGCGTCAGCTTGCGGAAGGCCTTTCGAAAGCTGCTCTCGTCCTCGTAGCCGGTGGCGCGGGCGATCGCCTTGATCGGTTGCGCCGTGGTCTCCAGCAGCGTGCGGGCGTGCTCGACGCGGCGGCGCATGATGAAGGCCTGCGGCGGCTCGTGGGTCAGTTCGCGGAAGCGGCGGTTCAGCGTGCGTTCGCTGAGGCCGAGTGCGTGCGCGAGGCCGCGCACCGTGATCGGTGCCTTGCTGGGGCGGCGCACCAGCATGTCGGCCTTGATCAGCAGCGGGTCCTGTCCGAGCATGTAGCCGAGTGGCATGAAGATCGCCTGCGTGCGTTGGGCGGTGTCGATCACCGCATAGTCGGCGCAGACCTTCGCGACCTCGGCGCCTTCGACGAGTTCGATCAGCCGCAGCAAGAGATCGACCCACGACATCGGGCCGGCGGCGCAGACCAGCCGATCGGCCTGCGTGAGCACGGCATCGCTGGCGAGGTCGATCCTCGGATGGCGGCGGCGGAGCTCGCTTTGCAGCCACCAGGTGATGGTGGCGCGGCGGCCGTCGAGCAGGCCGGCATTGGCGAGCAGCAGCACGCCGCTGCAGAAGGCGCCAATCAGGCGGCCGCTGGCATATTGCTGGCGCAGCCAGGCGCCGGCGCGGTCATATTGCGGTTGCAGGCGCTCGGCGGTGAGATGATCGACCAGGCTGCCCGGCACGATGATCGCATCGCACGCCGTCCGCTTGCCGACGGCGCCGTCGACGGCAAGCAGCTTGCCGCCGCCGGCGCGCACCGCCTTGCCGTCGAGCGACAGCGTCTGCCAGCTGAATCGTGCCTTGCCGCCGCGCAGCTGCATCACGTGGTTGGCGAGGGTGAGGATGTCGGCGATGCCGGCGACAGCCGATTGCATGCAGCCTTCCAGTGCGAGGATCGCAAGCTTCATGGGACCTCCGGAATTTGCCGCCAGTCTACCCGACCGGCGCGATCGGGCGGTGGCAGATATTGCCCGATCTCTGTCCGATCGGCCACTGCCTGATTGGGCCGCGCCGGTCCATCTTCGCTGCGTTGTCACAACCCGAGCTATGGAGAGAGACCATGCCTTACGTCACCATTTCCACCGTCCGCGGCATCTTCGACGTCGCGCAGAAGCAGGCGATGCTCGAACGCGTCACCGACCTCATGGTCGAGATCGAGGGGCAGGGTAACCCCGACTTCCGCCGCAACGTCTGGATCAAGATCGAGGAAGGCGAGCCGGCGAGCTGGTCGCTCGGCGGCATGATCCCGACGCCGGAGATGATCGCAGGCAATTTCGGACCGCTCGATGCCGGCGGCCGGCGGCTCGCGAAGGCGAAGGTGTAAGCGCGCAGGGCGGATTAGCCGGAGGCATAATCCGCCGCTATCAGATAGATGGCGGATTACGCCTTGCACCCTTGTTTGTTGAGCAGCAGCGGGTGCGTCTAATCCGCCCTACGAATCCCGCAAAAACAAAAGGCGCTTCCATCGGAAGCGCCTTTCGCATTCGTAAGCTGCCGTAAGACTTACAGCGAGTAGTACATCTCGAACTCGACCGGGTGCGGGGTCATTTCGAAACGCGCGACCTCGGTCATCTTGAGCTCGATATAGGCGTCGATGAAGTCGTCGTCGAACACGCTGCCGTTCTTGAGGAACGCGCGGTCCTTGTCGAGGCTCTCGAGCGCCTCGCGCAAGCTGCCGCACACGGTCGGGATCTGCTTCAGCTCTTCCTTCGGCAGATCATAGAGGTCCTTGTCCATCGCCGGACCCGGATCGATCTTGTTCTTGATGCCGTCGAGGCCGGCCATCAGCATCGCGGCGAAGCCGAGATAGGGGTTGGCCATCGGGTCGGGGAAACGCACCTCGACGCGCTTGGCCTTCGGGTTCGCGGTGTAGGGGATGCGGCAGGACGCCGAGCGGTTGCGCGCGGAGTAGGCGAGCAGCACCGGGGCCTCATAGCCCGGGACCAGTCGCTTGTAGGAGTTGGTCGACGGGTTGGTGAAGGCGTTGATCGCCTTGGCGTGCTTGATGATGCCGCCGATGTAGTGCAGGCAGGTCTCCGACAAATCGGCATATTTGTTGCCGGCGAAGGTCGGCTTGCCGTCCTTCCAGATCGACTGGTGGACGTGCATGCCCGAGCCGTTGTCGCCATAGACCGGCTTCGGCATGAAGGTGGCGGTCTTGCCGTAGATGTGCGCGACCTGGTGGATGCAGTATTTGTAGATCTGCATATGGTCGGCCATCAGCGTCAGCGTGTCGAACTTCATGCCGAGCTCGTGCTGGGCCGACGCGACTTCGTGGTGATGCTTCTCGACCTTGACGCCCATCTTGGCCATCGCGCCGAGCATCTCGGAGCGCATGTCCTGTACCGAGTCCTGCGGCGGCACCGGGAAGTAGCCGGCCTTGGTGCGGATGCGGTGGCCGAGGTTGCCGCCTTCATACTCGGTCGACGAGTTGATCGGCAGCTCGGAGGAGTCGAGGCGGAAGCCGGTGTTGTAGGGGTCGGCCGAATAGCGCACATCGTCGAACACGAAGAACTCGGCCTCGGGACCGACGAACACGGTGTCGCCCACGCCCATCGACTTCACCATGGCCTCGGCCTTCTTGGCGATGCCGCGGGGGTCGCGGTTGTAGGGCTCGCCGGTGGTCGGCTCGAGCACGTCGCAGGTGATGACCATGGTGGTCTCGGCGAAGAACGGGTCGATCGTCGCCGTGACCGGGTCGGGCATCAGGCACATGTCGGATTCATTGATCGCCTTCCAGCCGGCGATCGACGAACCGTCGAACATCGTTCCCTCGGCGAAGATGTCATCGTCGATCATGCTGACGTCGAAGGTGACGTGCTGCCACTTGCCGCGCGGATCGGTGAAGCGCAGGTCGACGTATTTGACGTCGTTGTCCTTGATCGATTTCAGGACGTCTTTGGCGGTCTTCATGAATACCCCTTATGATGTGCGGGTCGGTTTCCAGCGGTGAGCGACGTTATTCCCGCTTTTGGCGAGTTCGTGTGACTTCTCAAACGAAATCAGGCTGCCGAAGCAGCCTTTTTTCTCTTTTGCCGTCAGAAAATCCGGATAGCACCGCCCTTAAATAGCGTCCAGCCCGGATTCGCCGGTCCGGATGCGGATGGCTTCCTCGATGTTGGAGACGAAGATCTTGCCGTCGCCGATCCGCCCGGTCTGGGCCGCGCGGCGGATCGCATCGATCGCCTTCTCGACGAGGTCGTCGCCGATCACGATCTCGATCTTCACCTTGGGCAGGAAGTCAACGATGTATTCCGCACCGCGATACAGCTCGGCGTGGCCCTTCTGGCGGCCAAATCCCTTGGCCTCGGTTACGGTGATGCCTTGCAGTCCGACTTCCTGGAGCGCTTCTTTCACCTCGTCGAGCTTGAAGGGCTTGATGATGGCTTCAATCTTCTTCACTGAGCGCCTCCCGGGCATTGCAGATTGCAGGGTCGAGTTCGATGCGCGTGGGGCGCAGTCTGGTTGGTCTTAAGCCTTCCGGCCGGTGGCCGGAAACACGCGCAATGGTCGCATCAAGCGGTACTGCGCGCGGCTTCCTCAAAAGCAGGGTCTATGCCAAGTTGTTAAGGTCCCCGATTTCGGAATGTTATCAGCCTTTTAACAGGCAATCGGCTGATATCGAACCACATGGGCTATGATATCCAAGCCTAACAAATAGGCAAATAGATCAATCCATATGCAGCCGGCCAGTAGAAACCCCGCGAACGTCACAGGAATTGCCTCTCGAAAAGGCGAAGCGATTGAGGATTCGGCATGGACGTTCTGACCACCACCGAGATGGAGCGCGCCGACCGGCTGACCATCGCTGCCGGCACGCCGGGCTTCGCGCTGATGATGAGCGCCGGCCAGGCGGTCGCGGAAGCCGCGATGGACCTGGTCGAGGAGGGGCCGATCGTCGTGGTCGCCGGCCGCGGCAACAATGGCGGTGACGGCTTCGTCGCCGCCGCCGAGCTCGCCGCGCGCGGCCGCGAGGTCTCGGTGATCCTGCTCTGCGAGCGCGACAGCCTGCAGGGCGACGCGGCGCTGGCGGCGAAGGGCTGGAAATATCCGGTGCTGCCGTTCAATCCGCAAGCGCTCGGCAAGCCGGCGTTGATCATCGACGCGCTGTTCGGCGCCGGGCTCAATCGCCCGGTGAAGGGCGACCCGCTCGAGATGATCGCGGCTGTCAATGCCAACGGTACGCCGGTGCTGGCGGTCGACCTGCCGAGCGGCATCAACGGCACCACCGGAGCCGTGATGGGGGCTGCCGTGCAGGCGACCGAGACCGTCACCTTCTTCCGCAAGAAGCCGGCGCATCTGCTGCTGCCTGGCCGGATGTATTGCGGCCGGGTGCGCGTCGCCGACATCGGCATCGCGCCGCAGGTGCTCGACGAGATCAAGCCGCTGACCGCGGAGAACGTGCCGCAGGCTTGGCGCTGGTCGTTTCCGGTGCCGCGGATCGACGGCCACAAATACGCGAGGGGCCACGCCGTCGTGGTCTCCGGCGATATCGCCTCGACCGGGGCGGCGCGGCTTGCCGCGCGTGCCGCGCTGCGCGCCGGCGCCGGCCTCGTGACGCTGGCTTCGCCGCGCGATGCACTCGCGGTCAACGCGGCGGCGCTGACCGCGGTGATGGTGCGGGCGGTCGACAATCCGATCCAGTTCGCCGAACTACTCGACGACAAGCGCCTCAACGCCTGCGTGATCGGTCCCGGCGCCGGCGTCAGCGCGCGCACCCGCGACTTCGTGCATACCGCGCTGTCGGCGCGGCGGCATCTGGTGCTCGACGCCGATGCGCTGACGAGTTTCGCCGGTTCGCCGGATCGGCTGTTCGAGGCGATCAAGGCGTCCGACGGCCTTGGAGTGGTGCTCACCCCGCATGAGGGCGAGTTCCCGCGGCTGTTCAGCGATATCTCCAACAAGCATCCCGGCCGCTCCAAGCTCGAGCGGGTGCGCGCGGCAGCCGAGCGCTCCGGCGCCGTGGTGCTGTTGAAGGGGGCCGACACCGTGATTGCCTCGCCGGACGGCCGCGCCACCATCGCCGCCAACGCGCCGCCCTGGCTTGCCACCGCCGGCGCCGGCGACGTGCTTGCCGGCATCATCGCGGGCTTTCTGGCGCAGGGCGTCGCGGCCTTCGAGGCCGCCGGCATCGGCGTGTGGTTGCACGGCGAGGCGGCCGGCGAGGCCGGACCCGGCCTGATCGCCGAGGATCTCACCGAGGTGCTGCCGGCCGTGTTCCGCCGTCTCTATGACGAGTTCGAAATTGAGTATTAGGCGGCTCGCGCTCGTCGACATGGATGCCGCCGCGCGCGTGCATCGTGCGGCGTTCGACGAAGCGCTGCCGTGGCTCGCTGGGCTGCACACACCGGATGAAGACCGCTGGTTCTACCGCGAGCGGATGTTTGCGACCTGCACGTTGTGGGGAGGATTCGAGGGCGAGGCGATGAACGGGGTGATCGCGTTCCACGACGACTGGATCGCGCAGCTCTATGTGCTGCCGGCCGCGCAGGGCCGCGGCATCGGCAGCGGGCTGCTCGAGATCGCAAAGCAGGGCGCGGATCGGCTGCAGCTCTGGACTTTCCAGCGCAATGCGCGGGCGCGCCGGTTCTACGAGGCGCGCGGCTTTGCCGTGGTCGAGGAAACCGACGGCAGCCGCAACGAGGAAAGGGAGCCGGACATGCGCTATCTCTGGAGGCGCAGGGGCGGCGGATGAGATATTGATCGGATTGGCTGACCCCAGGCGGATCCGGGGAACTCACGGTGCGACGAAAGATGGTCTGGCAACAGGCCATCATTTGAGCACTTAGTGCCTGTACCGCCGAGCGAAAGTACCCATGAGCCTCGAAGCTGCGTGGTACGGACCGGAGCAACATGACGAGTCCTTGCCGCGTTCTAATGATTTATCCGAAGTTCGTTCCGGACTCGTTCTGGAACTATACGGAAGCTTGCGAACTCGTCGGCGCGAAGTATCCGGCGGCGCCGCTCGGACTGATCACGGTCGCCGCCATGCTGCCGAGGCATTGGGAGATCCGTCTCGTCAATCGTAACACCGAGCCTTCGACCGACGCCGACCTTGACTGGGCCGATCTCGTCATGATCGGCGGAATGCTGAACCAGCAGCCTGATTTTCTCCACCTGATCGATCTCGCCCACCGGCACGGCAAGCCGGTATGTGTCGGTGGGCCTGACGTCTCCTCCAGCCCGCACCTTTACGCGGATGCCGACTTCCAGGTGATCGGCGAGGCCGAGCATGTCATCGCGGAATTCATCGCCGCTTGGGAACGCGGCGAGCGCAAGGGCGTGTTCACCGCCGAGAAATTCAAGATCGACGTCACGCAAAGCCCGATGCCGCGCTACGATCTGATCAAGTTCGAGCATTATCTCTTCATTGGCGTGCAGTATTCGCGCGGCTGCCCGTTCACCTGCGAGTTCTGCGACATCATCGAGCTGTATGGGCGCGTGCCGCGTACCAAAACCCCCGATCAGATTCTCGCCGAGCTGCAAGCCCTCTACGATCACGGCTATCGTGGGCATGTCGATTTCGTCGACGACAATTTCATCGGCAACAAGAAAAACCTGCGCGTCTTGCTGCCGCGGCTCAAAGCCTGGCTGGAAGAGCGGGACTATCCGTTCGAATTCTCGACCGAAGCCTCGATCAATATCGCCGACGATAGCGAGCTGTTGCAGGCAATGAAGGACGCGAACTTCTTCGGCATTTTCGTCGGCATCGAGAGCCCGGATCCCGAGACCCTCGTGCAGATGAAGAAAAAGCAGAACACCAGGCGCAACATCGCCGAGAGCGTTCACAAGATCTACGACTATGGCATGTTCGTCACCGCGGGTTTCATCGTCGGGTTCGATACCGAGAAAGTCTCGATGGCGCAGGCGATGATCGACTTCATCGAGGAGGCGAGCATTCCAGTCTGCATGGTTGGACTGCTTTATGCGTTGCCGGGCACACAGCTGACGCGGCGGCTGGCCCAGGAAGGCCGCCTGCACGAGGGCCATGATCTCATGAAGGTCGAGCAGGCGGGCGACCAATGCACGCTCGGCTGCAATTTCGACACCAAGCGTCCGCTTCGCGACATCCTCACGGATTACAAGACCGTGCTCGGGCACGTGTACAGCCCGGCGGCATATGCAGGACGGCTGGCGCAGCTTGCCGCCATGCTCGACCGGTCGGATCGGCGCCGCGACCTGCCGGATGGCGACATCCGCAAGCGGCTTGGCGGCATCGAAGGCGTGCACAGGGTGATCAGTGCGCTGCCGGAGGTTCGCGAGCCGTTCTGGAAGACCTTCGTCGGGGTCGCCAAGTCCAATCCAGGCGCGCTGCGCTACATCGTGATGCTGATGGCGCTGTACTTGCACTTCGGGCCGTTCTCGAAATACGTGATCGGCGAGATCGACCGCCGGATTGCCGAGTTGGACGGTAAGCCGTCGGTGAGGGCCACGGCGCTTGCGCAATGACTTCATCAACTCTGCAGCTTGATGGACGGCAAGGTTCGCCGGAGCTTCGGTTCTGATTGAATCAGGACCGAAGCTTGCTTGAGCGGCCACCGCGTTTCAGGCAACGTCGGTGGAAAGCGAAACGCTCTTCCACGCATCGAATTCGGCCTGCAGCAGTTTCATCTTGTCCTCAACCAGCCGCACGGCATCGCTGCCGAGCAACAGATGCGCCGGCGGATCGGCCGACAGTGCGAGTTGCAGCATCGCCTGCGCGGCCTTCTTGGGATCGCCGACCTGCCAGCCACTCAGTTCCATGCGGCGTTTGCGGATTGGATCGATGACAGCGTCATAGTCCGCGATCGACCGTTCTGCCCGCACCATCGACCGTCCGGCCCAGTCGGTGCGGAAGCCACCCGGCTCGACGGCGGTGACCTTGATGCCGAGGTCCTTGACTTCCTTGCCAAGGGACTCGGAGATCCCTTCCAGTGCGAACTTGCTGCCGTGATAGTAGCTGAGACCGGCCATCGTGATGATCCCGCCCATCGACGTGATGTTGAGGATGTGTCCGGCGCGTCGTTTGCGCATGAAGGGCAGCACCGCCTGGATCATCGCCACCGCGCCGAACACGTTGACCTCGAACTGGCGCCGCAGATCGTCGATCGACGATTCCTCCAGAATGCCCTCGTGGCCATAGCCGGCATTGTTCACGAGGACGTCGATCGCGCCGATCCTGCGCTCGATATCAGCGACGGCGGGCGCGATCGCCGCTGTGTTGGTGACGTCGAGGATCACGGCGTGCACGCCCTTGCCGAGCGCTTCGAATGTCTGCTGGTCGGTTGCATTGCGCACGGTGCCGGCGACGGTGTGGCCGTCATGCAATGCGGCCTCGGCAAGTGCGCGGCCGAAGCCGGATGAAACGCCAGTGATCAGGAAAGTCTTTGCCATGGGAGGTGCCCTTCAAAACCAGTTTCCGGGCTCGATATAGTCGGTTGGATTAATGCAATAATCGGCATAGACTGGCATGACCTGATGCAGGAAATCGAACAATGCAGCATGCCGGTCTTTTCGAGTTGAATGCGGTCGTCGCGATCTCGACGCATCGCAGCTTTCGCGCGGCGGCGACGGAACTCGGCATTTCGCCTTCGGCGTTGAGCCATGCAATCGCCGGGCTGGAGAAGCGGCTTGGCGTGCGCCTGATCAATCGGACGACACGCAGCGTCGCGCTGTCGGAAGCGGGAGAGCGCTTCCTCGCCAGGGTCAGCCCCGCGCTGCGCGAGATTGCCGGCGCGATGGAGGATGTGAACGAGTTTCGCGATACGCCCGCGGGCACACTGCGCATCAATCTGAAGGAGCGCGCCGCGCACCAGATCCTTCGCCCGGTCGTGGCAAAGTTCCTGCGGCGCTATCCTGACATGAACGTCGAATTGACGCTGGAAGGACGTCCGATCGACATCGTCGCGGAAGGTTTCGATGCCGGCATCCGGCTGGCCGAAGCCGTGCCGCAGGACATGGTCGCGATTGCCTGCGGCCCGGACACCCGCTTCATCGTCGTTGGCGCGCCCGGCTATTTCGATCGCGCGTCGGTGCCGCGGTCTCCGCTCGATCTGCTCGCCCATGAATGCATTCGCAGGCGGATGCCGAGCGGCAAGCTCTATCACTGGGAGTTCGAAAAGCGCGGCGGCGAGCAGATGGTGCTCGATGTCCCGGGCAGGCTGACCCTCGACAGTGACAGCCTGATGGTCGAAGCCGCCCTCGAGGGTTTGGGGCTGGCCTTCGTCAGCGATTTCTGGGTCACGGAGCATCTCGCCGCCGGCACGTTGCGCGCGGTTCTGGACGCCTGGACGCCGCCATTTGCGGGCTTGCGCCTGTATTATCCGCGGCACCGGCACATGACGGCGGGGCTTCGCGCCTTCGTCGACATGATACGGGAGGAGACGAAGCTCGCCACCCGGATTGGCGGCGGCCACTCACCCCAGGGCAAGCGATCGGACGAGCATCGCAAACACGCTTGAGCTGTCTGGAAGCCGTCGAGGCTGTTGGGGCCACGATACTTTTGGTGGACGCGTCGGGAGATGCGGGCTAAACGCGCAGCATATTCCCTCGGCACCGTGAATCTCACTCGTGAGTGGCAGGCAGAACAATTTCCTTGCTCAGGCGCTGCAACAAGGCGCATTGGCGTTGCGGGCGCAGCAGTTTGCTCAGGCAGAGCAGATCGCGACCAACATCCTGAAGTCAAACCGCACGGACCGACATGCGGCGCTACTGCTGGCGCATGCCCTGATGGGGCAGAAGCGGGGAGACGAGGCGATCGCGCCGCTCGAGCGGATTGCACGCCGTGGCGACGATGGCGAGGTCGAGACCTTGCTCGGTGCTTTGCTGTGCGGCGCCGGGCGGGCCACGGACGGCATCGCCCAGCTTCGGCGCACGGCGGCGCGGCGTCCGCCCTATCTCCCCTCGTTCCAGGAACTCGCCGGGCAGCTTGCCAAGGCCGGTCAATACGACGAGGCGATCAGCACGGTCGAGGCCGGGCTTGCGCTGGCGCCCGGCAGCGTCGACCTGAAGTACGATCTGGGGCGCCTGTTGCATGAGACCGATCAGATCGCGCGGGCCGCAAGCATCCTGAGAGAGGCATGTGCTGCCGCGCCGGGACGCCCCGACGTGCTCAACCAGCTCGGGCGGGTCCTGATCCTACATGGCGACTATGCCGGCGCCGTGGATGCCTTCCGCCGCGTGCTCGCGCTTTACCCGGACGATCGCTCGACCCGCGCCTACCTCGCCACCTCGCTGTTCGAGCAGGGCGAGCGCGATGCTGCCGAGACGGCGCTGCGCGCCGTCATTCGCGGTCAGCCCCAGCTGCTGGGACGCGCGGCATTCGTCATGGCCGCGGGATCGCGCGGCCGCTTCTTCTTCTCGCAAGGCGACGTTGCCAAATTCCTCGGCGGGGAGAGGCCAGCTTGAGCGCAGCGGACGAAATCGCGTCGCGCCTTACGCCCTGAAGTTTCTGCGATAGAGGTTGGGCTCGCGCTTGAGCTCGCCGCGGAATTCGCCGACGCGCTTGGCTTCCTCCGCGGTGAACGGCGTTGCCTGCGCGGTCCAGCTGTCGCGCTTGACCGGGATGCATTGTGCGATGGGCGTGCCCTTGGGCAGGACGCCTCGGAAATTCCTGTCGTGCCAATACGCCGGGAAGTGCACCCAATTGTCGGTATAGAGGTCGGAATTGACCAGGCCGCTCAGCGTGGTGAACGGCAGATCGAAGCGATTGACGGGATGCGTGAAGTAGACCGCGTAGCCTTCCGGGGCTTCGACGGTCCACAGATTGTGGAATTTGAGAAAGAAACGGCCCTCTTCGAACAGCGGCGTGCCGCTGACCTGACCCGGGTCGTGAAACCCGATCGGCGAACGCGGAAACTCGGGCGTGCCTCCCGGCGGCAGATCGTGGTCCCAGGTGATCTCGCCGTTCTCGACCTTGAGATCGCAGACCAGCGGCAGCAGGAATCCGCAGGTCATCGCATCAACAAACGGCGGGCAGCGCTTGATGGTGTCCTCGTCGTGCAGGTTGATCGAAGAGAAGGCCGTCGCAGGCATTGCCTTGAGCCAGTCGGGAACGCCCTGCGCCGCCGGGATGGGGGCCGGTATCCGTCCCTCAAGCTCCGTCGGACAGCGGAATTTGAGCGTCAGTTTGTTGCTGGTGGACATTGGGCGCTCCGATGCCCTGTTGGCCTACATCAATGCGTCGCAAAGGTGAAGCGCCGCCACGCCGCCGAACGCGTAGCCTTGTAGGATGGGTGAAGCGAAGCGATGCCCATCAATCATTTCGGCGCCGTCAGAGGATGGGTATCGCTGCGCTCCACCCATCCTACGGATCTACGGATCACCGTCCGGGATTAGCTGACCAGATACTTCGCCACCGCTGGCTCGTTCCATTCGATCCCGAGCCCGGGACCGCGGGCGGTCACCGCGCCATCGATGATCTCGGCGGGCCTTGCCAGGATCACGCCTGCGAAGTCGAGGAATTCGAGCCAGTGCGCGGTCGGCGTCACCGCCAGCAGATGCGCGCTGACTTCCGCGAACAGATGGCTCGACATCGGGATCGAGGCCGCATCGGCCTGGCCTGCGACCTGCATCCAGCCGGTGACGCCGCCGACCTTCATGACGTCGGGCATGATGAAGTCGGATGCGCCGGCCCCAATCGCTTCGGCGAAGCCGCGCGGAAACCACCAGTTCTCGCCGGCCTGGATCGGCGTCGGCGAGGTCTCGCGGACCTTGGCATGGCCGGACAGACTCTCCTGCGGCACCGGCTCCTCGATCCAATGCAGGTCGTAGGGAGCAAGCCGCGCGATACGGCGCGTGGCCTCGGCCGGATCGAGCGACTGGTTGAAGTCGATCATCAGTGCGATGTCGGGGCCGAGCAGGGTGCGCACGCCCTTCACGACGCGCTCGTCATTGGCAGCGTCACCGTCGCCGCCCTTGATCTTGATGCCCTTGAAGCCCTGATCGAGCGAACGCCGCAGCGCGCGTTCATCGGCTACGGGATCGACCACGCCGTAGCTGTCATAGGCCTTGATCGGCTTGGCGGAGCCGCCGAGCAGTTCGACCAGCGGCCGGCCGGCGAGTTGGCCGAGCACGTCCCAATAGGCCATGTCGAGACCGGACACCGCCATGCCGACCAGACCCTGCCAGCCGAGCAAACGAAATTTGGCGTCCATCGCCTGCATCAGGTCGAACGGCGCGACCGGCTTGCCGGTGAGTTCGCGGCCGATCTGCTCGATCAGATAACAAAGCGGGTGAAGTGTGAGCTTGCTGTAGGCGAAGATGTAGCTGCGACCAATAACGCCTTGATCGGTCTCGACATCGATCAGAACCAGCGGGCCGGAATCGATCACGCCGAACGCATTCTTCACGGGACGCTTGAGCGGCACCACGACGCCTCGCGCCTTCACGCCGCGGATCGCTGCAACTGTCTGGCTCATGGGTGTTTCCTCTTCTTGTTATTGAACACTGTACCATCGCACGAGCCGCGGCGCGGCCCAGTCGGTCGCGACCTGCTCGATCAGATAGCGGCCCGGATATTCGGCGAGGAAGGCGATGCGCTGGGTCTGGCCCGGCTCGACCGCGAGGGTGTCGAGCCAGAACGGCTTCCAGCCGTCGTCGAGCTTGTCGAGCAGGCGGAAGTGATGGCCGTGCAGATGAAAGACGCTGGCGATCGCGCCGCGGTTGGTCAGCGTCAGCACGACGGGCCGGCCCGCCTTGGCCTGGAATGCGGGAGCGGCTGTCGGCTTGAACTCCGCGGGGCGGAACCATTCGGTCGGCGCGCCGAGCGGCAGCTCGAATCTTGCGGCACTCTTGAGATCGAGCTGGGCGGGCATGTCGTTGCCCGGAAGCGGCGGAGCTGGCGGGAACGGCGCCGGTCGGATCGGCGGCTCGTTCGAGACCGTCAGTCTGCCGACCGGGCGGGCCTGCTTGCCGTCGTGCAGCAGGATCGGGAAGCTGGTTCCGGCGGTGCCGGCCGCATCGACAAAGACATCGGTGCGGCTTCCGGGAGCCAGTACCAACGCACCGTTGCGAGCCGGGAACGGCTCGGCCGGCTGGCCGTCGATGGCCATCACCCGGACGTCGAGGTTCTCCAGCTTGACCGCCAGCACGCTGCGTTGGCTGCCGTTGATAAAGCGGAGTCTGAGCCGGGTATTGCTCGGGGCCGAGATGTCGTATGAGGTCTTGCCGTTAATTGTATGAATCGGCGTCGAATCTTTGGAATCAGTTCCGGGCGGAATCGCGGTTCCATCGGGCCGCAGGCGCCATTCCTCGATCAGCACGATCTCGTCACGATCGACGGCAACCGGCGAGGTGCCGGTCACGATCAGCGGGCGCGGCCGGACCGGCGCCGTACCGGTATCGCCGAGCAGCGGCTCGCACAGGAAGGTGCCGGCGTGGCGAAGCGGGAGCTGGAAGGTATCCTTTGCCCCCGCCGCCAGCGGCGCGCGCGAGGCCAACGGCTCCGCCGCCGGGATGCCATCGAGCCCGCGGCAGTCGAGCGCGGTTGCGACCGGCAGCTCGTTGCCGAACGTCACGTCGAGGACTTCGCCGCGCTTGAAGCGGAGGTCGCCGCCGCCGAGCGACCAGACCGGGATATCCGGGCCGCCAGGACCAGGACCATCCGGACGCAGCGAGATTCGGTCGGCCTTGGCCTGGAGTACGACCGCGGTCCGGCCCTGGGCCGAGCCCGTGGCGGGCCATGCCGGGCAAAGCGCCGCGGCGCCGATCGCGGCCATCAGGTCGCGCCGGGTGACGGAAAATTCAGGGCTTGTTTTGGGACTTGCCATCCGGCCGATGCGGACCATTTTCGAGGGTACCTGTCCAGTCGCGATCGGTCGCAGGCTGGGCTCTCCAGCGGCCATTTTTTTGCTGCGAACCGGTGGGCCCATGTTATAAGCCCGCCGCCCGCGGCACCGCGGCCGGATTGGATGCTTTTCACGCGGGCGTGGCGGAACTGGTAGACGCGCTGGATTTAGGTTCCAGTGACGAAAGTTGTGGGGGTTCGAGTCCCTCCGCCCGCACCAAGCGCTTACAGCGTTTGCATGACGATTTCTTGGAGAACCTTTGGCCCGAAAGGGACGAGGGTTCGCCGAACCCACAGACGTTAGGCCGCAAGGCTCACCGTCGAACAGATTGAACACTGCCACGGCCGCTCGGGCCGCGGCAAAAGCGGAAGAAGATTGATACCATGCAGGTCACCGAGACCCTCAACGAGGGACTGAAGCACGAATTCAAGATCAGCGTTCCGGCATCCGATCTCGATGCCAAGGCGGGCGCCAAGCTGGTCGACCTCAAGGACAAGGTCCGTCTCAACGGCTTCCGTCCCGGCAAGGTGCCGGTGGCGCACCTGAAGAAGATCTACGGCCGCTCGGTGATGGCCGAGACCATCGACCAGACCATCAGCGACACCAACCGGCAGCTGTTCGAAGACCGCGGCTTCCGCCTCGCCGGCGAGCCGAAGATCACGATGCCGACCGAGAAGGACCAGGTCGAGGAATTGCTGTCGGGCAAGACCGACCTGACCTACACGGTCGCGATCGAAGTCGTGCCGCCGATCCAGCTCGCCGACTTCAAGTCGTTTTCGGTCGAGAAGCCGGTGGTCGAGGTCGCCGACGCCGACGTCGACGATGCCATCAAGCGCATCGCCGAGGGCAGCCGTCCGTACAATGCCAAGACCGAGGGTGCGGCGGAGAAGGGCGACCGCGTCACCATCAGCTTCAAGGGCACCATCAACGGTGAAGCCTTCGAGGGCGGCACCGGCGAGGGCATCCAGGTCGTGATCGGCGCCGGCCAGTTCATCCCGGGCTTCGAGGAGCAGCTGATCGGCATCGGCACCGGCGAGACCCGCACGCTGAAGGTCTCGTTCCCGAAGAACTACCTGAACGACAAGCTCGCCGGCCAGCCGGCCGAGTTCGAGACCACCGCGACGCTGATCGAAGCGCCGGGCGAGACCGTGATCGACGACGAGTTTGCCAAGACGCTCGGTCTCGAATCGCTCGACAAGCTGAAGGAAGCGGCCCGCGAGCGCCTGACCGCCGAATTCGCCGGCGCGACCCGCCAGAAGGTCAAGCGCGCGCTGCTCGACCGGCTCGACGAGAGCCACAAATTCGAGGCTCCGCCGTCGCTTGTCGCCGAAGAGTTCAACCTGATGTGGAACTCGATCAAGGCCGAGATGGACTCCTCCGGCAAGACCTTCGCCGACGAGAACACCACCGAGGAGGAGGCGAAGGAGGAGTACCACAAGATCGCCGACCGCCGCGTCCGCCTCGGCCTCGTGCTGTCGGAGATCGGTGAGAAGAACAAGATCACGGTGACCGACGACGAGGTGTCGCGGGCGGTGATCGAGCGTGCGCGCCAGATGCCCGGCCGCGAAAAGGAAGTCTGGGATTACTATCGCAGCAACGCCCAGGCGCTGGCCCAGCTCCGCGCCCCGATCTACGAGGACAAGGTCGTCGACTTCGTGCTCGAGCTCGCCACGGTGACCGAGAAGAAGGTCACCAAGGACGAGCTGTTCAAGGATGAAGACGCCGAGAAAACTGCCGCCTAATTCCGGCACCTCGCGTTAATGATGAACCGCGAAAGCGCGCCTCGCGACGGATCCCGTCGCTAGGCGCGCGGATGCGAATCAGCTTGAACTTCCGCGACCTGCCCGGATGGGTAGTGCGGCCCAGTGCCGGTCTTGTCGGCCGGAAATTGGCCCATATCTGGGTTAAGCCTTAAAGTTCTGCATCACCCCTAACCCTTGGGTTCTTTCATGCGCGATCCCGTTGAAACCTACATGAACCTCGTGCCGATGGTCGTCGAGCAGACCAATCGCGGCGAACGCGCCTACGACATTTTCTCGCGCCTCCTGAAAGAGCGCATCATCTTCGTCACCGGCCCGGTGGAAGACGGCATGTCGACGCTGATCGTCGCGCAGCTCTTGTTCCTCGAGGCGGAGAATCCGAAGAAGGAAATCTCGATGTACATCAACTCGCCGGGTGGCGTGGTGACGTCGGGCCTTGCTATCTACGACACGATGCAGTTCATCCGTCCGCCGGTGTCGACGCTGTGCACGGGGCAGGCGGCCTCGATGGGCTCGCTGCTGCTGGCAGCCGGCGAGAAGGACATGCGCTTCACGCTGCCGAATTCGCGCATCATGGTGCACCAGCCCTCCGGCGGCTTCCAGGGCCAGGCCACCGACATCATGCTGCACGCGCAGGAGATCCTGAATCTCAAGAAGCGCCTCAACGAAATCTACGTGAAGCACACCGGCCAGACCTACAAGGCGATCGAGGACGCGCTCGAGCGCGACAAGTTCCTCACCGCCGAGGATGCCAAGGCGTTCGGCCTCGTCGACAAGGTGATCGACAAGCGGCCGGAAGACCCGTCGGCGGCCAAGGCTGCCTGACAAGGCTGCCTGATCTGGACAGGTATCTGGAGGCGTCGGTGTGATCTCCACATTGACGCCTCACATAACCGGCAAAAGCAGGATGGCGGGCCCGCCGGCGGACGCATGCGCGCAGGCAGAAAGTTCCGCTTTCGTGCTCATATACCGGCGTGGTAATCCCGCAACGTTCCGTGGATTTCGACGCGTATTCCACGTGCGGTCGTGGAAAATCACGGTATTGTCACGGTCTTGAGCCGGCCATCCGATTAGCGAATTCTTGATAGTCGGGTGCCAGCATGGTTGGCTGTAATGCATCGGCTAAGATCGCGGAGATTCGAATAAACCGTGATTGGCATGGTCAGTATTGCGTAGGGTCTTTTTTGGTACGGAATTTGCTCTATCTACCCAAGACCCCGGTTTTGTGCCGGATTGGGTCGATCTGGCAAACAAGATCGAACGGCGGACGGAGATAATGAATGAGTAAGGTCGGCACGAGCGACGCCAAGAACACGCTATATTGCTCGTTCTGCGGCAAGAGCCAGCATGAAGTTCGCAAGCTGATTGCCGGACCGACTGTCTTCATTTGCGACGAGTGTGTCGAACTGTGCATGGACATCATTCGCGAGGAGAACAAGTCCTCGCTGGTGAAGTCGCGCGACGGCATCCCGACGCCGAAGGAAATCTGCAAGGTCCTGGACGATTACGTGATCGGCCAGAGCCATGCCAAGAAGGTGCTGTCGGTCGCCGTCCACAACCACTACAAGCGGCTCAACCATCAGACCAAGCACAACGACGTCGAACTGGCGAAGTCGAACATCCTGCTGATCGGTCCGACCGGGTCGGGCAAGACGCTGCTCGCGCAGACGCTGGCCCGCATTCTCGACGTTCCCTTTACCATGGCGGATGCGACGACGCTGACCGAAGCCGGCTATGTCGGTGAGGACGTCGAGAACATCATCCTGAAGCTGCTGCAGGCCGCCGACTACAACGTCGAGCGTGCGCAGCGCGGCATCGTCTACATCGACGAAATCGACAAGATCAGCCGCAAGTCGGACAATCCCTCGATCACCCGCGATGTGTCGGGCGAGGGCGTCCAGCAGGCGCTGCTGAAGATCATGGAAGGCACGGTGGCCTCGGTCCCGCCGCAGGGCGGCCGCAAGCATCCGCAGCAGGAGTTCCTGCAGGTGGATACCACCAACATCCTGTTCATCTGCGGTGGTGCGTTCTCGGGCCTCGAGAAGATCATCTCCGCGCGCGGCCGCTCGACCTCGATCGGCTTCGCGGCGCAGGTGCTCGCGCCGGAGGATCGCCGCACCGGCGAGATCTTCCGTCACGTCGAGCCGGAGGATCTGCTGAAGTACGGCCTGATCCCGGAATTCGTCGGCCGTCTGCCCGTCGTTGCGACGCTGGAAGACCTCGACGAGGCTTCGCTGAAGAAGATCCTGACCGATCCGAAGAACGCGCTGGTGAAGCAGTACCAGCGGCTGTTCGAGATGGAGAACATCGAGCTGACCTTCGCCGACGAGGCGCTTGGCGCGGTTGCCCGCAAGGCGATCGAGCGCAAGACCGGTGCGCGCGGCCTGCGGTCGATCCTGGAGAGCATCCTGCTCGAGACCATGTTCGACCTCCCGGGCCTGGAAGGCGTCGAGGAAGTCGTGATCTCGCGCGAAGTCGTCGAGGGAACGGCGCGTCCGCTCTACATCTACGCGGACCGCTCCGACCGCGCCGTCGAGAGCAGCGCAAGCGCCTAACAGCGCAATATTCTGTCGTTGTAATTGCGCGGCTGCCGGGCAATCCGGCGGTCGCCGCGGCGCACCAGCAGCGCCGCTGCGGCATTGCAGTAAATGCCTGTTTAGCCTGAATTTCCGGGCACTTCTCAGACTTGACACCCCCCGGCCTGATAGCCACCTAATGCTATCGGCGAGGGATCCCATGCGTTGAGATTCGTCGCTTTTCGATGCGGAATAAGCGACTGCTGACGGCAATCTTTTTCCGGATCACCAAGGCACCTTGTGGCGGTTGCGCAAACAGGCGGGCTGCGTGCAAGGGGGCAAAACAAAAGGATAAGGCCATGACGACCTCAAAACCCCGGCCAACGATCGTCCACGGCGAAAGCCACTCCTATCCGGTGTTGCCGCTCCGCGACATCGTCGTCTTCCCGCACATGATCGTTCCACTGTTCGTCGGCCGCGAGAAATCGATCCGCGCCCTCGAAGAGGTGATGAAGAACGATGCGCTGATCATGCTCGCGACGCAGAAGAACGCGTCCGATGATGATCCGGCGCCCGATTCAATTTACGAGACCGGTACGCTTGCCAGCGTGCTGCAGCTGCTGAAGCTGCCCGACGGCACCGTGAAGGTGCTGGTCGAGGGCCTCGAGCGCGCGCGCGTCGAGAAATATTCCGACCGCAGCGAGTATTACGAGGCGACCGCAGTCGCGCTCGCCGACGCTGACGCGACCTCGGTCGAAGCCGAAGCGCTGGCGCGGTCGGTCGTGTCCGACTTCGAAAGCTATGTGAAGCTGAACAAGAAGATCTCCGCCGAAGTCGTCGGCGTGGTTCAGGCGATCACCGATTTCGCCAAGCTCGGCGACACCGTTGCCTCGCATCTCGCGGTCAAGATTGCCGATCGGCAGGCGATCCTGGAGACGTTGTCCGTCACGCAGCGCCTGGAGAAGGTGCTGGGCCTGATGGAGAGCGAGATCTCGGTGCTGCAGGTCGAGAAGCGCATCCGCTCGCGCGTCAAGCGCCAGATGGAGAAGACCCAGCGCGAGTATTACCTGAACGAGCAGATGAAGGCGATCCAGAAGGAGCTCGGCGACGACGAAGGTCGCGACGAGCTGGCCGATCTGGAGGAGAAGATCTCCAAGACCAAGCTCAGCAAGGAAGCGCGCGAGAAGGCCCAGCACGAGCTGAAGAAGCTGCGCCAGATGTCGCCGATGTCCGCGGAAGCGACCGTCGTGCGCAACTATCTGGATTGGCTGCTGTCGATTCCGTGGGGCAAGAAGTCCAAGGTCAAGAAGGACCTCGAGGCCGCGCAAGCGGTGCTGGACTCCGATCACTACGGGCTCGAGAAGGTCAAGGACCGTATCGTCGAGTATCTCGCGGTGCAGTCGCGCGCCAACAAGCTGACCGGACCGATCCTGTGCCTGGTCGGACCTCCCGGCGTCGGCAAGACCTCGCTCGGCAAGTCGATCGCCAAGGCGACCGGCCGCGAGTTCGTGCGCGTGTCGCTCGGCGGCGTGCGTGACGAGGCCGAGATCCGCGGTCACCGCCGCACCTATATCGGCTCGATGCCCGGCAAGATCATCCAGTCGATGCGGAAGGCGAAGACCTCGAACCCGCTGTTCCTGCTGGACGAGATCGACAAGATGGGCGCCGATTTCCGCGGCGATCCGTCCTCGGCGCTGCTTGAGGTCCTGGACCCCGAGCAGAACTCGACCTTCAACGACCATTACCTGGAGGTCGACTACGACCTGTCCAACGTGATGTTCATCACGACCGCGAATACGCTGAATATTCCGGGCCCGCTGATGGACCGCATGGAGATCATCCGGATCGCCGGCTACACGGAGAACGAGAAGGTCGAGATCGCGCGCAAGCATCTGATCCCGAGCGCGCTCTCCAAGCACGGTCTGGACTCCAAGGAATGGTCGATCGACGACGCGGCCTTGCTGCTGATGATCCGCCGCTACACCCGCGAAGCGGGCGTGCGTAACCTGGAGCGTGAGCTCTCCACACTCGCCCGCAAGGCGGTGAAGGAGCTGATGATCTCCAAGAAGAAGTCGGTGAAGGTCACCGAGGCGAACATCGAAGAGTTCCTCGGCGTTCCGAAGTATCGCTTCGGCGAGATCGACGACGAGGATCAGGTCGGTATCGTCACGGGTCTGGCCTGGACCGATGTCGGCGGCGAGCTGTTGACCATCGAAGGCGTCATGATGCCCGGCAAGGGCAAGATGACCGTCACGGGCAACCTGCGCGACGTGATGAAGGAGTCGATCTCGGCGGCGGCGTCTTACGTCCGCTCGCGTGCGATCGTCTACGGCATCGAGCCGCCGATGTTCGACCGGCGCGACATCCACGTTCACGTGCCGGAGGGCGCAACGCCGAAGGACGGTCCGTCCGCCGGCGTGGCGATGGCCACCGCGATCATCTCGGTCATGACCGGCATTCCGGTCCGCCACGATGTCGCGATGACCGGCGAGATCACGCTGCGTGGTCGCGTGCTGCCGATTGGCGGTCTGAAGGAGAAGCTGCTGGCTGCCGCACGCGGCGGCATCAAGACGGTGCTGATCCCCGAGGACAACGCCAAGGATCTCACGGAGATTTCCGATGCGATCAAGGGCGGCATGGAGATCATTCCGGTCTCGCGGCTGGATGAGGTCGTCGCCAAGGCGCTGACCCGCGTACCTGCGCCGATCGTCTGGGAAGAGGAGACCAGCAAGGTCGACGTCAAGCCCGACGCTTCGGATGAGGCTTCCGGTGGCCTGACGGCGCACTGAGCGAGCTCCTACGAAATAAGAAAACGGCGCCTTCGGGCGCCGTTTTTGTTGGACGGTTCGCTGGTAACAGGTGGGCGCGGCTACTCTTTCTTCTCGACGATGAAATTGCCGATCGCCCCGCACGCCATCAACACGCTGGTGCCGAGGAACACCGCACGCATGCCGATATGGCCGCCAATGAATCCGCCGGCGAGCGGGCCGATCACCTGGCCGGCATATTGCGCCGAGATCGAATAGCCCAGCATGCTGCCGGTGACGGCGTCGGGCACGTTGTGCCGGATCACGCTGGCGATGCACGGCAGCAGGCCGCCGAGCGCGAGCCCCATCAGGAAGCGCAGCAGGATCAGCTGCCAGCCGCTGACCACGAAGGCCTGCGGGATCAGCAGCAGCGCCGAGGCGGCGAGGCAGACGGTGATGATCCGCCAGTGGCCGACACGATCGGCGAGCTTGCCGAGATGCGACGACGACAAGAGGCTGCCGAACGCCGCCGCCGACATCACGAGGCCGGCGACGAACGTCACCTGCGGCGCCTCGACCAGCTGCGCGACGTAGACCGTGATGATGGGCTCGATCGACATGTTGGCGATCATCAAGAGCAGGCCGGTGCACCACATCGCGATGACCGGGCGTTTGTCCGGAACCAGCGACCAGCCGCCACGCGACTTGCTGCCCTTCGCCGTCTTCGGACGTGCTTCCTCGCGGATCAGGAAAGTGGTGCCGAGGAAGGTGATGAAGATGACGCCGCCGATCAGGAAGAAGGTCGCGCGGATGCCGATCAAGCCGGGCAGGACGCCGCCGATCAACGGGCCGACCAGGCCGCCGGCCATGATGCCGGCCGACAGCACGCCGATCGCCCAGCCGGACCGCGCCTTCGGCGTCTGCGCCGCGACCAGCACCGTCGAGCCGGAGGCGTAGCCGCCGAGCAGACCGGTCAACAGCCTCAAGGCCACCAGCTCATAGACGTTGTGCGCCATGCCGATCAGCGACATCGCGATCGCCATGCCGAGGCTGGCGCGGATCAGCATCAGCTTGCGGCCATAACGATCGGCGAGCCGTCCCCACAGTGGCGCCGTGAGCGCGGCCGTAAAGAACGTTGCGCCATAGGCGATGCCCGACCATTGCACGATGGCAGCATGGTCTGACACGCCGAGCTGCTCGACATAGAGCGGCAGGAACGGCAACAGCAGCGTCATCCCGACGATGGTCGTGAACGAGCCGTACACGCAGACGATCAGATTGCGCTTCCAGGGACCTGCGTCGAGCAGGGCTTCGCGATCGACTTCCATATCCATGTCAGCGCAATCCGATCACGGCGAAGCCGCGCGCCCGCAGGCCGCGGCGGTCCTCGTTGAGCGAACGGAGCAGGCGATCGCGGGTGTCGGTGATGTGATCGGCGGCCTCGCGCGCGGCCGCGTCCGGGTCATTGGCCTTGATGAAGCCGAGGATGCGCCGATGCTCGCGCCAGGCCTGCTCGCGCGAGGGCTCGGTCCACACTTCGAGCCAGCGCGCCCGCGACAGCCGCGTCATGGCGCCGGCGATCGCCTTGACGATGAAGGGGTTGCCCGAGAGCCGCGCGATCTCGACATGGAAATCGGTGCCGACGCGGTGCCATTCCTCGCGCGGCGCGCCGGACTGGCAGGCATCCAGCGTCTCCTCGATCGCGGCGATGTCGGCCGCGCTCGCCCGCGCGCAGGCGAGGCGGACCGCCGTCGTCTCCAGCGGGATCCGGAATTCGGCCAGTGCCTCCAGCTCGCCGAGATCGATCGGCGCGACGATCCAGTTGCGGCCGTCGCGGCGGACCAGCTCCTCGCCCTCGAGCCGCACCAGCGCGGCGCGGATCGGCGTGCGCGATCCCTCGAACCGGCTCTCCAGCCAGCGCTCGGTCAGCCGCTCGCCGGGACCGAGGTCGAGCGACAGGATCATCTCCCGGAGCTGGTCGTGGATTTGAAGCATCTGGGACATGGAGCATCCTTTCGCGGGAGCCGGTGGCGCACGGAAGCGCCGGCAAGTCTCGTATCCCGGTTTGGTATCCCAAACAAGGCCGATCCGGGATACCAGGAATGCTCCGCCGACGGCGCCATTGACGATGGAACGGCGCCCAAGGAGCGGCTTTGTTGAATGGAAATGGAGGGCGCAGCATGCACATCGACGGGCAATGCCATTGCGGGGCCGCGACCTATCAGGCCGAGATCGATCCGGAGCGGGTGTCGATCTGCCATTGCACGGACTGCCAGACACTGACCGGCTCGCCCTATCGCGTCACGGTGATCTGCGCCGCCGAGCAGGTGCAGCTCACTGGAGCGGCGCCGAAGGTCTACGGCAAGCGGGGCGACAACGGCCGGATCCGCTTCCAGCACTTTTGCGGCGATTGCGGTTCACCGTTGTTCACCAGCGGCGAGGACGGCGGTCCCGACGACTGGGGCATCCGTTGGGGCAGCATTCGCCAGCGCGGCGAATTGACCCCGCGACGTCAGGTCTGGTGCCGTTCCGCCGCGCCATGGATCCACGATCTCAAGGGATTGCCGGCGCGGCCCAAGGATTGAAGCGTTTGCGAGCTTGCGCGCCAAGGGCTGGCGAGGCTAAAGAGGCGCGCCGGCAAGGGCGGTTAGCTCAGCGGTAGAGCACTGGTTTTACACACCATTGGTCGGGAGTTCGATCCTCTCACCGCCCACCAGCCTTCGCAGCTCACAGGCTACGGCTTGGCAAGCCAGCCTTCGAGCACAAATTTATCCGCTTGTTCGGTCCGCAGGGCGAAGGCTGTCGCGCCGAAGCTCGAAGAGCGTAGGCGGACCGGCTCCTCCATCTGGACGGCGCGATCAGATCCAGCCCTACGGCTGCAGCATCCTGATGGTCGAGATTGGCCACTTCCCGATGTGCCCTTTGATCGAGATGCGCAACCCATGCGACTCGTCCAGCGACACGCCCTCGACGGTTCCTGCCGTCCCATCGGTGAGAACCGCAGCTCGTCCGACAAGTTCGGCCTCGACTTGCACATGCTCGCGCAAGATGACGGTGGCGCGATGTTTCACGCGCTGCAAAGCGGCCGCTGGCTGCTGGGCCCGATGTAGTGAGGCCATGGCTCGGCTCTCCCTGAGCGCGCGGAAAGGGCGCGATCCCGGCCGTGGGGTAGTCTCATGGGGATGGCCGGGACCGCGCTTGCTCCGCGCTGGTCTGCCAAATGTCATGCGATAGCAGGCGATGCGAAAGGTGCCGAAAGTCACGCAGGCGTCGCGGGCCGGGCTCGGTTCCTTTTGGCGCGATGCAGCTCGGGTTTGATGCCGAGGCTGCTGCGATGCTATTCTCTCCGCCTAACCGGGAACTTGATGCATGCGCAAACTCGCCGCGATTTTTCTTCTCACCATGATTGCCGCACCGGCTTTGGCGCAGGACGATCACGTCCAGCGCTATCGCGAAGAGGTCGAGAAATCGCCGGCCGATCTGGCCAACGAGGCGCGGCAGCAGCGCGCCTATCAGCGTGCGCTCAGCGCGGTGCCGGACCAGAAGCCGACTGACCCGTGGGGCATTGCGCGCAGCGACGGGCAGGGCGCCCCCAAGAATGCCGCCAAGACAGCGCCTGCGCCGAAGCCGGCCAAGCCGACCAACGCGGCGGCAAAATAATCCCCGGGAGCGGACCTGGTCGATGAAGTACTACGTTTGCAGATTGACCGGACCGCGCCCGACCTTTCCGCAAGACATGACGCCGCAGGAAGCCGCCATCATGCAGGCGCACGTCGACTATTGCGGCGAGCTGCTACGTGCCGGCAAGGCGCTGGTGTTCGGACCGGTCGCCGATCCCGCCGGCGTCTGGGGCTTGGGCGTGCTGCAACTGTCCGACGAAGCCGATCCGCAGGAGATCGTCGCCAACGATCCCGTGACCAAGGCCAACGCCGGATTCACCTATCAGGTCACGCCGATGTTGCGCGCTGCGACGCGCGAGACTTGCTAGGATCGGCGTCATCTCTCAGCGAGGTTTTGTTCACATGAACGCAGGTCACCCGCAAAACGCCGATCAGATCGCCTATTGGAACGGGCCGGGCGGCCAGCGCTGGGCCGCACGGCAGGCCGCGCAGGACATCGTGCTGCAACCGGTGCTCGATCTCTTGATCGATCGCGCGGCGCCGAAGGCCGGCGAGCGCGTCGTCGATGTCGGTTGCGGCAGCGGCGCCTCGAGCTTCGCGCTTGTGTCGAAGGTCGCGCCCGATGGCCATGTGCTTGGCGTCGACGTCTCGGAGCCGATGCTGACGCGGGCGCGGCAGAGCACGCCGCAGGGGATGCCGGTCGAGTTCGCGCTCGGCGATGCGACGGTCTATCCGTTCGCGCGCGCGAGCTTCGATCTCTTGGCCTCGCGCTTCGGCGTGATGTTCTTTGCCGATCCCGTGGCGTCGTTCGCCAATCTGCACAAGGCGATGAAGCCGACAGGCCGGCTTGCTTTCGCCTGCTGGCAGGAGCCGCGCGAAAATCCCTTCTTCATGACGCCGCTGCAGGCGGTCTACAAGCACGTGCCGAAGCTGCCGCCGCTCGGCCCTGAGGATCCCGGCCCGTTCGCGTTCGCATCCGAGGCCCGGGTGAAGCGGATCCTGGGCGAAGCCGGTTTCTCCGGCATTGCCCTGGAGCCGTGCAAGGTCGAGCTCGATGTCGCAACCGGGCGCGGCATCGAGGCGGCGATCCAGGGCGCGCTCGAGATCGGGCCGGCCAGCCGCGCGCTGGAAGGGCATCCGGAGGAGGTGCGCTCCGCCGCCACCGCGTCGATACGCGAGGCGCTGGCGCCGTTCGCCAAGGGTGATTCCGTGCTGCTGCCCGGCGCGATCTGGATCGTGACGGCGCGGGCCTGATCAGGCCTTCTCTTCCCAGATCATCGCCAGGTGGACGATGGTCTGCACGGCCTTTTCCATGTCCTGGCGGCTGACCCATTCGAGCCGCGAGTGGAACGCATGCTCGCCGGCGAAGATGTTGGGGCAGGGCAGCCCCATGAAGGACAGCCTTGAACCGTCGGTGCCGCCGCGGATCGAGGTCTTCACCGGCGTCAGCCCGGCGCGCTCGATCGCCTCGGTCGCGTAAGCGACGATCTGGGGGTGGCGATCGATCACTTCTTTCATGTTGCGGTATTGCTGCTTGACCTCCATGCGGTAGGTCGAGCGCGGATATCCTTTCATGACGTCCCGCACGATGGTCTCGAGCAGCACTTCCTTCTGCTTCAGGCCAGCTTCAGTGAAATCGCGCACGATGAAGTCGATGCGCGCATTCTCCAACGCGCCTGAGATCGCCACCGGATGCAGAAAGCCTTCCTTGCCTTCGGTGGTCTCGGGCGAGCAGGTGTCCTTCGGCAAGCGATCGACGATCGCAGCCGCGATCTTGATCGCGTGCTCCATCTTGCCCTTGGCGAAGCCCGGGTGGGTCGCGACGCCTTCGATGATGATGCTGGCGCCGTCGGCGGAGAAGGTCTCGTCCTCGATGTGGCCGGCGGTCTCGCCGTCCATGGTGTAGCCGAAATCGGCCCCGAGCTTCTTGATGTCGACCTTGTCGACGCCGCGGCCGATCTCCTCGTCCGGCGTGAACAGGATCTTGATGGTGCCGTGCTTGACCTGCGGATTGGTGACCAGGAAGTGCGCGGCATCCATGATCTCGGCGAGGCCGGCCTTGTTGTCGGCGCCGAGCAGGGTGGTGCCGTCGGTCGTGATGATGTCGTTGCCGATCTGGTCGGCGAGCGCTTCATGCTCGGAGGCGCGGATCACCTGCGAGGCGTCGGCGGGGAGCGCGATGTCGCCACCGCGGTAGCTCTTCACGACCTGCGGCCTGACGTTCTTGCCGGTGCAGTCGGGGGAGGTGTCCATGTGCGAGCAGAAGCAGATCACCGGCACCGTCTTGTCGGTGTTGGCCGGAATCGTCGCATAGACGTAACCATGCGGATCAAGATGCGCGTCGGATATGCCCATCGCCAGCAACTCGGCGACCAGCAGGCGGCCGAGGTTCTTCTGCTTCTCGGTGGAGGGCGTGGTCGGTGAATCCGGGTCGGACTGGGTGTCGATCACGACATAGCGCAGGAATCGTTCGGTGACGGTGTGCTTGAAGTCGAGAGCCGGTGCCAGCATGAAGACCGCGCAGGGATGGAGAACGGGAATGAGGCGCTCGGGCGAAATTGGTTCGCGCAAGCAAACGCATCAAGAGACAACTCTATAACAGAAAAGCGCCATTCCGGGGCCGCGTCACGAGCCGGAATGGCGCTTTGTCTTAAAGGAGAAGGCCTTAGACGGCTTCCTTCAGCTCCTTGGCGGCGCGGAAGGCGACCTTCTTGCTGGCCTTGATGTGGATCTGCTCGCCGGTCGCCGGATTGCGTCCCATGCGGGCGGCGCGCTTGCGAACCTGGAGGATGCCGAGGCCGACGATCCGGATGCGCTCGCCCTTCTTGAGGTGCTTGGTGATCCGGGTGACCATGTCGGTCAGGATCGCCTCGGCCTGCTTCTTGGACAGCTCCTGCTCTTCGGCGATGGCCGCCGCCAGGTGCTTCAGCGTGATCGTCGCCGGGGTCGCTGCTTTCTTCGCCATGTGTGGCCCTCCTCGTTGCTGAATGGCTGGATTGCTGCTTTCACGCGAATGGCGCGCCGTTCGCGTCGGGAAAATGCGTCCGGAAAAGTCCTGAAACCGCCGGTTCTGGGAACGGGCAGCGCCGGGCCGGCCACAGGAAACCCAGACGTATCTGGCCTTATTCGATTCGGGGCTTTGCTGACACCACCGTTTCCCCTGAAAACAGGCGACAGCACGTGCCCAAAGCGCAGTTTGACGTCGCTGTGCAGGGATCCGCAACGTGCTTGACTATCGGGATGCGGCCCTTTATGCCCTCGGTCCTGCGCGGATCAATCCGACGATCGGCATCCGCGGGAGTAGCTCAGTTGGTTAGAGCGCCGCCCTGTCACGGCGGAGGCCGCGGGTTCGAGTCCCGTCTCTCGCGCCAGTCTTATCAAACACTTAGCGCCGGTTCCTGACTTAAAGCGTATCGCGAGCATCTGCTGCGCGTGCGTTCGGCCGCAGTTTCAGCCACCTCCGCAAGCCTCGTTGCCCGGTCGCCCGCCTTTCATCGAAACGTCGGACGCTGGCACTCCGAAGCCCGTGCTGCGCATTCGTATTGAACTCCGTCCAGGATCGCGGCGACCACTGTCTGTAGACCGGAGGATCACGACATGCCCGACTGGATTCTCGCGCCGATCTGTGTGGTCGTGCTGGTCGGCTTCATCTGGTTCGCGTTTCGACAGGGTTTCAGGGTGAAGCCTAACGAGAACAACCGAGACCACCCAACTTGGCCCGTCGGGCCGGACGGGACGTGGCGCTAACGGCGATGCCGCGGGCCCGGCACGGCGGACCATTCGCTGGTACCGCGCGATGGGAATACCTTGCGGCTCGATCGACAGGCTGAAGATCGCGACGATCTCTGCGGCGATCCTACGCCTTTCGGAGTATGCCAATCGCCACATCAAACCTTCGCTCCGGACGTGTAAGAGATATGGCTACCGGGATTTTGCACATCCTTCCTGGGGCTAGAACCAACGCCGTCCGCATGCATTTTAAGTGGGCGGTGTTGTGCTGATGTGAGCCACCGCCCCGTCGCAGCATCCCGCTCCCGCGCGCGGAGGCGGCCATGAAGCAAATACCAACGAGCGAAGCGATCATAACTGTCGCCTTGCTGGTCATCTTTGCGCTCGTGATTTGGTTTGGCGCCATGCCTTGAAACCGGCCGAGCCGGCAAATCCGGCGCCGGAGTGCGCGGTGACGACAACAGCCTGACGTCCGCTTTTCCTCCGGATCGCGCTCAACGATCAATCGCACATGGTTCGGCGTGGAACGCGATCAGCGGTTCCATCACCTTCCGGAACTCACACGCATTCGACGTGTCTTAAAGTTGCCGGAGAAACCGGAGACACTCTCAGCAGAATTCGAGCGACGCTGGCGTGGGCGAGGGCTGATGAAACGAACATAGCACGGAGGCGTGTCGATGAACTGGAGTTCGTGGCTGAACGAATACTACAACGACGAACTGGAAAGAGCGGATGCCGCATGCCGAAGGGGAGCGTCGGTCTACGACGCACTCAACTGGATCGACGATCCCTATCTGTGGAATGTGCTGCTCTGGAAGGAGTATGATGGCTTCAAGGCGATCAAGGCCGCCATTCCCGATCCGCCGGATGCCGGTACCCAGAAAAACTGGAGCGGTCGTTCCGGGATGGAGCTCGGCGCCGCCGTCATCGAAACCTATCGCCTCCTGCACGACAAGCTCCGCCGTCATCTCGACAAGCCATTCGATGAATGCGCGGTGCTCGACTATGGCTGCGGCTGGGGCAGCGTGCTCCGGTATTTCATGAAGGATGTGCCGCTGCGCAATCTGCACGGCTGTGATCCGCACAAGGGCATCATCCAGGTCGCGCAGCGCTCCAACCCGCACGCCGATATCGTGTTGTCGGACAGCCTGCCGAGACGCCTGCCGTTCAACCAGAAATTCGATGTCGCTTACGCCCTGTCGATCTGGACGCATCTGTCGCCCGCTGCGAGTGACACATGCCTGACCGCGGTGCACGGCTCCCTGGAGAACCGCGGTCTGTTTCTGCTGACCGTTCGCCCGCCGGCCTACGCGTTCTACGAGCCGATTTCCAAACTGCCCGGTTGGGATCAGCAGAAAATCGCCGAGACCGTGGCGCGGGATGGATTCTACTTCTATCCGCAGAGCTATCCGGTCGACGGCGAAATGACCTATGGCGAAACGATCATCAGCAAGCGGTACATCGAGGAGCACTGGACCGACCGGTTCGATCTCGTCGACGTCGGCATGAACGGGATTTCGCCCTATCAGAGCATTATCGTGCTCCGAAAGAGGTGAGGCCGCAGGGGACGTATCGGCGCTGCTTTTGCGGTGATTGCCGACCGGTCAGGCGATGTGGTGCCGCGGCAGGGCGTGAGAACTCAGGCCGCGACGCCGACGACGTTGACGGACTGCGCTGACCGTTGCTGATGCTGCGAAGCTGCCGCCTGTCGTTCGGGCGTCAGCCACCACAGCAGGAACAGCAGCGCGATCCCGTTCGAGAGCAGGCCGGTCGTGAGCGGCACGTTCATGATGGCCTGTACGGCGATGCCTGACGACACCGCGATGAACCGCGGCGACAGGTGCCGTGAGACCATCGCGCCCACCGCCAGCACCAGGCCGCACACCAGCGCCGACACCGGCGCGAGCGCGAGACCGACCGATGCGATGCCTTCGGTCGCAAGGAAGGAGGCGTTGAAATTGCCGTCGCGATAGATCGCTCCGAGCGTCGGGCCGAGTTCGCCATAGGGGCAGGCAGTCATGTGGCGCAGAACGGTGATCTGGCAGAACCGGGTGAGCTCGCGATGCGCGAAGAAGTCGGCGTATTGATCGAGCGCGAGCGACGGGATTGCGACGAAGCGCAGGTTGATGGCGCTGAACAGGAAATAGTCCTGGTCGGCGGCGAGCACGAAGAAGGCTGCAAGCCCGATGGTCATCGGAATGAGAAAGGCGAGCACCGTGGCCAGCCGCGGGTTGAAGCGGCCAAACAGCCAGAACAGGAACGGCAGCCAGACCGGAAGCAGCAGGACGGTCTTGTTGTTGACCACCGGATAGAAACCGAGCGCGAACAGCAGCACGCCGGCCGCCGGCATCCATCGCCGGCGCGACGCGAAATGCGCGAACAGATAGGGCAGAACCGCACCGATCATGTTTCCGGTGAGATAGTTCAACGGCACGGGCCTCACGACGGCGTTGCGGGCTGCGCCATAGGGATTGCCGAAACTGGTCCCGTAGGAGATGTCGACGATCAATACGGCGAACGACGATAGCAGCAGCAGCAGCGCGACGCGTCCGATCGCCGCGTCCGACAGGTCGGGCCGCCAAAGCGCGACATTCTGGAACATCAGCGGGATTACCGCCGCCGCCAGTGCGGCGATCATGGCCCAGCGCGCGATGGCGTGCGGATAGTCGAATGCGCTGAAGAAGCTGAGCCAGACGAAGCCGAACACGGCTGACAGCAGCGCGAAGCCGACCAGATAGCCGAAGCTGAAGCGTCCCGCGACGAACGCCGGGATGAAGACGACCATGGTGACGGTGCCAAGGACGGCCCGTGCCGTCATGTCGGAGCGCCAGACGTGCATCGCCGGAAACGCTTGCCCGCAGGCGATCATCGAGGCGATGCTGAGGACGAAGAACCCGAGGATCGCGACCCCGACAATGAGGTCATCGCGCGTCAATTTCATCGGCCCGTCCGAATCGAAAGCTGGACAGCAGCTAGCCAGCCGGCCTCGGGCGAAGCAAGTTAAGCCGTGTCTCGGTCTGTGTTGTTATGTTTCCACCCGACGATTTGTCACTGCGGCGCCGCACTGAATTCACAGACGGCAACACATTGCCTTGATCACGCAAAGAACGCGGAGACTGCGTTCAGGTCGGACTGTCCCGGCGTGTCGCCGCGCAGGTTGGCGTCGATCACGCGGCGGCAGGCGTCGACCGTGTGGGTGTCGCCCAATTCGTTGGCGGCCTCGAGGATCGACCAGATCGTATCCAGGGGAATCTCGCTTTGCATGGTCGCTTTCGGATCTGACAGCATCGCGGCGCCGGGGGCTAGAATTCGAACAGGTCGCGGCCGCGCCGCGCCAGGGAGTGCAGGTCCGCCACCGTGCCGCGCACCGCGTTGCAGCGGCGGCATTCGATGATGGTGTCGCCGGATGCGTGCGCCGGATCGGCGACCTTGATCGCCAGGCTGCCGCAATCCGTGCAGATGATCTTGAAGCCGGTCGAAATCACTTGCTGCTGCAAATTCATTGTGGCCTGCGCCTTTGTTGACGCCGACCTTAGCGGAACAATTTTTAAAACTGGGATCGCGGAGCAGATCGCAATCGAACGACCGCGTTAGGGCGCGGTTAAGATTTCGCCACCGTCGTCCGGCCCGGCAGATGCAGCGTTGGCCGGTCGAGCCTGGCCGCTGCGGTGCGCACCGCTTCGCGGGCGTTGACGGTGATGACACCGGCGGCGTCGGCCCAGACTGCGAGGTCGGAGGCGCTGTCACCGGCATAAATGAAGCCACCGGGAAAGGTCTTCCGTAACAGCTCGGCCTTGTTGACGCCCTTGAGATTGTGCTCGCCGTCGGAGGCGAGCACCTGGTCGATCCATGGCAGCCGCGATGCCAGCCGGTCCGCGAGCAGCGCGTCGGCCGCGGTCGCCAGCACGACGCGGCGGCCGGCGGCCTTCTCGCGCTCGGCCAATGCGACGACGTCCTGATGCAGTTCGACCCGGCTCCAGTCGATGCGCTGGCGCAGCGCGAGCTGGCGCTTCAGCGCTGCACGGCCGCGGGCCAGCCAGGCGGCACACGACACGACGATCAATGGATTGCGGCGCACGATCGAGAACAAGCTGAGATAGAGCAGATCGCCCTTGATCAGCGTGCCGTCGAGGTCGAGCACCAGCGGCAGCGATGTCGACAGGCCGAGCAAGTCGGGCGCCCCGCCGCTGCGGGACGTGTCCTGCTGCCTTGCAGTGCTTTCGCCGGAGCGGCGAGGCTCAGTCATTCGCTGCGCTCAGCCGGGTTGCGACCTTGCACACGTCGATCTCGCGCGCCCCGGTCTCGGTGGTCCTGCAGTCGCCGTAGCCCAACTTGGCGGCAAAGGCCACACCGTCCTGGTTCGCGCCCGAGACGATCAGGACTTGCGGCGCGCCATGATTGGCGGCGCGGAACCTGGCGAGCGAGGCGACGTCGGGCGCATCCTGCCAATCCGGCGTGGCGCGCATGAAATCGCGCGCCTCGACATATTGCAGCGGGAAATAGCCGAAATAGCGCGTCGACGGCAGTGGCGAGGACAGGCCGACGCCGCGGCCGGCGAGGGCTGCGGTCTGCGCGGCGTGCAGGGTCGGGCGGATGCGCCAGGCGAACAGATGGCTGTCGCGCTGGGCGATCAGGTCGGCATTGGCAAAGCTCGCGCCGGGATGGTCGCGGCCGGCGGCAAGCTCGCTCTCCAGCGTCGGCGCCCAGCTCGCATAGGCGATGGCGCGGACCGCGGTCTGTCCGGCCAGGCCGGACAGTGCGGCGATACAGAGTGCGCGGGCCAGTGCAGGCGCGGGTTGGCGGCTGGCGATCGCGAGCACGATCGCGATCCCGCTATAGGGGGCAAGGCGCTCCGACAGCAGCGCCGAGCCGGTCTTGAAGTTGAGCAGCGACAGCGCCACCACGAGAACCAGAAAGACGGGCCACAGCAGATCGCCCGAACCGAAGCGCCGCAGCGCGACAAGGCCCGCCAGCACGATCGCGCCGAGCACCGGAGCGAGCGCGATCACCTCCCACCAGGTGAAGGTGAACAGATAGGTCGCCGCCACGATGCGGCGGATGATCTGGGCGATGCCGCCCTCGGTGCTGGCGCTCTCGCCGGCGATGTTCTGGTACGCGAGCAGGAAGCTTGCGATCAGCAGCAGGACCGGCAGCGCCGCGGCGGCGGCCCACACGCCATCGCGCAGCAATCGCTGCGCCGCGGCCTTGGTGCCCGCCCGCTCGAAGGTCGTAACGGTGCGCGCGATGCCGTCAGCCGCGAGCAGCAGACAGGCCGCGACGACCGAGGTGATATGGGTGAGATAGAGCGCGGCGAGCAACAGCGCGGTCGCGACGAAGGCCAGCGCATCGCGGCGGCCGTCGAGCCCGCGCCAGAAGCTCGCGAACAGCAGGAACAGCGGAATGCCGAGCGCGAAATTGTAGAAGCCCCAATGGATGAAGACGCCGAACGCGATCGGCAACAGCAATAGCGCCGGCAGCAGCGGCCGCTCGGTCTCGGCGCGGCTCACCGCGAAGGCGGCAACGATCCAGAGCAGGCCATAGAGGCTGAGGAACAGGCTGTTGGCGACCAGCGCGTCGCCGGTCAGCCGGATCAAGGCGGCGAGCAAAAGATAGATCGCCGAGTTCGGCTCGATCCGCGGATTCCACTGGTAGAACGATGCGGCCGGCTCTTGCAGTGCGCCACCCCAGCCGAACCGCGCGATCAGGTCGGCCTGAGCCAGATGCACCGGCCCGTCCTGGGTCGGCACCAGCTTCACCAGCCAGATCGGACCATCCAGCAGCACCAGCAGTGCCGCGAACAGCAGCGCCATGGCGACGGCACCGATGTTGGCCTTCGGCGTCTCGAACGGAGTTGCGATCGACATGGTCAGCGGATCCCGCCGAGACGGATCAGGTCGGAGCTCGTGAGGCTGTTCAGCCAGGGCAGGTCGACGAAGGTCAGGACGCCGAACAGCGCCATGGTGACGGCGGCCGCGATCAGCATCGCCGGCTGCCGCATCAATTCCTCCGGCCGTGCCGCGGCGGAATCCGGCGTCAGCGCCAGCCGCATATAGGACGCGAACAGCGCGATCAGCATCGGCACCACAACGAGATATTCGATGCGGTACTTCAAGAGGAAGATCGCCATCATGAAGGCGAAGCCCTGGGCGTAGACCAGGCAGCTCGTGACCAGGCTCGAATGGGTATAGACCGCAAAGGAAGGCCGGTAGGCGGCGAGATTGGCGGTGCCGCCGGCCTCGACGATCGCGCGATGCTCGGAGACCCGCTTGGCGGCCATCAGGAAGGCGCCGCCGAACCAGTAGGCGAGCAGGATCGACACCGGCGGCGCGATGCTCGGCACCACCGCGAACCAGCCGAACAGGAAGCGCAAGGGATTGTTGAGGGACTCGACGATGACGTCGATGAAGGCGCGGTCCTTGGCGCGGATCGGACGCACATTGTAGATCACGCCGAACACCGCGAATACGGTTGCGGTGGCGGCGAAGGCGTAACCGAGCTGGTTGGCGGCCCAGATGCCGACGGCGGTTAGAGCGACGTATTGCGCCAGCACGATGGTCGGCGACATCACAGTCTGCACCGCGGGGCGGGCGCGCTTGGTCGGGTGCATGGCATCGAACGGTGCGTCGAGCCATTCGTTGATGGTGTAGTTGGCCGACGACAGCGCCATCGCGACGAACAGACAGATGATGAGGCGCTCGGCGAGCGTCGCAAGCTCGATCGGCCCGGTCTGCGACATGATCAGCGCAAACGCGACGCCGGGGATGATCAGCACATGCTTGATCCAGTGGTCGGGCCGCGCGATCGCAATGTAGTCGGTGATGCCGGCGGCCGGCGGGGCGTGGTTGGTGACGGACATCGCAATCCTCCAAACTCTGCCTGTCCCGCATCGGGGCGCGAGCGGGGAGAGACGGTTTGCCAGGGGCAGCGATCGTGCCGCGTCGCGTTGAATGGCCGTCGGTCGCAATGTCAGGCGTGCAATGCGGTTAACGCCGGTAGCGGAGGAGGGAGTTGCTGGGGGTTCTGCCCCATCAGCGGGTGTCCGGCCCGGTCATGCCCGACGCCGCCGTTCGATCGCGGCAATCGGCCTTTTCGTTGTCATGCGCCGGAATGGGACAGCTGTTTCAGTTCGGCCGCGCGCAACAAAAAAGCCGCCCGAAGGCGGCCGTCTTGTCTGCGGAAGGCTGAGAAATCCTAGCGAACCGTCGAGGTGCCCGACGAGGTGATCGCCACCGGCTTGCCGGCCTTGATGACCTGGGTGGTCTGGGCAGTCTGGGTGAAATCCGCGTTGTTCCGGGCCGAAATGCCAAAAGCCGCAATCCCGATCGCTGCAACAAGGGCAACCACCACGATCTTGAGGTGGGTCGCGCGATCAGCTGAATGGATCGAGTGGTTCATGGTCGCCTCCGGGCGTCTATGCGCCGTCCATGGCAGCTACTGGTAAGCCGCATCTGTTTCCGGATCGTTTCGTGAGTTCCGTGAAATGGTTTCGTGCCACGGGCGGATTGGTTTCACCGTGCCTTGCGTCACACAGGCGGCGAGCTAAAACTGGCCCCAGGCGCGAACCGCGCTCGGGAGAAAAACAATAATGAAAACAAAGATTATGACCCGCCGCCGGGTGCTGGGAACCGGGTCCGCGGCACTCGCCGCCACGGTGTTTGGTAAGCGCGCCATTGCCGCCCCTGAGTTCGATTTCAAGCTCGGGGTCAACACTCCGGAAACCCATCCGCTAACAATCCGCCTCGCCGAGGCCGCCAAGGCGGTCGGCGCGCAGTCGTCCGGCCGACTCAACATCACGGTGTTCGCCAACAGCCAGCTCGGCGGCGATCCGGAGATGCTGTCGCAGGTCCGGGCCGGCGGGATCGAACTGCTGGCCGCGCCCAGCATGACGCTGTCGACGTTGGTGCCGCTGTCGGGCCTGCCCAGCATCGGCTTTGCATTCCAATCCTACGACCAGGTCTGGGCGGCGATGGACGGCGGTGTCGGCGACATCGTGCGCGATGCCATTGCCAGGACAGGCGTCGTGCCGCTGAACAAGGTCTGGGACAACGGCTTCCGCCAGATCACCTCGTCGTCGAGCCGGCAGCTCAACAGCGTCGACGATCTCAAAGGCTTCAAGATCCGCGTGCCGGTGACGGCATTGCTGACCTCGCTGTTCTCGGGGCTCGGCGCCTTGCCGTCGAGCATCTCCTACAGCGAGCTCTATTCGGCGCTGCAGACCCACATCGTCGAGGGGCAGGAGAACCCGCTGGCGCAGGTCTCGACCGGCAAGCTCTACGAGGTGCAGAAATACTGTGCGCTGTCGAACCATTGCTGGAGCGGCTACTGGATCCTCGGCAACCGCCGCGCGATGGCGGGCCTGCCGCCAGATCTCGTCGCGCTCATCAATGCCGCGTTCGACGCGGCCGCAGTGAAGGAGCGCGCCGACCTCGTCGAGATGGATCGCTCGTTGCAGGCCGAGCTGACCGGGAAAGGCATGACCTTCAACAAGCCGGATCCCGTGCAGTTCAGGGCGGCATTGGTGAAGGCCGGATTCTACACGCAGTGGCGGAAGACGTATGGCGCCGATGCCTGGGCGGCGCTGGAGAAATACACCGGCAAGCTGACCTGAGCGCTGCCTGACATCACGCGCGTGATTACCTCTCGCGTAATCGCGCGCGCGAACTCCCTTTGCGATGGTCGGTGCATCGGCGGCGATGTTGCCGATCGATCGGCTCAGGGAGATCCATCATGGCCAGCCAACCGCTTTATGTATCCGCCCGCGACGGCACAAAACTGTTCGTGCAGGATTGGGGCTCGGGCAAGCCGGTGCTCATGCTTGCCGCCTGGACGTTCAATTCGAGCGTCTGGGGCGGCCAGATCGTGGCGTTAAATGCAAGAGGCTATCGCTGCGTCGCGCCGGATCGGCGCGGCCATGGCCGCTCCGACATGCCGATGACCGGATACGATCTCGATACGCTGACCGATGACGTCGCGGCCGTGATCGAGCAGCACGATCTGCGCGACGTCACGATCGTGGCACATTCAATGGGATCGATCGAGGCGGTGAACTATCTGGCGCGGCACGGCTCGGCTCGTATCGCGCGGATGGTCCTGGTGGCGCCGACCACGCCGTTCATCGTGCAGACCGAGGACAATCCTGACGCGGTGCCGAGAGCGATGGTCGAGGCGCAGAATAGCGCGATCGCGCAGGACTTTTCGAAATGGATGGGCGAGAACGAGGCGCCGTTCTTCATGCCGGACACATCAGAGGTCACGCGCGCCTGGATCAGGGAGATGATGCTGAGCGTGCCGCTGCCGGTGGCGCTCGCCTGCCGCCAGACCATCTCGTTTGCCGATCTGCGCGCCGAGGCGAAGAGTATCGATCGCCCGACGCTGATCGTGCATGGCGACAGGGATGCCAGCGCGCCATTGGAGCTCACCGGCGCGAAGACCGCAAAGCTGATCAGAGGCAGCAAGCTCGTCGTCTACGAAGGCGCGCCGCACGCGTTGCCGCTGACGCACAGCGCGCGCCTGCTGGCCGACCTGCTGGCCTTCATCGACGCCTAGCTTGCCCGCGCGATGTCGGTCCGGATCCAGCGCGCCGCCCAGACGAACAGCAAGGCGCCGAGCGTCGTCGTCACCGCTGCCGACAACAGCGAGTAACGAACCGCGTCGACGCCATAGCTGGCCTTCAGCGCGTCGTTGATCAGGCCGACGGCGAGCGGGCCGACGCCCTGGCCGAAACAGGTCGCGGTGAGCAGCACGATCGCGGATGCCAGCGCGCGCATGCTGGGCTTTGCGACCGTCTGGGCGATCGCGAAGATCGGGCCGAGATGGAAGCCGACCATGAACGAGGTCAGCGCCAGGGTTGCGACCATCAGCGTGAAGCTTGGCGTCAGCATGCACAGCGCGAACACCGGGCCGGCGAGGCCGGACATGATCGCCGGTGCCCACAGCTTCCAGCGGTCGTCGCGGCGGCCGATCCGCGCCACCACGAGGCCGCCGATCAGCGTGCCCGCCATGCCGGCGAGACCCTTGAAGGTGCCGGCATAGCTGCCGATCTCGGCGCTGCTGAGATGATGGATGCGCGCCAGGAACGGCGGGATCCACACCGCGGTGGCGTAGTTGGTGTAGGTCGTCAGACAAAAGCCGATCAGCACGATGACGAAGCTCGGCTGCGACAACAGGAAACCCAATGTCGGTCCGATCGGTTCGGCCTTGAAGGTCTCGGCCATCGCGCCGCGCTTCGGCTCGGAGATCGTCAGCCACAGGATGGCGGCGAGCGCGATGCCGGGCAGGCCGGCGGTAAAGAACGCCATCCGCCAGCCATAGTGCTGGTTGATGGTGCCGCCGATGAAATAGCCGAGGAAGACGCCGAGATAGGTGCCGATGGCGTAGATGCCGAGCGCGCGCGGCCGTTCGTTCTTGTCGAAGAGGTCGGCGATCATCGATTGCGAGGCCGGGGTGCCGGCGGATTCCCCGATGCCGACGCCGACCCGTGCCAGCGCCAGCGTCGTGACGCTGGAGGCGAGGCCGCACAGATAGGTCATCGCGCTCCAGAACGCGAAGGCTGCCGCGACGATGTTGCGGCGGTTGAGACGATCAGCCATCCGCGCAATGGGAATGCCGAGCAGTGAGTAGAACAACACGAAGCCGAACCCGGCGAGCAGGCCCATCGTGGTGTCGCTGAGCGCGAACTCCTTCTTGATCGGCTCGATCAGGACGTTGAAGATCGTGCGGTCGAGGAAGTTGAGGGCGTAGATGATCGTCAGCAGCGCAAGGACGTAGTAGCGGCGCGCCGCGGGCGCGGCCGCGGTCTGCGTTGACGCGGCCGCCTGCGGTGCGATATCGACCATGACTTCCTCCCCGCTTGTTTTTCTTGTTTGCTTGACCGCGGGCCTCAGGCCTCGCGGATGTAATTCCCCGCTTCGAACTCGACCGGCCTGGCATCGGCGTCGAACGACACCCCGATCGGGTCACGGCCGGCGGCGAGCGCCTCGAGCTGGTCGGAGAGCATCCGGCGGATCATCAGGATGCCGCGGTCGCTCTGGCCGAAATGCTCTTCCGAATGGACGGTCACCGGCCCCTGGCCGACCTGCGCCTCGTAGTCGCCGGGGAATTGCTGGTGCTCCCGCTCGGTCATGTCCCACCAGAACTTGCCGTTGAACTTCGAGCGCATGCGGCCGATGTCGCCTGCGTTCTTCACCCGGCCGGCGACATAGATGCGGAACGAGCTGTCGTCGATCGGCAAGGTCCAGCCGATCGATTCGACGCGGGCGAATTGCGCGACCCGCGGATTGGGCACGACGCGGAGCGTGGGGAGGGCGGCCTCGGTGACGCGATAGAACACACGGCCGTCGTCCTGCATGCGGATCGAGCGCACCGCGACACCGCGCGGCGACATCTCGAACTTCACCTCGGGCATCGAAGCCATCATGTTGGTGAATTGCGGCCCTGAGAACGAGCCGTGCAGCACCGGCACGTGATAGGGGTCGGCGACGTTCTCGAAATGCTGCAGCCAGTTGCAGGGGATCACGGCCGGCCCGCCGCCGCCGATCGAGGAATCGTCGGCCTCGACGAACTCGCCGTCGTCCATCGTCTCCAGGCACTCGTAGCGCGGTAGCACCGGCTTCTTATCGGCCGGGCCCATATAGGCGAAGATCAGGCCGTAGCGCTCCTGCACCGGATACCAGGGCTGGCGTACCTTGTCCTTGAACAGGCCGCCTTCCGGCTCGCAGGGCTGTTCGAGGCAGTGGCCTTCGGCGTCGAACTTCCAGCCGTGATAGCAGCAGCGGATGCCGTCTTCCTCGACCTTGCCGTAATAGAGCGTGGTGCCGCGATGGCAGCAGCGCGCGTGCAGCAGGCCCACCCGGCCATGACGGTCGCGGAAGAGGATGAGGTCTTCGCCAAGCGCGCGGACTTTTCTGGGGATATCGGTGGCGTCGCCGACGAGCCCGACCGGATGCCAGTAGCGGCGCAGCAGCTCGCCCATCGGTGTGCCGCGGACCACCGAGGTGAGCTCGGTCCGCGTGGTCGAGGGCTTCATCGCATAGGCCGTGCCGAGGTCGCGGTCCCGCTGGGTGATCGTCATCTACGTCTCCTCCCGCCGCCGGTCTGACGCCGCGGTTGCTTCATCGTTGATGAAGTCAACGATATATCGATGACAATGTCAACGATCTCGTCTAGCTTGGCAGCGACCGGCTTTGTTGGCAGAGGTTGGCGATGACCGAGAAGCTCAGGACTGAGAAGGCCTTGCCGCCGGAGGCGATCACTGACGCCGAGCTCGCGCCGGTGACCGCGATGATGTCGTCGCGGCTGATGGTGCTGGCCAATCTGCTCAGGCGCGGCGCGATGCTGCGTTACAAGCGGCTGACCGGACTGTCCTCGGTCGAGTTCGGCCTGGTCGTCTCGCTCGGCCGGCGGCCGCCGATGAGCGTGGTGCGGCTTGCCGAAGCCGTCGGCATGGACAAGGGCCAGATCAGCCGGGCGCTCGCCGAGCTGGTGGCGCGCAAGCTGGTGGCCAAGGCCGCCAACCCGCGTGACAACCGGGAGACGTTGATCTCCCTCACCAAAGCGGGCCTCGCCGCCCACGACGCCATCGTGGCCGGCGCGCAGGAGCGCAACCGCCGCCTGCTGGAACAGCTTGATCCACAGGAACTTGCAGTGCTGCTCGGACACATCGACCGGTTGACCGCAACGGCCGCCGAGATGCTGGCTGCCGAGCGGGAGCTGGGCTGATATGGGGAGAGCGCAGGGCACCGGATGGCCGCCGCGGCGTTGCCCGAAGAGGCAAGCGCACCCGCCCGACGCGGCCAAGAGCCCGCGGGAAGGACGGTAAAAGCGTCAAAATAGCTTGTCTTGCGCCCCCTGTTGCGCTGCGCTAAAGCCTCAAGAACAATTCCAATCAACGAATCTGCGGCACGTCCGAAACCGCAGCAAGAAGGCCTCGCCGATGACCGGCATCCTGCAGAATTACCTCCCACTTGTGGTCTTTATCGGAGTTGCGAGCCTGATCGGTCTCGCGCTCCTGATCGCGCCGTTCCTGGTCGCGTTCCAATCACCCGACCCGGAAAAGCTGTCCGCCTATGAATGCGGATTCAACGCTTTTGACGACGCCCGCATGAAGTTCGACGTCCGGTTCTATCTGGTGGCGATCCTCTTCATCATCTTCGATCTCGAAGTGGCGTTCCTGTTCCCCTGGGCGGTGGCGTTCGGAAAGCTCGGTGCCACCGGCTTCTGGTCGATGATGGTGTTCCTGGCCGTGCTGACGGTCGGGTTCGCGTATGAATGGAAGAAAGGCGCGCTCGAATGGGATTGAGCCCCACCGCCGCATCCTCGCAGCCGGCGATTGCGCAGGCTCCGAGGGGTATTCTCGATCCGTCGACCGGCAAGCCGGTCGGCGCGAGTGATCCGTTTTTCCTCGAGGTCAACCACGAGCTGTCCGACAAGGGCTTCTTCGTCGCGGCCGCCGACGACCTCATCACCTGGGCGCGCACCGGCTCGCTGATGTGGATGACCTTCGGTCTCGCCTGTTGCGCGGTCGAGATGATGCAGGTCTCGATGCCGCGCTACGACGTCGAGCGCTTCGGCTTTGCACCACGTGCCTCGCCGCGGCAGTCCGACGTGATGATCGTCGCGGGCACGCTGACCAACAAGATGGCGCCCGCGCTGCGCAAGGTCTACGACCAGATGCCGGAGCCGCGCTACGTCATCTCGATGGGCTCCTGCGCCAATGGTGGCGGGTACTACCACTACTCCTACTCGGTGGTGCGTGGCTGCGACCGCATCGTGCCGATCGACATCTACGTGCCGGGCTGCCCGCCCACGGCGGAGGCACTGCTTTACGGCGTGCTGCTGCTGCAGAAGAAGATCCGCCGCATCGGCACCATCGAACGCTAAGGTTTCAGGCATGGACGACGGCAAGCTCGACGCCCTTGGGCAGACGATCGTGAGCGCGCTTCCGGGCGCCGCCACGGCGCACTCGGTCGCGTTCAATCAACTCACTATCGACGTCGAGATTGGCAGAATCGTGGACGTCGTCACTTTTCTGCGTGACGATGCCGGGTGCCGCTTCGTCAACTTCACCGACGTGACCGCGGTCGACCATCCCTCCCGCGAGAAGCGCTTCGACGTCGTCTATCACCTGCTGTCGCCGACGCTGAACACGCGCATTCGTTTGCGCGGGCAGGCCGACGAGACCACGCAGGTGCCGTCGATCATCGGCGTCTTCCCGGGCGCCGACTGGTTCGAGCGCGAGACCTACGATCTCTACGGCGTGATCTTCACCGGCCACCCGGACATGCGCCGCCTGCTGACGGATTACGGCTTCGACGGCCATCCGCTGCGCAAGGACTTTCCGCTCACCGGCTTCGTCGAGGTTCGCTACGACGACCAGGAGAAGCGGGTGCTGTACGAGCCGGTCCGGCTCAACCAGGAATTCCGCAAGTTCGATTTCCTTTCGCCCTGGGAAGGCGCGGACTATCCGCTGCCCGGTGACGAGAAGGCCAAGGCGGAGCCGAAGCCATGAACGAGCAACCGCAAAATCTTCGTAACTTCACCATCAATTTCGGTCCGCAGCATCCGGCGGCGCATGGCGTGCTGCGCCTCGTGCTGGAGCTCGACGGCGAAGTCGTCGAGCGCGTCGATCCGCATATCGGCCTGCTTCACCGCGGCACCGAGAAGCTGATCGAGCACAAGACCTATCTGCAGGCGATTCCGTATTTCGACCGGCTCGATTACGTCGCGCCGATGAACCAGGAGCATGCGTTCTGCCTCGCGGCGGAGAAGCTGCTCGGCATCACCGTGCCGCGCCGCGGCCAGCTGATCCGGGTGCTGTATTGCGAGATCGGCCGCATCCTGTCGCATCTGCTCAACGTCACCACGCAGGCGATGGACGTCGGCGCGCTGACCCCGCCGCTGTGGGGTTTTGAAGAGCGCGAAAAGCTGATGGTGTTCTACGAGCGCGCCTCGGGCTCGCGCATGCACGCGGCGTTCTTCCGCGTCGGCGGCGTGCACCAGGACCTGCCGCCGAAGCTGATCGACGACATCGATGCGTGGTGCGATCCGTTCCTCAAGGTGGTCGACGACCTCGATCGGCTCTTGACCGGCAACCGCATCTTCAAGCAGCGCAACGTCGATATCGGCGTGGTGCCGCTGAAGGAAGCCTGGGAGTGGGGCTTCTCCGGCGTGATGGTGCGTGGCTCGGGCGCGGCCTGGGACCTGCGCAAGTCGCAGCCCTATGAATGCTACGCCGAGATGGATTTCGACATTCCGATCGGCAAGAACGGCGACTGCTACGACCGCTATCTGATCCGCATGGAAGAGATGCGCCAGTCGGTGCGCATCATGAAGCAGTGCGTGCAGAAGCTGAAGGCGGCCGACGGGCAGGGCCCGGTCGTGGTCGAGGACAACAAGATCGCGCCGCCGCGCCGTGGCGAGATGAAGCGCTCGATGGAAGCGCTGATCCACCACTTCAAGCTCTACACCGAAGGCGTGCACGTGCCGGCCGGCGAAGTCTACGCCGCGGTCGAGGCGCCGAAGGGCGAGTTCGGCGTCTATCTCGTCGCCGACGGCACCAACAAGCCCTACAAGTGCAAGATCCGCGCGCCGGGCTTCGCCCACCTGCAGGCGATGGATCACATCTGCAAGGGCCATTTGCTGGCCGACGTTTCCGCCATCCTTGGCTCGCTGGACATCGTGTTCGGCGAGGTCGACCGGTGACGATGTCCGCATCCGAACCGCGCGCAATGAGAGTTTGATCGATGTCCGTCCGCCGCCTTGCCCCGAAGGAATTGCAGCCCGCGAGCTTCACGTTCACGGACGAGAATCTGGCGTGGGCCAAGAAGCAGATCGAGAAATATCCGCCGGGCCGCCAGGCTTCGGCGGCGATCGCGATCCTGTGGCGCGTGCAGGAGCAGCATGACGGCTGGGTCTCGGAAGCGGCGATCCGCGCCGTCGCCGACCTGCTCGAGATGCCGCATATCCGCATGCTCGAGATCGCGACCTTCTACACCATGTTCCAGCTCTCGCCGGTCGGCAAGAAGGCGCATGTGCAGGTCTGCGGCACCACGCCGTGCCGGCTGCGCGGCGCCGCCGACCTGATCGAGGTCTGCCAGCATCGCATCCATCACGATCCCTTCCAGCTGTCGAAGGACGGCAACTTCTCCTGGGAAGAGGTCGAGTGCCTGGGGGCCTGCGTGAATGCGCCGATGGTCCTGATCTGGAAGGACACCTACGAGGACCTGACCAAGGAAAGCTTCGGCAAGGTGCTCGACGGCTTTGCCGCCGGCAATCCGCCGAAGCCGGGCCCGCAGATCGACCGTCAGTTCTCGGCGCCCGTGGGCGGCCCGACGACGCTGAAGGAAACCACCTGATGGGCGGCGTTCAGGTGCAGGCAAACGGAACGGGAAGGGGCGCAGCGATGAAGGCCTGGCGCACGATCGCGCTGCACACCGCCGTCGCGGCCGGCTTCATGTTCCTGCTGCAGCGTTACGGCCTGAGCGCGACACTGGAATCCAGCCTGTTGTGGGCCATCGTGTTCGGCGGCTGCGCTGCCGGGCTCGCTTACTCCCAAGCCAATCGGTGATGTTCGGAAAGTTTTGAGCATGCTCAGCGACAAGGACCGCATCTTCAAGAACCTCTACGGCCTCCATGATTGGGGCCTCGAGGGCGCGCGCCGCCGAGGCGCCTGGGATGGCACCAAGGGGATCATCGACAAGGGCCGCGACTGGATCATCAACGAGATGAAGGCGTCCGGCCTGCGCGGCCGTGGCGGCGCCGGATTCCCGACCGGCATGAAGTGGTCGTTCATGCCGAAGGAATCCAAGGACGGCCGTCCGAGCTACCTCGTCGTCAACGCCGACGAGTCCGAGCCCGGCACCTGCAAGGACCGCGAGATCATGCGGCATGATCCGCATCTGCTGATCGAAGGCTGCCTGCTCGCGAGCTTCGCGATGGGCGCACATGCCTGCTACGTCTATATCCGCGGCGAATTCATCCGCGAGCGCGAGCACCTGCAGGCGGCGATCGACCAGGCCTATGACGCCAAGCTGGTCGGCAAGGACAACATCAACGGCTGGCCGTTCGACATCTATGTCGCGCACGGTGCCGGCGCCTACATCTGCGGCGAGGAGACCGCGCTGCTCGAGAGCCTCGAGGGCAAGAAGGGCCAGCCGCGGCTGAAGCCGCCGTTCCCGGCCAATGTCGGCCTCTATGGCTGCCCGACCACCGTCAACAATGTCGAGTCGATCGCGGTCGCACCCGACATCCTGCGCCGCGGCGCCGCCTGGTTCGCCGGCATCGGCCGGCCGAACAATGTCGGCACCAAGCTGTTCTGCATCTCCGGCCATGTCGAACGGCCCTGCAACGTCGAAGAGGCGATGGGCATTCCGTTCCGCGAGCTGATCGAGAAGCATTGCGGCGGCATCCGCGGCGGCTGGGACAATCTGAAGGCCGTGATCCCCGGCGGCTCGTCGGTGCGCATGGTGCCGGCCGAGCAGATCATCGACACGCCGATGGATTTCGACAGCCTGAGCAAGCTGCGCTCGGGCCTCGGCACCGCGGCGGTGATCGTGATGGACAAGTCGACCGACCTGATCCGGGCGATCGCGCGCATCTCCTATTTCTACAAGCACGAGAGCTGCGGCCAGTGCACGCCGTGCCGTGAAGGCACGGGCTGGATGTGGCGCGTCCTGACCCGCATGGCCGACGGCCGCGCCCACAAGCGCGAGATCGACATGCTGCTCGAAGTCACCAAGCAGGTCGAGGGTCACACCATCTGCGCGCTCGGCGACGCCGCCGCGTGGCCGATCCAGGGCCTGATCGCGCATTTCCGTCACGAGATTGAAGAGCGGATCGACCAGTATTCGCACAAGGCCGATCTCGACGATCAGGGCGTTCGCGATCCCGTCCACATGGTCGCTGCGGAGTAATGCCGGCAATGACGCAACAGGCCGCATGGTGGCAGAGATACGGAACGCTTGCGCAGATGGCGCACGCGACCGTGGCGCTGCTCGGCTTTGGTGCGGTCCTGCTGCAGATCAACGAGATCCGTTGGTCGAACCGCGCCTCGGCGGCGCGCACGGCGTATCTCGGCTACACCGATCTCGCCTTCAAGAACCCGAGATTCGCGCAGCCCGATTACGAGGCCATCAAGGCCGGCAGCCGCGAAGAGCGGTCGCAGTATGAGAGCTTCGTCTCGTATTTCCTCTACGCCTGCGAGGAGACTTTTGCCGCGTTCGCGGACAAGGGGGAGTGGCAGGCCTCGTGTGACTACGAGCTGAAACCGCATTTGGCGTTCCTCTGCGAGAAGAACCAGGCGCAGCCCGCGTATCTCGCGACCTATGGCGCCGAGACCCAGCAATGGGTGAAGACCTCACTGAAAACCGCCGGCGTCGCACCGCCCGACTGCAAGCTGGGAAAGACTTGAGACAGACATGAGCAAGATCATCGTCGATGGCAAAGAGATCGATGTGCCGCCGGAGTACACGCTGCTGCAGGCGTGCGAGGCGGCCGGCGCCGAGATTCCGCGGTTCTGCTATCACGAGCGGCTGTCGATCGCCGGCAACTGCCGGATGTGCCTGGTCGAGGTGAAGGGCGGCCCGAAGCCGGTCGCGAGCTGCGCCTGGGCCGTGCGTGACTGCCGTCCGGGCCCGAAGGGCGAGCCGCCGGAGATCTCGACCCGTTCGCCGATGGTCAAGAAGGCGCGCGAAGGCGTGATGGAATTCCTGCTGATCAACCATCCGCTGGACTGCCCGATCTGCGACCAGGGCGGCGAGTGCGATCTGCAGGACCAGGCGATGGGCTACGGCGTCGACACCAGCCGTTTCGCCGAGAACAAGCGCGCGGTCGAGGACAAGTATCTCGGCGCGCTGGTCAAGACCTCGATGAACCGCTGCATCCAGTGCACGCGCTGCGTCCGCTTCTCCGCCGAAGTCTGCGGCGCGCCGGAAATGGGCGCGACCGGTCGCGGCGAGGACATGGAGATCACCACTTATCTGGAACAGGCGCTGAGCTCGGAGCTGCAGGGCAATCTGGTCGACATCTGTCCGGTCGGCGCGCTGACCTCGAAGCCCTATGCCTTCGCGGCGCGGCCCTGGGAGCTCGGCAAGACGCAGTCGGTCGACGTCATGGACGGCGTCGGCTCCGCGATCCGGGTCGACACGCGCGGCCGCGAGGTGATGCGCATCCTGCCGCGGATCAACGAGGCGGTGAACGAGGAGTGGATCTCCGACAAGACCCGGCACGTCGTCGACGGCCTGCGCACCCAGCGGCTCGATCGGCCCTATGTGCGCGACAACGGCCAGCTCCGGCCGGCGACCTGGCAGGAAGCCTTCGCCGCGATCGCCGCCAAGGCCGGCCGCAGCGACGGCAAGCGGATCGGCGCCATCGCCGGCGATCTTGCCGCGGTCGATGAAATGTATGCGCTGAAGGAGCTGCTGGCGAAATTCGGCTCGGTCAATCTTGCGGTGCAGGGCGGCGACGCGTTCGACGCAAAGGCAGGCCGTGGCTCCTACATCTTCAACCCGACCATTGCCGGCATCGACCAGGCCGACGCGATCCTGATCATCGGCTCGCACCCGCGCAAGGAAGCCGCGGTGCTGAACGCCCGGATCCGCAAGCGCTGGCGCACCGGCGGTCTCAAGGTCGGGATGATCGGCGCCAAGGCCGACTTCACCTATGACCACGACTATCTCGGCGCGGGCACGGACACGCTGGCCGACCTCCTGGCCGGCAAGCACTCCTTTGCCGACGTGCTCAAGAACGCCAAGAACCCGATCATCCTGGTCGGCGCCGGCGCCTACACCAGGCATGACGGAGCCGCGGTGCTGGCGCAGGCGGCGAAACTCGCCGTCGACGTCGGTGCGCTGAAGGACGGCTGGAACGGCTTTGCCGTGCTGCAGGACACCGCCTCGCGCGCCGGCGCGCTCGATATCGGCTTCTCGCCTTCAGCCGGCGGCCTGACCACGGCGCAGATGACGACCTTCGGCACGCTCGACCTGTTGTTCCTGCTCGGCGCCGACGAGATCAAGGCACCGGACGGCACCTTCGTGGTCTATATCGGCACCCACGGTGACAAGGGCGCGCATCGCGCCGACGTGATCCTGCCGGGCGCGGCCTACACCGAGAAGTCCGGCATCTATGTCAACACCGAGGGCCGGGCGCAGATCGCCAACCGCGCCGCGTTCCCGCCGGGCGAGGCCCGCGAGGACTGGGCGATCATCCGCGCGCTGTCCGACGTGCTCGGCAAGAAGCTGCCGTTCGACTCGCTGCAGGCGCTGCGCCAGGCGATGTTCAAGACCACTCCGCATTTGATGCGGCTCGACCAGATCGAGGCCGGCACAGCCTCCGACGTCAAGGCGCTGGCCGGCAAGGGCGGCAGCGTCGACAAGGCGGCATTCAAGCCGACCGTCGAGGATTTCTATCTGACCAACCCGATCGCGCGGGCCTCTGCCGTGATGGCGGAATGTTCGCGGCTGGCATCGGGCCGAATGCTGACGGCAGCGGAGTGAGCGTGACCTGATGGCTGAATTCTTCGCAAGCTCGTTCTGGACCGGCTTCCTCTGGCCGCTGATCATCATGGTCGCGGAGAGCCTGTTGCTGCTGGTCGTGCTGCTGATCGCGATCGCCTACATCCTGCTCGCCGACCGCAAGATCTGGGCGGCGGTGCAGATCCGCCGCGGCCCCAACGTGGTCGGCCCGTTCGGCCTGCTGCAGTCCTTCGCCGACCTGCTGAAGTTCGTGCTCAAGGAGCCGGTGATCCCGTCGAGCTCCAACAAGGGCGTGTTCCTGCTGGCGCCTTTGGTCTCGTGCGTGCTGGCGCTGGCCGCCTGGGCGGTGATCCCGTTCGACCTCGGCTGGGTGATCTCCGACATCAATGTCGGCATTCTCTACATCTTCGCGATCTCGTCGCTGTCGATCTACGGCGTGATCATGGCCGGTTGGTCGTCGAACTCGAAATACCCGTTCCTGGCCGCGCTGCGCTCGGCGGCGCAGATGGTGTCCTATGAAGTCTCGATCGGCTTCGTCATCATCACCGTGCTGCTCTGCGTCGGCTCGCTGAACCTGTCGGCGGTGGTCGAGGCCCAGAACACCCGCGGCCTCGCGCACCTGATCGGCCTGCCGCAGCTCACCATCCTGAACTGGTATGTGTGGCCGCTGTTCCCGATGTTCGTGGTGTTCTACGTCTCGGCGCTGGCGGAAACCAACCGTCCGCCGTTCGACCTGGTCGAAGCCGAATCCGAGCTCGTCGCCGGCTTCATGACCGAATACGGGTCGACCCCGTATCTGCTGTTCATGCTCGGCGAGTATGTCGCGATCACCACGATGTGCGCGCTGGCGTCGATCCTGTTCCTCGGCGGCTGGCTGCCGCCGGTCAATCTGCCGCCGTTCACCTGGATTCCGGGCATCGTCTGGTTCGCCCTCAAGGTGTTCTTCATGTTCTTCATGTTCGCGATGGCGAAGGCGATCGTGCCGCGCTACCGCTACGATCAACTGATGCGGCTCGGCTGGAAGGTGTTCCTGCCGCTGTCGCTGGCAATGGTGGTGATCGTGGCCGGCGTGCTGCAGTTCGCCGGCATCGCGCCGAAGTGAGGCCGTCATGAGTGTCAATGTCAACGCAACAGCCCGCTCGCTTCTGCTCTCGGAATTCGTCTCGGCGTTCTTCCTGGCGATGCGCTATTTCTTCCAGCCGAAGCCGACGCTGAACTATCCCTTCGAGAAGGGGCCGATCTCGCCGCGCTTCCGGGGCGAGCACGCGCTGCGCCGCTATCCGAACGGCGAGGAGCGCTGCATCGCCTGCAAGCTGTGCGAGGCGATCTGTCCGGCGCAGGCGATCACGATCGAGGCTGGCCCGCGCCGCAACGACGGTACCCGCCGCACGGTGCGCTACGACATCGACATGGTGAAGTGCATCTATTGCGGTCTGTGCCAGGAAGCATGCCCGGTCGACGCCATCGTCGAGGGGCCGAATTTCGAATTCGCGACCGAGACCCGCGAGGAACTCTACTATGACAAGGCCAAGCTGCTCGCCAATGGCGATCGCTGGGAGCGCGAGATTGCGAAGTCGATCGCGCTCGACGCGCCGTACCGGTGAGGTGAGGGCATGATCCTTCCGGCGCTGTTCTTCTATCTGTTTGCCGCGGTCTGCGTGGCCTCGGCGGTCATGGTGATTGTCTCGCGCAATCCCGTGCACTCCGTGCTGTACCTGATCCTGGCGTTCGTGAACGCCTCGGGGCTGTTCATCCTGATGGGTGCCGAGTTCCTCGGCATGATGCTGATCGTGGTTTATGTCGGCGCCGTCGCGGTGCTGTTCCTGTTCGTGATCATGATGCTCGATGTCGACTTCGTCGAGCTGCGCGAGGGCTTCATCCAGTACCTGCCGATCGGTATCGTGATCGGCGGCATCTTTCTGTTCGAACTGCTCCTTGTGGTCGGCGCCTGGGTGATCAACCCGTCCGTGACCAAGACGATCACCGCGGCGATCCCGAGCAATGTCAGCAACACCGAGGCGCTCGGCCTCGTGCTCTATACGAAGTACATCCATTACTTCCAGCTCGCCGGCATGGTGCTGCTGGTCGCGATGATCGGTGCCATCGTGCTGACGCTGCGCCACAAGGCGAACGTCAAGCGGCAGAACATCAACGTGCAGAACGCGCGCACGCCGGAGATGGCGATGGCGATGCGCAAGGTGGCGTCGGGGCAGGGCCTGCAGGATGCCGATGCGGCGGAGTGGGTGAAATGACGATCGGGCTCGGGCACTATCTGGCGGTCGCCGCGATCCTGTTCACGCTCGGGATCCTCGGCATCTTCCTCAACCGCAAGAACATCATCATCATCCTGATGTCGATCGAGCTGATCCTGCTCTCGGTCAACATCAATTTGGTGGCGTTCTCGACCTTCCTCGGCGACATCGTCGGCCAGGTGTTCGCGCTGCTGGTACTGACGGTGGCCGCGGCCGAGGCCGCGATCGGGCTCGCCGTGCTGGTGGTGTATTTCCGCAACCGCGGCTCGATCGCGGTTGAAGACGTCAATCTGATGAAGGGCTAGGCGCGCATGATCCGGAAAAGTGGGTGCCGGTTTTCCGGCAAGATCATGCGCAGTGAGAGAGTCCAATGATACAGGCAATCGTATTTCTGCCTCTGCTGGGCGCCATCCTCGCAGGCATCATCTCGCTGGTCGGCGCGCATGGGCGCTGCCCGAGCGGCGACACCGTCGACCATCACGACGATGCGCATGCGTCTGCGGCGCACGACGATCACGGCCATGATGACCATGGCCACGACGACCACCACGTCTCCGAGCCGCCGGCGGCCGGGTCGCGGCTGGCCGAGCTGATCACCACCGGTCTCTTGTTCGTCTCGGCGGCGCTGTCCTGGTTCACGCTGGTCGATGTCGGTTTCATGCACCATGACGCGCGCGTCGTGCTGCTGCCCTGGATCACCTCGGGCGACCTGCAGGTGGCCTGGACGCTGCGGGTCGATACGCTGACCGCGGTGATGCTGGTCGTGGTCAACACCGTGTCCGCGCTCGTCCACCTCTATTCCATCGGCTACATGGACGAGGACCCGAACCGGCCGCGCTTCTTCGGCTACCTCTCGCTGTTCACCTTCGCGATGCTGATGCTGGTGACCTCGGACAACCTGGTGCAGCTGTTCTTCGGCTGGGAGGGCGTCGGTTTGGCCAGCTACCTGCTGATCGGGTTCTGGTACCAGAAGCCGTCGGCCAATGCGGCGGCGATCAAGGCCTTCGTGGTCAACCGCGTCGGCGACTTCGGCTTCGCGCTCGGCATCTTCGCGATCTTCGCGCTGGTCGGCTCGACCGATTTCGAGACCATCTTCCACGCCGCGCCCGGGCTGACCGGCAAGACCATCGACTTCTTCGGCTGGCACCCCGACGCGCTGACCTTGACCTGCCTGTTCCTGTTCATGGGCGCGATGGGCAAGTCGGCCCAGTTCCTGCTGCACACCTGGTTGCCGGACGCGATGGAAGGCCCGACCCCGGTGTCGGCGCTGATCCATGCCGCGACCATGGTCACCGCCGGCGTCTTCATGGTGGCGCGGCTGTCGCCGCTGTTCGAGCTGTCGCCGACCGCGCAGGCGGTGGTGATGTTCTTCGGCGCGACCACCGCGTTCTTCGCCGCCACGATCGGCCTGGTGCAGAACGACATCAAGCGCATCGTCGCTTACTCGACCTGTTCGCAGCTCGGCTACATGTTCGTGGCGATGGGAGCGGGGGCCTATTCGGTCGGCATGTTCCACCTGTTCACGCACGCCTTCTTCAAGGCACTGCTGTTCCTGGGCTCCGGCTCGGTGATCTACGCGATGCATCACGAGCAAGACATCCGCAACATGGGCGGCCTGTGGCGCAAGATCCCGTACACCTTCGCGGTGATGTGCATCGGCACTCTGGCGCTGACCGGCTTCCCGCTGTTCGCCGGCTACTTCTCCAAGGACGCGATCATCGAGGCCGCCTACGCCGCGCACAATCCGTTCGCGACCTACGCCTATCTCCTGACGATCGTGGCCGCCGGCCTGACCTCGTTCTACTCCTGGCGGCTGATCTTCAAGACGTTCTTCGGCGAGCCGCACGACCAGAAGCACTACGAGGCGGCGCATGAGAGCCCGCTCTGGATGCTGGTGCCGATCGGCGTGCTTGCCGCCGGCTCGATCCTGGCCGGCCTGCCGTTCAAGGAAGTGTTCGCCAGCCCGCACGGCGTCGAGGAATTCTTCCGCGAATCCGTCAAGATGAACCCGCACATCCTCGAGGACATGGAGCACATGCCGAGCTGGCTCGCGCCGCTGCCCACGGTGATGATGGCGCTCGGCCTGTTCGTCTCGTATTTGTTCTACATCCGCAGGCCGTACCTGCCGGTCGAGCTCGCGAACCAGCAGCCGATGCTGTACCAGTTCCTGCTCAACAAATGGTACTTCGACGAGCTGTACGACTGGATCTTCGTGCGGCCGGCGAAGTGGCTCGGCTACACGCTGTGGAAGAAGGGCGATGGCTTCGTCATTGACGGCTTCGGTCCGGACGGCGTCTCGGCCCGCGTGCTCGATGTCACCCGCAATGTCGTGAAGTTGCAGACCGGCTACCTCTATCACTACGCATTCGCGATGCTGATCGGAGCCGCCGGATTGATCACCTGGTTCATGTTCGGCTTGGGAGGCCAGTAAATGACAACCTGGCCCATCCTTTCGGTCACGACCTTCCTGCCGGCGGTCGGCGCGATCCTGGTCTATCTCTTGGCGCGGGGCGGCGACGAGAGCGCCAACCGCACGGCGCGCTGGATTGCGCTGTGGACCACGCTGATCACCTTCGCGGTGTCGCTGATCCTGGTCGCGCGCTTCGATCCCGCGCAGACCGACTTCCAGTTCGTCGAGAAGGCGTCCTGGCTCGCCACCGGCATCACCTATCACATGGGCGTCGACGGCATCTCGCTGCCGCTGATCATCCTCACCACCGCGATCATGCCGCTCTGCATCATCGCGAGCTGGAAGTCGGTGACGCAGCGCGTCGGCGAATACATGATGGCGTTCCTGATCCTGGAAACGCTGATGGTCGGCACCTTCTCGGCGCTCGACCTCGTGCTGTTCTATTTGTTCTTCGAGGGCGGCCTGATCCCGATGTTCCTGATCATCGGCGTCTGGGGCGGTCCACGCCGGGTCTACGCCTCGTTCAAGTTCTTCCTCTACACCTTCCTCGGCTCGGTGCTGATGCTGCTCGCCATCATGGCGCTGTACTGGAACGCCGGCACCACCGACATCCCGACCCTGATGCACACCGCGGTGCCGCGCTCGATGCAGACCTGGGCGTGGCTGGCGTTCTTCGCCTCGTTCGCGGTGAAGATGCCGATGTGGCCGGTGCACACCTGGCTGCCTGACGCGCATGTCGAGGCGCCGACGGCCGGCTCGGTGATCCTGGCCGCGATCCTCCTGAAGATGGGCGGCTACGGCTTCCTGCGCTTCTCGCTGCCGATGTTCCCGCTGGCCTCGCACGACTTCGCGCCGTTCGTGTTCACGCTGTCCGTCATCGCCATCATCTACACCTCGCTGGTGGCGATGATGCAGGAGGACATGAAGAAGCTGATCGCGTACTCCTCGGTCGCGCATATGGGCTTCGTCACCATGGGCATCTTCGCGGTGACGACCCAGGGCGTCGCCGGCGGCATGTTCCAGATGATCTCGCACGGCATCGTCTCCGGCGCGCTGTTCCTCTGTGTCGGCGTCGTCTACGACCGCATGCATACCCGCGAGATCGCGGCCTATGGCGGCCTCGTCAACCGGATGCCGCTCTATGCGCTGACCTTCATGGTCTTCACCATGGCCAATGTCGGTCTGCCCGGCACGAGCGGATTCGTCGGCGAGTTCATGACCTTGCTCGGCACCTTCAAGATCTCGCTGCCGACGGCATTCTTCGCCACCACGGGCGTGATCCTGTCGGCCTGCTACGCGCTCTGGCTCTACCGCAAGGTGGTGTTCGGCGCGCTGGTCAAGCCGTCGCTGATGTCGATCAAGGATCTCACCTTCCGCGAATGCGTGACGCTGTTCCCGTTGATCGCGCTGACCATCCTGTTCGGCGTCTACCCGAAGCCGGTGCTCGACATGTCGGCGGCCTCGGTGCAGCAGCTCGTCAACAATTACCAGACCGCCGTGACTGCCGTGAAGGCAGCCGCGCTGGTTACGCAATAAGGCCCTCGTCATGAGCTTTTCCAGTGCAGGTTATCAGTTGCAGCCGGTGCTGCCGGAGCTGGTGCTCGCGGTCGGCGCCATGGTGCTGTTGATGATCGGAGCCTATCGCGGGCAGGGGACCACGCGGCTGATCACGGCGCTTGCGGTGTGCCTCCTGGCGCTCACCGGCGTGCTTGAGCTCTGGCTGCCGGCCGGCAAGCTCGTGACCTTCGGCGGCAGCTTCATCGTCGACGACTTCGCCCGCTTCCTGAAGATCCTCGCTCTGATCGCGTCCGCGGCGACGCTGATCCTGTCGACCGAGTACCTGTCGCAGCCGTCGACCCGCAATTTCGAGTTCTCGATCCTGGTGCTGCTGTCGACGCTCGGCATGATGGTCCTGATCTCGGCCGGCGACCTGATCTCGCTCTATCTCGGCCTCGAGCTGATGAGCCTTGCGCTCTACGTCGTCGCCGCCAGCCAGCGCGACAATGCCAAGTCGAGTGAAGCCGGCCTGAAGTATTTCGTGCTCGGTGCGCTGTCGTCGGGCATGCTGCTCTACGGCGCCTCGCTGATCTACGGCTTCACCGGCACGGTCAGCTTCGCCGGCATCGCCGCGGCGGCGACATCAGGCAGCATCGGCATCGTGTTCGGCCTGGTGTTCCTGCTCGCCGGCCTCTGCTTCAAGGTCTCCGCGGTGCCGTTCCACATGTGGACGCCCGACGTCTATGAGGGCGCGCCGACCCCGGTTACCGCCTTCTTTGCCTCGGCGCCGAAGGTCGCGGCACTCGCGGTGTTCACCCGCGCGACGCTGACCGCATTCCCCGGCATCGTCACCCAGTGGCAGCAGATCCTGGTGTTCGTGGCGATCGCCTCGATGGCGCTGGGCTCGTTCGCCGCGATCGGCCAGACCAACATCAAGCGCTTGATGGCCTATTCCTCGATCGGCCATATGGGCTTTGCCCTGGTCGGGCTCGCTGCCGGCACCGTCGAGGGCGCGCAGGGCGTGCTGATCTACATCGCGATCTATGTCGCGATGACGCTCGGCTCGTTCTCGATCATCCTCGCCATGAAGCGCAACGGCGTCGCGCTGGAGCAGATCAGCGATTTCGCCGGGCTGTCCCGCACCAACCCGCTGATCGCCTTCGTGTTCGCGATGCTGCTGTTCTCGCTGGCCGGCGTACCGCCGCTCGCCGGCTTCTTCGGCAAATGGTACGTGTTCGTCGCCGCGATCAAGGCCAATTTGTTCACGCTCGCCGTGATCGGCGTGCTGACCAGCGTGGTGGGCGCGTTCTACTATCTGTCGATCGTCAAGGTGATGTATTTCGACCAGCCGCTCGGCAAGCTCGACCCGGTCCGCGTCGAGCTGCGCACCGTGCTGGCGGTCGCCGGCATCTTCAACATCTTCTTCTTCGCCTATCCGGGCCCGCTCGTCAGCGTGGCCACGGCGGCGGCGAAGTCGTTGTTCTAGCGCATGGTTCCGAAAACACGACGCTGGCTTTCGGAACCAATCATGCGCATAAGTTCGACATGACCTTCACGCTCGGACCCCGGGCCATCGCGGCGGGCTATCGGCTCGCCGCCTTCGATCAGATCGGCTCGACCAATGCCGAGGCGATGCTGCGCGCCCGCGATCGCGAGCAGGGACCGATGTGGTTCGTGACCACTGAGCAGACCGCAGGGCGCGGCCGGCGCCAGCGGGTCTGGATCGCGCCGCGCGGCAACCTCGCCAGCAGCATTCTCGAGTTGATGGACGTTCCGCCGGCGGTTGCCGCGACGCTGGGCTTTGTCGCCGGGCTGTCCGAGGCCGCCGCCCTGGAGAAGGTCAGCGTCGAGGCGGCCCTTCGCCTCGGTTCCGACCGGCCCAGATACGCGCTGAAGTGGCCAAACGACGTACTTGCCGGCGGGGCGAAGCTGGTGGGTATCAATATGGAGGCCGAGGCCATCGGCAACCGCCTCGCGGTCGTTGTCGGTATCGGTACCAATGTCGTGGCGTCGCCCGAGGGCACGCCGACGCCTGCGGTGTCGCTCGCCGAGCTCGGGGTCCAGATCAGCGCGGAAGAGCTGTTCACGGCGCTATCCGATGCCTGGGTCGAGTTCCGCGGCATCTGGGACAATGGCCGCGGCTTTGCCGAGATCCGGCGGCGCTGGCTCGAGCACGCGGCCGGGCTCGGCGGCGAGGTCGCGATCAATACGGGCACGGCCACCATCGAGGGCATCTTCGAAACCATCGACGAGACCGGTTGTCTGATCGTCGCGACGGCCGAGGGCAGGCGCGTTCCGGTCGCCGCCGGCGAGGTCTATTTCGGCAACGCAGCCTCGAAGAGGGCGAACTGATGGCGCGACCCGACGAACTCACCTTTGCCCCGCTCGGCGGCGTCGGCGAGATCGGCATGAACCTGTCGATCTATGGCCTCGGCAACCGCCATCAGCGCTCGTTCCTCGCGGTCGATCTCGGCGTCTCCTTCGGCGACGAGGAGCATCTGCCGGGCATCGACCTGATCATGCCGGATGTCCGCTTCCTCGAGAAGGAGCGCAACAATCTGATGGGCCTCGTGCTGACCCACGCTCACGAGGACCATTTCGGCGCCATCATCGACCTCTGGCCGAAGCTCGGCTGTAAGATCTACGCGACGCAGTTCTCTGCGGCGCTGTTCGAGGCCAAATGCGCCGCCGAGCGCAATCCGCCGAAGATCCCGGTCACGGTGATCCCGTCGGGCGGGCGGGTCGACATCGGCCCGTTCAATGTCGAATTCATTCCGGTCGCGCATTCGATCCCGGAATCGCACGCGCTGGCGATCAAGACCGACGTCGGCACGGTGCTGCACACCGGCGACTGGAAGATCGATCCGACCCCGATCATCGGCCAGCCGACCGACGAGCGGCGGCTGCGCGAGCTCGGCGACGAAGGCGTGCTGGCGCTGGTCGGCGATTCCACCAACGCGGTGCGCGACGGCCGTTCGCCCTCGGAGACCGAGGTCGCCGCCACCATCAAGAAGCTGGTCAAGGCGGCCAAGGGCCGGGTTGCGGTCACCACCTTCGCCTCCAACGTCGCCCGCGTCCGTGCGGTGGCGGATGCCGCCAATGCCGCCGATCGCGAGGTGGTCGTGGTCGGCCGCGCCATGGAGCGGGTGGTGCAGGTTGCGCGCGAATGCGGCTATCTCGACGGCTCGCACAAGTTCCGCAGCACCGACTATTACGGTCATTTCCCGCCCGACAAGGTGCTCGCGCTGTGCACCGGCAGCCAGGGCGAGCCCCGCGCCGCGCTGGCGCGGATCGCAAACAACGATCATCCGCAGGTCACCCTGAACAAGGGCGACACCGTGATCTTCTCCTCCCGCACCATTCCCGGCAACGAGAAGGCGGTCGGCGGCATCATCAACGGGCTGGTGACCCAGGGTGTCGAGATCATCACCGACCGTGAGCATCTGGTGCACGTCTCCGGCCATCCGCGCCGCGACGAGCTGCGCGACATGATCTCCTGGGTGCGGCCGCAGCTCCTGATCCCCGTGCACGGCGAAGCGCTGCATCTGGCCGAGCATGCCAAGCTGGCGCGCGCCGCCGGCGTCCCCAAGGTCTTGACCTGCCGCAATGGCGATCTGGTCAAGCTCGGGCCCGGCGATCCCGGCATCATCGGTGAAGTGCCGGCGGGCCGGCTTTACAAGGACGGAACCATCCTGGAGGATTCCAAGTCGCGCGCGGTGGTCGAGCGGCGGCGGATGGGCTTTGCCGGCTGCGCCTTCGTCGCCATTGCCATGACCGCGCAGGGCGAGATGGTCGACGATCCCGAGGTTGATCTGGTCGGCATGCCGGAGAACAATGCGGCGGGCGAACTGCTCGACGACATCGTGTTCGATGTGGTGGTATCGACGATCGAGGGCCTGCCGAAGCCGCGGCGGCGCGATCCGGATGCGCTCGGGGAATCGGTGCGCCGCGCGGTGCGGGCCGCGCTGAACGAGCAATGGGGCAAGAAGCCGATCTGCGTCGTGCACGTTCTGACGGTTTGACGCGCGCCTCTAGGGCGTGCGCAACGACAAGGGAGAGAGACATGCTGGGCCGGCTCAATCACGTCGCCATTGCGGTCAAGGACGCCAGGCAGGCCGCGAAGATCTATGGCACCGCCTTCAATGCCGAGATTTCTGATGCGGTGCCGCTGCCGGAGCATGGCGTCATCACCGTGTTCGTGACGCTGCCGAACACCAAGATCGAGTTCATCGAGCCGCTCGGCGAGGCCTCGCCGATCGCGAAATTCGTCGAGCGCAATGCCGACGGCGGCATCCACCATGTCTGCTACGACGTACCCGACATCATCGCGGCTCGCGACCGCATGATCGCGGAGGGCGCCCGGGTGCTCGGCGACGGCCAGCCGAAGATCGGCGCGCATGGCAAGCCGGTGCTGTTCTTTCACCCGAAAGACTTTTCCGGCGCGCTGGTCGAGATCGAACAGGCCTGAGGCCACATGGCGTACCAGATATCAACCTCGCTTGCGATCTACTTCGTGCTTTGGTGGCTGGTGCTGTTCCTGACACTGCCGTTCGGCATCCGCAGCCAGCACGAGGACGGCGTCGGCGCACCCGGCACCGATCCCGGCGCCCCGATCATGGCGCGAATGGGCCGCAAGCTGCTGTGGACCACGCTGATCTCGGCCGTGATCTTCGCGATCGGCATGTGGGCCTATTATGCCGGCTATCTCTCGATCGAGCGGCTGTCCAAGCTGATGGGGATGCCGTTCTAGAGAGCATGATCCGGAAAAGTGCGAAGCGGTTTTCCGATAAGATCATGCTCAAACAATACGGATGAAGCGGCCAGGAATTGGTGCCGATGGAGTGAGGATCAACCTCACCCTGGCGATGCGGAGGAGGCGACAAGGATGAACCTGCAGGCCCAACCGGGCTCCGGGCAGAGCCAATATCGAATCCTGCGGGAAGCGGACCTGCGCGACTATCTCGCGAGCCTTCCAGCCATCGTCACGCAACTCGGCGGCCGGCCGGCCGAATGGTCGATCAGCGAGGTCGGCGACGGCAATCTCAACCTCGTCTTCATCGTCAAGGGGCCGAGCGGCGGTATCGCGGTCAAGCAGGCGCTGCCCTATGTGCGGCTGGTCGGCGAGAGCTGGCCGCTGCCGCTGTCTCGGGCGCACTATGAACATCTGGCGCTGGTGCATCAGGCGCGGCTGGCGCCGAAACTCGTACCGGCGGTGCTGCATCACGACGAGCCGCTCGCGCTCACCGCGATGGAGCTGCTCGAGCCGCACATCATCATGCGCAAGGGCCTGATCGGCGCCACGCGCTATCCGCGCTTTGTCGAGGATGTCTCGACTTTCCTGGCGCAGACGCTGTTCTTCACGTCCGATCTGGCGCGGTCGGCTGCGGACAAGAAGCAGGGCATCGCCGATTTCGCCGGCAACCACGCGCTGTGCAAGATCACCGAAGACCTGATTTTCACCGATCCCTATCGCATCGCCGAGCAGAACCGCTGGACCGCGCCCTGGCTCGACGCGACGGCGGCGGCGTTCCGCGACGACCTCGACCTGCATGTCGCGATCTCCAGGCTGAAGCTGAAATTCATGGCGAGCCCGGAGGCACTGCTGCACGGCGACCTGCACACCGGCTCGATCATGGTCACGGAGAGCGAGACGAAGGTGATCGATCCCGAATTCGCCTTCTATGGCCCGATGGGCTTCGACATCGGTGCCGTCATCGGCAATCTTTTGATGGCCTATCTGGCCTCCGCCGGCCACGAGCGCACGCCGGGTGATCGCGCCTCGTTCGAGGCCTGGCTGCTCGAGACCATTGAGGGCGTCTGGAGCGAGTTTTCCCGCAAGTTCGTCGCGCTGTGGCGCAGCGAGGCTGAGGGCGACGGCTATCCGGTGTCGCTGTTCGCGGGCGAGGCGGGCGCGGCGCGGCTGGAGGCGGAGCGGCAGGCCTACATGGCGCGGCTGTTCCAGGACACCGTCGGCTTCGCCGCGGCCAAGACCATCCGGCGCATCCTTGGTCTCGCGCACAACATCGACTTCGAGTGGATCGCGGACGAGAAGCAGCGCGCGATCTGCGAGGCGCGGGCCCTCAAGCTCGCCCGTAACATGATGCTGGAGGCGGGATCGTTCACGACGATCGGCGCGGTCACCTACGCCGCGCGCGAGCTGCGCCACTGGCAGCCTGGTTTTTCCCGATAGGATCGGTCGGCCAAGTGTACCCGATCGCCGGACTCTCGTCGGACTGCGAATGAATTTTTTCTGACGTCCTGCCGGCTCGACGCTCTGATCGGGTGGTGTGTCCGGGCCACACTCATCGGACGAAGGGCATCCAATAGCAGTTGTTATCTTGCCCAGTCTCGCGCGGAAGCGGTAGTGATTCAGGCAAGTAGTGACGCATGTCCCTTGCGTACTGTTGCGATGGGCGGCGTCTCGCAAGTTCCTCGGTGATGCGCCTGAGCTGCTCGCAGAGCTCGGCGATACCGCAGGCGAAATGAAATGTGCGGTGCGCGAATGCGGCGATCCTCTGGGCGCAGCCTGACGTCGATGTCGGCCGGTGCCGCATCACTTGCCCTGGTCTCTCAGCTCTGTTGGTCGCCGTTCACGCCGGCGTTTGCCGATGGCGGCAGGGGAGGCAATTCCCATCCTGTATTTCCTGTCGGTATTGGCGGCGCGGGTGGAGCGGACGGTTTGGCCGGAACCGATGGCACCAGTCCGGCTGCCGGCAGCGCTGGCGGTGGTGGAGGTGGCGGAGGCGGCGGCGCTGGAAACGCTCCCGGCGGAGCAGGCGGGCTCGGCGCTAGCGGCCTTCAGGGCGCGACGGGCGGCAATGGCGGCGCGGGCGGTGCCGGAGGTACCAACACGCAATCCGTTTCGCAGACCGACAATTCTGCACCGATCACCGGAGGCACAGGCGGGATTGGAAACAGCGGGGCTCCCGGCATCGGTCAAGGTGCGGACGCCGGTGGCGGCGGCGGCGGTGGCTCGGGCGGGAACGCGCTCGTCGTGACTGGAACGGCGGCAAGCTCGAATGGCTCGACCCTGACGGGTGGAACCGGTGGAGGAGGCGGGAGCGGCGGCACCCCCGCCCCGGCGTCGGGCGGCAGCGGCGGCAATGGCGGTGACGGCGGGGCCGGCCTGAAGCTCGCCGGCCCGGGCGTTGTCTTCACCAATACCGGCACAATCCAGGGCGGGCTGGGCGGCATCGGCGGAAACGGAGGCGCCGGATCCCAAGGTGGTTTTGGTGGCAACGGCGGGGCCGGGGGAGTGGGCGTCCTCGCTGCCGCGCAAGCCGTGCTGGTCAACAGTGGGACTATCCAGGGCGGCAACGGCGCGATCCCGGGAGTCGGGGGCGGCGGCAATTCCGCTGGGAGAGCCGGTGTGGCAGGGGCAGGTGGCGCCGGCATTGCCGGTGCAGGTCTCACGGTCATCAACAGCGGCACCATTGCCGGCGGCGTGTCGGGAACAGGGGGCGTCCGCGCCAACGCCATCACCTTCACCGGCGGAAGCAACACGCTGCAGCTTCAGGTCGGATCCAACATTGTCGGCAATGTCGTCGGCACCGGGAGCGATGCGTTTCAGCTCGGCGGCAGCGGCAACGGCACGTTCGGCCTCGGCGCGTTGGGCGGCGGTCAGCAGTATCAGGGTTTTGCAAGTTTCGGCGTGGTCGGCGGCGTCTGGACGGTGACGGGCACCAACGCCGCGCCGATGTCGTTCAGCGTCGCTGGCGGCACCATGGCCGTTACCGGCACGCTCAACGCGTCGAGCCTCGCGGTGAACGCCGGCGGCACGCTCGATCTCGGCGGCACGACGCAAACGTCGGCGACCGTCAAGCTCGGCGGCGGCACCATCCAGAACGGCGCGCTCAACGGCGCCATCACCTCGACCGGCGGCACCATCAACGGCCTCGGCGGGACTGCGAGCCTCGACGCGACCGCCGGCACGACCTTCGTCCTTGGCACCAACACCTTCACCGGCGGCACCACGGTGACCAATGCGACGCTGACGGTGAACGGCTCGCTCAGCGATCCCATCATCGGGGCCGGCGGCCTGCTCAACGGCACCGGCTCGGTCGGCGCCACGACGATCCAGAGCGGCGGCACCTTCGCGCCAGGCTCCGGCACGCCGGGGACGTCGATGACGGTGAACGGCAATCTCGCGTTCCAGTCCGGCGCGCTCTATGTCGTCGCGCTCAATCCTGCGAGCGCATCCTCGGCCAATGTGAGCGGGACCGCGACGCTCGGCGGCGCCGCCGTCAATGCGGTGTTCGCCAACGGCAGCTATATCTCGAAACAATATACCATCCTGAGCGCCGGCAGCGTCAGCGGTACCTTCGGCGCGTTCAGCAACACCAACCTGCCGGCAAATTTCAGCGACACGCTGAGCTACGACGCCAGTCATGCCTATCTCAATCTGACGCTGAACTTTGTGCCGCCACCGCCAGGCCCCAACTTCGGCGGTGGCCTGTCCATCAACCAGCAAGGCGTCGCGAACACACTGGTCAATTACTTCAACGCTACAGGCGGCATTCCGATGGTCTACGGCACGCTGACGTCATCGGGTCTGACGCAGGCCTCGGGCGAACTGGCGACCGGCTCGCAGCAGACCACGTTCGATGCCATGAATTTGTTCATGGGCCTGCTGACCGATCCGTTCATGAATCGGAACGGTGGCGCTGATACGGCACCGGGCGCATCGGGCTATGCGGACGAGGGCGGTGCCAGCGCCTATGCCGCCACCCGCAAGACCAATGCCTTTGCGATGTTCACCAAGGCACCGGCGGTGCCTTTCGTGCCGCGCTGGAGCGTGTGGGCGGCGGGCTATGGCGGTTCGCAATCGACCAGCGGCAACGCCGTGACCGGATCGAACGACACCACCAGCAGCGTGTACGGCACCGCGGTCGGAGCCGACTATCTGTTCTCGCCGAACACCATCGCGGGCTTCGCGCTGGCCGGAGGCGGCACCAACTTCTCCGTCGCGGGCAGCGGCAGCGGCCGGTCGGATTTGTTCCAGGCCGGCGCCTATTTCCGCCACACCGAAGGTGCGGCCTATGTCACCGCTGCGTTGGCCTATGGCTGGCAGGACGTCACCACCAACCGCACCGTCACGGTCGCCGGTCTCGACCAGCTGCGCGCCGAGTTCAATGCCAACACCTATTCGGGCCGCCTCGAAGGCGGCTATCGCATCATTGCGCCATGGACCGGCGGCATCGGCATCACGCCCTATGCCGCGGGCCAGTTCACGACGTTCGATCTGCCCGGTTATGCCGAGCAGGCCGTCGTCGGCTCCAGCGCGTTTGCGCTCACCTATGCCGCAAAGAGCGTCACGGATGTCAGAAGCGAACTCGGTATCCGCACCGACAAGTCCTTCCTCGTCCAGGACGGTCTGCTGACGCTGCGCACGCGCTTCGCCTGGGCGCATGACTACGATCCCGACCGGTCGATCGGAGCGACCTTCCAGGCGCTGCCCGGTACGAGCTTCGTCGTCAACGGTGCGGCGCAGGCAAGCGACTCCGCGCTGACCACAGCATCCGTGGAGATGAAGTGGCGCAACGGCTGGTCGGCGGCTGCGACCTTCGAAGGCGAGTTCTCCGACGTCACCTCGAGCTACGCAGGCAAGGGCGTGGTACGCTATCAGTGGTGAGTTCGGAGTTGCGCGACCGGTCCACCGCAACAACGCGCCAAACTGCCACGATCGAGGCTATTCGCATTTTCCGAAATAACGCTTGACGCGCACCCCAACTCAGATGTTCAATGCGTCCATCTCACCCGATCGAGGGACGCTTCGCGGTCGTCACGAACGTGGGTCGAGATGCGGTGGACGCCGAGTGCGCAACTGACGAGTGCGCATGACGCGGACGGCGAAGTCGTGTGGTCCTGACGCCCTGGTGGCAGGTGTCTTTTCCGATTGCGCAGGTCGCGCGTTGCGAAGACGGTGACAAGCAAGCCCAGTCTCGCCGGGGAGAGCACGAAGTAAGCCGTAGCCCATCGCGCAGGGAAAGCCGGATTGCTCCGGTTACACCTGTGGTCCTACCCCCGTGCTTTCTACCCTATTGCACGGGGCCCATGGGTGCGATCGGCACCCGGCTTTCCCTGCGCCCTCTGTGAGAGGAGCGGCGGAACGACAAGCAAAGCTCGGGCAAAACATGTCGCGAGAATGCCGAAGTATGACCCACTAGCCGTGCAACATTCTCGGTGTCGTCCCGGCGAAGACCGGGACCCATAACCACAAATGCCGATTGTTGTGCGACGTTGGAACAACGAGTCCCTTCTGCAACGCAAGCCGCGGAGTATGGGTCCCTGCTTTCGCAGGGACAACGAATGGAGAGAGCCGTGGACTCACCTCCATCGTTCTCACTCCGCCGTCTGCTCCCGCAGCCGCTGCGCGTAGACGTTGATGATCAGCGCGGCGAGCAGGATCAGGCCGCGGATCAGGATCTTCAGGAAGCTGTCGATATTGACGTGGTCGAGGCCGTTGTTGAGCACGCCGAGCACGAACAGGCCGACGATGGTGTTGCCGATGCCGCCGCGGCCGCCGAACAGGCTGGTACCGCCGACCACCACGGCCGCGATCGAGTCGAGCAGGTAGGTGTCGAACTCGTTCTGCTGCGCGCTGCCGAAATGGGCGACGCCGAGCATGCCGCCGATGCCGGAGCAGACCGCCGAGATCACCATCACGCTGCCGAGGATCAGCTTGACGTTCAGCCCGGCGAATTCCGCGGCCTCGCGGTTGCCGCCGACCATGTAGACGTAGCGGCCGAACCGCGTGTAGGTCAGCACCAGATGGCCGCCGAGCAGCATCACCGCCGCGACGATCACGATCCAGGGGACGCCGCCGATCGAACCCGACCCGAGCGTCGTGATCAGGTCCGGCACCTTGTAGGCGATCTGGCCGCGCACCAGCAGCGCGGAGACGCCGGCCGCGATCTGCATCATGGCGAGCGTCATGATGAAGGAGGGGATGCCGATCATGGTCAGCCCCAGCGCATTGACGAGGCCGAGCAGGGCGCACAGCGCCAGCGCCAGCAGGATCGCGACGATGCCCGGCATCGGGACGTTGGCGATGTTGACGTAGGATTCCTGCAGCGTGAAATACGCCACCGCGATGCCGGTGACGTTGGCGATGCTGGCGATCGACAGGTCGATCTCGGCACACAGGATCACGAAGGTGAGGCCGACCGCGATGATGCCGGTGACCGAAACCTGGGTCAGGATGTTGCCGACATTGTCGATGGTCGCAAACGACGGGCTCGCGATCGCGAAAAAGGCGCTGAGGAAGATCAGCGTCAGGAACGGCGCAATGTTGCGCATCTGCGAACGCAGGAACGGCGCCAGCCCGCGCGGCCGCTGGTGATCCGCAGGCCTCGTCGCACTGTCACTGCTTGCCATCATGTCTCTCCATCAAGCCGCCTCGAGCAGCCTATCCTTGCTGACCGCTTCGCCGGCGAATTCGCGCACCACCGCACCGCGCTTCAGCACCAGGATCCGGTCGGCCAGCGACAGCACCGTTTCCGGCTCGGTCGACAGCACGATGATCGCCAGTCCCTTGGCGCGAAGATCGCGCACGATGTTGATCACGTCGTTCTTGGCCCCGACGTCCATGCCGCGGGTCGGCTCGCACAGCACCAAAAGGCGCGGCGGGTAGGTCAGCCATTTTGCCAGCGCCACCTTCTGCTGGTTGCCGCCGGAGAGCATGCCGAGATCGAGCCCGACCACCGGCGGCCTGATCTGCAACTGCTCGACCTGGCGCTGGGCGATGGCGCGTTCGCGCATCGGCTTGAGCAGCAGCGACGAGATCCGCTCGAGGATGCTGATCGAGATGTTCTTGTAGACCGGTTCCTGGTGGAACAGCATGGCGCGGCGGCTCTCCGGCACCAGCGCGACGCCGGCCCGCCGCGCCGCCGCGGTGCTGCGGAAGGTCTTCGCGGCGCCATCGACCGCAAGCGTGCCGCCATCGGGCCTGAGCTTGCCGAACAGGATGCGCGACAGCTCCAACTGGCCGCAGCCCATGAAGCCGTAGATGCCGAGCACCTCGCCGGAGCGGGCCTCGAACGAGACGTCCTGCAGGGTGCGGCCGAGCGAAAGCTGGTCGACCTTCAGGACGGCCGAGCCGCCACCGGGTTGCGGCAGCATCAGGTCGTCGGTGTAGCTGTGTTCCAGCGCCTCGCCGCCGCGGCCGATCATGGCCTCGATCAGGGCGCCCTTGCTGGTGTCGGCGGACGCCGTCTCGGCGATCTTTCGCCCGTTGCGGAACACGGTCACCACGTCGGAGACCCGCAGGATATCCTCGATGAAATGCGAGATGAAGACGATGCTGGTGCCCTCGTCGCGCAGCTTGTGCAGCGTCGCGAACAGGCGTTCGACCTCGGGCGGGGAGAGCGCGGAGGTCGGCTCGTCGAGGATGATGATGCGCGCGCCCGAGAACAGCACGCGGGCGATCTCGATCAGCTGCTGCAGGCCGATCGGCAGGTCGCCAAGCCGCGTCATCGGATCGACGTCGATGCCGAACCGAGACAGCTGCTCGCCGGCCTCGCGGGCCATCCGCCGCCATTGCACGAAGCCGAGGCGGTTGGTCGGCTGGTTGCCGAGGAAGACGTTCTCGGCGACGGTGAGGTCAGGCGCGACGCTGAGCTCCTGATGCACCATGCCGATGCCGGCGGCGTGGGCGTCGCGGGTGGAGCGGAAGCGGGTCTCCTTGCCGTCGAGCATGAAACGGCCGGAGAACTCCGGGTGCACGCCGGCGATGATCTTCATCAGCGTGCTTTTTCCGGCGCCGTTCTCGCCGACGAGACCATGGATCTCGCCGGCGTGCAGCGCAAAGTCGACCCCACGAAGGGCTTCGACACCGCCGAAGGCCTTCGTGATCTGGTTCAACTCGAGGATCGGGGAGCGTCCCTGCGACATGCGGACCGCTCAGATCAGGAAGTGATCCTCCATCCATTGCATGCCGGCGGCGTTGGCCTTGGTCACGACGGGACCATCGGTCACGACGTTCTTCGGAATGCCCTGGCCGCTCTTCTCGCCGCCGACCACGGCCGCGACACCTGCGACGATCGCGCCGCCGTGGATGCGGCAGGATGGATTGCGCACAGTCGCGAACATGCGGCCTTCGCTGACCGCCTGGATCGCCGGCGGCATGGCATCGACGCCGCCGATCAGGATGTTGGTACGGTTGTGCGCCTTCATGATGTTGTAGGCGGCGAGCGCCATGTCGTCATTGTGGAAGAACGCGGCGTCGATCTGCGGATATTTCGTCAGATAGGTTTCCCAGAGCCGGGCGGTCTTAGAGACGTCCCAGTCGGCGGGCTGGGTATCCAGCACCTCGATGTTCGGGAACTGCTTGACGACCGAGTTGAAGCCCTTGGCACGGCCCTGCGCGCCGGTGTGGCCGAGCGCGCCCTGGGTCATGATGACCTTGCCCTTGCCGCCGATCGCATTGCACAGCGCCTGGGTCACCGAGGCGCCCATGAACTCGTTGTCGGGCGCCAGGAACGAGTGGACGTTGATCTGATCGAGCGGCGCGATCAGCGTATCCATGTCGATCACCGGCGTGCCGGCGTCGATCATCTTCTGCACCGGCTGGGTCAGCGTGCCGATCCCGAACGCCTGGATCGCGACGAAGTCCCATTTCTGCGAGGCCATGTTGTCGATCGCGGCGCGCTGCTTGACGGCATCGAGCTGGCCGTCGAACCAGGTCACCTCGACGTTGAACAATTTGCCCCAGAACTCGGCGGCCTTCTTGCCCTGCGCGCACCACGTCGCCTGCAGTCCGGCATTGGAGAATGCGGCCTTCAGCGGCTTTTCCGAACGTCCCATTTCGGCTGCGAACGCGGAGGTCGTCACGCCCATTCCGCCGAACAGGCCGGCCGCAGCTCCACCTGCCGCCGCCATTTGCAGAAGGTTGCGCCGCGTCGTCGACGCCTGGTCCATCCCCTTGTCGCTCTCTGGCATTGTTTGCTCCCTCTTCGTTTTTCTGACCGTCGGCGTCAGTTGCACGCGCCGCGGATAAAGCGAGTGTGTCACAATCGGAACGGTGACGCTACGGCCTCTCGTCCACGAGATGTTTCCGCTGCAGCACGATGGCCTCGATGTCGCGGAGCAGCTTGTGCCACGCAGCATCGATCTCCGCGGACCATTGCTCGCCGAGAACGTCGCGCAGGCAGTCCGCGATCACGGCGAAGAATGCCACGAACAGTTCGCGCGGCGTGCCGTAGGCGTCATGCGAGAACACTTCCGATTCGATCAGGCGAAAATGTCCGCGGCGCTCGCCGGCGAAATCGAGGATGGCCTCGATGGTCAGCTGCAACATCGCGCCTTTCACCGGCTCGCTGCCTTCGCTGCGAAACATCGTCTGTGCTTCGGGGTGTTCGCGAAACAGCCGCTGATACACGCGCGGCGTCAGATCATCGCAAGCCGCTGCTGCGAGTTCGAAACTACGTTCGATTGGATTCGATGATGAGGTCATTGCGCGATGCGATCATCACACAAAAAAAGAGCAGGGCTCCAAGCCCTGCTCCAAAAATTGTGTCGACCCTATTTGCCCCAAAAATTCGATTTGATCTTGATTGATGGGGTGACGCTGCTTGTGCGCGTCGGGCTCCTCCCGAGACTTGGACCACCAGGACACACCTCGCGGCTGGCCTGAGCCCGAATTGGTAGACTATCTTTCCAGGCTTGTCATCATTTTCGGCAACGATTGTTCAATTTTCGAGCAATTTGCGAAATGATTGGGATGGCGCCACTGCCGGTTGCGAAAGTGAGCTGAAAACACGTGACGGGGTAAAGGGATACGATGGCTGTTGCAGTGGTCGTGGCGCAAGTGTCACGCCCCGCTATTTCCGTCAGCTGGAAGAAACCGGGCGTGTGTGCGATCTCGACTTCCGAGGCCCGTGGTGGTTAGGTCCGTTCCGGATGGGTTTTGCGATGCGCCGGCGGCTGAAGAATTTTCTGCCTATAGTCCTGGTTGCCCTGCTGGTGCAGATTTTTGCGCCGATCGGGGCCTGCTGGGCGGCGAGCCTTGCCACGTCCGATCCGCTCGCGGCCGCCACCATCTGTCATGGCGGCGATGTTGGCGCCGGGCAGGGCGACCAGACCGGCCACGACGCCCATGACGGATGTTGCTCCGCATGCAGCGTGCTGCAGACCGGTGCGCCCGTTGATAACCCGCAAGTTGCGGCTGCGGCCGCCGAACGGGTGCCGAGCCGGATCGCCTGGCTCGATTTCGCCTCCGAGCTCGATCGTTCGCGGGCCGGCCTCTCCGCGCAGGCCCGGGCGCCGCCGCTGTTTTCCTGACGACCTCCTCACTGCCGGTGCGTCCCGCGCCGGTGAGAGTGCCCTAGAGCAAGCCGGCCGGAGAGCCGGTGTCAGGATTCATCCATGGTTCGTCATCACCCGCTGGAGGCGGCAAGCGTGCTCACGCTGAGCGTGGCGCTTTGCGCACTGGCTTCCGCTGCGAAAGCGCAGGCTCCCAGCACCCAACTGCCCTCCGTCACCGTCGAGGCTCCCCGGGCGGTGGCGCGCCCCAAGCCGGCGAGTGCGAAGCCGCGCGTTCGGTCGGCATCCGTCCGGCGTCCCCCGAAGCTGGCGACGGCCCCATCCGTGGCCACGGCCGCCGCGGGCGGCGCGAAGCCGGGCGAGACGCTCGCCGCGACCCGCGACGGCCTGAACCGGGCCCCCACCGGGCAGACCCAGACGACAATCGACCGCAGCCAGTTCGACAACCGGCCGTCGTTCTCGGTCGCCGATGTGCTGCGGGACAGTCCTGGCATCTCGATCAAGCAGGGCAACGGCCCGCGCGATTTCGGCATCTCGATCCGCGGGTCGAATGCCCGGAACGGCTTTGGCATCCGCAACCTCGTCATCTTCGACGACGGCTTCCCGGTGACCCAGCCGGACGGCCTGTCGCGCAGCGATCTGATTGATCCGCATGCCTATGGTGCGATCGACGTGGTCCGGGGGCCGTCGTCGGCGCTCTACGGCAATTACGCCACCGGCGGTGCGCTGAACTTCCGGACCCGGCCGGGTGGCACGATCGACGGCGTCGAGTATGGCGTCGACGGCGGCAGCTTCGGCTATCTCAACAACTATCTGGCCGCAGGCAAGAAGGTCGGCAATTTCGAGGGCTCGCTGTTCGCAAGCGACGCGCGCGGCGACGGCTATATCGGGAACAGCTGGTTCAACACCCAGACCGTCAATTTCCTCGGCACCCTGCAGGTCACGCCGGACGACCGTTTCACGGTGAAGCTGATCAACAACGACCTCGCCGCGCGCTTGCCGATCCGCTCGTCGCTCAATCAGTTCAACCAGAACCCGTTCCAGCAGGGTTGCGCGACCGGCGCGACGGCCGCGCCGGGATGCGGAACCGTGACCCTGTTCAATAACGGCTTCAATTCCGCGGCGGGAACCGACAAGGAGACCGCGGTCCAGGCAGGCCTCGGGCGCGACGACCGCCGCACCATCGTCGGCGGCCGCTGGGAGCACGATTTCGACAACCAGACCACCTGGCGCAACCAGTTCGTGTTCGACGACCGCAATATCAGCCAGCCGACGGGATCGACGAGTGCCATCGGCGACTTCCCGTCCTACAACTACATGAGCGACGTCGTCAGGCGCGGCGAACTGTTCGGGATGGAGTCGACGGCCTATTTTGGCGGCTTCTACAACACGCTCACCGCTTCGAGCGATACGCGCAACGTAGTGCCGGGCGGAAATGCGACACTTGGAAGCCTGTCCAGCAACCTGTTCAGCACGACGACGAATTACGGTCTTCGTGCGCGCGAGGAACTGAAGCTCACGCCTGCGCTGACGGCCGTTGCGGGGATCGGCTGGGAAACCACCAATCTTACCGGTCGAAACACCGCCTATAGCTACGTCGGAGCGGGCGGCACCACGACCACGGCGATCACGACCGCGGATCGGCAATTCCAGAACACTGCGCCCGAGCTTGCGCTGCTGTACCGGTTGAACAGCGAGTGGCAACTTCGCGGGCGCGTGGCAACCGGATACGGCACACCGCAGGTCAGCAATCTCTTCGTTCTGCCGAGTGGAGCTTCGGGCAACAACACCCAGCTGCAGACTCAGAAGAACCTCGGTTACGACCTCGGCGCCGACTGGACACCCAACAACGCGCTCAAGGTCAGCGTCACCGGGTTCTACGAGTTCTTCAAGGACGAACTGGTCTCCCAGGCGACGCCGCTTGCGGGCATTTCCTACACATTCAATGCGCCGCGATCGGAACATCGTGGCGTCGAACTGGCCGCCGACTGGAAATTCCTGCCGGGCTGGCGGTTCTCGGCCGCCTATACCTATCTCGACGAGGTCTACACCGAATACGTCGAGAACATCACGAACGGCGCGGTCTTCAGCTTCAATCGCGCCGGCAACAAGATCCCCGGCATTTCGCCGAACGAACTCACGGCGCGGTTGGGCTACGACCAGTTGTCTGGCCCGCTGCAGGGCCTCGGCGGGTTCGTCGAGGTCCAATGGAAGGATGGCTTCTACATGGACAACGCCAACCTCCTGAGGGCGCCCGGCTACGAACTCGTCAACCTCAACCTGCACTACAAGACCGATCTCATCTCCGATTCATTCAAGTCGCTGAATCTGTACGTCGAGGTCAGGAACGTCTTCGACCGGACCTACGTCGCTTCAGCGAACAACATCACGAATTCGGTGACCGCGGCGGGCATTCAAAATCCCGCGAGCGTACTGGCGAACTCGACCAACTCGATCTATGCCGGATCACCGCGTGCGTTCGTCGCGGGCATGAAGATTGCGTTCAAATGAGGAGCGCATCGATGACATATCGCAGACCTGCGGCTCTCACGGTACTGGCAACGCTGGTTGCGGTCTTGCCGAACCTTGCCATCGCGCAGATGAGCCATCAGCACGCCTCCGAAGCGGCGTGCGAAGAAACCGTCCTGCGCTGCGCGACCAAGGTCACGCCGGCCTTCGCTGCGGACGGGACGCTGTGGCTGGCGTGGATGGCCGGAGGTCAGATATCCGTCGCGAACTCGAGGGACCAGGGCAAGAGCTTTTCCGCGCCAATGCAGGTCACCCGAGAGCGGCTCAATCTGGATTGGGGGCCGGACGCACGGCCGAAACTTGCGATCGACCAGAAAGGCGAGGTCGCGCTGGCGTTCTCGATCTTCCGCGATCAGGCCTTCAACGGGCAGGTGCTGACCACGCGCTCGACCGATGGCGGGCGCAGCTTTGATCCGCCGAGGCCGATCACCGCAAACAACGAGAGCCAGCGCTTCGAGGCGATCGGCTTCGATCCCACGGGCGCCGTGTTCGCGGTCTGGCTCGACAAGCGCAACCGCGTGCCGGCGCAGCAGCGCGGCGAGAAGTATGACGGTGCCGGATTGTTCTTCGCTGCATCGAAGGACGGTGGCGCGACCTATTCCGATGCGCAGCTTGCAGCCGACAACACCTGTGAGTGCTGCCGTCTCGCGCTGGCGTTCGACGGTTCAGGGCATCCTGTCGTGGTGTTCCGGAACATTTTCGAAGGTGGCGTGCGCGACCATGCGATCGTGACATTCACCGATCTGGCCACAGCCGGCGAGGTGCATCGGGTGAGCCGCGACGACTGGCAGATCGCGGCATGTCCGCACCATGGTCCGAGCCTGACCATTTCGTCCGCAGGAACCTACCACGTGACGTGGTACACCAACGGCAAGGCTCGCAAGGGATTGTTCTACGCGCGGTCGCGCGACGGCGGCAAAACCTTCTCCGATCCGCTTCCTGTCGGTCAGCTGAACCGCAGCCCGTCGCGGCCGCAGATCATCGCGGGACCCCAAGGACTTGTGATGGCCTGGAAGGAGTTCGACGGGCGGAAGACATCGATCAATCTGATGACATCGCACGACGATGGAGCGACCTGGTCGAAGCCCACAGTTGTCGTCGACACCGCCGACAGCTCCGACCATCCGCTGCTCGTCTCGGACGGTCGGCAGACCTACCTGTCGTGGATGACCAAGGTCGACGGCTACCATTTTCAAGCGATCGAGGGCGAACCATGACACGTCATTTGCTCGCTGCGCTCATCTTGCTCGCGACGTTGCCGTGCGCACGCGCGGCGGGAGAGAGCGCGCCAAAACCGTTCGAGCGCGGCAGCTGGCAAAGGCTGCTGCATGAACATGCCGGTCATCCGACCCTGGTGCATTTCTGGGGCGTGACGTGCGGACCCTGCAAGGTCGAGCTGCCGCAGCTCGGCCGGTTCATGAAGGATCACCCGGGTATCGACGTCGTCACGATCAGCGCGGATCTGGTTCCCAATCTTCCGGACGCGACGAAATCGATGCTGAATCAGGCCGGGCTTGGATCGGCCGAGAACTGGATCTTCGACGATGGCTTCGCGGAGCGATTGAGGTTTGAGATCGATCCGGCCTGGCAAGGCGATATCCCGCGAACCATGCTGATTGGCCGCGACGGAACGATCACGACGATCGAAGGATCGGCTGAAATGACCGACCTGAACAAATGGTCCGACGCTCAGGCAGCAACAACCCGATAACGCCTCAACTTCAACCTGAAAGGAATTCGTCCAATGAAGATGCTCTCTCGCATCCTCGCCCTCGCAGCTCTGACGGCTGCATTCGCGTCGGCGTCCGCGCGCGCCGAGGACATCAAGGCCGGCGACCTCGTGATCACGCAGGCATGGACGCGCGCGACGCCGAACGGTGCCAAGATCGGCGGCGGCTATATGACGATCGAGAACAAGGGGACGACGGCTGACCGGCTGGTGTCAGGCACTGCCGAGGTCGCCGGCAAGGTCGAGGTCCACGAGATGTCGATGGACAATGGCGTGATGAAGATGCGTGCGCTCGACAATGGGCTGACGATCGAGCCGGGCAAGACCGTGAAGCTTGCGCCCGGCGGCTATCACCTGATGATGTTCGACCTGAAGAACCCGCTGAAGCAGGGCGACAAGGTGCCGGTCACGCTCGAATTCGAGAAGGCCGGCAAGGTCCCGGTCTCGTTGGACGTGCAGGCTGTCGGTGCGCAAGCTCCGGGCGGCGGCGATCATTCCGGCCATGGTGACCACTCCGGTCACATGGACATGAAGAAGATGTGAGGCGGACATGCGGCCACACACGTTCCTCATTGGCGCGGCGGCGCTGCTCGCAGCGTCGCCGGCGATTGCGCATGTCACGCTTGAAGGAAAGCAGGCTCCGGTCGGCTCGTACTACAAGGCGGTGTTCGCCGTGCCGCATGGCTGCGCGGGATCGGCGACGATCAAGATCCGCGTGCAGATTCCGGAAGGCGTGATCGGGGTGAAGCCGATGCCGAAGCCCGGCTGGACCCTCGATACCGTCACCGGCAAATATGCCGCGGCATACGACTATCACGGTGCCAAGCTCTCCGAGGGCGTCAAGGAAGTCGCCTGGAGCGGCGGCAAGCTCATCGACCAGAACTACGACGAGTTCGTGATACAGACGTTTCTCACCGATACGCTGAAGCCGAACACCACGTTGTATTTCCCCGTCGTGCAGGAATGCGAGCAGGGCGTCAGCCGCTGGATCGACATCCCGGCCGACGGGCAGGGCGGCGGGCACGACCATGGCAGCAAGACACCAGCGCCCGGCGTCAAGCTGTTGCCGAAGCCGTAGGCCATGCGGCGGGTCGCAAGTGTACTGGCAAGTCTTGGGCTCGCAAGTCTTGCTGCGCTCTTCGTGGCGCTGTGCCTTGCGACCTCAGCCCACGCGCATGCTGTCCTGATCGGTGCCGAGCCGGCGGACGGCAGCGTGGTGGCGGAGGCGCCCAGGACGCTGGTGCTCCGCTTCAACGAAGCGGTGGCGCCGACTGCGGTCAGCCTGCTCGACGCTGCCGGCAAGCCGCGTGACGTCAAGATCCGCGCCGTCGACGAATCGGTCGTGGTGACGTTGCCGGCGGGGCTGCCGCTGGGCACGCAGGTGGTGAGCTATCGCGTGGTATCGCAGGACGGTCATCCGGTCGCCGGCTCGCTGCTGTTCTCGATCGGCGTCGTCACCGGCTCTGCAGCGCCATCGAGCGACGGCGTGCTCCATGCGTTGATCTGGCTGGCGCGCCTTGCGCTCTATCTGGGGCTGTTTGCCGGCGTCGGCGGCGTGTTCTTTGCCGCCTGGATCGGGCAGGGCCCGGCGGGCGAACGGCTGATCATGTGGTCGCTCAAGATCGGCCTCGCCGGTGCGATTGCCTCGCTTGGCCTGCAGGGCGTCGAGCTGTTGAACCTGCCGCTCTCGGGTATCCTGACCTGGGCGGCATGGGCCAGTGCGGCCGGCACCAGCCTGTTTCCGGCGCTATTGCTCGCGATCGCCGCGATGCTGATTGCAGCGATCGCCTGGCGCAGTCCGTCGTTTGGCGCGGCGTTTACCCGCACCGCGGTCGCGATGATCTGTGTCGGGCTGTCGTTCGCGGTCAGCGGCCATGCCGCCACCGCCTCGCCACAATGGCTGACGCGGACTGCGCTGTTCATCCACGGCGTTGGCCTCGCGTTCTGGATGGGCGCGCTGGCGCCGCTGGCGGTGCTTGCCTGGCAACGCAAGGACTCGCTGCTCCGGGTGCTGAGGCGCTTCTCGATGCTCGCGGTGCCGGTCGTCGCATTGATCGCCGTGTCGGGCCTGGCGCTCGCGATCGTCCAGCTCGAGAGCTTTCACGCGCTGATCGACACCGGATACGGCAATATTCTGCTGGCGAAACTTGTGCTGGTGGCGCTGTTGCTCACATTCGCTGCGTTGAACCGGCTGGTGTTCACGCCGGCCATCGCGCGCGAATTCCACCGGACGCGCCCGCTGCAGCGCTCGATCGCGGTCGAATTCGTGCTGATGATCGCGATCCTTGGCCTCGTCGCGCTGTGGCGGTTTACGCCGCCGCCGCGCGTGCTGGCGATGTCAGACGACGTTCCGCTCGCGGTCCACATCCACACTGATGCCGCGATGTTCCAGGTGCTGATCGCGCCGGGCAAGGTCGGGCAGAACGATTTCGTGCTGCAGCTGATGAACGGCGATGCCAGCCCGTTCGCGGCCAAGGAGGCGACGCTGACGCTGAGCCTGCCGGATCGTGGCATCGAGCCGCTGGAACGCAGCGCCGCGCTGGGTCCCGACGGCTATTGGCACGTGAACAAGGTGCCGTTGCCGGTCCCGGGCCGCTGGCACATGCAGATCGACGCCCTGGTGACCGATTTCAAGAAAGTGACGCTGGAAGACGATTTCGAGGTCAGGTAAAGCCGCGGTCAGCGCACCGGACGCGTCGGCGGGACGCAATTCGTTCAAATGGCCGAAAATCGCCTGATTTGAAGGGCTTTTGTCATTTGGCGGCCTTGTGTTTTCACGGCCGATCCGGTTTCACTGCAGCTCTTCCCACGCTTTCCTGATTCCCGAGTAACGCCATGCGATTGTCGCGGTTTTTCCTGCCCATCCTGAAAGAAAACCCGAAAGAGGCGGAGATCGTCTCGCATCGGCTGATGCTGCGCGCGGGCATGATGCGGCAGGAGGCGGCCGGCATCTATGCCTGGCTGCCGCTCGGCTACCGGGTGCTGAAGAAGATCGAGCAGATCGTTCGTGAGGAACAGGACCGCGCCGGCGCGCTCGAACTCTTGATGCCGACGCTGCAGCTTGCCGATCTCTGGCGCGAAAGCGGCCGCTACGACGCCTATGGTCCGGAGATGCTGCGCATCCTCGATCGTCACAAGCGCGAGCTTCTGTACGGACCGACCAACGAGGAAATGATCACGGAGATCTTCCGCTCCTACATCAAGTCCTACAAGAACCTGCCGCTCAACCTCTACCACATCCAGTGGAAGTTCCGTGACGAGCAGCGCCCGCGGTTCGGCGTGATGCGCGGCCGCGAATTCCTGATGAAGGATGCCTATTCGTTCGACCTCGACGAGGCCGGCGCGCGGCGTTCCTACAACAAGATGTTCGTGGCCTATCTGCGCACCTTCGCGCGGATGGGCCTGAAGGCGATCCCGATGCGAGCCGAGACCGGCCCGATCGGCGGCGACCTCAGCCACGAATTCATCGTGCTCGCTGACACCGGCGAGTCCGGCGTCTTCATTAATCGCGATGTGCTGGACCTTCCAGTGCCGGGCGAGGACGTCGACTATGACGGCGATCTGACACCGATCATCAAGCAGTGGACCTCGGTCTATGCTGCGACCGAGGATGTCCATGAGGCCGCGCGCTTCGAACAGGAAGTACCCGAGGCGAAGCGGTTGAACACCCGCGGCATCGAGGTCGGCCAGATCTTCTATTTCGGCACCAAATATTCCGACACCATGAAGGCGATGGTGGCCGGTCCCGATGGCGTCGACGTGCCGATCCATGGCGGCTCCTACGGCGTCGGCGTGTCGCGTCTGGTCGGCGCGATCATCGAGGCCTGTCACGATGACGCCGGCATCATATGGCCCGAGGCGGTCGCGCCGTTCCGCGCTGCGATCCTCAACCTCAAGCAGGGCGATGCCGCGGTCGATGGCGCCTGCGAGCAGCTCTATCGCGATCTCTCGGCGAAGGGCGTCGACGTGCTCTACGACGACACCGATCAGCGCGCCGGCGCCAAGTTCGCCGCGGCCGATCTGATCGGTATCCCCTGGCAGATTCTGGTCGGACCGAAGGGGCTGGCCGACGGCAAGGTCGAGGTGAAGCGCCGCAGCGACGGTTCACGCGACAACATGAGCCCCGCCGACGTGGTCGCGAAGCTCGCGGGTTAAAGTTTCTTCACGCCGCGCTTATCGACGGGGTAATCCGGCCACATTTGGTCCGAATCATGGGATTATCGACAGATGGATGAGACCATGAACGAGCCAGTCCGTACCCGGCCTTTTGCGCCATTCGAATGGCTGCTGTCCGGACGCTATTTGCGCGCGCGCCGCAAGGAAGGGTTCATCTCGGTCATTGCCGGCTTTTCGTTCCTAGGCATCATGCTCGGCGTTGCGACGCTGATCGTGGTGATGGCCGTCATGAACGGCTTCCGCAAGGAACTGCTCGACAAGATCCTCGGCCTCAACGGCCACCTGCTGGTACAGCCGCTGGAATCGCCGTTGACCGACTGGAAGGATGTCGCCGATCGCATCAGCCAGGTGCAGGGCATCCGGCTCGCCGCGCCGGTCGTGGACGGACAGGGGCTCGGATCGTCGCCGTTCAACGCGGCCGGCGTCTTCATCCGCGGTATCCGCGCCGACGATCTCAACAACCTCACCTCGATCGCCAAGAACATCAAGCAGGGCACGCTCGAGGGGTTTGACGAGGGGCAGGGCGTTGCGATCGGCCGCCGCCTCGCCGATCAGCTCTCGCTGCATGCCGGCGACATGATCACGCTGGTCTCGCCGAAGGGCGCGGTGACACCGATGGGCACCACGCCGCGCATCAAGCCCTACAAGATCACCGCCGTGTTCGAGATCGGCATGTCGGAATACGATTCGACCTTCGTATTCATGCCGCTGGCCGAGGCGCAGGCCTATTTCAACCGCAACAACGACGTGTCCTCGATCGAGGTGTTCACCACCAATCCGGACAAGATCGACACCTACCGCAAGCTGGTGACGGAGGCCGCCGGCAGGCCGGTCTTCCTGGTCGATTGGCGGCAGCGCAACTCGACCTTCTTCAACGCGCTGCAGGTCGAGCGCAACGTGATGTTCCTGATCCTGACCATGATCGTGCTGGTTGCGGCGCTCAACATCGTCTCCGGGCTGATCATGCTGGTGAAGGACAAGGGCCAGGACATCGCGATCCTGCGCACCATGGGGGCCTCGCAAGGCTCGATCATGCGGATCTTCCTGATCACCGGCGCCTCGATCGGCGTGGTCGGAACGCTGACCGGATTCGCGGTCGGCATGCTGATTTGCCTGAATATCGAATCGATCAGGCAGTTCCTGTCCTGGCTCACCAACACCGAGCTGTTCTCGCCGGAGCTGTATTTTCTCTCCAAGCTGCCGGCCGAGGTCGATTTCGGCGAGACGCTCGCGGTCGTGATCATGGCGCTGACACTGTCTTTCCTGGCGACGCTCTACCCGTCGTGGCGCGCCGCGCGCCTCGATCCGGTCGATGCGCTCCGGTACGAGTAAGGAGCCCACATGGCGGAGGGGGCGGAAGACGTACCGGTCGTCTATCTTCATGACATCAAGCGGGAATACCGGCAGGGCGAAGCGACGCTGACGGTCCTGAACGGCGCCAAGCTGGCGCTGTGGCCGGGCCAGTCGGTGGCGCTGGTGGCGCCGTCAGGATCCGGCAAGTCGACGCTGCTGCACATCGCGGGACTGCTGGAAAGTCCCGATGACGGCGAGGTCTATGTCGCGGGGACGCCGACCTCGCAGATGTCCGATGTCGATCGCACGCAGATTCGCCGTTCCGATATCGGCTTCGTCTATCAGTCGCACCGGCTGCTGCCGGAGTTCTCGGCGCTCGAGAACGTCATGCTGCCGCAGATGATTCGCGGCCTCAAACGCTCCGAGACCGTGAAGCGGGCGACCGAAATCCTGTCCTATCTCGGCCTCGGCGACCGGATCACGCATCGCCCGGCGGAGCTCTCGGGCGGCGAGCAGCAACGCGTGGCGATCGCGCGCGCGGTTGCCAACGCGCCGCGGGTGCTGTTTGCGGACGAGCCGACCGGGAACCTGGATCCTGCTACCGCCAATCACGTCTTCAACGCGCTGATGCAGCTCGTCAAGGCGACCCGGGTCGCGATGCTGATCGCAACCCACAACATGGACCTCGCTGCGCGGATGGATCGCCGGGTGTCGCTCTCGGACGGACAGATCGTCGAGCTCGAATAGCGCTTCGAGCGAAGCGGGTCACGGCTCGCATGAAGAGCGCGCGCTAACAGACAGAATCTGAAGCCTTTTTCCACGCTGCTTCAAGTGGCTCGGAAGGTGCTCGATGCCTCAATAGGCCGGGCGAGGCCGTCGGCCGGGCTGCCTCGGCCGACGGTCGACCGGCGGTCCGGCGTAATAGGGGTTGTTGCTGCAGATCGCGGCGAGGCCCGCTGCCGAGGCGCGGCACTGCTCCAGCGACGTGTAGCCGCAGTCGGTATCCTCGCCACCCCAGCGGTAGTTGGTCTTGCAGACCGGTGAGGTCGAATCGTACTTCTGGGCATTCGCTGGCGTGCTCGCGACGGCAGCCAGGGCCAAGAATGGCGGAAACAGTGCCGGCAACAGTGCCAGAATCAGGTTGCGCATCGGAAGCTCCAATCGATCTGGCGCCGGCAACATTCGCACGCCGAACGTCCGCGCGAATAGGCGCCCAGCTGCGGGCGTGATCAACTCACATTCCCGCGCCGGCGATGCCGGGGCGGGGCGTCAGTGAATGAACAGGTCGAAGAAGCTGTCACCGCGTTCCCGCGCGGGCGTGTGCAGATACGAGCGCGGGTCGTTGTCGCCGGCATAATAAGGGTTGGCGACGCAGGTCTGCCCGATGCCGGAGGCCGTGGCGAGGCACGCCTGATAGGACGGGTAGGAGCAGTTGCTCAGGCCGGGATAGCGGTCGCCCTGAATGCAGAACGGGTAGCGCACGCCGACGGCATGGGCGGGCGCGGTAGCCAGCGTTGCGAACGCGACCACAGACGCCGCGGCAGCAAGAATCATCGTCCGCATGTGCATTCCTTTTTGCTGCGAAGATTCGATCTCGGCGCCGATCCAAATCGGACAAGCCGGTTCCGGTCAACACGATCTTGCGCGCAGCTGCGCACGCAGTTTTGAATTGTGAAAATTCTGCGGCAGCTATGTGGCAAAAGTTCCAAGAAGTGCCTGTAATACAGTATTAACTTCAAATTTGAGCGAAGTCGTTTGGGCCTTCCTGTTGCAGCGAAGTTACAGCAATTCCGTCGAGGGCTGCTATGACGGTGTCTCGCGGCCTTGGGGGCCTGTAGAAAAAGTTGGAACGGGAAAATGAAAAAGATTTTGCTTGTCACCGCCAGCATGATCGCGCTCAGCGCGACGGCTGCTTCCGCGGCTGACCTCGCGGCTCGCCCTTACACGAAGGCTCCGCCGCCGATCGTCGCCACTGTCTATGATTGGACCGGCTTCTACATCGGTATCAACGGTGGTTGGGCCCAGAGCCACGACAACCGTTCGGTCGATGGTCTCGGCCAGGCCGGCAGCTACGATGCCAACGGCGGCACCGTCGGTGGTCAGATCGGCTACCGCTGGCAGACCGGCGGCTGGGTGTTCGGTCTCGAAGCTCAGGGCAACTGGGCTGACCTGACCGGCAGCAGCGCGAACAACTTCGTCGCGGGCGGCGTTGTCCGTTCGAAGACCGACGCGTTCGGCCTGTTCACCGGCCAGATCGGCTACGCCTGGAACAACGTCCTGCTGTACGCCAAGGGCGGTGCTGCGGTCACCGATCGCAACTACCAGTTCCTGGCACCCGGCGGCGTGCTGGCGTCCCAGACCGGCTACGACACCCGTTGGAGCCCGACGGTCGGCGTTGGCCTCGAATTCGCCTTCGCCCAGGGCTGGTCGCTCGGCGTCGAGTACAACCACATCTTCGAAGACACCCATGGTGCGACCTTCATCACCACCCCGGGTGGTGTCGCAGTCGCCGGCTTCCACACCGGTGGCGACACCGACATGGTCCTCGGCCGTCTGAACTACAAGTTCGGTGGTCCGATCATCGCGAAGTACTGATCGCTCGCATAATCCAAGCGACGACGAAAACCCCGGGCCTTGGCCCGGGGTTTTTTGTTGGCTTGGGACGAATTGGCCGTGGATGCGGTTTCGCCGCCCGGCAGGGGTTTCCGACGAACGGCCGACGCCGCATATTCGGGGCATGACGGAACGCCAGCTGACCTCCGAGCTAACCTGCCCGCGCTGCGGCCACGTCTCTGTCGAGACGATGCCGACCGACGCCTGCCAGTTCTTCTATGATTGCAAGGGATGCGGCACCCGGCTGAAGCCGAAGCCGGGCGATTGCTGCGTTTATTGCTCTTACGGAACGGTCAGGTGCCCGCCAATGCAGGCCGGCGATTGCTGCGGGTCAACCGCGCCAGCAAATCGGACTCCTGTGAATGAATAGATCAATCAAGGGCCGTTTGATCGCCTTGGCCGTGGTTGAGTTGGTGATAGGCGGCATGTGGCTGTCCGGTACTGTCAACCCGGCGGTTTTCGCTGTGCTGACGCTTGGCGTGCCCGCACTGGCTCTGACGGTCGCCATGCCAATCGTGTATTTGATCAGGTCCAATCGCTCCAATCGTTCTGCAACTCAAAACGAGCCGCCTTCAAATCCCAACTAGGTTAAGCGCTCCCGCCGGGGCGAACGCTTTCAAATTATCGAGTCGCTGCCAGCTCCCGCCACGATTAACCACGCGAATTCTTTCGGGGTCAGTTTTCAAAACTGACCCACTACCGTTGCTTGACTCTTAGAACAAAAAAGGAACAATGTTCTGCATACGTTCCAGTTCAGGGAGAGCGGCCATGTTGAAGATTTTCGTGCAGGAAGCTGCAGCGCTGGCATCGATCACGCTGTTCGTCGGGATGATCGCGGTGTGGGCCCAGCTGATCACCCAGTTCTGAAAATGCACCCGCGGCCAGGGGCATAGCTGCGCCCTTGGGGAAAAGCGGGACGACCTGCCGCCGCGCCGCCTTCGGCGTGGACTTGGCCGGGCCGAGGCCCCACGATGGGGGATGCGAGTCGGTCTGATGCTTTCGAGTTCCGGCTTTGGACTCGCGTCATCCCTGACTTCAAGAGATCCCGTAAGCAGCCATGCCGAATGCCGGATTCGTTCATCTTCACGTCCATTCCGCCTATTCGCTGCTGAAGGGCTCGATCAAGATCGCCAAGCTCGGCGAACTTGCGAAGGCCGACCGCCAGCCGGCGCTGGCGCTCACCGATACCGACAACATGTTCGGGGCGCTGGAATTCTCCGACAAGATGGCCGGCTACGGCATCCAGCCGATCGTCGGCTGCGAGGTTGCGGTGGATTTCGGCGACGTCGACCCGAACACGCGGAGCATCCTGGCGACGACGGGACCGACACGGATCGTGCTGCTGGCGGCGCGCGAGCGCGGCTACCAGAACCTGATGCGGCTCAATTCGCGGGCGTTTCTGGAGACGCCGGTCAACCAGACCCCGCATATCAAGTTCGACTGGCTCATCGATAACGCTGAAGGCCTGATCGCGCTGACCGGCGGTCCCGACGGGCCGATCGCGCTGGCGCTGCGCGCCGAGCAGGCGGCGCTGGCGGCGACCCGTTGCGAGCGCCTGGCGAGCCTGTTCGGCGATCGCCTCTACATCGAATTGCAGCGCCATGGCATCGACAAGGAGCGCCGCACCGAGGGCGGCCTGATCGATCTCGCCTATGCGAAGGGCCTGCCGCTGGTTGCGACCAACGAGCCGTATTTCGCCAGCAGCGACGACTACGAATCGCATGATGCGCTGCTGTGCATCGCCGGCGGCCATCTGATCGCCGAGACCAACCGCGAGCAATTGACTCCCGATCACCGCTTCAAGAGCCGTGCGGAAATGGCGGTGCTGTTCGCCGATATTCCGGAGGCGCTGGCCTCGACGGTGGAGATCGCCGAGCGCTGCTCGTTCCGCCCGAAGACACGCAAGCCGATCCTGCCGTTCTTCACGGTCGGCGGCGCCGCCAGCGCCGACGCGGCCGCCGACGAGGCCGCCGAGCTGAAGCGTCAGGCCGAGGAGGGGCTTGCCAATCGCCTGCGGGTGCACGGTCTGTCGCCGGGCATGACCGAGGAGGACTACAGCAAGCGCCTGGCCTTCGAGCTCGACGTAATCATGCGGATGAAATACGCGGGCTACTTCCTGATCGTCTCGGACTTCATCAAATGGGCCAAGGCGCAGGGCATTCCGGTCGGACCGGGCCGCGGCTCCGGTGCCGGCTCGCTGGTCGCCTGGGTGCTCACCATCACCGACCTCGATCCGATGCGCTTCGCCTTGCTGTTCGAGCGCTTCCTCAATCCCGAACGCGTCTCGATGCCGGACTTCGACATCGACTTCTGCCAGGACCGCCGCGGCGAGGTGATCCAGTATGTGCAGGAGCGCTACGGCCGCGACCAGGTGGCGCAGATCATCACCTTCGGTACGCTGCAGGCGCGCGGCGTGCTGCGCGACGTCGGGCGCGTGCTGCAGATGCCGTACGGGCAGGTCGACAAGCTGACCAAGCTGGTGCCGCAAAATCCCGCGGCGCCCGTGACGCTGGCGCAGGCGATCGAGGGCGAGCCGAAGCTGCAGGCATTCCGCGACGAGGATCCGGTGGTGGCGCGTGCGTTCGACATCGCACAGCGCCTCGAGGGTTTGACGCGCCACGCCTCGACGCATGCCGCGGGTATCGTGATCGGCGACCGGCCGCTGAGCGAGCTGGTGCCGATGTACCGCGATCCGAAATCCGACATGCCGGTGACCCAGTTCAACATGAAATGGGTCGAGCCGGCAGGCCTCGTCAAGTTCGACTTCCTCGGCCTCAAGACGCTGACGGTGCTCGACGTCGCGGTGAAGCTGCTCAAGCAGCGCGACGTCCACGTCGACCTCGCGACGCTGCCGATCGACGACGCGCCGAGCTACCAGATGCTGGCGCGGGGCGATGTCGTCGGCGTGTTCCAGGTGGAAAGCCAGGGCATGCGGCGCGCGCTGATCGACATGCGGCCCGACCGCTTCGAGGACATCATCGCGCTGGTGGCGCTGTATCGCCCGGGCCCGATGGCGAACATCCCGACCTATTGCGCGCGCAAGCATGGCGACGAGGAGTCGGAATATCTGCATCCGATCCTGGAGCCGATCCTGAAGGAGACGTTCGGCGTCATCATCTATCAGGAACAGGTGATGCAGATCGCGCAGCAGATGGCGGGCTACTCGCTCGGCCAGGCCGACCTGCTGCGCCGCGCGATGGGCAAGAAGATCCGCGCCGAGATGGACAAGCAGCGCGACGTCTTCGTCGCCGGCGCGATGAAGAACGGGGTGTCGAAGGGCCAGGCCGAGACGATCTTCGAGCTGCTCGCCAAGTTCGCCGACTACGGCTTCAACAAGAGCCACGCGGCGGCCTATGCGCTGGTGTCGTATCACACCGCCTACATGAAGGCGCATTACCCGGTCGAGTTCCTCGCGGCGTCGATGACGCTCGAACTCAACAACACCGACAAGCTCTCCGAATTTCGCTCCGAGGCGCAGCGGCTCGGCATCAAGGTCGAGGCGCCCAACATCAATCGCTCCGGGCCGACCTTCGAGGTCAGCGGCAACACGATCTACTACGCGCTCGCCGCGCTGAAAGGCGTCGGCATCCAGGCGGTGGAGCAGATCATCGAGGAGCGCAACAAGAAGGGGGCCTTCACCTCGCTCGCCGATTTTGCCGCAAGGGTGAGCCCGCGCGCCGTCAACAAGCGGATCATCGAGAGCCTCGCCGCGGCCGGCGCCTTCGACACGCTGGACCCGAACAGGGCCCGTGTCTTCGCCGGCGCCGATGCGATCCTCGCGGCGTGCCAGCGCAGCCACGAGGCCGCGACCTCGGGCCAGAACGACATGTTCGGCAGCGCTCCGGATGCGCCCAGCATCGTGCTGCCGCAGGTCGAGCCATGGCTGCCTGCGGACCGGCTGCGCCGCGAGTATGATGCGATCGGCTTCTTCCTGTCGGGCCATCCGCTCGACGACTACGCGACCGCGCTGAAGCGGCTGCGGGTGCAGTCCTGGGCGGAGTTCTCGCGCGCGGTGAAGACCGGCGCGACGGCCGGCAAGGTCGCGGCGACCGTGGTGTCGCGCATGGAGCGGCGCACCAAGACCGGCAACAAGATGGGCATCATGGGCCTGTCGGACCCGACCGGCCATTTCGAGGCGGTCTTGTTCTCCGAGGGCCTCGCGCAATACCGCGACGTGCTCGAGCCCGGCGCGGCCGTGCTGCTGCAGCTTGGCGCCGAGCTGCAGGGCGAGGACGTGCGGGCGAGGGTGCTGCACGCCGAGCCGCTGGATCACGCCGCGGCCAAGACGCAAAAAGGCCTGCGCATCTTCGTGCGCGACACCAAGCCGCTGGATTCGATCGCCCGCCGTCTCAACATGCCGGACGCTGCGCCCGCGCCGGGCGGCGCCGCAAGGATGCCGGCGGCCAAGCCTGCGCCGGCAGCTGCGCCGCCGGCAGGTGCAGCCGATGGTGACGTCTCGCTGGTGATGATGCTCGACCTCGAAACCGAGGTGGAGATGAAGCTGCCCGGCCGCTACAAGGTCTCGCCGCAGATCGCCGGTGCGATCAAGGCGGTCGCGGGTGTGGTCGACGTCCAGACGCTGTAGACGACGATCGCGCCGACGCTGCGGAAAGCGCATGCGTATGGCTTAAGTGCTATTGCAACCAAACCGTGCCGCTTACTATGATCACGCCCGCTGGGAATTCCGGGGCGGGATGTTTGGACGTTATGCGGCCTTGCTGGCCGGTGTGTTGATGCTGTCGGGCTGCGTGAGCGATGGTGTCGGCACCGACTATGCGGCGATCTCACAGAAGTTCGGGCCGCCGAAACCGGGACATTCCCGTGTCGTCGTGCTGCAGGAAAAGCGCAAGGGTCTGAGCATGGCGATCTGTGCCTGCGACGTGAAGCTCGATGGCGACCCGATCGGCAAGATCATCGTCGGAAGCTACGCGTTCGGCGATCGCCCCGCCGGCCGGCATCAGCTGATCGCAAGCGAGGTGATGTTTCCCGGAGAGACCACCTACAATTTCACGACCGAGCCGGGGCGCACCTATTTCTTTCTGGTGAAATCAAGCGAACGGCATGATGCCGTCGCGGGCGTAACGTTGGTGGGAGGTTTGGTCGGTGCAGTGGTTGCCTCGGCCGCGACTTCGACCGCCGGCAATCCCGGGCCGGGGGATTTCGTTGCACTGGACGAGGCGACCGCGCGAACGACGCTGGCGGACCTGCAATTGGCGCAATAGGGGACGTGGGCGCTCTGGCCGGCCAGATTAGGCAATTTGGGCCAAAATGGGCCAGTTCCGGGGTGCAAAGGGCTGGTCCGGCCGGTGTAACTGGCCGTATTTCCTTGCTTCTGGCGCAAATCGCGCTATATACCGCGCCATCTCACACGGAAACATGGCTCAAAAGGCCGTCCGGTGGCAGCCGGGCCATAAGGCTCGTTTGCTCACACGTTTCCGGAGGAACCAACCGGAGAATTATCACTATGTCGCTACCCGATTTTTCTATGCGTCAGTTGCTTGAGGCTGGCGTTCACTTTGGCCACCAGGCCCACCGCTGGAACCCGAAGATGCAGGATTACATCTTCGGCGCCCGCAACAACATCCACATCATCGACCTCGCGCAGACCGTGCCGATGCTGCACCGTGCCCTGCAGGCGGTCAGCGATACCGTCGCCAAGGGCGGCCGTATCCTGTTCGTCGGCACCAAGCGCTCGGCGCAGGACGGCGTTGCCGATGCGGCCAAGCGTTCGGCGCAGTACTTCGTCAATTCGCGCTGGCTCGGCGGCACGCTGACCAACTGGAAGACGATCTCAGCCTCGATCAAGCGCCTGCGTCATCTCGACGACGTGCTATCGTCGGGCGAAGCCAGCTCCTACACCAAGAAGGAGCGGCTGACGCTGCAGCGCGAGCGCGACAAGCTCGATCGCTCGCTCGGCGGCATCAAGGACATGGGCGGTCTTCCCGACATGATCTTCGTGATCGACACCAACAAGGAAGACATCGCGATCCAGGAAGCCCAGCGGCTCAACATCCCGGTCGCCGCGATCGTCGACACCAATTCGGACCCGAAGGGCATCACCTATGTGGTGCCGGGCAATGACGACGCCGGCCGCGCGATCTCGCTGTATTGCGACCTCGTGGCGCGCGCCGCCATCGACGGCATTTCGCGTGCTCAGGGCGATTCCGGAATCGATATCGGTGCGTCGGCTGCGCCGGTGCAGGAAGACCTCCCGGCGGCTGCGCCGTCCGGCTTCCAGGGCCTCGCTGGTCCGCGCGGCACCGCCGACAACCTCAAGAAGCTCACCGGCGTGTCCGGTGCGATCGAGAAGAAGCTCAACGACCTCGGCATCTTCCACTACTGGCAGCTCGCCGAGCTTGACCACAACACCGCGCACAAGATCGGCGAAGAAGTCGGTCTGCCGAGCCGCGCCGATGCCTGGGTCGCCCAGGCCAAGACGCTCGCCGAAGCGGAATAAAGGTTACGCGGCGTGGCCGGGCCTCGCCCGGCCGCCGCTTCTATTCCACGAACAACGATTTCCCTGCTGCAGACGGCGGCGCCATCGGGCGCCGCGGTTTCTGTACAGGCAAGAAGGACATTGAACGATGGCAACGATCTCAGCAGCGATGGTCAAGGATCTCCGCGAGTCGACCGGCGCGGGCATGATGGATTGCAAGGCGGCGCTGACCGAAAACAACGGCGATATGCAGGCCGCGCAGGATTGGCTGCGCAAGAAGGGCCTGTCGAAGGCCGCCAAGAAATCCGGTCGTGTCGCGGCCGAGGGCCTGATCGGCGCGCTGACCTCCGGCACCAAGGGCGTGCTGGTCGAGGTCAATTCGGAGACCGATTTCGTCGCGCGCAACGAGCAGTTCCAGGGCCTGGTCAAGATGATCGCCCAGGTCGCGCTGCACAACAATGCCGACGTCGAGGCGATGAAGGCCGTCAAGATCGGTGATGCCACCGTTGAGGCCGCGATCAATGACGCGATCGCCACCATCGGCGAGAACATGACGCTGCGCCGCGCCGCCTCGCTGGAGGTCGGCAAGGGCGTGGTTGGCAGCTACGTCCATAACGCCGTGGTCGAGGGCGCCGGCAAGATCGGCGTCATCGTGGCGCTGGAGTCCACCGGCAAGACCGACGAGCTCGCCGTGCTCGCCCGTCAGCTCGCGATGCACGTCGCGGCGGCAAAGCCGCTGGCGCTCGACCCGGCCGGGCTCGATCCGGAGACCGTCAAGCGCGAGAAGGATGTGCTGGCCGACAAGTACCGCCAGCAGGGCAAGCCGGAGAACGTCATCGAGAAGATCGTCGATTCCGGCCTCAAGACCTACTACAAGGAGGTCTGCCTGCTCGATCAGGCCTTCATCCACGACAGCGGCAAGTCGGTCGCCCAGGCGGTGAAGGAAGCTGAGGGTAAGGTCGGCGGGCCGATCAAAATCGCTGGCTTTGTGAACTATGCTCTCGGTGAGGGAATCGAGAAGCAGGAAAGCGACTTCGCCGCCGAGGTCGCGGCCGCCAGCGGCAAGAAGTAACCGCTGACACCGAGGCATCCGGCGCCTGGCGCCGGAGGCCTGCCTGCGCGGGATGAGAAAGCGATCGCATCATGGCTGAGCCGATCTATCGTCGCGTGGTGATCAAGCTGTCCGGCGAATATCTGGCCGGCTCCCACGGCTTCGGTATCGATCAGCCGACGGTCGACCGCGTCGCCGACGACCTGATCGCGGCCCGAAAGCTCGGCATCGAGGTCGCCGTCGTGATCGGCGGCGGCAACATCGTCCGCGGCGTCGAGGTCTCCTCTCGCGGCGTGTCCCGGCCGACCGGCGACACCATGGGCATGCTGGCAACCATGATGAACTGCCTCGCGCTCGAGGCGGCGATCGAGCGCAAGGGCAACCCGGCGCGGACCTTGTCGGCGTTCGTGATGCCGGAGATTTCCGAGCTGTTCACCCGTACTGCGGCGCACAAATATCTCGCCGAGGGACGCATCGTCCTGCTCGGCGGTGGAACCGGCAACCCGTTCTTCACCACCGATACCACCGCCGTGCTGCGCGCAGCCGAAATCGGCGCGCAGGCGGTGCTGAAAGCCACCAATGTCGACGGCGTCTACAGCGCCGATCCGAAGAAGGACCCCAAAGCCAAGCGCTTCGACCGCCTGACCCATTCGCAGGCGATCGAGGGCGGCTACAAGGTCATGGACGCGACCGCTTTCGCGCTTGCCCGCGAGACGTCGCTGCCTATCATCGTGTTCTCGATCGCGGAGCCCGGTTCGATCGGTGCGATTCTGCGCGGGTCCGGACACGGCACGGTCGTCGCCGGCTGATTGCCGCGCCTCCGGATCCAGACTTTGGACCCGAGGGCGTCGACAGCCGGTTTCTAGTGAAAGGGAGAAGCGTCATGGCCGCAGCTGGTTTTGACATCAACGACGTGAAGCGCCGCATGCAGGGCGCCACGCAATCGCTCAAGCACGAGCTCGGCGGCCTTCGTACCGGCCGCGCCGCGGCCTCCATGCTGGAGCCGGTCCAGGTCGAGGCTTACGGCTCGCATATGCCGCTCAACCAGGTTGCGACCATCAGCGTGCCCGAGCCGCGGCTGCTCTCGGTGCAGGTCTGGGACAAGACGATGGTGAAGGCGGTCGAAAAGGCGATCGTCGATTCCAACCTCGGCCTGTCGCCGGCGACCGAAGGTCAGGTGCTGCGCCTGCGGATTCCCGAACTCAACGAGGAGCGCCGCAAGGAGCTCGTCAAGGTCGCGCATAAATACGCGGAAGCGGCCAAGGTCGCCGTGCGCCACGTGCGCCGCGACGGCCTCGACGTGATCAAGAAGCTCGAGAAGAATCACGAGATCTCCGAGGACGATCAGGAGCGGTTGTCGAACGAGGTGCAGAAGGCGACCGACGGCATGATCGCCGAAGTCGACCAGCTGCTCGCCGCCAAGGAAAAGGAAATCCTGACGGTCTGAAGGCCTACGGGAACGAGCCGATGTCGAATGCCGCCGCCCCAGCAACTGACGGACCGGATCGCTCCGGCGGCCCGTTGCATGTGGCCGTTATCATGGACGGCAACGGGCGCTGGGCCGCTTCGCGCGGCCTGCCGCGCGTCGAGGGCCATCGCCGCGGCGTCGAGGCGCTGCGCCGCGTGGTCCGTGCGGCCCATGAGCTCGGCATCGTCTATCTCACGATCTTCTCGTTCAGCTCCGAGAACTGGTCGCGGCCGGCGAGCGAGATCGGTGATCTGTTCGGCCTGCTGCGCCGCTTCATCCGCAACGATCTGGCGACGCTGCATCGGGACGGGGTGCGGGTGCGCGTGATCGGCGAGCGTGACGGGCTCGATGCCGACATCTGCGCGTTGCTCAACGAGGCCGAGGAGCTGACGCGGAATAACGTCAAGCTCAACCTCGTGGTCGCCTTCAACTACGGTTCGCGCGCGGAGATCGCAGCAGCCGCGCGGCGTCTTGCGCGTGAGGTCGCCGAAGGCAAGCGCGACGCCAATTCGATCGATGCCGACACGCTCGGGCAATATCTCGATGCGCCCGATATTCCGGATCCGGATCTGATCATCCGCACCAGCGGTGAGCAGCGGCTGTCGAACTTCCTGATGTGGCAGGCCGCCTATAGCGAACTCGTGTTCGTGCCGATCCACTGGCCGGATTTCGACAAGGCGGCGCTCGAAGGCGCGATCGCGGAATACGGCAAGCGCGAGCGCCGGTTCGGCGGCCTTGCCGCGAAAACCGGCTCGTGACCGAGGGCGAAGCCGCGTCGGCGGCAGCAAGCGAACAGGCGCCGGCGGCGACGAGCGAGCAGGGGTCGCGCAACCTCGTGATGCGGGTGGTGGCCGCGCTGGTGCTGGCGCCGACCGCGATCGCACTGGCTTACCTGGGTGGCGTCGCGTGGTCGCTGCTGGTGACGGTGGTGGCGATCGGATTGTACGTGGAATGGCTCGTTGTCACCGGGCTCGGGCGGGACCTGCGCGTCACGGTGCCTGGTGCTCTCGCGCTGCTGCTTGGCGGGCTTTGCCTGATGGCCGGCCGCATCGATGCGGCCCTGGACGTGCTCTTGGTCGGTGTGGTTGCCGTGGCACTGACGTCGGGCGCGCGGCGCGGCTGGGCCATCGCGGGATTGCTCTATGCGGCGGGGGCCGAGATCGCATCGGTATTGTTGCGCGCCGATACGGCGAAGGGCTTTGCCGCGCTGATGTTCGTGCTGCTGATCGTGTGGGTCACCGATATCGGCGGCTATTTCGCTGGGCGCGGCATCGGCGGGCCGAAGCTCTGGCCGCGCGTCAGCCCGAAGAAGACCTGGGCCGGCGCGGTCGGCGGCTTCGCGGCGAGCCTGCTTGTCGCGGCCGGCTTTGCCGCTCTCGAGCTCGGAACGACCGGGCCGCTGCTCGTACTCGGCGCCGTGTTGTCGGTGGTCTCGCAACTCGGCGATCTCTTCGAATCCGCGGTGAAGCGGCGGTTCGGGGTGAAGGACTCGAGCCACATCATTCCCGGCCATGGCGGCCTCCTGGACCGCCTGGACGGCTTTGTCGCGGCCGTCATTGTGGCGGCGATTTTCGGCTTTCTCCGTGGTGGCGCCGATGGCGTCGGACGCGGTCTTATGGTTTGGTGATGAGATGAGCGCAGTTCCGTTGCGTAACAACAAGGCCGTGGCGGCATCCGCCGTGCGGACCGTGACCGTCCTCGGTGCCACCGGCTCGATCGGCGACAGCACGATGGACCTGCTGCGTGGCGCGCGCGACCGTTACCGGGTCGAGGCGCTGACCGCGAACAGCAATGTCGAGGGGCTCGCCAAGCTTGCCCGCGAGTTCGGCGCGCGGTTCGCCGCCATTGCCGATCCGGCAAAGCTTGCCGAATTGAAGGACGCGCTGGCCGGAACCCGGATCGAATGCGGGGCCGGGGAGAGCGCGATCATCGAAGCGGCCGCGCGGCCGGCCGATTGGGTGATGGCGGCGGTCAGCGGCGCCGCCGGACTGAAGCCGGCGCTCGCCGCGGTCGATCGTGGCGCCACCGTCGCTCTCGCCAACAAGGAATGTTTGGTCTGTGCCGGCGATATCTTCATGGAACGCGCCAAGAAGGCCGGCGCCTGCATTCTGCCGGCGGACTCCGAGCACAATGCGCTGTTCCAGGCGCTGGCGTCGGGCAACCGCGAGGAACTGACACGGGTGATCATCACCGCGTCCGGCGGGCCGTTCCGCACCTGGGCTCCCGCTGATATCGAAAAGGCGACGCTGGAGCAGGCGCTGAAGCATCCCAACTGGAGCATGGGGCAGAAGATCACGATCGATTCCGCCTCGATGATGAACAAGGGCCTCGAGGTGATCGAGGCGTCCTATCTGTTCGCGTTGTCGCCCGACGAGATCGACGTGCTGGTGCACCCGCAGTCGATCATCCACGGCATGGTCGAGTTCTCCGACCGCTCGGTGGTGGCGCAGCTCGGCACGCCCGACATGCGGATCCCGATCGCACACTGCCTCGGCTGGCCCGACCGCGTCGTCGGACCGTCCGCCAAGCTCGATCTCGCCAAGATCGGACAGCTCACCTTCGAGGCGCCGGATTTCGAGCGCTTCCCAGGGCTGCGGCTGGCCTATGACGCGCTGCGGATGGGGCACGGTGCGACGACGGTCTACAACGCCGCGAACGAGATCGCGGTCGCCGCGTTTATCGCCGGCAAGATCAAGTTCGGTGCGATCGCCCGGCTGGTCGAAGCGACGATGAACGATTGGATCAGGTCCGGGAATCAGCCACCACTGCGCTCGGCGGATGACGCGATTTCCGTTGACCATATCGCGAGAAATAAAGCTGCCGCCCTATTGCCTCAAATTGCCTTAAAGGCAACCTAGAGGGTTGGGGACGGAGCCTCATGGCTCTTGTCGAGGGAAAATCGAATGCCCGAGTATTTTCTTCATAGTATCAATGCGTTGAGCCATGGGCTCCTCGGTTATATCGTCCCCTTTCTGTTCGTTCTGACCATCGTCGTTTTCTTTCACGAGCTCGGCCATTTCCTGGTCGCGCGCTGGGCTGGCGTGAAGGTGCTGACGTTCTCGCTGGGCTTCGGGCCGGAGCTTGCCGGGTTCAACGACCGGCATGGCACCCGCTGGAAGATCTCGGCGATCCCGCTCGGCGGCTACGTGAAGTTCTTCGGTGACGAGAGCGAGGCCTCGACACCATCGACGGAGACGCTCGACGCGATGACGGCGGAAGAGCGCGAAGGCAGCTTCCATCACAAGTCGGTCGGAAGGCGCACCGCCATCGTTGCGGCCGGCCCGATCGCGAATTTCATCCTCGGCGCCCTGATCTTCGCAGGCATGGCGCTCTATTACGGCAAGCCGAGCACGATCGCCCGGGTTGACGGCCTGGTGGCCGAAAGCGTCGCCGCGAATGCCGGCTTCAAGGTCGGCGACGTCGTCGTGGATATCGACGGCAGCGCGATCCAGAGCTTTGCCGACATGCAGCGGATCGTAGCTTCGAACGCCGGTTCAGAGCTTGGCTTCAAGGTGAAGCGGGATGGCGCGATCGTTTCGCTGAAGGCGGCGCCGGCGCTGAAGGAGGTCAAGGATCCCTTCGGCAATGCCCACCGAATCGGCGTGCTCGGAATCGAGCACAAGGCTCAGGTCGGCGAAGCGTCCAGCGCGCCGGTCGGCGTCTTTGAGTCGCTGAAGATCGGTGTCGAGCAGGTCTGGTACATCATTGCCAGCACGTTCAAGTTCCTGGGGTCGCTGTTCGTTGGAACCGGCAATCCGGGAGAGGTGAGCGGGGTCATCGGAATCGCGAAGCTGTCGGGGCAGGCCGCCAGCGCCGGGTTCCAGTTTGTCATCAATCTTTGCGCCATCCTGTCGGTCTCGATCGGCCTGTTGAACCTGTTCCCGATTCCGCTGCTGGATGGCGGACACCTGCTGTTTTACAGCGCGGAAGCGCTCCGTGGCCGCCCGCTGTCGGAGCGGACGCAGGAGGTGGGTTTCCGAATCGGCCTGGGTTTGGTTCTGATGCTGATGGTGTTTGCGACCTATAACGACATCCTCAGGATCGCCGGGTCCTGAAACAGGCTTTTTTGTGGCGTTGCCGAAGGGCAACGTCTTGGTATGAAAATGGAAATGTTCAGCTGTAGTAAGTTTGCCCCCTAGGCAAATTTGGTTACAAGCTGAGCGGCAGTTGGGAATCTGTCGGGTCGTTGGGGAACGATCTGGCATCGTTAAAGATAAGGGCGCGTCGCGCATGATGTTTGGAATGCGAGTGAGGGGGGGGCTGTTCGCCGCCTTGGTCATGTTCGCCGTGCCGGTGGCTGCCACCTTGGCGGCCGTAACTGCGCCTGCGTATGCGCAGAGCGTTGATTCGATCACGGTGGAGGGGAACCGCCGCGTCGAGCTCGAAACCATCCGTTCCTACTTCCATCCCGGACCGGGCGGTCGGCTGGGTCAGGCCCAGATCGACGACGGTCTGAAGGCGCTGATCGAGACCGGCCTGTTTCAGGACGTCCATATCGATCAACGGGGCGGGCGCCTCGTCGTCGTGGTGGTCGAGAACCCGGTGATCGGCCGCGTTGCCTTCGAGGGCAACAAGAAGATCAAGGACGAGCAGCTCACCGCCGAAGTCCAGTCCAAGCCGCGCGGCACCTTCTCGCGCCCGATGGTCCAGTCGGACGCGCTGCGCATCGCCGAAATCTACCGCCGCTCCGGCCGCTACGACGTGCGGGTCAATCCGCAGATCATCGAGCAGCCGAACAACCGCGTCGACCTGATCTTCGAAGTCAATGAGGGCGTGAAGACCGGCGTGCGCTCGATCGAATTCATGGGCAACAACGCCTATTCGGCCTCCCGCCTGCGCGACGTCATCAAGACCCGCGAATCGAACCTGCTGAGCTTCCTCGGCGGCAACGACGTCTACGATCCGGACCGGGTCGAGGCCGACCGTGACCTGCTGCGCCGCTTCTACCTCAAGAACGGCTATGCCGACGTCCAGGTCGTGGCCGCGCTGACCGAATACGATCCCGACAAGAAGGGCTTCCTGGTCACCTTCAAGATCGAAGAGGGACAGCAGTATCGCGTCGCATCCGTCAACTTCACCTCGTCGATCAATACGCTCGATCCGAACGCGCTGCGCTCGTACTCGCGCGTCAATGTCGGCTCGCTCTACAACGCCGAGGCGCTGGAGAAGTCCGTCGAAGAGATGCAGATCGAAGCGTCGCGTCGCGGCTACGCCTTTGCGGTGGTCCGGCCGCGCGGCGATCGCAATTTCGACAATCACACGGTGTCGATCACCTTCGCGATCGACGAAGGTCCGCGCACCTATATCGAGCGCATCAACATCCGCGGCAACAGCCGCACGCGCGACTACGTGATCCGCCGCGAGTTCGATATCTCGGAAGGCGACGCCTACAACCGCGCGCTGGTCGACCGTGCCGAGCGCCGGCTGAAGAACCTCGACTTCTTCAAGACCGTCAAGATCACCACCGAGCCGGGCTCCTCGAGCGATCGCGTCGTCCTGATCGTCGATCTCGAAGAGAAGTCGACCGGCGACTTCTCGGTGTCGGGCGGCTACTCGACCACCGACGGCGCGCTGGCTGAAGTCTCGGTCTCCGAGCGCAACCTGCTCGGCCGCGGCCTGTTCGCCAAGGCATCGGTGACCTACGGCCAGTATGCCCGCGGCTACTCGCTGTCGTTCGTCGAGCCCTATCTGCTCGACTACCGCGTCGCGCTCGGCCTCGACCTCTATCAGCGCCAGCAGCTGTCCAACAGCTACATCGCCTACGGCACCAAGACGCTGGGCTTCAGCCCGCGGCTCGGCTTCAGCCTGCGGGAAGATCTGTCGCTGCAGCTGCGCTACTCGATCTATCAGCAGGAAATCACCCTGCCGTCGACGCTGAACAACTGTAACAACATACCGACCCTGCCGGATGGCACGCCGAATCCGGCGTTCAATCCGAGCCCTGCCTATGCCGGCCTCAACGGCATCGACCTGACGTCGACCAACGGCCTCGGCTGCTTCTACGACGGCGAAGCCTCGCTGCCGGTCCGCAGGGAACTGGCGGGCGGCAAGACCCTGACCTCGGCGCTGGGCTACACGCTCAACTACAACACGCTCGACAACAACAAGAACCCGACCGACGGTCTGATCGTCGACTTCAAGCAGGACTTCGCCGGTGTTGGTGGCGACGTCAGCTACATCAAGACCGCGATCGATGCGAAGTACTACACCCCGCTGGTCTCCGACATCGTCGGCGTGATCCACGCGCAGGGCGGCATCCTGAACAAGCTCGGGAGCCAGGATCTGCGCATGCTCGATCATTTCCAGATGGGTCCGAACCTGGTTCGCGGCTTCGCGCCGAACGGAATCGGTCCGCGTGACATCAATCCGTACGGCACCCAGGACGCCATCGGCGGCACCAAGTATTGGGGCGTGTCGGCGGAACTGCAGATGCCGTTCTGGTTCCTGCCGAAGGAAGTCGGGCTCAAGGGCGCGGTCTATGCCGACGCCGGCGGCCTGTATGACTACCAGGGACCGACCTCGTGGGCGGCGACCGGCGAAGTCAATCAGCCCGGCTGTGTCAAGCCGACGAACAACCCGCCGACTCCGGGCACCTGCCTTGGCCTGTCCTTTGACGATAGCAAGGTTGTCCGTACCTCGGTCGGTGTCGGCCTGATCTGGCAGTCACCGTTCGGCCCGCTGCGCTTCGACTACGCAGTGCCGCTGACCAAGGGTGCGTATGACCGCACGCAAGAATTCCGGTTTGGCGGCGGTACGACGTTCTAAGGCCGCTGCTCGACCGGACTGCGACGGATGGAATGGCGCAGCCGATCTTCTACAAGAGTCCCCCTTCGTCAACGCTGGCTGAGATAGCCGCGCTGACGAAGGCGCAACTGGTCGACCCCGAAAGGGGTGCGCTTGAGATCAGGGGGCTGGCATCGCTCGACGAGGCCGGTCCAATGCATCTCGCCTTTTTCGACAATCTCAAATATGCCGACCAGCTCGCCGCGACCAAGGCCGGGGCCTGCCTGGTCAGCTCACGCTTCGAGGCACAGGTGCCGAAGGGCACGGCCGTGCTGCGGGCCGCGAAGCCGTTCTTCGCCTTCGTCGATCTCGCCCGCGAATGGCATGCCGATGCGTTGCGGCCGCAATCCTGGTTCGACACCGAGGGCATCGCGCCGTCGGCGATCATCGATCCCACCGCGCGTCTCGAGGACGGCGTGATCGTCGATCCGCTGGTCGTGATCGGCCCGCGGGTCGAGATCGGCGCGGGCACCATCATCGGCGCCGGCGCGGTGATCGGCGCCGACGTCAAGATCGGCCGCGACTGCAATGTCGGCGCCAAGACCACCATCCAGTTCGCGCTGATCGGCAACAACGTGCTGATCCACCCCGGCTGCAATATCGGCCAGGACGGCTACGGCTTCATCTTCTTCGGCCCGAAGGGCCATGTGAAGGTGCCGCAGACCGGCCGGGTGGTGATCCAGAACAATGTCGAGGTCGGTGCCGCCTCGACCATCGACCGCGGTTCCCTGCGCGATACCGTGATCGGCGAGGGCACCAAAATCGACAACCAGGTCCAGATCGGCCACAATGTGATCATCGGCCGGCACTGCCTGCTGGCGGCCCAGATCGGGCTCGCCGGCAGCCTGACCATCGGCGACAATGTCGCGCTCGGCGCCAAGGTGGGCATCAACAACCACCTCAAGATCGGCGACGGCGCCCAGGTGACGGCGATGAGCGCGGTCAAGGACGACATCCCGGCCAACGGTCGCTGGGGCGGGCATTTCGCCAAGCCGACCAAGCAGTGGTTCAGGGAAATTCTCGCGGTGGAGCGCCTGGTGCGCGACAACGAAGTCAAAGGCAAGGAACAGGAGTGATGGAGGAGGCACCGGTCAAATTCGAGCTCGTGGATATCAACGATATCCTGAAGACGCTCCCGCATCGCTTTCCGATGTTGCTGATCGACCGGGTGATCAAGATCCGCTCCGATTACAGCGGGATCGGCATCAAGAACGTCACCTTCAACGAGCCGCCGTTCCAGGGGCATTTCCCGGAACGTCCGGTTTATCCCGGCGTCATGATGATCGAGGCGATGGCGCAGACCGCCGGCGTGATCGGCATCAAGTCGGTCGAAGGCACCGCGAAGCCGCGCGCGGTGTACTTCCTCACCATCGACAAGTGCAAGTTCAGGAAGCCGGTGATGCCCGGCGACACCATCGAGTACCACATGCGCTCGCTCGGCCGCCGCAAGACGATGTGGTGGTTTCACGGCGATGCCAAGGTCAACGGCCAGGTCGTCGCCGAGGCCGATGTCGGCGCGATGCTGACGGACTAGGCTATTTTGCGCGGCGCCAACGTCACGCCGCGCGACAAGCGTAGCGGTCGTCCGCGCCCGCAATCCGCAACACGCGATTGAGGAAGACGCCCATCGATGGTGCGATCATCAGCGCGTCGTAGGTCTCGGCCGGCACGCCGCAATAGCGCTGGTAGCTGCCTCTGACCGCGACCAGCAGCGTGCGCTCGCCTGTGCTGTAGCAGACCCGCTGCACGATCGTGCTGCGATTGATGTCGCGGCATTCGAAGGTCGAGAGATCGACGGTCGTGCTGTTGCCGAGATCGACCGTCTCCGCGCCGATCGGCGCAGAGAACAGGCTGAGGATCAGCGCGGCGGCCCGGACCATGGACGTTTGCGACCTTCTCTTGCAACAGGCGGTCATGATACGTCACTGGACAGGGCAGGCAAAGTCGCGCTAACGACCGCCCAAATCGACAGCTTTGCGCCTTGATATAAGCTTGGCGCCATTAACGAATTCCGGATCGAAACGACATGAGCATGATCGACCCCACTGCGCGGATTGCCGATGGCGCTGTGATCGGGGCCGGCACCGAGATCGGTCCGTACTGCATCATCGGCCCCAATGTCGTGCTCGGCGAGAACTGCAAGCTGATCGCGCATGTCACGATCAGCGGGCATACCAGGATTGGTGCCGGCTGCGTCATCTCGCCGTTCGCGGCGCTCGGCGGGCCACCGCAGGATCTCAGCTATCGCGGCGAGCCGACCCGTCTCGAAGTCGGCGAAGCCTGCACGATCCGCGAGGGCGTGACGATGAACATCGGCACGGTCAAGGGCGGCGGGCTCACCCGCGTCGGCGATCGCGGCTTCTTCATGAACAACAGCCATGTCGGCCATGACTGCATGGTCGGCAATGGCGTGATCTTCGCGACGTCGGCAACGCTGGGCGGCCACTGCGAGATCGGCGACTTCGTCTATATCGGCGGCCTGTCGGCGGTGCACCAGTTCACCCGCGTCGGCTCGCAGGTGATGATCGGCGGCGTCTGCGGCGTGCGCGGCGACATCATCCCGTTCGGGCTCGCCAACGGCCAGTACGCGGTGCTCGAAGGACTCAACATCATCGGCATGCGACGGCGCCAGTTCACCAAGGCGCGGCTGGCCGTGGTGCGCGCGTTCTATCAGAAGCTGTTCCACGGCCCCGGCATCTTCGCCGAGCGGCTGGCTTCGGTGCAGCCGCTCGCGAGCGAGGATCCGGCGATTGCGGAGATCCTCACCTTCATCGAGGGCGGCAAGCTCCGGCCGCTCTGCCTTCCCGCCGATACCAACTGAGCAGGGGATGGCCGCCAGCATGACGTCAGCGGCTCCCTCGCTTTCCTCGCCGGTCGGCGTGATCGCCGGCGGCGGCGCCATGCCGTTTGCGGTCGCGGAATCGCTTGCCGCACGCGGCATCACGCCGGTGCTGTTCGCGCTGCGCGGCGCCTGCGATCCCGCGCGCCTGCAGCGCTTTCGTCACCGCTGGATCTCGGTCGGACAGCTCGGGCGGGCGACGCGGCTGTTTCGCGACGAAGGCTGCCGCGACCTGATCTTCATCGGCACCCTGGTGCGTCCGGCGCTGTCGGAGATCCGGCTCGACTGGGGTACGCTGCGCCTGCTCGGCCATGTGGTGCGCGCGTTTCGCGGCGGCGACGATCATCTGCTGTCGAGCGTCGGCCGCATCCTCGAACAGCAGGGATTCCGCATGGTCGGGATCAAGGATGTCGCACCCGATCTGCTGATGCCTGAGGGCGCAGTGACGCGCACGGCGCCGGACAGCGCAGCGCTCGCCGATATCGCGCGCGGACGCGGCGTGCTCGACGCGCTCGGGCCGTTCGATATCGGACAGGCGGCGGTGGTGATCGACGGCCACGTCGTTGCGGTCGAGGATATCGAGGGCACCGACGGTTTGCTCGCGCGCGTCGCCCGGCTGCGCGCCGAGGGCCGGATTCGCGCCAAGGCCGGCCGCGGCGTGCTGGTGAAGGCGCCGAAGAGCAGACAGGACCTGCGCTTCGATCTGCCGACCATCGGGCCGCGGACGGTCGAGGGCGCGGCAGCGGCAGGCATCGCCGGGATCGCCGTCATCGCCGGCAACACGCTGGCCGCCGAGCCGCAGGCGTTGATCGAGGCCGCGGACGCCAAGGGGCTGTTCGTCATCGGGCTGGCCGGCTGATGCAGGCGCACGGTCAAAGCACGCCGCGCAAGATCGTCCTGATCGCGACCGAGGAATCCGGCGACCGTCTCGGCGCGGCGCTGATGAGGGTGCTGCGCCAGCGCCTCGGCGATGCCGTGCAATTTTCCGGCGTCGGCGGCCGGCAGATGACCGGCGAGGGCATCGTGCCGCTGTTTCCGATCGAGGAGCTCTCGATCATGGGCTTCGCCGCCGTCGTCAAGCAATTGCCGAAGATCCTGCGATTGATCCGCCGTACCGCCGATGCCGTGCTCGCCGACGCGCCTGATATGCTCGTCATCATCGACAGCCCCGACTTCACGCATCGCGTCGCCCGCCGCGTCCGCGCGCGCAATCCCAATATTCCGATCGTCGACTACGTGTCGCCGTCGGTCTGGGCCTGGCGGCCGGGCAGGGCGCGCGCGATGCGGAACTATGTCGACCATGTGCTCGCGCTGCTGCCGTTCGAGCCGGAGGAATATCGCAAGCTCGAGGGACCGCCGTGCAGCTATGTCGGCCATCCCCTGACCGAGCAGCTCTCCTCGCTGCGGCCGAACGACGAGGAGCAGAAGCGGCGCGATGCGCAGCCGCCGGTGCTGCTGGTCTTGCCGGGAAGCCGGCGCAGCGAGATCCGGCATCATCTGGCGCTGTTCGGCGCGGCGCTCGGCCGGCTCAACGCGCAGACGCCGTTCGAGCTCGTGCTGCCGACCATGCCGCATCTCGAGGCGATGGTGCGCGAAGGCGTGGCGTCGTGGCCCGTCGCACCGCGGCTCGCGATCGGCGAAGTCGAGAAGCGCGCCGCGTTCCGCGTGGCCCGCGCTGCGCTGGCAAAGTCGGGCACGGTGACGCTGGAGCTCGCGCTGTCGGGGATTCCGATGGTGACGGCCTATCGCGTCGGCGCCGCCGAAGCGTTCATCCTGCGCCGCGCGATCCGGGTGTCGTCGGTGATCCTCGCCAATCTCGTGATCGGAAGCGATATCATTCCCGAGTTCCTGCAGGAGAACTGTACGCCGGACAAGCTCGCGCCGGCGCTGGCCGAGATAATCGCGGACACGCCCGAGCGTCTACGGCAGCTCGTCGCGTTCGCGACGATGGACGGGAAGATGTCGACCGGCGACCAGCCGCCGAGCGTCCGCGCTGCCGATATCGTGCTCGCGGAAATGGATCGCCGTTCAACCTAGCCGATCATGACCTCGTCAGCGGCGACACCCCATCGCAACGGTTCCGCTTGCCCGGAAGCGTTAGACTACGCTAATATTAGCAATAGCTAATATTGAAGCGGAGCGTCGTCATGAGGATCGATCCAGTTGCCTATGTCGGAGCCGTGGTTCGCGAGGTCGCGGTCCGGGAACGCGACGGCAGACCGGCGCGGGCGGTGATCGCGACCCGCAGCTACGACACCGACATCGACGATCTCTGGGACGCGCTGACCAGTCCGGAGCGCATTCCGCGCTGGTTCCTGCCGATCTCCGGCGACCTGACGCTGGGCGGCCGATACCAGTTTCAGGGCCAGGCGGGCGGCGAAATCACGACCTGTGAGCCGCCGCGCCGGCTTGCCGTGACCTGGGAGTCGATGGGCACGGTCAGCTGGGTCACCGTGACGCTGGCCGAGAATGGCTCTGACGCCACGCGCCTGGAACTGGAACATCTCTCGCTGATCGAGGGCGAGTTCTGGGATCGCTACGGACCCGGCGCGGTCGGCGTCGGCTGGGACCTCGCGCTGCTCGGGCTCGCGCTCTATCTGGCCATGGCGCCCGGCGAGGCCTTCGACCGCGCCGCCGCGGCTGCGTGGCCGGCCACCGGCGACGGCAAGGACTTCATCCGCCGGGCCAGCGAGGGCTGGTGCAAGGCCTCGATCGCGGCGGGCACCGAGGAGGCCGCGGCGCGGAGGTCGGCGGCAAATACCACGGCAGCCTATTGCGGCGAGCCGGAGCCGGGCAGCGGAGGCTAGCGACCTTGCACGCCTTCGACATCCTCGGCGATCCCGTGCGCCGCCGCATCCTGGAGCTGCTGGCGACCGGCGAGCACAGCTCGGGCGACGTCGTCACCGTCGTGCAGCGGGAATTCGGCATCACCCAGTCGGCCGTCTCGCAGCAGCTGCGGATCTTGCGGGATGCCGGCTTCGCATCGGTGCGCGCCGACGGCACCCGCCGCATCTATGCCGTGGAGCCGGCGCGGCTGCGCGAGGTCGACGACTGGCTCGACCGCTTCAGGGCGTTCTGGCTGCCGCGGCTGGACGCGCTCGCGACCGAAGTCGCCCGCGGCAAACGAAAACGGCGCCATCAGACCTGATGGCGCCGTTCCTGATTGCGCGAGAAGCGCAGCTTACTTGCGCTTGTCGATCGCCATGTAGTCGCGGCGCGCGACGCCGGTGTAGAGCTGGCGCGGACGGCCGATCTTCTGCTGCGGATCCTCGATCATCTCGCTCCACTGGCTGATCCAGCCGACGGTGCGGGCGACCGCGAACAGCACGGTGAACATCGAGGTCGGGAAGCCCATCGCCTTCAGCGTGATGCCCGAATAGAAGTCGACGTTCGGGTACAGCTTGCGATCGATGAAGTAGGGGTCGCTGAGCGCGATCTTCTCGAGCTCCAGCGCGACCTTGAGCATCGGATCGTCGCCGTGGCCGGTCTCCTTCAGCACCGCGTGACACATCTTCTGCATGATCTTGGCGCGCGGATCGTAGTTCTTGTAGACGCGGTGACCGAAGCCCATCAGGCGGACTTCGCTGTTCTTGTCCTTCACCCTGGCAATGAAGTCGGGGATCTTGTCGACCGTGCCGATGTCAGCGAGCATCGCCAGTGCGGCCTCGTTGGCGCCACCATGCGCCGGGCCCCACAGGCAGGCGATGCCGGCCGCGATGCAGGCGAACGGGTTGGCGCCCGATGAACCGGCGATACGCACCGTCGAGGTCGAGGCATTCTGCTCGTGGTCGGCGTGCAGGATGAAGATCTTGTCGAGCGCGTCGGCGAGCACCGGATTGATCTTGTAGTCCTCGCAAGGCACCGCGAAGCACATGTTGAGGAAGTTCTCGGCGAACGAGAGCGAGTTCTTCGGGTAAACGAAGGGCTGGCCGACCGTGTACTTGTAGGCCATCGCCGCCAAGGTCGGGATCTTCGCAATCATGCGGATCGAAGCGATCTCCCGCTGCTTCGCATCGTTGATGTCGGTGGAGTCGTGATAGAACGCGGCAAGCGCGCCGACGGCCGCGACCATGATCGCCATCGGATGGGCGTCGCGGCGGAAGCCCTGGAAGAAGCGGGCCATCTGCTCATGCACCATGGTGTGGTGCGTGACCATGTAGTCGAACTCCTTCTTCTGCGCCGCGGACGGAAGCTCGCCGCGGAGAAGGAGGTAGCAGGTCTCGAGGAAGTCGCCGTGCTCGGCGAGCTGCTCGATCGGATAGCCGCGGTATTCGAGAACGCCGGCATCGCCGTCGATATAGGTGATCTTCGACTGGCAGCTGCCGGTCGAGGTGAAGCCGGGGTCGTAGGTGAACACCCCGGCCTGGCCGTAGAGCTTGGCGATGTCGATGACATCAGGCCCAACCGTGCCGCTCAGGATCGGGAAATCGTAGTTCTTGTTGCCGATGGTGAGTGTGGCTGTCTTGCTGGATTTTGCGTCCATCGTGATATCCCCGATGAAATCGTTGCGAAAACCGACCTTGCCTAGTCGCTAATTTGCGGCCCATGGCGGGGCGGAACGGCTTGTGGAGAAAGCGTCGGGGATTGGGTAGCTCATTGCCATGTGCGCTGCAAGATGGACCCTGGAGGGGGTCCATGCAGGATCACACCGCCTGATCGGCGAGACGGGCCAGGCACTCCTGGCGTCCCAATACGGCCAGCACGTCGAATATGCCCGGCGACGTTGTACGTCCGGTCAGCGCCACCCGCAGCGGCTGGGCGACGGCGCCGAGTTTCAGATTGTTCTGTTCGGCGAAATTCCGCATGGCGGTCTCGGTGGTCTCCGCCGTCCAGTCGTTGACGGCTTCCAGCGCGGTGCGCAGCCGGCCGATCAACGCACGCGTCTCCGGCGTGAGCAGCGCCACAGCTTTCGGATCGAGCTCGAGCGGCCGATCGGCGAAGATGAAGTAGGCGCCCGAGATCAGCTCGAGCAGCGTCTTGGCGCGTTCTTTCAGGCTCGGCATCGCCCGCAGCAATTGCGCGCGGGTGGTGTCGTTGAGCTTGGCTTTCAGCGCGGCGCCGTCGGGAACATAATCCAGCACACTCTCGAACTGGGTCACGAGGGATTGATCGTCGCTCTGCCGGATGTAGTGACCGTTGAGGTTCTCCAGCTTGGCGAAATCGAACCGCGCCGCCGAGCGGCCGATGCCCGAGAGATCGAACGCGTCGATCATCTCCTGGGTCGAGAAGATCTCCTGGTCGCCATGGCTCCAGCCGAGCCGGACCAGGTAATTGCGCAAGGCCGCCGGCAGATAGCCCAGCGCGCGGTAGGCATCGACGCCGAGCGCGCCGTGGCGCTTCGACAGTTTCGAGCCGTCGGGACCGTGGATCAGCGGGATGTGGGACATGCTCGGCAGCTCCCACTCCAACGCGTCGTAGATCTGCTTCTGACGCGCGGCGTTGATCAAATGGTCGTCGCCGCGGATGATGTGCGTGACGCCCATATCGTGATCGTCGACCACCACCGCGAGCATGTAGGTCGGGGTGCCGTCGCCGCGCAGCAGGACGAGGTCGTCGAGGTTCTCGTTCTGCCAGACCACGCGGCCCTGGACCTGGTCCTCGATCACGGTCTCGCCGGTCTGCGGCGCCTTGAGGCGGATGGTCGGCTTGACGTTGCCAGGCGCGGTGGCCGGATCGCGGTCGCGCCACATGCCGTCATAGAGGCGGGTGCGGCCCTCGGCGCGCGCCTTCTCGCGCATCGCAGTGAGCTCCTCAGGCGTGGCGTAGCAATAATACGCGCGCCCGGCGGCGAGCAGGCCCTCGGCGACCTCGCGATGGCGGGCGGCGCGGCTGAACTGGTAGATGACGTCGCCGTCCCAATCGAGCTCGAGCCATTTCAGGCCATCCAGGATGGCGTCGATCGCCTCCTTGGTCGAGCGTTCGCGGTCGGTGTCCTCGATCCGGAGCAGCATCTTGCCGCCGAGCTTCCTGGCATAGAGCCAGTTGAACAGCGCGGTGCGGGCGCCTCCGATATGGAGGAAGCCGGTCGGAGAGGGGGCGAAACGGGTAACGACGGAATTGGTCATGATCGCGTGCGACGTATGCTGGAATGGGCGCTGGTGTATATCAGGAACCGAACATAACTAAAGCCCCGGCTGACCTTTTGCCGGCCAAACCAGGCTCGAAGCAAGGCTTTGAAACCCGGCTCTGAAACCGGGCTTGGCCGGACGGCGCGAATTTGGCAGAAGGTTGAGCTTGATCCTCCAGGGAACCCTTTGATGACGACTGACACGACGGCAGAGGCAGGGCGCGACTTCATCCGCGACATCGTCCAGGCCGATCTCTCCGCCCACAGGCACAACCGGATCGTGACCCGCTTCCCGCCGGAGCCGAACGGCTACCTGCATATCGGGCACGCCAAGTCGATCGCCCTGAACTTCGGCATCGCGCAGGAGTTCGGCGGCCAGTGCAATCTGCGCTTCGACGACACCAATCCGACCAAGGAGGAGCAGGAGTACATCGACTCCATCCAGGCCGACGTCCATTGGCTCGGCTACGACTGGGGCAAGAACCTCTTCTATGCGTCGGACTATTTCGAGCGCCTGTACGATTGGGCCGAGGGCCTGATCAAGGCCGGCTATGCCTATGTCGACGATCAGTCGCAGGAAGAGATCCGCACCTCCCGCGGCACGCTGACCGAGCCCGGAAAGAACTCGCCGTTCCGCGACCGCTCGGTCGAGGAGAATCTCGACCTGTTCCGCCGCATGAAGGCCGGCGAGTTTCCGAACGGCGCGCGGGTGCTGCGCGCCAGGATCGACATGGCGGCCGGCAACATCAACCTGCGCGACCCCGTGCTGTACCGCATCCTGCACGCCCACCATCCGCGCACCGGCGACAAATGGTCGATCTACCCGAGCTACGACTACGCCCACGGCCAGTCGGACGCGATCGAGGGCATCACCCATTCGATCTGCACGCTGGAGTTCGAGGATCACCGCCCGCTCTATGAGTGGCTGCTCGACAAGCTGCCGGTGCCCTCGAAACCGCGTCAGTACGAAATGGCACGGCTCAATCTGACCTACACGCTGCTGTCCAAGCGCGTGCTGACCCAGCTGGTCCGTGACGGCCACGTCTCGGGCTGGGACGATCCGCGGATGCCGACCGTTGCTGGCCTCAAGCGCCGCGGCGTGCCGCCGGCCGCGGTGCGCGAATTCATCAAGCGCATCGGCGTCGCCAAGGCCAACAGCGTCGTCGATGTCGGCATGCTCGAATTCTGCATCCGCGAGGAGCTGAACCGCACGTCGCTGCGCCGCATGGCGGTGCTGCGGCCGCTCAAGGTGGTGATCGAGAATTATCCGGAAGGCCAGGTCGAGGAGATCGAGGCGATCAACCATCCCGACAATCCGGAAGCCGGCACGCGGAAGATCGCGTTCGGCCGCGAGCTCTATATCGAGCGCGACGACTTCATGGAGAACCCGCCGAAGAAGTTCTTCCGCCTCTCGCCCGGCAATGAGGTGCGGCTGCGCTATGCCTACTTCATCAAGTGCACCGGCGTGGTGAAGAACGAGGCCGGCGAAATCGTCGAGCTGCGCGCGACCTACGACCCCTTGACCAAGGGCGGCAATGCGCCCGACGGCCGCAAGGTGAAGGCCACGATGCACTGGCTGCCGGCGGCGCAGTCGAAGCCGGCGGAGATCCGCATCTACAATCAGCTGTTCGCCAACCCGAGCCCGAACGCGGCGAGCTTTGCCGACGACCTCAACCCGCAGTCGCTGGAAGTGCTGACCGATGCGCGGGTCGAACCTGCGATCGCAGAGAGCAATTCGCCCGACGTGATGCAGTTCGAGCGGCAGGGCTACTTCGTGCGCGACGCGGATTCGACGCCGGACAAGCTCGTGTTCAACCGCACCATCGGCCTGCGCGACACCTTCGCCAAGGAAGTCGGCGGCAAGGGGACATTGCGTCAGGCGACTGTTAGCTCCACGGGAGGTGAGCCAATCTCCCGTGATCCAGCGCGCGTCGTGGACGCGATTCGCGCTGCGGAAGAGCGATTAAGAATTGCTCGCATGGGTCTCAAAGATATGGACGAGCCAGAGCGCGCGCGAGCGGGCTTATACAACGCGGTCGTATTCGGTCGGATGGTTACATTCGCCCTGCAAAATATGAGGAACCATGTCGCTGGGTTTGATGATTGGTACGCGCGGATTTCGGCAGAGTTGAAGGCCGACGAACTTATGGTCTACATGAGTAACCTTCGCACCGAGATCGAAAAGACCGCAAAACAGCATGCAGGTGGCTACGTCAAGATTGGATCTCTTGACCTTTCTAAGGTCGCGACCTTGCCGAATAGGCCGCCAACCGCGAGGGCGTTCTTTATGGGAGATGAGACCGGCGGATCGGGCTGGGAAGTGGTACTCGCCGATGGCAAGGTGGAGAAGTTTTACGTGGACCTGCCGGATTCTTGGGATGTCAGGTCCGGATTGGTACTTCCGAGCGCCCCATCACAATTCCAAAGAACGGATGCCCGGGTGCTCGTCGAGAGATATCTGGACAAGGTGGCCGAAATCGTAGAGCGCGCAAAAACGCAATTCGACTAGGGAGCCGTGCGCAGTTGGCTGCGCATGGCGATAAAGTCTTTTGGATTGCCGTTCCGCACGGCGGAACCCCGGGAGGCGATCGATGCCTGATGAAGCCGACGATATCGCCTCCGCCATCATCGGGCGATGGTCCGCGGGTTTCAGCAAGCTCGACGCCGATGCGCTTGCCGCGCTCTATTCGCGGCACGCGTTCTTCTTCGGCTCGAACCCGACGCTGTATCGCGGCCGCGACGGCGTGAAGGCCTATTTTGATGGCCTGCCGCGCTGGCGCGCGCAGCGGGTTCAGTTCAGCGACGTCAGGACCGAACGGGTGAACGCCGATCTCGTCAACATGGCTGCGATCGCGTCCTTCTTCCTCGACGACGATGCGCCCTCGCTTACCGTCAAGATCACCTGGGTGATCGCGCGCGAGGACGGCGACTGGAAGATCGCCTGCCATCACGTTTCGTCACAGACGCCGCTGATCTAGCCGCGCGCCTCAGCGTCCGGCTTATCCTCGCAGCTCACAGCCTTCGGTTGCGTGTTTCGGTTCCGTTCCGCTAGTCGGGTGACTGCGGCATCCGCTAGCCTGCGGCCCGGCAGGGATCGCAAGCGGAATGGCGGAGCAGGGCACGACGCCGGGCGGCAGACGCGGCTACGCGGGGACGTGGCCGCCGCGTGGGGCTGCGCCGGCCGGCGGCTACGTCCCGACGCGTGCCAGTATCTGGCGACCTCTTGTCGAGACACTCCGGCAATGGGCGCGCGCCGAGGCGGGGGCCGGGCGGCTGTTGCCGTGGGTGCCGGTGGCGTTCGGCACTGGGATTGCGTTCTACTTTGCGGCCGAGCGCGAGCCGGTGCTGTCGGTCGCGGCGGCGGTCGCAATTTTGCTGTGCCTGCTGGCGCTGCTGCTGCGGCGGCGCAGTGTATTTCCCGCCATCGTGATGCTGGCCGCGGTTGCCGCGGGCTTTGCGACGGCGACGTGGAAGACGGCGCGGATCGCCCATGGCGTGCTGGCGCGGCCGATCTATTCCGTGGCGCTGACCGGCTTCGTCGAGACGCGCGACATCAGGGAGAAGACCGATCGCTTCGTGCTGCGCGTCGTGTCGATGGAGAGCCAGCGCGAGGTGCCGAAGCTCGAGCGCGTCAGGCTCTCGGTGAAGAAGGGCACCGCGCCCGACGTCGGCAGCTTCGTCGAATTGAAGGCGCGGCTGATGCCGCCGCTCGGGCCGCAGCGTCCGGGCTCCTATGATTTCGGCCGCGACCTGTATTTCCAGGGCATCGGCGCCTCCGGCTTCGTGATGGGCGCGGTCAGGACAAAGGAGCCGCCGGCGACCGGCGGCCTGGCGCTGCGCTATGCCGCCTTCATGCAGGGCCTGCGCGACGCCATCGACGCGCGCATCCGCACCACGCTCGATGGCGATCAGCGCGCGATCGCAACGGCGTTGCTCACCGGGCGGCGCGATGCGATCACGACGCCGGTCAACGATGCGATGTTCATCTCCGGGCTCGGCCATGTGCTGTCGATCTCCGGCTACCACATGGCCGTGGTCGCCGGCGTCGTGTTCTTCACGATCCGCGCGCTGCTGGCGCTGTTTCCGGCGCTGACGGCCGGACACCCGATCAAGAAATGGGCGGCGGCGGCCGCGCTGGTCGCGGCGGCGTTCTACCTGCTGCTGTCGGGAGCCGAGGTCGCGACCCAGCGGTCGTTCTTCATGACTGCCGTGGTGCTGATCGCCGTGATCGTCGATCGCCGCGCGATCACCTTCCGCACGCTGGCGGTGGCGGCGCTGATCGTGCTTGCGATCGCGCCTGAGGCGCTGGTGCATCCGAGCTTCCAGATGTCGTTTGCCGCGACGCTCGGGCTGGTCGCGCTGGTGCAGATCGGGCTGCCGAACCTCTTGGCGTCGCCCGACCATTCGGCGACCGCGCGGATCGCGCTGTGGGGCGGGCGTGAGCTCACGATGCTAATGCTGGCCTCGCTGGTCGCGGGGCTCGCAACCACGCCCTACGCCGCGTTCCACTTCCACCGCGTGACGCCCTATGGGCTGCTCGCGAACCTCGCGGCGATGCCGGTGGTGTCGGCGGTCGTGATGCCGGCCGGCCTGCTCGGGCTCGTCGCCATGCCGTTCGGCTTCGACGGCGTGTTCTGGGCGATCATGGGGTTCGGCATCGACTGGATGATCCTGGTGACGCAATGGGTCGCGGCGCTACCCGGCGCGGTCGGCCGGATGGCGGCATTCGGGATCGGGCCGCTGATCGTAGCCAGCGCCGGCCTCGTCCTGCTCGGGCTGCTACGCACGCCGCTGCGCTGGTCGGGTGCGGCGCTGCTGGTGGTGGCCTCGGTGTGGGCAATGCGGGTGCCGCAGCCGGACATGCTGGTCTCCGCCGATGGCCGCAACGTCGCGGTGCGCGGCGGCGACGGGCGGCTGCATCTGATGCACAGCGCCAAGGACGCGTTCCTTGTCAAAGAGTGGCTGGCGGCCGACGCCGATGCGCGGACCGCGACCGATGCGTCGCTCGGCGAGGGTGTCTCCTGCGATGCCGGCGGCTGCGTGACCCAGGGGCCCGGCGGGGCCTTCGTCGCGCTGGCGAGCCGGCCCGACGCGCTGGCGGATGATTGCGAGCGCGCGGCGCTGATCGTGACGGCCCGGTCGGCGCCGCAGGGCTGCGGGGCCTCGGTGATCGATGCCGAGCGGCTGCGGCGCCACGGTGCGCTGGTGCTGCGGCGGGTCAGGGACGGCTACGCCGTCGAGGCGGTCAAGCCGGGCGGGATCGACCGGCCTTGGTCGCCGGCGGTTCCCGGCGACGGCGAGGGCGAGACCATGCTGCGCGCGCCCGCCACAGCGCCGCGGCCAGCCGCCGACGCGACGCCGGCCGAGAGCGATCTGCAGGGAGAGGATTAGCCGCTTGAGGATTAGCCGTTGTCGGGCGGGTGACCGGCCGGCAATTCGAACAGGCCGAGATGGTATTCGTCGGAGTCGGGGCCGGCGTCGGGCTTCTTGACCAGCGTGAAGGAAGCCTCGGGGAATTGCTCCCAGACCTTCAGATCGTCAGCCGTTACGGTCAGCCAGCCGAACCGGAACATGTAGCGGCCCGGCTCCGTGACGCGTCCAGCCTTTTGCCATGTGACCTTGTCGACCACTGAGCAGGTTTCCGTGAGTGCACGTCCTCCGTGCCCGATGATGCGCCAAGGTGGCCGCCGACGCAAATCTCCCTATGCGCCCCGGAAGCGGACGTCCGGGGTCGCTCGAAATGGCTTAGGTCACTCGCCGACGGATGGCTCATTCCGCGGCGACGATGCGTTCAACCCAAAAACAGCGATGCGAATGCGGACGGCCGCCGCTCGACGACCTTGGGCTTCTGCACGACCGGCGGGTGCAGCGCAGGCAATTGCAGCACGCTGACGCGCTGTCCCTCGACCAGCTGGGTCACCAGCACATGGTTGCCGTCGGGAAATTCGACCGCGTCATGATGCCGATCCGGCACGTCCGGCTCGACTTCGTTGAACACGCCGACGCGATAGTTCAGCGTCTTGGTCCAGATCCAGCGGCTGTCGTAGCGAACGTTCTCGGCGAAAGCGAGCTCGGTGCCCGGCAGCATGCAAACCGCGACAGTGGGATCGTTCTCCGAAGCAAAGCCGCGGGTCGACGTGCCGCGGAAAGTCGTGGTGATCAGCGTCTCTCCGACAATGGCGGGGCGCGATGCCACGGCGTGCAGACTATAGTCACACATCGGATGGCTCCTCATTGAGGTAGCGACCCGTGCCTCTCTTTGAGGCATAGGGCCTCTACCAGAGTGGACGATAGCGAACGAGCGTCTGCTCGTTTCTAGGCGATTGTACGACTGGCCCGCGATTGCCTCAATCACAAACACGCGACGCTGCGCGAGAGGTATCGGAGCGCATCGGGCGGGCCGTACGTTACGCTATCAGTCAAGGAACGATCCGATGTGTCGCTCGTTCCTTGCCGCCATTAGTATTTGCGATAAAGGCCGATCAGCTTGCCCTGGATGCGGACCCGGTTCGGCGGCAGGATGCGCACTTCATAGGCGGTGTTGGCCGGCTCCAGCGCGATCGATGCACCGCGGCGGCGGAAGCGCTTCAGGGTGGCTTCCTCCTCGTCGATCAGCGCCACCACGATGTCGCCGGTGTTGGCGACGTCGTTGCGCTGGATCAGCGCCATGTCGCCGTCGAGGATGCCGGCATCGACCATCGAGTCACCGCGCACTTCGAGCGCATAATGCTCGCCGGCGCCGAGCATGTCCGGCGGTACGCTGATGGTGTGGCTGCGGGTCTGCAGCGCCTCGATCGGCGTACCGGCGGCGATCCGGCCCATCACCGGGACCGCGACCGGACGGTTGCCGTCGTCCTCGGCGATCGGCGGCGTGCTGGTGCGCTTGCCGAGGGTGCCTTCGATGACGCTCGGGGTGAAGCCGCGGCGGCCGCCGCCGCCACCGGCCGACAGTTCGGGCAGCTTGATGACCTCGATGGCGCGGGCGCGGTTGGGCAGGCGGCGGATGAAGCCGCGCTCCTCCAGGGCAGTGATCAGGCGGTGGATACCGGACTTCGAGCGCAGGTCGAGCGCATCCTTCATCTCGTCGAATGAGGGCGGGACGCCGGCCTCCTTCAGACGTTCATTGATGAAACGCAGAAGTTCGTACTGTTTGCGCGTGAGCATCTCGAGTATTCCCCCGGTTGATAGCGTCGTTCGATTCCGAGACTCTTCAGGTGGGCCTGCAGGCGGGGCCTGACCTCCGAAGCGCCGTGCTGTTTGCAAGCGCCCCCTGAATGGTCTCCCGTTTGTAGACACCAGTACTCGAAACAAATCATGAACGGACACTATATGTTCGATATGTGTTCCGCAACCACTTAATTTCCGGTGAACGCGTTCTGCAACGCGCGATCGACGGGCTGCGAAAGCCTCACTCAGGCAGTGTCAGGATCTCGCATTCGCTGCCCTTGGCGGCGGCGGGCGCAAACGGCGGACGCACGAGAAGTGCCCGTGCCGCAGCGAGATTCCCGAGCAGCGACGAGTCCTGCTGCATCACGGGCGTTGCGATCAGCGAGCCGTCTTCGCGCGTCTCGAGACGCGCACGCAGATAGTCCTCGCGCTGGTCGTTGGCGGCGAGGTCGCGGCCGAGCAGGGCGCTCGCGCGGCGATGATGAATCACTTTTCGGCCGCTCAGCGCCCGAATCAACGGCACCAGAAACAGGAAGGCGCAGACATAGGACGACACCGGATTGCCGGGCAGGCCGATCACCCGCATCGCCCCTAATCGGCCGTGCATCATCGGCTTGCCGGGCCGCATCGCGATCCGCCAGAACGCCATCTCGACACCCTCGGCCTCCAGCGACTGCTTGACCAGATCGTGGTCGCCGACCGAGGCGCCGCCGGTCGTGATCAGGATGTCGGCGCCGGTTTCCCGTGCCCGGCGGATGCCGGCGGTGGTGGACTCCACCGTGTCGGCGGCAATCCCGAGATCGACGGTCTCGGCGCCTTCGGCGCGCGCCAGCGCCCGCAGCGCATAGCCGTTGGAATAGACGATCTGGCCGGGGCCGGGCTTTGATCCCGGCATCACCAGCTCGTCGCCGGTCGCCAGCACCGCGACCTTGGGACGGCGGCGCACCGCGAGCTCCGGGTGGTTCATGGCGGCGGCCAGCGACAGCGCGCGGTCGGAGAGGCGGCTGCCGGCCTCGAGCAGCACGTCGCCCTCGCGGAAATCGACCCCGGCCGGGCGGATGTGCCGCCCGGCGGTGGCGGCTTCCGTGATCGTGATGTGGTCGCCGTCGACCGCGGTGTCTTCCTGGATGATGACGGCGTCGGCGCCATCGGGGATCACACCACCGGTGAAGATCCGCACCGCTTCGCCGGCGCCGACCGTCCGCTCGAACGGCCGGCCGGCCGCGACTTCGCCGATCACCCTGAGGCGGGCCGAGAGGTCAGCCGCGTCGGCAGCGCGCACGGCATAACCGTCCATCGCCGACATCGGCTGCGGCGGCTGGGTGCGCCGCGCGGCGAGGTCGCGCGCCAGGGTGCGGTGGTAGGCGGCATCGAGCGCGACCATCTCCTCCGGCAGCGGTTCGGCGCCGGCGAGGACGGCGGACAGGGCATCGGCAACCGGCATCAGGGCCACGCTCGGAGCTCCTCAATTCCTAATGTTCAATACCAAGTGCAGTCAGAGCCCTCGCCACGTCATCCATCGATGTCACGTGGACGGCATGAAGGCCGCGCGCCCGCGCACCTTCGACATTGGCGGCCAAATCGTCGAAGAACAGGATCCGAGACGCCGGCACGCCGATGGCTTGTACCACATGATCGTAGGCCTCGGCGTCGGGTTTGCGATGCCCGATGGTCGAGGACAGGAAAACGTTACGGAAATGGCTGAGCAGCTCGGCATGGACCACCGAGAAATGCGCGACATGGGCGGGATTGGTGTTGGAGAAGGCATAGAGCGGCATCCGCTCCGCGGCGGCCGCGAGCAGGGGGGCGATATCAGGCATCGCGCCGGTGAAGATCGCATTCCAGCCCTCGAGGAATTGCGCGTCCGTGATGTCGATGCCGAGCGTTCGGCGCAAATTAGCGAAGAACGCCGCGTCGTCGATCCGTCCGATCTCGTGATGCTTGTAGCTGTCGTCGACGACAAAGCGCGTGGCGAGCTCGGCCGGCGCGCAGCCGGCATGCTGCGCCCAGTGCGCCATCACCTTGTCGAGGTCGATGTCGAGCACGACGCGGCCGATATCGAACAGCAACACGTCGACGGAATCGGGAGAGAGTTGCGAGGTCATTGCGTGAAACCGTGTACGAGAATTGCGGGCAGGCGGCAATGTCCTCGATTTGTGCGGCAGGCATGCGACCACGGTGCTGGCGGCCGGTGATCTTCTCATCGTCGACCCGGCTTTCGCCACCCCATCCTGGTGTCATCGTCCGGCATTGACCGGGCGATCCAGTATTCCAGAGACGGCTATGCTTGGGCCGAGAGGCCGCGGCGTACTGGATAGCCCGGTCAAGCCGGGCGATGACAGTTGTGGTTGGGGATGCAGCTTCGCGTTCGTCGCAAAACCGCCAGGACGACGATGAAGATGGTGCTCAGGAAAGATGAAGATGGTGCTCAGGAAATAAGGCGCATCGTCATTGCGTACTTCACTCACAGTCTGGAAAGCGCCAGGCCGAGGTAAGCGATCAGCGCGCCGGTGCTGAGAATGATGACGACGAGCGCCTGCTCTGAACGCGCCTGCAAGGTTTTCCGGGTCACAATGATGACGCTCCATCCTCCAAAATCATACTGTCCAACTAACATTGGTTGGTGTCCGTTCCGGTTCCTGTCCGGGGAACTTGCGCGCGCGTCAGGCCGCGCGGGCACGCCGGCCTCGTCCTGTTCCAGGCCAGAAATGCGCAACGCCGCCCGCATTGAAATATGGCGGGCGGCGTTGGTTCTAGCCCCAGGAGGGATGGCAAAATCCTGACCTGTACGGATACGGACGACGGACGAATAAGGTTCGCGCCTTCGACCCCGTACGACTCCGGTACCCCGAACGGCCAGAGGAAAGCATCGGCGACGAGGTCTAGGATGACGTGACCAAGTTGCTTTGGCCTCAGCGTGTACCCCCTCGCTGGGGCCTCTCTTTGCGCGACGGATCAGGGAGAGGGCAGCAACCGCGGTTCTCGCGAAGGAATGAAGCCGCCGTGAGTCGCTGGTGGGGGCTAGCGCTTCGCTAACACCGTTGCGTTGAGCTCGACCGCCAGGATCTCGGCATGCTGATCGCGCACCAGAATCTTGATGGATCTCGAGCGTTGGCCGGCGTTGTCCTTCGCGATGTCACACGCGGTTTGCCAGGCCTTGAGCTCGGCCTGCTGCGCGTCGGCCAGGTCGACGCCTTCGCGATCCAGGAGGACGCTGCCGTCTTCTTGAAGATCAAAAAAGAACTGTGCCATAGCCGATCTCATTACGCAGAGGGGGTGAGATGGAGATAGTGCGGGTCGAATTGGCCGCGCTCTTCCAGCCCCGCCCGATCGAGCAGATTGAACGCCGCGCGGTCGATTTCGATCAGTCCGTCGCCACGAAGTTCCTGCAGCACCCGGTTGACGTGCACGGTCGACAGCGCCAGGCAATCGCCGAGTTCGGCCTGCGTGATCGGCAGCCTGAAGGTTTCGCCCGACGTCCGGCCGACCGCCTCCAGCCGGCGGCGCATTTCCGACAACAGATGAGCCATGCGCTGAACGCCGGTCCGGCGGCCGACATTGAGGATCCATTCCCTGAAGATGGATGCGTCGATCAGCGTCTCCCGCCAAAGCGCGGCGGCGATGTTCGGGAACACCGCGTTCATCCGCTTCAAGGCCTCGTGCGGGATGAGGCCCAGCGTGCAGGATGTGAGTGCGACGAGGTCGTGGTCCATGATTCCGAGGTGGAGGCTTTGAAGATCCGGAATCTCCCCTGGAATATGCAGCGACAGGATTTGTCGCTGCCCATCGGGCGTCGACTTGGACCGGAACACGAAGCCCTCCGCCACCAGGCAGCATTGGGTTGCTCTCTGTCCGTCATGCACGATGATCTCGCGCGCCCGGAACTCGCGCCTCTGAATCGGGAGTGTCTGCAGCGTTTCGATATCAGCGCGATCGAGCCTGTTGGAGACACTGATCTTGCGCACCAGCGCTTCCGATAGAGTTCCAGCCATCATCCCGTTCCCTGTCATCGGAGCCAGGACGATCAGGCGTGGTCCTGCTGCTTCGGGACGCTACGAGCGCAACCGACGCCCAGCGGTCATTGCCGGCGACGAAGGGCAACGGATGGAACGGGACCCGTGTTCCAGATCGGAATGCGCTTTGCCGCTGATCGCACGGTCTCTTGAACATACGGCCCGACGGGCCGCGAGCTCACCGTTCGCCGAGATCGATCTGCGTCAGGATGCCCTGGCGCAGCGCGAGGCGGACCAGCTCGATGTCGGTGCCGACGCCGAGCTTGTCCTTGATCATGGAGTGCAGGTTGGCGACCGTCTTGGGGCTGAGGTGCAGCGTCACGGCGATCTCGTCGGTGGTCTTCTCCGCGAGCAACATGCGCAGCACCTCGAACTCCCGTGCGGTCAGCAGATCGGCGGCGGCGCTCTCGCCGGCGAGGTGGCTGAGCGCGAGCTCGTGGTCGATATCCGGGCTGATCGCGATCTTGCCCGACAGCGCCTCCATCACGGCATGCACCAGCGTCTCCGGCGGGCTGGTCTTGGTGACATAGCCGCTGGCGCCGGCGCGGATCGCCTGCACGGCAAAGGCCGCGTTCTGGTGCATGGTGAACACCAGGATCTTGGCGCGCTTGTCCCACTGCCTGAGCCGCCGGATCGCCTCGATGCCGCCGATGCCGGGCATCGACAGGTCCATGATCACGAGGTCGGGCGTGGTCTCCTTGTAGAGACGGTAGGCCTCGACGCCGTCGGAGGCTTCGGCGACGACGGAGAGGCCCGGCTGCTTTTGCAGCATCGCCCGGTAGCCCTCCCGAACGACGGCGTGGTCGTCGACCAGGAGGATGGTGCGTGCCGTCGCGCTCATGCCGCGCGATCCCTGGGTGCGGCCTCCAGGCCGGCCGCGACGGGAACGCTGACGCGCAGCGACGAGCCACCGGACTGCCTGGCCGCGAAGCTCAGCCGCCCGCCCAGTGCTGCGACCCGCTCGCGCATCCCGAGCAGGCCCATGCCGGACTTGGCCGGTGGATCGCCGGGCTTGCCATCATCGTCGATCGCAAGCACGATTTCGCCGTCGCCGGCCAAAGCCGGCTCGCGCATCTCGAGCCGTAGTGTGACCCGCGTGGCGCCGGCGTGCTTGGCGGCGTTGGTGAGCGCCTCCTGCACGATGCGATAGAGATTGGCGGCGGTCGAGGCGGGGATGCGCTCGAACGATCCCGCAACGGTGATCTCGAACCGCTGACGTCCCCGGCTGCGGCTGTTCCAGCCGGCGATCAGACCCTCCAGGCTGGCCGCAAGTCCGAGCTCGTCGACGTCGGGCGGACGCAACCGGAACAGGGCGCCGCGCAGCGTCTCCATCATGTCGGTCGCGGTGCGCGCGATGCCGTCGCATTCGGCGAGCAGGGGTGGACAATCCTGCGCCGCGGTCAGGCGTGCCGAGGCGGCGAGCGCACGGATGGCGGCCAGCGACTGCCCGAATTCGTCATGCAACTCGCGTGCAAGATGCCGGCGCTCCTCGTCCTGCACCAGGATCAGCTTTTGCGTCAGCGCGTTGCGGTCGCCGAGCGCGGCGGCGAGGCGCTCGGCGAGCTGATTGAAGACATCGCCGATCGCCGACAGTTCGGCGAGATCGAACGGCGGCAGGCGCGCGGCGAGGTCGCCTGTGGCGATCCGCGCCAGCCCGTCGCGGATCAACAGCGTCGGACGCAGCGCGCGCGACAGCGCGGCATAGACCAGGGCGCAAAGCAGCGGCAGCGCCAGCATCAGCACCGTCATCAGCCGGCCGGCATCGTGCCAGGCCTCGGCCGTCAGCACGGCCGGATCGACCCAGACCACGGCCTCGCCGATCGCCTGGCCGCGCGAGACCACCGGGCGGACGGCCTCGCGGCCGGGATCGAACAGGCGGCGATACAGCGCAGTAAAGGCCAGTGGCGGGGTGGCCATATCGGTCTGCGCACCGCCGCAGAACCGCTGGCTGATCTCACCGCCTGTGTTGCGAAAAGCGAGGCACAGCCCCGGCGCCATTACCGAGGCGGCGACGCCGTCGAGATTGGGGAAGTCGGAGCGCGCATTGTTCAGCCACTGGGTCTTGCTCTGCTGCAGCTCCAGCGTCCTGGCAGTGACATCGGCAACGGCTGTGATCCTCGCGCGCACCGAGCGATCGGCATCGACCAGGAAGTAGCCGGAGATCGCTGCAAAGCAGAGCATCGACACGACGGCCACGCGCAACGTCAGCCGCAGTTTCAGATCGCTTCCGGACCAATTCCGCATCGGTGTATCCTCAGAGGTCGCAGACGGGCCATGGCGCCCGCCGGCGGGCAGGGCCGTCATGCCCATTAAACGGCAGAATGCGAGTGTCGAGAAGCGCCGCCATGAGCGCGGACCGCCGTCGTGAAATTTTCCCGGCACCGGCCGGGAGGCACGCAGCTGCGGCACGGAGGCCCGTCGGCCTAGGTTGCGATCATCCGCTCCCAACCGCTGAAAGGCCTAGATCATGCGCCAGTCCCGTCTCGTCCTGCTCTCCGTTGCCCTGATCGGCCTGCTGGCCGGAATTGGTCCGCTGCGCGCCGGGACCGGCGCCGCGGCAACGGCCCCACTCGGCGTCAGCATCGATGATTTCAGCTATCTCGACACCTCGGGCGAGGTCGTCGATCAGACCGTCGCGCATCAGAAGCGGCTGGATGCGTTGATGCAGAAGCTGCGCGCCGATGTTGCCGCGGAGCCGCGCTATCGGCTGGTCCCATCGGCGGCGCCCGCGGGCGAGGCCCGGATCAAGGTGATCGGCGGCGTGCAGAAGATGAGCACGCTGATCCAGTGGGCCAAGGTGGCGGTGATCGACGCCGCCGCGAGCCAGGTGCTGTACGAGAAGCTTTACACGTTTCGTGGCGATACGGATGAGGCGTGGGACCACGCGGCGATGTTCGTGTCGCGCGAGGTACGCGGCGCTCTTGCGACCGTGCTGCCGCCGGAACAGACCGCTGCCCCGGCGCCGATCCGGCTTGCGGTGTTCGAATTCGAGCTCGAGGATACCTCCGCGGCACCGTCGTCAGGCGTCGCCGGCTCCGATGCAGTCACTCTCGCCGACGTCACGAAGGGCGTGCGCGATCGCATTGCGCAGTCCGGCCGCTACCGCCTGGTCGATACCGGCGGCGCGAGCGCGGAGCCGGTCAAGGCGCGGGCGCTGCGCGACTGCGACGGTTGCGAGGCTACGATTGCGCAGCAGCTCGGCGCTGATCAATCGCTGATTGGCGTGATCAGGCGGGTCAGCCGGACCGAATACACGGTCGGCTTCCAGGTGCGCGACGCCCGCAGCGGCACGGTCGTCTCGCGCGGCGACAGCGGCCTGCGGATGGGCGCCGATTATTCCTGGACCCGCGGCGCGGTCCATCTGGTCGGCGACCGCCTGCTCGAGGGCGAGACGCAGCGGTAGGTCGACGGACCATCGCAAACTGCGATAGCTGCTAGACACGGCGTCATCTGGCCGTGCTCTGATCCGTGCGCTATCAACGCCGCCTGATCGCCGCACAGGAGCCGCCGATGCGTTTGCCCGCCATTCTCTTCGCCCTCACGCTCGCCGCAAGCCCCGCGGCGGCCGAGGAGCTGTCGGGCACGCTGCAGAAGATCAAGGAGACGAAGAAGGTCACGCTCGGCTTTCAAGAGGCCTCGGTTCCCTTCAGCTATCTCGACGACAATGCGCGGCCGATTGGCTTCGCGCTCGACATCTGCCTGAAGATCGTCGACGCGGTGAAGAAGCAGCTCGGCATGCCCGACATCGCGGTCGACTATCTCCCGGTGACCTCGTCGAACCGCATTCCCTTGATGGTCAACGGCACGATCGACCTGCATTGCTCGGCCACCACCAACAGCGCCGAGCGCCAGAAGCAGGTGACTTTCACCAACTCGCATTTCCTCAGCGCGACGCGCTTTGCCGCCAAGAAATCCGCGGGCATCAACACGATCGACGACCTCAAGGGCAAGTCGGTCACCGCAGTGGCTGGCTCGGTGAACCTGACCCAGCTCATCAAGGTCAACACCGAACGCAAGCTCGGCATCAACGTGCTGCCGGCCAAGGACCAGGCCGAGGCGTTTTTGATGCTGGAGACCGATCGTGCCCAGGCCTATGCGCTCGATGACGTGCAGCTGGCCGTTGCGATCGCGCGATCGAAGCAGCCTGCGCTCTACATGATCAGCGAAGAGGCCTTCTCGAAGGCGGAGCCGTTCGGCGTCATGCTGCGCCGGGAGGACGCGCCGTTCAAGGCGCTGGCCGACCGCGCCACGGCGGAGCTCTACCAGAGCCCGGAGATCGAGGTGATGTACGGGAAGTGGCTGCAGCAGCCGACGCCGCCGAACGGCATCAACTATAACGTGGCGATGTCGCCGGCGCTGAAGAATGCATTCGCCCATCCGAGCGCGAGCTTCGATCCCGATGTGTACGAGGTTACGAAGTAGTCCGGAGCAGGATGGGCAGAGCGAAGCGATATCCATCATTCGGACCGCGGGAAAACGGATCATCGCGCCAGGCAGCCAATCCTTGGAACGGCTTTTCGCGCGCGCGGCGAAAAACGAAATAGCGTCTCATATACATCGGCGGCGTTTCTCCTAAGCTTGCAGCAGTTGTGACTGCTGATCAGGAGCTCAAGCCGGTGACCACGCCATTCTCCCTCTCTCGACGTTCTGCGCTCGGTGCGCTTGCCGGAAGTCTGATCGCAAGCCGTGCGCACGCAGAGGGCGGGGCAGGCGCGGCGCCCGATCTCGGCGGCGTCACGCTGCGCGTCGCCTATTACAAGGGCGGCTGGCGTCAGCTGTTGCAGGCGGCGGGCGAGGACAAGACGCCGTACCGGATCGAATGGAAGGAGCTCAACAACGGCGTGCTCCACATCGAGGCCTTGAACGGCGATGCGCTCGATATCGGTTCGGGCAGCGAGATTCCCGCGATGTTCGCCGCGCGGCAGAACGCCAAGGTGCGCTTCATCGCGGTCACCCATGAGGATCTCAATATCCAGGTCACGGTCGCGGCGAAGGATGCGCCGATCCATTCGATTGCCGACCTCAAGGGCAAGCGCGTCGGCTATGTGCGCGCGACCACCGCGCATTACTTCCTCGCCAAGCAGCTCGAGGAGGCCGGCATTGCATTCGGCGATATCGAGGCGATCAATCTGACGCCGTCGGACGGTTATTCGGCGTTCGCCTCCGGCAAGCTCGATGCATGGGCGATCTACGGCTATAACGGCCAGCTCGCCATCGCCAGGCAGGGCGCGCGCTTGCTCAAGACCGGCGTCGGCTATCTCTCGGGCAATTTCCCGATCTACGCCAATCCGAAGGTGGTCGACGATCCGCTGCGCCACGCCGCGGTGAGCGATCTGTTGCTGCGGATCCAGCGCGCCTATGCGTTCGCCAACAGGAATTTTGCGCTCTACGCGGCGGCACAGGTGGCGGAAACCCATCTGCCGCTGCAGGACATTCTCGATCAGTTCGCCCGCCGCAGCGACGATTTCTCGCTCGCCGGCGTCAGCCCCGACGTGCCGGAGACCCACCAGAAGGTCGCCGATACCTTCCTCAAGCTCGGCGTGCTCGATGCGCGTGCCGAGGTTGGAAAATTCTGGGACACGAGCTTCAACGACGCGATCGCCGCGGGCGCAGCAAAGCTTGCGCGCAGTTGACCGTCGCCGCGAGGACGTAGTCCATATGGGCTAGGGTGACGAGCGGGCGGGAACCGCGCGATCGGCGCGTCCATTTCCCGGAGATCGCCGCGCTCCGGCCGACAACGCCAGTCCGCCCGCAGCTTCAATGTTTTACGGCCCCAGCGTGACGGCTGGGGCCGCAGGAGGTGTTGTGTGCCTCTGGGGCAATGATCAGGGGACAATCACCGAACGGCACACGGGCGGCAAAGTTCCGGCAGTGCCGTGGCCGGCTCTGCCATGCAGCCATGCAGACGGGCAAGCTTGCAGACGGGGCCAAGGCCGTACCATGATGATGTCGACCGGCTCGAATCGAACGCGGCGTGGTCGACGGCCCGGCGCCGGCCTCGAACGGCGCTGGCGTTACATTGTTGTTGCGGCTGATTGCCTTCGTTGATGCCGATTGTTTCGGAGCTGACATTGAATCACGACGCATTGGCCAAGCTCACCGTCACCATCATTGTCCTGGTGGCGCTGCTGGTATGGCGTGTCGCCGACCAGAAGAAAGCGATCGCATGCGGGGTCAACTGCCCGACCGACCTGTCGGCCAGCCGGAAGCCCGCTCAATAGGATCGCAACGGTTCGTCGCGCGATATCGGCTCGGCGTCGCGCGCCTCTATCGACGATCGCGTGCCGCGTATATCGTCGCCGGCAAAACCAAGATCGGCCCGTGCACCGGGGTAACGACCTCATGTGAGGAAGCCATGTCCGACAGACTGCTGTTTTCGCCGATGACCATCCGCGGCGTCACGCTGAAGAACCGCATCGTGGTGCCGCCGATGCACCAATATTCCGCCGAGAAGGGCTTTCCGACCGACTGGCATCTGATGAATGCAGGCAAGTTCGCCGCCGGCGGCGCCGGTCTCGTGATCGTCGAATCGACCAAGGTCGAGCGCCGCGGCTGCGGCACGATCGGCGATCTCGGCATCTGGGACGACAAGTTCATCGCGCCGCTCGGCCGCCTCGCGGGCTTCATCAAGCAGCAGAATGCGGTGGCCGGCATCCAGCTCGGCCATTCCGGTCGTAAGGCGCGCGCGAGCCGGCCGTGGGAGGGCGACCGTCCGCTGGAGCGCACGCCCGAGATCGAGGATTGGGACGCCTGGACGCCGGTGGCGCCGAGCGCGGTCGCCCATAGCGAACGCTGGCCGGTGCCGCGCGCGCTGGAAACCCATGAGGTGCAGGACCTCGTCGCAGCCTGGGGGCAGGCGGCACGGCGCGCGCACGCGGCCGGGTTCGATGTGCTGGAGCTGCACGGCGCCCATGGCTATCTCGTGCACGAATTCCTCTCCGGGCGTTCGAACCAGCGCAGCGACGCGTATGGCGGCTCGGAATCGAACCGGATGCGGTTCCTGATCGAGGTGACCGAAGCCGTGCGTGCGCACTGGCCGGACCACAAGCCGCTGTTCGTGCGGCTGTCGGTCGAGGACAATGCCGGCTGGGGCCCGGAGCAGAGCGCCCGGCTGGCGACGATCCTGAAGGCCAAGGGCGTCGACGTGATCGACTGCTCGTCGGGCGGAATCAGCGAGATGGCGCCGATCCTCGGCAAGGAGATCAAATACAACTATCAGGTGCCGCTGGCGGAATATGTCCGCTCCCATGCCGATATCATGACCATGGCGGTCGGCCTGATCATCCATGGTGACCAGGCCGAACAGATCCTGCGTGATAAACAAGCAGATTTGATCGCGGTCGGCCGGGAAATCCTCAATAACCCGAACTGGCCGATGGATGCCGCGCTAAAACTCGGGGTTGAAGGGCCATTTCGCAATGTTCCTCCGCAGTTTGGCTATTGGCTGGGCACGCGGGCCAAGCGCGGCTTCGGGACCCAGCCGTCGACCTGGCAGAACGGGTTGCGGGAAGCTGGTCCAGAGGCCGACCGGGAGCTGACTTGAAAGGCTGGCTTGGAAGCCCGATCTGGAAGGCCGAGAGGCCGATCTGGAAGGCTGATCCGGGGCTGGACAGGGTATCGTGACAGGACCGTAATGGTCCGGTGACGCGGCGGCCTTGATCCGACCAAAAAGCCGTTGTGTGGTGCCCCGCGTCGGGGTGGGGCCGAATGTTGCGAAACGTTGCCGGCCGATAGCGAAGGGATCACGGATAATGCGCAAACATGTTGGCTTCTTCCTCGGGACGGTCGCGGGCGCGTGTCTCACCCTGCTCGTGGCCTCGCCGCAGGGCGCGCATCTGTTCGCCGTCGCCAACGCCGCCGCGCATTCCGACAACAGCAACACCTATTCGCAGCTCAACCTGTTCGGTGAGGTGTTCGAGAAGGTCAAGAGCGACTACGTCGAGAAGCCCGACGACTCCAAGCTCGTCGAAGGGGCGATCAACGGCATGATCTCCTCGCTCGATCCGCACTCCCGCTACATGAACGAGAAGGGCTGGGCGGAGATGCAGGAGACCACGCATGGCGAGTTCGGCGGGCTCGGCATCGAGGTCACGATGGAGGACGGCTTCGTCAAGGTGGTGGCGCCGATCGACGACACGCCGGCCTCGCGCGCCGGCATCATGTCGGGCGACGTCATCACCACGATCGACGATGACCAGATCCAGGGCATGACGCTCGACCAGGCCGTCAACAAGATGAAGGGCGCGCCCAACAGCTCGATCCGGCTGAAGATCATCCGCAAGGACGCCGACAAGCCGATCGAGCTCTCGATCACCCGCGAGGTCATCCGCGTCCGCCCCGTGAAGTACCACGTCGAGGGCGGCGACATCGGCTACATCAGGATCACCTCATTCAACGAGCAGACCACCGAGGGCCTGCGCAAGGCGATCGCGGAGATCCAGAAGCAGGTTCCGCAGGACAAGCTCGACGGCTACGTCGTCGACCTCCGCAACAATCCGGGCGGCCTGCTCGACCAGGCGGTGTCCGTGACCTCGACCCTGATGCAGCGGGGCGAGGTGGTCTCGACCCGCGGCCGCAACCCGGAAGAGACCCAGCGCTTCACCGCCCATGGCGGCGACATGACCAAGGGCAAGCCGCTCGTCGTCCTGATCAACGGCGGCTCCGCATCCGCCTCCGAGATCGTCGCCGGTGCGCTGCACGACCACAAGCGCGCGACCCTGATCGGCACCCGCTCGTTCGGCAAGGGGTCGGTGCAGACCATCATTCCGCTCGGCACCGGCAATGGTGCGCTGGCGCTGACCACGGCGCGCTATTTCACTCCGTCGGGCCACTCGATCCAGGCGCTCGGCATCAAGCCCGACATCGAAGTGCTGCAGGACGTGCCGGACGAGTTCAAGACCCGCTCAGAGATCATCAGCGAGGCCAAGATGCGCGGCCATCTGGCGGCCGAGGGCGCCGAGCAGACCGGCTCGCAGTCCTACGTCCCGCCGGACGAGAAGAACGACAAGGCGCTGGCCGCGGCGTTCAACCAGCTGCGCGGCGTTACCGTCAACGCCGACGCCAAGAACGCCGACACCAAGGCAGCCCAGAAGCGCCCGGTGCCGAACTAGAGCCACCTGTAGCCCGGACGAAGCGAAATCCGGGAACCGTCTGCGCATTAGCAGGGTCCCCGGATTGCGCTTCGCTCCATCCGGGCTACGGAACTGCCAAAATATCGAAAACAACCCCATGCACAGTAGCCGGTGGTGGCTTGCGCTCAACCAGGCCATTGACACGTCGGGCAATTTCAGGGCATTATTCTAATATTCCGAAATCGTGCAATTGCGCCCCTCGGGCTCCGGTCCCCGAGAAGCCTCACGCCCGAGAAGCCCTATGCCGCGCCGACGACCGGCTTGCGCCGGCGCGTGGCGGCCGTGCCCGCGGCGGGGCCGTGGCGGTGCCCGGCCAGCAGCTCGCGGATCTGGGCCGCGGGTTTGGGCGGGCTGAACAGATAGCCCTGCATTTCCGAACAGCCGAGCTCGCGCAGCAATTGCTGCTGCTGCGCGGTCTCGACGCCTTCCGCCGTGGTGGTCATGCTGCGCTCGGCCGCGATGTTGACGACGGCCTCGACGATGCCGGCCGAGCCTTGCGGATCGGCGATGTCGGTGACGAAGCAGCGGTCGATCTTGATCTTGTCGAACGGGAAGCGCTTCAGATAGCTCAGCGACGAGTAACCGGTGCCGAAATCGTCGAGCGCGATCCGGATGCCGATGGCGCGCAGCTGATGCAGCGCGGCCAGCGCCGTCTCGTCGTCGCGGATCAGCACCGCCTCGGTGATCTCGAGCTCCAGCCGGCTCGCTGACAGGCCCGACGCCGCGAGCGCCGCGATCACCTTGAGCGCCAGCGTGCCGCTGCGGAACTGGATCGGCGAGACGTTGACCGCGAGCCTGACATGGTCGGGCCAGTTCACGGCCTCCTTGCACGCCGTCATCAGCACCCATTCGCCGAGCTGGTTGATCAGGCCGGTCTCCTCGGCGATCGGCACGAACTCGGCCGGCGAGATCATGCCGCGCACCGGATGGCGCCAGCGCACCAGCGCCTCGCAGCCGGTGATCGCGTTGCTGCGCAGGTCGACGCACGGCTGGTAATGAACTTCGAGTCCGCTGCCGGCCGAGATCGTCTGCCGCAGCTCCATCTCGAGCTCGCGGCGGGCGCGGGCGTCGGCATCCATCGCCGGCTCGAAGAAGCGCGAGACGCGCCGGCCGGCCGACTTCGCCGCATACATCGCAAGGTCGGCGTTCTTCATGATCTGGTCGAGATCGGTGCCGTCCTTCGGCGCCAGCGCAACGCCGATGCTGGCATCGGTCGTGACCTGGTGGCCGAGGCATTGATAGGGTGTGCGGATCACCTCGTAGATGCGCGCCACGAGGTCGGTGACCTCGATCTCGCTCTTCACGCCGGTCTGCACGATCGCGAATTCGTCGCCGCCGAGCCGGGCGACGAAATCGCCGTCGCCGATCACGCCGCTCAGCGTCCGCGCGACCGACTTGAGCAGTTCGTCGCCGACCATGTGGCCGAGCGAGTCGTTGATGCCCTTGAATTCGTCGATGTCGATATAGAGCACCGCGAGCTGGCTGTCCGGTGCGACATGCGCCAGCTCGCGCTTGATCTCCTCGTGGAACAGCGCGCGGTTCGGCAGGTCGGTGAGCGCATCGTAGTGGGCGAGATGCGTGATGCGCTCCTCGGCGCGGCGGCGCTCGGTGACGTCCTCGTGGGTGGCGAGCCAGCCGCCATCGGCCAAGGGCTCATTGACGACCTGGATCGAGCGCCCGTCGGGCGTCGTGATCACCATGGTGTTGCGGGTGCCGACGTCGCGCAGCACGAGGTTGACGTAGCGTTCGACGTCGCCCTGGAACGAGCCGGTCAGGTGGCGATGCACGATGACGTCGCGGAAGCTGCAGCCGGGCCGGATGACGTCGGCGGACAATCCGTACATCTCGATATAGCGCTTGTTGCAGATCACCAGGCGCTGCCCGGCATCGAACAGCAACAGCCCCTGCGTCATGTTGTTGACGGCGGTATCGAGCCTGAGCTTCTCCAGCGTCAGGCGCTGCTGCTGGGCGCGATGGTGCTGCACCAGCTTGCGCACCACGAGCGTCAGCAGGATCGCGATCGCCAGCACGGACAGGGCGGTCACCACGATCAGGATGGCGATCTGCTCGCGCCAGCTGGCGAGCGCCGCTTCCCTGGTGGTCGTCGCGACGACCACGATCGGGTATTTGGTCAGCGCCCGCGACGACAGCAGGCGGTCCTTGCCGTCGACCGGGCTGGCGAGCCGCGTGGTGCTCTGCGGCAGCTCGAAGACCTGCTGCTGGTTGGCCGGGCCGCTGCGAAAGTTCTTCCCGATCAGCTCCTCGACATGGGGATAGCGCGCCAGCAGCGTGCCGTCGCGATGGTGCATCGAGATCGCAGCACCTTCGCCGAGCGCAACGGTGGAGAAGAACCTCTCGAAGGTCGCCGGCTCGATGCCGCGGCCGACCACGCCGAGGAATTCGCCGTGCGGACCGGTGACCTTGCGGACGATGACGGTGGTCCAGCCGCCGTTGACGCGGCTGACCACCGGCGCGACCAGCATGTCGGGCGAGTAGGGGCTCGATTTGAAGATCTGGAAGTAGGTGCGGTCGGCGATGTTGACCTGCGGCAGCGGCCAGGCGCCCGAGCTGTTGATCAGCACGCCCTCCGCGTCGAACACGTTGAGGCTGCCGACATTGGACAGCGCGTCCATCTTGGACTTGAGCATCGCATGGATGTCGGCGGCCGACATCCGGCGCTTGTAGTTCTCCTGCGTCGCGATCCCGTTGTCGCGCATGAACGCGATCAGGTCGCGCTGGACGACCTCGAGATCGTCGAGCTGCTGGTCGAAATGCCGCGCCAGCAGCAATACGGTGTTCTCGAGCTCGCGCTCGCTGTTGTGCAGGGCGCGCTCGCGGAAATTCTCGGCCATCAGGGTCGCGCCGATCGCGATCGCTGCCATCAGCACGGCGCCGCCAAGGATCAGCCAGCGGATCGGACCGCTGCCGATCACCGAGGCGATATTGAATGAGGCGCTGCCGTTTGGATTCATCTGGCGCAATCGGATCCCCGCGTTTCACCCGGAAGTAGCTTTCATGCACCTCCGGCCCGCGAAAGTCGTATCCAAACGAAATGGAGCAGCGGTTAGCGAGATTGGTTAACGAAACGTTGCGCACTTGCGCGAAAAGGCATCCTGCGCATTGGTCGGATCACGCGCCGGCGCGATAGTGCCCGGACTTGCCCCCGATCTTCTCGACAAGATGGATGCCTTCGATCCGGATGCCGCGGTCGACCGCCTTGACCATGTCGTAGATCGTCAGGCAGGCGACCGAGACTGCGGTCAGCGCCTCCATCTCGACGCCGGTCGGGCCGGTCACCTTGACGCTGGCGCGCACGATGCAGCCGGGCAGCTTGCGGTCGGTTGCGATGTCGATCGTGACCTTGGTCAGCGCCAGCGGATGGCAGAGCGGGATCAAGTCCGAGGTCCGCTTCGCGGCCATGATGCCGGCGATCCGCGCCGTCGCCAGCACGTCGCCCTTCTTGGCCTGGCCGGTTTCGATCAGCGCCAGAGTCGCATCGCTCATCAGCACGCGGCCTTCGGCGACCGCGGTGCGCTCGGTCGCGGGCTTGGCCGAGACGTCGACCATGCGCGCGTCGCCCTTGGCGTCGATATGGGTGAGGGTGGTGCCGGCGCCGGCCTTGCTCTTCCGCGCCATCGCGTCAGCGCGTGCCGGTGGCGCGCGGTGCGGCCGATCGTGTCAGCAACGCGCGGGTGGCCGCGGTCACGTCCTGCTGGCGCATCAGGCTCTCGCCGACCAGGAAGGTCGACATCCCGACGCGCTCGAGCCGGGCGAGATCCGCAGGCGTGAAGATGCCGCTTTCGCCGACCATCAGACGATCACGCGGGATCAGCGGCGCAAGCATCTCGCTGGTCGCGAGCGTGGTCTCGAAGGTGCGCAGATTGCGGTTGTTGACGCCGATCATCGGCGATCGCAGCTTCAAGGCTCGATCGAGTTCGGCGCGGTCGTGGATCTCGATCAGCACGTCCATGCCATAACCGAGGGCTGCGTTCTCGATCTCGCTTGCCGCCGCATCGTCGAGCGCGGCCATGATGATCAGGATGCAGTCGGCGCCATGGGCGCGCGCCTCCGCCACCTGATAGGTGTCGAACATGAAATCCTTGCGCAGCACCGGCAGGTTGGTCGCGGCGCGGGCCGCGACCATGAAGTCGAGATGGCCCTGGAACGAGGGCGCGTCGGTCAGCACCGACAGGCACGCCGCGCCGCCGGCCTCATAGGCCTTTGCGAGGGCGGGCGGATCGAAGTCGGCACGGATCAGCCCCTTCGAGGGCGAGGCCTTCTTCACTTCCGCGATCAGCGCGTAGTCGCCGCGCGCGTGCTTGTCCTTGAGCGCGCGGACGAAGCCGCGCGGAGCTGCGGCCGATTTCGCCTGAGCCTCGACCTCGGCGAGCGGCCGCGCACGCTTTGCGGCGGCGATCTCCTCGCGCTTGTAGGCCTCGATCTTGGTCAGGATGTCGGACATCGCTAGATTCTCAACCGTTTGAAACCGCGACCAGATGCTTCAGCCGCGCAGCGGCAGCACCGCTGTCGAGCGACTGCGCTCCGATCGCCACGCCCTCTTTGAGGTCCTTGGCCCGGCCGGCCACGATCAGCGCCGCGGCGGCGTTGATCAGCGCGACGTCGCGATAGGCGCTCGGCTTGCCCTGCAGCACGTTCGACAGCGCGACCGCATTGGCATCGGCATCGCCACCCTTCAGCGCCTCGCCGCCGACGCGGCCGAGGCCGGCGTCCTCCGGTGTCACCTCCGATGTCGTGATCTCGCCATTCTCGAGCCGGGCAACGAAGGTCGGGCCGGTAAGGGTGATCTCGTCAAGGCCGTCGGAGCCGTGCACGACCCAGACCTTGTCCGAGCCGAGGTTCTTCAGCACCTGCGCCAGCGGCTGCACCCATTGCCGCGAGAACACCCCGACCATCTGCCGCTTGACGCCGGCCGGGTTCGACAGCGGCCCGAGCAGGTTGAAGATGGTGCGGGTGGCGAGCTCGACCCGGGTCGGGCCGACATTCTTCATCGCCGGATGATGCGCGGGCGCGAACATGAAGCCGATGCCGGCTTCCTTGACGCAGCGCCCGACCTGTTCGGGCGTCAGGTCGATCTTGACCCCGAGCGAAGCCAGCACGTCGGCCGAGCCCGAACGCGACGACAGCGCGCGGTTGCCATGCTTGGCCACGGGCACGCCGGCGCCTGCCACGATGAAGGCCGCGCAGGTCGAGACGTTGACCGAGCCGGAGCCGTCGCCGCCGGTGCCGACGATGTCGACGGCCTCCGCCGGCGCCCTGACCGGCAGCATCTTGCCGCGCATCGTGCTGACCGCGCCGGTGATCTCCTCGACGGTCTCGCCGCGCACCCGCAGCGCCATCAACAGGCCGCCCATCTGCGAGGGCGTGGCGTCGCCCGACATCATGCTGTCGAAGGCGGACGCCGCTTCCTCGCGCGTCAGCGTGGCGCCGGTGGCGACTTTTCCGATGATCGATTTCAGATCGTCCATTCGCTGGCTCAGGGTCAGTTGTTGGAGCTTGATCGCCGCACAGCGCGTCGTCGCGCTGTCCCGATCATGCTCAATTATTCGCGCCTGTCACCTGTGCGAAGGCTGCCTGGTTGATGGTCACGCCGATGTCGGACTCGATCTTGCTGACATATTGCGCGACCTGCTCGTCGCTCAGCGAGCGCCGCAGCGCCTCGGTGAGCTGCTTGACCTCGTTGGAGGCGAAGTCGACCGGAGGCACTGTCACGTCGGTGACGCGGAACACCACCCACTGGCTGCCGCCGGCAGCGGAGGTCTGACCGTCGCCGTCCTTGGCGGTGCGGAACGCGGCCGCGATCACGCCGGCCGGCACGTTGGGCAGCGTGGCCTCGCGGCGGAAGTTCGCCGCGGTCTCGACCTTGACGCCCGCGGCCGCCGCCTCGTCGGCGAGCTTGGCGCCGCTGTCGAGCTTCTGGACGATCTCGGTTGCCTTGGCGCGCAGCTTGGCCGCGACCTGGTCCTCGCGCCATTTGGCCTCGACCTGGTCGCGGACCTCGTCAAGGGTGCGCTCGCGCGACGGCGTGATGCCTGTTACGTCGTACCAGACATAGCCGTTGTTGAACTGGATCGGGTCGTTGTCGACGCCGACGTCGCTGTTGAAGGCCTGCGACACCACGTCGAGCCCGCGCGGGATGTTTGACGCGACCTGGCCGTTCGGCAGCCGCCCGGAGCGATCGATCGCGTCGATCGTGACGGCGGTCAGTTTCAGCTTCTGCGCCGCGTCGATCACGCTGGAGCCGCCGCCGCGCTCGTCTTCCATCTTGTCGCGCAGCTCGGCGACCTTGGTGCGGGCGCGCTCGGAGGCGATCTCTTTCTTCACCTGCGGTGCAAGGCTCTCGTAGCTCGGTGTCACGCCCGGCTCGATCTTGCCGACCTTGACCAGCGCGACGCCGAAGCGGCCCTGGACCGGCTGGCTGACTTCGCCTGCGGGGAGCGCAAAGGCGGCGTCGCCGACGGCCGGATCGAGGATCGCGGATTTTGCAACCATGCCGAGATTGACGTCGGCCAGATTGAGGTTGCGCTCCTTGGCGATGTCGTCGAACGAGGTACCCGACGTGATGCGGGCGCGGGCGGCCTGGGCCTCGCCGGCATCCGGAAACACGATCTGCGAGACTTCGCGCTTCTCCGGCGTGCTGAGCCGGTCCTTGCGCTCCTCGAATATCTTCTTGGCTTCTTCGTCCGACACCGTTTCCCACTTGCCGATTTCCTCGGGCGTGATCGCGACGAAGGAGATCTTGCGGTATTCGGGCGCGCGGAACTGGACCTTGTGGTCCTCGAAATAGGCGGCGAGCGCCTCGGGCGAGGGCGGATCGATGGTGCCGGCCTGCGCGGCGCCGAGCGTGACGTAGTCGATCGAGCGCTGCTCGTTCTGGAAACGGGTCAGCGCCTCGACCATCGATTTGGGCGGCTCGATCCCGGACGACACGGTGCCGGCGATCTGGCGCCTGAGGCCGACGCGGCGTTGCTCGGCGATATAGCGGCCTTCGGTATAGCCATAGTTGCGGATCACGGCCTGGAAGCGCTGCGGATCGAACTGGTTGTTGAGGCCCTTGAAATTCGGATCGTTGTAGATCGAGCGCAGCACCTCGGCGTCGGACTGGTTGAGGCCCATACGGCGCGCTTCCTCGTCGAGCGCGGCTTCCGCGAGCGTCTGCTGCAGCACCTGGCGGTCAATCCCGAAGGCGCGTGCCTGGTCAGGCGTCAGCGGCCGGCCGAACTGGCGGCCGAGCTGCTGCAGGCGGTCGGTATAGATCTGGCGGAACTGCTCGGCCGAAATCTCGGTTCCGCCGACCTTGGCGAAGGTCGACTGGCCGAATCCCTTGAAGATGTCGGCAATGCCCCAAATTCCGAAACTGACGATCAAAACGCCCATCACAACGGCCATAATCGTCTTGCCGAGCCAGTTTGATGAGGCTTTCCGCATTCCTCGAAGCATGGGTCCAACTTGTTTTGCAGGTGGGGAACCGGGTCGTGCCCAAGTGGGAGCTAAAAGTCGAGACTTTTGTCCGCAGCAGGGCGTCACCGAGTTGAAAACCCATCATAAAGTGACCGAAGCCCCCCCGCAACCTTGGCCGCGCGGGCGGAAGCGTCGCACGGTGCGCGCGAAGCCGTGCTCTGGAAGTCGCCGCCCGGCTCTGGTAGCGCATGACGACGCTTGAACGATGGGACATCCGACATGACCGACGCCATCCGGCCGCTGATCGCCGGCAACTGGAAAATGAACGGCCTGAAATCCTCCTTTGCCGAATTCGACGCGATGCTGGCCGGCGCCGGCGATGTCGCCGCCAAGGCCGATCTCCTGGTTTGTCCGCCCGCGACATTGGTCGGGGCGTTCGCCGACAAGGCGCGCGGCTCGAAGGTCGCCGTCGGCGCTCAGGATTGCCATCCGAAGGCCTCGGGCGCCCACACCGGCGATCTCTCGGCGGAGATGTTCAAGGACCTGGGCGCGGTCGCCATCATCGTCGGTCACTCCGAACGGCGCGCCGACCATGGCGAGACCGACGCATTGATTCGGCAAAAGGCAGAGGCGGTCTGGCGCGCCGGGCTGACCGCGATCGTCTGCATCGGCGAGACGCGCGAGCAGCGCGACGCCGGCAAGACGCTCGACGTCTGCGGCACCCAGCTTGCGGGCTCGCTGCCCGACGGCTCGACCGCGGCCAATCTGGTGGTGGCCTATGAGCCGGTCTGGGCGATCGGCACCGGCCTGACCCCGACCGCGGGGGATGTCGAGGAAGTTCATCGGTTTATCCGGGGTCAGCTCACCGATCGCTTCAAGGGCGAGGGAAACCGGATCAGGATTCTCTACGGTGGCTCGGTGAAGCCGTCGAACGCGGCCGAACTGATGGCGGTCGCCAACGTCAACGGCGCACTGGTCGGCGGCGCCAGCCTGAAGGCGGCGGATTTTCTCGCGATCGCGGCGGGCTGTTAGGCCGGTACGCGATCTCTCTCTCCGTCACCCCCGCGCAAAGGCTTTGCCTTTGTCGCTGGAGGAGCGCGCATCGCGCGCGTCTCGAAGGGGCGATGGCCCGGCCAGTGGCCGATTCATCCTTCGAGGCTCGCGGCGCTCGCACCTCAGGATGACGGGTTGCTGCTGCTTCAGGTGGCCGCCGCAGCCCCGATCCGCTTCCAGTAGATCATCGTCCCGGTGAGGCCGCCATGCGGCTTCAGCGCGTAGTCCGGGATGATGCCGCTGAACTGATATCCCTGCTTTTCATAAAGCGGCGCGGCACCGTCCTCTTCGGCGGTGTCGAGCACCAGCAGCGTGCGTCCATGCGCGATCGCCAGCCGCTCGGCGGCCCGCAGCAAGGCGGCCGCGGCGCCGCGGCCGCGGTCGGCGAGGTGCGTCATCATCTTGGCGATCTCAGCACGATGCGGCTGGTTCGGCGGCAGCTTGAGCTGCAGCGTCACGGTGCTGATCAGGCGGTTGCGGTCGAACGCACCGAGCACGATGCGCTCGCCGCGCGCGGCGGCGGCAAGCGAGTCCTGCCAGAATGCGTCGGCATCCTCCGGCGACAGCGGATGCATGAAGCTCACCGAGCCGCCGCTGGTGACGGTCTCGATCAACAGCGCGGCGAGTGCGCTTCGAATCTCCGGCGCATCCTCGATGGGCTTGATGGCGAAGGGCAGCATGGATCAGCTCCGGGCCAGCGCGACGACGTAGGTGCAGGCGGCGTTGGTTTCGTTGGCGAAGGTCGTTTCCGCCGGCGGGCCGAAGCCGAGGCAATCGCCGCTTGCGAGCTCATGGCGTGCACCGCCTTCGGTGATTGTGAGGCTGCCGCTCAGGACCCAGACCAGCTGGCGGATATGGGCGTAGGAGGAGGCGGGCAGGGTCACCGATTGCTTCGGCGGCAGCTCGACCCGCACCAGCTCGACCGGGTGCACCGGGCTGCTGAACACCTGGCGGCGCAGATATCCGGTTTCGGGATCGCGCCAGATTGGCTGCTTGCCGGCACGCGCGAGCCGCTCGTTCGAACCCTCGACGCGCAGCATCAGCCCGGCAAAGGTCAGATCGAAGGCGCTGGCAAGGCGCACCAGCACCGCCGCGGTGGGGCTGACCTCGGCGCGTTCGATCTTGCTGATGGTGGCCTTCGAGACGTCGGCCTGCTTGGCGAGGTCTGCGAGTGACCAGCCGCGCTGGTCGCGTTCCAGCCGAATCCGTTGCGCCAGGCGCCGGGTCAGGTCGTCTACTAAAATATCCATCTGTCCAATATAATGGAATTTTCCGGTTCCGATCAAGGCTTGGGCGCGGGCAATCGGGACTGCTTGTGATGTCGGCCGATGCGACTATCTCGGGGGTGACAATGCCCGGTGCAATCGTGTAACAGGGCGCGACTTCACGAAACCCGCAAAGCCGATAGCGCCGTTTGTCTGGCCGCTTGGCGGCTTGTGACGGAAGGCTTGCGATGCAGACTGTCGTTATCATTGTTCATCTCATGATCGTCGCCGTCATGATCGGCTGCGTGCTGCTGCAGAAATCCGAAGGCGGCGGCCTCGGCATGGGCGGCGGCGCCGGCTTCATGTCGAGCCGCGGCACCGCCAACCTGCTGACGCGGACCACCGCGATCCTCGCGGTCGGCTTCTTCCTGACCAGCCTGTTCCTGTCCTGGTACGCGGGCTACGACCGCAAGCCGAGCTCGATCATCGGCACCGGCGCACCGGCGCAGACCCAGCCCGCCGGCGGCACGCCGCTGACCGCGCCGACCTCGGGCGGCATCCTCGATTCGCTGAAGAAGGCCGACGAACAGCAGGGCCAGCAGGCTCCATCCGGCCCGCAGGCGCCACGGTCGCAATAAAGCAGGGTGGCCATGCAGGATGCCCGGCTGGCATCCTGCATCCAAAGCCCCCATTAATGCTCTGAAATCGCTCTCAATTTAACGTAACCCACAGCCCGGTGAATTGTTTGCCGGGAACAGCCGATTCGTTTTGCGAATCGCAGGAAGCGGCTTAAAGGTAAAGTCCCATGGCGCGGTACATCTTCATCACCGGCGGCGTGGTCTCCTCGCTCGGAAAAGGTCTGGCATCAGCGGCGCTCGGCGCTTTGCTGCAGGCCCGGGGCTACAAAGTCCGCCTTCGCAAGCTCGATCCCTATCTCAACCTCGATCCCGGAACGATGTCGCCGTATCAGCACGGCGAAGTGTTCGTGACCGACGACGGCGCCGAGACCGATCTCGATCTCGGCCATTACGAGCGCTTCACCGGTCGTCCGGCCACCAAGGCCGACAACATCACGACCGGGCGCATCTACCAGGACATCATCACCAAGGAGCGCCGCGGCGATTATCTCGGCGCCACCATCCAGGTGGTCCCGCACGTCACCAACGCGATCAAGGAATTCGTGCTGTCGGGCAACGACGACTACGATTTCGTGCTGGTCGAGATCGGCGGCACGGTCGGCGACATCGAGGGCCTGCCGTTCTTCGAGGCGATCCGCCAGCTCAAGAACGAGCTGCCGCGCGATCACGCCGTCTACATTCACCTGACGCTTCTGCCGTACATTCCAAGTGCCGGCGAACTCAAGACCAAGCCGACGCAGCATTCGGTGAAGGAGCTGCGCTCGATCGGCATCCAGCCCGACATCCTGCTGTGCCGCACCGACCGCGAGATCCCCAAGGAAGAGCGGCGCAAGCTCGGCCTGTTCTGCAACGTGCGCGAGAGCGCCGTGATCGAGGCGCGTGACGTCGACAACATCTATGCCGTGCCGGAGGCCTATCACGCCGCCGGCCTCGACGACGAGGTGCTGGCCGCGTTCGGCATCACCGCGAAGATTCCGCCGGCGCTGCAGAGCTGGAACGTGATCAACGAGCGCGTCCGCAATCCGGAAGGCGCCGTGACGATCGCGATCGTCGGCAAGTACACCGGCATGAAGGACGCCTACAAGTCGCTGATCGAGGCGCTCTCCCATGGCGGCATCGCCAACAAGGTGAAGGTCAATCTCGACTGGATCGAGAGCGAGGTGTTCGAGAACGAGGACCCGGCGCCGTTCCTCGAGCACGTCAACGGCATCCTGGTGCCCGGCGGCTTCGGCCAGCGCGGCGCCGAGGGCAAGATCCGCGCGGCGCAGTTCGCCCGCGAGCGCGACGTGCCGTATTTCGGCATCTGCTTCGGCATGCAGATGGCCGTGATCGAGGCGGCGCGCAATCTGGTCGGCATCGAGGAGGCCAACTCGACCGAGTTCGGCCCGACCAAGGAGCCGTTGGTCGGCCTGATGACCGAATGGCTGCGCGGCAATGAACTCGAGAAGCGCTCGCAGAGCGGCGATCTCGGCGGCACCATGCGGCTCGGGGCCTATCCCGCCGCGCTGAACCGCGGCAGCCGCGTCTCGCAGGTCTATGGCGGCGCGACCGAGATCTCCGAGCGGCATCGCCACCGCTACGAGGTCAATACCGCCTACAAGGACCGCCTCGAGCAACACGGCCTGCGCTTCTCCGGCATGTCGCCCGATGGCGTGCTGCCGGAGATCGTCGAATACGAGGACCATCCCTGGTTCATCGGCGTCCAGTTCCATCCCGAACTGAAGTCGCGGCCGTTTGAGCCACACCCCCTGTTTGCGTCGTTCATCGAGGCGGCAGCGAAGCAGAGCCGGCTGGTTTAGGCTGCGATCAGCTGCGCCGTCACACGGCGGCGCAGTCTTCGCTGGCCCGGCGTCCTTTCTTGATCGGTAAGACATCTGCACCCGCCGTCGGCGCGACGTCGCGCGTCATCAACCTGTATTGCGGGCGCCGCGTCAGCCGGTAGACCGCGGCCGGCGGCACGTTGAGGATGGCGCGATCGACCAGCGTGGCGCGCAGGCCGAGCCGATCGAGGATCGGCCGCGGCACCGGGCAGCGCATGCCGTAGGTGAATTGATAGAACGCACCGCCCGGACGCAGATAGCTGAACGCGCCACTGAGGATCGAGATCACCTTGCGCGGCGACATGTTGAGCAGCGGCAGTCCGCTGACCACGGCGCCGACCGGCGCGCCGTCATAGAGCCGTTCCGCGGCCAGCCGCGCGGCGTCCATCCACAGCACGCGCGCGCCGGGAAAGCGCAGCTGCAGCAGCCGCATGAAATCCGAGCCGTATTCGATCAGCGTGAGATCCTGCTGGCGCACGCCGCGCTTCAACAGCTGATAGGTGAAGGCGCCGGTGCCCGGGCCGAGCTCCAGCACCGGGCCGGTGTCGGCGGTGATGTCGCGCGTGATCAATTCGGCGAGCGCAGCACCCGACGGCGCGATGGCGCCGACGCGGCCGGGGGCGGCCATCCACGCCGTGAAGAAAGACAGGAGATCGTGTGACATTGGGCTTCCCAACAAGGTGTCGTCGCGCTTCGACTCGATTGCGAAGCGTCACGCCTTGTTTGCGGGAGCTGCATTGCGAGAACATTGCGCAAGATTGCGCGCATCACGACACGAACGGCGCCGGCGGCAAGGTGAGACGGAAGCACGCGCCGCCCTTCGGTCCGTCGAGCACGGAGACGTGACCGCCATGCAGCCTCGCGATCTCGCGCACCATGTTGAGTCCGAGGCCGGCGCCGCGGTCGAGCGGCGCGAGCCGGTAGAACGGATCGAAGATCCGCGTGCGCTCATCCTTCGGAATGCCGTCGCCTTCGTCTGATACGTCGATGGTTGCGGCGCTGCCGACATGGATGGTGATGGTGCCGCGGCGGCCGCCATGCTGGATGGCGTTCTGCACCAGATTGGTCAGCGCGCGCTCCAGCGCTGCGCGATCGCCTGATGTCTCGACCCGATCGATTGCGGTCTCGAGCGAGAGCTCATAGCCGGCCGCGATCGCGAGCGGCGCGAGGTCGGCGGCGACATTGCGCGCGACCGCGACGAGATCGACGCGTCCGAATGGATTGCGGCACTGGTCGAAGCGCTGGATGTCGAGCAGCTGCTCGGCGAGCGTCGCAAGGCGCGCGGAGTCTTCCAGCAGGCGGGTCTTCTCGGGTCCCGGCGGCAGCGACTCCAGCCGCGTGTTGAGGATCGCGATCGGCGTGCGCAGTTCATGCGCTGCGTCGGCGACGAAGCGCTGATGGCGCGAATAGCCGTCGTCGAGCCGCTTCAGCGCGTCGTTGACGGCAGTGACCAGCGGCGCGACCTCGAGCGGCAAATGATCCGCCGACAGCCGGCTGCCGCGCTGGCGGAAGTCGATCCGGCGGGCTTCGTCGGCCGCGGTGTCGAGGCCGGCGAAGGCGCGCCTGACCACCATCGGCGTCGCCACGAAGGTCGCCGCCGCCATCAGCATCAGGCCGGGCAGGGCGACGGCGAGAAAGGCCAGCGAGGTGGCAAGCACCGTCTTGGCGCGCGACATCGGCCCCTGCGTCGCCGTCATCACCTGAACCGGTCCGGCATCGGTGTTGACGCGCTTCATGCGGGCCGGCGGCTTGCGCGGATCGTCCTCGAACATCTGCCAGCCGAGCCGTGCCTGGCTGATCTGGTCGAGCGCGTTGCCGATCCGGGCAAACTCGATCGGCACTGCACCTTCCGACAGCGAATGGCCCTGCCGGTCGCGCACCACGAACCAGAGGTCGGGGGTGTTCTCGCGCAGCTCCTTCAGATCCGCCGTCGGGCGCAGCGTCAGGCCGCCTTGCGCGTCGCGCGCGAGCGCGCCCTGCACGATGCCGATGACGTGGTCCTCGTCGCGCGGCACCAGCAGGATGCCGGAGGCGCACAGGCCGGCGATCAGCAGGATGACGAGCATGGCGAGCAGCGCCGCCTGCAACGTCACCAGCCACCAGCTCAATTTGGAGCGCAGGCAATAGTGGTCGGCGGTTTCGCTCATGACACTTGCTTCAGCAAGTAGCCGACGCCGCGGATGCTGTGGATCTCGACGCCGGCCTCCGCGTCGGCGAGCTTGCGCCTGAGACGCGAGACGTGGGCGTCGAGCGCGTTGGACTGGATCTCGTCCTCGAAATTGTAGACGGCCTCCTCGAGCGTCGCGCGCAGCACGGTGCGGCCGAGGCGGCGCAGCAGCGTCTCCAGCACCAGCAACTCGCGCCGCGGCAGGTCGAGCGGATGGCCGTCGACGCTGGCCTCGCGATGGCTGCAATCGAACGCCACGCGGCCGGCCCTGATGATTTCGAGCTGCAGGCCGGCCGGGCGGCGCAGCACGGCGCGCAGCCGCGCCAGCAGCTCCTCGACCGCGAACGGCTTGGCCAGATAGTCGTCGGCGCCGCTGTCGAGGCCGGTGATGCGGTCGGCAAGATCGCCGCGTGCGGTCAGCACGATGATCGGAACGCCGTCCGCCTTGGCGCGCAGCTTCGGGATCAGCGTCAGGCCGTCGCCGTCGGGCAGCTGGCGGTCGAGCAGCACCGCGCCGTGCACGTCGGCCGAGATCGCTTCCTCGGCCTCGGCAAGGTTCGGGACATGGTCAACCACCATGTCGTAGCCCTTCAGCGCCTGCGACAGCGCCGCCGCCATCTCGGCCTCGTCCTCAACCAGCAGTATCCGCATGTCCTTTGGGTCCAGATCCCGAGCCAGCCGGTTTTAAGGCAAGTAACATTGCAACAACATTGCGGAAATGCCCGGTTGCGGCGAGCAGAGGTGCCATGTTGTCACCCCCTCAAGACAGTCCGGAAGGCGCTGGCTATAACCGCCCGTACCTAAATCTGGGAGGACTGCCAATGATCTACGAGACCCGCGTCTATCGCTGCCTGCCGGGCCGGCTGCCGGCGCTGCTCAAGCGCTTCGAGACCGTCACGCTGAAGCTGTGGGACAAGCACGGCATCAGGCAGGCCGGCTTCTTCACGACGCTGGTCGGCGAATCCAACCAGGACCTGACCTATCTGCTGGCCTGGGAGTCGCTCGCCGAGCGCGAGAAGAAGTGGACCGCGTTCGTGACCGATCCGGAATGGAACAGCGCGCGGGCCAAGTCCGAGGAGGACGGCCAGATCGTTCTCACCATCGAAAACCAGCTTCTGGTGCCGACCGCGTTCTCGTCGGTGAAGTGACGCCCGCTTCGGCCACGTTCCCATCATTGCGAGCGAAGCGAAGCAATCCATCGGCGCCACATATGCGGGGCGATGGATTGCTTCGTCGCTTCAGCGCAAAATTGCTTCGCAATTTTGTCGCGAGCTCCTCGCAATGACGGGGGAGGTATCTTTTCTCGGCCACTCGGGGCGGGAAAATGTTGCAGCGACGCTATTGCGGGCAGCCCGAGGTCTGATCGCCCTGGGTCACCATCGGCTTGCCGTTGATGAAGACGCCGTGGCTGCCGGAGGTGGTCTTGCCGCCGCAATGGGTGCGATCGCCCATCACCACGGCCGGCTTGCCGTTGATCAGGACATTGGGCACGCCTTCGACGAGGGGGCCGCCATTGCTGGTGGTGTCGCCGCTGCGCGCCGCCGGCTTGCCGTTGACGGTGACGCCGGTCGCACCGCCGGTGACGACCCCGGGCTGACCGCTGGCCTGGCCATAGGCGCTCGATATCGTCGACAGCGCGGCCACGGCTCCGATGACTAGCGAGATGCGCATGCCGTTCCTCTCATCATCCCCCCTTGGGAATCTGCTCCCGACCAGTCTAGAGCCATTTCCGTTCCGATTGAATCGGAACGGGGGCTCTAGATTTGTCGTTTTGACGCGTTTTCTTCACGCGACCCGGTACCCAGTTCGCTCGAAAACGCTCTAGAAGGGGCGGCTGGGGCAGGATTGTGATAGCACGGCGCACCCACGGCGTCAGTGCAACCCCCTCATCGTGCGGGATGGCTTGATCCCTCCCGCGCGGGATTGCATGGTCGCCGGCGAATAAGGATGCAGCATTTTGACCAATCAGGTTTCCGCGCCAGCCGCCGCGCCGATCGTTGCCGTCGGATCGGCCAAATTCGGCAATGCCTTGCCCATCTCGATCATCGCAGGCCCGTGCCAGCTCGAGAGCCGGGCGCATGCGCTTGAAGTGGCGTCGGCGCTGAAGGAGATCGCGGCCCGGCTGAAAATCGGTCTGGTGTACAAGACCTCGTTCGACAAGGCGAACCGCACCAGCGCGTCGGCAGCGCGCGGCATCGGGCTGAAGCAGGCACTGCCGATCTTCGCCGAGATCCGGTCTTCGCTTGGGCTGCCGGTGTTGACCGACGTCCATGAGCCCGACCAGTGCGCCGAGGCGGCGCAGGCGGTCGACGTGCTGCAGATCCCGGCCTTCCTGTGCCGGCAGACCGATCTCCTGCTGGCGGCGGCGGCGACCGGCAAGGTCGTCAACGTCAAGAAGGGCCAGTTCCTGGCGCCGTGGGACATGACCAATGTGGTCGGCAAGATCACCGGCGCCGGCAACGCCAACGTGCTGGTCACCGAGCGCGGCGCCTCGTTCGGCTACAACACGCTGGTGTCGGACATGCGCGCGCTGCCGATCCTGTCGCGCACGACAGGCGCGCCCGTGATCTTCGACGCCACCCATTCGGTGCAGCAGCCGGGCGGCAAGGGGACCTCGTCGGGCGGCGAGCGCGAATTCGTGCCGGTGCTGGCGCGCGCTGCGGTCGCGGTCGGTGTCGCCGGCGTGTTCATCGAAACCCATCCCAATCCGGATCACGCACCGTCGGACGGCCCGAACATGGTGCCGCTTCGTGATTTCGAAGCCCTCGTCGCGCGGCTGATGCAGTTCGACGCGCTCGCCAAGACGGCAGGCTGACAGGGCGGACGACGACATGACCGCAACCAGCGGCATGCCGCCGGCCCTCAACGTGATCACGCTGGCGACGTTCGCGGCGAGCCTGTCGGTGCGGGCGCTCGATCCGGTGCTGCCGCATGTCGCGGATGATTTCGGCGTCAGCATCGCGACTGCGGCGAGCTTTGCCGCGGTGTTCGCCTTCACCTTTGCCGCGGTCCAGCCGGCGATCGGCGCCGCCGCCGATCTGTTCGGCAAGGCGCGGCTGATGACGATCTGCCTCGGCCTGCTCGGCATCGCCAACATCCTCGGCGCGCTCTCGACCTCGTTTCCGATGCTGTTCGTGACTCGCATCCTCGCCGGCATCGGCTCGGGCGGCGTGTTTCCGGTGGCGCTGTCCTTGACCAGCGATCTCGTCGGCCCGGACAAGCGGCAGCTTGCGATCGGACGGACGCTGGCGGGCTCGATGACCGGCAATCTGCTCGGCGCCACGGCCTCCGGCCTGATCGGCGATTTCCTCGGCTGGCGCGGCGTGCTCGCGGTGCTCGGCGGCCTCGTGATCATCGTCGCAGTTGCGGTTGCAGCCGGCTTCCGCGGCGCCGAGCTGAACCGTCCGCCGCGCACCAGCCTGAAGGCGCTGCGCCACGGTTACCGCACCATCTTCACCAACCCGAACGCGCGCATTTGCTATTCGGCTGTGTTCGTCGAAGGCTGCTGCGTGCTCGGGCTGTTTCCCTTCATCGCCTCGTTCCTGTTCGAGCTCGGCGAGACCTCGCTGTCGATCGCGGGCATCGTGATCGCGGGCTTTGCGATCGGCGGATTGCTCTACACGCTGACGGTCGGCCGCCTGCTGCCGTTGATCGGCGTCAGGGGCATGATGATCATTGGCGCGACCCTCGTCGGCATGCAGCTCGCCGGCGCGGCTTTCGGGCTGCACTGGAAGCTGCAGATGGCGAGCCTTCTCGTGATGGGCCTTGGCTTCTACATGATCCACGGCTGCCTGCAGGTGTTCGCCAGCGAGCTGTCGGTCGAGGCCCGCGCCACCGCGCTATCGCTGCATTCGTTCTTCTTCTTCATGGGCCAGACCGTCGGCCCGATCGCCTATGGCTTCGGCCTGCAGCACGCCGGCAAGACCGTGACGCTGGTCTCGGCCGGCGCCGTGATGGTGGTGCTCGGCTTTATCTGCGCGAGATTCCTGAAGCAGACGCGACCGGCCGATGCCGCTGCGCGGCCGGACCTCAAGCCTTAGCGATTTTAGGTCATCTCGGTCCGCGGGCTCCCGCAACCTACTTCAAGGATAAAATGACCGGCCCCGCAACCGGATCGGTCACGCCGAGACCGGTGCCAAGATCTTCGAGCGTGTCGCGAAAAGAATTCAGAGTGGAAATCATAGCTGGCCGCGCCTCGATGCACGCGTCCATATTTTGCCACTCGGCGATAATGCAGTAGGAGCGGTCGCCGGTTTTAATGATGCTGGCGTGCAATAGACCTGGCCAAGTTGCTCCAATTGTCTTGTGAGCGTCCAAGAACTCTTGATCGCGCCCCGGCTTCACCTGAAAACGCACAGCATTGAAAGCGGTCACCGGTTTCTCCCAAGGCACTGAGACGCGCGCTTACATGGGCGCGCAGGTTGAAAGCGCATGCATTGACTTCGCTTCGTGGCGCTCGCGGACTGATCAGACTGCCTACTGGGCCTTTATCATCTTCGCTAATTCGTGGCGCAATTCCGGGCTATCGTGATGGCCATGCACCACGACAGCATGTTGTACTGCCGCTTCCAGAAGTTCCTTTTGAGTATCAGCTGAAATCGCGATCGTGCAGTTCATCTCACTTGGGTAATCTCGGCAATCCACAAACATTCTACCCATAACTGTCTCCGTCAATACGAGTAAACTATTCGCCTTGCTCAACTCACCTACCCACGATAATTCCCGCGACCGCTCACTGTGCCTGACTTCCTAAAATGATAGTTCATGGCCGACCACGCTTGCCGGCCGTCGACAACGAGCGTGTCAATCGTCTCGATCGTGGTCGCGTCGTTATCGAACATATCATACGTCGGAGGGCGTGCCATGTCGGTTCCCGGCTCAGGGCCGACATTCGATGACCGGCAGACGTTGCGAACGGAAAGGGGCCCGATCTAACCCCGTCCACGATACGTCGCGACGCCCTGATCCGGAACCCAGAGGCCCTTCGGCAACCGGCCGGTCTGGAAGAACACGTCGATCGGGATGCCGCCGCGCGGATACCAGTAGCCGCCGATGCGCAGCCATTTCGGCTTGATCTCGTCCGTGATCCGCTTGCCGATCATGACGGTGCAATCCTCATGGAAGGCGCCGTGGTTGCGGAAGCTCGCGGCAAACAATTTCAGCGACTTCGATTCCAGGAGCCAGCGGCCCGGGACATAGTCGATCACCAGATGGGCGAAATCGGGTTGGCCCGTCACCGGGCAGATCGAGGTGAACTCCGGCACCGTGAAGCGTACCAGATAATCGGTACCAGCCTGCGGATTGGGCACGCGGTCGAGCTGCGCCTTTTCCGGCGTGTCGGGCCATTCCACCGCGCGGCCGAGTTGCAGGCCGGGGGAGGTGGTCGATTTGCTGGATTTCTTTGCCATTCGGGTCTCCGTGGCGCTCTCTTAGCCAATGCCGGGGGGGCCGTCACGCGGCCTTTTCCCCCCGGATGCATTGCGCTAGAAGCACGGCCATCCGACCCAGCACTGCCAAGAGAGGTTCTCATGACTGACATCGTCGACATCATCGGCCGCGAAATCCTGGATAGCCGCGGCAACCCCACGGTCGAGGTCGATGTGGTGCTGGAGGATGGGTCAATCGGTCGCGCGGCGGTGCCGTCGGGAGCGTCCACCGGTGCCCATGAGGCGGTGGAACTGCGCGACGGCGACAAGTCGCGCTATCTCGGCAAGGGCGTGCTGAAGGCGGTTGCCGCCATCAACGGCGAGATCTTCGAGGCGCTCAGCGACCAGGCCGTCGAGGAGCAGGTCGCGATCGACCAGATCATGATCGATCTCGACGGCACGCCGAACAAGAGCCGGCTCGGGGCCAACGCCATCCTCGGCGTCTCGCTGGCCTGCGCCAAGGCCGCCGCCGAATCCTTCGACATGCCGCTGTACCGTTACGTCGGCGGCACCTCGGCGCGGACGCTGCCGGTGCCGATGATGAACATCATCAATGGCGGCGTGCATGCCGACAACCCGATCGACTTCCAGGAATTCATGATCCTGCCGGTCGGCGCCACCTCGTTCGCCGAAGCACTGCGTTGCGGCTCGGAAATCTTCCACACGCTGCGCGGCGAACTGAAGAAGGCCGGCCACAACACCAATGTCGGCGACGAAGGCGGCTTCGCGCCGAACCTGCCGTCGGCCGACGCGGCGCTCGAGTTCGTCATGAACGCGATCGGCAAGGCGGGGTACAAGGCGGGCGACGACGTCGTGCTCGGCCTCGACTGCGCCTCCACCGAGTTCTTCAAGGAGGGCGCCTACGTCTATGGCGGCGAGAACAAGACCCGTTCGCGCTCCGAGCAGGTGAAGTATCTCGCCGACCTCGTCAGCCGCTATCCGATCGTCACCATCGAGGACGGCATGTCGGAAGACGACATGGACGGCTGGAAGGAGCTGACGGATGCGATCGGCAACAAGTGCCAGCTGGTCGGCGACGATCTCTTCGTGACCAACGTCACGCGGCTTGCCGACGGCATCAAGAACGGCCGCGGCAATTCGATCCTGGTCAAGGTCAACCAGATCGGTACGCTGACCGAGACGCTCGCGGCGATCGAGATGGCCTACAAGGCCGGCTACACCGCCGTGATGTCGCACCGCTCCGGCGAGACCGAGGACTCCACGATTGCTGACCTCGCGGTCGCCACCAATTGCGGGCAGATCAAGACCGGCTCGCTGGCGCGCTCCGACCGTACCGCCAAGTACAACCAGCTGCTGCGCATCGAGCAGCAGCTCGGCACGCAGGCGAAATACGCGGGCAGGGCGGCCTTGAAGGCACTGGGCTAGCGCCCCAACTGATCGGGACTGAACAAAACACGCAAAAAGGGGAGGTCGGGATGAGTGACGGCAAGAGCGGTCTGCAACTGCGTTCGCTGCTCAAGAACAATGGCGAACTGGAACTGTCGCTGGTCAATGTCCCGACCCCCGAGCCCGGCCCCGACGAGGTCGTGGTCCGGGTCGAGGCGACCCCGATCAATCCGTCCGATCTCGGTCTCCTGATCGGCCCGGCCGACATGGCGGCCGCCAAGGTTGCCGGCAGCAAGGAATTGCCCGTCGTCACCGCGCGCGTGCCGGAAGCGGCGCTGCCGGGTCTTGCCGCCCGGCTCGACGAGTCGATGCCGGTCGGCAATGAAGGTGCCGGCGTCGTGATCAAGACCGGCTCGTCGGACGCCGCGAAGGCGCTGATGGGCCGCACCGTCGCGATGATCGGCGGCGCGATGTATGCGCAATACCGCACGCTGCGTGTCAACGAATGCCTGCCGCTGCCGGACGGCATCACGCCGGCGGAAGGCGCCTCCTGCTTCGTCAATCCGCTGACCGCGCTCGGCATGACCGAGACGATGCGGCGCGAGGGGCACAAGGCGCTGGTGCACACGGCCGCAGCGTCGAACCTCGGCCAGATGCTCAACAAGATCTGCCTCAAGGACGGCATCGGCCTCGTCAACATCGTGCGCAACCGCGAGCAGGCCCAGATCCTGCACAAGATCGGCGCCAGGCATGTGGTCGATTCCAGCGCGCCCGATTTCATGGACAAGCTGACCGCCGCGCTGGTCGAGACCGGCGCGACCATCGCCTTCGATGCGATCGGCGGCGGCAAGCTCGCCGGCCAGATCCTGGTGGCGATGGAGACCGCGATCAACAAGACCGCCAAGGCCTACAGCCGCTACGGCTCGAATGTGCACAAGCAGGTCTATGTCTACGGCAGTCTCGACGCCCGCTCGATCGAGCTGCCGCGCGGCTTCGGCATGGCCTGGGGCGTCGGCGGCTGGCTGCTGTTCCCGTTCCTGATGAAGATCGGCCCCGAAGCCGGCAACAAGCTGCGCCAGCGCGTGGTGGCCGAATTGAAGACGACCTTCGCCAGCCACTACACCAAGGTGGTGTCGCTGCAGGAAACCTTGCAGCTCGACAACATCGCCGTCTACGGCAAGCGCGCGACCGGCGAGAAATTCCTGATCAACCCGAACAAGGGATGAGGATCGAAGCCGAAGGGCCGGCCCGCGAGGCGCGGCCTTTTTGCTTTGCATAGACCAATTCCGGGAAACGCTGGGTTTCCGGAATTGGGTGATCCATGCACTTGCATCTTTCTTGGCGTGCCGGTAGGTGAGGTCGACGCGGATCACGCGAACCCGAGGGGAATTTTGCTATGGCCTATAACATCGTCACCATCGTCGGCAGCATCCGCAAGGAGAGCTTCTCGCTCAAGATCGCCAATGCGCTGGCCAAGCTCGCGCCCGCTTCGCTGCAGCTCGACGTCACGACGCTTCAGGGCATTTCCTTCTTCAACCAGGACCTCGAGGCGGCGCCGCCGGCGGACTGGCTCGCCTTCCGCGAGAAGCTGCAGAAGTCGAACGGCGTGCTGTTCGTGACCCCCGAATACAACCGCTCGATCCCGGGCGTGCTGAAGAACGCGATCGACGTCGCCTCGCGGCCTTACGGCAAGAGCTCGTTCGTCGGCAAGCCGGTCGGCCTGATCGGCAACTCGCCCGGACCGCTCGGCGGCGTCAGCGCGGTGAAGCACCTGCAGAACATCCTGCCGGGCATCGCCGGTCCGATCCTCGGCCAGCCGGAAACCTACCTCAACGGCGTCGGCGATGCCTTCGACGACAAGGGCGAGCTGACCAAGGAGTCCCTCAAGGGCGTGCTGCAGCAGTACCTCGACGCCTTTGCGGCGTTCATCGAAAAGCAGAACCGCTGATCTTGTCTTGACCCGTTTCCTTCACGCGAACCGGCAGCCACTTCGCTCGAAAACGCACTGATTTTAGCGTTCCATTAACCCCATGGCCGCATCTTCGCGGCCATGGTTTCCCGCACCCGCCTCAAATCGATTCTGTCCGGGCTCGCCCTCTACACGCTGGCGGCGCTGATGGTCGGCTATTTCGGCGTCAACGCCTATACCGGCAAATACGGCCTGAACGCGCGGCAGGAGCTCGACCAGGAAATCATCGCGCTGACCTCGGAGCTGGCGCGGTTGAAGAAGGAGCGGACCGAGGGCGAGCAGCGGGTGTCGCTGCTGCGGTCGGACCGGGTCGATCCCGACATGCTGGACGAGCGTGCGCGCTTCCAGCTCGATTACGCCAACCCGCGTGATCTGGTTCGGATCAACAAGTCGAACTGACGTTCGCAAATTTCAAAAACGTTCGCGCACTATCACAAAAGTGTCGCGCTGCGCTGCAGTGCGGCATAGCAAAATTCCATCGGGCGAACGCAATCCTTCCAAGGCGATTTGAGTTGGGTTAGAGAGGGTTCTTCGACTTCTCTCACCCGGAATTGCCATGGCCACACCCAAGAAAACCGTCGCAAAAGAATCAGGGCAGGAGAAGGCTGGCTCTCCCCCCGAATTCTCCAGGGAGCAGGAGCTCAAGGCCCTGCGCGACATGCTCCTGATCCGGCGCTTCGAGGAGAAGGCCGGTCAGCTCTACGGCATGGGTGCGATCGGCGGTTTCTGCCATCTCTATATCGGCCAGGAAGCCGTCGTGGTCGGGATGCAGATGGCGCTGAAGCCAGGCGACGAGGTCATAACCGGCTACCGGGACCACGGCCACATGCTGGCCTGCGACATGGAAGCCAAGGGCGTGATGGCGGAGTTGACCGGACGCCGCGGCGGCTATTCCAAGGGCAAGGGCGGCTCCATGCACATGTTCAGCAAGGAGAAGCATTTCTACGGTGGTCACGGAATCGTGGGCGCGCAGGTGTCGCTCGGCACCGGCCTTGCGTTCGCCAACCGCTATCGCGGCAACGATAACGTCAGCGTGACCTATTTCGGCGACGGCGCGGCCAACCAGGGCCAGGTCTACGAAAGCTTCAACATGGCGGAGCTGTGGAAGCTGCCGGTGATCTACGTGATCGAGAACAATCGCTACGCGATGGGCACCGCGGTGTCGCGTGCCTCGGCGCAGCAGGACTTCTCCAAGCGCGGCGTGTCGTTCAACATTCCCGGCAGGCAGGTCGACGGCATGGACGTGCGCGCCGTGAAGGCTGCCGCCGACGAGGCCACGGCGTGGTGCCGCGGCGGCAATGGTCCGATCATCCTGGAGATGCAGACCTACCGTTACCGCGGCCACTCGATGTCGGATCCCGCCAAGTACCGCACCCGCGAGGAGGTCGAGAAGGTCCGTCACGACCAGGACCCGATCGAGCAGGTGCGCAACCGCTTGCTGGCATCGGGCTTGAGCGAGCAGGACTTGAAGGCGATCGACGCCGAGGTGCGCGAGATCGTCAACGAGGCCGCCGATTTCGCACAGCACGATCCGGAGCCGGATCCGTCCGAGCTCTACACCGACATCTACCGCTGACCCCACCCGCGCAGACGAATTTCAAGACCGATTTCGGGAGCCGATATGCCCATTCAAGTGCTGATGCCTGCGCTGTCGCCCACCATGGAGAAGGGCAACCTCGCCAAATGGCTGAAAAAGGAAGGCGAGACCATCAAGTCCGGTGACGTCATCGCCGAGATCGAGACCGACAAGGCGACGATGGAGGTCGAGGCCACCGACGAGGGTACGCTCGGCAAGATCCTGATTCCGGAAGGCACCGCCGACGTCGCGGTCAACACGCCGATCGCCACCATCCTGGCCGACGGCGAAAGCGCCGCCGACCTCGCCAAGGCGCCGGCCGCACCGGCGCCGCAGCCGAAGGCCGCTGAGGCCGCGCCGGCCGAAGCCAAGGGGGATGCAAAGGCAGAAGCGCCGCAGCCCGCTGCAAAGGCGCCGGCCGCTCCCGTCAGCGAGACGCTGCCCGATCCGGAAATCCCCGCCGGCACCGAGATGGTCACCCAGACCATTCGCGAGGCGCTGCGCGATGCGATGGCCGAGGAGATGCGCCGCGACGGCGACGTCTTCATCATGGGCGAGGAGGTCGCCGAGTATCAGGGCGCCTACAAGGTGACGCAGGGCCTGTTGCAGGAATTCGGCGCCCGCCGTGTGATCGACACGCCGATCACCGAGCACGGCTTTGCCGGCGTCGGCGTCGGTGCTGCGATGGCCGGGCTGAAGCCGATCGTCGAGTTCATGACCTGGAATTTCGCGATGCAGGCGATCGACCAGATCATCAACTCCGCCGCCAAGACGCTCTATATGTCCGGCGGCCAGATGGGCTGCTCGATCGTGTTCCGCGGCCCGAACGGCGCCGCCGCGCGCGTCGCCGCCCAGCACAGCCAGGACTACGCCGCCTGGTACTCGCAGGTGCCGGGCCTCAAGGTGGTCGCGCCGTACTCGGCCTCCGACTACAAGGGCCTGCTCAAGGCCGCGATCCGCGATCCCAATCCGGTGGTCTTCCTCGAGAACGAGATGCTGTACGGCCACACCGGCGAGATTCCGAAGCTGCCGGATTTCGTGGTGCCGATCGGCAAGGCGCGGATCGCGCGCGCCGGCAATCACGTCACCATCGTCTCTTGGGCGATGGGCATGTCCTATGCGCTGAAGGCGGCTGATGAGCTCGCCAAGGAGGGCATCGAGGCCGAGGTGATCGATCTGCGCACCATCCGTCCGATGGACACCGAGACCATCGTCAATTCGGTGAAGAAGACCGGCCGTGCGGTGACGGTGGAGGAGGGCTGGCAGCAGAGCGGCGTCGGCTCCGAGGTTGCGGCGCGCATCATGGAGCACGCCTTCGACTATCTGGATGCGCCGGTCGCGCGCGTCTCCGGCAAGGACGTGCCGATGCCCTATGCCGCGAACCTGGAAAAGCTTGCTCTGCCCTCCGTCGCCGAGGTGGTCGCGGCCGCCAAGGCCGTGTCCTACCGGTAACGCCGATGGCCGGTCCCAAGGAGCAGCCGCTGCCGCCCGACGTGATGGGCCGCGACGACGCCGTCGAGGTGCTGCGCGCCTTCGTCGTCGACGGCGGCCTGTCGATCGCGTTCCAGCGCGCCTTCGAGGAGCCGGACATGTGGGGGCTGATGCTCGTCGACATCGCCCGCCACGCTGCGCGCGCCTATTCGCGCGAGAGCGAATACACTGAAGACGAGGCGCTCGCGCGCATCGTCGAGATGTTCGAAGCCGAAATCGCCCGGCCGACCGACATGGGCCAAACCAAACCGCGGTCGCAACAAGGTCACTGACAATGCCGATCAATATTCTTATGCCCGCGCTGTCGCCGACGATGGAAAAGGGCAATCTCGCCAAGTGGCTCAAGAAAGAGGGCGACACGGTCAAGTCCGGCGACGTGATCGCGGAGATCGAGACCGACAAGGCGACGATGGAGGTCGAAGCCGTCGATGAAGGCACGATCGCCAAGATCCTGGTGCCCGAGGGCACCCAGGACGTGCCGGTCAACGACGTCATCGCCGTGATGGCCGGCGACGGCGAGGATGTGAAGGCGGCGGCCAGCGCCGGAGCTGGCGCTGCACCGGCGCCCAAACCCGCCGAGGCACCGAAGCCCGCTGCCCAGGCCGCGCCTGCGGCAGCACCCGCTGCGGCAGCCGCGCCTGCGCCGAAGCCGGCCGCTGCGCCCGCAGCCGCTCCGCAGGCCGCCGCACCGGCCGCGCAAGCCAACGGCCACGCCCGCGTGTTCTCCTCGCCGCTGGCGCGCCGCCTGGCAAAGGAGGCCGGCATCGATCTCGGCCGGATCTCCGGCACCGGCCCGCACGGCCGCGTCATTGCCCGCGACGTCGACGACGCCAAGTCCGGCAAGGGCCTGAAAGCGCCGGCAGCCGCGCCCGCCACTGCGGGGCCGAGCATCGCGCCGTCGATGTCGGACAAGCAGATCCTGGCGCTGTTCGAGCCGGGCTCCTACGAGATCGTGCCGCATGACGGCATGCGCCGGACCATCGCGCAGCGTCTCACCGCCTCGGTGCAGAACGTCCCGCACTTCTATCTCACGATCGACTGCGACATCGGCAAGCTGCTCGCCGCGCGCGAGGAGATCAATGCGGCTGCGCCGAAGGACAAGGAGAAGAAGCCGCTCTACAAGATCTCGGTCAACGACTTCGTCATCAAGGCGATGGCGGTCGCGCTGCAGAAGATCCCGAACTGCAACGTCAGCTGGACCGAGGGCGGCATGCTCAAGCACAAGCATTCCGACGTCGGCGTTGCGGTCGCGATGCCAGGCGGCCTGATCACGCCGATCATCCGCAAGGCCGAGACCAAGACGCTGTCGACCATCTCCAACGAGATGAAGGATTTTGCCGCCCGCGCCCGCGCCCGCAAGCTGAAGCCGGAGGAATATCAGGGCGGCACCACCGCGGTCTCCAACCTCGGCATGTACGGCATCAACCACTTCACCGCCGTGATCAATCCACCGCATGCCTCGATCCTCGCGGTCGGCACCTCGGAGGAGCGTCCGGTGGTGCGCGGCGGCAAGATCGAGATCGCGAGCATCATGAGCGTGACCTTGTCGTGCGACCACCGCGCCATCGACGGCGCGCTCGGTGCCGAGCTGATCGGCGCCTTCAAGCAGCTGATCGAGAATCCCGTCATGATGATGGTGTGACGGGCATCCGCCATGTACGCGATCTACGGTCCGTACGTCCTGCTCGCCGCCGTTGCCGTCGCGTTGCTCCTCGCCGTCAACCGCGACCTGATCTCGACGATCCAGTTCAGGATCATGATGATCGCCGCCGCCGTGCTGGCGCTGGCGTGGACAGTGTTCCTTGGGGCGGTATGGCAGGAGTACGGATAGATGGCCGGCACGGCTCGCACCCGCTGGCCCTGGATCTCGCTGCTGCTGTCGGCCGCACTGCTGCTCAATCCGGTCGGATTGGATTTTCTGCACTCCGCGTTCTTCGCCGGCGAACAGCTGGCGCGGAACATCGCCCAGCCGATCGTGCTGACGGCCCTGGCCATCATGGCCGTGGTGATCGGGCTCGAATGGCTGGTCAGGACATTGATCGCAAGAAGCCGCGCGCGCGGCGTCACACGCTGAGTTGAACGGGAGCCGCCATGGCCGACACATCCTTTGACGTCATCATCATCGGCTCCGGCCCCGGCGGCTACGTGACCGCGATCCGTGCCGCGCAACTCGGCTTCAAGACCGCGATCGTCGAGAAATCCTATCTCGGCGGCATCTGCCTGAACTGGGGCTGCATCCCGACCAAGGCGCTGCTGCGTTCCGCCGAGATCTACCACTACATGCAGCACGCCAAGGATTACGGGCTGTCGGCCGACAATGTCTCGTTCGATCCGAAAGCCGTGGTGCAGCGCTCGCGCGGCGTCTCGAAGCGCCTCAACGACGGCGTCGGCTTCCTGATGAAGAAGAACAAGATCACGGTGATCTGGGGCGACGCCACGATCGACGCGCCCGGCAAGATCACGGTGAAGAAGTCTGATGTCGAGGCGCCGAAGGGCGCGAGCGGCGAGGGCACCTATCAGGCCAAGCACATCATCGTCGCGACCGGCGCGCGGCCGCGCGTGCTGCCCGGGCTCGAGCCCGACAAGAAGCTGATCTGGACCTATTTCGAGGCGATGGTGCCGGAGCGTATGCCGAAATCGCTGCTCGTGGTCGGCTCCGGCGCGATCGGCATCGAGTTCGCTTCGTTCTTCCATACCATGGGCGCCGACGTCACTGTGGTCGAGGTGTTGCCGCAGATCTTGCCGGTCGAGGATGCCGAGATCGCGGGGCTGGCGCGAAAGCGGTTCGAGAAGATGGGCATCAAGATCATGTCCTCGACCAAGGTGACGAAGCTGGAGAAGAAGGCCGACAGCGTGGTCGCGACCATCGACGACGGCAAGGGCCAGCCGCAGACCAAGGAATTCGAGCGCGTGATCTCCGCGGTCGGCGTGGTCGGCAACATCGAGAATCTCGGGCTGGAGAAGCTCGGCGTCAAAACCGACCGCGGCTGCATCGTGATCGACGGCCTCGGCAAGACCAATGTCCCCGGCATCTATGCGATCGGCGACGTCGCAGGCCCCCCGATGCTCGCGCACAAGGCCGAGCATGAGGGCGTGGTCTGCATCGAGGCGATCAAGGGTCTGCATCCGCACCCGATGGACAAGCTGCTGATCCCGGGCTGCACCTACTGCAACCCTCAGGTCGCGTCCGTCGGCCTCACCGAGGCCAAGGCCAAGGAAGGCGGCCGCGAGATCCGTGTCGGCCGCTTCCCGTTCGTCGGCAACGGCAAGGCGATCGCGCTCGGTGAGGACCAGGGCCTGGTCAAGGTGATCTTCGACAAGAAGACCGGCCAGCTGCTCGGTGCGCACATGATCGGGGCCGAGGTCACCGAGCTGATCCAGGGCTATGTGGTGGCGATGAATCTGGAGACCACGGAAGAGGAACTGATGCACACCGTGTTCCCGCATCCGACCCTGTCGGAGATGATGAAGGAAGCGGTGCTCGACGCCTACGGACGGGTGCTGAATATCTGACGTTCGGAGACGTCGCCGATAGAAGTTCCGTCATCCTGAGGTGCGAGCAGATGAGCCTCGAAGGATGCACGGCCGAGATCTAGCAGCCGGGCTCGTCGCCCTTCGAGACGCGCTTCGCGCTCCTCAGGGTGACGGGTCTGATATGAGTGAACCCAAGAACAAGAAAGAGCACATCTCGTGAAAGACAACGACAACCTCACCATCGAACGGTCGACCTTCGTGACCCATCTCGAATGCGCGATGGAGGGCGATCACTATCCGGCCGACCAGGTCCACAATCTCTCCAAGGCGGGCAAGCCGCTCTTGGTGCGCTACGATCTGGCCGGGGTGAAGAAGGCGCTCACCAAGGACGCGCTGGCGCAGCGCCCCGCCGATTTGTGGCGCTACCGCGAGCTGCTGCCGGTGCGTAAATGCAAGGACATCGTCTCGCTCGGCGAGGTCACGACGCCGCTGATCCGGCTGCCGCGGCTCGGTGCCAAGCTCGGCGGCGGCGAGATCATCGTGAAGGATGAAGGACGGCTGCCGACCGGCTCGTTCAAGGCGCGCGGCCTCGTGATGGCGGTGTCGATGGGCAAGGCGCTCGGCATCAAGCACATGGCGATGCCGACCAACGGCAATGCCGGCGCGGCGCTCGCTGCCTACGCCACCTCGTGCGGCATCAAGACCACGATCTTCTGCCCGGCCGATACGCCGGAGGTCAATGTCAGCGAGATCGAGCTGCAGGGCGCCACCGTCTATCGCGTCAACGGCTATATCGACGATTGCGGCAAGATCGTCGGCGAGGGCAAGGCCAAGGTCGGCTGGTTCGATACCTCGACCCTGAAAGAGCCGTACCGGATCGAGGGCAAGAAGACGATGGGCCTCGAGCTCGCCGAGCAGCTCGGCTGGGACGTACCCGACGTGATCTTCTATCCGACCGGCGGCGGCACGGGTCTGATCGGCATGTGGAAGGCGTTCGACGAGCTCGAGAAGATCGGCTTCATCGGCTCGAAACGCCCGCGGATGGTCGCGGTGCAGGCCTCCGGCTGTGCGCCGATGGTGCGCGCCTATGAGGCCGGCACCGAGCACGCCGCGCGCTGGGAGGACGCTCACACCATCGCCTCCGGCATCCGCGTGCCGCAGGCGATCGGCGACTTCCTGATCCTGCGCGCGGTGCGCGAGAGCAAGGGCTTTGCGATCGCGGTCGACGACGACAAGATCAGCGCCGCCCTCAACGAGGTCGCGCGCGAGGAGGGGCTGTTGCTGTGCCCCGAGGGCGCCGCGACCTACGCCGCCTACAAGGAAAGCCTCGCCGACGGCCGTGTCTCGAAGGACGACCGCGTCATGCTGTTCAATTGCGCCAGCGGCCTGAAGTACCCGCTGCCGCCGATCACGCGGACGCTCGACCGGCACAAGCCGATCGACTTCTCGCAGTTCTGACGCCTCATCCGAAGGGCCATCTTGTCGAAAGGTGGCCCTTCAAAAATAATCAGAAACAAGAAGATTGCGGGAGAGCGTGATGCGGAAGCTGGTGCTGGCGGTGCTGGCGATGTTGGCGTTGACGGGAACCGCTTCCGCGGAAACCTGGCCCGCGCACCCGATCACCATCGTGGTGCCGTTCGCTGCCGGCGGCCCGTCGGATGCGATGGCGCGCATCCTCGGCGAGCGCATGAAGCAGTCGCTCGGCGAGGTGCTGCTGGTGGAGAACGTCACCGGGGCGGGCGGCTCGATCGGCGTCGGCCGCGCGGTGCGCGCAGCGCCCGACGGCTACACCATCTCGTTCGGCCATCTCGGCACCCATGTCGCCAACGGCGCGATCTACAAGCTCGGCTACGATCTCGTTGCTGATCTCGAGCCGGTGGTGCTGCTGCCGAGCAACCCGATGATCATCGTCAGCAAGAACGCGGTGCCGGCGAAATCGCTGAAGGAGCTATTGGCGTGGCTGAAGTCGCGGCCGGAGCCGCCGACCGCGGGCACCGCCGGCGCCGGCAGCGGCAGCCACATCGCCGGGCTCTATTTCGAGAACGTCTCCGGCATCAAGCTGCAATACGTGCCGTATCGCGGCACCGGGCCGGCGCTGAACGACCTCGTCGCCGGCCAGATCGACATCATCGTCGACCAGACCTCGAATTCGATCAACCAGGTTCGTGGCGGCAACATCCGCGCCTATGCGGTCACCGATTCCAAGCGGGTCGCGAATGCGCCGGAGGTCCCGACGGTCGACGAGGCCGGCCTGCCGGGCTTCCACATGACGCTGTGGTCCGGCCTCTGGGTGCCGAAGGGCACGCCGAAGGAGATCGTCGCCAAGCTCAACGCCGCGGCGGTCGAGGCGATGGCCGATCCGGCGGTGCAGAAGCAGCTTGAAAACCTCGGCTTGCAGATGCCGCCGAAGGACCAGCTGACGCCGGAGGCGCTCGGCGCCTGGCAGAAGGCGGAGATCGCAAAGTGGTGGCCGATGATCAAGGCCGCCAATGTGAAGGTGGATTGAAGCGCCGGCTCTCTCTTCCACGTCGTCCCGGCCTAGTGCGCAATTGCGCACGGGGGCCGGGACCCATACGCCGTCGCCCGCGCAAAGGGCAATCGGCTCGACGATTTGCGAACAAGGGTACAACGGTGGTTATGGGTCCCGGACGACAGTGTGCTACTGCGCGGGCGCCGCGTTGCTCTCCTGGGTCACGACACGCTCGCCGTTCTTGGCCATCGCCGTGCCGGCATCATCGAACCGGACCTGATAGACCGCAAAATTCTCCATCACGCGCTGCACGTAGTTGCGCGTCTCCGAGATCGGAATCCGCTCCACCCAGTCGACCGGATCGACGTTGGGATCGCGCGGATCGCCATAGGCCTTGACCCAGTCGCGGACACGGCCGCGGCCGGCGTTGTAGCCGGCAAAGGTCATGATGTGGCAGTTGCGGTATTCCGACAGCAGCGCGCTCAGTTCCGCTGCGCCCATCTGGGTGTTGTAGACCGGATCGGAGACCATCCGGCTCCAGTCGTAGCTGACGCCGAAGCGCTTGGCGGTGTCGCGGCCGGCTTCGGGCGTTACCTGCATCAGGCCGACGGCGTTGGCCGCCGACTTGTCGCGCTGGTCGAACGCGCTTTCAGTGCGGGCGATCGAATAGGTCATGCTGCGCCCGATATCGGGCGCGATCGGGGCGTGCTTGGGAATGCCGATCACCGGGAAGGCGTAGTGGTCGAACGCAAAACCGCGGGCGAGCGCGATCTTGCCGATCTGCAGCATCGCACGCGCATCGTTATGGCGGCCGGTGAGCTCGCCGAGCGCCTCGAGCATCCCGACATCGGCGCTTTCCTCGGCGAGGTCGGCGGCGAAATAGAGCACGATGTCGGGCTCGCCGATCGCATAGAGCATCTCTGCGGCACGCACGCGCTCGTCGGCCGCGATGCTGCCGGCGCTGGCGGCCGGCGAGGGCGCGCGCAGCTCGACGCCGTCACGGCCAAGCTTGGCCAGCGCCAGCTGACCGTAATAGGCGGTCGGGTAGCGCGCCGCGGCCTGGTAGTCCGCCCGCATCGCCGCTGAATTGCCGAGCGCCTCGGCGGCACGGCCGCGCCAATAGGCGGCACGCGCCAGCACGGTCGGGTTGGTCTGGCCTTCGTCGATGTGGGCGAAATGCGCGGCCGCGGTCTTGGCATCGTTGAGATAGCGCAACGCGATCCAGCCGCGCATGAAGTGCATGTCGGAGCGGTAATAGGGATTGTCCGGCGCCGCCGCGCCTCGGATCACGTCATAGGCCGCCTGAACCTCGCCCTGGTCGAGCAGCTTGCGCGAGAGGATGCGGCGCTCGCGCCACCATTGGTCGGTGTCCTGCTGTGCCATCGTCTCGGGCGCCGCCGCGATCGTCACCCGCGCCGCATCATCGATCCTGTTCTTCGCCAGCAGAAACTGGATCCGGCACAGCGTATAGCCAAGGTCGCTGCGGGCATCGGCCGGCACATCGTTGAGCGTGTCTTCGGCCTTGCTGGATTGCCCGCGCACCGCGGCGCAAGCCTTGACGATCGCGAGTTCGTCGCTGCCGATGTGCTGTGCCGCGCGCCGGGCGCCGGCGAGATCCTTGGCGCCGATCCGCTTGTCCATGCGGGCGCGATGATCATCGCGGGTCAGCAGGTCCTTGAATGCGTCGTAGGCATCGCTCTCGGTGCGCTCAAGCAATTCGTCCGAGCGCCAGGCGTCGCGCACCAGCCGCGTGGCGCCGTCGCGGTCGCCTTCGACCAGCAGCGTGCGCGCGAGCGCGAACTTGCCCTTCGCGCTGATCGGCTGATCGAGCGTGAAGCCGTGCACCGTGGCCGGATCGCTGCGCTCCTGCCAGATCCGCGCTTCAGCCCGCTTGCGGAGCAGCGTGGCGCTTGGCCAGTCCGGGTTGGCCGTGACGAACGCCGCGTAGCGGCTGAACGGCGCGTTCGACTCGGAGTGGCGCAGCAGGTACCACTCGACCAGCTTCCGCCCAACGGGATCGGTGATCCTGGCCTGGATATCGGTCGCGTCGCTGGTCTTGCCGCGGCGCGCGGCGGTGATCGCGTCTCTGATCGCGGCGAGGTCGCCGGACAGTTGCGGCCCCGCAGGTTTCTCGGGCTCGGGTGCCTTCGTCGTCTCAGCCGATTTGGACGGAACGGACTTGGCCTTGGCGGATTTGTGTTTGTCGGCGCCGTGCCTGGCGTGCCGGCGCTTACCGGAAGCGCTCTCGCGCGCAGACTTCGTGCCCGACTTTGCGCTCGATTTGGCGCCATGCACCTTCTTGTCGCCATGGCCGCTCTTGGCCTGGTGCTGGTGATGCGGCTTGGCGGTCGCCTGGACCGGAAGCAGCGCGAGCGCTGCGGCGGTGGCGAAGCACGCCAGCGGACGTAGGCAACGGTTCATTCCCTGGTCCCCCCCTGAGAAACCATGAGGCACAACAGAACGCGTCATACGGCGGCACAACCGCCGCAGATTACCACTACCCTCGATTCTCGAGTGTTAATGCGCTGCAACTCAACAGGGAAAACGCGGCGAAATATGGAATATGGCGTGTGGAACCGGCGGGAACCGGGGTTTTTACGGGTGAAGACGACACAGGGCACGGTCGCTTTGATCGGTTCCCGCCGGCATGTATCCTCATTGAACGAGCGCCGCGGGGGCTGCCCATGTCACTGACAGATCACTTACTTCCACCGGGGATGCCATGACGGCAGGCCTCAGGACCATCCATGACGGCGGCCGCTATTTCGAGGGCCCGCGCTGGCATCGCGGGCGGCTCTGGTTCGTTGACTGCATGGCGCGGACGCTGCTCAGCATCAGCCCGTCGGGCGAATTGCAGGAGCATGCCGCCGTGACCGACGACACGCCGTGCGGTCTCGGCGTGCTGCCCGATGGCGACATCGTCGTGCTGACGATGTTCAGGAAGCGGCTGCTGCGTTTCGCCGACGGCGCGCTGTCGCTGTATGCCGACCTCTCCGCGGTTGCGACCGGCACGATCGACGACATGATCGTCGACGCGCAGGGGCGCGCCTATGTCGGCGATCTCGGCTTCAATCTGCCGCCGCCGGAGGGCCGCGGCGCCGTCGGACGGATCATCCTCGTGATGCCCGACGGCAGCGCCCGCGTCGTTGCCGACGGCTTGCGCTTTCCCAACGGCATTGCCGTCTCCGCCGACCATCGCCGGCTCGTCGTCGCGGAGATGGATGGTGCTGGTCTCGCCGACTACGACATCGCGCCGGACGGCGGCCTGAGCCTTCGCGGGCGGTTCGGTCGCGTCAACGATCCCGACGGCATTTGCCTCGACGGCGATGGCGCGGTCTGGGTCGCATCGTTCACCGAAGACGCGTTTGTCCGGATCGACCGCGATGGTGTGGAGCGCGCGCGCGTCGCGGTCCCCGGCCGCCGCGCGCTCGCCTGTGCACTCGGCGGTGCGGACCGCAGGACGTTGTTCTGCCTGAGCGCGGAGACGTCTTACGCAGACTTGCGGAAGGGCAAATCGGTGTCGCGGATCGACGTGGTCGAGGTCGATGCGCCGGGTAACGGCTATCCCTAGCCGGGGCGAGACGGCTTCTTCTTTTTCTTCTCTTTCTTCTTCAGGATCTCGGCCTGGCTCCTGAAGGCGTGGGCGAGGGAGCGCATCTGGTTGGCGACAAATGCGTCGGCCGTCGTCGATGCGACCCGCTCCGCGGTCTGCGCCTGTTTGCGAATCGCCTTGGCCATTTTCATGAAAGAGCCAATCGCGCTGCGCCGTTCTGGTTCCCGCGGCAGCGATCGCATCGAGAGGCCTTGAGTGTTGTTCTTGTTTCGTTCATAGTGGCGTGCCCGGGAGAATGCCAGCCATGGACGCCGAGCGAGACCGCGAAATCATCAGGCTGTGGAATGAGCTCCGCCGGCTGCAGCGCGAGGGCCGTCCGACGGCGTTGCTGATCCGCCGGATCGAGCAGGCCCTGGCGGCGAGGGAGCGGGAGGCCGCCTGAAGCTGCGTCTGACGACCGCTTCAAGCGAACCGAAAGCCGTCTAGCGCCCGCCGTCCGGGCCCATCACCAGGTTCGGCAGCCAGGTCGAGATCTCCGGGAAGAAGCACAGCATCAGCACGGCGAACATCATCAGCAGCACGAACGGCAGCGTCCCCCAGATCACCTCGCTGAGCGGGATGTCCGGCGCGACGTTGCGGATGACGAAGATGTTGAGGCCGACCGGCGGGTGGATCAGGCCCATCTCCATCACGATGGTCATGACGACACCGAACCAGATGATGTCGAACTCGGCCGCGCGCAGCGGCGGCAGGATGATCGGCGCGGTCATCAGGATGATCGAGACCGGCGGCAGGAAGAAGCCGAGCACGATCACCATCACGAGGATCGCAAACAACAGCTCCCAGCGCGGCAGGTGCATCGCGACGATCGCTTCCGCCGCCGATTGCGAGATGTGCAGATAGCTCATCACGTAGGAATAGAGTAGCGACATGCCGATGATCAGCATCAGCATGGTCGACTCGCGGATGGTCGATTTCAGGATCGGCGACAGGTCGCTGGGCTTCCAGACGCTGTAGATCACCGCGATCAGCCCGAGCGCCAGGAGGCCGCCGAGGCCCGCGGTTTCCGACGGCGTGGCGTAGCCCCCATACAGCGCGATCATCACGCCGGTCAGCAGCAGCACGAACGGGATCACGCGCGGCAGCGCGCTGAAGCGCTCCGCCATGGTGAACTCGTCGCGCTGCAGGATCGCGGCATCCTTGCCGGTCGCCTCATAGGCGGCCTTGGCCATTGCGTATTCCTTGCGGAAACGGAACACGGCGTAGAGGCCGAACAGCGACACCAGCAGCAGTCCGGGGCCGATGCCGGCGAGGAACAGCCGGCCGAGCGATTTCTCGGCCGCGACGGCGAACAGGATCATCGTGATCGAGGGCGGCAGCAGAATGCCGAGCGTGCCGCCGGCGGCGATGATCCCCGCGGCAAAGCCGCCGGAATAGCCCCGCTTGCGCATCTCCGGAATGCCGGCCGAGCCGATCGCCGAGCAGGTCGCGGGCGAGGAGCCGGCCATCGCCGCGAACAGCGCGCAGGCAAACACGTTGGCGACCCCGAGGCCGCCGGGCACGCGGTGCAGCCAGGCATGCAGCGCCGAGTAGAGGTCCTGGCCGGCGCGCGATTTGCCGATCGCCGCGCCCTTCAGGATGAACAGCGGGATCGACAGCAGCGTGATCGAGGCCATTTCCTCGTAGACGTTCTGCGTCACCGTATCGAGCGAGGCCGCCGGCATGTAGATCGCCATGAACACGACCGCGACGGCGCCGAGCGCGAACGCGATCGGCATGCCGGAGAACATCGCAAACAGGGTGGCAAGCCCGTAGGAGATGCCAATACCAAACACGGTCATCGGCGCGCGCCACCGGTCAACGGAACGAGGATTTGCAAAAGCAGCTGCACGCAGAGCAGCGTCATGCCCAGCGCCATCAGCCCGTAGGGAATGGCGAGCGGCGGCGACCACATCGAGTTGGACACCTGGCCGTCGACATAGGCCTCGTGCGCCAGCGTCCAGGACTTCCAGGCGAAGAAGGTGCAGAACGCGAAGCTCGCGACATCGACCAGCCACAGCCTGATGCCGTTGGCCCGCGGCGAGAGCAGGCCGACGAACGCCTCGATGCTGACATGGCCGCGCTGGCTCTGCACATAGGCCGAGGTCATGAAGGTGGCGCCGACCAAAAGGAACACGGCGGCCTCGTCCTGCCAGTAGTTCGGGCTGTGGAACAGGGCGCGGCCGAGCACGCTGTAGCTCAGGATCCCGCAGGCCGCGATCAAGGCGAGCGCGGCCAACACCACGATGACGTTGTTGCAGACGGACAGCGCGCGCCCGAGCAGCGCCACGGGTGTGTTGCCCGTGGCCATGCTTGGGGCTTCGGCTTGATCCGCGACCGGACCATGCATCATGCGGCGACGTCGCTTGCGAGCTTCAGCAGGTTGGCGGCGGTTGCCGTCTTGGCGCCGTAGTCCTTCCAGGCGGTGTCGCGCGCGATGTCGCGCCACTTGCCGACTGTGCCGGCATCGAGCGCGCTGACCTTGGCGCCGGCCTTCTCGTAGACCTTGGCGACTTCGGTGTCGTCGTCCTGCGCACCCTTGCGGCCGAACGCCTCGAGCTCGGTGCCGACGGCGAGGATGATGTCCTGCTGGTTCTTCGGCAGCTTGTCGAAGATCGCCTTCGACATCATCAGCGGCTCGAGCATGAACCAGTAGGAGGCGCCGGCGCCTGATGTCAGTGACTTCGCGACTTCCTCGAGGCGGAACGAGATCAGGCTGGTCGAGGAGGTGATGCCGGCATCGCAGGCGCCGGTCTGCATCGCGGCGTAGATCTCGTTGGAGGGCACCGACAGCACCGCGGCGCCGGCGGTCTGCAGCACCATGTCCATCTCGCGCGAACCGCCGCGCACCTTGAGGCCCTTGGCGTCTTCCGGCGCCACGATCGCCTTGGAGCGGCTGGCGACGCCACCGGCCTGCCAGACCCAGGAGATCAACAGAATGCCCTTGTCGGCGAGGAAGTCGGTCAATGCCTTGCCGATCGGCTCCTTTTTCCAGCGCAGGCCCTGGTCGTAGGTCGTGACCAGCCCCGGCATCAGGCCGATATTGGTCTCCGGCAGCTCGCCGCCGGCATAGGGCATCGGATACAGACTGAGGTCGAGCGCGCCCTTGCGCATCGCCGAGAACTGCGCGTTGGTCTTGATCAGCGAGGAGTTCGGATAGATCTCGGCGGTGAGGTCGCCGCCCGAGCGCTTGGCGACCTCGGCCGCGAACATCCGGCACAGCCGGTCGCGGAAGTCGCCCTTGTCGATGGTGCCGCCGGGGAACTGGTGCGAGATCTTCAGCGTGGTCGCGGCATGCGCGGTCCCCACGCCCATGCGCAGGACGGCGGGCGCGGCGAGGGCGGAAGCGAGGACATGGCGGCGTGTGAGCATGGTTCTTCCCTGGAGTGCTTCTTGAGTGGCTGCTAGGCCGGTGCGGAGCTTCAGCTTAGCCGGTCTTCCCGTGAATATTCTCTAGTCTGATAGTTCGAGGCGCCCTGATGGTGCGGGCCGATCCATGGCCGCAAGTCGTGGCGTCGAAGTCCCGGTTGTCAAAGTCCCGGTATTCAAGCCTGGCGTTCAAACCTTGCGTTCGAGTCTCGCCGTTGCTGCGGTGCACACCGCCCGCGTACGACGAGCGCGCGCCGCGATGCTTCAAGAATTCGTTATTGGAGGTAACAGCGGGCGGCGCAAGTGCGTCGAGTAGAGAGCGGCAAGTCGTCGCGCTCACATTCGACCATACAAGGGATCAACATCATGACCACCAAGACCCGCCTCGGCCTTTCCGCCGCGTTGCTCTCGTTCAGCCTGGCGCTGGCGCCGGCTGCCTATGCTCAGGACAAGATGGGCAAGGACGACGCGATGAAGAAGGAAGACTCGATGTCCAAGGATGCCATGAAGAAGGACGGTGGCATGATGAAGAAGGACGACGCCATGAAGAAGGACGGCGGCGCGATGATGAAGAAGGACGACGGCATGAAGAAGAACTGATTGCCGTCAGCGTTTTCATCGTCCGCAGGCCCGCCGTCGTGGCGGGCCTGGTTGCCGCCTCAGCGCTTCTTCTTGCCGCGCTCCTTGCGCGCGGCGTAGCGGGCGTCGCGCTTGGCCTTCTGCTCGGCCTCAAGCGCAGCCAGTCTTGTGGCTTCCTCTTCCTTTTCCCGTGCTATCCGGGCGGCCTCGGCTGCGGCGGCCTCTTCCTCTTGGCGCTTCCGCTCGGCCTTCTCGATTTCACGAGTTTCCTTCGCCTTGGCGCGGCGTTCGGCGATCGCCGCGCGCTCCTCGGCGCGTGCCTTCACAGACGGATCGTCAGCCCCTGGCTGAGAGCGAAATTTGTTGAGGAGGTTTTGCCGCGCCTGCAGGGCCGCCTTTTGGCGGTCGGCAAAACCCGGTTCCTTGAAGCCACTCATAGAGGAAGCCTTGCTGCTTTCTGTTCGGATGATGATGGAAGGGGTTCGGTTCGGCGTTTCAATAAGTGAATGGCGGCGAAATTGCCAGTGGTGAACGGCGTGCTGTGGAGCAATGGAGATATGAGCGCACAGCAAATGGCCGATGTCGGTGACTGCCGGCGCCGGGGCGCCGGCGTGGTGAGTGGTTGGTCACCGAATCGGCCGAAAATTCTTGGTTCGATTTGACGCGTTTTACGCGAGCCGGTACCCGCCTCGCTCGAAAACGCTCTAGCCGCGCTGAAACGGCTCGCGCCGCCCGTTGCCCTGAGCCCTTGTGTCCGAGACCTTTGTGCCCAGCACCTTGGCGACCGTCTCGGCAGTCATCGCGTCTCGGTCCGAGGCGCGCTGGACTTCCAGCCGGTCACGGGCCTTTTCACTGATCAGCAGGCTGATCAGCCGCAGCCTGCTGGTCTCGTCGACAGCCTCCGAAAGCAGCTGCCTGTAACGCTGATAGTCGTAGGTCGCTTCTTGCTCGCTCACTGGCACGCCCCGCACACGCGCTCCACTACAGCGGGCAGTGTTTCGCGAGTCGTGGAAGCCCGCAACGGAATTGCTGGGTCGATGGCCGCTGGGGCGCATTTCGCCGTGCGACTGTTGCAGAATTGATCGCACGCAACCGTGCAAACCGTCATGATGCGGCGGTGGCAATTGGGAACCCAGACGGGCATGAGCGAATCCGAAGACGGAGGCAACCGCCGCGGCGCGCTGATCGGATTGCTGGTCGCGGCGCTGATGCTCGCGGTCGGGCTTTGGCTTGCGCATGACCTGACCGCAGCGAGCAAGATGCAGGACTGCCTGATGTCGGGCCGGACCAACTGCAATGTGATCGAGCCGGCCCGCTGACCGCGTCTTGCGGCAGTGCAATATCGATCCCACATCAACCGCAAAGACTCGGGCTGAACTGTTTGGTCCCGGTTGTGATTCCGGTCACACGCGGGCGGGCGGGCTGCCTCATCGACCCCCAGAGATCGGCGGGAACCATGATGTCAAAGCTGTGGTCCGGAAAGGGCGCGGCACTGGCTGCTGCAGGCGCGGCAGGTGCCGTTTTGGTCGCGTATCTATCCCTGACGCTGGCCTCGCCCGAAGCGGTGTCCAGTGCGGCGCTCGGGCCGGAATGGCAGTGCAGCCGGGTGGCGTTCGTGCTGACGACCTGCACCAGAGGGACCGAGGCGGAGCGCGAGGCCGAGGTTGAGATCAAGCCCGAAGGCAGACCCCAGGGCGAGGTGAGGGCAATCCCGGTGCGGGCGAAAGACGATTGTCCGCCGGAGCCCTAGCGGCGGTATTTCAAGTCATTTCTTGCCGGCGCTACGCGGCTTGATCGACAGGCCGAGGCGCATTGCCATCTTCTTGATGCGTTCCGGCGAGCGGCCGGTCGCCTTGACGACCTCCTCGAGCGACTTGGAGGAGCGTGCCAGTTCCATCAGTCGTCGGTCCTCCTTGAACGACCACCGCGGCTTTCGGGCCATCTTGTTGGTATCCTTGTGCATTGCTGGGCAACAAGGCCGCCAGGCTGGGTCGCCTGGCGGCCTTGCCGGTGTGGGCCCGGACCTTGGGGAAATGTCCGGTGGATAAGCAATACTGCTTCCGGATAAGGTCGCAATTGAAACCGGAATTTAACCTAACCCATCAAGGTTACTAAGGTTTACGCGTGGCAGGAGGCCTTATGCGCAAGGTCGCCGTTTTCAGTGCCGCAGCATTTTTACTGTCCGGTTGCTGGTCCGACCCCGAGGTCACGGGATCGACCAACAGCTGTGCGGCCAATCTTTACAGTCAGTACAATCCCAAGGTCATGGATCAGTGCGTCAACGTCTGCATCAAGTGTGACCGCGGCAACGTGACGACCTGCACCACCTCCTGCACGCTGAAGGGCGCGCGGTAGCCGAACCGCGCCTCGAACCCGGGCGAGGCAGGGCCAGCGGCGGCGCGCGCCTTGCGCGGCGCGATGAACGCCTTTATCGCGTCTGGCAGCGGCGCCGTGGTGGCGGCGCGGCAAGCTGAGAGGCTGGAACAGAGCGCGATGAGCGGTCCCTCCTATGTCGCGGTCGATTGGGGCACCAGCAGCTTCCGGCTGTGGCTGATGAATGCCGGCGGTCAGGTGCTCGGGGAACGCCGCAGCGACCAGGGCATGACGGCGGCTGCCAAGGCCGGCTTTGCGTCCGTGCTGCAATCGCATCTCGACGCGCTGGGCGTGCCGGCCGGTCTGCCGGTCGTGATCTGCGGCATGGCGGGCGCGCGGCAGGGCTGGGTCGAGGCCGGCTATATCGATACGCCCGCGCACCTCTCCGACATCCTCAAGGGCGCTGTCGTGGTCAGCGGGCAGGCGCGCGAGATCCGCATCCTGCCGGGCATTGCGCAACGCGATATTGCGGCACCCGACGTGATGCGGGGCGAGGAAACCCAGTTGCTCGGCGCGCTCGGCCTGGATCCGGCGGATGCGGCGGATGTCTGCATGCCGGGAACGCATTCCAAATGGGTGCGTGTGCGCGGCGGAGCGGTCGCGCGCTTTGCGACTTTCATGACCGGTGAGCTGTTCAGCGCGGCCGCGCGCGACACCATCCTGTCGCACGCCGTCGGCGGCGCGGGCGAGACGATCGATAGCGATGCATTCGGCGCGGCCGTCGCGGAGGCGTTCGCCGCCCCGGCGCTTGCGGCCAATCTGCTGTTTCGTGTCCGCGCCCGGCAATTGTTGTTCGGCGGCAGCGCCGAGGCCGCGCGTGAGACGATCTCGGGCACGTTGATCGGTATCGAACTGGCAGCGAACCTTGCGGAGCGCGAACGCGCGACCCGGGTGATGCTGATCGCATCGGGCCGGTTGCAACGGCTTTATCAAATCGCATTCGAACGCCTTTCGATTCCGCTCAATGTCGTGGACGCGGAGGAGGCGGTTCGCCGCGGCCTTGCCAATGCAGCGGCGGCGATCTGGCAGGATGGAAGGATCAACGCATGAGCATGCCGTTTCCGCCGATGAAGCGTGCGCTGGTCGCGATCCTGCGCGGCGTCAAGCCCGACGAAACCGCCGGCATTGTCAGCACGCTGATCGAGGCGGGGATGACGGCGATCGAGATTCCCTTGAACTCGCCGGAGCCGTTCCGGTCGATCGAGATCGCGGCGAAGCGCGCGCCTGCGGAAGTGCTGATCGGCGCCGGTACGGTGCTGTCGGCGGCGGACGTCGATCGTCTCCACGACGCAGGCGGCCGCCTGATGGTGTCGCCGAACGTCGACGTCGACGTGTTGAGGCGGGCCAGGGACCACGCGATGGTCACGATGCCCGGCGTGTTTTCGCCAACCGAAGCGCTGCTCGCCGCGCGCACCGGCGCCTCGAGCCTGAAATTCTTTCCGGCGAGCGTGCTCGGCGCCGCCGGCATCAATGCGATCCGCGCCGTGCTGCCGCCGGACGTGATGATCGCCGCCGTCGGCGGTGTCTCGGACCAGAATTTCGCGGAGTACGTCAAGGCGGGCATCCGCGCCTTCGGTCTCGGCAGCAGCCTCTACAAGCCGGGCATGACGACCGCGGATATCGCCGTCAGGGCAAAGCTGACGATCGAGGCATATGACCGGGCTTTGCAGGGCGCGGGCTAGGGGCGGTCCGCCATTCCTGACGGGGGGCTAATCGTCCCGCTTGCCGCCGTCGATCACCCTGAACAGCGGCGCTGCCTCGCGCGGGTTCTCGAGCAGTTCCTCGACCATCGCGATCGCGGCTGCGACGTATTTCTCGGTGGCGGCATCCAGCGGCCGTTCGGCTTCGTCCGATAGTGCGAGCTTGGCGCCTTCGAGCAGCTTGCGGGTGCGCACGGCGGACTCGTCGCCGGCGGTGAGGGCGGCGCGGGCGATCGAGCGCAGCACGAACAGCTCGCCCTCCAGTCGCAGCAGGCGGTCGTTCAGCTTGCTCAGGACAGTGTTCAGGTTCCGCATGACGAGCTCTCGGGGCATTGGACCTGTCTTCCATACACCGTCATTCCTGACGAAATTCTTGTGGCGGCCGCACACCATCGGGTTCGTTGCACGGTACCCAGGATCTCCTCATGTTCCCAGCCGGCCTGGCGCGCCTTCTGCGGGAGCCATTTGTGGATCACGGCGAACCGTCCGGGTAGAGTGGCCCACGATACGACACGCGTGCCGGGCGCAAGGGCAGATCCGCCCATCTCAGCAAGGACAAGGGAACGCATATGAGGATTGCCGTCGAAACGACCATTGCTGCGCCGATCGCAGATGTCTGGCGCGCCTACACCACGCCTGACGACATCAAGCAGTGGAACGCGGCTTCCGACGATTGGCACACCACTGCCGCGACCGTCGACCTGCGCGCCGGCGGCGCCTTCTCGTCGCGAATGGAAGCCAAGGACGGCAGCATGGGGTTCGATTTCGCCGGTACCTACACCAGGGTCGAGGCGCCCCGGCTGCTCGAATATTCGTTCGGCGACCGTACCGCGCAGGTCGCATTCACGCCGGAGGCTGCTGGCGTCAAGGTGCAGGTTTCCTTCGACAGCGAGGATACCCATTCGGTCGAGCAACAGCGCGGCGGCTGGCAGGCGATCCTGGACAATTTCAAGCGCTACGTTGAAGCCGGGCGGCGATCCTGACCCGGCGGCGGGAAGACGGCGTGACGTTGAAGCGAGCCCGTGCGACGATGCCGGCGAGCGTCCGCCGCGAGCTCGATGGTCTCGGCCTGATGCAGGCGTTCAAGCAGCGCCCGCCGTATCAACGCAACGACTATCTGCACTGGATCGAGCGCAGCGTACGGGCTGTCACCAGGCGCAAGCGGATCGATCAGATGCTGGCCGAATTGAAGGCCGGCGGGCTCTACATGGGAATGGCGCATCGGCCGAGCGCGCGGGCGAGGTGACAGGTTTCCCGGCGTGATCGCGATGCTGGTCCGGAGCACATGCAATGCGCATCGTCGTGACACTTGAAGTCTTCTCACGTGAAGTCTTGGCACGTGAAGTCTTGGCATTTGGAGTTTTGGCACTTGGACTGTTGGTCATGCTGTGCGTGTCGGCGAGCGCCGCACCACGGCGTCAGTCCCACGCACGCCAGGCTGCACCTGTTCATTCGCCCGCGGCTGCGGCGCCGGCAGGGCGCTTCGCCGTTCCCGGCTGGAGCGACCAGTCGACCCGCCAATGGCTCGACCGTGCCTCGTCCTATGTGGGCCTGGGTGGCTAGTCGGGCAGCGGCGGCGCCAACTCAATCGTCGTCGGCTTCGTCAGTCCCCCGCGCGTTCGCCGCCGAGCGGCCGCCGTACTGCCGGGGAACGGCTGCGGCCTTTCTCGCGCTGATGCCCTCGCTCTCACGCAGTTCCTTCCGCGCGCGCCGCGCCGTTCGCATCGCGCGCTTGATGTTTGAATCGTGCGAGTCCTCGTCGAAGAACAGAACGATCTCGCAGCTCGGGCACTGGCGCGAATACCCGTTCTGCAGCCGCTTGGCGCGATCGCGGAAGACGTTCTTGCAGCGTGTGCAACGGACCTGGACGGAGTCTTCCATATCGATCCCAAAACATCGATGAACAATGAGCGCGCGGGCAATCTTCTTGAGGAAGCAATTCCAGATTAAGAAATCACGAAGCCCGTCGCGAGAATTGGAACCTGGACGTGATGAACCGGATGCGCCCGGAACCTCAAGCGCCGGTCGGAACTTTGTTCACGCACGGAGAACTACGGAAGCATTCGTGCGCTGAATGAGAAAGATCGAGCCCCTATTTCAGAGCAGACCGCAAGCAGCAAAAAAGAAAGGCCTCAGCGCGTGGGCCACGCTGAGGCCAAGTTGACACTTTGGTCGTGAGGCACCGTCACCAGCGCCTCGGTGCTTAACCTATCCTCGTTTCTCTCCAGTCAAATGGCCCATTTGGGCCATGATCGCTGGCGGCGGATGTGCGACCTGCAGGCATCAGGATGTTGCACCACCTGTTGCCAGAGCCGACGCCGTCCGCGTGTATTTCAAGCGGGCGGCGTCGTGCTTCTTGCGCGCCGATTTGCGCGCCGCTGTGTTCCGGAACCAACGAGATTCAAGCCGGTCCGCCCAGCGCGTGATAGCCAATTTGGGACATGCGCCTTTGGCACAAAGTGTGCAGAGTCGGATCCGTCAGGATTTTGCATCACCTTCCTGGGGCTAGGGCCAACGCCGTCCGCATATATTTCAAGCGGGCGGCGTTGTGCTTTTTGGCGGCCGCGCAAGTTTTCTTCGACGACCAGGCTGCACGCCGAGGTCAGTGATCCGCCGGCCGGATCTCGAGGTTTTCGACCTTCACGGGCGGAGGTGAGGGATCGGCCTGCTCATTCAACGGACGCAGCGTGATCGCAGCGCTGGTGCCGCCGGCGAGCACGTTGGCGCCGGCGCCGGCGTCGTGCGTGTAACCACCAGCGAGATCGCCGGGTCCGAGCCACGGCACCGGCGCCATCACCTTCCAGCTCAATGCGACGTCCTGATCGCCGATGAAAACGTTGAGGTCGCGAACGGCCGCGACATAGCGACTGTCCGGCGCACCATCGACATGCAGGACGCAATCGAGATTGGTGAACGGGCCCAGGATGAAGCCGGCATCGGGCCCACCACGACACTCAAGCGTCCCGGCCTGCACCTGCTGTGCATCTGCTGGTGCGATGTGGATGGCGAGCGCTGCTGCGCCACACACCGCAGAGATGATCCAATGGCCCGTCCTGCGCATGGTGCCGTACAACGCGCATGCGCGCGCAATCGGCGCGCGACCTCGCGCGCGTCCTTCGCTTGTGGTTAAGAGAGGCTTAGAAAGCGGGGTTTGGCGGCTAGCCGCAGATATGAGTCACCGGTCCCGGCACCGACGCCAAACGGTTCGGATCACTGGCAATTGGCCTGTCCCGGAAACTACGCCGCCGGGCTCGAAATGCATTGTCCCGGCGGCGCCCTGTTTCAATCTGGGCCCGCAATCCCAGTGATGGTCTGTCTGCAAACCCCGTGCAAAGGTTCGAAGCCACCGTAGTCATACGGGGGCTAACGTCTGGCGATGGATTGCTGTTGGTTGCCGATCTTCTTGTGACCGGGCGGAGGCCCGATCGTTGCCCACACCACAGCCGCGATCACGATCGCGGTCAGGATGGCGCCGGCCAGGGGCCGGTCGTTGTCCACGCGCCGCCCGATCAGCTGTGATGCTCCAGCTTCCGCATTTCCTGCAGGCGAGCCAGGCAAAAGTCCCGATACAATTCGTTGATGAAATCCCACATGACCGAATCCCCTTTGGTCTAATGGTCGAAGGCTAGGCCGGGTTTGTTTCCGGCCGGCTTCGCGGCGCGCGGAAAATGGTTTCATCGAAGGGGTAATGGCGTGGCGATCCCGGAAGAGTGATTGGCGAAATCGCTCACAGCCAACTACTAGACGATCGGTCTAATTTAATGGGTCGCAGTAAAATGCAGCGATATCGGCTTCGGCGGAGTTCGGTCTCTGCCGACCGCTGACGGATTGATCGAGACATCTTCAATCAACAACGTCCGCCGACTCCTTTGCGGTTGGCTGGTTTCCGACATGAGAGGTCACACATGGCTCGCAAGATCGCGCTTGGAATGACGATCGCTCTCGCAACGGCTCTGACCGCTCCGGTGGCCATGGCCCAGCAGAAGCACCGTGTCAGCTATGATACCGCGGCAACTCAGACGACATACACCCAACAACATGTCATCGATGTCGGCGATATTCCGGGACATCAAGCTCGGCTCTTCGAAATTCGGCGGACCTATGGGGACGATGCCCCCATGATCAACGGGTCGAAGCTGAAGGAGCAGTGGACGCGCGGCATGTCGGACTACATCGACAACAATGGTCCGGCCCTCATCTACAACGTCTGGATACTGGAGAATGGCGACAAGTTTTTTGTCAGGACATCTCTGGTCGCCCAAAGCAGTGGAGACGGGAAGCTTACAAACATGACGTCGGGCGTCATTACCGGAGGCACAGGTAGCCTCGCCAGGATTCGTGGCATCATCAGCAGCCACGGGCCGTCCGAGCCGAACGCCGGCGTCAATGCCAATCAGACCGACATCGACTATTGGATGGAGTGAGAAGGTCTTCGCGACAGGCGATGGACCGGCGAGAAACGGCCGGTCCATTGTGTCCGTTTCCACGATGTTTCCCCCTGTGACGAGATCTGGACAACGGCGACACCAAAAACGTCATGGCGATCAAGCCGGGAGGAGTCCAAATGTTGCACCTGAACAGGTCCATCGTGGCGTTTCTGCTCTGCCTGCTCAGCCTCATCGCTGTGACGCGATCTGCGTCCGCGGAAGTCACCAAAATCGAATTCACCTCGAAGCAGCCGTACGGTACGTTTCGCGCCGGCGACTATGTGATCTGGCAGGGCATGATCCATGGCGACCTGGCGCCGCAAGAGGTCATTCCGGGCATCGACAGGGCGGCGCGCAATGAACGCGGGCGCGTCGACTATGCCGCAAAGATCATCCTCATGATGCCGGCGGCTCTGCGCGCCGGTAACGGCGCATTGCTGGTGGATGTGCCCAATCGCGGTCGCGTCTACGCCGAGGCGCTCTACAACTCGCCGCGCGACGCGCCGTTTCTCTCCGGCACGCTGGAGCAGGGCACCGGCTTTCTCCAGGACCACGGTTTTGCGATCGCCGAGGTGCATTGGGAACTCGGACAGGGCGCGGAGCTACCTTCGTTCGCCGACAGCGACGGCAAGACGCGCTATGTCGAGGGGGTAGGCTTTGCGATCGTGCGCGATACCGCGGATTTCCTCGCGCACGCAGCCGCTGACGCCGGAGGAACGCCGAACCCGCTCAAGGGCGCTATCAGCCGCGTGCTCGCGAGCGGCAAATCCCAGGACGGACGCTTCCTGAAGACCTTTCTCTTGAACGGCTTCAACATGGCGGGCAACCGTCGCGTATTCGACGGCATGCACGTGTTCGTCTCGGCTGCTGGTCTTCTTCCCATCCTGCAGACCGGCCTCGGGCCGCAATCGAGCGGCGAGGAGGCTCCCACCTTCGCCAATCCGGACTTTCCCGGCGTCAATGACGGGCCGTTCACGATCGGCGAGATCACCGCCAAGGTCGCGGCGCGTGGCGAGGTGCCGCCGAAGATGATGCTGGTCAACTCGACCACGGATTACTACTCGCTGCGCGCTTCGCTCGGCCGCACCGGCGCGTCCGGTACCGCGGACCAGCCGCTCCCCGCCAACGTGCGGATGTACGATGTCGCCGGCGGCTCGCATGTGGTCGTTCCAAAGGCGCCCACGTGCACGCAATCGCCCGGCCGTCTTGATTGGGCTCCCTTGTCGCGGGCCTTGTTGCTGCATCTCGATGACTGGGTGAGCCGCAACGCCGAGCCGCCCGCCAGCGAGTTGATGCCGCTCGAAACCGCGAGCGGCGATCCGCCCGCGCTGCGCGCACCGACCGCGCTTTCCGCTGCCGCGATCCAGGTGCCGAAGCGCGATCAGGACGGCAACGCGCTCGGCGGCGTCCGGCTGCCTGACATCGCGGTGCCGACCGGCACCAATGGCGGACAGAACCAGCCGCAGACGTTCACCTGCATGCTGGTTGGATCCTTCTCGCCCTTCGCTGCGACGAAAGCGGAACGGGAACGCACGCCCGACACCCGTCCGTCGATCGAGGAGCGCTATCGCACCCGCAACGATTACGTGAACCGGATCCGCATCGCCGCGCAGGACCTCGTGACGCGCGGCCTCATGCTGCCGGACGACGCCGCGGTGATCGTTCAGGAAGCCGCGTCGAGCAAACTGTTCGCACCTGCCCCTGCGAATGACGCGCCGCGCTGAGCGACGCCCGGGTCACGTGCGCGACACCTTGGTGATCTGCTCTTCCGAGAATCTGCCCTTACGCATGGTCGTGAACAGAACCGTAAGTTAGAACCGGGGCGTTTCAGGGGAGCAGGTCAATCCAGGCAGGCTTGCTCTCCTAGACGATCGGTCTATTATAATCTGCATGAGCAAGACGCTGCCTCTCCGCCGTCGCGGGCGACCGCCTAAAGAACTTGCGGGCACTAGCGCGACCCGTGAGGCGCTGGTCCGTGCAGGTGTCGTCATGCTGACGGAGAAGGGCTATTCCGCGACGGGGATCGAGGAGGTCTTGCGTAGCGTCGACGTGCCAAAGGGTTCGTTCTACCACTACTTTCCGAGCAAGGAAGCGTTCGGAGCGGAACTGATCGACAGCTACGCCGCCTATTTTTCGCGGAAGCTCGACAGCTTCTTCCTGAACGAGCAACACCCCCCGCTGGAGAGGCTGAAGGGTTTTACCGACGATGCTGCGTTCGCCATGAAGCGCTTCCGTTATACGCGCGGCTGTTTGGTCGGCAATCTTGGCCAGGAGATGGGCGCACTTCCACAATCTTTTCGTCAGCAACTATTCGCTGTGTTCATCGACTGGCAGCAGCGCACAGCCAAGTGCCTGAGGTCTGCTCAGACAATGGGTGCGATCTCTTCCAGCCACGATTGCGATTGGCTTGCCGAATTCTTCTGGATCGGCTGGGAGGGCGCGGTCCTGCGCGCCAAACTCGAGCGCCGTTCCGAGCCGCTTCGCTCCTTCTCGGAAGGTTTTTTCAAACTGCTCAGTAAGTGAGCCTTTTTGTCATCGGGTCGTTCAATATCGAAACAACCGTTTCGCTGTGCGGGGTTCGGGGATTTTTTCGGGGATTTGGTGCAACATTTGGCGTCATACAGCTGCATTGAGCGACATCTGTTCTACACAAAGCGTGAATTAGCTTTGCACCGCAAACCAGCTAAAGGCCTTTGAAATTTAAGGAAGTTTGGCCTCTGAAAACTGGCGATCCCGACAGGATTCGAACCTGTAACCCGCGGAGTAGAAATCCGCTACTCTATCCAGTTGAGCTACGGGACCGTCGCCGTCTTGTAGCATCCGCAATATGAAAAATCCGCCCTTCCGCCAAGTCCGTCCGAACCGATTTTTGTGGTCAGACGACAAAGGCGAGCAGGGGTCCCGCCCTGTGTTGGCCAGACCAGCCCGCCGAGCCGGCATGACGCTGCCGCCCGGGCGGCTGGTCGAAGGAATGTCGGCAATGCGAGCTGCGACGTTTTCGACCGTTCATGTCCGCGCCTTCACGCCGTCACCTTTTCGCGCATTTTTGGCCCCAACGCGGCGTTCGACCGCGGGGCGTTCAGGAGCTCCATCATGATCGGATTGATTCGTGCCGCCGCGATTTGCGCCACGCTGGCATTCGCCTTGGTGAGCGCCCAGGCCGCCGACAAGGCCTTCAAGCGCGACGACCTCGCCGATTCCGCGATCAAGCTGGAGGCCCAGATCAAGAGCGAGGCGGGCGCCGTCAACAAATCGGCCGCGACCTTGCGCACCGACGCGGACGCAGCCTTCAAGCGCAATGATTTCCGCGGCGGGCTCACGATCCTCGGCCAGATCGCGGCGACCGCACCTGAAGACGGCGCCAACTGGCTGCGGCTGGCCAGGACCGTGTTCCAGATCCGCTCGGCCAACTCCAGCGAGCAGACCTTCCTGATGGAGCGCGCCTCCACCGCGGCCTACATCGCCTATCAGCGCGCCGGCAATGCCGGCGAGGAGGCGGATGCGCTGGCGGTGCTCGGCAAGGCGCTCGCCGAGCGCAAGCTGTGGCGTCCGGCGCTGGACGCGATGCGGATGTCGCTCGACCTGCGCGAGGTGGCCGATGTCCGCGGCCAGTACGAGAAGATGCGCGACGAGCACGGTTTCCGGCTGCTCGATTATACCGTCGATTCCGATGCGGCCTCGCCGCGGGCCTGCTTCCAGTTCTCCGAGGAGCTCGCCAAGCGGGTCGACTTCGCGCCGTATCTCGCGCTGGCCGGCACCGACAAGCCGGCCCTGTCGGCGGAAGGCCAGCAGCTCTGCGTCGACGGGCTGAAGCATGGTGAGCGCTACAACATCAATCTTCGCGCCGGCTTGCCGTCGACGGTCAAGGAGACGCTGCCGAAATCGGCCGAGTTCAACATCTACGTCCGCGACCGCAAGCCGTTCGTGCGCTTCACCGGGCGGGCCTATGTGCTGCCGCGGACCGGGCAGCGCGGTATCCCGGTGGTCAGCGTCAACACGCCGGCGGTCACGGTCGACGTATTCCGGATCGGCGACCGCAATCTGATCAACACGGTGATCGACTCTGACTTCCAGAGCACGCTGAGCCGCTACCAGTTGTCCGATCTCGGCGACCAGCGCGGCGTCAAGGTGTGGTCCGGCGAACTCGCGACCGCCACCACGCTGAACCAGGACGTCGTCACCGCATTTCCGGTCGACCAGGCGCTCGGCGATCTGCAGCCGGGTGTCTACGTCATGACCGCCGCGGCCAAGGGCCCCGGCACCGACGACGACGGCACGCTGGCGACACAGTGGTTCATCGTGTCCGACATGGGCCTCTCGGCCTTCTCCGGCAATGACGGTATCCACGTCTTCGTCAATTCGCTGGCCTCGACCGAACCGGTCGCCAACGCAGAGGTGAAGCTGGTCGCCCGCAACAACGAGATCCTGGCCACCCGCAAGACCGACGCGGCCGGCCATGTGCTGTTCGAGCAGGGGCTGGCGCGCGGCGAGGGCGGGCTGTCGCCGGCGCTGCTTACGGTAACCGGCGAGAAGGCCGACTATGCCTTCCTGAGCCTGAAGACCAACGCCTTCGACCTCACCGACCGTGGCGTCGCGGGCCGGGCGATCCCGGCCGGCGCGGACGCTTTCGTCTATGCCGAGCGCGGCGTCTACCGCTCCAACGAGACCGTCTATCTGACCGCGCTGCTGCGCGACGGGCAGGGCAATGCCCTGACCGGGACGCCGCTGACCATGGTGATCGAGCGGCCCGACGGCGTCGAATTCCGCCGTGCCGTGCTGCCCGACCAGGGCGCGGGCGGCCGGATGCTCGCGGTGGCGCTCAACTCCGCGGTGCCGACCGGCACCTGGCGGGCCCGCGTCTTCACCGACCCGAAGGGTTCGTCGGTCGGCGAGACCACCTTCATGGTCGAGGATTACATCCCCGAGCGGGTCGAATTCGACCTGACCAGCAAGGAGAAGGTGATCACAGCTGAAGTTCCAGTGGAACTTCAGGTCTCCGGCCATTTCCTTTATGGCGCGCCGGCTTCGGGTCTGCAGCTCGAGGGTGACATGCTGGTGGCACCGGCGGCGAACGGCCGGCCCGGCTATGCCGGCTACCAGTTCGGCGTCGACGACGAGCAGACCGCGAGCAACGAGCGGACCCCGATCGAGGACCTGCCGGAGGCCGATGCCAATGGCGCGGCGACCTTCCCGGTGAAGCTCGACAAGGTCCCGGCCTCGACCCGGCCGCAGGAAGCCCAGATCTTCATCCGCATGGCGGAGACCGGCGGCCGCTCGGTCGAGCGCAAGATCGTGCTGCCGGTCGCCCCTGGCGCCTCGCTGATCGGCGTCAAGCCGCTGTTCGGCGACAAGAGCGTCGCCGAGGGCGACAAGGCCGAATTCGACGTCGTGTTCGTTGCGCCCGACGGCAAGCAATTGCAGCGTGACGGGTTGCGCTACGAGCTGCTGAAGTTGGAGTCGCGTTATCAATGGTACCGGCAGAATTCGTCGTGGAACTATGAACCGGTCAAGTCGACCCGCCGCGTTTCCGACGGCGACGTCAACCTCGAGGCCGACAAGCCGATGCGCCTGACCTTCCAGCCGCAGCCCGGCCGCTACCGGCTCGACGTCAAATCGACCGACGCCGACGGTCCCGTGACCTCGGTGCAGTTCGACGTCGGCTGGTATTCCGACGGCAGCGCCGACACACCCGATCTGTTGGAGACCTCGATCGACAAGCCGGAATATTCCTCCGGTGACACCATGACCGTGTCGGTCAATGCGCGCACCGCGGGCAAGCTCACGGTTTATGTGCTCGGCGACCGCCTGCTGACGACGCAAAGCGTCGACGTCAAGGAGGGCACCCAGCAGGTCAAGCTCCCGGTCGGCAAGGACTGGGGCACCGGCGCCTATGTCATGACGACGCTGCGCCGTCCGCTCGATGCCGCCGCAGGGCGCATGCCGGGCCGCGCGATCGGGCTGAAATGGTTCGGCATCGACAAGAAGACGCGCACGCTGGCCGTCGAGCTGTCGCCGCCCGCTCTGGTGCGGCCCGGCTCGACGCTGAAGATCCCGGTCAAGCTCGGCGGGCTCAATCCCGGCGAGGACGCCAAGGTGGTGCTGGCCGCGGTCGATGTCGGCATTCTCAATCTGACCAACTACAAGCCGCCGGCGCCGGACGATTACTATCTCGGCCAGCGCCGCCTGACCGCCGAGATCCGCGATCTCTACGGGCAGCTGATCGACGGCATGCAGGGCACCCGCGGCCAGATCCGCAGCGGCGGTGACGCCGCCGGTGCCGAGCTGCAGGGCTCGCCGCCGACGCAGAAGCCGCTGGCGCTCTATTCCGGCATCGTCACGGTTGGCCCCGACGGCACCGCCGAGGTGAGCTTTGATATCCCCGAATTCGCCGGCACCGCGCGGGTGATGGCGGTGGCATGGAGCGCGACCAAGCTCGGCCGCGCCAATGTCGACGTGATCGTGCGCGATCCCGTGGTGGTGACCGCGACCTTGCCGCGCTTCCTGCTGACCGGTGACAAGGGCACCATCAGCATGGATATCGATAACGTCGAAGGCGCCGCCGGCGACTACGCCGTCAGCGTCAGGGCGAGTGGCCCGATCAAGGCTTCGGGCAATTCGACCACGACGGTGAAGCTCGCTGCCAAGCAGCGCTCCTCGCTGTCGCTCGGCCTCGAGGCCGGCGGCGCGGGGCGCGCCGAGTTCGATGTCGACATATCAGGGCCGAACGGGCTGACGCTGGCGCGGCACTATGCGCTCGACGTCAAGCCGGCCACGCAAGTGCTGGCGCGCCGTTCGATCCGCACGCTGGCGAAGGGCGAGAGCCTGACGCTGACCTCGGACATGTTCTCCGATCTGGTGCCTGGCACCGGCAGCGTCTCGGTCTCCGCGAGCCTGTCGACCGCGCTCGATGCCGCGAGCATCCTGAAGGCGCTCGATCGCTATCCCTATGGCTGCTCCGAGCAGATCACGAGCCGCGCGCTGCCGCTGCTCTATGTCAACGATCTCGCCGTCGGCGCCCATCTGGCGATGGACACCGCGGTCGACCAGCGCATCCGCGACGCGATCGAGCGGCTCCTTGCACGGCAGGGCTCGAACGGTTCGTTCGGCCTGTGGTCGGCCGGCGGCGATGACGCCTGGCTTGACGCCTACGTCACCGACTTCCTGACCCGGGCCCGCGAAAAGGGCTTTGCGGTGCCGGACGTGCTGTTCAAGAACGCGCTCGACCGCGTCAGGAACTCGGTGGTCAATGCCAACGAGCCGGAGAAGGACGGCGGCCGCGATCTGGCCTACGGCCTCTACGTGCTTGCCCGCAACGGCGCAGCGCCGATCGGCGATCTGCGTTATCTCGCCGACACCAAGCTGAACAATCTGGCGACGCCGATCTCCAAGGCGCAGCTCGCCGCGGCGCTGGCGCTGGTCGGCGACAGAGCGCGGGCCGAGCGGGTCTATGGTGCCGCGCTCGACGCGCTGAACCCGAAACCGGTGATCGAGTTCGGCCGGGTCGATTACGGCTCGGCGCTGCGCGATGCGGCGGCGCTGGTCTCGCTTGCCGGCGAGGGCAACGCACCGCGCACCACGCTGACGCAAGCCGTGCTGCGCGTCGAAGCGGCGCGGGGCCTTTCGTCCTACACCTCGACGCAGGAGAATGCGTGGATGGTGCTGGCGGCGCGCGCGCTCGCCAAGGAGACGATGGCGCTCGACATCAACGGCCAGCCAGTCAAGACCGCGGTCTATCGCAGCTACAAGGCCGAGGAAATGACGGGCCAGCCGCTCAAGATCACCAACACCGGCGATGCGCCGGTGCAGGCGGTGATTTCGGTGTCGGGCTCGCCGGTGACGCCGGAGCCCGCGGCCTCAAACGGCTTCAAGATCGAGCGCAGCTATTTCACGCTCGACGGCAAGCCGGCCGACGTCACCAAGGCGAAACAGAACGACCGCTTCGCGGTTGTCCTGAAGGTGACGGAGGCGAAGCCGGAGTTTGGGCACATCATGGTGGCCGACTATCTGCCGGCCGGGCTCGAGATCGACAACCCGAACCTGGTGTCATCAGGGGATTCCGGCACGCTGGAGTGGATCGAGGATGGCGTCGAGCCGAAGAACACCGAGTTCCGCGACGACCGTTTCACCGCGGCGATCGATCGCGCCACCACCGATAAGTCGGTGTTCACCGTGGCGTATGTCGTGCGCGCGGTGTCGCCGGGCAAATACGTGCTGCCGCAGGCCTATGTCGAGGACATGTACAACCCCTCGCGCTACGGCCGCAGCGGCACCGGCGCGGTTGAGGTGAAGCCGGCGAAATGAGTGCAACGTTGAGGACAGCACCGGTACGCGGATCGCGCTGGCGACGGATCAAGACAGCCGTGGCGGTCTGTGCCGTCGCCACACTGGTCGCAGCCGGCGCCTTTGCAGGCTGGGTCGTCTCACTGGGGCCGCTGCCGCTCACGCAGGCGCAGCAGGTCTCGACCACGGTCGTCGACCGCAACGGAAAACTGTTGCGCGCCTACGCGATGGCGGACGGGCGCTGGCGGCTGCCGGTCGACACAAAGGCGTCGGTCGATCCCGGCTATCTCAAGCTGTTGTTCGCCTATGAGGACAAGCGCTTCTACGAACATCACGGCATCGATCCGCTGGCGTTGTCGCGCGCCGCGCTGCAGCTCTTGACCCGCGGCCACATCGTCTCGGGTGGCTCGACCATCACAATGCAGCTGGCGCGGCTGATCGAGCCGCGGCACCAGCGCTCGGTCTACGCCAAGCTGCGGCAGATGGTGCGCGCGGTTGAACTGGAGCGGCAGCTCTCCAAGGACCAGATCCTCGATCTCTATCTCGCGCTGGCGCCGTTCGGCGGCAATCTCGAGGGCATCCGCTCAGCCTCGATCGCCTATTTCGGCAAGGAGCCGAAGCGGCTCTCGCTTGCGGAAGCCGCGCTGCTGGTGGCGTTGCCGCAATCGCCGGAGCGGCGGCGGCTCGATCGCTATCCGGAAGCAGCGCATGCCGCGCGCGATCGCGTGCTCGACCGCATGGTCGAGGACGGTGTGGTGTCGAAGGACGACGCTGCGCAGGCGAGGGCTGCCGCGGTGCCGAAGCTGCGCAAGCAGATCCCGATCCTGGCGCCGCATTCGTCGGATCAGGCGATCGCGACGGTGAAGGACACGCCCGTCATCAAGCTGACGCTCGACGCGACACTGCAACGGAGCCTGGAGGCGCTGGCGCGCGACCGCGCCATCGCGCAGGGGCCTGATGTCTCGGTTGCGATCGTCGTGGTCGACAATGAGACCGGCGACGTGCTGGCGCGCGTCGGCTCGGCGGATTATTTCGACGAGCGGCGGGCCGGGCAGGTCGACATGACGCGCGCGGTGCGCTCGCCGGGCTCGACCTTGAAGCCGTTCATCTATGGCCTCGCCTTCGAGGACGGCTTCGTCCATCCCGACAGCCTGATCGAGGATCGGCCGATCCGCTTCGGCACCTACGCGCCGGAAAATTTCGACATGACGTTCCAGGGCACGGTGCCGATCCGCAAGGCGCTGCAATTGTCGCTGAACGTGCCGGCGATTGCGCTGCTCGACCGGGTCGGCGCCAGCCGGCTGTCGTCGCGGCTGAAGCAGGCCGGCACCAGTCTCGTGCTGCCGAAGGACGAGGCGCCGGGCCTTGCGATGGGTCTCGGCGGCGTCGGTATCACACTGCAGGATCTGGCCCAGCTCTATTCGGGGCTGGCGCGGCTCGGCGCGACCAAACCGCTGCGCGAGATCATGCGGGACAATGATAGCCGCGACACGATGCGGCTGATGGACCAGGCCGCGGCCTGGCAGGTCGGCAATGTCCTGCTCGGCACCCCGCCGCCTGAGAACGGCGTGCACAACCGCATCGCGTTCAAGACCGGCACCAGTTACGGCTATCGCGATGCCTGGTCGGTCGGCTTCGACGGCCGCATCACGATCGGGGTCTGGGTCGGCCGTCCGGACGGCGCGCCGGTGCCGGGCCTGGTCGGCCGCACGGCCGCTGCGCCGATCCTGTTCGATGCCTTTGCGCGCACCGGCAAGATCCCGGCGGCGTTGCCGAAGCCGCCGCGTGGCGTGCTGGTCGCCTCCAACGCAAAACTGCCGCCGCCGCTGCGCCGGTTCCGGCCGCTCGGCGAATTGATCCGCAGCGGCAACGACCAGGCGCCGCACATCCAGTTTCCGCTGAACGGCTCGCGTATCGATGTCGATCAGTCCGAGGGTGGCCGCAACGCGGCGATGCCGGTCAAGGTCGCCGGCGGAGCCCTGCCGCTGACCGTGCTCGTCAATGGTGTCTCAGCCGGGGACATCGACAGCCGGCGCCAGCGCTTGATCGACCCGCCAGGGCCGGGCTTCGCGCGGCTCACCGTGATCGACGCCACGGGAGCAGCGGATACCGTTGTGATCCGCGTGCAATGATCGCGCGGGAAAGCGGCGCGGCACGGTTGGAAAGCGGAACAGCACGGTTGTTTGCGGTGCGGTTTCATCGTATGCGAAACCCATGGTGGATAGCCTCCAACCCCGGCGCTTCGGAGCAGGGCAACAGTCTGTAAAACCTGCGCATTCGAGCCGCAGGCTGTTCATGGCGTTCGAGTTCGCAACGGCCAGCCAATGGCGTTCGATCCTGTTCCTGACGCTGACCTGTCTGGTGCTGTTCCTGCCGGGCTTCTTCACCATCCCGCCGATCGACCGCGACGAGGTCCGCTTTGCCCAGGCGACCAAGCAGATGGTCGAGAGCGGCGACTTCGTCGACATCCGCTTTCAGGATGACGTTCGCTACAAGAAGCCGGTCGGCATCTATTGGATGCAGGCCGCGGCGCTGAAGACGATCTCTGCGCTCGGGGTGCCGCGGGCCCAGGTCCGGATCTGGGTCTACCGCCTGCCGTCCCTGATCGGCGCCATCGGCGCCGTTTTGCTGACCTATTGGACCGCGCTCGCCTTCGTGACGCGACAGGGGGCGGTGCTGGCCGCCCTGATGATGGCAAGCTGCGTGCTGCTCGGGGTCGAGGCGCGGCTCGCCAAGACCGACGCGATGCTGCTCTTGACGGTCACCGCTGCGATGGGCGCAATGGCACGGGTCTATCTGTCATGGCAGCGCGGCGAGGATCCGGCGCGTCCATCATGGGGCCCGCCCGCGATCTTCTGGACGGCGCTGGCGGTCGGCATCCTGCTGAAGGGGCCGCTGATCCTGATGTTCGTCGGCCTTGCGATGGCCGGCCTTGCAATTCTCGATCGCTCGGCAGCGTGGTTCTGGCGCATGCGCCCGGTCTGGGGCCTGATGTGGACCCTCGTGCTGGTGCTGCCGTGGTTCGTGCTGATCTTCCTGCGCGCGGGCGAGACCTTCTTTGCCGACTCGGTCGGCGGCGACATGCTGAGCAAGCTCGGCGCACAGGAATCCCACGGCGCGCCGCCCGGGATTTATCTGCTGCTGTTCTGGATCACGTTCTGGCCCGGCGCGCCGCTCGCCGGCCTGGCGGCGCCGGCGGTGTGGCGCGCGCGACGCGAGCCTGGCGCCCAGTTCCTGCTGGCCTGGCTGATCCCGTCCTGGATCGTATTCGAGGCGGTGCTGACCAAGCTGCCGCATTACGTGCTGCCGCTTTATCCGGCGATCGCGATCCTGACCGTCGGCGCGCTGGAGCGGCGTGTGCTGTCGCGGTCCCCCTGGCTGTTGCGCGGCGCCGCGTGGTGGTTCGCGATCCCCGCGTTCGGCGCGGTGCTGGTGATCGTCGGCGCCATCAAGGCGATCCATCAGCCGGTGTTTCCGGCCTGGCCGTTGTTCGCCGGCGCGATGATATTCGGCCTGATCGCGTGGTGGATGTTCGAGGACAGCCGTGCCGAGCGCTCGCTGCTCAATGCGGTGATCGCCGCTGCGCTGATGGCGGGCGCCACCTATGGCGTGGTGCTGCCGCGGCTCACCACCGTGTTTCCGAGCCAGGAGGTCGCACGCGCGCTGCGCAACGTGACCTGTGTCGGCCCGAAGGCGGCCGCCGCCGGCTTCCACGAGCCGAGCCTGGTGTTCATGACCGATACCTCGACGCTGCTCACCGACGGATCGGGCGCTGCCGATTTCCTCGGGCAGGGCTCCTGCCGCTTCGCGCTGGTCGAACAGCGCTCGGAACGTGCGTTTGTGCAGCGCGCCGAGGCGATCGGCCTGCGCTACAACGCGCCGGTTCGGGTCGAGGGCTACAACATCTCGCAGGGCAAGGCGGTCTCGATTGCGATCTTCCGTTCCGAGGGGACGGAGTGACATGCCGGCGCCGCCAGCCACCGCCGAGACCACCAACTATTTCGGACGATTGCTGACGCTGGTCTGGGTGTCCCTTGCCCAGCTCGTGCGGGCGCCGTCGCATTCGCGCCGGGCCGAGGCGGCGCGACGCTCCGCGCGCCACGTCCTCCTGCTCGTCGTCATCGCCGGCGTCGCGATCATCACGCTGATGTATGCGGTCGACGTCGCCGAGATCAGCCTGATGCCGCCACGCGGCACGCCGGGTCTGTGGTGGGTGAAGATCCTCACCGATTTCGGCAAGGACGAGTATGTGCTGAGCGCGCTCGGCGTGCTGCTGATCGCGGTCGCATTGGCGGCGCCTGCGCTGCGCGGCGTGCCGCGCGCGACCTTGCTCGGTCTCGGAACGCGGCTGCAATACTTGTTCCTGTCGGTCGCACTGTCGGTCGCGGTGGGGGAAGTGATCAAGTGGATCGTCGGCCGCGGCCGGCCGTTTGTCGGCGGCAAGGCCAACGCGTTCAACTTCCAGCATTTCGCCGGCACCGAGGCCTATTCGAGCTTTCCGTCGGGGCATTCGATCACGGCATTCGCGCTGGCCTTCGCCGTGTCGGCGGTCTGGCCACGGGCACGGCTCGCGATGCTGGTCTATGCGCTGATCATCATCGCGACCCGGCTCGTGCTGCTGGCCCATCATCCGAGCGATGTGGTGGCCGGCGCGCTGGTCGGTGTGATCGGCGCCATGGCCGTGCGCTACTGGTTCGCCGCCCGCCGCCTTGGTTTCGCCATTCATCAGGATGGCACCGTGGTGGCGCTGTCAGGACCGTCGGAAGGGCGCCTCAAAAGGGTTGCGAGGAGCGCCTTCGCCCCATAAAAGCGGTCGCCCGACGGTCGGGCGGGTTCCCGCCGCCGATAACACCAACCCCGAGTGCCGATTTGCCTGCTTCCGACCAGACGCCGGTCGCCGTTTCCATCGTCGTGCCTGTGCGCAACGAGGCGGATAATATCGCGCCGCTGATCGCCGAGATCGCGACGGCACTCGACGGCCGCTGGGCCTACGAGATCGTCTATGTCAATGACGGCTCGACCGACGCCACCGGCGAGCGGCTGAACGCAATCATGGCGCAGCGGCCCAATCTCCGGCAGCTTCGTCACGCCGTGTCGTCGGGCCAATCCGCGGCGGTGCGCAGCGGCGTCCGAGCAGCGCGTGGCGGCATCGTCGCGACGCTCGACGGCGACGGGCAGAACGATCCCGCCTTCCTGCCGGACCTGATCGCGGCGGTCGAGGGCGGTAACGGCACGGTCGGCCTTGCCGCGGGCCAACGCGTCGGGCGCAAGGATACCGGCTTCAAGAAGCTGCAATCGCGCATCGCCAACGGCGTGCGTGGTGCGATCCTGCGCGACGGCACCCGCGACACCGGCTGCGGCCTGAAGGCGTTTCCGCGCGACGTGTTCCTCGCGATGCCGTATTTCGACGGGCTGCACCGCTTCCTGCCGGCGCTGGTGCGCCGCGAGGGATATGCGATCGCGTATGTCGATGTCGTCGACCGCCCGCGCCATTCCGGCGTTTCGAACTATGGGTTCTTCGACCGGCTTTGGATCGGGATCATGGATCTCGCCGGCGTGTGGTGGCTGATCCGCCGCAAGCGCCCGACGCCGATCGTCTCCGAGGTGAAGTGATGCTGATTCAATACGGCCAGGCGTTGAGCGCCTATCTCTACGACGTCTTCATCGCCAAGTTCGACTTCTGGCTGGCGTTCGGCCTGATCGCACAATTGTTCTTCACCGCCCGCTTCCTGGTGCAGTGGATCTCCAGCGAGCGCGCCGGCCAGAGCGTGGTGCCGATGGCGTTCTGGTTCTTCTCGATGGGCGGCGGTTTGATGACGCTGGTCTACGGCCTCGCCAAGCGCGAGCCCGTCATCATCATCGGGCAGGGCCTCGCGACGCTGATCTACATCCGCAATATCATGCTGATCGTGAAGAACCGCGGACGCGCGTCGAAGACGCTCGACAACTGAGCCGCGCGATCGTCGCGCAGCGAGCGGTATAATCAGCCTCCGCGCGAATCTGGACCGATTCCAGCATTGGGCTCAGCCCGCCACCCATTGCGACTGAATCCGAGCCAAGGTCAAACAATCGCCCCAAGGCGCATGGCATCTACGGCTCGCCGTGGGCGTGGCGGCATTTCCGAGTCCGTGCCCCAGGGGATGAGGGGGCGTTGATGAGCGGCCGTGGCGAAGCGACGAAAGCGGATGGCTATCGATCGAGTGTCCGCGACGTTCAGATGCCTGACGAGCCGCCGCTGACCGGCGAGCACGAGGTGCCCGACCGTCGCAGGATCAGTATCCGCTGGATGGCGGGGACGGTTCTGATCGGGACTGCCGCGATCGCCTTGCTTGCCGGCGCACTGCGCGGCGCATTTGGCGATCGCACGCAATTCGCGATCTCGCCGGTCGTCTCACCGCCGCGTTTCACAGGGCAAGTGGTCGACGAGGCACGTCGTGGCGATCGTCTGGACCGGAGGCCCGGCTCACAAGGCAATCCCACCGCGCTCAAGATCGAGCAGCTCAGCGATGCCGGCTCGGTCCGCCGGTTCACCCGGGTGTCTGCGCGGCTCGCCGAGATCGATACCGAGCCGCAACCGGACCATCGACGCGAAGCGCCTGCAGACGGTAAGGACGACCAGCGCGTGAGCTCGCTGCCGGAGTTGCCAGCCATCATGCGGACGGGTTCATCACGAGGTGGACTGCCGGGTGGCGCCAGCGCCTATGCTGCCGATGAAGAGGTGCCGCATTCGCCGTCTCCGATCGGTGACGCGGTCAACGTCACCAGCCTTCCGAAGTCTCCCTCGACGTCACGTCACCATCGACATGTCATCATCGCGAGAGCCGGTGACACGCTGTCGGCCATTCTGCGGGCACTCACCGCGGCGGCGGAAGATGCGCCGGCGATCCTTGCCGCTTTCCCGTCGCCTCGCGGTCAGGAAACGCTGTCCGGCGGCGAGAAGATCACGATCATCGAACAAGGTGAAGAGGCCGGTTCGCCGCGTGGCCGTGTTGCCAAAGTGTCGATTGAACGGGCGGATTCCAGCGTGTCCGCCGTCGGTCGCACCGATGGCGGCCAATACCAGCCGATCGTGCCGGAACAGCCTGATGTCGCCGCGCGAAACGCAAGCTCGCTACGCCAGTCGATCGACACGCACGCCGTCCCCGGCGAAACGCTGCGTGACGGCCTGAACGCGCTTGCTCGCTCCAATCACGTCGACGAAGGCATCGTTGCCGAACTGATGCGGCTTTGTGGCCGCGACTTCGACCTCGACGGTCCACTCGGCGAGGCCGACGTGGCCGAGATCATCTATGCGCCCAACGACATCGGCCAGCCGGAGCTGGTCTTCAGCGATCTGACGGCTGGCGGGCAGACGCGCCGCTACTACCGCTTCACCGCACCGGACGACGGCAGCTCGGATTTCTATGATGAGGATGGACAATCCATCACCAAATTCCTGCTGCGCAAGCCGGTCGTCAGCGGGCGCCTCGGCGACGGTTTTGGCTGGCGCATTCATCCGATCCTTGGCGACCGCCGCTTCCATGAGGGCGTCGACTATGCGGCGCCCTACGGCTCGCCCGTCGCGGCCGCGGGCGCCGGCGTCGTCGAGATCGAGGGATACGAACGTGGCTACGGGAAATATATCCGAATACGCCACGATCGCGGCTATGAGACGACCTACGCCCACATCGCGAGCTTCCCGCCCGGGCTGAAGATCGGCGACCGCGTTCGTCAGGGCGAGACGATCGCCTATGTCGGATCGACCGGACTCTCGACCGGACCGCATCTCTATTATGAGGTGCGGATCAACGGCCGCAACGTCGATCCGCTTCGGATGAAATTGTCAGGCGGCCGGCTGCTGCAAGGGGATCTCCGCGAGGCTTTCGATCGTCAGCGCGACAGCATCGACCAGCTCGCTGCTGCAGCCACGTTTCCGCAGCGCCGTCCCGATTCCGAACACCGGCCGCCGACATAGCCTTGTATGCGCGTTCGATCAGAGCCGCCCGGGAGCTGGAAGTTCGGCCGTATCGACCGCCTTCTCGCGATCGGCGGCGGTCTCGCCGGCGGCATCCAGCACGGGATAGGCGACCGAGCAGATGTGCGAATGGATGCGGCGAAGGTCGCGCAGCACGTCGAGATGCAGCGACGTCGTCTCGATGCTCTCGGGCCGGCCTTCGCGCAGGCGCTCCAGATGGCGTTCGACGGCCGCCAGTTCGGCCGCGCGCAGCACCGCCTTCTCGGTGAGCAGCTTGCGCGCCTCGTTGGCGTCGCCCGACATGAATACGCCGAACGCGATCCGCAGCGAGTCGATCGTGCGCTTGTGGAATGCCGACAGTTCCTCGGCGCCCTCGGCTGAGAATTGCAGGCGGTGCTTGATTTTCTTGGTCGCGAGCTCGCTCAGATTCTTGTCGATGATGTCGCCGATATGCTCGAGATTGATCGCGAACGAGACGATCTCCATGGCGCGCTGCCCTTCGCGCTCATCGAGGCTGCCGCGGGTCAACTTGGTGACGTAAAGCTTGATCGCCTCGTTCAGGCGGTCGACGGTGTTGTCCATCTTCGACACCTGATCGACCAGAGCGCGATCGTTGGTCATCATCGCCGCCATCACCTTGCGCAGCATCGCCTCGGTGTGGTCGCCCATATGCAGCACCTCGCGCGCGGCATCGGCCAGCGCAAGCGAAGGCGTTTCCAGTGCGCTCTCGTCGAGATAGCGCGGCCGCGACGGATCCGTCTCCTGCGCCCGCTTCGGCAACAGGCGCTCGAGCAGCCGGGCCATGTGGTCGAGTCCGCCGATGAACAGCAGCGCAGTCGCGACGTTGAAGGCAATGTGGAACAGCGCTGTCGCCTTGGCGAGATCCGGCTGCCAGGCGTAAATGATCTCGGTGATCGGGCGCAGGAACGGCGCCACCAACAGGATGCCCACGACGCGGTTGACGAGGTTGCCGACCGGCAGCCGGTAGCTCGCCGGATTGTCGCGCCGTGCGCCCTCCATCAGCGGATTGATGGCGCTGCCGAGGTTTGCGCCGAGCACCAGCGCGAACGCGGCATAGGGCGAGATGAACTGGGAATAGGCCAGCGACATCACCAGCAGCACGCTGGCGACGCTGGAATGCACCAGCCAGGTCACGACGGCGCCGATCAGGATGCAGAGCACGGGGTCGCCGGTGATCGCGGCCAGGAACACCCGCACCCCCGGCGCATTCTCGGCCGGCGCCATGGTGTCGAGCAGGATGTGCAGCGCGAGCAGCATCAGGCCGAGGCCGATCGAGACGCGGCCGAGATCCTTGATGCGGGAGCGCGGTCCGCTGCGGAATGCGACGAGACCCGTGATGAACAGCACCGGCGCCACGGCTGCGACGTTGAACGACAGCACCTGCACGATCAGCGTGGTGCCGATATTGGCGCCGAGCATGATCGCGAGCGCCGGCACCAGGCTGACGATCTCCTCGGCGGCGAAGGAACTGGTGATCAGGGCGGTCGCGGTCGAGCTCTGGAGCAGGGCGGTCAGACCGAGACCGGCGCCGAGGGCGGAGAAGCGGTTGTTCAGCGCCCGGGCCAGCAGCAGCCGCAAATCGGGCCCGAAGGCGCGTAGAATCCCGCTGTGGACCATGTGAAGGCCCCACAGCAAGAGGGCGACGCCCCCCATCAGATCAAGCAGAACAAGACTTCCCATACTTCCTGGATATCCCGGCAAATTCGAGTCGAAGGGGTCACGCTATCGCCAAACGACCTGATAGCAACCCCTTTTTGTTCCCGTCGGAACCGGCTGCGCGGCAAATGAGCTGTGACGGGAGGACCGCCGGGGCAAGCCATGCCGGGTAAATGAATCCGCAACGCGTCCGTTCAATTGCAACCGGTTGCGCTAGTCAGTTCCCAATCTTTCCCGGTTATGACGGTAGGAACCAGAGAGTTGCCCAGAAAGGCTTGGGGATCAGAATGTTTATGAATCGCCGCAAGAGCGAACGCCGCCCGTGCCGGAGCGTCGCGAAAATTCAGTTGGGTACGGGGTCGTTGCCACGGGATTGCATGATCACCGATATTTCCGCCGGCGGCGTCAAGGTGATCGCCGAATATCTCGAGATTCCGCCGGAATTCACCATCATCCTTTCCAGCGGCAGTCCGCGCCAGTGCCGGTTGGCCTGGCAGATCGGGCACGAGTTCGGCGCCCAGTTCGTCGACTGATCCAGCGACCAGGGCTGGTGTCCCGCCTGGCGTCCGGCGCCCTGATCGGGGCCGGATGACGGCGACATGATGGCATCCTTAACCGGAACTTAGGGTTAAGCTGTGAGCATCCCGGAACCTTCGCTGTTCCGAGTCTCGTTGATGTCTGAGAAACTATCCCGACCTTTGGGCCGCGTGCGCCATCTCGCCGGCTCGGTATCCGCCGTGATCCTGCTGATCGGGCTGTCTGCCTGTCAGACCTCGGGTCCGTCCGACATCACCGGGTCATTGGGCGAGACGGCGGAGGCCACGCCGGCTCCGGCCGATCCGCGGCGCGACATCGCGACCTACCACGAGCGGGTCCGCGCCAACCCGAAGGACACCGAAGCTGCCCTGAAATACGCCCGGGCGCTGCGCGCCACCGGCCAGCGGGCGCAGGCGGTCGCCGTCATGGAGCAGGCCGTGCTGGCGCAGCCCAGCAACAAGGCGCTGCTCGCGGGCTACGGACGGGCGCTCGCGGACAATGGCAATTTCCAGCAGGCATTCGACGTGCTCGGGCGCGCCCACACCCCGGAGGATCCGGACTGGCGCATCCTGTCGGCGCAGGGTGCCGTGCTCGATCAGCTCGACCGCCACGACGAGGCCCGCCAGTATTACGCGAGCGCGCTGAAGATCGTGCCTGACGATCCATCGGTGCTCTCCAACCTCGGCCTGTCCTATCTGCTGTCGAAGGATCTGCCGAAGGCCGAGGAGACGCTGCGCCGCGCCCGGGAGCGCGCAGCCGACGACATGCGGGTGCGAACCAATCTCGCCGTCGTGGTCGGCCTGCAAGGCCGCCAGGCTGAGGCCGAAACCATCATGAAGGCCGATCTGTCGCCGGAGCAGGGCTCGGCCAATGTCGCCGCGCTGAAGCGGCTGCTGGCGCGCAGGGACGCGAGCCGGACGGATACGGACAAGATTCCGGTCGCGGCCAGCCGCCGCGACTAGCGCGCCCTTGCGCGAATATCTTCGAAGCTAGCCGGCGGCGCGGCGTCTGTCGTTGCGGCGCGACTGCAGCTTCCTGAGCAACGGCGACAGGAACGACTCGCGTGCCTCGGCGAGATCGGGACGTCCGGTCAGGCGATGCGCGATCTGCAGGAAGGTCTTGGTGGTGCGGTGACGTGCCGAGACTTCCGCGATCATCTGGCCGTTGTTGGCGGCTTCACCGAACAGCCTGGAATCGAACGGGATGGTCGCGATCGGCTGGCTTTCGATCGTCTTGGCGAAATCCTTGACCTCGATCTCGGGCCGCTTCGACATGCCGATCTGGTTCAGGCAGTAGAGCGGCGGCCGGTCGTTGGGACGCGCGGCCTTGAGCAGGTTCATCATGTTCTTGGTGTTGCGCATGTTGGCGAGGTCGGGCTCGGCAACGATCAGGATATCGTCGGCACCGACCAGCACGCGCTTGGTCCAGGCGGTCCATTGATGCGGGACGTCGAGCACGATGCAGGATGTGGTCATGCGCATCGTATCGAAGATGGCATCGAACGCTTCAGCACCGAAATCGTAGACCTGGTCGAGCGTGGCCGGGGCCGCCAGCAGGCTGAGATGATCGCCGCATTTTGCGAGCAGGCGGTCCATGAAGGCGCTGTCCGGACGCTCGGCCGCGAATACCGCGTTGGCGATGCCCTGTGTCGGATCCTGGTTGTAGTCGAGGCCGGCGGTGCCGAAGGCGAGGTCGAGATCGATCACGACCGAGTCCAGCCCGAGGTCGCGCGCGATGGTCCAGGCGACATTGTGGGCGATGGTCGAGGCGCCGACGCCGCCCTTGGCGCCCGCGACCGCAATCAGGCGGCCGACCGAGACCGATTCCGACGATGAGAACAGGCCGCAGATCGATCGCACGATGTCGAGCACCTTGACCGGCCCGATGACGTAATCGTTGACACCGCGCCGCACCAGTTCGCGATACGGCGCGGTCTCGCCGGACGAGCCGAGCACGACGACGCGGGTGCCGGGATCGCAGACCGTGGCGAGTTCGTCGAGACCGGCGAGCAAATCGGTGTCCGGCTCGCTCTCCAGCATGATGACGTTGGGTGTCGGCGCCTTGTGATAGGCGTCGACTGCCGCGGCGATGCCGCCCATATGAACCGAGAGATGAGCCTTGGCGAGCCGGCGGTCATCGGCGGCGGCGCGCGCGGTCGTGGCGGTCGCGACGCTGGCGCAGAAGGCCTGCACCGAAATCCGGGGCGCCGGCGCGATGTGGTCGTTGGCGTGCTGCGGCTCGTCTTGTTGTTCGGTCATTTCGCGGCGTCGCTCAGCTTGGCTCTGTCGGCTTCGGGGTAGGTGGTCGCGGTCGACTCACCCTTGCTGTATTTCTGGAACGCGACCGACCGGCGTGGGGTGTAGGACGCGGTTTCGGTCCGCGGCTGCACGAGGTCGGACGGATTGGCGACCATCGCGGCGAGGTTGCGTTGCGTGGCGCAGCCGAAATTCTCGTACTGCTTGTTCTCGTTGTAGCTCGGATTGTAGATCGAGGGCCCAAGGTCGGCCGGCCACACGCCGCAGGGACCGGCGACCGCGGACATCTTCGGATAGCTGAGGCGAATGGTGGGCAGCGCGCGCGGATCGTCCACCCGATAGGAACGCCTGGTGATGGCGTGGGCGGGCACGCCCATCGACGCGAGCACGCCGCGGATCTCCTGGTACACCGCCTGCGCCGAGCGCCCGTTCGAGGTGTCGGCCGGCACGTCGATCGCGATCGCGCCGGTGCCTTCGCGGCGCCAGGTGCGGGCCAGCCCCATGACGTCGTCGCGCTGGGTTTCGGTGAGATTGCCGCGGGAGCGCCCCACGAACACGACGATCGATTGCTCGCCCTCGGTGACCGCGATCGGATGCCGCTGCCGGTAGTCGTCGGCTACCGTGCCGGTCGCAATATTGTCGCCGGTCAGATTGCAGCCGCCGAGCGCGATCGCCGACGTGACGAGGGCGCCGATCAGCGACAGCGTCCTCACATGAGCGGCTTGTCTGTTGCGTATCATCATAGGATCCCCCAATCCCTCAAGGTCCGCGCCTCAGTCGATGATGAAGCCGAAATTGACCGGCGTGGCGCCGATCGGTTCGGCGCGGGCGGCGACGCCGTAGATGCGATTGACGCGCGCCAGCAGCGCCGACTGCGCATCGGAAGCCGGAGCGAACCCGTCGTCGGGACGGGACAATTCCTTTTGTGTGACGGCGCGCACCACATAGGGCGTCACGATGACCATGAGCTCGGTCTCGTTGTTGACGAAGTCCTGGCTCCTGAACAGCTGGCCGAGGACCGGGATCTGATCGACACCGGGCATGCCGTTGATGGCCTGCTTGGTCTGCTCCTGGATCAATCCGGCCATCGCGATCGAACCGCCGGAGGGCACCTCCAGCGTGGTGTCGGCGCGGCGGGTCTTGATCGAGGGGATCGTGGTGCCGCCCTGACCGCCGGTCAGCGCATTGTCCATCGAGACTTCGGAGACCTCGGTCATCACCTTCAGGCTGATGCGTCCCTCGGACAGCACCACCGGGGTGAAGTTGAGCGAGATGCCGAATTTCTTGAAGCTGACGGTCTGCACGCAATTGCCGATCGTGCCTGTCGACGAGGTCTGACAGGTGACGCCGGTCGGAATCGGAAACTCGCCGCCCGACACGAAGGTCGCGGACTCGCCGGAGATCGCTGTGAGATTGGGCTCGGCTAGCGTCTTCACGACGCCCGCGCTCTCCATCGCACGGAGCGTCGCGGTGACGGTCGGCACGCCGAGCTTGTTCAAGGCGGCACCGGTCAGGCCATTGGCCGGAGCGAGCGGTCCGTTGTTGGCGGTGAAGGCGTTGGCGTTGTTGAAGACCACGGCGGCGGTGCCGTAATTCATGTTGGCGCTGAGGTCGACGCCGAGCTGCTTGACGACGTCCCGGCGCACTTCGGCGACGGTGACTTTCAGCATCACCTGGTCGCGGCCGCGCACCACGATGGAGTTGACGACCTTGTCGGGGGTGCCGACCAGTTTTGCGGCGATGTCGCCGGCCTGCTGGGCCTCGACCGGGCTCGCCACCGTGCCGGTCAGCACCACGCTCTCGCCGACGCCCTCGATCTGGACGCCCGGCAGCATCTGCTTCAGCGCGGCGCGCATGCCGTTGAGATCGCGCTTGATCGCGATGTCGTAGGCGGCGACCTGGTTGCCGTCGGCGTCGAAGAACACGACGTTGGTCTGGCCGACCGCCGCGCCGATGATATAGGCGCGCTGCGCCGAGCGGATCACGGCGTTGGCGATCTTGGGATCGGCGACCAGAACGTCCTTGGCTTCGCGCGGCAGGTCGACCACCACCGACTTGCCGACGCCGAGCGAGACGAAGCGCGTCTTGGCGGCAATGCTGCTCGTCACCGCAACGTCCGCGTTCTTGTCGGGATCGGTCGCGCTGGCGAGAGCAGGGATCAGCATCAGGGCGGTGACCGCCGAGAAGGACAGCGAGCGGACCAGCGTGGTCCGGGTCGCCAGTTGTTTTGCAGCCGTTGTCATATCGAAGCCCCCATCACTTCTGTGTCGTCTGAGAGCTCGGGATGCCGAAACGCACCACCCTGATGCTCTCGCCCCGTTTCGGGGCACGGTCTCTGGTCTCGTCGATCTTCTCGTTGACGTCGGCGATGCTGCGCAGCGCGAGCGCCAGCGTGCCGCTCTGCCGGGCACGCGCCAGCGTCTCGGCCTGCTCGGGCTTGAGCTCGAGGGTCACGGTCTTGCCGACGAGGGAGTTGTTGCCGTCCTTCTCTTTCGGCGCCTGGTCGATCGCCAGCACGCGGACGTTGGACAGCAGGATTTCGCTGGTGATGATGTCGCGGCCGCCCTGCAATTGATCGGGGTTCTTGTCGCGCCGCGACAGGATCACATCAACGCGGTCGTTCGGCAGGATGAAGCCGCCGGCGCCGGTCTCCGGCGAGATTTCCGTGGAGATCGCGCGCATGCCTGAGGGCAGGATCGCGGCCATGAATCCGCTGCCGTTGGCCTTGACCAGTTTCTGCTCGCGGATCGGTTCGCCGACGATGAAGGGGGCCCGCGCAATCGAACCGATGACATCGTTCATGGCGTCGGCATTGGTGTCCTGGCGGATGAACGCGGCGCTCGCGGTCTCGGCCGGCCAGCGCTGCCATTGCACGTCTTCGGCCTTCACCGACTGGCCGAGCCCGATGTCGGTCTTCGCCACCAGGACCTCGACGGTCGGCAGCTGCGCCACGGGCGGCGCGACCGGCGCCGGTTTGCGATCGCCCACGCTCGCGAGATACATGGCCGCGAGGCCTGCGACGCCGGCGATGCCGAGGACCACGATGCGTGCCGTCTTCATGCGATTGTCTGAATGCCCTTAACTCAGGGCAGTCACGTCCTTGCGGCACCGACAGCCCTTCCCAAGGCATCACTACGGCCGCAAAAGTATAAGGGAACTTGATGGAAGGTCCGGACAATTAAGGGATTGGTGGGGATGGTGAACGGCGAGTTATCGGCGCCCTCGCTTCTCCGCAGAATCCCGGAGATCCCGCGTGCGCGGCGCATGCGACGTTGGTCGCGATGCGGCGTCGCGGCAGGTCGGCCGTGGTTAATGCCGGCTAACCTGCCGCCCGCGCGGGACGTTCAGCGTGCGGCCTTCAACGCCGCGAACCCGCGATCGAGATCGGCCTTGAGGTCGTCGAGGTTCTCGAGCCCGATATGCAGCCGCAGCGTCGGTCCGCCCGGCGCCCATTTGGTCGCGGTGCGGTACTCGCTGCAGTCGAACGGAATGGCGAGGCTCTCGAAGCCGCCCCAGGAAAAGCCCATGCCGAACAGCGTGAGCGTGTTGAGCATGGTATCGACGGCGGTCTGCGGCACCGGATTCAATACGATGCTGAACAGGCCGGAGGCGCCGGTGAAGTCGCGCTTCCAGATCGCATGGCCCGGATCGGTTTCGAGGGCAGGGTGGAGCACGCGCGCGACCTCGGGCCGCTCCGCTAGCCAGCGCGCCATCTCGAGTCCGGAGCGATGATGTTGCGCGAGCCGCACCGACAATGTGCGCACGCCGCGCAGCGCGAGGTAGACGTCGTCGGGACCGGCGCAGACGCCGAGCAGGCGGATGCCCTCGGCGATCAGCGGCCACGCCTTCGCATTGGCCGAGATGGTGCCGAACATGATGTCGGAATGGCCGCCGATATATTTGGTCGCGGCCTGCATGCTGATGTCGACGCCTTGCTCGAGCGAGCGGTGATAGAGCGGAGTGGCCCAGGTGTTGTCGTCGATCACCAGCGCGCCGCGGGCATGGGCCACCGCTGCGATCGCCGGAACGTCGGGCATCTCGAACGATTGCGATCCGGGCGCCTCGAGCAGCACGGCGCGGGTGTTGGGCTTGAACAGCGCCTCGATACCGGCGCCGATCAGCGGGTCGAAATAGGTGGTCTCGATCCCGAGCCGGCTCAGCATGCCGTTGCAGAAGTTTCGCGTCGGACGGTAGGCGTTGTCGCAGACCAGCAGATGGTCACCGGCCTTCAGCACTGCGAGCAGCGTGGTGCTGATGGCCGCAGCGCCCGATGGCGCAAGCCCGACGCCGGCGCATTGCGGCCCCTCCAGCGTCATCAGCACGTCCTGCAGCGCCCGCGTGGTCGGGGTGCCGTGACGGCCATAGGTGAATTCGGCGCGATGGGCGTGAAGGTCCTCCGCGGTCGGATAGAGCACGGTCGAACCGTGAAAGACCGGCGGATTGACGAAGCCCTTCTGGGCCTTGGTGTCGCGGCCGGCCGTGACCAGCCGGGTCGCGACATCTTGGGGGCGGGAGGGCGTGGAGCCGTCAGAGGAGGTCATGGAGCGCTACCGTTCGACTTTAGACTTTTTGCCGCAGCCGCCGCGTCGGGAAGACAGGGCCAGGCCGGGAGGTGTTACTAACAAGAGGTAGAAGACATGCGTCAACCCCTTGACCCGGCTCGTCAGTCGCTATGTGATGCGGCGCAACTACCAGTCGCCGCACGTTGAGGGGCCTGCCGCGACCTTCGATCCGTTGCCTGACCGATTTGCAGTCAAACTGCCGATCGAATCAGCATTTTTCGCTGCAGGGGATCATTGGGATGGCCCGTGAACGCGAGGCGATCACAAAGCAAACGTCCAACGGACGACCCTGAAAGGCCTACCCATGAAACGCGTATCCCTGGCTGTCATCCTTGCCGCCGCCGCCGCCCTGTCGGTCCAGGCGGCCTCTGCGCAAACCCTCAAGACGGTCAAGGACCGGGGCCAGCTGTCCTGCGGCGTCAGCCAGGGCCTGCCGGGCTTCTCGTCGCCGGACGACAAGGGGAACTGGACCGGGATCGACGTCGACGTCTGCCGCGCCATTGCCGCCGTGGTGCTCGACGACCCGACCAAGGTCAAGTTCGTGCCGCTGTCGGCCAAGGATCGCTTCACTGCGCTGCAGTCGGGCGAGATCGACGTGCTGTCGCGCAACACCACCTGGACGGTGTCGCGCGATACCTCGCTCGGCGCCAATTTCACCGGCGTGACCTATTATGACGGGCAGGGCTTCATGGTGAAGAAGTCGCTCAAGGTCAATTCGGCGCTCGAACTGAACAGCGCGTCGGTCTGCGTGCAGACCGGCACCACGACGGAGCAGAACCTCGCCGACTTCTTCAAGGGCAACAACATGAAGTACGAGGTGATCGCGTTCGGCAGCATCGACGAGGCGGTCAAAGCCTATGAATCCGGACGCTGCGACGTCTTCACCGACGACGCCTCCGGCCTCTATGCCAGCCGTCTGAAGCTCGCGAACCCCGCCGATCACATCGTGCTGCCGGAGATCATCTCCAAGGAGCCGCTGGGGCCGATGGTGCGCCACGGCGACGACCAGTGGTTCGACATCGTGAAGTGGACGCTGTTTGCGATGATCAATGCCGAGGAGCTCGGCATCACCCAGAAGAACGTCGACACGATGCTCAAATCGGACAAGCCGGAGATGAAGCGCGTGCTCGGCACCGACGGCAATCTCGGCGAACAGCTCGGCCTCACCAAGGATTGGGTGGTGCGCATCGTGAAGGCGGTCGGCAATTACGGCGAGACCTTCGAGCGCAATGTCGGCACCGGCTCGCCGCTCGGCATCGCCCGCGGTGTCAACAATCTCTGGACTAAGGGCGGGATCCAGTACGCGCCGCCGATCCGCTGATCGCTCCGGCCAACGGCTGCCGCGATGAGCATCGCGCCCCGCAAACCACCGCTGCAACTTGCCCTCAGGCTGAAGCGTGCGCTTGGCGGCAAGACCGGCTGGAACGGACTGGCCGCCCAGATTGCCTTCGCCGCGATCCTGGCATGGATCGCCTATGAGATCGTGGCGAATGCGCGGACCAACCTGGAGACCCAGCACATTGCGTCGGGCTTCGGCTTTCTCAACTACAATGCGGGCTTTGACGTCAATCTGAGCCTGATCGCCTACAACAATTCCGACACCTATTGGCGGGTGTTCTTCGTCGGCTTGTTGAATACGATCCTGGTCTCGGTGATCGGCATTGTGTTTGCCACCGTGATCGGCTTCACCGTGGCGTTGTGCCGGTTGTCGCCGAACTGGCTGCTGTCGCGGATCGGCGGCATCTATGTCGAGATCATCAGGAACTTGCCGGTCCTGTTCCAGATCCTGTTCTGGTACCTCGCGGTGCTCGCGGCGCTGCCGGCGCCGCGGCAGAGCATCTCGATCTTCAGCACGTTCTTCCTCAACAATCGCGGCCTGATCGTGCCGCAGCCGGTCAGCGAACCCGGCCTCTATCCGTTCCTGGCCGCGCTGACGGTCGGCATCGTCGCGGCGCTGGGTCTGCGGCACCACGCGCGGCGCGCCTTGTTCGAGCGCGGTCAGATGATCCGGGTCTGGCCCTATGTGCTGGGTTGCCTGGTCGGACTGCCGCTGGTCTCGATGCTGATGTTCGGCTGGCCGCTGAAGTTCGAGCTGCCGCAGCTGAAGGGCTTCAACTTCGCCGGCGGCGCGCGGATCATCCCTGAATTCGTCGCACTGACGGTCGCGTTATCCACCTACACGGGGGCCTTCATTGCCGAGATCGTCCGCGCCGGCGTCATGTCGGTGCACAAGGGACAGATGGAGGCGGGCTCTTCGCTCGGCCTCAGCCGTGCCGCGACGCTGCGGCTGATCGTGGTGCCGCAGGCGATGCGCGTCATCGTGCCGCCGCTGACCAGCCAGTACCTCAATCTCACCAAGAATTCGTCGCTGGCGGTCGCCATCGGCTATCCGGATCTGGTCTCGGTGTTCGCCGGCACCGCGGTGAGCCAGACCGGGCAGGCGATCGAGATCATCGCCATGACGATGGGCGTCTATCTGCTGCTCTCGCTGACGACGAGCGCGCTGATGAGCGTCTATGGCTGGCGCATTAACCGGAGCATGGCGGCATGACGGATATTTCCGCCTCATCCTTTGTCCGGCAGGATCTGGTCGCCGAGCGTGCGGCGCCGGCGAAGACGACCGGCTTCATCGGTTTCCTGCGAACGCGGCTGCTGAATTCGCCGGGCAACATCCTGCTCACGATCCTCGGGCTATTGCTGGCCTGGTACATCGTCGTCCCGGCGCTCAAGTTTCTGCTGGTCGACGCGGTCTGGTCCGGCAAGGACCGCACCGCTTGCCTCGTCGAAAAGGCGGGTCACGAGGTCGGCGCCTGCTGGCCCTACATTCAGGCCAAGCTGACGCAGCTGATCTATGGCTTCTATCCGGAAGCCCAGCGCTGGCGGGTCAATCTGACCTATGGCCTCGGCGCCGCGCTGCTGCTGCCATTGCTGCTGCCGCGCCTGCCGGCCAAGGGCTTGAATTCCGGCCTGTTCTTCTTCGCGTTTCCGGCGGTGGCGTTCTTCCTGCTGCATGGCGGCGGCATCGCGGGCTTCGGCGTCAGCTGGACCGCCGGCCTGTTGCAGCTGTTCGAGCAGAGCATTGGCGGCGCCGGCGATCTCCTGGTCAATCTCAGCAAGAGTTCGGCGATCGCTCCACTGCTGTGGGTGCTGGGCAAGGTGCTCGTCCTGGTCGGCTTGCTGATCCATTGGCTGATCTTTCCGCTGACCTGGCTGCGCGACCAGCTGCAGCTCTCGGCGCTGCCGGTCTGGGGCGATTTCCTGGTCACCGCGGTGATCGTCTCCGCCGTGCTGTTTGTGCTCGGAGGCGGCATGCGCACCGGGCGCAGGGCGCTGATCGGCAGCCTGCTGACGTTTGCCGGGATCGCTGCTGGCATCAAGCTGATGGGGCTCGATCGCGGCGGCTTTCCCATTGTCGACACCAGGCTGTGGGGCGGCCTGCTGGTGACCTTGGTGATCGCGATCACCGGCATCGTCGCCTCGATGCCGATCGGGATTGCACTCGCGCTCGGCCGCCGCTCGAGCATTCCGCTGATCCGGATCTTCTCGATCGCCTTCATCGAATTCTGGCGCGGCGTGCCGCTGATCACGGTGCTGTTCTTCGCGACCTACATGCTGCCGCTGTTCGTGCCGGGCAATTTCGCCGTCGACGGCCTGCTGCGTGCCCTGATCGGCGTCGCGATCTTTACCGGCGCTTACATGGCCGAGGTGATCAGGGGCGGGCTCGCCGCGGTGGCGCGCGGGCAGGCGGAGGCCGCATCGGCGCTCGGCCTGTCCTGGTGGAAGACGACGTCGCTGATCGTGCTGCCGCAGGCGCTGCGCTACGTCATCCCGGGGATCGTCAACAGCTTCATCTCGCTGTTCAAGGACACCTCGCTGGTGTCGATCGTGGCGCTGTTCGATCTATTGGGTTCTCTGCGGGCATCGTTCTCCGACCCCAACTGGTCGACGCCGACCACGGCCTTTACCGGCTTTGCGTTTGCCGGAATGATCTATTTCGTGTTCTGTTTCGGAATGTCGCGCTACTCGCTGTTCGTCGAAAACCGGCTGAACGCCCACCGCCGCCACTGACAAGGTCACCATGTCCACAACCCCGATCGTCAACATTTCCGCCCTCAACAAATGGTACGGCGACTTCCATGTGTTGCGCGACATCAACCTCGATGTCGGCAAGGGCGAGCGCATCGTGATCTGCGGCCCGTCGGGCTCGGGCAAGTCGACGCTGATCCGCTGCATCAACGCGCTGGAGGAGTTCCAGGAGGGCGAGATCGTGGTCGACGGCATCGACCTCGGGCCGAACCTGCGCCGCGTTGACGAGGTCCGCCGCGAAGTCGGCATGGTGTTCCAGAGCTTCAACCTGTTCCCGCACCTTACCGTGCTCGACAATTGCACGCTGGCGCCGATCTGGGTGCGCAACATCCCGAAGAAGGATGCCGAGGCGATGGCGATGAAGTTCCTGGAGCGGGTCAAGATCCCGCATCAGGCCAACAAGTTTCCTGGCCAGATGTCGGGTGGTCAGCAGCAGCGCGTCGCGATCGCCCGCGCACTGACCATGAACCCGAAGGTGATGCTGTTCGACGAGCCGACCTCGGCGCTCGACCCGGAAATGGTCAAGGAGGTGCTCGACACCATGGTCGATCTCGCCAGGGAAGGCATGACCATGCTGGTCGTGACCCACGAAATGGGCTTTGCCCGCGAGGTCGCCAACCGCGTCGTGTTCATGGACGCCGGCCAGATCATCGAGTCGAACACGCCACAGGAATTCTTCGCCAATCCGCAGCACGCGCGGTCGAAGCTGTTCCTGAGCCAGATCCTGCGGTGAGCGAGTAGCGAATAAGGATCGCCCGTGTTCACCACCCACCATTCATTATTCGCGCCTCACACGAACGGCAGCTCGATCTTGCTGCGCTTCTCCAGCCATTCCGGGACCGGCAGGTTCTTCGAGCGCATGAAGGCCGGGTTGAACAGCTTGGACTGATAGCGGTTGCCGGAGTCGCAGAGGATGGTGACGATGGTCTTGCCGGGGCCGAGCTGCTTGGCGAGCTGGATCGCGCCTGCGATGTTGATGCCGGTCGAGCCGCCGAGGCACAGGCCTTCGTGCTCCAATAGCTCATAGATGGTGGTGACCGCATCCTGGTCGGACACCAGGAACGCATCGTCGACATTTGCGGTCTCGACCACCGGGGTCTTGCGCCCGAGCCCGATGCCTTCGGTGATCGAGTCGCCGGGCGTCGATTTGACCTGGCCGTGCTTGAACAGTTCGTACATCGCAAAGCCGTGCGGATCGGCGCAGGCGGTGACGATGTCCTTGTTCTTTTCCTTCAGATAGCGGCTGATGCCGGCGAGCGTGCCGCCGGTGCCGACTGAGCAGATGAAGGCGTCGACCTTGCCGTCGGTCTGCTGCCAGATCTCCGGTCCGGTCGAGTCGTAATGCGCCTTCGGATTGTCGAGGTTGTTCCACTGGTCGGCGAACAGCACGCCGTTCGGTTCGGTCTTGCGCAGCTGGTCGGCAAGCCGCCTGCCGAGATGCTGATAGTTGTTCGGATTGGAGAACGGCAGCGCGGGCGCTTCGACAAGCTCGGCGCCGCACAGCCGCAGCATGTCCTTCTTTTCCTGGCTCTGCGTCTCCGGAATGACGATCAGGGTGCGATAGCCGCGCGCACTCGCCACGACCGCAAGCCCGATCCCGGTATTGCCGGCGGTGGACTCGACCACCAGGCCACCGGGCTTCAGATCGCCGCGCTTCTCGGCCTCCAGGATCATCCATTTGCCGGCGCGGTCCTTTACCGACTGGCCCGGATTCATGAATTCGGCCTTGCCCAGGATGGTGCAGCCGGTCAGTTCCGATGCGCGCTTCAGCTTGATGAGGGGGGTGTTGCCGATCGCTTCAATGACGTCTTTGTTGAATGCCATGTCGGGGGTAATCTTTTGCCGGTCCGTGTTTTGCTCTGGTCGGAAACTAGTGTGCCGACGGCAAAAGGGAAAGGCTTTTGCAGTGCGGCGAATTTCGTGCGGCGGACAGCGTTAACCAGCAACTGGCGTTGATCATTACCCCGCTGGAACGCTCGTTTTGCGAATGCCCGCGATCCGGCCAAATCTTGCTGCAATTCGTCGTACCGCGTTAGTTTCGCTGCACGGATCCAAATTCAGGATGGTCGCTCGACCTTGTATAGCCCCACATTGAGGGCGCCAATTTCAAAGCCAAGCCTGCAATATGCCAAGTAGTACTCCCACATCCGCTTGAACCTGATATCGAAGCCGAGTGCTTCGATCGACGGCCAGGCGTCGAGGAAACGATCATGCCAATCGGCCAGCGTGCGGGCGTAGCTGGCAGCGAAAAATTCGGTCGAAACCAGCCGCAATCCGCAATTGCTCACCAGCTGCTTGACGATGTCGACGGTCGGCAGCATTCCGCCGGGGAAGATGTACCGCTGGATGAATTCCGGCCGCCTGCGGTAGCTTTCGAAGCGACTTTCGTCGATCGTGATCACCTGCAGCACCGCGACGCCGCCGACATCGAGCCGTTGCCGCAACTTGTCGAAAAACAGCGGCCAATAGGCTTCGCCGACCGCTTCCAGCATCTCGATCGAGACGACCCGGTCGTAGCTGCCGTCAGTGTCGCGATAGTCCTCGAGCCGCAGATCTGATCTGTCGGCAAGTCCTTGCGCAGCCAGCTGCTCGCGCGCGTAGCCAAGTTGTTCGATCGACAGCGTCAGTCCGGTGACGTGACAGTCGTGTCGTTCGATCAGATGCCGCGCCAGCGCGCCCCAGCCGCAACCGATCTCCAGGATCCTCTCGCCGCCGTTGAGATCGAGCAGGTCGGTGACCCGATCGAGCTTGATTTGCTGGGCTTGCGCGAGCGTCTGGTATGGCGAAGCGCAGATACCGGATGAGTAGGTCATACTCGGGTCGAGCCAGAGCCGGTAGAAATCATTGCCGAGATCGTAATGAGCGCGAATGTTGCGCCGGCTGCCGCGCCTGGTATTTCGATTGAGCAGGGCGTGGCGGAGCCACATGAGGGGTTGCGGAGGCCTCAGCCGCTCGAACGAGGCCGCGTGGGTCGATCGCGGTGCAGCCGCGTTCAGGAATGCATGGATGTTGGGCGTCGACCATTCGCCGGCAAGGTAGCCTTCGGCAAAGCCCAGATCGCCGCCGGTGAACAGCCGCAGCAGGCACTTCCAGCTGTGAATCCTGATATGCACCGGATCTCCGCCGCGTGCGCCGGAGATCGCAACACCACGCCCGCCGGGCAGTTGCACGAGTATTTCGCCGCAATCGATCCGGCGGAGCATGCGGCGCAGCAGCACGCCAATCGTCGCGCGCAGCACCGGCGGCCATTCGACGGGCATCCAGCCGGGGGCGGTCTGCTGCTGCTGGTCAGTGCGCATGCAAATTCGTCCGTTGCTCGGGTGATCTGGCAGCGAGCGTCATGCCGTTCGCGGATGGCCTCGGGCGTTCGCGAATGCGCATGCCCTTCAGCCAAAGCCTTGCCGCCTCCCAATGGATCGCGAGGATGACCTTGGTCGTCACCAGCGGAATCCCCAGGAAGCTGCGCAACAGCGTCCAGTCGGTCAGTGACTGGCGTGACGCGGTAAGGCACGCACTGAGTATCGTTTTGCCGCCTTCGCTCGTGCTGATGCCGAGCGCGAAATGCCCATCCGGTCGGTTCAAGCGGAAATGATAGCGCTGGTTCATGGCCATGAAAGGCGACACATGGAAGGTCTTGGCGCACTCATGCCGAATGCTGGCGTCGTCAGCGTCGACCGCGGCTACATAGGCGTGGCGCTCGCCGAACGTGTTGTGAACCTGATAGACGATCGCCGCCAGTTGGCCCGAGTTCCGGTAACAGAAATAGAGGCTGAGGGGATTGAAGCTGTAGCCAAGTGTCCGCGGCATGCAGAGCAGCTGGATTGGACCGCCGGCCGGGTCGATCCCCGCTTGCCCGAGCAGTCGCTCGATCTGAGTGCGAAGTGGCGTCGCGCTGCCGTCACCGTGATCGTTGTCATACAATGCGAACAGGTTGAACCGGTTGTGCGAGAATAGCCGTAGCCGCGAGAGAAGCACGGGCATCTCGTCGAGATCGAGCAACAGCCAGAAAGCGCGGTAACGGAAGCGATGAGATGTCGGATGCAGCCGCCGATGCATCACGCTACCCCGATAGAGGCAGGAGCGGAGCGTCATGGCTGCAGCTCCGGCTCAGGCAAGGACCTGCTGTTGGCGGCGAGCACAATTCGTCCGGATTCGTTCGGCACGGTCCACGGTCTGCGTACGCTGCCAAGTTGTTCGGCGACCGCAAGTCCTGATTGCAGTCCGTCTTCGTGGAAGCCGGCTCCGAAATGCGCGCCGCAGAACCAGATTTTTCCAAGGCCTTGCAGCGACCATAGCCGGCGCTGGGCGGCGATCGCGGCCGCATCGAAGATCGGGTGCTCGTAGACCTCCGTCTGATGCAGCGTCTCCGCGCGCGGTGGACGAGCCGGATTGAGCGTAACGAACAGCGGCAAATGGTGGGGAATGCCTTGCAACCGGTTCATCCAATATGTGACGCCGACCGGCGCGCGGCATTTGTCGCGGGATTCGACGTAATTCCAGCTCGACCAGGCCAGCCGCCGCCGCGGCATGAACGTTGGATCGGAATGGAGCACGGCAAGGTTGCGGCTGTAACGGAACGCACCGAGCAATGCGGATTGATCCGGCGTGGGCTGGTCTATCACCGACAGCGCTTCATTCGCGTGCGTTGCCAGCACGACATGATCGTATGATCGCGTTTCGCCGTGAACGTCAGTCACCGTCACAGCGCGTACCGACTGTCCAATCCTGACCACGCCGCAATCGAGCCTGACCCGGTCCGCGAATGGCCGGACCAATCGTTGCACATAGACGCGGCTGCCGCCGGTCACGGTTTCCCATGGTGGCCGTCGGGTCAGCTGGAGCAGCCCGTGATTGTGGTGGAAGCGGATGAAGGTCGCCGCGGGAAAGGCGAGAATGTCCTCCGGAGGCGCCGACCAGATGGCGCTTGCCATCGGCAGCAGATGATCGTCACGAAACGCTGAACCATAACCACCTTGCGCGAGATAGTCGCCGAGGCTGATCGTCTCGTCACGCAGCAGCGCCGCATCGCGTGTCGCCCGATCGTAGAACCGGACAAGGTCGCGCAGCATCGACCAAAAGCGCGGACGGAGCAGATTACGGGGTTGGGCCAGCAGGCCCGAAAGGCCGGTTCCGGAATATTCCAGTTCGCCCCGGTCGAGAGAAACCGAGAGCGACATCTCCGATGCTTGCGTGGGAACGTCGAGATGCCGGAACAGCGCGGCGAGGTTAGGGTAGGTCTTCCGGTTGAACACGATGAAGCCGGTATCCACAGCGACGTGCGCGTCGCCAAGGGACGCGGTCACGGTGTTGGAATGCCCGCCGATGCGATCGGATTTCTCGTAGACGGTCACATCGTGGCGCTGGCTGAGCAGCCAGGCAGCCGCGAGGCCGGAAATGCCGGTTCCGACTACGGCGATGTTCAATTTGCCGTCGGTCCTCAACGACTGTCCCTCTTCGATCCACCGGTGCGCCAGCCCGCTGCGCGGGCGGCGTCATCGGTAGAAACGACAGACCGTGAGGGTTGGATCACCAGCAGTGATCCAACCGCGGACGGATAGCGTTCCTGTTGCATGCAAGCCGCCGCACGACATATCTCCGGGGTTATCGGTCTGGTCAGGCTGGGCGCTATCCGGTACTGCGGTCCCAGAGCCTTCAACGACAGGGAGTGCCCGCGCGGCATGCTGAGTGAAACTCCCGACAACCAGACGTCGGATGCCGCCCGATGGGCCCGGCTGATCGAAGCCGTTGCGGTCCGAAGGGATCGCGAGGCGTTCGCGGCGCTGTTTCGGCATTTTGCGCCGCGCATAAAGACGTTGATGCAGCGCTCGGGTGCGAGCGAGCAGCTTGCCGACGAGCTGGCGCAGGAGGCCCTGTACCTGGTGTGGTCGAAAGCCAGTCTCTTCGATGCCAAAAGCGGCGGCGCCGCAGCCTGGATATTCACGATCGCGCGAAACCTGCGCATTGACGCGCTCCGTCGTCAGAAGCGGACCCCAACCGGCGATACGTCCGAGACGGAGCTTGAGTTTCAGCGCGATGAGGGGCCATTGCCTGACGCGGGAATGCTGACATCTGAGATCGAAGCGCGGGTCCGTGACGCGCTATCGGTGCTACCGGACGAGCAGATGCGGGTGATCGAGCTATCCTTCTTTCACGAAACAGCCCATGCGGAGATCGCAAGGGCGCTCGATATCCCGCTCGGCACCGTCAAATCGCGCCTGCGGCTCGCGATGGCCCGGCTGCGCAGCTTGCTGGATGACTTCTCATGACCGTCCATCATCACCCCCCGGACGAGCTGTTGGCGGCGTTCGCAGCAGGTACCATCGACCTTGGCCAGCATGTTGCGATTGCCACCCATTTGGTCAGCTGTGCCAAGTGCCGCGGAGCGGTGCGGGCGATGGAGCATGTTGGCGGCGCGGTGCTGGCTGCACTGCCGCCGACCGCGATGTCGGACGGCTCGTTTGAGGCGTTGCAACGCAGGTTGGACGAGGCCTCGGGCAACTCCGCGGCGGTGCGGCGTCGGGGGCGGGCGTTCCGCGACGTGCCGGGCCTGCCGGACTTTCTGGACAGCTATCCCGACAGTTCGTGGCGATGGATTGCGCCAAAGGTGCATCTACGGCCAATCCGATTGCCTGAGCAAAGCGCGACGCGCGTCTTTCTGCTGAGGTCCAGCCCGGGAACCAGAATGATCGAGCATACGCACACGGGCTTTGAGATGACCTGCGTGCTGTCGGGAAGCTTCGTTCACGCCGGCGGCTGGTTCGGCCCCGGAGATTTCGACTTTGGTGACGGGGCGGTGGATCACGATATCAGGATCGACTCAGCCGAAGACTGCATCTGCCTGGTCGCAATGCAGGGCGATTTGAGGCTCAACGGAGTGATCGGCCGCTTGTTGCAGCCGTTGATCCGTATGTGACGGCTGCTCCCGGAAGATTGCTCGATGATCTCCCAATTCATCGTCATGGCACTCGCGATGTCTGCGGTCATGGCGATCGCCTGGTTCATTCAGCGCCGGACCGGGGCCACCGGATGGATCGATGTTTGCTGGACATTCGGGACCGGCCTGGTGGCCTGCGTGGCCAGCCTCGTCCCGGTCCCGACGGACGGGACGGGCAGCGCGCGGCACATCGTGGTGGCGCTGCTGGTCGCGATCTGGTCGCTCCGGCTCGGTGGTCACCTGCTGCTGCGAACCTGGAAGGCCGGCGATGATCCGCGCTATCGCGACCTGATCGATCAATGGGGCGCCACCGCCGACAGGCGGATGTTCCTGCAGTTGCAAGCGCAGGCGGCAGTTGGTTTGATTCTGGCGGTCTCGGTCGCGCTTGCTGCGCATAACCCGCGCACCGAGCTGGGGCTTGCGGATTTGCTCGGTGCGCTGCTGCTGCTGGCCGGCCTGATCGGGGAGGCGTTATCCGACGCGCAACTGCGCAAATTCCGCTCGGATCCCGCCAACCGACATCGGGTCTGCGAGGCTGGGCTATGGAAATGGTCGCGTCATCCGAACTATTTCTTCGAATGGCTTTGCTGGCTGGCCTATCCGCTGATCGCGATCGACGCCTCATATCCGGCCGGCTGGATCACGCTGCTGGCGCCGGCCTGCATGTACTGGGTTCTGGTCCACGTGTCTGGCGTACCTCCGCTCGAGCAACACATGCTGCGCTCGCGCGGCCAGCAATTCCGTGATGTGCAGGCGCGAACCCGGCCGTTCTTTCCATTTCCAAGGCTGAGGTCAGGCCACTAGCCTCGCTGTCACGAGATAGGCCGCCGTCGCGGAAATCGCCCCCAGCAGCGTTCCCCAGGTGACATCCAGCAAGGTCAGCTGGACGGTCCAGTTCCGCAATGTCGCCTGGTTGGTCAAATCGTACGTCATGTAGCTGAAAAAGCCGAGCAGCGCGCCGCCGAGCGTTGCCGAGCCAAGGCTTCCCGACTTCAGGGCGGGGAGTACGGCGAACACCACCAGCCCAACCGGGTAGATCAGATAGAAGACGATCGCCGGAGGCAGATTGACCTCGGTCGACAGGATGTCCCCGAGCGTCGGACGATACAGTCGGCTCGCCATCGTTCCAAGCCAGGCCATGTCGCAGAGCAGGAAGACGATCGACGTCGAGAGGTAAGCGTAGAGGTAGGTCATGTCGGGCCCGAAGGTTGAACGCCGCTATCTGCCGCAAGGTGCGACTCTCTCGAAGAGGTAACGATGGATCACGGCGTCTGGATCATGGTGACGCCGGTTAAGGCGCCTGAAGTTGCGGATTCGGCGCAACAGGGCCGAGAAATCCCCATGAAATCTTGGTAAGAATGGTGACTTCCGGCAGGGCCCGAAATGCGCGGGAATGGCCTAAAAAATAGGGCGAAGTCGATATCCGGGATGGCCGCGAATCACCGTGGATGCGACGTCGCGCAGTCGTGACAGGGCTGTCCGCCCCATCATCCCAAGGGTAGGATGGGACAACAGGTTCCATTGAAAGCATTGTCCCGTGAACGTCACCCAGACTACCGCTGAACGCGTCATTCGTGCGCCACAGAGGAAGTCTGGCTGCGGCGGAGGCCGGGTGTGACCCAGCCCGCATCCGTGATGATGCTTGGAGGCTGGTCCGGCCTCGCCGTTCGCCTGCGACGGGTCGCGGGACGTGCGCTCGTCGCGTTCGGTCTGGTCGCGGGCTCCGCCGGCTGCATTCTGACCCAGGATATCCCCGATCCGGCGCTTGACGTGCCGCAGGGCTACAAGGCTGCGCGCCTGGAGCGGCCGGGTGACGCGCTTCCGACGCTCGACTGGTGGCGCGGCTTCCGCTCCAAGGAGCTGACCCAGCTGATGGAGGAGGCGCAGACCGTCAACCTCGACATCGCCGCGGCGGTTGCGCGCTTCCGCCAGGCCGATGCGCTGGCACGGCAGGCCGGCGCTGCGCTGCTGCCGACCCTCAATCTCAATGGATCGGAGACTTATTCGCGCACCTCCGGCTCCAGCGCCAGCGGCCTCACCAATGGCGGACGCGAGGTGGTGAACTACAACGCCTCGCTGAGCGCGAGCTATCAGCTCGACTTCTGGGGACAGAATCGCGATGCAGCGCAGGCGGCGGAGGAGACCGCCGTCGCCAACCGGTTCGACCGCGAGGTGGTGGCGCTGACTACGCTTGCCAGCGTCGCCAACGCCTATTTCACGGTGCTCGCCACCCAGGACCGGCTGCGCACCGCGCAGCGCAATATCGCCAGCGCCGAGCGCATCCTCAACGCGATCAGGGATCGCTTCAAGGCCGGCACCGGCTCCGATCTCGACGTCGCGCAGCAGGAAAGCGTGCTTGCCAATCAGCGTGCGCTGGTGCCGCCGCTGCGCCAGACGCTCGACCAGAACATCAACGCGCTCGCGGTGCTGGTGTCGCGCCCCCCAGAAAGCGTGCGCATTGCCGGCGGCTCGCTCAACTCGGTCGCGATCCCGCGCGTCACGCCGGGCCTGCCGTCCGAATTGCTCACCCAGCGTCCCGATATCCGCCGGCAGGAGGCGCAGCTGGCGTCGGCCACCGCCAATGTCGGCAGCGCGCGGGCGCAGTTCTTCCCGAGCATCCAGCTGACCGGGACCGGCGGCTACCAGAGCCAGGCGCTGGTCTCGCTGTTCCAGCCGCATGCAGCCTTCTTCAACCTGGTCGGCAGCATGACCCAGCCGATCTTCGACGGCGGCCGGATCCTCGGCAATTTCGAGAACGCGAAGGCGCGGCAGGACGAGCTGCTGCAGACCTATCGCAAGACGGTGGTGCAGTCGTTCACCGATGTCGACAACGCGCTGGTCGCGATCCGCGAGACCACGCGGCGGCTGCAGCTGCAGCGCGACGTGCTGTCGTCGTCGCGGCGCGCCTTCGACCTTGCCGAGCAGCAGCTCAAGGCCGGCACCGCCGACATCGTAACTGTGCTAAATACGCAGCTGACCCTGTTCCAGGCGGAAGATGCTTATTCCCAGGCCCAGCTGGCCCGGCTATTGGCGATCGTGAGCCTGTATCAGGCCTTGGGGGGCGGCTGGGAACCGAAGATGGAAAGACCGGTCGATGCTCTTTAAGCCTGACTCGACGGATGACGAGAAAAGCACTGCGCCGCGCAAGCGGAGCCTCCTCTCGCGCCTGCTTGGGCGCATGGTGTCGCTGCTCATCACGCTCGTGATTCTCGGCGGGCTCGGCTATCTCGGCTGGCTTGCTTTCCAGCCCAAGCAAAATGGCGGCGGCGGGCGCGGCGCGGGCGCGCGGCCCGATCTGCCGGTGCCGGTGCTTGCGGCGACGCCGCAGGTGCACGACGTACCGGTCTATCTCGACGGCGTCGGCTCGGTGAAGGCGCTGAACACGGTCACCGTGCGCTCGCAGGTCGACGGCAAGCTGCTCAAGGTGAATTTCGTCGAGGGCCAGGACGTCAAGAAGGACGAGGTGCTGGGCGAGATCGATCCTGCGATCTATCAGGCGCAATACGACCAGGCCGTCGCCAAGAAGGCGCAGGACGTAGCTCTGCTGACCAACCAGAAGCTCGATCTCGTCCGCTATGAGCAGCTGGCCGCCAGCAATGCCGGCTCCAAGCAGCAGGCCGACACGCAGCGCGCGCTGGTCGCGCAGCAGGAGGCGCTGATCAAGGCCGATCAGGCCGCGATCGACAATGCGGCGGCGACGCTGAGCTACACCAAGATCGTCGCGCCGATCGCGGGGCGTGCCGGCCTGCGCCAGGTCGACCAGGGCAACATCATCCACGCCTCCGACACCACCGGGCTCGTGATCCTGACCCAGCTGCAACCGATCGCGGTGTGGTTCAGCCTGCCGCAGCAGCAGATCATGCGGGTCAACGCCGCGGCCGCGAAGGGCCAGCTGGCGGTCGACGTGTTCGGCAATGACGGCGTTACCGTGATCGACACCGGCAAGCTGACCGGCATCGACAACCAGGTCGATCCGACCACCGGCACGCTGAAGCTGAAGGCCGAATTGCCGAATGCCAGCTACCAGCTCTGGCCCGGCCAGTTCGTCAATGTGCGTCTCAAGGTCGAGACGTTGCCGCAGGCCATCGTGGTGCCGACCTCTGCCGTGCAGCGCGGCCCGGCGGGCACGTTCAGCTATGTGATCGGCGAGGACAACACCGTCACTGCCAAGCCGGTCACGGTCACGCAGCAGGACGAGCACGAGGCCGTCATCGCCAGCGGCCTGACCACGTCGGACCGCGTAGTGACGACGGGCTTTGCCAATCTCTCCGACGGCGCGAAGGTCGTGGTCGGCAAGGATGATGGACCGCCGTCCGCTGATCTCGCGCCGCGCAAGCGCAGCCGCAATCCCGACGGCAAGCGCGGTGCAGGCCAAGGCGAGGGGCAAGCCAAGGAACAGGGCAAAGAACAAGGCAAGGACGGCAGGCGGGACGGGCAGGGCGGCGAGCATCGCGGCCGGCGCGAGCATAGCGAAGGCGATCAGAAGGGGCAGACCGGCCCGGCGCCCGCGCCGGCGGCAGGGGGCGACCAGTCGGGCGGCGCGCCGAGGGCACAGCCATGACCGACATCCTGACCTCGTAATGTCCGACCCAACAGCGAGCACGCAGCCATGAGCGTCTCCGAACCGTTCATCCGCCGGCCGATCGCCACCTCGCTGCTTGGCATCGCCCTGATGATCGGCGGCGCGCTGGGCTACTGGGCGTTGCCGGTGTCCGCACTGCCGCAGGTCGATTTCCCGACCGTGCAGGTGACGACGCAACTGCCGGGCGCGAGTCCCGACGTGGTGGCCTCGTTGATCACGGCGCCGCTGGAGCGGCAGCTCGGCCAGATCCCGTCGCTGTCGTCGATGAACTCGACCAGTTCGTTCGGCGTCAGCCAGATCTCGCTGCAGTTCGACCTCAACCGCGACATCGACGGCGCCACCCAGGACGTGCAGGCCGCGATCAATGCCGCGGCCGGAATCCTGCCGAAGACGCTGCCGTACCCGCCGGTCTACGCCAAGGTGAATCCCGCCGACGCGCCGGTCATGACCCTGGCGCTGACCTCGGACACGATCTCGCTGCGGGCGATGAGCGATCTGGCCGATACCATCCTCGGCCAGCGGCTGAGCCAGATTTCCGGCGTCGGCCGGGTCTCGATCCTCGGCGGATTGAAGCCCGCGGTGCGCGTGCAGGCTGATCTCGCCCGGCTTGCGGCCTATGGCATCGCGATGGAGGATCTGCGCAACGCGATCGCCGGCGCCAACGTGTCGGGACCGAAGGGCTCGCTCGACGGCGCCCAGCAATCCTACACCATCGCTGCCAACGACCAGATCGCCGCTGCCGACGCCTACCGGCCGATCATCATCGCCTATCGCAACGGCTCGCCGGTCACGATCGGCGACGTCGCGCAAATCGTCGACGGGCTCGAGAACGACCGCACCGGCGGCTGGTACCAGGGCACGCCGGCCGTCATCATCGACATCCAGCGCCAGCCCGGCGCCAACGTCATCGACGTCGTCAAGCAGATCCGCGGCGAAATCCCGCGGCTGCAGCGGTCAGTGCCGGCCGGTGTCAAGCTGACCGTCGTCTCCGACCGTACCGTGACGATCCGCGCCTCGGTTCACGACGTGCAGTTCACGCTGATCCTGAGCGTCGTGCTGGTGACGCTGGTGGTGCTGTTGTTCCTGCGATCGTTGCGCGCGACCCTGATCGCCGGCGTCGCGCTGCCGCTGTCGCTGATCACGAGCTTCGGCGTCATGTATTTCGCCGGCTTCAGCCTCGACAATCTGTCGCTGATGGCGCTGACCATCGGAACCGGCTTCGTGGTCGACGACGCCATCGTCATGATCGAGAACATCGTCCGCCACATGGAAGACGGCGAGACGGTCATGGAGGCCTCGCTGAAGGGTGCCAGCGAGATCGGCTTCACCGTGATCTCGCTGACGGTGTCGCTGATCGCGGTGTTCATCCCGCTGCTGTTCATGTCCGGGCTGGTCGGCCGCATGTTCCGCGAATTCGCGCTGACCTTGACAATTGCGGTGGTCACCTCGGCGATCGTCTCGCTGACGCTGACGCCGATGATGTGCTCGCGGCTGCTGAAGAACATCCATGAGGAGATGGCGGTCCCGGGCCTCGCCGCGGTCAGCCGCTTCATCGACCGCATGGTGGAGTTCTACCATCGGACGCTGCTCTGGGTGCTGCAGCGCCAGCGCGCGACGCTACTGGTGACGTTCGCGACCATCGCGCTGACGCTCGTCATGTATGTGCTGGCGCCGAAGGGTTTTCTGCCATTACAGGATACTTCCTCGATCACGGCGGTGACCGAGGCCGGCCCCGACGTCTCGTTCGCCGAGATGCAGCGGCGGCAGGGCGCGGTCTCCGACCTCATCAAGGCCGATCCTGACGTCGTCGGCGTGGTCTCGGTGATCGGCTCGGGCTCGGTCAATCCGACCACCAATGTCGGCCGCCTGGTGATGACGCTGAAGCCGCTCGATCAGCGGCGCGACGGCGTCGTCAAGGTGATCGAGCGGCTGAAGCAGAAGATCGCGGCGGTGCCCGGCATGACCGTCTACTTCCAGCCGGTGCAGGACGTGCAGATCTCGACCCAGTCGAGCCGCTCGCAATACCAGTACACGCTGACCGCGACCGATGCCGCCGAGGTCTCGCAATGGTCACAAAAGCTCGTCGCCGAGATGCGGCGCGACCCGATCTTCCGCGACGTCTCCTCGGAAGCGCAGGAAGGTGGCCTGCGCGCGGCGCTCGACATCAACCGCCAGCGCGCCGGCCAGCTCGGCGTCAGTCTGCAGGGCGTCACCGACACGCTGAACGACGCCTTCGCGCAGCGCCAGATCTCGACGATATACGGCCAGGCCAACCAGTACCGCGTGGTGCTCGAGGCGTTGCCGATGTATCAGCGCGACCCCTCGATCCTGGACAAGCTCTATCTGCCGGGTGCTGCCGGCGCGCAGGTGCCGCTGTCGGCGGTGGCGACGCTGGTCCGCACCACGGCGCCGCTTGCGATCTCGCACCAGGCGCAATTCCCGTCGGTCTCGCTCAGCTTCAATCTCGCGCCCGGCGAAGCGCTTGGCGACGCGGTCGAGGCGGTGAAGGCAATCGAGACCAGGATCGGGATGCCGGGCAGCATCGTCGGCATCTACTCCGGCGACGCTGCCGAATTCGCCCGCGCGCTGGCCGGTCAGCCCTGGCTGATCCTGGCCGCGATCATCACGATCTACATCGTGCTCGGCGTGCTGTACGAGAGCTACATCCACCCGATCACGATCTTGTCGACGCTGCCTTCGGCCGGTGTCGGCGCCATCCTCGCCTTGATGCTGTGCGGGCAGGACCTCTCGGTGATCGGCCTGATCGGCATCATCCTGCTGATGGGCATCGTCAAGAAGAACGCGATCATGATGATCGACTTCGCGCTGGAGGCCGAGCGTCACAAGGGCATGGCGTCCTATGACGCCATCGTGCAGGCCTGCCTGCTGCGCTTCCGCCCGATCATGATGACGACGCTGGCGGCGCTGTTCGGCGCGCTGCCGCTCGCGATCGAAAGCGGCACCGGCGCCGAGCTGCGCTTTCCGCTCGGCATCTCGATCATCGGCGGCCTGCTGCTGAGCCAGCTGCTGACGCTCTACACCACGCCGGTGATCTATCTCGCGCTCGACCGGCTCAATCGCCGGATCGAGCGGGCGGTGCCGGAGCCGGGTCGCGGCGGCCCGCCGATCGCCGGCGCCACCGAGGGCATGCAGTGATCTCGATCTCCGAGCCCTTCATCCGCCGGCCGGTGGGCACCACCTTGCTGGCGATCGGGCTGTTCCTGGTCGGGATCGTCGCCTACGAGTTCTTGCCGGTGTCCTCGGTGCCGAATGTCGACTTCCCGACCATCCGGGTATCGGCGTCGAGGCCCGGGGCCGATCCCTCTGTGATGGCCGCGACGGTCGCGGCACCACTGGAGCGCAAGCTCGGCACCATTTCGGGTGTCGACCAGATCACCTCGACGAGCTCGCTCGGCACCACCAGCATCCAGGTGCAATTCTCGATCGGCCGCAACATCGACCGCGCTGCGCGCGACGTACAGGCCGCGATCAACGCCTCGCTCGCCGATCTGCCGAGCGACCTGCCGTCGCTGCCCAAGTTCCGCAAGGCCAATCCAGCCGCGGCACCCGTGTTCGTGCTGGCGCTGACCTCGAAGACGATCTCGACCAGCGCGATGTACGACGTCGCCGACACCGTGCTGGCGCAGCGCATCTCGCAGGTGCCGGGGGTAGGCGAGGTCACGGTCAGCGGCGCCGACCAGCCGGCGGTGCGCATTGCGCTCAATCCGGTATCGCTGGCCAATGCCGGGATCGCGACCGACGATGTCCGGCTGGCGATCATCAACGCCAATCCGCTGGGTCCGGTCGGCATCTTCAATGGCGACCGGCTGAGCGAGACGCTGTCGATCAACAAGCAGATGCGCACCGCGGCCGAGTTCCGCGACATCGTCATCAAGAGCTCGAACGGCAATTTCGTGCGGCTCTCCGATGTCGCCGAGGTCGAGGATTCCGTCCGCAATTCGCGCTCGATCGCCTGGTTCAACAAGCAGCCGGCGGTGCTGATCCAGATCACCAAGCAGGGCGACGCCAACGTCATCGACACCGTCGACAGCGTGCGCAGGATGCTGCCGGCACTGAGGCAATGGATCCCGGCCGGCGTCGAGATATCGACCCTGGTCGATCGCACCGGAACCATCCGCGCCAGCGTCGAGGATATGCAGTTCACGCTGCTGGCGACCGCCATGCTGGTCATGGTCGTGGTGTTCGTGTTCCTGCGCAGGATCGTGCCGACGATCGCAGCCGGCGTCTCGGTGCCGCTGGCGCTGGCCGGCACCTGCGCCGGGATGTGGCTCGCCGGCTTCTCGATCGACAATCTGTCGCTGATGGCGCTCGCGATCTCCGTTGGTTTCGTGGTCGACGACGCCATCGTGATGATCGAGAACATGTATCGCAATCTCGAGCAGGGCATGGCGCCGTATCCGGCCGCGGTCGAAGGCGCCAAGCAGATCGGCTTCACGGTGCTGTCGATCTCGCTCTCGCTGATCGCGGCCTTCACGCCGCTGATCTTCATGGACGGCATCGTCGGCCGGCTGCTGCGGGAATTCTCGCTGACCCTGACGTTCGCCATCATCGTGTCGACCCTGGTGTCGGTGACGATCACGCCGATGATCTGCGCGCACTACATCAAGGAGGCGACCTCGGATCGCGCCACCTGGTACGACCGCGCCATCGAGGGCACGCTGTCGCGGGTCGTGGCGTTCTATGCATCGACGCTGCGGATCGTGCTCGGCTATCCGTTCCTGACGCTGGTGGTGTTCTTCGCCACCGTGGCGCTGACGGTGACGCTCTACATCAAGACCCCGAAAGGCTATTTCCCGACCGACGACAGCGGCTTCGTGATCGGCTCGACGCGGGCTTCGGCCGATATCTCGTTCCAGGCGATGCTCCAGCTGCAGCAGCGGCTGGCCGACATCGTGATGGCCGATCCCGCGGTCGCCGGCATCGGCTCGTCGGTCGGCTCCGGCGGCGGCCCGGGCGGCGCCACCTCCAACCGCGGCACCATGTTCATCAGCCTGAAGCCGCCGGAGGAGCGGGCAGGGCTGTCGACCGCGCAGGTGATCGACCGGCTGCGCCGCAACCTGTTCATGGTGCCCGGCATCCGCCTGTTCATGTTCGCCGCCCAGGACATCCGCACCGGCGGCCGGCAGAGCGATTCCGACTACCAGTACACGCTCGCTTCGACCGATCTCGATCTGTTGCAGAAATGGGCGCCGCTCGTCGCCAAGCGCATGGAGACCGTGGAGGGCATCACCGACGTCTCCTCCGATCGCGATCCCGGCGGCCTGCAGCTCAACCTCGTGATCGACCGCAAGATCGCCTCCAGCCTCGGCGTCCGGGTGCAGGACATCGACAACGCGCTCAACAACGCCTTCTCGCAGCGGCAGATCTCGTACATCTACACCCAGCGCAACCAGTACGTGGTGGTGCTCGAGATCGATCCGAAGTTCCAGAGCGACCCGTCGAACCTCGAGCGCATCTATGTCGCCGGCGCCAATGACGTGCAGGTGCCGCTGTCGGCGCTGGTGCACACCCAGCGCGGATTGTCGGCGCTCGCGGTCTATCACTCCGGCGGCTTCCCCTCGACCACGGTGTCGTTCAACCTGCTGCCGGACGTGCCGCTGGAGGTCGCAACCACCAACATCCAGCAGGCGGTCAACGAGCTGCATATGCCGGAAGGCATCCGCGGCAGCTTCGACGGCAATGCCGGCGACTTCAACAAGACCAGCGGGCGGCAGCCGCTCTTGATCCTCGGCGCACTGGTCGCGATGTATATCGTGCTCGGCGTGCTCTATGAGAGCCTGGCGCATCCGATCACGATCATCTCGACCTTGCCGTCGGCCGGCCTCGGCGCCCTGCTGGCATTGCAGGTGACCAACACGCCGCTCACCGTGATCGCCTTCGTTGGCATCATCCTGCTGATCGGCATCGTCAAGAAGAACGGCATCATGATGGTCGACTTCGCGCTCGACGCCGAGCGGCATCAGGGCCTGTCGTCGCGGGATGCAATCTTCGAGGCCTGCCGGGCACGCTTCCGCCCCATCCTGATGACGACGATGGCCGCGCTGTTCGCCGGCATTCCGCTCGTCATTGCGACCGGCCCAGGCACCGAGCTGCGCCGCCCGCTCGGCATCACCATCATCGGCGGCCTGTTCGTGTCGCAGATCCTGACGCTCTACACCACGCCGGTGATCTATCTGTTGATCGACCGGCTGCGCCAGCGCGGCGCGCCGTCCGGCGTGCACGCGCCTGCGGAATAGTTTGAATTGCGCCGTTGCAAGCGTATAGCGGAGCCATGACCGAACCGACCGAAGTCAAGATCGACGATGTCACCGAGGTGGAGGATTGCCCGCATTGCGGCAAGCCGCTGCCACTGTGCATCTGCGACAGCGTTACGCCGATCGAGAGCCGCATCCAGCTCCTGATCCTGGTCCATCCGCAGGAGCAGGACAGGGCGCTGGGCACCGCGCGTCTGCTGGCGCGGCATTTCGCGAAGTCCGTGGTCCGGATCGGGCTGTCCTGGCCGAGCCTTGCCAAGGCGCTCGGCCGGCCGGTGCCCGATCCGTCACGCTGGGCGGTGCTCTATCTCGGCTCGGCCAAGGTCGAGGAGCTCGATACCGATGCCGAGATCGTCGCGATCAACCGCAAGGGCGAGCTTGAGCCGCATCAGCGCGCGATTCTCTCCGACATCGAAGGCATCGTGCTGCTCGACGGCACCTGGAGCCAGGCCAAGGCGCTGTGGTGGCGCAACGCCTGGATGCTGAAATGCCAGCGGGTGATTCTCGGGCCGAAACGGCCCTCGCTGTACGGCAAGCTGCGCCGGGAACCGCGCCGCGACGGCCTGTCCACCATCGAGGCGGCAGCGATCCTGCTCGCTGGGCTGGAGAAGCGGCCGGATATCGCCACAGCGTTAACCGATAGTTTTGAGCGGATGCTGGCGAGATTCCGCGAAGTGCAGGCCGAAATGCCGGAATTGGCGCCCAAACCGAAGAAGCGGGACCTCCGGAAGCGCCGGCGTTAGCTGTCCAGCTTGGTTGCCTATCGCGGAGAGGGCGTATATGAAGTGCGCCGCAAGGGGCCACGTGGCGGAGTGGTTACGCAACGGTCTGCAAAACCGTGTACACCAGTTCAATTCTGGTCGTGGCCTCCACTCACCTCATCAATGGCTTGCAGCCAACACATGAAAAGCCGCTTTAGCTCGCGGCGTACCAACCTTCGGGAAACGGAATCAGCGGCCACGGCGCCTGGTTGTCATTGGCGGCGCGCGGCGCCGGCTGAATGCGAGGCGAGGGTTGAGCCACGAAATCCTCCTGAGCAATAGGCGCGATCGCCGTCCGCACGGCGTCCAGCAGCAGATCAAATTCGACTTCGCTCATCGCGCTCTCCGAGGTTCGAGAGCGCCATGGTCGCAAAACTGTCTTCGGTCCGGATTGAGCTAATCGTTCGAATTTTATGAAAAGAACGATGGCGCCCGCTTTGGTTAATGAACGGCTGACGACCCCGCGGGGAACCTAGGTCGGCAGGGCCGCACCTCGTGTGAGACAAATCACATCTTGCGAAAAACTCTTCCCGGACTTTCCGGCGGTACTCATAGCGCTCGAATGTCGCAGGAATTTTAGGAAGACATGACAATGACGACAAACGCAGCGGGCTGCTCCTGAACGGTGCACATCGTGTAGGCCTGCTGTCTATCGCCTCTGCGCGGAGGAAATTCCCGAAACCCGCGCGCGCGTGATCATGTCAGCCCGGAGAGATCAGCCGGCAGCATGGCCTTGAATTGCGTCAACGCCTGCCGCGCCTTCTTCGGCGGCAGGGTGATGGCGTGACGCACCGCGGCCGCGATCAGCGTCATCAGCAGCCCTGAGAATGTGGTGAGGGTGGCGGCAGGCACGGTGGGTGCTACCCGTTTGATTGCATCGGAGAGCAAGCCGGAGAGCACGGCCATGTCGTCCGCATCGAGCCTCTGCAGGGCGCGGTCGGCTTGCGTCGCCTGCCAGATGTCGCGCATCACAGGCTCGCGCATGAACATCTCGTAGTAGCTGTCGACGATCCGGCACAGCGCCGGGTGCAGGTCGTGCTCGGCCGCGACGGCGGCCAGATCGCGCCCGACGCAATCACGTCCGACGGCGTTGTGCCGCTCCGCCAGCGTGCCGATGATCGCGGCCTTGTCCGGGAAGTACTGGTAGAGTGAGCCGAACGCGATGCCGCTGCGTTCGACGATGTCGCTCATGCGGAAGGCCTCGCTGCCCTTTTCCGCCATGATCTCGGTCGCGCAGGCAAGGATGCGCTCGAACCGCTCGCGGCTGCGCTGCTGCGTCGGCGCAAGCCGCGCCAGGGCGGGCAGGGGCGCCTCCTCCGTGCGCGCGGTCTTTCGTTTCGCCATCGCTCTCCTCCGCAGGGGCTTGACGTTTCTAATACGAGAGTTTATCGCATTTTTCAAATACGAGTATCTCTCGCATTTGGAGGATGGAACGATGCGCAATGTCCTGACCTCGGGCTTGTTGTGGTTTTCGGCGCTCGGCTGCGGGCTGCTTGCCGGGGTCTATTTCGCGTTCTCGGCCTTCGTCATGACCTCGCTCGGCCGCATCGAACAATCCGCCGGCATCTCGGCGATGAACGCGATCGATTTCGGCATCGTGCGCTCGCTGTTCATGCCGGTCTTCCTCGGCACCACGCTGTCCTGCGCCGTGCTGGTCGTGCTCGGCGCGCTGCGCTGGCAGGAACCGGGCGCGGTGGCGATGATTGGCGGCGGCGTCCTCTATGTCGTCGGGATGTTCGTCGTCACGGCGGTCTTCAACGTGCCGCTGAACGATCAGCTTGCGGCCACCGATCCCGCGAGCGCTGCGGCCGCGCCGGTCTGGGCGCGTTATCTGACCGACTGGACCTTCTGGAACCACGTGCGGACCATCGCCTCGCTCGCGGCGACCGCGCTGTTCATCGTGGCCATCGCGGCGCGATAGCGCGGTTTCACGCGCTGCGCTTCGCATTTTGTGCACGATTTGTACTCGTGCGGCGCGGTCGTTAAGGAAGTGATGCCGCACGCCGACGTGCGGCCGACTGCCAGGAGAATTTCAACGAAACACATTTTACCGGCACTGCTTGTGATGGGACTGGCGCTGATTGCATCGCCCGCGTCAGCCGCCGATAACCGCAACGTCTCGGTGGTCAACGAGACCGGATACGCCATCAAGTTTCTCGGCTTCAACGGGCCCGATGACGGCCTCGACGAGTGGGAGAACGAGCTCGAGGGCACGCTGAAGAATCAGGACACCGCGTACGTCGAGTTCGGCAACGACGACGAAGGCTGCGTCTGGAATATCAAGGTGGACTGGGCCAACTACAATGAATCGGTGCTCTGGAAGAACGTCAACCTGTGTAAGCTCAACGTTCTGAGGCTGCGCTACGACCCCGGCACCAAGACCACCTCGTTCACTGCGGAATGACGATGGCGGCACGCGCGGCGTGCACGCCGAAGAATCAAGGGCGCGGCGGATTGGCCGCGCCGGCGGCGTATCGAGGCCCTCTCGGCGCCGATAGCGGGACAGCCGGGACAGGCCTGCATCACCCTGGAACGCCCGCAAAGCCTTGCGCGGCAGAGGTTTACTGTCTCTGGCTAAAGTTTCGCCGGAGGCCCATTTGGTTCTTTGCAAGCCCGAAAGGCTTTGTTATACGCTGCCCGCTCGCGAACGTTTTGTTCGCCTATTCCTCGGTAGCTCAGCGGTAGAGCATTCGACTGTTAATCGAATGGTCGCTGGTTCGAATCCAGCCCGGGGAGCCAGTTTTGCTGGCCCCATCAAACTCTCGTCATCGCCAATCACAAGCTTGTGGCCCGCAACCGGCAGGCCAAAAACGTCGTCAAATCGACTCAATAGCCGTCGACACTTTGTCCTGCCGGGTCTTGAGAGGTGATTTTGATGGCCATTAACCTGATCGACCTGTCGATGCCGCAGCCGACACTGGTGCCGAATGATGCGCCCTGCATCAGCGACGATGAGTGTGTTCGCCGGCTCGCGAGGGCCGTCGAGGAGCATGATTCCGAGCATCTCGATGAGGTCGCCCGCTTGATCGGCCGGCTCGCCGTTACGATCGAATAAAACGCACCAGGGTGCGCGTCCCGGGAGCGCGTTTCGCGCGCCAACGCCGTGTTGCGTTTTGGCGGAGCTTGTTCCAAAAGATGGCCCTGTTCTAGCTTCTCCAGCGGCAATGCCGCGACTTGCAGGGTCTCCGCCAATGAACGGTTTTTCGACCGCGCGCCAGTACATGGTCGATGGTCAGGTGCGTCCGAGCGACGTGACTGACGATCGAATTCTCGAAGCCATGCTGACGGTGCCGCGCGAGGTGTTCGTCCCGGCCAGCAAGCAGGCGCTCGCCTATCTGGACCTCGATCTGGATGTCGCCGAGGGCGGCGCGGCCAAGCGCTGTCTGATTACGCCGGCGCTGCTCGCCAAGATGCTCCAGGCCGCCGAGATCAAGGTGACCGACCGGGTCCTGGTCGTCGGCTGCGCGACCGGCTACGCCGCCGCCATCGTGGCGCGGTTTGCGGCGCAGGTCAGCGCGACGGAGAGCGATCCGGCGCTTGCCCCGAAGGCGACTGCCGTCTTGGCCCAGCTCGGGCTGCAGAACGTGACGGTCAGGACCGCCGCGGCCGCCGACGGCGATGCCGCGGGCGCGCCCTATGACGTCATCGTTCTCAATGGCGCGACCGAGATCGTTCCGACCGGGTTGTTCGGCCAGCTCAAGGAGGGGGGCCGGCTGGTCGGGGTGTTCGGCCTGACGCCACCGCCGCGCGCCACCCTCGTGACCCACTCCCACGGGGATTTCGGCCATCGCGAGCTGTTCGACGCCGCGGCGCCCGTGCTGCCCGGATTCGAGCGGGTTCCTGCCTTCGTCTTCTGACCGCTACCGCGCTGCGCTGGCTGATAAAATCCCGTTCTGAATCAGAAGTGTGGCCCGTTTGCCCCATGTGAAGAGTTTCCACCATGTTCCGTTGCGGGGTAGTTCCGTTGCCCTTAGCTGCGGACTAAGGTGAGGCGGGACTCACTTCGTCTGAAGCGACCGCCGGAACTGACTTGGGTGTGGAGACGGCGACTACAATGATTGGATTACCGGGGATGCGTGGGGTGAAGGCTATCACCGCGGCTGCGACTGCCGTCCTGATATTGGCAGAGATGGGCCCCGTGCCCGCGCTGGCCGAAACGATCGAATCCGCGCTGGTGCGGGCCTACCAGAACAATCCCCAGCTGAACGCACAGCGTGCGTTCGTGCGGTCGACCGACGAAAACGTTCCGCAGGCGCTCTCGGGTTACCGTCCGAAGGTCTCGCTGACGGCCACCGCCGGCGGGCAATACACCGACGAACAGTTGACGCAGGGGAGCCCGGCATTGTCCGGCGTGAGCCGGCAGCGCACCGTCGGCATCACCGCCAGCCAGTCGCTGTTCAACGCACAGAATGCGCCGAAGGTGCGCCAGGCCGAAAGCCAGGTGTCGTCGGCGCGTGAAGGCTTGCGCGTGCTCGAGCAGTCCGTGCTTTTGAGCGCCGCCACCATCTACATGGACTATCTCCGCGATTCCGCCATCGTCGAGGTTCAGCGCAGCAATACGCGGGTGCTGGAACAGACGCTGAAGCAGACCCAGGACCGCTTCAACGTCGGCGAAGTGACGCGAACCGACGTTGCGCAGTCCGAGGCCCAGCTTGCGGCCGGCAAAACCCAGCAGCTCACCGCCGAATCCAACCTGACGACGACGCGATCGAACTATCGCCGCATCATCGGCAACGAGCCGCAGAATCTCGCGCCAGGCTCGCCGGTCGACCGGTTCCTGCCGGCGACGCTCTCTGCCGCTGTCGAGCTCAGCCTGACCCAGAACCCGAACGTCACCGGTGCGATGTTCGGCGTCGACGTCAATTTCCTGCAGACCAAGGTTGCCGAAGGCGCGCTGCTGCCGACGGTTGGGCTGCAGGCATCGGTCAGCCAGGGCTATGAGACGCAGTTGACCGTGTACCGCCTGTTCAACGCCTCGGTCGGGGTTCAATTCTCGCTGCCGATCTATCAGGGCGGCACGGAATATTCCCTGATCCGCCAGTCCAAGGAATCGCTGGCGCAGCAGCGTCTGGTGCTGGATCAGACCAGGGATCAGGCCCGCGCCAACGTGATCACCGCCTGGGGCCAGCTGGTCGCCGGCAAGTCGCAGGTGTCGTCGGCGCAGGCGCAGGTCGCCGCATCCGAGATCGCGCTCAACGGTGTGCGTGAAGAAGCCAAGGCCGGCCAGCGCACCACGCTCGACGTGCTCAACGCGCAGCAGGCGCTGGTCACCGCGCGCAACACGCTGGTCAACGCACAGCACGATCGCGTCGTCGCGTCCTACAACGTGCTGAACTACATCGGCCGGCTGTCGCCGCAGGTGATGGGCCTTTCGACCACCGTCTACGATCCGAGCGTGCATTACCAGCAGGTTCGTGACAACTGGACCGGCGTCCGCACACCCGACGGCCGCTAACGTCCGGACATCTTCACGTCGTCATCGCTTGTCGCGCCATGTTTGTGGTTCTGAGTTAATCAGGACCACGGACAGGCGCGTTTGCTTGCAATCGATAATTGGCCTGACATACCGTTTTATCGGGCAGCAAGGCGATTCGCGGCGAGCCGGCGTAGCGTGATGACAGGTGCGACGCCACCTGTCATCACGCTGCATTGGGCGACACGAAGCTTGCACGAGGCCGCGGGCGGGCGTGATCTGGGGACAAGTCGGGCGGGAGCAACGAAAATCTCCGCCCGCTTCATCGGAACCGGCGAATCCTCTCAGGCTTGATGTAAAATAAGTTTCGATGTGGAGTCGGAGATGACGCAACCTGCGAAGGTCCAAGAGCCCTCGATGGAGGAGATCCTGGCGTCGATCCGTCGCATCATTGCCGATGACGAGGCGAAGCCGGCCGCAGCCGACAAACCTGCGGCGGTCGCAGCGCCGCCGCCCAAGGTCGAGCCACCAGCAGCCAAGCCCGCGATGAAGAGCCCGCCGCCCGCAGCGCCTCCGGCCGCGAAGGCTGCCGCGCCAGCGCCGAAGTCGGCGCCGCCTGCACCGGCGCCAGCCAGCAACAGTCAGGACGACATCGATTCGCTGCTCGCCAGTCTCGACGAGGCGACGCCCGCGGCCGAGATCAGGCCGTCGCCGCAGCCCGAGGCCCAACCCGAAGCCGATGTGTTCGAGCTGACCGACGATATGGCACTGCCGGAGCCGGCCGCCGCGCCGTCGTTCCGCAAGGTCGAGCCGCAGGACGATGTCGAGTTCACGGAAGCTCGCACACGGGCGCCGGAACCGATGCGAGAGCCGGTTCGAGAAGCACCGGCGGTCGAAACCGCGCCGATGCAGCAGATCATCTCGGGAACCACGATGCGGGCGGTCGAATCCGCCTTCAACTCGCTGGCCAACACCGTGCTGAGCAACAATGCTCGGACGCTGGAGGATCTGGTCAAGGAGATGCTGCGGCCGATGCTGAAGTCCTGGCTGGACGACAATCTGCCGGGGCTGGTCGAGCGGATCGTCAAGGCAGAGATCGAGCGGGTCTCCCGCGGGCGCTAGCGCCGCCGCACGGGCCTTGGCAGCCGCTATTCAGCTCCCCAAATGCCCCAGAGAGCCGCGGTTCTGGTAAGGTCAGAGCCGAAACTCTAACCCCCTGTTTTGACGCGTTTCGCTCGAAAACGCCTTCGACGCCCGCTTTTGGCGTGCCGGTCCGGTTGACTTGGTGCGCTCTGGCGGCTTTCTACCCTTTCCCCCATGGTCCACAGCGCATTGTCATGATCGAGAAAAACTACCAGCCCGCCGATATCGAGCTCCGGATGGCCCAGATCTGGGAGGAGAGCGGTGCGTTCAAGGCCGGCCAGCCCGAGCGCAAGGACGCCGCGCCTTTCACCATCGTGATCCCGCCGCCGAACGTCACCGGCTCGCTGCACATGGGCCACGCGCTCAACAACACGCTGCAGGACATCCTGTGCCGCTTCGAGCGGATGCGCGGCCGCGACGTGCTGTGGCAGCCCGGCACCGACCATGCCGGCATCGCCACCCAGATGGTGGTCGAGCGTCAGCTGATGGAACGGCAGGAGCCGGGCCGCCGCGACATCGGCCGGGCCAAGTTCCTCGAGCGGGTCTGGCAGTGGAAGGCCGAAAGCGGCGGCACCATCGTCAACCAGCTGAAACGCCTCGGCGCATCCTGCGATTGGTCGCGCGAGCGCTTCACCATGGACGAGGGGCTGTCGCGCGCCGTCGTCAAGGTGTTCGTCGAGCTGCACCGCCAGGGCCTGATCTACAAGGACAAGCGTCTGGTCAACTGGGACCCGAAGCTGCTCACCGCGATCTCCGATCTCGAAGTGGTGCAAAAGGAGATCAAGGGGCATCTCTGGTACCTGCGCTATCCGATCGAAGGCCGCAGCTTCAGCCCCGAGGATCCGAAATCGTTCATCGTGGTCGCGACCACGCGTCCGGAGACGATGCTCGGCGACACCGCGGTCGCGGTGCATCCGGACGACGAGCGCTACACCGACCTGGTCGGCAAGCACGTCATCCTGCCGCTCGTCGGCCGCAAGATTCCGATCGTCGCCGACGACTACTCCGATCCCGAGAAGGGATCGGGCGCGGTCAAGGTGACGCCGGCGCACGACTTCAACGATTTCGAGATCGGCAAGCGCCACGGCCTGCCGCAGATCAGCGTGCTGGATCAGGAAGGCTGCCTGAATCTCACCGGCAACGAGGACTATCTGCGCGGCTTGCCGGCGGGCGTCGACGAATTCGCGGCGGAGTTTCACGGCATCGAACGCTTCGCCGCGCGCAAGAAGATCGTGGCGCGGCTGGAGGAGTTCGGCTTCCTCGAGCGGATCGAGCCCAACACCCACATGGTGCCGCATGGCGACCGCTCCGATGTGGTGATCGAGCCCTATTTGACCGACCAGTGGTACGTCGATGCCCATACGCTGGCGCAGCCGGCGATGGCGGCGGTGCGCTCGGGCGAGACGACGTTCGTCCCGAAGAACTGGGAAAAGACCTATTTCGAGTGGATGGAGAACATCCAGCCCTGGTGCATCTCGCGCCAGCTCTGGTGGGGCCATCAGATCCCGGCCTGGTATGGACCCGACGGCAAGGTGTTCGTCGCCGAGACCGAGGAAGAGGCGGTCGGCAACGCGCTCGGCTATTACGTCGAACAGGAAGTCATCACGCCGGAGCAGGGCCACGACATGGCGGTTGACCCCGCCAAGCGTGAGGGCTTCATCACGCGTGATGAAGACGTGCTCGACACCTGGTTCTCGTCGGCATTGTGGCCGTTCTCGACGCTGGGCTGGCCGGACGACACGCCGGAGGTCGCGCGCTACTACCCGACCAACACGCTGGTCACGGGTTTCGACATCATCTTCTTCTGGGTCGCCCGCATGATGATGATGGGCCTGCATTTCATGAAGCAGGCGCCGTTCTCGACCGTCTACATCCACCGCCTCGTCCGTGACGAGAAGGGCGCGAAGATGTCGAAGTCGAAGGGCAACGTCATCGACCCGCTCGGCGTGATCGACGAATACGGCGCCGACGCGCTGCGCTTCGCGCTGACCCGCGAGGCGGCGCAGGGCCATGACATCCGGCTGTCGCCGCATCTGGTCGAGACCAACCGCAACTTCGCGACCAAGTTCTGGAATGCCTGCCGCTTCGCCGAGATGAACGAGTGCGTCAAGCCGGACGGTTTCGATCCGAAGGGCGCCAAGGAGACGTTGAACCGCTGGATCGCGCACGAAACCTCGCGCGTCACCCGCGAGGTGACCGAGACGATCGAGGATCATCGCTTCAACGATGCCGCGGCTGCGATCTACCGCTTCGTCTGGAACGTGTTCTGCGACTGGTATCTCGAGCTCGCCAAGCCGGTGCTGATGGGCGAGGAGGGCGCCGCCAAGGCCGAGACCCGCGCCATGATCGCCTGGACGCGCGACGAGATCCTCAAGCTGCTGCATCCGTTCATGCCCTTCATCACGGAGGAGCTGTGGGCGGTGACGGCAAAACGCGACGGCCTGCTCGTGCTGGCGCCCTGGCCACGCAAGCCGGGCGTGACCGGCGAGCAGCTGGCGGCGATCGCGACCGCCGGTCCGGTGGTCGATCCGATCATTCCGCCAGTGATTGCCGCGCTCGACGCCGACGCGTTCAGCGATCCCGCGGCTGAAGCCGAGATCGGCTGGGTGGTCGATCTCGTCACCGCGATGCGCTCGGTGAAGGCGGAAATGAACATCCCGCCGTCGACGCTGACGCCGCTGGTGATCGTGACGACTTCGGACGAGACGCGCGACCGCGCCCAGCGCTGGAACGACACCATCAAGCGCCTCGCGCGCTTGTCGGAGATTTCCTTCGCCGACGCCGCGCCGCAAGGCGCCATGCAGCTGCTGGTGCGCGGCGAAGTGGTCGCGCTGCCGCTCAAGGGCGTGATCGATCTTGCCGCCGAACGGACACGGCTGGAGAAGGAGCTCGGCAAGGCCGATGCCGACATCAAGCGCGTCGACGCCAAACTCTCCAACGAGAAGTTCGTCGCCAACGCGCCGGAAGAGCTGGTCGAGGAAGAGAAAGAAAAGCGCGCGGCTGCGCAGGAGCGCCGGGCCAAGATCCTCGAGGCGATCGAGCTGCTGAAGAAGGCGTCATGATCCGCGCCTCGACGCTCAGAACCGCTTGCTGAGGAATTTCGATCCCTTCAGCCCGTAGCGCCAGGGCAGCTCGACGGCCTTGGTGATGCCGATCCGCACTCCCGTGACGATGTCGGGCGGCTCCAGCCGCGCGTGGAGCGCGATCGGCGGCCGGTCGAGCGGCAGTTCGCTGTGCGCGATGGTGATGCCCATCGCCTCGCACAGCTTGCCGGGGCCTGAACACAGCGCGCGCTCGTCCTCGAGCCCGCGCCGGCGGCGCATCGCGGCGAGCCCGTGGGTCGGTTCGATCGCGCGGATCAGCACGGCGCTGGCCGAGCCGGCTTCCTCGCAGACGAAGTTGACGCACCAGTGGATGCCGTAGGAGCGGTAGACATAGGAGAAGCCCGGCGGGCCGAACATCACCTGGTTGCGCGGGGTCGGGCCGTTGTAGGAGTGCGCGGCCGGTTCGGTGTGATGGTAGGCCTCGACCTCGGTGATGATGCCGCCGACGCCGCCGACCAGGAAGGTCGCGCCGATCAGCTCGGGCGCGACCTCATGGACGCTGCGGTCGAAGAACGCGCGTTTCAGAGTTTTGCCGAGGCGCGGCGCGGTCGCGCGGGTGAAGCGGGGTTTTTGAGCCATTTTGAGGTAGGAATCGGCGTGGAACGGACCGCAAGACTGCCAATATCTGGGCTGATCTGCTAGGGTCGCAGGGCGGGTTGCGAGCCGCATCAACACCGATTAGCTAAGGTCTCTCGCGACTTGCAGGCACCTATGGTCACCATCGTCGACACCATCTCCACCACTCAGCTCCGCCCGCGTCACCCCGAAAAGGTGAACCGGCCCGATGCCGTGTCGCCGCCGAAGCCGGACTGGATCCGGGTTCGCGCGCCGAACACGCGCGGCTATGCGGATACGCGCAAGATCGTGAAGGAGAACGGCCTCGTCACGGTGTGCGAGGAGGCGGGCTGCCCCAATATCGGTGAGTGCTGGGACAAGAAGCACGCCACCTTCATGATCATGGGCGACACCTGCACCCGCGCCTGCGCGTTCTGCAACGTCAAGACCGGCATGCCCGGCGCGCTCGACGCCCATGAGCCCGAACACGTTGCCGAGGCGGTCTCCAAGCTCGGCCTGGCCCATGTCGTCATCACCTCGGTCGATCGCGACGATCTCGCCGACGGCGGCGCCGAGCATTTTGCGCAAGTGATCCGCGCCATCCGTGCGCGCTGCCCGACCACCACGATCGAGATCCTGACACCGGACTTCCTGCGCAAGGAAGGCGCGCTCGAGCGCGTGGTCGCGGCCAAGCCCGATGTCTTCAACCACAATCTGGAGACCGTGCCGTCGGGCTATCTGACGGTCCGTCCCGGCGCGCGCTATTTCCATTCGATCCGGCTGCTGCAGCGGGTCAAGGAAATGGACCCGACCATCTTCACCAAGTCCGGCATCATGGTCGGCCTCGGCGAAGAGCGGCACGAGGTGCTGCAGGTGATGGACGATCTGCGCTCGGCCGACGTCGACTTCCTGACCATCGGCCAGTATCTGCAGCCGACCCGCAAGCATCACGCCGTGATGCGCTACGTGACGCCGGACGAGTTCGCCGGCTACGAGCGCGTCGCCTATACCAAGGGTTTTCTGATGGTGTCGGCGAGTCCGCTGACACGCTCGTCGCACCATGCCGGCGAGGATTTTGCCAAACTGCAGGCGGCCCGCACGGCCCGCGGCCGCTAGATTTTGTAACCGGCGGTGAGCCGGCGCCATCACGCGCCGTCGCTCGATCGAGCCATGATTGAGCCTTTGGACGGGACAATGCAGCGCGTTCTGGTGATGGGATCGTCGGGATCCGGCAAGTCGACCTTTGCGCGGCGGCTGTCCGCCATGACGGGCATCCCGACTGTGTCGATCGATGCGCTGTTCTGGAAGCCGGGCTGGATCGAATCCGACAAGAACGAATTTGAGCACCGTATGACCGAAGCCGCCCGCGCACCGCGCTGGATCATGGATGGCAACTATATGCGGCATGGTGCGGGTGAGCTGCGCCGCGAGCTCTCCGACACGATCATCTGGTTCGACCTGCCGCGATCGACCTGCATGCTCGGTATCTTCAGGCGGATTGCCGGCAGCTATGGCCAGGTCCGCCCCGAGATGGCGGAAGGCTGCCCCGAGAAGATCGACCTCGAATTCTTCCGCTACGTCTGGACCTATCGCCAGCAGCAGCGGCCGAAGCTGCTCGAATATTTTGCCGGTCTGCGCGCCGATCAAGCGCTGGTCTGCTTCACCGATCGGGCCCAGGCGGACGATTACCTGAAGCGCCTCGCACGCCTGCAAAACCGTGCGAGTATCCACTGATGCCGCGATTCTCCAGCAAACGGCGGGTCCGCCACACCGCATCTCAAATGTTCGATCTGGTCGCCGACGTCGAGCGCTATCCCGAATTCGTGCCGCTGTGCCAGGCGCTCAAGGTCCGCCAGCGCACGCCGAAGGACGACGGCACCGAGATCGTGGTGGCCGACATGACGGTCTCCTTCAAGCTGGTCAAGGAAACCTTCACCAGCAGGGTGACGCTCGACCGGCCCAACCTGAAGATACTGGTCGAATATCTGCGCGGCCCGTTCAGCAATCTGGAGAATCGCTGGAGCTTCGAGCCGAAGTCCGAGGCCGAATGCGATGTCGGCTTCTTCCTGAACTACGAGTTCAGGAGCCGGATGCTGGCGATGCTGATGGGCTCGATGTTCGACGCCGCCTTCTCACGCTTCGCGGCGGCGTTCGAGAAGCGGGCGGATCAGGTCTACGGCAAGCCTCAGCTGTCGACGTAGCGACGCCGCCTCGGCATTCCCGGAACGCAAATGCCCGGCGCAGGGCCGGGCATGACGGATGATGCGTGGGGCTCGTTCGCCGACTTACGGGCAGGAACGACGTACGCCGCCGGAGGCGATGTAGGTACCTGACGCCGGGTCGTAGGAGCGGAAACGCTGCGAGCAATAGGCGTCGTTGTTGGCCTTGGCCTGGCTTGCTGCGATGGCGCCACCAATGATCGCACCGGCCGCAAGCCCGCCGATGATCGCAGCGCCGTTTCCGCCACCGTGATGGTGGTATCCGCCACGGTAGCCGCCGCGATAGCCATAGCGCGGGCCGCCGCCGTGCCAGTGACGGTACTGGACGTGTTCGACGGAGGTCGGCTGGTCCTGCGGGCGTGCAGGTACGAGCGGGGCGGCGAACGAGGGAGCAACAGTCGACAGAGTCATGGCGCCAGTGGTGATTGCGGCCACGACCAAAGTTCCCAACTTCATCATTTTCTCCTTGTTGTGGGATTTTGCTGTTCGAAGAACGGCTGAAACAGCAGAGTTGGATCAACAGAAAACGGCGAGCTGACGTCCAAGTTCCACCTGAGATAGGCGGCACTGGGTCGCAGTTGACTTGAGGGTAGTGTGAAGTCGGCGCTTTGCGCGATTCGACTCTCGTCGACCTAGCCGCGCGGCGGCCGCCGGCGTTTCGCAGCGTGGCTTCGCGGCGAGCGGGCAACCCTCGGCCGCAACCGGCTGGCGGCCTCGCGGCGCGGCTTTGCGGCCTGCGGCGGGCGCGCGAGTTCCATCAGCATGCGTAGCGCCTCGACCACCGAGCGCTGCCGCACCGTGCTGCGGCCGATCGCGCCGAAGCGTTGCTCGCGATGCAGGATGCGGCCGTCGCGCGCGGCGACGGCGAAATGCACCAGGCCGACCGGCTTGCCCGGCGTCGCGCCGCCGGGGCCGGCAATGCCGGTGATCGAGACCGCAAGGTCGACGCCGGCCTTTTCCAGCGCGCCGATCGCCATCGCTGTCGCGGTTTCCTTGCTCACCGCGCCGAATGTCTCCAGCGTCGCGGCCCTGACGCCGAGCATGACCCGCTTGGCCTCGTTCGAATAGGTGACGAAGCCGCGGTCGATCACGTCGGACGAGCCGGGGATGTCGGTGAGTGCGCCGGCGACCAGGCCGCCGGTGCAGGATTCGGCGGTCGCGATGGTCAGCTTGCGCATCCGGCACAGGTCGAGCAGCGAGCGGGAGAGGGCACGAGCGTCGCTGCCGCCCATCTCAGGCACTCCAGCCGTCTTCATTCCAGGGGAGGCGGACCGTGGCGCTCGCGGTTGCCGCGATGCCTTCCTCGCGGCCGGTGAAGCCGAGCCGCTCGCTGGTGGTCGCCTTGACCGCGACGCGCGAGATGTGGACGCCGGAGATCTCCGCGATCTTCGCCCGCATGGTGTCGCGCAGCGGGCCGATCTTCGGCCGCTCGCAGATCATCGTCACCTCGAGATTGGCGATCCGTCCGCCGCGCGCGGTGACGCGCTCGATGGCGTATTTCAGGAACTGGTCGGAGGAGGCGCCCTTCCACTTGGCGTCGCTCGGCGGGAAATGCGAGCCGATGTCGCCGTCGGCGAGCGCGCCGAGGATCGCGTCGACCAGCGCATGCAGCCCGACGTCGCCGTCGGAATGCGCCAGGAAGCCGCGTGTGTGCGGCACGCGCACGCCGCAGATCATCACATGGTCGCCGTCGCCAAAAGCGTGCACGTCGTAGCCGGTGCCGGTCCTGATGTCGCCGAGCTGGCTTGCGAGCCGCGCTTCCTCGCGCACGAAGTCTTCGGGTGTGGTGAGTTTCATGTTGGCAGCATCGCCTTCAAACGTCGCAACGGTCAATCCCGCCCATTCGGCAAGCGCGGCATCGTCGGTGAAATCGCTGCGGCCCTCGCGCGCCGCGCGACGATGCGCCTCCAATATTACGTCGAAACGAAAAGCCTGTGGCGTCTGCGCGATCCGCAGCCGCGCGCGCTCCGGCGTCGCCTCGACATCGCCGGTATCGCCGGTGAGCTTGATCGTGTCGGTGACGGGAATCACCGGGATCGCAGCCCCGGTTCGACCGGCCGCGGCGATCGCGCGCGAGATCACCGCGGGCGTAACGAAGGGGCGGGCGGCGTCGTGGATCAGAACGATGTCCGGCTTCTCGCTGGCGAGCGCCTCGAGCCCGGCATGGACCGAGGCCTGCCTTGTCGCGCCGCCAGGCGTCGGCGGCTGATGGCGGAGGCCCGCGACCGCTTCATCGAACAGCGCGGCATCGTCAGGATTGACCACCGGCTGTACCGCGAAAACGTCCGGATGTCCGGAGAACGCCTCCATGGCGCGGTAGATCACCGTCTGTCCGCCGATCGTCCGGTACTGCTTTGGTCCGCCTGCGCCGGCGCGCAGTCCACGGCCGGCTGCGACAAGGATGGCTGCGGTACGCTCAGGCTTCGGCATTTTGAACCAGTGACAGACGAATCGGGGATGAGGGGAGCGGCGTCGACCGCCGCGCACAGCCCTTAGCATGACCGCTGCGCAAAAACAGAGCGTTTGCGATGACTGTGGGAAAAGCAGATTTTGTTGCAGTGCACTTGCACTGGTGGTAGGAATGTCTAAACCGTAGGCATGAACCTTGACTGCACAAGAATTGTGCGCAGAATAGACACCGTCAGCTGCAATGGCGTGGCTGACAGAACGACGAGACGGCTGTGACCGGCGTGCAAAGTACCCCTCGTAACCCATTGAAGATAGGTGATATTGCTGTCGCCAACCGGGTTCTCCTCGCGCCCATGTCCGGCATCACGGACGCGCCGTTCCGGCGACTCGCCGCTACCCTGGGCGCCGGCCTGGTGGTCTCCGAGATGACCGCCAGCGACGATCTGGTGAACGGCAAGCCGATGTCGAAGCTGCGTTGTGAGGCAGCAGGGATCGGGCCCCATGTGGTCCAGCTTGCGGGCTGCGAGACCCACTGGATGGCGGAGGGCGCACGGATCGCCGAAGGCGCCGGTGCCGACATCATCGATATCAACATGGGCTGCCCGGCGCGCCACGTGACCGGCGGTCAGTCCGGCTCGGCCCTGATGCGCGACCTTGATCACGCGGTGACGTTGATCGAGGCGACGCTGGCGGCAGTCAAGGTGCCGGTGACACTGAAGATGCGGCTCGGCTGGGACGATCGCTCGCTCAATGCGCCCGAGCTGGCGCGTCGCGCCGAGGCGGCAGGCGTGCAGATGATCACGGTGCATGGCCGCACCCGCTGCCAGTTCTACAAGGGCGAGGCGAACTGGAGCGCGGTGCGCGCGGTCAAGGAGGCCGTCACGATTCCGGTCGTGGTCAATGGCGACATCACCTCGTTCGACAAGGCTCTCGGTGCGCTGGAAAAGTCGGGCGCCGACGCCGTCATGATCGGTCGCGGCGCGCAGGGCCAGCCCTGGCTGCCCGGCCAGATCGGCCGCCGGCTCGAGACCGGGATCGCCGAGGCTGCGCCGTCGCTGGCGGAGCAGCTCAAGCATGTTCGCGCACTCTATGACGAGGTCTGCAGCCATTACGGCCTGCGTATCGGGCTCAGGCATGCGCGCAAGCATCTCGGCTGGGCGCTGGAGACCGCTGCGGCTTACAGCTGCGCGCCGGCGGCAACGCTGAAGGCCTGGCGGCAGACGATTCTGACCTCGGAGGAGCCGTCCGGCGTGCATCGAGCGCTGCAGGACGCCTACGACGATTTTGCCTGGAGTGCTGCCGCATGACGTCAGCCATGGAATTTCGACGGCCCGTGCCGACCGACGGCGAGGCCATCCTCAACGCGCTGCCCAATCCGGTGCTGCTGGTCGCGCCCGACGGGCGGATCGTCGATGCCAATATCGCAGCCGAGTCCTTCTTCGAGATATCGACCCAGTTCCTGCGCCGGCAGTCGCTCAAGGAGCTGGTGCCGTTCGGCAGCCCGCTGCTGGCGCTGATCGAGCAGGTGCGGGCCAGCGGCTCGCCGGTCAACGAATACAAGGTCGATCTCGGCACGCCGCGGATCGGTGGGGATCGCCAGGTCGACCTGCATGTCGCGCCGCTGACCGAGCGGCCCGGGCACATCGTGGTGATGCTGCAGGAGCGCACCATTGCCGACAAGATGGACCGCCAGCTCACCCATCGCAGCGCGGCGCGCTCGGTGATCGCGCTGGCCGCAATGCTCGCCCACGAGATCAAGAACCCGCTGTCGGGCATTCGCGGCGCCGCGCAGTTGCTGGAGCAGCAGGCGTCCTCCGAGGACCGCCTGCTGACCCGCCTGATCTGCGACGAGGCCGACCGCATCGTGACGCTGGTCGACCGCATGGAAGTGTTCGGCGACGACCGTCCGGTGGCGCGCGGGCCGGTCAACATCCATTCCGTGCTCGACCATGTGAAGCGGCTGGCGCAGTCCGGCTTTGCCCGCAATGTCCGTTTCATCGAGGACTACGATCCGTCGCTGCCGCCGGTGCTGGCCAACCAGGACCAGTTGATCCAGGTCTTCCTCAATCTCGTGAAGAACGCAGCCGAGGCGGTTGCCGATCTCGGCACCGATGCGGAGATCCACCTCACCACGGCGTTCCGGCCGGGCGTGCGGCTGTCGGTGCCCGGCAAGAAGTCGCGGGTCTCGCTGCCGCTGGAATTCTGCGTCAAGGACAACGGCTCAGGCGTGCCGGAAGACCTGCTGCCGAACCTGTTCGATCCCTTCGTCACCACCAAGCAGACCGGCAGCGGGCTCGGCCTCGCGCTGGTCGCCAAGATCGTCGGCGATCACGGCGGCATCATCGAATGCGAGTCGCAGCCGCGCAAAACCACCTTCCGCGTGCTGATGCCGATGTACAGCGCCGCCAAGCAACACGACCAAAGCAACCGCGATGACGTTCCGGGTACGTCCTCGCCTGCCTCTCAGGACGCACGATGAGGAACACCAACAATGCCTGCAGGTAGCATACTTGTCGCTGACGACGACACTGCCATCCGGACCGTCCTGAACCAGGCGCTGTCGCGCGCCGGCTACGAGGTTCGCCTGACCGGCAATGCCGCGACGCTGTGGCGCTGGGTCAGCCAGGGCGAGGGCGATCTCGTCATCACCGACGTGGTGATGCCCGACGAGAACGCGTTCGATCTGCTGCCGCGGATCAAGAAGATGCGGCCGAACCTGCCCGTCATCGTGATGAGCGCGCAGAACACCTTCATGACGGCGATCCGTGCCTCCGAGCGCGGCGCCTATGAATACCTGCCGAAGCCGTTCGACCTGAAGGAGCTGATCACCATCGTCGGCCGCGCGCTGGCCGAGCCGAAGGAGCGGGTCTCCAGTCCCGCCGACGACGGCGAGTTCGACTCGATCCCGCTGGTCGGCCGCTCGCCGGCGATGCAGGAAATCTACCGCGTGCTGGCGCGGCTGATGCAGACCGACCTCACCGTGATGATCTCGGGCGAGTCAGGCACCGGCAAGGAGCTGGTCGCCCGCGCGCTGCACGACTACGGCCGGCGCCGCAACGGCCCGTTCGTTGCGGTCAACATGGCGGCGATCCCGCGCGACCTGATCGAGTCAGAACTGTTCGGCCATGAGCGCGGCGCGTTCACCGGCGCCAACACACGCGCCTCCGGTCGCTTCGAGCAGGCCGAGGGCGGCACGCTGTTCCTCGACGAGATCGGCGACATGCCGATGGAGGCGCAGACCCGTCTGCTCCGCGTGCTGCAGCAGGGCGAATACACCACCGTCGGCGGCCGCACCCCGATCAAGACCGACGTCCGGATCGTCGCGGCCTCCAACAAGGACCTGCGCATCCTGATCCAGCAGGGCCTGTTCCGCGAGGATCTGTTCTTCCGCCTCAACGTGGTGCCGCTGCGGCTGCCACCGCTGCGCGAGCGGATCGAGGATCTGCCCGACCTGATCCGGCACTTCTTCTCGCTTGCCGAGAAGGACGGCCTGCCGCCGAAGAAGCTCGATGCCCAGGCGCTGGAGCGCCTCAAGCAGCACCGCTGGCCGGGCAACGTCCGCGAGCTGGAGAACCTCGCCCGGCGGCTTGCTGCGCTCTATCCGCAGGACGTCATCACCGCCTCTGTGATCGACGGTGAGTTGGCGCCGCCTGCGGTCACCTCGGGCAGCACCGCGACCGTCGGCGTCGACAATCTCGGCGGGGCGGTCGAGGCCTATCTGTCCTCGCACTTCTCGGGCTTCCCGAACGGCGTGCCGCCGCCCGGCCTCTATCACCGCATCCTCAAGGAGATCGAGATCCCGCTGCTGACCGCAGCGCTGGCGGCCACCCGCGGCAATCAGATCCGGGCCGCCGACCTGCTCGGATTGAACCGCAACACGCTGCGCAAGAAGATCCGGGACCTCGATATCCAGGTCTACCGGAGCGGCGGCTAGCGCTGACGGGGCGGGGCGAGGGCCCCGCCATCGCCTACCGTTATTGAGTAGTCACAAATGGTTTTGAGGACACGGCGCCGCACTGCGGGTTGCGCCGCGGAAATGTCGCAATTCGGCAACATTGTGATATGATTGCATCAGTTCGCAATTCCCGCGGGCGATCGCACTCAGCTCAATTGCCGGTATGACCAGCGCAGAGACCACCGCTTCAACGTTACACGCGCCCCCGGCCGAGCCCAATGCAGAGGCCGGAGCGGAGGCCCGTGGCTTCCCCTTGCGGCGCTGGCTGGCGCCGTTCGCCATCGCCCTCGCGCTGCTGTCCGGCTTCCTCACCTTCGTGGTGCTGACCAACCTGACCCCGATCGAGCCGACGCCCGAGGTGGTCCGCTCCTTCCTGATGATCAATGCCGGCACCATCCTGCTGCTGGTCGGCATCATCGTCCGGGAAGTCTGGCAGATGGTGCAGGCGAGGCGGCGCGGCCGGGCGGCGGCGCGGCTTCACGTGCAGATCGTCGGCCTGTTCTCGGTGATCGCGGTCCTGCCCGCCGTGCTGGTCTCGATCGTGGCCAACGTCACCATCGAGCGCGGCCTCGACCGGCTGTTCTCGGGTCCCACCAAGGAGGTGATCCAGAATTCGCTGACCATTGCCAGCGCCTACATGCAGGAGCATGCGCAGCTAATCCGCGGCGACATCCTGGGGATGGCCAACGACATCTCCCGTGCGCGGCTGACCCCGCTCTACGACCAGGACCGCCTCTCGTTCCGCGAGTTCCTGACCGCCGCCGCCGCCGCCCGCAACCTGCCGGTCGTGGTGCTGATGGACAAGGACGGCCACATCCTGGAGAGCGCCGAGACCGGGATCAATCTGAGCTACGCACTGCCGCCGCCGGACTTCCTCAGCAAGGTCAACGACACCGATCCGGAAATCTCGGTATTCCCGGAGAGCTATGTCGCCTCCGTGGTTCGCCTCAAGACCTTCGACGACACCTTCCTCTACGTGGCGCGCCTGCTCGATCCGGCCGTCGTCGCCCAGCTCAAGCAGACCCAGACCAGCGCCGCCGAATATGCCCAGCTCGAGACCCGAAGGCTCGGCATCCAGGTCGCGTTCGCGCTGATGTTCGCGGTGATCGCGCTGACCATCCTGATGGCCTCGGTGCTGATCGGGCTGAACTTCGCCAACGGCCTGGTGTCGCCGATCCGACAGCTGATGGGCGCGGCGAGCGAGGTCTCGACCGGCAATCTCAACGTCCAGGTGCCGGTCCACAAATCGGCCAGCGACCTCGCGCTGCTCGGCGAGATCTTCAACAAGATGACCCAGGAGCTGCGCACCCAGCGCAACGAGCTGGTCGATGCCTCCGAGACCATCGACAGCCGCCGCCGCTTCATCGAGGCGGTGCTGTCGTCGGCGTCTGCCGGCATCATCGGGGTCGATGCGTCAGGCACCATCGGCGTGCTCAACCGTTCGGCGGAGAAGCTGATCGGGCACGCCGAGTCGGAGACGCTCGGTCATCCGCTCTCCGACGTGCTGCCCGAGCTCGACGAGATGATGAAGACTGCGCGCGAGGGAACCCAGCGGCTGGTGCAGGGGCAGGTCACGATCCTGCGCGACGGCAACGAGCGCAACCTGTCGGTTCGCGTCTCGGCCGAGCAGACCAGCCAGTCGCGCGACAGCTACATCATCACGCTCGACGACATCACCGAACTGGTCTCGGCGCAGCGTACCTCGGCCTGGGGCGACGTTGCGCGCCGCATCGCCCACGAGATCAAGAACCCGCTGACCCCGATCCAGCTCTCCGCCGAGCGGATCCGCCGCAAGTTCGGCAAGACCATCACCGAGGAGAAGGACAAGTCGATCTTCGAGCAGTGCACCGACACCATCGTGCGCCAGGTCGACGACATCAGGCGGATGGTCGACGAGTTCTCGCGCTTTGCGCGGATGCCCAAACCCGTGATGGAAGGCGAGGACGTCGCCGACGTGGTGCGCCAGGCCGTGTTCCTGATGAAGGTCGCGCATCCCGATCTCGACATCGAGGCCGACATCAAGCAGTCGCCGCTGCCGGCGCAGTTCGACCGCCGGCTGATCTCGCAGGCGCTGACCAACATCATCAAGAACGCCACCGAGGCGATCGAGCAGGTGCCGCCCGAAGAGCTCGGCAAGGGCCGCATCGACGTCGTTGCGCAGCGCGAGGGTGACGACATCCTGATCGACGTCGTCGACAACGGCATCGGCCTGCCCAAGGTCGCGCGTGCGCGCCTGCTGGAGCCTTATGTCACCACGCGGGCGAAGGGCACCGGTCTTGGACTTGCGATCGTCGGCCGCGTCCTCGAGGACCATGGCGGCCGGATCGAGCTCAAGGACGCGTCCGATTTCCGTGAGGGCCAGCGCGGTGCCTGGATGCGGCTGCGCTTTTCCGTCACAGGCCAGGCGGCCAAGCCCGAGGCGAAGCCTGAGACGAAACCAGAGAGTAAGGACCAAGAACCGGGCGCAAAACCGGACAAGATCGATCCCAGCAGCAAAAAAAATCCGCAGGAAGAGCCGACCAACGGCCCGGCACAGGCGACCAACAATGAACCAAAAATCCAAGAACCAAGCCGACAACCCGTTCAGCAACAACCAAACAATCAAGAGCCAGATGCTCGAGAGCCGAAAATCCAAGAGCCAGAAATCAAAGTGCCAAAATTCAAAGCCGCGACGAGCGACTGACAAGGCAGGTGTAACCCATGGCCAGTGACATTCTGATTGTCGACGACGAAGCCGACATTCGCGACCTCGTTGCGGGGATCCTGGACGATGAGGGCTTCTCCACGCGCACCGCGCGCGACAGTGATTCGGCGCTCGCCGAAATAGCCAACCGCCGCCCGAACCTGGTCTTCCTCGACATCTGGCTGCAGGGCTCCAAGCTCGACGGCCTGCAGCTGCTGGAGCAGATCAAGAAGGACAATGCCGATCTGCCGGTCGTGATGATCTCCGGCCACGGCAACATCGAAACCGCTGTCGCCGCGATCAAGCGCGGCGCCTATGACTTCATCGAGAAGCCGTTCAAGTCGGACCGGCTGATCCTGGTCGCGACGCGCGCGCTGGAGACCTCGCGGCTGAAGCGCGAGGTGAAGGAGCTCAAGCAGCTGGCGCCCGCGGCAAGTGTCCTGACCGGCCGCTCGGCCTGCATGAACCAGCTGCGCCAGACCATCGACCGCGCCGCCAAGGCCAACAGCCGCATCCTGATCGTCGGTCCCTCCGGCGCCGGCAAGGAGCTCGCCGCGCGGACGCTGCATCATGCTTCCGGGCGCGCCGAGGGGCCTTTCGTCGTCATCAATGCGGCTGCGATCACGCCGGAGCGCATGGAGATCGAGCTGTTCGGCATCGAGGGATCGAACGGTGAGCAGCAGCGCAAGGCCGGTGCGCTCGAGGAAGCGCATGGCGGCACGCTGTTCATCGACGAGATCGCGGACATGCCGCGCGAGACCCAGAACAAGATCCTGCGCGTGCTGGTCGATCAGACCTTCCAGCGCCAGGGCGGCACCGGCAAGGTGCACGTCGACGTCCGCATCATCTCCTCGACCGCGCGCAATCTGGAGGAGGAGATCGGCGCGGGCCGTTTCCGCGAGGACCTCTACCACCGCCTCTCGGTGGTGCCGATCCGGGTGCCGCCGCTGTCGGAGCGTCGCGAGGACATCCCCGAGCTGATCGACTATTTCATGGACCAGATCTCGGCCGCCACCGGCCTGCCGAAGCGGCAGATCGGGCAGGACGCGATGGCCGTGCTGCAGTCGCATGTCTGGCCTGGCAATGTTCGCCAGCTCCGCAACAACGTCGAGCGGGTGATGATTCTCGCCGGCGGCGGGCCGGAGGCGATCATCACCGCCGACATGCTGCCGCAGGACGTCGGCTCGATGGTGCCGGCGATGCCGACCTCCAACAATGGCGAGCACATCATGGGCCTGCCGCTGCGCGAAGCGCGCGAAGTGTTCGAGCGCGACTATCTGATCGCCCAGATCAGCCGCTTCTCCGGCAACATCTCGCGCACGGCGGAGTTCGTCGGCATGGAGCGCTCGGCGCTGCATCGCAAGCTCAAGGCACTCGGGGTCGGCTGACCCCGGGACGGCCCCCGACCAGTGGTGGCCGGCGGGCCTGGAGCGAAGCCCCGGCGATGGCCGCCGGGGAAGCCGGACCAGGCTAGAGGGCCGGGGAGGACGGCCGGCGAGGTGAGAGCTGGACTGGTACAACCGGGGATTTATCCACTCTCCACGAGAATATTCGTCTCTTTCCTTGCCCGTTCTTAGAATTGCCACCGTGTTCCTACGGACTGCACTGCGAACCGGCTTGCCTAAAAACCGCGCGTGGCCTCTAATCCTACCGCTACGCCTGCCAGAGGGGGATCTCAGGGCAGGTGGGCAGCCGGAGGAGGCTCCGTTAGAGAGCAACAACCGGTTCAATAAAAAGAAGCACAAGCTTGCGGGACAAAAACAATGGCGGCAGACCGCGCACAAAATCTACAAGACACCTTCCTTAATCACGTTCGTAAAACCAAGACGCCACTGACGATCTTTCTGGTCAACGGAGTAAAGCTGCAGGGCATTGTCACGTGGTTCGACAATTTCTGTCTGCTGCTGCGGCGCGACGGTCACTCGCAGCTTGTCTACAAGCACGCGATCTCGACCATCATGCCCGGAGCTCCGATTCAGCTGTTCGAAGGTGGCGAGGACGCACCGGCTTGAGAGTGAACTGATTGGAACCCTTCAGTCGTGAAGGGGGCGCCGAACGGACCAAGTCTAGGCCCGGGTCGGCGGGGAACAGCAGCACCGGGCGGGTGATCGTCATCGGCCCGTACCTGCGCACGCGCCGTGGCGACGGCGATGCGCAAACGGAATCCTCTATCCGCGACTACGAAGCGCGGATCGAGGAGGCTGCCGGCCTCGCCGCTGCGATCGACCTCACCGTGGTGGAATCCGTCATTGCGCCGATCAGCCAGATCCGGCCTGCGACCTATCTCGGCAAAGGCAAGGTCGAGGAGATCAACGGCCTCGTCGCCAGCAACGAGGTCGAGCTCGTGGTGATGGATTGCGCGCTGTCGCCGATCCAGCAGCGCAATCTCGAGAAGGCCTGGAGCACCAAGGTGCTCGACCGCACCGGCCTGATCCTGGAGATCTTCGGCCGCCGCGCCAAGACCAAGGAAGGCGCGCTGCAGGTCGAGCTCGCGCATCTCAACTACCAGCGCAGCCGGCTGGTGCGATCGTGGACCCATCTCGAGCGCCAGCGCGGCGGCTTCGGCTTCATGGGCGGCCCCGGCGAGACCCAGATCGAGGCTGACCGCCGCCTGATCGGCGACCGTATCACGCGGCTTGAGAACGAGCTGAAGAAGGTGCAGGCGACGCGGCGGCTGCATCGCGCCGGCCGCCAGCGCGTGCCGTACCGCGTGGTGGCGCTGGTCGGTTACACCAATGCCGGCAAGTCGACGCTGTTCAACCGCCTGACGCGCGCCGACGTGCAGGCCGCCGACATGCTGTTTGCGACGCTCGATCCGACCTTGCGCGCGCTCAATCTGCCGCATGGCGGCAAGGCGATGCTGTCCGACACCGTCGGCTTCATCTCCAATCTGCCGACCCAGCTTGTGGCTGCGTTCCGCGCCACCCTGGAGGAGGTGCTGGAGGCCGACATCATCCTGCATGTCCGCGACATCTCGCATGAAGATGCCGAAGCGCAGGAGCGCGACGTCGAGGGCGTGCTGCGTCAGCTCGGCATCGATCCCGACGCCAACGGCGGCCAGCGTATCATCGAGGTCTGGAACAAGATCGACCGCTTCGATCCCGAGGAGCGGGACAATCTGCGCAACATCGCCGCGCGCCGGCCGCCGGAGCGGCCATGCTTCCTGGTTTCGGCCGCAACCGGCGAGGGGATCGAGGCGCTGCTGTCAGCGATCGAGGATCGCCTCGCGGCCAAGCGCATCACGCTCAATCTTTCGATCGACGCCGCCGACGGCGCCGGCATCAGCTGGCTGCATCGCAATGCCGAGGTCCTGACCAAGGAGCTCCGTGGCGAGCGCTTCGACATGACGGTGCGCGTCGACGAGACCAAGCGCGACATCGTCATGTCACGATTCGATGCTCTGCCGCACGGGACGTAACGTCCCGGACATCCGCGGCGGCAAGGGGATCGAAGGGGGACCGATGTTCAATCGTCGAGCATTTCTCGGCGGCGGCCTGGCGAGCGCTGCGGTCGCGGGCATTTCAACGCGTGCGGTCGCCGACACCGCGGCCTTCGTCGACGCGCCCGCGCTCCGGCCGGTGCTTGCGCGTCCGGACCGCATGTTTCGTGTCACCGTATGCCTGCGTCCGTTCCGCGCCTCCGGTCCGCGCATCGAGGCGGAATGGATCGACAGCAAATATGTCGTGCACAATTACGGACACGGCGGTAGCGGCTGGTCGCTGTCCTGGGGCGCCGCGCAGGAGGCCGTGCCGCTCGCTTTGCAATTGAGCGCGCGCAACGTCGCCGTCCTCGGCGCCGGTGCGATCGGTCTGACGACGGCGATCACCGCCCAGCGGATGGGCGCGGCCGTCACGATCTACGCCAAGGAGCGCTTCCCTCAGGTGCGCTCGGCACGCGCGACCGGGGATTGGTCGCCGGACTCGCGGATCGCGATGGAAGCGGATGTCGCACCGGACTTTGCCGAGCGCTGGGAACGGATGGCACGGACGACCTTTGCCACCCATCAAAGCTATCTCGGCCTTGCCGGCAATCCGATCGAATGGACGGATCGCTATCTGCTCTCCGACGATGCGCCCGATGCCGACGGCCGTCCGCACCGGCGTCAGCATGCCGCGGGCGAGGGCCAGAAGAAATTCCTCGAACTGCGCGGCCGGATCAGGTCGCTGACGCCGCGATGGGAGCTGCTGGCCGCCGGATCGAATCCGTTTCCCGCGCCGTATGCGTGGAAGAGCGCTTCGCTCACCTACAATGTCACGGATCTCTACCGTCAACTGGAAGCTGAGTTTCAGCGCGCCGGCGGGCTGTTCGTGCCGATCGAACTGCACACGCCGTCGGATCTGTCGAAGATCCGCGAAACCGTCGTCGTCAACTGCACCGGCTACGGCGCCCGTGCGCTGTTTCAGGACGAGAGCATCGTTCCGGTGCGCGGCCAGATCGCCTGGCTCATTCCCCAGCCGGATGTCAATTACGGGGTCTTCTACCGTAACCTCAGCGTCCTCGGCCGGCGCGACGGCATCGTCGTCCAGCCGGTCGGCGAGAACGACTATTTCGGCTTCAACGACGACAACGAGACGCCAGACCTCGCCGCCGCGCGCCAGGCGGTGGAAGACGCCGCGAAACTGTTCAGCCGGGCCTGATCGGCGCTCCGGCACGGCGCCTTGCAATCTCCCGAAATATGACGAGGCCGTGACGCGGCCTCACTCCGATGCGGCTGCGACGTGCCGCCGCACTTTCCGTTTGAAATCTGCGCCGCCTTGGTTCATTGCGCTGCTGGACGCAAAGCCGAGGCCGATCGATGCAGGACACCAGCGAAACCATCACCCACGACACGCTCGCCGGCCAGAACGGGGATCTCGCCCACGCGCGGGCCCCTGAAATCGTCGATGCTCTCAACGCCCGGGAGCCGGAGGAGGCGGCGAAGCTGCTGCAATCGCTTCCCGCCGAGAAGGCGATCGAGGTGCTCGACCTACCCGGGCTCGACAACACCTGCGAGATCCTGGCCGAGCTGCCCCAGGACACCGCGCTGTCGCTGCTCTCAGGCGTCTCCGACGACCGCGCCGCCGACATCTTCAAGGAACTGGTCGAGCCGCTGCGCACCACGCTGCTGAACGGCCTCAATCCGGAGACCCGTAGCGTCATTTCGGGGCTGCTGGCCTATCCCGAGCGCAGCGCCGGCAGCATCATGACGACCGAATTCGTCAGCGTGCCCTCGAACTGGACCATCGCCGAGGTCCTGCATCACATCCGGATGGTCGAGCGCACCCGCGAGACCGTCTACTCGATCTTCGTGATCGACCCGGCCAAGAAGACGCTGATCCAGGCGGTGCCGCTGCGCCGCCTGATCTCGGCCGATCCGCATGCCAATGTGCTGACCGCAGCGCCCGCGCGCAAGCCGCTGATGATCGCGCCCGAGGCCGACCGCATGGAGGCGGCGCGGCTGATCTCGCGCTACGATCTGCTCGCGATCGCGGTCGTCGACGGCCCCGGCCACATCCTCGGCATCGTCACGGTCGACGACGTGATCGACGCCATCGTCGAGGAATCGACCGAGGACGCCCAGAAGTTCGGCGGCATGGAAGCGATCGACGAACCTTATCTGCGGATCGGTTTCGGCGAGATGATCAAGAAGCGCGCCGGCTGGCTGTGCGCGCTGTTCCTGTCGGAAATGCTGACCGCAACCGCGATGCAGTCGTACCAGAGCGAGCTCGAGAAGGCGATCGTGCTGACGCTGTTCATCCCGCTGATCATGAGCTCCGGCGGCAATTCCGGCTCGCAGGCGACCTCGCTCTTGATCCGCTCGCTGGCGCTGCACGAGGTGCGGCTGCGCGACTGGTGGCGTGTCGCCGTGCGCGAACTGCCGACCGGCATCGTGCTCGGCGCCATTCTCGGCCTGATCGGCATCGTCAGGATCACGCTGTGGCAGACGCTCGGCCTGTTCGATTACGGCCCGCATTGGGTGCTGGTCGCCGCCACCGTCGGCGCCGCGCTGGTCGGCATCGTCACCTTCGGTTCGCTGTGCGGCTCGATGCTGCCCTTCATCCTCAAGCGCATCGGCTTCGACCCGGCGAGCGCATCAGCGCCGTTCGTCGCGACATTGGTCGACGTGACGGGGCTCGTGATCTATTTCGGCGTTGCGGCCGTCATCCTGCGTGGGACGCTGTTGTAAAGAGTTTGCAGGGCAGGATCGCTACGCTACATCCACAAACTCACCGTCGTCCCTGCGAAAGCAGGGACCCATAACCACCGGCCCTCGTTGTTGAGCACAGCCGCAATTCCGGATGGGCTGGGACTGGCACCGTCGGCCTATTGTTAGATCACGCGGTATGGGTCCCGGCCTTCGCCGGGACGACGGCGGTAACTGCGGTCTTCGCCTCGTTCCACAACGCGTCCATCTCTTCCAGCGACGCGCCATCGAGCGATCGTCCCTTCGCAGCCAGCGTCTGCTCGATATAGGCGAACCGCCGCTCGAACTTGGCGTTGGTCGCGCGCAGCGCGGTCTCCGGATCGGCGTCGACGTGGCGGGCGAGGTTGACCAGCGCGAACATCAGGTCGCCGGTCTCCTCCGTGATCTCGGCCTTGTCGTTGCGGTCGAGGGCGGCCTCGATCTCGTCGGCCTCCTCGCGGATCTTGGCGAGCACCGCGCGCGGGTTGTTCCAGTCGAAACCGACGGTCGATGCCTTGCGCTGCAGCTCCATCGCGCGCGTCAGGGCAGGGAGGCCGGCCTTGACGCTGGCCAGCAGGGATTTATGCGCGGTGTCCTCGGGCGGGCGCCGCGCGGCGCGCTCGGCCTTCTCCTCGGCCTTGATGCGCTCCCAGGCGCTCTTGACGCCGGCGGGCTGGATGTTGCCGTCCTTGTCGGCAAAGACGTGCGGATGACGGCGGATCATCTTCTTCGTGATTGCCTCGACCACGTCTCCAAACGCAAACGCGTTCCGCTCTTCCGCCATCTGTGCGTGATAGACCACCTGCAGCAGCAGGTCGCCGAGCTCCTCGCGCAGGTCCTCGAAATCGCCGCGCGCGATCGCATCCGCGACCTCATAGGCCTCCTCGATCGTGTACGGCACGATGGTCTCGAAGTTCTGTTCGAGGTCCCACGGGCAGCCGGTCACCGGCGTGCGCAGCGCGGCCATGATCTCGATCAGGCGGGAAATGTCGCGGGAAGGGGTCATGGGGCACCGGCATCAGAGGGGTATCGGCTTTATGCCAAAATGGCCTCTCCGATCCCAGCAAAACACGTCGGAAACGCGGCGCTGTCCACGGATTGGCCGCGGCGTTATCAGGTGCTAAATCGCGTTCCATGACCGATCAAACCAATTTCGACACGGCGCTGGTGCTGTTTTCCGGCGGCCAGGATTCCACCACCTGCCTGGCCTGGGCGCTGGACCGCTTTGCGCGCGTCGAGATGCTCGGCTTCAGCTACGGCCAGCGCCATGCGATTGAACTCGACTGCCGCGACCGGTTGCTGGACGGCATCAGGGCGCTGCGCCCGGACTGGGCGGCAAAGCTCGGCGACAGCCACACGCTGGCGATCCCGACGCTGTCGGAGATTTCGGATACCGCGCTGACCCGCGACGTCGCGATCGAAATGGGCGCGGACGGCTTGCCCAACACCTTTGTGCCCGGCCGCAACCTCGTGTTCCTCACCTTCGCCGGGGCGCTGGCCTACCGGCGCGGCATCCGCCACATCATCGGCGGCATGTGCGAGACCGACTATTCCGGCTATCCGGATTGCCGCGACGAGACCATCAAGGCGCTGCAGTCCGCGCTCAGCCTCGGCATGGCCAGGGACTTCGAGCTGCACACGCCGCTGATGTGGCTCGACAAGGCCGCGACCTGGCGGCTCGCGCATGAGCTCGGCGGGGCAGGGCTGGTCGATCTGATCCGCGAGCATTCGCACACCTGCTATCTCGGCGAACGCGGCGCGCAGCACGATTGGGGCTATGGCTGTGGCGAATGCCCGGCCTGCAGCCTGCGGGCCAAGGGCTGGCGGGAGTATGTCGCGCAGGGCGGCCCGTAACCGGGCTGACAGTGGTGCGCAGGGGCGCACTGCCAAAATATCGAAAACAACCCCATGCACAGTAGCCGTCGGCTGCCGGCGTTCGACACGGAACGCTTGACACGTCGGGCAACTCAGCGATATTTTTCCATTATTCCGAAATCGTGGGGCGTGCGTCGCGAGCCAGCAAATTCAGTGTCGTCCCGGACCCATACGCCGCGGCAGGCGTTGTAGGTGGGACCCGTCGTTCCAGCATCGCTTAACAATTTGCATTTGGGGTTATGGGTCCCGGCCTTCGCCGGGACGACGATGAGGATGGGGGCGCGATTCAAAGCGCCCGACCACGCGCTGTCATCATTCGCACACGCAGGTGATCACGGCATTCGGCGCTACTCGAAATCCGCCGGCGTCAGCACGATCGGCTGGCCGTGCGGGGTGCGGTCGGCGGCGTGGTCCCAGGCGTCGCGGTAGCGGTGCATGGTCTCGTGCGTCGTGACGCCCTTGGCGGCGACGAGGTGTTCGAGGGTTGCCAGCCAATGCTGGTAGTAGGTCTCGCCGGTGTCGGGATCGCCGGCGGCCTGCGCGCGCTTGATCTGGTCGGCGAGGGCTGCGGCCCATTCGGGCCAGGTGAACACGCCGCGGTCATGCAGCGTCAGCGCCATCGCGAAGGCCTGCGCTTCCCACGGCGCGCGGAACACCGGGCCGTCCTGATCGCGCGGAATGCTGGAGACCGCGCTGGTCGCGCGCGCGGCGGCGCCGGCATCCATCACACCGCCTCCAGGTACGGCTCGAACGCGTCGATCGAGACCTTGATGGTCGGATCGGAGTCCGGTCCCCACAGCTCGCGTCCGTCGAACACGACGGTGTACAGCCATTGCGGATGCTCGCCGGCGTCGTTGGCGACCGTATCGGGAAACACGTGACAGCCATGATCGCGCTCGACCACCCCGACATGGCCGCGCACGTAGCGCGGCAGCCGCGTGTGGGTGGCGGGATGGATGTTCTTCGCCCGCACCCGATCGCCGGCCTTGAATTTCGCAGCCGCCGGCGCGGGGCGGCCGAACTTGCCGCGCACCATGATGCGCTCGACATCGGGCATCGAGAACTTGCCGTGCTTGAGCGGTTTTGCCGGCGCGACGGCATGTCCGGATGCGACGTCGTCCTTGGAGATATAGCCCTTGTCGAGCAGCAGGGCTTCCAGCCCAAGGAACCATTTCTTGTAATACGAGCTTGACAGATAGACCTGCGGCGGCAGGGTCTCGCGGTAGAAGCGCGAGGCGTCGATGTTGAAGGCGCCGGCCGCGCCCATCGCGCGGACCATGGCGAGCACCCGCGATTCCCATTCCTCATGGAACATCGGCTCGTTCGGCTCGGGCTCGACTTTCCCGAACCCGTCCATGCCGCCCATGTCGTGGACGCCGTTCATGACGGGGCTCCCGGCGTCTTCGGGAAGCCGGTGCCGATCATGGAATCGCGCGTCACGAGATCGGCGAGTTGCTCTTCGCTCCAGCCTTCGGTCCCCGCGGGCCGCATCGGCAGCACCAGGAAGCGCGTCTCGGCGGTGGAATCCCAGACCCGGATTTCCGTCTCCTTCGGCAGGCTGACCCCGAAATCAGCGAGCACGCCGCGCGGATCCTTTACGGCGCGGGAACGATAGGGCGATGCCTTGTACCAGACCGGCGGCAGCCCGAGCATTTCCCAGGGGTAACAGGAGCACAAGGTACAGACGACCATGTTGTGGCGGCCAGGCGTGTTCTCGATCGCGACCAGATGGTCGCCGACCCGGCTGACGTGGCCGAGCGTGCCGACGGCCTTGGTGGCATCCTCGAGCAGCGCCTGCTTGAAGGCGGGATCGCTCCAGGCCTTGGCGACGACCCTGGCGCCGTTGTGCGGGCCGATCTTGGTCTCATAGGCCTGCACGATGGCGTCGAGCGCGGCAGCCTCGACATAGCCCTTTTCAGTCAGGATCGATTCCAGCGCGCGGACGCGCAGTTCGGTCTCCGACAGTTCGGAATGGTCGTGATCGTGGTGGTGATGATCATGTTCGCTCATGCCCAGAGAATAGGCGAAATGGCCGTGCTATGTCGAGGCAAGCAGTACACAACAATGCGAGCGGGGAGGTATGCGTGGTTGACGATGTGACGATCGAAAAGGGCCTCGGACCGGAGGGCCGCATCGCGGTGGTGCGGTTCGACCGCGGCGACGGTATCAACGCGCTGTCGCCGCAGGCGCTGCGGCAACTGACCGATGCGGCGCGCAGCTTCGAGGACGATGGCGACACCTCGGTGGTGGTGCTGACCGGCGGCGCCAAATCGTTCAGCGCCGGCTTCGACCTCAAGGATGCCGAAGGACGCTCACGCCAGACCATGGATATGGGCACGCTGCGCCGTCACCTGAAGCTCGGGCCGCGGCTGACGCGCGCCTGGCAGGAGATGGAGCAGGTCACGATCGGCGCGATCGAGGGCTTTTGTGTCGGCGGAGGCGTGGCGCTCGCGGTCGCGCTGGATTTCCGGGTGATGGCGCGCGACGCGCATCTACGGGTGCCGGAGATCGCGCTCGGCATGAACATGAGCTGGCAGAGCGTGCCGCGCATGTTGCATCTGATGGGCCCGGCGCGCACCAAGCAGGCGGTGATCCTGGCCGATGACCGGATCTCGGCCGAGGAAGCCTATCAATGGGGTTTGGTGGAGCAGGTGACTGATCCGGGCAAATCCTATGAAGCAGCGATGGCGCTCGCGGCCAAGGTCGCCGCGCAACCTCCGATCTCGGTGGCGATGACCAAGCTGACGGTCAACCGGCTGGCGCATGCGCTCGACGATCTCGCCAGCCACATGGATCTCGACCAGTTCGCGCTGGCGAGCCTGACCGACGACCACAAGGAAGGCGTCGCGGCGTTCCTCGGACGACGCAAGCCGCGCTTCAGGGGGCGCTGAGAGGCGTGCCTAGCGCTTGGTGATGCGATCGCGGCCGGCGAGGTCGGCCTCCCAGCCGAACACCGAGCGGCCGTCGAGGTCAGGCGAACGCGCGCGCTCATTGGCGACGTAAGCATCGAACGACGGGCCGGTCGCGGTCCGCTCGAGGCGACGGGCTTGGTCATCCAGCCGCTTCAGCGCCTGCAGCTCCTCGTCGCGGCCGAGCTTGGCCTGCATCACCGCCGATTTCAGCACGCCGATGGTCTCGTCATAGACCTTGATCGGCACCGGAAACGGATGACGGTCCTTGCCGCCATGCGCCAGCGAGAAGCGCGCCGGATCGCGGAAACGGTACGGTGTGCCGTGGACGACCTCGGCGACCATCGCGAGCGACTCCACGGTGCGGGCGCCGACGCCGGGGGTCAACAGCAGCTCGGGGAAGTCCAGCGGCCCGCGCTCAGCGGCGGCGGCGAGGGTGCCGTGCAGGCGGCGGATGAAGACATCGCTGGAGCGCACGTCGTGATGCGCGGGCATGATGAGGTGCAAGAGATCGCCCTGTGCCTCGACCTGCTCGGTCAGTCCGGCATATTCCCGTGCGATGCCGTCGGGACCAAGCCCGGCGAGCAAATCGAGCTGAGCCTGGCGCGAGGCATCGGCGCGGTGGTCGGTCAGATTGACGATCTCGCCCTGCGATGGTCCGTCGATCGCGCTGTGCGGCTCGTCGACGAAGCTGCGCAGGCCTTCGGAATGCCAGTGATAGCGCCGCGCCTGCCGCTTGCTGTCGCTCATGCCTTGCTGGACCACGGTCCATTTGCCGTCCGTGGTGACGAAGAAGCCATGCAGATAGAGCTCGAAACCATCCTGGACCGCGGCGCTGTCGACCTTGGCGACCAGACGGCTGGCGCGGGTGAGGGCAACGCCGTCGAAGCCGGTCCGCTCGCCCAGCGCCGTCAGCTCGTCCGGCGTGCGCCGCGAATGCTTGCCGCGGCCGCCACAGACATAGATGCCGAGCTCGTCCTGCATTGGCGCGAGCCCGCGCTTGAGCGCGCCGATGACGCTCGTGGTGATACCAGACGAATGCCAGTCCATGCCCATCACGGCGCCGAACGACTGGAACCAGAACGGATGCGAGAGCCGCTGCAGGAACGCTTCGCGGCCGTAATGATGAACCACGGCCTGCGTGATGATCGCGCCCAGCGTCGCCATGCGCGCCGCCAGCCACGGCGGCACGCGGCCACCATGGAGAGGCAGATCGGCGCTGCCGGTACGTCGGGCCACTGGTCTGCGAGCCTCGAACTGGTGTCGTTGAGTCGGGGTCAGACTATCAGGCAAAGCCCTCGGGCGTCGTGAATCCACACATCAGACCGCCCCACAAAACGGAATTCCTTAGCGTTTTCTTGGAAGTTTCCCTTCATAAAAAAGCGCGAAATCCTCCATAAGGGTGTCGTAACGGGGTGTTTCCCCGACATAAGATTGTTGCGACTTCTGGAAAAGCTCGGAAAATCCGGATCATGATCATGGGCCGTGGAATTGCCGACGCCGACGCGATGGGTAAGGGCGCTCTGCCTGGGCATCGGTCGAGATTTCTCAATCGCCGGGCGTTTCTGTTCGGCTCCGCTGCCGGTGTTGCCGCACTGAGCCTGGCCGGTTGTGCATCCGATTACATGAGCCTGGCCGAGGCTGAGAAAGTCTACGGGCCCGTGCCCGACGAGAAATTCCCGATCCCTGGGGTCGATGTCAGCAAGGTCAAACCGCAATATTTTCGCAAGACGGTGCGCTACGACAGCGACGAGGCGCCCGGTACGATCATCATCGATCCCGGCAAATACTATGTTTATCGCATCGAAGGCGAGGGCAACGCGACCCGCTATGGCGCCAATGTCGGCCGCGATGGATTCCGCTGGAGCGGCGAGGCTTATGTCGGACGCAAAGCCGAATGGCCGGTCTGGACGCCGCCCAAGGAGATGATCGCGCGCCAGCCGGAGGCGGGCAAATATGCGCGCGGCATGCCGGGAGGTCTCGACAATCCACTCGGTGCCCGCGTGCTCTACCTCTATCAAAACGGGACATACACGCTCTACACGATCTACAGCACCAGCGACCCCGAAACCATCGGGAACGGCATCACGAGCGGCTGTACCGGTCTGCTCAGCCAGGACATGATCGACCTCTATTCGCGGACGCCGCTCAAAACCAAGGTGATCGTGCTGCCGGCCTAGGCCAACGCCGTCGGCGGCCCGGCGCCGGCTCGGCCAGCGCGCAGCCCGGGGGCAGCTGCCAGAATGGCTTGCTTCATTGCGAATCTCCTCAGGCCGCTTCGGCGTTGATGGCGCTGACGGCGAGCTTGGTGAGCGCTTCATCCGTCTTCTTTTCTTCGGCTAACGTCTGGTCGATGAGCTTGACGGCATCCTTCATGCTGAGTTTGGTGGCCCATGCCTTCAGTGTGCCGTAACGTGCGATCTCGTAATGCTCGACCGCCTGCGCCGCGGAGACCAGGCCCGGATCGAGCGCCGGAGTGTCGGCGTACTCCTCCATGATCTCCTTGCCTTCGTCGAGGATACCCTCGATGGCGTCGCACTTCTTGCCACGCGCCGGCTTGCCCATCAGGTCGAAGATCTGCTCCAGCCGATCGATCTGTCCTTCGGTCTCGTCATGATGCTTCTCGAAGGCGGCACGCAGCTGGTCCGACCCGGCGGCTTTGGCCATGCGTGGCAGCGCCTTGAGGATCTGCTTTTCGGCGTAGTAGATGTCCTTGAGGGTATCGAGGAAGAGGGCGCTGAGGTCTTTCTCCGACATCGGTAGCTCCGTGAGTTTGGGTGATCCGTACCCACAACGGGCACTCTGCAACCTCGTTCCTATCTGCGACGGTTCACCCGCGGATCGCGATTGCGTAGCTTTGCCGCAAGCCTTTCAAGGAACGAAGCGTCGGCGCGTCTGTTGGACGGCTCATCTTTCAAATGGAGAGCCGCGATGGATTGGAATCGTGTCGAAGGCAACTGGAAGCAGGTCAAGGGCAAGGTCAAGGAGCAGTGGGGCAAGCTGACCGATGACGACCTCGATGTCATTGCCGGCAAGCAGGATCAACTCGAAGGCCGTCTGCAGCAGCGCTACGGGTATGCCAAGGATCAAGCCACGAAGGAAGTGAATGACTGGTACGGCCGCCAGAAGTGGTGACCGCTACGGCATTCAGGGCCCCGCTTGAGCGGGGCCCTTTGCTTTGCGCCGTTTGGAACAGGTGCGAATGCGAAACGTTTGAAAGATGCCGTCGTCGCCTTAAGCGAGGGCATCCATGCCGATCACGGTCCGACCGACCCAGCCGGATATTGCCATTGCGCGCGTTATCTCGCGCAACACAACCCCGCCAACAGAACGCGCCGCCTCAATCCTGACATGGGCGGCGGACGAGCATGTCGTCTGCGCCCTGGCACTTGGATGGTGGCTATGGTGTCGAAGCAAGCCAGAGCCGCGACGCCTGGCGAGCGACCATCTTCTGGTCACGGCGTTGACCGCATCCCTGGTCCCGCACCTGCTCAAATTGGTCTTCAACCAGAAGCGGCCGGACCGGCTCACCGTCGTTGGTCATCTGCACGGCATTCCGATCTCCGGCAGGGCCGAGGACTCGTTTCCGTCAGGACATGCAATTCAGGTCGGCGCCATCAGTTCGGCGGCGAGTGAGCTTCCCGAGGGCGAACGTGGGATCGTCCGTGCGCTCGGCGCTTGTCTGATTTCGACGCGCGTGCTGTTGCTGGCGCATTGGGCCAGTGACGTCGTCGTGGGATCGGCGATCGGGGTTCTGCTCGAGCGGTTGATCCGATGCGTCACGAGGTACGGGCGGCGGGAGCAGGTCTGAGACGATCGATTAGCTCAGGTCCAAGTCACAAAATCCATCAGCCGGGGCGATCGTGGCCACTCCCATATCCATAATTCGCATAAGGTATATTATGGAATATTTATATCTACAATTAGATCAGATATTTAGTGGGAAATCTTCGCACGGGTCCTCAGCCTGGCATCTATCCGGGCTTGTCCCGGTCGCTAGTCCGGCTCGTGCAGACACCACAGCAATCCACGCGCGTTCGTCTCGTCAGAAAGCCGATATTGCCGCGGCGTACGGACGCTGCAATAAGCGCCAGCTGTGCAGAGATCGCTGGTGACCCCGTGGCATCAGGTCCGTATAGGATGGCATCTCAGAACAACAACAAGCCTCTCGAGGGAGCAAACCCAATGAGCTTTTCACGACGCACGCTGCTGAAGGTCTCCGCCGCTTCCGCCGTCCTGGGCGGAATTGGCGCGCCGTATGTGGCGCGCGCCCAGTCGGCCGAGTTCTCCTACAAGTTCGCCAACAACCTGCCGGAGTCGCACCCGTTCGTGGCACGCGCCCGGGAGATGGCTGCGGCGATCAAGACCGAGACCAACGGCCGGTTTGACCTCCAGGTGTTCCCGAACAGCCAGCTCGGCTCCGATACCGACATGCTGAGCCAGGTGCGCTCCGGCGGCGTCGAGTTCTTCACGCTGTCCGGCCTGATCCTGGCGACCCTGGTGCCGGCCGCCTCGATCAACGGCATCGGTTTCGCATTCCCGGATTATCCCACGGTCTGGAAGGCCATGGACGGCGAGCTCGGCGCCTATGTGCGCGGCGAGATCAACAAGGCCGGCCTCGAGGTCATGGACAAGATCTGGGACAACGGATTCCGCCAGACCACCTCGTCGACCAAGCCGATCACCGGTCCGGACGATCTCAAGGGCTTCAAGATCCGCGTGCCGGTGTCGCCGCTGTGGACCTCGATGTTCAAGGCGTTCGATGCATCGCCCGCCTCGATCAATTTCAGCGAGGTCTATTCGGCGCTGCAGACCAAGATCGTCGAGGGCCAGGAAAACCCGCTGGCGCTGATCTCGGCGGCGAAGCTGTACGAGGTGCAGAAGTACTGCTCGATGACCAACCACATGTGGGATGGCTTCTGGTTCCTGATGAACCGCCGGGCCTGGGCAGCGCTGCCGGACGATATCAAGACCATCGTCGCCAAGAACGTCAATGCGGCGGCCGTCAAGGAGCGCGAGGACACCGAGAAGCTCAACGCCACCGTGAAGCAGGAGCTCACCGGCAAGGGCCTCGTGTTCAACCAGCCCGAGGTCGGGCCGTTCCGCGACAAGCTGCGCGCCGCCGGCTTCTACGCCGAGTGGAAGGGCAAGTACGGCGACAAGGCCTGGGATCTGCTCGAGAAGTCCGTCGGCAAACTGTCCTAATCGGTCGGGCGGGAGGCTTGCCAGGAGGATTGCCATGGCTCATGTCGAGATGACGCCGGCCGTGGCCGGCGAGGCGGCGTCACAGCCCCCTCGCCGCCGCTCCGTTCTCGGTTCCATCGAGTCAGCGCTCGGATGGCTGGTCGAAATTCCGGCGGCGATCCTCGTCGTCGCCGAGGTCGTCATCCTGTTCGCCGGCGTGGTGTCGCGCTACGTGCTGCACGCGCCGCTGATCTGGTCCGACGAGTTGGCCTCGATCCTGTTCCTGTGGCTTGCGATGCTGGGTTCGGCGGTCGCATTCCGCCGCGGCGAGCACATGCGGATGACGGCGCTGGTCGCGAGCGTCGGACCGCGGCTGTGGGCCTATCTCGACGTGGTCGCGACCTGTGCCGCGCTGGCGTTCCTGATCCTGATCCTGCATCCGGCCTATGAATATGCCTACGAGGAAAGCTTCATCACGACGCCTGCGCTGCAGATCTCCAACACCTGGCGTGCGGCGGCGCTGCCGGTCGGCACCTGCCTGATGGGGCTGTTCGCGCTGCTGCGGCTGGCGCGCGTGGGTGATTTCAAGACCTTCCTGCTGGCCGCGCTGACGGTGGCCGCGCTGATCGGCGTGTTCTGGCTGGCGCAGCCGATGCTGCGGCCGCTCGGCAACCTTAACCTGATCATCTTCTTCGTCGGCGTAGTCGGCTTCTGCGTGTTCGCCGGCGTGCCGATCGGCTTTGCCTTCGGCATGGCGATCTTCGGCTATCTGGCGCTGACGACGCGGACGCCGCTGATGGTGCTGGTCGGCCGGATGGACGAGGGCATGAGCCACCTGATCCTGCTGTCGGTGCCGCTGTTCGTCTTCCTCGGCCTCCTGATCGAGATGACCGGCATGGCGCGCGCGATGGTCGCGTTCCTGGCGAGCCTGCTCGGCCATGTCCGCGGCGGCCTGCATTACGTGCTGGTCGGCGCCATGTATCTGGTCTCCGGCATCTCCGGATCGAAGGCCGCCGACATGGCCGCCGTCGCGCCGGTGCTGTTCCCGGAAATGAAGGAGCGCGGCGCCAAGCCGGGCGATCTGGTCGCCCTGCTCGCCGCCACCGGCGCCCAGACCGAAACCATTCCGCCGAGCCTGGTGCTGATCACGATCGGCTCGGTCACCGGCGTCTCGATCTCGGCGCTGTTCACCGGCGGCCTCTTGCCCGGCGTCGTGCTGGCGATCACCCTGTCGGGGCTGGTGTGGTGGCGCTATCGCGGCGAGGATCGCAGCCACGTGCAGCGCGCCACCGGCAGCGAGATCGGCAAGGCGTTCGTGTTCGCCCTGCCCGCATTGGCCCTGCCCTTCGTGATCCGCTACGCGGTGGTCGAAGGCATCGCCACCGCCACCGAGGTCTCGACCATCGGCATCGTCTATGCGTTCGTCATCGGGCTTCTGATCTACCGCAAGTTCAACTGGCGGCGGCTGGTGCCGATGCTGATCGACACCGCGTGCCTGTCGGGCGCGATCCTGTTCATCATCGGCACCGCCACCGGCATGGCCTGGGGCCTGACCCAGTCCGGCTTCTCGCGCGCGCTGGCAGCGTCGATGACCGGACTGCCGGGCGGTTCGGCGACCTTCATCGCGGTCTCGATCCTGGCCTTCGTGGTGCTCGGCAGCGTGCTCGAGGGCATTCCGGCGATCGTGCTGTTCGGGCCGCTGCTGTTTCCGATTGCGCACCAGGTCGGCGTCCACGAGGTGCACTACGCCATGATCATCATCCTGGCCATGGGCATCGGACTGTTCGCGCCGCCGTTCGGCGTCGGCTATTATGCCGCCTGCGCCATCGGGCGCGTCGATCCGGCCGAGGGTATCCGGCCGATCTGGGGCTACATGCTGGCGCTGTTGATCGGCCTGATCATCGTCGCCATCTTCCCCTGGATATCGATCGGATTCCTTTGAGAACCTAGCGGATTGGATCAAGCCATGGGTGCAGCTCAAAACCAGTACTCGATCGGGCTGGACAAGACGCCAGCCAATTACGTGCCGCTGACGCCGCTGAGCTTCCTGGCGCGCTCGGCCGCGGTCTATCCCGACCACATCAGCGCGGTCTATGAGGGCCGCAGCTTCACCTGGAAACAGACCTACGATCGCTGCAGGCGGTTCGCGTCGTATCTCGCGGGCCGCGGCATCGGCGATGGCGACACCGTCGCGGCGATGCTGCCGAATATCCCGGCGATGAACGAGCTGCATTTCGCGGTGCCGATGACCGGCGCGGTGCTGAACGCGCTCAACATCCGGCTCGATGCGGCGTCGATTGCGTTCCAGCTCGACCATGGCGGCGCGAAGATTATTCTGGTCGACCCCGAATTCTCCGGCGTGATCGCGGAAGCGTTGACCCTGATGACGGGCGCAAAGCCGTTCGTGATCGACGTCGACGATGCCGCTTTCGCCGGCGGCAAGCGGATCGGCGAGATCGAGTATGAGGCGGCGGTCGCCGCAGGCGATCCGGCTTTCGCCGAGCGGCCGCCGGCCGACGAATGGGACGCGATCGCGCTGAGCTATACGTCCGGCACGACGGGCAACCCGAAGGGCGTCGTGACGCATCACCGCGGCGCCTATCTCAACGCCGTCAGCAACATCCTCGCCGGCAATCTCGGCCAGCATCCGGTCTATCTCTGGACGCTGCCGATGTTCCACTGCAACGGCTGGTGCTTCCCGTGGACGATCGCGGCGACCGCCGGCGTCAATGTCTGCCTGCGCAAGGTCGATCCGGCGAAGATCTTCGAGCTGATCCCCAAGCACGGCGTCACCCACATGTGCGGCGCGCCGATCGTCTACAACACGCTGATCAACGCGCCCGATGCGCCGAAGGCCGGCAAGGCCAAGCCCGTGGTCGGCTTGATCGCGGGCGCTGCGCCGCCGGTTGCGGTGCTCGAAGGGGCTGAAAGCATCGGCATCAGGCTGACCCATGTCTATGGGTTGACCGAGGTCTACGGCCCCGCCTCCGTCTGCGCCGAGCAGCCCGGCTGGGACGAGCTGTCGGCGGATGCGCGCGCGCAGCTCAAGCGGCGCCAGGGCGTCTCGTATCCGCTGCAGGAAGGCGTCACGGTGCTCGATCCCGAGACCATGCGCGAGGTGCCGCGCGACGGCGAGACCATCGGCGAGGTCATGTTCCGCGGCAACATCGTGATGAAGGGTTATCTGAAGAACGAGAAAGCGACCCAGGAAGCTTTCGCCGGCGGCTGGTTTCACACCGGCGATCTCGGCGTGCTCGACGAGCATGGCTACGTCATCATCAAGGACCGCTCCAAGGACATCATCATCTCCGGCGGCGAGAACGTCTCCTCGGTCGAGGTCGAGGACATCCTCTACAAGCACCCGGCCGTGCTGTTTGCGGCCGTTGTCGCCAAGCCCGATCCGAAATGGGGCGAAGTGCCCTGCGCCTTCATCGAGCTGAAGGATGGCGCCAAGGCGACCGAGGCCGAGATCATCGCCTATTGCCGCGAGCACATGTCGGGCTTCAAGACGCCGAAATCCGTGGTGTTCGGGGTGATCCCGAAGACCTCCACGGGCAAGATCCAGAAATTCCTGCTGCGCAACCAGGTCGGATCGGCCAAGGCGATCTCGGCCTGAGACGGTGCCACATACCCGCCGTCGTCCCGGCGGGTTTCGTTGTTAGAGTGCGATGTGGCCCAGCGTTGCAACACAACTGGCATTCGTGGTTATGGGTCCCGGGTCAAGCCCGGGACGACAGCGAGGATGTGGCGATGGCTCAGCCCTCAGCGAGGCGGCCGAGCAGATCGTACAGCACTCGCCTCTCGTCGGCCTTGAGCGGCGCCAGCGTCCTCGCGGTGCATGCGAGTTCGATCGGGATCAACTGCTCGACCAGCGCGGTGCCGGCCACGGTCAGGTCGATCAGGATCAGCCGCTTGTCGGTCGGGTCGCGCCGCGTTGCGACCAGCCGCCGCTTCTTCAGCCGCAGCACGACGTCGCGGATATTCGCCGGCTCCATCGCCACGAGACGGCCGAGCAGATTTTGCGACAGCGCCCCGCGCTCATAGAGCCGGGCCAGCGTCGCGTATTGCGGGGCCGTCAGATCGTAGGAGCCGATCCGATCGACTAGGTTGGACGACGCGCGCTGATAGGCTCGCCGCAGCAGGAAGCCGACCTGGTCCTCCAGCCGGTAGTCCGATGCAAGGCGCCTGACCGGCGCGGCTGCCTTAGTCGACGTTCTCGGCATCGCGGTACATCACCTTGTGGCGGGTGGTTGCGACCCACTCGTCGATCTCGGCTTCTGTCATGACGTGCGAGGCATCGAACCTGTTCCAGTTGCTGATGTCGGAAAGGCTCTTCTTCCAGCGCTTGTACGGCGGCTTGGCCGGCGGACCGAAGCACATGATGTCGAGCACCGATAACTCGTCGGGAATGCCGAGCAGCGGCTTCATCGCCTGTTGGGCCTTCTCCTGCCCGATCGCGGTCACCCACCAGACGTTATAGCCGAGTGCGGCGGCTGCGAGATGCGCCGACATCGTCGCCGCCGCGACGCTCTGCAGCAGGATCCGCTCGGCATTCTCCTTGTACATCTTGTCGAGCTCGGAGCCGTCATTGAGCACGGGAAACGCCTTGACCCAGCGGAAGTCGCTGGCGACGACGATGAAGCCCGGCGCCGATGCGAGGCCCCGATAATCGGGCGTCGGAAACTTCATCTTGAGCCGGGCGCGCGCGACCTGCTCCTCGCGGAAATACTCCGTGATCCGGTTCTTCAGCTCCTGATCGGTGACGGCAATGAAGTGCCAGGGCTGCGCATTGGCGCCCGACGGCGCATGCCGCGCCGCCTCCAGGATCATGTCGTAATGCTCCGGCGGCATCACGTAGCTGGCGTCGAATGCCCTGGTCGTCAGGCGGTTCCTCACGACGTCCATCAGCGCGTCATATCGCGTGCGGTCGGTGTAGTCCCGCACTGCCACAGCTTCCGCCATCGAGGCCTTCCGATATTGTTATGATCATAACGATATCCGGAATGCGCGGAAGGTCAATGCCTGACAGCGGTGCCGGGCGATCACTTTGACGCGCGGAACCGCACGCCCGCGATGGGCGCGCCAAGTCGGCTTGTTCAGGCGATGTGAGGTCTCAGCCTGCCCGATCGAGCGTCAGGCGCATGCCGTCATAGGCTGGGATCACGCCGGCCGGCAGGCTCTGCCGCAGCACCTCGTAGTCGAGGTCGGAATGCATGTTGGTGATCACCGCGCGCTTCGGCTTGAAGCGCTCGATCCACGACAGCGCGTCGGCAACGCTGAAATGGCTGGGATGCGGCGCGTAGCGCAGGCCATCGACGATCCAGAGATCGAGGCCCTCAAGTGCAGGCCAGCTCTCCTCGGGAATGTCGTGCAGATCGGGCGAGTAGGCGGCGTCGCCGATGCGGTAGCCGAGCGCGGGGATGTTGCCATGCCGGACCAGGAAGGCCTCGAGCTTCAGCGGGCCGCCCTTCCCCTGCACCGTGTGGCTCTCGCCGGCCTCGATCGAATGCCGGGTCAGGATCGGCGGATAGTCGCTGCCCTCCGGCGAGATGAAGCAATAGGAGAACCGCGCCATGATGTCCTTGGCGGTCGACTGGTTGAAGTAGACCGGGATGCGGCGGCGCTGGTGCAGCACCACCGAACGCAGATCGTCGATGCCGTGGGTCTGATCGGCGTGCTCATGGGTCAGGAACACCGCGTCGATGTGCTCGACATTGGCGTCGATCAGCTGCTCGCGCAGGTCGGGCGCGGTGTCGATCACGACCCGCGTGGTTCCGTGCTCCATGGTGCGCTCGGCCATGATCGAACAGCGGCGGCGCCGATTTTTCGGATTGTTCGGATCGCAGGCGCCCCAGCCGAGCGCCGGGCGCGGCACGCCGGCGGATGAGCCGCAGCCCAGAATGGTCAGTGTCAGCGTCATGCAGCAACCTTCGGCGCCGGCACCTTGGAGAACAGCCGGAAGAAGTTTTCGGTGGTCTGCCGCGAGATCTCCTCGAGCGAGACGCCGCGGGTTTCGGCGAGCACCTTGGCGACCTCGACGACGTAGGACGGCTCGTTGCGCTTGCCGCGGAATTTGCCGGGCGCAAGATACGGCGCGTCGGTCTCGACCATGATGCGGTCGGCGGGCAACTCGGCCGCCAGCGCGCGCAGGGCCTCGGACTTCTTGAATGTCAGGATGCCCGTGAACGAGATCGACAGCCCGAGCGCGATCGCCTGCATCGCCAGCTCGCGGCCGCCGGTATAGCAGTGCAGCACGGCCTTGAACGGCCCCTTCGCGACTTCGTCCTCCAGGATGCGACCGCAATCCTCGTCGGCCTCGCGGGTGTGGATGACGAGCGGCAGCCCCGTTTCGCGGGCCGCTGCGATGTGCGCGCGAAAACCACGCGCCTGCGCCTCGCGCGAGCCGTGCTCGTAGAAATAATCGAGCCCCGCCTCGCCGAGCGCCACCACCTTTGGATGCTTGGTCAGCGCGATCAGTTCGCTCGCGGGAATGCCGTCCTCTTCGTCGGCGTGATGCGGATGGGTACCGACCGAGCAGTAGACGTCGGGGAAGCGCTCGGTGATCGCAAGCAGGCCGCCGAGCCGCTTCACCCGGGTCGAGATCGTGACCATGCGACTGACGCCGGCCGTTTCGGCGCGCCCGACGACCCCGTCGAGATCGTCGGCGAAATCAGGGAAATCGAGATGGCAGTGACTGTCGACGAGCATGAATTTCGAACCACTCACTCGGTCTTCGGTTCCACGTAGCGCGGGAATACGCCGACCGGCGCCGGCAGCACCGTGCCCGGCTTGATCCGCTCGGCGACGTCAGCGAAGCTGCGCGCATCGGCCGGTATGCCGAGGCTGTCGAGCATCTTGCCACACGACTCGGGCATCACGGCCTGCGCCATGATCGCGATCTGGCGCACCACCTCCGCGGTGACATAGAGCACCGTCTTCTGGCGTGCCGGATCGGTCTTCGCCAGCGCCCACGGCGCCTCGCCGGCAAAATAGCGGTTGGCCTCGGCGACCACGGCCCAGACCGTGTTGAGCCATTGATGGATCTGCTGCGTCGCCATCGCGGTCCGCGACGTCTCCAGCATGGCGTCGGCCTGCGTCAGGATCGCCTTGTCGCTGTCGCTGAATTCGCCGGGCTCCGGCAGCACGCCGCCGAGCTGCTTGGCGATCATCGACAGCGAGCGCTGCGCGAGATTGCCGAAATCATTGGCGAGGTCGGCATTGATGCGCGCGACGATGGCCTCGTGGTTGTAATTGCCGTCCTGGCCGAACGGCACCTCGCGCAGGAAGAAGTAGCGCACCTGGTCGACGCCATACTGGTTGGCCAGATTGAAGGGATCGACCACGTTGCCGACCGACTTCGACATCTTCTCGCCCCTGTTGAACAGGAAGCCGTGGGCATAGACCCGCCTCTGCAGGGGAATGCCGGCCGACATCAGGAAGGCCGGCCAGTACACCGCGTGGAAGCGGATGATGTCCTTGCCGATGATGTGCACGTCGGCCGGCCAGTAGCGCCAGTGCTTGTCGGTCTCGTCGGGGTAGCCGACGCCGGTGATGTAGTTGGTCAGTGCGTCGACCCAGACATACATCACGTGCTCGGGATCATCAGGGACCTTGACGCCCCAGTCGAAGGTGGTGCGCGAGATCGAGAGATCCTTCAGGCCGCCGCGCACGAAGCTCATCACCTCGTTGCGGCGCGAATCCGGGCCGATGAAATCGGGCTGGCTCTCATAGAGCTGCAGCAGCTTGTTTTGGTAGGCCGAGAGCTTGAAGAAATAGCTCTTCTCCTCGACCCATTCGACCGGCGTGCCCTGCGGCCCGCGGCGGACATTGTCCTCGCCGACCGTGGTCTCATCCTCGGCGTAATAGGCCTCGTCGCGCACCGAATACCAGCCGGCATAGGCGTCGATGTAGATGTCGCCATTGTCCTGCATGCGGCGCCAGATCTCCTGCACCGACTTATGGTGGGCAGGCTCGGAGGTGCGGATGAAGCGGTCGAACGAGACGTTGAGCCGCTCATCCATCTCCTTGAACCGCGCGGCATTGCGGGTCGCGAGGTCGTAGGGCGTCATCCCCTCGCCGGCCGCGGTCTGGATCATCTTCTGTCCGTGCTCGTCGGTGCCGGTCAGGAAGAACACATCCTTGCCGTCGAGCCGCTGGAAGCGCGCCAGCGCATCGGTCGCGATCGCCTCATAGGCGTGGCCAATATGCGGCTGACCGTTCGGATAGGCGATCGCCGTCGTGATGTAGTAGATGTTGCCGCGGTCCGCGGCAGATGCTGAGACGGACGCGGGCGCAGCCGCTGTAGGTTTGGCTTGCTTGGGCGCGCGGACCGCTGCCGGCTTCGGAGCCTTCTCGGCAACCGGAGGCTTCGGCGCAGCGGGCTTCTTTGCAACGGGAGCGACGGCCGCCGCGGCTGCCTTCTTCGGCGGCGCCTTGGTGGCCTTCGCGGCAGCCTTCTTGGCCGTCTTCTTCACAGCCTTCTTGACGGCTTTCTTGACGACCTTCTTGGCGACTTTCTTCGCAGCCGATTTCTTGGTGCCCTTCTTGGCCTTGGTCGCCTTCTTTGCCTTTTTGGCGACGCGCCCAGCCTTCTTGGTCGCGCGCGACTTCGCCGTGGCTTTCTTGGTCGCGCGAGCGGGCGATGCCTTCTTCGTCTTCTTGGCCTTCTTCGACGATTTCTTCTTAGCGGTCGCCACCACGGAATCCTTTGCAGATCGAAACGAGATTGTCGGGAGTGTCGTCAGACGGATTGTTTGCAGACGATTGTGTTTTGAGACTTGCTTGTTTTGAGACTTGGCGTCTATCGGGTCGCGTCCGCGAGCATCGAAAACACCGAGAAAACCAGCGGCTTGCGCTCCAGATTGTAGGCTTCGGTATCGCGCGCGGCGCGGACGATCTTTTCCCATACCTCTGCCAGCCGTGCAAGGCGCGGCAGGTTGGCATTGGCGTCGCCGCTGCGCATACGCTCGCTCATCCAGCGATCGATGCCGTCGATGAAGGCGGCAAGCGCGACGCGGTCGCTGGTGCCGAGCGCTTCGCCCAGCGCGTGCAATTCGCGCGGATCGACGTTCGGAAGCGTCGCGAGCAGCGCGGCCGTGCGCTGCTGCAGTTTCAGCGCGTCGCCGCCGAGCAGCGCCAGCGCCCGCCCGACGCTGCCCTCGGAGGCCGCCGCGGTTTCCGCCAGCGCCGGATCGTCGGAGGCGATGTCGGTCGCCGCTGCGGCCGCGCGCACGACATCATCCGTCTCCAGCGGCCGCAGCAGCAATTTGCGGCAGCGGGACAGGATAGTCGGCAGCACCCGTGACGGCGCGTGGCTGACCAGCAGGAACAGCGACTGCTGCGGCGGCTCCTCGAGGATCTTCAGCAGTGCGTTCGCGGCATTGGGATTGAGCTCGTCGACGGTGTCGACGATGCAGACGCGCCAGCCGTCGACCGCAGCGGTCGAGCCGAAGAACGAGATCGTTTCCCGCGTCTCGTCGACCGTGATCACGGTGCGCATCACGCCGCGGTCGTTGAGGCCGCGCTCCAGCACCAGCAGCCCGCCATGCGCGCCGGCGGTGATCTGCCGCGCCACCGGATCGGACGGATCGACGCGCAGCGTCGGGGCCGCCTGAACCTGGGACGATTTGGGATTGCGGAACGCCAGCACGAAGCGCGCCATGCGGTAGGCCAGCGTCGCCTTGCCGATCCCCTGTGCGCCGCCGATCAGCCAGGCGTGCGGAATTCGCCCGCTGCGATAGGCATCGAGCAAGGCGGCCTCCGCCTCGCGATGCCCGAACAGATCGGGGGTTTCGCGCGGATGGCGCGCGAGGCTCTCCGGTTCGACCTTGCGCGCGCTCATGCGGGACTCGCCGCCGTGAGCGTTGCGCGCAGGTGCTCGCGCAGCGTGGCCCATATCGTGGCCGCGACCGTATCCTGATCCGCCGTGGCGTCGATCAGCACGCAGCGCTCCGGGTCTTCGGCCGCAATCCGGCGGTAGGCCTCGCGCAAATCCTGATGGAACTTGATGCCCTCGGCCTCGAAACGATCGGCGGTCGCATTGCCGCGGCGCACGGCGGCGCGCTGCAGGCCGATCTCGACCGGCACATCGAGGATGAAGGTCAGATCGGGTTTGAGATCGCCGATGGTGACGCGCTGCATCGCGTTGACGAGACCGGGCGAGACCTGCCCGAGCTGGCCCTGATAGGCGCGCGTGGAATCGAAGAAGCGATCGCACAGCACCCAGATGCCCTGGTTGAGCGCCGGCAGGATCACGGTGCGGACATGGTCGTCGCGCGCGGCGGCAAACAGCAGCGTCTCCGCCTCTGGCCCGAGCAGCTTGCCCATCCCCGACAACACGACGTGACGGATGATCTCCGCGCCCGGCGAGCCGCCGGGTTCACGGGTCACGATCGCACGCAGCTTGGCGACATCGAGCCGTTCGGCGAGCTTGCGGATCTGGGTCGATTTCCCCGACCCCTCGCCGCCCTCAAAGGTGATGAAGCGACCGCGCAAGCTCGGCCGTTGGACTGCTGCTTCCGCCATGTCAGAGCTTCCCGACCCCGGCGCGGATCATGCCGATGACGAGCTCCTGGGCGCCGTCGAGCGCGCGCCGCATCGTCGATCCGGTGCCGACGGCATCCGCCGCGAACACCGGCGCTTCCATCGCGACATTGGCGCCGCGCCAGACCCTGACGACGCCGATCCTCTGGCCGGCGGCGATCGGTGCCTTGACCGGACCTTCATAGATGACGCGCGCGAGCAGCTTGTCGTTGCCGTTCTTCGACACCATCACCTTGATCGGATCGGGGCTGACGAGCTTGACCGAACGGCTGTCGCCGCCGAACACCCGGGCATAGCCGACCGGCTGATTGGCTGCGATCAGGGGCCGGGTCTCGAAGCTGCGGAACCCCCATTCCAGCATCTTCTTGGCTTCGGTGGCGCGGTCCTCGGAATCCTCGAGGCCGTTGACCACGACGATCAGGCGCGTGTCGTTCTGCACGGCTGAGCCGACCATGCCGTAGCCGCCCTCCTTGGTGTAGCCGGTCTTCAACCCGTCGGCGCCGGGCAAGGCGTTCAGCAGCGGATTGCGATTCTGCTGGCGGATCTTGTTCCAGGTGAATTCCTTCTCGCCGAACAGCTTATAGCGGTCCGGGTAGGTCAGGATGATGTGGCGCGCCAGCGTCGCGAGTTCCCGCACCGTCATCTTGTTGGCCGGGTCCGGCAGCCCGTTGGAATTGCCGAAGGTCGATTTGGTCATGCCGAGCTCGCGGGCGCGCTTGGTCATGAAATCGGTCGCGAACGTATGCTCGTTGCCGGCAATGCCTTCGGCGAGCGCGATGCAGGCGTCGTTGCCGCTCGGGATGATCGCACCATGCAGGAGATCATCGACCGAGACCTTGCTGTTGATCGCTGCGAACATCGTCGAGGTGCCGGACGGCGCGCCGCCCCGGCGCCAGGCGTTTTCGCTGATCCGGTATTCGTCCGTGAGCTTGATGTCACCCTTCTTGATGGCGTCGAACACCACCTCGGCGGTCATCAGCTTCATCATGCTGGACGGCGCGCGCAGCTCGTCGGCGTTCTTCTCGAACAGCACGCTGCCCGAGGAGGCCTCGACCAGGATCGCGGTCGGCGCATCGCCGTCGAACCCGCCCTCTTCCTTCTTGGCGCCCTGAACGCTGTTGTTGGCGGCGTAGACCATCCCGCCGCAGCCGATCGCAAGCGCGACCGCGGCCGCGACCAGGCCGCGCCAGCAACGCCCGGCGCGAGCAGACAACGTGCGGGGAACTGCGGTCGGGGCTGGCATCGGCGATGTCCTGAAAGACTGCGTTCTAACAGCTGGAAGTACCGCAAACAACTGAGGTTTCAGCGCTTGTGCACGGCCGGCTGGATTGCCGGCTGGGTTGAACGTCCGTATCCTTGCCGGTAAGGAACCAGCCAACGACAACAGAACCGGCAAACAAGGCGGAAACGCGAATGTCATCCTCCCGCACCATTTCGGCGAACGGCATCGACATGTTCGTGTGCGAGGCCGGGCAAGGCCCGCTGGTCGTGCTCTGCCATGGCTGGCCGGAACTGTCGTACTCGTGGCGGCACCAGATCGCTGCATTGGCCGCGGCCGGCTTCCGGGTCGTCGCTCCCGACATGCGCGGTTTCGGCCGGACCAGTGCACCGGCCGAAGTCGGCGCCTACACCATCTTCGATACCGTCGGCGACATGGTTGCGCTGGTGGCCGCGCTCGGCGAGAAGGCGATGATTGTCGGTCACGATTGGGGTGCGCCGGTCGCCTGGCATGCGGCCCTGTTCCGCCCCGATATCTTCACCAAGGTCGCCGGCCTCAGCGTGCCGCCGCCGTTCCGCGGCCGCGGCCGTCCGCTGGAGACCCTGCGCGAGAGCGGCATTACCAACTTCTATTGGCAATACTTCCAACCGCCCGGCGTGGCTGAAGCCGAGTTCGAGCGCGACGTCGCTCACACGATGCGGCTGGTGCTCGGGCGCGGCGTCTCCGATCCGAGCTCGATGTTCGTCGACGAGGCCAAGGGCTTCCTCGGCAAGCTGCCGACTGGCATGCCGCTGCCGGCCTGGATCACCGAGGCTGACATCGCCGAGTTCGCCGAAGGCTACCGGCAGTCCGGCTTCCGCGGCGGCCTGAACTGGTACCGCAATCTCGACCGCAATTGGGAGCTGACGGCGCCCTGGCAGGACGCCCAGATCCATCAGCCGTCGCTGTTCATCGCCGGCTCGAACGATTCGGTGATTACCGGGCTGATCGGCGCCAAGCGGGTTGCGGACATGGAACGCGTGCTGCCGAACCTCAAGCAGAAGCTGATCATCGAGGGCGCCGGCCACTGGATCCAGCAGGAGCGCCCCGATGAGGTCAACGCAGCGCTGATCGCGTTTCTGAAATGATCAGGCCAAAGGCTTGATTCGCAACGGCCCGATTCGCAATGGCTTGGTTTAGTAGAGCCCGCGCCCGCTGAGGACTTCGGCGGGGCCGCGCGCGTCGATCGGCACATAGGCCGCCGCCGGGCTCGGGGTTGCGGCGTAGCGCGGATCGCCCTCGTAGGAGACTTCGCGCTGATTGTTGGCGACGCGACGGTGCGACCGGCTTGAGGCCGACATTTCGGACGTCGCATTGGCCGAGGCGTAGTCGGCCTGGGTGTTGCCGAGGCTGTAGGGCCGCCCTTCGGGGAGCGGGACATCGCCACGGACCCGGCCCGACGAGGACGACATCTCCGGGATGAACGGCCGGGCCGAGGCGACACGGACCATCGACGGCGACGGCGCCGGCGTGCCAGTGCGCAAGGTCGCCATCAGCTGGCGGTCGTCGGAGCCTTCGAGCGGTGCCCGGCCGACATATTCGACGCGGACGCGGGCGACGCCATTGCCTTTGAAATCAAGCAGTTCGGCGGCTTTGTTGGAGACGTCTATGAGGCGGTTGCCGTGATACGGGCCGCGGTCATTGACGCGCACGACGAGCGATCGGCCGTTGCTCAGATTGGTGACCCGCGCGTAGCTCGGCATCGGCAAGGTCGGATGGGCGGCCGTCAGCGAGCCCATGTCGAACACCTCACCATTGGCGGTCAGGCGGCCGTGGAAATCATCGCCGTACCAGGACGCCATGCCCTCGGCGCGATAGTTCTCGTTCTCTTCCGGCACATAGGTGCGGCCGGCGACGACATAGGGCTTGCCGATCCGGTAGGTGCCGCCGCCCTTCGGCACGGGATCGCCGAGCGCCACCACGCGTGGGCTGGACGACACGCCGTATTTCGGATCGACACGGCTGGCGAACTTGTTGGAGGAGGCGCAATTGGCGAGGACGAGGCACGTCGCCACCGCAACGGCGCCGCGCGCCGTCCGGATCATCGAATCTGGCCGTCTAATCCCCATCTGCCCCAAGTACCATTCTGCCGGACCCGCGCCTACTCCGAGGCGTCGGGGTCGAATTTGTCACCGTGCGGCCCACCTCCGCACCGGATGGTGAAGATATCGCAACCGGAACACGGCGGAAATGGGGAGAGCCGCCGGGCGGTGGCGTCTTGGTGAATGGTCTGTTGCGCCTCCTCCGTCATTCTACTGGCCCCGGCCCGCGCAAAGCGCCCTCGCCTGTCCCGCGATCAGACACACTGTTGCAGCAAGTCATCAGTCGGGGGGCATCTTGGATTCCAACAATTGAATCTTTTTGACTGTGCAAGGCTGCAATCGTTTTCTCTCCCGCGTGGGGCGCAAAGGAAGTTTGCGATGATCGAGACGGTTACAGCGGTGATGGGCCTGGTGAGTGCGGCGATCTTCTTGGCGCATGCCGTGGAAGGCTATCGGTACCGGGCCTGACGGTCCGTCAAAGGCGGAAAGACGCGTCACCTCTTTCCAGGAGTGAAAGTTCGGAAAGCTTTAATCAATTCGGATGAGCATCGGTTGAAGGCAGGTGTGTCATGCGTAATCACGATTTGGTCTCCGACGGATTTCTAACCCTGACCGCAGCAAGCCTCGTGCTGCTGTGCTCTAGCCTTCTGGCGTTCGCTTTCGGCTGAACGTCGTCCTCGAGGCGCGCGCAAGGGCCGCGCCTCCCCTCAGGCCGCCAACCTGCCTCTCAGGCAAACAAATGGCCGGCCGCACCTGCCGCATGAACCAGCAAAAGGCCGACCGCACATCCAGCAGATGCGTGCTGGTGACGAGATGAGCAACCTCGTGAGAGAAGGAACATCGGCGCTGCTCATCAGCACCGACGGCCGTTTGCTGATGCAGCTGCGCGATGATCTTCCGCACGTCTCCGATCCCGGCAAGATCAGCCTGTTTGGCGGCCGGCGCGAAGGGACCGAGTCATTCCTGGAGTGCGTGGTTCGCGAAATCCATGAGGAGATCGGCTACTATCTGCCGCCGGAGCGCTTCGAGCTGATCGGCAAATACTCCGGAACAGACCATTTGACGCCAAACGGCACCCTGCACGGCGAGGTGTTCCTTGTGCGAGACGTGCCGATCGATCAGTTGACGGTGACCGAAGGGCGTCTTGAGATTGTCGCCATGGACGAGCTTGAACGCGTCAGCGGCAGGCTGGCGCGTCCGGCGGAATATGCGCTCGAAATATTCCTGAAGCGCGAACCGATCAGCTGAGCGACGATACCAGCTCGCGGACGCGATCATCGAGCATCGCGAGCGCGACCGAAGGATGTGCCACGTCGATATCGTCGACGTGCCAATAGGTCACCCTGTCGGCGACCTCCGGGAACCGGCGCTCGATCAGCGGACGGTGCTCGGTCTCCTTGAGCGCGATCACCAGGTCGACGTCGGTGAAGTCGGCCAATACGCATGGCTGCGGATAGCGGGTTGCGCCCTCCGGGGCGATGCCCCCTGCGCGGAGACGATCGTCGGCGAAAACCGACATCGGCCCGACATTGTCGGGCGAGCCGCGCTCGGCAGCTCCCCTGGAGAATGCGCGCCACGCCAGCTGTCGGGCTCTTGCGAGATGGTTGAATAGCTCTTCTGCATATCGGCTTCGGTAGTAGTTGCCGGTGCACAGGAACAGGACACGCTTCATGGGTGTGATGATGGCCAATGGCCGCCGTCGCGGTCAACGGCATTGCGCGCATGAATGCCTTGCGGCGCTCGGCCCGAAGCCGGCGTCAAATCCCATGGGCCCCGTGTATTGGACAAATGGCCCCGCGGGCACGGGCTCTTGGCGGCTCGTATCACCCGCACATTTGGCGGAAGGTGTGTCCTGTCAACTCTGCAGCGGTGCGGCCGGCGCTGTGCACGTCACAGCGAACTGGCACGACATGACGAGCCATGCGGTGCCGTTCACAAGAAACTGGAAAACATAATTGCCCGCAAAAATACGGCTGTTCCGGTGGGCGGAGAAGTTGCAATTGACGGCGCATACGTGTCCGATGGGCGGACGGCCTGGAACGCACGGACGAGCCAGGGGATATTTGTTTAATCGATTTTGGAGAATTGTTTTATGGCGACTTATTACGGCGGCGACGGCAACGACAACTATATCGATTCCACAAGCGCAGCAATGTATGGCGGCGGCGGCAATGACACTCTCAACGCGGACTACGATGGCGCGACGTATCTTGACGGCGGACAAGGCGACGACAGGCTTGCGGAATATTACGGTGGCACGTCTCCTCAATCGACGATGTACGGCGGTAGCGGCAACGACGTTTTGGCGGGTAACCCAAACATCGCCGCTCAAGACGTTCAGTATGGAGGTACGGGCGATGATTATATTGTCGCTCCCGCTTTCACGCCGTTGACTTGGACCGCGGGAGAAATCAGTGGAGACGAAGGCAGAGATGCCCTCTACGGCGGTTGGGGCGCCGATTTAATCTACGGCGGAGAGGGAGACGACTCAGGATCGAACATCACGGTTGCTGGAGGTGGAAGCGTTAGCCCGGGTCTTTATGGCGGCGGCGGAAACGACACCCTGTACGGAGGGACAGGCAACGATCTGTTGTTCGGAGGTGCCGGCAACGATTGGCTCTATGGCGGCGACGGCAATGACTCGATCTACGGAGACGCGGGCAACGACACGATATTCGGCGATAGCGGTGTCGATCTATTGGAGGGTGGCGACGGCAACGACTGGATTGTGGTGGCCAGCGACCTCTCTACTTCGGTTGGAGGAGCCAATGTCTACGGCGGCGCCGGCGATGATATAATCGAGTTCTACAACCGCGCCAGCTACACCGTCGCAAACGGTGACGATGGCAACGACGTAATTCTCAATCTCGGCCCAGCGGGCAACTCGTATGAATATGGCGGCAATGGCGACGATACGCTGTTCGGTGGTCTCGGTGTCGACGTCCTCCTTGGGGGCGCAGGTAACGACTTTTTCGACGGCGGCAAAGGCGTGAACTACTTTTTTGGTGGCGGTGGCCGGGATGTTTTCGAGACGGAGGACGTGCCCAGTGTTGCAGTTGTTCAAGACTGGAATTCAGCTACCGATGCCGTAGAGCTGTTTAAGACAGGATTGCACTCGTTTGCGGATGTGTTGTCGCACTCTTACCAAAATGGCGCGTACTTCGTCGTACAGATCGACGATGACACAGCAGTTTGGCTTAACGGGGCTACGGCTAGCACGCTCACCGCATCGAACTTCGCGATCGTGGGTTAGACGAAAAGACGCCGGGACTCGAAGGGCGAGTCCCGGCGTTTGAATACGGCGATTTCGAAAGATGCCCATCACCCGAAAGCCGCTCGAGATCCCGCCGAAGGTCGCCCGCCAGTTCGCCGCGGACATGCAGGCCTATCACGCCGAGCGCGACGATATCCGACGCGATCGGACCGCGGTCGGCAACAGGCACATGCTGCTCGAGCACATGCAGGGCTTGAAGCTTGCCAGCCCTATGTTCCTCCGCTCAAACCGTCCTCCGAACCTGGGGGCCCTGGCTACGGTCTGCGCCCTGATCATGAGGAACGGCGGCGAACGAGAGAATACAGTGCGCCGACGAAAGCGCTGATTCTACTGGGGATTCCGAACAGTGGAGAACAACGGAGTACGCTGTACTGGCGGAAGGGGTGGGATTCGAACCCACGGTACCCTTGCGGGCACGCCGGTTTTCAAGACCGGTGCCTTAAACCACTCGGCCACCCTTCCGGATCAATCGGATCAGGCCCTTAGCGTAGGGCGCCGCCGAACGCAACGCGAACTTGGCGAACGAGCCAGTCAGCTCCGGCCTCCGCGTTGTCGGTTCCGGCGCCTGAGTGATGCCCCTCACGGTATTGGCCGACGGAAAGCTTCACGATGCACGTCATGGGAGACCAAACGGTCTCTTCTCAACCAGGAGGGAATGCCATGGCCTGCGGAATGCGAGAGACAATCACGGTGAGTTACTGGGGCGTGTGCTGGAAGTGGGGCTTCATCCCCTACCCCTGCAAGAAGACGAAAACGGAAGTGAAGTACCAATATGACTTCCGTCCCTGGCGCACCAGGTTCAGCTGGTCGCCCTTCCGGCGCAGTTACGAGGGCTGCTGCAACGGCGCGCTGTTCGGATGGTCGTACTGGACCTGGTCACCGTTCGGCACCGGCAACGGTCCCTGGATCGATCAGACCTTAACGTATTTCTCCGACTCGCAGATTGGTTCGACTGGCCCCTGTCCGTTCAAGAGCACGTCCAGTCAGCCTGCGAAACTGTCGGAGGCGGCCGCCGGCTCGATTGTGCCGGCTGCAACCGGCGAAGAGCTCTACGAGGACCATGGCTGTCCCTGTGTTTAGGAGCATCTCGGTTCGTTACGAACCGCTTCGCCTGTTGATCAGCGCTTGCAGCCCGGCTGGCGGACGCCGGCCGGGCATCTTTCCAACGGCTGCCGATCGGCGCGCAGCAGGGATAACGGGCACGCCTAGAACTTGCGTCCGGAGGCTTCCATCTTTCTGCATTCCCCGCTGACGGTAAGGGATCTCCCCTCCGACCTCAGGGTTTTGTTGGCCCTGCCTGACTGTCGGGAAACCGTGATCGACAGCGAAGCTACGTGGTCCTTTCCATCGACAACAATGTTTGCCGTGCCGTCGAAGGAAAAGGAATCCTCGTCCACTCTCCAACCTCGCGCCGTGTCGATGTAGTACTGCAGGGTCGACGCGGCCATGTTCCAATCATCTGTTGAAGCTGCCGGAAAATCGCACTCCAATGCTGCGACCACAGCTTGCGCGTGGCCTTCCAGGGTCAATGCTCCCAGGGCCAGAAGTGATAGAAATCCATTGCGTATGACCTGCACCTGAAACTCCTCGAAGCAATGATCGCGTATCAAATAACATGCTCGATTTTACCCCATTCTCCTCACCTGAAATTCCCGTGGTTCTACGGCCATCCTCTCATGCCCAACCGCTTCGGTGAAGTGTCCCAGCATACCTTTCACGATCACGCCGCGGTACGCGAGTTCATGATTCGCGCGGCACTCGCCGACGCGACAGCCCCGATCGTCGTGCTTGGTGACAGCATCACTGAAATGGCCCCGCTGCCACGGCCTGGCGCGAAGCTGCCCGACGGCATCCACTTCACCGCTGCCGCCTAGCAGGCATGGGTACCGGCACTCGAGGCGGCGATCTCGGCGGAATGCACCATGTGATCCGGGGACGGACCGCCTTGTACAATTCGCCCGGTCTATTCAAACCGGGCCTCGAGTGCTGGCCACGCCGGCGCGCCCTCACGCCGATCGCTGGGCATTTTGGACCATTCATGGCATCTTCATCGCCATTCAGTTGGGCATGGCCCCTGCGCCGCTCGGGCGGTGGACGGCCATGTCGGATACCCGGATCGCATTACGGCTATCTCTTGTTTGGCGCTCGCTGGGGCAGCGTGAAGCGAAATTTATACTCGGATGAATAATTGAGGTGATCGGATGGATCAAAGTCACGAGGAGAAGCCGGGTATTGGTCCGGGAAGTGCAGCCCCGTGGTTTTCACAACAGACGCTCTCGGTGCCGAATTATACTTTTTCGACTGCAGCGGGCCGCTATCTCGCCCTCTGTTTCCTTGGCAGCGCGGGCGACGATCCGGCACGCGAATTGATCCAGCAGGTTCTGGACGCGGCTGACGTTTTCAACGGCAAGCACGCGGCCTTCTATGGCGTGACGGTCGATCAAAGGGACAAGGCCGAACAGAAGTTATCCGAGAGAGACGGAGTACGGTACTTTCTGGATTTCGACGGCAAGATCAGTCGTCTCTACGGGGCAATCTCTCAGGCCCAAGCCAACCAATCCCGCTACACGCGAATGTGGGTACTGATCGATCCAACGCTGCGCGTGATCGGCCTGCTTCCGCTTGCGCGAACGTCTTGGCTGATATCGCACCTGCGTTCTCTGCCGCCACCAGATCGCTTCTCCGGAATACGATTGCAGGCGCCGATCCTCTATCTGCCAAATGTTTTCGAGCCGAGCTTCTGCAAGCAGCTAATCGATCTTTATGAGGCAAACGGCGGCGAAATGTCCGGCGTCATGCGTGAGATCGACGGGAAGACGGTCGGGGTGACGGACCTTCGGTTCAAGGCACGGAGAGATTTTCTTCTGGAAGATGCCGACCTGAAGCGGCAGGTCGACCAGAGAATCGATCGGGCGATCGTCCCTGAGATCGCCAAGGTTCACCAATTCAAGGCCACTCACATCGAACGATACATGGTCGGTTGCTACGACGCCGCCGACAAGGCGCACTTTGCGCCCCATCGTGATAACACCACCAAGGGAACGGCCCACCGTCGCTTTGCCGTTTCAATCAATCTTAACGAGGATTTTGAGGGAGGCGAAATCGGCTTCCCCGAATACGGACCTCAATCATTCAAGCCGCCCACAGGATGCGCCGTGGTCTTCTCTTGCTCATTGCTGCACGCCGTGAGCCTGGTCACGCGCGGAAGGCGCTATGCCTTTCTGCCTTTCCTCTACGACGAAGCGGCCGCGGAGATCCGCGATCGGAACCGGAGCTTCATTGCAAAAACCGAACCGTGAACAGTCACGCTGTCGGTGGATGGCCGATTGGCCTTCCATCGACGTCAGCAGCCGCGGCAGATGGTCTTGAGCTTTGCGTTCAGTTTTGCGTTCTCATCGGCAAGCATCTCGACAACGCTTCGCTTCTTGGACGGCGTTTCAGAAGAGCCCGATGACGCAGTCTTGTCTTTCTCCAAACCGTTGCCTGCGATCGATGCGGCCTTGTCGTAACAGGACAGTCGATCGCTGGCGTTCGAAATGGCCGAGCATCCGGACGTTTGAGCGGCCGCGCCCTGGCAAATGATGACAAGAAATGCAGCGAATGGAACAATCCTCATCTGAAACTCCGTCGAGTAAATCTGCTGCGGGACTGCGCTACGGCATTGTTGAGCTAGCCCATAAGGCGTCTATAGCATTTTTCACAGGCCTGGCGATCAACCGTCTGCTGGCTGACGCAACCGACTGAGGTTCATTTGCCGCGCTTTCACGCGCCCCCGCCGATCGGACAACGTCACGTCTGCCGGATGAACTGCGCGATCAGGCCAGCGATATCCTGCGGCGCATCCTCGAAGCAGTAATGCCCGACGCCGGCCAGGCGCTTCACCGGCGCCGCCGGGAAGATCGCGGAAAACAGCGGCAGGAAGTGCTCTGCGCGCAGCGTGCGGTCCGCCTCCCCCCAGATCGCGAGCGCGGGCTTGCTGCGGATCACGCGGTCGGCAGCGGCATCGGGCGCCGCGAAGACATGCGCACCGGTCGCAAAGCCCTTGGCCCATCCGATCGCACCGAGGCAGTCGGCCGGACGCGCGAACGGCGTGCCGTAGGCCGCGAGCCACGCGTCGGTGATGACCGAATTATTCTCGAAACCATTGAGCTTCAGCGTGCTCAGGATGTTGAAGCCGAGCTGTCCCAGAACCGGCTCGATCTCGCCGTTCGCCTCGGCGTTGGCGATCCATTGAAACCAGGGCGAGACTTGCGCATTGGCCGTGACGCGCTCGAACAGATCGCTTTGTCCGAACGGCGTCGGCCCGTTGGCCGAGATGATGCGGCGGATCCGATCCGGATGGCGGGCCGCAAACCCCATGCCGACGGGGCCGCCGAAATCATGCATGACCAGGGTGATGTCGGTGAGGTCGAGCGCGCCAACCAGCGTCTCGAGATTGTCGACGTGATCCTGCAGCCAGTAGCTGCGCTGTGCCGGCGTCGCGCTCTTGCCGAAGCCCATGTGATCCGGAACGACCACGCGGTGCGTCGCGCTCAGGACCGGTACGAGGTGGCGGAACAGATAGCCCCAGGTCGGTTCGCCGTGCAGGCAGAGCACCACCTCGGCGTCCCGCGGGCCTTCATCGAGATAGTGCATCTGGAAGCCTGGGGCCGCGCTGAAATGCGGTGCGAACGGAAAGGTGCCCTCGAAGGTGGCATCGGCTCGGATCATGGCAGGCCTCATGGTTTTAATTTGAAACCATCGTATAGCGCTTGAGGTTTTAGTTTGCAACCGATATATCGGACGCACGGTCGGATGGTCCCTGAGGCCAGGACACACCGCCGATCCACCCAGGAAATGAGGAGCGTCGGCGAATCGCGATGGCCAAGAGAGTGAGCCACAGGGACTCGATATGCGGCGTGGCCCGGCCGCTGGATGCGATCGGCGACTGGTGGTCGCTGTTGATCGTGCGCGATGCGTTCGACGGGCTGCGCCGGTTCGGCGAATTCCAGAAGAGCCTCGGGCTTGCCAAGAACATCCTCTCGGCCCGGCTCCGCAACCTTCTGGCGCACGGCATCATGGAGACGGTGCCTGCAGCCGACGGCAGCCCCTATCAGGAGTATGTGCTGACCGAAAAAGGACGCGGGCTGTTCCCGCTCCTTGTCGCACTCCGGCAGTGGGGCGAGGATTTCTTCTTCGAACCCGACGAAGCGCATGTGCTACTGGTCGACCGAAAGAATGGCCTGCCCGTGCGACGGCTCGAGCTGCGCGCGCAGGATGGACGCGTTGTTGGTGTGGAAGACACGATGGTGCGGCTGCCATCGGCATCAGCTGAGTGAACCATCAGCGCGCCGCGCGCATCGTCATCAGCAACCGGATGTTAACCGTCCTTGCCGCAGCATCCGCGCGTGGAGGTTCGACCAATGCAGACATTCCGGATTTCGCTGAGCGATGGGGAGCGGAAATTCCACACGGTGATTCAGGCGCCGGACCCCGCCTCCGCACGCATCAAGGCGGCTTACTTCTTCGACATATCGAAGTGGCGGATCTTGAGCGTGTCGCTGAGTGGAGCCAGTGCCGCGGCGGCCTAGCCGCTGCGCGCGCTACGCCATCCGGTCGAGTTCGGTCGCGGCAAGCTTTGCAATCTGCAGGTCGATTTCGGCGAGCGGATCGTGGTCGCCCAGAAACCACGCGGCCGACAGACCGGTCCAGGCGACAATCCATGACAGCAGGCGCCGGCGATCCAGCCGTGCCGCTTCCGCGACGATGTCGAGCCGCTCCGCAAAGCGTCCGGGCTCGGTTGCGACCGGCCGTGTCGGATCCGCAAGATCCGGATTGGTGAAGATGTTGGCGAAGTCGAAGCCGCGCTCGCCGACGAGATGCTTCGGGTCGATCGCGAGCCAGCCGCGCGCGCCGAAGTCGAGCACGTTGTCATGGTGCAGGTCGCCATGCAGCACCACGGTCTCGCGCTGATCGCCCAACAGAGTTTTGGCGATTTCAGCCGACCGGTTCAGGATGCCGCCGTGTGCCCGGGCCGCGGGCCATAACTCGCGAAACCAGTGCGTGAGCGGCGTCAACTCGGGCCGCGGTTTCGCGCGCGCGGCGTGCAGGCGATCCGCCGTTGCACAGAGGATCCCGCAGGCGTCGTCGTCCCGGCCGGTTCGCGCCATCTCGCTCAGCGAAGCCGGCCCCATCGCCCGTTCGAGCAGCAGCGCGTCGCCGTCACGGGCAAGCACGCGCGCCGCGCCGTCTCCGTCCCACCATTCCATGACGACAGCGCCGAGCCGCTCGTCCGGCTCGTGCGAGAGCTTGAGCATGGCCGGCTCGCCGTGCCGCCGCACCGGCAGCAAGTGCGCGGCGTGCGTCACAATCGGTTCGCCGTCGGGAATGAGTCTCCAGGACGAGAGATAGCGGGCGAACATGTGGGCGGACCGACCGGCGATGAAAAGCGAGACTTGTGGTTCTAATCATTGCTACCGCGCGCTGCCACGCTGGTTCCCTGCGGCGCTTCGTGGCAGGGCCGCGCGAACCAGTTCCCTCTCGTCCTGCCCATGTTGGCTGATGACAGCCCCCACCCTTCTCGCGCTACAATGTCGCAGCCGGTGTGACGGAGGATGTGGCGATGCCGCGAAAGGGAATTACCGGACACGACGAATGGGTGGTCACGGAGGCCCTGGCCACGGCGCTGGTCGCGCTTGAACAGCTGCCGTCGAAGCATCAGCCGCGCGCGCATATGGAGGATGTCCGGAAGATCCTGACCGCGAGGTGTGAGGCCGGCGCCGTGACGCTGCACCTGGCGCAGGCCAAGTGCCGGTTGTTTCCGGATACCGATCCGCTGACGATCTATGAGGATTACGGCCTCAAGGACGGCTTGGGATAGCGGCCCGGCGGCTAGTCGTGGCTGACGCGCCAGATGGTGCCGTTGCCGTCCTCGGAGACCAAAAGTGCACCGTCGCGTGCCACCGTCACGCCGACCGGGCGGCCCCAGACCTCATTGTCGCCGATGACAAAGCCGGTGACGAAATCCTCGTATTCGCCGGTCGGCACACCATCCTTCAGCCTGATGCGAATGACCTTGTAGCCGGTGCGCTTCGAGCGATTCCATGAACCGTGTTCGGCGGCGAACGCATCGCCGCGATACTCGGGCGGAAAGCTGCTGCCGGTGTAGAAGGTCAGGCCGAGCGAGGCCGAGTGCGCCTGCAACAGCACGTCGGGAACCGTCACCTTGTCCTTCAGGTCTGGCCGTGCGCCGGCATGCGCGGGGTCCTCGTTGGCACCGATGTAGTACCAGGGCCAGCCGTAGAACGCGCCTTCGCGGATCCGCGTCACATAGTCGGGCACGAGGTTGTCGCCGCGGCCGTCGCGCTCGTTGGTTGAACACCATGGCGTGCCGCTGCCGGGCTGGATCGCGAGCCCCACGCAATTGCGGATCCCGGTGGCGAACAGCTTCTGGTTCTTGCCGTCGGGATCGAAGGCGAGCACGGCGGCGCGATCGGTCTCGGCGCCCCAGGCTGCGCCGAGTGCGTGGTCGCGGCTCCAGGCCTCGATGCCTTCGGGAGGCTTGCCCAGCCCCTCGCCGGCGTTGCCGGCGGAGCCGACCGACACCAGCATGCGCTTGCCGTCAGGCGTGAACACGATGTCGCGCGTCGAGTGGCCGTAGCCGTGAGGAAGATTGGCGACAATGGTCTCGGGCTTTCCGGACGCCTTGAGATCGCCGTTGCGGTAGGCAAAGCGCACCACGCCGTCGGTATTGGCGACGTAGAGCCATTGCGGATTGTCGCCGTTCGGAAAAAACGCGATACCGAACGGCCGGTTCAGGCCGGATGCGTAGACCTCATTGGTCGCGGGCTTGCTGGCACCATTGTCGCTGCGCAGGACGCGGATGCGGCCGGAGCCGGTCTCCACGACGAAGATGTCGCCATTGGGCGCCGTCCGGATGATGCGTGGGCCGCTGAGCCCGCTCGCAAACAGCTCGACCTTGAACCCCGCCGGCACCTGCGGCACCGCCGATGCCGGTCGCTGCACGACGCGCGACGAATTGCTGCTGGAGGCCGTTGCCCCTGGCCTCGGCAAATCCTGCGGCGTGATCAGGCGCACCGTGCCCGGTTTGTCGCGCTGCCAGTCGCCGAACGCCTCGGCGCCCTTCAGCACCGGTTCAGCGCCCGCCCGCGCGATGCCGATCGCTGCGAGGATGATGACCGACAGACCCGCGCCGGCAAACTTTGTCTTACGCATATGCTCCTCGCGTGAGATCCATTCAGTCAGCCAATTGATAGCGCGCTTCAACCGCAATCTGCGTTCACAATGTCGTCTGCTTCAATGTCCGTTGGATGGCGTCGTCAGATCGACCGGCTTGATGATCAGGGCAAGCGGGATCATGACAAGGCCGATAATCGAAAGCATCCAGAACACATCGATATAGGCGAGAAGATCGACCTGCCGCTGCACGGTCTGGCCGACCCAGGCAATCGCCTGCGCCGCGGCATCCGAAGCATTCGACCCCTGCGACTGGAAGTAGCGCGTCATCGCGTCGATGGTCTGCTGATACCCGAGATCGGACGGCGCGGCGTGCTCGATCAGACGGCTCTGGTGGAATTGCTGGCGCTGCGCCAGCGCCGTTTGCGCCAGCGCGACGCCCATCGACCCGCCGATGTTGCGCGCGACGTTGATCAGCGCCGAGGCCTGGTTGGTCTTGTCCGGTGGCACACCGTCATAGGATGCCGTCGTGACCGGCAGGAACAGGAACGGAAGTCCTGCGGAGAGGAAGATGCGCGCCAGCGCGGCGTAGCCATAGGTGATGTCGCCATTCAGCCCGGTTAGATGCCACATCGAGAATGCGACGATGCAGCCGCCGATCGCGATCAGGTATTTCGGCTGCACCCGACTGACGAGGCTGCCGACCACCGGCATCAGGATCAGCGTCACGATGCCGCCGGGCGACAGCGCGAGCCCGGCAAGCAACGCGGTGTAGTTCAGCTCGGTCTGCAAGAACTGCGGCAGCAGCTGTGTCGACGAGATCAGCACCGCTCCGGTGCACAGCATCACCAGGAAGCACGATCCGAATTGGCGACGTCCCAACAGGCGGAGGTCGACGATCGGATCCTTGCGCGTCAGCTCCCAGGGGATCAGCGCGATCAGGCAGACCGCCGACGCCAGCGCGAAGCCTGTGATCATGCCGGAGCCGAACCAGTCCTTGCGCTGGCCCTCGTCGAGCACGAATTCGAGCGAGCCGAGCCCGATCGCGACCAGCATGAAGCCGATATAGTCGACGCGCAATCCGTCCTTGAGCAACTCCTTGCGTTCCTGTTCGGCGCCGGATGGCTCCTTGATCAGTGTTCCGACCAGGAACAGCGAGATCAAGCCCATCGGCACGTTGATCAGGAAGATCCAGTGCCAGGTGTAGGTGTCGGTGATCCAGCCGCCGAGCGTCGGTCCGATCACGGGAGCAACCACCACAGCGACGCCGTAGATCGCAAACGCCTGGCCGCGCTTGGCCGGCGGAAAGGAGTCGGCGAGGATCGCCTGCTCGCTGGTTGCCATGCCGCCGCCGCCAAGGCCTTGGATGATCCGGAACAGGACCAGCGCCTCGAGGCTCCAGGCCATTCCGCAGAGCAGCGAGGCGAATGCGAAGGTGCCGACGCAGATCATGTAGAAGCGTTTGCGGCCGATCACGGTCGAGAGCCAGCCCGAGATCGACAGCACGATGGCATTGGCGACGAGATAGCTGGTGATGACGTAGGTGCTCTCGTCGATGCCGACCGCGAGGCTGCCTGCGATATGACGCAGGGCCACGTTGGCGATCGTGGTGTCGAGCACCTCCATGAAGGTCGCGATCGAGACCACGAAGGCAATCAGATAGGGATTGTGCCCGCCGGCAGCCGAACGCTCCGGCGACCAGGCGGCGCCGCCTGCCGTGGCGTCGCTCATCGCACCCTGGTCCAGGGCACGACCGACATGCCCGGCCCGACCGGCACATCATCAGGCCAGTTGTCGACCACGATCTTCACGGGGACGCGTTGCACGACCTTGACGAAATTGCCGGTCGCGTTCTCCGCCGGCAGCAGGCTGAACGCGGTGCCCGATCCCGGCTGAACCGAGGCCACGTGACCGGTGAGCTTGCGCCCCGGATAGGCATCGATCCTGATCTCGACCGGCTGTCCCGGCCGCATGTCCGTCAGCTGCGTTTCCTTGTAATTGGCGGTGATCCAGACCTCGTCGGGAACGAGCATCATGACGCTCTGCGCCGGCGCAACAAAGGTGCCGACCGCGCCGCTCAGTTTGACGACGCGTCCCGACTGCGCCGCGACGATGCCGGTGTATTGCAGGTTCAATTCGGCCTGATCGAGCTGGGTCTGCGCCTGCTCCCGCGATGCCTTGCTGCTTTTGAGCTGAGCCTCGAGCGTTTTGACGCCGAGTTCGGCCGCGGTCACCGCCGTCCTGGCACGGCTGGCATTGGCCTGCTGGGCGTCGAGATCCGAGTGCGTCTGCTGCTGCCGCTGCACGGTGCCCGCCCCTTTGTCGACGAGGTCTTGCGCACGGGCGGCCTCCTGCTCGGCAAATTTCAATTGTGCGTCGGCTTGTTGCGCTTGCGCCTTGGCTTCCTTTATCTGCTCCTGCTGGCTGTCGATCTGCGCCTGGACGTTGGCGATATTGGCTTCGGCGACCGCGACCTGGGCGTTGGCCTGGTCGACCGATATCTTGTAGTCGCGCTCGTCGATCCGCGCGAGCAGATCGCCGGCATTGACGTGCTGGTTGTCGGTGACCGGAACCTCGACGACATAACCGCCGACCTTGGCGGCTACGGCAAAGCTGCGCGCGGCCACGAACGCGTCATCGGTCGATTCATAGTGGCGGATGTTGAGCCAATAGGCCCCGCCACTGACGAGTGCGAGCAGCAGCAGGCAAACGCCGGCCGTCGCGAGGATCCAGTGTTCGCGCAAACGGTCGCGCATCGACGGCTTGCGCTCGGTCTGCTGCTGCGATGAGGCCATTTGGTCCGGCCGCGACGTCTGCTCGGGGGCGCGCTCAGGCTCGCGCGGCTTCTCCGCGGACGGCCCGCGCTCTCGGGTTTGGGCATCCACGGCAGCACCTCAAGCTACGTACGGGAGCGATCAGCCCTCGTTAACCGCAGCGTCCGGCGCTTGGTTCCTGTTTCGGTGGGATGCGCTACACGGCCCTGGAACTGACCATCGGCTTGTGCTCCACGGCCGACGGTTCGCGGAACGCCGGCGTGTCCCCGACAAGCGCCTTGAGCGGAACCGTGAGCCGGCATATCAAACCCTCGGCGCGCCAATCGAAGTCGGCCTGTCCGCCGAGCTGGGTCTCGATGCTGGCGATCACGCTCCTGGTGCCGAATCCTTTCTGCTTCGGCTTGGTCACCGGAGGCCCGCTGGATTCCACCCAGGCCAGGATCAGCGTATCGTCGTGCACTTCCCAGGTGATTGCGAGCCGGCCTGACAGCACCGACAGGCTGCCGTATTTGGCGGAGTTGGTGACGAGCTCGTGCAACGCCAGCGCCAGAGTCTGCGCGGTCGCGGGTTGCAGCTGCACCTCCGCGCCCTCGATCTGGATCTGCCCGGCCTCGGAATAAGGCGCGATCTCTTCGGTCACCAGCCGCCGGATCTCGGCGCCCTGCCAGCTCGACAACGACAGCACGGTGTGGACGCGCGCCAGCGCCGTGATGCGGCCTTCGACCGCCCGCACATAGGCGGTCACGTTCTGCGCCCGCGTCAGCCGCACGATCGACTGCGCCAGCGCGAGCGCGTTCTTGGCGCGATGGTCGACCTCGCGGGTCAGCAGGCTCTGCCGCTCCTCGGCCTTCTTGCGGTCGGTGATGTCGACGGTGACCCCGCTCACCCGCACCACCCTGCCGCTTCTGTCGCTGGTGGCCGCGGCTGTGCCGACACACCAGCGTATCTCGCCGTCCGGTCGCACGACGCGGAATTCCGCCTCATACGAGGTGTGGCCGTTGCCGAAACCGGTCCAGCCCTGCCGGAGTTGCTCGACATCGTCGGGGTGAAACCGCGCCTGGATATTGTCTGATGTCAGCGCGAAGGATTTCGGATCGACGCCGAAGATCTTGTATTGCCCCTCGTCCCACATCCAGTCGCCGTTGACCCAGTCCCAGTCCCACGAGCCCATCTTGCCCGCGGCGATCGCCATGCTGCGGCGCGCCTCGCTCTCGACCAGCCGCGTGGTCGACTGTTCGAGTTCCGCGGTGCGCGCACGCACCCGGTCCTCGAGCTCGGCATTGAGGCGTTCGAGCTGCCGTGTCTTGCGGTAGAGCTCGGCGAATACGCGGATCTTGGCGCGCAGCACTTCCGGCACGACCGGCACCGGGACGTAGTCGACCGCGCCCATCTCGTAGCCGCGCAGGCGATCGATATCGCTGACCTGTATCGCCGAGATGAAGATCATCGCGGTCTTCTGGAAACGCGGATGCTCGCGGATCATGGCCGCCAGCTCGAAGCCGTCGAGCTCGGGCATGCAGACGTCGACCAGGATGACCGCGACTTCGTTCTTGAGCAGGAACTCGAGCGCTTCGCGGCCCGACGAGGCCGCGACGAGCGTCTCGCCGAGCTCCTTCAGGATGACCTCATAGGCCAGCAGCTTCGCCGGTTGGTCATCGACCAGAAGGATGTTTACCTTTTCTTGGTCCATCATGTTCGATCGCCGATCAGCGGTGCAGCCACATGCGGATCGCCAGCAGCAGTTGCTCGGTGTTCACGGGTTTCGCCAGATAGTCGGACGCGCCTGCTTCCAGGCATTTCTCGCGGTCGCCCTTCATCGCCTTCGCCGTGAGCGCGATGATCGGCAGCCGCGCGAAGGCGGGATTTTGCCGGATAGCGCCGATGGTCTGGTAACCGTCCATCTGCGGCATCATGATGTCCATCAGCACGATCGCAATCTTCGGATTGGATTCGACCAGCGAGATCGCCTCGTGACCGGTTGTCGCAGTCAACACCTTCATACCTCGACGCTCAAGCACGCTCGACAGCGCGAAGATGTTGCGGGCGTCGTCGTCGACCAGCAGCGCGGTCTTGCCAATCAGATCCTCATCGGAACTATTGAGCTTCTCCAGCATCCTCTGTTTTGCGACGGGCAATTCCGTGATCACACGGTGCAGGAACAGTGACGTTTCGTCGAGCAGGCGTTCCGGCGACTCGACACCCTTGACGACGATGCTGCGCGCCATCGTGTGCAGTTCCGCGTCCTCTTCGGCCGAAAGTTCCCGGCCCGTAAACACGACAACGGGAATATTGGAGAGCGTCTCGTCCTTGCGGATCTGATCCAGCACCTCGAAACCGCTCATGTCGGGCAGCCGCAGATCGAGCACGACGCAGTCGCACGGATTTTCGCGCAACGTCGACAGCGCCCCTGCTCCGGTACTGCTGGTCACGATCTCGATATCCTCGTGGCCGAGCAATTCGGTGATACTGAGCTGCTCCGCCGCATTGTCCTCCACGATCAGCAGGCGCTTGCGGCGTGGCCTGGCATATTCCTTGATCTGCGACAGCGCCGCGCTGACGCCCTCGGTCGTGGTCGGCTTGTTGACGAAGGAGAAGGCGCCGCGCGCCAGCGCGTGTTGCCGGTCCTCGTCCAGCGTAATGATCTGGACCGGAATGTGACGGGTCAGCGGATTGTGCTTGAGCTGGCTCAGCACGGTCCAGCCGAGCATGTCAGGCAGGAAGACGTCGAGCGAGACCGCGCTCGGCTGGAACTGCTTGGCGAGATCCAGCGCCTCGGCGCCGCGGCTGGCGACCAGGACCTTGAAGCCCTTGTCGCGTGCCAGATCGATCAGCACCCGCGCGTAGTGCGGGTCGTCCTCGACGATCAGGAGGATGGTGTCGCCGGGTTCGAGATTGAGCCGGTCGTCCGCAAGCTGCTCGATGACGCGCTCCTGCGCACTAGACGCCTGCAGCGATGGCGCCGCGGTATGCGGCATCGGGAGCGGCAGTGCCTGCGGGCGCAACGCGGCCGACGGCCCGGCATATTTCAGCGGCAGATAGAGCGTGAAGGTCGAGCCCTTGCCAGGCGCGCTGCGCAGATGGATCTCGCCGCCAAGCAGGCCGGCCAACTCGCGGCTGATCGCCAGTCCAAGACCCGTGCCGCCATATTTGCGGCTGGTGCCGGCATCGGCCTGCTGGAACGCCTCGAAGATCAGCTTCTGCTTGTCCTGGGGAATGCCGATGCCGGTATCCGACACTTCGAACGCGACGACGGCGGGCGCAGCATTGAGGATTGGATGCTCCACGCTCCAGCCGCCGAGCGCAGCCGACACGGTCAGGCTGACGCCGCCTTCCGCGGTGAACTTGAATGCGTTCGACAGCAGGTTCTTCAAGACCTGCTGCAGCCGCTTGGAGTCGGTCACCATGCTGCGCGCAAGATTGGCGTCGACATCGACGCTGAACGACAGGTGCCGGTTCTCCGCCTCGTGCCGGAACGGCCGCCCGACGGTCTCGAGCAGGCTCGAGGTCAGGATTTCCTCGGCGTCGACCGTCACGGTGCCGGACTCGATCTTCGACAGATCGAGGATGTCGCTGATCAGGTTCAACAGATCGGTGCCGGCGCCGTGAATGGTGCGGGCGAATTCGACCTGCTTGCCGGTCAGATTGCCGTCCGGATTCTCGGTGAGCTGCTGCCCGAGGATCAGGATCGAGTTCAGCGGCGTCCGCAGCTCGTGCGACATGTTGGCGAGGAATTCGGACTTGTACTTCGAGGTCAGCGACAGCTCGGTCGCCTTCTCCTCCAGCGCGCGGCGGGCCTGCTCGATTTCCTGGTTCTTGCGCTCGACGTCGACGTTGCGTTCGGCGAGCTGCTGGGCCTTCTGCTCGAGCTGATCGTTGGTCTGCTGCAATTCCCTCTGCTGGGTCTGAAGCTCGCCGGCGAGCGTCTGCGACTGCTTGAGGAAGGCCTCGGTCTGCATCGTCGCCTCGATACTGTTGAGCACGATGCCGATGCTATCGGTCAGCTGTTCGAGGAAGGTGATCTGCGAGGTCGTGAACGACGAGATCGAGGACAGCTCGATCACCGCCTTGACCTGGTTTTCGAACAGCACCGGAAAGACGACGAGATTCTTCGGCATGATCCGCATCAGCGCCGAATTGATCGGCACCGCATCGCCGGGAATATCCGAGACGAGGCGCTGGCGCTTGTCGAGTGCGCACTGGCCGATCAGCCCCTCGCCGAATTGGACGATCTGCGGATGCGGATTGCTGCTGTCGCCGGCATAGGCCGACAGCAGGCGCAACTGCGCATTCTCGGGATTGTCGACCTGGTAGATCACGCCCATATGCGCGTTGATCAGCGGCGCAAGTTCCGTCAGCAGCAGGCGGCCGACGGTCGCAAGATCGCGCTGACCCTGCAGCATGTTGGTGAAGCGCGCCAGATTGGTCTTCAGCCAGTCCTGCTCGGTGTTGCGCTCCGTGGTGAGACGGAGGTTGCCGATCATCGTGTTGATGTTGTCCTTCAGCTCGGCGACCTCGCCGCGCACGTCGACCTGGATCGAGCGCGTCAAGTCGCCCTTGGTCACCGCGGTTGCCACTTCGGCGATCGCGCGGACCTGGGAGGTCAAATTGGCCGCGAGCAGGTTGACGTTGCCGGTGAGGTCCTTCCAGGTACCGGCGGTGCCGGGCACGTTGGCCTGACCGCCGAGCCGTCCCTCGACGCCGACCTCGCGTGCCACGCTGGTGACCTGTTCGGCGAAGGTCGCGAGCGTCTCGGTCATGTTGTTGATGGTGTCGGCGAGCGCGGCCACCTCGCCCTTCGACTTCACGGTCAGGTTCTGCTTCAGGTCGCCGTTGGCGACCGCGGTCACCACCTTGACGATGCCGCGCACCTGCTCGGTCAGGTTCGCCGCCATGACGTTGACGGTGTCGGTGAGGTCCTTCCAGGTGCCGGCCACGCCGGGCACCTCGGCCTGGCCGCCGAGCCTGCCTTCGGTGCCGACTTCGCGCGCCACGCGCGTCACCTCGCCGGCGAAGGCGTTGAGCTGGTCGACCATCGTGTTGATGGTGTTCTTCAGCTCGAGGATTTCGCCCTTCACGTCGACCGTGATCTTGCGCGACAGGTCGCCGCGCGCCACGGCCGTGGTCACTTCCGCGATGTTGCGGACCTGGGTGGTCAGGTTCGCGGCCAACAGGTTGACGTTGTCGGTCAAGTCCTTCCAGGTGCCGCCGACGCCGGGCACCACGGCCTGGCCGCCGAGCCGGCCTTCGGTGCCGACCTCGCGTGCCACGCGGGTCACCTCGGCGGCGAACGAGCGCAGCTGCTCGACCATCGTGTTCAGGGTGTCCTTGAGCAGCAGGATCTCGCCGCGCACGTCCACCGTGATCTTCTTCGACAGGTCGCCGCCGGCGATCGCGCTCGCCACCTCGGCGATGTTGCGGACCTGCGCCGTCAGGTTCGACGCCATGAAGTTGACGTTGTCGGTCAGGTCCTTCCAAGTGCCGGCGACCCCTGGCACCTCGGCCTGGCCGCCGAGCTTGCCTTCGGTACCGACTTCGCGCGCCACGCGCGTCACCTCGCCGGCGAAGGCGTTGAGCTGGTCGACCATCGTGTTGATGGTGTTCTTCAGCTCGAGGATTTCGCCCTTCACGTCGACCGTGATCTTGCGCGACAGGTCGCCGCGCGCCACCGCGGTCGTCACCTCGGCGATGTTGCGGACCTGCGCCGTCAAATTGCCGGCCATCGAGTTGACGTTGTCGGTCAGGTCCTTCCAGGTGCCGGCGACGCCGGGCACGTTGGCCTGGCCGCCGAGGCTGCCGTCGGTGCCGACCTCGCGCGCCACGCGCGTCACCTCGCCCGCAAAGCGGTTGAGCTGATCGACCATGGTATTCAGGGTTTGCTTCAGCTGCAGGATCTCGCCGCGCACGTCGACCGTGATCTTGCGCGACAGGTCGCCGCCGGCGATCGCGGTCGCGACTTCGGCGATGTTGCGGACTTGGGCCGTCAGGTTGCCGGCCATCGAGTTGACGCTGTCGGTCAGATCCTTCCAGGTGCCGGCGACGCCGGGCACCTCGGCCTGGCCGCCGAGCTTGCCGTCGGTGCCGACCTCGCGCGCCACGCGCGTCACCTCGCCGGCGAAGGCGTTGAGCTGGTCGACCATGGTGTTCAGCGTTTCCTTCAGCTGAAGGATTTCGCCCGACACGTTCACGGTGATCTTCTTCGACAGGTCGCCCTTCGCCACCGCGGTCGCGACTTCGGCAATGTTGCGGACCTGCGCGGTCAGGTTCGAGGCCATCGAGTTGACGCTGTCGGTGAGATCCTTCCAGGTGCCGGCGACGCCGCGCACTTCGGCCTGGCCGCCGAGCTTGCCCTCGGTGCCGACTTCGCGCGCCACGCGCGTCACTTCGCCGGCAAAGGCGTTGAGCTGGTCCACCATGGTGTTGATGGTGTCCTTCAGCTCGAGGATTTCGCCGCGCACGTCGACCGTGATCTTCTTCGACAGGTCGCCATTGGCGACCGCGGTGGTGACGCCCGCGATGTTGCGGACCTGCGCGGTCAGATTCGAGGCCATGAAGTTGACGTTGTCGGTGAGATCCTTCCAGGTGCCGGCGACGCCGAGCACGTTGGCCTGGCCGCCGAGCTTGCCTTCGGTACCGACCTCGCGCGCCACGCGCGTCACTTCGGAGGCGAAGGCATTGAGCTGGTCGACCATGGTGTTGAGGGTTTCCTTCAGCTGAAGGATCTCGCCGGACACGTTGACCGTGATCTTCTTGGAGAGGTCGCCGCCGGCGATCGCGGTCGCGACGTCGGCGATGTTGCGGACCTGCGCGGTCAGGTTCGACGCCATGAAGTTGACGTTGTCGGTCAAATCCTTCCAGGTGCCGGCGACGCCGGGCACCTGGGCCTGGCCGCCGAGCTTGCCTTCGGTGCCGACTTCGCGCGCCACGCGGGTCACTTCCGAGGCGAACGAGTTGAGCTGGTCGACCATCGTGTTGATGGTGTCCTTGAGCTCGAGGATTTCGCCTGACACGTCGACCGTGATCTTGCGCGACAGGTCGCCGCGCGCCACCGCCGTGGTCACGTTGGCGATGTTGCGGACCTGGGCGGTCAGGTTGCCGCACATCGCGTTCACCGAGTCGGTCAGATCCTTCCAGGTGCCGGCGACGCCGGGCACGATGGCCTGGCCGCCGAGCTTGCCGTCGGTGCCGACCTCGCGGGCCACGCGCGTCACTTCCGAGGCGAACGAACGCAGCTGATCGACCATCGTGTTGATGGCTTCCTTGAGCTGCAGGATCTCGCCGCGGACGTCGACCGTGATCTTCTTCGACAAGTCGCCATTGGCGACCGCGATCGTCACCTCGGCGATGTTGCGGACCTGGCCGGTCAGATTGTTGGCCATCGAATTGACGCTCTCGGTCAGGTCCTTCCAGACGCCGGTCACTTCCGGCACCTGGGCCTGGCCGCCGAGCTTGCCCTCGGTGCCGACTTCGCGGGCGACGCGCGTGACCTCCGAGGTGAACACCGAGAGCTGCTTGATCATCGTGTTGACGATGTTCGCCGACTGCAGGAATTCACCGCGCAGCGGCCGGCCCTCGACGTCGAGCTGCACGGTCTGCAGCAGGTCGCCCTGCGCCACCGCGGCGACTGCGCGGGTGACCTCGCGGGTCGGCCACAGCAGGTCGTCGATCAGCGTGTTGACCGAGCTTTCCATGTCGGCCCAGGCGCCACTGGCGAGGCCGAAATTGACGCGCTGGCGGGTCTGTCCCTCGCGGCCGACGACCTGTCCGACGCGCGCCAATTGCTGCGCCATGCGCTCGTTGGCGGCGGCGATCTCGTTGAAGGCGTCCGCGATCTTGCCGTCGATCCCGAGATAATCGCCGCGCATCCGGACCGAGAAATCGCCACCGCGCATCGCCTGCAGCGACTGCAGCAGGTCGTGCGAGGAATCGAGACTTCCGTTCGATGATTGGGCGCGGCGTGTATCAGCACGGGGACGAGGCGGCGAACCGAGATCGGTCATGGAATTTCCCCTACGCGCTGGCAACGAATCCAAGGACTCGGAAAAGCCAGTGCGACCATAAGAATGACTGCCCTTGATCTATTCAAGCGGGAAAACGCCAAAACCGCGATTTGTGACGCAAACCGAGGGGCTTAATCGCGGATGGAACCAAAAGTTCCAATCTGCATTGGAACTTTTTCCGGCTGGCGTAGGCCGTTCGTATGGCTAGGTCGTCTCGGGCGCCCGTGACCCTATTGGAACATTGGCCTTCCCGGAACGTTCCCGGCGCTGGCAGGATTGGTGATGGTTAAAAAATCAGACCAGCTCAAGCGGGGCATTTTCGAGAGCGAGCGCAGATTCCGGCTGTTGGCCGGAGGGGCCATCGACTGTGCGATTTGCACCCTCGCCTCCGACGGGCGGGTGATCCACTGGAACAAGGGCGCCGAGCGCATCACCGGCTATCCGGCCAAGGCAATCCTCGGCAAGCACTTCTCGGTCTTCTACCCCGAAGAGGATCGCGCATCGGGGCTTCCCGCGAAAGCGCTGCAGATGGCGCGCAAGGAAAAGCACGCCGAGGCCGAAGGCTGGTGCATCCGCAAGGACGGATCGCAATTCTACGCCTCGGTCCTCATCGATCCGATTTACGAGAAGCGCAAGCTGGCCGGCTACGCGATGGTCACCCGCGACATCAGCGAACGCCGGCAGGCGCGCGCGGAGCTCGAGGCCAGCGAAAGCCAGTTCCGCCTGCTGGTGGGCAATGTCACCGACTACGCGCTGTACATGTTGACGCCGGCCGGCATCGTCGCCAACTGGAACGCCGGCGGCGAGCGCATCAAGGGCTATTCGCCCGCCGAGATCATCGGCCAGAGCTTCGCGCGCTTCTACACGCCCGCCGACCAGGCGTCAGGCAAGCCGGCCCGCGCGCTCAGGATCGCGGAAGAGACCGGGCACTACGAGGAGGACGGCTGGCGGGTCCGCAAGGACGGCTCGTTCTTCTGGGCCAGCGTGGTGATCGATCCGATCCGCGACAGCGACGGCAACCTGGTCGGCTTTGCCAAGATCACGCGGGATATTTCCGAGCGGCGCGAGGCGCAGCAGAAGCTCGAGCAGGTGCAGCGCCAGCTCGCGGAATCGCAGAAGATGGATGCGCTGGGCCAATTGACCGGCGGCGTCGCGCACGACTTCAACAACCTCTTGATGATCATTTCCGGTAATTTGCAACGGATCAAGCGTGAGGTGACGAGCGAGCGCGGCCGGCTCGCGCTCAGCGCCATCGAGACCGCATCCGAGCGCGCCGCTTCGCTGACCGGCCAGCTGCTCACCTTTGCGCGCCGCCAGAGCGTCAACCCGCAGACCATCGATGTCACCGACAGGATCACTGCGGTGCGTGAAGTGCTGAGCAGCGCACTCGGCGGCGCGATCAAGCTGAACATCGAGATCGAGCCGGATCTCTGGCCGGTCTTCGTCGACCCGAACGAATTCGAGACCGCGCTGATCAACCTTGTCGTCAACGCGCGCGACGCGATGACCAATGGCGGCACGCTGACTGTCGCAGCCCGCAACGTCCCGGCAACCGCCGAGGTCGCCGTCAGCGTGGCCGATACCGGAGAAGGCATCCCCCAGGATGTGCTGAGCAGGGTGTTCGACCCGTTCTTCACCACCAAGCCGGTCGGCAAAGGGACCGGCCTCGGGCTGTCCCAGGTCCACGGCTTCGCGCATCAGGCCGACGGCCGGATCGAGATCGCGAGCACGCTCGGCAAGGGCACGACGGTCACCATCCACTTCCCGCGCGGGACCGCGACCGCAACGGAGGCGCCGGAGGGCCACAGCGTGCGTGGCTCCGCCACCATCCTGCTGATCGAGGACAATCCGGCCGTCGCCGACGCGAGCACAGGCCTGCTCGAGCAGCTTGGCTACACCGTGCGCTGGGCCCCGAACGCGGAGGCTGCCTTGTCGGAAATCGACGCCAACGGCATCGATCTGGTGTTCAGCGACATCGTGATGCCCGGCCGGATGGATGGGCTGAAGCTGGCGCGCGCGATCCGCGACCGGAAGCCCGAACTGCCGATCCTGCTGACGACAGGCTACAGCGAGAGTGCGCGTGACGTGCGGTCGGACTTCCCGGTCCTGCGCAAGCCGTACCGGATCCATGATCTCAGCCGCGAACTCTCGAAGTTGACGGGGCGAGATCCCGCCGGTGCGACAGGCCCGCCGTCAGCAGACGCCTCGAGCACGTTCGATTCCGCGGCGGGCGACGGTTCGGCCAAGCCAAAGGCGAAGGCCCGGTCCTAGGTTCAGACCGCTGGGCTAGCGATCCGCGGGCCAGGTTCGGCGCACCAATAGCACCCGTTCGATGCGGCTGCACTGTTCGCAGCGGTACTGAAGGATGTCCCTGCCGTCACCGCCCGGAGAGCTGCTCTCAAGCCGCATCGTCCTGATGCAGCCGACGCAGGAGATCAGCGTCAGCAACGGGCTGCGATCGTCATTCATCGATGCCCGCGGTGGCGCGGTCGGATCGGCGATCATGGCGCTGGGCGATGCTATGGTGTTGGCTCTCACTCCAAGAAAATGCTCATCCCGTGGGTCGGGTTCCCGCCGCGAAACCAGATTTGGGCGCGAGCCAAGGTGACGTGCCTGTCCGCTCGCGCGGGCCGATCAAACCCTTGCGTTGCCGTGGCCCGGCCTGAGCCTGCCCTTGTCCGATTTGACGGGCGCTGATTTGACGGGGGTCGGCTTTGCGGACGTCGGCTTGGCGGACGCGACGGGGCGATCCCCATAGGTGCGGCTCAGCCGCTCGCGAACCGTGGGGAGGCGCTCGCCGCCGCCGGCGGCCTTCCAGCGGCCGATCAGCTCGGCCACCTCGGCGCGCATCGCCATTAGCCGGTAGGACGCCTCGCTGCAGTCGAGGTCACGATTGACCTGATCCCTGATCGACGCCTCGACCAGCGTCATCTCGGCTCGCAACGTGCTGATCTTCCGTCGAATTTCATTGATCTTGTTGTCCATGGCTTGTTAGAACAAAAATAGAACATATTGTCAAGTCACGATCCAGCAAGCGAGGTGAGCGATGAGCATGGCAGCGGTGAAATTCGGCGGGGTTGCAGAGCGCCTTGGCGGGCTGATGACCCGCGGCCAGGCGCTACGGTTGAGGAGCCTCGCCGAGGAGGCCTATCAGCCGAACCAGTATGCGCGTGACCTGACCTCCGACGAGGCCGAACGGCGGATCGATGCCCTCAGGGCCGAGATCGCGCTGGCGGACTCTTTCTGACCGGCGCCCCCCTCACCGCGCCGGACACCCCTTTAAGGCTTTGATATAGCGGCGCAGCTAGTTCTGTTCCTGGTATTGCTGCCTGGTCCTGGGGGAGGCCTGACGTGCTGGAGCTGGAGAAGCGGTCGCCGCTTGCGTTCCCGATTACGCTGAAAGACGGGCGAACGCTCGCGACTGTTGGCGACGCTGCGGACTATCTGTCCACGCTGAGCATGGATCAGCGCGAGCGCGGCTACTGGAAGACGGCGATCATGATGTTCAACAACGCCATGCGCGAGCCGAGCTATCTGAGGATCGCGACGATGAACCTGCGCTCTGCCCTTGTGTATGACCGCCTCGTCGACGACCTCGGCCACTGATTGTGGCCTCGGTCCCTGATTGTGGTGTCGCGGCTACAGCCGAATCGGCGGTGATTGCGTAAGGCCCTGTTCGTTATGGCCGCAAACAAGGTAACGGCGGTACACGCGACGGCCGGGACGCGCAACGCGCTTTGGTCGTACTCTCGGGCCGCCTCGGAGGGCCAAGGCGGCCCATTTCTTTTCAAGGCAATCCTGTCTTTCAAAGCAATCTTGCGCGCACGAACAGCACCCGCAACGCGTTGGTTGCTTGCACCGTCAGCATGGCGTTACCAGCCGCGCGCTCCAGCGCACCCACGGCATCGTCGTGCAGTGCGCGGAACTCCATCCATTCGACGGCGCTCAGATTGCTGATGAAGCGGTAGGCCTGACCGACCGTCGCGAGCGTCACCGTCTCGCCGTTCAGCCGCACCTTGAATGTCGCCTTCAGCGGCGTGTCAGATTTGGAAACGTCAACCATGGCGCGGTTGTGCTCCGCAGCGCGTTAATGTCAATCTAATTTCTCTGCTTCCGCGCCGGTGCGTCGGCCCCACTGAATCGCAATGTCTGTTAGCGTTTCGTGGGGGTGATTCGTGCCTGATCTTGCCAACACAGCCTATCTCGATGCGCTCAATTCCGAGCAGCGCCGTGCGGTCGAGCACGGGGTCGGCAAGGATTGCATCGTCGGCGCGCCGCTGCTGGTGATCGCGGGCGCGGGCTCCGGCAAGACCAACACCCTCGCCCATCGCGTCGCGCATCTGATCGTCGCAGGCGCCGATCCGCGCCGCATCCTGTTGATGACTTTTTCGCGGCGCGCCGCCGCCGAGATGGCCGGCCGCGTCGAGCGGATCGCGCGGCGCGTGCTCGGCGATCGCGCCTCGGTCATGACCGACGCGCTGAACTGGGCCGGCACGTTCCACGGCATCGGCGCGCGGCTGCTCCGCGAGTTCGCCGAGCGGATCGCGCTCGATCCCGCCTTCACGATCCATGACCGTGAAGATTCCGCGGATCTGATCAACCTGGTTCGCCACGACCTCGGTTTCTCCCGCACCGAGAGCCGGTTCCCGACCAAGGGCACCTGCCTTGCAATCTATTCGCGCTGCGTCAATGCGGAGATGCCGATCGAGGCCGTGCTCGGCCAGTTCTTCCCGTGGTGCGCCGGCTGGGCCGGCGAACTGAAGCAGCTGTTCGCGGCCTATGTCGAAGCCAAGCAGCGCCAGAACGTGCTCGATTACGACGACCTGCTGCTCTACTGGGCGCAGATGGTGACCGACACAGGACTGGCCGAGGAGATCGGCGGCCGCTTCGACCATGTGATGGTCGACGAATATCAGGACACCAACCGCCTGCAGTCCTCCATCCTGCTCGCGCTCAAGCCTATGGGGCGCGGGCTCACCGTGGTCGGCGACGACGCGCAGTCGATCTATTCGTTCCGTGCCGCCACCGTGCGCAACATCCTCGACTTCCCGAGCCAGTTCAGCCCGGCCGCCGAGATCGTCACGCTCGACCGCAACTATCGCTCGACCCAGCCGATCCTCTCCGCCGCCAATGGCGTGATCTCGCTCGCGAAGGAACGCTTCACCAAGAACCTGTGGACCGACCGGACCTCGACCCGCAAGCCGCTGCTGGTCACGATTCGCGACGAGGCCGATCAGGCGCGCTACATCGTCGAGCAGGTGCTGGCCAACCGCGAGGAAGGTACGCTGCTCAAGCACCAGGCGGTGCTGTTCCGCACCTCCTCGCACAGCGGACCGCTCGAGGTCGAACTGACCCGCCGCAACATTCCCTTCGTGAAGTTCGGCGGGCTCAAATTTCTCGATGCCGCGCACGTCAAGGACATGCTGGCGCTGCTGCGCTTCACCGCCAATCCGCGCGACCGGGTCGCCGGCTTTCGTATCCTGCACCTGTTGCCCGGCGTCGGCCCGGCGTCAGCGCAGCGCGTGCTCGACCGCATGGCTGAGGCCGCCGATCCGATCGCAGCCCTCGTCGCGCTGCCCGCCCCGCCCCGCGCCGGCGCCGACTGGCGGCTGTTCGTCGAGGCGATCGAAAACCTCCGCTACTCGGAGTGGCCGGTCGATATCGAGCGCGCGCGGCTCTGGTACGAGCCGCATCTCGATCGCATCCACGAGGACAGCGAGGTCCGTCGCGCCGATCTCATTCAGCTCGAGCAGATCGCCGCCGGCTATCCGTCACGCGAACGCTTCCTCACCGAATTGACGCTCGATCCGCCCGATGCGACCAGCGACCAGGCCGGCGTGCCGCTGCTCGACGAGGATTACCTGATCCTGTCGACGATCCATTCCGCCAAGGGCCAGGAATGGAAATCCGTCCATGTGCTCAACGTCGTCGACGGCTGCATGCCCTCCGATCTCGGTACCGGTACCTCGGCCGAACTGGAGGAGGAGCGCCGCCTGCTCTATGTCGCGATGACCCGCGCCAAGGACGATCTGCATTTGCTGGTGCCGCAGCGCTTCTTCGTCCACGGCCAGGCCGCCAAGGGCGACCGCCACATGTACGCCTCGCGCACCCGCTTTATCCCGGAACGGTTGCTGCCGATGTTCGAGCGCACCACCTGGCCGCGCGCCGCCGCCGCGCAAGCCTCCTCCACCAGCCGTGCGCCGCCGATCGACATCGGTGCCCGGATGCGCGGCATGTGGCGCTGACGCCGGCCAAAAAATTTCTTGCTGACGACAGGAACGAACGGCCGGGCCTCGCGTTGAGCGGCTGTTCGTAATCGGCAAACGACCATCCCGACGGCTTCGGCGCGGTGTTCCGCGCTGGAGCCGTCTTTTTTGCGCCGCATCAATTCACGCAGGAAATAGTGTGACGGGCTGATCGAAGCCCTTCAGGGTGTAATCGGACCCGGCTGCCGTGATCATGTCGCGGGTTCGATCCCGCACCGCCGATGTCACCAGGATCTCGCCGGACTTCGCCGCGGCCTGCGCGCGTGCCGCGCGGTTGACCACCGTGCCGACGGCCGTCAGATCGCGATGGGTGTGGCCGAACTCGCCGAAATTGGTGTCGCCGCTGTCCATCCCGATCCCGATGCCGAGTTCGATGTCGCCGGCGCCGATCGTCCGCACCAGCGCGTCGTGCCTGTCCTGAAAGCGGCGCTGGATGTCGCGCGCGGCCAACAAGGCCTGCGCCGCATGATCGTCCCGCCGCACCGGGAAATTGAAGATCGCGAACACGGCGTCGCCGATCGTCTTGTTGAGGATCCCGTCATAGCGCCAGATCGCTGCGGCGCAGTCGTCGTAGAAGGCATCCAGCAGCGATGTCAGCCCGTCCTGCGCGATGGTCTGCGTCAGCGTGGTGTAGCCGCGCAAATCGGCGAACAGGATGGTGGTGTCGATGGTCACGGCGCGCGCCTTCATGATCTTCGAGAACGCCATCTCGCAGATCGTGCAGGTGTTCGGGTTCATGCGGCTCGGCCGGACGCCGAACAGGCGGAACGGCGCCGACAACGGACCGCGCAGCGGGATCGGCATGCGCAGGTTTTGCCAGCAGCCGAGGCAGATCGTTGCAGGTTCCGGAGTCATCGGCGTATCACCTGCTGTTGCAGCAGCGAAACCCGGGGCACGCTAGCACAGTCGATCATGGGCGTCCCCAACCGAGATTGCCGCGCTCAGGCGGTCGTCACGAAACTCAGTCCAATCCGCGTCTTCTTGCTCCAGACCACCTGGCATTCGTAAACGACCGAAGGGTCGCGAGCGGTCACGAGGCGGAATCTGTGCGGCACGAAGGCCGGATTCTCGACCTCGATGGCCGCCCCTTCCGGGGATATGTTCACGATCGTGCAATGCATGACCGAACCGCCCGACGAGACGTAGCCGGGCTCATTGACCTCGGTTCGCGGATGCCTGCGCTTTTCTTCCACCCGGCCTCCCCCGGCTTTGTTCACGCAAACGTGGGCGATCGGCATTGCGGGAGTCAACGGCTCCGGCGGCTCGCATCGGGCTTTCGCACCATGATTTGTTCGCGGCAGTCAGCCGAATTGCTTATCGCGTCCGTGCAGATGAGCCCCGCGTCGGCGCGGGCTTGTGGTTCGCGACGGCGCGAGGATAGCCTCTCGCCATGGGCGATGCGCCGGCGCAACGCACGCTCCTGACAACAACGAACAGGCGCCATTGGGGAGACGCGCGCCATGTTCGAGATTCTCGATCGCCGGACGACTCTGACCGGCAACCAGATCAAGATCCTTGCTGCGGCCATCATCGGCGATGCGCTGGAATTCTTCGACTACTTCCTGATCGGCTTCGTGCTCGCGTTCCTGATCGGGCCCTGGAAACTCACCTTTGGCCAATCGGCCACCGTGCTGATGAGTTCCGGCATCGGCGCCATCATCGGCGCCTATCTCTGGGGCTGGCTGGCCGACCGGGTCGGACGCCGCATCGTCTTCATCGGCACGGTGCTGAACTTCTCGATCGCGACCGGCCTGCTCTATTTCACGCCCGACAATGGCTGGGTTTATCTCGCGATCCTGCGCTTCTTCGTCGGCACCGGCGTCGGCGGACTTTATTGCGTGGACCTGCCGCTGGTGCAGGAGTTCATGCCCTCGCACAAACGCGGCTGGGTCGGCGGGCTCGTCACCTGCGTGATCCCGCTCGGCGTCGGTCTCGGCGCGGTGCTGGGCGCGATCATGGGCACCGATCAATGGCGGCTGCTGTTTGCGATCGGCGTGCTGCCGGCGGTCCTGGTGCTGCTGGTTCGGCTCTGGGTTCCGGAGTCGCCGCGCTGGCTGTGCCGGCAGGGACGCTATGACGAAGCCCGCAAGTCGCTCGCCTGGGCCCTGCAGGTCGAGCCGTCCGAGCTGCCCTTGCCGAGCGCGGCCGATGCCGGGCCGATCGTCAGGACCAGCTGGTTCGACCTGTTCAAATATCCGCGCAGCCTGATCGTGTCCTGGCTCGGCAATGCCGGTGCGCAGACCGGCGTCTACGGCATTACGCTCTGGGCGCCCGCGCTGTTCGTGCTGTTGCTCAAGGTGACGCCGCAGCAGGCCGCCAAGATGATGATCCTGCTCAGCATCACCGGCTTCCTCGGCCGCATCTCGTTCTCCTGGTTCTCGGAACTGCTGGGGCGGCGCGTCGCGGGCGGCCTGCTCGGCCTCGGCGCCGGCGCGCTGACGATCATCGCCGGCTATCACTACGACACGACACTGTTCGGGATGTCGGCGTTCTGGCTGCTGCTGGCCGCGGCGTTCTTCTTCGCCGACGGCGGTTTTGCCATCGTCGGCCCCTATGCCGCGGAGGTCTGGCCCTCGCATCTGCGCACCACGGGCATGGGATCGGCCTACGGTTTCGGCGGCATCGGCAAGATCATCGGGCCGGTCGGGCTTGCGCTGATCGTCGGCTCGAACAATTACCTCAAGCCGGATGTGCCGCTGACCCAGATCCCGACCGCCTTCGTCTATCTCGGCTGCTGGTTCCTGATGGCGGGCGCGGTGTATCTGTTCTTCGGGCTCGAGACCCGCGGCAAGTCGATCGAGCAGATCGACAGGGAACTGAACGCGGCGGCCGATGTCGCCGCCTCCACAACAACCATCCGGCGCGCCTGAAGGAGATCGACATGAGCGTGACGTCAGCCGATCTTGCCGGCGATCCTGAGGTGATCGCCCGCGCCGAGGCGATCAGGGACGCGGTGGCGGCCGCCTCCGACGATATCGAAACGACGCGCCGGCTGCCGCCCGAGCTGCTCGACCGGCTGCATGAGGCGCGGCTGTTCCGCCTGCTGCTGCCGCGATCGAGCGACGGGATCGAGACCGATCCCGTCACCTTCTTCCATGCCATCGAGACCATCGCCAAGGCCGATGCCTCGACGGCGTGGTGCCTGAGCCAGGCCGGCGGCTGCGCGATGTCGGCCGCCTATCTCGACCTGCCGGTGGCGCAGGAGGTGTTTGCCGACCCGCGCGCCGTGCTGGCGTGGGGGCCCGGCCCGAAGGTCAGGGCGGTCGAATGCGACGGCGGCTACCGCGTCAGCGGGGTCTGGTCGTTTGCCTCGGGCGGACGCCACGCCACCTGGCTCGGCGCCCACTGCCCGGTCTACGCCGCCGACGGATCGCCGCGGCGCGACGCCAATGGTGAGCAGGTCGAGCGCACCATGCTGGTGCGGACCGAAGACGTCGCATGGACCGACATCTGGAACACGGTCGGGCTGCGCGGCACCGCCAGCGACCAGTTCGCGCTCGACGACTTCTTCGTCCGTGCGGACCATTCGATCACCCGCGAGTTCGACCGCGAGTGCCGCGAGAATGGCCCGCTGTACCGGATGAGCAACCACACCTGCTATCAGATCGGCTTCGCCGGCGTTGCCTGCGGCATTGCCCGCAGCGCGCTGGACAATTTCGTCGACGTCGCCCGCAACAAGGTGCCGCGCGGCATGAAGAAGACGCTGCGCGATAACGCCGTGGTGCAGTCGGGCCTCGCCCAGGCCGAGGTCAATCTGCGCGCCGCCCGCGCCTTCCTGCTGCAGTCGATGGCCGACATCTGGAGGGATCTGGTCGCCGGCGACACCATCACGGTGGCGCAGCGCATGACGATCCGGATGGCGGCAACCCACGCCATCCACAAGGCGCGGGAGGCGGTCGACTTCGCCTACAACACGGCCGGCGCCACCGCGATCTTCGACGGCCATCCGCTCGAGCGCCGCTTCCGCGACATCCACACCGTGACCCAGCAATTGCAGGGCCGCTTCAGCCATTTCGAGACCGTCGGCGCCTGGATGCTCGGCGTCGAGGCCGACCTCAGCTTCGTCTGAACTCTCAAGGAGAACAACCATGCCATTGGGCGGACTACAGCATTTCACCATCGAACCGCAGGATCTGGAGAAGACCAGGGAGTTTTATTGCGACGTGCTCGGGCTCGAGAACGGCGATCGGCCGCCGCTCGATTTCCCTGGCTACTGGCTCTATTCCGGCGGTCAGGCCACCGTCCATTTAATGGGCACCCGCAAGCCGCGTGACGGCATCGTGGTGCGCGGCACCGAGAAGAAATATGACGACACCGGCCGCCTCGACCACATCGCCTTTGCCGCCAGCGATGTCGAGGGTGTGCGCAAACGCCTGCAGGCGAACAACATCAGCTTCCGCGAGCAGATCGTGCCGCGCACCGGAGACACCCAGATTTTCCTCTACGATCCCGACGGCGTCGGCGTGGAGTTGAACTTCCCGAAGAGTTGAGCCGGCCTCGCCGGATTGCCCCTGCTCGACGATTGGCTGGCGCATATCGCCGGCCAATTTTCATGTCGCGCAACGGGTTCCCGACATGGCCTAGACTCGGCCATCACTCGGGCGCGATATGGTCCGTTTTTCTTCAACATTGAATGACGAATTAACCGGGCCGCGCCGCTGCGGCAGAATAGCCGGGTGCTGCGCCTTTAACCTACCCCAGGGCATGGTGGCCCGGCTATTCGTCCCCACTTCGCCGTGCGCAGTTCAGTCGAGCCCGCGTTCGTGGCTGAGGCGGACCATTTCGTTGATGAAGATTTGTTTCTGCTTGTCGTCGAGGCTCGCATAAAGCGGCTCGGCGGCGTCGGCGACGCCGCGCTGATCGACTGCGCGATCATTGAGGAACTGGGCCTCGTTGCGCATCTGCTCGATGATGTCGTCGGGTGGATCGCGCTGCGCGCGCGCGATGCGCAGGTTGAGGCGGTCGGCGCCGTTGTGGCCGAGATAGTGCATCGCACTGTTGAAGCCGGCCCAGTTCTTCTCCTGCTCCGGCGTCAGGTTGAGCTCCTTCTTGATCCGATCGATGTTGGCGTCGCTGTTGGAGACGATCTGCTCGGCCGTGAGCTGCGGCGCGCCGGCCTGGGTCAGCACGGTCGGCGCCTGTTTCGCACCCTTGTCCTTGGCGCCGGCCTTGGTCGATTCCTTGGCCGATTTGGCGGCCTTGGCGCCCTGCTTGTCGCCTGACGCCGGGGCCTGTGCATTCTTGCCGTTGCCGGCATTGGGGCTGGCGTTGTTGGCATTGTTGCCGGTCAGCACCCCGGTGACGCCTGTCACCACGCCGACAACGCCGCCGATCGCGCCGCCCAGAACGCCGCCAACCGGCCCGGCGGCCTTGTTGCCCTCGCGCGCGCCTTTTTCAACACCCTGCACGATCTGCGCATCGACCATATGAGGCACTGCGAACAGTGTGACGGCGGCGGCCCCAACCGCGGCGCACAATCTCCATTGCGCTCGCAGCTTCGCAACCGGAATGAGCATGATCGGGTCTCCGTGATCGATGGTGGATGGCAGAACTGACGTGGGGGTAGGTTCGACGAATCCGGACTTTATCGTTTCCGGCTTCGGCGAGTCTATCGGTCGCGCCGGGCATCAACATGACGGAACATGGCTCGATCAGCTGGACCGGAAACCTGCGGCTCAACCGCGCACGGTGTGCAGGCGTGTCCGCGTCAAACCTCGCGTGCGTCGCAGCATGATCGAGGAAGTGCCGCTAACCACCCGCAACTGCGGCGAAGCTGACGACACTGCCTGCGATTTGACCACAACGTTAGTTCTACATGGCACGAGCATCTCGTTTCTCGACAGCAGCCGGCAATTCTGTTCTGATCAGTGGCAACGAAATCCCGCGACGCCGCGCGAACGCGACGCACAAAACAACAACGGGATGCAAAGTCTTTATCCGTCGGCTGCCAGGGAGGGATCGCCATGTCACGGAAGAAGCTTTCACGCCGAGAATTCGTTGCAGCGACAGCGCTGTCATCGGCCGCTTTGATTACAGCCCCTTACGTGCGTGGCGCATACGCAGCCGGAAAGCTCTCGATGGGCTTCTGGGATCACTGGGTGCCAGGCGCGAACAGTGCGTCCACCGAGCTCGTCAATGAGTGGGCCGCCAAGGAAAAGGTCGAGGTCCAGATCGACTACATCACCAGCCAGGGCAACAAGAACATCGTCACCATCGCCGCCGAGGCGCAGGCGAAATCCGGTCACGATATCTTCCAGATGCCGACCTGGTGGCCGCAGGCCAATGCCGAGCTGCTCGAGCCGGTCAACGACATCATGGACCCGCTGATCAAGCTCAACGGCGAGGTCAACGGCACGGTGAAGTATCTCGGCCAGGCCGACGGCAAATGGCTCGGCGTTCCCGCCAGCGTCGGCAGCCAGATCAAGGGCCCCTGCTCCCGCATCGACCTGATGAAGAAGTACGCCAACATCGACGTGCAGGAGATGTATCCGGCCGGCAGCCCGCCGAAGGCGGACAACTGGACCCTCGATACGTTCCTCAAGGCGGCGGAAGCCTGCCACAAGGCCGGCTTCCCGTTCGGGATCGGCCTCGGCGAGACCAGCGACAATGTCGACACCGCCGGCGCGATCTTCCAGTCGTTCGGCGCCCAGCTGGTCGACGCCAAGGGCAACCTCACCGTCAAGACCGACGCGGTGCGCCAGTCGCTCGAGTTCTACAAGAAGCTGCTCGCCTTCCTGCCGCCCGACGTTGCCGCATGGGACGATGCCTCCAACAACAAGTGGCTGGTCGCCGGCAAGGGCGCGATGATCATGAACCCGCCGAGCGCCTGGGCGGTCGCCAAGCGCGACGCGCCGCAAGTCGCGGAGCAATGCTGGACACACGGGTTCCCGGCCGGACCGAAGGGACGCTTCGCACCCTATCTGCCGTTCTTCTGGTCGATCTGGTCGTTCTCGAAGAACAAGGAAGCCGCCAAGAGCCTGCTGTCGCACCTGTCGCAACCGGCATCGATCGAGAAGATGGTGGTCGCGAGCGGCGGCTACGACCTGCCGGCCTACGAAAAGCTCACGACGTTGAAGGTCTGGGAAGAGATCGGGCCGCCGAAGGGCACGCTCTACCACTACCCGAACCCGTTCAAGCACCAGACGCTGTCGATTGCGGCCTCGCCCGCGCCGCCCAAGGTCGCGCAGCAGATCTACTTCCAGGCCACCCTGACCAAGATGTGCCTGCGCTACTACCAGGGTGAAGCCATGGAAAAGACGCTGGCCTGGGCCGAGGGCGAGTGTGAAGGCTTCATGCGAAGCTGACGAAAGGCGAACCCTGCGCGGCCGCCAGTAGCGCTGGCCGCGCGAAGGCTCGTCTTGCATTCCGGCCGCCGGAGCGGCGAGCTGTGCAACCAACCCGCGCGAGGGACCAGCGTTATGGTTGACGTCGCATTCCAATCCAACCGCACAGCTGCGGCCCAGTCCGGGCGAAAGCGTGTCGGCCTGCGCAACGCGCTGCGGCGCAAGTCGATGTCGGCGTTCCTGATGACGCTGCCGTTGATCCTCCTCATCGCCATCCTGGTGATCTATCCGGCGATCTACTCGCTGCACCTCGCGACGCTGAACAAGGCGATGACGAAGTTCGTCGGCTTCGGCAATTTCGAGTTCCTGTTCAAGCGCGAAACCTTCTGGCTGGTGGTCAAGCAATCCTGCATCTTCGCGATCTCGGCGGTGGTCTTCAAAGCGCTGATCGGGTTCATCGTCGCGCATTTCGTGCACAACGTGCCCGCCAACAAGCAGCGCAAGTGGCGCGGCATGCTGCTGGTGCCATGGGTGATCCCGCCGGCCATGAGCACGCTGGCCTGGCTGTGGCTGTTCGACCCCTCCTACAGCGCCTTCAACTACACGCTGTCCATCTTCGGCATCGGGCCGATTCCGTGGACCGGCGACGCGATGTGGGCGCGCTTCTCGGTGATCCTGGTCAACGTCTGGTATGGCGCGCCGTTCTTCATGATCATGTATCTGGCGGCGTTGAAATCGGTGCCCGACCAGCTTTATGAAGCGGCGGCGATCGACGGCGCCAATTGGTGGCAGCGGATCTGGTACGTGACCCTGCCGATGATGCGTAACATCATCGCGATCACGACGCTGTTCTCGCTGATCGTCACCTTCGCCAATTTCGACATCGTGCGCATCCTGACCGCGGGCGGGCCGCTCGACCACACCCACATCTTCGCCACCTGGGCGTTCCGCGTCGGCATCGAGGGCAGCGACATTCCGCTCGGCGCCAGCGTCTCGCTGTTCATGGTGCCGATCCTCGCGGTCGCGGCGATCTTCATCCTGCGCGACATCACCAAACGCGGGAACGAAGCCTGATGAGCACGATGACGATCGACAAGTCCGGACCGACCCGCAAGGTCAAGTACGGCAGCATGAGCCGCGACCGGACCTGGGCGCTGCGCTGGTCCTATTTCTTCCTGACGCTGTTTGCGATCTTCTCGCTGACGCCGCCGTTCTACATGCTGATCACCTCGCTGAAGGGCAGCGCGGAGATTTCGGCGGCGACCAATCCGTGGTGGGTGCACCAGCCCACACTCGAGAACTACGTCCAGCTCCTGACCTCGAACCAGTTCCTGCGCTTCTTCTGGAATTCGGCCTGGGTCTCGATCATCGTGGTCACCATCACGATGCTGATCAGCGTGCCGGCCGCCTTTGCGCTGGCGCGGATGAAGTTCTGGGGCTCCGCGACGCTCGCGACCGGCGTGTTCCTGACCTACCTGATCCCGGACAGCCTGCTGTTCATTCCGCTGTTCAAGATGTTCGCGGTGTTCGGCGACTGGACCGGCATCCAGCTGGTCAATCGCTGGTACGTGCTGCTGTTCATCTATCCGACGCTGACGGTGCCGTTCTGCACCTGGATCATGATCGGCTATTTCGCCTCGATCCCGAAGGAACTCGACGAGGCCGCGATCATCGACGGCGCCAGCTGGTTCCAGACGTTGACCCGGATATTCATCCCCGTCGCGCTGCCCGGCCTGATCGCGGCGACGATCTTCGCCTTCACCGTGTCCTGGGCCCAGTTCCTCTATCCCCTGGTGTTCACCACCTCGACCGACCAGCTGGTGCTGCCGGTCGGCATCATCACCACCCTGATCAAGGGCGACGTCTTCAACTGGGGACAGATCATGACCGGCGCCCTGCTCGGCGCCGCGCCGCCGCTGATCATCTACGCCTTCCTGATGGACTACTACATTGCCGGCCTGACCGCCGGTGCGACCAAGGGCTGAACGCGACAAAGGTAGGATAAGGGTAGGATTCATGGCCGACGTCAGTTTGCGCAAGGTGGTGAAACGTTACGACGAGGTCGAAGCGGTGCGCGGCATCGACCTCGATATCGCCGACCATGAGTTCGTGGTGCTGGTCGGGCCGAGCGGCTGCGGCAAGTCGACGACGCTGCGGATGATCGCCGGCCTCGAGGACATTTCCGACGGCGACATCATGATCGGGGGCGATGTCGTCAACGACGTGCCGCCGAAGGACCGCGACATCGCGATGGTGTTCCAGAACTATGCGCTCTACCCGCATATGACCGTGGCCGAGAACATGTCGTTCGGGCTGCGGCTGAAGCACTACCCCAAGGCCGAGATCAAGAGCCGGGTGACGGAAGCCGCCCGCATGCTCGACATCACCGACCTGATCGATCGCAAGCCGAAGCAGCTCTCCGGCGGCCAGCGTCAGCGCGTCGCGATGGGCCGCGCCATCGTGCGCAATCCGAAGGTGTTCCTGTTCGACGAGCCGCTGTCCAACCTCGACGCCAAGCTGCGCGTGCAGATGCGGATCGAGATCAAAAAGGTGCACCAGAAGGTCCGCACCACGACCGTCTACGTCACCCACGACCAGGTCGAGGCGATGACGCTGGCCGATCGCGTGGTGGTGATGAACCACGGCAAGATCGAGCAGATCGGCACGCCCAACGAGCTCTACCACAAGCCGGCGACCAAGTTCGTCGCCAGCTTCATCGGCTCGCCCGCGATGAACTTCGTGCCGTGCCGGCTCGAGGACGTCGGCGGCAAGCTCAACGTGCGGCTGACCGATCGCCTCGGCTTCACGCTGCCGCCGGCGCGCGCCGCCCGTTACCAGGCGCTCTCCCGCACCGACAAGCTGCTGCTTGGCATCCGGCCCGAGCATGTCATGGAGGCGCGGCCGCACGCTGAGCCCGGCGTCGAGCCGTTCGATGCGGTGCTCGACGTCACCGAGCCGATGGGCATGGAGACCCTGGTCTATTTCACGCTCGAGGGCAGCCAGGTCTGCGGCCGGGTCAGTCCCAATGCCGGCGCACAGGATGGCAGCCCGCTCCGATTGGCTGTGGACCTCAACAATATGCATTTGCTAAACGAGGTGACCGGCGCCGTCCTTTGACGGCGCACAAGAAACCTCAAGGGCAGGAAATGGCCACCAACAAGAAGAAGATCTTCATCACCCAGACTCTGTCGCAGGGGGCACGCCTGCTCCTCAATGAGCGGGACGACGTAGAACTCATCGAATTTCCCAACCTGATCTCCGCCCCGGACTTCCAGGCGATGCTGGAGCAGCACGCGCCGGTCCATGGCGTGGCGCTTGGCGCGACCCGGTTCGGCGAGGCGGAGCTTGAAGCCTCCAAGGGTATGTTGGTGGTGACCCGGATCGGCGTCGGCTATGACGCCGTCGACGTGCCCGCGCTGTCGCGCCGCAAGGTGCCGCTGATGGTCGCAGGCACCGCGAACTCGCCATCGGTCGCCGAGCAGGCCCTGTTCATGATGCTGACGCTGGCCAAGCGCGCGAACGAGATGCACGCAATGGTCAAGGACGGCACCTGGGCCAGCCGGCTCGGCGTGCTGCCGTTCGATCTCTACGGCAAGACCGTCCTGATCGTGGGCTTCGGCCGCATCGGCACCCGCACCGCCAAGCGCTGCCTTGCGATGGAAATGAACGTGCTGGTGTACGATCCCTACAGGCCCGCCAGTGAGATCACCGCCGCGGGCTGCGAGGCCGTGCCGAGCCTGGAGGCGGCGCTGCCGCGGGCGGATTTCGTCACCATCCACTGCCCGAAGTCGCCCGAAACGGTCGGCCTGTTCAACGCGGCACGGATCAGGCTGATGAAGCCGACCGCCTATCTCATCAACACCGCGCGCGGCGGCATCGTCGACGAGACGGCGCTGCACGACGCGCTCGTGTCGGGCAAGCTTGCCGGCGCCGGCCTCGACGTGTTCGAGGTCGAGCCTCCGCCGGTCGGCCAGCCGCTGCATGCGCTGCCGAACGTGATCATGGCGCCGCATGTTGCTGGTGTCACCGTCGAGGCCGTCGATCGCATGAGCGAGCAGACTGCGCGCAATATCCTGAGCGTGCTGGATGGCGATCCGCTGCGCCAGAATGTGATCAACCAGGACGTCCTCGGCTGAGCTTTCAGCCTTCCTCGTTTGCGCCGCGGCCGATCCAGCGGGTTCGGCCCGGCGATGCGGAGCATGCACATGGCCTTCAAGGAATTCGGCAACTACGATGCGGTCGGTCTCGCCGAGCTCGTCCGCAACAAGGACGTGACGCCGAAGGAGCTGCTCGACGAAGCGATCGCGCGCACCGCGGCCGTCGATCCGAAGATCAACGCCGTCGTCGTCAAGCACTACGACTACGCCGAGCGCCAGATCGCCAAGGGATTGCCTGACGGTCCCTTCACCGGCGTGCCGTTCCTGCTGAAGGATCTCGATCTGCTCGAGGGCACCCGCACCACCTCGGGCGCGAGCCTGCTGAAGGAGTTCGTCGCCGACCACAACGGCACCTTGAGCCAGCGCTTCCTGGATGCCGGGCTTGCGATCTTCGGCAAGAGCTCGAGCCCGGAATTCGGGCTGATGCCGACGACGGAATCCCGTCTGTTCGGCCCGACCCGCAATCCCTGGAATCTCGATCATTCCTCCGGCGGCTCGTCCGGCGGCGCCGGTGCCGCGGTCGCGGCCCGCATCCTCCCCGTCGCACACGCCAGCGACGGCGGCGGCTCGATCCGGATCCCCGCCTCCGCCTCCGGCGTGTTCGGCATGAAGCCGACGCGCGCCCGCAACCCCTGCGGTCCCGATCGCGGCGAAGGCTGGGGCGGCTTCTCCGTCGGCCATGTGCTGAGCATCAGCGTCCGCGACAGCGCGGTGATGATGGATGCAATCCACGGTCCGGAGCCGTCGAGCCTCTACGTCGCGCCGGCGCCGGAACGGCCGTTTTCGCAGGAAGTCGGCCGCGACCCCGGCCACCTGCGCATCAGCTTCACCGACAAGTCGCCTTACGGCGATGCTGTTGATCCCGAGATCGCCGCGGCGGTTCGTGACATCGCCAGGCTGCTGGCAGACCTCGGCCATTACGTCGAGGAGCGCGCGCCGCCGCTTGCCGCCGATCCCGCCGCGGTCATGACGACGATCGTCGGCGGCAACACGGCGCTGACGATCCGCCTGCTCGAGCAGCGCGTCGGGCGCACGCTGACATCGGACGATGTCGAACGGCTGACGCTCGCCAGCGGCCAGAACTCGGCCAAGATGAACCCGGCCGACTACGTCGCCGCGCAGCTTGGCGCGTTCCAGATCTCGCGCGGGCTCGCGACCTTCTTCGAAGGCTGCGACATCTTCCTCAGCCCGACACTGTGCGCGCCACCGCTCCGCCTCGGCGAATTGAACACGATGTCCGAGGATCTGACCCACATCGCGCCGGTGCTGCGCCGCTACATGCCGGGTACCTCGATGTTCAACATGTCCGGTCAACCGGCGATGTCGGTGCCGCTGGCCTGGAACAAGGCCGGATTGCCGCTCGGCATGATGTTCGCGGCCAAGCTCGGCGAGGAAGGACTGCTGTTCCGTCTGGCCGGCCAGCTCGAGCAAGTGCGTCCGTGGAAGGACAAGCGGCCGCCGGTTTGCGCCTAGCTGACAAAGGGCAGTCAGATCAGGTAGATAGGAAGGGCGTCGGCGCGATTCCGCCGGCGCGTCATGCTTGGGAGGCCGAAACGTGAGTGATCCGACCGACAATGCGCTCGCCGCAATCGCGAGCATTCTCGATCAGACGACAACGCCTCCCGACACGGCCAAACCGTCCGACAAGACCACGGACAAGGCACCTGAGCCCGTCAAGGCGCCGCAGGTCTCCATCTCGATCGCCATGCCGCCGCCCCTGCCATCGTCCGTGGAGGTCGTGACCGTCGAGACCGTATCCGTCGAGACGGTGACCGTCACGACCACCTCCGTCGAAGCCGCGTCTGCCGAGCCGGCGGCGGTCGAGCAGCCCGAGCCAGCCGAACCCGAGCCGGCGATCCAGTCCGAGCCGAGCGAACACGCGCCGAGCGAACCTGCGCCTGAGCCGGAGCCGTTCCAGCCGCCGCAGCCGATCGAGGCCAACGGCTATTCAAAGTCCGGCCCCGGCCCGATGGCCGCGCTGCGCTTCCGCTGGACGGTGCGCGAGGACGACGGCCGGTACTATGTCGACGAGACCGTCGGCGAAGGATCGACCCCGCTCGTCAACGGCCCGATGGACAGTGACGCCGCGATCAAATTCGTCGACGACCGCGAGGCCGAAGCGCGACGGCGCTTCGAGCAATTCAGGCACGAGATCGCCAGCCGCACGGCGGCCGCCCTTCAGGCGAGCAGAGACCGCAACGAGGCCTGAAACGCGATAGCTGCTCAGGACATCACAGAAACGCGGATGGAGAGAACTTGATGTTTCGCGCGCTGGCCGGCCTCGCTCTCGCTTTGCTTCTCTCGGCCGCGCATGCGCAGCAGGCGCCATCCCGGCTCGATGAGATCGTCCAGCGCGGCACACTGCGTGTCGGCATGACCGGCGACTATTTGCCCTTCACGGCGCTCGACAAGGAGACCAACACGTTCCGCGGTTTCGACGTCGACATGGCGCAATCGCTCGGCAAGGCGCTCGGCGTCAAGGTCGAGTTCGTGCCGACGTCGTGGCCGCAGATGACCAGGGATTTCGAGGCCGGCAATTTCGACATCGCGATGGGCGGCGTCTCCATCACCCTCGACCGGCAGAAGAAGGGGCTGTTCTCGACCCCGATCATGCGCGAGGGCAAGACGCCGATCGCGCGCTGCGCAGACACGGCGAAGTACGAGACGCTCGCCGAGATCGACAAGCCCGGCACCCGAATCATCGTCAATCCCGGCGGCACCAACGAGCGGTTCGCGCGTGCCCATGTGAAGGCCGCCGACATCCGCGTCTTCAACGACAACACCAGGATCTTCGACGAGATCGCCAAGGGCGACGCCGACCTGATGATGACCGACGCATCCGAGACACGGTATCAGCAGAAGCTGCATCCCGGCGTACTCTGCGCCGTGCATCCCGACAAGCCGTTCGACTTCGCCGAAAAGGCCTACTGGATGCAGCGCGACGTTGCCCTGAAGGCGTTCGTCGACCAGTGGCTTCATATCGCGCGCGAGGATGGCAGCTACGCGAAGATCTACGCGGCGTGGTTCGAATAGCCCGCGTCAAACCCGCATGCTCGCAATTTGCCGCATGGCCTGAAACCGGACCGCAATCCAGTGGTTTGAACCTCAGCCGCGAGGGCACGACTCATGTTCTGACCGTGATTTGGGACACGTTCAACAAGGCGGTCGCCGGTTAGCCTTGCGAACGGGTTCCCTGCACCGGAGGTCGAGATGAGAAAGCTTCTGGCGATCGTCACGCTGGTTGTGGCGAGCACGGCTGCAGTGCAGGCGCAATACACGTTCGACTATGGCGGCCGCATCATCCGCATCGATCCGGATCGCGGAACGGTGTCGATCCCCGGCGTCTACGACAATACCGGCCGCAGCACCAAGCGCGCCAAACACAAGGACGCCGAGCAGAAGCGCGAGACCGCTCCGAAGGACGCCAGGACCGATTCTCCGTCGATACCTGCCACGCCGCCTGCGGCCGCTGCATCACCCTCTCCAGCTGCGGCTGATCAGGCCGCTACTCCGGCAGCGCCGGCAACGACGGAGCCCGCCAACCCGAGCGGCGCGGCGTCGCCACCTTCGGCCACCACAGCGACCACACCGCCGCCGCCACCCTCGCCGCCTGCCGTTCAGCAAAGCGCTGCGCCCGCGGCAAAGTCTGCCGCGGCGCCCACCGTCGGTGCCGCTCCGCCAAGCGCGCCTGCACCCAGGCCGGCTGCGAACCCCGTGCAAGCTGCCAATTCACCGCTCGGCGTCTGGCTGACCGAGGAGAAGGAAGGCAAGGTCCGCATCGAGCAATGCGGCGCCAATCTCTGCGGTTACGCGGTCGACAAGAAGTCAAGCGCCAACGGCGAGCAGATTCTGATCAACATGAAGCCGGGCAAGGACAAGTGGAGCGGCCGGATCTTCGATCCGAACAGCGGCAGCACCTATGATTCCACCATCGCGATGAAGAGCCCCGATATGCTCCGCGTCCAGGGCTGCGCGTTCGGCGGCATGTTCTGCGGCGGCCAGACCTGGACGCGGGTGAATTGACGCGGACCAAGTAGCCTGGATGGAGCGAAGCGAAATCCGGGATTCGTACCGCGGGAAAGATCGCCCGGATTGCGCTCGCTTCATCCGGGCTACACAGGAAAACAAAAAAGCCCCGCTCGAGAGCGGGGCTTTTGATTTGGGCCAGCGGCGACGGCTCAGCCGAGCTTGCCGTTGTATTCCTCGTCGGTGACGTGCTCCATCCAGGTCGAGAACACGCCGTCGAGTGCCTCCTGCATGGCGATATGGGTCATGCTGTTGTCGGGGGAAGCGCCGTGCCAATGCTTCTCGTTCGGCGGAATCCAGACCACGTCGCCAGGGCGGATTTCCCGGATCGGGCCGCCTTTGGCCTGCACGCGGCCGATGCCCGAGATCACGTACAGTGTCTGCCCGAGCGGATGGGTGTGCCAGGCGGTGCGCGCACCGGGCTCGAACGACACCCGCGAGGCGTTCAGCCGGGCCGGCGCCGGCGCCATGTTGATCGGGTCCTGCAGCACGCTGCCGGTGAAGTTCTCCTTCGGCGCGCGGCGGGTCGGCCGTGAGCCGGAAACGTGGATATCCATGGGGTTACCTCCCTTTCTTGACGTTATTTCTTGGTCGCGGCGTAGCGGGCCTTGGTCTCGGCGTTCATTGGATAGAGGCCGGGCAGCTGGGCGCCATTGTTCACCTCATTGACGATCCAGGCTTCCATCCGCTCCTGTTCCGGGCCTTCGGCAAGCACATGGTCGAGGAACGCCTGCGGGATCAGCACCGCGCCGTCCTGATCGGCCACCACGACGTCGTTCGGAAACACGGCAACGCCGCCGCAGCCGATCGGTTCGCCCCAGCCGACGAAGGTCAGGCCTGCAACCGACGGCGGCGCGGCATAGCCGTCGCACCACACCGGCAAGCCGGTGCCGAGCACGCCCTCGACGTCACGCACCACGCCGTCGGTGATCAGCGCCGTCACCCCGCGCTTCATCATGCGCGCGCAGAGGATGTCGCCGAAGATGCCGGCATCGGTGATGCCCATGGCGTCGACCACAGCGATGCAGCCCGCCGGCATCGCCTCGATCGCGGTGCGCGTCGAGATCGGCGACGACCAGGATTCCGGCGTTGCCAGATCCTCGCGCGCCGGCACGAAGCGCAGCGTGAAGGCGGGTCCGACCAGCCGCTTCTGTCCGGGCCTCAGCGGTTTGGTGCCGCGCATCCAGATGTTGCGCAGGCCCTTCTTGAGCAGGACCGTGGTGATGGTGGCGGTGGACACGTGCGACAGCGTCGCGATCGCCTCAGTGGACAGTGACATCTGGAAAGCTTGCTCCGATGGAGAGGGAAAAGACCGGCGCATGTTGCCGGGCAAAGGCCTTGCGTCAAGGGCTGCGAGAAAATCCTGCGATCATCCAAATTTATCGCCGGCATGCCGATTAATTTATTGAAGTTGCTGCATCATTTTGCACGAAGCGAATTCCGTTTTAGCTAGAAACACGCTAGCTTGATGGCGACCGAAGCCTGCTTGATCCAATGGCCGAAACCCTCAATCCTCCCCGCCTTTTGCCGAGTGGCGACAGCGCCATCACGGTGGAATTCAGCCGCACCATCGACGACGCCGCCAACCGGCGCGTGCTGGCGCTCGACCGCGTGATCGCGGCCGAGCCGATCGCCGGCATCACCGAGACCGTGCCGACCTACCGCTCGCTGCTGGTGCATTACGACCCCGTGCAGATCTCCTTCGATGCGCTGGGCGCGCAGCTGCTGGCGCGCGCCGCCAAGGCGCCGCCGTCCGAGACCGGAACGCGGCGCTGGCGCATCCCCGTCACCTATGGCGGCGAGCACGGCATCGATCTCGAGGACGTGGCGAAAACGCTCGGCACCACGCCCGACCAGATCGTCGCGCGCCACGTCGCCGGCGACTACCGCGTCGCCATGATCGGCTTCACGCCGGGCTGGTCCTATCTCAGCGGGCTGGAGACGTTCCTGCACATGCCCCGCCGCAAGGACCCGCGGCTCTTGACCCCGGCCGGCACCATCTCGATCGGCGGCATCCAGACCGGCGTGCAGTGCCTGGCCGGCCCGAGCGGCTGGCACCTGCTCGGCCGCACCCCCGTGCGAACCTATCAATTGCATCGCGACCCGACCTTCCTGCTGGAGCCGGGCGACGCCATCACCTTCGCGGCGGTCGACGCCAAGACCTTTGCCGAACAGGACCGTGCCGCCGAGGCCGGCGCGTTCGTCGCAGAACTGGTGACGCCATGAGGACACCATGAGCAAGCTCGTCGTCACCTCGATCGGTCCGGCGAGCTCGGTGCAGGACGCTGGTCGTCCGGGCTCGCAGCGCTATGGTCTGGTGCCGAGCGGCGCGATGGACCGGCTTGCGCTGGCCGCCGCAAATACGCTGGTCGGCAACGAACTGTTTGCTGCCGCGGTCGAGATCGGCCCGTTCGGCGCCAGCTTTACCGCGCGCGGCGGCGCGGTGCGTGTCGCCCTCGCCGGCGCACCGCGCAATGCGGACATCGGCGGCCGGCCTGTTGCGTTCGACAGCTCGGCGACGCTTGCCGATGGCGAGACGCTCAATCTCGGCTTCGCACGCGGCGGCTCGTTCAGCTATCTCGCGATCGAGCACGGCATCGAGGGCGAGCCGATGTTCGGCAGCCTTGCCGTCAACGCCCGCGCCGGGCTCGGCAGCCCCTACGCGCGGCCGCTGCAAAGCGGTGACGAGTTGAAGACGAAAGCTGCGAGTGGCGCCGCCGAACGCCGTATCGAATTGCCGGCCGCCACCGATGCACCGATCCGCATCGTGTTCGGCCCGCAGGACGACGAGTTCGCCGAGGACAACAAGAAGCTGTTCACCGACAGCGAGTGGAAGATCTCGGCCACCAGCGACCGCATGGGCTACCGCCTCGAAGGTCCCGTCATCAAGCATCTCGACGGCCACAACATCGTTTCCGACGGCACCGTGAACGGCAGCATCCAGGTGCCCGGCAACGGGCAGCCGATCGTGCTGATGCCGGACCGCGGCACCAGCGGCGGCTATCCGAAGATCGCGACCGTGATCACGGCCGATTTCGGCCGCTTCGCCCAGATCTCCGCCGGTCGGCCGTTCCGCTTCAAGGCGGTGTCAATGGTGGAAGCGCAGGCCGAGGCGATCAAATTCCACGCGCTGCTGCATTCCCTGCCCGACCGTCTCCGCGGCATCGAGGACTTTGGCCTCAACATCGAGGCGTTGAGAGATGCTAATGTCGCTGGACAGGCGGTCAGCGCCATCGATGCCGCGACATGGCAGGTGGCCGTCCCGTAAGATCAAACCAACAACAAGCGGATCTGTTGTCATGACCTCAACCATCGACCTCAATTGCGATCTCGGCGAAAGCTTTGGCCCGTGGGAAATGGGCAATGACGCCGCGATGATCGAGCTTGCGACCTCGGTCAACGTGGCCTGCGGTTACCATGCCGGCGACGCCGATATCATGCGCAAGACAGTCGAACTCGCGAAGGCGCGCGGCGTCAGCGTCGGTGCGCATCCCGGCTATCGCGACCTGCACGGCTTCGGCCGCCGCCCGATGCCGGGCCTGACCTCATCGGAGATCGAGAACCTGATCGCCTACCAGATCGGCGCGCTGCAGGCGATCGCGACCGCGGCCGGCCACAAGGTCACCCATGTCAAGGCGCATGGCGCGATTTCCAACGTCGCCTGCGAAGACGACATGACCGCACGCGCGATCGCCAATGCGATCAGGGCGGTCGATCCCAGCCTCGTGTTCGTGGTGCTCGCAAACTCAAAACTGGTGCGCGCCGGCGAAGCCGCCAATCTGCGGATGGCGCATGAAGTATTCGCCGACCGCGCCTATGAGGACGATGGCAATCTGGTGTCGCGCAAGAAGCCCGGCGCGGTGCTGCACGATCCCAAGGCGATCGCCGATCGCGTGGTGCGCATGGTGCAGGATGGCGCGGTGGTCTCGGTGACCGGCAAGGTGATCAAGATGCAGACCGACACCGTGTGCATCCATGGCGACACCCATGGTGCGGTCGAGATCGCGCGCGATCTGCGCGCAGCATTGAAGCAGGCCGGCATCACGGTCGCGCCGTTCAAGACCGCGCATTGAGCCGCAGCGCATCAATCCGCAAGGGCCGGCCGCCGCGCCGGCCCTTTTAGATTCCGTTAAGAGTCTTCTTAAACCCAAACTTGCCGTTTGATTGCTAGGTGCAACTTCCGAGCCTTTGATTGTCCTCACAGGAAATTGGGTACGAAAGCATGTTCCGCACCAGCCTCTCTCTCGCCATTGCGGCGGTTGCCACTGCCGCCTTCAGCAGCGCGGCGTCCGCCGGCTGCTACAGCTGCTATACGCCGCCGCCCCAGCCCTGCACGACCTGCTATCAGGTGCAGACCGTGCCGCCGCAATATCGCACGGTGCAGGAAACCGTGATGGTGGCGCCGGGCCGCGTCGTCGCGCATCGCACGCCGGCGCAGTATCGCACCGTGATGGTGCCGAAGACCGTGATGGTCGCGCCCGAAGGCGTCGCCTATGAGCGCATCGCGCCGCAATACGCGACGCAAGAACGCACGCAGATGGTTTCGCCGGGCTATTCCTACTACGCGCCGGTTCAGCAGACCTGCAGCACCTGCGGCGGCGGTGGCTACGGTTACGGTTACGGCTACGGCTATGGTCGCGGCTACGGCTACTGAGCCGTCAGCATCCAGCCGACACAAAGCCGCCGCCTGAGGACATCAGACGGCGGCTTTGCAGTTCTCTCAGGGCCTCAGAACGGATGGACCGACAGCGTGCCGAACACGATGGCCGCGATCACCGCAAAGGCGCTGTACAGCGCCGCGGTGTGAACTCCGGTCCCGGACTTCCTTGAAATGTGTCGCGCGTAAAAGTGCAGGCGGGCTTCCGCCGATAGCTCGCGCATGGTCGATCTCCAACGCCCCATTGTCGAGCATATGGAATAGCGTTCGCGGCCGGATTCAAGCGGGCGGCAGAAATAGCGATGCCGCCGCCTTCGGGAACCCGGTTCCGAGAGGAATATTCTTTCCCGCCGCTTCGGCCGAGAATCCTATTCGTTGCAATTCGAGGCGTCGGGAACCCGCGCCGGACCGACGATTATCCAAAAACTCGAAAACAACCCCATGCACAGTAGCCCAAAGCGGCCGCCGCACCGCGCTCAGGGCTTCCACCGCCCGATCTTGAACGCCTCCAGGTGGCCGGGCACATCGCCCGGGTCGAACGGCGGACCGGCGAAGGCGCCGATGGCGCCGGAGCTATCTGCCGGGCGTCCGCACGCTGCGTCATAGAGGTCGGGCCTGAACACGGCCATTGCCGCCTTCAGCGCCTCCGGCCGGTAGGGCGTCTGGCCCCAGCGCACCATCTGGGCGTAGAGCCAGGCCGCCTGCCCCGGGTCCGGCCGCGCCGCCGCCTCGCGCCCGACGAGCAGATAGCGGTTGCTCTCGCGCATGGTGCCGTCGGGCGAGATCTTCAGCCGGCCATCGAGCGTGCGCTGGATGACGCTGGCATCGACGCCGAGCCGCTCGGGCTGCGCCAGGATCTGCGCCACCTCGGCCCTGTTCCCGGGCTGCTCGATATACTCGGCGGCGCGCAGATGCGCGCGCACCAGCGCGGCCACGACATCGGGATGCTTCTCCGACCATGCCTGGCGTACCGCCAGCACCTTCTCCACCGCGCTGAGCAGGATGTCGGAGACGAAGTGCAGGATGTGGCCGATGCCGAGATCGACCGCGATCGAATTCCAGGGCGCGCCGACGCAGAACGCGTCGACATGACCGTTGGCGAGGCTGTCCACCATGTAGGGCGGCGGCAGCACCACGAGCTGGACGTCCTCGTCGGGATCGACGCCGCCGGCGGCCATCCAGAACCGCAATTGATAATTGTGGGTCGAGAACGGGAACGTCATGCCGAAAGTCAATGGCTCAGCCCCGCTCTTGCGTCGCTTCGCCACCACGCGCGCGAGCGCCTGCGAGGTGGCCATCGGGTCGAAGCGGTCGCCATCGAGCTCTTCCATCAGCGCGGCGTGCAGCGCCGGCGAGACCGTGATCGCATTGCCGTTGAGCCCGAGATTGAACGGCGCCGCGATCGGCACCTTGACGTGGCCGAGCCCGAGGTGTGACGCGATCGCGACCGGCGCCAGCAGATGGGCAGCATCGAACAGGCCGATGTTGAGCTTGTCGCGGACGTTCGACCACGACACTTCCCGCAGCAGCGTGATGTCGAGGCCCTCGGCGGCGGCAAAGCCCTTGTCGACCGCGACGATCAGGGCGGCGGCATCCACCAGCGGAATGAACCCGATGCGCAAGGATGTGGTCATTTCAGCAGCTCCGACGCCGTCAGGATCGATTGCGCGATCTCGCCGATCTTCTTCTTCTCGCGCATCGCGGTCGAGCGCATCAGCACATAGGCCTCTTCCTCGGTCAGCCCCTTCACCTTCATCAGGATGCCCTTGGCGCGGTCGATCACCTTGCGCTCCTCCAGCGCATGCTTGGTGCGGTCGAGCTCGTCCTGCAGCTTGGCGAAGGCATTGAAGCGCGACACGCAGAGATCGAGAATCGGCTTCATCCGCTCCTTCTTCAGGCCGTCGACGATGTAGGCGGAGACCCCCGCCTCTACCGAGGCTTGGATCGAGGCGGCGTCGCTCTGGTCGACGAACATCGCGATCGGCCGGCGGACCGCGCGGCTGACCTGGAACATCTGTTCGAGCACGTCGCGGCTGGGGTTCTCGAGGTCGATGACGATGATGTCGGGGTCGAGCGCATAGATCCGCGAGAGCAGGCTCTGCATCTCGCTGATATGCACCACGTCCGTATAGCCGGCCTCCCGCAGTCCCTCCTCCAGGATGGCCGCACGGATCGGGCTCTCGTCGACAATGACGATCTTGGGAGACGATTCAGCGCTCATCGACCACTCTTAAAGCCCGGCAAGAGCCATCCATATCACGCCGGAAGCCCCGGGAAAGGGTTGTAATTCTCGGCAATTGGGACTAGCTCCTGCCCATCAATCAGGCAGATTCAGAGATATGCAAGAGGCCGCCACGCCGAAAGTGAGCTTTGTGTCCTTGGGGTGCCCCAAGGCGCTGGTCGATTCCGAGCGCATCATCACCCGGCTGCGCGCGGAGGGCTATGAGCTCGCGCGGAAGCATGACGGCGCCGACATCGTCATCGTCAACACCTGCGGCTTCCTCGACAGCGCCAAGCAGGAATCGCTGGCCGCGATCGGCGAGGCCATGGCCGAGAACGGCAAGGTCATCGTCACCGGCTGCATGGGCGCCGAGCCGGAGCAGATCGAGGCCGCCTATCCCGGCGTGCTCTCGATCACCGGGCCGCAGCAATATGAGAGCGTGCTGGACGCCGTGCACCGCGCGCTGCCGCCGGCGCACAACCCGCATCTCGACCTGGTGCCGCCGCAGGGCGTCAAGCTGACGCCGCGGCACTACGCCTATCTGAAGATCTCCGAAGGCTGCAACAACCGCTGCAGCTTCTGCATCATCCCGAAGCTGCGCGGCGATCTGGTGTCGCGGCCGGCCAATGACGTGCTGCGCGAGGCCGAGAAGCTGGTGAAAGCCGGTGTCAAGGAATTGCTCGTCATCTCGCAGGACACCTCGGCGTATGGCGTCGACCTGAAATACGCCGAGAGCCCGTGGCAGGATCGCAGCGTCCGCGCCAAGTTCTACGACCTCGCCAGGGAGCTCGGCGAGCTCGGCGCCTGGGTCCGGCTGCAGTACGTCTACCCCTACCCGCATGTCGACGAGGTCATCGGCCTGATGACCGAGGGCAAGGTGCTGCCCTATCTCGACATCCCGTTCCAGCATGCGAGCCCCGACGTGCTGCGCGCGATGAAGCGCCCGGCCGCCCAGGAGAAGACGCTGGCACGGATCCAGAAGTGGCGCGAGCAGTGCCCGGAGCTGACGCTGCGCTCGACCTTCATCGTCGGCTTCCCCGGCGAGACCGATGCCGACTTCGCCTACCTGCTCGACTGGCTCGATGAAGCCGGGATCGACCGCCTCGGCTGCTTCAAATACGAGCCGGTCGCCGGCGCGACGTCGAACGCGATCGGCAATGCCGTGCCCGACGAGGTCAAGCAGGAGCGCTGGAATGCACTGATGGCGCGGCAGCAGAAGATTTCGGCCAAGCGCCTGAAGCGCAAGGTAGGCACCCGCCAGCAGGTGATCATCGACGAGGTCGGCCCGACGGTCGCCAAGGGTCGGTCAAAGGCCGACGCGCCGGAGATCGACGGCGCCGTCTATCTCACCAGCCGCCGCCCGCTCAAGGTCGGCGAGATCATCACCGCCAAGATCGAGCGCGCCGACGAATACGACCTGCACGGCAGCGTCGCCGGATTCTAGCTCCAGGCGATTGCTTCAAGACCTCCACGGTCGCCAGACCGCGCCCGCTCCTGTGAACCTGGCCGCAGTCTCGGCTCACAAAGCAGTGGCGGCCATTCGGCCGCACGGAGCCTGGTCTTGCGGCAATCATGGAAGCGACCGTTCGCGCGCGGCCGGCTGGCGGCGGCAATTCTGATCCGGCTCGCGCCGGCGCTCGCCGCCACGGCAGCGGTGGCGGAGCCCCAACCATCCTCTGAAGCCATATCCTCTGAAGCCATGGCGCAAGCCTGGTGCTTCAGCAAAAAGGACACCGCGCAGCGCATTGGCGGCTGCAGCTTTCTGCTCGCCCTGCGAAAGCTGAAGGCGAAGCAGCGCGCCAGCGCCTTCCTTAATCGCGGCGGGGCCCATCTCGAAGGCAACGATCTTGATCGCGCGATCGACGACTTCACGGAAGTGATCAAATACGAGCCGATGCGGGGCAAGGGGCTGGCCAACCGCGGCGAGGCCTATCGCCGCAAGGGCGACGTCAATGCCGCCATCGCCGATCTCGATCAGGCCATCGCGCTCGATCCCAGGGATGAGATCGCGCGCTACAACCGCGGCATCGCCCACAGCGACCGCGGCGAACCCGATCTCGCCATCGCCGATTACGACGAAGCCATCCGCCTCAGCCCGAAGGAGGCATGGTACTACAACAATCGCGGCAACTCCTACATCGACGCCAAGCAGCCCGAGCGCGCGATGGTCGACTATGATCGCGCCATCCGTCTCGATCCGAAATTCGCGCTCGCCTATTACAATCGCGGCAATGCCTATCGCGGCCGCGACGATCTCGACCATGCGCTGGCCGACTACGACACGTCGCTCCGGCTCGATCCGCGCTATGCGCCGGCTTACGGCAACCGGGCCCGGGTGTTTCGCGATCGCGGCGACATCGATCGGGCCCTGGCCGATTTCGATCAATCGCTGCGGCTCGATCCGGCCGGCTACCGCGACTACTACGCGCGGGGCAATCTGCACCTTGGACGGCAGGATTACACGCGGGCATTCGACGACTTCAGCAACGCGATCAGGTTCAATTCGAAATACGCGGCGGCGCTCAACGCGCGCTGCCTGACGCTCGTGATCCTGGGCCAGCCGCAGCAAGCCCTCGCCGATTGCGAGCAGTCGCTGCATTGGAGGCCGGACGATCCCTACACGCTCGACAGCCGTGGCATCTGTCGCCTCAAGCTCGGCGAACTCAGCGCTGCGATCGCGGATTTCGATGCGGCGCTGAAGATCAATCCGAAGCTCGCGAGTTCGCTCTATGGCCGCGGCGTCGCGCGGCGCAAGACCGGCGATGCCGATGCGGCGCAGGCCGACATCGCTGCCGCCCAGGCGATTCAGTCCGACATCGCCAGGGAATTCGCGCGCTATGGCGTCGAATGACGCGCGTTCGGAGTCCTGGTCCAGATTACTGCGCGGGAGCGGCCAGCGCCGCGTCCAATGTGCGCAGCACGCGATGGATACGGACTGACGTGCCGATGCCTGCGTTGCGCACGTAGGCATCGATGACCGCCTCGCTCTCGACCACGACGAGGCCGAACAGCTTGCGGTCGTCGGTCGCATAGGTGCAGATCCAGTGCATCTTGCCCTGCGTCGCGATGATGGCGTCCAGCGCGATCCGCGCGTGCCGCGCCGCCTGCGCGTCATCGGTCACATCAAAGCCGGGCGGAAGGTCTCGTTCGATCAGCAGCTTGATCACGGCGTTCCTCCAAGATTGCCTCGTCGCAACCTAACACGCTCCGCGAACCACTTGCCCGCGATATCGCCCGCCGCTTGACACCGCTGCCCGTTCGGCTGTATGGCCCTGCGCCATGAAGCTGAACCGGACCCACCGCCGCGCCATCAACCGTCGTCGCACCCGCGACGATGCTGGGCTGCGCCGTGTCCGACGCCATCGCTGATTAGCTGACATCAGCCAAGGTTTTCGAGAAGGCCGCGCCCCCAAAGCGCGGCTTTCTTGCTTTTCGGCCTGCCCCTAATCCCCACACCGACCCCAGAGGAGATCGATATGACCAACGCCGCCCATCCGTTCGACGCGCTGATGGACATCACCGCCCGCCCCGAAGTCGTGTTCGTGCGCGGCGCAGGCTCGTATTTGTGGGACAGCAACCGCAACCGCTATCTCGACTTCGTGCAGGGCTGGGCCGTCAATCCGCTCGGCCACTCGCCGGTGATCGTGGCCGACGCGCTGGCCGCGCAGGCCAGGCGGCTGCTGACACCGAGCCCGGCGTTCTACAACGAGCAGAGCCTGAAACTGGCAAAGCTGCTGGTCGACAACAGCTGCTTCGACCAGGTGTTCTTCGCCAATTCCGGCGCCGAGGCCAACGAAGGCGCGATCAAGCTCGCGCGCAAATATGGCGCCAAGTACAAGGGTGGCGCGCACGAGATCATCACCTTCGAGGGCGGCTTCCACGGCCGCACGCTCGCGACCATGTCGGCCTCAGGCAAGAAGGCGTTCGAGCCGCTGTTCGAGCCGAAAGTCTCAGGCTTCCGGAAGGCCAAGCTGAACGACATCGAGTCGGTACGGAAGTTGATCACGTCGTCGACGGTCGCTGTCATGCTCGAGCCGATCCAGGGCGAAGCCGGCGTGTGGCCAGCGACGGACGCGTTCCTGCAGGAGTTGCGGGCGTTGACCCAGCAGCGCGGCCTGCTGCTCATCGTCGACGAGATCCAGACCGGAATCGGCCGAACCGGAAAACTGTTCGGCCATGAGCATGCCGGGATCGCGCCCGACATCATGACGCTCGGCAAGGGCATCGGCGGCGGCGTGCCGCTCGCGGCACTGCTGGCAACCGAGCATGCTTCGTGCTTCGATCACGGCGATCAGGGCGGCACCTTCAACGGCAATCCCCTGATGTGCGCCGCGGGACTCGTCGTGCTCGATCAGATCGGCCAGCGTGATTTCCTGAAATCGGTGGCCGATGCCGGCCTCCTGCTCGAACGCGAATTGCAGAGGCTGTCGGCGCGGCACGGGCTCGGCGACATCCGGGGCCGCGGTCTGCTGCTGGCGCTCGATCTCAAAATGCCGATCGGCGCCGCCGTGGTCGCCGAGGCGTTTGCGGCCGGCGTGCTGATCAACTCGCCGCAGCCGGACACGCTGCGCTTCATGCCGGCGCTCAACGTCACGCGGGAGGAGATCTCTGCTGTGATCGATTGCCTGGATACCGTGCTGACGAAGGTCGGTGCAGCCAGACGGGTGGCGTAGCGGCAACCGCGCCCGTCATTGCGAGCCACCCGGTCGGCGCGCAGCGCCGCCGGATGACAGGCTCCGCGAAGCAATCCATCCCTCCGCGTATCCGGGACGATGGATTGCTTCGTCGCTTCGCTCCTCGCAATGACTGGAGCTTCTACGGCCGCAAGATCGCAGCGCCGGTCGTCGCCCTGCTCTCCAGATCGATATGCGCCTTGGCGACATCCTTCAGCGCATAGGCGTGGTTGATCGGCACGTGCAGCTTGCCGTTGATCACGGCGGCGAACAGCGTGTCGGCGCCTTCGAGCAATTCCTTGCGGGTGCCGACATAGTCGTTGAGCTTCGGCCGGGTCGCGAACAGCGAGCCGTGGTTGTTGAGCTCGGCGAGCGGGAACGGCGGCACCGGACCCGACGCGTTGCCGAACGAGACGAACAGGCCGCGCGGCCTGAGGCACGACAGCGAGCCCGGGAAGGTGGTCTTGCCGACGCCGTCATAGACAACGTCGCAGAGCTCGCCGCGGCTGATCTGCTTGACGCGTTCGACGAAGTTCTCCTCGTTGTAGAGGATGACGTGGTCGCAGCCATTGGCGAGCGCGAGGTCGGCCTTCGCCTGCGAGCCCACGGTGCCGATGACGTGCGCGCCGAGCGCGTGGGCCCACTGGCAGGCGAGCAATCCGATGCCGCCGGCCGCGGCATGGATCAGCACCCGATGGCCCGGCTCGACCTTGAAGGTCTTGTGCAGCAGGTACCAGACCGTGAGCCCCTTGAGCATCAGCACGGCGCCCTGCTCGTAGGTGATGTGGTCGGGCAGCTTGACGAGCTTGTCCGCCGGGATGACGCGCTCCGAGGCGTAGCCGCCGAGGTTGTAGTAGTAGGCGACGCGGTCGCCGGGATGGAAATTGGTCACCCCCGGACCGACCGCCAAAACCTCGCCCGCGGCCTCGTTGCCGGCGATGAACGGCAGGCCGGGCGCCTTGTAGAGGCCGGTGCGGAAATAGACGTCGATGAAGTTCAGCCCGACCGCGTGCTGGCGGATCCGGACCTCACCGTTCCCGGGCGGGCCGACCTCGACATCCTCGTAGGTCAGGACTTCCGGGCCCCCTACCTTGTGCACGCGCACAGCCTTGGTCATGTCGTCGCTCCCCTCAAATTCACGCGTCCGGCGAGCGAATGCCATCGGCGCCGCCTTGTCAACCAAACCGCCCGGAACCGGGCCTAAAGTTGTTTGAGCATGATCTCTTCGGAAAACCGCTTCGCACTTTTCCGGATCATGCTCTAGCGCACCGCCTTCTTGCGGTTGCGCTTGGCCAGCACGTTGAACATCTCGACCGCCACCGAGAAGACGATCGCGAAATAGATGTAGCCGCGCGGAATGTGGAAACTGAATCCGTCGGCCACCAGCGCCACGCCGATCAGCACCAGGAAGGCCAGCGCCAGCATCTTGGTGGTCGGATGCTCCGCGACGAACCGCGCCACCGGTCCGGACGAGATGTACATGATGGCGCAGGCGATCACGACCGCCGCGATCATGATCTCGATGTCCTGCGCCATGCCGATCGCGGTGATGATCGAGTCCAGCGAGAACACCAGGTCGATGATGATGATCTGCACGATCACCCAGAAGAACGCGCTGGTGCTCGGCTTGTCGTCGGGCTCGGCCTCGCGCGCCTCGACCTCGCCATGGATCTCGTGGGTCGCCTTGGCGATCAGGAACAGGCCGCCGCCGATCAGGATGATGTCGCGCCAGGACAGCGCGACGTCCTTGACGGTGATCACCGGCTGCGTCAGCCCGATCAGCCAGACCAGGATCGAGAGCAGCAGGATGCGGAACACCAGCGCGAGGAGCAGGCCGATCTGCCGCGCGCGGTTGGCCTGCGGTTGCGGGATCCGCGACACGATCACCGACAGGAAGATGACGTTGTCGATGCCGAGCACGATCTCGAGCGCAGTCAGGGTCAACAGCGCAGCCCAGGCTTCCGGGCTGGTGATCAATTGCATCATGCTCTGAAGGCTTTCATCCGGCGGATCAAGGTATCGCTGCCGACGATGTAGACGGCAATGGCGCACAGACCGAAGGTAATCGGGGCTCCGACCACGAAGTCGTTGGCGAGCGTGTAGGCGCCGAGCAGCGCCCAGGCGCCGAGCAGCCACAGCGTCAGCCAGCGCAGCCGCACCACGCGGAACGGGTGCAGCACATGGAACGGCGCGAAGGTCAGCACGATCAGGAGCGCCACCACGACGGTCGACAGCACCGGCGGCAGATGCAGCAGGAACAGATAGAACGCCGCCGCATTCCACAGCGCCGGGAAGCCGCGGAAATGGTTGTCGTCGGCCTTCATGCGGCGGTCGGCGAAATACAGCGCGCTCGAGACCACGATGCCGATGCCGAGGATCGGCGCCGCCAGCGGCAGCAGCATGCCGCTCGCGGTGATCGCGTAGGCCGGCACGAACACATAGGTGACGAAATCAACCACCAGATCGAGCACCTCGCCCGACCAGTTCGGCTGCAGCCGCACCACGTCGAGCCGCCGCGCCAGCGGGCCGTCGATCCCGTCGATGATCAGCGCGACCCCGAGCCAGGCGAACATGTTGGCCCAGTGCTCGCGCACCGCCTCCAGCATCGCCAGCAGCGCGACCCCGGCGCCGAGCGCCGTGAAAATATGAACGGAGAATGCGGCGGTCCGCATCCGTTCTGGCAACGCATCGGGCTGGCTCGAATGCTCCATCGGCCGAAGTGCTATCAGGAATCGGCCCCCTTTGCATATGCGCTCTTGCGGCGTTCCGCCGCGCAAGGCGTTGGAAACTCTTGTTGGTTAGCGATGGCTTGAAAATCGGGCCAGGCATGTCAAATGTCCCGATATGACCGACAGCTCGCAGGATTATGACGTTCTCGTAATAGGCGGCGGTCCGGCCGGATTGACGGCCGCGATTGCCCTCGCCGATGCCGGCGCACGCACCGCGCTTTTGGCGCGTCGCGCGCCCTATGCCGACAACCGGACCACCGCGCTGCTCGGCGCCTCGACCGAGATCCTGGAACGGCTCGGCGTCTGGCAGCGCTGCAGCGACAAGGCCGCGGCGCTCAAGACCATGCGCCTGGTCGACGACACCGGGCGGCTGATCCGCGCGCCGGAGGTGCGGTTCACCTCCGACGAGATCGGCCGCGAGCAGTTCGGCTTCAACATCGACAACCGCGCGCTGGTCGCAGCACTCGAGGAGCGCGCCGGCGAAATGACCGCGCTGACCCGGTTCGACGACGAGGCCGCCTCGGTGCAGCCGGATGACGCGGGGGTCGCCGTGGTGACGCGGCAGGGCCAGTCGCTGCGGGCACGGCTCGTGGTCGGCGCCGACGGACGCAATTCATTGTCGCGCGAGGCCGCCGGCATCGAGGTGGTGAGCCGCGAACTCGGGCAATCCGCCCTCACCTTCAACATCACCCACAGCCGGCCGCATCAGAACATCTCGACCGAGTTTCACACCGAGCACGGCCCCTGCGTGTTCGTGCCGCTGAGCGGCAATCGTAGCAGCGTGGTCTGGGTCGCCGCACCCAAGGAGGCCGAACGGTTGAAGGCGCTCGGCGACGAGGAATTGTCCGTCGCGGCGGAGCGGCAGTCGCATTCGATCCTCGGGCGCGTCGAGGTCCAGGGCGGGCGTCACGTGTTTCCGCTGGCGATCGAGCGGCCGCGGCAGTTTGCGAAAGACCGGGTCGCGCTGGTCGGCGAATCCGCCCATGTGCTGCCGCCGATCGGCGCGCAGGGGCTCAACATGGGGCTGCGCGATGCCGCCGACATCGCCGAGATCGTGGGCCAGGCGATCGGCCGCGGCGAGGATCCCGGTGCGCCAAACGTGCTGGCGCGCTACCAGGCGGCGCGGCGGCCCGATGTCGCCAGCCGGACCTGGGCGATCGACATCGCCAACCGGTCGCTGCTCAGCGATTTCCTCGGCGTGCAGACCGCGCGCGCCGCGGGCCTGCATCTGCTCGGTGCATTCGGCCCGCTACGGCGGTTGGCAATGCGCGAGGGCCTCGCGCCGTCCTGGCGGCGATAAAGCGTTTTCGAGCGAAGTGGCCACCGGTTCGCGTTAAGAAAACGCGTCAAATAAGAACCACTCGTCTCAGGGGAACACCAGCCGTCCGCTCTGGATGAACCACATCACGCTGGTCAGCGTGACAACAGAGGCGAAGGTGCCGATCAGGACTGCGACCGACGCCGGCTCGATCCAGGTGTCGTTCTGCCGCGCGATCACGAACACGTTGAGCGCCGGCGGCAGCGAGGCCATCAGCACCGCGGTCGCGGCCCAGGGCTGCGCGAACGGGCCGAACAGCAGCATCAGGCCGAACGCCAGCAGCGGATGGATCAGCAGCTTGATCGCCACCACACCCGGCACCTCCCACGGCACCCGCTCGAACGGCCGCAGCGCCACGGTGATGCCGAGCACGAACAATGCCGTCGGTGCGGCGGCGTTCTCCAGGAACTGGATGGTACGGTCGAGTGCCACCGGGATCGGGATGTGAAACGCGGCGACCAGCGCCCCGAACACCGCCGACATGATCAGCGGGTTCTGCACGATCTGCCGCAGCACCACGCCGAGCGCGTGCAGCAGCGAGGGATGGTCGCGGTCGGTGAGCTCGATCAGGAGCGGCACGATCGAGAACAGGAAGATGCTGTCGCAGCAGAAGATCAGCGCGGTCGGCGCCGCCGCCTTGCTGCCGAGCACGGCGAGCGCCAACCCAGGGCCCATGTAGCCGATATTGCCGTAGGCGCCGGACAGGCCGGCCAGCGTCGCCTCGCGCAGCGTGAGGCGGCCGATCAGCTTGCCCGCGACCATCGCGAGGAAGAACGCGGTCACGGTGCCGAGCGTGGTGGCGATCAGGAACGGCGGGTTGTTCAGCTCGGCGAACGGCGTCTTGGACATGATCCCGAACAGCAGCGCCGGCAACGAAACGTAAAGCAGGAAGAAATTCATCCAGGCCAGCCCGCTCTCGGGCAAACCCTTGGCTTTTCCGCACGCGTAGCCAATGAAGATCAAGCCGAAATACGGCAACGCCAGATTGAGGATATCGATCATTCTGAAAGTAGTTTCTCGGCCGGATTTCGGGGCGTTTTTGCAGGGCTGGAATCGGTAAACCGGAGGTTAATTCGCAGCTTAGCCCCTAGCATCGGCCACAATGTTGGTCTATCGACGAACCATGATCAAAGCGCGTACCGCCAAATTCCAGATCGGGCAGATCGTCCGTCACCGGGTGTTCTCCTTCCGGGGCGTGATTTTTGATATCGACCCCGAGTTCAACAACACCGAGGAATGGTGGCTGTCGATCCCCGAGGACATGCGGCCGCACAAGGACCAGCCGTTCTACCATCTGCTCGCGGAAAACTCGGAGACCGAGTACGTCGCCTATGTCTCGGAGCAGAACCTGCTGCCCGACGAATCCGGCGAGCCGATCCGGCATTCCCAGGTGGCGGAAATCTTCATCAAGGACAAGTCGGGCGGCTACCGTCCGCGCAATCCGTCGCTGAACTGACGCGCGGCTCCGGCCTGCAGGTGCCACGGCGTTCGCGCCGGCGCGTCCCATCCGTTCACACGCCATCACGCCTGGCCAACGCAACCGCGATCGCCCAGACCACAAAACCCGCCAGCGCCAGCCCCGCGCCGACGAGGCCGGTCGACGTCCAGCCATAGCCGGCCGCAACCGCCATGCCGCCGAGCCATGGGCCGAGCGCATTGGCGACGTTGAAGGCGGAGTGGTTGAGCGCCGCGGCGAGGCTCTGCGCCTCGCCTGCGACATCCATCAGCCGGGTCTGCAGCACGGTGGCGAGCGCGCCGCCGAGCCCGATCAGGAACACGTCGGCGCTCAGCGTCCAGACATTCATCGCCGCCAGCGGATACAGCGCCAGCGTCGCCGCCGACCACAGCAGCAGCCCGCCGGCGGTTGCCATCAGCGCGCGGTCGGCGAAGCGCGGCACGATGATGTTGCCAGCGGTAAGGCCGGCGCCGAAGATACATAGCGTCACCGGCACCAGAGCGGGCGATGTCTGCGTCACCGCCAGCATGGTCGAGGCGAGATAGGTGTAGACCGAGAACAACCCGCCGAAGCCGATGGCACCGATCGCCAGCGTCAGCCAGACATGCTTGCGCCCGAGCGCCGACAATTCGCGCAGCGGGCTCGCATTGCTGTTGGCGACATCGCGCGGGGCGAAGATCAGCACCAGGATCGCGGTCAGCAGCGCGAGACCGGCCACGATCGCGAAGGCCCAGCGCCAGCCGATCGCCTGCCCCACCCCGTTGGCGAGCGGCACGCCGATCGTCGTCGCGATGGTGAGGCCGAGCAGCACGCGGCCGACCGCCGCCGTGCGCTTGTCGACCGGCACCAGCGAGGCCGCGACCAGCATGGCGATGCCGAAATAGGCGCCATGCGGCAGCCCGGCGAGGAAGCGCAGCGCCAGCATGGTGTGATAGTCGGGCGCGAGCCCCGAGAGGCCGTTCATCAGCGCGAAGAAACCCATCAGCGCGATCAAGAGCGTCCGCCGCGTCATGCGCGCCGACAGCACCGCGATCACCGGCGCGCCGACCACGACGCCGAGCGCGTAGGCGGAGATGGCGTGGCCGGCCTGCGGCTCGCTGATGTGCAAATCGTGGGCGAAGAACGGCAGCAGGCTCATGGTGGCGAATTCGGCGATGCCGATCGCGAAGCCGCCCATCGCCAGCGCCAGATGAACGATGCCGGGATGAAAGCTGGCCGGGACGTTGTCCTGGTTGACGCGGAGACCCGCATCGACCGCAGCAGCGCCGCTCACCGGTTCCGAAGGCCGGGAGCGGGACAGCTGTTCCCGCCGCTGCGTGCTGACTTGCTGGGACATTGCGCGACTTTCAACGACTGCGAACGGCGGCCAGAGTTCGGAGAACCACGCGCGCACCCGCGCATCGAAGGCGCGCGCTGCGCGCTTTCGTCTGGCCTCCCGTGACGGATTTATGATTGTGCCTCGGCGCCGGACTTGTCCGGACAAAGCAACGACGATGCGGCTTGGCGCGATCGATTTGCCCTCAGCGACCATCGCACACGATGCGGTCGATCACCAGCGCGGCAGGCTGCCATCAGCCAGTCGGTTTCGCATGACAAAAAAGGCGCCCTTGCGGGCGCCTTTTGATTTGCGATTGATTTGCGACGATCTCGCGTTCTCGTGAACGCTTGATCGAAAGCCTACATCGAAGCTTTACTTGGCCGCCGGGTTGGCCGGAGCCGCTGGAGCTGCACCACCACCGGCGCCTTCCAGCTTCTTGCGCTGCTCTTCGGCGCGCTTCTGCAACTCTTCCTGCAGCTTCTTCGAGTTCTCCTCGAACACCTTCGGATCGGTCGGCGGGCCGTCATAGGCCTTGGCGAATTCGGTGTTGAGCGGCAGCGGCAAGGTCAGCGGCGCGCCGTTGGAATTGATCGCCTGGACCACGAGGTTCTGGCCCTTCTTCATGTTGGCGATCAGCTCGGGGGTTGCTTCATAGTCGGACATGCAGCCGTTCTGGAAGCAGATCACATAGGGCGCCTGCTGCGGCGGGTTGCCGTCGACGATGATGCGGGTGCCGTGAACGAGCTGCATGCCGAGCGGCAGCGTGACACGCAGGATCTTCTTCGGCTCGCCTTCCGGCTCGATGATCACGGCGGCGATGACGGGCTGGCCCGATTCGATGCGGCCGTCCTTGCCGGTGAAGCAAACCTGCTTGGCGTTGGCTTCCTGACCCTTCAGGCAGAACTTGGTCCAGGGCGCGTAGATGAGCTGGATCTGCTGATCCTGGGGCGGCTGCTGGCCGGCCGCGGCGGCTGGCGCCTGGCCTGCGGCGGCCGGGGCCTGGGCGGCGGGCGCCTGGGCTGCCGGAGCCTTCGGAGCTGCCTTGGGTGCCGCCTTGGGCGCAGCCTTCGGTGCCGCGGGCGCCGGCGCTGCCGGCTGCTGGGCCTGCGCGGCAGGAACCAGGAGCGCTGCAGAGAATGCCGTCGCCGCCATCAGGGCAACAATTCGCCCATGCGGCCGGACCGGGGCGGCCAAGATACGGAAATTCATTGCGGAAAACCCTTTCTGAACGGCAGCGCCCGAAACCGCTGCAGGCGCCGACACATAGCCGTTTGGGCGGCTGTCTCCTTGTCAATTAAGGCGGATACGTGACAGGCGTTCCCCGCCTCAAATCGCACGCCTTCAATACAGCGGCGCGCGGAAAGATCAATGCCGACAAGCGCATTTGCGCCCATGTGACGACGAGTTTCAGCAGCCTGTGATAAACCTCCCGATGTGACGTTTCGCGAATCAAATCCGGCGCCTCACAGACGTGTTCCCGGGCGCGTTTGGCGCGCCGCATCGGCCGCTATCGGCCTTGCTCTGGCATTCGTTCTGGCGTGGCCGGCGTGCGGACCTGACCGTGCGGCCGCCGCCGAGAGCCACGCGCTGGCGATGCACGGCAGGCCGGCGCTGCCGGCCGGCTTTACCCACCTGCCCTATGCCAATCCCGACGCCCCCAAGGGCGGCCGTCTGGTGCTGAGCCCGCGGGAGGGCACCTTCGACAGCCTCAATCCGCTGATCGTCAGGGGTCTCGCCGTGCAGCAGCTCCGCGGCTACGCCTACGAGCGCGGCTATGTCTACGAAAGCCTGATGGCGCGGAACAACGATGAGCCCTTCACGCTCTATGGCCTGCTTGCCCGCAGCGTCGAGACCGACGATGCCAGAAGTTATGTGACATTCCACGTCGATCCGCGCGCGCGCTTCTCCGACGGGCACGCGGTCACCGCCGACGACGTGGTGTTCTCGCTCGAACTGCTCCGCGACCACGGCCGTCCGCTGCATCACCAATATTATTCGAAAGTCGCAAAGGTCGAGGTTCTCGATCCGCTCACGGTCCGATTCGATTTCGGCGGCGTTGCGGACCGCGAATTGCCGCTGATCCTCGGCCTGATGCCGATCCTGCCGCGCCATGCCACCGACGTCGCCAAATTCGAGGAGACCACATTGGCGCCGCCGATCGGCTCCGGTCCGTACCGCGTGACCGCGGTCAAGCCGGGCGCCAGCGTGACCTTCACCCGCAATCCGGATTACTGGGGACGCGACCTGCCGGTGAACCGCGGCATGTGGAATTTCGACGAGATCCGGCTCGACTACTACCGCGACGCCAACGGCCAGTTCGAGGCGTTCAAGCGCGGCCTCTATGACTTCAGGACCGAGCCCGAACCGCTGCGCTGGCACGACGGCTACGACTTCCCCGCGGCGAACAGCGGCAACGTGCTGCGCGAAACCATCAAGATCGGTACGCCGCAACCGTCCGAATTCCTGGTGTTCAACACCAGGCGGCCGAAATTCGCCGACGCCCGCGTGCGCCAGGCGTTGCTGATGCTGTTCGATTTCGAATGGATCAACCGCAATTACTATTTTGAACTCTATTCGCGCTCCGGCGGCTATTTCGCGGGCTCGGAGTTGTCCGCCTATGGCCGCCCCGCCGATGCGCACGAGCGCGAGCTCCTCAAGCCGTATCTGTCGCATATCGCGCCCGACATTCTCGAGGGCCGCTATCGCCTCCCCGTCACCGACGGCTCCGGGCGCGACCGCACCATCCTGCGCGACGCGCTCAAGCTGCTGTCGGACGCCGGCTATGCGCTCGACGGCACTGTCTTGAAGCAGCGCGTGACCGGGACGCCGCTCCGCATCGAGATTCTGGTCACCACCCGCGAGCATGAGCGGATCGCCCTCGCCTACCAGCGCGATCTCAAGCGCGCCGGCATCGAGGCCGCGGTCCGGGTGGTCGACGCGGTGCAGTTCGAGCAGCGCAGGGTTGCCTATGATTACGACATGATCCCCATTCGCTGGGATCAGTCGCTGTCGCCGGGCAACGAGCAGTGGTTCTACTGGGGCAGCCAGGCCGCCGACGTGCCGGGCACAAGGAATTACATGGGCGCCAAGGATCCGGCGATCGACGCCATGATCGCGGCGCTGCTGGCGGCGCGGGAGCAGCCGGCGTTCGTCTCGGCGGTGCGGGCGCTGGATCGGGCCCTGATGTCGGGCTTCTACGCTATCCCCCTATTTAACATGGGAGAGCAATGGATCGCGCGCTGGAATCGGATAGAACGGCCTTCGACCAATGCGTTGACGGGCTACCTGCCGGAGACGTGGTGGCAGAAGCCCGGCGCGCAATCCAACTGAACTGCCAAATGATCTGCCAGCCGATGCGCCCCGAGGCGGCATCAGCCGGTCCGATCGAAGCGATGCAACCGACGTTGAACCTGTGAACCAGTCGATCACCTCGCCAACGCTCGATACCCTGTTCAAGCGCACCTTGGCGCGGCAGCCCGAGGCGCTGGCGCTGGTCGATCCGCTCAACAAGCAGCGCATCACCGGACAGACCCGCAAGCGCCTGACCTATGCCCAGGCCGACCGCGCGATCTCGGCGATCGCGGCCCACTTCGTCGAAATCGGATTGCCGGCCAACACGGTGATCGCGGTCCAGCTTCCCTCGACGATCGAATTCGCGCTGACCGTCCTCGCCGCGCATCGGGTCGGCCTGGTGGTGGTGCCGCTGCCGCTGCTGTGGCGCCAGGCCGAGCTGACGTCCGTGCTCAACCGCACCGCGGCGCGGGCGATCGTCACCTGCAGCAAGATCGACGGCGTCTCCTACGCCGACATCGCGATGAACGCGGCGGCGGAAGCGTTCTCGATCCGCCATGTCTGCGGGTTCGGGACCGATCTGCCCGAAGGCATGTCGTCACTCGACGAGGCGATCCAGCAGGACTCCCGGACCACGCGCCGCATGATCGAGGACGGCCGCAAGCCCGCGCTGATTTCCTTCGACGTCACCAGCGACGGCTTCCGTCCGGTGCCCCGCGCGCATTTCGGCCTGATCGCCGGCGGGCTCGCAATGTCGCTGGAGAGCGACCTCGCGCAGGGCGCGACCATCATGGCGGCGTTCGCGCCGATGTCGTTTGCCGGTATCTGCTCGACGCTGGTGACCTGGCTGCTGTCGGGCGGCACGCTCGTGATGCATCACCCGTTCGACGAGGAAACCTTCGAAACCCAATTCAACGACCACGGCTGCGACACGCTGATCGCGCCGGCGCAGCTCGCGCTGCGGCTCGACGAGCGCGGCCTGTCGGAGCGCCTGCCCAGCCTGCGCAATGTGGTCGGCCTCTGGCGCACGCCGGAGCAGGTCGCCTCCAGCGCGCACTGGAGCTCGCGGCGGGTGACGCTGACCGATGTCTATTTGTTCGGCGAGGCCGGGCTGTTCGGCGCCCGCCGCAGCCTCGAGGACGGAACGCCGGCCCCGATCAAGCCCGGTCCGCACAGCGCGCCGCGCGAAGCGCCCGGTGCCTCGATCGCCGGCGAGATCCTGCTGACGCCGAAGGGCACGCTCGGCCTGCGCGGCCCGATGGTGCCGGTCGCCGCCTACGCGCCGCCGCCGCCCCCCGGCGACAGCCTGATTGCGCCGCCGCCGCGCGATTACGTCGACACCGAATACGCCGCGCGGGTCGATCGCGCGACCGGCGCCGTCAACATCACCGCACCGCCGTCGGGGGTGATGACCATCGGCGGCTACCGATTCCTGGCGCAGGAGCTGCAGGAGTGGTCGCGCCGCCTCGGCCAGGGCGCGCTGTTGACGGCATTGCCGGACCGGCTCAGCGGCCATCGGCTGGCCGGACGCGCCCAGGACAATGCGCGGGCCCGCGACGCGCTCACAGAACTTGGGCTTAACCCGTTGATGGTCGAGGCATTTCGCGACCGCAGCGGCCCCGGGATGAGTTAAAATCTTATCATTGCGTTAGTCTTAGCATTGTGTTGACGCCGCATTAAGCCATGCCAACTAGCATCGCAGCCGTTTGCTGAACTTAAGCATTGGTTTCGAGCGTTCGAATGTCTCAACAAGGTCCGGTCCTCATCGTGTCGGCGTCGGCCAAGCCGTCGTTCGCCGCCGTCCTCGATGAGACCCAGCTGTTCCCGATCGTGGTCACCGACTGGAATGAGGTTGGACGGGCCATCGAGCAGGTCAAGCCGGCGGCGATCATCGCGGCCGCCGAGGGCGTCGACTTCGTCACTTTGTCGGGGCTCGCCAAGCGCGCCGCCGCCCGCGCGCCCTATCTGCCCCTAATCGCGGTCGATCCCGCGACCACCCTGCCCGACACCGTGATCGCCTTCTACCAGAAGAAGGGCCTGCCGGATCGCCTGGTTGCCCGGCTCAATGCCTGCCTGCGGGTTCGCGCGCTACATGCGACCGTGATGCGCCGCCTGGTGCCGCCGACGCCGATCGCGATGTCCGATATCGATCCCATCGGCGAGGCCACGGCGTTGTTGATCGGCCGCGGCGGGGCCTACCCGACGCTGTCGGTCGCGCTCGGCGAACGCGCCGGCGTGGTCGGCGCGCTCAGCATCGAGGCGGCCGCCAAGCATCTGTCCAGCCGCGACATCGACGGCATCGTGCTCGCCGAAGGCTTCACGCCGCGGGTGATGGACGCCTTCCTGACCGTGCTGACCGAGGATGTCCGCTTCCGCCCATTGCCTGTCATCGTCGCTTCGGGCGAGCTGACGCCGCGTTACGAGCTGCCCAATCTCGAGATCGTCACGGCCGGTCCGACCCGCGTCGCCGACATGGCGTTGCCGATGATCCGCCAGCACGCCTTTGAAGCGCGGCTCGGCCGCATGCTCAAGGCGATCGATGCCAAGGGCCTGATCGATGCCCGCACCGGGCTGCTGACCAAGGCCGCGTTCGAGCGCGACTTCGCGACCGCCGTGTACCAGACCTCCGAGCGCGGCGGCGCGCTCTCGGTGGCACGCTTCACCTTCGACCACACCCAGCCGCGCGCGCAGTTCGACGGCGCGCGGATCATCAGCCGGCTGATGCGGCAGGCCGATTTCGGCGCGGTGCATGACGACCGCTCGCTCGTCGTGGCGTTCGCCGGCACCGATTTGCGCAACGCGCAGGCGATCACGCGGCGATTGGCGAGCGTGATGCGCCACACCCAGAACGGCCGCCGCGACAAAGCCGAGCCGGCCGTCAGCGTCGCAACGCTGATGCCGGGCGATTCCGCGCTGTCGCTGCTGGGCCGGTTGTTCGGCACGCCGGAGCGCGCGGCGTCGTAGCGGCAGACCGTTTCGCCTCTCAGCACCAGGCCCATCTGCAGCCGACGAAGCGGTAGTAGTAGATTCTGCGCACGTGATGGACGCCGGCCGCGCGGCGCGGCGCGCCTGCATTGAGGTCCTTTGGCACGTTCGGGTCCTGGCTTCCCGGATCGACCTGGACCGCGCGGCGCCGCAGCTCCGCCGCCTTGGCTGCATCGGGCGGCCCGAGCAATCCCCGCTCCTGCATGACGGCAAGGTATTTCAGAGAATACCCGTCGTTGAGATCGGCCGCCTGCTGAAAATATTGCGCGGCCATGCCGTAGTCGCGCGGCGTCCCCTTGCCGTAGAAATACATGAAGCCGGTCTGGGCCAGGGCGAAGGGATTACCGGCCTCGATTGCCTTCTGGTAAAGCTCGAGTGCGCGCGCCTCGTCCTTCCTGACGAAATTGCCGTTGGAATACATCGCGCCGAGATTGCTGATCGCGCCCGGCTCTCCCGCCGCGGCCGCCTTGCTGAACAGCTCGAACGCCCGCGGCATGTCTTTGACGACGCCACGCCCGGTCGCAAAATAGACCCCGAGCTTGCCTTGCGCCGGCGCGTAACCGGCATCCGCAGCCTTGGTCAGATAGCGTTGCGCCGCCATGTAATTCTTCGTTCCGCCATAGGCGAGGCCGAGCAGAAATTCCAGGCGTGGCTGATCGGGATTGGCACGCACTGCCGCCTCGCAGATCGGGACCGCGGCCGCAAAATCATGCGTATTCTCGATCTTCAACTGTTCGGGGCTGGCGAATGGCGGCGCTGGCGCGGCCGCACGCTCGCATTCGCTGTCGGAGCTCCCGGCAGCACTCTGCGGCGTCGGAGATGCGACGCGCTGCGCCTCGGCTGATGGCGTTGCCAGCGGCGCAGCCGGTTGTGCCGATGTCGCGGGCGGTGATCCGCTGACGACTGCGGACGGCGCGGCCGCAAGATAGACGTCGCCGACCAGCGAGGAGCTGTCCCAGGGCGTCTGCTTCCGATCGGTCGCCGCGAGTACGTCGCCGCGAACCCTGGACAGCATCTGGCGCACTTCGATGCCGGGTGTCGCGATGTGCTTCAGCAGCGCGGCGGTAAACGGCGAATTGCGCCCGGCACCGTCGAGCGCGACATTGTTCGGTTGCGTCGAATAGACGATCAGCGAGCCCTGCCCGGCCGCATCGACGCGGCCGAGCCCGCGCGTCGGCGCAGCGCGGCTGCCACGCGCGAGCTTGTCGAGAAACGGATTGTTGCGGCAGGCGTCGAGAATGATGATGTTGGCGCGCCCCGTCCCCTCCATCTCCTGCTGGATGTCGGTCAGGTTCACTGTGTTGAAGCGCACGTCGGCGGGCGTTTCGATTTTCGCGTCGACCGGGACCAGATAGTTTTCGCCGTTCATCTGCAGGCCGTGACCGGCGTAGAAGAACAATGCGACATCGGCGCCGCTCAGGCGCCTGGAGAAATCGCGCACCGCGTTGGCGATGGCCTCGCGCGTCCCATCGCGCTGCTCGATCACGTCGAAGCCCATACCGCGCAAGGCCGTGGCAAGATCGGCTGCGTCATTGGCGGGATTGTCGAGGGCGGGAACGGCTTGATAGTGGCTGTTGCCGAGCACCAGCGCCAGGCGCGTGCCGGCGACAGCCTCGATCGGCAGAATGGTCAACGCAAGGCAAAACGCGACGAGAAGCAACCGGCAATGGAGGTGATGCATCGTGCTTGCTTGCGACTTTCAATACCGGCTGGGATCGAGATGAAAATCATACCGGCAGCGCCGATGCCAGTCAAAACCCCGATCGAATACGATCGCGGTCCCGAAGCCGAACGGCGGTCGAACAGCACCAGACAATCGCGCCGCTGTCTGCACGGAACCGCACACAGCATCGTGCGGCTCACTCACCCGTCACACAAGGCCCAGCTCTGTGTGATCTCCGCACATCCGTGAGAGCGCGTGCGCCGATCGGAAGCGGTGTGAGCGATCTCACGCCGCTTTCTTGCTCTCCGCGAGATTGGCGAGCTGGCGCAAGATCTCGGTCGTGCCGGCGAGCCGCTCTTCCGGCGTGTCCCACTCCTGGAAGAACACGACCTTCATGTCGGGCCGCACCTTGGCGGCCTGGCCGTGCTGGCGGATGAAGCTCACCAGCCGCTCCGGATGCGCAAAACTGTTGTCGCGGAACGCGATCACGGCGCCCTTCGGCCCGGCGTCGACCTTGCCGACATTGGCCCGGCGGCAATAGGCCTTGATCGCGGCGACCCTGAACAGATAGCGGACCTCGTCCGGCAGCACGCCGAAGCGGTCGCGCATCTCGGCGGCGAAGGCGTCGATGTCCTCGTCGGTGTCGAGATCGGCGAGACGACGATAGAGCGACAGCCGCACGCTGAGGTCGTTGACGTAGTCCTCGGGGATCAGCACCGGCATGCCGATCGTGATCTGCGGCGACCAGCGGTCGGCGGCGGGCTCGGCGACGCCGGCCTTGAGGTTGATGATCGCCTCCTCCAGCATCGACTGATACAGCTCGAAGCCGACTTCCTTGATGTGGCCGGACTGCTCCTCGCCGAGCAGATTGCCGGCGCCGCGGATGTCGAGGTCGTGCGAGGCAAGCTGGAAGCCGGCGCCGAGCGTCTCCAGCGATTGCAGCACCTTGAGCCGGCGCTCTGCCTGCGCGGTGATCTTCTGCTGCGCCGGCAGCGTGAACAGCGCATAGGCGCGGAGCTTGGAGCGGCCGACGCGGCCACGCAGCTGGTAGAGCTGGGCGAGGCCGAACATGTCGGCGCGGTGCACGATCAGCGTGTTGGCGTTCGGAATGTCGAGACCGGACTCCACGATCGTGGTCGAGAGCAGGATGTCGTATTTGCCGTCGTAGAACGCCGACATGATGTCCTCGATCGCGGTCGGCGGCATCTGGCCGTGGGCGACCGCGACCTTCATCTCCGGCACGTTCTTGTCGAGGAAATCCTTGACGCCGGCGAGATCCTCGATCCGCGGCACGACGTAGAAGGCCTGGCCGCCGCGGTAGCGTTCGCGCAGCAGCGCCTCGCGGATCATCAGGGGGTCGTGCGGCGCGACGAAGGTGCGGACCGCAAGCCGATCGACCGGCGGCGAGGCAATGATCGAGAGCTCGCGGACGCCGGTCAGCGCCAGTTGCAGCGTGCGCGGGATCGGCGTTGCCGACAGCGTCAGCACATGGACCTGGGCACGCAGCTGCTTCAGCCGCTCCTTGTGGCTGACGCCGAAATGCTGCTCCTCGTCGACGATCAACAGGCCAAGGTCCTTGAACTTGATGGCCTTGCCGAGCAGCGCATGGGTGCCGACGACGATGTCGACGCTGCCGTCGGCGAGCCCCTTCTTGGTCTGGTTCAAATCCTTGGTCGACACCAGCCGCGACGCCTGCGCGACATTGACCGGGAAGCCCTTGAAGCGCTCGGTGAAGGTCCGCGAGTGCTGCCGCGCCAGCAGCGTGGTCGGCACCACGACGGCGACCTGCCGGCCTTCGAGCGCCACCGCGAACGCCGCGCGCAGCGCCACCTCGGTCTTGCCGAAGCCGACGTCGCCGCAGATCAGCCGGTCCATTGGACGGCCGATCTCAAGGTCATTCAAGGTCGAGGTGATGGCGCCGAGCTGGTCCTCGGTCTCCTCATAAGGGAAGCGCGCGCAGAACTCGTCATAGACGTGCGGCTGAAGCGGGAATTTCGGCGCCTCGTGCAGCTGCCGCTCGGCCGCGATCTTGATCAACTCGCCCGCGATCTGGCGGATGCGGTTCTTGAGCTTGGCCTTGCGCGCCTGCCAGCCGCCACCGCCCAGACGGTCGAGCTCGACATTGGCGCTGTCGGAGCCGTAGCGCGACAGCAGCTCGATGTTCTCGACCGGCAGGAACAGTTTCGTCTCGGCCGCATAATGCAGCTCGAGGCAGTCATGCGGCGCGCCGGAGACTTCCAGCGTCTGCAGGCCGACGAAGCGGCCGATGCCGTGCTCGACGTGAACCACGAGATCGCCGGTCGCAAGGCTCGTCACCTCGGAGATGAAATTGTCGAGCTTGCGGCTCGCCTTGCGCGGCCGCACCAGGCGGTCGCCGAGGATGTCCTGCTCGCTGATGACGGCGAACTCGTCGGTCTCGAACCCGGATTCCATGCCGAGCACGGCCAGCATGGTCTCGTTGCGCGGCGTCGCCTGCACGATCCGCCAGGTGTTGACGCTGGTGGTGTTGAGCAGCTTGTGGTCGCGCAACATCGCGCCCATGCGGTCGCGCGAGCCCTCGCTCCACAGCGCGACGATCACCTTCTTGCGCTGCGACTGCAGCGCGCCGATATGGCCGACGACGGCCTCGAATACGTTGACATTGCCGTCGGCGCGCTCCGGCGCGAAATTGCGGCCCTGCCGCGCGCCGGCGTCGAACACCTCGCTCGACCCCTCGGGCACCGCGAACGGCGTCAGCCGTGCCAGCGGCCCATCGCCCAGCAACTTGGTCCATTCGGCTTCGGTCAAATAGAGCTTGTCCGGCGGCAGCGGCTTGTAGATCGCGCCGCTGCTCGGATGCTCCAGCGCTTCGCGCCGCGCTTCATAGTAATCCGATATCTGCGAGAAGCGTTCGCGCGCGGCGTCCTCGCCCTGCGGCTCGATCGCAACCGTTGCGCCGTCGAGATAGTCGAACAGGGTGTCCATCCGCTCCTGGAACAGCGGCAGCCAGTGCTCCATGCCGGGATGGCGCCGTCCCTCGGACACCGCTTCATAGAGTTGGTCGTCGCGTCCGGGCGCGCCGAACGCTGCGACATAGCCCATGCGGAAACGCCGGATGGTTTCGGTCGTCAGTTGGAATTCCGAGACCGGCACGAGATCGAGCCCGCGCATGTCGAGCAGCGTGCGCTGGGTCTCGGCATCGAAGGTGCGGATCGACTCGAGAGAGTCGCCGAAGAAGTCGAAACGCACCGGCTGGTCGAGGCCGGCCGGGAACAGATCGAGGATGCCGCCGCGCACCGCATATTCGCCGGGCTCGCGCACGGTCGAGGACCGCGTGTAGCCATTGTGCTCGAGCCAGGCGACGACCGAATCCATCGGCACCACGTTGCCGGGCGCGACCGACAGCGCCTGCGCCGCGACCTGATCGCGCGCCGGCACCCGCTGCACGGCAGCGTTCACCGTGGTCAGCACGATCAGCGGCTTGTCGCTGCCGACCAGCCGCGACAGTTTTGCCAGCGCTGTCAGGCGTTGCGCCAAAACGCCGGAATGCGGCGAGACGCGGTCATAGGGCTGGCAGTCCCAGGCCGGAACCTGCATCACGGCGATATCGGGCGCGAAGAACTCCAGCGCGCGGGCGAGCTGCTGCATCCGCGCGCCGTCGCGGCACACAACGGCAAGGCTGACCGCGGGGCGCTTCGGCTGCGCGGCAATGGCGCGGGCCAGATCGGAGATGACGAGCCCTTCGGCACCCTCGGCGACGTTGGCGATGGTCAGCACCCGGCCGGGCGCGAGCATCGCGGCCGGCGATTTCATCGGCTGCTTCATGCGCTGGGATCCGCGACCCGGAACGCCTTGATGCGGACAAACAGCGCGGTGGCGTATTCGGCCGGTAGCACCCTGTCGCCGGTCAGCGCGGCATAAAGGTCGGGGTCCGGCACCTCGATCAGATGCTCGAGCTCGCCGAGCTCCTGTTCGGACAGATCGGCAATGGTCGCATCGGCAAACCGGCCGAGGATCAGGTCCATCTCCCGGGTGCCGCGATGCCAGCAGCGAAACAAAAGCCGCTTGCGGCGGTCATCGAGCCCTTGGCTCGATCGTGTCGATCCCGTCATGTCCCAAAATCCATCGAACGCCAAAAGCCCGGACGTGCCGGGCGCGCTTGATATAGCGATGGCAATGGCCGATGTCAGCCCTCATTCGGCGCGTTTTGGGGTTTCCTTGCGCGCATGCCGTGAGTCGTGTGTAAAGGCACCGATGCGCCCAGCCCTGCTCAATCCGTTGTTTGCCCAGGTCACGACGCTTTCGGGCGTGGGCCCGAAGCAGGACAAGCTGCTGCGCTATCTGCTCGACCGCAGCGAGACGCCGCGGCTGGTCGACCTGCTGCTGCACCTGCCGGCGAGCGTGATCGACCGCCGCGCCCGGCCGAAGATCCGCGACGCCGCGGTCGGAACCATGGTGACGCTGGAGGTCACTGTCGATCGCCATCGTCCGCCGCCGCCGCGCAATTCGCGCGCGCCCTACCTCGTCTATGCCAGCGACGACACCGGCGATGTGGTGCTGACCTTCTTCCGCGCCCAGCCCGGCTATGTCGAAAAGCTGCTGCCGGTCGGCGAGAAGCGTTACGTCTCCGGCACGCTTGCGATGTATGACGGCATCCCGCAGATCGTGCATCCCGACCGCGTCATCGATGAAGCCGGCTTCGCAAAACTGTCCGGCATCGATCCGGTCTATCCGCTGACCGAGGGGCTGGCGATCGGCTCGCTGCGCCGCGCGATTGCGCAGGCGCTGACCAAGCTGCCGGATCTGCCGGAGTGGATCAGCCCCGAGGTGCTGCGCCGCTGCAACTTTCCGCCGATCCGGGAGGCGCTGACCCGCGTCCACGTTCCGGTGGAGCTCACCGACATCCTGCCCGACGGCCCGTTCTGGTCGCGGCTGGCGTTCGACGAACTGCTCGCCGGCCAGCTCGCGCTGGCGCTGATCCGCGCCACGCTGCGCCGTCCCGCCGGCGTCCGCAATGCCGGCGACGGCCATCTGCGGCGAAAGATCATCGATGCCCTGCCCTATGCGCTCACCAAATCCCAGCAGGAGGCGGTTGCGTCCATCATCGCGGACCTGCAACAGCCGGTGCGGATGCTGCGCCTCGTGCAGGGCGATGTCGGTTCCGGCAAAACCGTGGTGGCGCTGCTGGCGGCCGCCGCCGTCGCCGAGGCCGGCAAGCAGGCCGCGCTGATGGCGCCGACCGAAATTTTGGCGCGCCAGCACATCAAGACCATCGCGCCGCTGGCCGAGAGCGCCGGCATGCGCGTCGCGATCCTCACCGGCCGCGAGAAGGGCAAGGAGCGCCGCGAGCTGCTGGCGCGGCTGGAGGCCGGCGAGATCGATCTGCTGGTCGGCACCCACGCGCTGATCCAGGACGACGTGATCTACAAGGCGCTGGCGCTCGCCGTGGTCGACGAGCAGCATCGCTTCGGCGTACGAGAACGGCTCGCGCTGACCTCGAAGGGCGAGGCCGTCGACGTGCTGGTGCTGAGCGCCACGCCGATCCCACGCACGCTGGTGCTGACATATTTTGGCGACATGGACGTCTCCGAGCTGCGCGAAAAGCCCGCCGGCCGCCAGCCGATCGACACCCGCGCGGTGCCGATGAGCCGGATCGAGGACGTCATGGACGGCGTCGGCCGCGCGCTCGGCGCCGGCAAGCTGGTGTACTGGATCTGCCCGCTGGTCGACGAGTCCGAGGCCGAAGGCACCGAGCATCTCACCAACGCGACCGAACGTTTCGAGAGCCTGCAGCAGCGGTTCGGCGATCGCGTCGGCCTCGTGCACGGCCAGATGAAAGGCACCGAGAAGGATCGCGTGATGGCGCAATTCGCCGCGCACGAGATCGGGCTCCTGGTCGCAACGACGGTGGTCGAGGTCGGCGTCGACGTGCCGGCGGCAACCATCATGGTGATCGAGAACGCCGAGCGCTTCGGGCTGGCGCAGCTGCATCAGCTGCGCGGCCGCATCGGCCGCGGCTCGGAGGCCTCGACCTGCCTGCTGCTCTACAAGGAGCCGCTCGGCGAGATGTCGAAGGCGCGGCTGAAAGTGATCCGCGAGACCACGGATGGCTTCCGGATCGCCGAGGAAGACCTCAAGCTGCGCGGCGAAGGCGACGTGCTCGGCATCCGCCAGAGCGGCCTGCCCGGCTATCGCATCGCGCGCTCCGAGGTGCACGGCCAGCTGATCACCCAGGCCCGCGACGAGGCGCTGCGGATCATGAAGGACGATCCGAAGCTGAAGGGCGAACGCGGCGAAGCGCTGCGCGTCCTGCTCTACCTCTACGAACGCGACGAGGCGGTGCCGCTGATCGGGGCGGGCTAGCCACCAGCCCCGTCATTGCGAGCGAAGCGAAGCAGTCCATCCCTCCGCATACGTGGGGCTATGGATTGCTTCTTCGCTTCGCTCCTCGCAATGACGGGGATAGAGCGGAGGCCCCTACTCCACCTTCGCCGGCGCGGGCTGTGTGGCCGGCTGCAGCGAAGCCTGGTTGGCGATCCGCGCGGCATTGGCCATGCCGGCGAGCGCCGCGGCGCGCTTCTGATCGGCGGTGCCGCCGGGCTGCACCACGCCGGCCGACATGATCAGCGTCGCCGCATCCTCGGTGCTCATCTCGATCTCGATGATCTTGCTCTTCGGCACGTAGAAGAAGAAGCCGGTGGTCGGGTTCGGCGCACACGGCAGGAACACCGAGATGTGCTCCTCCTCGCCGGGCAGGCTGGCGGCGAGCTCGGCGCTCGGCGCCTGCGAGATCAGCACGATCGACCACATGCCGGGCGACGGAAACTCGACGAGGCCGACGCGGCGGAAGCTCGAGCCGTTGCCGGAGAACAGCGTCTCGAACACCTGCTTCAGGCCGCGATAGATCGCACGCACCGCAGGAATCCGGCCGAGCAGCCGTTCGCCGAGATCGACCAGGGTCCGCCCGATCAGGTTGGCCGTGAGGAAGCCGAGCAGCGTCAGCGCGATGACCGCGACGATCAGGCCGGAACCGGGCAGCCCGAACGGCAGATAGGTTTCCGGCCGGTAGGCCGTGGGCACGAACGGGCGGACCAGATTGTCGACCCAGTTCACGAACCACCAGGTCAGATACAGGGTGATCGCAACCGGCCCGGCCACCACCAGGCCGGTCAGGAAATAATTGCGAAAACGCGCCATCAGCCCGCGGGGGGCATCCGGGGGCAAATCACCCGTGACGGGAGGCACTTGATTGGAGGTCATTGCGGTTCCAAGGTCGTCGATGCGGCGTCGAAGCGGCCGTTGTCCACCACCCAGCTAAGCCATTCTGACGCATTTTTGAAGGGCCCGTGTGACGGGCCCCCTTGCGACTATTCGACCGTGACCGATTTGGCCAGATTCCGGGGCTGGTCGACGTCGGTGCCCATCACCACGGCGGTATGATAGGCGAGCAGCTGCACCGGAACGGCGTAGACGATCGGCGCGAACGTCGCCCCCATGTCCGGCATCACGATCGTCACCAGCGACTGGATGGTCGCCTCGGCGGCGCCCTTGGCGTCGGTCATCAGGATGATCTTGCCACCGCGGGCGGCGACCTCCTGCATGTTGGAGACGGTCTTCTCGAACACCTTGTCATAGGGCGCGATCACGACGACCGGCATGTGCTCGTCGATCAGCGCGATCGGGCCGTGCTTGAGCTCGCCGGCGGCGTAGCCCTCGGCATGGATGTAGGAGATTTCCTTCAGCTTCAGCGCACCCTCCAGCGCCAGCGGATAGCTGGTGCCGCGGCCGAGATAGAGCACGTCGCGCGACTTCGAGATCTCGCGCGCCAGCTTCTCGATCTGCAACTCGGTGGTCAGCGCTTCCGACATCAGACGCGGGATCTCGACCAGGCCGTGCACCAGCTTGCTCTCGTCGGCATCGGACAGCTCGCCGCGCGCCTTGCCGGCGGCAACCGCCAGCGAAGCCAGCACCATCAGCTGGCAGGTGAACGCCTTGGTCGAGGCGACGCCGATCTCGGGACCGGCCAGCGTCTGCAGCACGGTCTCGCTCTCGCGCGCGATCGTCGAGGTCGGTACGTTGACGACCGACAGCGTGTGCGCGCCCTGCGACTTGGCGTAGCGCAGCGCCGCGAGCGTGTCGGCGGTCTCGCCCGACTGCGAGATGAAGATCGCAAGGTCGCCCTTGCGCAAGGGCGCCTCGCGGTAGCGGAATTCCGAGGCGACATCGAGCTCGACCGGCAGCCGGGCCAGCTTTTCCAGCCAGTATTTGGCGACGAAGCCGGCATAGCTCGCCGTGCCGCAGGCCGTGATCGAGACGCGCTGGATATCCTTGAAGTCGAACGGCAGCTTGACCGGCATGGTGACGCGCTCGGTCGCCATGTCGACATAACGGGCGAGCGTGTGCCCGACCACTTCGGGCTGCTCGTGGATTTCCTTCGCCATGAAGTGGCGGTAGTTGGCCTTGTCGACCAGCGCGGTCGCCGTGGTGTGCTTGATCGCCTCGCGATGGACGATGGCGTTGTCCTTGTCGAAGATGGTGGCGCCCTTGCGGTTCAGCACCACCCAGTCGCCGTCTTCGAGATAGCTGATCGTGTCGGTGAACGGCCCAAGCGCGATCGCATCCGAGCCGAGATACATCTCGCCCTCGCCATGGCCGACCGCGAGCGGCGGGCCGTTGCGGGCACCGATCATCAGATCGTCCTCGCCGGCGAAGATGAAGCCGAGCGCGAAGGCGCCGCGCAGCTGCGACAGCACCGCCCTCACCGCCTCGACCGGAGCGACGCCGCCCTTGAGCAGATTGTCGACCAGATGCACCACGACCTCGGTGTCGGTCTCGGTCGAGAACACCGCGCCCTTGTGCTCGAGATGCTCGCGCAGCTCGCGGAAATTCTCGATGATGCCGTTATGCACCACGGCGACGCGTTCGGTGGCGTGCGGATGGGCGTTGTTCTCGGTCGGCCGGCCGTGGGTGGCCCAGCGGGTGTGGCCGATGCCGGTGTGGCCGCCGAGCGGCTTGGCCTGCAGCCGCGTCTCGAGGTTCTTCAGCTTGCCCTCGGCGCGGCGCCGCGCCAGGACGCCGTTCTCCAGCGTCGCGACTCCCGCGGAATCATAGCCGCGATATTCGAGCCGCTTCAGCGAATCCACCAATTGCTCCGCGACCGGAGCGCGTCCAAGAATGCCGACGATGCCGCACATGCGGTTCAATGTCCCCAAAAATCGCCGAAAATTTGCCAAAGCGGCGACACGGTCCCTTAACGGGAATCGCCGGCCGCAAGATACTCAATAATTATTGCCGATTGCGACAGTCTTAAGCGGCAAGGTAGATGCGAAAGGCTGGTTAATCGGGGCTAACTAATTTGGCAAGGGCGTGTCGGAGGGACTGGCCGGCACGGGCCAAGGTTTCGCCTGCCAGACCAAAGTCCATTGTTGACCCGCGCCGCACGCAGGCGCGCTGACCTCGACACGAACCACAATGAAGCTTTCGCGATCGGTCACACCGAGCCGACAGGTGTTGCCACGGACGTGCACTGGGACACTCGTCCGTTGAGTTCGGCCGGCATCAACGCAGCATTAACGCCTTTCGGCGAGGGTGCCGCCGCGGAGGTAGCCCGATGCAAACTGCGCATGATCGCGAGGCACGTCGCCTCGATACGCTCGCGGAACTCGACATCCTCGACACGCCGCGTGAACTGGCCTTTGACCGCCTGACATCGCTGTGCCGCAAGATGTTCCGCGTCCCGATGTCGACGATGACCTTCATCGACGGCCATCGGCAATGGTTCAAGGCCTCCGACGGGCTGGACCTGCGCGAAACCGACCGGCGGCCGGCGCCGTGCAATTTGACCATTGCGCTGGATGAGCCCCTGGTCGTCCCCGACATGCTGCGCGATGCGCGCTTCGCAGACAACATCTTCGTCCGCGGGGCGCCGTTCGTCCGCTTCTATGCCGGTGCACAGCTCAAATTGTCCGGCGTCGTGATCGGAAGCCTGTGCGCCATCGACACACGCCCGCGCGATGACTTTGACGCCGAAGCGACCGGCATGCTGGTCGATCTCGCCGCGATCGCGGTCGACGAATTGAAGTTGCGGAACCTGTCGATGCAGGACGGCCTCACCGGCTGCTCCTCACGGCGCGCCTTCCGCGGTGAAGGCGAGCGGCTGACCGCGCTGGCGACACGCCATGTGAGCCCGCTCTCCTGTGCGGTGCTCGATGTCGATCACTTCAAGCAGGTCAACGATACCTATGGGCACGCCGTCGGCGACATGGTGCTGGCGGCGGTCGCGGATGCCGCGCGCTGTGCGCTGCGCGGCTCCGACGTGATCGGCCGGCTCGGCGGCGAGGAGTTCGGCATCCTGCTGCCGCACACCCGGCTCGACCAGGCGATGGGCGTGCTCGAGAAGGTGCGCGCGGCCGTCGCGGCGACCCGGATCGAGACTCCGGCCGGCACGATCGCTGTCACCTGCAGCCTTGGCGGCGCGGTGCTGTCGCCGGGCAACGGCTTCGACGACATGCTGCGTAACGCCGACCTTGCGATGTACGGCGCCAAGCAAGGCGGCCGCAATCAGGCGCTGGCCTGGGTCGAGCGGGCGCCGTCGATTGCGCCGACCGCGCGGCGGGTGTTCAAGGCCGGCACGATCAGCTTCAACGCCGGCCATTCCACGATCGACTGCACGGTGCGCGGGCTGTCGCGCGACGCCGCTACGATCGAGGTGCTGTCGACCTCGGGCATCCCCGAACAGTTCAAGCTCGCGATCGCCGCCGACGCGCTGTCGCGGGCCTGCCGGATCACCGCGAAGGCCGACAACCGGATCGAGGTTGCCTTCACTTGAGCGGCGGCGCGGGATTATCTCCAGTCGTCATTCCGGGGCTCGCGAAGCGAGAGCCCGGAATCCATTTCACCACTCGTTACGGGGCCTGACGGATTCCGGGCTCGCGCCAAGAGGCGCGCCCCGGAATGACGAGAGAATGGCGGTCTGCGTTTGATAGCAACCCAGGCGTCCGTTCACGACGCCCTAATGTTCCACCCGGTAGAGCCGCCAGCGCTCCGGCACACCCTTGAGCTGATGCGCGCCGCGATCCTTGAAACGGATTTCCGACTCCAGCATCAGGTCCTTGACCGCGCTCGAGACCAGCACCTCGCCGGCACGTGCCTTGGCGGCGACGCGGGCGCCGATGTGAAACGCGAGACCGATCACCTCCGCGCCGCTGACCTTGTATTCGCCGGCGTGTAATCCCACCCTGATCTCGAGCCCGAGCGTGCGCACGGCCTTGACGATCGCGGTCGCGCAATTGATTCCGGCGGCGGGCGCGCGGAACGTCGCCAGCACGCCGTCTCCCGTCGTCACGACCTCCTTGCCGCGCAAGGCCTTCAGCTCGCGGCGAACGGCGGCGTAGTAGTGATTCATCACCGTTGCCCAGCGCGAGTCACCCAGCCGCGCGGCTTTTTCGGTGGATCGGACGATGTCGACAAAGAGGATCGTGGCGAGCGCCTGTTTGAGCTCCGGGCCTCGGTCGGAGGTCCGACGCCGGTTCGCAATATTTCCAGTCAGCGGTTCATAGCTATGGCTGCGTCGCCGCGCGATGGCTGCCTTGGTGTAGTCCTGGGCGCGCGGCACCGTGCGGCAGCGAATGGTTTTTTCCTGCGGTGGAAAAGTCCAGTAGACCTTTCGCCCGGTTCCGGCGCCCTGAACCTCCACGGCGCCCCATTTCAGGAAGACCGTCGAGCCGGTCCGTCGAATGCACCATGCCTTCGACGTGTATCCGGACACGTTCGACTGATGGACTCCGATGCGGAGGAATTTGGGCATGAGCGTCCGGCCGATCGAACGAGCTCTTTAGAGGCTTACCTAGGGTAAACCGTAGCCAGACATTCCCGCGTTGGCAACAGGACTGGTGAGCAGCGATCCAATCACCGGTCTGCGATGTCGGCAGCGACGGACGGAATCATCTCGTCCTGTGCTTTCGCAATTCGCAATTCCTCATCGCGAAAGCGTGCCGGGGTCAGCCGGCTGCGGTCGACCGTCAGGCCAAAGATGTCGAAGCGGTTGTAGTAGCCGACCACGTCGTGAAACTGCTTCGGCTCGACGCAGCGGTTGAGATCGATCTCCGCATAGGCGATCCCTTCCTGGTCCTGCAATTCGTCGCCGAAGACGCTGCCCGTCGGATCGACGAAGAAGCTCGCCGCCCGTGGCGTCCGGTCGATCACGTCCGCGATGGTTCTGTCGCGGTCAATGAGGAAGGCCCGCATCTCCTGGTCCATATAGCCGGCGGTGACGATCCCGAAGACCTTGGCTTCGAAGCAGTGCGCGCTGGCGCGGATGCGGTTGGCGGCGACATTGTCGAAATTGCCGCCGCCTGCCGGGCGGCGGGTTGGCCACATCGGCGGCCAGCTCGAGATGTGGACCTGCTCGCCCTGCGCCATCAGCGTGAAGCGGGCCAATGGATTGGTGTTCTCGCCGCAGATCAACCCACCGATCCGGCCCTGCCGGGTCTCCGCCACCTTGAGGCCGGCACCGTCGCCCGACGACCACACCAGCTTCTCGTAGAAGGTCGGCACCAGCTTGCGGTGATGGACCAGGATTTCGCCGGTCTCGCCGATCAACAGGTTCGAGTTCCACAATCCGCCGACGCTGACGGCCGAGCGTTCGCTGATGCCGATCGAGACGGTCACGCCGAGGGCGCGCGCCTCGGCGCAAAGCCGCGCCACTTCCGGCCCGTCCACCAGCACCGACTGCTCCGCCATGCGCACGAACAGATCGTGGTTGTCGATCGGAGGCCACAGCGCGGCCCACACCGGAAAGGCGGGAATGTAGGTTTCGGGAAATGCGATCAGCTCGGCGCCGGCCCTGGCCGCCTCGCGCATGATGACGATCGCCTTTTCGGTGGTCGCCCGGCTGTCGAGGAAGACGGGTGCGGCGTGCACGGCGGCAGCCTTGAAACGAGGGAGCATGGCGAAGATTCCGGCTGGAGCGTTTTCCCGCGAAGTGGATACCGGTTCGCGCGAAGAAAACGCGTCAAAACAAGATCTAGAGTTCCGTTCCGATCCTATCGGAACGGAAAAGCTCTAGGACTGGAGAGGCGAAGCGGTATCATCCCGGCCTTCCCGGCATGCATCGGAATTGTCGCAAGGTCGGTTGCGAAGGATCGGAACCGCCGGGCGTTGGAACGGGAATTGCTTTACTGACAGGGAGCCGCAATCCGGAGGCAGGTCATGTTCGATACGATCAACTGGGACGATCTGCGGGTGTTTCTCTGCGCCGCCCGCGCCGGGAATCTCAGCCAGACCGCGAAGCGGCTGCGGCTGGACCATTCCACAGTGAGCCGGCGGATCGCCCAGATGGAGGCGTCCCTCGGGGTTGCGGTATTCGAACGCCACCGCACCGGGCTCAAGCTCAACGAAGTCGGCGAACGGCTGTTGCGCCATGCCGAGCGGGTCGAGAGCGCGGTGATCGCCATTCGCGAGGAGGCCAGCGCCAGCGACACCCAGGAACTGGTCGGCACCGTGCGGCTCGCCACCATGGAGGGGATCGCCTCGCTCTATCTGGCGCAGCGCTTCGCCAAGCTACGGCGGACCGCGCCGCAACTCACCGTCGAACTCGTCACATCGGCGCAGACGGTCTACGTGCACAAGCGCGAAGCCGACCTGTTCGTGTCGTTCTTCCGGCCGCCCGGTCCGGGCCTGATCTCCGAGCGCATCGGCAAGTTTCGGCTTGGGCTGTTCGCAAGCCAGAGCTATCTCGACCATCACGGCATGCCGGCAAGCCTGCGCGACCTCGGAGATCATTGGTTCGTCTCCTATATCGAGGACCTGATCCAGGTCGATTCCGTGCGCTGGCTCGCCGACGTCATCGAGGAGCCGAAGGTCGCCTTCCACTCGAACAGCATGATCGCGCAGATGAACGCGGCGGCGGGCGGCCTCGGCATCGTGATGCTGCCGAGCTTTGCCACCAACGACCGGCCCGACCTCATCCCCGTGTTGCCCGCCCTCGCCAGCACTGTTCGCGAGGTCTGGCTCAACGTCCATAGCGACCTGCAATTCGCCCCGCGGATCCGCGCCGTTCGCGCGTTTCTGAAGAATACCCTGAAGCAGGACCCCGACATGCAGGTCTCGCTGGCCGACGGCGTGCCGCAGGCGCGCACGGCAGATTGCAAAAATCCATAATTCCCTTCCCTCGGAGCCCGGCTGAAGCTCGTCCGATTGGCGCATGGTGGGGGCGCAAAAGCTTGAGGGGGCCGAACATGAATGTGGGAATTTCCGGCAATGCCGATCCGGCGCCGAACGTGGGCGCCAAGAAACTGGCCAAGAAACTCGCCAAGCGGCGGCTAACAGTCGCACTCGTGCTCAGTGCCGCGATGATCGCGATCTATTTCGGCTTCATGGGGCTGTTCGCGTTCGACAAGCCGCTGTTGGGCACCATCCTGATGCCCGGCCTGTCGCTCTGCATCGTGCTCGGCCCGCTCGTCATCATCTCGTCCTTCGTGCTCTGCCTGATCTACGTGCTGTGGGCGAACCGGGTGTTCGACGCCGGCATCCGCGACCTTCGCTAAAGGGGCAGAGCAAGATGGGCAGCAGCACGCTTTCGATCGGGTTCTTCTTCGCCTTTATGGCATTGACGCTGGCGATCACCTATTGGGCCGCGCGGCGCACGCGCACCACCGAGCACTTCTTTGCCGCCGGCGGCCAGGTCACGCCGTGGCAGAATGGCTGGGCGCTCGCCGGTGACTTCCTGAGCGCCGCCGCCCTGCTCGGCATTGCCGGCATCGTCACCTCGAACGGCTTCGACGGCATGATCTATTCGATCGGGTGGCTGGTCGGCTGGCCGATCATCCTGTTCCTGATCGTCGAGCCGCTGCGCAACGTCGGCCGCTTCACCTTCGCCGACGTCGTGGCCTATCGGCTGCGCCAGCGCCCGGTACGGCTCGCCGGCGCAGTCGGAACGCTGGCCGTCATCCTGTTCTACCTGATCGCGCAGATGGTCGCGACGGGATCGCTGATCAAGCTGCTGTTCGGCCTGCCCTACACCTGGTCGGTCGTGGTGGTCGGCAGCGTCATGCTGGTCTATGTGCTGTTCGGCGGCATGTTGGCGACGACCTGGGTGCAGGTGGTGAAGGCCGCGCTGCTGATGGGCGGCGGCATCCTGCTCGCCTTCCTGGTGCTGACCCATTTCGACATGAACCCGCTCAAGCTGTTCGCCGCGGCGTCCGAGAAATACGGCACCAAGGTGCTGCAGCCGGGATCGAAGGTGGTCTCGGGCCAATGGGACGCGATCTCACTCGGGCTCGGCCTGATGTTCGGGACCGCCGCGATGCCGCATGTGCTGATGCGGGCCTATACGGTGAAGGATGCCAAGGCCGCGCGGCTGTCGATCCTCTATGCCACCGGCCTGATCGGCGTGTTTCATCTCATGGTGTTCATCATCGGCTTCGGCGCCATGGTGCTGGTCGGCGCCGACGCGGTCGCAAAGGCCGGCGGCGGCGGCAACATGGCAGCGCCGCTGCTCGCACTCACCGTCGGCGGCAATGCCTTCTTCGGCTTCATCTGTGCGGTCGCGTTCGCGACCATGCTCGCCGTCGTCGCCGGGCTGACGCTGTCGGGCGTCGCCACGCTCTGCCACGATGTCTGGACCAATGTGATCCGCGACGGCACCGCTTCCGAGGCCGAGCAGCTCAAGGTCGCACGGGTCGCGACCGTGATGATTTCGATCTTCGCCATCATTCTCGGCATCGCGTTCGAGGGCCAGAATGTCGCCTTCATGGCGGGCCTTGCGTTCTCGATCGCCTGTGCCGCCAATTTCCCCTCGCTGGTGCTCGCCATCACCTGGCGCCGCTTCACGACGCCCGCAGCCGTGGCGAGCATCCTCGTCGGCACGTTGAGCTCGCTGGTGCTGATCTATCTGTCGCCGACCATCCAGGTCGACATCCTCGGCAAGCCGCTGGCGGCGGTCGAGCATCAATGGTGGTTCGTGTCGCTGCGCAATCCCGCGATCATCAGCATGCCGCTGTCCTTTGCGGTTGCCATCCTGCTGTCGCTGGCGACGCGGGAGAAGAACGCCGATCTCGCCTTTGACGAGATGCAGCAGCGCATCCTGTTCGGACCGGTCCAGCACGACACCGATGAGCCCGCCCCGGCGAAGAGCGCGGCGTGAACCGCGGCGCACTCACCGACCGCGCAAAATATTCAGTGTCGTCCCGGCGAAGGCCTGGACCCTTAACCACCGATGGTCATTGCTTCACGGAGTTGGGACGACGAGTCGCGCCTCCAACTTCGGCTGCGGAGTATGGGTCCCGGCCTTCGCCGGGACGACGTCTTATCGTGGAGGCAGACCCGGAATAACGTCCGGCGAAGATCACTTCCCCTTCGCGGCTTTCGCCTTCATTTTCGCCGCGCGGTAACGCGCGGCGCCGCCTTCGCGGATCGACTGCTCGCTGCGCTCGAGCGCCATGGCATCGTCGGGGACGTCCTTGGTGATGACCGAGCCTGAGCCGATATAGGCGCCCTTGCCGATCGTGACCGGCGCGACCAGCGACGAATTGGTGCCGACGAAGGCGCCCTCGCCGATCAGCGTCTTGTGCTTGAGGAAGCCGTCATAATTGCAGGTGATGGTGCCGGCGCCGAGGTTGGAATTGGCGCCGACGTGGGCGTCGCCGACATAGGAGAGATGGTTGACCTTGACGCCGGCTTCGAGCACAGCCGCCTTGGTCTCGACGAAATTGCCAATCCGCGCGCCGTCGCCGAGCGAAGTGCCGGGCCGCAGCCGGGCGTACGGACCGACCGACACCTGCTTGCCGATGCTGGCCTCGACGATATGCGAGAAGGCATGGATCACGGCGCCGTCGTCGATCGACACGCCCGGGCCGATCACCACGAACGGCTCGATCACAACGTCCTTGCCGAACCTGGTGTCGGCGGCGAGATAGACGGTCTCCGGCGCGATCAGGGTCACGCCGGCCTCGAGCGCCTGCCTGCGCAGCCGCGCCTGCATCACGGCCTCGGCCTCGGCGAGCTGCGCCTTGGTGTTGATGCCGCGCACTTCGTCTTCGCTGGTCTCGATCACGACGGCCTCCAGTCCCAATTCCCTGACAATGGTGACGGCGTCAGTCAGATAAAACTCGCCCTTGCTGTTGGCGTTGCCGATCTTCTCGATGATCGCGAGCGCCGTCTTGCCGTCGAACGCCATCACGCCGGCATTGCACAGCGTGATCTTGCGCTCCTCGGCGCTGGCGTCGGCCTGCTCGCGAATCGCAACCAGTCTGCCGTTCTCGACCACCAGCCGGCCGTAGCCGGTCGGGTCGGCGGCATGGAAGCCGAGCACCGCCAGCGCGGCGCCGTCGCGGAGCGGCGCGCGCATGCGCGCGAAGGTCTCGGCCGAGATCAGCGGCGTGTCGCCGAACGCGATCAGGAGGTCGTCGGCGCCGCCGGCGATCGCCTCGCGCGCCGCCAGCACGGCATGCGCGGTGCCGAGCCGCTCGCGCTGCACGAAGGTCTTTGCATCCGGCCGCACCCGGCGCGCCTCGGCGGCGACCGCCTCGTGGTCGGGACCGATCACGACCGCGAGCTGCGACCCCGCGCCGGAAGCGGCGGCATTGAGCACATGCGACAGCAGCGATTGCCCGGCCACCGGGTGCAGCACCTTCGGCAGCGACGAGCGCATCCGCGTGCCCTCACCGGCCGCAAGCACCACTGTCAGGCTCGATCGCGCAGTCATTCGGCATCCTCGGTATCTCGCGCATCGCACTGCGCCAAGCTGTCATTGGGGCCGTCTTTAATTGTTTTCCCCGGCAGAAGAAACCGTTTCGCCTCCGCGGTCCCTCAGATTCAAGTTCCCGGTCCATTTCCTGTTAATCTTTGCCTCGTGATTCGGCGGGCCTTGAGGAGGGCCAAGCGGGCTTTGGCCAAAGATCGCGACAATCTGGCGGCGGAATTCGACACCGAGAGCAGCTCCGGCTTTTTGGCCGAGGAGGATGCTTTCGATCGCCGCATGCTGTGGCGGCTCGGGTCGTGGGGCGTTGCCGCGGTCGGCGCCGTCGCCATTGCCGTGATGGCCAACCAGTCGGCGCTGACGCTGCGGCGCGACCAGGTCGCGGCGTCCGACATCGCACGCCAGGGCCAGCAGTTGCAGACGCTGGCGAAGGAAAGCCACAACGAGACGCGCCGGCTGGCATCGGCGATCGATACGCTCAACGGCGACCGCGACCGGCTGTATTCGCGCGTCACGACGCTGGAGCAAGGGCTCGATTCCGTGACCGGCGCGATCGCGAAACAGCCGGCCGCATCGGCCCCTGCCTCGACCTCCGCACCCGCAGCCAGTTCGGCGCCAGCCGCACCGGCCGTCGCCGCTGTCGCAACGATGCCGCCCGCCGCATTGGACAAGCCGGCAGCGACCGACAAGGGTCCCGCAACGGCCGAGAGCAAGGCGCCCGCTCCGGTCGAGAAGCCGGCTACTGCGGCCGAAAGGCCCGTGGCGACCGAGAAGAAGCCTGTGGCCATCGCGAGCAAGCCGCAGCTTGCCGCCGAGAAGCCGTCAGTCACCGACAATCCGCCGGTCCCTGCTCCCGCCCCATCGGCCGCCAGCCCGATGAGCGCCGCAGCCGCTGCGGCCAGCGCCGAAGATTCGAAGGCGGCTGTGCCGGCGCCCGCGGTGGTCGCCGACAGGCCGCCGACTGACAAGCCACCCACCGACAAGCCGCTGGTGGCATCGCTCGATCCACCGGCGACCAAGGCCGCCGAACCGGTCAGGCCGCCGACCGCCAACGACATCAGTGCAGCGCCGATCCCGCCGCTGGTCATCACACCGGATCCCGATTCCGAAGCTGATGACGATGCGCCGAAGGCACAGATCCAGCGCACCGAGTTCGGCATCGACCTCGGCACGGCAAATTCGGTCAATGGACTCCGCGCACTGTGGCGCGGCCTCTTGAAGTCCAAGGGCAACGCGCCGCTGGCTGCGCTGCGGCCGATCATCGTGATCAAGGAGAACAGCAACGGGCTCGGCATGCAGCTGCGCCTGGTCGCCGGACCGCTCAACGACGCCGGGACCGCGGCCAGGATCTGCGCCGGCCTCAGCCTGATCCAGCGGACCTGCGAGACGGCGATCTATGACGGTCAGCGGCTCGCCCTGAACGAGCCGGCCGCAGGCAGCAAGCCGGCGGCGCACCGGCGTGCCCTGCCGAAGCGTGCCGTCGCCCCACCGCCACCGCCGCAGCCTATCGCCGAAGAAAAGAAGCCGGAGCCAGCGACGATCTCCTCGATATTCCGGCGGAACAACCAATAATCATGCCAGCCAAGGGATTGCAGCCACATCCTCAACCGATTTCGCTGCTTTGACCGAGCCTTGTCCCAGCTCCCGTTCCCGACCATAGTGCCGCGATGACAAAACCTCCGTTCCGCCTCTCCCCGTATCAGGTCCAGTTCCTGATGGTCGTGGGCTTCGTTACCGTCGGTTACGCGCTGTACGTGCGCTATCTCGCCATCGAATTCTCGCCCGTTGCACTGGCCTGCGACGCCGGTGCGCAGACCATGCTGTGCAAGGCCCGCGCGCTCTCGACCGTGCTGTTCAAGAATTCGGTGTTCGGCATCACCGCGCTGGTGATTGCGCTATTGAACCTGACGCGGCCCTCGATCGTGCTGCTGACCGTCGGCCTGATCGCTGCGGGGCTCGGGATCGTGCTCTACAACGTCGTGCTGTCGGGGCTTGCGATCGGGCTGTTCATCCTGGGTTTTGCGCGGCCCGCGCCCGCCACAGCGTAGCGGCGAGCAACAGGTACATCACGCAGGTCCAGTCCGACTGCCAGTTGATCGTGCCCTCGTTGTAGATCGTATAGGCCGCGGCGATCACCAGAAGCCCCGCGAACACGGATTCGGCGAGCGGCCGGGTGCCTTCCTTCGGGCGGTTGAGCATGGTCAGCAGCGCGAACGGCACCACGGCCATGGTCAGCGAGGCATAAGGGAAGTCGCGGTAGCGCGGATCGAAGACGAAGCCGAGCGCGCTCTCGGCTGTTATCACGGTGGTCACCGCCAGCACGATCGCCAGCAACGCGCCGAACATGCCCTTGCCGCGGTAGTCGCGCGGCCCAATGAGCTCCAGGAAGGTCGGCAGCGAGCGCCCGGCGATCAGCGCGTGCGCGGTCAGCAAGGGTGCGACGATCGCGGCCGCGAGCAGCACGCCCCAATGCAGCCAGCCGCCGACGCCGTAGCTTTCATAATACATCTTGTCGCCGGCGATCCCGAGCAGCGCCCCCGCCGTCGTCGCCGAAACGGCGACCGCGATCCAGGCCGACGGCCGCGGCGTCCAGGGCCGGCGACGCAGCGTCAGCCACGCCACCACGAAGGTCGCGACCGACAGCGCCATGCCGCCCGCCATCTGCAGCTTCCAGGCGGGATAGTTGCTGATCGCGACGCCCGGCGGATACTTCACCTGCCGCTTGATCGAATCGAACAGGCCCCAATAGCCGCCGACGGTGCCCTCGAGCTTGCGCTTCCAGGGCTGGTCATAGGCCTCGATCAGGTTGACCCGAAACCCCTCGCGCTTGGCGAGGTCGAGAATTTCGGAGACCACCCGCGCCTGGTTGGTGCGCGACGGCAAGGCGCCCTCCCGCATCCGTCCCGCGCTCGGCCAGCCGGTCTCGCCGATCAGGATCTCCTTGCCCGGGAACGTCACCGCCATCCGCTTGCGGATATCGTCGACATGCGCCGCGGCGTATTTGGCCTTGATCGGGATGTCCTCCCAATACGGCAGGATGTGAATGGTGACGAAATCGACCGCGTCATAGATCTCGCGGTTCTTCACCCAGTATTCCCAGACGTCGGCATAGGTGACGGGCACATTGCCGGCCTGCGCCTTGACGGCGCGGATGTTGGCGGCGAGGTCGGCGGCGGTCATCTCGCCGCGCAGCAGCACCTCGTTGCCGACGATCAGCGAGGTGACGACGCCGGGATATTCCTTGGCGAGCCGCACCGCGATCGCGATCTGCTGCAAATTCTTGAAGCGGTTGCTGCCGAGCCAGATGCCCTGCATCACCTTGAGCCCGACCTTGGCGGCGACGCCGGGGACCTGGTCGAGGCCGTTCTCGATCGAATAGGTCCGTACGCAATCGGTGACCTTCACGAGATCGGTGAGGTCCTGTTCGATCTGCTCGACCGGAATCTGCGTGGTGGGATCAAGCGGCGTCTGGGCGCCGCGGAACGGCGTGTAGGACACGCATTGCAGTTTCGCGGCAGGATCGATCGGTGCACGCGCAAGCGTGATCGGCGTGGCGAGCCACCACCACACGGATGCAATCACGGCGAGCGAGATCAGGAGAAGCGCCAGCGGCGTACGAAGCGAAATCGGTTCCATCCTCCGGGGGACCGTCGAATTAGCCGGTCACAGCCCGTCTGCCAAGAGCGGGAATCGGTCAATACCATGGTTGTCCTGCGACAGTTTTGCGCTGGTTCGATAAAGTTGTGAGTTTGCTGGACAAAATACCAAATTCCAGTCATCAGATTTCACCAGAGTCTCCGCCGCACTGGAGACCTATTTGGACGGCATCACGCGAGCCGTTAGGATGATCCCGCAGGGGCCGGAACATATCGGGGAATGCATGCGTCGACGGCTGCTTGAGTTGAAGAACACTGCTTTGCGCCATCTTGCCGTAACGGGCCTCGTCATTGCGCTCGCGCTCCTGAACGGAGCCGGCGGCGCGTTCGCCCAGAGCGGTACGCCGAATCCGCCTGATCAGGCCAAACAGCAGCCTGGACAGCCCGACGCCAATGCCAACGCCGTGCGGGAGGCCAACCAGCGCAAGGTCGAGGAGTTCGTCGAGGCCCAGCAGGCCATCAACGGCCCGGCCGGCAACCCGGAATGCGTCTGGCTCGGCCGCCGCGTGGTCCGCCTGATGTGGAACGACGACCTCGACACCGCGTTCCGCCACCTCGACCTCTACGACCGGTTCGGCTGCCCCGGCGGCCACGTGCAGGCCGCCTTCCGCTGCCTGACCCGGTTCGGCGCCCAGATCGACGACAAGGTCCGCGGCAGCCTGGATGGCCGCATCCACGCCTGCTGGATCAACCCGGGCGCCCAGCCGCAGGCCGCGGCAGCCGCCGCACCCAGCCCGGCGCCGTCGACGGCCGGCAATGCCGCGCCCGCTCCGGCCGCCTCGCCCTCGCCTGCGCCGACCCCGTCGGCGACACCGGCGCCGGCATCGAAATAGCCGCGTCGCGCGATCGGGCCCCGGCCGCGATTTTTTCGCGGCTGGAACGGCTTGCGCCCTTAAAACGCCATCGCGGCACACCAGTTGTTAAATCGGATGGCGGAGATATCTTTCCCTCCGCCGCCATGTTGGTCGAACCCAGGGGACGGGTTCGCTTAGTCCTCAATCTCAGGCCCCGTATGGTTTAACCGCGATGCGCGCCGTCGTCGCCGTCCTGTTGCTTGTCACCGCCGCCCACGCTGCATTGTGGGGTCTCTTCCAGGAGAAGCAGGCAGCGCCCGATTTCCGTGGCACGCTGCCGAGCCTGTCCTACGCTCCGTTCGAGTCGGGCCACACCGTCGCGGACGTTGCCGCCGACACCGAGAAGGTGCGCACCGACCTCAGGAAGCTGTCCACGCTCACCAAGGCGGTCCGGCTCTATTCGTCGACCGAAGGCAATGAGCTGGTGCCGCCGGTGGCCGCCGAGTTCGGCATGAAGGTCACGGTGGGCGCCTGGATCGACAAGGACGCCAACCGCAACAGCCGCGAGCTGTTCAGCGCGATCAATCTCGCCAAGCGCAACAGCAACGTCATCGGCATCGTGGTCGGCAACGAAACCGTATTCCGCGGCGAGCAGGTTCCGATCGAGAATCTCGGACCGTTGCCCAAGGACGATCCCAGCCCTGACGAAGCCGAGCGCTTCCGCGAGGACTTTGCCCGCTTCCTTCGCGACGAGGCCCCGCGCATTCAGCGCGAGGAGGACACGCGGCTTCACGATGCCGAAGCGCAGCCCGAGGACAAGCGGGCCGAGGCGATCAAGTGGGCGATTGCCGAGAACAACGTGCATCGCCTGATCAAGGTGATCCAGACGGTCAAGAAGTCGGTGAACGTTCCCGTCACGACCGGCGAAATCTGGAACATCTGGCGCGACCATCCGCAGCTCGCCAATTCGTCCGACTTCGTCGCCGCGCACGTGCTGCCGTACTGGGAAAACTTCACCGACAAGCAGGCGGTGGACCAGGCGGTCGACCGCTACAATCTGTTGCGGGACTCCTTCCCGGGCAAGCGCATCCTGATCGCGGAGTTCGGCTGGCCGAGCCAGGGCTACAATCTGCGAAGCGCGGAGCCCGGCCCGTTCCAGCAGGCCACGGTGCTGCGCAACTTCGTCGCGCGCGCCGAAGCCATCGGCATGGACTACAACATCGTCGAGGCGATCGATCAGCCCTGGAAGTTCTTCGAAGGCGGCGTCGGTCCGTACTGGGGCATCCTCAATGCCGACCGCGAGGCGAAGTTCGCCTGGACCGGGCCGGTCACCGACCTGAACTACTGGAAGATCGCGCTGGTCGCCGTGCTGGTCGGGCTGTTCATGTCGCTGCCGATCCTGCGGCTGGACCAGCCGACCGTGATGCAGGCGCTGCTGCTGTCGGCAGCGGCCAACGGCGTCGGCGCATGGGTCGCGACCGTGTTCTCGTACTGGACCACGCACTATTTCGTCTGGGGCTCGGCCTTCGCGCTCAGCCTCGGCCTCGTGCTGCTGGTTCCGCTGGTCCTGATCGCGATGGCGCGGATCGAGGAGATCGCGGCAGTGGCGTTCGGCCGCGGCCCGCGCCGGCTGATCGGCAAGAGCGAGCCGCTCGCGCCCGCCACGATGGGCGAGGACGTCAAGTTTCCGAAGGTCTCGATCCACATCCCGGCCTATTTCGAGCCGGTCGAGATGCTGAAGCAGACGCTCGATGCGGTGGCGCGGCTCGACTATCCGAACTTCGAGTGCGTCTGCATCATCAACAACACCCCCGATCCCGACTTCTGGCGGCCGATCCAGGATCACTGCCGGCTGCTCGGCGAACGCTTCAAGTTCATCAATGCCGAGAAGGTGCAGGGCTTCAAGGCCGGCGCGCTGCGGATCGCGATGGAGCGGACCGCGGCGGACGCCGAGATCATCGGCATCATCGACGCCGACTATGTCGTGCATCCGGACTGGCTCAAGGATCTGGTGCCGGCGTTCGCCGATCCGCGCGTCGGCCTCGTGCAGGCGCCGCAGGAGCATCGCGACGGCGACCGCTCGCTGATGCACTACATCATGAACGGCGAATATGCCGGGTTCTTCGACATCGGCATGGTCCAGCGCAACGAGTTCAACGCCATCATCGTGCACGGCACGATGTGCCTGATCCGCCGCGCGGCGATGGACAAGGTCGGCGGCTGGTCAAGCGACACGATCTGCGAGGACACCGATCTCGGCCTCTCGATCCAGCAGGCGGGCTGGCTCACGCACTACACCAATGTGCGCTACGGCGAAGGCCTGCTGCCCGACACCTATGAGGCGTTCAAGAAGCAGCGCCACCGCTGGGCCTATGGCGGCTTCCAGATCGTCAAGAAGCACTGGCGGCGCTTCCTGCCCGGCGCCAGCCGGCTGACGCCCGACCAGCGCCGCGAATTCTCGCTGGGCTGGCTCAACTGGCTCGGGGCCGAAAGCCTCGGCGTCGTGGTCGCGATCCTCAACCTGATCTGGGTCCCGATCGTCGCCTTCGCCGACATCGCGATTCCCGACAAGATCCTCACCCTGCCGATCATTGCCTCCTTCATCGTCTCGCTGGTGCATTTCGTCGCGCTCTACCGGCTGCGGGTGAACATCAAGGCCGGGCAGATGCTGGGCGCCATGATCGCGGCGATGAGCGTGCAGTGGACGGTGTCGCGCGCGGTTGCGCAGGGCCTGATCACCGAGCATCTCGCCTTTGCCCGCACCTCCAAGGGCGGCCTGTCGCGGATGTCGATCGAGTTTCAGGCGTTCTGGGAAGCCGTGATCGGCGTGCTGCTCCTGATCGGCGCCACCGTGCTTGTCGTCACCAACGGCTACAAGCAGGTGCGGGAGATCTACATCTTCGCCGGCGTACTGGTGCTGCAAAGCCTGCCGTTCCTGGCCGCGGTGTCGATCGCGATCCTGGAGAATTCGCGGATCAACGAGTTCGCGTTCTGGCGCAACAGCGCGATCCGCACCGCGGAACTGATCGGGCTCCGCCCGGTCAGCCTGCCCTCGGTCGCCGCCCCGTCGCAACCGGTCGGCTCGGACATCGGCCACGACAGCTAGCGCATGATCCGGAAAACTGCGCCGCGGTTTTCCGGAAAGATCATGCGCAAACGAAGTCAACTTCAAGAAACCGCCCTAACCACAGGCGCCGGAACGGCAAATCCGTCGCAACGGTGCACAATTGACCGCCCCTCGGCTATTGACCCGATGGGCCCTGCCCCCTACACAGCGCGGGCTGGAGCATGATCCGGGCGGGTGCAAAACCTGCGTCCGGATCCGATGTTCAGGTGAGTGAGCGCGTAGCTCAGGCGGTAGAGCACGTGACTTTTAATCATGGGGTCGAGGGTTCGAGTCCCTCCGCGCTCACCAAACGTCTTGCCGAAGCTCGCCAGCAAGTACTGGAAGAACAAACGCAGCCGGCCGCCGCGTTGCCTCCTCAGACATCCAAATGCGGATTCCGGAGATGCGATGGAGCGTGGGTCATGCCCCCTGCAATTGAAACGCGAACTGTCCGCCAGTTGGCTGTCTGTGTTTCGCAATTCAATTCGGGGAGCCGCTCGCAGCCGGCACGAAACGGCCCCAGCATTGGGGTTGCTGAGGCCGTCATTCCGTCCTGCTGGGGGCACGGGCGCCAGTGAGCAGGCCGCCTCGATTCAGCAGAGCGCCGGTACATCCGCGGCAGTCTGTATTGTACTCGCTGCTTCGGCGAGTTTGCCGAGGTCTCGCGGAGTACCCCCACCGCTCCTGGCATAGGGTCTGCAATTCTCCCGATGCTGGGGATTTCAGCGTCCCAGTTCAGGAAGAAAACGCCGCCGGGCGTGTATTTGTGAGACCGGCGGCGTCTTTTCTTGAGACAGATATTGATTACGGGACTCGATCATCGGTGGTGTCGACGTCGCGCTTTCCGCTGAACACTGGATGCGCTGCCGCTGGCATGACGTCAGTCCCCCGCACCTAGGCTGACGAATGAGAGACGACCCCGACGCCGCGCGCCGAGGCCGCCATTCGCAACTCCCGGCCAGGGTTGGGGGTATTTGAGCCGGAAGCCGAAAAACACTACTTCCTGCGCCGCCGCCCGTTCCCGCCAAATACGGGGCCATTAGGGATTACTCCCGGCCTCAGCTTGCCGGAAAACGATACCTATTCCCTGTCGGCTAAAGAGGCCTGTTAGCAAATCAGCAAGCAGGCCAGCGCACGCTTTCCTGAGGGACGGGACCGATTGGGAAACAGTTGAGTACGGTCGCGTTTCGGGAGGAGCTGGCGCACAGGCCCTGGCGTCGGCTCTTCTTCCCTGAGTTTTGTGCGAGCGCCGCAACAGTTTGCTGGGCCGATTTTTGTTAAGCTGCCGGCAGTGGGAATTCAGAGCCCCGCGCTGGAAGAGCAATGACGCCGCCGGGACAAACCATTTCGGGCCCGGCGGCGTAGTTTTGCGATCGATTGCGGGCGCCCTGCTACGAAAGCTTCGGGGTGTTGGTCATCGCGACGAGATCAAACACCAGGCCTTGAGCTATCTCGCCGCCGTCATCGTTATCGCGAGACGGCCGGATTTGAGCCAAGCAGCCGGCCTCCAAACCATTTTCGAAAATTCGGCGCGCGACCGGTTGCCTGCTCTTCTTCGCAATTTGTGTGAACCAGGCAACAGTCGTTCGGCCTGATCTTTGGTAGGTTTCCCGGCGCTGGGGATTTCAGGGCCCAGGCTGGAAGAACAGGGCGCCGCCGGGACAAATCATTTCGGGCCTGGCGGCGCAATTTTTAGGGTCGGTCAGAACCGCGCAATCCCGACACTCGAATCCGACGCGTGCGGAACACCGACGGCTCGTTGCTCCCCTGTCACAGCCATCCCGTTCGGCGTCGCCGACACCAGCAGGCCTGCAGTCGTCCGGATCGATCGGCGGGCAGGTTGCGGCACGAGCCTTGCTTTTCAAGAGGCACTGGGAATTTCAGTGTCCCGGTTCAGGAATAAGCTGTCGCCTGGTGTGTATTTTTGAGCAGGCAGCTGCAGCAATTGGAAGGTATCGCTGAGATGCACAGCGCCCCCGCACAGACCAGGTTTGTCGTTCGGCGCGGAAGCACCGACTGGATGGTTTATGATCGAGAACTCAAGGGGCCGGCGCAGTTGAAAAAAGACGGCCGCTTCGCCGAGAAGCTGAGCAAAGAACAGGCCGAACAGGTCAAGCAGCTGTTGACGGAGGCCCTGAAGCCCAAGCCCGTAACCTAGGTCTGACGCGTCCGACTGTTCCGATCGCGGCCAGTACAGACCGCGAACAGATGACGTTTGTGTTACCTCGCAAGGTCTATGAACAGAATTGGGCAAGGCGAACGAGCCGCGGCATAACCGAGGCGCTTCAGTGGAGCAAATTGGGCCGTTGCCGAAATTCAAGTTTGACTGCTGGCCCTTAGGTCGAGCCGCCCGCCCGTCGCTGTGGGGGAACGATCGGTGAACAGCTCAGGGGCATCGCGGAAGCAGTCCGCCTGGCCGCTGACCCGATCAACGAACCGGCGGGTTGTAGCGATCCCAGATCACCGTTCTCGGGCCACTCTGCGCCGATCGCGAGATGGCATCGTCGAACTTGTGATAACGGTCGAACTGCTGCTGCTCATCGCGCAGCTGCGGCGCTTCGGCAGACGAGTAAAGTCGATTTGCACCGTTCCAGTGATCAGATCCCGACACGACACAACCCCGTCTTTTTCAGATGCAGGTTGGTTAGCACCGTTGCGCAGGTATCTCTGTATCGTCGCGGCAACAGCGCCGGCAATCCGCGCAACCATAAGCACACGGATTGTTTCCGTGGTTCTCCGTGCGTGAACAGTGTGCCAACCTTTGATTTCGGTGCGATGCGGGGAGCCAGCACATGAAACTTGCCAGGGCCATCGCAGTTTGGCTCGGGCTTTGCCTGCTTGCCGCAACGGCCGCCAATGCACAGAGCTGCCTCACAGGCCCCACCAAGACCAAGGACGGCACTTTGCAGACGTGGACCGTCGTCAATCGCTGCGGCGCGCCGGTCACACTGCGCTATTCGCTGAACGGTCCGCTCGGCAAAGAAACAAAGACCGCAATCGTCTCCGCCTGCAGCAGGCAGCGGATTGTGCAGACGTTCGAGACCGATCAGATCAACTTTCTGGACACGGCCTATGGTCCAGGCTGGGAGAGGATTTGCCCGGCATTGGACGGCGAGATTCGCCCGACGACACGACCGCAGAAATCAATCAACGAAACGGATCAGATCCCTTTCCCATCCATAAGCCTTCCACCCTTGAGCCCTCCACTCTTGACCGGTCCCAAGCCAATAGGCCCTGCGGGAGGGAAACCCATTCCCAAGGGATAGCCTGAGCGTTGGTTTTTCAGTGGCCGCCACGACCCGCAGTAACAGTCCGGATGCTCCTGCGGCTATGGCTGGATCAGCGTCGACCGGAGTTCACGCTGTTCAGGATGACCGAGCCAAAGTTGCAACCGTGCTCGTGCCGCCCGTCGTGAGTCCCGTCGCTTCACCCTCACGGGTCCACCCCCAGCGGCAGTTCGCCCTGGCCACCGGTCCAGTCGATGATGTCGACCTGGAGGCCGCGCTTCAGCATCTCCGCCTCGAGACTGCCGGCATGGCGTTTCCATTCGGGCGTCGCGCGGACCCGGAATTTCGGTTCTTCGCCATCGGCCTCGAAATCATCGTCGGCCTTGAGCGCACCGCGGACGGCTTCGTACATCATCTTCAAGCTGGCGTCGGTGAAGGCGCCGTAGTCCATGGGACGTCTCCCTCAGTGCGTCGCGAATCAAAAGGCCGCCACGAAGCGCGTCGTGACGGCCTTCCGCAAGCGGCCATCCAGACGGCCCAGAGCAAGCGTGGGCGAGTCGGGTTAATGAAACGTTGTCCGTGCGGCGGCGGCATCGGTCTGGGCCATGGGCGCCGTTGGCAACACCGAAGCGGCTCTCGCCTGCGATCGGTGTGGCTACGACGCCTTGCCGACCGTATCGGCCATCGTTGCGCCACGTGTTCCGAGCGGCTTGCGGCGGCCCTCGGTCGAATCGATTGCGGTCTGATGCTCGATTTCCGAATTCAGTTCCGCCCCGCACAGCACGATGATGGCAGACATCCACATCCAGGTCATCAGGCCAATGGCCGCCCCCAGCGAGCCATAGGTCGCATTGTAGTCGCCGAAATTCGCGAGGTACCAGGACAGCAGCGCCGACCCGATCAGCCACAGCACGGCCGCCGTGACCGCGCCGACGCTCAGCCATTGCCAGCGCGGCTTGGTTCGGCTGGGGCCATAGCGGTAAAGCACGGCGAGTGCGACGAGCAGCAGCAGCACCAGAACGGGCCACCGTCCGAACCGGATGACCAGCTCGGCCCGTGCGCCCAGTCCAACCTGCTGCAGCAGAAGCGGGACCACGACCACCGCTCCTACCATCAGCATGATCGAGATGAGCGCGGCGACCGTGAATGAAAGAGACATCAGGTTGAGTTTGACGAAGCCGCGCTTTTCCTTCTCGTCATGGACGACGTTGAGCGCATCGAAGATCGCCTTCATTCCGGCATTGGCGCTCCAGATCGCGATGAGCAGTCCGACGGCAAAGGTAAGGCCGAGCGTCGAAGAGCCCTTCGCGAGCACGCGGGCGATCTGGTCCTGGACGATCGCGAATGAGCCCTCCGGCAGCATCAAGGCGAGCCTTCGCAGATTCGATGCGATCGTGGATGGATCGGCAAACAGCCCGTAGCTCGAAACCAGCGCGGTGATGGCCGGAAAGATCGCCAGCAGGCCGTAGAACACGACGCCGGCGGCGGTCGCCAGCAACCGGTCCTCGTCGATCTGCTGATAGGTCCGCAGCAGGATGTCCTTCCAGCCGGCAGCCGGAATTTGGACCGGCGTGTCAGCCAGTCGTCCGCGATCCTGCGTTTCGGCCAACGCAGGTTCGACGCCCTGCGCTCGAACGGACGGCCTCTCCGTGCGGGACACATGGCGATAGATCGCCAAGGTCGCCAGCGCCGTTGCCCCGGCGAGCATCAGGTCGTTCGGCCAATTCGAGCGCTGAGCCATTGCTAGTCCTGGACGGCGTCGTGCCGACGCCCGAGCCGCGATCCGGCGAACCAGCCGACCAGCATCACGGCAGCCCCGGCGGCCAGTGCCCGGGTCGTGACGTCGGCTCTCGCCGTTGCTCCCGTTCGGGAGATGGCGATCAGTCGCGCCGCGACGGGCACGGCGATCGATCGCTTGAGCATATCGGCCTGTCGGCTCGGGCGAGGCACGGCGGGCGGCGGGCGTGCGAGCAGCATGCGGCCCGCCACCAGCCCCGCGAGCCCGAGGAGAAGAAATGCGCCCCCGACCACGGCATAGCCGATCCAGATGCCGTACCGCACCTCAAGGGCGTGGAAGCCGGCGGCCACGGCGACGCCGGTCGCAATCAGGAGCGAGACCGCACCAACCAGCATCAGGCCGCATGCCAGCGCGTAGCCGGTTGCCAGGTGCCCGATCCATTGCCGCAAATCGGCGAGATAGGAGCGCAAGATCAGGCTCAACGAAGACGGTCGGGTGTGGGCGCCCATGGCGATATCCAGTGCACGTCGGCATTCGACAATCCGGCAGGATGATCGGCGTTCCTAACCGGCCACGCCCGCACCGCCCCACACCGGGCCGGGATGCTCAATGGGTCGAAGGGAAATTCGCGCGTGGCGGCGGCGAGCTCGGAAATGGTCTCGCCACCATGAGCGTGGCGCGCTCGTCGGTTTCCAGCGCGATCTTTTGGGCAAGCATCACATCGCCCGCCACGAGCGGGCCGACAGGCCGGAAGCACCAGCCGAGCACAACGCGGTCCCGGCCGTCCAACTCATAGACATTGGTCGAAATCCCGTAGCAAATCCGGTAGCGCTTGCCGGACTCCGAGCCGATGACGTCGAAGCGCCTGTGCTTTTCGAACTGCGCCCGCTGTTCGGGCGACAGCCACGCCGACAACAGCGCAAGGCCGCGGGACTCCCTTTGTTCATAGGCCTGCCAGCGATCCCAGATCGCGGCCAACGTCGCACGCAACATGCCGGCGGCGCGCCGGAGCCCGGCCCGCAGAGACACCTCGCGCAGACGAGCGATCATGGCCTCAGCCGCCGACCAGCCTGGGGTAAAACAGGGTTTCCCCGGCGGTCGGATCCAGCGCGCGGACGAGCGCGACCTCACCAGAAGTTCTCCGCACCGCGGCGGTGTAGCCGTCCGACGTCAGCTCGGCGAAACGCCGATGCGCCCAGGTCAGTTGCTCGCTGTCCTCGGGATTGAAATGCTGCCGCGTGTCGCCGCTGTGATCCATCACCAAGATCGTCGCCATCGTTGTCTCCCTTGAAAGGCATTCACAACTGCATCAAACCACCGGCACGGGCGTCGTCGGTCGGCCGCCCATCCATTCCGGCAGCGCGGCGCCGTCGCGATGCCGGCCGCCCGCGCAGGCGGCGGCCCACGCGGCGACCGCACCGAACAGCAGCGCGGCTGCAATGGAGAACGCCAGCATCACCGCGCTGCGCCGCGATCGCTGGATCGCGGTCCTGGCATCGCCGATCACGCTATCGACGCGCTTCTCGGCCTCGCCGGCGGCCAGACCGGTCGCGGCCGCGACCTGCTGGATCAGATAGCTGCGATCCTCACTGCTGACGCCGCTATGGCCGGAACTGGTCAGCAGGATGCGGCCCGCCTCTGCCCGCTCATAGCCGATATCGATATTGGCCGGACGCCGCAGCGACCGGTACAGGCGGTCGAGCTCGGCGCTCAACAGCGGCTCCGCCGCCGTCGCAGACGGCCGGTTCTGCACCACCGGGCGCGCGGTCGACAGGCCGACCAGTGCGACGATTGCAGCCCCCACGATGACAGCGAGCGCCCAAGCGGTCAGACCATGAAGTCCGTCGCTGCCTTCGATCACGTCGGACGCTGTCGCGCCGATCACACGTTGCGAACGGCCGGCGATGTAGCCTCCGACGCCAAAGCTGACCAGCGCCTGCAGGATCAGAAACAGCCCGGATAGCAGCGCGAGCGCCGCCGACGCGTCACGCCATGACGGCGAGCTCGAGCTGACGCCCAGCCCGACTGCCGCACCGAAGCCGATCAGGATTATCGACAGCGCCGCCGCAGCCAGCGCGCCGGCAAACACCGGACTCCATTGCAGCCGAAAGCCGATCCTGTTGTCGGCGGACACGGCAAGCCCTCGCTCATTCTCCATGGCGCGCCTACCGCAGTCCGAAGAACGATAATATCGCCAGAATGACCACGATCAGTCCCACCAGATAAATCAGCTGGTTCATCCGAGCCTCCTTGCTCAATTCGTCCTGACAATCTGTCCGAGAAGCCAAAGTTCCTACGCGTCGAACCGACGCGATGCGTCGCCTGCAACGAAAAGGGCCCCGCCGAAGCGAGGCCCTTCTGATGACGCAGCGGGATGTGCTCAGGACTTGCTAGTCATCCCAATCGTGACCACGGATCACGACGCCACGGTCGCGGTAGTAGTCGCGATGCTGATACCAGCCGCGGTGCCAGCCGCGATCGTGCTCGCGGTACACACCGATGCGCGGACCGTCATATCGATCGCCGTAGTAGCCGTGGCCGCCGCCGACGTAGACGCCCACACCCTGCGCGCTGGCAATGGTCGGTGCCGCTATCGAAAGTGCCGCGATCGCGGCAAGAGCGTAAGTAAGCTTCGTCATGGCATCCTCCTTTTCAGTCCCACGTGACAACGACCGGCGTCCGCGCATGTTGCAGGAACAACTTCGGAACTTTCCTGAACGCCTGTTCAACATCGTGGCGGGTTCGGTGCGATCGGCATTGCGATCGTCGGGAACCTCGACTGCGTTCCAGTTCGCCGGACCGTGGAGGCTCCCTGCACTCAGATCGTGATGCGGTCGAAGTCGATGGCGACGCGGCTGTTCGTGAAGATCTCCGTTGCCTCCGCCAGAATGTCCTCGTCCGGATAGCGGCCCGAGATGTGCGTGAGGACAAGCTGCTTGACCCCGCTCCGCGCCGCAAGCGCAGCAGCTTCGGCCGCCGTCAAATGCCCGTACTCGCGCGCGGTGGCTGCGTCACGCGCCAGAAACGTCGCTTCGATCACCAGCACGTCGGCGTCCCTGACGTGGTCGTCCAGACCCTCGGTGGTTTCGGTGTCGCCGACGATGACGAGCTTCTGTCGTCCTTCGGCGGGGCCGAGCACCTGCTCGGGATCGATGGTCCGGCCGTCGTCCAACCGTACCTGCCGTCCCTCCGCGAGCTCCCTTCGAACCGGCCCATCCGGCACGCGCAGCGCCGTGAGCCGGTCCGGCAGGAGATGCCGGCGGATCGCGCTCTGGAACGAGAAGGCGAAGCTGTCGGTCTCGCGGTGGCGGACCGGAAAGCAATCGACGGTGAAGTCGCCGGCGTCGAGCACACGCCCCTCGATCAATGGCACGAGATCGAGCGGGATCGGCGCCCGGCCCTCGCCCCAGAGCCCCGCCAGCATGCGGACCACGACATCGAGCGTGCCGGCCCCGCCATGGATCGTCATCGCATCGGAGCTTTGCCGCAACCGGAGCGTCGAAAACAGCCCGGGAATGCCGAGCACATGATCGAAATGCCCGTGGGTCAGCAGCAGGCGATCGAGCCGGCGAAAGCCGGCGCCACTGCGCAGCAGCTGGCGCTGCGTTCCCTCGCCGCAATCGATCAGGATACGATGGCCGGCCGCCTCGACCAGAATGCCCGGGTGGTTGCGCTCGGGCGACGGCACGCTTGCCGACGTTCCCAGAAAAGTCAGCGCGAACATCGCAACACCTCTCGGACAGCCGACGGCTTCATGCCCCGGTTGGAGGAGCCTCTGATGGCAGCCTCGCCCCGCATGTTCAAGCGCTGCGACGTCCGTGGTGTTGGCGGGGCCGGGCTTCGCCTGCGCGGTCGGCGCCGCGGCCTTCTCAGCCTTTCAATCGGATCACAGCCGCAGGCATCGGAACAGTTGCGCCAACGCGGTGTTGGCGGATTGGGCACGGCGCTCGAGGACCTCGGCAGCGGTGGCGTAGTTGCGTGCCAGGATCTGAAGCGCGCGGCGGGCATCCGGCAGCGTGGACTGCTCCGCCATCTCCAGGCACTGATGCTCGAAGTATCTGAGCTCCTCAAGTTCGGTCATTTCGATTCGTCCGGTTGGTTCTGCATCTTCGAACCCAGTGCGCTGGCGAGCCAGTGAAAGTTTGGCAAGATTGTTGCGAAGCCCCGACGATCTGTTCGGAGTGTTTCTGGACGCATGATTTGATAATCACCGCTCCGTGACTGCGGCGGATACAGGAGGCGCGAATCGACAAGCACGCTCGATCGCTCCAGAATGCCTGAGTCTCGCTTCAGAGGCATTTCACTTGAGCCGGCCACCGCCGGCACGGCATCGAGTTGGCCTTGTTGAACCAGATGAAGAAACGCGATTGGGCCTTCGTGGTGGCCTGTGTGGCAGGCGCCGTGCTGTTCGGCGTCTGGAGCGTCCAGATGGGTCTCGCGTTTCATCGATCCCAGCAGGCCGCGACCGACCTCTCCAGCTCGCGCCGGCAGAGCCCGGATGGTTCTTCCGCGCATCGCGACTAGGCCCAAGCCAGACCCGCGGCGACGGGGGCGTCCTCGTCGTCCGTCCTCGCAGGCGTGAGCCTCCGGCGGCGCGTGCTGTCCTTGGCGCGACGGTGCCGAATGCCAAATCGGTGCAACGCCATCGGCACCTGCCGCAGCAGGCCGCGAGCAAACGCCATGGCCTGCCTGACCAGCACCATGGCGGTGGCCACGCGCGTGAACAGGCCGATCAGGAAGATCATCGAGAGGATGTCGATATAGGCCAGCGCGTCGCCGACCAGCATCAATTCGGGAGGCAGCGGAATCCGGTGCCAATAGGCACCGATCACGATGACCACCGGGATCAGCGCAATCAGCTTGCGCAATGTCAGCCGGTCGAGCAACGCCGCGAGATCGACGACCAGGACCTGCCAGAGCCAGTCGCCAAGCGCCGCCGGCTTGTCGATCGTCCAACTCTTCCACAACGGCTGCCATAGCCGCAGCCACACCCGTTTCCACATCGCGCGGTCCACCTTGTCCTGGGGCGATAATGGCGGGCTACGGCTTGGACGCCTCGCTGCCGTCGCCCTCGGCGGCGGCGCCTTGCGCATCGGCGGAATCGGCCGATGGGAAAATGCGCTCGTAGTTCGCGCGGGCCTCGCGAATCAGACGCGCGCGCTCCCGTTCGGACTTCGAGATGAACCTGATGATCTCACCCATGTGCTCTCCAATGCAAAGGGGACAATTATCCAACCCCGGCAATGCAACCATCGTGCCTGACGGCCGCGTGGCCGGCGTCCATGCTCCGCTCAGCGGATCGCCCGCGGCGGCACCCTCTGCTGGCTGAACGCAACGCGCGGATTGATGCCGCAGCTGGCAGCGCGGCCTGACGCCGACGCCTGGCACTGCTGGTAGGTCTGGTAGCCGCAATAGCCGGGATATCCCTCCTCCTTGCCCTGGATGCACCAGGGATAGTCGTAGGGGTCGGCCGTCGCCGGCTGCGCGGCGCCGACAATCCAGCTCGTCCCGAGCGCCGCGAACGCCAGAATTGCCCATTTCGACCTGCGCATGATGCTGCTTCCTTCCTCGATCGGCACCCAGCCGTTGATCTAGGTACGCCGGCCGGATCTGCGAGGTTTCTGGGTCGCCGCCTCAAGAAGCTGTGACCCGGGCGTCAGGCCATATGTGAGGCGCGTTTCAGGCGGGCGGCCGCCCGAATGCGCAAGGGACCGCACAAAAAAATACGAGGCCCGGTGTGCCTAGGAGCCCGGGCCTCGTATCTGATGTCCCCCGCCTCAGTGGCGGATCAGGAGCTGTGGTTACGCGAGCTTGTCCGCGCGATCTATCCCGGATGACTACGGGGTCGGACGCGCGTAAGGCCTCACTTGCTGTAGCTGTAGAATCCCTGCCCTGTCTTGCGGCCGAGATGACCGGCATCGACCATCTCCTTCAGCAGCGGCGCCGGCCGGTATTTGGGATCGTTGAAGCCGGTGTAAAACACCTCCATCACCGACAGCATCGTGTCGAGCCCGATCAAATCGGCGAGCGCGAGCGGGCCGATCGGATGGTTGCAGCCGAGCTTCATGCCGGCGTCGATCTCCTCCGCGGTCGCGATGCCTTCCTGCAGCGCGAAGATCGCCTCGTTGATCATCGGGCACAGGATGCGGTTCACCGCAAAGCCCGGGCTGTTCTTGGCGGTGATCGCGACCTTGCCGACGCGCTTGGCGAAGGCTTCGGCCTTGGCGACCGTGTCGTCCGAGGTCTGCAAGCCGCGGATCAATTCGAGCAGCGCCATCACCGGCACCGGATTGAAGAAGTGCATGCCGATGAAGCGGTCGGGACGATCGGTCGAGGCCGCAAGGCGGGTGATCGAGATCGACGAAGTGTTGGTCGCGACCAGCGTGCTCGGCTTCAGCCCGGCACACAGATCCTTCAGGATCTTGATCTTCAACTCCTCGTTCTCAGTCGCGGCTTCGATCACGAGATCGCAGGCGGCGAGCTTCGACTTGTCGGTGGTTGCATCGATGCGCCCGAGCGTCGCGTCGCGATCGGCCGCAGTCATCTTCTCCTTGGCGACCAGGCGATCGAGGCTGGTCCCGACGGTCTTCAGGCCGCGTTGCACCGCCGCGTCGGAGATATCCACCATGGTGACACCGAGCCCCGCTGCCGCGCAGATCTGCGCGATGCCGTTGCCCATGGTCCCGGCGCCGATAATGCCTACCGTCTCGATCATTGTTTCAGTCCCTCGTCGCTTGCGCGGCCGCGCGGCCACGTCGTCAAACACGGCGGACCATGGGTCCGCGGCTGGCGCATGAATAGCAGTCCGGCCGCACGGCCGATACAGCATCCGACGGTATTCTGGTGAGGTCTATTCGGGGCGCGGCGGCAACGGCCGCCGCGGCGGAACCGCGGTACGTGACGGCACGTCCGTCCGGGATGGCTCCGCCCTGCGCGACGGCTCGAGCGCGCGGTTGAGCCGCACGATCCACCAGGCCAGCCGCCCGTAGCTGCGGCGCAGCGCCGGTACGAGCCCTTCATCGATGTCCTGGTCACGATCCATACCCCTATCGTTAACGTGCATCCTTGAAGGAACGGTGAGCATCATCACGTACAGCGCGGGCAACCGTTAGGAAGTTGGCAACTATTTCGCGCAAGCCTCCCCGGGTTGACGGCGCAGGCATCGGTAATCTCCCGGATTGCGGGCGGAAGGCCTTGCGCCGCAGCATCGCCTTGCCGGTGCGACTCGCATTTAGTTGATCGAATTTTCCGCGGCGCGCCGCGACATAAGGAAATTAGACGACGAGGGCTACGCCCATGCTTGCTGAAAAATTCATTTTGCTGCTCGAGACGTTGCTTAACGGCCAGACCCATTCAGACGGAAGCCCGCGCGTGGTGAGCACCTCGCCCCACGTCCCGGTCAAGCTCCCGAGTGGAAACCGACAGGACGGCAACCGCCCTCGCTAGCTTCCTGCCGAGGCAGGTCGGTCGTGACATGCCGGCGCGAGCCCCTCGCCCGTGATCCAGCTCATAGTTGGCGACGGTGAGCCACGCTACATCACACCCGCAACGAAGCGGTGCGGCATGGACGACGAGACCGACAGCAAGACCGATTTCGGCGGCATCGCGGTCGCAATCTGCGTCGCGGCCTACACCGCGATCATGCTTGCCTATCTTGCCCAAAACGATCTCGGCCTGAGCGCGACGCAGACACGTCATCTCTCGATGGCGGCCGCGCTGTTCCTCGCGCTGCCGATCGCGCTGGATCTGCTGCGCGCCGGACCCGGCAACGCGCGCTGACGCCGGCGGCGCCGCGCCAGCCGGGCCCGATCTCCCCCACCGCAAGCGCGCCTGCGCAACATAGCGCTAGGTGAAGCGACGCGAATCAGCGTTAGTTTGCAACTGATCGCTTCGTGGGATTTGGCGGCATGACCCAGCCCGACGTGTTTGATCACAAAGTTCTGGATCAGAAGGTTCTGGACCAGAACATTCGCGAACTGCAGGAGTGGCTCCGCAAAGCCTGGCAGCAACTCGCGGACCCTTCGCTCACCGCCTTCTCGCGCCGCGAATTGCGCAACCAGATGAAGCAGTGCAACGCCGATTTGCGCGTGCAGCTGCAGGCCGCTTCGAAGCAAATGCTCGGGCAGCCCGCCTCGTCCGGCAAGAAATTCGCGAGGCCCGAGCTGCGGATCCTCGCCTGACGCGTTTCCCGAGCGAACCGGAATCCCGGTTGGCGTGAAGAAAAGCCGTCAAAACAAAACGCTGGAGGTTGCCGGCAGGCGTACACACATGCTGCTGTCATCCGCGCCAGCGCGCCAAAATGCCGCGATTTCCTGCTGCATGCGCGCCATACGCACCCTCTGCTTGTGCAGGGGCCCACGACGAGGCAGAGCAAAACGGCTCCACTATGCCTATATTGGGCGCCGTACAGCGGCCGATGCCGCCAACGCTTAGGGACTCCCGTGTTATATCTGGAACTTGCGATCGTGGCGGTCTTGATCGTCGTCAACGGTCTGTTGTCGATGTCGGAACTCGCGATCGTCTCCTCCCGTCCGGCGCGACTGGCGGCGCTGGTCGAACGCGGCGTCAGCGGTTCGCGCCGCGCGCTTGCGCTGGCCTCCGATCCCGGAAAATTCCTGTCCACGGTGCAGATCGGCATCACCCTGATCGGCGTGCTGTCGGGCGCCTTTTCGGGCGCAACGCTCGGCCAGCGGCTCTCGCAATGGCTGTTCGAGCTTGGTGTGCCGGCAAACGTCGCCGACGCCGCCGGTGTCGGCATCGTCGTCGGCGTCATCACCTATGCCTCGCTGATTGTCGGCGAGCTGGTGCCGAAGCAGATCGCGCTACGCGATCCGGAGGCGATCGCGGTCAAGGCTGCGCCGGCGATGACGGTGATGGCCAAACTGTCGCTGCCGGTGGTGTGGCTGCTCGACCGCTCCGGCAAATCGTTGCTGTGGCTGCTCGGCCATCGCGAGGATGCGCAGGACCGCGTCAGCGAGGACGAGATCAAGACGCTGGTGGTGGAAGCCGAGAACGCCGGCGTACTGGAGCCCGGCGAAAAGGAGATGATCGCCGGCGTGATGCGGCTCGGCGATCTGCCGGTCGGTGCCGTGATGACGCCGCGCCACGAGGTCAGCCTGATCGACCTCGCCGCGCCCGCGCCGGAAATCCTGTCGACGCTGCAGAAGAGCAATCACTCGCGCTGCGTGGTGTTCGACGGCAACCGCGACCATGCGCTCGGCATCGTGCAGGCCAAGGACGTGCTCGACGTCTATCTCGCGGGCCAGGCGCCCGACATCCGCGCGCTGACGCGCGATGCGCCGATCATCCCGGAGACCGTCGACGCCCGCGACGTGGTCGCGATCCTGCGCGACTCCGCGGTGCATATCGGCCTCGTCCACGACGAATACGGCACCTTCCAGGGCGTCGTCACCAGCGCCGACATCCTCGAGGCCATCGTCGGCGCCTTCCACACCGAGGAAGGGCCGGCCGAGCCCGCTTACGTCAGGCGTGCCGACGGCTCCTATCTGATCTCGGGCTGGATGCCGGCGCTGGAGTTCAGCGAGTTGCTCGGTATCGCACTGCCCTCGCCGCGGCCCTACCAGACCGCGGCCGGCTTTCTGCTGCATGCATTCGGCGCGATCCCGGATGTCGGCGCGAAAACCATCGCGCAGGGCTGGGACTTCGAGATCGTCGATCTCGACGGCAGGCGCATCGACAAGGTGCTGGCGAGCAAGCAGCCGGCCTGACATTGCCAGCCGGCCGGCCTGTTGATAACGGGCAGGACAGCGAAACAGGCGGCCGCCGTGTGCTATCGGCATGACGGCTGCCGAAATCCCTCCGAGTAACCCTACGGATTTGATCCCATGCGCATTACCCTTGTCGGTTCCCGCCATTTCGGCGTGACGACCCTGAACATGCTGCGCGAGCACCACGTCACGCTGGTCAGGGTGGTCGTCCATGACGGCGAGGACCGGTTGGCGGCCGCGGCCAGGGCGGCCGGCATCGAGGTCGTCGTCCAGGCCGATCCCAAGGTGGTCACGGCCGCCGAGATCGCGCCGGGCACCGAATTGATCGTGACCGCCCATAGCCATGCCCGTGTCAGCAAGGAGGCGCTCGCCGTCGCCAAGCTCGGCGGCATCGGCTACCACCCGTCGCTGCTGCCGCGTCACCGCGGCATCGCCGCGGTGGAATGGACCATCAAGGAAGGCGATCCGATCGCCGGCGGCAGCATCTATCACCTCGCTGACCGTATGGACGCCGGCGCGATCGCCGCCCAGGACTGGGTGTTCGTCAAGAAGGGCGAGACCGCCCGCGAGCTGTGGGAGCGCGCGCTGGCGCCGCTCGGGCTGCGTCTGCTCGGCGAGGTCATCGACTATGGCAAGGTCAACGGCTCGCTGCCGGCCAAGGCCCAGGACGAGCAGTTCGCGACCAAGGCGCCCAATCTGAGCCCCGGCAAGCACTGATCGATACCCCGGTATTAAAATACCGGGATACTTCGGCGCCGGTTCAGATTCTTCGTTCCCGATCCGGAACCGAATTCACCATGATGTGTTTGAGTTCACAGGAACATCTGTGACTCCCGCGACGCAGCAAATTTTGAACACATTGTGACAGGATAAGCCGCGTCATCACACGAAATTACAGGGATTTGATTCATGCGTTCGATCCGCATTCGCGACCTGCTTTTGCTCATTTCGGTCGCTTCAACTGCCGCCCTCACCGCCGCTCCCGCATCCGCTCAGCAGCCTTATGACGGCCTCTGGAACGTCACAGTCGTCACCAAGACCGGAAGCTGCGAGCCGTCGCAGAGCTCGACCGTGACCGTGGCAGAAGGAAAGATCTCGGCGCAGGGCGCGGCGATCTCCGGCACCGTCGGCAGCGGGGGACTTGTGCGAGTCTCGATCAATGGTGCATATGCGAACGGACAACTCAGTGGCAACTCCGGATCGGGGAAGTGGAATGGGGCATCAGCTGGCGTACCGTGCAGCGGCCGATGGGAAGCATCCCGTCAGTAAGATTTCCAGCGCATCAAGTTTCTTCGCCATCGCGCGGCGGCCAGCAATTGCAGCCGCCGCGTTTTTCGTGACCGCACTCGCAAGCAGCGCGTGCCATGCCCAGTCCGGCCCGTTCGCCGGCATGGCGGGCACCTGGTCGGGCGCCGGCTCAGTCACCCTGGACGACGGATCCAGCGAGCGGATCCGCTGCCGCGCGACCTATCGCGTCGGCGGACCCAAGATGACCATGAGCCTCACCTGCGCCAGCGACGCCTACAAGTTCAACCTGGCAGCCGACGTGGAGGCTGAAGGCAGCGCGGTCAGCGGGTCCTGGAGCGAGTCCAGCCGCAATGTCAGCGGCGACCTGCGCGGTCGCGGCGGTGGCGGCAACTTCCAGGTCGTTGCGAGCGCGCCCGGCTTCAACGCCGACATCTCGATGCGCACCGCCGGCAACAAGCAGTCCGTCACCATTCGGGCCGACAGCCAGTTCCGCGGCGCCAACATCACGCTGACGAAGTAACCGGCCTTCAGACAACAACGCCCCCGGGACCCAAATCCTGCGGGCGTTTTTCATTGGCCATGCGCTCGCTACGCCGTGCGTGGCTTGCCAAGATTCTCGGCGGTCTGCTGGATGGTGCGGGCGATCAACAGCGCCTGATCCTTGGTGACCGCAAAATCGTGCACGCCTTTGTCCGTCGTCATGGAGATCACCATGATATCCGGTTGTTGCTCCGGCCAGCCGGTCGCGAACCCCGTGAGGAGCTCGGGCGCCTTTCGCATGTTGCTCGTGTTCATCGCTGAAGGTCCTATGCTGTGGGAATGAACGCCGTCACCTCGATCTCGACCTTGGCGCGCTGATCGACCAAGCCGTCGATATAGAGCAGCGTGGATGGCGGGAAATTGCGCCCGAGCGTCTCCTTCCACGCGGCGCCGATACCGGCGCCCGCGGCCTCGTATTCGCTGCGGCTGGTCAGGTACCAGGTCAGCCGGACGATGTGCTCGGGCCCGGCGCCGGCCTCGTTCAACAGCTTGATGATCCGCTTCAGCGCGGTGCCGACCTGGGCGGCCATCTCGGGCGCGTAGTCGCCCTTCTCGTCGCCGCCGGTCTGCCCGGCCAGCACGATCCATTTGCCGGGCGCGTCGAACGCGACGCCGTGCGAGAAGCCCCGGGGTTTCGACCATTCGGCCGGTTGCAAGACACGCATGAGCAGATCCTCCTGATGTGATTATTCCCGACCTGCTTAGCAGAGATCACCTGGTCCGCGCATCACCGCGTCGGCAGAATTGCGCGTTGCAAATTCATGACAGCTCGCCGATACCCGGCATCCCTCCTCACCTCGTTTCGATCATGGATCGCACGCCCTCAAAGACACGCGCAGCGCTATGGATGTCCGGTTGGCTCGCGCTGATGCTGATCGTGGCGGTGGCCGGCCGCGAGGCGACGCGCGAGGTCAACGTATTCCAGCTGATGGCCGTGCGCGGCGTGCTCGGCTTCGCGATGCTGTATCCGCTGATCCATATCAATGGCGGCTTTGCGATCGTGAAGACGGCGCGGGTGCACGTCCACATCGCGCGCAACCTGATCCATTTCTGCGCCCAGCTCGGCTGGTTCTATGCGCTGACGTTGATTCCGCTCGGCCAGGTGGTCGCGATCGAGTTTACGATGCCGATCTGGACCGCGATCCTCGCGGCGAGTTTTCTCGGCGAACGCATGACGTCCCGGAAGGTCGTCGCGATCGTGCTGGGACTGGTCGGCGTGTTCGTGATCGTGCGGCCCGCGACCGGCGCGATCAATCCGGGCCAGCTGATCGCGCTCGCGGCTGCGGTCGGCTTCGGCATCTCGGTCACGGTCGTCAAGTCGCTGACGCGAACCGAGCAGACCCTGACGATCATGTTCTGGATGCTGATGGTGCAGTCGCTCGCGAGCATCGGGCCCGCGCTCTATGTCTGGACCTGGCCGCCGCTCTCGACCTGGGGCTGGCTCGCCGTGATCGCGTTCTGCGGCACCTTCTCGCACTATTGCATGGCGCGCGCCCTGCTCCACGCCGATGCGACCGTGGTGATCCCGATGGACTTCATCAGGGTGCCGCTGACGGCGATCGCCGGCTGGCTGATCTATGCCGAGCAGCTCGACGCCTACACGGTGCTCGGCGCGGCGATGATCCTGGCCGGCAACCTGCTGAACCTGAGGCCAGGCGGAAAGGTGACGGTGCGCACGAAGTGAAGTCGGGCGGCACCGCGTCGGCGCCGCCCCACCTGAGAGGATATCAGCGAACTTCGGCTGTCCGGGTCAACCATGTTCGGAAGAACGCGAGCGCGTCGGCGTCGAACTGCGTGTGGAACGCGACGCGGTCGAAGCCCGGCGCATCCACGCAGAGTTCGGGCCACGCCTTGAGCAGCGCCGCTGAACAGGGCGGCAGGAATGAGAAATGCCAGGAGTTCGGAACCACGCGATAGTCGTGCCTGGCCGGAAGGTTGGCGTCCACGGCGGCGACGTCGCGGGGATGCACGCCGTCGCCGCCATACGCCGAGGCCCACAACTGCACCGGCACCTTGACCGCCGAGAGGCTTTCCGCGCTGAACGCGACGGCGAGTGGATCGGCGATGACGGCGGCCTTGATCCGCGGATCATGCGTCAGAGGCTGCGCGGGATATTCCTTTCGTAGAATTTGCGCGCAGGCGCGGCTCGCCGAATGCTGGCAGGCGCCGGCGGCTTTGGCCCAATCCGGATTGGCGCCGACCGCCACCAGGCCGGTATAGCCGCCGCGTGAGAAGCCGAGCAATCCGATCCGTTCGCGATCGATGGCAGCACTCAGCGGTGATGCGAGCAGCATGAAGTCGATCAGGCGCTTGATGTCTTGCGGTCGCTCGACATAGACGGACATATCGTCCGAACGGCTTAGATCGAACGAGTTGTCGCCGGGATGGCTAATCGCGGCAACAATGAAGCCGGCGTCAGCGAGTGCTTCACTGGTGTCGTGATGCCCGGCAAAATTGCCGCCCCTGCCGTGCGAGACGACGACCAGCGGCAGCTTGCCGTCCGGCAGCGGACAATCCATCACGCCCGGCAAGGTGATCATGCCGAGAACTACCTGCCCCGGCGGTTCGGCGCAGGGAGACCAGATCGCGCCGTGAATGGCCGGGCCATCGGCATCGGCGGGAATATCGAACGATCGCAGGCCGGCGGCCTGTGCAAGTGTTGCCGTGACGCAGAAGCCAATGGCGGAAAGGAATCTGCAAAGATGGTTGGAAGCGTGCATCGAATTCTCCTCCCTGTGTATTCGTCTGCTTGGCTACAAAAGGCGCTACGGCACCTGCTTGATCGCGCCTGAACCCGACACGTGCGAATTGATCCGCGCCGCGGTGCCGTGCAGTTTCACGACAGCACTTCCGGAGACCGAGATGTCGGCATCCTGGCGCGGCGCGAGATCAACATCGGCGCTGCCGTGGATTTGCGCGCTGGCTTTGTCGGCGATCAGCCCGCCGAGATCGGCGCGGCCGGAGCCGGCTGACTCGAGCGACACCTCGCGCGCGGTTCCGCTGGCGGTGACGATGCTGCTGCCATGCATGACGATGCGCAGCACGTCCGGCTTGATATCAGCAAGCTTGATATCTGTGCTGCCCGACGTGTTCACGCTGGTCCTTTGCATGACCAGCCGACCGAGGTCGGCTCGTCCGGAGCCGGCGGCACCGAGCGATACCTCCTTGGCTTCGCCGCTTGCCGTCACATCGCCGCTGCCGTGCATGGTGATGTGCAGTGTGTCCTGCTTGATGTCGGAGAGGCTGAGCTCGCCCGAGCCGTTCAACGTCCACGCCGTGACCGCGGGGCCGGACAGCCGGACGGCGAGATCGCTTGCCGGAAAGCAGTCAACCAGGCGGTCCCACTCCACCGTGTCCCATTCGAGCGTGCCGTCGTGCAGGCGCACATGGCCGACCAGGTCGGCATCGCCGCTGACGCTGGCTTGTGGCTTGGGTCCGGGCTGATAATGCACCTGCGCCGGAATCTTGATCTTGACGGCATCGCTGCCCGCCCAGTCGAGATCGACAGTGCGGCGCTCGCCCGCGCCGGTCGTTTTCGCCGATGCGCAGCTTCGCATCGTGCCGGCCCATGATCGGTAGTCGCCGTTCATCCAATCCGTTGCCGAAGTCAGAACCGTGATGACCGCGCACGCCGCCGCAATGCTCAGCGACACCACTGCGATCCCTAAAAGACGCCTGCGCATGACGCATCTCCTGCCTTGTTAAGTCGGGTCCTGTTCTGGCTTGAGCAGCCGGTAGTGCAGCCGGGCATAATTCCCGAGCATCTTCACAGCGCCGTCGAGCGCCAGCAGCAGCAGCGCACCGCCTCCGACGCTGCCGGTGATCAACCCGATACCGGCCACCGCGCGCAGCAGCATCGCGGCGATCGAGGCAAAGTGCCCGACCTTCACGAGGCTCAGCAGCAATCCGATCCCGACGATGCCGAGCGCGACGAGAACGAGGCCGATCACCAGCATGACAAGGGTCACGGCGAACATCAGTGGCAGCAGGAACAGAATGTCGACGGTGGCCAATCCCCCGAGCGCGAGCAGAGCGGCGGCGGAGTTGCCCAGACTGCGATGGTTTTCCCAGTGACGCAGCCCGGTTTCGGCGCGCAGCTCGCGGGCCAATCGCCTTGGGTCACCGAGCGCTGCTGCCACATCGGCCTCGCTTCGCCCGGAGGCCTCGGCTTCGTCGAAATAGGACATGTAGTCGGCGAGGATGTCGTCGATCTCCCGCACCGGAAGTCCGGCGAGCCCGTCCCTGAGAATGGTCAAGAAGGCGACGCGGTTCATTCAGCGTTCTCCCAGCAGCTGGTTGACGGCATCCGTGAATGTCCGCCACTCGCGCTTCTGCGCTGCGAAGGCAGCGCGGCCGGCCGGGGTGAGCCGGTAATATTTGCGCGGCGGACCGCTGTTCGACTCGGCAAGGCGCGTCTCGACCAGCCCGTCGTCCTGCATGCGCCGCATGAGGGGATAGATCGTTCCCTCTCCCATGCCGACGCCGGCCGCAAGCGCGCTGGCGATCTCGTAGGCATAGCTTTCACCGCGCGCCAACAGCGCCAGCACGCACAATTCGAGCGCGCCTTTCTTGAGCTGGACTTGGTTCTGTTCGGGCATGGCAAGCCGCGCGGTCGGACCGTTCAGAGAGAATATATTACAAGGTACCTTTCATTGCAAGGTACATGTTTATGAAAGGTAGGTCACGGCGATCGCAAGCACCGCGTCTGAAGGTGGCGAGCGTCCGGATTTAGCCCATTGTGCTATTTTATCGTCGCTGCAAACCGCGAACGCGATCGATACACAGCAGGCTTCGGCATGCGTCCCGGCGGATTTTCCACGCGGGACATCGATGGATGCCGGCAAAGGCTTTTACTTTGAACGAGCGTCCCGGGAGTCTCCCCGGGGGCTCCCTCCTCCTGGAAGCGTTACTTCCCGGCGGCCTTGCGCAGCGCCGCGTTGATGCGATCCTGCCAGCCGGGACCGCCCGCCTGGAAATATTCCAGCACGTCCTGATCGATCCGCAGCGTGATCTGCTCGCGGACGCCGGGGACGGCGACCGTCTTCGGCGCTGCCTCCGCGACCTTGGTGGTGGCGCGCTTGAACGCCGCCTCGGCTTCGCTGCGGGCATCGTTCAGGGTTCGCGGTCGCCTCGGCTGATCGGCCATGTCATCGATTCCTGTGTCTTCAAATTCCTTCAAACAACGCCGTCGACAAATAGCGCTCCGAGAACGACGGCACAATCGCCAGGATGGTCTTGCCCGCAGCTTCCGGCCGCTTGCCGATCTGCAAGGCGGCCGCGATCGCCGCGCCTGACGAAATGCCGCCGGGAATTCCTTCGGTGCGCGCCAGCGCGCGCGACGTCTCGATCGCGGTCGCGCTGTTCACCTTGACGATCTCGTCGATCACGGAGCGGTCGAGGATGTCAGGGATGAAGCCTGCGCCGATGCCCTGGATCTTGTGCGGCGTGTGCTGGCCGCCCGACAGCACGGGGCTCTCTTCCGGCTCCACTGCGACAACTCGCAACGACGGCTTGCGCGGCTTCAGCACCTGGCCGACGCCGGTGATGGTGCCGCCGGTGCCGACGCCGGCGACGAAATAGTCGATGTTGCCGCCGGTGTCGTTCCAGATCTCCTCCGCCGTGGTGCGGCGATGGATTTCCGGATTGGCGAGGTTCTTGAACTGCTGCGGCATGACCGCGTTGGGCGTCGTGCGCACCAGTTCTTCCGCGGTCGCAATCGAGCCCTTCATGCCCTGCGCCGCCGGGGTCAGCACGATCTCGGCGCCGAGGAAGGCCAGCATCCGCCGCCGCTCGATCGACATAGATTCCGGCATCACGAGCTTGAGCCGATAGCCGCGCGACGCCGCGACATAGGCGAGCGCAATGCCGGTGTTGCCCGAGGTCGGCTCGATCAGCACGGTGTCGGCGTTGATGATCCCGGCCTTCTCCATCGCCACGATCATCGCGGCGCCGATGCGGTCCTTCACGCTGGCCGCCGGATTGAAGTATTCCAGCTTGGCCAGGATCGTCGCGTTGACGCCGCTCGCCTGCGGCAGTCGGCGCAGCCGCACGATCGGCGTGGAGCCGATCGCGTCGACGATGGAGTCAAAGACGCGTCCGCGTCCGGGTTGCACTGCACTCGTTGTCGACGGCGCGTCCATCAAGCGGCTCCTTGCTGCGGGATGTGCTGGAAATATGGGGTCTTCTCTCATTAGAAGCAGCGCATCATAACGCGCAAGTGAGAAACCGGCGCGGCGCGAATTCGTTGCATCGCAAAATCAGAACCCGCACAAATAACGTAAAAGCTACGCATTTGTGTTGCGACAAGGTCAAACAAATGGGTCTATATAGACTTTCGTCAGGTGCAGCTCAGAACGCAAAGGGAGGCGCACAATGCCGGCACTTGCTGAAGTTCTGTCGACCGCAGCGTCCAGGCCCGATCCGCGCGGCAGCGATCTGCCGACCTGTCCAGTGTGTGCGGACTCCATGGTGGCGGCCGAAGCCTCCGCGTATCTGTTCGACAATCTGATCAGCTATCTCTGGACCTGCGACAATTGCGGTTACGGGTTCGTGACCAAGCACTCGGTGAAACCAATCCCGATCGTGTGCAACTGATCACCCAGGCTCACCTCGGAGCTATGTCCCCGCGCGCCCAACCGGCGCGCGTTTTCGTTCTGAAATCCTCGAACCTGCCGTTGGCGACCGCATCGCGGATGCCCCGCATCAGCTCCTGGTAATAGGCGACGTTGATTTCGGACAGCAGCATTGCCCCAAGTGTCTCGCCGGCACGCACCAGGTGATGCAGATAGGCGCGCGAATAGTCGCGTGCGGCCGGCCACGAACTCTCTTCATCGAGTGGACGCGGATCGTCGATGTGCCGGGCGTTGCGCAAATTGATCTGCCCGAACCGGGTGAACGCCATGCCGTGGCGGCCGTTCCGTGTCGGCATCACACAGTCGAACATGTCGACGCCACGCGCCACCGCCTCCAGAATGTCCTCCGGCGTGCCGACGCCCATCAGATAGCGCGGCCGATCGGACGGCAGCGACGGCGCGGTCTCCTCGATCATCGACAGCATCACGGCCTGCGGCTCGCCGACCGCCAGCCCGCCGATCGCGTAACCGTGAAAGCCGATCTCGGTCAGCCCGCGCGCGCTGACGTGCCGGAGCTCGGGGACATCGCCGCCCTGCACGATGCCGAACAGCATGTAGCCGTCCCGCGCCGCCTCGAAGGCGCGCTTGGAGCGCTCGGCCCAGCGCAGCGAGAGCTGCATCGCGCGCTCGATGTCGGCGCGCTCGGCCGGCAGCCGCACGCATTCGTCCATCTGCATTGCGATGTCGGAGCCGAGCAGAAGCTGCACCTCGATCGAGCGCTCCGGCGACAGCTCGACCTTGGCGCCGTCGATATGCGAACGGAAGGTCACGGCCTTCTCGGTCACCCTGCGCAGCTCCGAGAGCGACATCACCTGGAAGCCGCCGGAGTCGGTCAGCATCGGGCCGCCCCAGCCGGTGAAGCGCTGCAGGCCGCCGAGCCCGGCAATGCGCTCGGCGCCCGGCCGCAGCATCAGGTGATAGGTGTTGCCGAGCACGATATCGGCGCCGGCATCGCGTACCTCGCGCCAATGCATGCCTTTCATCGCGCCCGCGGTACCGACCGGCATGAACGCGGGCGTCCGCACGACGCCGTGCGGCGTGGTCAGGCGCCCGGTGCGGGCAGCGCCGTCGGTTGCCAGCAGCTCGAAATGATTGGGAACGGTCATGCGGCTGCTTATTGCGTGTCACTGAAGCCCAATCAACCCGTCGCATAACGGCGCACACGCGGCATCGTGAACGCCGGTGACCGGACCAAGGCTTGCCCTGGAACCGGCCTTCCGTTAAACAAAACGAAACCGTATCGTTTTATGTCAGGAATAAGGCGACGGACCCTGCCGCCGCGACCTCAATCCGCGCGAAACCCGACTGAGCGAGATGTTTTCACCCCACAGCGCCCGGCCTGACGGCGTCCGCCATCGGACGACAGCCGCGCGCGCAATCCGGCCAGTCGCCCTGCTGTGTGCCCTCGCCTTCGCGCTGGCGGCCTGCAGCTCGCTGCCGCGGACGCCCTACACGGCCGCCGACGCCGCCAATTCGCGGGTGCTCGATCTCGATGGGCTGCGCCGCTATGCCGACGAGCCGGCGTCGAAATTCCGCCTGGAGAAGGATACCGTCGCCCCGATCAAGACCTATCTCGCCCTCTCCGGCGGCGGCGCCGACGGCGCCTATGGCGTGGGCGTTCTCAATGGCTGGACCGCGGCCGGCAATCGCCCGAGCTTTTCGGTGGTCTCCGGCGTCAGCACCGGCGGCCTCATTGCGCCCTTCGCGTTCCTCGGCTCGCGCTACGACGACACTCTGAAGGAGGTCTATACCTCAGGCATCGCCGAGAGCCTGCTGCAGGACCCGAGCCTGATGCGGGTGCTGTTCGGCTCCGGCCTGTTCGGCAACAAGCGGCTGCGCGAACTGGTGGCGCGTTACGTCGGCCCGGAGATCATGAGCGAGGTGGCGCGCGAAAACGCCAAGGGCCGCAAGCTGCTGATCGTCACCACCGATCTCGACACCCAGCGCACGGTGATCTGGGACATGGGGCGGATCGCCGCGGTCGGCACACCGGAAGCGCTGCAGCTGTTTCGCGACGTGATGGCGGCCTCCGCCTCGATCCCGCTGGTGTTTCCGCCGATCATGATCGACGCCGAGGGCCAGGGCCGCCGCTTCCAGGAGATGCATGTCGACGGCGGCGTGACGGCGCCGGTGCTGACGCTGCCCGACGCGCTGCTGTTCCGCGAGCGCGGCTGGCCCGCCAACAGCCGCATGAACATCTACATCCTCGTCAACAAGAAGCTCGAAGGCAATTTCGAGCTGGTGTCGAACTCGACGATCGACGTCGCCTCGCGCAGCATTTCCGCGATCACCCAGGCGCAGACCCGCTCCGTGATCCTCTCGACCTATGATTTCGCCCGCCGCAACCGGCTGGGCTTCCATCTGTCCTACATCGAACGAGATTATCCAGCGCCGGAGACCCAGGGCTTCGACACCGGTTACATGCGCGCGCTCTACCGGTACGGCTACGAGAAGGCCGCCGCGGGGCAGGCCTGGACCGCGACGCCGCCCTGAGCGGCCCCCGCCTCCGGTACCGCCGAATGGACGAATCCGCAGCGGGCGGGTTATAGACCGGACGAACCCGTCCGACGCACAACGAGATGAATGGGCAATGGGATTGACGGCAACCAAGGCCAAGGCGGCCAAGCAGCCGGCCAAGCGCGGCGTGACCAAGTCACGCGGCGGCCGGCCGACCCGGGACGCTGCGATCGAGCGCGACCAGCGGCTGATCGAGGTCGCCACCCGCCTGTTCCTCGAGCGCGGCTTCGACGCGACGTCGATCGACGCGGTGGCCGAGGCCGCCCGGGTCAGCAAGCCCACCGTCTACGCACAGTATGGCGACAAGCGCGGCCTGTTCGCCGCGGTGCTCCGGCGTGAGATTGCCCGCTGGCTCGCCCCGCTCGCCGCCGCGGCGGCGGAAGCGCAGGCCGGCGGCAGCTGCGATGGTTCAGTCGAGGAACGGCTGATCGAGCTCGGGCGTCAGCTCCTGGTGCTGAACTGCAGCGCCGACTCCATTGCCTTCAGCCGGATCCTGACCGCGCAGGCGATCAATTTCCCCGAGGTCGCCAAGCTTGCCGTCGACGAAGGCTGGTCGAAAGCGGTGTCGACGACGGCGGATTTCTTCGATCATCTGGCCGACAACGGCGCCCTCGACCTCGAGGACACCACGATCGCGGCCGAGACCTTCCTCAACATGGTGGTCGGCCATACCCATCGGATGGCGACATTCGGGATTCCGATCGACATGAAGACCGCCGAGACCCGGATGGAGGTCTCGATCCGGCTGTTTCTCGCCGGCGCCGTCGGGCCGCAGGATCGCCTTCGTGATGCTGCAAAGACGCGCCGCCGGCCGGCCCGCTGACGCCTTTTTTTAGGATCGTTTCGTTGTCTTACACGTTGCCGTGATGAGTCTTGAAAAAACAGAACGAAACCGTATTGTTTAGTTGCAAAGAGGCGCGGAACCCGGATCAGCCCCCCAAGGGGTTTGGCGCCACCTTGTAACTTCGATCGTCACGACGGAGCTGCCGCCATCGCTCCGCCTGAACGTTCGGCGGCCGACCTCTGACTTACGAAGGTCGGCCGCATTTTCTCCGCTGGGCGGCGGTTCGACGCGACGGATGCGACCATGACGACGGGACGATTACACGCACTGCGGCACTGGGCATTCGGAGCGCGATTGCTTGCGACCGCGCTGATCGCCCTGCCCTTCGCGACACCGGCCCATGCGATCACGAGCTCGGCAGCCGCGGCGCTCAACCCGCCGCAGGACAGCGACAGCGCGCTCGACATGCATACGGTTCGCCGTGAGCTCGACAGCTTCCAGGCCGCCCAGATCTCGCTGCGCAAGGCGATGGCGATTGCCGAGGCGCTGCATTCCGGCGCAATCACCGCCGACATCAGCTTCGACGGCGCGACGGAGCCCGCGGTCTATCGGGTCAAGACCATGCAGCAGGGCCGCATCTGGCAGCATGCCATCGACGCCTCGACCGGGGCAGTAATCGGTGGCGAGGCCCCCTCGCCGCTGGCAACCCTCGGCGCCGAGGACCGCGACAACCTCGCGGTGCTCAAGGCGCTCCGGCATCGCCTGGCCGACGCGGTGCGCGTCGCCGAGCACACGACCTCGGGAAAGGCCATCAGCGGCGGCTTGATGCGCGAAGGCGGCAAGCTCAGTTTCGTCATCGTCGTGCTGACCGGCAGCGATCTGAAAGAGGTGATCCTCGAGCCACCCGGCGTGCGCAGACGCTGACAGCGTAGCGGGTACTGCCAAAAGCCGTTGACGGACGCCGATCTCTGTCGCATAAGTCCGCACCATGATCACCGCGACCAAACGCACCAGCAAAACCACCAAGCCCTCTGGGGCCTCGGGAGGCGTGCGCGCGTAGTCGGTCGTACAGCATCATCTCTACCCGAAGCCCCGCCTGATGAAGGTCCGGGGCTTTTTTGTTGCCTGCGTCATGCTCAAATTCGAATGGAGGACAAAGTGAGTAACGATCCCGTCGTCGCGATTGTCGGCGTCACCGGCGCTGTCGGCGCTGAATTCATCGCCACCATGGACAAGCGCGGCTTCCGCGTCGGCAAGCTGAAGGCGCTGGCGAGCGCCCGCTCGGCCGGCAAGACCGTCAGCTTCCGCGGCAAGCCGGTGGTGATCGAGGAGCTGACCGAGCGCGCCTTCGAGGGCGTCGACATCGCGCTGTTCTCGGCCGGCAGCGGCATCTCGAAGAAGTTCGCGCCGCTTGCCGTGAAGTCCGGCGCCGTCGTGGTCGACAATTCCTCGGCGTTCCGGATGGACCCGAACGTGCCGCTGGTGATCCCCGAGATCAACGCCAACCGCATCCGCGATCACAAGGGCATCATCGCCAACCCGAACTGCGCCGCCATCACCGCACTGGTGCCGCTGTGGCCGATCCACCAGAAGAACCGCATCAAGCGCGTCATCATCTCGACCTACCAGGCCGCGAGCGGCGCGGGAGCCGCCGCGATGGAGGAGCTCGTCGAATCCACCCGCGCCAATCTCAACGGACAGGTCTTTACCCCGAAGGTGATGCCGCACCCCTACGCCTTCAACCTGTTCAACCACAACACGGCGATCGATCCGGAGACCGGTTACAACGACGAAGAGACCAAGGTCATCAAGGAGACCCACAAGATCTTCGAGGACGAGAAGATCGCGGTCGGCGTCACCTGCGTGCGGGTGCCGGTGCTGCGCGCGCATTGCGAGGCGATCACCTTCGAATGCGAGAAGCCGATCACCGAGGACCAGGTGCGCGCGATCATGGCGCAGGCGCCGGGCGTCAAGATCGTCGACGATCGCGTCAAGAACTACTTCCCGATGCCGATCGACGCCTCCGGCCAGGACGACGTGCTGGTCGGCCGCATCCGCAAGGACCTCAGCGACCCCTCAGGCCACTCGATCTCGATGTTCGTCGCGGCCGATCAACTGCTCAAGGGCGCCGCACTCAACGCGGTGCAGATCGCCGAGCTCTTGCCCGAACGCGCGATGGCGTAACGGAAGCTGGAATGCGGGGCCTGCCCCCACCAGAACTACATCGTTGACGCCGGCCGGGATTGATCCCGGCCGATGCGGGCCGCCCCGCCCTTCGAACAGCCGACACGGATAGGCGACCGTCACACCAACTTCAATTGACTCCACCAGGCGAGCTTGCTCGAATGGGCTTGCGTACGACCGGCCGGTGTTACCTGCTTCACACTTGCGGCGTGCGGGCGCTGCTAAATTTTTCGCCGGTGAATTGCCTGCCTGCTGCTGGCTTTGTCCTGCCCGACGTTCGGTCGGCCCATCCCAACTGAACTGTCGTTAATTGGACCGGATATTTTAAGAAGCCTCATTCGCGGACAAGGCATTGTTTCGGAGGTTTCAGGATGACGACATTTGTGGCCAATACCGAAGCCGTCAGCTTCCCAACCCTGTTTGCCGTGTTCCTCGAGACGAATGTGCTCGATCTAATCGGTGCGTTTACGAACGAAAGCGCATCCGGCTTCACTTACACGACAGATACTGGCTACACGATCACGGTGAGCGGAAGCGGTTTCAGCTATACGAACTACGTACTCGCCCAGATCCCCGCGTCAGGGACCGTTACCGGGCTCACAGTGGTCCACAACGGAGTGACCGATTTCACCGTAACGAATACTTCGGTCGCAATCGACTTCACCACTTGGTACACGATCACCACAAACTCGCTAGGAATACCGACGGGTGGATCCGTTCATATTCCTGGCCCCGCGCTGATCGATGCCTTCTTTGCAGGCAATGACCAGATCACGGGGTCTACCCTCAATGACTCGCTCTCAGGCGGCGCTGGCAATGACGTCATTCTCGGCGGCAGCGGAAACGACAGTATCGACGGCGGGAGCGGAAACGACTCCATCGACGGCGGGGCCGGAAACAATCTTCTTTACGGAGGCGATGGCAACGACTTGGTCAGTGGAGGATCAGGCAACGACGTGCTTGTCCTCGGAAACGGCAATGACACGGGCTACGCCGGAAATGGCAATAACTACATCTACGCCGGTGCCGGCGACGATGTGCTGGTTGGCGGAAGCGGGCTCGACGTCTTGCTCGGGGAAGATGGCAATGATTCCATCTACGGCGGCGCAGGCTTCAACTATCTATTCGGTGGATCCGGCAACGACGTTCTGGTCGGCGCAGGAGGCTCCGGTGCGAGCGACGTCAACGTCATGTTCGGCGGCGATGGCGCGGATTATCTCTACGGTGGGGCTGGCACCAATTACTTCTACGGCGGCGCCGGCGTCGACACCATGTATGGCGGATCGGGCCTGAATATCTTCGTCTCCTCGGGCGAGACCGACGGCAACGTCATCTACGGCGGTTCGGGCCAGAACTATGTCTACGGCTCCGACGGCGGAGATACGGTCACGGGCGGCAGCGGCGTCGATGTCTTCCTGATGGGCTCCGGGGCCGACGTTATCAACGGCGGCGGCGGCGTCGACTATGCCTGGGGCGGCGGCGGCTCGGACATTTTCGCGATCACCGATGCGGCTCCCGAGGTCATGGTGATCGAGGACTTCAATGCGGGTGGCGTCAACGACGTTCTGAATTTTGCTGGCACGTCACTGCATTCGTTTGCTGACGTGCAGGCAGTCTCGTTCTACTCGCCGGGCATCAACACGACGATCGTCACCGACGCGGCCGGCAATGCGGCCTGGCTGATCGGCGTCGCTCCCTCGCAACTCGATGCGAGCATGTTCACGTTTACGTAGGCCGTGGACTCATCGGCGGACGCACGGCGAGCGCAAGCGGCTTTTGAAGGGCAGTTGCGTGTTGCCGGATACCACGATCTGAACGGCCTTTGATGCAGCGATCCAGCCCGGGCGACCCAATGCCCTGGCTGGCAAGCCACGTATCGCCCGCGCTGTCTCCGCAGACCTGACCAGCTTCAACCGCTGCGTGCGCGATCGCTTTTCGTGCGCTGGTTGAGAAATGTAAGGTTGTGACAAAACCGAAACTAGACTGCAAATTGACAGTCAGTCGACTGGTATTCAAACTCAGCTCTCCTGGACTCGGACGAGATTCGAGTTCCTTTCCCAAAAGAGCATTGCATCGGGGTGTTCACGATGACGACGTTTACCGCCGCCAACCAAGCCATCAACTTCGCGACCCTGTTCTCCGTCTTCGTACCCGCGAACCAAAACGACTATGTTGCGGGTTTTTTGAACCAAACCGGTGGAGGATTCGTTTGGGCGAACGTGGGTACTCAATACGCAGCTTTTGTGTCCGGAAGCGGCTTCACCTACACGGATGTTAACAATTATGGCGTCTACTTTGCCGCAGCATCTGGCACTGTCACATCGATGCAGACATCGCACAACGGTGCGGTAGATTTTGATATATCGAATACATCAGTCGCGGTCGACTTCAGCTCTTGGTACACTATCAGCCCGACGCAAGCGGAGCCATACGCGACGACCGTTCATATTCCAAACGACGCGCTGCTATCTCTGTTTTTCTCGGGTGACGACAACATTACCGGTTCTACCCTGGGCGACACTCTCTCGGGCGGAGCCGGCAACGACACCATGGACGGCGGCGGCGGCGACGACATCGTCGACGGCGGCACCGGAAACAACCTGCTCTACGGCGGCGATGGCAACGACCTGGTCAGCGGCGGCGTGGGTAACGACGTGCTCGTGTTGGGCAACGGCAACGACACCGGCTACAGCGGCAACGGAAACAACTACATCTACGCCGGCGCGGGCAACGATCTGCTGGTTGGCGGCACCGGCCTCGACGTCCTGCTCGGGGAAGACGGCAATGATTCCATCTATGGCGGCGCCGGCTTCAACTATCTGTTTGGCGGATCGGGCAACGACATTCTGATCGGCTCGGGAGGCACCTCTGCCAGCGACGTCAACGTGATGTTTGGTGGCGACGGCGCGGATTATCTCTACGGCGGACAAGGCACCAACTACTTCTATGGCGGTGCCGGCGTCGACACCATGTATGGCGGATCCGGTCTGAATATCTTCATCTCCTCGGGCGAGACCGACGGCAACGTCATCTACGGCGGATCGGGCCAGAACTATGTCTACGGCTCCAACGCCGGAGATACGGTCACCGGCGGAAGCGGCGTCGATGTCTTCCTGATGGGCTTCGGCAACGACGTCATCAACGGTGGCGGCGGTGTCGACTATGTCTGGGGCAGCGGCGGCTCGGATACGTTCGTGATCACCGATGCCGCATCCGAGACCATGGTGATCGAGGACTTCAATACGGGTGGCGCCAAAGACCTGCTGAATTTTGCCGGAACGTCGCTGCACTCATTCGCGGATGTCCAGGCCGCCTCGTTCTACTCGGCGGGCATCAACACGACCATCATTACCGACGCGGCCGGCAACGCAGCCTGGCTGATCGGCGTGGCCCCCGCGCAGCTCGATGCGAGCATGTTCACGTTTACCTGAGCCGCCGAAGGGGCTGAGCCATCGGTCGGGCTCTTCCGCTCCAGGACACCACAGCAGTGATGGGCAGACGATGCCCATCCTGCAACTTTATTGGCCTGACTTCCCGCGAAACAGCAGGCACGCGTCGCCGTACGAATAGAACCGGTAGCCGTCCTTGATCGCGTGAGCGTAGGCGCGCTGCATGGTCTCAAGGCCGGAGAAGGCCGAGACCAGCATGAACAGCGTCGAGCGCGGCAGATGGAAGTTCGTCAGCAGGATATCGACGGCGCGGAAGCGATAGCCCGGCGTGATGAAGATCGAGGTTTCGGCCGCAAACGGCTGGATGGTGCCGTCGGCATTGGCGGCGCTTTCGAGCAGCCGCATCGAGGTGGTGCCGATCGCGACGATCCGGCCGCCCCTTGCGCGCGCTGCGTTCAACGCCGCCGCGGTCTTGGCGGTAATGCAGCCCCATTCGGCGTGCATCTTGTGTTCCGAGGTTTCGTCCACCTTCACCGGGAGGAACGTCCCCGCCCCGACATGTAGCGTCAGCCGGTGCAGCGCGACGCCGCGGCCCTTCAGCGTGGCCTCCAGCGCCGGCGTAAAATGCAGCCCGGCCGTCGGTGCTGCGACCGCGCCTTCATTGGCGGCGAACATGGTCTGGTAGTCGCTGACGTCCTTCTCGTCGGGCGTGCGCTTGGAGGCGATGTAAGGCGGCAGCGGCGTGGCGCCGACATCGGCGATGGCCTGGTCGAGCACCGGACCATGAAACGAGAATGACAGCGTCACCTCGCCCTCCTGGCCCTTGGCCTCGACCTCCGCGTCGAGGTTGCCGAGCAGGCAGACCTTGCCTTCGTTGCCGAAGCGGATGGTGTCGCCCGGCGCAAGCTTCTTCGCCGGCTTGACCAGCGCCTGCCAGCGCGAGCCGTCGAGCCGCTTGATCAGCGTCGCCTCGATCTTCGGCTCGGTCTCGCGCCCGATCCGCCGCCCCTTCAGCTGGGCCGCGATCACCTTGGTGTCGTTGACGACGATCTGGTCGCCCGGCTCCAGCCAGTGCGGCAGATCGGCAATCGTCGCATCGCGCAGCACGCCGTCCGGATGCACGACCAGCATCCGCGCGGAATCGCGCGGGCTCGCGGGGCGAAGCGCGATGCTCTCGGGCGGTAGTTCGAAATCGAAGAGATCGGTGCGCATGGCGCGATCGTTACTTCACGTTGTCATTCCGGGGCCACACCAGGCGTGTCCCCGGAATGACGGCAGTAGCTTACGCCGCGTCGACGGCCATGTGCGCCTTGACGATCTTGTCCGGATCCTTCACCGGCTCGCCGCGCTTGATCTTGTCGACGTTCTCCATGCCCTCGGTGACCTTGCCCCAGACCGTGTACTGGCCGTTGAGGAAGGAGGCGTCGTCGAAGCAGATGAAGAACTGGCTGTCGCCGGAATCCGGGTTGGCGGCGCGGGCCATCGAGGCGGTGCCGCGGACATGCGGCTCCTTGTTGAACTCGGCCTTCAGCTTCTTGCCGGAGCCGCCCATGCCGGTGCCCTGCGGGCAGCCGGTCTGCGCCATGAAACCGTCGATCACGCGGTGGAACACGATGCCGTCGTAGAAGCCTTCGCGCACCAGCTCCTTGATCCGCGCGACATGGCCGGGCGCGAGATCCGGGCGCATCTCGATCGTGACCGGGCCCTGGGTGGTTTCGAGGATCAGAGTATTTTCGGTAGCAGCCATGCTCGCTTCTCCTGGCTTCGGGGTGGATACTTCTTATTCCTGAACGGGATCGCGAATGGGCGGCCAGCCACTGCGCCGCCCAGGCTCTCAGTAAATGGCAACGGCGTGCAGCGTTGCAACGTCTCCATCACCGCGACCCGGTATGCGATCCGGTCATTGTCGGTCGCCTCCTGCGATTCATAGCTGATCCTGGGATGTCCGAGGATCGCGCCCTCGCGGTTGAAGCTGACGATGACGGTGATGTCGATCGGGCCGGCCTTGTCCGCCGGCGGCGGCCGCCAGCAGCGGTGGATGGCAAGAACAACGTCCCTGATCGTATTGAGTTGCTCCGGCTCGGCCTGCGCCGATCCGGTCAGCGCGAGGCCGATCAGCGGCGCGGCGAACCAGGCGAGTGGTCTGCTGCGCGCCGCCATCGCGGATCACTTGATGTCGGATGCGACCTGCACCTTCACCATCTTGTCGGGATCGGTGACGGCGCCGCCCGGCGAGCCCGCAGACGCCTTCTTCAGCTTGTCGACCACGTCCATGCCCGACACCACCTCGCCGATCACGGTGTACTGGCCGTTCAGGCTCGATCCGTCGGCGAACATGATGAAGAACTGCGAATTGGCGCTGTCGACGCTGTCGCCGCGCCGAGCCATGCCGACGATGCCGCGCTTGAACGGGACCTGCGAGAACTCCTGCTTCAGGTTCGGATATTTCGAGCCGCCGGTGCCGTTGAAGTTCTGGCCGTCGCCGGTCTGCGCCATGAAGCCGTCCATCACGCGATGGAACGGCACGTTGTTGTAGAAGCCCTCGCGCGCCAGCTGCTTGATGCGCTCGGCATGCTGGGGTGCGATGTCGGTCCGCAGCTTGATGACGATGCGGCCCTTGGTGGTGTCGATCACGATCGCATTGGCCTTGTCGAGACCGGCGGGCAGCGGCTGCGCGACCGCGGGCATGACGCAGAGCAGCGCGGCAACGAATGCGAGAATGCGGATCATGGAAACTCCGGATCTTGACGTTCGGGATGTGACGGGCGGCCGGGATCAGCCGGCGAACTTGGCCTTCAGGCTAGCGGCGACTGATGACGGCACGAATGCAGAGAAGTCGCCGCCCATCTGGGCGATTTGGCGCACCAGTGTGGCGGTGATCGGGCGGACCGCGACCGACGCCGGAACGAACACGGTATGCACCTCGGGCGCCATCGCCTCGTTCATGCCGGCGAGCTGCATCTCGTAGTCGAGATCGGTGCCGTCGCGCAGACCGCGAATCATCAGCGTGGCCTTGGCCGCGCGCGCCGCCGCGACCGTGAGGTTGTCATAGGTCGAGGCCTCGAAGGCGCAGCCCGCTTTCTGGGCGATCGGGTCGAACACCTCGTGGACCATGGCCAGCCGTTCCTCGGTGGAGAACAGCGGCTTCTTGCCGGGGTGGACGCCGATGGCGACGATCAGGCGGTCGCAGAGGAAGACCGCCTGTCTCACCACGTCCAGATGGCCGTTGGTGACGGGATCGAAGGAGCCGGGATAGAGCGCGATACGGGACATGGTCCCTCCTAACCCGCCCGGCTCTCCCCGGCAAGCCGCCCGGGTTCCCTCGACCGCGCGAAATAAATTCCCCCTGGTCCAGTGAACGAGTCCTGGGATGCCAGCGTCTACGTGGGTGAATGTTTCGTCGGCCGCTGGCGGACGAAACAAAACCGGCCCGCGATGAAACCATTTTTGGCCCTGGCGAAGACACCAGGAAACTTGCGGCCGGTAGACATTGGACAACGAAACGACGGGCCCGGGCGGGCCCGATCATATGGGGACCGTCATGATCAAGGCACTTTCCGCTATCGCTGTTGCCGCGTTCATTGCCGCCGCGCTCACCGTGCTGCCGGGCTTTGCGCCGCAGGTCGAAGCCTCCACCCCGCAGCCGCTGGCCAAGGCCGACCGTCTCGACATCCACCCTGTCGGCGCGAACTGCTCGCAGCAGGCCTGGCCGAATTTCGAGGCCTCCTGCCTGCGCAGCGCCGGCAACAAGACCGTGGTTCGTGAAGCTCGCCTCGTCACCGCCGATCGCACCCCGTAGGTGAGGACCCGTAGGTGAGGCTGGCACTGGTCCAGGTGCAGACCACGAATCCCGACCTGGATGGGCGTTGCCCATCGAGGCAACCCGAAGCGATCGCCCTGCCGCGCCAGTGCGATCGGACCGGAAACCGGCCCGTCAGCTCGGTGTAAGCTCGGTACGTCACACAAATCCCAATGGTAATTTGCGACGTCCCGTCGCAGACTATCGTCTAAGGCGCCCGGCCGGATGATCCGTCGGGCGCAAGCCATCGGGGGATTGCCGTGACCAGTACGCCCGCCATCGTGTCCTCCGGCCACCCTCCGAGCAGTCCGATCCCGGTCGCGGTGACGCTCGGCGCCCTGGGTGTCGTCTATGGCGACATCGGCACCAGCCCCCTCTATGCCCTGAAGGAAGCCGCCAAGGCCGCCACCCATGGCGGTCCGCTCACCGAAAGCGCAGTGCTCGGCGTGGTCTCGCTGATCCTGTGGGCGCTGATCCTCATCATCTCGGTCAAATACGCGATGCTGATCCTGCGCGCGGACAACCGCGGCGAAGGCGGCATCGTCGCCCTGCTGGCATTGCTCTCGGCACGCAACGCGGCGCCCGGCACCTGGCGCGCCCATCTTCTCGTGGTCGGCCTGATCGGTGCCGCCCTGCTCTATGGCGACGGCGCCATCACGCCGGCGATCTCGGTGCTGTCGGCGATCGAGGGCCTCAAGGTCGACGCCCCTTCGCTGGCGCCGGCGGTGGTGCCGCTCACCGTCGTCATCCTGATCGGCCTGTTCATGATGCAGAAACAGGGCACCGGATTCATCGGCAAGATCTTCGGCCCCGTCATGCTGTTCTGGTTCGCCGTGCTCGCGGCGCTCGGCATTCACGGCATCGTCAAGGCGCCCGGCGTGCTGGTTGCGCTGAGCCCGTTCTATGCATTCAATTTTCTGATCCATCAGGACTTCCACGTCAGCTTCGCCATCCTCGGCGCCGCCTTCCTGGCGGTCACCGGCGGTGAGGCGATGTACGCCGACATGGGGCATTTCGGCCGCTTTCCGATCCGGCTTGCCTGGTTCGCCGTCTGCCTGCCGGCGCTGGTGCTGAACTATTTCGGCCAGGCCGCGCTGTTGATCACCGACCCGACCGCGGTCGACAACCCGTTCTTCCAGCTCTCGCCGGATTGGGCGCATTACCCGCTGGTCCTGCTCGCGACAATCGCCACCGTGATCGCCTCGCAAGCCATCATCTCCGGCGTGTTCTCGCTGACCCAGCAGTCGATCCAGCTCGGCTTCCTGCCGCGCATGCATATCCAGCACACCACGAGTGACGCGATCGGCCAGATCTACGTGCCGCTGGTGAACTGGCTGCTCGCGGCAGGCACCCTCGGCGCCGTGCTCGCCTTCGGCACCTCCGATGCACTCGCCGGCGCCTACGGCATCGCGGTGTCGCTGCTGATGGCGATCACCACGCTGCTTGCGGCGCTGGTCGCGATCCAGTGGGGCTATTCGCCGATCCTCGTGATCGCAGTGAACGGCTTCTTCTTCGTCATCGACGCGATCTTCTTCGCGGCGAACACCGAAAAGCTGTTCGAGGGCGGCTGGTTCCCGCTGTTGCTTGCCGCTGCGGTGGCATTCCTGATGCTGACCTGGCGCAGCGGCGTGAAGCTGGTGGAAAAGGCACGCGCCAAGCTGCGCCAGCCGGAAGAGGACCTGATCGAGACCGCGGTCAACAAGTGCAGCGCGCGGCTGCCGGGCACGGCGGTGTTCCTCGCCTCGGCCCCCAATGGCGTGCCGCTCGCGCTGACCCAGTTCGTCAAGCACAACCACGTGCTGCACCAGCGCGTGCTGCTGGTCACCGTGCAGATCGAGGAGCGGCCGCGGATTCTCGACGAGGAACGCGTCGACGTGATCGAGATCAGCCCGGGTATCACGCGGATCATCCTGCACTACGGCTTCATGCAGTACCCGACGATCTATGATGGGCTGCAGCTCGCCTGCCGGCAGGGCAAGCTGCCCGGCATCGACCTTTCCGACGTGACCTATTACATCGGCCGCGAGACCATCATCCCGCGCGAGGACGTTCCGGGCATGTGGGTGTGGCGGGAATCGCTGTTCGCCTTCCTGCAACGCAACGCCGAGCGGTCGGCGGCGTTCTTCGGCGTGCCGACCGGCCAGGTCGTGGAGTTCGGCACCGAGATCGAGATTTGATCGAGCGACCCACGTAGCCCGGATGCAGCGAAGCGTAATCCCGGACAGACTATCCGCGGTGAGACCTCCCCGGATTTCGCTTCGCTGCATCCGGGCTACAGGTGATCTCCGGGAATGTCAGACGATCCGCCCCTTCAGCTGAAGCCGCGGCTGGCGATCTCGATCGACCAGGCGCAAGCGATCGTCAGCCGCGCCGCGGCGGGCGCACGGGTGCGCGACGTCATCGAGCTGCGCGGCGGCGAGATCAGCACGATCCTCGAGATCGCGCTGGTCGACGCGCCGAACTGCATCCTCAAGGTCTACCCCGCAGAGCTGCATTGGAAGATGGCGAAGGAGGTCCATGTCCTCGGGCTGCTGCGCGACGTCGATATCCCCGTCCCGCGCATTCTGCTCGCCGACGACACAAACTCGGTGATCGATCTCAGCTTCGTGCTGATGCGCAAGCTCGACGGCGTCGAGCTCAGCCGGCGCGATCCGGAGCTCAGCGAGCAGGAGCAGCTTGCGATCTTCGCCGAGATCGGCGCGGCGCTGCGCAGGATCAACGACGTCCCGCTCGACAGTTTTGGCTATATCGGCCCGAACGGGGTCTGGACGCCGCACCCAACCGACCGCGCCTACATGTCCGCGCAGTTCGAGCGGAAGCTGACTGAGTTCTGTTCACGCGGCGGCGACGCCGCACTGGCCGAGCGGCTCCGGGCCGGCATCGCCGCCCGCGCCACCTGCTCGACGCCGCCGAGGCGCCCCGCCTCTGCCACTACGATCTCCATGCCGGCAATGTGCTGGTGACGCCGGACGGCACGCCGCAACTCTGCGGCATCGTCGATTTCGAGAATGCCACCGCCGGCGATCCGCTGATGGATATCGCCAAGGCGCTCTACTATTTCACGCCGAAGGATGCCGCGCGCCGCGCCGGCCTGCTCGCCGGTTACGGCGCGCTCGACCGCCCCGACCGGGAGGCCACGATGGCGCTCTACCGGTTGGCCGCCACGCTTGAGCTGTGGTGCTGGTTTGCCCAGATCGGGAAGATGGACGCGCTGTCTCCGATCACCAGGGAGCTGGAGAGCGCCGCGAATACCCTTGCGTAGCCCGGATGAAGCAAAGCGCAATCCGGGGCAAGTGACACCGCACCGCGAGAATCCCGGATTTCGCTTCGCTTCATCCGGGCTACGGGAAATCAAATCGCAACGGCGGCGCTAGCCGCCGTTGCCGTTCTCGCCGTTTTCCTCTTCCGGAATGTGCTCGACCGAGACCACGTGCTCGTCCTCGGCGGTGTCGAACACGATCACGCCCTGGGTCGAGCGGCCGGCGACGCGGATGTCGGCCACCGGGCAGCGGATCAGCTGGCCCTTGTCGGTGACCAGCATGATCTGGTCGGCGTCCTCGACCGGGAACGAGGCCACCAGATTGCCGTTGCGGTTGTTGACGCTCATCGCGACGATGCCCTTACCGCCGCGGCCGGTGGTGCGGTACTCGTAGGACGATGTCCGCTTGCCGAAGCCGTTGACCGAGACGGTCAGCACCACCTGCTCGGCGGCGGACAGCTCGGCGTAGCGCTCCTGCGAGAGCTGGATCGTGTCGTTCGCCGTCTCCTCGCCCTCGGCATCCGTGGGTTCCTCGACGGTCGCCTCGCCGGCCACTGCGCGGCGCATCTTCAGGTAGGCCGAGCGCTCGTCCGACGTGGTCTCGACATGGCGCAGGATCGCCAGCGAGATCAGCTTGTCGGCCTCGGCGAGCGCAATGCCGCGCACGCCCATCGAGGTGCGGCCGGTGAAGACGCGCACGTCGGTGACCGGGAAGCGGATGCACTGCCCGCCGGCGGCGGTGAGCAGCACGTCGTCGCGCTCGGTGCAGATCTGCACGTCGACGATCGCCTCGCCTTCCCCGAGCTTCATGGCGATGATGCCGGAACGGCGGACGTCGACGAAATCGGACAGCTTGTTGCGGCGAACGGTGCCGCTGGTGGTCGCGAACATCACGTCGAGATTGCTCCAGGAGGATTCATCCTCCGGCAGCGGCATGATCGTGGTGATGCGCTCGCCCTGCTCCAGCGGCAGGATGTTGATCAGCGCCTTGCCGCGCGCGTTGGGAGCTGCCATCGGCAGCCGCCAGACCTTCTCCTTGTAGACCTGGCCGCGCGACGAGAAGAACAGCACCGGGGTGTGCGTGGAGGCCACGAACAGCCGCGAGACGAAATCCTCGTCGCGGGTCTGCATGCCGGCGCGGCCCTTGCCGCCGCGGCGCTGCGCCCGGTAGGTCGACAACGGCACGCGCTTGACGTAGCCGGCGTGCGACACGGTGACGACCATATCCTCGCGCTGGATCAGGTCCTCATCCTCGACCTCGCCCTCCTGCTCGATGATCACGGTCTTGCGCGCCGTGGCGAACTGCTGCTTCACCTCGGCGAGCTCGGTCTTGACGATACCCTGCACGCGGGCACGCGAGCGCAGGATGTCGAGATAGTCGGCGATCTCGGCCGCGAGCTTGTCGAGCTCCTCGGAAATCTCGTCGCGCCCGAGTGCGGTCAGGCGCTGCAGCCGGAGATCGAGAATGGCCCTCGCCTGCTCCATCGACAGCCGCAGCGTGCCGTCCTCGTTGATGCGATGCCGGGGATCGTCGATCAGCGTGATCATCGCCTCGACGTCGCGCGCCGGCCAGTCGCGCGACATCAGGGATTCGCGCGCGGTGTTCGGATCCGGCGAGGTGCGGATGACGCGGATCATCTCATCGATGTTGGCGACTGCGATCGCAAGGCCGACCAGGATGTGGGCGCGATCACGGGCCTTGCCGAGCAGGAACTTGGTCCGCCGGGTCACCACCTGCTCGCGGAACGCGACGAAGATGGTGAGCAGGTCCTTCAGATTCATGGTCTGCGGACGGCCGGAATCCAGCGCCAGCATATTGGCCGGGAAGTTGGTCTGCAGCGGCGTGAACCGGTAGAGCTGGTTGAGCACCACGTCGGGCACCGCTTCGCGCTTCAGCTCGATGACGACGCGATAGCCGTCACGATCGGACTCGTCGCGCAGGTCGCCGATGCCTTCGATCTTCTTCTCTTTGACGAGATCGGCGATGCGCTCGACCATCGTCGCCTTGTTCACCTGATAGGGAATCTCGGTGATGACGATCGCTTCGCGATCCTTCCTGATCGTCTCGATCGTCACCTTGCCGCGCATCACGATCGAGCCGCGGCCGAGATGGTAGGCCGAGCGGATGCCCTGGCGGCCCAGGATGACGCCGCCGGTCGGGAAATCCGGCCCGGGGATGATGTCGATCAGTTCGTCGATGGTCAGCGCCGGATTGTCGATCAGCGCCACGCAGGCGTCGACGACCTCGCCGAGATTGTGCGGCGGGATATTGGTCGCCATGCCGACCGCGATGCCGCCGGCGCCGTTGACCAGCAGGTTCGGGAACCGAGCCGGCAGAACCGTCGGCTCTTTCTCGGAGTTGTCGTAGTTCGGCTGGAAATCGACGGTTTCCATGTCGATGTCGGCCAGCACGGCGAGCGCCGCCTTGGTCAGCCGCGCTTCCGTATATCGATAGGCCGCCGGCGGATCGCCGTCGACCGAACCGAAATTGCCCTGGCCGTCGATCAGGGGCACGCGCAGCGAGAAATCCTGCGCCATGCGGACCATCGCGTCGTAAATCGACTGGTCGCCATGTGGGTGATATTTACCGATCACGTCGCCGACGACGCGCGCGGACTTCACGTATTTCTTGTCCGGGGTGTGTCCCTGCTCGTGCATCGAATAGAGGATGCGCCGGTGCACCGGCTTGAGCCCGTCGCGCGCATCGGGCAGCGCACGCGACACGATCACGCTCATCGCGTAATCGAGGTAGGACTTCTTCATCTCGTCGAGGATGGAAACGGGACGAATATCTGAGGGCACCGGCGGCTCGCCGGGCTTGTCGTCTTCAGGTTCGGACAAAGGGGAAATCCGGTCAGTTTTACTGGGGAATCATATAGCCCATCGGGGGTCTGATAACCACCCTTGCGCGGCTCCGGCAAGCCGTTTTTCCCTTCGTTTTTTCATGGACTTACTGGCGACATTGCAGCCTTGTGACGGGCCCGCTCCGGGGAGCGCTTGCCGGGCTGCGGAGACCAGCTGGAACCGGCCCTCGCGGCGCCTGCAATCGCGCCTTTACTGGCCGAAAATCACCGCATGCATGATCCGGCCGGGCATGAAGGTGAACAGCCCGGCAATGACCAGCGCGCCGAAGAAGATGCCGATCATCGTAAACTTGTGGCGGCGGACATTGTGGCTCCGCGCCGCGGTCACGCCGAGCACCAGCATGATCAGCGAGAAGATCGACAGCAGATGGATCGGGCTCCACGGGCCCACCAGCTTGATCTGATGGATCCAGAACGAGCTCCCGGCGACCACCAGCATCAGGATCACCCAGATCCAGCCCAGCGTCCGGTGCGGCAGCGTGCCCTTGGGCGCGGCGAGCTGGATGGAGCCGAGCACGAAGGCGGCCATTGCCGCGAAGGCGTGCAGCGGAATCGCTGGCGCAGCGTCGAGCAATGGCGCGAGGCTCATGATGGCAGCCCTCGAGTGAAGCTCACGGCCAGACATCGCCGCCGCGGGCCAATGTAAATACCATTCACATTGGTCTGTGTCAAAGTCTGGGGAACCGGCGCCGCGCATTCATCGATAGTGAAATACAAGCAGATGGATAGAAGCTTATCCTGATAATCCACAGCAGGATGGGATGCCCGCGCATCATCGCGCCGCACCGCGAAATGGATCTTCACGGAACGGCGCCTGAATGCCGGAAAGCGCGAAGCTCGCTCAGAACGGGATGTCGTCGTCCATGTCGCTGTTGCGGCTGCCGCCGCCGGCGGCGACCGCACGGCGCGGCGCCGAGCTGACCGGACCGGACGAGCCGAAATCGCTGCCGCCGCCATCATCGGCGAAGCTGCCGCCTCCGCCGCCCCGACCGTCGAGCATGGTGAGGTTGGAGTTGAAGCCCTGCAGCACGACCTCGGTCGAGTACTTCTCGACGCCGCTCTGGTCGGTCCATTTGCGGGTCTGCAGCTGACCCTCGATGTACACCTTGGCGCCCTTCTTCAGGTACTGCTCGGCGACCTTGCACAGGCCCTCGTTGAAGATCACGACGCGGTGCCACTCGGTCTTTTCCTTGCGCTCGCCGGTGCCCTTGTCGCGCCAGGTTTCCGAGGTGGCGATGGAAAGGTTCGCGATCGGACGGCCGTCCTGCGTCCGCCGGATTTCCGGATCCTTGCCGAGGTTTCCAACCAGGATCACCTTGTTCACGCTTCCTGCCATCGCATCATCTCCACTCAAAAACCGGGCGTCCGGACATCGGCCGCCGCTCTCAACCTTCGCCACTTACTTTGCAGGCGTCGTGGAAGACCCTATACGCCGGCGCCGGCTCGCCGCCTTTGCCACCGCGCGGTTATCCACGATATTCGAGATATAGCATTGCGGCCGGCAATGTTCCAGTTTTGTTCGCCACAACCAGCCGTAGCAGCGCTTGATCGCGATCGAGCGCCGGCGGATTTCGGGCGCGGCCATCGTCCGGCTCAAGAACCCCAGAAAATTTCAAATCAAATCAATGCCTTGCAATAGCCGCACTTCTTCCGCGAGTGTGGCTTTTGGGAGACGGCGTTTCCGGTTGAATCGGCGTATAGCTGTCAACCATGGCGCGGGCGCTCGCGTCTGAGATCGTGCTTCGGGACAATTTTGGAAGCCGATCGGGGAGCTGGGAGATTGATGATGAAGAAGCTTTTGCTGGCTACGGTTGCTCTGATTGCGTTTGCCGCACCGGCCGCGGCCGCCGACCTCGCTGCGCGCCCCTACACCAAGGCGCCGCCGATGATCGCCGCCGTCTACGACTGGAGCGGCTTCTACATCGGCGCCAACGGCGGCTGGGGCTCGAGCCACAATTGCTGGGATCAGGTCCCGGGCGGCATCTTCATCGGATCGGATGGTTGCCATGATGCGACCGGCGGCGTCGCCGGCGGCCAGATCGGCTATCGCTGGCAGTCGGGCACCTGGGTGTTCGGCCTCGAAGCGCAGGGCGACTGGGCTGACCTGAAGGGCAGCAACAACAGCGCGATCTTCCCGGGCATCTTCAACAACCAGACCAAGATCGACGCCTTCGGCCTGTTCACCGGCCAGATCGGCTACGCCGTCAACAACGTGCTGCTCTACGCCAAGGGCGGTGCGGCGCTGACCGACAACCGCTTCAACACCTACTTCACGCCGACCGGCACCCTCGCCGCCAGCGCGAGCGACACCCGCTGGGGCGGCACGATCGGCGCCGGCATCGAATTCGGCTTCGCGCCGAACTGGACCGCCGGTATCGAGTACGACCACCTGTTCATGCAGGACAAGACCTACAACCTCACCACCCCGACCGGCGTGCTGTTCAGCAGCGTTCGCGACCGCCAGGACGTCGACCTCGTCACCGTCCGCGTGAACTACAAGTGGGGTGGCCCGGTCGTTGCGCGCTACTGATCGCGCGACGCAGATGTGATCCAGACGAAAGGCCGGCCTTGCGCCGGCCTTTTTGTTTGCCGGCCCCGCGACAGGCCGGACCACGGTGCCGCACGGCCCCGCGAATCAAACATGGTTAAATCTTAATAAATCGTAAAATACGTAATAAAATCAAAATGTTATCAGTGTTGCGCGGGCGCTACGCCCGATGTGCAACCTGCAATGGTAGCCTGTCCCGCAGTGATCGAATCGAAGCGGGATGGATCCATGAAACAGCTTCTTTGTGCCGCCGGCCTCGCCGCGCTCAGCGTTTCGTCCGTATCGGCGGCTGACCTCGCCGCACAGGCCCCCAGGCCGGCGCCGGTTGTCGCGCCCGTCACCAGCTGGAACGGCTTCTATCTGGGCGCCCAGGGCGGCGGCGGCTGGGGCACCAGCGACGAGACCTATCTCGGCGCACCGAACGACGCGGCGTTCATCGGCACGCAAAGCTACAACACCAGCGGCGGCTTCATCGGCGGCGTGATCGGCTACAATGTCCAGGCCGGCCCCGTGGTGTTCGGCATCGAAGGCGACTACCACTGGGCCTCCGTCGCCGGCCGTTCGGGCGTGATCAATGTCGGGCCGCCTGACGTGCTCGACACCTACTACACCGAGCTGCGCAGCTTCGGCGACATCAAGGGCCGGCTCGGTTACGCCGACGGTCCGACATTGTGGTTCGTCAATGGCGGTGCCGCGGTCGGCGATATCCTGCATCGCTACAGCGCAGGCCTCGCGCCGCCATCGGTCTCGGCCAGCGATACGCGCTGGGGCTGGACCGCCGGCGCCGGCGTCGAATACATGTTCGCCGCGAACTGGTCGGCCAAGCTCGAGTACAACTACATCGATCTCGGCAAGGTCGCGCCGATCCAGTACACGCCGGCCATCAACGATCGCTCGGAGTGGCGGGACACCTTCCACACCGTCAAGCTCGGCATCAATTACCACTTCAACGCGGCAAGCCCCGTCGTGTCGGCGAAATACTGAGCCGGCCGCCGCTCGCACGGCGTGCGCGTTCGCATCGAAAACAAGAGCCGGCCTCGCGCCGGCTTTCTTGTTGCGCGCCTACGCGGCTCACCGGACCTTTTCCGTGCATTGTGGTTTCCCGGTTACACAACTTCCGGGATTTCTATGTAGAAACACATGATCGTCGCGCAACAATGCCGTGACGCTCCCTTCAGAGGTTCGAAGGGACAGAAAATGGGACTGGGACTTTGAAAATCAGGAATGTTTTGCTGGCGTCGGCCGGCATGTTTGCCCTCAGCGCTTTTGCACCGGCCATGGCCGCCGATATGGCGGCTCGCGCCCCCTACGTGAAGGCTCCGCCGCCGGTCGCGATCTACAACTGGACCGGCTTCTACATCGGCGGCTTCGGTGGCTATGCCAGCGAGGACTCCGGCAACCCGAAGATGGAAGGCGGCTTCGGCGGCGGCACCATCGGCTACAACTGGCAGGCCGGCAACATCGTGTACGGCCTCGAGGCTGACGGAGCCTGGGCTGACGTCAATGCGTCGGCTACCGCTTTCGGCATCACCGCGACGAGCAAGATCGACTCGCTCGGCACGGTCCGCGGCCGCCTCGGCTTCGCCGTCGACAAGGTGCTGTTCTACGGCACCGGCGGCTACGCCTGGGCCGACAACAAGCTCACCCTCAGCGCGGGCGGCGTGAGCGTCTCGCAGAGCAACTTCCACTCCGGCTGGACGGTCGGCGCCGGCATCGAGGCGTTCATCGCGCCGCAGTGGTCGATCAAGGGCGAGTACCTGTATCGCAGCCTCGGCGGCGAGACCTACTTCGGCGTTCCCTCCGCCGACATCAACCTGCACACCGTGCAGTTCGGCGTGAACTATCACTTCGGCGGCCCGATCGTCGCCAAGTACTAAGCGAAAAACAGACCCCAGGGTCTCGGAAAGGCCGGCCTCGCGCCGGCCTTTTTTGCGTCAGAGCTTTTTCGAGCGAAGTGGATCCCGGTTCGCGTAAAGAAAACGCGTCAAACCAGAATCCAGAGCCCCATTCTGATCCCATCGGAACGGGAAAGGCTCTGCCGGAGCCCGGCCCTGCTGACGCCTGCTGCCAACAAGCAAACTATCCGTTGATGGACGTCATTCAGCACTGGAAATTGTCGGCCGTTCTTCCTACGTTCCAGTCTTCACACCCATCGGCGCAAGGTCCCGGCTTGACCGGCGATGCGCGCCCAAAAGGCGCCCGCTCATGCGCCCGGAATTGTCGCTATGGATGAAGTGCTCAAGGCGAAGCGCCAACACAACGCGGGCTCCTCGTCGCGTGCCATCACGATCCGCGGCGCGCGCGAACACAATCTGAAGAACATCGACGTCGAGATTCCGCGCGACAAGCTCGTGGTGTTCACCGGCCTGTCCGGCTCCGGCAAATCCTCGCTCGCATTCGACACCATCTATGCCGAAGGCCAGCGCCGCTACGTCGAATCGCTGTCGGCCTATGCGCGGCAGTTCCTCGAGATGATGCAGAAGCCGGACGTCGACCAGATCGACGGCCTGTCGCCGGCGATCTCGATCGAGCAGAAGACCACATCGAAGAACCCGCGCTCCACCGTCGGCACCGTCACCGAGATCTACGACTACATGCGCCTGTTGTGGGCCCGCGTCGGCGTGCCCTATTCGCCGGCCACCGGGCTGCCGATCGAGAGCCAGATCGTCTCGCAGATGGTCGACCGCGTGCTGGCGCTCCCCGAGGGCACCCGGCTCTATCTGCTGGCACCGGTCGTGCGCGGCCGCAAGGGCGAGTACAAGAAGGAGCTCGCCGAATACCTCAAGAAGGGTTTTCAGCGCGTCAAGATCGACGGCACGTTCTACGAGCTGTCCGAGGCCCCTAGCCTCGACAAGAAATTCCCGCACGACATCGACGTCGTGGTCGACCGCATCGTGGTGCGGCCCGACCTCGCGCAGCGCCTCGCCGAGAGTTTCGAGACCGCGCTGAAGCTCGCCGAGGGCCTCGCCGTGATCGAATATGCCGACGCGCCCGCGGCGGCCGCAGCCGACGACAAGAAGAAGACCGCGAAGATCCATGACAAGAGCGGACCCGAGCGCATCCTGTTCTCGGAAAAGTTCGCCTGCCCGGTGTCCGGATTCACGATCCCCGAGATCGAGCCGCGCCTGTTCTCGTTCAACAATCCCTACGGCGCCTGCCCGGCCTGCGGCGGCCTCGGCGTCGAGCAGCATATCGACGAGGACCTCGTCATCCCCGACAAGGAGCTGACGCTCGGCAAGGGCGCGATCGCGCCCTGGGCGAAATCGTCCTCGCCTTACTACATCCAGACCCTGACCGCGCTCGGCAAGCACTACAAGTTCACGCTCAACACCAAGTGGAAGGACCTGCCGAAGAAGGTGCAGAACGCGCTGCTGCACGGCTCCGGCGACGACGAGATCAAGTTCTCCTATGAGGACGGCGTCCGCTCCTACGACACCAAGAAGCCGTTCGAGGGCGTCATCACCAACATCAACCGGCGCTACCGCGAGACCGAGAGCGAGTGGGCGCGCGAGGAGCTCGGCAAGTATTTCTCCGACGTGCCCTGCGCCGGCTGCAACGGCTACCGGCTGAAGCCCGAGGCGCTGTGCGTCAAGATCGGGGCTAAGCATATCGGCGAGATCTCCGAGCTCTCGGTGAAGCGCGCCGGCGAATGGTTCGAGACGGTGCCGGAGGCGCTGAACGCGCAGCAGAACGAGATCGCCGCGCGCATCCTGAAGGAGATCCGCGAGCGCCTGACCTTCCTGCTCGACGTCGGCCTCAACTACCTGACACTGTCGCGCTCCTCCGGCACGCTGTCCGGCGGCGAGAGCCAGCGCATCCGCCTCGCCTCGCAGATCGGCTCGGGCCTGACCGGCGTGCTCTACGTGCTGGACGAGCCCTCCATCGGCCTGCACCAGCGCGACAATGCGCGCCTGCTCGACACGCTGAAGCGACTCCGCGACCTCGGCAATACCGTGGTCGTGGTGGAGCATGACGAGGACGCGATCCGCTTGGCCGACTACGTGCTCGATATCGGTCCCGGCGCCGGCATGCATGGCGGCCACATCGTCGCCGAAGGCACGCCCGACCAGATCATGCGCAACCCGAAATCGCTGACCGGCAAGTATCTCACCGGTGAGCTTTCGGTCCCGGTGCCGGATCGTCGCCCGCCGAACCACCGGCGCACCATCAAGGTGATCAACGCCCGCGGCAACAATCTGAAGAACGTCTCGGCCGAGATTCCGCTCGGCCTGTTCACCTGCGTCACCGGCGTCTCCGGCGGCGGCAAGTCGACCTTGCTGATCGACACGCTCTACAAGTCGATCGCCCGCAAGCTGAACAACGCCAGCGAAGGCGCGGCCCCGCACGACCGCATCGAGGGCCTCGAGCACATCGACAAGATCATCGACATCGACCAGTCGCCGATCGGCCGCACGCCGCGCTCCAACCCCGCGACCTATACCGGCGCGTTCACGCCGATCCGCGAATGGTTCGCCGGCCTGCCGGAGGCCAAGGCGCGCGGCTACGAGCCCGGGCGGTTCTCCTTCAACGTCAAGGGCGGCCGCTGCGAGGCCTGCCAGGGCGACGGCGTCATCAAGATCGAGATGCACTTCCTGCCCGACGTCTACGTCACCTGCGACACCTGCAAGGGCAAGCGCTACAACCGCGAGACGCTGGAGGTGCTGTTCAAGGGCAAGAGCATCGCCGACGTGCTCGACATGACGGTCGAGGAAGCCGCCGAGTTCTTCAAGGCGGTGCCGCGCGTGCGCGAGACCTTCCAGACCCTGCACCGGGTCGGGCTCGACTACATCCATGTCGGCCAGCAGGCGACGACGCTGTCGGGCGGCGAAGCCCAGCGCGTCAAGCTCGCCAAGGAATTGTCAAAGCGCGCCACCGGCCGCACGCTCTACATCCTGGACGAGCCGACCACTGGCCTGCACTTCCACGACGTGGCCAAACTGCTCGAGGTGCTGCACGAGCTGGTCGCCCAGGGCAACACGGTGGTGGTGATCGAGCACAATCTCGAGGTCATCAAGACCGCCGACTGGGTGATCGACCTCGGCCCCGAAGGCGGCGACGGCGGCGGCGAGATCGTCGCCTGGGGCCCGCCCGAAGACATCGTCAAGGCCCCGCGCAGCTACACCGGCAAGTTTTTGGCCCCGGTGCTGAAGAAGGCGAACAGCAAGCCGCGGAAGAGTGGCACCGCGAGCGAGGCGGCGGAGTGAGGCTTACTGGAGAAGGAGCTTGCCTGCGAGTTGCTCTCTTACTCGTCGCGAGCCTAGATCAGTCAGACGATATTTGTCGCCAACAAGTACGATCTGCCTAAGATCGCTCGCAAGGAGCTTCTTGATTGAATCAGAAATTGACGAGGCAGGTCGTTTTGCGAACTTGCCGAGCTGTGCCCGCGAAAACCCTTGTTCTCCACCAAAATGAAGTAGCACAAGTATTTCCTCATCAGCAGTAAGATCGGTTCTCTGCACCAAAATTACGTCCTCAAATACTCCTACACACGGCACATCAAACTGAAGCAACTCCCTAATTGCCTTTGCTACTCTCTCGCGGTCGCCATTCCAAAATATCCGCAAGATTTCATTCATTACCCATCGCACAGCTTCGATGATGAACTTTGAATCCATGTGGTTCGCCTGATACGATGGCGAGATATGAACAGCACCGCGCTGGCTCCGAAACTTGTAGATGTTTCGCAAGATCCGAGTGATGTGCAACGCGTCATGACGTGGAATGATTAGATGATTGAGCTTGTCATCTTCCACATATTTTAGGCAATCAGCGAAATCCTTCGTATGACTGAGATTATTTGAATCTCGGTGATAGAGAATTCGCGCTGCGATTTCCGCGAACTGTCCACCATCGAGTTCGGCAGGCTCCCAGTCTCGCTGTATGAAGCGTCTTTCAGCGGAGATAAATTCATCAAGCAATTGCGTTGCTAACAAATGATCTAGCGGCGGGCTCAGCGCCGCTAGCATTGTGCGCTTTTCGATCAACCCCATCGACGATCAGGCCGTAGCTGGTGCTTTTGCCTCAGCGATTAAGGTCTGCGCTTTGCGAATCCCCTCATCGGTCAAAAACCAAACTGCTGGAGTTTTGGTAGGGTCTTCTCCCACCAGTGACGGCGAGGTGATCTTCAGCCTGCCTAAGTCTCGTGAGACATTGCTACTCGTGATCGTCTTTGCTTGACGAAAATGAGTGTTAAATATCTTAACGATCTGGCCTGTGCTGAGTTCAGAAGCTTGGCTCACCTCTTTCACCACGTACAGCAGCCAAACGGCCTTATCTGCCGTCGACCACTGCTGTGTCGGCGTAGCAAATTTCGCAGGATCATTGCGAAAGTCTATCGCGTTGGCGCCATTACTCTCTGTCGCGGCGGATGGAGATCGAGGTCGTCGCGGAATCTTCCGCTTCCTAGCTTCATCAAATAGCGGCAGCGGTGGCGGCGCCGCCTTCGACTGGCTTGCTGTATACTCACCTTCCACAATATTGAGACTTGGCGAGAGCATGCCAGAAATCTGATCGCCAATGCTCTTGCCAATGACGGATGCGTCTTCGCGATTGCCTTCAATTTCCAGTTCAAAGCCCTGCAGCTTGAGTTTCATACGGAACTTCGACACGTCGGCACCACCTGCTGATCGAGTGAATCATTCCTCCCTAACACGCGCCGCGTGAATTTCAAGAACAGATAGTGAACTTTCCACAACAAAGCATGAGTGGATTGGCCAGCCAATCCGCTCACGTGATGCCGGCATAACGGACAGTAGCTCCGTCCTCTCATCCCGCGCGCTTCGCGCGGACCCGTTGCTTTCAAACGCCCTACCGGTTGTCTCAGCTCCCACGAAAAGTAGCGATCTGCCAGACATTCGCCCAGGCATCCCGGATCGTCGCTCGTCTGTCGCCATAGGGCGTATCCGCAGGTGCCTCGATCGATGCAGCGCCGGCCGCGATCGCCCGCCGATAGGTCCCGTCCGCATCAGGAACGTAGACGTAGAGAAAGGCCGGCATCGCCTCGCGGACGCCTCCGCCGTCGCTGATCAGGATGATGGAGTCTCCGATCCGCATTTCCGTCGGCGCATCGGAGCGGACTTCGCCCGTCGCATCGAAGACGTCTCGCAGGAATCCGGCCAGACCGGTGCGATCGCGCGTGACAATTCGCGGGATGACGGAAGGCCAGCCGGCGGGCTTGTATTGCGTCATGTGCCTGACTTGGTAGCCCGCATGAGCGAAGCGATATGCGGGGCTTACCGACCGAACAAGTTGACTGGTCCCGCATGTCGCTTCGCTCATGCGGGCTACAGCAGGCCTCACCTTCGCGCTACACCGCCCAATAGTTCGGGTGGGTGTACGACCGCGAGCGGTCGCCCCAGTCGAATTCGTCGCCGTCGAATTCGGACGGACCGGACCGCAGATCCTCCAGCGTCACCTCGGCCTCGAAGGCCTGGCGCGCGGGATCGAAGCGCAGCGCGGTCCATCTGACGGGATAGTGGTGGTGGCTGCTGAGCACGCCGCCGGTCTTGATGACGGCATAGGCCACCATGCCGCTCACCTTGTCGAGCATCAGCCGCTCGACCGAACCGAGCTTCGTGCCGTCGCGTCCGAACACGCAGACATGCTCGACGCGGTCGCTGGGCACCAAGGTATGATGCATGGCATCCTCCCTGTGTTTGCCGGGTAGTATACGCCTGTCACTCCGATCAGCCAACGGGCCGCGCTGCGCGCGACCCGTTCGGCCAGCCCCCGGCTTTCCGACTTCAGCCTGCCAACAGCTTCGTGACGACGTCATCGATCCCGACGCGCCCCTGCCGCGCGATCGTCCCCGGCTGCCCGAACGCGATCCAGCCTTCGTTGAAGCCGTCGAGCATTTGCATGCGCGGCAGCGGATTGGTCATGCCCTGACTGCGGAAGATCTGCTCCCAGTCCGCGCGCGGCACGGGGTCGGCGCGCACCGGTTTGCCGATCGCCCTGGCGAAGGCGGCGGCAATCATGTTCGGGCTGACGCCGCCGGCCGCGAGCTCGACGATGCGCGGGCCGTCCCAGCTCTCCGTCAACAACCCTGCCACCGTGGCGCCGACATCCTCGGTCGCGATCATCGGCACCGGCCTGTCGAGCGGCTGGAGATAGCTCTGGATCACCCCGGTGTCTCGTGCGGCTGCGACATCCAGCGCGGCGTTCTGCATGAACCAGGCGGCGCGCAGGAAGGTGGTCGGCAAGCCGGGCGTCGCCAGCGCCTGTTCGAGCAGCCCGAGCTGGTTCAGCAGGTTCGGCCGCCTTGCCTCGGCGCCGATGGTGGAGAGCGCGACCACACGGCCCGGCCGCGCTTCGTCCAGCGCTTGCCGCAGTGTCGCGAGCTTCGCCTTGGTCTCGTGGAAATCCGGCGACGGATCGAAGTTTGACGGCAGCATCACGAAAGCGGCCGCGCATCCCCCGAACGCCCGCGCCAGCCCGGCAGCATCGTCAAGATCGGCAATGGCGATCTCGCAGCCCCGTTCCTGCCACGGCTTGCCCTTCGCGGCGTCGCGCACCACCACCCGCAACGGCTCGCCCCTCGCCAGCAACGCGCGCGCCGCCGCGCCGCCGACCTTGCCGGTCGCGCCCATGATCGCATACATCAGATGTCTCCGTTACTTCCTGGAAAATGTGCGCGGCGCCCAACCGGCCGGCCGTGCGGGCGCAATCACCATGGCAAGGTCTTGCCGTGGCGATCGATGAATCGCAGTCCCGGCCGGCCCGCCTGGGCCTCGACCGACGTGACGACGTGCGGAATGCTTTCCTCGATCGACAGCGGCGCGTTCGCGGTGCCCATCTCAGTGCGTACCCAGCCGGGCGCGACCAGCAGCAGCACGCGGCTATCGCCGGGATGGCGCCGGGAGAAGCAGGTCATCAACATGTTGAGCGCCGCCTTGCTGGAGCTGTACAGCTCCCAGCTCCCGCGATTGTGGGCGATGCTGCCGAGCTCCGACGACATCACCGCGATGACGCCGTTGTGCGCGACCTGCTCCTCGAACAATTCAACCACGCGCATCGGGCTCAGCGCGTTGGTCAGCATCATCGCGACAAAATCCGCTTCGTGAACGTCGCGTGGCGTGCTGTCGCGCGCCAGGCAGATGCCAGCGTTGACGAACAGCGTGTCCAGCATCTGGCCGGCGAGCCGTCGCTTCAGCGCGACGACCGAACCCATGTCGAGGATATCAGCGGTTACGATGGCGACGCTGCCGGGAAACCGGGCCGCGATGCGCTCAAGCTCCGCCGATGGCGACCGCACCGTCGCAACGACGCGGGTGCCGCGCGCGCAGTATTCCTCGGCGAGCGCAAGCCCCAGCCCACGCGAGGCTCCAACAATCAAGACCGTCTTTTGCGTCGTCATGGCGGGCGCCGTTCACGTCGTTGATCCGATACCCGCAACCTCGCATGCCCACACTCATGATCAAAACGAGTTTCTGTCAGTGCAATGATGATTAGGCATCACGAATGATCGTTCGCCGACCGGTTCGTGATCACCTTGGAAACGAAGTCGACGAAGGCCCGAACCTTCGCCGGCTGGTGGCTGCGCGAAGGGTACAGCGCATAGAACGGAAACGTTTCGCCGGGCCAGTCCGGAAACAGGTCGACCAAGCGGCCGGAATCCAGCAGCGGCTGGAGACCGATCGCCAGCACTTGCGCGATCCCGGTGCCGGCGAGGCATTCGTTGATCATGGTGCCGCCATCGGTCAGATGGAGGCGTCCCGTGCTTGCCACAGGCAGCACCTTGCGGCCGTTGCGAAACTCCCAGTCGAACAGCCGCCGCGAGAGTGGATCAAAGAACTGGATGCAGTGATGCGCGGACAGTTCGGACGGGTGCTTGGGCCGCCCATGCTTGCGCAGATAGCCGGGCGACGCCAGGGTGAGGACCCGTGTGTCCATGAGTTTCCGCGCGATTGCGCTATTTCCGGTGGGTTCTCCGAACCGCATCGCGAGGTCGATGCCGTCGGTCACGAGGTCGCCGACATGCTCTCGCGTGATCAGCTCCAGCGTCAATTCAGGGTGCGCGCGGAGAAAGCCACCGAGCTTCCCCGAGAGTTGGCTGCGCAGGAAATACGCATCGATATCGACGCGCAGCCGCCCCCGGACTATCCCCGCGGCCCCGGAAGCCGAAACCGCCGCCTCCTCGATTCCGACCAGCAAGGGGGCGACCTGCTCGTAGAACAGCCGGCCCTCGTCGGTCAGCACCATCGACCGCGTGGTCCGGTCGAGCAAGCGCACGCCGACACGATCTTCGAGGCGGGCAATCGCCCGGCTGACGCCCGACGAGGTCATCCCCAACGCATCGGCGGCCCGCGCAAAGCTGCGCGCCTGCACCACCGCCGCCAGCACGGAGAGTCCTGAAAGCAGACGGCTGTCGAACGACATTGCGGCACTCCTGATTGGTCATCAGGAATGATGAGGGATCGATGCCGTGACCGCAAGCGGCGGACGCTATCATCATTTCGGAATGATAGAAATATACTGCTGAGTTGCCCGACGCGTCAAGTCGCTTTTCCGCATGCCGGCGCCATCCCGGCTACTGTGCATGGGGTTGTTTTCGATATTTTGGGACGCGTACCCTGGCTTCATCACCCCGCGCGCCGGGCGTCCCTACTCCGTCCGCCTCAGAAACGCCCCGAACGCCCGCGGGCCGTCGCCGACCTTGACCTCGCCGATCACCTTCAGCTCGGCGGCATCGATCACGCTGAGCGTGTTGCTCTCCCAGTTCGCGACCAGGATGCGCTTGCCGTCGGCGGTGGCTTCGATGCCTTCGGGGTAGTCGCCGACCGTGATCCGGCTCACGGGCTGGAGGGTCGCAAGGTCGAACACGGTGACCTTGCCGTCATACTGGTCGGTGACGAAGCCGCGGCCCTGCGCCAGCGCCACCGCATAGGGGCGCAGCCCGACATGGACGCGGCCGATCTCGCGCGCGGTGGCGATATCGATCACCGAGACGTCGTTGGAGCCGACATTGGCGGTGTAGGCGCGCTTGCCCTCGGCATCGACGGTGACGCCGAACGGGCGGGTGCCGACCTTGACGACCGCCCTGCGCTCACGGGCCGAAACGTCGGTGATCGACACGCTGTCGTCATCGCGGTCGGCCGACAGCAGCAGGAGCCCGTCCGGCGTCAGCGCGAGCCCGGACGGCGATGCGCCGACGGCAAAACTGCCGACGACGCGCTGCTCTTTGGCGTCGATCACCCGCACCGCGGCGGCGTACCAGTCGGCGACATAGACCGTGGCGCCGTCGGGAGCGACCGCGATGCCGAGCGGCCCGCCGCCGACATCGATCCGGCCGGCCACCTTGCGCGTCGAGGCGTCGACCACCGTGACCGCCTTGGCATCCGGGCTCGTCACATAGGCGAAGCGGCCGTCATTGCTGACGGCAACGCCGGCGGGCTTGCCGCCGATCGCGATCGTCGCCACCGGCTTTGCGGTCGCGAGATCGACCACCGTGAGGTCGTCGGAGAGCTGGTTGGTGACGAACGCCTCCTCGGCACGCGCGCCGCCGAGGCCGGCGAGCAGCGCAGCCAGCACGATCGTCCGCAGCATGCTCAGGTCCCGCTCTCGATCTTCTTCTTCAGCGCTTCCAGCCCGGCCTTGTAGAGCCCGCTCACCGCCTTCACCGCGGCCTCATCGCTCAGCTCCGGCGGCGGATCGTTGTTCGGGAAGCCGCGATAGAACGCGCCGGCCCATTCCAGCTTCGACTTGCCGTCGGGCGCCGGCGACACCGTCAGCGTCGACGAGTAATTGGTGACCGGCAGCACCTTCACGTCGACCGCCGTGATCCGGTAGGAATAGCTCATCATCTCGGGCTCGTATTTGTAGAGCTCCTCGTCGACGGTGGCGCCCGGCGCCAAGGTCAGCCGCCGCGTGGCGCCGATCTCGTTGCCCTTCTCACCCTCGGTCTTGCTGACGCCGGCGAGCCAGCTCATGTCCTGGAAATTACCGATCACCGCCCACACCTTGGCCTGCGGCGCATCGATCTCGATGGATTCCCGCACCTTCTGGCGGGTCGGCCCGTGGGCCCAGGCGGCCCCCAATACAGCCAATGCCGCCACCACGACGCCAGCTTTCGCGATCGTCCGCCTCATCCTTGTCTCTCCCGATCTCTGTCGGCCACACGCCGCCTGGCGCGTGCCGCAGTTTATGGTTCGGGTTTTAGACCGGATCGGAGACCGGCATCTTGCACCAGAGCGAAGTCACAGCCGCCGGCTTCCCCGGGAGGCAAGCCGCCGCGGTCCTCCCGTCAATGACAGGCGTCTTGCTGCATGATGCCGGAATCGACGTTCGGAACGTTCTTCCAGCGGTTCGACACCATCCTGAACAGGCTGCAGGACTTGTCGGCCTTCGAGAATGAGAAGGCAATGCAGCTGTCCGGCGTGCAGTTCTGCTCGCATTGCGCGACGGATTGAACCGGGAGGCGTTTGAGGACGTCGCCGGCCAGCGAATTCCCGGAGAACGGGCAAAGATGCTTCCCATCCGGCGAGAAGCCCGGATGAACCTGATCGGCGCGGATACTGGTGTCCGAACGTGCGTCGAACCGGAGCGGGCTGAGGGTCTTCTTCTGGAAGCACAGCCCGTTCCATCGATCGTAGCTGAAGCCAACGCACGCGCTGTTGGCACGGCAGGCGGCGAGGCATCCGGCAGCGTCCGTCCTTTCGAAGATCGCATCGCCCTTCGCGTCGAGAAAATCGCCACCCCTGACGTCAGAGTTCGCGTTCAGACTGAACGTGCGCAGCTGCTCGGCGCGCTGGCGTGCCACCTCGGCATTTTGAGCCGCCTCCAGCCGGCCATTGGCCTCCTGCAGCAGCGGGCAGGACGTCGCCCGGCAGCGGTCCACGAAGCTGCGCAGCTTGGCAACATCGGTTCCTGCGCCGTCCAGGTCCTTGCGATCCTGGTCGGCGTGTGCGCGCGCCTCGGCGGCTTGCAACCGGCTGGTCGTCTCGCCCGCCAGCGCACAGGACGAAGCACCGCATTGCTGGAGGAAGGCACGGAGCTTGGCGGGATCGTTGCCTGCCGCATCCAGCGCGACGCGCTGACGCCGGGCCTCCTCCGCCTTGGCCAATCGAGCGTTCTCCTCAGCCTTGGCCAACCGAGCATTCGCCTCCGCCGCCACAGGACAGGACGTCACGGCACATTGCTGGACGAAGGCGCGCAGCTTGCCGGGATCGCTCCCAGCCGCGTCGAGCGCGGTCCGGGCCGCGGCAAGGGTCACAAGGCGCGCCTGCTCCTGGGCCCGCGCCAGCCGGCTGCGTGCTTCCTGGACCAGCGTGCACCCGGGCGCGGCCTCGCAGCGGCCGATAAAGCCTTGCAGCCTGGCGACGTCGCTCCCGGCGGCGTCGAGATCCGCCTGCAACGCCTCCAGCCCCGGACCGAGATGGCTGCGCCAGGCGAAGAACGCGAGGCCCAGGCAGGCAAGCACGCCCAGGATGACCAGCGGCTGCGACGCCAGGCTCCGGATGCTGCTCTTCGGGACCTGAGGGGCCGGCTTGGGTGGCTCCGTGACGGGCTCCGGGGACGGCTCGACCTTCTCCTTGCTCCGGATCGCTTCGACCTGCGCCTTCGCCAGCGCTGCCGTCGGACTTTGCGCAAATCGCTCGATGAAGCGTTCGAGCTCCGGGATGTCGGTCGATGATTTCAGGCGCTCCCATTGCAGCCACGCCAGCCGCCGGTTGACATGCTCCGCCACGGCCGATTGCGGATGCTCGAGCAGATGCCCTTCCAGCGCCTCCTCGTCATAGCCATCGATCTTCTTCGTCAGGATCGCCCGCGCCAGAGCAACGAATGTTCCGTTGGGGAACTGCCTGAGAAAATCCTCGAAGACGTTCGCCGGTTGGTCTTCCTTGATGCCACGCCAATACAGATGCTCGCTGACCAGCGGATCCGGCTGCCCCCACGGGCTGCCCCCGCCGCCTGCGTCAGCGCGCGGTGCATAGGCGCAGTTGGGAAAGAACTCTGCTCGCGTGATGTCGCTGACATGTTCGGTGAAGCGGCTAAGCTTCGGAATCGGCGCCTGCCCCTTCAGCCGTTTCTGCGTCAACCGGACGATTTCATCCTTCAGATCGAGCCAGGAAAAACGTTTGACGTCCGCCTTCGTCAGAATGCCGTCCTTGAGGACGCGCAGGAACGTCCCCGTGAACAGCGTGAACTTGTCGTCGCGCTTGGCCAGCGCCACGCCGTGCCGCCCGGAGGCGGCAAACACCGCAATCCCGCTGCCGGCCTCGATGACCGCATCCGAAAGCCGCTTGTTGACGATGGCCTCGGCGCCGCCGGCGTCCATCTGTTCGGACTCGCCCATCGCAGAGCCGGAATAGCAGGCGTCCAGCACGAAATAGACCCGCTTGTCCTGCGCCAGCCTGGCGACGTCGTGGATCAGCAGCGCGATCTCGAGCAGGGTGGCGCGCAGCGTGCGGTCGCTGGTGCGGAGCAGAACCCGGTAATCGTCGCTGCGCAGGCCGAGATCGCCATGCCCGCAATAGTACACAATGACGTCGTCGAACGTGTTGCGGATGAAAGCAATGATCTTGTCGACCGTCTCGCTGAACGAAAGCGGCTGATCGTAGAGATCGAGCGTCGTTGTCTCAAAGCCGGACACAATCGCCGGATCGCTCATCACCCGCTTGAACTCGCTGGCGGAGTTCAGGAAGCGCTCGTTGTTCAGATCAGCATGATGATCGTAGGTCGAGGCACCGAACAGAACCACACCGAGCTTCCGCATGGTCAGCTCCCGTGCTTGGTCTCGGCCTTGGTCCTTGCTTTGGCCTTGGCCTTGGCTGTGCTTCCCTTTTTCTTCGACCGCGGCTTGGCGAGCGCCGCCTTCACGCCGGATTCGCTGGCGTCGGCCCGGATCCGGGTCCGCTCACCCTCGTCATCGACGACCGCATCCTTCCGGTACTTTGCCAGGATTTGAAACAGGCCGGTCGCCAGCGTCGCGAGCGACGTCGCCGAGCCCAGGATCTGGTTGGCGATTTCGAGACTGACCAAAAGCGTGCTTCCGATGTCCATGTGCTCAGACGACGCGGACTTCAGCGCCAGCGCGGAGGCCGGCATGCCCTGAGATCGCAGCACTTCTTCCAGTTCCTGGGCAAGAAAGCCGGCTTCGGCACTATCCTCTGTCACAAATGATAGTTTCATCTCCGCCCCCGGACGGATGTGCAATGCACTCATCGTACAACCCTATCGCGAGACACGCAACAGTAGCACACTCTCATCCGAGCATCTGTGATCGAGCACACAACGGTGCGGCACCACTCACGGTCCGCGCGCAAGCGCCGGCCGCCTCACTCCGCGAGCGCCGCGTCGACGAATCCCTTCGGATCGTCGCAGAATTCGCGCATCAGCCGGTAGTGATCGGTGTCCTTCAGGCTCACCGGTTCCAATCCATATTTGGTCAGCCGCAGCAGCGTTGCGTCCGGATAGGCCATCAGCACCGGCGAATGCGTCGCCATGATCACCTGGCAATGGCCGGTGCCGTTCATCCGGTGCAACAGCTTGAGGAATTCGATCTGCCGCGATGGCGACAGCGCGGATTCCGGCTCGTCGAAAATGAAGATGCCCTGCCGCTGGCAACGCTCGTTGAAGAAGCGCAAAAAGCCCTCGCCGTGGGAATAGGACAGGAAGCTCGGTGGCGCGTCTCCGACATCCAGCGCGGCCTCGTCGACATAGCGCGCCACCGAGAAGAAGCTCTCGGCGCGGAAGAACCAGCCATTGGTGATTTTGGGCAGCCAGCTGGCACGAAGCGCCGCTGCCAGCGAGCCGCCCATTTTCTCCACCGCACGGCCGTGGTCGACCGCACGGTAGCCCTTGCCGCCCCCGGCGTCGTCGTAGCCGGCCATCACGGCGATGCCTTCCAACAGCGTCGACTTGCCGGTGCCGTTCTCGCCGACGATGATGGTGATCGCCTTCTCGAAGCCGAGTTCGAATTCGTCGCGCAGCAGCGGCAGCACGAACGGATAGGCATCATGGTTGGGAACGCGCTCGGGATCGAGCCAGACGCGCTTGAGATACGGCGCAGGCATATTGATCGGACGGTTTCGTCTGGCCATTCGTGCGGATCCGGGAAACAACGGCGGGGTGTCAGGCTTATGACTAGAGCCCGCAATAATCCTAGATGTCCCCATGACCAGCAAGGCCTACGCTCTTTTCCGCGAGGCGATCCTTACCGAGCAGCAGGTGGTCTGCCGCTATGACGGCCGGCCGCGCGAGCTCTGCCCGCATATCATCGGCCACAACAAGAGCGGCGAAGAGCTCGTACTGGCCTGGCAGTTCGCCGGCGAGAGCTCCGGCAAGCTGCCGCAATGGCGCTGCCTGCGGCTCGCCCATGTCAGCGACTTCAGCCTGCGCAAGGGCCGCTGGCACGAGGGCGGTTCGCACCGCGCCGAGCAGACCTGCGTCAGCGCGATCGACCTCGACATCAACATCCATGTGCGCAAGCGGCGGTAAGCGGCCCGTAGCGTCGCGAGAAAGAGACGCTGCGTCCCTAACTTCAACTGTCATCGCCCGGCCTGTGCGCAATTGCGCACGTGGACCGGGCGATCCAGTACGCCGCGGCCTCTCGGCTCAAACACCGGCGTCTCTGGAATACTGGATCACCTGCTTTCGCGGGTGATGACATCGCGTGGTGTGGCAGCTTGAATCGCACCCCACCTCCATCGTCGTCCCGGCGGAGGATGTGGCGCGATTGTCGACTCTGGCTTTCGCCAGGACGACGATGGGGATAGGCCACGCGCCCCCTATGGCTGCTCCACCTCTTCCAGCACTTCCAGCACCAGCTCCATCGTCATCAAGACTGGGTTGTCGCCGCGCACCAGCCGTCCCTCGGCGATGCCGCCGAGATAGTCGACCAACGCGATGTCGAGGCTGGCGCGCACCCGACGGTTGGCATCTGGCGCAATCTGCCCTGCCGTCACCGCAAGCTCGGTCGCGAACGGCACCACGCTGTGGCCGTCGGTCAAGACGGCGCCGATGGTCGAGCCGACGCCGCCATGCAGCCGCGCCCGCAGGATGCCGTGCTGGCGGCAAAAGCCTTCCAGCGCGCAGGCAAAATCCTGGTTCGGCCGCAGCCGCAGCGCGAAGGCATGGCTGGTGGTCTTCGCGCCATGCGGCGCGCTTGCGACCGGACCGAACAATTTGAAGTTGGTCTCGCTGTCGGGCTCGGCCACAAACGTCGCGCCGTCAAGCCCGAACGCGCTGACCGCGAACGGCTCGGCGACGATGGTCTCATCCGGCAGCATGTGCCCGCCGTTGAAACGGCCGTCGGCCTCGGTCCACAGGCCATGGCAATGAAAGAACGGCGCGCCGTCGCGCTCGCCGAAGGTCAGCGCCGCGAGCTTGAGCCGGGTCACGCCGTCGGGACGGAACGTGTCGCTGTAGAACGCGGCGTTGAGGCCGTCCTTCGACAGCGCCGGCATCACATAGGCGAACGGCCCGAGCGCGCCGCCTGTGACGTTCAACACGCCACCGGAAAAGCCCTCCGCCGCAAAGCCGCGGCGAACCGCTTCGAGCAAGGGAATGCCGGCTTCAAGCGCGAACGAAAAGGCGCGGCCGCGCGCGGCGACCCATTGGATGCGCTCGGAGATGGGAGCGCCAGGCTGGGCGATGCTGCGCATCGCCTCACGCGCCCGTCGATTTGGCGATCACCTCGAGCAACCCGCGCGCCTCGAGTTCGTCGCGGATCAGCCGCTTCGGCACCTTGCCGTAGCCGGACTTCGGCAGCGCCTCCCAGAAGAAGAAGCGCTTCGGCATCTTGTAGCGCGGCACCTTTGGCGCGAGGTACGCCGCAAGCTCCGCTTCCGCAACCGCGTCCACCCCCTCGCGCGCGACGCAGACGGCGACACCGACCTCGCCCCAGAACGGATCGGGCACCCCCAGCACGGCGACCTCGCCGACCGCAGGATGCGTCAACAGTTTCTCCTCGATCTCGCGCGGATAGATGTTCGAGCCGCCGGAGATGTACATGTCGGAGGCACGGCCGGTGATGTAGACGAAGCCCTCCTCGTCCATGTGGCCGAGATCGCCGGTACGGAACCAGCCGTCGCGAAACGCCTTCGCGTTGGCGTCGGGATTGTCGTAATAGCCGGCGAACACGCCGGGCCCGATCACGCAGATCTCGCCGGTCTCGTGCGCCTTCAACTCGCGCCCGTCATCGCCCTGGATCGAGACCTGCATGCCAGTGCGTTCAAAGCCGCAGGTACCGATCCGCGCGTGCGGCCCATCCTCGGGATCGTGCAGGCCGGGCGGCAGCACGGTGATGTTGCCGGTGACCTCACCGAGGCCGAAATACTGCACCAGCACACCGCCGAGCTTGCGCAGGGCCGCCTTCTGGTCCTCGCGATACATCGGCGCGCCCGCATAGATGATGTAGCGCAGCGAGGCATGGTCGTGCTGGTCGGCGGCGGGATGCTCGACCATCATCTTCAGGATGGTCGGCACCGTGAACATGTTGCTGACGCGGTGCTTGGCGATCAGGCGGAAGGCCTCGGCGATGTCGAACTTCTCCGACGGCAGCAGGATGGTCGGCACGCCCCGCGCGGTCTGCACCAGCTGGTGCACGCCGGCGCCATGCGACAGCGGCGCCACCACCAGCGAGGCGTCGTGTTCGGTGGTGCCGGGCATCAGGTCGGCGAGATGATTGGTGATCACAAAGGCCATCTGGCCGTGCGTCAGCACCGCGGCCTTGGAGCGGCCGGTGGTGCCGGAGGTGAAGAAGAACCAGCAGGGATCGTCGTAGTCGACGGCGACGTTCTCGACATCGGCGCCGGCGTGTTTGGCGATGACATCACCAACGGTCGCCTCGCCGAACGTGCCCTCCTCGCCGATCCGCCAGGTGAATTCGAGCGCCGGATTGGCCGCCGCCTTGGCGTGCTCGGGAAAATCGGCATGGCACAGAAACGCCTTGGCGCCCGAGGCGGCCGCCAGATAGGCGACCTCGTCCGGCATCAGCCGGAAATTGGTCGGCACCCAGACCGCGCCGAGCCGGAATGCCGCGAACATCGACCAGAACATCTCATCGCAGTTCTTGGAATGCACCAGGATGCGGTCGCCCTTGCCGATGCCGCGCGCGGCCAGCGCCGCCGCCAGCGCCGAGACGTTCTGGTCGATATGGCGCCAGGACCAGGCCTTCTCGTTCCAGACGAAGCCGGGACGATCGCCGTGTCGGCGGGCGTTCTGGGTCAGGATGTAGGCGAGGTTCATCACCCGGCGTGATACCCGCGCGATCCCGCCGCGCGGCGCGGTCGCAGCCGTCCCGCTCATCGCCGCCACGCCGATACGCACAACAGACAGGGCATGGTCAGGACGGTCATCGGGTGTTTCCTCGGTCAGAACCGGGCGTCTTCGCGCGCCGCAAGGGATTGGGACCACCCGGTTTATCGCCAAGCAGCTCGCCTCGGCAAGGCCCGCCAGGCGCGGCGCGATGATACCGCGCACCGGTGGCGGCCGGCCCGTTGGAGCTGGCCCGAAACCGCTACTGCGGATGCTTGGCGAGTTCCTGCTCGCTCAGGTTCCAGTCCTGCCAGAGCTGCAGCGCGCCGATCATGGCAACCAGCGCGCCGAGCAGGATGTGCCAGAGCTGCAGCGTCTGGTCTTCCGAATAGCCGAAGATATTGGGCGACGCGATCAGCCAGAGGCCGAGCAGAATGCTCGCCACCTCCTCCCAGCGATGCAGCGCGACGTATTCGAGTTGGGCAAGACCCAGCACCAGCATGCCGACCACGAAGCTGTTGAGCACCAGATGGCTGCGCTCGATATCGACGATGTCGCTGACCTGCATCGGAAACCAGGGCGAGACCATGATCAGCACGCCGAGCAGCATGCCGAGCCAGTCCTCCCACGGGCGGTGGATCCTGAAGAAGCGATTGTCCGACACGACGAACCTCCTTGCTACAAGGGGCATACGTCAGCGGCCGGTCCCGTCACTCCCTACCAAACGTCCAGCGGGCCGCATCAGGGGCGTATGTCTGGCCTCAAGCCTAATCGAACTGGATCGGCCCGCAAGGCCCGATCGGTGTGTGTGCGATGCGGCAGGCCGGACCGCCGCGGCGTCGCACGTCAGCCACCGAGCCGCGCCAAGGCCGCCTTGGCGGACTGTAGATCGGGCTGCAGTTCGAGCGCCTTGCGCAAATCGGCTGCCGCGCCCCTCTTGTCGCCGAGCCGCAGCTTGGCCTGGCCGCGGTTGTTCCAGGAATAGACGTCGGCGGGATCATACTGCAGCGCCTTGTCGTAGTCGGCGACCCCACCCTTGTTGTCGCCCTGAAACAGCCGGATCATGCCGCGGTTGCGCCAGCCGCGCGCATCGGTCGGCGCCAGCTTCACCGCCTCGCCGTAGTCGGCGGCGGCGCGGTCGAGTTGCTCGGCATCGCGATAGACATTGCCGCGGTTGATGTAGGCGAGCACGTTGGGCTCGAGCTTGATCTCGGTGGTGAAGTCGGCGATCGCATGCGCCGCGTCGCGCTTGCGGTAGTAGACGAAGCCGCGATTGCCATAGGCCACAGAGAGCTGCGGATTGTACTTGATGGCGAGGCTGAGATCGGCCAGCGCGCGGTCGAGGTCGCCCTTGTTGATCCAGACATCGCCCCGGTTGTTGTAGGCCAGCGCGAAGCCGGGATCGATCCGGAGCGCCTCGTCGTAGTCGGCGATGGCATGATCGAGATCGTTCTTGAAGGCATAGACCCGGCCGCGGTTGGTGTAGGCGCAGGCAAAGGCGGGGTCGAGCTTGATCGCCTCGTTGAGGTCGGCGAGCGCGGCATCGAGCTCGCGCTTTTCGGTCAGTCCGTGGCCTCGGTTGCAATAGGCCCCGGCCAGCCGCTTGCCGGTCTCGGTCTTGCCGTCGATCACCGTGGTGCAGGCGCTCACCCGGTCGCCGGGCGCCGTCGTCTTGCCGATGCAGGCCTGCCAGCTCGGATCGTCGGCGGCAGCCGCTTTCGGGGGATTTGGCAGGGTCAGGGCGGCGCCGAGCAATGCGGCGGTCAGGCAGGCCAGAATGCGCATATCGTCAATCCACAAATGCCAATTTGCGGGTTGGTCGCGGCTTTGCACCGCTGGGTTCACGCGCTTAGATCAGGACAAGTGAATCAATCGGGATCTTGCGATGGCTACCGTCCGCGACAACAAGGCCGAGAGGCGCTTCGAACTCGACACCGAAGGCGGTCTGGCCTTTGCAAACTACCGGCAGACGCCCTCGGCCGTGATCATTACCCATACCGAGACGCCGCGTGCCCTGCGCGGCCGCGGCATCGCCTCGGAGCTGGTCAGGGGCGCGCTGGAGCTGATCCGCGCCGACGGTCACAAGGTGATCGCCGGCTGCGGCTTCGTGGTGGACTACCTCAACAAGCATCCGGAATACGCGGATCTTGCAGGATAGCGCCGCGCTCGTCAGACGATCTTGATCGACATGTCGGGCAGGCCCTCGAGCTTGCAGAGCAGCACGTCGCCCTTGACGACCGGTCCGACATTCTCCGGCGTGCCGGAATAGATGATGTCGCCGGCCTTCAGCTCGAACGCCTCGGAGAGCTTGGCGATCTGCTCGGCGACGCTCCAGATCATGTTCTTCAGATCCGAGCTCTGCCGCACCGTGCCGTTGACCGCGAGCGAGATCGCGCCTTGCGTGAAGTGGCCGGTCTTGTCAGCCGGATGGATCGGCCCGAGCACCGCGGCGTGGTCAAAACTCTTGCCGATCTCCCACGGCTTCTTCTCCGCCGCCATGCCGTTCTGCAGATCGCGCCGCGTCATGTCGAGCCCGAGCGCGTAGCCGTAGACGTGCTCGAGCGCCTTGTCGGCGGCAATGTTGCTGCCGCCGGATTTCAGCGCGGCGACCAGCTCGACCTCATGGTGATAGTTCTTGGTCAGCGACGGATAGGGATGGTCGGCGACCGTGCCGACCGCGACATTCTGGATCGCATCGGTCGGCTTCTGGAAGAAGAACGGCGGCTCGCGGGTCGGATCGGAGCCGCGCTCGATCGCATGCGCCGCGTAGTTGCGGCCGATGCAGTAGATGCGGCGGACCTGAAACACCTCGCTGGCGCCGACGATCGGGATCGTCACCGCCGGTACCGGAAACATCGCCTTCGGGGCGGTCTCGGCGTGAACCGGAGCGGATTGCGCGGCGGCGCCGGCCAGCGCGAGGGCACCGGTCGCAAGCATGGTCCGGCGATCGAGATCAGTCATGAGCGTTCTCCTTTTTTGTTGGCCGATCTATAGATGGTCGCCGGTCCATAAAAAAGGGCCCGCGCTGGCGCGGGCCCTTTCCGTGTCCGGGATGATGATCCCGTCAGTGCTTGATATCGGGGGGCAGCTTGCCGCCATTGGCCGCGAGCTTGCTCATCACCTGCTTGTGCAGCCAGATGTTCATGCTGGCGGAATCGTTGGTGTCGCCGGTGTAGCCGAGCTCCTTGGCGAGCTCCTTGCGCGCCGACAGGCTGGAGTCGATGTCGAGCGCCTTCATCAGGTCGACGATCGAGGTCCGCCACTCGAGCTTCTCGCCCTTGGCGGCCACCGCCTTGTCGAGAATCGGGGCGACGTCGACGGACTGGGCGGGCGCCGCACCAGCCGGCACCGCAGCAGGAGACGACGATGCACTGCCGGATCCACCGGCGGGAGCTGCGCTTGTGGCCGTTCCGCCGGCGGGCGCGGCACTGGCGCTGCTGCCGAAGATCGCGCCCATGATTTTTCCGAAAATGCTCATCGTTCGCTCCCTAGAGAGTTGAGATGTGAAGGCCACACGGCAATGCGCCGGCTGACCGAGGTCGCAGTTCAAGTGTATCGCCCCCTCCATAGCTTGCCAATGCGACATTCACTTAAGCGTGAGTGCTTTTGACGCGGTTTGGGAGTACCCTCATTGCACAGTTCGCGACACGGCCAGTTCCCTGCTCTGTCTTTCGCGTCTGGCTTGCTCGTGATCGCTTCGAGAGACGGTACGTTTGTGCCCGTGCGCCGGGCGCAGAATGCGCCCGCCCAGAGGGAGACAACGACCATGGCCACGCCATACCAAGGCAATGTCACATCGATGACGCAGAGCGGACAAGGCACCGCGTCTGCGCCCGTCATCCGCACCATCGGCCTGTCCGATTTGCATCAAGCGCTGCGTCTCGGCTGGGAAGACTTCAAGGCGGTGCCAAGCCACGCCATCATCCTGTGTTTGATATATCCGGTGCTCGGCATCGTGCTGGCGCGCACCGTGCACGGCTATTCCGTGCTGCCCCTGCTATTTCCGCTGGCCGCGGGCTTCGCCCTGCTCGGCCCGTTCGCCGCCATCGGCCTTTACGAGATGAGCCGCCGCCGCGAGGACGGCGGTGAGGCATCCGCATGGGACGCCATTCAGGTATTCCGCTCGCCGTCGTTCGGCGCGATGCTCGGGGTCGGAACGCTGCTGTTCGCACTGTTCGTGACCTGGATCGCCACCGCGCAGGCGATCTACACGGCGGTGTTCGGCTACGAGACCGCAGCCAACATTCCCGATTTCGCCGAGCGCGTGCTGACCACCCAGCAAGGCTGGTGGCTGATCGTGGTCGGCTGCAGCGTCGGCTTCCTGTTCGCGCTCGTCGCGCTTTGCATTAGCGTGGTGGCCTTCCCCATGATGCTCGACCGCCAGGCAAGCGCCGGCGAAGCGATGGTGACATCGATGCGCGCCGTAGCGCAGAACCCGGTGCCGATGGCGGCCTGGGGCCTGATCGTCGCGGCGCTGCTGGTGCTGGGCTCCATCCCGTTCTTCCTCGGGCTTGCCGTGGTGATCCCACTGCTCGGTCACGCCACCTGGCATCTCTATCGCGAGGTCATCGTCAAGGATCCGAACGCCCGGCCGGTGATCCCCGAGCCGCGCGAGCGCAAGCCGGCCGCGGACTTCCCGGCGAACCTGTTTCCGTGGCGGCGCAGCGATCGCGGATAGGCCGCCGAACCTGAATGCGTAAACGTGAAAGCAACCGCCGGCCGATATATTCGGCCGGCGGTTTGTCGTTCCGGATTGTCAAATGGGTGTGAAATTGGCGTGGCATTTGCAGCGCTAGCTGAGATTAATGGCTCGATCACGAGCCTTGTTTTGGCCGCTGTTGCCGCGAACATACCCGCCGGGTTTCGCGACCAATCGATGATAGCGCAGACTCCGGAGTGAATTGCCTGATGACCTCGCAGCTTTCCATTCGCACACTCGCCGTCGGCGCGTGGCTCTTGACCTCCACAGTGTCGGCGCTGGCCGCCCAATGCGGCACCGGCACGTTCGAGTCCTGGCTCGACGACTTCAAGAAGGAGGCTGCGACGAAGGGCATCTCGCAGAACGCGATCCAGGCCGGGTTGACCGGCGTCACACAGGACAAGGCGATCCTGGCGCGCGACCATTCGCAGCAGGTGTTCAGCCAGACGTTCGAGCAGTTCTCGGGCCGCATGGTGCCGCCACGGCTCAACCGCGGCTCCGACATGATGAAGCGCTACGGCTCCGTGCTGTCGCGAATCGAGGAGGCTTACGGCGTGCCGGGGGAAATCCTGGTCGCGATCTGGGGTCTGGAGACCGACTTCGGCGTCAACACCGGCAAGTTTCCGACCCTGCGCTCGCTGGCGACACTGGCCTATGATTGCCGCCGCTCCGACATGTTCAAGGCCGAGTTGATGGACGCGCTGCGCATCGTCGAGCGCGGCGATCTCGCACCGCAGGAGATGCGCGGCGCCTGGGCCGGCGAGATCGGGCAGACCCAATTCATGCCGTCCTCCTACATCAAGTTCGCGGTCGACTTCGACGGCAACGGCAAGCGCGACCTCCTGCACAACGTGCCCGACGTGCTGGCGTCGACGGCGAACTTCCTGAAGAGCTACGGCTGGAAGCAAGGCAAGGGCTGGGAGCCCGGCAGCGAGAACTTTGCCGTGATCCAGCAGTGGAACAAGAGCGAGGTGTACGCCAAGACGATCGGCTACTTCGCGACCCAACTCGCCAAGGCGCCGTAAGGTCCGCCGGAGGGCCGACTGCCGCAGGCAATCGGCCTTTTCCGCAGTTGCAGCGACCGGTCAGAACGATGCGCAAGTGGTCGAGAGCGTGAGGCCAACCGACTGCTGATGAAAGCGCTGCCTGTACGCGGTGCTGATCTGCGTCAAGCGTGCCAAGGTCTCCGGCGTCTCGGCAGCGATGATGCGCACGACAAAGGACTGCTCGTGTGTGATCCGGCCGGTGTCCGGGTCGCGCCACTGGCCGGAGGCCCTGAGCTGGGTCAATCCATCTGGAAAGCGCGGTGTCACTTCCCTCTGAAGGAAGTCCGACCACTGGGCGTCCGATACGCGGCCACGTCCGGCGATACGACGTCCAAACAGCAGTTCGGCCTGCATCATCGACTTGCCATTGATCAACTGGCAGGACGTTGCTGCACCTTCGGCGGTGGATGTGTCAGTTCCCGCAACGAGGACAAGCCACGCCGCAGCCAGGATCAGTGCGCGCATGAAGTTCGAACCGTGAGCTTTGCGGCCGGCAACGTCTTGGGTTTTAGCATCTTGGGCCTTGCGGTCCGGAACACGATCCAAGGCAAATAGTACCATTCCGAGAAACACGGCAAGTACGCCGATGACACCCATGGCAAGCTTGACGTCGCCGGGCGCGATTTCGACACGCAAAAGCAGTGGTAAGATCACTTCCTATCCTTCTGCGAGCGGGCCGATCTTGCGCGATGGGCTCTAGCGACTTGCCCGCCCGCCGGCTTGGACAGGCGCGACAACGCATTGGATGAAAACGACGCATTGGACGAAAACGACCTGGCGGGCCGGTATTTGAAGATTTGCATACGTTTCGGCCGATGGGACGTGCGGTCCACCTCGGACTGCAATTGCCGCAGGGCGAACCACGGATGGAACATACCTGGGGCGCTTTGACACAGCCGAGCCATTGGCTAGAAGCCCCTGCGTCGCGTGCGGTTTTTGCCGCCGAACCGGGTCGCCTTGGTGAACCAGACGCGGCATTTCGGCGACACCTGTTGCGACAGCCTGAGTTTCCCGATGACCCCGACCGCCGACGACGTTGCACTTTCCCGGTTTTCCCTGGACGATTTTGCCGAGCAGGACCGCATGGCCGCATGGCGTGATCTGTACGGCCGGCTGGTGCTGAATGCCGACCTCACGCCACTGCCGGATCATTCCTTGCGCGCGGACGTGACCGTGCGGATGCTGCCCGGGCTGTCCATCACGTCGGCCAGCATGTCGGCGTTTCGCTACGAGCGGGGTCCCGAACAGTTGGCGGATGGCAACGACGGGCTTGTTCTGGTGATGGGTTCGCACGATGCCGTGATGGTGCAACGTGGACGCGAGGTCACGTGGAGCGCCGGCGACGCGCTGTTGGTCAGCTCGGCGGATCCGGCCGCGATGATCTGCCCCGCGCCGGCGAAGATCCTGTGCCTTCACGTTCCACGGCCGGCGCTGGCGCCGCTGGTGAGCCGCGTCGATGCCTCCGTGATGCAGCCTATTGCGCGCTCCACCGAAGCGCTCAGATTGTTGGTGAACTATGTCGGGGCGCTGCAGAAGGATTATGCGCTTGCGCCTCAGCTACGGCACCACGTGGCCTCGCATGTCCACGATCTGATCGCCGTGGCGCTCGGCGCAACGAGAGATGCCGCGGCTCTTGCCGATGGGCGGGGCGTCCGCGCAGCACAGCTGCGTGCCATCAAAGCCGATATCATCGACCATCTCAACCGCTGTAGTCTCACGATTGCGGCCGTTGCGCGGCGGCACTCCGTCACCCCGCGCCAAGTGCAACGGCTGTTTGAAGTCGACGGGACGACATTTTCAGAATTCGTGCTTGGGCGCCGTCTCGCACGCGCGCATCGATTGCTCGTCAATCCGCGCTACGCCGATCTGCCCGTGAGCACGGTCGCCTTCGAGGTCGGTTTCGGCGACGTGTCCTATTTCAACCGCACCTTTCGCCGGCAATACGGAGCGCCGCCCTCGGACGTGCGTGAAGCGGCGCGAAGAGGGCTGATCATCGGCACGCCATCCGGAACACCCGAAGGGCATTCGAGCGGGGCGCCCGCGCGGCGCAATGGCGCCCGCCCGCCGGAATAGGCGAATTACATTGAGCGCCTGTCGCGGGCCAGACCGCGCGCTTTTGGGCTATTTCGCCGCCCAACTCGCCAAGGCACCAAAGAGCGAAGCACGTAACCGGCCACTTCAACAGGTTTCGAAGCGTGATTTCGAACAGTGGTTTTCTGATTCAATCCGAACCGATCACGTGCCACGCAAACCAAAGGGCCGATTGCCCCAGGCAATCGGCCCTTATCGCTGTGGTCAAAGCTTACTTCGCCATGCTGGCTTCGGCAGCCTTGCTGAGGTGCGCGCCGCAAGCGCCCCACTTGTTGTTCAGCATCGCGTCCTGGGCGAGCGAGACTTCCTTCTCCGCCGCGAATTTGACCTCATTGTCCGCCATAGCTTCGACTGCAGCTTCGGTCTTGCCCAGATTGGCACCGCTGCAACCAAGGCCCGCATGATGATGGTGCGCGGCCTGCGCGGGAGCGACAGCGTAAGCAACGGCAGCGACGGTAGCTGCTGCGATCAATGTCTTAATCATGGGATGATCCATCTCTTGTTCTTGGACAGATCCCAGCGTGATTGCGGAATCTGCAAAACGATTATTCGCTTGTTCCCGGCACCGTTCAGAATGAAATTCGCGCGATACAAATGTGATGAGCGCTGCGCGCGGATCGCGCATGCGTTGCATAGTGTTTTGATTACAAGGCAGTAAGGAAGCAGCGCGGGAATAGCTTTGTTTGACGCGTTCACTTCAATCGAAGCGCACTTCCGATAACCAGCAGAGCATTCCGCGCGGCATGCGGTCCGCGACGTAAATCCATTCCGGCACAGGATCGAATTACCTCTTGGGTCAATGCGACTGATTGACGCTATGCCGGTCGGCAGGTCTTGGTCGTCATAAAGTGAATGGATAATCATTTTAATGGCGGTCGCGTGCATGCGAATCACGCATGGAACACGTCGCCGTGATCCCTCCCGCAACGGGGAGCTGGAGCTTGAACAAACGGTCCGTAATTACCACATATGGGACGTGATTACGCTTGCTGAAATTCTAATAACCAGCTGATTCCAGTAATATTTTCCCGTATCATCAGGTATTGGCGGAACTTCCGTCTGCATGGCAGCTCTCTAGGCGCGAAACGGTTAACCGGAACTTACCCCGGCTATGCATTCTGAGCTTAGCTGCATCGCAACATCGGAACTACTGCGTTGCACCATATCATCTATATTCACTTCAACGATGAGGCTTTGGAAAAGCTGAATCTGAACTACTAGGAGACTACCATGTTGCTCTCGCTCATCCGCATGATCCAGGCTTTCCGGGATTATCAGCGCAATGTCAGCGAACTGTCCCAGCTCAGCGATCGTGAACTGGCCGATATCGGCCTCGACCGCTCGGACATTCCTCGCGTTGCCGCCGGCACCTACAACGGCTAATCGGCCGCAAGCCTCTGACGAACGGATAACGCCCGCTTCCACAGCGGGCGTTGTCGTTTTTGGCGCGGTTTCAGATGCATACGGGATCAAAACGCGCTAACGCTGCGCGATGACACCGCATCAATCCTCTTCCCAACCCGTGCACATCGTGGGCGCGGGGCTCGCCGGCTCGGAAGCCGCCTGGCAGGTCGCCAATGCCGGCGTCCGCGCCGTCCTGCACGAAATGCGCCCGCAGCGGATGACCGAGGCGCACCGGACCGACGGCTGCGCCGAACTGGTCTGCTCGAATTCGTTCCGCTCCGACGATGCCGCCAACAACGCGGTCGGGCTGCTGCACGCCGAGATGCGCCGGCTGGGCTCCCTGATCATGCGCTCGGCCGATGCCAACCAGGTGCCCGCCGGCGGCGCGCTGGCGGTCGACCGCGACGGCTTTTCCGCCGCCGTCACCAAGGCGCTCAACGAACATCCGCTGATCGAGATCAGCCGCGAGGAAGTCGCAGGGCTCCCGCCGGCCGACTGGAGCAACGTCATCGTCGCCACCGGTCCCCTCACCTCGGCGCCGCTGGCCGACGCGATCAGGCAGCTCACCGACGAGAGCGCGCTGGCGTTCTTCGACGCGATCGCGCCGATCGTGCACAAGGATTCCATCGACATGTCGGTGGCGTGGTTTCAGTCGCGCTACGACAAGGTCGGGCCCGGCGGCACCGGCGCCGACTACATCAATTGCCCGATGACCAAGGAGCAATATGACGGCTTCGTCGCCGCGCTGCTCGACGGCGAGAAGGTCGACTTCAAGGATTGGGAGACCAACACGCCCTATTTCGACGGCTGCCTGCCGGTCGAAGTGATGGCCGAACGCGGTCACGAGACGCTGCGCCACGGGCCGATGAAGCCGGTCGGCTTGACCAATCCGCACAATCCGACCGTCAAGCCCTATGCAATCGTCCAGCTGCGCCAGGACAACAAGCTCGGCACGCTCTACAACATCGTCGGCTTCCAGACCAAGCTGAAGCACGGCGCGCAGCAGCGCGTGTTCCGCACCATCCCGGGCCTCGAGAATGCGGAGTTTGCCCGCCTCGGCGGCCTGCATCGCAACACCTTCCTGAACTCGCCGAAGCTGCTCGACGGGCAGTTGCGCCTGCGCGCGCAGCCGCGGCTGCGCTTCGCCGGCCAGATGACGGGCTGCGAAGGCTACGTCGAGTCGGCCAGCGTCGGCCTGATCGCCGGCCTCTGCGCCGCCGCCGACATGCGCGGCGCCTCGCTCGCGACACCACCGGCCACGACCGCGCTCGGCGCGCTGCTCGGCCACATCACCGGCGGCCATATCGAGACGATCGAGCCTGGCTCGCGCTCGTTCCAGCCGATGAACGTCAATTTCGGTCTGTTCCCGCCGCTGGCGAGCCCGCCGACTAAGAAGCCGGACGGCTCGCGGCTGCGCGGCAATGAGAAGACCGTCGCCAAGAAGCAGGCGATCAGCGCGCGGGCGCTGCTCGACCTCGATCACTGGATCGCAGAACACCTGCGCGTTGCGGCAGCGGCCTGACAGTCATGAGCTTGCCGAAAGACGACGACGCCACCCTGTCGGCGCGATGGAGCCAGGGCGTGCTGCTCAAGCGCGACGTATTCTCGACCGTCGAGCGCGGCCGTTTCCGTGCCGGAGACGGCGAGGTCGACGGCGTGCTGCGCCGGCTCGACCAGGTGCCGTTCTGGTCGTTCGGCCTGGCATTGCACCTGTTCTCGCGCGAACGCCGCGCGCTGATGCTGGCACGCGACCTCGACGTCGGGCCCAAATTGTTGTGGGCCGGCCGGCGCGCGCTGGTACGCGGCTTCATCGACGGCGCGGCGCTGCATCTGGCGAAGCCACACGGCGACGTCGCGTATTTCCGCTCCGCCAAGGCCGCGTTGCGCAAGCTGCATCGCGCCGGCATCTGCCACAACGACCTCGCCAAGGAGCAGAACTGGCTGGTCAGCCGCGACGGCCGCGCCTACCTCACCGACTTCCAGCTCGCCGCCTGCTTCAAGACCCGCAGCCGGCTGTTCCGCATCGCGGCCTATGAGGATCTGCGCCACCTGTTGAAGCACAAGCGCAGCTACGCGCCGGACGCGCTGACGCCGAAGGAGCGCAAGGTGCTGGCGAAGAAGTCCGCGTTCGCCACCATCTGGCTCAAGACCGGCAAGAAGGTCTACCAGGCGATCACGCGCGGCATCTTCAATTTCACAGACCGCGAGGGCGGCGGCCGCCGGCTGGTCAACGACGCGCCGGTGCTGATCGATCTGATCCGCAGGAATCCGGACGTGCGCGACACAGCGATCGTTGCCTTTGCCGACCGGCGCGTCGGCGTCGGCCTCTACGCCTTCGTCGAGGCGGACCAATCGGCGCTGGAAAAGACGCTACGCAATGAGCTTGCCGCAGCGAGGGGCGTCAAGCCGCCCGAGCACATCCAGGTCGTGCACGCATTGCCGCGCGATGCGGCCGGCAAGCCGCGCACCGAGATCCTGCAGCTCGTCGCCATGAACCAGATCGACCTGATCGAGCCGATGATGCGCAGTGACGCCGATCGCGAGTTCCTCAAGGACATCCTCGAGCAACGCAAGAATCTGCGCGATCGCTTCAACTTTGAAGTGGCCGAGATGGATCGGCCGGCAGGCTAAGGCGCGCGCACTCTCGACAAACGCAGCTCGACGCGCCAATCTTGTGAGGGCTAGCGCGCTCAAGGGACAAGCTTAATGCCACTCACCCGTGGCCGTATCGGGGGATATGATTCCGAACGCCTGGCGTTCGGATTCACCATGATGCACGGCGATCAGGAAATTGAATGTCAGATCAGCGACGCCGCAATGGACGAATTGGCCGGCACGCGCGGAACACCTAGCCTGGCGCGGCAGGCGCAATTCATTGCGCTACGCGACGCTATCGAGATGATCGCATCCGACATCTTTGACAGCGGACCGTTCGTCAAGGGCGCAACGATCCGGATCTTCACCAAGCACGTTTCGAAAGAGCGTAGCTGAGCATGATCTGCGCGCAAACGCTTCGCGCTTGTCGCAAGATCAGCTCTAGCTGCCGAACTCCTCCGTGCGCGCAGCGCGCCACAACGTCCACAGCGTGCGCAGGCGCGAGACCGGCCTCGGCAGGAACGGGTCGTTGTCGGCGCTCCTCGCCCGGTTCAGCTCGCGCCTGACATGGGCGAGCGGCAGGAAGACCGGCCGCACGCCGGATGGTACGTCAGCCAGCAGCCCGAACGCGGTCTTGAGATGGCCCTGCGCCTCCTCCGCAAGCTGATCGATCGCCGCACGGATGTTGGGCGTCGGCTTGCCGGCGAAGACCTCCTCCTTGCCGCTGCCATGCTGCTGCAGGAGTTGCAGCGGCACAAACAGCTGCTGCCGCGAGGCGTCGCGACCGAGCGATGCAATGACCTGCGCCATGCCCTGGGCGAGGCCGGCATGGCGGGCCAGGTGATCGATCGCCTCCGACGGCCGCGCCATCACGCGCGTCGCCTGCGAGAACAGCACTGAGGCCGTGGCATCGAGATAGCCCTCGAGCGCGGCCAGCGTCGGCATCGGGTCGTTGTAGAGATCGAACTGGTGCTCCTCGACCAGCTGCGAGAACGGCGAGACCGGCAGGCGGTGATTGCGGATCGCATAGAGCAATTCGGCCGCGACAGGATTGCCCTCGACGCCGCCGTGCCCGGCGCCGGCCAGCATGTCGGTCCACCATTGCAGCCGCATCTCGCCGGGCAGCGGCTGGCTGACCTGCTCGTGGACGCGCGAGACCTCGATGTTGAAGGCGTAGATCGCGAGCAGCGCCCGCCGTTCCGGCCCCGGCAGGAACAAGGTCGAGGCGTAGCGCACGAAGTCATGGGCCCGCACCAGATCGGCGCAGAACGCCGCGCCGTCCTTCGGCGCCTCCGTGCTCATGGCACCGCGATCAGCGCCGCCGCGACGCGACGCCGCTCGCCGAGCATGATGTTGTAGGTGCGGATCGCAGCTCCCGTCTGCATCGGATCGAGCACCACCCGAACCGCGCGCAGCGCCTCGCGAAGGGCCTTCGGCGGCACCCAGACCTCGGTGCCGCTGCCTATGATCAGCGTGTCGATCGCATTGGCCGCTGCGAATACCTTTTGCAGCGAGTATTCGTCGATCTCCTGCGGCCGCGTGACCGGCCAGGCCCAGATCGAGTCAGGCAGGCACAACAGCGAGCCGCGGTGCGACATATCGGCGAACGCGAAGCCGCCCTTGCCGTAGGCCTCGATCGGCGCCGACCTCGGAAGATGGGGAGCGTCCGAGGAGTTGCTCATGGCCAGCTACTTCTTGGCTGCCGCCGCGTCCGGCTTCTTGGCCGGCGCGTCCTGCGCCTCGCCCCGCGTGGTGTGAACGCCGAGATAGATCAGGATCGGCGCCGCGATGAAGATCGAGGTGTAGGTGCCGACCAGCACCACGCCGAACATCATCACCGCGGTGAAGCTGTGAATCGCCTGGCCGCCGAACAAGAGCAGCGCGAGCAGCGCCAAGGTCACTGTGACGTGGGTGATGATCGAGCGCGACAGCGTCGAGTTGATCGATTCGTTGAGCAACTGCGGCATCGGCATCTTCTTGTAGCGCCGCAGCATCTCGCGGATACGGTCGTAGATGACGACGGTATCGTTGAGCGAATAGCCGAGAATCGTCAGCAACGCCGCGATGCTGGTGAGGTCGAAATCGACCTGGGTGATCGACATGAAGCCGATCGTCAGCACGATGTCGTGGACGTTGGCGATCATGGCGCCGAGCGCGAACTGCCACTCGAACCGGAACCAGAGATAGATCAGGATGCCGACGATCGCGAACATCAGGCCGAGCATGCCGTAGGCCAGCAGTTCGCCGGAGACGCGCGGTCCCACCACTTCGACGCGGCGGTAATCGACGGAATCGCCGAGCGCGCCGCGCACCTTCGTCACCGCATCCTGCTGCGCCTTGTCGCCGCCGGGCTGCTCGGCGACGCGGATCAGGACCTCTGCCGGACCGCCGAACTGCTGCAACTGCACCTCGCCGAGGCCAAGGCCATTCAAGGTCGTGCGCATCGCCGCAATGTCGGCCGTCCCGGTCTTGGCCCTCACCTCGAGCAGCGTGCCGCCCTTGAAGTCGATGCCGAAATTCAGGCCGTGGGTGAAGAACAGCGTGATCGCGAGGATCGAGAGCAGCGCCGAGATCGGGAAGCTGATGCGGCGAAAGCGCGTGAAGTCGAAATGCGTATCGTCGGGCACGATGCGCAGCGGCGGCAGCAGGCCGAGCGCCGCGACGACGGTCAGCACGGCGATCAGGATGCCAAGGCCAATGAGAACGAGATGAGTCACAACACGCCTCTCAGATCGGCACGGTTTGCGGCCGCTTCCACCGCACCCATGCCGCGACGATCAGGCGCGTCAGGGTGAAGGCGGTGAACACCGTGGTGATGATGCCGATGCCGAGCGTCACGGCAAAGCCGCGAACCGGGCCGGTGCCGATGTAGAACAGCACGGCGGCAGCGATGAAGGTGGTGATGTTGGAATCGAGGATGGTCGCCAGCGCCCGCTTGAAGCCGGCGTCGATCGCCGAGATCGCGTTGCGGCCGCCGCGCAATTCCTCGCGGATGCGCTCGTAGATCAGCACGTTGGAGTCGACAGCGATGCCGACGGTCAGCACGATGCCGGCGATGCCGGGCAGCGTCAGCGTGGCGTTGAGCAGCGACAGCAGCCCGAAGATCATCGCGACGTTGATGGTCACGGCGATATTGGCGAACACCCCGAACAGCCGATAGGTGATCAGCATGAACACGATGACCAGGATCGAGCCGACATAGGCCGCGAGTTCGCCCTTCTCGATCGAGTCCTGGCCGAGCCCGGGACCGACGGTGCGTTCCTCGACCACGGTCAGCGGCGCCGGCAGCGCGCCGGCGCGCATCAGGATCGCCAGATCGTTGGCCGACTGCACGGTGAAGCTGCCCGAGATCTGGCCCTGTCCGCCGGTGATCGGCTCGCGGATAACCGGTGCCGAAATCACCTTGTTGTCGAGCACGATCGCGAACGGCTGGCCGACATTGTCGGCGGTCGCCTGGGCGAATTTGCGCGCGCCCGACGTATTGAACTTGAAGCTGACGATGGCCTCGCCGGTACGCTGGTCAAAGCCGGGCTGGGCGTCGGAGAGCTCGCCTCCGGACACCAGAACCTGCTTCTTCACGACGTACGGAACCGGCGGCGGCGACGCACTCATCAGCAGCTCGGAGTCCGGCGGCACCCGGCCCTGCTGGGCCTGTTCGGGCGACACCGAGGTGTCGACCATGCGGAATTCCATCTTCGCGGTCTTGCCGAGCAGCTCCTTCAGATGGGTCGGGTCCTGCAGGCCCGGCACCTGCACCAGGATGCGGTCGGTGCCCTGACGCTGGATCACCGGCTCGACGGTGCCGAGCTCGTTGACGCGGCGCTCGACGATCTGGATCGACTGCTCGATGGTCTTGCGCATCCGCTCGATCATCGCGGGCTGCGACACGGTCAGGCGGATCAGGCCGCCCCCCGCATCGGTCACATCGACATCGCGCTGGCCGCTGGAGCCGAGCAAGCCACCGATCGGCTGGGCAACCTCGCGCAGCTTGGTCAGCGCAGCCGGAACGTCGGACTCCTTCGCGATCCGGGCCTCGACGGCGTCGTTGCGGATTTGCACGCCCCCGATGAACACGATTCGGGCGTCACGCAGCGCCTTCCTTGTGTCGTCGCGAACCTGTTCGAGCTTTTCCTTCTTCACGTAGTTGGAATCGACCTCGAGCAGCAGATAGGAGCCGCCCTGCAAGTCGAGGCCGAGCACCAGGCGCCGCTGCGCCCAGGCCGGCCAGGTCTTCACCTGCGCCTCGGGGAAGAAATTGGGCACGGCGCACAGGCAGACCACCAGCGCTGTCAGGATAATCCCCAGCGCTCGCCACCGCGTGAAATACAACATCGAATTGACCTGTCAGATTCGGCAAAGGGCTCCGCGGCAATCAGCTCGCGGACGCCTCGTCCTTGGCATCGCCCTTCGCCGGCTCACCCTTGGTGCGCACGCCCGAGATCATCTGGCGCATCTGCCGCACGCGCACGCCGTCGGAGATCTCGAACTCGATCTGGTCGTCGTCGACCACCTTGGTCACCTTGCCGACGAGGCCGCCCGAGGTCACCACGGTGTCGCCGCGGCGGATGTTCTTCACGAGGTCGGCGTGGTCGCGCACCTTCCGCTGCTGCGGGCGCAGAATCAGGAAGTACATGATGACGAAGATCAGCGCGAATGGCAGCAGTGACATCAACATGCTGTTGGTGTCACCACTTGCTCCAGCCTGAGCAAACGCAGGAGTAATCAGCATTCGAACGATCCTCGGATAAGACGGGAAAGAACCGGCAGCGCCCTCGGAGTCGGGGCGGTATGGCGGTCCGGACAAATTCGCGCGGACTATAGCGGCCGCGGTCCCAATTGCAACGTTAACGGACCTTCATTTAGGGCGCTTGCGGGACCGCCGCCAGCCCGATAAGGCTGCGCCGTCAGGAACTGGACAAATGCCGAAAAAAGCCAAGAAAACCACCAGCAAAACCACCAGTAAATCAGCCAGCAAGACCGCCCCCAAAGCGGCTGCCAGGCGCGCCGCAAACGCCGCGACAAAACGCCCGGAAACACCGCTCGACGGCGCGACCGCGGAGCGGATCGCGAACGCCCTGGAGACCATCGCGAGCCGCCTCGCGGCCGCCTCCCCGTCCCCCGATCCGGCTGAGTCGTTCGGCGCCGCCGACGCCTTTGTCTGGCATCCGGACGGTCGCCTTGCCCCGGTGCCGCGGGTCAGCCGCGTCGAGATCGGCCTGCTCAAGGGCGTCGACCGGATGCGCGACATCCTGATGGAGAACACCGAGCGCTTCACCAACGGACTGCCCGCCAACAATGCCTTGCTCTGGGGCGCCCGGGGCATGGGCAAGTCGTCGCTGGTCAAGGCCGCGCATGCCAGCATCAACGCCGGTCGCAAGCCAGCCGACCGGCTCAAGCTGATCGAGATCCATCGCGAGGACATCGAGAGCCTGCCCGGCCTGATGGAGCTGCTGCGCAACTCCTCCTTCCGCTTCATCGTGTTCTGCGACGACCTCTCCTTCGACGGCAACGACGCCTCGTACAAGTCCTTGAAGGCCGTCCTTGAAGGCGGCATCGAGGGACGCCCCGACAACGTCATCCTCTATGCGACCTCGAACCGGCGCCATCTGCTGGCGCGCGAGATGATCGAGAACGAGCGCTCGACCGCGATCAATCCGGGCGAAGCAGTCGAGGAAAAGGTCTCGCTGTCGGATCGCTTCGGCCTCTGGCTCGGCTTCCACCGCTGCAGCCAGGACGAATACCTCGCGATGGTGAAGGGCTATTGCGACCATTACGGCATCAAGATCGCCGAGGATGAGCTCGAGCGCGAAGCGCTCGAATGGTCGACCACCCGTGGCTCGCGGTCCGGCCGCGTCGCCTGGCAGTACACCCAGGAGCTCGCCGGCCGGCTCGGCGTGCGGCTGGGCGGCAAGTAGCCCCGATCACACTTCGAGCGATCCCGCGGATGGCCTTCTGAATCCGGCGCGGCATGAGTACACTCTATTCATGCCGGCCGACCCAAGCGCGACTGCGAGACGATGTGGCGAGTGCACCGCATGCTGCGATGGCTGGCTGAAAATCCGGATTCGCGACCACGATGTCTATCCGGGGCATCCCTGTCCCTTCAGCCGTGCCGGCCAATGCGCGATCTACGACCAGCGACCGGTCGACCCGTGCCGTAATTTCGTCTGCGGTTGGCTGGCTCCAACGAGTCCGCTGCCCGGGTGGATGCGCCCGGATAAATCCGATCTCATCTTTCTTCCCGCGAGCTTCGTCTGGCGCACCACTCCGGTCGACGTCGCGGTTGCCATCGGCCCGCGTCCGAAAGCAAAGGCCCGCGCCTGGCTCGAAGCCTTCAGCCGCGACAACCGCCGTCCCTTGCTGCTGCAGTCCGACGGGGAATGGCACGCTAACGGACCACCGCAATTTCTACGCGACATGGTCGAGCGTCTCGCCGACGGGCGAGGCCCCTGGTCGGCGATCTAGACCGCTCCAGAGGATCGAACTGGTCCCTGAGACCGTCATTTCTGGAATCCATTATGCCAGATCAGGTCAAGAATATTGCGTCGCAACCATAATTTGTCAGCACGCCTGTCCAAATCGCTTCACCCGTTTTCTCTACGAAAATCCAAGAGCTTGAGAATTCCGCGACTTCTATTCCCAAACCAGCCTGCGACAAATTGATGCGGTGCAATAGTATCATTGTACCTCTTATGTCACAGCGACTGATTATCTCCCTCACGCCTTTGGCATGCATGTATCTGGTGTTTGGCATACATTAACGTTCCTTCACTTTGTAACGCCCAGCAATCCGCTGCGGCGATCGGCAAAGGGGGATCAGATGAAGAATGGATATCTCGCCGGAACCGCATTCACGGCGATCTGCCTCGTGCTCGCGCAACAGCCGGTACGGGCGGCGACACTGGACGACGTGATGGCGCGTCTGGATGCACTCGAACGAAACAACGCGAAGCTCGCCAAGGAGAACGCCCAGCTCAGGGACCGCGTGAATCACATCGCCAGTCATCCCGCAGAGCCTGCGTCGGCAGCCTCGCCGCCAAAGGGCAATCCGGTGCAGCACGCCTCCGTCGCCCCCTCCCCGAAGCAGCCGCCCGAACGTCCCATCGTCAGCATCGGCGGCGCACCGCTCTACAGCAAGGCACCAGGCAGCAATTCCTTCGTCGACAACACGACCGTCACGCTCTACGGCCACGTGGACCTGTCAGGTGACGTCTTCAACCCCGGTGTGTTCGATCAGGGCACCAAGTTCGGTGTGGCGAGCAACCTCACCTTCTTCGGCATCCACGCCCGCCATGATCTCGAACCGTATGGCTACGCCGGGTGGGCCGCCGTCGCCCAGTTCGAATCCCTCGTCGAGGTCGCCGCGGTTCCGACCGAACGCGCCGCGTTCGGCACGCGCGACAGCTTCATCGGGATGCAAACGCCGTGGGGCACGGTCAAGGCGGGCAAATCGGATACGCCGTACAAGAAATCCACCTCGAAGTTCGATCCGTTCTCGGCGACGCTCGGTGACTACAACTCGATCATGGGCAATACCGGCGGTGACTTGCGTGCCGAGTTCGACTGGCGTGCGGCGCATGCGGTCTGGTACGAATCGCCGGTCTGGAACGGCTTCCAGACCACGCTGATGATCTCGCCGGGGCAGAACACCGCAAGGGACAACAGCGATTTCGCGCTCGGCGATTTCAATTGCCCCGCTACCTCCGCGCGCGGCAGCGGCAGCGGCTTCCCGCTGACCTCGGCACCGGAAGGCTGCACCGACGGCTCCTATGGCAATCTCTACAGCGCGTCGCTGTCCTACAACCAGGGACCATTCACCGCGATCGCCGCCTACGAGATGCATGAGGGCACCAACCGCACCGGGGACGAGGCGGTCACACCCTTGAGCAATGGCGGCGTGCTGATCGTTCCGCCGGGAGCCGTCGGCATCGCCAATGAATGGGCCGCGAAGATCGGTGCCGGCTATCGCATCGACGACGGCATCGGCAAGCTGCAGCTTTATGGCATTTACGAAGTGATGCGGCGCGAGAACACCGTCGCCGACTTCAACGAACGGTCGCGCGACGGCTACTTCCTCAGCGCCACCCAGAGCGTCGGCCCATGGGACGTCAGTGCGTCATGGGCTCACGCCAACGCCTCGCCAGGTTCGCCCGGGACCGGTGTGCTCAACAACTACACCGTCACGCCGGCCGCGGGATCGGCTGACTTTGCGCTCAACACGCTCGACAGCAGCGCCGATCAATATGCAGCTGGTGTCAAGTACCACTTCAGCCCGGTCGTGGCCTGGTACCTTGTCGGCAGTTATCTGCGCAACGGCCCGGGCGCGCATTACTGCCTCGGCGTGAGTGGTCACGGCTACGGTGTGTGCGGCCGCGACGCCAACAACAACGTGGTCGCCGGCAACAAGGCGAGTGCCGTGACAACCGGCATGACGTTCGACTTCTAGTCCAGAACTGGTAACCGGGAATTCGCTTCGCTGCATCCGGGCTACGCTGCCGGCAGATCAAAACAAAGCGGGGGAGGCTTGCGCCACCCCCGCTGTCTTTGTTGCGAGACTTGGAAGTCCCGGCGCGTAACTTACGCGCCGTTGAGGAACTGGAGCGGATCGACCGGCGACGATCCCTTGCGGATTTCGAAGTGGAGCTGCGGCGAGCCCGCCTCGCCCGACTGACCCGACTTGGCGATCACCTGGCCGCGCTTGATGGTATCGCCGCGCTTCACCAGGATTTCGCTCGCATGAGCGTAAGCAGTGACATAGCCGTTGGAGTGGCGAACCAGGACGAGGTTGCCGTAGCCCTTCAGCTCGTTGCCCGAGTACGCCACGACGCCGTCTTCGGCCGCCTTCACCGGCGTGCCTTCGGGCACCGCGACGTTGATGCCGTCATTGACCTTGCCGTTGGTCTTCGAGCCGTAGGCGGTGATGACCTTGCCACGCACCGGCCAGCGGAACGTCGGCAATGCGCCGGTGGCTTCGCTCGACTTGGTGACGACGGGCGCTTCAGCGGCGGCAGCGGGCTGTTCGACGGCTGCGGTCGGCTGCACCAGCCGCGCGCTCTGCTGCGGCAGTGCGGTGGCGACGACCCTCGGTGCCGCCACGGCCGGTGCCGGGGCCACGGCGCCGACCGGCGCAGCGGCAACCGGCTGCGCAAGGGGCGCAGGTGCTGCCATCGCGGTCTTGGCGCCGGGCACCATGAGCTTCATGCCGAGGCTGAGCCGAGCCGACTGGTCGAGATTGTTGGCGCGGGCGAGCTCGGCCACCGGGATGTGGTGCTGGCGCGCGATGCTGTGGAGCGTGTCGCCGCGATTGACATAGTGCACACCAGCGGGCGCCGCTGCGACGGCGACCGGCCGTGCGGCAGATGCGGCCATCGCAGGTGCCGCGGCGACCGCGCCTGGACGCGGAATGACCAGCTGCTGGCCGGGCGACAGCGCGCGCGGGCCCTTGTAGCCGTTGGCGCGCAGGATCTCGGCGGTCGAGACGTTGTAGCGGCGCGCCAGCACCTCCAGCGTATCGCTGGTGCCGACGATGATCGTGGTGCCGGCGTGGCCGGCATGTGCGGCGGCGACCGAATGCGGCACCGTGCCGGTGGTCTCGATCTGCGGCCGTGCCGGCGGCGGCATGTAGGATGACATCCCGCGCCCTCCTCCCGACACGCCAGCGTTGGCATTGGCAACCGGGTAGGATTGCGGCGCCGCAACCGGCGGCGGCAAGGGCTGTGACTGATACTGCGAATATTGCGATTGCGTTCGCGGCCGCGCGTATTGCGGCAGCTCGCGCGGCGGCGGCGCCTGCTGCACAGTGCCGGTCGGCTGCGGATCAAACGCAAACGGATTTTGCGAGTAGGAGTTTTGCGAGAAGCGCGACGACATATCGGCGCTGCAACCGGCAAAAGCCATGGACATCAGCGTCAGCACCGCAACCTGCGGCACGCGACGCGAGCGAAGCAACTCAACAACCCCAGACATGGTTACTCACTCGTACGCAACAAAAGACTGTTTTGAGTAAACACGTACCGAGTAAATAACCGCTTAACCCTGCGAATAAGGCGTTGGCGCCAAGCGGCAAATCGCCGAATTCATAATTCGCGCGCGATTCCCGGCAGCGCCGGCACGAAGCGGACGTCGACCAGTTCCTTGCGTTCGAAACCGTTCTCCGTCCGGACCATGCGGACCAGGGTCTGGGTGCCCTGATGCGGTCCGACCGGGGCGATCAGGATGCCGCCGGGATCGAGCCGCTCCAGCAGTTTCTCCGGGATCTGCTCCATCGCCGCGGTGACGATGATGCGGTTGAAATCGCCTGCCCCGGCCGGCACGTCGAAGCCGTCGCCGAGCAGCACCTCGACGTTGTAGTAACCGAGCTTTTCGAGACGCTTGCGGGCGCCGTCGGCCAGCGTCCGGTAGCGCTCGATGGTCAGGACCTGCTTGCACAGCCGGGACAGGATGGCCGCCTGGTAACCGGAGCCGGTGCCTATCTCGAGCACGCGGTGATCCTTCTGCAGCTGCAACTGCTCGGTCATGTAGGCCACCACGAAGGGCTGGCTGATGGTCTGCCCGCAGGCGATCGCAAGCGCACTGTCGCGATAGGCCTCGTTGCGGTCGCGCGGATCGACGAAGACCTCGCGCGGCACCTCCTCCATGGTGCGCAACACCGCCTGATCGCTCACCCCTCGCCGCCGCAGGGTGAGCTGAAACATCATCTTCTCGGTCGGATCGGGGTTCACGGCCATGTTCATCAGCAACCCTGGGCGGCAGCGCGGAATCTTGCTCAGACTTGATGCCATTGAAATCCGAAATGCCGCGTTAAGGAAAAATTTCCCGTCGCGTTTTGTTCCCGGTCAGGAACCCGCGCCCGATTTTTACTTGGCGGCGGCCCGGCCACTCCACATATAAGCGGCGGCGCGCGGGCTGACGCCGCGGTGGCGCGGACCGGGCGCTGGTTGACCTGCCATCCCTTGGTTGGCGTTGCGCGAATCTTGCGCACGAGGTCAGTCAGGGCGGTCGGGCGAGTGCTGCCGCGCGCTGGAAAAGGACCGATTCCCAAACCTTTGCGTTGCGCCGTGTGGTGTTATTTGCGAGCCTATTTCAGGGACGGGCAAGGATTCCATCATGACAGCGATACGGCCGGCGGGCTGTTCAGTTTTCCTCGTGGAGGACGAGGTCATGATCCGGATGATGGTCGCCGACATGCTGGAGGAGCTCGGCCACAGCGTCGCGGCCGAAGCCGGCGAAATCGGCGAGGCGGTCAAGCTCGCCCAGTCGACCGAATTCGACCTCGCGATCCTCGACGTCAACGTCAATGGCAAGGTGATCACGCCGGTTGCCGAGCTGATCAACGCCCGCAACCGCCCCTTCATCTTCGCAACCGGCTATGGCTCGTCGGGCCTGCCGCCGGAGTATCGCGACCGTCCGGCGCTGCAAAAGCCCTTCCAGCTGGAAACCCTGGCCCAGATGATCTCGAGCGCGATGAAGGGCGCCCCGGTTTAGCTGCTCATTGGAGCGCGTAGCCCGGATGGAGCGCAGCGCAATCCGGGAAACCGAACCCGCGGAATGAATCCCGGATTGCGCTTCGCTCCATCCGGGCTACTGAATCACTTCAGCGTCGTGGTCAGCGTTTCCGAAAATGCTTCATCGGTGCGGTCGAGCCGCAGCGGCGTCACCGAGACGTAACGCCCGGCGAGCGCCGCGAGATCGGTGCCTTCGGCCGGCGTATCCATCATCGCCGCGCGCTCGAAGCCGATCCAGAAATACGGATTGCCGCGTCCGTCGTGACGGCGATCGATCTTCAGAAAGCCCTGATTGCGCTTGCCCTGCCGCGTGATCCGGATGCCCTTGACGTCATCGGGCATGCAGGACGGGAAGTTGACGTTGATGACGGTGTTGCGCGGCACGCCGGCGTCGATCACCTTGCGGATGATGTCGGGCCCGAATTTCAGCGCGGTGTCCCACAGCGGCGCGTTGCGCGTCTCGATCGAAAATTCCTGCGACAGCGCAAATGACGGAAAGCCCAGGATGGTGCCTTCCAGCGCGCCGGCGATGGTGCCGGAATAGACCACGTCCTCGGCGACGTTGCGGCCCTTGTTGACGCCGCTCAGCACGAGATCGGGCAGCTTGTCTCCGAGAATGTGGCGCGCGCCCATGATGACGCAATCGGTCGGCGTGCCGCGCACCGCGAAGTGGCGCGGGCTGACTTCACGCAGGCGCAGCGGATCGTTCAGCGACAGCGAATGCGAGACGCCGGACTGATCGAGCTCGGGAGCCACGATCCAGACGTCGTCCGACAACGCGCGTGCAATCTGCTCGATGACCTGCAAGCCAGGAGCGTTGATGCCGTCATCATTGGTGCAGAGAATTCGCATCCGTCAAAGTGCCTCTTGTTCCGATTCGACGCGGCTTTCTTGAGCTGACGGGTGGTCTTAACCGGCTAGGGCCGCGGAGGCAAACTTGGCCCGTGCCATCGCCCCGACGTCACGCGCCATGGACGCACAAACCTGCCGCTGCCGGCGATCTTGCGCTCGAATACCGGCCAAGCGGTTCTGGCCGGCCGCCGGACAACCGTGATGACGGGGGTCAGCGGCGGGGCTTCGAGTTTTTTGACTGGAGCGGCCGGGTGCGCTTCGGAGCTTGAAGCCGCGAGCTTGGGAACGTCGGCTTTGGGAGCCTCGGATTCGGGAGCTTCGGACCGGAGCGGCCCAACCTTCGGAGACTCGGGCTTGGGAGCCTGACGGTGGGCGGATTCGGCCTCAGCAGGCTCCGACTTGGCAGGCTCCGGCTTGGCAAGCTCCGGCTTGGCAGGCTTAAGCTCGACGGGCGCCTCTGCGGTGACCGATGCGGATTGGCGAAGCTCCGGCTCGGCCGCTTTCGGAGGCTCCGATTTGGCGACTTCGGATTTGCCGGCTTCCGCCTGGAGAGGCTCAGCCTTGGCCTGTGCGGGCGGCACCGGTGCGGGCGCCTCGGCGGGATTTGCGATGGGGGCTGCCGCAGCCGATCTCGATTTCAGCCGCGCCAGCAATTCCTCGATCGACGGCACCGATGTGGCGTCAGGCGGTGCACGCGGCGCGGCCGGCGATGTCGCCCGGACCGGAGGCGGCGGCGGTGCAACCATCGCTGGCGGCGGCAGATCGGCCGGCGCAAGTTGCGCGAACTTGCCGCGCGCGAGCTCCAGCGCCTTGTCGAAGTCGGGCCTGTCGATCCAGGCCTTCGATTGCACCTCGGTCACGCGAGCGTCCCACAGCCGCGCCGCCTCGATGTCGTAATAGCCCATTTGCTTCTGATTGATCAGCTGCAGACCATGACCCGTGACGGCCCATTGTCGACCAAGCCAGTGGATGTCACGGTGCAGCGGCATCACACTGGCCCTCGCCTCACATGCCGTGCTCGATGACCTTGAGCCCGCCCATATAGGGCTGCAGCACATCGGGCACCGCGATCGAACCGTCCTGCTGCTGATAGGTCTCCATCACGGCGATCAAAGCGCGCCCGACCGCGGTGCCGGAGCCGTTCAGCGTGTGCACGAAGCGCGGCTTGCCGTCGGGACCGCGATAGCGCGCGTCCATGCGGCGGGCCTGGAAATCACCGCACACCGAGCAGCTCGAGATCTCGCGATAGGCGCCGCCATCGCCCTGCCCCGGCATCCAGACCTCGATGTCGTAGGTCTTCTGCGCGGAGAAGCCCATGTCGCCGGCGCACAGCGTCATCACGCGGTAATGCAAATCGAGCTTCTGCAACACCTGCTCGGCGCAGGACAGCATGCGCTCGAGCTCATCCTTGCTGGCCTCCGGTGTCGTGATCGACACCAGCTCGACCTTGGTGAACTGGTGCTGGCGGATCATGCCGCGCGTGTCGCGTCCGGCCGCGCCTGCCTCGGCGCGGAAGCACGGCGTCAGCGCGGTGAGCCGCATCGGCAGTTCTTTTTCGTCGAGAATGGATTCGCGCGCGAGGTTGGTGAGAGAAACTTCGGCTGTCGGAATGAGCCACATCTTTCGACTGATATTTAGCTGCGGGGCGCCGCCTCTCGGATGAGAGATGCTCCAACCTAATTCGGGGTGGTTCTCACGAATCTGCTTGAACTGCTGACGTTCGCTATCTTCCTGAAAGATGATCCGATCTTCAAACGATTTAAGATCATGGCTCAAGCTAAAATCAGAGGAGAATCTCGTCGTGGAGAAAAGTCGCAGATTATTTCCGAATTGATCGTTCTCAAACTTTGGCAATTGACCGGTGCCGAACATAGCTTCGCTGCGGACCAAGAGCGGAGGACTGACCTCAACATAGCCGTGCTTGCTTGTATGAAGATCGAGCATGAACTGCCCAATAGCTCGCTCCAACCGAGCGATACCACTCTTCAGCACAACAAATCTCGCTCCAGAAAGCTTAGCAGCGGCCTCAAAATCCATAAGCCTGAGCGCCGCACCAAGGTCATCGTGCGCTCTTGCCTTGAATACGTAGCTGGGTCTCACTCCGTAGACGTGACGCAGAACATTGTCATGCTCGCTGCTTCCGTTGGGTACCTCCTCAAGAGGCAAATTTGGTATGCTAGCGAGCATAGCCTCTAATTTCGTCTCAAGCTCCCTAGGCGTTTTCTCGAGCTCCGGAATAGCCGTCTTCAGCTGAGTTACCTCGATCATAAGGTCCTCAGCATGCGCAAGATCTCCTCTGCGCTTTGCTTCACCAATCTCCTTTGAAGCTGCATTCCGACGAGCAAGCGCATTCTCGCGGTGACCAATTGCGATCCGACGCTGTTCGTCAACTTCTAAGAGCGGCCCAGCCAAAGGCTGTAAGCCTCTTCGTCTCAACGCGGCGTCAAACGCATCAGGATTTTCGCGGATTGCTTTGATGTCGTGCATGGCAGAAGTTCCCAGATCGTGCCGCCATCGGCGCGTCTCAAGTACCCCGAATAGGAAAAATTTGGAACAACGAAGACGGCCCTACTCGGCCGGATTGGTCGCCGACGGCGCCGTGGATGAGGCGGCCGCGGCCTTCTTCTCCACGATCCGGACCGCGATGATGGCGCCCTCGTAGAGCGCGAGCAGCGGGATCGCGAGCGAGGCCTGGCTCAGCACGTCGGGCGGCGTCAGCACGGCGGCGATGATGAAGGCGATCACGATGAAGTAGCGCCGCTTCTCCTTCAGCATCTTCGAGGTGACGATGCCGATGCGGCCGAGCAGCGTCAGGATCACCGGCAGCTGGAAGGCGATGCCGAAGGCGAAGATCAGCGACATCATCAGCGAGAGATATTCACCGACCTTGGGCAGCAGCTGGATCTGCGCGGTCTCCGCGCTGCCGGCCTGCTGCATGCCAAGCGAGAACCGCACCAGCATCGGCAGCACGACGAAATAGACCAGCATCGCGCCCATCACGAAGAACACCGGCGTCGCGATCAGATACGGCAGGAAGGCGTTGCGCTCGTGCCTGTAAAGGCCGGGCGCCACGAACATATAGATCTGTCCGGCGACGATCGGGAACGAGATGAAGGCGGCGCCGAACATCGCGAGCTTCAACTGCGTGATGAAGTATTCCAGCAGCTGCGTGTAGATGAATTTCGAATTCTCGGGCCCCGCCACCAGCACGAACGGCCACACCAGCACGTTGTAGATCTGCTTGGCGAAGAAGAAGCAGATGATGAAAGCCACGCCGAAGCCGAGCAGCGCCTTGATCAGACGCGAGCGCAGCTCGATCAGATGATCCATCAAGGGGGCCTTGGAGGCCTCGATATCTTCGGCGCTCATGACGCTCTCGCGTCCTTCAGCACGTCGGGTTCTGGCGGCGTCACATCATGCGGTGCCGGCTCGGCCTTGACCTCGCTGGTGATCGCGAGCGGCTCGCCGGCAGCGTGCGTCTCGGCCTCGACAAAGGTTTCCGGCGTCGGCTCGGCCGGCGTCGTGGGCGTGACCGGTGCGTCGCTCGACGTCACCGGTGCGTCGATCGCGGAGGCGACCTGGGCATCGACCGGCTTGTCGATCTGCAGGGCATCGCTGACGTCCTTCTGCAAGGAGGTCATGATGTTGCCGCTGGTGATGCCGGTCGCGGCTTCCCTGACCTCGTCAAAGCTCTTCTTGAGGTCGGCCATCTCGGCCTCGCGCATGGCCTCCTGGAACTGGCCCTGGAATTCGGAGGCCATCTTGCGGGCCTTGCCCATCCATTGCCCAACCATGCGCAGCACGCCCGGCAGTTCCTTCGGGCCGATGGCGATCAGCGCGACGACCGCGATGACGACCAGTTCACTCCACCCGATATCGAACATGAATTTTTCCGCCTAAGCGCGCCATCGGCCCCATCGATCCCAACAGGATATGGGGCCGCCAGCGCCTTTTCTCAATCGGCGTCCATAGCGCGTCTGTGCGACGGCGTCACCGTTTCGCGCAAGAAAAACGTCGACATATGCGTCAGTACAAGCGCGTTAGACGGCCTTGCTGCCGACGTCCTGACGCGCGGCCGACGGCGTCGCATTGTGATCGATCGACTTGGTGGGTTCGGTCTTCTCAGCGACCTTGTCGTCGTCCTGCATGCCCTTCTTGAAGGCCTTGATGCCTTGAGCGACGTCACCCATCAGGTCCGAAATCTTGCCGCGTCCGAACAGCAGCAGGACCACTGCGATCACGACGATCCAGTGCCAAATGCTCAACGAACCCATCCTGCAACCCTCCAGAAATGGCCGGCGGACCGGCCTGAACATGGCCGGAAGTTAGGCCTGCGGGGTGTCAAAAACAAGGACTTAAGCCGCGGCAAATCGCTGTCGCGGCTACGTAATATTGCTAGGCTTAACCGGGAATATTTAAGGGCTATTCGCCCTTCTCCTCGGCGCCGTCGTCATCGCCCGCGTGGTCGATGCGCTCTTCCGGCTCGGCAGCGTCGGGTTCAGCCGCGTCAGGTTCGGCCGCATCCACCTCGGCGGCAACTTCCGCCTCGAATTCGGCTTCCGCCTCGACCGTCATTTCGACCTCGGCCGTCTCAACCTCGGCAACCGCTTCATTCTCGGCCGCTTCGCTTTCGGGCTTCGGTTCCTCGGCCTCCGGTTCGACGGCCGGCGCAAGCAGCAGTTCCAGCGTGTCGCCGGGCTCAAGCGGCTCCTCGTCCTCCCGCAGCGTCGCGTCGTCAGACGGCGACGGAACGCTAAAGCCGGTCGGCAGACGCGAGTCGAGCAGGCCCGTGCCCTTCAGTTCCTCGAGACCCGGCAGATCGCCGAGCGCTTCCAGGCTGAACTGCGACAGGAAGGCGTCGGTGGTTCCGAAGGTCAGCGGACGGCCCGGCGTCTTGCGGCGGCCGCGCGGCCGGATCCAGCCGGTCTCGAGCAGCACGTCGATCGTTCCCTTCGAGGTGACCACGCCGCGGATCTCTTCGATCTCGGCACGCGTCACCGGCTGGTGATAGGCGACGATCGACAGCACCTCGATCGCTGCACGCGACAGCTTCCGGGTCTCGGTGCTCTCGCGCGTCATCAGCCACGACAGATCGCCGGCAGTCCGGAACGTCCATTTGTTGGCGACGCGAACCAGGTTGACGCCACGCGGCGCATATTCGGCCTGCAACTGCGCGAGCGCCTGCTTGATATCGACGCCGTCGGGCATCCGCTTTGCGAGCGTTGCCTGATCGATCGGCTCGGCCGATGCGAACAACAGGGCTTCCAGGAGCCGCAATTCCTCAGGACGCGCTACCGGATGATCCATAGGAGAAACCTCCTCCTCGGGCTCGTCTCTGCGCACTTCCGCCAAGCTTGCCATGGGCTTGCTCTCCTTCTTCCACTTACTCAACCGACAGGTCCGGCGCAGCCATTGCGGCCTGCGCTTGACGCTTTCGGAAATAGATCGGCGCGAACGCCTGCTTCTGGTTGATCTCCATCTCGCCTTCGCGAACCAGCTCAAGGGCGGCGGCGAAGCTCGAGGCGAACACTGTCGCCCTCTGCTTGGGATCGGCGACGTAATTCATCAGGTATTCGTCGAGGCAGCTCCAGTCCTCGGCGAGGCCGACCAGCCGCTCCAGCGAGGCGCGCGCTTCGGCCAGCGACCACACCGTCCGCTTGGCCAGATGCACCGAGGTCAGCACGCGCGACGCGCGCTGCGTGGCATAGGCCGACAGCAGGTCGTACAGGGTCGCGGTGAACTTCGGATGCTTGATCTCGGCGATCGATTCCGGATTGCCGCGCGGAAAGATATCGCGCTGGAACTGGGGCCGGTTCATCAGCCGGTTCGCCGCCTCGCGGATCGCCTCCAGGCGGCGCAGCCGATTGGCGAGCGCGGTCGCCATTTCCTCGGCGCTCGGCCCCTCCGCGCTCGGCGGTTCGGGCAGCAGCAGCCGCGACTTCAGGAACGCGAGCCAGGCCGCCATCACGAGATAGTCGGCAGCGAGTTCGAGGCGGATTTTTCGCGCGGCCTCGATGAACGACAGATATTGGTCGGCGAGCGCCAGGATCGAGATCTTCGACAGGTCGACCTTCTGCTGCCGCGCCAACGTCAACAGCAGATCGAGCGGGCCTTCATAGCCCTCGACGTCGACCACCAGCGCCGGTTCACCCTCGGCGAGGTCGGCCGGCCGCCCGGTCTCAAACGATAGAATTTCAGCGGTCATGCCGTCCCTACCCGATCCAACAACGCATCCAGTTCAGCCCGCGCCGCCTGCCGATCGAGCGGCTGAGGCGGCTTCCGTGCGGCGAGCGCCGCATTGGCGCGCTCAAGCGCCTTGCCGGCCAGTTCCGGCGTCTCCCGCGCAACCTCGCGCATTTCGTCGATATTGCCGTTGCAGTGCAGAATCATGTCGCAACCGGCGCTGACGATGGCGCGGGTCCGCTCGGCAATCGATCCGGCCAGCGCATTCATCGACACGTCATCACTCATCAACAAACCCTGAAACCCGATCAGGCCGCGAATCACCTGTTCGATGATTGTCGCAGAAGTCGTTGCCGGATGGACGGGGTCCAGCGCGCTAAACACAACATGTGCGGTCATGGCCATCGGCAGGTCCGCCAACGGCTGGAAAGCGGCAAAATCGGTCCGTTCCAGCTCGGATTGGGCGGTATCGACGGTCGGAAGCCGGAAATGGCTGTCCGCCGTGGCCCGGCCATGGCCGGGAATATGCTTGAGAACCGGCAGCACGCCGCCCTGTTCCAACCCCTCCGTGACCGCCCGCGCGATCGCCGCGACCTTGTCCGGCTCGGTTCCATAGGCCCGGTTGCCGATCACCGCATCGGCGCCGGCTACCGGAACATCGGCCAGAGGCAGGCAATCGACGGTGACCCCGAGGTCGATCAGGTCCGCCGCGATCAGCCGCGAGCTGAGGCGGGCGGCCGCGAGGCCGAGCTTCGGGTCGATGTCGTACAGCGCGCTGAAGCTTGCACCGGGCGGATAGACCGGCCAATGCGGCGGGCCGAGCCGCTGCACCCGCCCGCCCTCCTGGTCGATCAGGATCGGAGCATCGGCAATGCCGGCCGCGGACCTGAGTTCCTCAACCAGAACCGCCACTTGGGCAGGACTCTCGATGTTGCGCTTGAACAGGATGAAGCCCCATGGCCGCTCGGCGCGAATGAATTCGCGTTCGGCGTCGTTGAGGGTCAGCCCGGATATGCCCGTGATGAATGCGCGGTTCGTCATTCGGCCGATTAGGCCGTATGCAGCCCACGGGTCAAGGAAACGGCCTTTAATTTCTTTGGATGAGGCATTGCGGCCCACCGGCCGACATCAGGCTCTTGCAGACTTGGCTCGCCTCTTCCGATGACGCGAATGGCCCGGCGAAGGCGCGGTAATAGACGCCCTTCTCGCCGAGATCGACGCGCTTCACCACCAAAGGCTGCGAACCGAGCACGTTGCGGTATTTGCCCTGCAGCGTCCGATACGACGCCTGCGCGTCCGCCTCGTTCTTCTGCGACGACACCTGGACCAGATACCCACCGCCACCAACCGGAGCGGCCGAGGTAGACGCGATGCGGGTCGGAGGCGCCGCGGGTGCCGGGTCGGGCTGGCCGCCCGGAGCCAGCGACATCGGTGCGTTCACGCTGGCATTGGCCGCAGTCGGGTTGCCGCGCGAAATCGGCGGCTTCGCAGTGGCCGGCGGCTTGGCCGGCACAGCCGCGGTGGCCTGCGTGCCGTCAGCGTTTTCGCCCTTGACCGCGAGGGTGCGGATCTTGCGCGGCTCGTTGTTCGGCAAGGTGCCGTTCGCGGTGAGCGGCGCCGGCGCGGGCTGTGCGGTCTGCACGCTGGCGGCCGGCGGCGGATTCGCATTGGCATTCAGCGGCGGGAACACCACGCGCGGACCGGCGGTCTTCGAGTTGACGTCGACCGGTGTCTCTTCACGCGACACGATCTTCTCGCCGCCGTCGCCGGTCGCCATGCGGTCCGGCATCTTGGCCGACGCATCGGCCTGCACCGGGATCACCTTGGTCGGCGTGTTGTCGGCCTTGATGATCGGTGGCTCGCCGGTGCGGGGCGAGCCGACATAGGTCCGGTAGGCATACGCGCCGCCGACACCGAACACGCCCAGCGCCAGCACCGCGGCGACCGTCATCAGGCCACTGCTCCGCCGGCGCGGCTCAGGTTCTTCCTCGTCGGCCTCATAGGCGTAGGGATCGTCCGGATAGGACGGATCGCGCTGCAAATCCTGTTCGCCGGCTTCCAGCTGGCCGTACAGCGCGTCGTCATAGCGTGACGGATCGTGGCCTTGATCGTGGCCCTGATAGTGCGGCTCATCGTCAAACGCCTCGGGCTGCCGCGGCGGCTCGACCGGCCGGTAGGTTGCGACCGGCTCGGGCGCAGGCGGGTGCGCCTGTTGCGCCGCGTAGCGATGCAGCGGATGCACCGGCTTCGGCTGATAATCCTGCTCGGGCTCTTCGTACTCGGTGTGTTGCACCGGCGGCGGCGCAACGGCCTCCTGTCGCGCGCGCTGCATCCAGGGCGGCGGGCCCGCGGGCTGCGTGTCGTCCTCTTCCGCCTGCGGCTCATATTGTTGCGGCCGCGCATTGGCGCGCGACTGCAGCGGACGCGGCGGCGGCTTGTTGGCGGTGCCGAATGGATCCGTCTGGCCGATCAACCGGGCCAGTTCCGCAAGCGGATCGCCGTCAGCCTTGGGAGCCGCGTCGGTGGAAAAAAGTCGGTCCTGATATCGATCAGCCATCGTGATGATGCATCCCCTTCGGGACAGCGCCAAGATCGCCGGCACAGCCGGTCCGAACGAGTTGGCCCCTGCCAGATGCCCTCACAAATCCCCACTCGTGAGGGCCTAATGCCCCTGCCTACCGCATCTCGGTCGGAGCGTGGACGCCTAGAACAGCTAAGCCCGATGCCAGAACCGAGACGACGCCCTGAACCATTGCCAGTCGCGCCCTCGTGATCTCTGCATCATTATTGATAATGAAGCGTAAATAGGGCAAATCCCGCCCCTTGGTCCACAGCGCATGAAATTCACTGGCTAAATCATAGAGATAAAAAGCGATTCGGTGCGGCTCATGTGCCACCGAAGCAGCCTCGATCATCCGGGGATAAAGCGCAAGCCGCTTCAGCAGTTCGAGCTCGGCCGGGTCGGTCAGCCGCTCCACCGTAGCATTACGGAGATAGGCCAGCCGGGCCTCGTCCGACTCAGGCAGATCCGGAACCGCCTCCTCCCGCGCGTTGCGGAAGATCGAATGGCCGCGGGCGTGGCCATACTGGACGTAGAAGACGGCGTTGTCCTTTGACTGCTCAATCACCTTGGCGAGGTCGAAATCGAGCACCGCGTCGTTCTTGCGGAATAGCATCATGAATCGGACAGCGTCCGAGCCGACCTCGTCGACCACCTCGCGCAGCGTGACGAAATCGCCGGAGCGCTTCGACATCTTCACCGGCTCGCCGTCGCGCAGCAGCTTGACGAGCTGCACGATCTTGACGTCGAGCGTCGCCTTGCCGGCGGTCACCGCCTTCACCGCCGCCTGCATGCGCTTGACGTAGCCGCCGTGATCAGCGCCGAACACGTCGATCAGATTGGTGAAGCCACGCTCGAACTTGTTGCGGTGGTTGGCGATGTCGGAGGCGAAGTAGGTGTACGACGCGTCCGACTTGATCAGCGGACGATCGACGTCGTCGCCGTACGCGGTGGCGCGAAACAGCGACTGCTCGCGGTCCTCGTAATCCTCGACCGGCTTGCCCTTCGGTGGCGGCAGGCGGCCCTCGTAGATGTCGCCCTTGGCACGCAGGAAATCGATCGTCTCGGCGACCTTGTTGTTGCCGGACATGATCAGCGAGCGCTCGGAGAAGAACACGTCGTGATGGATGTTGAGCGCGGCGAGATCGCCCTTGATCATCTCCATCATCATGGCGATCGCCTTGTCGCGCACGATCGGCAGCCACGCGGCTTCGCTCATGTCGAGCAGCTTCTCGCCGTACTCCTTGGCGAGCGCCTCGCCGACCGGCACCAAATAGTCGCCGGGATAGAGCCCTTCCGGGATCGCGCCGATGTCCTGACCCAACGCCTCGCGGTAGCGCAGGAACGCCGAGCGCGCCAGCACGTCGACCTGGGCACCGGCGTCGTTGATGTAATATTCGCGGCAGACATCGAAGCCCGCGAATTGCAGCAGGCTGCACAGCGCGTCGCCGAACACGGCGCCGCGGCAATGGCCGACATGCATCGGCCCGGTCGGATTGGCCGAGACGTATTCGACATTGACCTTCTCGGCCTTGCCGATGTCGCTGCGGCCAAAGGCGGAGCCGGCGGCCAGCACGGCGCGCAGCGCGTCCGCCCAGACCTGCGGCTTCAAGGTCAGGTTGATGAAGCCGGGTCCGGCGACGTCGACGGACGCCACCAGCGCATCGGCGCGCAGCCGCTCGGCGATCTTGTCGGCGAGTTCGCGCGGCTTGGCCTTGGCGTCCTTGGCGAGCACCATCGCGGCATTGGTCGCCATGTCGCCATGGCCGGCATCGCGCGGCGGCTCCACCACGACGCGGGACAGATCGATGCCCGCGGGCCAATTGTCCTCGGCTGCGATAGCGGCACAGATCGCGTGCACGCGCGTCAGCATATCGGCAAAAAGGTGTGGTGAAGCAGTGGTGTCGGCCATGGCAGGGCGCTAACGCAAATCCGGGGTCGAGTCAAAAAGCCTTTGGTGTTCGATCAGGGCGAAGCGGTCGGTCATCCCGGCAATGAAATTGCCGATCCGCCTGTTCCGGGCGCCGGCGGTCTCCTGCACGCTGCCCTCGATCCATTCCGCCGGCAGGTCGCCGGGCGATTGCCGGTAGCGCTCGAAAAGGTTGCGGACCACCTGCTCCGCCTCCCGCATCACCAGCATCACCCGCGGGTGGCGATACATCCGCCGGAACAGGAACGCCTTGATCGCCGCCTCCTGCTCGGCCACCTCGGTCGGAAACGCGATCAGCGGCGCATTGTGGTGGCGTACATCCTGGGCCGATTGCGGCTGCGCGGCCGCGAGGCGCCGGGTCGCCTCCGCGAACACGGCATTGATGAAATGTGAGATCAGCTCACGCACCAGTTCGGCGCCGCGCCGGACCTCGTCGAGCCCGGGGTAATGGCGGTCGATCTCGGCGATGATCTCTGCCGTCAGCGGCATCTCCTTGAGGTCGTCGACCGCAAACAGGCCGGCGCGCAGGCCGTCGTCGATATCATGGGCGTCATAGGCGATGTCGTCGGCAAAGGCGGCGATCTGGGCCTCGAGCGAAGCATAGCTCCAGAGCTCGAGATCGTAGGTCTGGTTGTAGTCGGCGATCCCGATCGGAATGCCGCCCTCGAGGTAGCGGCCGCTGGGCGCGCCGTTGCGTTCGGTCAGCGGGCCGTTGTGCTTGACGATGCCCTCGAGCGATTCCCAGGTCAGGTTCAGCCCGCCGAATTCCGGGTAGCGATGCTCCAGCGCGGTGACGACCCGCAGCGCCTGCGCGTTGTGGTCGAAGCCGCCGTCGTCCTTGAGGCACTCGTCGAGCGCCCGCTCCCCGGCATGGCCGAACGGCGGATGGCCGAGGTCATGCGCCAGCGCCAGCGTCTCGGTCAGATCCTCGTCGACCCCGAGCTGGCGGGCCAACGCACGGGCGATCTGCGCGACCTCCAGCGAGTGGGTCAGCCTGGTGCGGTAGTGGTCGCCTTCATGGAAGACGAAGACCTGAGTCTTGTGCTTGAGGCGGCGGAACGCGGTGGAATGGATCACCCGGTCGCAGTCGCGCCGGAACGGGCTGCGGGTCCGGCTCGGCGGCTCCGTAACCAGCCGGCCGCGGCTGCGGTCGGGGTCGCAGGCATAAGGCGCGCGGGGGGCAGCCATTCCGACCGACACGGTATTTTAGTCCTTATCCATTTGATTCCATGGTCCGACGCACTTAACTATGTCTGAGGCGGTCGACCAAATGAATTGGGCATGACGCCGGGTATGATCCGATCAGACCATGCTCAGATAGGGTTTCGGAGACCGACATGACTGCTGCCATTACCGTCAGCGAACGGGCCGCCCGCCGCATCGGGCAGATCCTCAGCAAGGAAGGCGACGGCGCCAAGCTGCGCATTTCCGTCGAGGGCGGCGGCTGCTCCGGTTTCCAGTACAAGTTCGACGTCGAGCGCACCCAGGCCGATGACGACCTCGTGATCGAGCGCGACAGCGCGGTGGTGCTGATCGATCCCGCTTCCGTCCCGTTCCTGGCGGGCTCGGAAGTCGACTTCGTCGACGACCTGATCGGCGCCTCGTTCCGCGTCGTCAACCCGAACGCGACCGCCTCCTGCGGTTGCGGCACCAGCTTCTCGATCTGACGCTTCTCGCCTGACACGTCTCTCCGCGGTGAACCGGTGACCGGTTCGGCGCCGACGCTGCGTTATTCCGCCGCCGCTACCTGCGGGCGCTCGACTTCGCCAGTCTCCGCTTGCGGGTCGAGCTTGCGCCGCAGCCTGCGGTCGATGCGGTCGAGATAGATGTAGATCACGGGCGTGACGAACAGCGTCAGCAGTTGCGAGACGCAGAGGCCGCCGACCACGGCGACGCCGAGCGGCTGACGCAGCTCGGCGCCGGCACCGGCACCGAGCGCGATCGGCAGCGTGCCGAAGATCGCCGCGAACGTCGTCATCATGATCGGGCGGAAGCGCAGCAGCGCCGCCTCGCGGATCGCGTGCTCGGCGCTGAGGCCGACGCGGCGGCGCTCCAGCGCGAAGTCGACCATCATGATCGCGTTCTTCTTGACGATGCCGACCAGCATCACGATGCCGATCATCGCGATCACAGACAGCTCCATCCCGAACAGCATCAGGGTCAGGATCGCGCCGATGCCGGCCGACGGCAGGCCGGAGATGATCGTGATCGGGTGGATGAAGCTCTCGTAGAGAATGCCGAGGATGACGAAGGCCGCGAACACGGCGGCGAGGATCAGCACGCCCTGCCCGCGCAGCGAATCCTGGAACACCTGCGCGGTGCCAGAGAAGCCGGTCGCAATCGTCGGCGGCAGGTTCGCGTTCTGCTCAAGCTCGGTGATCTTGTCGACGGCGTAGCCGAGCGAAATGCCGGGCGCGAGATTGAACGAGATCGTCACCGCGGGCTGCTGGCCCTGGTGATTGATCTGCAACGGCCCGACCGTCGGCACGAGCTTCGCCACCGCGTCGAGCGGGATGGTCTGGCCGTTCGCGGTTTTCATGTAGAGCTTTGACAGATCCGACGGATCGACGCGGAATTGCGGCTGCACCTCCAGGATGATCTGGTAGTCGTTCGACGGCATGTAGATGGTGCCGACCTGCCGCGAACCGTAGGCGTTGTAGAGCTGGTTGCGAACCTGATCGACCGTGACGCCGTAGACGGCCGCCTTCTCGCGATCGATGTCGACCGTCATCTGCGGGTTCTTGATGTAGAGATCGGTGGTTACGTCGAGGAGGCCCGGGATTTTCTCGATCTTGTCCCGCATCTCGGGCGCGAGCCGGTACAGCGCCTCGGTATCGCCGCTCTGCATCACATACTGATACTGGCTCTTGGAGATGCGGCCGCCGATGTTGAGGTTCTGGACGCTCTGGAAGAACGCCTGCATGCCCGGAATCTCGCGCGCCTTCTGGCGCAGCCGCCCGATCACGGCGGTGGCGCTGTCACGGGTCTTCTGCGGTTTCAGCGCGATGAACAGCCGGCCGTAATTGGTGGTCGGATTGGGACCGCCGGAGCCAACCGTCGAATTGATGTAGTCGATTGCCGGATCGGTTCGGATCACCTCGACCAGCGCCTGCTGGCGCACCTTCATCGCCTCGAACGAGGTGTCGGTTGCCGCTTCCGTCACGCCGATCAGGAAGCCGGTGTCCTCCTGCGGGAAGAAGCCCTTCGGCACGATCATGTAGAGGTAGATGGTGCCGCCGAGCGTCGCCAGCGTCACGATCAGCATCAGGGCCTTCTTGGCCAGCACCCAGTCCAGCGCCCATTCGTAGGCGCGCAGCCAGGCCTCGAACATCGCCTCAAACGCCCGCAGCACGATGTTCGGCCGCTTGGTCGTATCATGCGCGCGCAGCACGCGGGCGCACAGCATCGGCGTCAGGGTCAGCGACACGAAGCCAGAGACGATGATGGCAACCGAGATCGTGACCGCGAATTCCCGGAACACGCGGCCGACGATGCCGCCCATCAAGAGCACCGGGATGAACACCGCGATCAGCGAGAAGGTGATCGAGATGATGGTGAAGCCGATCTCGCGGGCGCCCTTCAACGCCGCCTCGAACGGCTTCATGCCGTGCTCGATGTGGCGGACGATGTTCTCCAGCATGACGATGGCGTCGTCGACCACGAAGCCGACCGACAGCGTCAGCGCCAGCAGCGTCATGTTGTTGATCGAGTAGTCCAGCGCGTACATCACGGCACAAGTGCCGAACAGCGAGATCGGCACCGCGAGCGCCGGAATGAAGGTGGCGGACGCCGAGCGCAGGAACAGGAAGATCACGAGGATCACCAGCGCGATCGCGATCAGCAGGGTCTCCTCGACGTCGCTGACCGCCTGCCGGATCGAGACCGAGCGGTCCATCATGACCTGCATCGTCACCGAGGGCGGGATCGCGGCGCGCAGCGACGGCAGTTTCGCCAGCACGGCGTCGACGACGGCGACGGTGTTGGCGTCGGGCTGCTTCTGGATCGCGAGCACGATCGCCCGCTCGTCGTTCATCCAGGTCGCGATCTTGTCGTTCTCGACGCTGTCATAGACCTTGGCGATCTCGTCGAGCCGGACCGGCGAGCCGTTGCGCCAGGCGACGTAGATCTGGCGGTAGTCGGCCGCCTTGTCCATCTGGCCGGAGGCCTGCAGCGCGACGTCCTGCTTGGGGCCGTTCAGCGTGCCGACCGGGGTCGAGGAATTGGCGCGCGACACCGCGGCACGGATATCCTCCATCGAGACGCTGCGGGCGGCAGCAGCCTCCGGATCGGCCTGGACCCGGATCGCGAATTTCTGCGCACCGTAGATCAGGACCTGGGCGACGCCCGGCAGCTGCGACAGCGCCTGCCCGATCGTGATGTCGCCATATTCATTGACCGCCGAGAGCGGCAGCGTCGCCGACCCCAGCGAGACGAACAGCACCGGGAAGTCCGCCGGGTTCACTTTCCGGAAGCTCGGCGGGATCGTCATCTCGATCGGCAGCCGGCGCTGCGCGATCGTCAGTGCCGTCTGCACGTCGAGTGCCGCGGCATCGATGTTGCGGTTGAGATCGAACTGGATGGTGATGACGCTCGTGCCCTGCGAGGAGTTCGAGTTCATCGAGGAGATGCCGGCAATGGTCGAGAGCTGGCGTTCGATGATGCCGGCGACCGAGGCCGCCATGGTGTCGGCGCTGGCGCCCGGCAGGGTCGCGGTAACAGCGATGGTCGGGAAGTCGACCTTGGGCAGCGCCGAGACCGGCAGCAGGCGGAAGCCGAACACGCCGAATGCGATGATCGACGCCGTGATCAGCGTCGTCATGACCGGGCGGCGGATGCAGAGCTCGGACAGCGTCATCGGTCAGGCTCCGGCCTTGCGCGCCCGCAGCTCGACCCGCGATCCTTCCGACAGCAAGAGCTGGCCGTCGACCACGACGCTTTCGTCGCCCGCCAAACCGTCTGAGATCACCGATGAGCCCTGAAAGGTGCGATCCACCTTGACCGGCCGCACCTTGGCGACGCCGCCCTCGACGACGAAGACGAAATTGCCGTTCTGGCTGCGCTGGACGGCGACCGTGGGCACCACGACGGCGTCCTCGCTGCGGATGATCAGCTTGGTCTGCACGATGGTGCCGGGCCACAGCGTCTCGCTGGCATTGTTCATGATGCCGCGCACGGTCACCATGCCGGTGGTCGCATCGACCGCGTTCTCGACCATCGCGACCTTGCCGCTCTCGGAGCGCTGGTGGCCGGGAATGGTCGCGATCACCTTGGAGTCGCCCTTCGCCATGGCGTCGCGCAGATCGACCAGCGCCCGCTGCGGAATCGCGAAGGTGACGTAGACCGGCGCCATCTGATTGATGACCGCGAGCGGCTGGGTGTCGGCGGGACGGACGAAGTTCCCGACCTTGACGTTGGCGGCGCTGATCCGGCCCGCAAACGGCGCACGGATCACGGTGAAGCTCTTCTGAACCCGGAGATTTTCCAGCGCGAACTGGTCGGCCTTGATGGTGCCGATCAGCACGTCGGACTGGGTCTTGGCGTTGTCGAGATTGACCTGGGTGGTCGCGCCCTTGCCGACCAGCTCGGTGTAGCGGCGAAGGTCGCGTTGCGCGCCCTCGAGCTGGGCCTGGTCGCGGGCCAGCACGCCCTCGGCCTGCTCGATCTGCGCGTCGATCTGGCGGGCATCGAGCATGAACAGCAGGTCGCCCTCATTGACCCTGGCGCCGTCCTCGAAATGCACCGAGACGATGGTGGTCTCCAGCCGCGATTTCAGCGCCACGCTGGAGATCGGCGTGACCTGCCCGATCGCGTCGACATCGACCGGCACCGATTTGCGTTCGGCCTTGGCGAGATCCACCGAGACCACGCGCGGCCGCGCCGTCCCTTGCGCCGTGGCGGAACCGCCGCCCATCCACGACGAGCGGGTCATGTAAGCCGCCCCGGCCGCAATGCCGAGGACAGCGACAGTCAGAACCAAATTGCGTTTTTTCATAAGCTTTGCACGTGCGCCACAGGCCACCCTTGATGGCCGGGACGCGTCGTCACTCCCCCGTCGGCAATTGTTACGCCTTGTTTCCGGAGAGCGTTAGCACAGGCGGATCGCCCATGGTATGCCACCTAAGTAAAATCGTGCGGCTCCCCCGAATCGCGACCTTATGTCCAGCTCCGTTCTTGTCTGCACCTGGGAAGAGGCCTGCCAGCGCTCCCATGCCATCCGCTACAGCGTGTTCGTCGAGGAGCAGCGCGTGCCGGTCGAACTGGAATGGGACGACATGGACGCGTCGAGCTGGCATGCACTGGCGTTTGCCGAGGACGGCATGGCGGTGGCGACAGGCCGGCTGCTGCCCGACGGCCATATCGGCCGCATGGCCGTGCTCAAAGCGGCGCGCGGCACCGGTATGGGCGCCCGCGTGCTGGACGCGCTGATGGCCAAGGCGGCCGAACTCGGCTATCCGGAACTGATCCTCAACGCGCAGACGCACGCGGAACCGTTCTATGCGCGCGTCGGCTTCGAGCGCGCCGGCGCGGAATTCGAGGAGGCCGGCATCCCACACATCGAGATGCGGAAGCGCTTGGTCTAAGCGGGGCGCTTGGTCGCGTGTCCCATCAATGAAGGAAGTCCGATGGCAGTTCGCATCGCTACCTGGAACGTCAATTCGGTCCGGCAACGGATCGAGCTTCTGGTCAGCTGGCTGAAGGAGTGTTCCCCCGACATCGTCTGCCTGCAGGAGATCAAATGCGTCGACGACGCGTTCCCGCGGCTCGAGGTCGAGGCCCTCGGATATAATGTCGTCACCCACGGCCAGAAGACCTTCAACGGCGTCGCGCTGCTGTCCAAGCTGCCGTTCGATGAGACCAAATCGGGCCTCGCCGGCGACGACGAGGACGCCCATGCCCGCTTCCTCGAAGGCGTCGTCACGCTGAAACAAGGCGTGGTGCGGGTCGCCTGCCTCTATCTGCCCAACGGCAATCCCGCGAACACCGATAAATATCCCTACAAGCTCAAATGGATGTCGCGGCTTCTTGAGTACACACGAGAACGGCTTAAGGCCGAGGAGCCGCTGATCCTGGCCGGCGACTTCAACGTCATTCCGGCCGCCCGCGACGTCTACAATCCGGCTGCATGGGTCGATGACGCGCTGTTCCGGCCGCAGACCCGCGAAGCCTTCCAGTCACTGCTCGGCCTTGGCCTGACCGACGCGCTGCGGGCGGTCAACGACGAGCCCGGCCAGTACACCTTCTGGGATTACCAGGCCGGCGCCTGGCAGAAGAACTGGGGCCTGCGGATCGACCATCTCTTGATGTCGCCGCAGGCAAGCGACCGGCTGATCGATGTCGGGATCGATAGCTATGTCCGCGCCTGGGAGAAGCCGTCCGACCATGTCCCGGTCTGGGCCGATCTCGATTTCGAGACCGCCTGAGCCCCGCAGGCCGCCCGGATATCAGTCCCGGCGGCCTCTTAATCGCGACGACCCTGCACCCAGTGCTCGAGCATCTGCAGCGCCATCGCGCGATCGTCTTCGGAGGCCTTGGCGATCGCCCGGTTGTAGCTTTCCTTGATCCAGGCCTCTTCCGGCGTCGCGCTGTCGCGCGCCAGGGTCAGCCACATCAAGCCACGAGCCCGCTGCGGCGGCAGCCGGTCGCCGTTGAACAGCATCTGACCAAGCAGCGCCTGCGCCTGATGCTGGCCCTTCTGGGCGGCAAGGCCGAGCCAGCGCGCGCCATAGCGGAAATCGTCCCGCGAGGCGTCCGGCGTCTTCAGGTAGAGCCGGGCCAGATCGTACTGGGCGTCGGCATTGCCGAAATAAGATGCGGCATAGGAGAACATCTCCCGCGCCCGCTCGGTGTCGGCCTTCACCTTGGAATTGGGAATGCCGCTCAGATAATAGCGGCCGAGCGCCACGAAGGCATTGGCCACGATCGAGGCCTGCGGTGCCGACGGCGAGTCCTCGGCATGCGCGTTGGCGATCCGGCTGAAATACTCGAAGGCGCGCATGTCGTCCTGGATGACGCCGTCGCCCTCGGCGTACATCTTGCCGAGCTTCCACTGCGCCACGGGGTGACCGCCCTCGGCCTGGTACTGCAGCGTGCTGAAGGAGGAGGTCGGCGAGGACGCGGTCGGCGCGACCGGCGTTGCGGCCCGCTTCAGCGCGGCTGCCGTTCCCGGCTGCGGCGAAACCACCGGAAGCACGGTATCCTGCGGGCTGACCGGGGCGCCGTCGAATCCGAATCCAGGGCCCGCCACCGGAATGGCCCCTAACGCAAACGCAAAAATCGTACGCCTAAACGTCCGCATAACACTGTTTCTCGTGCGCGCCACCCGGATGGGTGACTGCGCCATCCACCGCCGGCCCCACTTGCTCGGCGTACTTCCACAGCGCACCAGATGTATGGTTCGTCGCGCGAGGGGCCCATTTGGTCTTACGATTTGCGAGTTCGGCGTCGCTCAAATTTACGTTAATGGTGCCGGCGACCGCATCGATCTCGATGATGTCGCCGTCTTGCAACAACCCGATCGGCCCGCCGACGGCCGCTTCAGGTCCAATATGTCCGATGCAAAAGCCACGGGTGGCGCCGGAGAACCGGCCATCGGTGATCAGGGCAATCTTGCCGCCCATCCCCTGCCCGGTCAGCGCCGCCGTGGTCGCCAGCATCTCCCGCATGCCGGGACCGCCCTTCGGCCCCTCGTAGCGGATCACAATCACTTCGCCTTCCTTGTAGGTGCGCTTCTGCACCGCCTCGAAGGCGTCTTCCTCGCGGTCGAAGCACCGGGCCGGACCGGTGAACTTCAGGTTGGACATTCCCGCGACCTTCACGATCGCACCCTCCGGAGCGAGATTACCCTTCAGCCCGACAACGCCACCTGTCACGGTGATCGGATTGTCGGCGGGCCGCACCACATCCTGGTGCGGATTCCATTTCACGCTTTTGAGGTTTTCGGCGATCGTTCGGCCAGTGACGGTCAGGCAATTCCCGTGCAGGTGGCCATTGTCGAGCAGCGTCTTCATCAGCAGCGGAATGCCACCTACTTCAAACATGTCTTTGGCAACATAACGGCCGCCCGGCTTCAAATCCGCGACGTAAGGAGTCTTTTTGAAGATTTCGGCGACGTCGAACAAATTGAATTTAATGCCGCACTCATGGGCGATCGCCGGCAGGTGCAGCGCAGCATTGGTCGAACCACCTGAGGCTGCAACCACGGCCGCAGCATTTTCAAGGGCTTCCCGGGTGACGATGTCACGGGGCCGGATGTTTTTCTCGATCAGCTCCATCACCTTCTCGCCGGCGGCGGCGCAGAAGGAGTCCCGGATCTCGTAGGGCGCCGGTGCCCCGGCCGAATACGGCAGCGCCAGCCCGATCGCCTCGGAGACGGTCGCCATGGTGTTGGCGGTGAACTGGGCACCGCAGGCGCCGGCCGAGGGGCACGCCACCCGCTCGATCTCGTCGAGGTCCTCGTCCGACATGGCGCCGACCGAGTGCTTGCCGACCGCCTCGAACATGTCCTGGACGGTGACCGGCTGGCCGCGGAAGTTGCCGGGCAGGATCGAGCCGCCATAGATGAAGATCGAGGGCACGTTGAGACGGACCATCGCCATCATCATGCCCGGCAACGATTTGTCGCAGCCGGCGAGCCCGACCAGAGCATCATAGGAGTGGCCGCGGACGGTCAGCTCGACCGAATCGGCGATGCATTCGCGCGACGGCAGCGACGAGCGCATGCCGTCATGGCCCATGGCGATGCCGTCGGTGACGGTGATGGTGCAGAACTCGCGCGGGGTGCCGCCTGCGGACGCTACGCCCTTCTTCACCGCCTGGGCCTGGCGCATCAGCGAAATGTTGCAGGGCGCGGCTTCATTCCAACATGAAGCAACGCCGACAAAGGGTTGATGAATCTGGCCTGTCGTCAGCCCCATCGCGTAGAGATAGGAACGGTGCGGCGCGCGTTCGGGCCCCTCCGTCACGTGACGGCTCGGCAACCTGCCCTTGATGTTCGTCTTGCCGTCCACCTTGGCGTCCATCGCGACCCTGTTCCGACGCTTGTTTCCTGCGCTCTTTCCTCCATCAACGCCGGAACCCGAAAAAATGTCCCGTCGTCGGAGCGCTGGTTATTCAGCTAGGTGAATATCCTTTCATGTCAGGGTGTGGCTAAAAAGCGGCGCGACTACGGACTGGTTGCCTTTAGGGTTAAATGTTCAAGTCGTGTTGCGATAGCGCAACAATCGTGGCCGTCGGGCAACCATGTATTATCAGTCCTTATGGGAACCTGACGCGAGCCTGACTGCGTAGCCGTAGAGTTGCTACCCGGTCACGAAACTCGTCTGAGTTGCCGGTTGTCACCGCCCCGCTCCGCAGACAGAGGGCGCAGGGAAAGCCCGTGCCGATCTCTCTACCCGTTGTCGCGGCGATGGCCGGAACGGCGCCCGAATATTCCGGGGCGGGCGAAGCGTTGTCGCGGAATGACGAAGCACATCATTCCGCAATCTACTCAGCCGCCAATTTCGGTGGCACCGGAAGCGCCCAGCACTCGACGCGATTCCGGCCGCGCTCCTTGGCCTGATAGAGCGCGGCATCGGCCGCCTTCATCAGGGCATCGATCCCGGGCATGCTGGTGAGGGCCTCGGCGACGCCGATACTCACGGTCAGCGACACCGAACGATCATCCACCCCCAATGCCAACCCTTCCGCCCGCTTGCGAATGCGCTCGGCGACGATCCGGGCGCGCGACATCGTCGTTTCCGGCAGCAGAACCGCGAACTCCTCGCCGCCGACCCGGCCGACAACGTCGGACTTGCGCTTGCCCCTCATGCAAATCCCGGCGACGGCCCTGATGGCTTCGTCACCGACCGCATGACCGAAGCGGTCATTGATGCTCTTGAAGTGATCGATATCGACCATCAGGACGGATACCGAGCGATAGTAACGCTGGAACCGGCTCCACTCTGCATCCAGCGTCGTCAGGAAGTGCCTGCGGTTGAACAGCCCCGTGAGCGGATCGGTGGTCGCGAGCACCTCGAGCTGTCGTGCGTTACCGACCAGATCGGTCACGTCGACGAAGGTCAGCATGCGGCCGCCGTTCGCCATCGTCGAGCAATGGATCCTGATATGGCGGCCGTCCGGCGTCTGCACGTCGCGCTTGTGATCGCCTGCTTTGATTTCGGCAATCCGCTTCGCGGGAAAGGCCCTGATCTGCTCCGGCGTAGCGCCCGACGGCACCGCCCGGCGATTGCGCGTGAGCAGCGTGACGTAGGGCGGATGTCGCGCAACCTCCTCCTCGCTCACCTGCCAGAAATCCCGCATTCTCCGGTTGAGGAAAATCGCATTGAGATCGCGGTCGAGCAGAACGACGCCGTCCTCCACGTTCTCGAGCGCGCCGGTCAGCACCTTCAGCTTGTCCGATGCGCGCACGATGTCGGTGACGGGCGTGTAGCTCACCATCCGGCCGCCGTCGGGCAGCGGCGTGCATTGGCACCGAACCACGTCACCATTGCTGCGCCTGAGATCGATCGGATTTGCGTCGCCGAGGCTCACGAGGCGGACGCGTTCGGCAACGTAGGCTTGGAGCTGCTCAGCCGGCAGCTCATAGGCCGTGATCTTGCAGCCGTGATGCATCAGATCGGTGAAGGTCGGGTTGCGATCGGCCACCGCGTCCGGAAGCTGCCACATGTTCCGAAATGCGCGGTTGATGAACAGGGCTTTTAGTTCTCCGTCGAGGAGCAGGATGCCAACCGGAATCTGATCGAGCGCCGCGCGCAGCGCCAGCATGTGTCCGCGCAGAATATCACCGCTGCGCCGCTCCGGCATGGCCGCCGGTGCGGACGTCGCAGAAGTGGCAGGTGCAGGCGGCGCCGCGCTCACCTGCTGCTCATCAAAAACCAGGCCGAGCTGGCGGTCCGATTGCCACAAGCGCTTGCACGCCCTCACCTGTTGGGTGCCGACGATCAACAGTTGAACGTGATCGGGAATGCCGACGACACTTTCGAGCTCCACGGTCGCGCCGGTGTCGCTGAGCTGCCGGACCGTGCAGTCGAAGGCCGACCGGCCGAAGTTGAAGACGATCTTTCCGGCCAAAAACGTTCGGCCGCGGGAAGCTGACACCTGTCCGGACATGGCAAGACCCACCTGGAGCAATTGCGAGCCTGCTCAGCTCAGCACTTTTGAGTCACCAAGCCATGAACGGTTTCCGGGGCATTAACCCGGTTGTCGAAAGCTGTGTGCACCGCAAACGGTTCCGGTTTGGGAACCCGTCCGGTGGACGACTACGACGCGCCGAGGCGCTTCCGTTTCGCGTTGAGCGCCGATGCGACGCGGCTCACTGGCGGACGGCCGAGCAAGCCGGCCATCTCGTTCGTTGCCGCCAGCAGCTTGTCCATGTCGACGCCGGTTTTCACGCCCATGCCTTCCAGCATGTAGACGACGTCTTCCGTCGCCACATTGCCGGTGGCGCCAGGCGCATAAGGGCAGCCGCCGAGGCCGCCGGCGGCGGCATCGATGACGCGGACGCCCTGCTCCATGCCGGCATAGAGGTTGGCGAGCGCCTGGCCGTAGGTGTCGTGGAAATGCATCGCGAGGTTGGCGACCGGAAGCTCGGCGCCAACCGCGCGCAGCATCTCCTTGGCCTTGAGCGGCGTGCCGACACCGATGGTGTCGCCGAGCGATATCTCGTAGCAGCCGAGATCCCACAGCGTTACCGCGAGGTCGGCGACCGCCTTCGGCTTGATCTCGCCGTCGAACGGACAACCCAGCACGCAGGAGATATAGCCGCGCACCTTGACGCCATCGGCCTTGGCCCTCGCCAGCACCGGCCTGAAGCGCTCGATCGATTCCGCGACCGAGCAATTGATGTTGGCGCGCGAAAAGCCTTCGGAGGCCGCCGCGAATACCGACACCACCTCGGCACCGGCCGCGCGCGCGGCATCGTAGCCCTTCTCGTTCGGCACCAGCACGTGGAATTCGGCGCCCTTGACCTTGTCCTTGATCCGGCTGACGCCGCGCAGCACCTGATCGGAGCTCGCCATCTGCGGGATCGCCTTCGGCGACACGAAGGCGCCGACCTCGACGGTGCCAAGCCCGGCCGCCACCAGCGCCTCGACGAAGGCGATGCGCGCCTCGACGCTGACCGGCGTCTTCTCGTTCTGCAGGCCGTCGCGCGGCCCCATCTCGACGATGTGGATCTGATCGGTCATGACGCGGCCGCAGCCTCGACTTCGGCAAGCTCGACACCCTCCCCGACGATGTCGCCGACCTTGCATTTGAGCTTCTTCAGGACGCCGGCATAGGGCGCGCGCAGGGTCTGCTCCATCTTCATCACTTCGAGCGTCAGGATCGGCGCGCCCTTCTCAAGCGTCGCGCCCTCCTCGGCCAGCAGCGCGACCACGGTCCCGGGCAAGGGCGCCACGATCTTGTCCTCGCCGACCTGCTCCTCGCTCTCGCCGCCGAACGGGTCGACCCAGTGCAGATCGAAGCGGCCGTTGCGGGTGCGCAAGTAAAGCTCGTGGCCCTCGATGACCGAGGCGACGCGCGACTTGATGCCGTTGAGCGTGAGGTCGAAGCCATCTTCGCCGGCTGACGAGATGGCAAAGACAAGCTCGCGCCCGCCGACCGAGAGCGTCGACGGTCCGTTGCCATAGTGCAGCGTGATGGTGTGGGCCGGCTCATGGCCCTGCCGGAACGAGAACACCCGCTGGCGGCGGCCGACCGGCATCCAGCCGAACGCCTGCCAGGGCGAGTTGGCTTCGCGCCGCGCCGCCTTCTGCTCGTCATTGACGATCGCCGCCACCGCCGCGCACAGCTCGAACTCGCCGGCGGCGCCGGTGCCTGATGTCAGGTTCTTCAGCTCGCGCTCGATGAAGCCGGTATCGATCGCATTGGCGCGGGTCGCCGGATGCGTCACCAGCGCAGACAGGAACGGGATGTTGGTGACGATGCCGCGAACATCGGTCTCCTGCAGTCCACGGTCGAGCTTGTCGATCGCGCCCTCGCGGGTCGGCGCCCAGGCGATCACCTTGGCAAGCATCGCGTCATAGTACGGCGAGACGTTGTCGCCACTGCGATAGCCGGCATCGATGCGCAGCCCGTCGCCGTCCGGCGGCGTGCGCCAGGTCTTGATGCGGCCGACCGAGGGCATGAAGTTCTTCTGCGGATTTTCGGCGTAGACACGGGCCTCGATGGCGTGGCCATTGAGCTTGATCTCGTCCTGCTTCAGCGGCAGCGCCTCGCCGAACGCGACGCGCAGCTGCCACTCGACCAGATCGACCCCGGTGATCAGCTCGGTGACGGGGTGCTCGACCTGCAGGCGCGTATTCATCTCGATGAAGAACACGTCCTTGCCGTCCGAGACGAACTCGATGGTGCCGGCGCCGACATAGCTGACCGCGCCGGCGGCTTTTCGCGCCGCCTCGCAGACAGTGTCGCGCTGCGCGGCGTTCAGCGTCGGCGACGGCGCCTCCTCGATCACCTTCTGGTGCCGGCGTTGCAGCGTGCATTCGCGCTCCCACAGCGAGAGCAGATTGCCGTGGCTGTCGCCGATGATCTGCACCTCGATATGGCGCGGGTTCTGCACGTATTTCTCGATCAGCATGCGGTCGTCGCCGAATGCCGCCTTGGCCTCGCGCTTGGCGCTGGTGATCGCGGCCGCAAGCTCTGCTGCCGAATTGACCACGCGCATGCCGCGGCCACCGCCGCCGGCGGATGCCTTGACCAGCACCGGGAAGCCGATCCGGTTGGCGGCTTCCGCCAGGATCGCCTCGTCCTGCGCCTCGCCGTGATAGCCGGGCACCAGCGGCACACCGGCCTTCTCCATCAGCGCCTTTGAGCCGGACTTCGAGCCCATCGCGGTCATCATCGCCGCGGTCGGGCCGACGAACACCAGTCCGGCATCGAGGCAGGCCTGCGCGAACTCGGCATTCTCGGACAGGAAGCCGTAGCCGGGATGCACGGCTTCGGCGCCGGTCTCCCTGGCAGCCGCGATCACCCGTTCGATGTTGAGATAGCTGTCGCGCGCCCGCGCCGGCCCGAGCAGCACGGCCTCGTCGGCAAGCGCGACATGCATCGCGTCGCGGTCGGCTTCGGAATAGACCGCGACGGTGCGCAGCCCCATGGCACGCGCCGAGCGGATCACGCGGCAGGCGATCTCGCCGCGGTTGGCGATCAGAAGCGTGCGAAAACGCCGATAGAGTTTTGAGCGGTCCATGATCAGATCCCGGGTCACATCCTGAACAGGCCGAATTTCGTCGGCTCGATCGGCGCGTTGGCGGCGGCCGACAGGCCGAGCCCGAGCACCAGGCGGGTGTCGGCGGGATCGATCACGCCATCGTCCCACAGCCGCGCAGTGGCGTAGTAGGGATTGCCCTGCTTCTCGTATTGCGCGCGGATCGGCTCGCGGAATTTGTCTTCCTCTTCCGCCGACCAGCTCTCGCCCTTGGCCTCGATGCCGTCGCGCCGCACCTGGCTGAGAACCATCGAGGCCTGCTCGCCGCCCATCACCGAGATGCGGGCGTTCGGCCACAGCCAGAGGAAGCGCGGGCTGTAGGCGCGGCCGCACATGCCGTAATTGCCGGCGCCGTAGGAGCCACCGATCACCACGGTGAATTTCGGCACGCCGGCGGTGGCAACCGCGGTCACCAGCTTGGCGCCGTCGCGCGCGATGCCGCCCGCTTCGTATTTCTTGCCGACCATGAAGCCGGTGATGTTCTGCAGGAACACCAGGGGAATGCCGCGCTGGCAGCACAGCTCGATGAAATGCGCGCCCTTCAGCGAGCTTTCGCTGAACAGGATGCCGTTGTTGGCGATGATACCGACCGGATGGCCCCAGATATGGGCAAAGCCGCAGATCAGCGTGGTGCCGTAGAGCTTCTTGAACTCGTCGAATTCGGAGCCGTCGACGATCCGCGCGATGATGTCGTGCACGTCGAACGGCTTTCTGCCGTCGGCGGAAACCACGCCGTAGATCTCCTCGGCCGGAAACAGCGGCTCCTGGACGGAACGCATGTTGAGCGGTGCCTTGGCCGGCCGCTTCAGCGTGCCGACGATGCGGCGCGCGATCCCGATCGCATGGGCGTCGTTCTGTGCGTAATGATCGGTCACGCCCGACTGCCGCGAATGCACATCGGCGCCGCCGAGCTCTTCGGCAGTGACGACCTCGCCGGTCGCAGCCTTCACCAGCGGCGGGCCGCCGAGGAAGATCGTGCCCTGGTTGCGCACGATGATGCTCTCGTCCGACATCGCAGGCACGTAGGCGCCGCCCGCCGTGCAGGAGCCCATCACGATCGCGATCTGCGGAATGCCCTGCGACGACATCTGGGCCTGATTGTAGAAGATGCGGCCGAAATGCCGCTCGTCGGGAAAGATCTCGTCCTGCAGCGGCAGGAAGGCGCCGCCGGAATCCACCATATAGACGCAGGGCAGATTGTTCTGCCGCGCGATGTCCTGGGCGCGCAGATGCTTCTTTACCGTCAGCGGGTAGTAGGTGCCGCCCTTGATGGTGGCGTCGTTGGCGACGATGATGCATTCGCGCCCCGAGATGCGCCCGACGCCGGTGATGACGCTGGCCGAATGCACGTCGCCGCCGTACAGCCCGTTGGCGGCGAGCGGCGACAGTTCGAGGAAGGCCGTACCCGGATCGACAAGGAGGTCGACGCGATCGCGCGCCAGCATCTTGCCGCGCGAGGTGTGCCGCTTGCGCGAGGTTTCGCCGCCGCCGCCGGCCACCTGCTTGAGCTTGTCGCGGAGCTCCGCGACCAGGCCGCGCATCACATCGGCGTTGCGGGCGAATTCAGAGGATGTGGGATCGATCGTCGAATGAAGCGGCATCGGTGTTGCACGTTTCGTTGGAGGAGCCGACAGGAGTTCTTGGAAGGCAGGCCGCCGCGCCGGGTCGCGACGGCCCGTGCGCAGCTCAGGCCGTCTTGGCGAACAGCTCGCGGCCGATCAGCATGCGGCGGATCTCGCTGGTGCCGGCGCCGATCTCGTAGAGTTTTGCGTCGCGCAGCAGCCGGCCGGTCGGATAGTCGTTGATGTAGCCGTTGCCGCCCAAGAGCTGGATCGCATCCAGCGCGCATTGGGTGGCCTTCTCGGCGGCATAGAGGATCGCGCCGGCGGCGTCCTCGCGCGTGGTTTCGCCACGGTCGCAGGCCTTCGCCACCGCATACACATAGGCGCGCGAGGCGTTCATCGTGGTGTACATGTCGGCGACCTTGCCCTGCACCAGCTGGAACGAGCCGATCGGCTCGCCGAACTGCTTGCGCTCGTGGACGTAGGGCAGCACGACGTCCATGCAGGCCTGCATGATGCCGATCGGCCCTGCCGCCAGCACCGCGCGCTCATAGTCGAGACCACTCATCAACACGTTGACGCCGCGACCGACTTCGGAGAGCACGTTCTCCTCCGGCACCTCGCAATCCTCGAACACCAGCTCGCAGGTGTCGGAGCCGCGCATGCCGAGCTTGTCGAGCTTCTGCGCGGTGGAGAAACCCTTCATGCCCTTTTCGATGATGAAGGCGGTGATGCCGCGCGGACCAGCGTTCGGATCGGTCTTGGCATAGACCACCAGCGTATCGGCGACCGGGCCGTTGGTGATCCACATCTTGTTGCCGTTGAGGACGAAGCGGTCGCCCTTCTTCTCGGCGCGGGTCTTCATCGAGACCACGTCGGAACCCGCTGATGGCTCCGACATCGCGAGTGAGCCGACATGCTCACCGGAAATCAGCTTCGGAAGATATTTGCGCTTCTGCGCCTCGTTGCCGTTGCGACGGATCTGGTTGACGCAGAGGTTCGAATGCGCACCGTAGGACAGGCCGACCGCGGCGGACGCGCGCGAGATCTCCTCGACCGCGATACAATGCTCGAGATAGCCGAGGCCCGAGCCGCCATACTCTTCCTCGACGGTGATGCCGTGCAGCCCGAGCGCGCCGATCCTCGGCCAGAGGTCGCGCGGAAACTGGTTGCTGCGGTCGATCTCGGCGGCGCGCGGCGCGATCTCGTTGGTCGAGAAATCATGCACCGTCTGGCGGATCGCGTCCGCGGTCTCGCCAAGGTCGAAATTGAAGATTGCCGCCTGGTTCGAGGCCATGATCCCTCCCGTGAGATTCATCTTGCAATTAAACGATCATACGTTTTTTTCTTGGCTTCGCAAGCAACCGTGCTATGGTTGCTGCATGAAATCCGCAGTTCGTTGAATCTGTTGGGATTTCATGCGATATAGATACGGTCGTTTGCTTGTTTCCTTGATCTCCCTGACAAGCCAACACCCTCCGAGGCCCCGATGGCACGCACGATCGGCTCACATGGCCCCACGACGCTGGAGGCGATCCGCAAGGCCGGCGTGCGCCTGATCTTCGAGCACGGCTACGAGGCCATGAGCCTGCGCCAGCTCGCCGCCGAGGTCGGCATCCAGGCCGGCTCGCTCTACAACCATATCTCAACCAAGCAGGACCTGCTGTTCGATCTGGTGCAGGAGCATATCAACGATTTGCTGCGCGAGCTTGATCTTGCGCTCGAGGGCAAGGCCGATCCGGTCGAGAAGCTGCGCGCCTTCGTGGCCTTCCACGTCACCTATCACATGACCCGCAAGCGCGAGGTCTTCATCGCCAATTCCGAGCTGCGCAGCCTCGATGCCAAGAACTATGGCGTCGTGGTGGCGTTGCGCGGCGCCTATGAGCAGCGGCTGGCGCAGATCCTCACCGACGGGGTGTCGGACGGCGTGTTCGAGGTCGGCGACATCCAGGTCGCGACCTTCGCGATCCTGGCGCTGCTGACCGGGCTCTGCACCTGGTACCGCCCCGGCGGCCGCCTGACCCGGGACGCGATCATATCAGCGCATGAGAAGCTGGTGCTGTCGGGCGTCGCGCCGCAGGCCGCGTTCGGCGACGTCCGCAACGCCGCTCACAGCCCGCGGACCGCGCTGGCGGGTTCGTGACCGTGACAGAGCGCCAACAGTTCGATGACATCGATCTGCGGATCCTCTCCGAGTTGCAGCGGGACGGCCGGATCAGGATCAACGAGCTCGCGGAACGGGTCGGCATCACCGCCCCGCCCTGCCTGCGCCGGGTCCGCGCCTTGCGCAGCCGCGGCGTGATCCAGGCGGTCCGCGCCACGCTCGACGAGCGCATGCTCGGCTATGAGGTGATGACCTTTGTCCTGATCCAGCTGGACAGCCAGACGCTGACGGCGATCGAGGCGTTCGAGGCCGCGGTGGCGGCCGTGCCGTGCTTCCTGCAATGCTGGCGGATCTCGGGCGATGCCGACTTCATGCTCCGATGCGTTGCACCCAGCGTCGACGACATGCGCCAGCAGCTGCTGCAATTCGCCGGCCTGCCCAACGTGCGTAAAATTAGAAGCTTTCCGGTGCTCGGCGTGTCCAAGGATGCGCCGCTGCCGATCCCGGGCGCGCTGGCCGCGGAGAGCTCGGCGAGCTGATCGCCGGCCTTGGTCCTAGTGGGTCCACGGCTCCCAGCGGCGGAACGCGAAATTGTCGGCATAGGCGATCTGGCGGTGCGCCGAATCCTTGGGCTCGATCACCTGGTAGGCGATGCCCTTGCGCTCGCAATAGGCTGTCGCCTCCTCCTTGGTCTCGAAATGCAGCGTCAGCTGCTGCTTCATGTCCGATGAAGAGGTCCAGCCCATCAGGGGCTCCACGGTGCGCGGCTGCTCCGGCTCGTAATCCAGTTGCCACTCTTTGGTCTTGGCACGTCCCGATTGCATCGCGTTTTTGGCGGGCTTAAAAATGCGTGCGGTCATGGATGGTCGGCCCCGTGGGATGTGCGATATGGAAGCGATTTGAAGGAAGCCACCGGGATAGTATAGAGACACCGTTCTAGGAACTGATCGGTGATTCCTCGATCTCGGAGGGAGCCTTCGCCGGACCGGTATAGTCATTCTACCGCGCTGTGACAATCTGGCCTCGGGAGCCTCCGTTCGGGTCCCCGGGCCCGCGGCGCGGCCTTCTCGACAGCATCACATCGAGGAAGCGGGGCCCCATGGAAATTCACGCTCACCTGCCCGAAAAAGGCCGTGACCTCCGGCTCGATCTGTTCCGCGGGATCGCGAACTGGGCGATCTATCTCGATCACATCCCCGACAACATCGTGAACTGGATCACGACGCGGAACTATGGCTTCAGCGATGCCGCGGACCTGTTCGTTTTCATCTCGGGCTACACCGCATCGTTCGTCTATGCCCGCATGATGCTGGAGCGCGGCTTCATCGTCGGCGCCACCAGGCTGACCAAGCGGGTCTGGCAGCTCTATGTCGCCCACATCATCCTGTTCGTGATCTACATCGCCTCGATCAGTTATCTGGCACTGCGCTTCGGCGATTCCGAGATCATCAACGAGTTCAACGTCGCCGGCCTCGTCGACAACGCCACCGAGACGCTGCGCCAAGGCCTGTTCCTGAAATTCAAGCCGGTCAATCTCGACGTGTTGCCGCTCTACATCGTGCTGATGGGCCTGTTCCCGCCGGTGCTGTGGTTCATGCTGCGGCGGCCGAACTGGACCATGCTGGCCTCGCTCGCGCTGTGGCTGGTGTCGCGCCACATGGGCTGGAATCTGCCGGCCTATCCGGCCGGGACCTGGTACTTCAACCCGTTCGCCTGGCAGGTGCTGTTCGTGTTCGGCTCATGGTGCGCGATGGGAGGTGCACGTCAAAACATGCACATCATCAACTCGCCCTACACGCTGTGGTTCTGCATCGCCTATATGATCTTCGCGCTGATCATGACCATGGCCGGACGCTTCCCGGAGTTCGGCGCGCAGTTTCCGGACTGGCTGTATTCGGCGTTCAACCCGAACGACAAGACCAACCTCGCGCCCTACCGCTTCCTGCACTTCGTGGTGATCACGGTGCTGGTGATCCGCTTCATCCCGAAGGACTGGGCGGCGCTGGAATGGAAGGTGTTCGATCCCCTGATCGTTTGTGGCCAGCAGTCGCTCGCGGTGTTCTGCGTCGGCGTGTTCCTGTCCTTTGTCGGACATTTCGAGCTCTCGATGAGTTCGGGCTCGCTGTTCGCGCAGATCTTCGTCAGCATCTCCGGCATCGCGATCATGACGATCGTGGCCTATTACATCTCGTGGTCGAAGCGGCAGGACAAGCCGATCAAGCCGCCGGCGCCGAAACCCGCGGCACCGGCGCAGGCCGGGTGACCAAGCGCGTCATTTGCCCGGCCGCCGCCCTTTGCCACCCGGCTGGCCGCCTCGCCACCTGCCCTGTGAAGTGATCCCATCCCAGGTGGTGGTCCAGCGATACTCGGCCGCCGGCGCCTTCGCGACGCTATCGGCGCTGCGCGCTCCCTCCAAGGCAAACGTGGCGCCCTGCGGGTCAAGGCAGCGGACGATCCAACTGCCGTTGGGCAACTCCAGCGGACCCTCATAGACCCGTCCGCCACCGGCCCTGACCCGCACGATGGCTGCGTCGACGTCGTCGACGTTGAAATAGTAGAGCCAGAACGCGATCGGTTCGAGCGGACGCTTGTTGAAGACTCCACCGATGGTCTGCCCACCAGCAGAGAACAGCTGGTAGGTCTCGACGCCGGCGACGTCGCTGTCGGCCTGTCGCCAGCCAAAAACCTCGTTGTAGAAACCAAAGGCCTTCCGCCAATCGGCGGCCAGCAGTTCATGCCAGCCGACCCGCCCAAGGGCATCGGGGGCTTCGACCGCGGGCCGAGCGATCCTTGATCCGCTCAGCAATCCGAACGTCGCCCGCTGCGGGTCGGCGACAATCGAGATACGGCCGATATTGGTGCCGGTCGGCGGCACGTAGACGGCGCCACCACGTTCCAGCATTCGGCGGACGGCAAGATCGATGTCGTCAACACCGACATAACCAATCCATCGCGGGGTTGCGCCCTGGCGAATGCCCTCGTCCGGCAACTCCATCAGACCGCTTCGGGCAAGCTCGCCCGACATGAACAATTTGTAAGAAATCCCGGATGTAGACGCATCCTTCGTCTCCCAGCCGAGGACGCTGCCGTAAAAGGCACCGGCGCCTTCTACGTCCGTGGTCAGCAGCTCATACCAAGCGAAGCTCGCACCATCATCAGCCATGCCGATCCCTCGCTTCGGCGTCGGGACAACCGCAGTGCAGCATGCAAATTCCCGCATCGTCAACGATCGTGCCCGAGTGACGGGGCTGGTCAATAATCGCGTTCATCAAGATGAACCTAGGAACGAAGATGAACGACAACACTTGATGCACGCTAGCGCCTCGCGAGAGTGTGCGCGCAGTGCGTCTTGCACGCAGCTGCGACGAATTGTACAACTGCGCGAGAGTTGCAATCGACAACACGTCAAGAATGGAGGATGCGAGCATGCCGCGAGTGAAGCAAGCCCCCAAGAGCAAGCGTGTGACCAGCAAGCGTGTGACCAAGGCTGCGGTGCCCGCTTTGGGCGCAGCTGGATTGACTTTCACGCTGGTGGGGGGAGCGTCCGCATCCGCCGTTCCGGGAGCAGACGCGCCGCAGATACAGAAGTACGGACCGACGCAAGCCATCACACTCGGCGAAGAAGAAATCGCCGACGTCAGCCTGGCGACCTTCCACCTGTTCGACAAGGAAGACGCCGGAGCCGGCGTCCAGCTGGCGTGGCGCGGATGCGGCGGCTGCCGAGGTTGCCGTGGCTGTCGCGGTTGCCGTGGCTGTCGTGCCTGCCGCTGCGGCGGCTGCGCGGGTTGCGGTGGCGGCTGCTGCCTGTCGTGGGGCGCCTGCCGCATCTGCTAGTCGAAATCGCGTTGACACACATCGATCGTCATGGCCGGGTCCGACACACGTCGACCCGGCCAATTTTGTATTGTGTCCGTATCGTTGCACGGCTCGCTTCGGGCAACGGCGCGGAGGGGTCGAGGCCGGCGCCTCGCCCGCTTCAATGATCGCCCCACAAGCTGCACAGGACCGATTCCTTGCCAGGCAAATCCACCCAGCGCGCCAACAACGACGTTCTGCAGTTCGCACCGAATTTCACGGCCTACGTGCTGCCTCCGGATGTTGTCTGCCTCTATTCCGAAGATCGAAAGTTCTTTCTCCACGGCGAGCTGTATTGCGCGCTGGCGTCGGCCATCGGTGCAAATGGATGCAGCGTCGCCAAGCTCACGGACACGCTCGGGCGAAAGTTTCCATCCGACAAGATCAGTGAAGCCATCAAGCGGCTGCTCGACCGCCGCTATGTGATCGCAAAGCCGCCAGGTCCCCGGACCGCCGCAGCGGGGCTTTGGGCGAGCCTGGGCCTTCCCGACGCGATCGCCGAACAAAACCTTCACAACTGCCGCGTTCGACTTGAGACGATCGACGTCAAGGGCGCGGCCGAATTGAGCAAGGCACTGCAGGAACTGGGCGTCCGCGTCGTCAAGACATCGCCCGACCTTACGGTTACGTTGGTGAACGACTATCTCGATCGGCGGCTCGCCGAACGCAACCTGCAGCGCGTGTCCGACGGATCAGCCTGGTTGCTGGTGCAGCCCTCCGGGGTATTTCCCCTGGTCGGCCCCATGTTCAGCCCGGGCGAGACCGCGTGCTGGACCTGCCTGTACGACCGGATGATCCGCAACCGCGAGGTCAAGGGCTTCCTGGATCGCGGCGGAGCGCGTGCGGTCGCGGTTTCTCCACTCGCCCAGCACACGGTTGGACAGAGCGCCATCCACTTTGCCGCGGTTGAAGTCGCCAAGGCGGTCGCGAGCGGCTTCCGTACCGATCTGCGCAATCACATTGTCAGTCTCGACCTGCTGGGCTCGACCATTGCAAGGCACTACGTGGCAGCCCGCCCGCAATGCCCAACCTGCGGCAACAAGAAACTGCAAAACCCGCGGCGGTCACCACAGCCGGTCGAATTGGGGCCCGGCGCCAAGCTGGTGATGACCAGTGGCGGATATCGCACCGTCTCGTCCCGCACCACGGTGGCGCGGTTCAAAAAGCATGTCAGCCCCCTCACCGGCGTGGTGACGCGGCTGGAGCGGATCGAAGTCGATCTGCCGATGAACACCAATTTCTATGCCCAACATAACTTCTCCGCGCCGGCGCAGAACGTCGATCAGCTTCGCGCCGGGCTGAGCGGCGGCAGCTTCGGCAAGGGCAGCACGGCCGAGCAAGGCGAGGCCAGCGCGCTGATGGAAGCAATCGAGCGATATTCGGGGATTTTCCAGGGTGATGAGATCCGCGCCCGAAAGCGCTTCTCCGACTTCCCCCCCGGCGACGCAATCCGTCCCAACGACATCCTGCTCTTCAGCGACGAGCAGTACCGCGGCAGCGCCGTGCCGAATCCCGACGACTCACATCACACCCAGCCCGCCCCCGAGCCGTTCGATCCGTCCGCAAAAATCGAATGGTCGCCGGTCTGGTCGTTGCGCGACAAGCGGTTCAGGCAGATTCCGACCAGCCTGCTGTATTTCTTCTACGAAGGTCCGGCCGCCTTCGCCGCCGATTCCAACGGCTGCGCTGCCGGCAACACCCGCGAGGAAGCCATCGTACAAGGCTTCCTCGAATTGATGGAGCGCGACGCCTATGCAATCTGGTGGTACAACCGGTCGCAACGCGCTGCGGTCGATCTGAACCAGTTCGACGATTCCTACATCCGCGATCTGAAGACCCAGCTCGAGGAAACGGGCCGGCGGCTCTGGGTGCTCGATATCACCAGCGATCTCGGCGTCCCGACCTATGTCGCGATCGTGCACTGGATGCAGAACGGTCAGGAAAACATCGAGTTTGGCTCGGGCGCGCACTTCGATCCGCGTATCGCGCTGCTGCGGTCGTTGACCGAGTTGAATCAATTCCTCTCCATCGGTCTGATGGGCGGCGGCAGCGGCGAGAAGCCGAGCCTCGATGGCGTCAATCCGCTGCGGCTCGACGAATATCCGTTCCTGATTCCAAGCGCCAATCCCGTCATCCCGCCGGCCGCCGCGACAGACGTGCCGCTCGACAACACCCGTGCACAGGTGGATGCCTGCGTTGATATCGCGGCCCGCGCGGGTCTCGACTTCCTGGTTCTCGACCAGACGCGACCGGACGTCGAGGTTCCGGTGGTCCGGGTCATCGTTCCCGGGATGCGCCATTTCTATCGCCGCTTCGCGCCGGGACGGCTCTACGATGTGCCGGTCAAGCTCGGATTGCGCGATCGGCCATCGCTGGAAAGCGAGTTGACGCCATTTCTCCCGCACACTTGAGGTGATACCGGCGTGCGCGCGCGCAGGAAAATGAGCGAGAAAAAGAAATCGCCGCGCGCCACGCCGCCGGCTGTCTTCGTTCGGCTCAACCCGCTCGTCGCGCTCGAAGCGCAACCTGACGGCAGCCTAGCGGCCCATGTCGAAGGCTATTCGGAGCCTCTGGGAACGTTCAGCGCAGCCGCAGCGGAACGCGCCCTCGAACTGCAGGCAGGCCTGCCACTTCCCCGCTCGGAAGGCGATGCGGTCGGGCGAGAGGTCGAGCGCCTGATGCGGCAATTGGCACGCCGCGGACTGCTGGAATATCGCCTGGCGCGTCCGGGCGACGCCAATGATCTCGTCGCGATCGAGCCGCAGACCCCTGATTACTGGCCGCGAACGCCAAAGCTCGACGATGCGGCAACGGTCGTGCTGTCCCGCTTCGCCTATCTTCGGCGGCGCGGCACCGAGATGATTCTGGAATCACCGCGGGCCAGCGCACTGTTGAGGATCCGTGATGCGCGGATTGCGGCCCTGCTGACCGTCCTTGCCGCTCCTCAGAAGATCAGCCGCATCCGACGTCTGGACGGCTATCCAGGCCCTGCATTGCTTGCGCTGCTGCTGGACTGCCAAATCCTGATCGAGATCGACGCCGCGCAACACGATACGCTGCGAAAGGCGGAAGGCGATGACGGCCTCGTGCTCTGGGATTTTCACGACTTGCTATTCCACGCCCGCAGCACGGAAGGCCGTCAGGCCAATCCGCTGGGTGGCCTCTATCCGCACACCGGCCTGATTGCGCCGCTCCCCGCGATCCGACCTGCCTGGCCCGGCAAGACCATCAAGCTGCCGGAATCCGACCGCATCGCCTCGTCGCTGGAGCAACTGCTGCATGACAGGCATTCGACCCGCGATTTCGACCATCGGAAGCCTATCACGCTGGCCGAACTTTCGACGTTCCTGAACAGCGTCGCGCGGGTCCGGACGAAATGGAGCGGGCAGCTGGAGTTTACCGACGATGGTCCCGATATCGAATACACCAGCAGGCCGTATCCGGCAGCGGGCAGTGCCTACGAGCTTGAGCTCTATCTGGCCGTCGCGAATTGCGACGGCCTGACGCCGGGCTTCTATCACTACGACGCCGATGCGCATGCGTTGGCGGCCATCGACGTTCGCCCACAACAGTTCGACGCCATGTTGCAAAGCGCTGGATTTGCCATGGACGCGCCGTCTCCACCGCAGATCCTGATCACGATCGCCGCGCGATTTGGCCGGATATCCTGGAAGTACAGCGCCATCGCTTATGCGCTGATCCTGAAGGATGTCGGCGTCCTGACCCAAACGCTGTACCTGGTGGCAACGGATCTGGGCCTCGGCGGCTGCGCGATCGGCACCGCCAATATCGATCTGTTCGCGAAGATGACCGGGCTCGATATTCACGTCGAGGGGCCGGTCGGCCAGTTCGGGCTGGGGCGCGGCATCGGACCGCCCCCTGCCGGATAGTCCTCGATCCGCCGCGACGCGAGCGTTTTCGAGCGAAGTGGATACCGGTTCGCGTGAAGAAAACGCGTCAAAGCAAAAACCCAGAGCTCCGTTCCGATTCCATCGGAACGGAGCTCTGGCTTGCCTCGAGGACTTCGATCAGCCGCCGCGGCTGCCGTCCTGCGTGGTCGAGGAGACGATGGTGGCGACGTCGCCGAACGTCGTCATGACAGGCGTGACGACCTTGTGCATTTTGGTCTTCGACACCAGCGTGTCGTGCATCACGAGGTGGTCGATCCCGGTGGTGAGGAAGCAGCTCACCGCGTCCTGCGGCGTCTCGATGATCGGCTCGCCCTTGACGTTGAACGAGGTGTTGATCAAGACCGGCACGCCGGTCAGCGCCTCGAACTCCTTCAGCAGGCGATAGAGCACCGGGTTGGTTTCGTCCCGCACGCTCTGCACCCGCGCCGAACCGTCGACGTGCACGATCGCCGGGATCTTGTCGCGCCATTCGGGGCGTACCGGCTTGGCGATCAGCATATAGGGCGAGTCCTCCTCGCCCTCGAAGATCTCCTTCATGCGCTCGGCCAGCACGATCGGCGCGAACGGGCGGAAGGCCTGGCGGTGCTTGACCCGGCTGTTGAGGATGTCCTTCATCTCGGCCTTGCGCGGATCGGCGATCAGGCTGCGGTTGCCCAGCGCGCGCGGACCGAATTCCGAGGGCCCCTGAAACCAGCCGATCACGCGCTGGTCGGCGAGCAGCTTCGCAGTGTCGCGGCAGATATTGTCGCTGCGCTTGGCGTCGACCTGGATCCGCACCAGGAAGTTTTGCAGCGCGGCCGCGACCTCGGCGTCGCTGTAGCGCCGGCCGACATAGGCATGGTCCATCACGAACGAGCGGCGTGCTTTAAGGATCTCGAGCCAGCCGTAATAGGCGCAGCCGATCGCGATGCCGTCGTCGCCGGCGGCGGGCTGGATCCAGACATTCTCGAAACCCGCCTCGCGCGCGATGCGGCCGTTGGCGACGCAGTTCAGCGCGACGCCCCCGGCGATGCAGAGGTTCTTGGCACCGGTCGTCTCGCGCAGCCAGCGCGCCCGCGCCAGCAGCACGTTCTCGGTATCGTCCTGCACCCGCCAGGCGATGTCCTCCCAGTGCCGCATCGTCGGGCTCTTGTCCCAGCTGCCGCTGTCGAGCACGAAGGGCTGCTGGTTGTCGGCCCCCCAGAACGGCACGTTGAGCTGGCCGTCCTTCATCTCGAGCAGATGGCCGACCTGCTCGCGGCGGCCATAGGGCGCGAGCCCCATCAGCTCGCCGCACTTGTTCCAGTCGCCGAACACATAGGTCGAGACCCGGCTGTACAGCGCGCCGAGGCCCGGCATGTTGTAGAACTCGTCCGACAGCAGGCCGCGCGCCGGCTCCATGAAGACCTTCTTCAGGCATTCGAGCCTGGTATCGTCGAACCGGTAGTAACTCTCGGACTCGCGGGCGAGCGGCGACGCTCCATCCTGCGGATAGGACTCCATCGCGTCGGCCTGATAGTTGCCGACGCCGTCGACGATCATCACGACGCCGTCCCTGAACGGCGACACCGCGAACGCGCTGTAGGCATGCGCGAGGTGATGCGAGATCGACACCACCTTGTCGGATTTGGAACGAAACAGCGGATGCTTGATCGCCTCGTTGCGCTCGGCGATCGGCAGGAAGCCCGGCATGTCCTGGTGGAGCATCCGCTCCTCCATCTCCGGCACTGGCAGGATGTAGCTGTTGCGCACCACGAGATCGACATCGTCGAGCGTGATGCCCTCGGCGGACAGGCAGTAGTCGATGACTTCCTTGTAGAAGCCGGAGGCATGCTTCTCGCGCGTAATGCGTTCCTTGGAAATTGCGTACGCGATCGCGCCGTCACGCAGCAGGCAGGCGCTCACGTCATGGTCGTAGACGTTGAGACCAAGGACGTAGATGTGTTGTTTCGGCATGGGCACTCTTCAGGGAGGATTTTGCAACGCTCAGAGAACATGATCGTGTCGACTTCAAGTTCTCGACGACATTTTCCGCGGCTCGCAAATCTCTGCTTATGCGATGCACCAATCAAATCGGCGCAATGCAAGATGAACAGAATGAACGGCAGATGAACGACAAGATGAGCGTAGCAACCACATCATCCTTTGCAGGCGGGAACGTAACTTGACCTTACCTGTTGGTCTCAATAGAGTCGTTAAAGCTAGCAAGAACCTTAGTGAAAATATTGTCTTAGCTGCTCGAACCGGACGCCGGTATCGCGCGTCTAAGCGAGACAGCCAGCATCAGTTCAGATGTATGGAAGTGACTGGAGATCTTCGGAATGACTAAACGCTACAATATCCTGACTCGTTGCCTCGCAGCAGTCGCTTTGTTGTTCGTCTATGTCGCAAGCACCTCGGCCATTTTGGTCGGCGCCACCACGTCGCCCGCGCAAGCCTGGCGCGGCGGCGGGCGTGGCGGTGGCTGGGGCTATCGCGGCGGCGGCTGGGGCCGCGGACGCGGATGGGGCTATGGCCGCGGCTATGGCTACTACGGCGGTTATGCTGGTCCCCGTTGCTGGTGGACCCCGCGTGGTGTTCGCGTTTGCCGGTGGTAACGACCGCCCGGCCGACACAAGCGATAGCGAAGTCATAAGGTCAGGTGCGTCGGGTCCGGCGCACCTGATTTCTTTTTGAGGGCTTTCTTTTTCGGGACGTGGTTCGCCTGCCCGGCCCTTGCGGAATTGCGGCACGCAAGAAAGAGCCCCGGGAGACGCCGGGGCTCTAGTCACGGGAGAGAACGCCTTCGGAAATCGGGACGCGAGGACGAGCCGCCGGCCCGATCACCCAATGCATCTACGGCGTGTATAAGAGCAGATTCGGCTGCCTGAGGCTGTAGCGATATCGCAACAACCTGGCGGAATGCACAGCCTATCCACCGGTTCCCGACACAGCCGAAATCCCCCAAAAGCTAGCCGTCAAGGATCGCAACAGCTCGCGTCCATCCCGCCGAGGCGCGCTCGATCTTCACGGGGAAGCACGACACCATGAAGCCGGTCGACGGCAGCTGCTCGAGGTTGTGCAGCTTCTCGATGTGGCAATAGCCGATGTGCCGCCCGGCCTTGTGGCCTTCCCAGATCAGACTGGCGTCTTTGGTCTCGGCATATCGCTTCGCGGTGAAAACGAACGGGGCGTCCCAGCTCCAACCGTCGATGCCGGTGAGCCGCACGCCGCGCTCGAGCAGATACATCGTCGCCTCATAGCCCATGCCGCAGCCCGAATTGACGTAATCCGGCTGGCCGTATTTGGCGCCGGCGCTGGTGTTGACGACGACGATCTCGAGCGGCGACAGCGTATGGCCGATCCGCCTCAGCTCGGCCTCGACATCGCCTGCGGTTGCGACGTAGCCGTCAGGCAGGTGCCGGAAGTCGAGCTTCACGCCCGGCTGAAAGCACCATTCCAGCGGCACCTCGTCGATGGTCCAGGAGCGCTCGCCGCGGTTCATGGTCGGATGGAAGTGCCAGGGCGCATCGAGATGCGTGCCGTTGTGGGTGGAGAGCGAGACCTGTTCGACGGCCCAACCCTGCCCGTCAGGCAGATCGGCTGCCTTCAGCCCATCGAAGAATTGCAGCATGCGCGGCAGGCCCTGCTGATGATCGATGTACTGGATGGTCGGATGATTGCCCGGCGGATCGGCCGGAACGTCGTTCTGCAGGGGAACGGAGATATCGATCAGTCTGCGCGCCATGGTGCCTCCTCGCGGATTGGTTCTTGTCAGGCTGGGCCGGTGCTGCCGAGCGCCGATGCTCAACAGGCCCCGGCGGCATTGTACTCACGTCCGGCAACGTAGCCGGCTTAATTATCGGCTGAGCCTCGTAGTCGTCCGAACTGCACGCTAAGGACGGCGTACTTCGAAGTAAGTCTTGCCCCCGCGATCAAAGCCCGCTTCCTCATAGAAGCGCAGGGTGGCCTCGCGCTTCGAACCCGTCGCCAACAGGACCTTGTAGCAGTCAGCTTGCCAAGCAATGTCGAGCGCGTGGGCAAGAACCCGCCGGCCGAGCCCCAGCCTGCGGTAGTCGGCGTGAGTGACCACATTTTCAATCACCCCATATGATCGGCCGCCCCGAGACAGGTTCGGCACGATCGCAAGCGTGCACGATGATACGAGCAGCTCCGCTACCTGCGCCACAATCACCGTCGTGGCACCCGATGCCAGCAAGGTCGACCAGACGCGCTCGGCAGTAGCACTCTCCAGCTCAGGATCCTGCGGGTGAAGGTGTCGGTAAAGGTTCAGCACCTCGGGCAGATCGTGGTCTACCGCCGGTCGGACGATGGCGTGGGTCATGTGCCGATACCAGAGATCAGGGCTGGGTTACGATCAGGGGCCATCGATAGTTCATCCTTGGTCGGGGACGACGATCGTCTCCCGCGCGAGTCCGGACTGGGCCCGCTGGTACATCGCGACATAAGCCTCGATGTGCCCGGTGAAAAGCTTCGTGTCGAACAGCGGCTTGCTCAGACGGTTCTGTTCGCCCTGCCCGTTCAACTGCATTTCGTTTGGCGTGCGACACGCCGAACCCGACGCAGGACGCATCCTTGCCCACGCTACCGTCATTCACGGGGCGGGACACCAGCAGGCAACCGGGACGGGACAAGGTTCCCCCGGACCGCTCTTGCGCGATTGCGCCTCCCCGCCAGCTGCGCGCGCATGCCGCATCCGCCGCAGGGCCTGCGACATTACAATGGCGACCAAGGCTCTCGTCAGGTTGAACCTAACGCCCGCCCGGACGACCCATTGGCACTGGGGATTTCAGGGCCCAGTATTTCGGCGGCGCCGTCTGGACGAACATATTCCGTCCAGGCGGCGTTGTTGCGTCAGGCGAGACAATTGCGATCGAAGCTGGTTCGCGCGCAAGGTCCGCGCGACCAGGCCGCAGCCCGTTCGGATCCGCCTGTTCGGGTCAGTTCTCGCAACAAAGCTCTGGAATGGGTTTGGTCGGGGCAGCTGGATTCGAACCAACGACCTGCAGTACCCAAAACTGCCGCGCTACCAGGCTGCGCTATACCCCGACATTTCCGAGAAGCCCCGTGGATACACGCTTCAGCCAGCGCCAGCAAGGCGCCGCTGCGAGCGAAATCGGCACCCGTTTTCGTCCGGAAATTGCGGCTAGCGGCTGCCGAACAGCGGGTGGCCGACCCGGTCGCCGGGCTGGATGCCGTATTTCTGCGCGGTCCCGGCAATCACCTCGAGCACGCCCTTGGCGAGCCCGCGCGACGCGATGATCTTGGTCGAGAGCGGCTCGGTGTTTTCGGCGATCCGCAGGATCCGCCCGTCGGCACGGATGAAGATCATGTCGAGCGAGATGTAGGTGTTCTTCATCCACATCGACACCTCCTGCTCCGGCGTGAAGTCGAACAGCATGCCTTTGCCGTCCGCGAGCTCCTTGCGGTACATCAGGCCCGTCTCCTTCTCCTGCTCGGTGGTCGCCATTTCGACCGAGAAGACGTGGACGCCGGACTTGGTGACGATCTCAAGGGGCTGGACGCTGGCCGCCTGCGCAGTCGGGGCCAGCAGCGCGCCGAACATGAGGACGAGGCAGGCGAGCAGCCACGGGCGACGGCGCCCAACACTACGACCGAAATTCATCGACAAATACTCACACCGGGGAAGATTTTCCGGCGGGACCCTAACCCGATGATTGCGGCAAATGCCAGAGGCCTCAAGGCTCGCCGGCGGCTCACGTTTCCGTCAGGGCGTGGGCGTAGACCGAGGCATCAGCTCGGAAGTCCGCTGCGCACTTTGTGCCAACGCGGCCGTCGAGGTCCGGACGATACCTAGTGTGACGACAGCGCCGAGGGGCCGGTCTCCGGGTGGATCTCGGCGGCCATCATGCCCTTCGAGCCGGGCCCGAACCGCACCAGCACGTACTGGCCGGGGCGCAGCTCGGTCATGCCGAAGCGGCGCAGTGTCTCCATGTGCACGAAGATATCGGGCGTGCCCTCGCCGCAGGTCACGAAGCCGAAGCCGCGCAGCCGGTTGAACCACTTGACCTGTGCACGCTCGAGCCCGCTGGTCGCGGTCACCGTGACGTGGGTTCGCGGCGGCAGCATCTGCGCCGGATGGATCGCGGTCGACTCGTCCATCGAGACGATGCGGAAGGCCTGGTAGCCCTTCGCGCGCTGGACGCATTCGACGACGAGCCGCGCACCCTCATAGGCGGTTTGATGGCCGTCGCGCCGCAGCACCGTCACGTGCAGCAGGATGTCGGGCCAACCATTGTCGGGGACGATGAAACCGTAGCCTTTCGAGGCGTCGAACCATTTGATGACGCCTGACACTTCGACGAGGTTGGCCGCGGCGTCACCGAGACCGGAGAAAGCATCGATCGCCGGATCGCGCGGCGCGCTGCCGTACTCACCCTGTGCAATCCTGCTTTGCCCAACTCCGCCGATCGGCGGTCCGCCGAGCTTCTTGGACTCAAATCCGTCCGACCCCATGACCCCGGACCCCACACATCAAATGCAGAGCGCCGACGTTGCGGCGCACCCTGTACACGCTGCTTTCCATGACCAACTCATTTGGACGCTGCGCGAATCTCTCAACCAAAAGATAACACTCCCGCTTGCCGGGCATAGCTAAAAAACGATTCATGCAGGAACTATGAACAGGCTTGCACAGCCGCGAATCAATCGGGCATCAATTGCCTACGAAAGGACCAAGCGTGTCGCCGATGTCATGCCGGATCACCAGATCGGCGATGTCGTCCTGATCGGTCGGCTCGTTGTTGATGATCACGAGCCGCGCGCCGCTCTCCTTCGCCATCATCGGAAAGCCTGCGGCGGGCCACACCACGAGCGACGATCCGATCGCCAGGAACAGATCGCAGTGCCGCGCGAGTTCCGCCGCGCGGCGCATCGCATCCTCCGGCATCGACTGACCGAACGAGATCGTCGCGGTCTTCACCGGATCGCCGCAGTCTGCGCAGTCGGGCGCGCTGCCGGTCTTGTCGAAATGCTGCTTCACCCACGCGAGATCGTAGTCCTTGCCGCAACCGATGCAGCGGGCGTAGGTCGTGTTGCCGTGCAGCTCGATCACGTCATCGGCCTTGAAGCCCGACGTCTGATGCAGATTGTCGATGTTCTGCGTGATGATGCCGGGAACCTTGCCTGCCCGGTAGAGCGATGCCAGCGCGCGATGCCCGCGACCGGGCTTAGCCGCAGCAAATGTCGGTTCCATTGCAAAGCGGCGACGCCACGACTCATCGCGCGCGTCCTGGCTGGCGACGAACTCGTCGAACGGGATCGGCCGGTTGCGGGTCCACAGCCCGCCCGGCGAACGGAAGTCGGGGATGCCGCACTCGGTGGAGATGCCTGCCCCGGTGAAGGGCACGATCGATGAGGCCTCGGCAATCATGTTGCCGAGCCGCTCGACGCCGCTGCGCAAATCCTTGGCGATCACTGGAGAAGATCCGGTTGGTCATTGCGACTATAGCACGATCCAATCGATTGCGAGCTCAACCATGACGCGAGCGATCGGGCTGTCCGCCGCCTCAGCATCATCACATTCCTGCACGGCCTGCTCCGCATTGACGCCCAATTCGCTGATGCCAATGCGCGCGGGGATAGGACCACCATGACGAGGATGGGCAATGACAGATCTGGAAGAGCGCGTCGCGCGCGAACGCGAGGAGATCGTCGCACGCATCGCCCGCTTCCGGGCGACGCAGCAGAAATTCGAACGCGATCGCCAGGAATATTACGACAACACGCTCGGCAATGTCTGGGATGGATTGCAGCGCAAGAGCGCGTGATTGTGCGCCGGCCGCGCGCGTTCATCGGCGATCACATCGTGACGTACAATTGAGAGAGCCCGGAGCGGAGGTGCTCCGGGCTCGTCGCCGTTACCAGTAATGGCGATAGTAGTGGTGCCGATAGTACGGACCACGGTAATAGGCATAGGGTCCGCCACCGTAATAGCCGTAGCGCGGGCCATAATAACCGTAGCCGGGCCCGTAATAGCGTGGGCCATAATATGGACCGTAGGCGCCATAGGCCGCTCCGGCGGCGCCCGCGGCGAGTGCGCCGGCTGCCAGACCGAAAGCCAGGCCAGGGCCGGGACCGCGCGCCTGCGCCGGCGCAGTGATCATCGTTGCACCAACCGTCGCAACGGTGGCCAGGACTGCCAATGTCTTGTTCATCCGCAACCTCCTCACGTTGTTATGTGCACCAACGCGGGCGCAACGGGATGGTTGCTGCAGGAAGCGGGCTCCGGCGCTCCGGTCCCTGCCAAATGGAACGCTGCGGTTCCGCAGCCATGCGAATGCGCAAAGCTACCATCGGTTAGCGTGGGAACAAAAACACAACCTCAGAGATTAGCTTCGAAGTAAGCGAGGTTGGCATGATGCCGGCGTGGATGGAACTGCTGCTGAATGTGATGGGCTTTGCCGGCTTCATCGGCATCGCGATGTATCACAAGCACCCGAACGGGAAGCTGCCGGACTGAACGTCCGCAGCGGATCGCGGTTCGCCGTGTCGGTTCGCCTTGTCAGTTTGCCTTCAGTTCGTTTTGCGTGCCTCTCCCGCCGTGCGGACCAGCCGGTCTGCCTTGACGAGCGCCTTGCCGCTGTCCGGCTGCGGCCGCAGCCAGAAGCTGATCGCCACAAAAATCGAACAGAACAGCAGGCCCACCACCATCACACGGCGGTGGGTCGGTCGGTCTGCGCTGTGGAACGATGGCATCATGGCTGTCACCGAGGCCATCCCAATCGCAATCGCTGGCGGTCGCAACAAGATGCCGCGCTTAACCTAACCAGGTAGGGTTAGCGGTGGTGGGGTAAGGGCTTGCTGCGGGTGCGCCGCAGCGACAAAACCGGCATCCACAACCTATCCCCAGGCTTTCCGCAGCAAACCCACAGCGGCGGCAGGCCCATTTGCTCAACAGGCTTCGGATCTTGCTGCGCACTCGTCCACAGCCTGACGACGTCAGGCATCGGCCAGCCATTTCAGGGTCGCCTGGAAGCCGAGGCTGCGCGTTCCGACCAGCACGGTCCCGAACACCTCGGCCCGGTCGCCGCTGAAAGTGCCGGAGAATCCGCTCGTCACCTCGTGCCCGGCGAACAGCGGGCGGGTGAACGGGTCGGGAAGCGGCGTATGCTGGTTGGTGCTGAGATGTCCTTTCCAGGTCCCCTCGCCGACCGTGTAGGCGCCGATCGACCAGAAATACGGGCCGCCACCGATCAACAGACCGTCGCGCAGGATCAGGACGCCGCTGTCGCGGCCCCGCACGCCGTCGGTCATATGGATGTGGATCGAATAGAGCCCGTTCTTCATCGATCGCGCCGTCGGTCCCGGAACCCGCAGTATGGCCGCAACCTGGACCGCACGCGAGCGGGCAGACGTGGCGAACCGCCCCGATTCGCCTCAAAACGGCACGGTCCCGGCGCTTACAAATCGTTAAGAAAGCCCTGACAAGGTTCGACCGCCGGAGGGAGAGAGCCATGCTCATTTACCCCGTACCCGTCGAAGTCACGCAGGCCAGAGTGCACCTCGTTCTCGATCAGACGGCGAAGGAACAGCCGCGCGTCATCAATGATGACGTGCTCGATGTCTTCGCCGCAAAGAACCAGGCCGACCGCGACGCCGTCGAGACCATCCTCGACATCAAGGTATGACCGCGAGCGGCAGGTTGTGCGCTGCGACGCGCCCTGCTCACGATGGCGTCTTCTTGAACCTTTTGGGCGCTGCCGAGACATAACGACGCTGGGAATTTCAGGGCCAGCATCAGGCACAGCGCTGTGGGACGAACATACTCCGTCTACGCGGCGCTGTTGCATTTTACAAATTCAACCTTAAGTTTGATCCCCAACAGTTGACGGCTCACGCCCTGAGAGATCCCCAGTCCGTCAACTGGGAAAGCCCCGCATCCAGCCTGCGGGGCTTTCTACTTTTCGGACGGCGGAACCTTCCGCCAGGAACCTTCCGGGTGATGCGGCATTATCGGTTTGATGCCGGCGCGATCTCCCCAAGGCCGGTCGGCATCAGACCTCGCGAGCCCGCTCGCGGGGTTTCGCTTTTAGAGGACGTCCAACCTCGCGCGTCCTTGATTGGTTGTGATCGGCGATCGGTGACATAGAGCCACTGTGCCTCCAAGGCTCGACCACGAAAGCCCTGTCCCGGATTTTTCCCGGGCGGGGCTTTCTCGTAGCGCGCGCTGCGCAAGACCCCTGCTCCATAACCCCTGCGCCAGGCCCCGCTGCGCCAAGACCCTCTGCGCCAAGCCCCCTGCCCTGTCTCGCATTTTGCTGCTAATTCTTGGCCCGTCTCGCCCGAGCCCAAACAAAATCTCTGACTCTCTCAGGAGGATAAGAAAATGCGCTATCTGCACACCATGCTGCGTGTTCGCAATCTCGATGTCGCGATGAAATTCTATCAGGACGCGCTGGGGCTGAAGGAAGTGCGCCGCATCGACAACGAGAAGGGCCGCTTCACGCTGCTGTTTCTCTGCGCCGAGGAAGACCTCCATCTGCTGAAGTCCCAGCCGCAAACCCGCGGCGCACCGCTGGTCGAGCTGACCTACAATTGGGACGAGGAAAAATACGGCGAGGACCGCCATTTCGGTCACCTCGCCTACGAGGTCGACGACATCTACGCGACCTGCGAGCGGCTGATGAAGATGGGCGTCACCATCAATCGTCCGCCGCGCGACGGCAACATGGCGTTCGTGCGTTCGCCGGACCTGCACTCGATCGAGATCCTGCAGAAGGGCGATCCGAAGGCGCCGGCCGAACCGTGGGCGTCGATGCCCAATACCGGCCACTGGTAACGCCGCGCCCACGCGCTCGTTCCTGTCCGCGCCTCCATGCTGCGAAACGCGGAATGACCGTTAGGAACGTGACGCGATCGTTGACGTTGCCTCCTCACACGAGGAATGCGAGGAGGCAACGGAGATGGGAAGAGGCATTTTGCTTTGGCTGTTGGGTGTACCGATTCCGGTGATCATCGTGCTGTGGTTGCTGTTCGGTCACTGACCGCGTCTTGATGCGTGGGTATCGACGAGGCTCTGCCGCGATGCGGCGGAGCCTCTTTTTCTGTTCTCGGTACAATTCACCGCGCGCTTTTCCCTGACGCTTCGGCTAAGAACGCGCGCAAAGCACAACAGCGGAAAGAAACGCGTGATGGACAGCAAGTCGCAACTGACGATCTGGGGCCGGGCCAACTCGGTCAATGTGCAGAAGGTGCTGTGGTGCCTCGCCGAGCTCGACCTGCCCTATCATCGCATCGACGCCGGCATGCAGTTCGGCAAGAACGATCAGCCTGACTACCTCGCGATGAATCCGAATGGCCGCGTCCCGACGCTTGCCGACGGCGACTATGTGCTGTGGGAATCCAATTCGGTGATGCGCTATCTCTGCATGGCCTACGGTCAAGGCTCACCGATCTATCCGCAGGCGCCGAAGGCGCGCGCCGCCGTCGACCGCTGGCTCGACTGGACGCTGTCGACGCTGCAACCGGTCGAGCGCCCGCTGTTCTGGGGGCTGGTGCGCACGGCACCGGACAAACGCGACATGGTCCAGAGCCAGAAGGACGCCGACGCTGCGGGCGTGGTGTGGCAGGTCGCCGACGCGCAGCTCGCGAGCCGCCGCTTCATCGAGGGCGATCAGTTCACGATCGCCGACATCGCGCTCGGCGCCTTTGCGCGGCGCTGGTTCGGCGTCGAGGGCGTCAGCAAGCCGAAGCTTCCCCATCTCGAGCGCTGGTTCGGCGGGATCGCGGGGCGGCCGGCCTTCGTGCGCTTCATCGCACCGCCGATGTCGTGAGCGTGGGCGGCGGGCCGCTCAGCGCCCGCTCGACCTTGTGCCGCCCTCGACGCTGATGCCGCCGCCGAGCTTCACGCAGGTGTCGGTGCCCTCGACCTTGATGAAGCCCGGTCCGTACGACGCGCACGGATTGCTCCGCGTCGCGGATTTGGTCGGCAGGGTTTTCCCGGCATCGGGCGGCGTCTGGAAACTGCGGCGGTCGCCCTGCTGCGCAAACGCAGCAGCGGGGATCAGGACGGCGATGACGGCGAAGCAGATCTTGTGCATCCCGCTTCTTATCGCGCGCGGTCGAGTGAGGCTAGCGCACGAATTTGACGCCGAACGTCTTGCCTTCGCGCCAGACCACCTCGCAGGCGCGCCCGGTGCGAGCGTCGCGCGAGAACGCCAGCCGCAGCTTGGCCGGCAGCGTGTTGTTGTCCTGGACGGTGATCTTGGCGCCCGACGAGGAGATGTCCTCGACCACGCAAGGCCGCGCCGCGAATCCGCCGTCGAGCGTGATCCAGCCGGACTGGCGCAGCGATTTGCGCGTTTCGCGTTTCTTGGACCCCAAAGCCATCACATCATCCCCAAGGATCCCCAGGGCGAACGCCTATCGCCGCTGGCTTACCAAAAGGTTGCGAAATCGCGGCGGATTGGAGCGATTGCCGGGTTGTGCACACCGGCCCTGGCGGCAACGCAAAGCGCCCACCCGAAGGCAATCCGTTGAACTGGCTGGATTTCCGGTTTGGCCATGATGGCGCTCCCTAGCGGTGCGAGGAAGCTAACCAGCGATGCTGTTGATATCTTGGGATAATTCGTAATTTATTGACTTTCGACCGCCGCTCCACCGATGCTGGCGTGCAACAAAACGTGCAACAGGATCCGATGCCGGAGCGTCTTACCAAGCGAAACGGGTACTGGCATTTCGTCCGTCGGGTGCCGCCCGAATTCGCCGCGGTCGACGCGCGAGGGATCGTCAAGCAGTCGACCAAAATCCGCATCGCAGACGATCGGTCGGGCATCCGCGCCGGCCGGGTCGCCGACCAGCTTAATATCGATCTGGAGGCGTCCTGGAGAGCGGCCGCGCGCCAAGGAAGCCGGGACGCCATCGTCGCTCTCGAGGAGGCCCGGCAGCGGGCACATGCCCTGCAGCTGACCTACAGGCCGGTCGACGACGTTGCCAAGGAGGCCCTTGCCGAGATCCTCCGCCGGATTGACGCGCTCGCAGTGGGCGATCGGCGGCATGACCCTGCCACGACCGCGGCGACCCTTGGCGGCGTCGACCTGCCGGAAATCATGCTGTCCAGCCTGTGCGACGAGTTCGAGATCGCGAAGAAAACGACTATCGCCAGGATGTCACCTGGCCAGCTCAAGAAATGGAAGAACGGCAAAAAACGGGCGATCGAGCTGCTGATCACCGTCGTCGGCGACAAGGCCATCACGCGGCTGACGCGCGATGACGCGCTGAAATATACCGACCACTGGACCGAGCGTGTTGTCGATGGCGAAGTCCTTGCCGCGACTGCCAATCGCAACCTGACGCACATCACTGGCATGTTGTCAGCCGTCTCCAAACGGCACCGGCTACATCTGGATCGCGTGTTCGCCGGCGCCAGGCTCGAGGGTGAGGCGTCGCGGCCACGGCCGCCCTTTTCGCCATGGTGGATCGTCAACCGCCTCCTCGCGGCGGGCGCCCTCGAGACTATGAACGACGAGGAGCGCGCCGTGGTCATGGTGATGATCAATACGGGCGCTCGGCCTAGCGAGATCATCAATCTGCGCCGCAAGCACATTGTGCTCGACGCGCCAAATCCGTTCATCCGCGTGCGGCCGGACGACCGCGTCCTCAAGACGGTATTCTCCGATCGCGATATTCCGCTGGTCGGGATCTCGCTCGAGGCCATGCGGCGGTTTCCCGATGGCTTCCCACATTACCGCGACAAGGGCGACACGCTCTCCGCTGCGGTGAACGCGTATTTTTCCGATCATGGCCTGCGCGAGACCGAGGCCCACTCGCTCTATTCCCTGCGTCATGGCTTCAAGGACCGGCTGCGCAGCGTCGAGACGCCGGACGAGCTCAAGGACGAGTTGATGGGCCACGACACCAAGAAACCCAAGTATGGCGACGGCCATGGCCTCGACCTGAAGCGGAAATATATCGAGCGGATCGCATTGGCTCCTGGAATGCAGGTACCCTCCCCTTTGCAGCTAATAGCGGCCATCGGCTAGGCGCCAAGGAGAGGGGCGGCACCTCACTACAGAAACTTATCGCTCCTGCTCCTACGAAAAAAGAAACGGCCCCAGCACCTCTGGGGGCCTGGAGGCCGGTGCTGGAGCCGTTTGCTGATCCGCCGATTTGTCTTTTCCGACATCGGCAGAGTCCATATTCCGCTGCTCCGATCTTTTCGCAATAGCGGGCGGGTCACAGTGGGTTAGTTTCACAGAAGCAAGGCCCCGAATTTAACTGGGGCCACTCACAGACAATTTCGCTTCAAAATGAAACCGACCGTGGAACAAGTGTTCACTTTGTAACTTAAGAACCCGCTGCATCCACTGCGGAAGGCGACAACGTGCAAAATCCACTGCCGGTCTTAGTGGTCGAGGACGATTACCTCGTAAAAGAACTAGTAGAAGAGGCTCTATCAGAGGGCGGGTTTGAAGCGCAGACGGTAGCGTCCGCTGAAGAGGCGATCGTCCTTCTCCAAGAAAATCACCGCCGCTATCGAGCGCTCATCACCGACGTGCACCTGCATGGCGAGCTCACCGGATGGGACGTTGCCCGACGCGCCAGAGAACTTAACCTCGATTTGCCTGTAGTGTACATGACGGGCGATGGCGCCGATCAATGGCCCTCAAAGGGCGTACCAGGCAGCATCCTTCTCGTAAAACCGTTTGCACCGGCCCAGCTCGTGACGGCCGTATCCGGCCTGCTTAACGCCACACCGCCAATAGCGCCGACTGAGTAACGTCGCCTCGGGCGGCACCCACTCATTGGCTGGCAGCTTTGGGTCGGTTTGCCACCAAACCCAAACGCTCGTCGACCGAATTGCGGCTCTTCCGAAATCCTTAGCCGAGCGAGAACGCTGCCGATAACCAATGATCTCGCTAAATCCAACGCTTAACTTACCGAATTAGGAAAATTGTCTGCGAGGCTTGCGGCAACTCTCGACGTCGCTTTTTTTGAGAAAGCCCTCTTGACACTGCCAAATACTGATTTATTTCGTCGCTCGTCGGCCCAAGGGCTGATGGCTTGGACGCCAGTAGGGTCCAGGCGTAACGGGCACCGGTCGTGTCCGGTGCTTCTCATACCCATCTTGCTCTTTGGAGGATTTGGCTATGCGCACGTACGATTTCTCTCCCCTCTTCCGCTCGACCATCGGGTTCGATCGTCTCTTCGATCTGGCTGAAACAGCTCAGCGGGCCACCGAAGATAACTACCCCCCCTACAACATCGAGCGACTTTCCGAGGACCGCTACCAGATCGCACTCGCGATCGCAGGCTTCGCTCCGGACGAGATTTCCGTTACCGCTGAGCAGAACGTCCTGACGATCGAAGGCAACAAGGTCGAAAAAGCCGAACGCGACTACCTTTATCAAGGCATCTCAACCCGTCGATTCCGGCGGCAGTTCAGCCTGGCCGACCATGTTCTGGTGAAGAATGCCGCGTTCGACAACGGCTTGCTCAAGATCGAGTTGGCGCGGGAAATCCCCGAAGCCATGAAGCCGCGTCGGATCGCAATCAGCGCTCCGCAGCCGAGCCGGCCACAGCAGCTTGAATCCGCTGCAGCCTGATAGGCAAGAAGCCGCGGTCGGATCTGCCGCACGCGGCTTCAACTATCCAGTTCTCGTCTCAGAACGGAGGCAAACATGCGGCCGACGACCGCGAATGTTATTTGTTTGAATGCATCTGACCGCAATGAGGCGCGGTTCAATCATCCCCGTGATGTCTTGGCGGATTCTTCCCTGACCACGGAAGAAAAACGCGCTCTGTTGGCTTCCTGGGCCTCGGACGCGGCCGCAGTCCCATCCTGTCCCGGCTTACGGGCGCCCGCGGATTTGAGATCACCGGTCAAGATCGACGTCATTCTCGACGCCCTTTGCCGTCTCGATAACGATCCTTACCATCCGCCGGGAGGCAAGCCTTATCGTCTTCGGTCAACTCTGCGTCCGCTGGCGGCCTAGGGGGGTGACATGGACGACATCAATCTTCCGAAACACATCGTGGACAGAATCGAGGCTCGCTGGTGTGCTCGACGGCCATCGACAAAAGAAAGGCGCGAGCTCGTCGATCGCCAACTCGAAGAGCTGCGAGCACGTCGCAACAACATCCGGCGGTATCGATGGTTACTAAGTACAAAGCTAAGCGACCTTGAGCGCGACTTCATCGAGCGACGTCTTTCCGAGGAATCCTCGGCGATGGAAACTCTGGCCGCTGAAATTCCCCTTCTCGTGCATGAACGACAACCGCTCGGCTTTGCTAATAAATCGGAAGGTGCCTCACCATGAGCACGGGGCACTTTCTGATACGCGGAAGCCAGAAAGTAATCGGTCACTACAAGTATTTGCTGGACACAGCCAAGTCAGATCATGAGCGGGAGAAGTTCGCGAGAAGGATCGACGAAGAGAAGCGCAATCTCGAACGGTTGCTTGCGGATCATCTCGCTAGGCCCACCCAAGCGGCTTGATCCCAGTTGCCATCGGGCCAATGTGGACAGCGAGGCTCGGACGCCATGAGAACGCCAATATCGGCAAAAGACCTCGAGTTGATCGCGCTTCGCGAAATTCGCAGCTTTCCCGGCGGAGAGCATGTCTGTTACGTGGAAGTCGTTACTGCGGACGCGGACTGGAAACTACATGCGAGCGTTCGAGACGGCGCCGACGTCGAGCGTGTCCGGCATGCCACGGGGATAACGACGACTAGATTGAAGCATCGGTATCACTTACGATCCGATTGGTAAGCGACTCCAACGGTGAGGCGAGCATGTGCACGCATTGTGTCGAGTTGGATAAAAAAATCGCGCACTATACAGAACTCGCCGGACGCGTCACCGACCAACTTGCTTTGGGTGTTATCGCGTTGCGTTGGGCGCCCATGCAAGCACTAGGGCGCCAAACCCATTGAAATACCCCAGCGCCAGGAGCGCGGCTAACGTAAGGTAGGCGGCAACTCTGGCGGCAAGCGATACGGCATATGTCTGCGCGAAAAGCCTGAACATTGAGTGAGTGTAGACGCGGGTTCCCTTGCCGCGCGAGTGTGAAAGATCCTATTCCAAAGGTAATTTGAGGTGCTGTCCTAGTTAGGACACTCGCTGCTGGGAATTAGGACAGTCGGTCGAAGCCTGCTCGGCCAAGTCCTTTCTGATCAGCGTAAGTCGGCAGCTAACGGCGGCTTCGGTGCGGCCAAGACGAATGGCTATCTCCCGATACGTGATGCCAGGAATTCCGGTGAGCGCGATCAGCGCCATATCCTCCTCCTGAGACCAAGGCTTTGCTCCGTTGATCGGCATAGAAAGTCCCCACTAATTGCGCCGGTCACTCCTTCGTAGCCGATGGAAATATCTGGAAACATTCCGTGCGATTACGGAGGCTGGGAAGAAGTGGCAACTCCTCAGGTGCCCGAGGAAACCTGACCTGTTACGGTCGAACCCGTTGGGTCACGCCCCGATTTTTAGTTGACGCAAAACTTCCCAGACCAACTGAGGCGGCCTATCTTCGTCTCTCTTCTTTGCTAAGCGCGTCAAGAAATTCATTCAGTGCGCGCTTTCCAGCGAATTCCGCTGCCATCTGTGATTGATATCCGTCCCCACAGACTTTCACGCCCATGGGCTCGCCACGGCGTCGCAACTCCCAGCACCACGGGTGTGGATGCTTACCGTTCTCCCGGGTGACAATGTAATAATCTAACCTTGTCGCCATGGCGGTATTCTAGAAACGAATTATTGCGCTGCAAGATATCGCTGGGGATAGCGAACGCTTGGCGAGCTATAACAATCGCTAAGGCCAGAACAGCCGGTGTGCGACTCAGTAGTCTTACCGAGAACATCAACCAAGTCTCGGCTTCCGTTCGCTAATGCGAACTAGGACACTTCGAAATCCAACTTAGGACACGGGGGCTTAAACACGGACAGCACCATCATTGAAAGGAGAACAAAGCAGAACAAACACGCTGCCGTGAACGTCCAACAAAACGTCCAACAGGGCGCGGGGGCGAAACATAACTGATTGAATTATCGAATGAATTTTCTTAGTTTTTGCGCGATGGCGCTCCCTAGCGGAATCGAACCGCTCTCTCCACCGTGAAAGGGTGGCGTCCTAACCGATAGACGAAGGGAGCAAAACTCCCGGCAAATCAATACGTTAGACGTGAGATGCGCCGGACTGGCCGCGACCGGCGAACGGCTGCGACGGGCGAACGTATAGTGGCGATTGGCCGGACGGGCAAGCGTCGAGACACGCTTTTCCTGGGGTGCCGGGCCGGACCCAGCGGGAGGTCACCTGCAGGACAATCCGGCCTCGATCGAGGTCCAGAAGCCGCAATGCGGCGGCACATGCGCATGCGCCCGTGAGCCACCGACATGAATCAGGATCGCGGCGGCAAGCGCGACGACGAGGACGGGAACGATGAAGCTGCGGAACGACATGGGGCTGCGCATCGAACGTTATCGTGGCCTAACTAAGGCCAGCGCGCCGGATCGACCTCACGCCGCGTCGGCCGTTAGTGATTGCTGGCGACGTCCTGCCGGTTGTTCAGCTGAGCCGCGACCGGCGTTGTCTGCTTGATGCAGGTGCTGCAGATGACGAGCTTGCGCGCGAGCCGCTCGTCCGCATCCACGTCCGACAGTTGCGCACCTGATGTCTCGGCGACGGCCGGTGACGCATTCCGCGCATGGCGGCGCGGCTGCGGCGAATTCGGGTCTTGTCCGGCACCGTCCCAGGCCAGCGGCCCTGTTCCCGGCGGAGGTGCGCTCATGCTGTATTGCTGCGAGTATTGCGCGCAGGCGCCGAGCGCGATCGGAAGAAGAACCACAGCGGCCTTGCGGGCCCAGTTCCGGAATGCAGACATGATCACACCCACACGCTATTCGTACTGCAACATTCGTACTGCGACCTAAGAGCAGAACCGCTAAGAAATCGTTTGCCCTGATTGTTCCGTCGCATCCAACCGCGACGGCATCAAGACGGGATTGCGGCGCCAAGACGTAATCAAGACGCTAATCCGGAGTCCATTCATGCCAGGCACCAACGATCGCTTCGACGGCAAGCGCGTGCTCGCCGATCTCAACGCGCTGCGTGCGATCGGCGCCTACAGGACCGGCGTGCACAAGCCGACATTCTCGGAACCGCATCTGCGCTCACTCGACTGGCTCGCCGCGCGTCTGCCAGAGGCCGAACTCGTCGCCGCGATCGACGGCATCGGCAATGTGTTCGGCACGAGCGCGAAGGCAGGACCGAAACTGCTCGCCGGGTCGCATCTGGAGAGCCAGAATCATGCGGGCTGGCTCGACGGCCCGCTCGGCGTGATCTACGCGCTCGAAGCCGCGCGCGTCATCAATCCCGATCCGGGGATTCACGGCGCGGTCGAGGTCGCCTCGTGGTGCGACGAGGAAGGACATTTCGGCAGCTTCCTCGGCAGCCGCTCCTATGCCGGCGCCGTGTCCGAAGCCGATATCGATGCGGCGCGCGATCGCTCCGGCGATCGCACCCTGCGACAGGCGTTGCAGGATGCGGGCTTCGCCGGACGCCCGCGCGTCACGGCCGAAGCTGGCCGCCATATCGGCTATCTCGAAGCCCATATCGAACAGGGCGACACGCTCGAAAGCAGCGGGCTCAAGGTCGGTATCGTCACCTCGATCGTCGGCATCTGGCAGTATCGCATCACCTTCACCGGCGCGCAGAACCATGCCGGCACCACGCGGATGGCGGTGCGCAAGGATGCAGGGCTGGCGCTGGCGCGGTTCTGCGTTGCGATCGACGACAGCTTCCCTGCCTTGTGCGGACCGCGCACGGTCTGGACCACCGGCCGCATCACCCTGGATCCGGGCGCGCCGAGCGTGATCCCGGGCAGCGCCGAGATGCTATTCCAGATCCGCGACGACAATCCGGCGGTGATCGAACGTCTCGAGCAGCAATTGCGTCGGATGGCGGCCGAGGTCACGGCGCAGGGCCGCAGCGCCGTGCAGGTCGAGCGCATCCGCACGGGCGTGCCAGCGACGATGACGTCCGCGTTCCAGGATGCGATCGAGGCCGCAAGTGCTGCCTGCGCCGGCGGCAAATCGATCCGCATGCCGAGCGGCGCCGGGCACGACGCCCAGGTGCTCGCCACCATCATGCCGGCGGCGATGCTGTTTGTGCCGTCGATCGGCGGCATCAGCCATCACTGGAGCGAGAACACCGACGATGCCGACATCGTCACCGGGGCCGAGGTGTTCGTCGAGACCTGCCGGCGCCTGCTGGCAGGCTAGCCGCCTTGCCGCCCACCCTGGTTGCCGGATCTCAGTGAAGCCAATGCGTGCGGGTTCTGCACGGCCTCTTTCCGTGCGGTGAAGAAGACGTACAACAGGCAGACGTCGATCAGGAACGCGGCGGCCATGACGCTGTAGGCCCACGGGCTTTCCATCAGCTTCACTTCGATCAACACGCGCGACAGGCCGAAGCCCACGACCCACGCATCAAAGCTCATGCAGATCCGCCGAAACGTCTCGGCATCCAGCCGCCGGATCAGCCAGGCGCCGAGCGGTATGCCGACGGCGACGCAGGGAACGAGCACGAACAGGATGCTGCGGCTCTCTTCGATGAACAGGCCGAGCTTGTAATATGCGATCGCCGTCAGGCCGGACTCTGTCACCCGGACCAGTGCGAGACCGGCGCGAAACTCGTCTTTGACCAGGCCCTGATTGTTGAACAGGATCGCCAGCGGCGGTCCCGAGATGGTCGTGACCGAGTACAGTACCCCGAGCGCCGCTCCAAAGGGCAAGCCGACGAGCCACTTCGAATGCATCGGCTTTCGCCAACCCGCCGCCTGCAGCAGGATCAGCGGCAGGATGATCGAGTAGGTCGCGAATTTGATCCAGCCGGGTTGCAGCGACGTCAGCGCAAAGGCTCCGACGGCGATGCCGGGCAGCATCCCGATGAGAATGGGCAACACGCGCCGCCACACGGCCGGAACGCCGCTCAGATTGATGCACAGAACGTACAGGTTGACGAAGACCTCGACGATGACGATCGCCGGATTGAGAACGCGGTTGGTGTAGAACACCAGCGCGACCGGCACGGTGAGCGAGGAGAACCCGTAACCCAGCGCACCGTTCACAAACGCCGCAAACAGGGCGATCACGGCAAGAACGATCACAGCAGAATCAATCGAAGACATCTTTGGCTTATACCGGATCAGTCACCTGCCCGCGGCATTATAGCCCATCGAAAGCGAGGCGGTGCCGAAACTTGCCGCCGCCAATTCGCGCTACACCCACGCTCCGCGCCCGCGTCTGCGGGCCGGCGATCTCGTGATGTCCATCTCGTCGATGCGCCATGGCCGCGCCGCGCGCGAGATCTCGGCAAAGCGGGCTGGATCCGGAGGTCGTCACCCGATCACAACTCGGATACCGAAGCCCTGCGCCTGGAACACCCGACGGGCACGTTTGGCCGCCAGGACCTGCCTGTAGCCAGTCAACGCCCTCTGCCTTGAGCTGATCGAGGCCCGCACCGCGCTTTCGCCGGCAACCGTGGCATATTGGACACGAGAACGGCATCAGTCGGACCGCTTTCCCGCATTACCCGATTTGCAATCCGCTGAACTTGCTGCCATTTCTTGGGTACGCATCGCGCTATTGCCAAAAAAAGGGGCCGTCCGGCTCATGTTGTTGCTTGAGTCGCTTCCGACCGTGATTGGCGCCGCCGCCATTGCTCCCGCGTTGCTGGTGCTGTGGCTGGTGATTGCAGCCGACGAGCGCCCCGGACCGCCGGTGCAGGTGTGGCTCGCCTTCGTGCTCGGCGCGGCCAGCATCTCGCTGCTGGGCCTGGCGCGCATTCCGTTCAATGCGCTGCTTGCGATTCCCGACAATCCCTGGGCGACCCAGGCGGTGCGCGCCGCGTTCGGCGTGGCGGCGCCCGAGGAGATCGTCAAGGTTCTCGTCATCGTCGCGATCTCGACGCGGCGCCGCGCCTTCGCCGATCCGATGGATACGGTGGTCTATGGCGCGGCTGCGGGCCTCGGATTTGCCGCCTACGAGAACCTCGCCTACCTCGTCCAGCACAAGGACATGTGGCGCGCGCTCGCGGCGTTGCGCAGCGTGCTCACCGTGCCGTTTCACGGCGCGCTCGGCATCATTGCCGGCGCCTACCTTGCGATCGCGCGCTCCGGCGGCGCGCTCGGCGCCTACCGGGGCCACCGCGACTGGGCCCGCATCACGAACTGGTCGCTAGTGCTGGTCGCGCCGGTCGCACTGCATGCGGCGTTCGATTTTCCGCTGCTCGCGCTGCAGCGCATCCCCGATCTCGGCTCGACCACGCGGCTGCTGCTCGGTTCGGCCAGCGTGCTGATCGGCTTCTCCTCGATCGGTTTCGCGATCCGCCTGGTGCGCCGCCTCGGCAGGCATCATGCACCGCGCACCGACGTTGCGCGCGAGCGGCTCAGCCAGCTGCGGCGGATGTGGGCGCTGCTGCTGATCGGCGGCGGCACCGGCTTCGCCGGCGTCGCCTTCCTGCTCACCTCGCTGCACCATTGGTACGTCAATCCCGAGCGCAATGCGTCGTTCATCCTGGTCCCGATCGGCTTCACCTCGATCCTGATCGGACTGGCGCTCTTGATCGCGACCACCGCCGTCTACTTGCTCGGCCGCAACCGGATGCGAACCGCCTCGGAGGGCTTTCCGTCCGCGCCGAGCCAGAGCTAGGATACCGCGCACGCGCGCAGACTTCGCACTTGCAGACTTTGCACTGGCAGATCAGGAGAGCCGCGATGCCCCTGTCCAACGACCTCGACAGACTGCGATCGGAGGTGCAGGCCACCGTCCAGCAGCACTGGAAGGCGTTTCTGTTCGAAGGCATCCTGCTCGTGTTGCTCGGCATCGCCGCGATGATCGTGCCGTCCTTCGCGAGCCTCGCCGTCACCATCTTCCTCGGCTGGATGTTCCTGATCTCCGGCATCGGCGGCCTGATCGTGACCTTCTGGGCGCGCAACATGCCGGGCTTCTGGTGGTCGCTGATCTCGGCCGCGCTCGCCGTGCTGGCCGGCATGGTGCTGCTTGCCCGTCCGATGCAGGGCGTGCTGACGCTGACCATCGTGATCGGCGCCTATTTCACAGCCGAGGGCGTCGCCACCATCATGTATGCGCTGGAGCATCGCCGCGAATTGTCGGGACGCTGGTCATGGCTCTTGATCGCCGGCCTGATGGATATCGTCGTCGCCTTCTTCATCATCGCCGGCCTGCCGGAATCGGCGGGATGGGCGATCGGCCTGCTGGTCGGCCTCAATCTGATGTTCGGCGGGGCCACCCTGATAGGTATGGCATTGGCCGCGCGCAACACCTGACGGCCAACTGGCTCCCCTCGCGGATTTGGGGGGTGACAGCCCCAAATCCCTGCGCTATAGACCCGGCCCATGATCACCGTCGCCACCAGCTATTTTTGGTACTTTAGCTACGACAGCTCGCTGGCGGCAGGAGGATCGCGCTCAATCTGAAGAATTGCAGCAAACATCCAAAACAAGCCGCCAGACCTGGCGGCTTTTTTGTGTGCCGGCAGGTCCCGAAAATCCAAAGGAGCCAGCCGTGTTGAGTACGACAGACGATCTTCGCATCAAGGAATTGAAAGAGCTGAGTACGCCCGAAGAGGTGATGCGGGAGGTGCCGCGCACCCTGACGGCGACCCGCGTCGTGATGGGCGCCCGCAACGCCATCCACGCAATCCTCAATGGCACCGATGACCGCCTGCTGGTCGTCGTAGGCCCCTGCTCCATCCACGATCCCGCGGCGGCCGTCGATTACGCCGAGCACCTCGCCGGCCTGCGCGAGCAGCTTGCCGACCGCCTCGAGATCGTGATGCGGGTCTATTTCGAGAAGCCGCGCACCACCGTCGGCTGGAAGGGGCTGATCAACGATCCCGATCTCGACGGCAGCTTCGACATCAACAAGGGCCTGCGGCTTGCACGCACCGTGCTGTCGGCCGTGAACAATCTCGGCCTGCCGGCCGGCACCGAATTCCTCGACATGACGACGCCGCAATACATCGCCGATCTGGTCTCCTGGGCCGCGATCGGTGCACGCACCACAGAGAGCCAGATCCATCGCGAGCTGGCTTCCGGTCTGTCCTGCCCGGTCGGCTTCAAGAACAGCACCGATGGCGGCGTGCGGATCGCGGCGGACGCGGTGAAATCGGCGTCGCACCCGCACCATTTCATGGCGGTCACCAAGGGCGGCCGTTCGGCGATCGCCGCGACCAGCGGCAACGAGGATTGCCACGTCATCCTGCGCGGCGGCCGGGCGCCGAACTATGATGCTGCAAGCGTCGACGCGGCCGCCGCCGAGCTCGGCCACGCCGGTGTCGCAGCGCGGCTGATGGTCGACACCAGCCACGCCAACAGCAGCAAGAAGCCGGAGAACCAGCCGCTGGTTGCCGCCGACATCGCACGGCAGGTCGCAGGCGGCGAACAGCGCATCATCGGCGTGATGATCGAGAGCAACCTTGTCGCCGGACGCCAGGATGTCATGCCGGGCAAGCCGCTGACCTACGGCCAGAGCATCACCGACGGCTGCATCGATCTCGCGACGACGGCTGATGTCTTGAAGCAGCTGGCGGATGCCGTCGACGCCAGGCGCGGCGTGCGGCGTGACGGCCTGCAGGAGCGTTCGGCCTGACGCGGCCGGACGGATTGAGCCTTGCCGGCGGGGCGGATATCGCGCTCCGCCGGCCTCTCTCGCGAGCTAGCAACCGCGGCAGATGCTCTTGATCTTCTTGTCGAGCGCCGCGTCTTCCTTGTTGGCCTGACTGTTCGGATCGCTGATGTTCTTCTCGTTGCCGACGTCGCCGCGGCGCGGCTGACGATGTCCGATCGGCGCTTCCGGCACGCCCACCCCCTTCTGCATGGAGGAGGATCCGCCCTGCTGCTGCGCCCAGGCATTGGACACTCCAAACTGGGGAGCTCCGACCGCAACCACCATCAGAGCCATCACCAAAACTGTCTTCCGCATCTCGCGTCTCCGCTTCTCAACCCTATCGCGCCCGTTCCGGCACCTCGACGGTAGCACAGTTGCGCCGCCCCTGCGCTGCGCAATCCTGTACCTTCCGTATATCGGCCATCGCGCCAAGGAGCCAGATTGCCGCGGCGACCAGCACCACAAAGAAGCCAAACATCACAGCATTTTCCATGCTGCGGCTGCCCTCGTCCTCGGGCGGCTCCCGCTGTCCATCCCCGGCCCCGGCCTCGGCCATCACGGCCTCAGGATTGCGGCGGATAGAGGTGCACGTCACCGCAATAATCGACGACCCGGTAGTGCCGTTCCAGGGGATCTTCACGTTCGCGCGAAGCGGACTGCGACAAATAGGTCGGGCCGATCGGGGCCTTGCCGTGGCCGCCGGGGATGTCGAGCACGTAATCCGGCTGGCAAAGTCCGGAAACGCGCCCGCGCAGCGCCCGCATCAGCTCCTGTCCGGCTTCGATCGTGGTGCGCAAATGCGCGGTGCCGGGCGCAAGGTCGCCGTGATGCAGGTAATACGGCTTGATCCGGCACTCGACGAAGGCACGCATCAGCGCCTCGAGCGTCGCAGCATCGTCATTGACGCCGCGCAACAGGACCGACTGGCTGACCAGCGGAATGCCGGCGTCGCTGAGCCGTGCACACGCCGCGCGGGCATTGGCGGCGAGTTCACGCGGATGGTTGGCGTGGATCGCAATCCAGGTCGTCGCCCCTTCGACCCGCAGCGCCGCGATCATCTCGGGATTGATACGTGCGGGATCGGCGATCGGAACACGGGTGTGAAGGCGGATGATCTTCACGTGATCGATGGCGGCGAGATCGGCCATGATCTCGGTCAGCCTGCGCGGCGACAGCATCAAGGGATCGCCACCGGTCAGGATGACTTCCCAGATCTCCGGATGGGACCGGATGTAGTCCAGCGCCGCGCGGTAGGCGTCGTCGGACAGAGCGGAGGCCTTTCCCGGCCCGACCATTTCGCGCCGGAAACAGAACCGGCAGTAGACTGCGCAGACATGCACCAGCTTGAACAACACCCGGTCAGGATAGCGATGCACGATGCCCGCGACTGGCGAATGCGCATCGTCGCCGATCGGGTCGGCGTTTTCCCCCGGCTGCTCCACGAGTTCGTCGGCGCTCGGGATGAACTGCCGCGCGATCGGGTCGACGGGATCGGCCGGGTCGATCAGTGCGGCGAGCTCTGGCGTCACCGCGACCGCGTAGCGCGCGGCCACCTTTTCGAGCGCGGCAAGTGCTGCGACCGGCGCGAGGCCGGCATCGACCAGCTCGCGCGGCTGCCGCAACGTCGCCGCCAGTTTCGGATCGATCCTGTTCATGGCTCTCCTGCAGGCGGCGTCCAGACCACCTGATCAATTCGCGGCGCGCCGCTCGCCAGCATCACCAGCCGGTCGAAGCCGAGCGCGACGCCGCTCGCCTCCGGCATCTGGCCGACCGCGGCGAGGAAATCGTCGTCGAGCGGATAGCGCTCGCCATAGCGGCGCGCCTTCTCGTCCATCGCTGCGGTGAAACGATGGCGCTGCTCGGCCGCGTCGGTCAACTCGCCAAAGCCGTTGGCGAGCTCGACGCCGCAGGCATAGATCTCGAAGCGCTCGGCAACGCGTGGGTCGCCGGCCTTGGTGCGCGCCAGCGCGGCCTCCGGCGACGGATATTCGAACAGCACCGTCAGACGGCCTTGCCCCAGATTGGGCTCGACATGCTCGACCAGCACCTTGCTGAAAATGTCCGACCAGGTGTCGTCGTCAGCGATCCGCACCCGGTCGCGTGCGGCAGACGCCAGCGCATCGCGATCGCCCTCGCCGCCTGCGATCGTCGCCAGCAGATCGATACCGGCGAAGCGCTCGAAGCCGGCGGCGACAGTCAGCAACTCCGGCTCGGCAAACGGATCGGCGATCCTGCCGCGGAAGGAGAACCGCCCGATCCCGGTTGCCTGCGCCGCATGGGCAATCACGACGATCGTGTCGGCCATGATCGCGTCATAGGACGCATCGGCGCGGTACCATTCCAGCATGGTGAATTCGGGCAAATGCAGGTCGCCGCGCTCGCGATCGCGAAACACCCGCGCGAACTCGTAGATCTTCGGCTCGCCGGCCGCGAGCAGCTTCTTGCAGGCGAACTCCGGAGAAGTCCGCAGATAGCGCGTCGCATGCGCGCCATCGGCCTGCCTGAGTTCGGTACGAGGCGCGTGCAGATGCGTCTCATTGCCCGGCGAGATCTGCAGGATGGCGGTCTCGACCTCGGCAAAGCCCTGCTCCTCGAACCAGGCCCGAAGCGCCCGCGTGATCGCGCTGCGGGCCTGCAGGAACGGCCTGCGGTCGGCGTAGCGCTCGGGCGTCCACCAGGGCGAAGGCTGGTCATGCACGGTCATCGCCGGAGCATCCTCATGGATTCAACATCAACGCGCCGCCATCGACTCTCAGGATTCTGACGTATCCGGTTGATTTCAAACAATTTCATAGACTTGCACGGGCCTGTGCTCCGCGCAACGCAGCGAAGCCGATCCCTTCTTGTCGAAAGACGCGCACCTTGTCCATGCGGGCGCCGTGCTGAACCTGAACGGCCGCTCGCGCGTCCCATCGGCAGATTCGCTGAACGGATGAGCCCCATGGCCGGTTGGTTACGCGGAATAGCCTTGCTTGTGTATCTCGGCCTCGCCTTGGCTGGCCCGGCCAGCGCCGATGGCCCGGGAAAGCAGTTCAAGCGCGTCACCGATGCGCCCACATTCACCTCGCCGGACGGCGAGATTCGGCTCAAGCAATATGCGCGCGACATGGGAGACGACGGCCTCCTCTTCCAGTTCTGGACCTTCGACCGCGCCGGCAAGCATGGCGCGCTGCTGAACCAGGGCGAAACCACCGACGCAGCGGGCTATCAAGCCGGCTTCCGCTTCAGCCCGGACAGCCGCTGGCTGGTGCGGATGCAGAAGATCGGCTCCGGCACTCACACCCTCCACCTCTACAAGCGGGCCGGCGACCGGTTCGTGCCGGCCACCGAAAAGCCGCTCGGCGAGGCCGCCTGGGACTTCTTCTACACCCAGCCCCCAGCCGCCGGCGTGCGGCGCGACCCGGATGACCCCTACACGCTCGACCACATGCAGGTCGGGCTGATCAAGGGCCTGGAGGACAACTATGCCTGGCTGGACCAGCATTGGCCGGACAGCCGGTATCTCGTGATCGGCCTGTCCTTCGACATCCAGGGCGAAGAGACGCCCTTCCCCTGGGTCGAGGACTGGCGCTGCGTCTACGACCTGAAAACCGGGACCTTCTCGGTTCCTGCGAGCTTTGCCGAGCACAACCAGAAGGCTCAGAAAACGCCCGATCCGGCCCGGAAATAGCGCCGATTGGCGCGGCCGCAACGGTTGGCAACCCGCCGAATTCGGCCGCAAAAGACTGGCATCTCAGGGACAAATCAGTATGTTGCAGCCCGAAATCGCCGCCACGGCCGAGGGGCTGCCGGTCCGGTTTGCGCCCCCGCTTCTCAAATTCAGGAAAACACCTTTGAAAGTCATCGCCAGTTCCATCCGCAAGGGCAACATCATCGAGCAGGACGGCAAGCTCTATGTGGTCCTCTCCGCCGAAAACATTCACCCCGGCAAGGGCACCCCGGTCAGCCAGATCGAAATGCGCCGCATCGGCGACGGCGTGAAGGTGTCGGAGCGCTATAAGACCACCGATCAGGTCGAGAAGGCCACCGTCGAGGACCACAACTACAACTACCTCTACGAGGACGCCGACGGCTTCCACTTCATGAACAACGACAACTACGACCAGGTCCAGGTCTCCAAGGAGATCGTCGGCTCGTCGGCGCCGTATCTGCAGGAGAACATGACCGTGAAGCTGTCGATGCACGACGGCAATCCGGTCGCGATCCAGCTGCCGCAGCGCGTGACGCTGGAAGTGGTCGAGACCGAGCCCGTGACCAAGGGCCAGACCGCCTCGTCGTCGTACAAGCCGGCGATGCTGTCCAACGGCATCCGCACCGGCGTGCCGCCGCACGTCTCCACCGGCACGCGCATCGTCGTGATGACCGAGGACGGTTCCTACGTCGAACGCGCCAAGGACTGAGCGGGCGACGAAGCGCACGGTGAACGATCATCGCGCATCAGCTTGTTGTTAAAGCTCAAACTTTCCGGAAAACTGCTACACACTTTTCCGGAACTTGCTCTAATCTCTCGCGATCGGACATGACCCGGGGGGTGCAGTGAACAGGACGGTGGTCAGCTTCTTCACTTGCTGGCTGGCAGCCCTGCTCTCGCCTCCTCCCGGCGCTCATGCCGATGAATTCCGGACGCCATCGATCTCCGCCATGCGGGTCGAATGGCGGGCCGCGCTCGACGAGTTGCGGCAGGAGATCGGCAGCCGCCCGGCGGTCGCCGCCAACTTCACCTTCGCCGGACAGCGCCGCGTTCCCGCCTCTGATCCGCGCGCAACGCCCGCGCTGGTGCAGTTGAACGCCGTGACCACGCCGCTGTTTCCCGGTATCGCGCAGAGCCCTGTTCCCGTGCTGCTGCCGTTCGACGCGGCCGACTATCTCGACGCGCGTCGAGGCGGTGCATCGGATAGTTTGCCGGTCGCGCGCTATCAGGCCGACTTCCGCGCCGTCGATGTCTTCGATGCCGGTGCGTCCGGCTACGACGCGGTGTTCTCGCTCGAGCCCGGTGCCGGCGACGGCATGCCGCAACGGATTTTTGCAAAGCCGGTCGAGGTGCAGATCACCGGCTCGATCCTGGTCTACGACCTCGCCGACCGGCTCGGCGGCAAGGGCGAGCCGGTCAAGACGCTGGCCGCCCAGTTCCCGGACCTTCGCCGCTTCATCCGCGAAGGCTATGTCCGCTACGCCTTCACCCGGTTCGGGATTCCCTATGTGGTCTCGATCCAGTGCCTCGACAGCGCGCCGCGGCCGAAGCGGCTGGCATGCCGCGAAGCCTATCCGGTTGCCGAACGCTTCCTGAAGGCGTTGCGCGTCGCCGGCGGCCAGCCGTCGCGGCCGCGCAGCGACACGGCCTCCGGCATTGCCGAGCGGCCGATCGCGCAATCGGCCGACTTCAGCTACCGGCCGAGCGGCGACATCGTCGCGGGCAGCGGCGGGCGCAGGCAGAGCGGCCACGCCGACTTCACCGTCTATTCGCAGATCCGCTTTCCGCTCGAGAAGGCACCGGCCTTCGCGCATTCGCAATCCTTCGCCAGGCGCAAGGCCGGTGCGACCGTCGACGCGTATCCCTGGCAGGACAATTTCTGCGAGGCGCGCAGCTTCGAGGTCGGCCAATGCGCCAGCGGCTACGGCCATCAGGGCCAGGATATCCGGCCCGGCGCGTGCCCGGCCGACAGCAAGGACGGCTGCGATCCCAGGCAGCAGGTGGTCGTCGCGGTGCGTGACAGCATCGTGATCCGCTCCGCGCAGCAGCAGGCCGCGACCTTGCAGGTCAACACCCGCACCGAGCACGTCCGCTTCCGCTACATGCACATGAATCCGTCGGTGATGGACGCCGACGGCCTGCTCAACGGACGCCGCCTCGGCGAGGGCGAGAAGATCGGCGTGGTCTCGAACTACCTCGACCATCCGAACGGCACGTCACGGCATCTGCATTTCGACGTGCAGGTGTTCACGCGCGACGGCTGGCTCTGGGTCAACCCCTACACCACGCTGGTGTCGGCCTATGAGCGGCTGATCCGCGGCCGCGGCCGCGAGATCGGGCCGGAGCCCGGGCCTGCGGCCGCGGTGGCCCACGCCCTGCCGGACGACGTCGTACATCGCATCGACACCCAGGAAGGCGGCGGCAATTAGCGCGAAGCGGACCCCGGTTCGAGGCGCCTGCCAAAATATCGAAAACAACCCCATGCACAGTAGCCGGCGGCTGCCGTCATCCGACATGGCGACTTGACACGTCGGGCAACTCAGCGGCACAATTCCATTATTCCGAAATCGTGCAAACAAATCGTGCGCCGCTCGCCGGGGCGGCAATTGGCGCTGATTTCATCCCGGCCGGCGACGATTCGTGTGACGACGCCGCGAATATCAAAGCCCAACGCAACGTTCCGGTACTACCAGAGCAGGAACTGTTGCGGTCGCGCGCGAGAGTCTGTAAGGTTCAACCTATAATTGATGCATCGTTTCGACTTCCCGCAACGACAGGGAGATAGTCGTGTTCACAATTGTTGAAGAACCGTGCTCACATCACAGATACAATGATCTACCTGATGTTGCTGAAGCATTTGAAGCCCTTCGGCCTGCGCAACGGCGGTTGGACCAGCTTGTTGCGTCCGGCACAAGAGTATGTGCCGAGACTCCGTTCGCTCGTGGCGAATTAGGCGCTTTCCTCTTGCACAGGCATTGGGACCTGCGCGGCGAAGAAAGCATCATTGAACGTCCCGGCATCCATCCGACTGGCAGACCTGCACTTATCGCCCAAGCGGAGAGGCTTGCGAACGACAGGACAGCGGCGCCCAGCCGTTTCCTGGTCGACGCGGAACGCCGCGAACTGACGGCGCTTGAATTTTCTTCAGACAAAGCCGTCACTCATGCTTGGGCTGCTCTCGTAGCACAACCGGCGTTGCTGCAAGACATCTGCTCACTCGTCGCTGACAGCGGATTGTCCAATCAAGTCGGGCTGGCAATCCTTGCGCGGGCGGTTTCGGTCCCCGAGGGACAGGAATTGGTCGAAGAGAATTGGAGTCGCATGAGTGTCACGAGCGCTCAGCCACTCCCAGTTGCTGATGAAAACTTGACCGTTATCCCAACCGGATGGGCTTTTATTTCGAAGAAGATCCAAGCCGCTGGCTCCTGCATCGCCTATTGCATGTCAGCGGGCTCGTCGCCTCATTGTGTTCATCACTACAATCGGCCCCCTCAGGTGAAGGAGCAATAGCGATGGCCAACGAAGCCAAGCGATTGTTTTGCATTCGGATCCATCCGGATGATGCTCCACATTCGATCGTTGGAGTGGTGGCGGGTTCTGCAGATGAGGCAGAAAGGCTCGCGCGTGGGAAAACCGGTCTCAGCGCTGCACCTGCGTCAGTCACCGAGATTCCCGACGGCGAGGTTATGCTTGTCACATTCCGCTGACGCGCGGAGAAAACGAAAGCAGCAGCCTGGGCCGCTCAGCGCGGCCAACGATCACTTCGCCACCACCGCGCCTTGCAGCGCAGCCAGCGTGTCCGGCCCGTAGCGGCCGTCGGGTGCCCGCTTGAGCAGGCCGGCGCGCGCCAGCCGCTGTTCGACGGCCTTGCGCAACTCCGGGGTCAGCGAGGTGGTCGGCTTCTCGATCAGTAGCGCCCTTGCCACCGGCGAGCCGCCGCGCAGCGCCTCCAGGCCGTATTCGGCAGCCTTGCCGGGATCGCGCCTCAAGCCGCCGGCGCCCGCCATCAGGAGCGGCATCAGGCTCGCCTTCGCATTCATGTTGCCGATCGCCGCGGCGCGTTCGTAGAAGTCCGCGGCGCGCGCGAAATTGCGCGGTTCGCCGATGCCGCCGGCCGCCATGTTGCCGAGCATGACATTGCCGTCGCCGTCACCGAGCGCGGCGGCGCGCTGAAACAGCGTGCGGGCGGTGGCGTAATCCTTCACCGCGCCGGTGAGCCCAAGCAGCACATAGCCGACGCGGAGCATGGTTGCGGTGTGCTCGGTGGTGACGAGCTTTTCGATCCATTGCCGCGCCTGGCTGGCGTCCTTCGGCACGCCGGTGCCCTGAAGATACAGCACGGCAAGGAAGCCCATCGCCTGCGGATCGCCGGTGTCGGCAGCCCTGCGATACCATTGCGCAGCCTGCACCGCGTCGGCGGGACGTCCACGCCCGTTCTCGAACTCGATCGCAACATTGCGCATCGCCGGCACATTGCCCGCGGCGGCGGCCTGGTCGAACAGCGCCACCGCGCGCGGCAGGTCGGCAGCACCGCCCTCGCCCTTCTCGAGCATCACCGCGAGGTCGGACATCGCCGCAACCGAGCCCGCGGCCGCGGACTCCGTCAGCCAGTTCCGGGCCTCGGCAAGCTCTCCGGCGACGCTGAGCGCACGCGCCATCTGGAATTGCAGGCGGCGGTGGTCCGGCGCCTCCGCCAGCGCGGCACGACAGGCGTCGACGGCAAGCCGCGGCTGGATGTGATTGAGCGCGACGCCGGGCACGCCAGACGGCCGGTCGATATCCTCGGCCGACGCGGCAAGCTTGTCGCAGCCTTCCGCGGCGATGCGCGCCGTGGTCGGCAGCACGAGCGAGGCCGGCTGCGTGGTCGCAGGCGCCCCGCCGACCGGCGGCGACGGCGTGGCCGGCCGGCCGATGAAATAGAAATCGCCGAGCAGAGAGAACGTCACCTCGGGCAGTTGCCGCTCGTTGGTCGCCCGGTAGACGTCGCCCGCGACATGGCGAAACAGCGGGCCGATCTCGACACCGGGCTGGCTGACCTCCCGGATGAACGCGGCGGCGAACGGACTGTTGCGGCCCTCGCCGTCGGCCGCGACCGCGCCGGGCTGCGTCGAATAGGCGATCACGGTGCCCGCGGTCTGCTTGATCCGCGCGAGGCCGCGCACGATCGTCACGGCACGCGCGGGGTTCGCCTGCGCCAACAGCTGGTCGGCGAGCGGATTGTCGCGGCAGGCATCGAGCATCAGGATACGCACGCCGCTGGCGCGTTGCAGATCGGCGAGGATGTCGTCGACCCGCGCCATCTGCGCCCCGATGTCGGCGGCACCGGTCAGCCTGGCGTCGACCGGTACGAGATAGTTCGCGCCCTGGAATTGAAAGCCGTGACCGCCATAGAAGAACAGCGCGGCGTCGGCACCGGCCGCCGCATCGGCAAAGCGGCGGAATGCATCGTCCATGCCGTGCTTGTCGAGGTCGACGCCCTCCACCACCTCGAAGCCGGCGCCCCTTAGCATCCGCGCCACGTCCGTTGCGTCGTTGCGCGGATTGGGAAGCTGCACCGTGTTGCGATAGGCCGAATTGCCGATCACGAGTGCCACGCGTCGCTCGGCAGATGCGGGCCCCGTGATCGACACGCAGCCGATCAGGACAAGCGCCGCGCCTGCGAGCATGCGCCGGAGTGAGTACCGCATGGCCGTGCGCCGCCTATTTCTTCCAGGGTGCATCGCCGCGCGACGACGCCGCTGCGAAGACGCCCTGCTCGTAATCGATGAAGGCGCGGATCATCGCGCGGTACGCGGCCTCGGCAACCTTGGGCGACAACCCATCCTGCTCGGCGAGCGTCATCGCCTTCTTCACCACGGCCTCGGCCCGCTCGGGCGCCTCGACCTGCGCGGGGTTGGCCTTGAAGCGGGCGGCTTCATGGACATAGCGGCCGCGCTCGGCCATCAGGCGCACGATCTCGCGGTCGAGCCGGTCGATGTTGCTGCGCACCTCGCCAAGCGTCTTGCAGCAGGCGCCATTGTCGACGGTGGGACTGCCCCACAGCGCCGGGGCATTGGTTGCGGGCTCCTCGGCCCATGCCATTGCAGGAACAAGCAGCGTCAACAGAAGCACCGGCCATCGCATCGAACGCCTCCCAGCGGGCACGCATTGCGATTGTTATGCCGATTTCGCGCGCCGATGGAAGCCTCGCTTCCGACGGGACGACCGCGGGTTCCATTCGAAATCGCATCGATGCGCGGCGTCACACGCCGCGCGATGCGATCAGCCGATCTCCATTCCGGCCAACACCTCACCGACCTTCTTCAGGGCCTCCGGGGGCAATGGCAGGATCGGACGCGGCGGCTCGGCCACGCAGATCCCCCTGAGATTGGCGATCGCGTAGGCGACCCGCAGGCTCGAGAATGTCTTGAGCAGCCGCCAGACCGGTTCCAGGCTCGCGTCGAGCTGCCGTGCCCTGGCGGCATCGCCGCTTGCCACGGCCCGGACGATCTCGACGCAGACCTTGGGGAGGATTCCTCCGAGAACGCTGTACCAGGTCTCGCCACCCGCGAGCAGCGCCTCGGTGCAGTTCCAGTCGGCACTGTACCCCAACGAGAAGCCGTTCGGCACGACAGCCTGCAATTCGGCGATGTGGCCGGCGAGCGCGGACGCGTCCAGCGCGGGACTTTTCACCGCGATGATCCCGTCCAGGTGACTGAGGCGGCCGACCAGGGCCGGCGTGAATCGAAAATGCGTCGTGCCCGGATTGTCGTAGATGCAGATCGGCAATCCGCTTTCACGCGCCACGGTTTGAAAATGCTCGAAGACCTCATCGTCGGTCAGCGGGGTATAGGACACCGCCGCCAACAGCCCCGCCGCCGCGCCGGCATCCCGCGCATCCTGCGCCAGCTTCACCGCATCATCGGTGCGCAGCGCGCCGATGCCGACCAGGAGCGGCGTCTTGCCATCTGTGAGGGCGGCAGCCGCCTGCACGGCCCGCCGCCGCTCTTCGCGGCTGAAATACGGATATGACCCGGTGCTCCCGAGCAGCCCGATCGAATCCACCTTCGCCGCGATCAGCGGCTCCAGCAATGCGCGAAGCGCTCCCGCATCGACCTGGCCGTCTCGATTCGAGGGCGTGATCGGAAAGGCGGAAAGCCCCTTGAGATTGACCATTCGGTTGCTCCTGTTTCATGGCCGCCGCGCGAGCGGTGAAAGCGCATGCCGGCCGCAGCCGCCGCGCCATCAATCACCGCGCCCAATTCTGCTTGCAAGGTCCAGTTTGCTGCGGACTTCACGGCAAACTGGTCCAGTGCTCGACGGCCGTTGCAGCCCTGCGGAATTGGGCCGGCTTCGGTTGGAATTGCCGGCGGCTATTCCAGCATCGTGGTCAGCTGCGCGCCCTCGTCCGCGACGAACACCGCGATCAGCTCCGCCGGCTCCGTGGTGCTCGCATTGGCCGAGACCATGTGGGTCGAGCCCGGAGGCTCGAAGAAGGACTGGCCGACCTTGAAGGTCTCGACCGGCCCGCCGCCGAGCTGGGAGCGGATCTCGCCCTTGGTGATATAGGCCGTCACCGAGCCGGAATGGCGGTGCGGCGGCGTGAAGCCGCCCGGCCCGTAGAATACCCGCACGACGGTGACGCGCTTGCCCGGCACGTTCGGCAGCGCATGCGAGGTGATGACCTCGACCTTGTCGAGCGGCGATGCCGCATTGGCGCTCGCGCACAGCGGCGCGATCACCGCGGAGATCGCGTCCATCGGCGTCGGCAAGGTCTTGCCGATCACGAAGGCGCAGGCCAGTCCCGCAACCACGGCGAGCGAGACCGGCCGCGGCGGCCGCGCGAATGGTAGAGATGGTGTCATCGTCATCGAGCTCATCGTTCGTCTCCCCTGGTCGGTTGTCGTTTACTCGGTCTCGACGTCACGACGCCGCTGCGTCCGCCTTCTGCCGGCGCGGCGGCGGTGTCCAGCGATAGGCGGCGCCGAACCGGTTCCAGACATTGATCGATGCGATCGCCGAGGTCAGATAGGTCAGTTCCTGCTCGGAGAATTCGGCGGCTACCTCCGCATAGATCGCGTCGCTGACGCCGTTCGGCAGGGTCGTCAGCGCTTCGGTCCAGGCCAGCGCCGCGCGCTCGCGGGCCGAGAATTGCGGGGCCTCGCGCCACACCACGACGAGGTTCAGCTTGTCTGTGGGCACGCCGAGGCTCTCGCTCTGCAGGATATGATACTGCACGCAGAAGGCGCAGCCGTTGATCTGCGAGGCGCGCAGCTTGACGAGCTCCAGCAGCTGCTTGTCGAGGCCGGCCTTCGCCGCGAACTGGCCGAGCGCACGCACGGCGGCGAACACGTCGGGGGCGAGCTTCTCGAAGTCGGTGTATTCCTTGCGGGCATGTGACATTGGCGTGGCCTCATGTTATCAGTATACTGACATATTATCAGAGCTCTGATATTGAGCAAGACGCGGACATTGGCGGCGGCAACATGGCGGGATTGCAGAAACGCGGCAAATCAGCTGCCGCTGGTCGGCGGCCGGCGGGGAAAGCGACCGGCAAGATTGCGACCGGGGCGGACGCGGCCGCCGCTCTGCCCGCCGCCGCCGTCCCGCCGCCGGGCGAAGGCAAGCGCGGCGAACAGGGCTATCTCGCCTATCTGCTGCGCCAGGCCCATGCGGCCTCGCGGTTGTCGATGGAGCGCGAGCTTGGGCAGCTCGGCGTCACCTCGCCGCAATTCGTGGTGCTGACCATGCTGAAGGCCTATCCAGGCCTGTCGGGCGCCGATCTGGCCCGGGTGGCACTGCTGACCCCGCAGACCGTCAGCGTGATCATCCGCAACCTCGAGCGCGACGGCGCGATCCGCAAGACCCCACACCCGGTCCACGGCCGGGTGCTGCAATGGACGCTGACCAGCCATGGAACCGCGCTGCTGGAGAAATGCCGCCATATCGCGCAGGCCCAGGAGCGCCGGCTCGCGGCCAGCCTCGACCCGAAGGCGGAACAGGTGGTGCGCCAGTGGCTGTCAAAAATCGCCATAGATTTGCAAGATATCTAGCTCCTGCGGCGGCGTGGCTTTTGGCTCACCGGATCGGCGCCGCTACACTGGCCCGATGAAACAGCCTGATTCTTTGAAATCCCCTGCCCGCCGCGCCGTCCTGAAGGCAGCGCTCGCGGCAGGCGTGACGCTCGGCACTCCGCTCGGCGCGTTGGCCGCCGCGCCTGCGGGCTTCGATCAGTGGCGCGACAATTTTCGCGCCCGCGCATTGGCAAAAGGCATTTCAGAGGCGACCTGGAATCGCTGCATGGGACGGGTCGAGCCCGACATGAGCGTGTTCAAGCAGATACGCAACCAGCCTGAATTCCACGAGCAGGTCTGGCAGTACATCAACCGCCGCGTCTCTGACTGGCGCATCATCCACGGCCGCGAGGCGCTGAAGAAGAACGAGGCGCTGTTCGGCCGGATCGAGCGCGACTTCGGCGTCGAGCGCGGCACGCTGCTCGCATTGTGGGGCGTTGAATCAGCCTATGGCGATCCGCTGGTGCAGCAGAACCACATGACGCCGGTGTTTCCCTCGCTCGCGGCGCTCGCCTGGAACGAGCCGCGGCGCAAGGCCTATTGGGAAACTGAGCTGATCAACGCGATGAAGATCGTGCAGCGCGGCTGGAGCACGCCGGACGAGATGAACGGCTCCTGGGCCGGCGCGATGGGCCATTCGCAGTGGATGCCGGAAGTCTGGCTCAATGTCGGCTTCGACTATGATGGCGACGGCAAGGTCTCGCCGTTCGGCCGCCCCGACGACGCGCTGGGCTCGACCGCGAAGTATCTCGTCAATCGCGGCAAGTGGCACCGCGGCGAGCACTGGGGCTACGAGGTCCGCGCACCCGGCGGCGGCGCCAGCGGCAGCCGCACTTACGCGGCCTGGGCCAGCGCCGGCGTCGTCCGCGCCGACGGCCAGGCGTTTCCGCAGCCGAACGCCTCGGCGCAGCTCTGGATCCCGGTCGCGGGCGGTCCGGCCTTCCTGCTCGGTCCGAATTTCAATTCGGTGAAGAGCTACAATCCGTCGATGAACTACGCGCTGGCGATCTGCCATCTCGGCGATCGCTGTCTCGGGGGGCCGCCCTTCATCCAGCCGTTCCCGGGCTCGGAGCGCGCCCTGACGCTCGCCGAGGTGCAGGAGATGCAGACGCGGCTGACCAAAGCCGGCTTCGACACCGGCGGCACCGACGGCCGCGTCGGCAACGACACCATGAAGGCGATCAAGGACTATCAGAACAAGATGGGTCTGCTGCCCGCCGATGGTTACGGCGGGCTCAAGGTGCTGGCGCGGTTGCGGCAAGGCAGCTAGCTTGCCATTGCGATCTGCGTAGCCCGGATGGAGCGTAGCGAAATCCGGGGCGGCTCTCGCATTTGAATACGACCGGTCCCGGATTACGCTGCGCTTGCTCTAGCCGCTCGAAGGCTGCCGCACGACGCCTCCGGCGTTCATGCCGCCGTCGATCACGAGTTCGGTCCCCGTCACATAACGCGACGCATCCGAGGCGAGATAGAGCACGCCCTGGGCGATCTCGATGGCCTGGCCGGCGCGGCCGAGCGGGGTGGCGAACCTGGCGCGCTCCTCGGGATCGATCGGCGCGTTCTGGCCGGCGCCCGTCGCGCCGGTCGGGATCTTGCCCCAGATCGGCGTGTCGATGATCCCGGGATGCACCGAGTTGACGCGGATGCCGTCATTCACCTGCGCGCATTCCATCGCGATCGACTTGGCGAACAGCCGCACCGCGCCCTTGGTGGCGCTGTAGCCCGAGAGCGTCGCCGCGCCGCGCAGGCCGGCCAGCGACGACATCATGATGATCGAGCCGCCGCCAGTTTTACGCATCAGCGGCAGCGAATGCTTCACCGACAGGAACACGCCGTCGAGATTGATCGCGGTCTGCCGGCGCCAGTCCGCCAGCGTCATGTCGACAATCGAAGGCGCCCCGATGCCGATGCCGGCATTCGAGACCATGATGTCGAGGCGGCCATGGCGCTTGCCGATCTCAGCGACGATTTCGATCCAGCGCTCCTCGCTGGTGACGTCCTGCGGCAGGAACGTCACGTTGCGACCGGCCTTCTTGAGCCGCGCCGCGAGCTCGGGTCCCCGCAACTCGTCGATATCGGTCGCAACGACCGTCGCGCCTTCCTGCGCGAACAATTCGACGATGGCCTCGCCGATCCCCGACGCGCCGCCGGTCACCAGCGCGACCTTGCCTTCAACCTGTCCTGCCATGTCCTCTCCCAAATTTTCTTATCGGATCACCGTCGGGCCCTGGTCCGGTGCCGCGACGTCGAGGACACGGAATTGCACACGTTCGGTGCCTTGCCAACGGTCGACTGCGAGAGAGCCCGCCACGTGCAATTGCTGGCCGCGATTTTGCGTCAAGGCGCTGCCGAGCTTCTGTCCGACGGAGCGGAATGCGATACCGTTGACGATCGACCCATCGCCGGACTTGAAGCGCAGCCGCAGATGCGCCTGCCCGACCTCGTCGGCATAGACCAGCTGATGCGACGGCAGCGCGATCACCGGCTCCGGATTGGCGGCACCGAACGGACCGGCGCGGTTGAGCGTCGCGGCGAATTCAGCCGTCACCGCGCGCGCGGTCACGGCGCCGTCGATGAACAGCTCGTTCTCGTGGCGCGAGTTGGCGACATCGGCGGCGAGCGCGTTCTCCATGTAGGCGCGGAATTCGGCGAGCTTCTCCTTGCGCAGCGTGACGCCGGCGGCCATGGCGTGGCCGCCGCCTTTCATCAGGAGGCCGTCATGCACGGCCTGCCGCACCGCTTTGCCAATATCGACGCCGCCGATCGAGCGGCCCGACCCGGTGCCGATGCCGCCCGGCTCGAGCGCGATCGCAAACGCCGGACGCGCGAACTTCTCCTTCAGCCGCGCCGCGACCAGCCCGACCACGCCGGGGTGCCAGCCCTCCGCCGCGGTGACAATGACCGCGCCCTTGTCCTCGAGGCCGAGCGAGGCCAGCGCCTCGGCTTCGGCCTGCGCCTCGGCCGCCTGCTCGATCACGCGCCGCTCGGCATTGAGGCGATCGAGCTCGGCGGCGATCCGCGCGGCCTCCGAGACATCGCCTTCGAGCAACAGCCGCACGCCGAGATCGGCGCGCCCGATCCGGCCGCCGGCATTGATGCGCGGCCCCAGCATGAAACCGAGATGCCAGGCCTCGGGCGGCCCATTGAGCCGCGACACATCCATCAGCGCGGTGTGGCCGACATGGTCGCGGCGGCGCATCGCGATCAGGCCTTTTGCAACGAAGGCCCGGTTGAGCCCGATCAGCGGCGCGACGTCGGCGACGGTGCCGAGGGCGACGTGATGCAGCACGCTGAGCAGATCCGGCTCCGGCATCTCGCTGCTCCAGAAGCCGCGCTGGCGCAGCTCGCGATTGACGGCGACCAGCGTCACCAGCACGAGGCCGACGGCGGCGAGATGACCGAGCCCGGAGAGATCGTCGGGCCGGTTCGGATTCACCAGCGCGTCCACTTCAGGCAGTTCATCGCCGGTCTGGTGATGATCGATCACGACGACCGACATGCCGAGCTTCTTCGCTTCGGCCAAAGGCTTGATGCTGGTGGTGCCGCAATCGACCGTGACCAGCAGCGTCGCGCCCTTGGCCGCCAGTGCGCGGACAGCGTCGACGTTCGGCCCATAGCCTTCGAAGATACGGTCGGGAATGTGGATCAGCGGATCCAGCCCGCAATGGCGCAGATGCCAGGTCAGCAGCGCCGCCGAGGTCGCGCCGTCGACGTCATAGTCGCCGAAGATCGCGACCTTCTCGCCGCGCACCGCCGCATCCGCGATGCGTTTGGCGGCATGCTCCATCTCGGTGACCGTGTGCGGATCCGGCATCAGCTTGCGGATGGTCGGGTCGAGGAAGTCGGCGACCTCGTCGATGGCGACGTCGCGCCCCGCCAGCACCCGCGCCAGCATTTCCGGCAGATTGTGCCGCTGCACGATGGCAAGCGCCCGCGCCGCCCCGCGCGGATCCAGCCGGTCGCGCCAGAGCTTTCCGGTCAGCGACCGCGCCACGCCGAGGAACGCCGGTGGCGCCTCGATCGGCAGTGCGGATGCGTGCAGCGTCATGATTCCTTTCCAATCGGGTGGGAATCGTAACGCTTGGATGATTTGTGGGCCAGTTCTAGCAGCCCATCCGGCTGGCGATTTCCCCGAAATCCTTGGCCACAATGTCCCACGCACCGGTGGCCTCGAAGTCGTATTTCTGCAGCGGGCCGTATTCGCTCGGACGCGCCACGAAGGCGGTCTTCAGGCCATGCTTCTGCGCGTGCTTGAGATCGTAATTGTGCGCGGCGACCATCATCACCTGCTCCGGCGGCAGGCAGAGCAGCTTTGCCGCGCCGAGATAGGTTTCCGGATCGGGCTTGTAGTGCTCGAACAGCTCGGCCGACATCACGAGATCCCAGGGGAGACCAGCGAACTTCGCCATGTTGGTGAGCAGCGCGACGTTGCCGTTGGACAGCGGCGCGATGATGTATTTGCTCTTCAGCCGGGCCAGGCCGGCGACGCTGTCGGGCCACCCATGCAGGCGATGCCAGCCCAGCGTCAAATGCTGCAGGTCGGCCTCGGTGAGCCCCTTGACGTCGAACTGTGCGACCAGCTTCTCGAGCGAGCGGCGATGCAGGACGTCGAGGATGACGTAGCCGTTCTGCGGGTTCTTGCGCACCTCGTCCATCGAGGCCGCATAGACCGCGCGCCAGCCATCGACCAGCGCGGTCCAGTCGGCCTTGATGCCGCGTGTCTCGCCCCACTTGCTGAAATCGTTGATCAGGCTGGTGCGCCAATCGACGACGGTGCCGAACACGTCGAACACCAGTGCCTTGACGCCGGACAGATCGGACATGCTCGTCTCCCGTTTTCTTGTTGTTGCTTACGTCACTCTCTCCTCGTCATTCCGGGATGCGCCTCTTGGCGCAGGCCCGGAATCCATACTCCCGATGGTGGTTATGGATTCCGGGCTCGTCCTTCGGACGCCCCGGAATGACGATGTCCGCTCAATCCAGGTGGAATTTCTCCAGCTGGCGGTGCTCGGCCTTGATGTAGCGCACGGTGCCGGTGACCGAGCGCATCACGACGGTCTCGGTCTCGATCACGTCCTTCTTGAACTTGACGCCGGTCAGGAGCGAGCCGGTGGTGACGCCGGTGGCGGCGAACAGGCAGTCGCCCTTGGCCATGTCCTCGATGCCGTAGATCATCTTCGGATCGATGACGCCCATCTTGTGCGCACGCTCGCGCTTCTCCTCGGTGTCGAGGATCAGGCGGCACTGCATCTGGCCGCCGATGCAGCGCAGCGCGACCGCCGCCAGCACGCCCTCGGGCGCGCCGCCGGTGCCGATATACATGTCGACGCCGGTTTCATCGGGCTTGGCGCAATGAATGACACCGGCGACGTCGCCGTCGGTGATCAGCTGCACGGCAGCACCGGTCGAGCGCACGCTGTTGATGATGTCGGCATGGCGCGGACGGTCGAGCACCAGCACGTTGATGGCGGTGGGGTCGACGCCCTTGGCCTTGGCGAGCCGGCGCACGTTGTCGGCGGGCGGCGCGTCGAGCTCGATCACGTTCTTGGCGTAGCCCGGACCGATCGCGATCTTCTGCATGTAGACGTCGGGGGCGTGCAGCAGCGTGCCGCCATCGGCCATCGCCATGGTGGCGATCGAGCCCGGCATGTTCTTGGCGCACAGCGTGGTGCCTTCGAGCGGGTCGACCGCGATGTCGACCTTGGGACCGGCGTTGAGGCCGACCTTCTCGCCGATGAACAGCATCGGCGCCTCGTCGCGCTCGCCCTCGCCGATCACGACCGTGCCCTCGATCGGCAGCTTGTTGAGCTCGCGCCGCATCGCGTCGACCGCCGCCTTGTCGGCGGCCTTCTCCTGGCCATGGCCGCGCAGCCGCGCAGCCGACACCGCCGCGCGCTCCGTCACGCGCACGATTTCGAGCGTCAGGATGCGCTCGAGCAGCATCTGCGGCGGAACGGAAATATGGGTCGACATCGGCGTACTCCTTAAGCCTCTGGGACAGGCCAGCCTGCCCGCATCAATCGTCTCACGCCCGACCCGTTCAGGCCATGCGCTAGTTTTTCTCGATCCGGATCACCTGCGGACGGCCGCTGATGACCTTATCGCGCTGCACTGCGGCCAGCGCCCGATGCACGGCATCCTCGCTGGTCGCATAGGTAATCAGAATGACCGGAACCGGTGAAGGTTTTTTGGCCGCACCGTTCACATCGACGCCATCGGGGTGCCGTTGCACGATGGATTCCAGAGATATCTTCTGTTCCGCCAGCCTCGTGGCGATTGTTGCGGCAGTGCCTGCAAGATCGCGCGCCATCAGGCGGATATAATAGCCACCCTCATGGCGTTCCATCGGCGCCTTGGTGGTGTCGCGCAACCGCTCCACCGGGCGGCCGAACGGCTTGGCGCGGATGCCGCGGGCGACGTCGGCAATGTCGGCGACCACCGCGGAGGCGGTCGCGCCGCCGCCGGCGCCGGGGCCGACCAGGGTGATGGGCGGAATCCCCTCGCCGTCGATCGCGACCGCGTTGGTGACGCCCATCACCTGCGCGATCGAGGATGATTTCGGCACCATGGTCGGGTGCACGCGCTGCTCAATGCCCTTTGCCGTGCGCACGGCGACACCGAGCAGCTTGACGCGATAGCCGAGTTCCGCGGCGGCCTTGAGGTCTTCCGGCGTGATCGAGGAGATGCCCTCGACGTAGACAGCGCTTTCGGCGACCTTGGTTCCGAACGCCAGGCTCGCCAGGATCGCGAGCTTCTGCGCGGTGTCGTGACCATCGACGTCGAACGACGGATTGGCTTCGGCATAGCCGAGACGCTGGGCGTCCTTCAGGCATTCCTCGAACGACAGGCCCTCCTGCTCCATCCGGGTCAGGATGTAGTTGCAGGTGCCGTTGAGGATGCCATAGACGCGGTTGACGCTGGTGCCGGCGAGGCCCTCGCGCAACGTCTTGATGACCGGGATCGCCGCACCGACCGCGGCCTCGAAGTTCAATGCGCCGCCATGCTTCTCGGCGGCGGCTGCGAGCCGCAGGCCGTGCTTGGCGATCAGCGCCTTGTTGGCGGTCACAACCGACTTGCCCGCCTTCAGCGCGGTCTCGATCGCCGACAGCGCGGGATCGCCGGCGCCGCCCATCAGTTCGACGAAGCAATCGATATTGGGATCTTCGGCCAGCGCCTCCGGGCTCTTCGCCCAGGCGATGCCGCGCAAATCGAGGCCGCGCTTCTTGGCCTTCGAGCGCGCGGTGACGGCGACGACGCGAACGCCTCGGCCGCTGCGCTCGGCCAGCGCGCGCGCTTGCGTTTCGATCAGGCGGACGACATCGGCACCGACGGTGCCGAGCCCCGCTATGCCCACGTTCAGGGGTGCGACCATGGATTTAAGGGACCTGGAGATTAAGCAACCTGGAAGGATTAGCGCCGGTTGGCGAGAGGAACGACGTTGTGCAACGTTTCGATGCCGCTTTCAAGGAAGCGGCGCACGCCGCGCGCGGCCTGCCGGATGCGCTGCTCGTTCTCCACCATCGCGATGCGGACATAGCCTTCGCCATGCTCGCCGAACGCAACGCCGGGCGACACCACAACGCCGGATTTCTCCACCATCAGGGTCGCGAACTGCATGCTGCCGACCGCCTCGAATTCCTTGGGCAGCGGCGCCCAGGCAAACATCGAAGCTTGTGGCGGCGGAATGTCCCAGCCGGCGCGGCCAAATGACTCAACCAGCGCGTCGCGGCGCTTGCGGTAGGTGTCGCGCATCTCGCGGATGCAGTCGTCGGGACCGTTCAGCGCCGCGGTCGCCGCCACCTGGACCGGCGTGAAGGCGCCGTAATCGAGATAGGATTTGACCCGCGCCAGTGCCGCGATGATGCGCTCATTGCCGACCGCAAAGCCCATGCGCCAGCCGGCCATCGAGAAGGTCTTCGACATCGAGGTGAACTCGACGGTGACGTCGATCGCGCCGGGCACCTGCAGCACCGACGGCGGCGGATTGTTGTCGTCGAAATAGACTTCGGCGTAGGCGAGGTCCGACAGGATGAAGATGTCGTGCTTCTTCGCGAACGCGACGAGATCCTTGTAGAAATCGAGGTCCGCGACATAGGCGGTCGGGTTCGACGGGTAGCAGACGATCAGCGCGATCGGCTTCGGAATCGAATGGATGATCGCCCGCTCGACCGCCTCGAAGAACTGCGGGGTCGGCTCCGACGGCACCGAGCGGATCACCCCGCCCGCCATCAGGAAGCCGAAGGCATGGATCGGGTAGCTCGGATTCGGGCACAGCACGACGTCGCCGGGCGCGGTGATCGCCTGCGCCACGTTGGCGAACCCCTCCTTCGAGCCGAGCGTCGCCACCACCTGGGTATCGGGGTTGAGCTTGACTCCGAACCGGCGCGCATAATAGGCGGCCTGGGCCTTGCGCAGGCCGTTGATGCCGCGCGAGGCCGAGTAGCGGTCGGTCCGCGGCTTGCCCAGCGTCTCCTTGAGCTTCTCGATCACATGCGGCGGGGTCGGCAGGTCCGGATTGCCCATGCCCATGTCGATGATGTCGGCCCCGGCATTGCGCGCGGCCGCCTTGGCCTGGTTGACCTTTTCAAAGACGTAAGGCGGCAGACGGCGAATGCGGTAAAAATCTTCCATGGGACCCTTGCTCCGACAACCGCGATGCCAGAATCGACCCCCTTGGACTGGTTGCGGAAGCCGATCTGGCCTCTTTACAGAAATCGCACTGAATCAATGACTTAGGGCGAATTCAGGCGCACGATCTGGGGGCTGCGGCCGGACCTGCGGTTGAACTGGGTTTCTTTTAGCACGGACACCGGGCGGCGCCAGCGCTGATCGGCCAATCGGGCGCTTACTTGCCGCTCTGGGTCGACCCCTGGGCCTGTGCCTGGGTCTGGCGTTCGCGCGCCGCAATCAGCTCCTGCTCGATCTTGGCCTGATCGGCCGGCTTGATCATCGGATCGGCCCGGTCGGGCGGCAGGTCATGGACCGGCAGGTAGCCGCTGGGATCCTTGGCCCGCGCCGGCGCATCGGCCGGCATGGCCATATCGGCAATCGTGCTCGAGCACCCGCTCAGCGCCATCATTGACGCGAGCAGCACCACGGCCGCGAGCCCCCTGTTCATCTGATCGATCGGCATGCGCCGAATTGTCCCCAACAAGCTAAGCGCGCACGTCGCACATTGCCGACACGGGTCGCACTGGTACGAGCCTTGCAGCGTCCCCGCTGCGTTAATTCCGACTTCAGCGTTTCAAACCATTGTCGCCCGAAACGCTTAAAGCGGGAACAACAAAAGCGACCCCTGAGGCTTCAATATGACGGAACAAAGATTTTTTTCTTGCACCGCAACAGAGCGAAATGCCGGGTTTTGACCGATTTCCCTTGCCGCACCGCGCGATGACGCCCCCCAAACGACGCGATATTGTCCCACAGATGAGCAACGTCACTCCCGACACCCAAGCCGCCCCGAAATTCAACGCCGAAGCCTTCGCCATGAACATCGCCCGGGCGATGGAGAGCAGCGGCCAGGCGCTGGCAGCCTACCTCAAGCCGCGCCAGACCGGGGAAGTCCGCGACAAGCCGCCGAACGAGTTCGGTGAGGTCATCAAGACCTTCAGCGTGATCGCCGAATACTGGCTGTCGGACAAGGAGCGCGCCTCGTCGCTGCAGATGCAGCTCGGCAAGGACTACCTCGATCTCTGGGGCTCGGCGGTGCGCCGCATGACCGGCGAGGCCGATGCCAAGCCCGCGATCGCACCGGCCCCGCGCGACAAGCGCTTCCAGGACCCGGAGTGGAAGTCGAACCAGTTCTTCGACTTCATCCTGCAGCTCTATCTGCTGACCTCGAAATGGGCACAGCAGCTGGTCCACGATGCCGACGGGATCGATCCGCACACCCGCAAGAAGGCCGAATTCTACGTCCAGCAGATCAGCAACGCGCTGGCGCCGTCGAACTTCGTGCTGACCAATCCGGAACTGCTGCGCACCACCGTCGAGAGCAACGGCGACAATCTGGTCCGCGGCATGAAGATGCTGGCCGAGGATATCGAGGCCGGCCACGGCACGCTGCGCATCCGCCAGTCCGATTCGAGCAACCTCGAGGTCGGCATCAACATGGCGACGACGCCGGGCAAGGTGATCTACCAGAACGAGCTGATGCAGCTGATCCAGTATTCGCCGGCGACCGAGAACGTGCTGCGCACGCCGCTCCTGATCGTGCCGCCCTGGATCAACAAGTTCTACATCCTCGATCTGCGCCCCGAGAAATCCTACATCAAATGGTGCGTCGACCAGGGCGTCACGGTGTTCGTGATCTCCTGGGTCAATCCGGACAAGGAACTCGGCAAGAAGACCTGGGCCGACTACATGACCGAAGGCCCGCTCACGGCGATGGACGTGATCGAGAAGGTCACCGGTGAGCTCAAGGTGCACACCGCCGGCTATTGCGTCGGCGGCACCCTGCTCGCCTCGACGCTGGCCTATCTCGCCGAGAAGCGCCGCCAGCGCGTGACCTCGGCGACGTTCTTTGCCGCGCAGGTCGACTTCACCCATGCCGGCGACCTGCTGGTGTTCGTCGACGAGGACCAGATCTCGGCGCTGGAACGCGACATGCAGGAATCCGGCGTGCTCGAGGGCAGCAAGATGGCGATGGCCTTCAACATGCTGCGCTCGAACGACCTGATCTGGTCGTATGTCGTGAACAATTACCTCAAGGGCCAGCCGCCCTCCTCGTTCGACCTGCTGCACTGGAATTCGGATGCGACGCGGATGCCGTCGTCGAACCACTCCTACTATCTGCGCAACTGCTATCTGGAGAACCGGCTGTCGACCGGCACGATGGTGCTCGACAACACGCTGCTCGATCTCTCGAAGGTGAAGGTGCCGGTCTACAATCTCGCTGCACGCGAAGATCACATCGCGCCGGCGGAATCGGTGCTCTACGGCTCGCAGTTCTTCGGCGGCCCGGTGAAATATGTGCTGTCCGGTTCCGGCCATATCGCCGGCGTGGTCAACCCGCCCGCGTCGAAGAAGTACCAGTACTGGACCAACGACAACATCAAGGACATGAAGCTCGCCGACTGGCTGAAGGGCGCCGAGGAGCACAAGGGGTCGTGGTGGCCCGACTGGCGCGTCTGGCTGGAGAGCCATGATCCGGAGACGGTGCCGGCGCGCATGGTGGGCTCGAACGGAATGCAGGCGCTCGAGGATGCACCCGGCAGCTATGTCCGGGTCCGCGCGTAGCGCCAAGTCTTCCGCTCAGCTATAAACAGACGATCCCGGCGGTCGGGAATCGATTTGACGTGAGGGGGAGACGATGACGCGCGAACTGTTCTGGCTGTCGCTGACGGTGATCCTGACGGGACTGCTGTGGGTTCCCTACTCAATCAACCGCACGCAGGTGCGCGGCCTCTCCGGCGCCATGGCCAACCCGTCGCGCAACGACAAGCCGCAAGCGGAATGGGCCAACCGCCTGATGTTCGCCCACGACAACGCAATCGAAAACCTCGCGATCTTCGCGCCGCTGGTGTTGATCCTGAACGCGGCCGACTATTCCACCAAATGGACCGTGCTGGCGTGCGCCGTCTATTTCTGGGCGCGTGTCGCGCATCTGATCGTCTATGCGCTCGGCATCCCGGTCTTCCGCACGCTGGCGTTCACGGTCGGCTTCATCGCCCAGGCGGTGCTGGCGCTCGCGATCTTCAAGATCCTCTGAGCGACAATCGGCGCCGGCCGTCGCGCCGGCGCTACTCCTCGCGCTTGCGCATGACGATATGCAGCATCGTCGCCGGTGCCTCGTCAAAGCTCTTGATCTCGCTGGTGTCGGACGAGACCTGGGTCCACGCCCCTGACGCGGCGTAGGTTGCCGCCAGCCAATCGGCTGCCGGATAATTGTAATAGCGGCCGATGCTGTCGCGGCCGTCGCCATGGCCGATCTTGTAGCTCGCGTAGAAGATGCCGCCCTCCTTCAGTGCGCGATGAATGCGACTGAGGATTCCGGCCAGCTCGTCACGCGGCACATGCAGCAGGCACGCGCTGGCCCAGACGCCGTCATAGGCCGCACGATCCTCGAGCTCATCGAACAGCATCGCCTCGACGGGATGGTTGATGCGGCGCGCGGCGACCTCGGCCATCTCGGGCGAACCGTCGGTCGCGCGCAGCGCGAAGCCTTCGGCAAGCATCACGGCGGCATGATTGCCGGCGCCGCAGCCGAGTTCGAGGATCGCCCCGCCCGGCGGCAGCAGCTTGAGAAAGCCGATCAGCCGGGTGGACGGTGATTTCGCCCACCCGGCATAGGCCTCGGCATTGTGCCGGTAGAATTGCAGCGTGGCGTCGTCCACGATGGGCCGCCGTCAGCTGTCGGAAAGCCCGAGCATCAGCCGCATGTTCTGGACCGCGGCACCCGAGGCACCCTTGCCCAGATTGTCGAGCCGCGCCACCAGCACCGCCTGGCGGTGCTTGTCGCTGGCGAACACGTAGAGCTCGAGCTGGTTGGTCTCGTTCAGCGCTTCCGGCTCGATCTTGCCGTCCTTGCTGGCCTCGTTCTGCAGCGGCATCGCCGAGACGTATTTGCTGCCGGCGTACCACTTCGCGAGCACAGCCTGCAGGTCGGCACCATCAGGCTTGCCCGGCAGCGCGTCGAGCTGCAGCGGCACCGAAACCAGCATGCCCTGCCGGAAGTTGCCGACCGACGGGATGAAGAGCGGTCGCCGCGTCAGATGCGAGTAGAGCTGCATCTCCGGCACGTGCTTGTGCTCGAAGCCGAGCCCATAGAGATGAAACGCCGGCGCCGAGCCGTCCTCGAAGCTTGCGATCATCGACTTGCCGCCGCCCGAATAGCCGCTCACCGCGTTGATGGTGACAGGATAGTCGGCCGCGAGCAGGCCGCCGTCGACGAGCGGCCGCAGCAGCGCGATCGCACCGGTCGGATAGCAGCCGGGATTGGAGACCTTCTGCGCGTTGCGGATCTTGTCGGCCTGGTCGGGCGCGAGCTCCGCGAAGCCGTAGGCCCAGTCGGGCGCGACCCGATACGCCGTCGACGCGTCGAGCACTTTCGGCGCCGAATTGCCCATCGTGTCGATCAGCGCCACGGTCTCTTTTGCCGCATCATCCGGCAGGCAGAGAATCACAAGATCCACCTCCTCCATCAGCGCGCGCTTGGCGCCGGCGTCCTTCCGCTTGTCCTCGGCGATATGCTTCACCGCGACGTCGCCGGTGGAATGCAGCCGCTCCTGGATGCCGAGTCCGGTGGTGCCCGAGCCGCCATCGACGAACACGGTCGCCTTGGTCGCACCGCTCCTGGTTTTCGGCTGGTTGGTGTCGGTGACGGTCATGGCATGGTCCTTTCGAGTTCGTTCGTTTCGTTTAACACATCTGGCCGCGCCTGCGCCGCCGACGGGGTTGGGCCGTTGTCCCCGGATTGAGCGCCCCCTCGCCCACGACAACAACCCCTGCTCATGGAAACAGCGCGATCTGCTCCAGTCCGGTGGTTTCAGGCAAGCCGAACATCAGGTTCATGTTCTGGATCGCCTGTCCGGCCGAACCCTTCACAAGATTATCGAGCGTCGAGAGCACGATGGCGCGGTTCTTGATCCGGTCGGCGACGACGCCGATCTGGACGTAATTCGAACCACGCACGTTCTGCGTCTGCGGCAGCACACCCTTCTTCGTCACATGGACGAACGGCTCGTTGGCGTAGGCCTTTTCCAGTTCGGCGCGCAAATCGTCCGGCGTAGCCCCGTTGAGCTTGACATAGGATGTGCAGAACTCACCCCGTGCCATCGGAATGAGATGCGGGGTGAAGTTCACTGTCACAGCCGAGCCAGCGGCCGCGCCGATCTCCTGCTCGATCTCCGCCGAATGTCGATGGCTTCCGATCGAATAGGGCGACAACCCTTCGCCGGCCTCGCTGAACAGCGTGTTCTGCTTCAGCCCGCGTCCGGCGCCGGTGACGCCCGACTTGGCGTCGATGACGATATCGTCGACGTCGATCAGCTTTGCCTTCGCCAGCGGAACAAGCGCCAGCAGCACCGCCGTCGGATAGCAGCCGGGACAGGCCACCAGCCGCGCGGCCGTGATCTGCTCCCGGTAGAGTTCGGTCAGCCCATAGACGGCCTCGCCCTGCAATTCGAGCGCCCGGTGCTCGTGGCCGTACCATTGCGCGTAGCTGTGCTTGTCGCGCAGCCGGAAATCCGCGGACATATCGAGGATCTTGATTCCGGGATTGGCTTTCAGCACCGCGGCGATGATCTCCTGCGTCGTCCCGTGCGGCAGTCCGCAGAACACGGCATCGAGCCGCGTCCAGTCGACCTTTTCCCATTCCACGAGTTTTGGCAGATCGAGCATGAAGAAGTGAGGAAACACCTCGCTCATCGCCTTGCCGGCATGGGTGTTGGCGGTAAGCGCGGTGATTTCGGCATTCGAGTGCCGCGCCAGCAGGCGCACCGCGTCGGCGCCGGTGTAACCGGACGCGCCCAAAATTCCGATTTTCTTCTTCGTCATTGCTCGCTCCTCGGAGGCGTCGTCGTCTCAGTCTGCATCACCGCGAAGGCCTGCGGACGGACCTCTCGCATCAAGCCTGCAATGTCCCGGGCGCCGGCTTCGGCCTGCAAAGCGAGCGCGTTGCCGACCGCCGCGAAATCGGTTTCAGACTTGTGCTGGTTCAGCTTGAAGCTGCCCTCCACCTCCTCCACCGTCATCTCCAGGCCCACGATGGCCTTCTTCATGGCTTCCAGCCGCGCGGCGGTCATCTTGCCCGACACCCACGGCTTCTTCGGCAGCAGCCGGTCCTCGAACTTGGCGCTCAGTGCGTCGATCTGAACGGCAAGCTCCTCATCCGACAGCGTCCGCACCGGCCCCGTCAGATGCACCGCCTGATAGAGCCAGGTCGGCACCTGATCGGGCGACACGTACCAGTCCGGCGATACATAGGCGTCGGCGCCGGTGACGGCCAGCAGCCAGGACGCCCCACCCGGCAGCCCGGCCGCCAGCTTTACCAGCGGATTGTGACGGGCAACATGAAACAGCGCCCGCGGCGTGCCGTCGTTGGCATAGGTCAGATAGAACGGCAGCGCAGAGGCGATCGGCTTGCCGCCGTCCCACGCGCAGGCCAGGCCGAAACCGCGCGCTTCGGCGAAGGCGAGGCTCGCGGCGCGGTCAGGCTTGAATACCGGTGGCGTATACATGGTCGATGCTCCTGCGTGACGAAGGAGCCGCCAGATCGAACCGCGTGTCTTTTTGAGGAGAGCGCCGCGGGATCAGGTCCGGCGGCAGAGGCGATGGTCTTAAACGCGAGCGACCGCCCATACCGCGAGAATGCGGCGGCGGCGGGCGATGATGATGGTCGCGGCGTTGATCATGGGCGCGGCTATAAGGCCGCGCCCATGTGGCGTCAAGAAAAACCGCTCAGATCGCCGGATTCCACGGCGCCGGCACGACGCGGTAGCCGCTGCCGTCCTTGACCACATTGCCGAGGCCGGGGAACGGGTAATGGAAGCCCTGCACCTGGAGCCGCTCGGCGACCACCATGTCGTAGATGCGGCGGCGGGTCTTCTCGGCCACGTCGCCGTCCTGGTCGAAGAACGCATGCCAGCCCGGGTTGGTCGCGAACAGGTTCGGATTGTTGGTGACGTCCGACTGGATGAAGACCTTGTCCGGGCCCGAGGCCAGCACGTAAGAGGTATGGCCCGGCGTATGGCCGACGGTCTCGACCGAGGTCAGGCCCGGCGCGATCTCCTTGCCCCACTCATAGGGCGTGACCTTCTTCTTCAGGCCCGCCTCGAAGATATTGCGGTTGTTCTTGAACAGGCCCGCCATGCGGCCGGCAGGCGCCCGGCTCATCTCGCCGTCGTCCATCCAGAATTTCCATTCGGTCGCCGGCACCAGCACCTCGGCGTTCGGAAATGCCGGCGTGCCTTCGGCGGTCAAGAGGCCGTTCACATGGTCGCCGTGAAAGTGCGAGATCACGACCATGTCGACATTCTTGGGGTCGAAGCCGGCCGCGACGAAATTGTCGGCGAACAGGCCATTGGCGCCCTTGGTGCTGGCCTTCGCCAGCGCGCCATTGCCGGTGTCGATCACGACCAGCTTGCCGCCGGTGTTGAGCACGATCGGCGCGAACCAGATCGTCATCATGTCACGCGGCATGAATGCCTTCTCGAGCGCGGCGTTGACGTCATCACGCTTCGCGTTCGGAATGAAGCCGTCTTCCAGCTTGAACACGTTCTTGCCGTCGGACACCGCGGTGACCATGATGTCGCCGACCTTGTAGCGATAGAAGCTCGGCGCCTGCTTGTCGGCTGCCGGCGCCGCGGCGGCCGCAGGAGCGGCTGGCAGCAGCGGCGCGGCGGCGATGCCGGCTGCGCCGGCGAGTGCGTGACGACGTGTCAATTCCATGTGGTGTCCTCCCAGTGAAGCGGCGCCCAATGAACTCGCGCTTGGTGTGCGCGGTTGTATCAACGTTTCGATGCTCGCGCGATGACGACAACGCGAGCGGTTGTCCTCCCCGCCTAACCCCCGCAGGCTGGCCTTATTCCGGAACGCGTTACACGACCCGCCACATCCATTCGATGCCTTGCCCAATGACGTCGCCGAACAGCAGCAACGCCGCCGACCAGACCAGCGCGGAGACGAAATTGGCGATCTGGAATTGCCAGTACGACATCTCGAAAATGCCGGCCGCCAGCGGCACCGAGGCGCGCAGCGGGCCGAAGAAGCGGCCGATGAAAATGCTGGGCACGCCCCAAGACTTCACGAAGGCCTCGCCGCGCGGCAGGATCTCGGGATAGCGCGACAGCGGCCACATCTGCGCGACCTGCTCCTTGTAGCGATAGCCGAACCAATAGGAGACCCAGTCGCCGAGCGCGGCGCCGATGCCGCCCGCGATCCAGATCGGCCAGAAATTGATCCCGCTGACGCCGATCAGCGCGCCAATCGCAACCAGCGCGCCCCAGGCGGGGACCAGCAAGGAGATGAAGGCGAGCGATTCAGCGAATGCCAGCAGCATGACGATCGGAGCGGCCCAGGCCTGGTGATGGCGGACGAATTCGGCCAGGGCCCGCGCAAGGTCTTCCATCTCGTCGTGTGCCTTCCGCTCCGTTGAACCCCGAATGAACCTTTCTAGCCGCACGCAGCCTAAGAACAGGTAAGCCAGCCCATTGCGTGACATCAAGTCACAAAGGCGGGGATCAAACGTGATTTCCCGTCAGGCCCCCGCGGTCCGGGCTGGCTGGTATCTCCCTCACAAGAAATAAGGAAATACTGGATGATCGGGTCACTGATGATGTGCGTGAGCGTTGTCGTCCTGCTGTTCGGAATGCTCGCGGGCATCGCCATGGGTATCCAGCACGACTTCACGTTGGGACCGGCGCATGCGCATCTCAATCTGGTCGGCGGTGTGCTGCTGTTCCTGTTCGGCCTGTACTACCGGCTGATACCGGCTGCGGGCAGCATGCCGCTCGCCAAAATCCAGGGCTGGCTGCATATCGTCGGCGGCGTGCTGTTTCCGGCCGGCGTGGCCGCCGTGCTGCTGAAGGGACCGTCGTTCGAGGCCGCCCCGATCGTCGGATCGCTGATGGTGGTTGCCGCCATGGCCCTGTTCATGGTCGTTGTATTCCGCACCTCGCGGGCGTAATCGCGGGTCCCTATCTACACTGGCGGCTGGGCCCCGAGGCGCGGCCGCCCCCATTTGGCAGCCCATCCGTGGCATAGTCAGAGCAACCGATTCGCCGCGCCAGGACTGGCGCGCCACTTGAAGAACCATGGCCAAACAATTGAAGTCAAACGCCAAAAGCAAATCTGCTGACGATCTGTTCGGAGCCCAGGAACCGAAAGGCCGCGCCGCTGCGAAGCCTGCCGCCAAGCCTGTGAAGGACGCCGAAGCCGGCTATACGGCGGCGAGCATCGAGGTTCTGGAGGGCCTGGAACCGGTCCGCAAGCGCCCCGGAATGTACATCGGCGGCACCGACGAGAAGGCGCTGCATCACCTGTTCGCCGAGGTGATCGACAATTCCATGGACGAGGCCCTGGCGGGCCACGCCACGTTCATCGAGGTCGAGCTGACGGCCGACGGCTTCCTGTCGGTGACCGACAACGGCCGCGGCATTCCGATCGACCCGCATCCGAAATTCCCGAAGAAGTCCGCGCTTGAAGTCATCATGTGCACGCTGCACTCGGGCGGCAAATTCAATTCCGATGTCTACGAGACCTCCGGCGGTCTGCACGGCGTCGGCGTCTCCGTCGTCAATGCCCTCTCCTCGCGGCTCGAGGTCGAGGTCGCGCGCAGCGGACAGCTGCATCGCATGACCTTCGAGCGCGGCCATCCCAAGGGCAAGCTCGAGGACGCTGGCAAGGTCAACAACCGCCGCGGCACGCGGATCCGCTTCAAGCCCGATACCGACATCTTCGGCGCCAAGGCGGCCTTCAAACCGCAACGCCTGTTCAAGATGACGCGCTCCAAGGCGTATCTGTTCGGCGGCGTCGAGATTCGCTGGCACTGCGATCCGGAGCTGCTGAAGGGCGTCGAGGACGTCCCGGCAGAAGCCAAGTTTCATTTCCCCGGCGGCCTGAAGGATTATCTGGCCGCGGCGATCCACGCCGACACGCTGGTGCATCAGGATATCTTCTCCGGCAAATCCGGCCGCAGCGGCGCGCATGGCGCCTGCGAATGGGCGGTGGCCTGGACCGCCGATGCCGACGGCTTCCTGTCGTCCTACACCAACACGGTGCCGACGCCCGACGGCGGCACGCATGAATCCGGCCTGCGCAGCGCATTGCTGCGCGGCCTGAAGGATCACGCCGAGCGCGCCGGCCAGGGCAAGCGCGCCGCCTCCATCACCTCGGAAGACGTGATGGTCGGCGCGGCCGTGATGCTCTCGGTGTTCGTGCGCGAGCCTGAATTCCAGGGCCAGACCAAGGACCGCCTCGCCACTGCCGAAGCGCAGCGCATCGTCGAGCAGGCGATGAAGGATCCGTTCGATCATTGGCTGTCGGGCAATCCGAACCAGGCCAACCGGCTGCTCGATTTCGTGATCGATCGCGCCGAGGAGCGGCTGCGCCGCCGCCAGGAAAAGGAAACCGCGCGCAAGACCGCCGGCAAGAAGCTGCGCCTTCCCGGCAAGCTCGCCGATTGCTCCGATGCCGGCACCGAAGGCTCGGAACTGTTCATCGTCGAAGGCGACTCGGCCGGCGGCAGCGCCAAGCAGGCGCGCGACCGCAAGACCCAGGCCGTGCTGCCGCTGCGCGGCAAGATCCTCAACGTCGCGTCTGCCGGCAAGGACAAGCTGACCGCCAACGCGCAGCTCTCCGATCTCGTGCAGGCGATCGGCTCCGGCACGCTCGCGCACTACCGCGAAGAGGATCTGCGCTATCAGCGCATCATCATCATGACCGACGCCGACGTCGACGGCGCGCACATCGCATCGCTCCTGATCACCTTCTTCTACCGGCAGATGCCGCGGTTGATCGACGAGGGCCATCTCTATCTGGCGGTGCCGCCGCTCTACAAATTGAAGCACGGCACCAAGTCGGTCTACGCGCGCGACGACGCGCACAAGGAAGAGCTGCTGAAGAGCGAGTTCAACGCCAACGCCAAGGTCGAAGTGAATCGCTTCAAAGGCCTCGGCGAGATGATGCCGGCGCAGCTCAAGGAGACCACGATGGATCCGGCCAAGCGCACCCTGCTGCGCGTGGTGCTGCTCGCCGACGATCGCGAGGGCACCGCCGACTCGGTCGAGCGGCTGATGGGCACGAAAGCGGAAGCCCGCTTTGCCTTCATCTCCGACAAGGCTGAATTCGCCAGCGACGACCTGCTCGACGTCTAGTTCAACCGACTGATCTGGAACGCTTTTCCGGCCGCCTCCTGATCGGGGCGGCCGTTTTCATTCGCGTTTTCGGCGAGCCCCAAGGGCTTCGTTTTCGGGCGGTTGTGTCTCACCCGCAACAGCATTTCCGGCGGAACCACGTATAGTCCGAGCATGAGTTTCGGGAATCGGTGCCAACGCACTCCCGTCAGCGACCCGATCGAACGCTAGTCGAGGATTTGGATATGAAGAAGATTTTGCTCGCTCTGACCGCGGTTGCTGCGATGACGGGTTCCGCGTCGGCTGCCGACCTGGCCGCCCGCCCCTACACCAAGGCTCCCGTCCCGATGGCGGTGGCGCCGAGCTGGACCGGCTTCTACATCTTCGGCGGCGGCGGCGGCGGCATCTGGGATGCTGACACCGGCGTCCGCAACAACGTCACCGGCGCGCAGATCCTTGGCTTCAACCAGCGCCAGGGCGGCGATGGCTGGTACGGCACCGTCGGCGCCGGCTACGACTGGCAGACCGCCAACAGCTGGGTCATCGGCGTGTTCGCCGACGGTCAGTTCGGCAGCCTGAAGGGCACCATCCAGGATCAGACCGCCCTGGTCGCCGGCAACATCAAGAACGACTACAGCTGGGCCGCTGGTGCGCGCTTGGGCTATCTGGTCGCTCCGAACGTGCTGTCCTACGTCAACGCCGGTTATTCCAGCTCGCACTGGAAGGGCACCACCCTGTTCAACACCGCGTCGGCTCTGCCGTCCGGCCTGCACACCAACGGTTTCGACCGCAGCGGCTGGTTCGTCGGCGGCGGCGTCGAGAACAACCTGAACATCTTCGGCATCACCGCGCCGGGCTGGTTCATGAAGACCGAGTATCGTGCCGCCTACTACGACAGCAGGAACATCACCGAGTTGGTCGACGGCACCAACGTCAACACCGGCACCGACATCACCTTCAAGCCGTTCGTCCAGACCATCAGCACCTCGCTGGTCTATCGCTTCAACTGGACCGGCCCGGTTGTTGCCAAGTACTGATCTTCTGCTGACATAGCAGAACAAAAGCCCCGGCATCGTCCGGGGCTTTTTTGTTGCGCTGATGGCTTCGGAACTGCCCACCCACCGCAGAGCCGACCGGCCACGCCTGATCTGGTCAGCGCTGTGGCGATCGGGCACTCTCGCGACCGGATTCAAACCACAGCGGACAACAACAATGAAAAACGGACAGTTTGATCTCTCGGGCCGGGTCGCGATCGTCACCGGCGGCAATGGCGGCATCGGGCTCGGCATGGTGCGCGGCCTGGCCGATGCCGGCGCGGCGGTGGCCGTGGTCGGCCGCAACGAGGCGAAATCGAAGGCCGCGGTCGAGGATCTCGGCAAGCGCGGCGTCAAGGCGATCGCGGTGGCAACCGACGTGACCGACCAGGCTGCGGTCTCGGCCATGGTCGAGCGCGTCATCGGTGAGCTCGGCCGGATCGACATCCTGGTCAACAATGCCGGCATGAGCATCCGCAAGCCCCCGCACGAGCTCGAGCTCGACGAGTGGAGCAAGGTGATCGACACCAACCTCACCAGCGCCTTCCTGTGCTCGAAGGCGGCGTATCCGGCGCTCAAGGCGTCGGGCCACGGCAAGATCATCAACATCGGCTCGATGATGTCGATCTTCGGCGCGAGCTTCGCTGCGGCCTATGCCGCGAGCAAGGGCGGCATCGTGCAGTACACCCGTGCCTGCGCCAACGCCTGGGCGCCCGACAACATTCAGGTCAACGCCATCCTGCCCGGCTGGATCGACACCGACCTGACCAAGGGCGCGCGCCAGCAGGTTGCCGGGCTGCACGATCGCGTGCTGGCACGTACACCGGCGGGGCGCTGGGGTGTCATCGACGACTTCGCGGGGATTACCGTGTTCCTGGCGTCGCCGGCGTCGGACTTCGTCACCGGCACCGCGATCCCGGTCGACGGCGGCTATTCGGTGATGGTCTGATAGCTCAGCCGCAAAACACAGGAGCCCCGGCTAACCGGGGCTCCTGCATCCTGTTCGCCTCAGTCTAAACTCAGTAGCGCGCGATCACCGGCGCGTCGAACTTGTAGTTCATGCGCACCACCGCCCACTGGATGTCGCGCGGCCTGGCGTCGAACGTATAGGTCCCCGCCGCGGTGCCGGCGAGCTGATAGGTCTGACGCTCGAACGCCGCGTAATTGTACTCGACGCCGATGGTCCAGTTGCGCGTGATGCCGTATTCCCAGCCGGCACCGACCGTCCAGCCGCTGGCCCAGTGGGTCTGGCTGCCCGAGCCGGTTGCCGGCGGCAGGTTGTCGACGACCGACAGGCGGTTGTTCACGCCGGCATAGCCGCCCTTGAAGTAAAGCAGGTTGTTCTGGATCGCGTAGCCGGCGCGGCCGACGATCGTCGCCATCGCATTCGAGCGCCAGCTGAACTGATCATCGCGGCCGAGGCCGAACACCGTGTTGGTGACGCGGCCGGAATTGTCGAGCCCGGAGATCGTGCCCTCGACGCCGAACACGAAATTGTTGGCCTGCCAGTTGTAGCCGATCTGGCCGCCGCCCATGAAACCCGATCCGCGCTGACGAAAGCCCTGGCCGGGTGCGAGGTCGCCGAACGGTGTCGTGTTCGCGCTGTTGACCCATTGCTCGTTGGTCCAGGCGCCGCCGAGATGGCCACCGATGTAGAAGCCGGACCAGTTGTAGATCGTTTCCACGTAGACCGGCGCCTTGGTGTACGGACGGGCGGCAAGGTCGGCGGCCGATGCGGCGCCGATGCCGAGCGCGGTGGTCACGGTCAACGCGGCGATGAATTTGGTATGAAACATGGTCGCACCCCCAAATTGTCTGATGGGGACGAGGATTCCCAGAGAGACCCTTACCAAAAGAAAACCGCGGGAACCCGCGGCGCAGAATCCATGTCCGGCGATTTCGAATCATGTCCTGCTGTTGCAACCACGCAACTTCTAACGATCGCTTTAAGAAGCCGTTATCCCTAATCAATTCCGCGCCAGCCTGCGATGCGCATCAGCTCGCTGCGGGCGAATGCACGTGTTCAGGCCTGACCCCGACCGCGACAAGGCGCGCGGTCAGACCCTGCAGCCAGGGCATCGCCGTGATCAGCCGCAGCGCGAACGGCGCCGGCTGATCGCCCGCCTGCAGCGCCGCGCTGATGATGTTGTTCTGTGCGATCACTTGCATGCGCTGGGTCACCCGCACCGGAAATTCGCGGCGGCGCCTGACAGCATCGAGTTCGTCTTCCGACGGACAGCCTTTGACGAGCTTCGCCGCCAGGATGTTGGCGGTGGCGACCGCGTCCTGCACCGCGAGGTTGACGCCGACGCCGCCGATCGGCGACATCGCATGCGCGGCGTCGCCGATGCAGAGCAGGCCGGGACGGGTCCAGCGCTTCAGGCGGTTGATCGCGACCGTGAGCAGCTTGACGTCGTCAAAGCTTTTCACGTCGGCAATGCCGGCTTTGAGGATCGGCGCCAGCCGCAGCACATCGTCGAGCAGCGCCGGCAGTCCCCTCGCCTTCAGGGCCTCGTATTGTCCCTTGGCGATCACATAGGCGCATTGCCAGTAGTCGCCGCGGTCGAATGTCACCATCATCTTGCCGTGCTCGATGCGGGCAAACAGGTTCTCGGTCTCGTCCGGACGCCGCCCGACGCGAAACCACAGCACGTCCATCGGCGCGCCGATTTCCTCGACCTCGAGGCCGGCGCGCTCGCGCACGATCGAGTGGCGGCCGTCGCAGCCGATGGTGAGATCCGCCTCGATATCGATCGGGCCGTCGGGCGTCGTCGCGCGGACGCCCGCGACGGCGTCGCCGCGTCGGATCAGGTCGGTCGCCTCCGCGTTCATCAGCACCTTCAGCGCGGGAAAACGCGTACCGCTCTGGCGCAGGAAATTGAGGAAGTCCCACTGCGGCATCATCGCGATGAAGGGATATTTGACGCTGAGGCGGCTGAGGTCCGCGATCCGCACCGAGGTGCCGCCGAACATGCCGTCGAGCTTCTGGATGTCCTGGTGCGGCAGCTTCAGGAAGCCGTCGATCAGACCGAGCTCGTCCATCACCTGCAAGGTCGAGGGATGCACGGTGTCGCCGCGGAAGTCGCGGAAGAAGTCGGCGTGCTTCTCCAGCACCACGACATCGACGCCCGCGCGCCCGAGCAGATAGCCGAGCATCATGCCGGCCGGCCCGCCACCGACCACGCAGCAGCGCACCTTCATCTGACGCGTCGTCGGTCCTGCCGGATTGCCTGCATCCATGATGCCGCCCTCGCCGCTGCTTCGCCCCTCAGGCTCCGACTGTAACGCAGACCGGACGACAAGGATGCAAACTATCGCCTGAACGTCTTGATTTCCGACACGCTGCCGTCGCGATAGGTCAGCTCGACCGAGACCGATTTGGTCTGCGGCGCGAGCTTCAGATATGGCTGCGCGTCGGACGGGATCGCACTCGGATCGCGCTGATTGCAGGGCGGCATCTTCAACACCTTGTCGGGCACAGCGGTGTCGATGCCGATCCGCACCTCGCGGATCGCGCAGCGATACGACATCAGATGCGTATAGTAGACCAGCAGCCCGTTGAACTCGCGGAACGACAGCCAGCTCGTCGCGGTCATGTCGAGGATCTTGCGCTGGTCGCGGATCAGCGCAGCGTCCGGATCGAACTTGATCGGGAACGGCCCCTGCATCTCGCCCTGGCTATCGACATAGCGCAGCTGGATGGTGGCCGCCGGCGCGTCGGCCGGCAGTTCGATCGACGGATTGGGCATCCGCTTGCGCGTGCGCGGATCGAGCGTGTCCATGAATCCGGTCTCGCGGAAATCGCCGCTGTCGCCGATCCGCCAGGATATGCCGAGCGTCGGATCGGCGATCGAGAACACGACGGTCCAGCCGCCATTGTGCCGCGAGAAGCTCGCGATCGGCGCGTTGATCGAATCCTCCTTCGGCAGCTTCGGCACCGAGACCGGCGGCAGCGCCGCAACCTGCTGCGCCGGCGCGGATGGCCTGGCCGCCTCGGCCTGCCCTTTGGCGATCCCGTTCAGGAAGACGTCGTCGACCATCTGGTCGAAATAAACCGGGATCTGCTTGTGCTTCACGGTGTCCGCCATCTCGCTGACCAGGCGCCGCGTGCGCTGCGCGACCTGCACAAGGTTTTCGCCGGGCTGCAGCAGCTCCTTGGCAAAGGTCCGCGTGAACACCGAATTGGGATTGGCATCGTCGTTCGAGAGCCGGTCGAGTGCGGTCTGGCGCGGCCCCGCCGAAAACACCGAGAACACGCCCTCGGGCAGCTGCGTCATCGGTGCCAGGCCGCCGCCGCCGGCAACCGCGCGCGTGCCGGCGCGTTCGAACGGATTGTTGCGGCAGGCGTCGAACACCAGGATCGAGGTACGCGCCTTCTTGTTCTGCAGCCGCTCGATGATGCGGTCGGCGAGAACCGAGGCGTCGCGCACCAGCTCCTCCTGCCCTTCGGTCGCTGCCGGCACGTCGGTCGGCAGCAGGAAGTTCTGGCCTGCGATCTCGAAGCCGTGACCGGCATAGAAGAAGAACGCGGTATCGCCGGGTTCCACGGCGCGATCGAACGCGAGCAGCGTCTCGGAGAACGCCTGCCGGTTCAGATTCTCGGCCACCATGACGTTGAAGCCGAGCTGCTTCAGCGTGTCGCCCATGGTGCGGGCATCGTTGACCGCCTTCTGCAGCTTGGGGACGTTCCTGTAATCATTGTTGCCGATCACCAGCGCGACGCGCTTTTCGGCCTGGGCGGGGGCCGCCGATGCGACGAATGCAACCGCCAACAGGGTCGCGGAAAGTCTCGAAAGCCAGCTCTTCATCCCAATTCCCGCCTGCACGATACGTGCGCCGCTCGTGCGACCGCCGCCTAATAGTCGGATCAGCCATTGGGCCGGTTCAAGGCCGACGCCGGGCGGGCGTCGCGACCGGCCGCCTCTGGCGCCCTCCGGGCCACCATGGGGCGTCCCATCCGCCTTAGGTCAAGTTTCTTTTTACGGCCCGCGTGATAGATTCCGGCTTCCATCCGGCGCGAGCTCTCCGCACGTCGCAAGGGCTTTCCAGGGGCTTTCCCGTGTACACATGGTCCACTGAGCAGGTCGATCCCCGGGATCGCTTCGACTATTGGCGCGAGGTGCGCGCCAAGGGCCTGTTCGGCGTAACCGCGGAACTCGATCCCGAGCATCGCCGTGACTTCTTCGGCGAGTTTTCGCTGCGCCAGCTCGGCGATGCCGGACTGGTCGAGCTGCGCGCCTCGCCCTACCGCGTCGAGCGGCGCGCCGGCGACATCGCCGATGCGGCCAGCGACAGCATCTGCGTCTACCAGCAGCTCGGCGGCGGCGGCTGGTTCGGCGGCGCACGGCTCGATGAGTTCGCGGTGCGCGACGGGATGTTCGCGACCAGCTATTCCGACCTGCCCTATCGCACCGTCCCGCTGCACGATGACGGCTTTCATCTGCGCATCATCAAGATCCCGGTGGGGAACCTGGTGCCGCCGGGCGCCGAGCTCGGCGAACTCGTCGCAAGGCCCGTGCAGGATGAGGCCGCGCTGCGACCCTTGCTGGAGTCCTGCTTCCGCGACCTCGTCGAAGACAAGGATGCAACCGCGGCCGCCGATACGGCTCCGATGGTGCAGGCGCTTGCCCATATCGCGCTGATCGAGCGCGGTATCATGCGGCCAAAGAGCCGGCTCGCGCAGCAGGCGCTGCGCACCGCCCATTTGTCGCTGGCCCGCCGCCTGATCCGGCGCCACCTCTCGAACGCGGCGCTGACGCCGGCCCTGATTGCCGGCCTGCTCGGCATCTCGGTCCGTCACCTGCACATCCTGTTCGAGGAAACCGAGAACAGCTTCTCGGAGACCGTCACCGCGCTCCGGCTCGCGCAAAGCCGCCGCCTGCTCCGCGAGCGGCCCGGGCAGACCATCGCCGAGGTCGCCTTTGCCTGCGGCTTCGAGAGCCTCGCGACGTTCTACCGCCTGTTCAATGCGTCCGAATCGATGACACCGGGCGATTACCGGGCGCGCGTGGCCTGAGCGCCGATCCGGACCGGCCGGCACACCGGGCTGTTGCGGGTTGCTAAACCGCCTTGATACCCGTAATCGGGATTCCCGGCGTCGCCCGCCGCTCCCTTGTCGTCCTCGGAATCCGGATGTCGAAGAAGATGATCAAGCCCGGACCTGACCTGCTGACGCAGGTCAACCAGGCCTTTCTCGACTACGGCTATGGCGGTCTGTCGATGGTCGGGCTGGCCAAGGCCTGCGGCTTCACGCAGCGCGCGCTGTATTACTATTTCAGCAACAAGGAAGAGGCGTTTCGCGCGGTCATCGGCTGGCGCCACGTCGAGGACGTCGCACTTGCGCTGGAGGCCGGCCGGTCCGTGCGGGCCAAGGGTGGCGGCGCGCTGGATATCTTCGCGACCATCCTCGACGTCCGCTACGGCGAGACGCGGCGGCGCCTGACGCGCTCGCCGCACACCGTCGAACTCAATGCCGAGGCCTTCAAGCGCTGCCGCGACCTGATGATCAAATCCGCCATCTCATTCCAGGCTGACCTGGAGACACTGGTGATCGATTTGCAGAGCGCGCGGCTCCTGAAGCTCACTGGCGCGTTCACGCCGGCGCAGATCGCGCAGGCGCTCGCCGACGGCGCACGTGCCGTCAACCAGGCGCTGCCGCCGATCGCCCGCGACGACTTCGCGGCCCGCTACCGCCAGATGTGCGCGATGGTGCTGTACGGCTGTGCCGTGATGCCGAAGCGGAAGTAATCCGCGGGGCGGCGCGCGGCCGCCGCCGATCGGCAAAACTCCCCTGACTGTCGACCATCACCGACCGGCCGGACCATTTCGCCGGCCGTGGACAAGTTCTGGCGCATGTAACCTATTTCATATTTTACATGACTATGTGAAATATACGATATCGCATCGCAAAGCCCTTTGGAGAGGTCTCGAATGGCTGACATGGGACAAACGGACGACCCGGCCGATCGTGGCGCGATTGCGCGTTCTCTGAACCGAAGTGATCAGCCTGCGCGCATTGAGAAGATAATTTCCGGCGATTTCGCCAGAACCGCGCTGGCGCTTCGCCCCGGCTCGGCACAGCCAATTTCCTTACTGGCGAGGCGCGCTCTGATGCGGAGCGAAGGGTCATGCACGATGCGCGGTAAGCAGGAGGATCACAGCCCGGAGACGCCATCCACAGGCCCGGCGCGCGCTCCTGCCGCTGCTGCCATGGACCTGCACGTCGATCAGGCACACGCCCTGGAGCTCGTGCGTGCGAGCTCCGCGGCGCCAAGCAATCGCGGCTGGGCACCGTTGCTCGAAGCCTGCCTTGCCGACTTCAAGGAGGCGACCGAAGCCGGTGATACCGCGTGCATTCCTGCGCTGGTTAAGATCGTGGCCGACCTTGCGCTGATCGAGCGCGGCGCGATCCGGCCCGGCAGCCGCCGTGCCCAGCAGGCGCTGCGCGTCGGCCGGCTCAGCCTCGCGCGCCGTCTGATCACGCGCCATCTCGCGAAGCCGGCGTTGTCGCCCGGCATGGTCGCCGAGATGCTCGGCGTCTCGGTCCGCTACCTGCACGTTCTGTTCGAAGCGACCGGGGCGAGCTTTTCGCAGACCGTCACCGCCGAGCGCCTGAGCGAGAGCCGCAGGCTGCTCTGCGAGAAGCCGCCGCGGCCGATCGCCGATGTTGCCCTGTCCTGCGGGTTCGGCAGCCTGGCGACCTTCTACCGGATCTTCAGCGCATCCGAGGGCCTGACGCCCGGCGAGTACCGGGCCGCGGGGCACTAGCGCCTGGCCGCGGCCTCGCCGCGGCCCGAAGCGGTCCGCGCAGCATGGTGCCGGGCGGCCACACCTGAAACGCATTTTTTCAGCAGCCGCGTTTTGGATCGACGGTATGCGCGGACTGAGAAGACACCGCACGACCGTTGCGCCAGAAACAACCAGTTACAAAGGCATGTGGGGGCATGGTCATGACGGACGGCGGCAGGCCGGGGATATGGCGCGGCGCGCTGCTGGGATCGGCGTCGTTGATCGCGCTGAGCTCCACGGCCGAGGCCGCGGTCTACTGCACGGGCGTCGGCACCGCCAACGTGGTCTGTGACGCCGCCCATCCGTCGGACGGCGGGCTCAACACCAGTTTCAGCGGCGATCTCACCGTGAACGTCAACGCCGGCGCCGGGATCAACTCCCGCGGCGCGGTCGTAAGCGCCGGCGGCAGCATCACGTTCAATCACAACGATCCCGGCGGTATCACATCTTCCCTGTACGATGGCATCCAGCTCCTCGGCGGCCAAGCCCCGATCACCTACACCGGATCGGCCGACGTCACCGCCAATTGGTATGGGATCCACGTCTCGGCCAGCGGTCCGGTCTCGATCACGCAGACCGCCGGCACAATCACGGCCGGCACCGGAATCGATGTCGTGAGCGCCGGACCAGGGGGGAGCGTCAACATCAACACAGTTGGCAGCCAAATCACGGCTCGAGGCGGCATCGGCATCTACGTCCTGACCGGCGGCAGCCAATCCGACGTCACGATCGCGACAGGCGCAGTGAGCGGCGACACAACCCAAACAGGCGGCGGGATTTACGTCCGCATGGGACAGAACATCCAAAATGCGCGCAATCTTTCCGTCACGACCAACGGCGCGGTTGTCGGCGGAATGTATCTCCAGACCGGCGGCATCGGGACCGTCGACCTCACCACCAATGCGAGCGTCACGGGCGGCATCGTCCTCCAGGCCAACAATTCCGCCAACACCAACGCGTTCACGGTGAAGCTCAATCAGGATGTCAGCGGCTCCGTCAGTCTGCAGAACTACGGTACCGGCACCACCACCGTGCGGACGCACGGCATCACGGGCGGGACGCTTTCCGTGTCCACCGGCGCCGGCGGTACCAACAACAGCCTCGTCGTGGACGGCAATATTGCCAAGGGAAATGGCCCCGACTTCGTCTATTACGGCGCCCTGGCGTCCGTCGGCTTTTCCGGCGCCGGCACCAACACCGCGACCTTCAATGGCAATATTTCCGGAACCTTCGACACCAGGACCTTCACCTCCCCTTCGGCCGGTGGCAGCGTCGCCGGCCTTTCCGCCGGATTGGGAAGCACTTCCAGCAACGGCTCGGCGGCGCTGAACGTCAACGGATCGATCACGGTCACCGGCATGACGCCGTCCGGCAAAGTCGCAAATGTGACCGGAGCGTCCCTGGGAGCCTCCGGCGTGGTCCCGGTCGACTTCAATCTGCACGGCGCAGTGACGGCAACGTCGATCAGCGACACCGCGTCGAACGTCGTCGGCATCAGCGTCGGACAATACAATCTGGCCGCGGCGCGGCTGACCGTCGACGGTGCCGTGACGGCCACCGCGATCGGCGCCGGCAGCACGGCCACCGGAATCAGCGCCTCGAGCACCAGCTTCGCTCCGACCAACGTCAATACTGGCACCATGACCGTTCGCGCCAATGGCGACGTCACCGCCACCTCCGACGGCGCCGCGACCGGCGTCATGCTGACCCGCGGCGACACCAGACGCGCTGCCGACATCGCCGGGCTCGGCGGCATCGACCTCATCACCAAGGGGACCGTGAGCGCCACCTCGGCGAGCGCGGCGGCGATCGGCATCAGCGGCGTTATGGTCAATGGGGCCGACAATTCCGCGACGCTGGCGCTGCGCGCCGAAGGCGACGTGATTGCGAACGGCAAGGCCGCCGGCAGCTACGGCATCCTCGCCCAACGCGACGGTCTCGGCGACATCAGGATCGATGCGCTGGCCGGCGTGCAGAGCACCGGCATCGGCATCTCGGCCTCGCGTTCGACCCCCGGCAACATCTTCATCACGACAGGCACCTTCGTCACCGGCACCACCGGCATCGTGACGTCGGGCGGCACCACCACGCTCGTCGCCAACGGCACCATCACCGGCACCGGCGGCACCGCCGTGCAGTTCGGCGGCACCAACGATTTGCTGCAAGTGCAGTCCGGCGCCGTGTTCAACGGCAACATCGTCGGCAGCGGGACCAGTATCGTGCAGTTCGGCGGCACGACCGCGGGGAGCTTCGACCTGTCGAAACTCGGCACCGGCTTCGCCAATTTTGGAGTTCTTGCCGGCTCGAACTGGAGCTTCACCGGCAACAATTCGAGCTTTGCCGGGACGGTGAACGTCGACAGCACGTTCATCCTCAACGGCGCGATGCCGAACGCCAGCGTCACCGTCGGCCCGAACGGCACGCTCGGCGGCAACGGCACCATCGGCAACACGGTGATCAGCGGCACGCTGTCGCCCGGCAATTCGCCGGGGACGATCACGATGGCGAGCTTGACGATGACGGCGGCCGCGACCTATCTGGTGCAGGTCACCAACACGATCGGCGACAAGGTGAACGTGACCGGTGCCGCCAACGTCGCCGGCAGCGTCGTCGTCGATCCGCTCGAACGGATCACGAAGAAGACCACCTACACCATCGTCAATGCGGGAACGCTGAGCGGCACCTTCGGCTCGGCGAGCCTGCTGCTCGCCAACAACCTGGCCCGCAATCCGGTGCTGAGCTATGTCGGCAACGATGTGCTGCTGTCGCTCGATCCCGGCCTGCTCTCGCCGATCCTGCCGGCCAATTCCAGCGTCAATCACAGGAACGTCGCGGGCGCGATCGACAACAGCCTGCTCGGCGGCGCCAACCTTTCCAACGCGTTCAGCGCGATCTTCAAGCAGTCGAGCGACAATCTCCTCAACGGCCTGACCCAGCTTTCCGGCGAGACCGCCGCCGGATCGCAGCAGACCACGTTCAATGCCATGAACCAGTTCATGGGCACGATGCTCGATCCGTTCGTCGACGGCCGCGGCGCGATGGCGCTGCCGGCCGGCACCACGGCCTACGCCGACGACAATTCGCTGGCCTATGCCGCCCGGCAATCGACCAGCGATGCCTATGCCGCGATCTATCGCAAGGCGCCGGTCGCCGAAAGCTATGATCCACGCTGGAGCGTGTGGGCAGCAGCCTATGGTGGGTCGCAGACCACAGACGGCAACGCTGCGCTCGGCTCGAACAACACCACCAGCCAGGTGTTCGGCACCGCCATTGGGGCCGACTATCGCTTCTCGCCGAACACGATTGCCGGCTTCGCGCTCGCCGGCGGCGGCACCAATTTCGGCGTCGCCAACAGCGGCGGCGGCCGCTCCGACCTGTTCCAGGCCGGCGCCTTCATCAGGCACAAGATCGGCGCGGCGTATCTCGCCGGCGCGCTGGCCTATGGCTGGCAGGATGTCACGACGGACCGCACCGTGACGGTCGGTGGCCTCGACCGCCTGCGCGCCGAGTTCAACGCCAACGCCTGGTCGGGCCGCGCTGAAGGCGGCTATCGCCTCATTGCGCCGTGGATCGGCGGCGTCGGCCTGACACCCTATGCCGCCGCCCAGTTCACGACATTCCAGCTGCCGGGTTACGCCGAACAGGCCATCGTCGGCGCCAACACCTTTGCGCTGGCCTACAACGCCAGGAGCGTCACCGACAGCCGCGGCGAGCTCGGCCTGCGCGCCGACAAATCCTTTGCGCTGTCAGATGCGGTGCTGACGCTGCGCGGCCGCGCCGCCTGGGCCCATGATTTCAATCCGGACCGCAGCATCGCCGCGACGTTCCAGACCCTGCCCGGCGCGAGCTTCGTTGTCAGCGGCGCGGCGCAGGCCTCCGACTCCGCCCTCACCACCGCCTCGGCCGAACTGAAATGGACCGCCGGCTGGTCGATGCTCGCAAGCTTCGAGGGCGAATTCTCGAGCGTGACCCGCTCCTACGCCGGCAAGGGCGTGGTCCGTCATGCCTGGTAGGGTCCGTCCCGCGGCGGGGGCGGCGCTCAGAATCTGAGCGAAGAGCGGCTCGAACGCCCCCTTGCCCAGGCCTCGCCGTCAGATGCCGGGACAGCGCTTCATTTGACCGCCAAATGACGGAAATGACGGTTATTTTGGCGAAAACATTAAGCTTTTTCGGCCATTCAGCCGGTTCCAAGATTGACTTTACCGGGTTCGCCCCTATGTTGCGGGCAACGCGGCCCTCGGATCGAAACGCGATTCGTCAGGTTTGCCGTCCGTCAGCGTTAGTCAGAGCCCCCGAGCTTTATAGAAAAGCGAGCCGTTTCGGGGCCGAACGCGACAGCCTTTTACCTGCGATGCCGAACGGCGGTTTCGACCAGAGGCTCAATGTCTTTTTCCAATCTAGGCCTGTCCGATAAGGTCCTCGCCGCAGTTGCGGCCACCGGTTACACCACCCCCACTCCCATCCAGGAACAGGCAATCCCGCACGTCCTCGCCCGGCGCGACGTCCTCGGCATTGCCCAGACCGGCACCGGCAAGACCGCTGCCTTCGTTCTCCCGATGCTCACCCTGCTCGAGAAGGGCCGCGCCCGGGCACGGATGCCGCGCACCCTGATCCTCGAGCCGACCCGCGAGTTGGCCGCGCAGGTGAAGGAGCAGTTCGACAAATACGGCGCCGGCCAGAAGCTCAACGTCGCCCTCCTGATCGGCGGCGTCTCGTTCGGCGACCAGGACTCCAAGCTGATGCGCGGCGTCGACGTCCTGATCGCAACGCCCGGCCGCCTGCTCGACCACACCGAACGCGGCGGACTCCTGCTCACCGGCGTCGAGTTGCTGGTGATCGACGAAGCCGACCGCATGCTCGATATGGGCTTCATTCCCGACATCGAACGCATCTGCAAGCTCGTCCCGTTCACGCGGCAGACCCTGTTCTTCACCGCGACGATGCCGCCGGAAATCAGCCGCATCACCGAGGCATTCCTGCACAATCCGGCCCGGATCGAAGTTTCCAAGCCCGCGACCACCGCCGTCACCGTGACCCAATTGCAGGTCCCGGCCGGTCGCGAAGCGCACGACAAGCGCGAGATTCTGCGCCGCCTGCTGCGCGACGCCAAGGATCTCAACAACGCGATTATCTTCTGCAATCGCAAGCGCGAAGTCGCCGTCCTTCACAAGTCACTCCAGAAGCACGGCTTCAGTGTCGGCGCCCTGCACGGCGATATGGATCAATCCGCGCGCACAGCCGCGCTGGATCAATTCCGCAAGGGTGAGATTCCGCTGCTCGTTGCCTCCGACGTCGCGGCCCGCGGCCTCGACATTCCCGCGGTGAGCCACGTCTTCAATTTCGATGTGCCGCACCATCCCGATGACTACGTCCACCGCATCGGCCGCACCGGCCGCGCCGGTCGTACCGGGACTGCGATCTCGATCGTCACCTCGCTCGACAACAAATCGATGGCCGCGATCGAGAAGCTGATCGGCCAGCCGATCCCGCGCGCCGAGGGCGACTACACCGTTCAAAGCGAAGCCTCAGACGAGGACGGCGCGCCGCGCCGCGCGCGTGGCCGCGAGGGTTCGCGCGATGGTGCCCGCGGCGGCCGCAAGCCGCGACGTGAGCGCGAGCCCCGTCACGGTGAGCGCGAAGCACGTCACGGTGAGCGCGAAGCACGTCACGGTGAGCGCGAGGCGCGTCACGGTGAACGCGAGGCGCGCCACGACCAGGAGCCCCGCCAGGAGCGCGCCGCCAGGCCGGAGCGCGAGCCGCGCCAGGGCCGCAATCCGGCCCCGAAGGCCGCCCCGTCGCACGTGCCCTCGATCGGGCGTGCCGAGCCGCGGCGGCCGCAGCGCGAGGCGGACCACGAGCCCGCCGATCACTCGCATTTGCCCGCCTTCCTGCTGCGACCCGTGCGCGCACGCGCATAAGGACCCGCCCTGAAGCCGCCGCGCCTGCGGCGGTTATCCGGTCCAGCTGCACCGCCGCAAGCGACCGACGCACGCGCTGATGCTTCGCGTTTGAAGCAAATCAGCGCGGATTTCGCAGCGCGACGGCGAGCAAGCGAAGAACTTCCGAAAGCCGCATCGATCCGCGAACGGAATCGGGCCCGCTCGGCGTCAGCCGCGGCGAAATCTCCGTAGTTCCACTGTTTACCTTGCCTTCATTCTCGTCCCGTACCCTCGCGCCAATAATTTAGTCATTGCTGCCGGGCATGACCGGCATCGCGTGCATTGAGGACGTGACAGTGGTCAAGCTGCTGGACGAACACGAACGTACGTTGGCGTTTGCCGAAGTCGCGCTTGGTCAGATCCGCTCGCTTCGCCAGACCGCCGTCCCCCGCAACTATGAGATCTGGTACGTCTACGCGACCGGATACAACGCACCGCTCAACAAGGTCATCAACGAGACGCTGGCACGCAGCGGCAAGCTCTCGGAATCCGATCTCGAGCAGATCTACGAAACCTATCTCTCGCACATCAAGACGTCGGACCGCATCGACAAGGTCGGCGCGCGCGTCATCGGCGAGATCGACGCCGTGATGCGGCTGATCACCGATGCGCTCGGCGTGTCCACGACCTACGACGCGAGCCTGGTCGGCGCCAGCAACAAGCTCGCCAGCGCCACCACCCACGAACACATCAAGACCATCGTCGAGGGGCTGGCCAAATCGACCCGCGAGATGCGCGAGACCAACCAGGCCTTGGAGAACCGGCTCGCACTGTCGAAGTCGGAGATCAGCGATTTGCAGCACAGCCTCGAGGCGATCCGCGCCGAGAGCCTGACCGATCCGCTGACCGGCCTCGGCAACCGCAAATATTTCGACCGCTCGATCGACATGGCGGTGCAGACTGCGCTCGCCAGCGGCGAGCCGCTGTCGATGCTGATGTTCGACATCGATCACTTCAAGTCGTTCAACGATTCCTACGGTCACCTCACCGGCGACCAAGTGCTGCGGCTGGTGGCGCAATCGCTGAAGCAGACCATCAAGGGCCAGGACATCACCGCCCGCTACGGCGGCGAGGAATTCGCTGTCGTGCTGCCCAACACCGCGCTGCGCCAGGCGCTGACGGTCGCCGACCACATCCGCCGCGCCGTGATGGCCAAGGAGCTGAAGAAGAAGTCGACCGGCGAGATCCTCGGCCGGGTCACGATCTCGGTGGGCGTCTCCATGCTGAAGCCGGCCGACGACACCGATTCGCTGATCGAGCGCGCCGACGCCTGCCTCTATGCCGCCAAGCGCTCCGGCCGCAACCGCGTGATCTGCGAAGCCGATCCGGAATACAGCGCCGAGACCCAGACCCGGGTGGCGTGAACCCTCACGTCACGAGGATCGCTTCCTTGCCGATCGCTTCTTCTTGGCCGACGGCTTCTTCGCAGCCGCCTTCCTCACCGCGGCCTTCTTGGCCGCTGCCTTCTTGGCAATAGCGTTCTTCGCTGGCGCCTTCGTCTTCCTCGGCCGCTTGCGCAGCGCGGCGCGCTGGGCGGCGCCGAGCGCCAGGCGGGCCCAGACCGCAAGCTCCTCGGCATCGTCGAACAGCCGCGCCGGCAGCTGCCAGTACGAGTTCACCGTGACGGTCCTCTCCCGCGTCGTGTACTGGAACGGCTTGCAGCCTTCCGCCTCGAACTGCGCGATGGTCTCCTCATCGGCGCGGAAGTAGAGCCCGGCCCGCAACGCGAGCGCGAAATTGGTGCCGTCAGCCGAGATGCCGTAGCCGGAGAACATCCGCCGCAGCGTGACCGGGCCGAAATCGGCGAACAGATCCGTCAGGAATTCGCGGTCCATGTGCCCACCCTCGTTCCGGCACGACCGGACACGCCCGCCGCAGCCTCTAGGCTGCGCAGTATGCTCGACGAACACGTCGAGACGCAACGATGGTGGGTATCTGACCCAGACGCGCGAGCGCTCGCCCGCCAGGGGCGGCAGCGATCAGACCGTGGCCGGCTTGAGTTGCACCGATTCGCCGCAACCGCAGGCGGAGACCTGGTTCGGGTTGTTGAACACGAACTGGGCCTGCATCCTGTCGGCCACGTAGTCCATCTCGGTGCCGAGCAGGAACAGCACGGCCTTCGGATCGACCAGGATCTTGACGCCCTTGTCCTCGACCACTTCGTCGGTCGGGCGGATCTCGTGGGCGTATTCGACGGTGTAGGATTGTCCGGCGCAGCCGCCGTTCTTGATGCCGACGCGCAGCCCGACGATCTCGGAATCGGCGCGCTTGGTCAGTTCGGTGATCCGCTCCGCCGCCGCATCGGTCAGTCTCATGACCTGCGGGCGCGGCCGCTTCGGCTTGGCTGGGGTCGGTGAAGCTTGCGTCATGTCACTCATGTGGTCAGTCCCAGCGGCAAATCAATTGCCCGTCTCGAGCCTAAGTCGAATCCCCTAACGCATCACCACATATTGAGGACGAGGCGCGCCTCGTCCGACATCCGGTCCGGCGTCCAGGCCGGATCCCAGACCAGATTGACGTTGACGACGCCGACGCCGGGAACGCTGGCAACCGCATTCTCCACCATCTGCGGCAACTCGCCGGCAGCCGGGCAGTTCGGCGTGGTCAGCGTCATCAGGATGTCGACCGAGCGATCATCCTTGAGATCGACCTTGTAGATCAGGCCAAGCTCGTAGATGTCGGCCGGGATTTCCGGGTCGAACACCGTCTTCAGCGCCGCGACGATCTCGCCGCTCATGCGCTCGGTCTCCTCCGCCGGCAGTGCCGAGGTGGTTTCCATGGAGGCCGTCTTGACTTCGGCTGTATCGGTCATGCGAACAATTCCCGCGCCTTGATCAGCGCCTGCGCCAGATGGTCGACTTCTTCCCTTGTATTATACATCCCGAAGGATGCGCGGCAGGTGGCCGTCACGTTGAACCGCTCTAAAAGCGGCATCACGCAATGGGTGCCGGCGCGCACCGCGATGCCTTGACGGTCGATCACGGTCGCCACGTCGTGCGGATGCGCGCCCTTCATCTCGAAGGAGATCACCGGGCCCTTGTTGCGGGCGGTTCCGATCAAGCGGAGCGAATTGATCTCGCGCAGGCGATCCTGCGCATAAGTGAGCAGGTCGTGCTCATGCGCGGCGATGCGCTCCTTGCCGATCGAATTGACGTAGTCGATGGCAGCCCCAAGCCCGATCGCCTCGACGATCGGCGGCGTCCCGGCCTCGAACTTGTGCGGCGGATCGCCATAGGTGACCCAGTCCTTGGCCACCTCACGGATCATCTCGCCGCCGCCGTTGAAAGGCCGCATCGCGACCAGATGCTCGTGCTTGGCATAGAGCGCGCCGATCCCGGTCGGCCCGTACACCTTGTGACCAGTGAAGGCATAGAAATCGCAATCGAGGTCCTGGACATCGACCGGCAGATGCACCGCGCCCTGCGCGCCGTCGACCAGCACCGGAATGCCGCGGGCATGCGCCAGGCGGATCACCTCCTTGACGGGAACCAGCGTGCCGAGCGCGTTCGACATCTGGGTGATCGCGACGATCTTGGTACGCGGGGTCAGGAGCTTCTCGAACTCCTCGATCAGGAAGTTGCCTTCATCATCGACCGGCGCCCACTTGATCACGGCACCCTGGCGCTCCCTGAGGAAATGCCACGGCACGATGTTGGAGTGGTGCTCCATGATCGAGAGGACGATCTCGTCACCCTCCTTGATGTTCTCTCCGCCCCAGGACGATGCGACGAGGTTGATCGCCTCGGTGACGTTGCGGGTGAAGACGATCTCTTCGTTGCGGCGCGCATTGATGAACTGCGCGACCTTGCCGCGGGCGCCCTCATAGGCTTCGGTCGCAGCGTTGGCGAGATAATGCAGGCCGCGATGCACGTTGGCGTATTCGGACTTGTAGGCCTCGGTCATGCGGTCGAGCACCGCATTCGGCTTCTGCGCCGAGGCCGCGTTGTCGAGATAGACCAGCGGCTTGCCGTAGATCTGCATGGCGAGCGCCGGGAAATCCTGCCGCACCAGCGCGACGTCGTAAGAACCGTTGGCGACCGCCTTGTGCATGCTCACGCCCTCGCCTGTAGCCAGCGCTGGGCGGTGGCAATTGCGACCTCGCGCAGCGGATCGCTGGCGATGCTCTCGATCGCCTCACCGACGAAGGCCTGGATCAGCAGCGCCTGCGCTTCCTTCTCGGGCAGTCCGCGGGCGCGCATGTAGAACAGCAGGCTCTCGTCGAGCGCGCCGGTGGTCGCACCGTGACCGCAGGTGACGTCGTCGGCGAAGATTTCCAGCTCCGGCTTGTTGTCGGCTTCCGCATCGTCGGACAACAGCAGCGCCCGGGTCATCATCTTGGCGTCGGTCTTCTGGGCGTCCGGACGAACGATGATGCGGCCCTGGAACACGGAATGGGCGCGGTCGTCGACGACGGCGCGGAAGATCTCGCGGCTCGCGCAATGCGGCACCGCGTGATCCATGAACAGCGTGGTGTCGGCGTGCTGCTTGCCGTTGATCAGGTTGACGCCATTGGTCTCGACCTTCGAGCCTTCGCCGCTGCAGGTCACCGTCAGCTGATAGCGGCTGACATGGCCGCCGGAGGTCAGGCCGAAGGTGTTGAAATGGGCGTGCGCGCCAAGCGACACGGTCGCCGAGGAAATGTTGAAAGCATCGACGCTGTCTTCGACCAGACGGACATGATCGAGCCGCGCATTGTCGCCGATCGCGACAATCAGCCCGTCATGGGTCTGGTAAGCCTTGGCGTCCTCGCCGGCGAGATAGCTCTCGACCAGGGTCGCGCCGGTATCGCGGCCGAGCCGCAGCAGCGAACGGGTGAACATCGAGGCCGGCGCCGTGCCGGACGCGACGTGGACGATGTGCAGCGGTTCCGTCAGCACGGTGCCGTCGGCGATCTCGATGACGACGCCATCGGTCGCCATCGCGCCGTTCAGCGCGATCATCGGATTGGAGACGTCGGTAGCAATGACCTGCGCCGACAGCGCGCTATCGCCGGCGTCAAGCACCTCGCGCAGCGGGCGGATGCTCAGCCCCTTGTCGAGCTTGCCGAGATCGGACAGATCAGGGGCAAAGGCGCCATCGACCAGCACCAGGCGGCGCACGCCGTCGATCGCGCGCAGCTTGACGGCAGCGGCGGCGCGCCCCAGCGCTGCGGCGTCCGGCGCAGGCGCCAGCGGCAGCACTTCGCGCATCAGCGCCCGCAGGTCGGTGTATTTCCAGTCCTCGATCCGGCGGTGCGGCAGGCCAAGGCGCTCATAGGCCTCGAACGCCTCGCGGCGCTGCTCGGCGATCTTGCCCTTGCCCGGCAGACGGTCGCGCGCGACGGCGAATGCATCGCCCAGCGCGCGCCCGGTCTCGGTCTTTGCAACAACGTTCATCTGAGAACCCGTATCTGTCAGGCAGCGTCTTCGAACTGCGCGTAACCGGACTCTTCCAGCTCCAGCGCCAGTTCCTTGCCGCCGCTCTTCACCACCCGGCCCTTCGACATCACGTGCACGACGTCGGGCACGATGTAGTTGAGCAGCCGCTGATAGTGGGTGATCACGACCATCGCGCGCTCCGGCGAGCGCAGCGCGTTGACGCCGTCGGCCGCGATCCGCAGCGCGTCGATGTCGAGGCCGGAATCCATTTCGTCGAGGATGCAGACGGCCGGCTCGAACAGCGCCATCTGCAGGATCTCGTTGCGCTTCTTCTCACCGCCGGAGAAGCCGACATTGACGCCGCGCTTCAGCATGTCCTGCGGGATGTTGAGCGACTTGGCGACCTCACGAACCTTCTTGAGGAAGGCCGGCGACGAGATCTCGTCCTCGCCGCGCGCCTTGCGCTGGGCGTTGAGCGCCGCATGCAGGAAGTTCCAGGTGGTGACGCCGGGAATCTCGACCGGGTACTGGAACGCCAGGAACACGCCCTTGGCGGCGCGCTCGTTGGGCGCCATCTCCAGCAGGTCCTCGCCCTTGAACAGGATCTGGCCGCCGGTGACTTCATAGCCAGGCTTGCCGGCGATGACGTGGGACAGCGTCGACTTGCCGGAGCCGTTCGGCCCCATGATCGCGTGCACCTCGCCCGGGTTCACCGTGAGCGACAGCCCGTGGAGGATCTCGCGCTCCTCGACACGAACCTGCAGATCTTTCACTTCAAGCAGAGACATCTGATTTTTCCTGAGCATCATCCCGGGGCGCGGCGGCCGCGCCCTCAAACGGGATGGATTAGCCAACCGAACCTTCAAGGCTGATCGAGATCAGCTTCTGCGCTTCCACCGCGAACTCCATCGGCAGTTGCTGCAGCACGTCCTTCACGAAGCCGTTGACGACGAGGCCGACGGCTTCTTCCTGCGAGAGCCCGCGCTGGATGCAGTAGAACAGCACGTCCTCGGAAATCTTCGACGTCGTCGCTTCATGTTCGAACGTCGCCGAGGAGTTCTTGGCCTCGACATAGGGCACGGTGTGCGCGCCGCATTTGTCGCCGATCAGGAGCGAGTCGCAGGCGGTGTAGTTGCGCGCGCCGGTCGCCTTGCGATGGGCGCTGACCAGGCCGCGATAGGTATTCTGCGATCTGCCGGCGGCGATGCCCTTGGAGATGATCCGGCTCGACGTGTTCTTGCCGAGGTGGATCATCTTGGTGCCGCTATCGACTTGCTGGAAGCCGTTCGAGATCGCGATCGAATAGAATTCCCCACTGGAATTGTCGCCGCGCAGGATGCAGCTCGGATATTTCCAGGTGATCGCCGAACCGGTCTCGACCTGGGTCCAGGAGATCTTGGAATTCCGGCCGCGGCAGTCGCCACGCTTGGTGACGAAATTGTAGATGCCGCCCTTGCCCTCGGAATTGCCGGGGTACCAGTTCTGCACCGTCGAATATTTGATCTCGGCGTCATCGAGCGTGACGAGCTCGACCACCGCGGCGTGCAACTGGTTCTCGTCGCGCTGCGGCGCGGTGCAGCCTTCGAGGTAGGAGACGTAGGAGCCCTTGTCGGCGATGATCAGCGTGCGCTCGAACTGGCCGGTGTTGCGCTCGTTGATGCGGAAATAGGTCGACAGCTCCATCGGGCAGCGCACGCCCGGCGGCACGTAGACGAACGAGCCGTCGGAGAACACCGCCGAGTTCAGCGTCGCAAAATAGTTGTCCGAGGTCGGCACCACGGTGCCGAGATATTTCTGCACCAGCTCGGGATGCTCGCGGATCGCCTCGGAGATCGGCATGAAGATCACGCCGGCCGCCTTCAGCTCCTTCTGGAAGGTGGTCGCGACCGAGACCGAATCGAACACGGCGTCGACCGCGATCTTGCGGCTCGGTGTCTGCGGGCCGCCGGGCGGCGGCTCGACGCCCTCGAGGATCGCAACCTCGCGCAGGGGAATGCCGAGCTTCTCGTAGGTCTTGAGGATTTCCGGATCGATCTCGTCGATCGAGGACAGCGTCTTCTTCGGCTTCGGCGCCGCGTAGTAGTAGATGTCCTGATAGTCGATCTTCGGATAGTCGACGCGCGCCCAGGTCGGCTCGGTCATGGTCAGCCAGCGGCGATACGCCTCCAGGCGCCATTCCAGCATCCAGGCCGGCTCGTTCTTCTTTGCCGAGATGAAGCGGACGGTATCTTCCGACAGTCCCTTCGGGGCCTTGTCGGACTCGATCTGCGTCTCAAACCCATATCGATACTGGTCGACGTCGATGCGCCGGACGCGCTCGACCGTCTCTTGTACAGCAGGCATTCAATCCTCCGCTCGCGGTTTCAAGGACCGCGGTGGATCTTCAAGTTCCGAAAATCTCTTACGATGCTTTGAAGACGAAATCCGCTTAGAACAGTTCAAGCTGTGTTTCGTCGTTCCCCCTTAACTAAGGTATCGGCGAGCTTTCGCCAAGCCTTGAGGGCCAAATCCACGTCTGTCTCCGTGGTAGACCAGCCAAGACTGAGCCGCACCGCTCCCTGGGACACGTCTGAACGGTATCCCATTGCCTCCAAGACGTGGGACGGCTGGACCTTGCCCGATGAGCAGGCGGAACCGGAGGACACAGCGACCCCCGCCAGGTCGAATCCGATGACCGCCGTTTCGGCCTTCATACCCGGCGCCGCGAACAAGACGGTATTTGGCAACCGTTTCACGTCGTCAGAGAACACCAACACATCGGGTGTCTGCCGCAGCCCATGCTCGAGCCGGTCGCGCAGCCCCCTGACGCGGGCGGCATCGGCCTTCAGCGCCGCCATCGCGACCTTCGCGGCCGCACCAAAGCCTGCGATGCCCGCGACGTTCTCGGTCCCTGCCCGCCGCCCGAGCTCCTGCCCGCCGCCGCGCAGGGACGCCTCAAGCCCTTCGACGCCTTCGGCCAGCACCAGCGCACCCGCACCCTTGGGCCCGCCGACCTTGTGCGCCGACAGCGTCATGAGGTCGGCCTGCGTCGACGACAGATCGAACGGGATCTTGCCGAACGCCTGGATTGCATCGACATGCAGCAGGCCATGGGCCGCGTGAACGATCGCGGCGACGTCGGCCACCGGCTGAATCGCGCCGGTCTCGTTGTTCGCCAGCATCACCGAGACCAGCGCAGGCGGACCATCCGCCAGCAGCGCACGCAGATGGTCGAGATCGATCACGCCGGCGCGCGTGACATGGATCGCCGACGACGCGTCGGCCGCGAACCGGCCGCCTGCGAGTACGGACGCATGTTCGATCGCCGACACCAACAGCCGCTGCACCGGCGCGCCCGCTGCGCGGCGCAGCCCCGGCGTCAAGGCGAGCGCATTGGCTTCGGTGCCGCCGGAGAGAAACACGACGTCCTGCGGCCGGCCGCCGACCGCCTTCGCCACCGCATTGCGGGCATCCTCGACCAGCCGGCGCGCCCGCCGGCCCTCGCTGTGCACCGAGGACGGGTTGCCGCTCAGTTCCCACGCAGCCGTCATCGCCGCCTTCGCCTCCTGGCGGAGCGGCGTGGTGGCATTCCAGTCGAGATAGACGCGATCGGCCATCGAGCTTGTCCGCCGCAATCACCGTGCTTGCGGTCCTTCGCTTGCGACATAACGACAGTCGGGCATCGAGACCAGATCAGAGTTGGCGGCGCGCGGGATTTTTCACGCGCACCCGAGCCCTCGCCTGTGTTGCCAGGCAAGACATCCACCTGTGCGCGCCGCGCGTGCGATAGCAATATGACAAAGCAAAACTTCAGGTAGCCGACGAGCAATTCGGCGGGTTGATCCGGATCGCCGCCGACGCGCAGGCGATGCGTTCGTCAGAGGGCCGATTAGCCTCTGCCAAGCGGCACAATTTCCTTGATTTTTGCCCCTTGCGTCATGCTAGAAGGCCCAACAGCGTGCCGCCCGGCGGTGCCTGCGCCGATTTCATCATGAGCCGCCCTGCTCGCGCCCGTCGCTGAAGATGGCTCCAACCGGTTGATTGATCGACGTCAATCAAGGGAACGCGTCAATCAAAGGAACACAATGCCTGAAGTGATTTTCACCGGCCCCGCTGGCCGTCTCGAAGGCCGCTATCACCCGGCCAAGCAGAAGAACGCGCCGATTGCGATGATCCTGCATCCGCATCCGCAGTTCCACGGCACGATGAATCATCAGATCGTCTACCAGTGCTACTACGCATTCGCGCATCGCGGTTTCTCGGTGCTGCGCTTCAACTTCCGTGGCGTCGGCCGCAGCCAGGGCTCTTTCGATCACGGCACCGGCGAATTGTCCGACGCGGCGAGCGCACTCGACTGGGCGCAGGCGATCAATCCGGAAGCGCGCGCCTGCTGGGTCGCCGGCTTCTCGTTCGGCGCCTGGATCGGCATGCAGCTTCTGATGCGCCGGCCCGAGGTCGAGGGCTTCATCTCGATCGCGCCGCCCGCCAATCTCTACGACTTCTCGTTCCTCGCGCCCTGCCCGTCGTCGGGCCTGATCGTGCATGGCGACAAGGATGCCGTGGTCCCGCCCAAGGACGTCAACACGCTGGTCGAGAAGCTGAAGACGCAGAAGGGCATCGTGATCGACCAGCAGGTCATCCCCGGCGCCAACCATTTCTTCGACGGCAAGCTCGAGCCGCTGATGGAGACGGTGACCGGCTATCTCGACATGCGTCTCGCCAACGTGCGCTGAGGAAATCCTGTAGCCCGGATGGAGCGAAGCGAAATCCGGGACAGCTCTCACCGCGGATAAGGACCCCGGATTGCGCTTCGCTCCATCCGGGCTACGGATTTACTCCGGTGCGAACTTCAGCGCCGCAATCCCGATCAGCACCAACGCGATTCCGGCAACCTTCATCGGGTTCAACGCCTCGTTGAACAGCAGCACGCCCATCGCGAGCGTGCCGGCCGCGCCGATGCCGGTCCACACCGTGTAGGCGACACCGACGCCGAGCACCTGCAACGCACGCCCGAGCAGGAACACGAACGCGGCGAGCAGCAGCAGCGAGACCAGCGTCCAGCCGAGCCGCGTGTAGCCCTCGGCGTATTTCATCGAGATCGCCCAGCCGACATCCAGCAGGCCGGCGACGACGAGCGCGATCCAGGCAAGCGAGTGCGACATGGCTTACGCCGCAAGCTTCAGCATGTGTGCGCGATGGTTGACGAGGAATGCGTGCAGCAGCGCGGGATAATCAGCTGAAACCGCGCTGCGCACGCTCGGCCGCTGGGCCAGCGCACTGCGCCAGGCGCGCAGTTTTGGCGTATGCGTAAACACCGCGAGATCGGTCAGCTGGTCGAACAGGTCGAAGTAGCGGAAAACCGGCGCGAACACCGCATCGACCAGGCTGAACTTGTCGCCCGCGAAGTATGGACCGGCGCCGAGCGCCGCCTCGACGCGCGCGAATTTTGCCGCGACCGCCTGCCGCTTGCTCTCATGGGTCGCCGCATCGGTTGCGGTCTCGAGCCCCCAGAGGTCGCCGAGAATGGCCGAGCCGAACTCCATCCAGGCACGATGCTCGGCGCGCGTCAGCGCATTCTCCGGATGCAGCTTTGCGCCCGCTTGCGTCTCCTCGATGTACTCGCAGATCACATTGCTCTCGAACAACGCGACCTCCTTGCCATCGTCACGCGTCACCACCAGCACCGGTACCTTGCCGAGCGGCGAGATCTTCAGGAACCAGTCCGGCTTGTTGGCGAGATCGATGTCGATCCGCTCGAACGGCACGCCCTTCTCGCGCAGCGCGATGACCGCGCGTTGCACATAGGGACAGAGCTTGTGGCTGATCAGTTTCAGGGCGGCCATGACGAACCTCGCGTTCAATGCAACTGCATCGAATTAAATGCAGAGGCATGAACTGTCAAGGTAGATGCATTTGCATCTAAATCACGGTCGCGCGATGATGCCCCCGGTCATCGGGATCGGCACCCCCGTGGTGGCGGGATAGCTCAGCGGCAGGCCCTTGAGGCCGCGGGCGGCGAGGAAGCCGAACGCCTGGGCCTCGATCGCATCGGCCGCCCAGCCCAGCGCTTCGGCGGGCTCGACGGTTGCCGGCGCCAGGCGATCACGCAGCACCCGCAGCATCGTCAGGTTGGAGGCGCCGCCGCCGCAGATGATCCAGCTCTTCGGCCGCTTCGGCAGCAGCGGCACGATGCGGGCGATCGCCGCGGCGGTGAACGCGGTCAGGGTCGCGGCCCCATCGGCCGGCGCCACGGCACCAAGCTTGAGGCTGGCGAAGTCGTTGCGGTCGAGCGATTTCGGCGGCGGAGCCGAGAAGAACGGCAGCTTGAGCGCGTGCGCGATCCAGGCCTCGTCGGGCCTGCCCTGCGCGGCGAACCGTCCCTCGGTGTCGAACGGCTGATGCATGTGGCGGAACATGAAGTCGTCGAGCAGCGCATTGCCCGGCCCGGTGTCGCAGGCGATCAGCGTATCCGTGCCGTCGATATAGGTGATGTTGGAGACGCCGCCGATATTGACCACGACGATCGGCCCCTCGCGGTTGAGCGATTGTGCCAGCGCACGGTGGTAGACCGGCACGAACGGTGCGCCCTGCCCGCCGGCCTCGACGTCGGCGGCGCGGAAATCGTGCATCACCGGAATGTGGATCACCTTGGCCAGCGCCTGGGCATCGCCGATCTGCACCGTCAGCTTCCGCTCCGGGCGGTGCAGCACGGTCTGGCCATGGAACCCGACGATGTCGATCTCCTGGGCGGAGATCCGGTGCTGCGCCGTGAAATTGGCGACCGCCTCGGCATGGGCCGAGGTGACGGCCTGCTCGGCCTGCCGCAAGATCCCCGGCCGGGCGTCGCGCCGCGTCAGATGAACCGCCTCGGTCAGCGCCTGGCGCAGCAGGCTGCGCTCGCCTTCCGTGTAAGGTCGATAGCCCGACGGTCCGAAGGCCTTGATCTGGCGGCCGTCGGTCTCGATCAATGCCACGTCGACCCCGTCGAGCGAGGTACCGCTCATCAGACCGAGTGCCGTTAACATCATGCTGGAAGCGCCCCAGCCGGGAACCCCCGGCTTGTCTCAAACAAGTACATCCTATAATGCCACTGCGCGTCCGCTCGCGGCAGCCTCGAGCCTCAAGGTTCCGCAAATAGATGCAAAAACCGTAAAACAAGAATGATCTGGCCAGCCGACAAATGACTGCATTTAAATCGGATTTCCTGAACACTCTACAGGAACGCGGCTTCGTCCACCAGTGCTCCGATTTCGAGGGGCTCGACGCGCTTGCCGCGAAGGGCGAGGCCACCGCCTATGTCGGCTATGACTGCACCGCGCCGTCGCTGCACATCGGCAACTTCCTCACCATGATGATGCTGTACTGGCTGCAGCAGAGCGGCAACAAGCCGATCACGCTGATGGGCGGCGGCACCACGATGGTGGGCGACCCCTCCGGCAAGGACGAGACGCGCGCGATGCGCACGGTCGCGGAGATCGAAGCCAACAAGGCCTCGATCCGCGGCGTGTTCGCCAAGGTGCTGCGCTATGGCGACGGGCACTCCGACGCCATCATGCTCGACAACGCCGAGTGGCTGACCAAGCTGAACTGGATCGAGATGCTGCGCGACATCGGCCGGCACTTCTCGGTCAACCGCATGCTGACGATGGACTCGGTGCGGCTCCGGCTCGAGCGCGAGCAGGAGATGAGCTTCATCGAGTTCAACTACATGGTCTGCCAGGCCTACGACTTCGTAGAGCTGTCGCGCCGCACCGGCTGCCGGCTGCAGATGGGCGGTTCCGACCAGTGGGGCAACATCGTCAACGGCGTCGATCTCGGCCGCCGCATGGGCACGCCGCAACTGTTCGCGCTGACCACGCCGCTGCTCACCACCGCCTCCGGCGACAAGATGGGCAAGACCGCGAAGGGCGCGGTGTGGCTCAACGCCGACCAGTTCTCGCCGTACGATTTTTGGCAATACTGGCGCAACGTCGAGGACGCCGACGTCGTCAAGTTCCTCAAGCTGTTCACCATCCTGCCGATCAGCGAGATCAGCAAGCTCGCCGCGCTCGGCGGCAGCGAGATCAACGAAGCCAAGAAGGTGCTCGCGACCGAGGCGACCGCCCTGCTCCATGGCCGCGATGCCGCCAACGAGGCGGCAGAGACCGCGCGCCGCACCTTCGAGGAAGGCGCGCTGGCCGAAACCTTGCCGACGGTGGAAATTCCGCGCGGCGAATTTGAAGCCGGGGTCGGCGTGCTGGCCGCCTTCGTCAAGGCCGAGCTCGTCGCCTCCAACGGCGAGGCGCGCCGGCAGATCAAGGGCGGCGGACTGCGCGTCAACGATGCCGCCGTCACCGACGAGAAGATGCTGCTGACACCGGCCAACCTGACGCCGGAAGGCGTGGTCAAGCTGTCGCTCGGCAAGAAGCGCCACGTCCTGCTGAAGCCTGCATAGGCGCATTCGCATTTGTCGGTTGTGGGGAGCGCCCAAAGCGCGCTCCCTGCTTTGCACATGGACCAGGCCACGTCTCCGAACCACACGCTGGCAACGCCGGAAAAACAGTCGCGCGTCGCGCTGAACGTGCTCGCGCTCTGCTTCGTGCTGTCGGTGCTCGGCCGCGGCCTCAGTGACAGCTTCACGGTGTTCCTGAAACCGATCTCGGAGAATTTCGGCTGGGACCGTGCCTCCGTCGTGTCGGTCTACTCGCTGACCTGGCTCGCCAGCGGCCTCACCGCGCCCCTGGTCGGACGCCTGTTTGACCGCTCCGGTCCGCGCCTGGTCTATGCGCTCGGCCTGTCGCTGCTCGGCTGCGCGTTCCTGATCGCCTCGCGCGCGCAAGCGCTCTGGCAGTTCCAGCTCAGCGTCGGCCTCTGCGTCGGTTTCGGCACCGCGCTGATCGGCAATGTCTCGAACTCGATCCTGCTCGGCCGCTGGTTCGGCCCAAAGCTGCCGACGGCGATGGCCGTGATGTATTCGGCGACCGGCGCCGGCCTGCTCCTGGTGCTGCCGCTGTCGCAGGTGCTGATCGACCGGATCGGCTGGCGCGAGGCCTATCAGGTGTTCGGCGTCAGTGCGCTCTGCCTGCTGGTTCCGCTCGTCTTGCTGCCGTGGCGTCTGCTCGCCGGCGGATCGCCACACATCGTCAGGAAGGCAGAGGCCAGCCTGGCCGAAGAAGGCTGGACGTTGCTTGCCGCGATGCGCCACCACGCCTTCTGGGCATTGTTCTCCACGTTCTTCTTCACGGCGGTCGCGATGTATGCGCTGACCGCGCAGATCGTCGCCTATCTGATCGACGTCGGCTTCCCGCCGCTGCAGGCCGCCACCGCCTGGGGCTTCTCCGGTGTCGCGCTGTTCGTCGGCATGCTCGGCGTGTCCACGCTCGACGGCATCATCGGCCGTAGGCCTAGCGTGCTGTTCAGCTACGGCGTCTCGATCCTCGGCATCATCCTGCTCTGGCTGTTGCAATGGTATCCGAACTACTGGCTGCTGACCGGCTTCATCGTCTGCTTCGGCAGCATGATCGGCTCGCGCGGCCCCTTGATCACCGCGACCGCGCTGAAGATCTTCCGCGGCGAGCGCGTCGGCACGATCTACGGCACCATCATGATCGGCAGCGGCCTCGGCTCCGGCCTCGGCTCATGGGGCGGCGGTCTGCTGCATGACTGGACCCACAGTTACAATCCGCTGATCGCCTTCGCGCTGGTCAACGTGGTGCTCGGCATGATTCCGTTCCTGGTGGTGCCGGCGCTGCGGCGCTAGCTGGGGCGCATTGAGGCGGGATTTGTCCAGGTTCGGGTTGCGCTGACGCGAGCAGCTCCCCCTAAAATTGCACACTCCGCTGCGGTGCAGTACCATACGCCAAAACAGGCTGTGCAATGTCCCGACTGGTCGACCGGATCTACGAATGCGCCTTTGTACCCGACCTGTGGCCGGAGATTTTGGCGAAATTGGTGCACATCGACGGCGGGATGTCCGGCTGGTTATGTATCTCAAACGGAAACGTCGTCCGATGGGCCGCTTCAAGTCAGGAGGCCCGAGGTGATTTAAGGCCCTTGATGGAGAGCGGATGGATTCCGCGATCGGAACGCTTCAACCGACTGCTGCGGGCGAAACACGCCGGCTTCATACCGGACAGCATTCTCTATACGCCCGAAGAAATGCGCAATGATCCAGCATACCGGGACATGTTGTACCCCCGCGGCATGGGGTGGGCCTCGGCGACGGCGATAGCGCTGCCAACGGGCGATGACATGGTGATCGCGCTGGAACGAGCCTATGATCAGGGATCGGCGTCGCCCGCAGTGCTTGAATCTCTCAACGAGTTGCACGCTCACTTGGCCAGGGCCTCGTTTGTCGCGGCCCGCATGCGATTGGAGCAAGCCCGGGTCGCGACCCAGACGCTCGCTCTTCTCGGTATTCCTGCACTGGTTTTCGCGGACGGCGGAAAAGCCGTCGCTGCGAACCACTTGATCGAAATGCTGAGCGGCTTCGTTCTCTGGCGGGCGAATGATCGGGTCTCGTTGATGGACGCCGCGGCCGACGCCCTGTTGTGCGACGCCATGGCCAAGGTGGATCGGGATGACACCCCGAGTGTGCGGTCATTTCCCGTCCGCAATAGGGACTCCGCGATGATTGCGCATGTCGTCCCGATCCGCGGTTCGGCGCGAGACATATTTTCCCGCTGCGTCGCCATGTTAATGCTGACACCCGTGACAAGGCCGGAAGCCCCGTCGGTCGACCTCATACGATCCCTTTTTGATTTGACCCCTTCCGAGGCGCGCGTCGCTCGCGGCTTGGCCGCCGGCCAAACGGTGAATGACATAGCGGCGGAAAGCGGCACATCCACGAATACCGTTCGCACACATGTCAAGGTCGTGCTGACGAAGACCGGTTATAGCCGGCAGGCGGACGTGGTCGCGTTGCTGAATGGACTCCGGCCGCCCGGCTTCACGAACGACGCTTGATATCCGCGCGACTGGTCGGACGCTCCTTCGCCGGCGATTGGCAAGATTCTTCGTGACGAACAAATGCAAGTGCTCTCACTTGCGCTTCCCTCAAGGCCAACGGGAAGATCATAGCGAACATCAGCAAAAATGATCGCCGTCTCACCAATCTTGGTGAGGCGAACCTGTCGCTGCGCGCCGTAAATGGCGGCTTCAAGTTTCGAGGTCCCAATTTGCAGCCGCCTTCAGGTCATTGGCCGGCTCGACGAAGAGCCGATATTTTGATGGAGATTTTTCATGCCCGTATTCTACGGCACCAGCAGCCAAGATGTTGAATTCGCGACAGACAACTTCGATTCCCTCTATGGGGGGCAAGGCGACGATATCCTTGCAAGCAGCATCATCGGCTTCGACTATTGGGACGGCGGCGAAGGCAATGATGCTCTGCAGGCGATTTGGGACAGCTCAGCCTGGGGCAATTTCTATGGAGGCGATGGCAACGACTTCATCCAGGGAGGCAACAGCGTTGCCGTACAACAAGAGTACGGTGGGAGCGGCGACGACCTCGTTATGGACGACACCGCCGGCTTGACGACACAGAGTCACTACATTGATGGCGGCGCCGGGAGTGACGGCCTCTACGGTTCAAACGGAAGCGATACGATCTTCGGCGGCGAAGGCAGTGACGACGGGCGGAGTATCACGGTCGAACTCCACGGGGCGGCGGCTTCAGGACTGTACGGCGCCGCCGGAAACGACGTCCTGTTCGGCGGCGATGGCGACGACCTGCTGTTCGGCGGCGATGGCGACGACATGACGTATGGCGGCAGCGGCAACGATACGTCGTATGGCGGCAACGGCAACGATACGATGGTTGGAGATGACGGCGCCGACCTGCTGGAAGGCGACGCCGGCGACGACTGGATCTACATGGGCGGCGGCGACGGCGGCAACGCCTACGGCGGAACCGGAAACGACGTCATCATCGCCACCCAGGGCCGCGTGGTCGAGAACGGCGACGACGGCAACGACGTCATGTACGGCGCCAAGGGCAACGACTATTTCTATGGCGGCAATGGCGACGATACCATGTATGGCGGCGATGGCGTCGACGTGCTGCTCGGTGGCGCCGGCAACGACTATTTCGACGGCGGTACCGGCGTGAACTACTATTTCGGCGGCGGCGGCAACAATACGTTTGTCTCCAACGACGTGCCGAGTGTCCAGGTGATTCAGGACTTCAACGCAGCCACCGATACGGTGCAGTTCAACGGATCCGGCTTCACGTCGTTTGCGGATGTGCTGTCGCACTCCTTCCAGAACGGCGCCTACTTCGTCGTCCAGGTCGACGGCGACACCGCGGTCTGGCTGAACGGTGCTACGGCAAGCACGGTCACGGCGGCCAATTTCAGCATCGTCTCGTAGCTTCTTCAAAGCCATTCGGCGACGGCGATTCCTCCCGGCGTCGCCGCTCGTACAAACCAGCACGGCTCCCAGTCCTGTGGTCGCCTCCCGTTTTGGCCGGCCCGACAAGAGCAAATTGAAGGACACATTTCATGCCGGTTTACTACGGTGATAGCTCGAACAATGTCGCAGGGGAGTCCGCTGGTTACGACTCACTCTACGGCGGCCAGGGTGACGACGTGCTGGGAAGCAGCATCGCCGGTTTCGACTACTGGGACGGCGGCGAAGGTAACGACTTCCTGTACGCGGTATGGTCCAGCCCGGCTTGGGGCAACTTCTACGGCGGCGACGGCAATGACTTCATCCGGGGCGGCAACACCCCCATTACCCAGCAGGAATATGGCGGCGCCGGCGACGACTGGATCCAGGACGATGCAGGCGGCCTGGCAACGCAGGCCCATATTCTCGACGGTGGTGCCGGCAGCGATCGTCTGGAAGGCTCCAACGGCAACGATACGATCTACGGCGGCGATGGGAACGATAGTGGCGCCAATATCGTGGTCTGGGACATCGAAACCGCGGCGCCGGGTCTGTACGGCAACGGCGGCGACGACGTGATCGCAGGCGGCGCCGGCGATGACCTCATATTCGGCGGCGATGGCAACGACCAGACGTATGGCGGCGACGGCAATGACACGTCGTACGGCGGCAACGGCAACGACACGATGGTCGGCAATGACGGCACCGATCTGATCGAAGGCGATGCCGGCGACGACTGGATCTACATGAGTTCCGGCGATCTCAGCAACGGCTATGGCGGAGCGGGCAACGACGTCCTGATCGCGACCCAGGGTTCCGTGGTCGAGAACGGCGACGACGGCAATGACGTCATGTACGGCGCCAAGGGCAACGATTATTTCTACGGCGGCAATGGCGACGACACCATGTATGGCGGTGACGGCGTCGACGTTCTGCTCGGCGGCGCCGGCAATGACTATTTCGACGGCGGCACCGGCGTGAATTATTACTTCGGCGGCGGCGGCAACAATACGTTCGTCTCGAGCAACTCCCCGGCCGTTGAGGTGGTGCAGGACTGGAATGCGGGCACGGATACCGTGCAGCTCAACGGCTCGGGCTTCGGTTCATTCGCCGATGTGCTGTCGCACTCGTACCAGAACGGCGCCTACTTCGTGATCCAGGTCAACGCCGATACGGCCGTGTGGCTGAACGGCGCGACCGCAGCCACGGTCACGGCGGCGAATTTCTCGATCGTGAGCTAGCCAATTCTCAAGGTGCGCCTTGCGGAGAAACCTGCGATGCAGTCACTCCGGCTGGAGCTTGTCGTTGTCCCGTAGCTGATCACCTTCACAGACCGGAGCGCTGCAGCGTCCGAATGAATGCGACTTCGACGTTGCCCGTGCTTGCGGCGCCGCCTCATCCCGTTCCTGGTGGTGCCGGCGCTGCGGCGCTGATGAACGTTAGCAGCCTCGTCGCCCCCAGAGACGCGACCTGAAAGTCTGGGATATCGCCTCGTGCCCCATCTCCGACATCATCCCTCCGGCACTCCGGCCACGCGCATGCCCTCGCAAAGACGCTCTTGTCCCGCGAGATAAATAGGATTGTCGCTTATCTTGGCGGCGCGCAAGCGGCGGATCGTAAAGCTTGGGTTGAGCGCAAATCCCGCTTTCGCGGCTGTTCGCGCCTCATCCAGCGTACCGAGCAAGCCCAAGGCAGCGGCGAGCGAAAAATGGGCGAGAGCATGAGTGCGGTTGGCCTCGATGCTTCGTCGCAGCCAACTGACGGCTTCGGCGTCCGCACCGATATGTAGTTTTGCCACGCCCACAAAACGCATCAACCGGTTGGCAACGAGATCGCGAGGGGACAGACGGAGCGCCTCGAGTACGTGGCCTTCAGTCTCGGTAGGGCAACCCATATAGAATTTGGCTAAACCAATAGCGCCATGAGCATAAGCCAAATTGCGATCAAGTGCTAATGCCTGCTCGCACTCGGTAATCCCTTGCGAGGCGCGGTTTGTGCTGATGTAGACGAGTGCCAGTGTCAGGCGAGCCGCAGCAATGTTGGGAGCTAGTGAGCGTGCCTTGATCGCGTTCGCTTCGGCTGCCGAAAGAAGCGCGGCTCGTTCGTCCGTTAGCAGGTCGGCTCCCATTGTCAGATCGACGTTTGCCATGCCGATCAACGCCCAAATCGCTGCGACCCCGTGGGGGTCGATCGCCAAAGCACGCTCAAAAAAGCCGCGCGCCCGAGTCGCGTGCTCGAGGGTCGGCCCCTTGTAGAAGCAGGCAGTACCCTGAAAGAACAGGTCTATTGCGTCGGGATGCCGCAACCGCTCCGCTTTTCGTGCCTCGGCTACAAAGAGTTGGACACCAAACGAGTTGGCGAGCCTCGATACGATTTCGTCCTGCATATCGAAAAGATCGGCGACAGGTTTTTCGAAGCGCTCGGCCCAAAGATGTTTGCGGCTTTCGGCATCGATGAGCTGCACGTTCACGCGAAGCCGCTTGCCGCTGAGCTGCATGGAACCTGCAAGCACGTACCGGACGTTCAACTCGCGACCGACTTGCCGTACGTCGATTGCTTTGCCCTTGTACGAGAACGCGCTGTTCCGGGCGATTACGAACAAGCCACCGACGCGCGACAAGTCTGTTGTTAAGTTCTCGGTTACACCATCGATGAAATAGTCCTGTTCGGGATCGCCGCTGAGGTTGGCGAATGGCAGCACAACGATGGAAAGACGAGGCGGCGAAAGGGCGCTCGATTCCGTGTGGTCAGACCGTGTCGTTGGGCCGGGCTCATCCCAGATCACTGCATATATCCGGACCGGGCGGGTGATGTTTTTGAGGTTCTGATCGCCCAAATCGACGAACTCAACGCCGACCTTGCCTCGCACTTGATCGTAGGCAGAAGACGAGATGCAGATGCCGCCAGGGTCTGCGATGCCCTCGAGCCGCGCCGCGATGTTGACGCCGTCCCCGAATATGTCATGGGCCTCGACGATTACGTCGCCGATGTTAACTCCCACGCGGAAGGCAACGCACCTTTCTTCCTTCTCTTGGATTGTTAGTTCCTTGATGCGGGTCTGAAACTGGACGGCGGCTCGGACAGCCTCAACTGAGCTTTTAAACTCCGCCAAGAACCCATCGCCAGTGTTCTTCACGATACGGCCGCCGTGCTCAGCGATTGCTGGCACAACAGCGTCCGCAAGGAGCGCGGTCAATATGGCGTGTGTCGCCTCCTCGTCATCGTGCATGAGCCGCGAATAGCCAGCCACATCGGCGGCCAATATCGCCGACAACCTGCGCTCGACAGGGAATGGCCGCTCCTGCACCATGGCTCTCAACCCAACCGATGAAATATTGTACGACGGATCAGGAGATCGGGCCACACTGCTAATGTCGCCTGATGGCCCGTAGCCGACATCGCGAACCCCGTCCCTTTGGTCCGCTTCTGACGATAATGCAGACTGTCGCCAGACGGCGGATTATGGGTGCACGCCCTAATTATTCGTCGTCGGCAGGTCGTTGGGGCCGTACTGCTTGAACTCGAAGATCTTGCGAGTCAGGCCGGGCGCCAGCGCCGAGATCGGGTTGACGCGCAGCACCGGCTGGCTCGGCGTTCCCACCACTTCATAGGTCACGCCGATCAGGCCTTCATTGCTTCCGGCGCCGAGGAAGATCCCGAAGAACGGGATCTGGCCGAACATGTTGTTCAGCCCGTACATCGGAATGAAGGTGCCGTTCATCCGCACCTGATTGCCGAGATAGTCGATGCTGCCTTCGATGGTGGCGCCGATGGTCGGTCCCTTGACCACGCCGTTGCGGATCGAAAGCTGGCCGCTCTGCCGCGTGAACTCGGCGCGCAGCGCGTCGAAGCCGATGCCGTTCTGGGTGCTGACCGGCCCGCCGGCGACGGCGCGGTCGAGCTGGGTTTCGCCCTTCACCGAGAAGCCGGTGATGTTGATGAGCCCTTCCCGCGGGCTCGGTTCGGGGATCGGCGGCTCCATCGCCAGCGTGAGCTGACCGCCGAGCACCTTCGAATAGGTGTCGATGAAACGCAGGAACGCGCCGGCATCACTGGTCTGCAGATAGATCACCTCGCGGCCCTGCTGGCGTCCGCGCATGTCGACCGTGACGGGGGTGTCGCGGCCGACCTTGCCGCTCAGCGTGAACGCCTTGAAGTACCCGTTGCGGCGCGACACCTTGGCATCGACGCTGCGCAGCGCCTCGCCGTTGAAGCCCGCCACCGCGCCGAGCTTCACATCGACATCGAAATCGGTGGTCTTGGCTTTGCTCTTGGGATCGCTGTCGCGGCCGGAGATCGCCGATTTCAGGAAGCCGCGGCCGTCGAACACGTCGCCGCGCATCGTTACCTTGATCACGCCGTCGGGACCGCGATCGGCCCGCAGCGATGTCTTGTCGCCTTCGGACGGCGCATAGGTCGGGAAGTTCGCGTTCATCAGGTCGCCGTTCTGGTCGACCTCGAGCGCGCCCTTGATCGAGACGCCGGCGCCGTCGATCGAGATGTCCTCGAACCGCGTCGACTGCCCCTTCGGCACCACGTTGAAGGTCGCCTTGCTGGCCCTGCCCTGCGCCTTGACCCAGCCGGGCAGGATGTTGTCGAGCTTGAGCTGGGTCAGGTCGGCCTCGACGCCCATCTTGGTGGTCGGATTGTCGCCGCTGCCGATCTTGCCGTTCAGCTTGATCGGGATCGCGCCCGACACCGCGGGACCGAGATCAAGCCCGAGGCGCGCGCGGCTCGCATCATCCAGCGTCGCCTGCAGCTTGACGTCGGCGTCGCCGTCGGCCGGCTTGCGGTAGTCGAGCGAGGCCGCCTGGCCGTTGATCTTGACGTCGCCCTTGACCTGGAAGCCGGCGTTGCTGGCGATCACCTTCAGCGTGTTGGCCTCGAGCTTCTGGTTCATCACCAGCTTGTCGACGGCAACGCCGGAGATGTCGGCGGTCACCGCATATTGTGTATCGGCCTTGGTCAGCCCACCTGTCACCGGCATGCCGAGATTGATCGTCGCCGTGACGTTGCCCTTGCTGGCATTGGGATCGATCGGCGGACCGGAGAGATCACTGAGCCGGTCGGACGCGAGGATTTCGGCGGCGGCAGGCACCGGGCAGTCGACCCGGAACTTGACCTTCGACGGCGACGGCTTCGGCGCCATGTCCGGCACTTCGAAGGTGAAATCCGACAGCGTGATCTTGCGGCCCGCCGGCGTGTCGGCGATGCCCTGGTTGATGGTCACGGTCGCAGTGCGGCCGGTCACCCTGGCCTTCAGATCCGCATCATGCACCGCGGGCATCTTGTCCACCGGACGCACGGTGACGCCTGAAGCGACGATGTTGACCGAGAGACCGTCATCCGGGATCGGCGGCCCCTTGCGCGACAGATTATGCACCGGCGAATTGACCCCGACGTCGATGCGCTGGAGCGTACCGCGGTCGATCCGCTCGAGCACCCATTCGCGCACCTCAGGCACGATGATGATCGGCCAGATCCGCTTCAACGCGGAGGCCGACATCGGGGTGCCGGCGAAGCCGAGCTGCAGCCGCGGCTCGCCGGAATAGTCGATGCTGCCGGTGCCGGCGACGCCGATCTCGCCGTTCGAGATGTCGGCCTGGGTCAGCAGCACGCGCTTCTTCTCGGTGTCGAACCGGAAACCGATATTGATGCGATTGAAGATCAGCGGCGGCTCGTTCTTGTCGTCGCCCCCGGCCAGCACGATGGTCCCGCCGGACAGGCCGGCCTGCCAGTCGGTGACATTATCGTTTGGCGGCTCGAGATGCCCGAGCAGCGTGATGCGGTTGGCACCCGAGACGATCTTGATCGGCGCCAGCAGCACCCGCCGCCCGGAATCCCACTCGACGCTCATCTCGGCCGAATCGACCGGCATCGGATAGTCGGGCGTGTCGGTGTCGATGATGTTGCCGGCGCCGACATTGATCTTGCCGCGGAAATAGGTCGGCAGGCCGTCGCGGCCGAGCTCGCCCTTCAGCTCGCCCGACATCGGCAGGTCGGCCGTGTAGGTGAGATCCTTGGTCCGCATCGCCAGCAGGATGTTCCGGGTGGAAACCTTGTCGGCCTTGATGTCGACCGAGCGCACACCGTTCTGCTGCGGTCCGACCAGGACACGGACCGACCAGGGCTTGGCGCCCTCCTCGCCGAAGCTGAGCGCAACGCCGCCGCCGCTCGGGCGCCGCAGGCTCAGGCTGATATTCTCAAAACTCCATTTGTTGCCGCGCTGCTGGTCGTCGACGACGAGATTGCCGTTCTTCAGGCCGATCTCGTTGAGGTTCTGCCCGTCGAGCCCGGTCATGCTGAGGCTGTCGAGCCAGTCGAGACCGGCGAGCAGCCCGCTCTGCGCCGAATCGGGCGGGGCCGCCGAGGGCTCGGAGGCAACCGGCGGCGCGGCAACCGGCGGCGGTGCCGCGGTCCCCGGACGCGGGAAGGTCGGCGGCAGCCCGGCCTCGCGCTTGGAGGCCACGCCGGTGGCGAGCGGCTTGGCGGTGTCGCCCGCGGACACCGTCACGTTGCCGTCGGGCGTGATGCGCACCGACAATTCGGCATCGACCAGATTGAGGCTCTCCGCCCGCAGCTGGCCCATCAGCAGCGCCGTCCCGGACAGCCGCACCTCAGCCTTCGGCGCGCTGGCGACGACCGCATGGTCGCGGTCGCGGACGATGATGTCGCGGATGCGCACCGCGATCCTGATGCGGCCGGCGCGCTCGATCTGCGTTCCGCCGACCTCGACGGTGTTGCCGTGGCCGATATTCTCCTCGATCGCCGCGGCAAGCCACGGCGTCGCCAGATCGAGATTGATCGGACCGGCACCGAGCCGCCACCACAGCGCGCCGAAGCAGGTCGCGAACATCACGACCAGCACCACGAGAACCAGGCCGATGCGACGGATCCAGCGCTCGCCGTTCAGCCAGCGCTGCATGCCGGAGCAGAAATCGGTGAAGCGATGCAGGTTGCTGTTGGAACGCGACAGCAATTGCCGCGCACGGTTGCCCGCCGCCTCATCCTGCTCGTCCCACGCGGCGTCGTCTTCCCATTGCGAGAAGTCGGTCCCGGCGCGCGGATTTGGACCCTGCGGCGACGTGTTCCTTGCCATTGCCTCTCGGTGCTGACGGCGAAGCTGATCGCCGCCATCGGGGCGCCCGTCGATTCGTATCGAGCGCTCCTGTGCCGGCATCGCCGCCTATCCTCGCCTAATCATGTTACTCGCCGATGGCCCCCGGAGCGGACCAAATCCACCAATCAAAAGCCAATTCAGCAAGCAGACGGGTAACGCGTCGAATTCCTTGTCACCATACTCCGTGGCCATCAAACTTGCCCAGCCGCCGGTGCGAATCCGGCCGCTGCGAATAAGACCCGCAATACCCCAATGGTTGAGCTTCGGAAAGCGACGAAAGGAAGGCGTATGTCCAAGAAAACGCGCAAGAAATCCTCCAACACAACCGGAAAGCGGGTCGCAACAAAGGTTGCGCGCGCCGCAAGCGCAAGCACTGGGAAGTCCGCGACCAAAACCCGCACAACGGTTGCGAAGAAGGCAGCGGCCAAAACCGCAAAGACCAAGTCCGCAAAGCCCAAGTCCGCAGCGGCTGTTCAAGCCAAAGCCTCGCACAAGGCCGCATCGAAACCGTTAAGGCCGAAGCCGGCCGCGACCGTGACCAAATCGTCCGCCGTCACACTTGCCGAAGGCGCCGCGGCACCGCGCTTCAACCTGCCGCGCGACGGCGGAAGCAGCGTGTCCCTGGCCGATTTTGCCGGCAAGAAGCTGGTGCTGTTCTTCTATCCCCGCGCCGACACCCCTGGCTGCACGAGGGAGGCGATCGATTTCACCCGGCTAAAAGGCGAGTTCGCAGCCAGCGGGACCGACGTGGTCGGCATATCCGCCGATACGGTTAAGGCGCAGGAGTCATTTCGAAACAAACACCAGCTGTCGGTGCCGCTGATCTCGGATCCGGCCCATGAGATGCTGGAAGCGTATGGCGTCTGGGGCGAAAAATCCTTGTATGGCAGGACCTTCATGGGAATTATTCGCACCACGGTTCTGGTCGATTCCAGTGGAAAAGTCGCCCGGATCTGGCGCCATGTGAAGGTCGACGGCCATGCCGAAGCGGTATTGGAGGCCGCCCGCTCGCTCTGACCGGAGGGGTTCCGTTTCCTGAAAATTAACCATGGCGAGCTCAAATCGCCCCCGCAAATTAGCCGTACGGAGCTTGGTCCGACCGGCCGCGGGAGTACCGATGTCGAGCCGGTCCGGTCATCACCACCACAAGCACCACCATCAGCAGGACCATGGCCGGGCGCCGGCGCGCCGCCCGGCTCCCCATCCCGCCGCCCCGGCAGCGGCGGCCTCCGGCGAAGGCTACACCATCGTCCATGCCGGCAAGCAGGTGCGGTTCGGGCCGGTGGTGTTCTGGATCGCGGTCGGCACCGTGGTGCTGCTCGGTATGTGGTCGGCGGCGACCGCGACCTACTTCGCGTTCCGCGACGACGTGCTGACCCGGCTGATCGCGCGGCAGGCCGAGATGCAATACGCCTATGAGGACCGCATCTCGGAGCTGCGCGCCAAGGTCGACCGCGCCACCAGCCGCCAGCTGCTCGATCAGGAACAGTTCGACCAGAAGCTCGACCAGATCACGAAGCGGCAGTCGACGCTGGAATCGCGCGCCACCGCGCTCGGCGCCATGCCTGATGTTACGACCACCGGATCGATCAAGCCGCAGGGCCGCGCCGAGGCCGCGCCCGCCTCCGGCCCGCTGAAGCCCTCGCCGATCAGCGACACCGTGATCTTCGTGGCGCCGCCGGATCGCGAGGCACGGCTGGAATCGCGCGCACCGCTGATTGCCAAGGCGCAGCCGAACCAGTTCGCCAAGGCCCAGGGCGTCGACAACGTGCTGGTGCGCCTGCAGACCTCGCTTGACCAGGTCGAGCGGCGCCAGATCGCTGCGCTCTCCTCGGTCGAGGACAGCATCGATTCCAAGGTGCGCCGGATGCGCGGCGTGATCTCCGATCTCGGCCTCAACATGGCGCAGCTCGAAGCCGCGGTGCCGCGCTCCGGCATGGGCGGACCGTTCGTTCCCGTGAAGCTCTCTGCCGATGCCGGCGCATTCGAGCGCCAGCTCTACCGCATCAACATCAACCGCGCGCAGATGCAGCGGCTGAACCAGACGCTGGCGCTGGTGCCCTATCGCAAGCCCGTGGTCGGCGAGGTCGAGTTCACCAGCGGCTTCGGCGTGCGCTCTGATCCGTTCCTCGGCCGACCGGCGATGCATACCGGCCTCGACTTCCGCGCCGCGCAGGGCGATCCGGTGCGCGTCACCGCCAACGGCAAGGTGGTTTCGGCGGGCTGGGCCGGCGGCTACGGCCGCATGGTCGAAGTCGATCACGGCAATGGCCTCTCCACCCGCTACGGCCATCTCTCCGAGATCGGCGTCAAGGTCGGCGAATACGTCAAGATCGGCCAGGTGATCGGCGCCGTCGGTTCGACCGGCCGTTCCACCGGTCCGCATCTGCACTATGAGACCCGCATCGACGGCGAAGCGGTCGATCCGCAGAAATTCCTCCGCGCCGGTGTCCGGCTCAGCGCGGGCTAATCCCAAAATCGCTCCGCGTGTTTGAAACCGGCGCTGGCCCAGGCCCACGCCGGTTTTGTTGTGCCGGATCAGCGGCGGCCACCACCGCCCATGCCGCCGGGCGGCCCGCCACCACCGAATCCGCCGCCGGGCCCGAATGGGCCACCGCCGCCACCAGGGCCGAATGGTCCGCCGGGCGAGCCGAAGCCGCCCGGACCTGGGCCGGTCGTTCCACCACTCAGGGGATCGGGCGCAGGACCGCCACCACCTGACGGCCCGCCGCCGGGCGCACCAGACGGCCCGCCAGGGCTGCCACTTGGGCCGCTACCACCGGGACCGCCGCCACCGGGCGCGCCGCGCCCGCCCGGTCCACCGGGTCCGTGTCCCGGTCCGGAACCGCCGGAGCCGCGGCCCGGCGTGCCGGGGTTGCGAACCGACGAACCCGGGAAATGGCCGACCGACTGCACCGATTCGACGCGCAGCTCGCGCGCGCCCGACAGCTGCGCATTGACGACCACGCGCGTATCGGCCGCCGGCGAGAACCGTGAATGGTCGCGCGCGACGAAGCCGGAGCCGAGCTGCAGATCATTGCCGACCCGCCGCACATAGGCCTCGATCAACAGCCGCTTGGCGCCGGCAAGATCGGAGAAATCGTCGGCGCGGCTGCGCGACACCTGCATCACGTCCTGCGCGACATGGCCCTCGGCCAGCACCCGTTGACCGACCAGCGCGGTGTCGACGCCGGCGAGCTTGAGCTCGCCAATCCGCAAGCTACCTGCGCGGTCGCGCTCGAGCGGACCTGCGACGCGCGACGCGCTGTCATGGCGCTCCTGCACCAAGCTCGCGACCACGACACCATCGGTGCGGCGCAGCCCGAACACGGCGACCTGCGCGCCGACCTTCAACCAGCTCTCGCGGCCGCTCCAGGCGACTTTCTGACCGAGCACCATCAGCTCGCCCGCTTTGATCTGCTCGACCGGCCCGGTCACTTCGCTCGCCACGTCGATCCGCTTGGTCGACAGCGTGCCGCCGGCATCGCGCTCTGCCACCACGCGCGCGAGCTGGCCGATCCGCAACGCCTTGGCGCTCGCCGCCTCGCCGTCGATCCGCACCGGCACGTCGGCCGCATAGGCGACGCGCTCGCCGTTGACATAGATCGAGCCGAACCGCTGGATCACGCCGACGATGCCGGTGCCGCCGATGCCTTGGTCGGAGCCGGTGATCCCGGTGCCGCCGATGCCCTGATCGTTGCCGCGCTTTTTGACCTGTGCGCCCGCAAGCGAGGTTCCGGCGAGCCAGAAGCCGATCAGCAGCGCGCGCCGGGAAATGACAGGCGAGCGTTTCATGCCGCACCGCCTTCGTCCGCATCGTCATCAACCGGGCCGTCGGGGCCCTCGCGATAGATGTAGATGCCGAAATTCCAGCGGTAGTCGCCGCCCTTGTCCTTGGCCAGCGCGCGGTTGGCCTCGCGATTGGCGACCTTCAGCGCTTCCATCGCGAGCTCACGCGAGCGGCCTTCGAGCCGCTTGGCGAGCTTCGCCGACAGCCCGTCATAGTGCACCGCGCGTTCGAGGAAGCGCGGCGTCGCCGACGACACGTTCATCTCGGCAGCCGCGACATGGTCATGCAGATTGCGGCCGAGATAGTGCCATTTGCGATCGTCGTCGCCATGCGGGACGAAGGCCTCCTCGACCAGCATGATCTCGTCGCGATCGTTGATGGTGACGAGCTTGCGGTCGAGCCATTCGTCGAGCACCGCGCGCGGCCGCACGTCCTTGGTGATCGATTCGACCAGCGTCTCGAACGACGGCGCGCCGCCATCGGCGGTGCGCGGCAGCGGCAGCGGATCGCCCTTGGCGTCGGTGAACTCAGGCGCGGCGAGCCAGCGCGCGATGATCGCGCTGGTGCGCGACAGCGTCGCCGGCACCGCGTTGACCGGCGCGCCCGCGCCGCGCAGCCGCGCCACCTCCTTGCGGTGGATGCCGGTCAACAGGCTGACGCGGCTGTCGGTCTGCTCCTTGCCCTCGAGCGCGAAGTCGTGCTCGGCCACGTTGACGTAAAGCTCGCGCAGCAGCTGGGTCAGCGCCGGAAACGTCATGCCGCCGCGGATGCAAAGCCGCACCAGCGGACGCAGCATGCGCGCCAGCGGCGAATGCAGCTTCGCTGCGGCGATCGGCGCGGACGATCCCGGCTTCGACTTCGGGGCCTTGGCATTCATGCCTAACTTTTAGCCGTCTGCTGCGTGGGACACAATCCCACCCCGCTTGACGTGTGACATTTTCCCACTTATGGGAAACAAAGTCACCTCCGGACACAGTCCGCGCTTGCGGCGGTCTCGCGGTGCCTGGCACTGCCGCCATCGACACGGACCGCTCCATGACGTCTGCCCGATTCGACCTTGCAATTGCGGAAGCCTGCCGGATCGCCCAGGTTCCCTACGAGGAGTTCGTCGCGACGGTGATGGCGGGCGGCTATTCCTGCCTGCCCGGCGTAGTGCCCGGCTCGCCGCGCCGCTTCGACGAAACCGACATGCTGGCGCTGTACATCTATGGCCGCCTGCTCGCCTTCGGCTTCGGCGGCCTGCGCGCCGGCGAATATGCCAGCCGCGCGCATGCCGGTCTCGCCGCCGAGCCGCGCGCGCAATCGATCTCGATCGCGCTGACCTCCGACGGCGGCAAGCGCGTCGTGATCGAGCAGGATCTGCAACGGCCCACAGCCGCGATGCTGCCCGAGCGCATTCATTTCGACATCGCCGCCATCCGCCGCCAGTTGCAGCAGCCGACCGAACGCAGCACCGCCGAGCCGGCCTGACGCACCGTTACCCCTGAATCTGCTGGCCAACACGCGCAGTCGCGGCGCGATCGCGGCGTCATGCGTTCCGATGCTTCCCGCAAAAAAGTTATCCACCGCCATACGTGGGACATAATCCCACATTCTAGTCCGGCGTCATTGACGTGTGAAATTTTCCCACGTATCCAGAATTCATCCAGCAGGGAATCCGACGCAATGTCTCCTCGTTCGGCCCGTCACCCCCATTCGCCACGCCAATCCGGTTCGTCTTGCGAACCCGGTTCGTCTCGCGAACCCGGTCGGTTCGCCGCCACCGCACTCCGTTTCACGCCGCAGGCGCCGTTCTGCTTTACGCCGCAGGCGCCCTGCGGCCCGATCGAGCCGGTGTTTCCGGCGCTGCTGCGCTCGCTGGTGTTCGCCACCGCGCTGGCGCTGCCGTTCATCGTCGCCCTGTTCGTTGCATGATCCGGATCGAACCGCCCATGATCGTCGCTAACGAGCCGGCCCGGCGTCCGTCGGTGCTGCACATCTTCAAGGTCTACTACCCCGATCTGTTCGGCGGCACGCTGACGGTCATCCGCGACATCTGCGCTTCCCTGAAGGACACCTTCAACGCCGCCGTGCTGGTCTGCTCGCGCTCCGGCGGCGAACGGCAGATCGTGGTCAATGACGTCGCCGTCGAGCGCGTGCATTCGTTCGGCGACGTGCTGTCGCTGCCGGCGGCGCCGACCTATCCGTGGCGGCTGTGGCGCCGCATCGCCGAGCACGATCTGCTGGCGCTGCACGCCCCCTTCCCGCTCGCCGACCTGGTGTTCGCCTTCGGGCTCGGCCGCAGCCGTCCGCTGGTCGTGCACTGGCACGCCGACATCGTCTCGCACGCCGCGCTGCGCTTCCTGGTCGAGCCGATGATGCGGCGAACGCTGCGCCGGGCCGCGGCGATCATCGTCTCCGATCCGGTGCTGATCGAAACCACGCCGCTGCTGCAGGAATTCTCCGACAAGTGCCACGCCGTTCCATTTGGTGTGGATGTCGCGAAATATGACCGGCCCGCCGCCCAGGCCGACGACGTCAACGCACGCGGCCGCCTGGTGCTCGCCTGCGGACGCCTCGTTCCGTACAAGGGCTTCGACGTGCTGGTGCGTGCCGCGCACGCCCGCAATTTCGAGGTCTGGATCGTCGGCGAGGGCCGCGAGCGCGACAATCTCGAGCAGCTGATCCGCGACTACGGCCTGCAGGACCGCGTCCGGCTGCTCGGCTCGGTGTCGGAAAGCGAACGCGTCAAGCTGATGCGCATCGCCGACGTCTTCGTGATGCCGTCGGTGACCAATGCGGAGACCTTCGGGCTGGTGCAGCTCGAGGCGATGGCGGCGAGCCGTCCGATCGTCAACACCGCGCTCGACACCGGCGTTCCCCATGTCGCCCGCGACGGCCTCGAAGCCATCACGGTGCCGCCCGGCGACGCAGCCGCGCTCGCCGACGCCATCGAAACCCTGATCAACGATCCGGAGCGGCGGCGCCGCATGGGTCAGGCCGCGCGCCATCGCGCGACGGCGAAATACTCGACAACAGCCTTCAAGGAGGGAGTGGAGACGGTGTACCGCAAGGTCGTCGCCGAACAGGCCGCCACAAAGGATGCAAGCTCGTCAGCCCCAGGCTTGCATCCCCAAATGGCCGGTCCCGTCGGTGCGATCAGGATCGCCGCCGCGCTGGCATGGTCCGACATGCGGCATCGTTATGTCCGCTCCCTCCTTGGACCCTTCTGGATGTCGATCCAGATGGCGATCATGGTGGCCGTGCTCGGCTCCGTCATCGGCCATCTCTCCAACTCCGGTGCAATGGCGCGGTTGCCGATGCTGGCGGCGAGCCTCACCGCCTGGACCTTCCTCAACAGCGTCGTGCTCGACGCCACCACCGCGCTGCAGGGCTCGGCCAGCCTGATCAAGGATCGGGCGCTGCCGCCGGTGATCTTCCTGCTGCAATGTACCTTCCGGCAGGCGCTGTTCGCGGCCCACAATGCGGTCGTGCCGCTGCTGCTCTGGCTCGCGCTGACGCCGCGGGATTTCGCCGGCGCCATGGTCGCGCTGCCCGGCCTCGTGCTGTTCGTCGCCTGCACGATGGCGCTGAGCCTCGTGCTCGGTGCGCTGGCGACCCGCTACCGCGACATCAAGCCGGTCATCGAATCCTCGCTGACGCTGGCCTTCCTGGCTTCGCCGATCATCTGGACATCAGAGATGGTCGACCGCGGCTCGACCGTGATGCGGCTCAATCCGCTGACGCATCTGTTCGCGATCTGGCGCGACCCGCTGGCGACCGGTCACGTCGCGATGGGCAGCCTGGTCTATGTGCTGGCTTGCCTCGCCGCGCTCGCCGTCGCTGCGACCATCACCATCGCCCATCTGCGCAAAGCGGCATTCTGGATCTAGGGCATGGTAAGCATTCACCTTCGCGACGTCTGCCTGGATTATCCGCTGTACGGCGCCTACGATTTCTCGCTGAAGCGCCGCCTGCTCGGCCGCCTGTTCCGCCAGGCCAGCGAGATGCGCACCATCCGCGCGGTCGACAACATCTCGATCGAGGCGAAAGCCGGCGTTCGGATCGGCCTCGCCGGCCCGAACGGCTCCGGCAAGTCCACATTGCTGCGGCTGATCGCCGGCGTGTTCCCGGCCACCAGCGGCCAGGTCGAGATCACAGGCAACATCGTGCCGCTGCTCGGCCTAGGCGCCGGCGTCAATCTCGATTTCGTCGCCGCCGACAATATCAACCTGCTGCTGCGGATCTCCGGCCGCAAGCCGACACAGGCGATCCTGGACGATATCTGGGCGTTCACGGAGTTGGAGGAGCGCATGCAGCGGCTGCCGCTGCGCATGTTCTCTTCGGGCATGTTGATGCGGGTGCTGTTCGCGACCGCGACCGCGTTTCCCGCCGACATCCTGCTGCTCGACGAATGGCTCAGCGTGGTCGACGAGAATTTCTCCGCCAAGGCCGAGCAGCGGCTGCGCAAGATGGTCGAGAGCGCGGCGATCGTGGTCATCGCCTCGCACGACCAAGGGCTGCTGCGCCGGACCTGCAACAGCATCATCAATCTCGATCACGGCCGCATCGCCAGCAGCGTTGCGCTCGATCCGCCCGTCCCGCATCACCTCGAGCTCAGAGAAATCAGCGCATGACAAAGATCCTGGTCGTCAGCGAGGCGCTCGGCGAACCCAACCACAAGCGCGGCATCTTCCATTTCACGCGTGAACTGATCCGCTCGCTGGCCGGCGACGGTCACGAGCTGACGCTGCTGGTCGAGACCACGCGCCGCTATCGCAAGCTGCGCCAGCGCCAGCAGCGCACCAGGCTGCTGCCCGACGGGTCTCGGCTGATCGAGCTGCTCGCGCTCTATCGTTTCCTCGACGAGACCAACATGGATTCGCCGGTAATGCGCGGCGGGCTGCGCCGCACCGTCGACTGGTTCAGACACAAGCTCAACGCTGCAACCTCCCGGGAATTCATCGTCGCGTTCCTGCGTTCGATTCGCTTGTTGCCGACTCGCGTGCAGCTGATCGAGAACCGCACCGCTGGCCTCGAATATATTCCGACCGATCTCCGACACCTCGAGCTGTTCGATAAATTCCTGCTCGAGCCCGGCTTCTACACCTATCAGGACACCTCGGCGCTGACCCGTCTGCCGCCGCCGCGGGTCGACGCTCGCGGCTACGACATCATCCTCGTCGACACCCCGACCAGGGTCGCGATCCAGCGCCACCCGGGCGCAAAGGTGATTTGCGTGGTGCACGATCTGCTGCCGATCACCGATCTCAAGCTGGACGACATCGCCACCCGCCTGTTCCTGTCGCGCCTGTTCACCAGCGTGCAGCAGGCCGATGAGCTCGCCTTCGTCTCGAACTACAGCATGAACCGCTTCCGCGCTCTGCTCCCGCAATATGCCCACATTCCGGCGCGGGTGGTCTACCCGCGAACTCGTTTCGACGTGGCGGAGGCACCGCTTGCGCCGGTACCAACGGCTGTTCCGGCGCGGCCGAGCTTCGTCGTCATCGTCTCGAACGAGCCCCGCAAAAACCTCGCGGCCGTGATCCGCGCCTTCCGCAAGCTGCCGGAGGCCGATCTCGTCGTGATCGGCTATGCCGGCAACGCCAATCAGGCGCGCAACCTGCCGAAGAACGTTCGCTTCTCCGGCTATGTCGATGAGCACGACAAGGCGGCGCTGATCGCGGGAGCGCATGGCCTGATCATGCCGAGCCTCGCTGAGGGGTTCGGCGTCCCGATCATTGAGGCATTTGCGGCCAATACCCCCGTGCTGTGCTCCGATATTGCCGTGTTCCGTGAGGTCGCTGGCGAGCTTGCCGACTATTTCGATCCTTTCTCGACCGGGTCGATCTGCGCCTCCATCACCCGCGTGCTGGCGCAGCAGGCGCAATGGCGCAACCGGATCCGCGAGTGCCGGACCGAGCTCGCCGAACGCTTCGGCCACCACACCCAGGCGCGCGACCTGCTGGCCCATCGGTCTGCCCCCGATGTTGCGACTGCCGCCGCAGCGCTCACCGCAGCGATGACGACCTTCAACGGCGCGACCGCGCACGGTGTGTGACCGGCCATGAGCACCGATTCCGACGCCATCAGCCTCACTATCGAACCGCCCGCACGATGGCGCGACCGCGTTCGCACCTGGTCCGGTACGGCCGCCTATGCCCGCGCGACCGACATCCTGATCGCACTCGCCGCGGCCTCGCTGCCCTGGTCGACCACCGCCCTCGCGGTCTTCATGCTGCTGTGGCTCGTCGCCGTGATCCCGACCATCGACTGGGAGCAGTTCGTTCTCGACCTCGCACAGCCGGCCTTTGCATTGCCGGTCGCGCTGGTCGCGCTCGCGATCATCGGCCTGACGTGGTCGGAGACGAGTTGGGCCGAACGCCTGCAGGGCCTCAAGCCGCTCAGCAAGCTGCTGCTGCTGCCGTTCCTGCTCGGCTATTTCCAGCGTTCGCAGCGCGGGCTCTTTGTGTTCTCGGCCTTCCTGGCGTCGTGCACGCTGGTGATGATGCTGTCCTGGATCGTGCTGGCGCTGCCGCAGCTCAAGCTCGCGCACACCGCCTCCGCCGGCGTGCCGGTCAAGAACTACCTCGACCAGAGCCAGGAGTTCGCGCTGTGCGCCTTCGCGCTGGCGCTGCCCGCATTGACCGCGCTGCGGGCCCGGCAGTGGCGCATCGCAGCCGGCATCATCGCGCTGATCCTGCTGTTCGTCGTCAACATGTTCTACGTCGTCTCGGCGCGGACCGTGCTGGTCACCATGCCGGTCTTGCTGGTCCTGTTCGCCTCGCTGCATCTGTCCCGCCGCGCCACACGGCTGCTGTTCGCGGCTGTCGCGCTGGCGAGCCTGCTGGTGTGGACGACGTCACCCTATCTGCGTCACCGCATTGCCGACATCGGCGTCGAGTATCGCGCGCACGATACGTCCGGGATCGCATCCACCGCGCAGCGCCTGACCTATTGGCGGAAGTCGGTGAAATTCATCGCCGAGGCGCCGATGCTCGGGCATGGCACCGGCGCGATCAGGCAGATGTTCACGCGCGATGCAGCCGGAAAAACCGGCCTGGAAGCCGAGGTGATCAACAACCCGCACAACCAGACCCTCAATGTCGGGGTCCAGTGGGGACTGATCGGCATCCTGCTGATGTACGCGATGTGGATCAGCCACATCAGCCTGTTCGCCGGCCGCGATCTCGTGAGCTGGATCGGGCTCGTCATCGTCGTGCAGAACGTCACGAGCTCGCTGCTCAACTCGCATCTCGCCGATTTTCACGAAGGCTGGATGTACGTGATCGGCGTCGGCGTCGCCGGCGGCATGACCCTCCGCGCCCGCCGGCCGGAGAAGCTGCTCAAGGGCAGCGGCACGGCAACTTCGCGTGTTCAAGCCGCCGGCTTTAGCGCTTCCAGTCAAAAATGACGCCATAAGCGGTCCAATCGGACCTTTTCCGCCCGCCGGCTCTCGTTAGTGTTTCGGCAACAAAAAAGCGAGCGGGACAGAACTCACCCTGAGCGAACGGCAGAGCCGCGTCACGCACTCGGGCATCATGCCCACGAGTGCTTCGCGGCGCCCGTCCAACATAGCAATGCAGCGCCGTCTCCGACGGCCCCGCGTGCTGTTCGCGTGGAACTTTCCAACCCCCTCCGACCAAGGCGAATAGTGGAAAAAGGGAGGGTCATGATGAGCGAACTCGAGCGCCGCACCATACGCAAGATCACATGGCGGCTGATTCCGTTCTTGATGCTGTGTTACCTGGTTGCGTTTCTGGATCGCACCAACGTCGCCTTTGCGCATGTGTCCATGGTTGCCGATCTCAAGATGTCCGATGCGGCCTTCGGGTTGGGCGCTGGAGTCTTTTTCATCGGCTACTTTCTGGTGGAGGTCCCCTCCAACATCCTGCTGCAGCGCTTCGGCGCGCGGCGTTGCATCGCACGCATCATGATCTCATGGGGCATCGTGTCGGGGGCTTTCGCCTTCATTCCGCAGATCGCGGCTGTGACCGGAACGTCGAACGAACGGGTCTTCCTCGTGCTTCGCTTCCTGCTCGGCCTGGCGGAGGCCGGGTTCTATCCCGGCATCATCTTTTACCTCACGATGTGGTTTCCCAAGGTCTATCGCGCGCGGATAGTCGGCTTTTTCATGGTCGGGATTCCATTGTCAGCGTTCATCGGTGCGCCGCTGTCGGGCTTCCTCCTCAACATCGAAAGCCATGGCCTGGCGGGATGGCAATGGCTGTTCATTTACGAAGCGTTGCCATCAATCATTCTGGGACTTGCGACGCTGATCGTTTTGCCCGACTTCCCCAACGGCGTGAGGTGGCTCGCAGACGACGAACGGAACTGGATCATCGATCATCTGCGTAACGAGGCGGCCGCAACTGAGCACACGGCCGGCCATGGCGGTTTCCTGAAGGCGATGCTCAATCCGCTGAGCCTGCAGCTTTCGTTCGTGTACTTCCTCAGCCAGGCTGCCGGCTATTCTGCCGGCCTGTTCCTGCCCGGCATTGTCGCCAAGTTCGGCTACGACAACACGACGACCGGTTGGCTGCTGTCGATCCCGCCTGTCGCCGGCATCTTCGGCATGCTGGCCGTGGCTCGCAGCTCGGATCGCCGCCGCGAGCGCAAGCTTCATCTGGCGCTCTGCTTCGCCCTCGTTGGTATCGGCTTGACGGGCGCAGGTCTGGCCGCCGGCCATATCGCCGTATTGCTGATCTTCGTCTCGGTCTTTGCGATCGGAAGTTCGGCCCTGACGCCGGTGTTCTGGACGATCCCGCCAACCTTGCTCAAGCCCGGCGTTCTGGCGGCCGGAATTGCAGCGGTTAATTCCCTGGGCGCATTGGGCGGCTTCGTCGGGCCGACCGTGTTCGGCTATGTGAAGGAAGCGACGGGATCCGCGCCCTACGGACTGATGATCGGCGGCGCGGCCGCTTTCGTCAGCGCGTTGCTGGTCCTGATGTTCAGGGTCCGGCAGGAGGCGCCGGCCGCCGCTCCGTCTCAGGTCGCCGCGGTCACAGGATAGAACACCGATCCGCGCCGGTCGAAGCCAAATTTGCCCGGCGCGGAGCCGCTTATGGTGCTCCTGCCATCTTGTATGCCAATTGCCGAAGCGAAAAAGGCGATGGACAACCACATTTCAGGAAGCTCTACATCGCTTGAACGCGTCAAGCACAGCGTTACTCAGTTGGCTCGCTGCTCGAGCCTGCTCGCGGCCTATGCGCAGCTTGACGATGAACGGCAACGCGATCTGATCGGATATGTCAGATACCTTGTGGAGCACCAATGCAAAGCGGGTGAACGGAGATATCGTCCCTGATTTCCTGCCTGGTCGAATCGAGTTGCCGACTCGCCGGGGCTGCTGCTCACCACAGCATTCCATCGGAATCACTGAATCGGCTCGCTCACGTCGAGATTCATTGATGCCGATAGCACTTCCCGACTTCGATCAGCGCATTTACTTACCGCAACGTATCATTGCCATCGTCGAGGCGTTGGCCGAAGAGCAAATTGGCGCAGAGCAAGCCCTTGAGGGAAGCGGTCTTACGCCAGGCGATCTCGAGAAGGTCGCTTTGCGAATCTCCTACCGTCAGGTCATCGCCGTGTTTCGCAATGCCCTGCGATGCTCCCGAAATCCGTCTATCGCGCTGAATGCAGGTCAGCGCATGCATATCACCGCTTACGGCATGTATGGCTATGCGCTGCAAAGCAGCCGAAGCCGCCGGGACGCCATCGAATTCTCCCGCAAGTACAGCCTTTGGCGGATCGCGTGACCCACGCAATGGCCCACGACGCGTGTGCACGCTTGCTTGGGGACATTGATGAAGCCAGTGACTGCGCGGGCGCCGTTCGCCAAAATCTGCTGCGGTCGCCTGGCCAATTCCCGAGCCTTGAGGCGATGTCGGACTCGCTGTCCCTCAGTCCGCGCCGGTTGCGCCGCAGGCTCGATGCGGAGCAGACCTCCTACCGCGACATCGTCGCCGAGGTCCGCAAGATTCTCGCGATCAAGTATTTGCGCGAAACGCGCCTGACCCATGAAGAGATCGCAAGCCGCCTCGGCTATAGCGACGGCGCCAACTTCCGCCGGGCATTCATACGATGGACCGGAAAGAACCCGTCACAATTCCAGGGCAGAACCGAAACGGCATGACCACGCTGTTCCGCTCGTGCGCTGGCGTCTCTGGAATGCTGGATCACCAGCTTTCGCGGGGTGATGACACCGACTTGCTCAGGACCGTGCCACACACTCAGTGTCGTCCTGGCGAAAGCCAGGACGACAGCACCGGCAACGGCGTCATGACCACACCTATCTCGTCGCCTCGTGGCCGACCTCGCCGGTGATGACGTCGCCGAACAGCTCCCACGCCTCGCCGTTGAACCGCATCAGCTGCATCTGCTCGATCGGGAAGTAGTCGTCCGGCGAGGTGTTGACCATGACGCCCGGCAGCATCAGGTCGGAGTGGAAGTTCTTCAGGTTGGCGGCCTGCTTCATGACATTCTCGCGGGTGAGATTGTCGCCGCACTGCTTCAAGACCTGCACCATCGCCTCGGCCTGCACGTAGCCATAGAGGTTGTTGGCGTTGCCCTTGTCGCCGTCGGGATAATACTTGTCCATGAATGACCGCCAGCTCAGGACGGCCGGATCCTTGTCCCAGGTCGGATCGGTCGGGTCCTTCAGATAGGCCGTCGAGATGATGCCCTTGGAATATTCCAGTCCCGCCGGCTTCAGCACGGAGGCGACCGAGGTCGCGGTGTTGGCGAGGAAGAATTTCGGCTTCCAGCCGAGCTCGCCCACTTTGCGGATCGCCTGCGCCGAGCCCTTCGGCGCCGCCCAGGAGAAGAAGATGTCGGAACCGGAATCGTGCAGCGCGACGATCTGCGAATCGATCGAGGGATCCGACACCTCATAGGACTTGTCGGCGACGATCATGTTCACCTTGTCGCCGAGCCCGTCCTTCAAGCCCTTGAACTGGTCCTTGCCGGCGTCGTCGTTCTGCCAGAACACCGCGATCTTGCTGTCGGGGAATTTGTCGCGGATGTATTTCGCATAGATCCGCCCCTCGCTCTGGTAGTTGGGCTGAAAGCCCATCGTCCAGGGGAAGTTCTTGGGATCGCCGAACTTGGTGCCGCCGGAGGCGACGAACAATTGCGGCACCTTCTTGGCATTCATGTATTTCATGATTGCCGAATTCGACGGCGTGCCGAGCGGCTGGAAGATCAGCAGCACCTCGTCGCTCTCGACCAGCTTGCGCGCCTGCTCGATCGCCTTCGGCGGCGAATAGGCATCGTCGTAACTGATGAAGTTGACCTTGCGGCCGTTGATGCCACCCTGCTCGTTGATCATCTTGAAGAACGCGGCCTCGGTCTTGCCGATCACGCCGTAGGAAGATGCCGGGCCGCTATACGGCATGATGTTGCCGATCTTGATTTCGCCATCACTCGCGCCGGGATCGTATTTCTTCTGCGCGAGGGCCGAAGTCGTGATCAATGCGGCACTTGCGAAGGCCACAATCGCGCCAATATATCCGAGACGAGCCCGCATCGTTTTCTCCCGATTTTTGTCGTTGGTTTTGGCGGCAAGTCTCGCAAGAGACGCATGTGCTGGCAAGCGCTGGGTTTTTCCGTTGGGCGAAACGGCATTGTTGCCTGGCGCTATTTGTGATTGAAGGTCGATCTGGGGATCACGAGTCGAGGCGTTCTGATTGCGTAAACCGGACATTCGTACCGGTCCGCGGCATCCGCATATTGCGGCCGCGGGCTATGAGATCACGCGCCGCCTCAGCGAGACTGCGCTGGCGAAGCGTGGCCTGCACAAGGCCAATGGCGAGCTGGCGCAGCGCACGATCGCCTCGATCCGCGACAGGCTGCAGCGCGGCGAGACCGTCTATATCGCGGGTCTCGCCTGCCCCGGCACCCACAACACCGGCGTCGCGCTGGTCGAGGTCACCCAGAAGGACGGGCCGCGCCTGATCGTCAACAACGAGGAAGAGCGCTTCTCCGGCAACAAGCACACCAACGAGTTCCCGCAACACGCGCTCGACGACATGCGCAAGGTGTTGCAGCGGATGGGCCGCGACGTCGGCGACATCGCGGCCTTCGTCACGACGTGGGACTATCCGGCGCTGATGGCGATGCTGATCCGCACCTCGCTCGAGGAGGCGCCAGCCAGCATCAAATTGTTGCGGGCGCCGATCGCACCCGCGATCAACCTGCGTCAGATGGACCAGGTACGGCGCATCTCGCGCCGGCTCGGCAGGATGTACGGGCTCGGCGAACAGCTGCCGCTGATCTGCATGCCGCATCACGACAATCACGCCTGGTACTCGTTCACCGCATCGCCGTTCGCAGGTCAGCGCGAGCGTGTCGCGATCGCGGTGCTCGACGGCACCGGCGACGTCGGCTCGATCTCGCTCTATGTCGTCGAGAACGGCGAGATGAAGCAGCTCTATTGCAATGAGAGCCTGTTTGACTCGCTCGGCGCCTTCTACACCGTGATCTCGTCGAGCCAGGGCGGCTGGACCTGGCTCTCCAGCGAGGGCCGCTACATGGGCGCCGCCGCCTGGGGCGACATGAACCGCGCCACCAATCGCTATTATCAGCGCCTGAAGGCGGTGCTGCAGCTCGGGCCCAACGGCAGCGTGCAGCTCAATCGCGCGATGGCCAATTGGTACGCCGACCCCGCCGACAATCCCTATCATCAGCCACTGATCGACATCCTCGGCCCGCCGCTGCGGCCCGACCAGCTGTGGAATCCCGACGCCGTGCTGCGCGTCGAGGACATCAATCACCGCCCCGACACCAAGGACCGCGTCGACAAGGCCGCCGCCACGCAACTGGTGTTCGAGGACGCGATGATCCATGTCATCGATCATCTCCTGCGCATCACTGGCACCGACCGCCTGGTGCTGACCGGCGGCGTGGCGCTGAACGCGCTCGGCAACATGCGGCTGCTCGAGCATTTCGACGAAGCCTGGTTCGAACGCGCGCAGCAGCGCAAGACGCGGCTGCATATGTGGGTGCCGCCGGTGCCCGGCGATCCCGGCGTGCCGATCGGCGCCGCCTGGCTGTTCGCGCATATGGCGGGCGCGCCGCGCGGCGCGCCGCTGTCGCACGCATTCTATTGCGGCCTGCCGCCCTCGAACGCCGACATTACCGCCGCGCTGCGCGCCGACGACGTCGCCTCGACCGAGATCGGCAATGTCTCGACTTCAGAAGGGCGCGATGCGATTGCCGACCTGATGGCCAGCATGGTGGCGCAAGGCGGCGTGATCGCGATCTATCAGGGCGCGGCGGAAACCGGCCCGCGTGCGCTCGGCCATCGCTCGATCCTCGCCAATCCCCGCGATCCCGAGGTGCGTGAGCGGCTCAACGAGCGTGTCAAATATCGCGAGGCGATCCGGCCGCTGGCGCCGATGGCGACGCTAGAGGCGGCACGCGACTATTTCGAGTTGGAAGACGGCGCCTCTGACGCCGACTACAACGCCTACAACTACATGGTGCTCACGGCACATTCGAAGCCGGAAGCGCGCGAGAAGATTCCCGCCGTGGTGCACGCCGACGGCACCGGCCGGATCCAGATCGTGCGCGAGGCCGACGATCCCCTCATTTATGCTTATCTGAAGGCGCTCGGCCGCCATATCGGCGTCGAGATGTCGGTCAACACGTCGTTCAACGTCGCCGGCCCGATCGCGCAGACGCCGGCGCAGGCGATGGACACCCTGCGCCGCTCCAGGGGGCTCGATGCCGTGGTGCTGGTCGCCGACGACGGCACGACTTATGCCGCCTGGCACGGCGGCGAGCGTGACAGCGGCCGCTTCACCGGCTGGTATGCGGCGTGGAAGCAGGCGCGCGGCTGAGCCAAGTCAAGACGCGGCCGTCGATCAGGAGCAGCGCACTGGCGATCACGAGCGCGCCGATCACCTCGCGCGGCGCGACCGGCTCGCCAAGCACGAAGAAGCCGAGCAGCATCGCGGTGACCGGAAGCAGCAGTGTCACCAGCATCACATTGGTCGCTCCGGAGCGCTGCAGAATCTGAAAGAACACGATATAGGCCAGCGCCGTCGACAACGCCGCGAGTCCGAGCACGGCGAGCCATGTCGTTGCGTGCGGCATCGGCAACAGCCAGGGTCGTTCGGCCACACCGGCGACGACAGCCATCATCACGCTGGAGGCCATCATCTGGAACGTCGCCGTGCCCAGCGGCGGCACACGCTGCGGCAGCCGCCGTCCGACCAGCGCCGCGAGGCCGTAGCTGAAGGCGCCGGCGAGGCACAGCAGAATGCCGATGCCTTGCCTGCTCTCGAAGCCGAGCGCATCGCCATGCAGGATCGCGACCCCGATCAGCCCGACCACCACGCCGGCGACGCGGCGCGCCTGCAACCGCTCCTCGCCGGCCACCGCCATCACGACCACCGCAAAGAGCGGCGTCGTCGCATTGAGGATCGAGGCCAGCCCGCTCGGAATATAGGTCTGGCCGAACACGATCAGCGAGAACGGCAGCGCGTTATTGAACAGCCCCATCGCGGCGAACGGCGCCCAGCCGGACAGGCCGCGCGGGAATTCGATCTTCCGGGCCCGCAGCAGCGGCAGCAGGATGAGCGCGCCGAGCACGACGCGCAGCAGCACAAGGGTCAGCGGCGGCAATTCGCGCAGGATGACGCCGTTGAAGAAGAACGAGCCGCCCCACAGCACCGACAGAAAGAGCAGCAGCCCCCAGTCGCGGCGATCGATCCTGTTGTCGGCGGAAGGCATGGCGGGCACTCATCTGCGCTGGCGCAGATGCCTAGCCGGGCGCGGCGGCGATGGCCACCCGATTTCCGTGAGTGGCGGCGCGGCGCCGCTATTTCGGCCGCGAGACGATCTCGATCATCTGGCCTTCGTCGCCATCGGGCGCATGCGCCCTGGCCTTCTCGTAGGCAGCGAGCGCGGCGCGGCTCACCGGCACGCCGGGCAGCAGCGTCTCGGCGAGCCGCACCGCATAGTCGGCATCCTTGTGGCGTAGCGCCGATGTGAAGGAGGCGCCGGAGAAGTTGCGGTCGACCATCCGCTTGCTGTGGCGGATCACCTGTGGGCTTGCGATCGCGCCGGTCCCCAGCGCCTCGGCCACCAATTTCATGTCGAGACCAGCCTGTTCGGCGATCGCGACGCCCTCGGCGAGGCTTGCGATCTGCACCGCGCCGATCAGGTTGTTGATCAGCTTGAACACGGTGCCGGTGCCGACCGCGCCGAAATGACGGATCGTGCTGCCGATCGGCGCGAGGAACGGCTGCGCCCGCTCGCGATCGGCCGGATCAGCCCCCACCAGCAGCGTCAGCTTGCCGGCGGCCGCGGCCTCCGGCAGGCCGGTGACGGGACAATCGATGTAGATCAGGCCGCGGCTGCGCAACTCGTGCGCCATCTCCAGCGTGTGCTGATACGAGACCGTGGAGCATTCGATCGCGAGCGTGCCGGCCTTCATGGTGGCGGCAGCGCCGTCCCGGGTCAGCCAGACCGCGCGCGACGCCTCGTCGTCGGCGACCATGGTCACGACGGCATCGGCATCGATCGCGGCATCCTCCGGCGAGGTCGCCCACAATGCGCCGCGCGCGATCAAATCCTCGGCCTTGGCCTTGCTCCGGTTCCACACCGCGACCGTGAAGCCGGCATCGAGGTAACGGCCCGCCATGCCGTGGCCCATGCGTCCCAATCCGATGAAAGCGACGCGCGTCATGGGCTAATCCACATCCTCGACGGAGCCTGGCCCGGTGCCGAACGCACGCTGCGCCAGGGTCGCCGCCATGAATTCATCGAGATCGCCGTCGAGCACCCCCGACGTGTCTGAGGTCTGCACACCGGTGCGCAGGTCCTTCACCATCTGATAGGGCTGCAAGACGTAAGAGCGGATCTGGTGACCCCAGCCGATGTCGGTCTTGGCGGCCTGATCGGCGGCGGCCTGCTCCTCGCGCTTCTTCAGCTCGATCTCATAGAGCCGCGCGCGCAGCATGTCCCAGGCCTGCGCCCGGTTCTTGTGCTGGGAGCGGCCGGCCTGGCAGACCACCGCGATGCCGGTCGGGATATGCGTCAGGCGCACCGCCGACTCGGTCTTGTTGACGTGCTGACCGCCGGCGCCGCCCGACCGCATCGTGTCGGTGCGGACATCGGACTCCTTGATCTCGATCTTGATCGAGTCGTCGATCACGGGGAAAATCTGCACCGACGAAAACGAGGTGTGCCGCCGCGCGTTGGAATCGAACGGCGAGATACGGACCAGGCGATGCACGCCGGCCTCGGTCTTCAGCCAGCCATAGGCATTGTGGCCGGAGATCTGGATGGTGGCCGACTTGATGCCGGCCTCTTCGCCCTGCGACTCTTCGAGGAACTCGATCTTGAAGCCGTGCTTCTCCGCCCAGCGCGTGTACATGCGCAGCAGCATCTGCGCCCAGTCCTGGCTCTCGGTGCCGCCGGCACCGGCATGGACCTCGAGATAGGAATCGAACTTGTCGGCCTCGCCCGAGAGCAGCGCTTCGAGCTCGCGCCGGGCGACCTCCTTCTTGAGGTCCTTGAGCGCCTTCTCGGCCTCCGTGACCACGCCCGCATCGTTCTCGGCCTCGCCGAGCTCGATCATGCCGACCTGATCCTCGAGCTCGCGCTCGACCTTGCCGATTCCAGAGAGCGCGTCCTCCAAGGAGGTGCGCTCCTGCATCAGCCGCTGGGCCTTCTGGGGATCGTTCCAGAGATTGGAGTCTTCTGCGAGCTTGTTCAGCTCAGCGAGGCGTGCCGTCGATTGATCGACGTCAAAGATGCCTCCTCAGCAGCCCGACTGACTGCTTGATCTCTTCAACAAGGCGTTCGATTTCCGCGCGCATGGTCTTTCAGGTGTTGGCTAAAAACGCTCCGGGGGATGTAGCGACCGGCACGGCAAAGCGCAATCGGCTTGGCCGCCCTATCCCGGCGATTTGGACGGGCCGGCCGCCCGAGCATTTCCGTTCCTTTGGACCGGAACGGCACTCTAGATTTTTGTTTTGACGCGTTTTCTTCACGCGAACCGGGATCCACTTCGCTTGAAAACGCTCTAGTACAGCCCCCCGGTTCCCGGCCGCATGAAGAAGCCGCCATCCGGCTGCCCACCGCTCTGCGACGGCTGCGGACCGGGCGCAGGGCCGCGGCCGTCGGCGTCGGCAACGCCGATCACCGAGTAATTGTCCGGCGGCGCGGTGCCCGGCTTGAAGGCTTCGAGGATGGTGTTGCCGCTGTCGCCCGGGCCGGCACGCATGCCGGTCTTGGCATCGACGCGGATCAGCTTGATGCCGGCCGGAACCTTGAACGGCGTCGGCGGCTTGTCGGCGAGCGCAAGCTTGAGGAAGTCGCGGGCAATCGGCGCCGCCACGTGACCGCCGGTGGCGGCGCGGCCGAGATTGCGCGGCTTGTCGTAGCCCATATAGACGCCGACCGCGAGATCCGGCGAGAAGCCGACGAACCAGACATCCTTCTCGTCGTTGGTGGTGCCGGTCTTGCCGGCGATCGGCTTGCCTACCTCCTTCACCACGGTCGCGGTGCCGCGCTGAACCACGCCTTCCATCATCTCGGTGATCTGGTAGGCGGTCATCGGATCGAGCACCTGCTCGCGGCGGTCGACGAGCTGCGGCTCCGGCTGGCTCTTCCAGCCCCCGGGCGCGTCACAGCCGCGGCATTCGCGGGTGTCGTGCTTGAAGATGGTGTGGCCGTAGCGGTCCTGGATGCGGTCGATCAGCGTCGGCTTCACCCGGCGGCCGCCATTGGCGAACATCGAATACGCCGTGACCATGCGCATCACGGTGGTTTCACCGGCACCCAATGCGTAGGACAGATAGTTCGGCAATTCGTCATAGACGCCGAAGCGTTTTGCGTACTCGCCGACCAGCGGCATGCCGATGTCCTGCGCGAGGCGCACGGTCACGGTGTTGAGCGAGCGCTGCAACGCGTTGCGCAGCGTGGTCGGACCATAATATTTGCCGGTCGAATAGTTCTCCGGACGCCACACGCCGGCGCCCTGCCCTTGATCGATCTCGATCGGCGCATCGATCACGGTGGTCGACGGTGTATAGCCGTTATCCAGCGCCGACGAGTACACGATCGGCTTGAACGACGAACCCGGCTGCCGGTAGGCCTGCGTCGCGCGGTTGAACTGGCTCTGGTCGAACGAGAAGCCGCCGACCATCGCGAGCACGCGGCCGGTCCACGGATCCATCGCCACCATGGCGCCGGAGACTTCGGGCAATTGCCGCAGCCGGTACTGGCCCTCGACCGCGTTGCCGTCCTTGGTCACCAGCGGGTCGGCATAGATCACGTCGCCCGGCTGCAGCACCTGCGAGACCGCCGTCGGCGCCTTGCCCTTGGACTTGGCCCAGCGCACGCCGTCGATCGTGATGATGCCGGTCTGCCGCTCCTTGCTGACCGCGCCGCCGAGTTCGCGGCCGGGCTGGAAGCCGATCCGCGCCGACTGATCGCTGGTCTCCAGCACCACCGCCATCCGCCAAGGCGAGATGTCGGAGAGCGACTTCACGTCGGCGAGCTTGACGCCCCAGTCGCCGGAAATGTCGAGCTTGTGGACAGGGCCGCGCCAGCCCTGCGCCTCGTCGTAGTTCACGAGACCCGCGACCATGGTCTTGCGTGCCATCACCTGGATCTTGGGATCCAGCGTGGTGCGCACCGACAGGCCGCCCTCGTAGAGCTTCTTTTCGCCGTAGCGCTCGAAGATGTCGCGGCGGACTTCCTCGGCGAAATATTCGCCGGCGAAGATATGCGCGCCGTTCGAGCGGCTGGTGACGTTGAGCGGGTCCTTGCGCGCCTTGTCGGCGTCGGCCTGCTTGATCCAGCCGTTCTCCAGCAGGCGGTCGATCACATAGTTGCGGCGCTCGATCGCGCGGTCGCGGTTGCGCACCGGATGCAGCGCGGCCGGCGCCTTCGGCAGCGAGGCGAGATAGGACGCTTCCGCGATCGTCAGCTCGTTGACCGACTTGTCGAAATAGACCAGCGACGCCGCTGCGATGCCGTAGGCACCGAGCCCGAGATAGATCTCGTTCAGATAGAGTTCGAGGATGCGGTCCTTGGAATAGGCGCGCTCGATGCGCATCGCCAGCAAGGCTTCCTTGATCTTGCGCGCGAACGAGACCTCGTTGGTGAGCAGGAAGTTCTTGGCGACCTGCTGGGTGATGGTCGAGGCGCCCTGCGGACGGCGGTTGGAGCCGTAGTTCTGCGCATAGAGGATCGCGGCGCGCGCCATGCCCTGATAGTCGATGCCACCGTGCTCGTAGAAGTTCTTGTCTTCGGCCGCGAGGAACGCGTTGATCACGAGCTTCGGCACCGCCTGGATCGGCAGATAGAGCCGGCGCTCCTTGGAATATTCGCCGAGCAGCGCGCCGTCGGCGGCATGCACGCGGGTCATCACCGGCGGCTCGTAGTCCTGGAGCTGCGAGTAGTCGGGCAGATCCTTGGAGAAATGCCAGATCGCGCCGGCGACGGCGGCGACACCAACCAGGAACACAACCGTTCCGGCGGCAAACAAGAAACCCATAAACCGCACGAGCAGGCGCATTATCGACGTTCCGTTCCTACCCTCCGGCGCTCAGTCGTCAGAAGCGCCTGTCCAAATGTGCGACAGCCTCACACAACGAAGCCTTGGCCCAGCGAGCCACCCTGCGCACGCGAAAATACAAAGAGCCGCCGGACAATGTGGTCGATTCTGCGAACCTGCGGTCCATTGTCTATACCGTCGCCGCTGTGGCCAAACTAGGGCTTCGGCGCAACGGACGCGGCTTTTCAGGCGGCCAATTTCACTTTGCCGGTCCGGCGGTTGCCAGCCGTTTGGCGAAGAACGCGTCGATCGCCTGGACCATCGAGCCGACCGCCTTGTTCCGCCAGTTCTCGGAGACCAGATGCTCGAGGTCGCCCTTGTTGGAGACGTAGCCGATCTCGACCAGCACGGACGGCACGTCGGGCGCCTTCAGCACCCGGAAGCCGGCCGACTTGAGCGGATGCTTGTGCATCCGCACCGTGGTCTTCATCTCGTCCATCAGCAGACGGGCGAAGCGGTTGGAGAAGGTCTTGGTTTCGCGCTGCGCGAGGTCGATCAGGATGTCCGCGACCTCGGTCGGCTCATCGGTCAGGTTCACGCCGCCGATGGCGTCGGCCTTGTTTTCCGCCTCCGCCAGCCGCTCGGCCTCGGCGTCGGAGGCCTTGTCCGACACCGTGTAGATGGTGGCGCCCTGGGCGTCGCCCTCGCGGCGCGGCAGCGCGTCGGCATGGATCGAGACGAACAGTGCGGCGGATTGCGAACGCGCGATCTTCACCCGGTCGTTGAGCGGTATGAAGGTGTCGTCGGACCGGGTCATGACCACCCGATATTTGCCCGACTTCTCGATCCGGTCGCGCAAGGCGATGCCGAAGCCCAGCACCAGGTTCTTCTCGGTCTGGTCGCCGGATTGGGTGCCATTGTCGATGCCGCCATGACCGGGATCGATCACGATCAACGGGCGGGCGTCGGTGACCGCGACCGGCGGCAGCGCCGCCGAGTTGACCGTCGGGATGGTGGCGGTGCTCGTTTCGGAGATCGCCGGCTTCAATTCAGGCCGGCTCTCCGGCGCGAGCGACTGCACGAAGCTGGTGCGATCGACCTGCTCGAAATCCAGCACCAGCCGGGGCGGCTGGCCGTTGGCGGCATCGAGCACATAGGAATTGGCGATCTTCACCGGACCGGTCATGTCGAACACGATCCGCGAGCCGCCGGGCATCACGAGCCCGTAGCGGAACGCCTTGACCAATCCCCGCGCCGCCGCGCCGGTGCCGTTCGCGAGCTGGAAATTGACCTGCGGGATGTCGACCACGACGCGATAGGGATCGGCCAGCGGGAAAGCGCGAAATTCGATTCTGCGGTCGAGGTCGAGGATGAATCGGGTCTGCTTGTCGTCGCCGGCGAGCCTGGCACCGGATGCCACCGGGAAATTCGAGGCGCTTGGGGCAGACGCACTGGCGGCCGGCGCGGACTGACCATCCTGCGGTCCCTCGGCCGCGCTCGGAGCGCTCGCCACGGCAAACACCGATGCTGCAGCGCACAACAGCCCGCATCCTAGAAAAACAAGGTGTTTTGCGCGGTTCTCCACCCGATTCGGAGCCTCCCAGCTGCTTCTTACCGCATTAGAACCACACGGTTAATCGCACCCTAATGACGCCAAGGCGAAAAGAAGCGAGTGTTGCGGCGGCGTGACGCTTCCCTTGCACGCGGCGGCCAATCCACGTATGTACGGGATGCTGACGGCTAGTACTCCCGGTTGTGTCGCGTTCAGCCTCCCGGTGCAGCGGTGGAACCTTCCAAGTCGAAGATCCCGCCGTGTTTTTCCGGTCCCTCCCCAGCCAGCGCCGCGCGCGGCTGACACGGAGAGGCGGATTCAGGCCCGAGCGGCGTCCGGTCCCAGACACACTCCCTCGCCAGAGGGACGGTTTGAGACAGGCATAACCGATTATCCGGTCCTTCGGGGCCTCGATATGCGATGGCCGGCAGGCGCTTCGGCGCCAGGCGGGGCCTTCAGCAAAAGATACGGCGGTATTTCTCGCCGCCAACATGTTTAGACGGGCCGACGCTTAATGCGCCAGACTGCATTGCCGACCAGGATCCCCCGAATGATCGCGCTGACGCGAGGTGAAAACTTCGCCCGTCGCATCATCCCGGTGAGTTCCCGTCCGGCGCTGCGCCGCGAGACGCGTTTTGGCCTTCCCCTCACCCCCGAATCAGGTGGACCGTCGCGTCACCGGGCGGCGCAGTTTGCGCGCGCCATGATCCGCGCCCGCCGCCGCCAAGAGCTCCAAAATGCCCAACAAGATGTTGATCGATGCCACCCACCCGGAAGAGACCCGGGTCGTCGTGGTCCGTGGCAATCGCGTCGAAGAGTTTGATTTCGAGACCGCCCAGCGCAAACAGCTGCGCGGCAACATTTACCTCGCCAAGGTCACGCGCGTAGAGCCGTCGCTGCAGGCTGCCTTCATCGAGTATGGCGGCAACCGGCACGGCTTCCTGGCCTTCAGCGAAATCCATCCCGACTACTACCAGATCCCGGTGGCCGACCGTCAGGCGCTGATCGAAGCCGACGAGCGCGCCCATCGCGAGGCCGAGGAAGAGCACGAGAACCGCGGTCATCGCCGCCGGTCGCGCCATCGCAATGCCCGCCGCCGCGGCCATGGCGACCGGGTCCAGAGCGAGGTGATCGAGGGGGCCGGCGACGCGCAGGCGCAGCCCGTCGCCGAGGCGCACGAACACCCCGTCGATGCCGGGCATCATGAGCACGATGCCGGGCATCACGACCACGACGTGGTCGGCCACGAAGGTCACGAGCACGATGCGCATGATCATGCGCATCACGACGACCACGAGCACCACCATGATCACGAGCATCATGACCATGGTCACCACGATCATGGCCACGATGATCACGACCATGACCACCACGACCATGATCACGCACACGATCACGACCACGCCCCCGCGGTGAGCGAGGCGCCGGCCGACGCCGCCCCGTCAGACCCCGTCGTTGCGGTGGTCGAAGCCTCCGTTGCGTCAGCCGAGACCGTCGAGGCGGTCGAGGTCAATCATGAGCCCGAGCGGGCCCATGAAGAACAGATCGAGGAAAACGCCGCGCATGCCGACGACGCGCCGCTTGCGGCTGGCGACGACGTTCACGCCGCCACGGACGAGCATGCGGTCGCCGGATATGCCGCGCTGGCGGAAGGCGCCGCACCCGAGGCCGAGGCCGGCCAAGGCGACGACGGCGGCGAAGATGACGAAGAGGACGACGGCGAGGAAGGCGAGGAAGAGGACGTCGTCGAGTCCGTCGGCGGCGACGATGTGCTCGAGGAGGTGCCGGAGCGCCCGTTCCGTCCGCGCCGCCAGTACAAGATCCAGGAAGTGATCAAGCGCCGGCAGGTGATGCTGGTGCAGGTCGTCAAGGAAGAGCGCGGCAACAAGGGCGCCGCGCTGACCACCTATCTGTCGCTCGCCGGCCGTTACGCCGTGCTGATGCCCAACACCGCACGCGGCGGCGGCATCAGCCGCAAGATCACCTCCGCCCAGGACCGTTCGCGGCTGAAGGAAGTGGTGCAGGATCTCGACGTGCCCGAAGGCATGGGGATCATCCTGCGCACCGCCGGCGCCTCCCGCAGCAAGCCCGAGATCAAGCGCGACTTCGAGTACCTGATCCGGATGTGGGAGACGGTGCGCGACCTGACGCTGAAGTCGCAGGCGCCGACCCTGGTCTATGAGGAAGGCTCGCTGATCAAGCGCTCGCTGCGCGACCTCTACAACAAGGAGATCGACGAGATCCAGGTGGCGGGCGAAGCCGGCTACCGCGAAGCGCGCGACTTCATGAAGATGCTGATGCCGGCCAATGTGCGGGCGGTGAAGCAATATCGCGACGGCCAGCCGTTGTTCTCGCGGATGGGCGTCGAAAGCCAGCTCGACGCGATGTTCTCGCCGACCGTGCAGTTGCGCTCCGGCGGTTACATCGTGATCAACCAGACCGAGGCGCTGGTCTCGATCGACGTCAACTCCGGCCGCGCCACGCGCGAGCACCATATCGAGGACACCGCGCTCAAGACCAACCTTGAGGCCGCGGAAGAAGTCGCCCGGCAACTCCGCCTGCGCGACCTCGCCGGCCTGATCGTCATCGACTTCATCGACATGGACGAGAAGCGCAACAACCGTGCGGTCGAGCGCAAGCTGTCCGACTGCCTGCGCCAGGACCGTGCGCGGATCCAGGTCGGCCGCATCTCGCATTTCGGCCTCTTGGAAATGTCGCGCCAGCGCATCCGCGCCAGCGTGCTGGAGAGCTCGACCGAGCCCTGCCCGCAATGCGGCGGCAGCGGTCACGTCCGCTCGGTCTCGTCGGTGGCGCTGCAGCTCCTGCGCGGCATCGAGGAAATCCTGATGAAGGGCGCGACCCACAATCTGGTGGTCCGCACCCGTACCGACGTCGCGCTGTACGTGCTCAACCACAAGCGCGGCCATCTGCGCGACCTCGAGGACTCCTTCCGGGTGTCGCTGTCGATCGTCGCCGACGCCACGGTGCACGGCCAGCAATCCTACATCATCGATCGCGGCGAGCAGGTGCATACGCTCGAAGCCGCCAAGGCGCTGCTTGCCGCGCAGGCTGCATCTGCACCGTCGCAGGCCGAAGAGGTCGATGACGAGGAAGAGCTGTTCGAATACGAGGCCGAGATCGAGACCGACGAGACCGAAGGTCTGGTCGACGACCGGGCGGCCGGCGAAGACGCAAGCGCCGCCGAGGGCGAAGGCGACGGTCAGCGCCGCAAGCGCCGCCGCCGGCGCCGCGGCCGCGGTGGGGCCGGCGAAGCCCGCGAGGGAGCCCCGCAGCCGCGCGAGGACGGCGACCTGATGCACGTCCTGCCCGATGGCACCGAGGCGGTTGCCGCAGCTGAGGCCGAAGGCGATGAGGACGAAGGCGGCGAAGCGCAGGGCGCGGCCGGCGACGACCAGGCCGGCAACGGCGATCGCCGTCCGCGGCGCCGCGGACGCCGTGGCGGCCGTCGCCGGCGCGGCAGCGGCGGACCGGATGACGGTCTCGCCGGATCGATCTCCGATGAGCTGAGCCCGGCAGCTTCCCCCGAAGCCACCGACGCGGTCGCCGATTTCGACAGCCACGACGCTGAGCCGGCCCCCTCGCTGGCGCAACCCGAGCTGTTCGCTCCGCCGCCGGAATGGCAGCCGATCGAAACTGCTGCTGTCGAGGCCGTTGCGGCGCCTGCACCGGAGGCTGCGACCGCGGCCGCCGAGGACGCCGCGGCCGAAAGCGACCGCGCGCAGCGCCGCCGCTCGACGGTACGCGAAAAGGTCAGCTTCGCATCGAGCTCGCAGCCCGAGGCCTCGGCGCCCGCGCTGGTTCAGAGCACGGCGGAGGAAGCGGCCCCTGCCCCTGAACCCGCAACGGCAACCCCGGAGCCCGCGACGGCCGATGCTCCGGCCCGCAAGGGTTGGTGGTCGCGCCGCTTCGGCGGCGGCAACTAAGACGCCGATAAGTCAAAGCGCCCGGTTCACGCCGGGCGTTTTTGTTGAACAGGCCATCCGTTCGTCAGGCGCCGGCGTGACGGAGCCTGACGGAGACCGAACCCGATGCAAAGCGCGATCGTTCTTGGCGGCGGCATGGTGGGCGTCAGCACCGCGCTGCATCTGCAGCGCCGCGGCTGGTCGGTCACGCTGGTCGACCGCAAGGACCCCGGCCGCGAAACGAGCTACGGCAACGCCGGCATCATCCAGAGCGAGGCGGTGCGGCCCTATCCGATGCCGCGCGACCCCGCCACGCTCGCCAGGATCGCGATGGGGCGCACCAACGACGTGCGCTATCGCCTGGCCTCACTGCCGCGGCACGCCGGTCCGCTGCTGCGCTACTGGTGGAACTCGACGCCCGAGCGGCACCGCGAAGCCACCCTCGCCTGGGCGCGCCTGATCGCCCACGCCACAGCGGAGCACGACACGCTGATCCGCGATGCCCATGCCGACAATCTGATCCGGCGCGCCGGCTATCGCCTGCTGCATCGCGACCCGGCGGCGCTGGAGCGCGCGATTGCCGTCGCCGAAGAGAACCAGCGCGACTTCGGCGTGCAGTTTCGCGTGCTTGACGGCAGTGAGCTCGCCAAGGCCGAGCCGTTGCTGCGCGACGACCTGCCGGGCGCCATTCACTGGCTTGGGCCGTGGACCGTGTCGGACCCCGGCGGTCTCGTCTCGGCCTATGCCGGATTGTTCGAGCGTCTCGGCGGCACGCTGCTGCGCGGCGACGCGCAGACGTTGGCCGAAACCGCGTCCGGCTGGTCGGTCGAGGCCGGCGGCGGCCGGATCGATGCCGCCCATGTCGTGGTCACGCTGGGGCCATGGTCGCCGCAATTGCTGCGCAAGTTCGGCTACCGGATCCCGCTGGTGCGCAAGCGCGGCTACCACATGCATTATCAAGGCGGACGCTCGCTCGACCTGCCGCTGGTCGACACCGCGAATGGCTACGCGATGGCACCGATGGCCAAGGGCATCCGCATCACCACCGGCGCGGAGCTGACCAGCCCCGATGCGCCGGCGACGCCGATCCAGCTTGGCTACGCCGAAGCCGCCGCGCGCGAGCTGATCGAGATCGGCAGCCGGGTCGAACCCGAGCCGTGGTTCGGCACCCGGCCCTGCACCACAGACATGCTGCCGATACTTGGACCCGCGCCGCGCCATCGCGGGCTGTGGGTGAATTTCGGTCACGGCCACCAGGGCTTTACGCTCGGCCCTGCAACAGCACGGGTGCTGGCCGAAACGATGAACGGCGAGGCATCCGCGGTGGACACCTCGCCGTATCGGTTGGACCGGTTCTAGCTCCGCGACCTAGTCCGTCGTCAGCGCGGTCTCCATGTCGGTCGGGTCGATCTGCCGGGCGAGATTGGCGTTGAGCTTGCCGCGGTCGAGTTCGCCTTCCCACCAGGCCACGATCACGCAGGCCACGCCGTTGCCGCACAGATTGGTCAGCGCGCGGCACTCGCTCATGAACTTGTCGATGCCGAGCACGATCGCCATGCCCGGCACCAGCCGCGGATCGACCACCGCAAGCGTCGCCGCCAGCGTGATGAATCCCGCGCCGGTGATGCCGGAGGCGCCCTTCGAGGTCAGCATCGCCACGACCAGGATCGTGAGCTGCTGGCTGAACGAGAGGTCGTAGCCCAGCGCCTGCGCGATGAACAACGTCGCCAGCGTCATGTAGATGTTGGTGCCGTCGAGGTTGAACGAATAGCCCGTGGGCACCACGAGGCCGACCACGGACTTCGAGCAGCCGAGACGTTCGAGCTTCTCCATCAACGACGGCAGCGCGCTCTCGGAGGACGAGGTGCCGAGCACGATCAGCAGTTCGTCCTTGATGTAGGCCAGGAACCTGAAGATCGAGAACCCGGCGATCCGCGCGATGATGCCGAGCACCACGAGGACGAACAGCGCCGCGGTCAGATAGAACGTCGCGATCAGCCCCATCAGATTGAGGATCGCGCCGGTGCCGAACTTGCCGATGGTGAAAGCCATCGCGCCGAACGCACCGATCGGCGCCGCCCGCATCACGATCGAGATCACGCCGAACACCGCATGCGCGGCGTCGTCGATGAACGAACGGATGGTGTGGCCGCGCTCGCCGAGGCCCATGATCGCGAAGCCGAACAGCACCGAGAACAGCAGCACCTGCAGGATCTCGCCCTGCGCGAAGGCACCGACCACGGTGTCCGGAATGATGTGCAGTACGAAGTCGACGCTCTTCTGCGCCTCCGCCTGCTTGGCATAGCCGGCAACCGCCTGCGCGTTCGCCGCCGCATTGCCGAAGCCCGCACCCGGCTTCACGATGTTGCCGACCAGCAGTCCGATCACCAGCGCGAAGGTCGAGACCACCTCGAAATAGACCAGCGCCTTGACGCCGATCCGGCCGACCTTCTTGGCATCTTGTATATGCGCGATGCCCGACACCACGGTGCAGAAGATGATCGGCGCGATCACCATCTTGATCAGCTTGATGAAGCCGTCGCCGAGCGCCTTGATCCACTCGTTGGTGGCAAGCGATGGCCAGAACGCACCGACCAGCGCGCCAAGCACGATCGCGATCAGGACCTGGACATAGAGAATCTTGTACCACGGCTTGCCGCCGGCAGTCGCCGGTGCGGCCGTGGCAACGGTTGCCGTTGCCATGTTTCACTCCCCCTCAGAAATGGCGGAAATAGCCAAGATCAACTTGGCCGTTCAAGTCAAATGGAACTGTGCGGGCCCTGCCGTTTACCCGCGGCGATCTGTCGCGCGCCGCACTGCCGGAACGGGGCCACCGCGCTGCAAAACCGATCCGACCGCCACGATGGAAGGCTCTCGAAGGTTGCGGGCTATTTAAGCCAATGCGCGATCCGCGCAACTGCTTCCTGCATGTCCGCAGCCGATCGGGCATAAGAAAAACGGATGAAGGCGCGGCCGTGGATCGGATCGAAATCGACGCCCGGGGTGGCCGCGACATGCGCCTTCTCGAGCATCTCGCTGGCGAAGGCGAAGCTGTCGGAGGTGAAGTCGGAGACGTCGGCATAGAGATAGAACGCGCCGTCGGCCGGCAGGAACTTGGTCAGCCCGGCCTTCGGCAGGCCCTCGATCAGGATGCGGCGGTTCTCCTGGTAACCGCGCTTGATCGCCTCCATCTCCTCGCGGCCCTCGAACGCCGCTTCGGCGGCGATCTGCGACAGGGTCGGCACCGAGATCGACAGGTTCTGCTGCAACCGCTCGATCGGCCGCACCAGCACGTCGGGCACCACCATCCAGCCGACGCGCCAGCCGGTCATGCAGAAGTACTTCGAGAACGAGTTGATGACGAGCGCGTTCGGCGACAGCTCGGCCGCGGTCACCGCGGGGAACGCGTAGTCGAGCCCGTGATAGATCTCGTCGGAGATGAAGCGGATGCCGGCGCTGTCGGCAGCCGCCATCAGGCTCGACAGCGCCTCGCGCGACATCATGGTGCCGGTCGGGTTCGCGGGACTGCCGACCAGCACGCCTTTCAGCGGCGCCTTGCGATGGGCGGCCAGCAGCGCCTCGCCGGTCAGCGCATGGCGGGTGTCGCCGGAGGTCTCGATCAGCACCGGCTCGCAGCCCAGCGCGGTCAGGATGTGCCGGTACGGCGGATAGCCCGGCACGGTCACCGCGACCCGGTCACCCGGCTCGAACATCGCAAGAAACGCCAGGATGAATCCGCCCGACGAGCCGGTCGTGACGATGATGCGCTCCGCGTCGACCGCGCAGCCATACGTGTCGCGGTAGTGCCGGGCGATGCGTGCGCGCAGGCTGGGAATGCCGAGCGCCGAGGTGTAGTCGATCCGGCCGTCGACCAGCGCAGCCTGCGCCGCCGCGATCGCCGGCTTCGGCGCGCCCTCGGCAGGCTGTCCCACCTCCATGTGGATGACATGGCCGCCGGCGGCTTCGATTCGCGCTGCGGCGGCCATCACGTCCATCACCATGAACGGCGGAACATCGCTCCGGCCGGACGCCGTCAAAAGGCTGCTCACACGGTCTCTCGCTGTCGCTTCACGCATGGATTTCTGCTATTGCACGGCCGCAGCCGAATTCGGGTTCCCGCTACCTGCGGCCGCCCCAGACTGGCCGCATTCGGTGGCTCCTTATAACGCTTTCAGGCCAAGTGAATAGCCCAGTGAATACCCGGTTCGCGTGAAGAAGAACTGCAAAAACAACAGACTGCGCCACGCGCCGGATCCGGTCGAGCCCGGAACCCGCGCTTGCGCCGGCGCAGCCAGTGATCGCCGATAGACCGCCCATGCCGTTCCGCCTCACGCTTCGCACCGCGACCTCAAAGCTGACCGCATTGCTGACCGCGGTTGCACTCGCGGTTGGCCCCGTGGTCCCTGCGCGAGCCCAGCAGAAGGGCCCGCCGGTGCTGCGCGACACCGAGTCCGAGCAGTTGCTGCGCGAATACACACGGCCGATCCTGCGCGCCGCGGGTCTGGAGAAGCAGAACATCCAGATCGTGATCATCAATGACGGCTCGTTCAACGCCTTCGTCGCCGACGGCCGCCGCATCTTCGTCAATTACGGCGCGCTGCTGCAATCGGAGACGCCGAACCAGATCATCGGCGTGCTGGCGCACGAGACCGGCCATCTGGCCGGCGGCCATCTTGCCAAGATGCGCGAGCAGCTGGCGCAGGCGCAGACCCAGATGATCATCGCGATGCTGCTCGGCGTCGGCGCGCTCGCCGCCGGTGCTGCGGGCGGCGGCGGCGGCAGCGGCCTGTCCAGCGCCGGCGCCGCGGCGATCTCGGCGCCGCAATCGGTGATCCAGCGCACGCTGCTGTCCTATCAGCGCCAGCAGGAGGAAAACGCCGACCGCGCCGGCGTCAAGTTCCTGAACGCGACCGGCCAGTCCGCCAAGGGCATGTACGAGACCTTCAAGCGCTTCACCGACGAGAGCCTGTTCACCTCGCGCGGCGCCGATCCCTATCTGCAGTCGCACCCGATGCCGGTCGACCGCGTCTCCGCGCTGGAAGAGCTGGCGCGCTCGAGCCCCTATTGGGACAAGAAGGACGATCCGGCGCTGCAGCTGCGTCACGACATGATGCGCGCCAAGATCTCCGGCTTCATGGAGCGGCAGGACACGGTCTACCGCCGCTATCCGTTGTCCAACACCAGCCTGCCGGCGCGCTATGCGCGGGCGATCACGACCTATCTGCACGGCGATCTGCGTTCGGCGATCGCGCAGATCGACAGCCTGATCCAGGTGCAGCCGAACAATCCCTATTTCTACGAATTGCGCGGCCAGGCGCTGCTCGAAGGCGGCCGGCCGGCAGAGGCGATCGCGCCGCTGCGCCGCGCGGTGCAGCTCTCCAGCAGTTCGCCGCTGATCGAGATGCTACTCGGCCAGGCGCTGGTTGCCTCCGACAGCAAGGCCACCACCGACGAGGCGATCAATATGCTGCGGGCCGCCCTGGCGCGCGAGCCCGAGGCCCCGCTCGGCTACACCCAGCTCGCGATGGCCTATGGCCGCAAGGGCGACTATGCCCAGGCCGACCTGGCCTCGGCGCAGGCGGCCTATCTCCGCGGCGACAACAAGACCGCCCGCGAACTTGCATCGCGCGCCAAGACGCGGTTCGCGATCGGCACGCCCGGCTGGGTCAAAGCTGACGACATTGTGAGCGCCAAGCCGATGCCGGGTCAGAAAAACAACTAGAAATAAACCGTAGTTCCATACAACGATCACCGAAACCGGCCCACGGCTGTGCCGCATTTTGGGCCACCTCGAACAAGGATTTTATCATGCCAGCGCTTCGTTTCCTTGCCCCTGCCCTGCTCGCGCTCGGCATCTGCGCCGCGCCGCTACAGGCCACCGCGCAGAGCTTCAACGACACCCAGCGCGGCGACATCGAGACTATCGTGCGCAACTACCTGATCGCGCACCCGGAGGTGCTCGAGGAGGCGATGAACGAGCTGAGCAAGCGGCAGGCCGCCGCCGAAGCCGAGAAGCACGAGCAGAGCGTCGCCAAGAACGCCGACACCATCTTCAATTCGCCGCGCGGCGTCATGCTCGGCAACAAGGACGGCGACGTCACCTTCGTCGAGTTCTTCGATTACAATTGCGGCTACTGCAAGCGCGCGATGTCCGACATGCTCGACCTGATGAAGGCGGATCCGAAGCTCAAGGTCGTGCTGAAGGAATTCCCGGTGCTGAGCCAGGGCTCGGTCGAGGCCGCGCAGGTCGCGGTCGCCGTGCGCATGCAGGATCCGACCGGCAAGAAGTATCTCGAGTTTCACCAGAAGCTCCTGGGCGGCCGCGGCGCCGCCGACAAGGCGCGCGCGCTGGCGGTTGCCAAGGACGTCGGCCTCGACATGACCAAGCTCGAGAAGGACATGGCGAGCCCCGAAGTGAAGGCGACCATCGAGGAGAACTTCCGCCTCGCCGAATCCATGGGCATGAACGGCACGCCGAGCTATGTGATCGGCAAGCAGGTCGTGATCGGCGCGGTCGGCGTCGACAATCTCAAGGAGAAGATCGGCATCGCCCGCTGCGGCAAGGCGACCTGCTGATCGTAGCCTTCGACGGCGCTCCTTGTTCGTTCAGTGAAAATCCGGCTGCCTGGCAGCCGGATTTTTCTTTGTGACATCGAATCAACTCCACACTGGAAGCAACCAAGGGCCCTCACCAACAAAGGAAGCCTCGAGATCGAAGAGCATTTCGGCGGCTTCAATTTCGGCGGCGGCAACGGCCAGCTCGATCTTGCCGGCACGGAGTTCGACTGGGCCTCCGGCTGAAGCGCGGGCGCATTATTCATCGTGCATTCACCGAACAAACAAACCGCGGGGAACCGCAAATCAACAGGAACATCGCACATCCTCTCCCGTTGTCGGCGCGGGCAATGCTGAAGAACGAGGAGGAATTCAATGAATAAACGCTTTCTGATTTCGGTCGCCACAGCGGCTCTGATCGCCGGCACCGGTTTCGCGAATGCTCAGGGCGCCGGCGGCGCCAACAAGGAGTCCGGGGCCGGCGGCGGCGCCACCACGCAGCACTCTGCACCGTCCGGTGGCGCATCGTCAGGCACGATGCAGCACGATACGGGCGGCATGAAGGGTTCCGAGCATTCCACGACCGGTGAGTCTCCTTCAGGCATGAAGGGCGCCGAGTCCGACAAGTCCGGCCCCGCCACCAAGGGTGCGCAGGACAACACGCAGAAGTCGAAGGGCATGAGCTCGGAGAACGAGGCGACCAAGGGCTCCAAGGAGAGTTCCAAGGACGGCGCGAAGGACATGAAGGCCGAAGGCCGCGACAAGAGCGGCAACATGAAGGCCGAGGAACACGACAAGAGCGGCAAGATGAATAACGCCGCCGAGAGCCGCGACAAGAACGGCGCCACGACCAACCAGAACGCTCAGACCAAGAGCCCGACCGACACCAACCGCGCGCAGACCAACGATTCCAGCCGGACCCAGACCACGACCGGCAATGCGGCGACGTCGGCCACCGCGGCTCCGCCGGCCGAGAAGCGCACCCAGATCTCGACCGCGATCAGGTCGGAGAAGGTCACCGAAGTCACCAACGTGAACTTCAACGTGGCGGTCGGCACCCGCGTCCCGACTGACGTGCACTTCTACCCGGTGCCGGAGCGGGTCGTGACGATCTATCCGCAGTGGCGCGGCTATGAGTTCATCCTGGTCAAGGGCCGCTACATCATCGTGCAGCCGGAGACCCACGAGATCGTCTACATCATCGAGGGCTAAACCGGCCTCGGCACGAGAGTGCCAGCGAGGGTGTTATGACGGGCCCTCGCGCGTTCTCGACCCCGCCCCTCCGGGGGCGGGGTTTTGCATTGAGGCATAGGCCGCACTCGCCAGTGGATGGCGCACCGGAGCGCAGCCGCGGGGCGCCGTCCGCCAGATTTGGTTAATCAGCAATTTCCGCAGGTTACGGCAACCACCTAACAGGCCGGAGGAAGCTGTTGAAGAGGTTCCGATTTCACCTAAAGGCTTCCCCTGCGGCCGGTTGTTACCTATAACCCGGCCCACTTTCCCCGTCGCCGGAACCCTTTGGCAGGAATTTTGGGCAGGAATCTCTGGAATGGCCGCTGCCGGAACGATCTATGTGCTGAACGGCCCGAACCTCAATCTGCTGGGGACGCGCGAGCCGGAGACCTACGGCCACGCCACCCTCGCCGATGTCGAGAAGCTGTGCGCGGACACCGCGCGCCAGTTCGGGCTCAGCGCGGACTGCCGGCAGTCCAACCGCGAGGGCGAACTGATCGACTTCATCCATGAGGCCCACGCCAAGAAGGCGGTCGGCATCATCATCAACGCCGGCGGCTACTCCCATACCTCGATCGCGCTGCATGATGCGCTGGTCGCGGTCAGGATCCCCGCCGTCGAGGTCCATGTCAGCAATATCCACGCCCGCGAAAGCTTCCGGGACCACTCGTTCACTGCTAAAGCCGCCTTCGCCTCGCTTTGCGGCTTCGGCATCGACGGCTACCGGCTTGCGATCATCGGCCTCGCCACCAGGATCGGTGCGAAGATCGATGGCAAGACCGACGCCAAGCCAAAGACTTAATCGTCAATCCTGACGTTCCCCGTCACCAGACAGAGATTTCGGATCAAACAACATGGCGCGCCAGCCAGACGAAAAATCAGCCGCAAAGTCCAAGAGCGAATCCAAGAGCGACGACAGCGTGCTCATTCGCGAGCTCGCGCTGCTGCTTGCCGAGACCAACCTCACCGAGATCGAGATCGAGCGCGCCGGCCTGCGCGTCCGGGTCGCGCGCAACATCAGCATCGCGGCCTCGGTGCCGTCAGCCGTGCATACGGTCGCCGCGCCGTTGGCGGTCCCGGCTGCCGCGGTTGCCGCGGCGACCGATCTTGCCAAGCATCCGGGCGCCGTGCCCTCGCCGATGGTCGGCACCGCCTATTGGTCGCCCGAGCCGGGCGCCAAGCCGTTCATTGAAGTCGGCACCAAGGTCAGCGCCGGCCAGACGCTTCTGATCATCGAGGCGATGAAGACCATGAACCAGATCCCGTCGCCGCGCGCGGGCACCGTGACGCAGATCCTCGTCGAGGACGGCCAGCCGGTCGAGTTCGGCGAGCCGCTCGTCATCATTGAATAGCTTCCGTCAACGTCAGGCGCAGCGATGTTCGACAAGATCCTCATAGCCAATCGCGGCGAGATCGCGCTTCGCGTGCTGCGCGCCTGCAAGGAGCTCGGCATCTCGACGGTCGCGGTGCATTCCACCGCCGACGCCGACGCCATGCATGTGCGGCTCGCCGACGAGAGCGTCTGCATCGGCCCGCCGCCGTCGAAGGATTCCTACCTCAACATCCCGGCGCTGCTGGCGGCCTGCGAGATCACCGGCGCCGACGCCGTGCATCCCGGCTACGGCTTCCTGTCCGAGAACGCGCGCTTCGCCGAGATCCTCGCCGACCATAATCTCGGCTTCATCGGTCCGAAGGCCGAGCACATCCGCCTGATGGGCGACAAGATCGAAGCCAAGAAGACCGCCAAGCGGCTCGGCATTCCGGTGGTGCCCGGCTCCGACGGCGCGGTGACCTCGGAGACCGACGCGCTCGCGATCGGCAAGGAGATCGGCTTCCCGGTGCTGGTGAAGGCTGCGGCGGGCGGCGGCGGCCGCGGCATGAAGGTCGCCCACACCGAGGCCGATCTTGCGCTGGCGCTCTCCACCGCAGCCAACGAGGCCAAATCGGCATTCGGCGACGCCTCGGTCTATCTGGAGAAATACCTGCAGAAGCCGCGCCACATCGAGATCCAGATTCTCGGCGACGGCCGCGGCGGCGCCATCCATCTCGGCGAGCGCGACTGCTCGCTGCAGCGGCGTCACCAGAAGGTCTGGGAGGAAGGCCCCTCGCCGGTGCTCGCGGCGGCGGCGCGCGCCAGGATCGGCGAGACCTGCGCCAAGGCGATGCGGGACATGAAGTATCTCGGCGTCGGCACCATCGAATTCCTCTACGAGGACGGCGAGTTCTATTTCATCGAAATGAACACCCGCATCCAGGTCGAGCATCCCGTCACCGAAAGCATCACCGACATCGATCTGGTGCTGGAGCAGATCCGGATCGCCGCCGGCGGCGACCTGCCGGCCAAGCAGAACGACATCGCGATCATCGGCCACGCCATCGAGTGCCGGATCAATGCGGAGAACCCGCAGACCTTCCGTCCCTCACCCGGACGGATCACGCAATTCCACCCGCCCGGCGGGCTCGGCGTGCGGATCGATTCCGCCGTCTACCAGGGTTACGTGATTCCGCCCTATTACGATTCGCTGGTCGGCAAGCTGATCGTGCACGGCAAGACCCGCGGCGAGTGCCTGATGCGGCTGCGCCGGGCGCTGGACGAGATGGTGGTCGACGGCATCGAGACCACGCTGCCGCTGTTCCGCGCCCTGGTGCGCGAGCCCGACATCATCGAGGGCGATTACCACATCCACTGGCTGGAACAGTATCTCGCCGGCCAGCCCTCCGATGCCGTAAAATAGTTCGGAACCCGATGGAACCCGGAGCCCTGTTCAAACGTACTAAGGGTTATTGGCTTTCCACGGGGACGCATTGAATCCCACTCCCGCAAAGAGACCGTCGTGACGCAAGTTTCACGACGCCGGTCCACGTTACAGATCCTGCTGCTCTCGGCGGGATTTTTCGTGCTGGTCGCGGTCAGCGTGGCGTCCGTCCTGCTGGTCAACAAGGCGCGCGAAGACAACGCCCTGGTGGTCCATACGGTCGAGGTCGAAAGCCAGGTCGCCAACCTGCTGGTTGACGTCAGGCGCGCCGAAAGCGCGACCAGGGCGTATCTGCTGACGTCGGCACCACAATACCTGTCCGAGTACCAGGCCGCAGCAGCCGGGCTCCCAGCCGCGCTCGGCCATCTCCAGATGATGACGGTCGACAATCCGGCACAGGTTGCCAATGCCGCGAAGCTGAAGGCCGCGGTTGAGCAGCGCCTCGCCGAGTTCGCCCTCGGCGTTGAGCGCGTCAAGAACAACGATGTCGCCACCAGCGTCGACATCTTGCGGAAGGGCACATCGACCGATGCGGTTGAGGCGATCGCCCGGATCGGCCGCGACATGCGCACCGAGGAAGATCGTCTGTTGGCGATGCGCAACGCGACCGCGGACCGAACCCAGGTGCTGGCCTCCTCGGTCACCATCGCCGGCTCCTGCATGGTGTTGGCGCTCGGCGCGCTCTCGGTCATGCTGCTGCGGCAATCCTCGCGGGCGCGCGACGAAGCCGAGGCCAGGTTGCGCGACAATTACGCCAATCTCGAAACCATCGTCGACGAACGGACCGCCGATCTGCGCGAGGCCAACGAGGAAATCCAGCGCTTCGCCTATATCGTCAGCCACGACCTGCGCTCGCCGCTGGTCAACATCATGGGCTTCACCAGCGAGCTGGAGGAATTGCGCGGCGATATCTTCAAGCGCATCGCCACGCTCAATCGCTCCGCGTCGCTGGCGCCGGCGATGCCGGAAGACGCCACCGATGCGGCCGAACCCGAGCTCGAAGGCTCCGACAAGCAGCTGTCCGACGATTTTGGCGAGTCGCTCGGCTTCATCAAATCGTCGATCGCGAAGATGGACCGCCTGATCAGCGCCATCCTCAATCTCACCCGCGAGGGCCGCCGCGAGTTCAAGCCCGAACGGATCGATCTGCGCGAGCTGATCGACGGCATCGTCAAGACGGTCGCCCATCAGGCGGTCGAGGCCAATGCGACCATCGACGTCGGCGCGTTGCCCAACATCGTCAGCGACCGCCTCGCGCTGGAGCAGATCTTCTCCAACCTGATCGACAACGCCCTCAAGTACCTCAAGGACGGTGTCCCCGGCGAGATCTCGATCGGCGGCCGCACCAAGCTCGGCTTTGCGATCTTCGAGGTGACGGACAATGGCCGCGGCATCGATGCGAAGGACCACCAGCGCATCTTCGATCTGTTCCGCCGGGCCGGAACCCAGGACAAGCCCGGTCAGGGCATCGGACTTGCCCATGTCCGCGCACTTGTGCGCAGACTGGGCGGCACCATGTCGGTAGCATCGGAACTTCACGACGGCAGCACGTTCACGATCACGCTGCCTATGAAATGGTCAGGCAAGAACCGGGATAAGGAATCATGAGCGATCCAGTCACCATCATCATGATCGAGGACGACGAGGGCCACGCCCGCCTGATTGAGCGCAATATCCGGCGCTCAGGTGTCAACAATGAGATCGTCCCGTTCACCAACGGTACAGAGGCCGTGAACTACCTGTTCGGCAAGGATGGCAGCGCGGTCGAGCGCAAGAACCAGGCCCTGCTCATCCTGCTTGACCTCAATCTGCCCGACATGACCGGCATCGATATTCTGAAGCGGGTCAAGGAGAACAAGCATCTCAAGTCGACGCCGGTGGTCGTGCTGACCACCACCGACGACTCCCAGGAGATCAAGCGTTGCTACGAACTCGGTTGCAACGTCTACATCACCAAGCCGGTGAACTACGAAAGCTTTGCCAACGCCATTCGCCAGCTTGGCCTGTTCTTTTCCGTGATCCAGGTGCCGCCAGCTTCGATATGACCAGCGCAACGCCGACACTGCTCTATATCGACGACGACGCGGCGCTGGCGCGCCTGGTCGAACGCGGGCTGACGCGCGCGGGCTACAAGGTCGTGCACGCCGCAAGCGGCCAGGAGGGCCTGGACCGGCTCGCCCAGGGCGGCATCGACGTCATTGCGCTCGACCAGGTCATGCCCGGCCTCGACGGGCTGGAGACGCTGGAGCAGATCCTCAAGATACCGCACGCCCCGCCGATCGTGTTCGTCACCGCCTCGCAGGATTCCGCGATCGCGGTCACCGCGCTGAAGGCCGGCGCGGCGGACTATCTGGTCAAGGACGTCAGGGGCGAATTCATCCCCCTGCTCCACGTCGCGGTCAACGGCGCGATCCGGCAGGCCGCGCTTCAGAAAGCGCGCGACGAGGCCGAGGCCGAGGTGCACGCCTCGCGCGACCGCTACGCCGCATTGGCCGCCGAGCGCGAGGTGCTGCTGCGCGAGGTCAACCATCGCGTCGGCAATTCGTTGCAGATCATTGCCTCGCTGCTGCATCTGCAGGCCAATTCCGCGAGCCAGCAGGACGTCAAGGCCGCGCTGACCAACGCGATGGGCCGCGTCGCCGCCGTCGCGCAGGTGCATCGCCGGCTCTACACCTCGCACGACTTCAAGACCGTGATGCTCAACCAGTATCTCGAGGCGCTGCTCGAGGATCTCAGGCGATCGGCCGAAGGCAACAAGATGTCGCGGCTGACGCTGAGGGCCGACCCGGTCGAGATCGATCCCGACCGCGCGGTCGCGATCGGCATCATCGTCAACGAGCTGGTGATGAACGCCGTAAAGTACGCCTATCCCGACGGCGCCGGCCCGATCCATGTCGAGCTCAAGCCGCAGGGCGACGACCTGCAGCTCGCGATCAGCGACGAAGGCGTCGGCTTTGACGACAAGGCCGACCCACGCGGCACCGGCATGGGTCAGCGCATCGTGGCGGCGATGGCCGCCAAGCTCGACGCCAGCGTCGAGCGCGACCCGAGCCAAAAGGGCACCCGGATCGTGGTGCGGTTCGCCCGCGTCAGCCCGGCGCAGGCCAAACCGACGATCGCCGCCGCCAGCTAATGGCGCAAATTTCAGCAAATTCGATTGATTTGTCCGGTTCGCTTTAACGGCTGGGTCATTCTGTTAATGGATCGCGGCGAGCCAACCCCGGTCAGTTAAGAGATTTCTGGGCCTCCTTTGCGATGCTGGTGCCGTTAGCTTGGCAGGAGCGGCACGCCATGTTCGGGCGCAGGCCAGTTTTTGGAAAGAAGCAGCAGACATCAGGCGAGTTCGAGCACACTGGGCGTCCGCCACCGGACGCCGATGGTGCGACGCCGGTTTTTCACAAGCAGCTGTGGAACCACCCGCAGATCGGATCGCTGCTGCGCGATGCCGGCTTCGCCCCCGACGATGAACGCGCGATCGCGCCTGCGGCGGACGATCGCCTCGCCGTATTCGCTGCGGCCAACAAGCGGCTGCAGGCGCGCACCGAGACCTTCAACGGCGATATGACGGCGCGCCATGGCCATTGCCAGGCGGTGCCGTTCCTCGTCATCGATCAAAAGATCTGGGATGGGCCGCATGGCGGGTTTCTCTACGGCCAGATGAATCTGATCGGCTACGACGAGTGGAACGTGATCATGCTGGCGGGAGATCCGCAGACCACGGAGTCATGCGGCCTTGCAGCCCATCCCGGCTTCCTTCCATCCGTGACGCAAGTCATGACCGAGCAAGTGATCGCCTGGAAGGCGCGGCACAACGCGCTGCTCGAGGCCTTCGGGATCACCCCGGGCCCTGGCCGAGATATCCCGCATGACGAATACGAGATGGAAAAGGACACCCTGCGCAGGGAAATCATCGACAAGGTCGGCTGGATGAAGCCGCGCATTATCGACGATCTCCTGCGCCGGACCTAGGGCGCAAGGCGCCTCACTCCTGCCGGTCGTGGTGTCGCCGCGTGCGATGCGGACGGCAATCCTGACATGGCGCGCCGAAGATCACCTGCGACGGATAGGGCCGCGCCGAATGATACGGCGTCGAGCCGAACAGGCCGGCCGCACCGAAGCCGGCGCTGAAGGGATCGGCGGCGAAGCTGCCCGGAAACGAGCCGTTGCTGCGGAAATCGCGGTCGTCGTTCCGGCCGTCGAAATACGCACCGCCGGTGCTGCCGTAACGCAGCGGCCGTTGCGGCGCCAAATCCCGGGCAAGGTCCTGGGCCGATGCAACGGCCGTGCCGAGCGCGATGGCGGCGCAGGCGATCAGTGCTCTGATGGCGATCATGGCCAAGACCCTCATTGCGGATTGGTGCCCCAGTCGCCCTTCCAGGCGATCAGGCGTCCCTTGCCGAATTGCAGATAGAGCCCGTCGCTGCGCCGCGACAGCACGCTGCCCCTGACATTGGGCAGCGCGACGAACAATTCATTGCCCGGCGTGCCGCGCACGTAGTTCAGGGGAACGCCGAGCGACCGGCTGGCCTGGTCGGCGCTCATTCCGAAGGCGAGCGGAACGCCGTTGGGTGGCCGCTGTTGCGCGTGGACCGTGCCGGCCGGTGCGCCCAGCGCGATCACGATGGCGACGACGAAAGATGTGACGAACCGCTGCATCATCGACCTCATGGCACGGCCGCGGCAAGCGTGCCGGCCGGCGTCCAGCCGCCGCCGAGCGCCTGGAACAGGCTGCTCGCCGCGAGCAGCTTGTTGAGCCGCACCGTGACCAGATTGTTCTCGGCCGTGAACAGCGTCTGCTGCGCCTGCAGCACCGTGATGAGGTTGACCGTGCCGCCGCGCAACTGCGTCTCGGCGACCTCGAACGCCTTGCGCGAGGCGGCGACGACGTCGGACTGCAGGCGCTCCTGCAGCGTGTACTTCTGCAACGCGATCAGCGCCTTCTCGACATCGGCGAAGGCCGACAGGACCGCCTTGCGATAGGCCTGCAGGTTTTGCAGCTGCTGGCCCTTGGCGAGCTTGAGCTGGCTCTCCAGCTGGAAGCCGTCGAACAGCGGCTGGGTCAGCCCTGCGGCGAGCGTGTAATACCAGGCGCCCGGCGCAAACAGCGAGGCGAGCGCCGCGCTCTGGAAGCCCGTGGTGCCGGTCAGCTGGATCTGCGGGAAGAACGCCGCGCGCGCCGCGTCGACGCTGAAATTGGAGGATGCCAGCTGCGCTTCGGCCTGGCGCACGTCAGGCCGCTGGTAGAGCAGTTCCGACGGCAGCCCGGGCGTCACGCGCGGCACCGCGATCTGGGTGGTGCTGCCGCCGCGCACCGTGAAATTGGCCGGCGCACGCGCCACCAGCACGGCGAGCGCGGCGATATTCTGCCCGACCGTCACTTCGAGCGGCGGGATCGCTGCGCGCTGGGTCGCGACCAGCGCCTCCTGCTGCGACAGGTCGAGCTGCGAAGCGGTGCCGCCGGCGAATTGCGACTTGATCAGCGCAAGGATGCGTTCGGCCGCCGCCAAATTGCGGCGGGTGACCCTGATCTGGTCCTGCGCCGCCAGCACCTGGAAATAGGTGTTGGCCACCGTCGCCATCGTGGTCAGCGCGACGACCTCGCGATTGTAGCGGGCGCTGGTGGCGCTCTCCTCGGACGCCGACAGCGTCGCGCGGTTCTTGCCCCAGAAGTCGACGATATAGCTCGCACTGAGCCCGACACTGTATTGCGAGAATGTCCCGCTGCCGCCGAGCGACGAACTCGATCCCGTCGCCAGCTTCTCGCGTTCGGCATTCGCCGATCCGGAGATCGACGGCAGCAGCGCGGCGCCGGACACCCCGACCTGGGCGTCGGCCTGCACGATCTGGGCGATCGCCACCGCGATATCGAGATTGTAGAGCTGCGCCGACTCCATCAGCCCGGTCAGTTCGGTCGAGCGGAAACCGCGCCACCAGGCCAGCGCCGGGACCGCAGCGTCGGCATCGCCCTTGGCCGCGGTCTTGTAGCTCGCCGGCACTTCGAGACTGAGCTCGGGCTTCTCCGCCCCGGGGATGCAGCCGGACAGGCCAAGGCCGAGACCAAGGCCGAGGCCGCCGAACGCCGCCACGCGCAGAAACCGGGGCGGCTTCCGCAACTTCTGAGAATATCGCAACGCTGCACCTGTCGGCATTTACTCGCCCGGTTGAAGTGAGGAGCCCGGCATCCGCATGGCGCCACCGCGGCGGACGCGCCGGGCCCACAGGCGGAACCGGTCGAGATAGAGGTAGATCACCGGCGTCGTATAGAGCGTCAGGACCTGGCTCAGGATCAGGCCGCCGACGATGGCGATGCCGAGCGGCTGGCGCAGCTCGCCGCCGTCGCCCATCCCGATCGCCAGCGGCACGGCGCCGAGCAGCGCGGCCATCGTCGTCATCATGATCGGACGGAAGCGCAGCAGGCAGGCCTCCCTGATCGCCTCGATCGGCTCCAGCCCGCGCCTGCGTTCCGCCTCCAGCGCAAAGTCGATCATCATGATGGCGTTCTTCTTCACAATGCCGATCAGCAGGATGACGCCGATCAGCGCCATGATACTGAACTCGGTCTTGAATGCCATCAGCGCCAGCAAGGCGCCCACACCTGCCGACGGCAGTGTGGACAAGATGGTCAGCGGATGGACGTAGCTCTCATAGAGCACGCCCAGCACGATGTAGATCGTCACCAGCGCCGCCAGGATCAGGAACGGCTGGTTGTTGAGCGAATCCTGGAACGCCTTGGCGGTGCCCTGGAAGGTGCCGCGGATCGTGGCCGGGACGCCGATCCGGTTCATGGTCGCCTCGATGCTGCCGACCGCGGTGCTCAGCGACACGTTGGGCGGCAGGTTGAAGGAGATGGTGTTGGCGACCAGGAGGCCCTGGTGATTGACCGCAAGCGGCGTGGCGCCCTGCTTGAAGGCGGCGACCGTCGAGAGCGGGATCATGGTCTCGCTGCTGGTCGAGACGGCCGATCCGGTCGAGGCCACCCCCTTCCCGGTCGAGCCGATCGAATTGGTGGCCTGGTTGCGTGCGGCCTGGGCATTGGCCGAACTGGCCGCGCTCGAGCTTCCCGGCGCGACCACGGTGCCGGCCACGGCGTTGGTCGATTGCGAGCCGCCAACCGATCCACCCGACGTGCTGATATAGACGTCCTTCAGCGTCTCGGGGTTCTGCCAGTAGCGCGGCGCGACCTCCATGATGACGTGATACTGGTTGCGCGCGACATAGATCGTCGACACTTGGCGCTGGCCGAAAGCATCATAGAGGGTGTTATCGATCTGGCTCACCGTGATGCCGAGCCGGGCCGCGGCGTCGCGGTCGATCACGAGGTCGGATTCCAGGCCCTTGTTCTGCTGGTCGCTGTTGACGTCGGCGAGATCAGGATCGCGCTGCAGGGCCGCCGCGATCTTCGGCGTCCATTCGTTGAGCTCCTCCAGCGTCGAGCCCTGCAACGTGTACTGATACTGCGCATTCGAGGCCCTGCCCCCGACCCTGATGTCCTGCACCGCCTGCAGGAACAGGCTCGCGCCGGGCACCACGGCCATCTCGCGGCGCAGCCGCGAGATCACGCCATCGGCGCCGATCTTGCGCTGGTCGAGCGGACGCAGCGAGACGAACACGAAGCCGGAATTGGTCTGGCCGCCGCCAGTGAAGCCGACCACCGTCTCCACCGCCGGATCGCGCTTGATGATGCCGACGAACTGCGCGAGCTTCTGCTGCATCAGCTGGAACGACACGCTCTGGTCGGCCTGGATCGAGCCGACCAGCCGCCCGGTGTCCTGCTGCGGGAAGAAGCCCTTCGGGATCACGTCGTAGAGATAGAAGTTGAGGCCGAACACCGCGGCCAGGATCAGCATCACCGACAGCGGATGCTGCAGCGCCGCGGTCAGCGTCCGCCGATAGAAATTCAGCATCGCCTCGAAGAAGCGTTCGCTCGCCCAATAGAGCCGGCCGTGGCCGCCCGTATCCGGCTTGAGCAGCACGGCGCACATCATCGGCGTGGTCGCCAGCGACACCGCGAGCGAGATCAGGATCGAGATCGAGATCACCATCGCGAATTCACGGAACAGCCGCCCGACGATGCCGGCCATCAACAGGATCGGGATGAACACCGCGATCAGCGAGATGCTCATCGACAGCACGGTGAAGCCGACCTCGTTGGCGCCCTTCAACGCCGCCTGAAGCGGGCTCAGGCCGTCCTCGATGTAGCGGGTGACGTTCTCCAGCACCACGATGGCATCGTCGACCACGAAGCCGGTCGCGACCGTCAGTGCCATCAGCGACAGGTTGTCGAGGCTGTAGCCGAACAGGTACATCGCGCCGAAGGTCGCGACCAGCGACACCGAGACCGCAACCACCGGGATGAAGGTGGCGCGCAAATTGCGCAGGAACGCGAACACCACGATGATGACCAGCAGCACCGCCAGAACCAGCGTTCGTTCCACGTCATGCAGCGAGGTGCGGATGGTGGTCGAGCGGTCGACAGCAAGGCCGATATCGATTGCAGGCGAAATCGAGGCCTGCAGCTGCGGCAGCAACCCCTTCACCAGGTCGACGGTCGAGATGATGTTGGCGTTCGGCTGCCGGTAAAGGATGAGCAGCACCGCCGGCTTGCCGTTGGCGAGCCCCGCATTGCGCAGGTTCTCGACGCCGTCGGTCACCTCGCCGACGTCGGATAGACGGACCGGCGCGCCGTTGCGGTAGGCCACGATCAGCGGCTTGTAGTCCTCGGCCTTGTTGGCCTGGTCGTTGGCGTAGACCTGGTAGCGCTGGTCGCCGACATCGATGCCGCCCTTGGGGCTGTGGGCGTTGGCGCTCGACAGCGCCGCGCGCACGTCTTCCAGTCCTATGCCGTATTTGTAGAGCGTCTGCGGGATCAGGTCGACGCGGACGGCGGGCAGCGAGCTGCCGCCCACCACGACCTCGCCGATGCCCTCGACCTGCGACAGCTTCTGCGCCAGCACCGTGGAGGCGGCATCGTAGAGCGCGCCGCGCGTCAGCGTATCCGACGTCAGCGTCAGGATCAGGATCGGCGCGTCGGCCGGATTGACCTTGCGGTAGGTCGGATTGCTGCGCAGGCTGGTCGGCAGATCGGCTCGCGCCGCGTTGATCGCGGCCTGCACGTCACGCGCCGCGCCGTCGATGTCGCGATTGAGGTTGAACTGCAGCGTGATCCGGGTCTGACCGACCGAGCTCGACGACGTCATCTCGCTGACATCGGCGATCTGGCCGAGATGCCGTTCAAGCGGGCTTGCGACCGTGGTCGCGACGTCCTGCGGGCTGGCGCCGGGCAGCGTCGCCTGCACCGAGATGGTCGGGAAATCCACCTGCGGCAGCGGCGACACCGGCAATTTGAAGAACGCGACAATGCCGGCCGCCGCAAGCCCGAAGGTCAACAGCGTGGTTGCGACCGGCCGGCGGATGAAGGGCGTTGACGGATCCATTGGTGACCCCTGGCTCAACGCGACCCGCTCGCCTCGCCGACCTCGTCCGCCCGCCCGGCGAACCGCAGCGCCAGGCGATCGAACCAGAGGTAGATCACGGGCGTCGTGAACAGGGTCAGGAGCTGGCTCACCAGGAGGCCGCCGACGATCGAGATGCCGAGCGGATGGCGGAGCTCGGAGCCGGCGCCGCTGCCGAGCATCAGCGGCAGCGCGCCGAGCACCGCGGCCATCGTCGTCATGATGATCGGCCGGAACCGGAGCAGGCAGGCCTGGTAGATCGCCTCACGCGGCGGCTTGCCCTCGTTGCGCTCGGCATCGAGCGCGAAGTCGATCATCATGATCGCGTTCTTCTTGACGATGCCGATCAGCAGGATGATGCCGATGATCGCGATGATGGTGAGATCCTGGCCCGCCATCATCAGCGCCAGCAACGCGCCGATGCCTGCCGAAGGCAACGTCGACAGGATCGTCAGCGGATGGATGAAGCTCTCATAAAGCACGCCGAGCACGATATAGACCGTGATGATCGCGGCCAGGATCAGGAACAGCTGGTTGGAGAGCGAGGACTGGAACGCCAGCGCCGCGCCCTGGAAGCTCGTGATCATGCCGAGCGGCTGGTTGATGTCGGCCTGCGCCTGCTTGATCGCGGTCACCGCGCCGCCGAGCGAGGCGCCCGGCGCCAGGTTGAACGAGACCGTGGCCGACGGGAACTGGCCGAGATGCGAGACCTGCAGCGGCGCGGTTTCCACCCGCATCTTGGCCATCACAGACAGCGGCACCGGCGTCGAGCCCACCGATGACGGCAGGTAGATCGAGTTCAGCGAATCCAGCGAGTTCTGCAGCGACGGATCGGCCTCGAGGATCACCCGGTACTGGTTCGAATTGGTGAACACGGTGGAGACGATGCGCTGGCCGTAGGAATCGTACAGCGCGTTGTCGATCGTCGCCGGCGTGATGCCGAACCGCGCCGCCTGGTCGCGGTCGATGTCGACGAACACCGAAAGCCCCTGCGCGGAGATGTCGCTGGTGACGTCGCTGAGCTCCGGCAATTCCCTGAGCTTGTCGACCAGCTTCGGCGTCCATTCCGCGAGCTCGTTCGGATCGGCATCCTGCAGGATGAACTGGTATTGCGTCCGGCTCACCGTGCCTTCGATGGTGAGGTCCTGCACCGGCTGCATGTAGAGCGTGATGCCGGTCAGCGCGGCGGTGCTCGCCTTGATCCGGTCCATCACCGTCGCAACGCCGGCCTTGCGCTGCTCATGCGGCTTCAGGTTGATCAGGATGCGGCCGCTGTTGAGCGTCGTATTAGTACCGTCGACGCCGATGAACGACGACAGGCTCTCGACGTCCGGATCCTTCAGGATGGCGCTGGCGAGCCGCTGCTGCCGCTCGGCCATCGCCGCATAGGACACCGATTGCGGCGCCTCTGATATCGCCTGAATCACGCCGGTGTCCTGCACCGGAAAGAAGCCCTTGGGAATCACGACATAGAGCAGCGCCGTCAGGCCAAAGGTCGCGAGCGCGATCAGCAGCACGAAAGTCTGGCGATCCAGCACCCAGTTGAGCATCCGGGCGTAGATCGCGATGACATGGTCGAAGCCTTCGCGGCTGAGCCGCTGGAAGGTGTTCTCGCGCGTCATGCTCTCCGGCTTCAGCAGCTTGGCGCAGGCCATCGGCACCAGCGTCAGCGACACCAGGGCCGAGATCAGGATCGTCACCGACAGCGTGATGGCGAATTCGCGGAACAGGCGGCCGACCACGTCGCCCATGAACAGCAGCGGGATCAGCACCGCGATCAGCGACACCGTCAGCGAGATGATGGTGAAGCCGATCTGCTCCGAGCCGCGCAGCGCCGCCTCCAGCGGCGACTCGCCCTCCTCGATGTAGCGCGAGATGTTCTCGATCACGACGATGGCGTCGTCGACCACGAAACCGGTCGCGATCGTCAGCGCCATCAGCGACAGATTGTTCAGGCTGAAGCCGAACAGATACATCGCCCCCAGCGTGCCGACCAGCGAGAGCGGCACCGACAGGCTCGGGATCAGCGTGGCGCGGGTCGAGCGCAGGAACACGAAGATGACCAGCACGACCAGCACCACCGCGAGCGACAGCTCGTATTCGACGTCGCGCACCGAGGCCCGGATCGTCACGGTACGGTCGGTCAGGATGTTGAGGTCGATCGCGGCCGGCAGCGTCGCCTGCAGCTGCGGCAGCAGATCCTTGATGCCTTGGACGACCGAGATCACGTTGGCGCCGGGCTGGCGCTGGATGTTGAGGATGATCGCCGGCGTCTCGTTCATCCAGGCGCCGAGCTTGTCGTTCTGCGCGCCGTCGACGACGTTGCCGACGTCGCTGAGCCGGACCGGCGAGCCGTTCTTGTAGGCGACGATCAGCGAGCGGTAATCGCTGGCATTGCGGATCTGGTCGTTGGCGTTGATGGTGTAGGCCCGCATCGCGCCGTCGAAATTGCCCTTCGGCGTGTTGACGTTGGCGTTGCCGAGCGTGGTGCGGAGATCGTCGATATTCAGCCCATAGGCCGCGAGCTTGCGGATGTCGGCCTGGATCCGCACCGCCGGCCGCTGGCCGCCGCTGATGCTGACGAGGCCGACGCCGGGCAGCTGCGAAATCTTCTGCGCCAGCCTTGTGTCGACGAAGTCCTGGACCTGGGTCAGCGGCATGGTCTTCGAGGTCAGGCCCAGCGTCAGGATCGGCGCGTCGGCCGGATTGACCTTGGCGTAGATCGGCGGCGCCGGCAGGTCCGACGGCAACAGATTGCCCGCGGCGTTGATCGCGGCCTGCACCTCCTGCTCGGCGACGTCGAGCGAGATCGACAGGCCGAACTGCAGCGTGATCACCGACGAGCCCGCCGAGCTCACCGAGCTCATCTGGTTCAGGTTCGGCATCTGGCCGAACTGCACCTCGAGCGGCGCCGTCACCGACGAGGTCATCACGTCGGGGCTGGCGCCGGGATAGAAGGTCTGCACCTGGATGGTCGGGTAGTCGACCTCCGGCAGCGCCGCGACGGGCAGGAATCGGAACGCCAGCATGCCTGACAGCATGATGGCGATCATCATCAGCGTGGTCGCCACCGGCCGCAGGATGAATGGCCGAGACGGGTTCATTTCTTCTGCCCGTCCTCGGACCGCTTCTGGTGGCCGCCCCCGGGATCGGCGCCGTCCTTGCTGTTGTCCTTGCTATTGTCCTTGCCGTCGCCCTTCGCCGCCCCGTTCGCCGAGCCCTTGGCCGCAGCCGCCGGGTTCGCAGCATCGGCGGCGGAGCGCACCACCACCTTGGCGCCCTCGCGCAGCTTGTCGGCGCCGTCGATCACGATCCGATCACCGGCGGTCAGGCCCGAGAGCACCTCGACCCGGTCGCCGTCGGTGACGCCGAGCTTGACCGGCCGCACCGAGACCGTGCTGTCGGCGTTGACGAGATAGACGAAGGTGCCGGGCACGCCGCGCTGGATCCCGGCGGTCGACATCGTCGTGGCATCCTTGTGGGTGTCGAGCAGCAGGCGGACGTTGACGAACTGGTTCGGATACAGCGTGCGCTTGTCGTTCTCGAACTGGGCGCGCAGCTTGATCGTGCCGGTGGTCGCATCGATCTGGCTGTCGAAGGTCTGCAGCGATCCCTCGGCGAGCCTGTTGGCGCCGCTGCGGTCATAGGCCGCGGTCGGCAGCACCGCGCCCTCCTTCAGCCGCTTCGCGACCGCCTGCAGATTGTCCTCCGGCAGCGTGAACAGCACGCTGATCGGCTCGAGCTGCGTGATGACGACGAGGCCGTTGGTGTCGCCCGGCGTCACGTAATTGCCGAGGTCGACCTGGCGCAGTCCGACCCGCCCGTTGATCGGCGAGACGATGTGGCAATATGCCAAATTCACTTCAGCCGACTTCACCGAGGCGCGGTCGGCCTCGACCGTGCCCTGATACTGCGCGACCAGCGCGACCTGGGTATCCAGCGTCTGGTGCGGCACGGCGTTTTGCGTGGCGAGGTTCTGGTAGCGGGTGAGATCGACCTGCGCGCCCTTCAGCTGCGCCTCGTCGCGCGCCAGAGTACCCTTGGCCTGCGCCAGCGTCGCTTCATATGGACGCGAATCGATCTCGGCGATCAGGTCGCCCTTCTTGACCTCGTCGCCTTCCTTGAAGTCGATCTTCATCAGGTAGCCGCTGATCTGGCTTCTGATCGTCACGGTGGCGAGCGATGTCACGGTGCCCAGCGCGTTGAGGCTGACGCCGATATCGCCCTTGCCGATGGTCTCCGGCACGATCGACATCGGCCCGGCATTGCGCCCGCCGCCGGCCTGTGGTGGCGCGGCCTGCTGCCGCGTCCACCAGACGATACCGGCGAGCACCGCCAGCACGAGACATCCGGTCAGAAATCCTCGCCACCGCGACGCCCGCCTGGTTTGCTCGGGCGCCAAAATCGACGGGTCTTTGATCTGCTGGTCCATAACTTGCCCACGAAGAAACACGAACGAGCTCGCGCGGCTCTATGTGTCCCCTGAACTCCACGCGCGCCACATCCGGAGGAGCATTTTGAACGCTTCCGCGGCACAAAGCGCGTTAAGAATTGTAAAGGATAGCCGCTCTTCCCGGTCGGGCGCTGTTTCTCGCTGGATTGTGGCTATTTTACCCGATCGTTTGAAGCCAGGGCAACACGATCAGCAACAATCCGGCAAAGTAGATCAGGCCGAAGATCAGCCCGAACTTCCAGAAGTCGCCTTTGCCGATATAGCCGCTGCCGTAATACATCGGCGCCGGTCCGGTGGCGTAGGGCGAGATCACGCCCATCAGCCCGAGCGAATACACGCACAGCAGCATCAGGGTCTGCACCGACAGGCCGGGAATGCTGGAGCCGACCGCGAGCACCACCGGCAGCACCGCGGCGGTGTGTGAGGTGATGCTCGAGAAGAAATAGTGGATCCAGAAAAAGAAGGTGACGAGCAGGATCATCCCGACCAGCGGCGACGTGCCGGAGAGCGGCTTCGCATAGCCCTCGGCCACCCATTTGATGAAGCCGATCTCGTTGAGGCCGGACGACAGCGTGAGCAGCGAGGTGAAATAGAAAAATACCTCCCAGGCGCTCTTCTCCGCGACGATGTCCTCGAAGCCGATCACGCCGGTCAGCAGCATCAGCGAGATCACGACGAACACCACCGTGGTCGCGTTGATGAAGTTCGAGCCGAGCAGCGGCACGCTGATGTTGGGATTGGAGCCGCAGATCCACAGGAACATCGCGAGCAGCACCAGCACCGCCATGATCCATTCGTGCCGCGACGGCGGCCCCATCTTGGCGAGCTCGCCCTCGCTCCAGGTCACGATCTCCGGGCTTTCCTTGATCTCGGGCCGGCAGATGACATAGCTGAGCAGCGGCACCAGCAGCAGCAACAGGATGCCGAGCGGCGCGAAGCCGACGAACCATTGCGACCAGCCGACCTCGATATTGACGAGCTTCTTGGCGATCGAGAGCGCTGCGGCGTTGGGCGCCAGCGCGGTCAGAAACAGCGAGCTGGTGACCGCCGTGGTCGCGAACGCCGTCCACATCACGAAGGTACCGATCTTGCCCGCGGTCGGCCCCGGCTCCGAGCCATAGATGCGCGGGATGTTGCTGACGATCGGATAGATCGTGCCGCCCGAGCGCGCGGTGTTGGACGGCGTCGCCGGCGCCAGCACGAGATCGGAGAACGCCACCGCATAGCCGAGCCCGATGGTGCGGCGGCCGAGCCCGCGCACCAGCAGCAGCGCCAGCCGGCGGCCGAGCCCGCTCTTGCGGTAGCCGATCGAGAACACGAAGGCGCCGACGATCAGCCACACCGTGCTCTCGGAAAAGCCGCCGAGCATCCAGCGCAGCGACTTGTTCGGATCCGGCTCGACATAGCCGCCGACGCCGGCAACCGTCAGCCCGATCAGGCCGACCGCACCGACCGGCATCGATTCGAGGATCAATCCGGTGATGACGGCGGCGAACACCGCGAAATAGTGCCACTGATTGGCGTTCAGCCCCGATGGCACCGGGACAAGATAGATCACCAGCCAGACCAGCAACGGCGCAAATGTCCGCCATGACATTTTCATGCAGCGTCCCCCTCACCTGTGTCGATTGTCGGGCGCGCGCCGCCATGTCCCGGGCTGCGCCGCCGTCTTTTTGTTGCAATCTAGCACGGCGGCGCAGTCCGTCTCGGGAAACTGCGGCCGGATGGCGCGGCTTGTGGAGGAACCGGCGCGTTTCGTCAACACGTCGCGACCATGCCGGCCGGCCCATCGCAAGTCCGCCCGCGCTTTGCTATCTTTGGGGGCATGACGTCACGCGAGTCCGCTTCTTCCGAGATCACGCCCGAGGTCCTGCTGCGCGCCTATGCCTGCGGCATCTTCCCGATGGCGGAGAGCGCCGACGATCCGACGCTGTTCTGGGTCGAGCCGGAATTGCGCGGCGTGATTCCGTTCGACGGCTTCCGTGTCGCCTCGCGCCTGGCGCGCACCGTGCGCTCGGACGTGTTCACCGTCACCGTCGATACCGCGTTCAAGGCCGTGATCGCCGGTTGCGCGGCGCCGCAGCCCGGCCGCGACGACACCTGGATCAACAAGCGCATCCGCGATCTCTATGTCGGGCTGTACGCGTCGGGCTATTGCCACAGCGTCGAGGTCTGGCAGAACGACAATCTGGTCGGTGGACTCTATGGCGTCAGCCTCGGCCGCGCCTTCTTCGGCGAAAGCATGTTTCACACCACGCGCGACGCATCGAAGGTCGCGCTGGTGCATCTGGTGGCCCGGCTGATCGCTGGCGGCTTCGAGCTGCTCGACACGCAATATGTGACCGAGCATCTGAGGACGTTCGGCGCGATCGAGATCTCGCGCCGCCGCTATCGTGCACTGCTCGACAAGGCGATCACGGGCGCACCGGCGGATTTCCGCAAGCTCGACGCCACGCAGCCGCTCAAGGGAGCGGACGCGCTGGCGATCATCGCCACGCGCGGTTGACCGGTTGATCGCGGAGCCCGGATGGAGCGCAGCGCAATCCGGGACAAGTCTCTCTGCGGCGAAGACCCCGGATTTCGCTTCGCTCCATCCGGGCTACGCGACCGAGACTAATTCCCGAACAATCCGCCGAACAACCCGCCGGGCCGCTGCTGTTGCGGCGGCGGAGGTGGCGGCTGCTGCTGATATTGCGGCTGCGGCTGTGGCGGCGGACGCGGCGCGGCCTGCTTCGGCTGTGCGCGCTTCTGGGCCGGCGGCGGAGGCGGCGTCGGCGCCTTCGGCGGATCGGGCGCCGCGGTCACGATGGTCTGGTCCGGCCCTTTGCAGTCGGTCAGCCAGATGTCGTAGATCGGATGCTCGACGCCGTGCAGGCCGGGGCTCGCCGCGAACATCCAGCCCGAGAAGATCCGCTTCACCTCGCCCTGCAGCGTGATCTCGTCGACCTCGACAAAGGCGTCGGTGTTGGCGGCTTCGGTCGACGGCCGCGTATAGCAGGCGTCGGTCTTCACCCGCAGCGCGCCGAACTGCACGGTCTCGCCGATATCCTCGTCGAAATTGATGATGCGTCCGGTGATCTTGTCGAGGCCGGAGAAGCTCGCCTTCTTGTTGGTGATCTTGGTCGACGGCGGCTCCTGCACCACCTCGTCGCCCGGCTGCAACGCGGCCGGCGTCTGCGGCGGGGTGGCGCCCTGCGGAGCGCCCTGCGGAGCGCCCTGCGGCGTCCCCTTCGGCTGACGCTGCCCCGGCGGCAGGCCGGGCAGCGGATTGGCGCTGGGCGGGGTGTTGGCAACGGCAGGCCCGCCGGGCTGCGGCGGCTGCACGGCAACGCCGGGCTGGGTGCCCGGAGGAGCCACCGTAGAGCCGGGCGGCGGCGCCAAAGGCTGCGACTGCACGCTGCCGGGCGGCGGCACCGCCTGGCCCGGCGGCAGCGCCCGCGGCTGCGTCGGCAGCAGGCGGCCGCGCGGCAGTTCCGGCACTTCCTCGTCGTCGTCGCTGGGCGGCGCCACCTGGCCACGCGGAATCGATCCGGGCGGGCGCGGCGCGGGATCGGAGAAAATCGTTCCGATCTGCGCACGCGCGGGCGGCGCAAGCGAGATGGTTGAGGCGGCAACCAAGGCCGCAAAGCCAGTCAGGGCAATGGTTCGAAGCATCTCGCGCGGCTTTAAAGGGCGAATCGGGCTCGCGACAGTCTACCTTGATATCGGCCGCTCGCAGGCCACCGGTTAACACGCCGAATACGGCGGGGAAAGGGCGCCGGACCGGCCCTCCCCGGCCCTCCGGCCAGGCTCTGGTCAACCTCTGGTCAGCCTTGGGAACACGTGTGATAGTCCTCACGCTGAAGGCGCGCGGCTCCGCGTGAAAACCTGAGAAAATCCGGATCGAACCGGACCAGCCAGAGGAAACCCAACATGCCAGATCGCATCAGGCTCGACGGCCGGGTTGCCGTCGTCACCGGGGCTGCCGGTGTCATCGGAACCGCCACGCTTCATCTGCTCGCCGAACGCGGTGCGCGGATTGTCGCAGTCGATCGCAAGGGCGCCGATCTCGCCGCCGCCATCAAGGACCTCCCCGCCTCGGCCGAGCCGCTCGCGATCACCGCCGACGTCACCGACGAGGACGAGGTCAGGGATTATGTCCGCGCCGCCGTCGACCGCTTCGGCACCATCGACGCCTTCTATAACAACGCCGGCATCGAGGGCGACATCAGGCCGATCCCGGAATATTCGCTGGAAAGCTTTCGCCGCGTGCTCGACGTCAACGTGGTCGGCGTCTTCCTCGGCATGAAGCATGTGCTGCCGGTGATGCTGAAGCAGAACAAGGGCAGCATCATCAACACCGCCTCGATCGCTGGCCTGATGGGATCGCCGATGATCGCGGTCTATAGCGCCAGCAAGCACGCAGTGATCGGCCTGACCAAGAGCGCGGCCTGGGAGTGCACCGGCACCGGCGTGCGGGTCAATTGCGTTTGCCCCGGCATGATCGAGAGCCGGATGCTGAGCACGATCCTGCAGGGTCGTTCCGGCGGCAACGCACCGCCGCCGGTGGAGAAGATCGTCGACCGCATCCCGGCGCGCCGCCTCGGACTCGCGAGCGAGGTCGCCTCGATCGTCGCGTTCCTTGCCTCCGACGAGGCGAGCTACGTCTCCGGCTCCGCCTACACCGTCGATGGCGGCCGCACCGCCGCCTGATCATTCAGTTCAGCATCACCAAAAGGTTTGTTTGCCCATGCCCGTCGTTCTCGATCCCGATGCCGCTGCTGTCTTCAAGGCGTTCCAGGAAGCCGGCCGTCCCGCCTATGAGACGCTGACCGCACCGGAGGCGCGCGAATATTATCGGGCTGCTCGAATCGTCTCCAATCCCGAGCCGCCCGCGCTGGAATCGAGCAAGGAGCTGTCGATCCCGGCGCCGCACGGCACCATCCCGGGGCGCATCTACACGCCGAAGACGCTGCGCAAGACGAACGGGCTCGCGCCATGTCTGGTGTTCTTCCACGGCGGCGGCTGGGTGATCGGCGATCTCGATACCCATGAGGTGGTCTGCCAGAAGCTCGCCCATGAGGGCGAGCTGATCGTGATCTCGGTCGACTATCGGCTGGCGCCCGAGCACCGCTTCCCCGCCGCGGTGGACGACGCTGTCACCGCGACCCGATGGGTCGCTGCCAACGCCAGAGATCTCGGCATCGATGCCGCGCGCCTGATCGTCGGCGGCGACAGCGCCGGCGGCAACCTCGCCGCCGTGGTGGCCCTCACCGCCCGCGACGGCGGACCGAAGCTCGCGGCGCAGCTCTTGGTCTATCCCGCGACCGATTTCTCGCGGAAGCATCCCTCGCATCGCGAGCCCGAGACCAGCATCCTGCTGACCCATTCGGTGATCGGGTGGTTCGGCGATCATTATCTCGGCGGCGCGGATTCGAGCGATTGGCGCGCCTCGCCCGCGCGCGCGACAAGCTTTGCCGGCTTGCCGCCGGCCTATGTTCTGACCGCCGGTGCCGATCCGCTGCGCGACGAAGGCGACGAGTATGCGAAATTCCTCAAGGACGCCGGCGTGCCCGTAACCTACCGGCATTTCCCCGGTCAATTCCATGGATTCTTCACCATGGGCAAGCTGCTGAACCAGGCTAATGTCGCGGTATCAGAGATCAGCGCCTGGCTGAAGACGCTGGGCTGAGCGATCCGATCGGCAGCGACGCGCCTGGGAGCGTCGCTCCCGATCGCGGCTTGGAGCCGGACGGCTGGGACGCGCGCAGCTTGCGGCGTTAGCGCGCCTTGCAGTTCCCCGCGCCGCGCGATAGTGCGGCCGGACGCTTCACGCCACCGGGCACTTCAGCCATCGAGATCGCCTTGTTCACGCCACTCCTCGTCTACGGTATCCCGTTCGACTTCATCCTGTTCGCGCTGACGCTGCTCGGCGTCGCGATCTTCCATCACCATACGCTCGCGGTGGCGTTGACCGGCCTTGCCACGATCGTCGCCTACAAGCTGATGTTCACGGGCTTCGCAAGGTTCGGCGCGGGCCTGCCCGGCCTCGTGCACCAGATGGAGCATGAGTGGGTCACGCTCGCGAACCTGTTCCTGCTCCTGATGGGATTTGCGCTGCTGTCGCGGCATTTCGAAGAGAGCCGCATCCCGGACGAGATGCCGGCGCTGCTGCCCGACGACTGGAAGGGCGGACTGATCCTGCTGGTGATCGTGTTCGTGCTGTCGGCCTTCCTCGACAATATCGCAGCGGCGCTGATCGGCGGCACCGTCGCGCGTTCCGTGTTCCGCGGCCGCGTCCATATCGGCTACCTCGCGGCCATCGTTGCCGCATCGAATGCCGGCGGCGCCGGCAGCGTCGTCGGCGACACCACGACCACGATGATGTGGATCGACGGTGTCAGCCCGCTCACCGTCGTCGACGCCTATGTCGCGGCCATCGCGGCGATGCTGGTGTTTGCGGTGCCGGCCTCACTGCAGCAGCACCGCTATTCCCCGATCGTGAAGGATGCACCGTCCGGCCTTGCGATCGATTGGTCGCGGGTTGCGATCGTCGCGGTGATCCTGCTCGCCGCGCTAGCGGCCAATGTGACGGCCAATCTGAAATTCCCCGCGTTGCTCGATGCGCTGCCGGTGCTCGGGCTCGCGGTCTGGGCCGCGATCCTCGTCACCGCGCTGCTGCGGCGGCCGGACTGGTCGGTGATGCCCGAGACGTTCAAGGGCACCGTGTTCCTGCTCGCGCTGGTGACGGCGGCTTCGATGATGCCGGTGGAGAAGCTGCCGGCCGCATCATGGCAGACCGCGCTCGGGCTCGGCTTCATCTCGTCGGTGTTCGACAACATTCCCCTGACCGCGCTGGCGCTCAGGCAAGGCGGCTACGATTGGGGCTTCCTCGCCTACGCGGTCGGATTTGGCGGATCGATGGTCTGGTTCGGCTCGTCCGCGGGCGTTGCGGTGTCCAACATGTATCCGGAAGCCAAGTCGGTGGTCCGCTGGATCACCCAGGGCTGGCCGATCATGATGGCCTATGTCGTCGGCTTCTTCGTGATGCTGGCCCTGCTCGGCTGGCATCCCGACGCGCCGCATTGAGCCAAAATGCGGAACTCCGCCGTGCTGCAACGCACAATGGGATTGTCTCAAACTTGTGGAAAAGCGAGACAAATCCGTTGACATTGCTAAACTCAATTCGCCGTAACAACTTATGGAGCGTTCGCATGAGTGTTAGTGCAGAAGTCCTCGCCCGCGCCCCGTTGGAGACCACGGAGGGCGAAACCGACACGGTGAATTCGCATCGGCCACGCAGCAATGTTCGGCCGCTCTCACCGATGCCGGACTACGTCGAGCATCGCAACGGCGTCAATGAGGTGGGCAAGCTGTCGGCCGAGGCGGTCGTGCGCGAGTACGAAGCGGCGGTGAAAGAGATCGAGGCGCTCGGGTCGGAGCTGCAATTGGCCGCCAAGAACTGCGAGGTCATGGTGGCAGGCGTCCATGAGATGATCGCGGAAATCAAGGAGTTCGCTGCAGGTTACCGCGATCAAGGCAAGCGCTTCTTCCTGCAGATCGAAGCGGTCTCGCTGATGACCACGGAGGTCAGGAATACCTGTGAATCACTCAAGAAAAAAATCGCGACCGACACATTGACCCGGTGATCGGTCGGCTGAGCACGTTTCGTGCTCGGCGCATCCGTGGATTTTCAGCGTGCATAGGTGAATAGCTGCGCAATTCCAGCGCGGCAGAACCGTTAGTTTCTATTCGAGATCAAGTCGTTCAATATCAGGTCGTTCAACATCTTGCCCCCGCTCCGGCGGGGGCTTTTTGTCCTGCGGTAACCCCGCGCGCCCAGCAATGGCCTGACCTGACCGACTTAACGCGCGTCAGGCGCGCGCTCAGCCATGTCCGCTGCCGGAGGCAAAGCGAAGATCGGAGACCAGCGGTCGCTGAAATCCCTGGCCGGGATCGCGTCCGCGTCGGAGACGACGACGCTCTCGGTCCGGGGCAAGTGCGACCTGATCGTCGCGGCGGTTGCAGTGACGGCCAGCAGGGCAACGGCCACGAAGCCGGTCATCGTCCGATGCTTTGTCATGAGAACCTCCTCGGCTGCCCACGCCCACTTGACGTGGGTCACTGGAACCGTCGCGCTGGTTCATCGATGCAACGACAAAATGAATCGTGTGAGATCGGACAACGAACTTGTCCCAAACCCACCTACCCGGCCCGCGCGGCCCGGCGCAGCGATTGCGGCGGCTGGCCGAAGGCGCGGATGAAGGCGCGGCGCATCCGCTCCGGATCGCGGAAGCCGGTGATCTCGGCGACGCGCTCGATCGCCTCGCCCGACGACTGCACGCGCTGCCGCGCGACTTCGATCCTCAACCGCTCGACCGCCTTCGACGGCGTGGTGCCGGTCTCCGCGATGAAGGCGCGGGTGAAGTGCCGCGAGCTCATCCCGGCCTTGTCGGCGAGGTCCTCGACCGTCAGCGGCGCGTCGAGATGCTCGCGCGCCCAGGCGAGCAGCGGTCCGAACCGGCCGTTCGGCGTCTTCAATTCCAGCAGCGAGGAGAACTGCGACTGCCCGCCGCTGCGCCGGTGATACAGCACGAGCTGCCGCGCGGTGCTCTGCGCGATCTCGTCGCCGTAATCCTCGGTGATCATCGCCAGCGCGAGATCGATGCCGGCGGTGATGCCGGCCGAGCTCCAGATATTGCCGTCGCGAACGAAGATCTGGTCCGGCTCGAGCTTGACCTTCGGATAGGTCTTCACGAAATGCGGCGTGCGCTGCCAATGCGTGGTGGCACGGCGGCCGTCGAGCAGGCCGGCTTCGGCCAGCACATAGGCGCCCGAGCAGACGCTGGCGACGCGGATGCCGCGGCTCGCCATCCGCCGCACGAATGACAGCGTGACCGGACAGGTCGCCGGTGTGCGCACGCCGTTGCCGCCCGCGATGATCAGCGTCGTGATCGCCGCCGACGGCTTGAAGCCGCGCGCCAGCATCTCGACGCCGGACGACGAGCGCACCGGCCCGGCCTTCACCGCGATCGTCCTGATCGCTGGCGGATTGTTGGCGAAGCGCGCCGCGATCTCGAACGCCGCGATCGGGCCGGCCGCATCGAGCAGCTGGAAGTCGGGAAAGATCAGGATGCCGATCATCTGCCAGATCCTCGCAATGCCGAATGCCCAGAGATGGGCCTGGCGTCCGAAAATGAGGGAATTACGCCATTTTGGACAAGAGGCCACCATGGCATCGTGGTTCCGTCAAGCGCTATTTGGAGACCTCCGATGTCCGAACCCCTGCAGATTGGATTGCTCGTCTTCCCAAAGGTGACCCAGCTCGATTTGACCGGCCCGTTGCAGGTGTTCTCCTCGGTGCCCGGCGCCAAGGTGCATCTGATCTGGAAACGGATCGAGCCCGTTCCGACGGATTCCGTCATGGTCCTGACGCCGACCACGACGTTTGCCGACTGCCCGCAGCTCGACGTGATCTGCGTGCCCGGCGGGTTCGGCACCGACGACATGGTCGGCGACACAGAGATGCTCGCCTTCCTGCGCCAGCAGGCGGAGGGCGCCAAATACGTCACGTCGGTCTGCACGGGATCGCTGGTGCTTGGTGCCGCCGGCCTGCTGAAGGGCTATCGCGCCACCACGCATTGGAGCGCGATCGATTTCCTGGCGGGCTTCGGCGCCATCCCGACCAAGACGCGCGTCTGCGTCGACCGCAACCGCTTCACCGGCGGCGGCGTCACCGCCGGCATCGACTTCGCGCTGACGCTGGTGTCCGAGCTCGTCGACCGCAAGACCGCGGAAGCGATCCAGCTCAGGCTCGAATACAACCCGGCGCCGCCGTTCAATGCCGGCTCGCCGGATACCGCGCCGGCCGAGATTCTTGCATTCATGAAAGAACGGATGGGACCGGCACATGCGCGCCGCGCCGAATTGATGGGCCGCGCCGCGGCCCAGCTGTCCTGATCGGATCGCAACAAAGAAAAAGGCCGCCCGGTTTCCCGAGCGGCCCTTCCTGTCTCACGGTGGCCCCACATTTGCGGGCGATTTCAGGACGTCTGTACCGGGGGCCTATCTCCCGGCCGCATCCCACTCGGGGGCCGCTGCTCATCGGGACAGTCGCGATCTGGAGCCCGATCCGACGCGATGGTTTCCCATCTCCGTAAGATGACCTCATTGAGCCGCGAACCCGCGCGCAGCGCAAGTGGACGGCGGCGGCTGCGGCCCACCTGTCCCCGCTGTTACCGTTGTCCACAGGCACGCACGCGCGTGGCGGAGGCGCGCGTGCAGTGCACACGCGCTGCTACGCCTGCACGGCGCAGACAACTATGCGTGAAGTTCAGCTTCCCGGCGTCCAGGCGTGGTAGTCGCCGGTCGCCTTGGGGCGGCGGCCGCTTGCCAGCGTCGAGCCGGACGGGCGGTAGGCCTCCGCGGTGCCGGTCAGGTTCGGCAGATGCGGCTTTTCCCACTCCCGGGCGACGTACTTCTCCTCGGTCGGGGGCACGTCGACGGTGTGATGCAGCCAGCCGTGCCAGCCGGACGGGATCCGGGACGCTTCGGCATAGCCGTTATAGACCACCCAGCGGCGCTCGAAATGCAGCGTCGGGTCGATCTCGCCGCCCTTGGTGCGGTAATAGCGGTTGCCCTGCTCGTCCTCGCCGACCAGCTCGCCGTAGCGCGAGGTCCACAATTGCGTGCCAAAGGTCTGGCCGTTCCACCAGGTGAAGAATTTCAGCAGGAATTGTTTCATGCGTGGCCGGTCGTCGGTTCGAGGCAGTCCGGCTCTGATGCCACCTGAATCCGCAAATGTCCAGCCGCCGCCGAGGTAGCCCGGCACTCCCCGAATGGGCGCCGATGAGGGCCCATTCGGCGACCAAATGACGCGGTCACGGAGAGTTTTGTTCAGCTGCCATACATGCGCCGGCGGGCAAGCCAACATGACGGACAATCAATGTCGAGCACTGGAACGTCCGACCGCAGAAATGGTTAGTCATTGTCCGTTTTGATGGAGTCCAAAATGATCAATATGAAGGTTCTGAGCACCGCCGCGGCGCTGGCGCTTGCGCTGCCGTTGGCTGTGGCGCCGACCGTTTCGTTCGCCCAGTCCGCCGCGCAGATCGGCGCGATGGGCGGTGGCGGCGGTGGTGCGCGCGGCGGCGGAGGCGGTGGCGGCGGCCATATCGGCGGCGGCGGTGGTGGCTTCGGCGGCGGCCGCGGTGCTGCGA
>NZ_BQUV01000003.1 GCF_022835695.1 Bradyrhizobium sp. Ce-3
TCACTCCACGGCATGGACGGCCTCCCGAATCGGACCAATCCAGCCAAGTTGATGTGTCAGCTATGTCTCCGAACACCCGTCAGTGATCTGTCCGGGCTAAACATTTCGCGGGTGATGACACCGAACTTGTCCAAGATCGCGCCCCACACTCGGTGTGTCCCTGCGTAAGCAGGGGACCCATAACCACAAATGCTGATTGTTGAACGAAGCTGGAACGACGAGTCCCGTTCACAACACGGGCCGCGGAGCATGGGTCCCTGCTTTCGCAGGGCCGACGTGCGGAGGGAGCCGCGCGCAATCCGCTCGTCAATCTGATCGCAACGCCGCCGTCTCGCGCCGCAACTACGTCCGAAACTGCCGGCGATAGAGCCCGGGCTCGCGGGCCATGCGGTTGGACAGTTCCTGGGCGCGCGACGTTTCATCCGGCGTCATCGGTGCGGTTTGCGCAATCCAGTTTTCGCGCTTCACCGGGAAGCATTGCGCAACCGGCGTGCCCTTGGGCAGCACGCCGCTGAAATTGGTGTCGTGCCAGCGTGCCGGGAAATGAATCCAGCTGTCGTGAAACAGATCGCAATCGACCATGCCGGTCAGCGTGGTGAACGGCAGGTCGAACCGGTTGACCGGATGGGTGAAGAACAGCGAGTAGCCCGGCGGCGCCTCGATGGTCCACAGATTGACGAACTTGATGACGAAGCGGTCCGCTTCGAACAGCGGCGAGCCGATCACCTGGCTCTCGTCGTGGAAGCCGACCGGCGAGCGCGGGAATTCGAGGACGCCCCCGGACGGCAGGTCGTTGTCCCATGTCATCTCGCCGTTCTCGATCTTGAGATCGCAGACCAGCGGCATCAGGAAGCCTGATGTCATCGCGTCGATGAACGGCGGGCAGCGCTTGACGGTATCTTCCTCGCGATTGCTCATCGCATTGAAGGCCTGCGTCGGCATCGCCTTGAGCCATCCGGGAAGCCCCAATGACGCAGGCACCGGCGGCGGAATCTTGCCTTCGAGCTCCGCCGGGCAGCGGAATTTGATGGCTATCGCTTCGTTGTTGTTGGACACGGCGTTGGCTCTTGGTTCGTTCACTGTCGGCAGCGCGCTTGCGCCTGTTGCGGCTGATCTAGCACGCGATGACGCAGCGGAGGAAGCAGCCGCATCGGTTGTCGGGCACCGCCCAGGATGGAGCTATAAGTTGTTGTTATCGTGACGGATAAGGCAGGCCCTCGATTCCTGCTGCGGCGCGCATGCCGCTCCAGCTTTGACGCGTCTTTTCGTTCGCCGGTGTACAAGACTTTGCCGATAGGCATTGGCTTTCGATGCCGGTCGGGCGCATCATGGCTGGCGTCGCTGACGACGTTTGCGAGAGGTAACGGAGGGATCGATGGCCGAATCGAAAGCTGAGACCGTCAACACTGCAGCCACCGCGCCGCCCTCCGGCGACAGCGGCAACGTCAGCGAGCTCGCGATCGCGACCGTCCGTACCGTGCCGATCGAGCAGGCGCAGTCCCGCACCGAGCACGATCTGCTCGGCGAGGACGACGTGCCGGCCAATGCGCTGTGGGGCATCCACACCAAGCGTGCGGTGATGAACTTTCCGATCACCGGCGTGCCGGTCGGCCATTTCCCGGAATTCGTCCGCGCGCTGGCGCTGGTGAAGCAGGCCGCCGCCCGCGCCAACAAGCGCCTCGGCTATCTCTCGCCGGAAAAGGCCGATGCGATCGACAAGGCCTGCATCCAGGTCGCGACCGACAAGGTCTATGCCGAGTCCTTCGTCGTCGACGCGATCCAGGGCGGCGCCGGGACCTCGACCAACATGAATGCCAACGAGGTGATCGCCAACGTCGCGCTCAAGCTGATGGGCAAGAAGCCCGGCGATTACCACACGCTGCATCCCAACGACGACGTCAACATGGCGCAGTCGACCAACGACGCCTATCCGACCGCGCTGCGGCTCGCGGTGATCTTCGCCACCCAGCCGCTGGTGCGCGCACTGGATGACCTCGCCTATGCCTTCAAGGGCAAGGCGGTGGAGTTTGCCGATGTCCTGAAGATGGGCCGCACCCAGCTGCAGGATGCGGTGCCGATGACGCTCGGCCAGGAGTTCGACGCCTTCCACGCCACCGTGAAGGAAGACGTCGCGCGGCTCAACGAGATTTCCTCGCTGTTCCGCGAGGTCAATCTCGGGGCGACTGCGATCGGCACCGGCATCAACGCCGACCCGCGCTATGCGGCGCTGGCCGTCGAGGAATTGTCGCGGCTGTCCGGCCAGCCGATGGTGCTGGCGTCCAACCTGATCGAGGCGACCTCCGATCTCGGCGCCTTCGTGCTGTTCTCCGGCGTGCTGAAGCGCGTCGCGGTCAAGGTGTCGAAGATCTGCAACGATTTGCGGCTGCTGTCGTCGGGGCCGCGCACCGGCATCGGCGAGATCCGGCTGCCGGCGGTGCAGGCCGGCTCGTCGATCATGCCCGGCAAGGTCAATCCCGTCATCCCCGAAGTGGTCAACCAGGTCGCGTTCCTGGTGATCGGGCACGATCTCACGGTGACGATGTGCGCCGAGGGCGGCCAGCTCCAGCTCAACGCGTTCGAGCCGACCATCGGCTATTGCGTGTTGAGCTCGCTGCGCATGCTGACGGCGGCGATCGATACGCTGACCAAGCGCTGCGTCGACGGCATCGAGGCCGATCGCGAGCGCTGCCGCAGCCTGGTGCAGGGCTCGATCGGCCTGATCACGGCGCTGGCGCCGGCGCTCGGCTATGAAGCCTCATCGCGCGTGGCGCGCCGCGCGTTGAAGGAGAACCGCTCGGTCGCCGACATCGTGCTGGAGGAGAAGCTTTTGACCGAAGAGCAGCTCAACCAGCTGCTCGAGCTCGAAGCCATGACCCGCCCGGCGCGCCGGCAGCCCGTGCCCAAGCTGAAGAAGGAGAGTTGAACGCGCGGAAGCGACGCCGTCCTCCAACGGCTATGACGGAGAACGCTCTGGCGAGCGCTACAGCGTCTTGATGAACTCGATCAGGGCGCGGCGCTCGTCTTCCCTCAGTTCCGGCCCGATCACGCCGAGGCGCTTCTCGTTGGAGAATTCGTGGCCGGAATTGCTGTTGCCGCGCTTGCTGGTGTCGAGCGCGAAGACGTTCTTGAGCTTGTCGTCGGAGACATAGCCGAGATTCTTCGGATCATACTCCCGGTTGCCGAGATAGACGATCGGGGGACGCTCCTTCACCGGCGACAGCAGCGCGTAGATGGTCGGCACCGACCCGTTGTGCAGATAGGGCGGCGTCGCCCAGATGCCGTTGAGCGGCCGGACCTTGTAGGCGAGCGGAGCCTGGATCTCGTTCGGCCGGTAGCCGTTGATGCGCTTGCGATCCTCGGGTGGGGTCTTGTTCTGGTCGTACCAGTAGTCGACGGTCTTCTCGACGAGGTCGCCGAGCGCCGGTCCGAACGCGCCGTCCTTGATCTTCAGGTTGGCCGGCGTCTCGACCGTGCGGCTCGCAAGGCCTTCGGCCTGTGCGCTGTCGGTGCCGATATGGCTGATCGGAATCATCTCGACGTCGAGCAGTAGCTGGCCGGCATCGTTCTTGATCCACCGCTTATCGTCCTCGAATAGCGCGAGGCCTTCGTTCGGCGGCAGCGCACTGCTGTTGATCGCCGGGCCATGGCAGTCCTGACAATGCTTCTTGTAGAGCTCGCCACCCGTCTTCGCGAGCAGCGGGTCGATCTTCGGCAGGATGTTATCAGGCCATTTGGGCGACGCGAGGCCGCCAAAGCCCTTCGTTTTGCTCGGCGGCTCACCGGCGATCATCTGCTCCATCTCGTGCAGCACGTCGATCCGCGCGCTCGATTTGAACAGGCCCTTGGACTCGTCGAGCAGATTGAGCTCGGCGCTGACGCCGAGCGCCTCGCCGGCATTGCGCACCATCGGCTGCATGATCGAGCCGTCATACTGCACCCAGCTGAACCACGGCGCGTTCCAGATCCGCGGGAAATGCACCGGCGCCGAATGCGAGGCGTAGTTGTTCGGATTGTTCAGGTCGATCGAGAACACCTGGTTGCCGATCCGGTTCAGCGCATCGAGCCGCGCATAGCCTTCCTCGACGCTGTTGGCGGCGACCTTGCTCTCCAGCGCATTGATGTTGGCGTATTGCTTCAGCACGAGATCGAGCTGGCCGCGCAGGGCCATGCGCTCGTCGACGCTGGAGTCCTTGCCGAGGATTTCGTCGGCAAAGCGCGCGAAGCGGCCGGGCCAGAACCGGGTCAGCAGCAGCGACAGGCCAACGGTCTTCTGGAATTCGAACAAATTGGTGTTGGCCGGGCCGCCGTCGATCACGATCTCGGTGCCGCGATAGCTGAAGCTTCCGGTGTGGCAGGCGGCGCAGGTGAGCCCGACCCCGTTCATGTCGGCCTTGCTGTGCGGGTTGCGCCAGGGGGCGCCGTTGGCGTCGGCCATCGGGCCGCCCCGCGCGAAGCCGATCGGCAGTGCATCGGGACTGCCCGGAATCACGGTGTCGGGAATAAAGCCGAAACGGCCGAGATAGTTGGTCTCGCTGAGCCGCGGCGCCGCGCTGAACGGCGGCCAGGGCGTCGGCTGCTCAAGCACCATGAACCATTCGAGAGGGATGCCGAAGGTCCGCGTACCCTGGTCGGCGTGGTAGAACCAGCGCAGCCGCTCGGCGCTGACATTCTGATTCAGCCACACGGTCTTTGCCGGCGGTTGGTAGTCGACCGCCTGAATACGGAAGCTCTTGGCCAGCGCATCGATATCGTCTTTGAAGTAGAAGACGCCGGCGACAATCAACAGCCCGATGAAAACGATCGTCTTGCGAGGCATGCCCCGTCCCCCAATTCGCGGTACCCGCGCGTCATATGGCTGAGATGTTAAAAATCGCCGAAAAACGAGCTCGCGTTAAGCGTGTGGTACGCTTTGCGCCATCCTACAGTGGCGGCTCCTGATCTAACAACGGAAATGTTGCGAAGGAAACGTTGCAAGGGAAATGTTGCAAGGGAAATCTCGATTCGCTGTGAGCCAGTCACTTGCGGCGCGGCGGCGGAAGCGGCATTTGCGCGCATCGCGGTCTGCGACTAAACATAACGGCGCAACAATTCTTCGAGATGTCATCTTGAACGCACGAGCTGCACAGCCGCTCACGATTACCGTCTCGGACGACAGCACGGTATCCGCACTGCTGCTGCGCCCGCCGCAGGCCCGTAGCGCCTACGTGTTTGCCCATGGCGCCGGTGCGGGCATGGCGCATCCGTCGATGACGGTGATTGCGGAGGGATTGGCCGAGCGCGGCATCGCGACCTTGCGCTATCAGTTTCCCTACATGGAGAAGGGCAGCAAGCGGCCCGACCCGCCCGCCGTCGCGCAGGCGACGGTCCGTGCCGCGGTGGCGGAAACCGCGCGCCGTTGCGGCGAACTGCCGCTGTTCGCCGGCGGCAAGTCGTTCGGCGGGCGCATGACTTCGCAGGCGCAGGCCAAGGCGCCGCTGGAAGGCGTGCGCGGGCTGGTGTTCCTCGGCTTTCCCTTGCATCCTGCCGGCAAGCCGTCGAGCGAGCGTGCCAAGCATCTTGCTGCGGTCAAGGTCCCGATGCTGTTCCTGCAGGGCACGCGCGACGCGCTGGCGGAACTCGATCTGCTCGAACCCGTGGTGAAGGGGTTGGGCGCGCGGGCGACGCTGCATCTGGCGCAGGAGGCTGATCACTCCTTCCATGTCCTCAAGCGCTCCGGCCGCAATGACCGCGAGGTGATGGCCGAGGTGCTCGATGCCTTCGCAGGCTGGGTTGCGAAGCATTCATAGTTTGTGGCCCGGATGCAGCGAAGCGAAATCGGGGGCAAGCTTCTCCGCCTGTGACACCGTCCCGGATTGCGCTTCGCTGCATCCGGGCTACTAATCTCCACCCATGACAAAGATCCTGATCGTCAATCCCAACACCACCGCATCGATGACTGCAACGATCGCCACCGCCGCGCGGGCCGTTGCAGCATCCGACACCGAGATCGTCGCCGTGACGTCGTCGATGGGGCCGGCCTCGATCGAGGGCTTCTACGACGAGGCATTCGCCGTTCCCGGGCTGATCGAGGCGCTGCTGAAGACGCTCGAAGCCGATGCCGGCATCATCGCCTGTTTCGACGACACCGGGCTCGATGCCGCGCGGTCGGCGGTGCGTTATCCGGTGGTCGGCATCTGCGAAGCGGCGCTGGTCACGGCCGGACAGATCGCCAAGCGGATCGGCATCGTCACCACGCTGCCGCGCTCGATCGTGCCGCTGGAGGAGCTGGTGTGCCGCTACGGCTTTGCCGACCGCGCCAAGGTTACGGCCTGCGATGTCGCAGTGCTCGATCTGGAGAAACCGGGCTCGGGCGCGCGTGAGAAGCTGCAGGCGGAAATCGCGCGAGCACTGGAGAAGGGCGCCGACGCGATCGTGCTCGGCTGCGCGGGGATGGCCGATCTGGCCCATGCGCTGTCGGTGCAATTCGGCGTGCCCGTGGTCGACGGCGTGGCCGCCGCGGTGAAGCAGGCGGAAGCGCTCGCAGCCCTCAAGCTCACGACGTCGCGCCGTGGCGCCTACGCTTCGCCGGTGGCCAAGGCCTATTCCGGGCCTCTGGAGAAATTCGCGCCGCCGTCAACTTGACGCGGGTTTCGTAGCCCGGATGGAGCGAAGCGCAATCCGGGGAGGTCGCGCCACCCTTCGAGAATCCCGGATTGCGCTGCGCTCCATCCGGGCTACGCGTCAGCCTGACGCCGCGCCGCCATAGATCCGGTCGCGCAGGCGGCGCATGCCGGACAGCCAGCGGTCGCGGTTGGCGGCCTTGCGCTGCATGTAGTCCTGCACCTGCGGATGCGACAGAATCAGGAAGCGCTCCTCGGCCATCGCCTCGATCACCATCCGCGCCACTTCGCCCGCCTGCAGCACGCCGTCGACCCGCGCCGCGCTTGGGCCCGGCGTCGTCATCCCGGTCTGCACCGATTGCGGGCAGAGCACGGAGACGCGGATGCCGCGATCGCCATACTGGATGGCGAGATGCTCGGCGAGCGCAACCGCCGCGTTCTTGGTGACGCCGTAAGGCATCGAATTCAGCGAGGCGAGCAGCCCCGCGGCCGATGCGGTGTTGATGAGATAGCCCGAGCCGCGCGCGAGCATGCCGGGCACCAGCACGCGCGCCGCGAACACGTGGCTCATCACATGCACGCGCCAGCTCACGTCCCAGTCGGCATCGGAGGCGGTTTCCTGTCCCTTGCGCGACAGCCCGGCATTGGAGAAGAACACGTCGACCGGGCCATATTTGTCCTCGGCCGCGGCGATCAGCGCCTTGATGTCCTCCTCGAGCCCGACATCGGCAGTGACAGCAAGCCCGTCGATGTCGCCGGCGACGCTGGCGAGCCGGTCGCGCGAGGTCTTGAGATCGGCGACCACCACACCGCGCGCGCCGGCCTCCGCATAGGCCCGTGCCACCGCTTCGCCGATCCCGCTCGCGCCGCCGGTGACGACACAGACCTTGTCCTTGACTTGCATGGTTCGATATCCCTGCTTGTTATCGCCTTGTCCGGATTGTCAGCCCTGATACAGCCCCTTGTCACGCGCCTTCTGGATCGCGAGTGCGGCCATCAGGTCGAGCATCGGGGTGGGAAGGTTGGCCGCGCGGGCAAACGTCGCCGGCGCGCGCACCAGCACATCGATTTCCATGGCGCGGCCGAGCTCGTAATCCTGCAGGATCGACGGCTTGTGGTCCGGTGCCGGCCCCGAGCGGGTGACACGCTTGACCTCGGGAATGGTGTGCGTCGCCACTGCATTGGCTTCGTCGAGCAGGCGCGGGATCACGTCCTGCATCGCAGGATCGTCGCGGACGCCGCGCGCGGTCAGCCCGGTCAGCAGGCAAAGCACCGACATCGACATGTTGGTCAATAGCTTCGACCAGATCGTCTCGCGGATCTCCCGGACGTCCGGCGATTCGATCGCGGCGTCATTCAGTGCCGCGCGCAGGGTGGTGATGCGCTCGCTCTGGCGATCATCGCATTCGCCGATCAGGAGGCGGTTGCGGTCCGGCGACAGGTTCGCCACGATGCCGGGCGCGACCACCTCGTTGGAGGAGAAGATTACGCCGCCGATGATCCGCTCCTTCGGGACGGCGGCACGCAGGTGGCCGCCGGGATCGAGGAAGCCGAGATCGGGGATGGCGGGATGTTGCGACGGCAGGCCGAGACCGTACCACCAGGGAATGCCGTTCTGCGCGAACACGATCGCGGTGTCGCGTTCAAGCAGTGGCGGCAGCCCGGTTGCGAGCGCGCCGATGCCGGTCGCTTTCAGCGTGCTGATGACGACGTCCTGCGGCCCGAGCTCGGCAGGATCGGCGGACGCTCTCACCTTGGCGGTGACGCTGCTGTCGCCGACCTTCAGCGTCAGTCCGCTGGTTCTGACCGCGTCGAGATGCGGCCCGCGCATCACGCAGGACACATCGTGGCCGGCGCGGGCCAGCCGGACCGCGAAGTGGCTGCCGACGGCGCCCGCGCCGAAAATGCAAATACGCATGAGTGGAACTGATCCTTGCAACGTGCCGCGTCAGTTTCCACAAGCGCGGGGCATCGCGCAACCCGTCATGCGCCTGGCGCGGCCGCGCGCGCTCGAAAGTGATGGATCAAGCCATCGCCTCTCGCCATAGTGGCCACAACAGCAATGCCGAACCAGGGAGAACGTCATGTCGGCCAGCCCAGTCCTGTGGAGCCTCGATGCGCGCGGGGTCGCGACCGTCACGTTGAATCGCCCCGAGGTCAACAATGCCTATGATGGCGCGCTGATCGCCGGCGTGCTGGCCGCGATCGACGATCTCTCGACCAAGCCGGTGCGCGTCGTCGTGCTGAACGGCAACGGCAAGCATTTCCAGGCTGGCGCCGACCTGAAATGGATCAACGGCGTGCGGCCGAAATCATCGGAGGAGAACGAGGCGGCGTCGCGCGCCACCTTCGAGGCGGTGCAGCGCCTCAACACGCTGCCGGTGCCGACGGTGGCGCTGGTGCAGGGCGGCTGCTTCGGCGGTGGCACCGGCGTGATCTCGGCCTGCGATATCGTGATCGCGGCCGACAATGCGCTGTTCTCGATCACCGAGGTGCGCTGGGGCCTGACCGCGGCGATCATCATCCCGCAGCTCTGCGATGCGATCGGCGTGCGCCAGGTGCGGCGCTATGCGCTGACCGGTGAGCGTTTCGGCGCCGAGGATGCCCGCCGCATCGGCCTGGTCCATGATGTGGTTCCGCTGGCCGAGCTCGAAAGCGCCGGCGCCAAGGTCGTCGAGCAGCTGCTCGGCAACGCCCCGGAGGCGCTGGCCGAGACCAAGAAGCTCGCGATGGAAAGCTCGTTCGGCGGCATGGCCGTGGACGATGCGGCCTACCAGCGCCTCGTCCATCTGCATTCGGCCAAGCGGCAAACCGCCGAGGCGGCCGAAGGGCTGGCGTCCTTTGCCGAGAAGCGCGCGGGCCGCTGGGGCGGCGGCGCGGCGTAACTTCAACAGCCCGTGCAGATGCCGCGGATGCTGCGATAGACCTCCTCGTCGTCGCGCCGCATCTGCTGCAACTGATCGAACGTCTTCGATTCGTTCGCGCGTGTGATCGGCGGATCGGGCTTGCGTTTGGCCGCCAGCTCCTGCTCCTGGCGATGGTAGCAGGCCTCGCGTTCCGGCTTGGCCTCGATGAAGCGGCAGGTCTCGATCGCCGCCGCGGGCGTCGCGACGATGATGAAGCCAAGCGAAACCGGCATCAGGAGTTTCAAGCGGGCGATCCTTTCGCGTCCTTGTCTCAGGTCGGCAGGCGAGGGGCAAGGCCACCGTCGTATCACAGCGACTGCGCCAGCGACTTTTTCAAGGTCTTCAGCAGCGCCTGCACCGCAGCGGCGTCGATGCGGCGCTCGGGAACGGCGGCCTTCACCCACAGTTCCGGGATCGGAAAGTCTGCCAGCAGCGGCTGCAACGCACGGTCGCGCAGCGCATCCGCGACCAGATAATGCGACAGCAGCGCGATGCCGTTGCCGGCGATCGCGCTTTGCGTCAGCACGCGGCCCTCGTTCGAGGAGAGGATCGGCCGCACCTGGATATTGATGCGGCCGCGCGGTCCCTCGAACGGCCATTCCGGTCCGGTCGGCAGGAAGCTGAGGCAGCGGTGATCGACCAGGTCGCGCGGATGTTTCGGCGTGCCGTGTTTCTTCAGATAGGCCGGCGAGGCGCACACCAGCCGCGGCAACCGGCACAGCGGCTCGTCGACGACGCCGCCGAAGGAATGCGGGAAGGCGCCGATGGCGATGTCGAAACCTTCGGTCACCGGATCGACCGGGCGGTCGATCATCACGATCTCGAGCTTCACGCTGCGGTTCTGCTTCTGGAAGATCGTGAAGGCGTCGGCGAGGCGCGCCACCGTCAGCGAGGTCGGCGCCTTGACGCGCAGATGATCGGACAGGTCGCGCTGCTTCTCGCCCATCCGCGACAGCAGATCGCCGACATCGGCAACCACGCCGCGGGCGCGGTGAACATATTGCTGCCCGGCCTCGGTTAGCCGCAACTGGCGGGTCGAGCGGTGGAACAGCGCGGTGCCGATCCGCTCCTCGAGCTGGGTGACGCGCTTGGCGATAACGGATGTCGCGATGTTGAGCTTGCGCGCCGCAGCCGAGAACCCGCCGGCGTCGGCGGTGGCGAGGAAGGCTTCGAGATTGACCAGCGTATCCATTCGCTCTCCCCGTAGCTTTTCTCGATTCGCGAAAGCTGATCACATATTTTGGTGGATTGTACTGCAATCCGCATCAATTCATAGTTCGCCCAATCAACTTTGTTCAGGGCGGAAATGATGCTGATCAGCACGATCGAAGAACCTGCGCGGCAGGTCCCCCTCTATGGCGAATATGACGTGGTGGTGCTCGGCGGCGGACCGGCCGGCATCGCGGCCGCGGTCGGCGCGGCACGGGCCGGACGGCGGACGCTCTTGATCGAGCGTTACGGTTTCCTCGGTGGCATGGGCACCGCGGCCGGCGTGACCAACTTCTGCGGACTGCATGCCAACATCTTCGGCGAGATGCACCGCGTGGTGCAGGGCATCGCCTCCGACCTGCTGGCGCGGATCGACCGGCTCGGGGGCTTGAACGCACCGCATCTGATCCTCGGCAAGATTTTTGCGCAGGCCTATGACACCGCGGCCTACAAGATCGCCGCCGACGATCTGCTGGCGCATCACAAGGTCGACATCCTGTTCCACGCGCTCGGTGCCGGCGTCGTGATGGACGGCGCGCGCATTCGTGCGCTGATGGTGGAAACCAAGGCCGGGCGCCAGGCGGTCGTGGCCAGCATCTTCATCGATTGCTCCGGTGACGGCGACCTCGCGGTCTGGGCCGGTGCGCCCCATGAGGTCGGCGACAACCAGGGCGGCATGCTCTACCCCTCGATGATGTTCCGCCTCAACGGCATCGATCCGGCGAAGGCCGGCGATGCGTGGCGGACGATTCCGGAGCGGATGGCGCAGGCCGAGGCCGCCGGCACCTATAAATTCCCGCGCAAGTCGGCGATCGTGCGGCCGCAGAAATCGCAGATCGAATGGCGGGTGAATTTTACCCAGGTGACGCGCAGCGATGGCGGCGCGATCTCGGGCATCGATCCTGATGACATGACGCGCGGCGAGATCGAGGGCCGCCGCCAGGCGGTCGAGGCGTTCAGATTCCTGCGCACGGTGCCGGGCTTCGAGAATTCCTACATCGTCGATCTGCCGCCGCAGCTCGGCATCCGCGAGACGCGGCGCGTGATCGGCGGCTACATGCTGTCGGGAGAAGATGTGCTGGGTTGCGCCTCGTTCGCGGACTCGATCGGCGTCAACGGCTGGCCGATGGAAAAGCACGTGCCGGGCGATGTGACCTTCGAATTTCCGCCGATCCCGGAAAGCCGCGGCTACAACGAGTTGCCGTACCGCATGCTGGTGCCCGAGGGCGTCGACAATCTCCTGGTCGCGGGCCGCTGCGCCTCGATGACCCATGAGGGACAATCGGCGGCGCGTGTTTCCGGTGCCTGCTTCGTGATGGGCGAGGCGGCGGGAACCGCGGCGGCGCTGGCGCTGTCGGGCAATACGATTCCGCGCGACATTTCCGTCGAAAAGTTGCAACAACAGCTTGGCAAACAGGGCGCGTTCATCGGCCGCGATCAGGCCGTGCCCGAAGGACTCTAGCGCGTTTTCAAGCGAAGTTGATCCCGGTTCGCGTAACGAAGATGCATCAAGACACGAATCCGGAGCCACCGTTCCGGTGTGATCGGAACGGACAAGGCTTCAAGCGGAGGATGGAATGAAGGGTTGGGCGCGGCTCGCACTCGCGGGTCTCTTGGTCTGGGCCGCGAGCGGTATCGCGCGAGCCGATGACCTGCTGAAGGCGAAGATCGGCGTGTTGCGGCTGTCGTCCTCGGCGCCGGTGTTCATCGCGCAGGACAAGGGCTATTTCCGCGACGCCGGCCTCGATGTCGAGCTGAAGTTCTTCGATGCGGCGCAGCCGATCGCGGTCGCGACCGCCTCGGGCGACGTCGATTTCGGCGTCACCGCGGTCACCGCCGGTCTCTACAACCTCGCGGGCAAGGGCACGCTCAAGGTGATCGGCGGCATGAGCCGCGAGAAGGCCGGTTATCCCCTGATCGGCTATTTCGCCAGCAACAACGCCTATGCGAGCGGCCTCAAGACCCCGAAGGATCTCGCCGGCAAGCGCGTCGCGGTGACCCAGGTCGGCTCCAGCTTTCACTATTCGCTCGGCCTGCTGGCCGACAAATACGGCTTCAAGCTATCAGACGTGAAGATCGTGCCGCTGCAATCGCTGTCGAATGCCGCCGCGGCGCTGAAGGGCGAAACCGTCGATGCCGCGCTGCTGCCGGTCTCGACCGCGCGAACCTTGATCGATGCCAACGGCGCGAAGCTGTTGGGCTGGGTCGGCGACGAGACACCGTGGCAGCTCGGGGCGATCTTCGCGTCGCCGAAGATACTGACCAACCCTGAGCTGGTGAAGAGGCTGCTCACCGCGCTGACCCGCGCCGACCATGAATATCACGACGTGATCCTGACTTCGATCAAGGACGGCGTGGCGCCGATCAACGAGGAGACCAAACCGCTGCTCGAGATCATCGCCAAATACACCAACCTGCCGGTCGCGCAGGTGGTCGGCAACTGCGCCTATATCGATCCGGACGGCAAGCTCGACGTGAAGAATCTCGACAACCAGATCAAATGGCTGCAGGGGCAGGGTTTCGTCGACAAGGGCTTTGACGCGAATGCGATCATCGCCAAGGATTACGTGAAGGCGGATTGATGATGAGCCGCGCGCACTGCTCTATCCCCGTCAGCCCCGCGCAAAGGCTTCGCCTTTGTCGCTGGAGGAGCCGCGAAGCGGCGTCTCGAAGGGTCGACGGCCCGGATGCAGCAGTTCGGCCGTGCATCCTTCGAGACGCGCGCAAGTGCGCGCTCCTCAGGATGACGGGTCAAGGAGTGAGCCGCTAACATGGACCTGATCGCCGACCATATCAGCCATCGCTTCGGTGCACTCGACGTGCTCGACGATGTCTCGTTCCAGGTCTCGGCCGGCGAGATCGTCGCGATCGTCGGTCCGTCCGGCTGCGGCAAGAGCACGCTGCTGTCGATCCTCGGCGGCCTGCTCCGCCCGAGCAAGGGTGTCGCCGAGCTACGCGGCGCGCCGCCGGCGGATAGCCTCAATCCATTGACCTTCGTGTTCCAGGACTTTGCCTTGCTGCCGTGGAATACGGTCGAGGAGAACGTCGCGTTTCCGCTGCTGCACACCGCCTTGGGCGCCGGCGAGCGCCGCACCGTGATCGACGACGCGCTGCGCCGCACCGGCCTGACGGATTTCCGCGCTGCTTACCCAAAGCAGCTCTCCGGCGGCATGCGCCAGCGCGTCGGCATCGCGCGGGCGCTCGCGGTTCGTCCGGCCATCCTGTTGATGGACGAGCCGCTGTCGGCGCTGGATTCGCAAACCCGCGAGCTGCTGATGGAGGACTTCGTCGGCCTGCTCGCCGACGGCGCGATGGGTGCGGTCTATGTCACGCATAATCTCGAGGAAGCGGTGCGGCTCGCCGACCGCGTCGTGGTGCTGTCGCGCCGGCCGGGCCGCATCAGGGAGATCGTGACCATTCCGATGACGCGCGCCGAGCGCGGCACGGCGGAGGCGCGCGGGCGGATGGCCGCCTTGCAAGGCGAATTATGGTCGCTGATCCGGAAAGAGGCGATCGATGCCGAACGCGAGGTCCAGCATGCTTGACCGCTCCCCGCAGCAGGCGAAGGACCAATCGGCGGAAGCAACGCGGCCGGTCGCGTTTCGCGGCGCCGGTTTCACGCCCGGCGGCAGCCGCCATGCCGGCTGGATCGCGCTCGCGCTGGTGATCGCGGTCTGGCAGCTCGCCGGCAGCGCAGGCTGGGTCAATCCGCTGTTTCTGCCGGCGCCGTCGGCGATCGCGGCCGCGATCTATAAGCTCGCGATGTCGGGTGCGCTATGGCAGCATCTGTCGTGGTCGATCATGCGGATCGGCACTGGCTGGATCATCGGCACGGCCGCCGGTGTCATTGTCGGCTTCGCGATCGGGCTGTCGACCATGGCGCGCGGCGTCGGCATCACCTTCATCTCGGCGCTGTTCCCGATTCCGAAGATCGCGCTGCTGCCGCTCTTGATCCTGTGGCTCGGGATCGGCGAGGAGCCGAAGATCGCGACCATCGCGCTCGGGGTGTTCTTCTCGACCGCGATCTCGGTCTATAGCGGCGTCGATGCGGTGCCGCGCAATCTGATCCGGATGGCACAAAGCTTCAACGTGCCGTTCCACGCCATCGTCCGCCGGGTGATCTGGCCGGGCGCGCTGCCCTCGATCCTCGCCGGCTTCCGCATCACCGCATCGGTGGCGCTGCTGCTCGTCGTCAGCGCCGAGATGATCGGCGCGCAATACGGCATCGGCGCCTTCGTGCTGCAGGCCGGCAACCTGATGCAGACCGATCAGCTGCTCGCCGGCGTCGTGATCCTGTCGCTGTTCGGGCTTGTGGTCGGGAAGCTGATCAATCTGCTCGAGGTGAGGCTGTTGCATTGGCGGTGAGGGGCGCACCGCCGGCCACACCCAAGGTGTCGTCCCGGCGAAGGCCGGGACCCATAACCACAGGGCATCGTTGTTAGAAAAAGCTGGGGCCCCAGCGCGTTCAACCGATCAAGAGTGGTGGTTATGGGTCCCGGCCTTCGCCGGGACGACGTAGGGTGGGTGCGGCGCGCCTTGCCCCTACAACCGCTTACGCGTTGCCCCGATCCTCGCGGAACAGATCGAGCTTCTGCTGCACCGGACGATCCGAGAACGAGAACAGCACGGAGTCGGCATCGGCCTCGTGGGTGACCCAGTGCCAGCTCGGCACCACGAACAGATCGCGCGGTCCCCACTCGAAGGTCTGATCGCCGACCCGGGTGCGGCCACGGCCTTCGATCGCGGCGAACACGGTGGCGTCGGTGGCGCGATAGCGGGCGGTCTTGAAACCCTTCGGCAGCAGCTGGATGAAGGTGCCGATGGTCGGCATCGCGAAATCGCCGGTCTCGGGGTTGGAGAATTTCAGCTTCAGGCCGTGACAGGCATCCCATTCATCGCGGGCCCGGGCCTTTTCCAGCGTCTCGCGGGTGTGCTCATAGGGATAGTTGAAGATCGGCGAGGTCTTCGACGACCGCTTCTGGTCGATCGGCAACAGGTTGCGGCCATAGCGCGCGAAGCTGTCGCCGGCCGGCCTGGAGATCTTCTGCTGATCTTCTTTGGCGCCTTCGGCAAACGAGCAGTCGAAGAACTGCACCATCGGGATATCGAGCCCGTCGAGCCAGAACATCGGTTCGCTGGTTTCGTTGGAATGGTCGTGCCAGGTCATCGACGGCGTGATGACGAAATCGCCCGGCGCCATCGCGGTGCGCTCGCCGTCGACGGCGGTATAGGCGCCCTTGCCCTCGAGCACGAAGCGCAGCGCCGACTGGGTGTGGCGATGCGCGGGTGCAACGTCGCCAGGCACCACCATCTGCACGCCGGCAAACAGCGAGGTCGTGATCCTCGACTGGCCGCGCAGGCCGGGGTTCTCCAGCACCAGCACGCGGCGTTCGGCTTCCTTGGCCGTGATCAGTCTGCCCGCCTCGTTCATGTAGTCGCGGATCTGGTCGAACTTCCACAGATGCGGGCGGCAGGCGCTTCGCGGCTCGGGCGTGACCAGATCGCCAAGCACGTTCCACAGCGCGGAGAGATTTTCGCCGTCGATCTTCTTGTAGAACGCCTCGCGCTCCGGGGTCTTCTGCACGGCTTCCATGGCAAGCCTCCCATCGTTCTTGTTGGCGCAATTTAATTGACAGTATACTGACAATATGGCTAGCGTCAACGGAACAAGCCAATCACGAAATGCAAGGGAGGTTCCGATGAAGCTGCATGGCTATTTCCGGAGCAGCGCGTCCTACCGGGTCCGGATCGCCCTCAATCTGAAGGGGCTCACCTCGGAGCATCTGCCGCATCATCTGCGCAAGGGCGAGCAATGCGCGCCGGCCTATCTCGCGATCAATCCGCAGGGGCTGGTACCGACGCTGGAGAGCGATGCCGGCGCGATCCTCACCCAGTCGCTCGCGATCATCGAATGGCTCGACGAGACCAATCCCAATCCGCCACTGCTGCCGAAGGACCCGATGCGGCGCGCCAAGGTGCGGGCGTTCGCGCAGGCGATCGCCTGCGACACCCACCCGGTGCAGAATCTGAAAGTGCTGGCGCGGCTGCGCAAGCTCGGCCTGGCCGAGGAGCAGGTCACGGAATGGGCGGCCTGGGCCAATCGCGAAGGTCTTTCGGCCTGCGAGACCCTGATCGCTGACGAGGCCGGGCCGTTCTGCTTCGGCGATGTGCCGACGCTGGCCGATCTCTGCCTGGTGCCGCAGCTCGCCAATGCGCGGCGCTTCGGCGTCGACGTTTCGGCCTATCCGCGCCTGCTCAAGGCCGAGGCCGCCGCAAAACAAGTCAAGGCGTTCGCCGACGCCGCCCCGGACAAGCAGCCCGATGCCGAATAGCAAGCCAACGCCGGTCACCATGGACGCGGTCTACACCGCGCCCGGCTATCTGTTCCGGCGCATGCAGCAGATCGCGGTCGCGCTGTTCATCGAGGAGTGCAAGGCGTTCGACCTGACGCCGGTGCAATACGCCGCCCTGGTCACGATCTCGACCCACCCCGGCATCGACGCCACGAGGCTGTCGGCGGTGATCGCGTTCGACCGCTCCACGCTCGGCAATGTGATCGAGCGGCTGCAGGCCAAGGAGTTCATCGTGCGCAAGCCGGCGCCCGAGGACAAGCGGGTCAAGCTGCTCTACCTCACCAAGGCCGGCGCCGCGGTGCTCGGCGATATCATGCCTTCGGTTGACAAGGCGCAGGCGCGGATGCTGCAGCCGCTGAGGCCGGCCGATCGCAAGACGCTGCTCTCGCTCCTGACCCAGCTCGTCGACCTCAACAACGAGGCCTCGCGGGTGCCGCTGCGCGCCGAGGATGCGCTCGAACATCTCGGGAGATCGGGCTGATGGTGGACAGCAAGCCGGTCCTGATCGCGGGTGGCGGCATCGGCGGCCTCGCCGTGGCGCTGGGCCTCGCCCAGAAAGGCATCCGCTCGATCCTGCTGGAAAAGGCTTCGGCGCTCGGCGAGATCGGCGCCGGCATCCAGCTTGGGCCGAACGCGTTCCACGCCTTCGACTATCTCGGCGTCGGCGAGGCCGCGCGCAACATGGCGGTCTACATCGATCAGCTGCGGCTGATGGATGCGCTGACCGCCGATGAGATCACCCATATCGACCTCGGCGACTCCTTTCGCGCGCGGTTCGGCAATCCCTATGCCGTGGTGCATCGCGGCGATTTGCATGGCGTGTTCCTGCGCGCCTGCCAGAATCATGAGCTGATCGAGCTGCGCGTGAGCAGCGAAGTCACCGGCTATGAACAGGATGGTTCGTCGGTGACCGCGAAGCTCGCGAACGGCGAGCGCGTCACCGGGCGTCTGCTGATCGGCGCCGATGGGCTGTGGTCGAACATCCGCAAGCAGGTCACGGGCGACGGCCCGCCGCGCGTCTCCGGCCACACCACCTATCGCTCGGTGATCCCGACCGAGCGGATGCCGGAGGATCTGCGCTGGAATGCGGCGACGCTGTGGGCCGGGCCGAAATGCCACATCGTGCATTACCCGCTGTCGGGCTGGAAGGTGTTCAACCTCGTCGTCACCTATCACAATGACGCGCCCGAGCCGGTCGCGGGCAAGCCGGTCTCCGAACAAGAGGTGATGAAGGGCTTTACCCACGTCCACGAGCGGGCGCAGAACATCATCCGCCACGGCACCAACTGGAAGCTTTGGGTGCTGTGCGACCGCGATCCGACCGAACGCTGGATCGACGGCCGCGTGGTGCTGCTCGGCGACGCCGCGCATCCGATGCTGCAGTATTTTGCGCAGGGCGCCTGCCAGGCGATGGAGGACGCGGTCTGCCTGTCGCATATGCTGGCCCATCATGACGACCACGCGGCCGCGCTCGATGCCTATCGCGCACAACGCTTCCCGCGCACCGCGCGGGTGCAGCTGATGTCCCGCGCGATCGGCGAGCACGTCTACCATCCCTCGGGCGACCACGCCCGCATCCGCAACGCGATCATGAGCGCGAAGTCGCAAGACCAGTGGTGCGACGATATCGCGTGGCTGTATGGCGGGACGGGGCTGGGGGCGTAGCTGCGTCGGGCAACGGCAAATTGAGAGAGTACGCCGTGCGGCACCCCTCTCCCTAACCCTCCCCCGCAAGGGGGGAGGGAACGCTGCCGCCGGTGCCTCCCTTACGTTCGTGCAAGCATGTCGAGAACGAAACGGCAGCAGGGAAGAGTGTAGGTGAGGTGAGCACGCGGGTCAGGCTCCCTCCCCCCTTGCGGGGGAGGGTTGGGGAGAGAGGTAAGCCCCGGGCGAGATGGGTGAGGAATAGCCGACCGGTGGTCGACGTACGCGACGCGGTTGCCGCATTCTCCGTCGTCCCGGCCTTCGCCGGGACGACGCTGAATATGTGGGGGCACCTGCGGCTCACATCCGCATCACGGCCTGTCGGTCGATCTTTCCCGTACCCGTCTTCGGCAGCTCGTCGATGAATTTCACTTCGCGCGGATACTTGTACGGCAGCAGCTTCGTCTTGACGTAATCTTGCAGCCGCCGCGCCGCCTCGTCGGTGTCGAAGCCGGCCTTGTTCATCACCACCACGGCGCGCAGCGTCATGCGGCGGTCCGGCAATTCGGCGGCGTAGACGGCGCATTCGCGGACGTCGGGGTGATCGGCGAGGCACAGCTCGACCTCGAGCGGATAGACCCACTGGCCGGAGATCTTGATCAGATCGTCCGCGCGGCCGCGGAAGAAGTGGAAGCCGTCGCTGTCGCGGATGAAGCGGTCGCCGGTGTAGATCCAGCCGTCCTCGCGCACCGTCTCGGCGGTCTTGTCCGGCCGGTTCCAGTACAGCGGCGTCGCGGAATCGCCGCGCACCCACAAAATGCCTTCCTCATTGTCGCCGACCTCGCGGCCGTCGCTGTCGCGCAGCCCGATCTCGTAGCCGGGCACGCGCAGGCCAGCGGCGCCGAGCTTCTTCTTTTCAGCGCGGTTGCTGAGATAGACGTGCAGCACCTCGGTCGAGCCGAGCCCTTCGATGATCTCGAGCCCGGTGAGCTGCTTCCAGCCGTTGAACACATCGGCCGACAGCACCTCGGCGGCCGACATCGCCATCCGCAGCGAAGAGAAATCGGCTTGCCCGGCGCCCTCGGCCTTCGTCAGGGTGATGTAGAGCGTCGGAAGCCCGAAGAACACCGTCGGCCGGTATTGCCCGATCGCCGCGAAGATCGCCGCCGGCTTCGGCTGGCCCGGCAGCAGCAGCGCGGCGGCGCCGACCGAGAAGGGAAACGTGATCGAATTGCCAAAACCGTAGGCGAAGAAGATCTTCGGCACCGAGAAGCAGATGTCGCCAGGCTGAAGCTTCAGCACGTTGCGGGCAAAGGCCTGCTCGCTATAGGCCATGTCGTGCTGCAGATGCACGATGCCCTTGGGGCGGCCGGTCGAGCCCGACGAATACATCCAGAACGCCATTTCGTTTCTGTGCGTGTCGGCTGCGTCGAGCTCGGTTGGAAATGTTTGCAACCAGTCGCCAGCGTTGCGGGTCTCGGCAACCGCGTGATCGCCGGCGGGGCCGTTGACCACGACCAGCGTGCGCAGCGGCGTGGCCTTGCAGGCCTCCGCGTTGAAGCGCGAACAGAACTCGGCATCGGTGACCGCGACCTGCGCGCCGGCATCCGACAGATAGAATTGCAGCAGCTCCGGCGTCGTCAGCGTGTTGATGAGCAGCGGCACGAAGCCGGCACGCACCGCGCCGAAGAATGCCGCGGGGTAGGCCGGGGTGTCGTCGAGGAACAGCAGCACGCGGTCGCCGCGCTTGAGCCCAAGCGAAAGCAATGCGTGGCCCCAGCGTGCGGCATCAGCGCAGAGCTCGCGATAGGTCCGCGTGCCGGCCGGGCCGGTCAGCGCCAGCCGATCGGCATTGCCGTTGCCGAGATTGTCGAACAGGATGCGGCTCGCATTGTAGCGCTCGGGGATAGCAAAGCCGATCTCGCGCGCACCGGGATTGTCCTGCGGTACCTGGTCGGCGATCCCGGTCATGATTGTCCCTTTGCGGCCTCATAGCGGGCCATGAAGGCCGGCGACATCGCGCGCAGCCGCGCGTCGTCGATCCGGCCGGAGCGGGTGATGTAGCTGTAGGCGAAATCCATCAGATCGCGCGTCATGTGTTCAGGGAAGTGCTCGTACCAGTCGGCGCTGGTCCGCGCCGCGGTGACGAGCTTCTTCACGATCGGCTTGCGCTCGCTCTCGTAGCGCTCAAGCGCGGCGGCGATGCCGCTTTCCCTCTCCAACGCCTTGGTCAGCGCGATCGCATCCTCGATCGCCAGCCGCGTGCCCGAGCCGATCGAGAAATGCGCCGAATGCAGCGCGTCGCCGATCAGCACCATGTTGCCGTGCGACCAGCGCTCGTTCCAGATCCACGGAAAATTGCGCCACACCGACTTGTTCGAGATCAGCCGGTGGCCGTCCAGGGTCGCGGCGAACACGTCCTCGCAGATCGCCTGCGATTGCTCGATCGTCTTGTCGGCGAAGCCGTAAGCCGCCCAGGTCGCCGCGTCGCATTCGACCAGGAAGGTGCTCATGTCCCTGGCATAGCGATAGTGATGCGCGTTGAAGCAGCCGCGGTCGGTCGCCACGAAAGTCTGCGACAGCGTCGCGAAGGGTTTGGTGGTGCCATACCAGGCGAATTTGTTGGTCGAATGCGTCACCGACGCGCCGAACGCGGCCTCATCGCCGCGCCGGACCATCGAGTTCAGCCCGTCGGCGGCGACGATCAGGTCGTAACCCCGGAGCTCGTCGACCGATTGAACCACGGTGTCGAAGCGCGGCGTGACGCCGACACTGCGCACGCGTTCTTGCAGGATCGTCAGCAGCGCCAGCCGGCCGATCGAAGAGAACCCGACGCCGTCGATCTCGACGCTCTCGCCGCGCAGGTTGAGGGTGATGTTCTTCCAGCTCTCCATCCGCGGGGTGATGGCGTCGACCGTCTCGGGGTCGTCGGCGCGCAGGAAGTCCAGCGCCTGCTCGGAGAACACCACGCCGAAGCCCCAGGTGGCGCCGGCCGCGTTCTGCTCGAACAGATCGATCTCGGCGTCAGGATGACGCTTCTTCCAGAGATAGGCGAAATAGAGCCCGCCGGGCCCTCCGCCGATCACGGCGATCCGCAACGTCTGCCTCCCAGATTGACAGTGTACTTACAATTTGGGTCCAGACTAATCGCCCTCTGGCGGGAACGCCAGAGGGAAAATGCGTGTGGCGCCTAGCCGGATGGCTGCGGAAAGCTCAGTAGCAGCGGCGGACCTTGACCCCGCCGACCCAGACCCAGCGGCAGCCGGCGACGACCGGCTTGCGGACCACGACGGCGCCGCGCGTGCTCGCGCATCCGGCGCGATAGGGGCCGCGCCCGCATACGACGGCGTTGGCGTCGGAAGACTCAAAGGTCATGGTCGCGGCAAAGGACAGCAGGGCCGCGGCGATCAGCAATATTGAGCGCATGATATTCCCTCTCCCGGAGTGAGGTCTGGTTGGCCTGTGGATGACAAAACAAGGTGCTACGGCTCCGTGTCCGGCAAGCACCGGGCACATGTCGTCTCATCGCTTGCGCGGCTATTTCTTTTCCATTTCTGCCAGCACCTTTTTGCAGGCCGCGCTCAGCTTGTCGCTCTGCTTGGCGAGACAGGCGATGATGCGCCCGCCGCCGGGCTCCACGCTCTTGCAATACTTCTCGTAGTCGCCCATGCAGGCATTGCGTTGCGCTGATGTCAGCTCCTGGGCGTAGACGGCGGTCGAGCCGCAGAGCAGCGCGGCGGTCAGGACAATACGCAGCATTGTTCGCTCCCTTTCCGGTCAGTCGCGTGACAACAGGATTACCGTGCCGCGAACGGCGCCAGCACGTCGCGGCACGCCGGTGACAGCGAGCCGGCATTGGTCGCCAGGCACTGCACGATCCGTCCGCCGCCGGGCTGGACACCGCCGCAGATCGAGCGGACGTCGCCGCCACAGGCCGAGCGCAGCACGAACAGCTCTTCGCGCGGCCGCAGCGGCCGCAACATGATCACCGCCGGCGCGGCCGCTGGTGCCGCTGTTGCCGCGGCGCCCGCCTCCGGCGCGGCGCCGCCGCCCGCAGCGGCGACGGCCTTCTCGCAGGCCGGCGACAGCTTGCCCTTGTTCTTCTCCAGGCATTGTAGCGCCGGTGCACCGCCGGTCGGCACGCCCGCGCAGACCTTGGGATAGTCGGAACGACATGCGCTGCGGATCGCCGAAACTTGCGCGCTGGACGGCGCCCCGGCGGCCTTCGGTGCCGCTGCCTCTGTGGCCGGCTTGGCCGTTGCCGTCGCCGCGGGAGTCGCGTCGGTCTTTGCTGCCGCAGGCGCGGCGGCGGCCGGCGCTTCCACGGCCTTCACGGCGCTGGCGCAGCCCGGCGCGAGGCTCGCCATGTTCTTCTGCAGGCATTGCAGTGACGCTTCGCCGCCCGGCGGCACGCTCGAGCAGTGCGCGATATAATCGCTGCGGCATTGCGACTTGATGGCGTCGCGCTGCGCCTGGCTCGGCGCCTGCGACAAGGCCGGTGCGGTGCTCATGAGTGCCGCAAGCGCAAGCCATGCGGAGAGCTTCGTTGCACGTGTCAACGCATTGATCATCTGAATAAATCCTCTGGTCGCGCCGGATGTCTCCGGCTCAACTGAACTGAGCTCTGAAAAAGTCTTGTTGTAACAACCTCGGCGAGCGACATCATTTTCGCTTTCGAGTTCCGCTGCAAGCGGATTGTTGCTATGGATGGCGCAGGCGGATTTTTTGCTCGCCACGACGTCTTTGAATTAAGTCATTTGAATCGAGGCTCGGAAATGAGGCATGCGCGCGCATCGGCACATTTCAGTCAGAGCGATTTTGTGCGGCTGCGAAATGCACCGCTTGCGCGCATCGCCTTCGCCGCATCCGCCTTTGTCAGTTTAAGTGCCTGCGAGCAAAACAGTTTTGTTGCGCCTCCGCCGCCCAAGCTCGAGGTTGCGCCGCCGGTGCAGCGCGCCATCACGCGCTATCTTGACGCCACCGGCAACACCGCGCCGATCAAGACCGTCGATCTGGTCGCGCGCGTGCAGGGATTTCTGGCGTCGATCAACTACCAGGACGGCACGTTCGTGAAGGAGGGGACCACCCTGTTCACGATCGAGCCGGAAACCTACAAGCTGAAGCTGGAGCAGGCACAGGCCGCGGAGGTCGGTGCACAGGCGACGGTGAAGCAGGCCGAGTCCGATTTCAAGCGGCAGCAGGATCTGGTGCAGCGCCAAGCGGTGTCGCAGGCGACGCTGGAAAACTCGACCTCGACGCGGGACAACGCCCAGGCCAATCTGCAGCAGGCCCAGGTCAACACCAAGATCGCCGCGGTCAATTACGGCTACACCAACGTCGCGGCGCCGTTCGACGGCATCGTCAGCAACCATCTGGTCTCGGTCGGCGAACTGGTCGGCGTGGCGTCGCCCACCCAGCTTGCCACCATCGTGCAGCTCGACCCGATCTACGTGAATTTCAACGTCAGTGAGCAGGATGTGCAGCGGGTCCGCGACGAAGCCCGCCGGCTCGGCATGACGGTCAACGATATCAGGCAGTTGCCGGTCGAGGTCGGCCTGCAGACCGAGACCGGCTATCCGCACAAGGGCAAGCTCGATTACGTCGCGCCGACGGTCAATCAGTCGACCGGAACGCTGCCCGTCCGTGGCTTGATCCCCAATCCGGATCGCGTGCTGCTGCCGGGCTTCTATGTCCGGGTGCGCGTGCCCTTCACCAAGCAGGAGAACGCGCTGCTGGTGCCCGACGTCGCGGTCGGCAGCGACCAGGCCGGCCGCTATGTGCTGGTGGTCAATGCCGACAATGTGGTCGAGCAGCGCAAGGTGACCACCGGCCCGCTCGACGAGGGCCTGCGCGTCATCGAGAGCGGGCTGAAGGCGGATGACCGCGTCGTGACCGCCGGACTGCTGCGCGCGATCCCCGGGCAGAAGGTCGATCCGCAGATCCAGAAGGCCGACGCGGCGCCGGCAGCGGCCAAATAGGACGCACGCGCCATGATCTCGAAATTCTTCATCGAGCGCCCGGTCCTTTCCAACGTCATCGCGATCCTGATGATCCTGTTGGGCGGCGTGGCGCTGTATAATCTCGCGGTCGCACAATATCCTGACGTGGTACCCCCGACGGTGCAGGTGACGACGCGCTATCCCGGCGCCTCGGCCAAGACCGTGGTCGACACCGTGGCGCTGCCGATCGAGCAGCAGGTCAACGGCGTCGAGGACATGCTGTACATGCAGTCCTACAGCGGCGCCGACGGCACCTACACGCTGACGGTGACGTTCAAGATCGGCACCGATCTGAATTTCGCGCAGGTGCTGGTGCAAAACCGCGTCTCCTCGGCGCTGTCGCAGCTGCCGAGCGCGGTGCAGAACCAGGGCGTCACGGTGCAGAAGAAGTCGACCTCGATCCTGCTGTTCGTGACGCTGACCTCGCCGAACAAGACCTATGACAGCCTGTTCCTGTCGAACTACGCCACCATCAATATCCGCGATGAGCTGTCGCGGCTATCAGGTGTCGGCAACGTCACGGTGTTCGGCGCCGGGCAATATTCGATGCGGGTCTGGCTCGATCCGAACAAGCTGCAGGTGCGCGGGCTGGTGCCGCAGGACGTCATCCAGGCGATCCAGCAGCAGAGCCAGCAGGTCACCGCCGGTCAGGTCGGCGCGCCGCCGACGCCGGCCGGGCAGGCGTTCCAGTACACACTGAACGTCAACGGCCGGCTCGACGACAAGAGCCAGTTCGAGGACATCATCGTCAAGACCGGCACGGTCGGCGACGTCACCCGGGTCCGCGACGTCGGCTGGGTCGAGCTCGGCGCCCAGACCTACAGCCAGATCTTCTCGCTGAACCAGAAGCCCGCGACCGGCATCGGCGTATTCCAGTCGCCCGGCGCCAACGCGCTGCAGGTCGAGAGGGCCGTCGAGAAGAAGATGGCGGAGCTCGCCAAGCAATTCCCGCAGGACATCAAATACGACACGCCGTTCGACACCACCAAATTCGTCAATGCCTCCATTGAAGAGGTCTACAAGACGCTGATCGAGGCCGGCCTGCTGGTGCTGGTCGTGATCCTGGTGTTCCTGCAGGACTGGCGGGCGATGCTGGTGCCGGCGACCACCGTGCCGGTGACCATCATCGGCGCATTCGCCGGCATGGCCGCGCTCGGCTTCACCATCAATCTGTCGACGCTGTTTGCGATCGTGCTGGCGATCGGTATCGTGGTCGACGACGCCATCGTGGTGGTCGAGGGCGCGGCGCATAATATCGAGCGCGGCATGAACGGCCACGACGCCGCGATCAAGGCGATGGACGAATTGTTCGCGCCGATCGTCGGCATCACCCTGGTGCTGATCTCGGTGTTCCTGCCGGCCGCCTTCCTGCCCGGGCTGACCGGGCGGATGTACGCCCAATTCGCCCTGGTGATCGCCGCCACCGCGCTGCTCAGCGCGGTCAATGCCGCGACCTTGAAGCCGACGCAGTGCGCGCTGTGGCTGCGCCCGCCGGCGCCGCCCGAGCAGCGCAACTTCTTCTATCGCGGGTTCAACGCGGCCTACGACCGGCTGGAGCGCGGCTACACGCGGGTGGTCAGCGGCATCGCCGGGCATGCCAAGACCTCGGTCGCCGTCGCGCTCGTGATCATCGGCCTCGCCGGCTACGGCCTGTCGCGGGTGCCGACCGGCTTCATTCCGATCGAGGACCAGGGCTATCTGCTCGCGGCGGTGCAGCTGCCCGACGGCGCAGCGCTCGACCGCACCCAGCAGGTGCTCGACAAGGTCACCGAGATCGCCGGCAAGACGCCCGGCGTCGATCAGGTGGTCTCGATCGCCGGCATCTCGGCGCTCGACAATTCCTCGAGCCTCGCCAATGCCGGCGTCGCCTATTTGATCCTGAAGGACTGGAGCGCGCGCGGGCCGGGCGAGGATCTGCGTTCGCTGGTCTACGGGCTCAACGACAAGCTCGCGGTGATCCCTGAGGCGCGCATCCTGGTGATCCCGCCGCCGCCGATCCAGGGCATCGGCAACGCCGCCGGCTTTGCCATGCAGGTCGAGCTGCGCGACGGCAATGCCGATTACGGCAAGCTGCAAGCGGTCACCGGCGCGATCGTCGCCAATGCGCAGACCCAGAGCGCGCTGCAACGGGTGCAGTCGTCGTTCCGCTCGATGGTGCCGCAATTCGACGTCGAGGTCGATCGTGTCAAGACGCAGACCCTGCACGTCACCACCGACCAGATCTTCGCGGCGCTGTCGTCCTATCTCGGCGCCAGCTACGTCAACCAGTTCACCAAGTTCGGCCGCACCTTCCAGGTCTACACCCAGGCCGAGGCGCAATACCGCCTCAGCCTGCGCGACATCGAGAACATGATGGTGCGCAACAGCAACGGCGACATGATCCCGCTCGGCACGGTGGCCAAGATCACGCCCTCGGTCGGGCCGTCGCTGATCAGCCTCTACAACCTCTATCCGTCGGCCACCGTGATCGGGCTGCCGGCGCAGGGCTACTCGTCCGGCCAGTCGATGACGCTGATGGAGGAGATCGCAGCCAAGACGCTGCCGCCGGGCTCGGGCTTCGAGTGGACCGCGATGTCGTACCAGGAGAAGGAGGTCGGCGGCCAGATCTACTATGTGTTCGCGCTGGCGCTGCTGCTGGTCTATCTGGTGCTCGCCGGGCAATATGAGAGCTGGTACGCGCCGATCTCGGTGATCCTCGCCGTGCCGCTGTCGCTGCTCGGCCCGACGCTGGTGCTGCTGAGCCTGCATATCGAGAACAACCTCTACACCCAGATCGGCACCATCCTGTTGATCGCGCTGTCGGCCAAGAACGCGATCCTGATCGTCGAGGTCGCGCTCGAGCACCATGTCCGCGACGGCAAGCCGGTGCTGGAATCGGCGATCGATGCGGCGCGGGCAAGGTTCCGGCCGATCCTGATGACGTCGTTTGCCTTCATCCTCGGCGTGCTGCCGCTGGTGCTGGCGACCGGCGCCGGCGCCAACGCCCGCAAGTCGATCGGCATCACGGTATTCTCCGGCATGATCGCCTCGACCTGCCTCGCCGTGCTGTTCGTGCCGGCGTTCTTCGTCGTGGTGCAGAGTTTCGAGAACTGGCGCAAGGCGAAGAAGGGCAAGGCGGCGCCGCAGGCCGCACCACAGGCGTCAGGCACGCTGCATTGACTCCCTCGCCCCGCTCTTGCGGGGAGAGGGTTGGGGTGAGGGGCTCTCTCCGCCAGGTGGTGCGAGTTGCGAGACCTGTACCCCCTCACCCGGATCGCATCTTGCGACGCGATCCGACCTCTCCCCGCAGGCGGGGAGAGGTAACAGAGACGCCTACACCTTCACCATGCGCTTGCCGCGGTTCTCGCCGGCCAGCAGCCCGATCAGCGCCTGCGGCGTGTTCTCGATCCCGTTGATGACGTCCTCCTGCACCTTGAGCTTGCCGGAGGAGACCCAGGACTGTAGCTCGGCGAGTGCGGCGTCGCGCTGGTCCATGTAGTCCATCACGATGAAGCCCTGCATGACGAGCCGCTTCACCACGATCAGGCCGGGCACGCCGCGCGGGCCGTGTGCGGAAGGGACGCCGTCATATTGCGAGATCGCGCCGCAGCAGGCGATGCGGCCGCGGTTGTTCATCTGCGCCAGGCAGGCCTCCAGGATGTCGCCGCCGACATTGTCGAAATAGACGTCGATGCCATCAGGGGCCGCTGCGCGCAGCGCCTTGTAGGTGGCGCCGTCCTTGTAGTCGACCGCGGCGTCGAAGCCGAGCTCGGAGGTCAGCCAGTGGCACTTGTCCTTGCCGCCGGCGATGCCGACCACCCGGCAGCCCTTGATCTTGGCGATCTGGCCGACGATCGAGCCGACCGAGCCGGCGGCCGCCGACACCACCACGGTCTCGCCCTGCCTGGGCTTGCCGACATGCAGCAGTCCGAAATAGGCGGTCAGCCCGGCGACGCCGTAGACGCTGAGCAGATGCGTCATCGGCTCGAGCTTCGGCATCTTGGCGAGGTGCTTGGCCGGCACGGCGGCATAGTCCTGCCAGCCGGTGTCGCCGAACACGATATCGCCCGGCTTCAGGCCCGGGTCGCTCGACGACACCACCTCGGCGATGCTGCCGCCGGCCATCACGGTGTTGGCCTCCACCGCGGCGCGGTAGGTGGCGCCGTGCATCCAGGCGCGGTTGGCGGCGTCGAGCGAGATGTAGCGCGTCCGCAGCAGCGCCTCGCCGTCCTTCGGCGCGGGGATCGTGCCCTGGGTCAGACGAAAATGCTCCGGGCCGAGCTTGCCGGTCGGCTTTTCAACAAGCAGGATCTGGCGATTGACGGTGTCGTTCATTGGCTGTGTCTCCCCTCACGTTGGCAGTTTCGCATGCAGTTTGACTGCACTGTGCGCAGCTCATTGCACAGATTGTGCGCTGCATGAACGCTAATCCGCGCGCTGGCATTCCACAACGGGAACAGATCGGCAAAGTCCCGCTGGGCGCGAAGCGTGTTGCGTAGCTGCGTAAATCTGCCACACTTGCCCTTCGCCGGGAACTTACGGGGGTAAGAGAATGTCGAACAGGTTTACGCAGTACATCCTGATTGCGATGGTCCTTGGCATCGCAATGGGGACGATCGTCTTCAACTATCTTCCTGACAGCCGTGCCGAGATCGCCGCAGACGTCAACCTGATCGCGATGCTGTTCCTGCGCCTGATCAAGATGATCATCGCGCCGCTGGTGTTCGCCACCCTCGTCGGCGGCATCGCCCATATGGGAAGCGGCGCCAAGCTCGGACGCATCTTCGCCAAGACCATGGGCTGGTTCGTCTCCGCCTCCTTCGTCTCGCTGCTGCTCGGCCTCGTGATGGTCAATTTGTTGCAGCCCGGCGCCAATTTCCCCGGCACGCTGCCTGACAAGGCGCAGTCGACCGGCCTGCCGGTCTCGGCGTTCTCGATCGAAAAATTCCTGACCCACCTGATCCCGACCTCGATCGCGGATGCGATGGCGCAGAACGAGATCCTGCAGATCGTGGTGTTCGCGGTGTTCTTCGCGGTCGCGCTCGGCGCCATGCCCGAGCGCGCCAAGCCGATCATGAGCCTGATCGACGACCTCGCCCACATCATGCTCAAGGTCACCGGCTATGTGATGCTGTTCGCACCGATCGCGGTGTGGGCCGCGATCATGGCGACCGTCTCGAAGAACGGCCTCGGCGTGCTCTGGAAGCTGATCGTGTTCATGGGCGGCTTCTATCTGTCGCTGCTGATCCTGTGGGGCATCCTCGTGATGGTCGGGTTCGTCGTGATCGGGCCGCGCTACAGTCACCTGTTGCGGCTGATCCGTGAGCCATTGATGATCGCGTTCTCGACCGCCTCCTCGGAGGCGGCCTACCCGAAGACGCTGGAGGGGCTGAACAAGTTCGGCGCCTCCTCGCGGATCTCGGCCTTCGTGCTGCCGCTCGGCTATTCCTTCAACCTCGACGGCACGATGATGTACTGCACTTTCGCCAGTATCTTCATCGCGCAGACCTACCACATCGAGATGTCGCTCGGCACGCAGTTCGCGATGCTGGCGACCTTGATGATCACCTCGAAGGGCGTCGCCGGCGTGCCGCGCGCGTCGCTGGTGGTGATCGCCTCGACGCTGTCGCAGTTCGGCATCCCGGAGGCGGGCCTGCTGATGATCATGGGCATCGACACCTTCCTCGACATGGGCCGCAGCGCCACCAACGTGATCGGCAACTCGCTGGCCACCGCCGTGGTCGCCAAGTGGGAGGGCGAGCTGAAGGCCGAGCACGAGCTCGGGCCCGACGACGCCGTGCCGCAGGATGCGGTGCCCGGCGCCGTGATGGCCGGCCATTGACGGGAGGGATGCATGCATCGCGCCCGCTGGAGGCCGATACGGGCTGAGGCGCCTCGGCCGTCGACATGCCTGCTGTCAGCATGCCTGCTGGCGGCAAGCCTGCTCGCCGGAGCGGCCTCGGCACAGCCGGCGGGCGAGGGGCTCAGCCCCACGCTCGCCAACATCAAGGCCACGCACGCGGTGCGGGTCGGCTATCGCGAGAGCTCGCCGCCGTTCTCGTTCCTCGATCACTCCAACCGGCCGATCGGCTACAGCCTCGAGCTGTGCGATGCGATCGTCGACGAGATCGGGGTCGAGGTCGACGACGCCAACCTCAAGATCGACTACGTCAAGGTGACCTCCGACGACCGCATTCCGGCTGTTGTCGACAAGAAGATCGATCTCGAATGCGGATCGACCACGGCGAATGCCGAGCGCGGCAAGCTGGTGGCGTTCTCGCCGCTGATGTTCGTGGCCGGCACCAAGCTGATGGTGCCGAAGGCCTCGGGGGTGACCCAAGTCGCCGGCCTCAAGGGCAAGACGGTGGTGGTGACCAAGGGCACCACCAACGAGCAGGCGATGCACAATGTCGACGCCAAGCAACAGCTCGGCCTCAACATCGTCACCGCGCCCGATCACGAGCAGTCCTACCAGATGCTGGTGGACGGCAAGGCGGATGCGTTCGCGACCGACGACATCCTGCTCTACGGCCTGATCGCGCGGCACAAGTCGCAGGACAAATTCCGCGTCACCGGCGACTATCTGTCCTACGATCCCTACGGCATCATGTACCGCAAGGGCGAGCCGCAGATGAAGGACGTGGTCGAGCGCGCCTTCCGCAAGCTCGCCTCGAACCGCGACATCGTCCCGCTCTACAACAAATGGTTCGTCGCCCGCCTGCCGACCGGCGAGAGGCTCAACGTCGCGCTGTCACCGCAGCTCGAAGATGCCTTCAAGGCGCTCGACGATTCGCCGGGTGGCTCGAACTAGCCTCGAAATTCCGGCCTCTCTCCGTGCGGGAGAGGCCGGATTGCGTTGCAGACGCAAATCCGGGTGAGGGGCTGTTCGCAACCGAAGCGGTTCCGAACTGTCCCGATCAAGCGGGACCTGGTTCAGCGCCAAGAGCGATGCGACAAATCCAGGCACTGCCGGACCCAGTATCCATTCACATGGATCAACTGGCATGTGCTCGGCGGCGGCTCCTTGATGATCGGGTAGCCGTGGATATCGATGTTGGTCGGAGCCGTGACGCCGCGCCAGAACACGGCGTTGGCGGCCGGAGGATTGAAGGCGGCGGCGAATGCCGTGACGGCAAGGAGGCCCAAAAGGAGTTTGCGCATAATCTGTGTCCGGGTCGAGGTAATGCACAGAAGCGTACTCCCTTGAGCGGGATGAGCAAGCCGCCGAACGGATCAAAATGACGGCGCGAATTCCGCCGCAAGCCGCAACGTCGCAGGGGCGCTAGCTGCCGTGGACCGCGATACAGGCGAGGGCAACGATGCCGACCGCCGTCAGAACAACCATGACCTGGAAAAGCGCGCGTCCAAGTATCGCCCCCATCAAAGCTCCATCGATCCGGCGGGATCTTTCTTCGAGTATCCATGCGCCGCGATCTCCGAGCATCATCGGCAGGCAAATTTCAATATCGGGATATGCGAATACGTCGCTTCACCGGCTAATGCCGCTCCGCGACAATTCGGTCGACGACCTGCGATAGCTCCGCTTCCATGTCGGAAATGATGTCGTGCAACAGGCGGGCGCCGAGCGGATCGGTCGTCTCTTGCTCCATCGTCTTGAAGCGCATGACGTTGGCGTGTTGTTCGCGAACCTTATCTTCAACCGGTTGCGGCGACGATTGAAAGTCTGGTGCGCCGGACGCAGCGTCAGGCCGATAGGGTTCGCGAAAATCCTGATCCGAATGTGCGGCGTTCTTCATGCAAATTGCCTCCTGGCTCGACGTCCTTTCCTCAGATCCGAGCCGTTGGGCTCGTCGCATATCGATGACTCCGACACCTCGAAAGTTGTTCCGGTTGGAACTTGCAAAGCTCTGCCGGAACCCGCCGGTCGCTGAATTCGGAACCCGAACCAACGGCGTCTTCAGGCATTAACCGTGGTTGATCGTTCGGAGGAAGCCATGAGCTACGCTAGGGCTTACGCGAGGTCGAATCGTAAAATCGCCGTCGTGGTTGAAGACGACGTCATCCAGCGCGACATGATTGCGCTGTTGCTGGAGCAAGGTCATTTTGACGTGATCCAGTGTGAAGACGCGGAGACGGCCGCGCTGGCCATCATGCGGCGTCACCCGTCGCTGGTCGTCACCGACATCAAGCTCACGGGCAAGATGGATGGGATCGAGCTTGCGTATCTGGCCGTCAATTGCGACCCGGGCGTGCGCGTTCTGGTGATCTCGGGCCGGCCTCCGGCCGCGGTCCTGCCTGACGGCGTCAAATTTTTCGAGAAGCCGGTTTATCCACCCGTCCTGCTGCGAGAGCTGGCGTCGTAATGCCCGCGGATCGGGAGATGGGTTGATGCAGGAGGATCCAGAAATCGATTGGCACCGCAAGCAGATCACGAAGAACCGTGAACTGATCGCGGAATTGCAATCCGGCAACACGGCGGGAGCTGACGTGTTTCCGGAGACGCAAGCCGAGATCGATCGTCTCGCGGCACAGATCGAGCAATCGGAACTGATCGTTGCCGCCTACGAAAAGCAGCGGCCGCGGGAATGATCTGGCCTCAAGCAAGCGCGTCGCGCGGTGGCGCGGCGAACGCCTCGTCCAGCGCTGCCGAATACGCCGCCTCGACCAGTGCGGGATGCCGCCGGCCCAGCGCCTCCATCTTCACGCCGGCATTCACCTCGAGCACCTGCCACGCGCCATCGACGCGCACGACGTCGACGGATGCGAAGCGGATGCCGACGGCCAGCGCCGCCTTGATTGCGAGCGCGATGCAGGCCTCGCGTGCCGGGCCGTCGGTGAGCAGCACGGGATCGGCGCCGGCATCGAGATTGTGCCGCCAGTTCAGCAGACACCGTTCGCCGGCAGGCGGAATGGCGTCGAGCGTGGCCGCATCGAAATCCTCGGCCATGGTCTTGAGTTGCTCTGCCGTCGCGGCCGCTTGCGCCAGCGCGCGCAGCGAATGGACGCCGTCGCCGATCACCGACGGCCGCGTCTTGGCGTAGACGATCAGCGCCCGCGCATCGAGCAGCACGACGCGCACCTCGTCCTTGATTTCGACGAAAGGCGAGATCGCAAGACTTGGATGCGCGGCAAGGACGCGTGCGACCGCGCTCTCCAGCTGCGCTGGCGTCGTCACGCGGAAGACAAGTTCGCCTGATGTGCCTTCGTTCGGCTTGACGACAAGTCCGTGCGGATGCTGGTCGAGCAGACGCCGCATCGCCTCCAGCGAGTCCGATCCCGGGATGTGCCTGCTGAGTTTGGTGCCGAGAAACAGCGTGTGCGGAACGGCCGATACGCCCGCCGATGCCAGCACCTCGGCGCAGGCCGATTTGTCGTTGGCGACCTGGTGCGCGACCGCGCTGTTCAGCCCGATGTCGTAGCCGATCGCGAGCCGCCGTTCGTTGCCCCTGGTCATGATGACCAGCCAGCCGCCGGATCGCACCTCGACCGCAATCGCGTGCGCCAAACAATATTTTTTGATGGTTTCCAGGAAGATTCGCTGGCTGATCAGGACCACGAGATCATTTTCCCTTCGGCCTACGGTTTTCGCAGCAATTAATTGCCAGATCGGCGCTGATCTCAGCAAGGAAATTACGTGCAGCGCCGCGTGTTAACGATGTGGTCAGTGAACCTCTGCGCGAAATTGAACGACTGCCATTCTGAGATCGCAATTGCACGCCAGTTGATCTTGACTATCTCATGCATCGGCGCGATGGAAACGCGAGATCTTCAGTGATTTCGGGCACTTCCGTGTCGTCCGAGGCAGCCTAAAAATCAAACCATTCTAAATCTGGTCAATCGAGAAAACGAAAACCCATGAGCGCGTTCTATCGAGAGAAAGTTCTTTCTGTTCAGCACTGGACCGATACGCTTTTCAGCTTCCGGGCGACCCGCGATTCCGGCTTCCGCTTCCAGAATGGCCAGTTTGCCATGATCGGCCTCGAGGTCGACGGCCGGCCGCTGCTGCGCGCCTATTCGATGGCGAGCGCCAATCACGAGGAAGAGCTCGAGTTCTTCTCGATCAAGGTGCAGGACGGCCCGCTCACCTCCAAGCTGCAGAAGATCCGCGAGGGCGACACCATCCTGGTCGGCCGCAAGGCCACCGGCACGCTGATCACCGACAATCTGATTCCCGGCAAGCGGCTGATGCTGCTGTCGACCGGAACCGGCCTCGCGCCGTTCGCCAGCCTGATCAAGGACCCCGAGGTCTATGATCGCTACGACCAGATCCTGCTGGTGCATGGCTGCCGCCAGGTCTCCGAGCTCGCTTATGGCGAGGAACTGGTCGCCAAGCTGCGCGACGACGAATTGTTCGGGCCGCTGCTGTCCGAGAAGCTCTCCTACTATCCGACCGTGACGCGCGAGCCGTTTCGCAATCGCGGCCGCATCACCGACCTGATCACCTCCAACCAGCTGTTCACCGATCTGCATCAGGGCCCGCTCGACATCGAGACCGACCGCATCATGATGTGCGGCAGCCCGGCGATGCTGGACGAGCTGAAGCAGCTGTTCGAGACCCGCGGCTTCAAGGAAGGCAGCGGCAACACCCCCGGTCACTTCGTGATCGAGAAGGCGTTCGTCGAGCGCTGAGGTTACGCCTTATCACCGTCATTCCGGGGCGATGCGTAGCATCGAGCCCGGAATCCATAACCACCACAATTCGTTTGACGAAGGCTGGGGCCCCATCAGGCTCCAGCCTTTTGCATTTGTGGTTATGGATTCCGGGCCCATCGCTTCGCGATGTCCCGGAATGACGACCGGGACGATGGCATCACCCATTCCCCCGCTGCTATAAATCCCCCAACGCCGCGCCACCTTCCCGAACGCGGCGACCCAGGGAGCCGCACCTTGTCCATCACCGATCCGGATGCACCGAAGACCGCCTTTGTGTTCGCCGGCGGCGGCAGCTTTGGCGCGGTGCAGGTCGGTATGCTGCAGGCGCTGGCCGCGCATGGCGTGGCCGCCGACATGGTGGTCGGCTCCAGCGTCGGCGCACTGAACGGCGCGTTCTATGCCGGCGACCCGACGGTCTCGGGCGTGGCGCGGCTGGCCGAGATCTGGCGCGGCCTGAACCGGCAGGACGTGTTCCCGGTGACCTGGCGGACGCTGGTGAGCTTCCTGTGGCGGCGTGACTTCCTGATCCCGCATGACGGTGTCCGCAGGCTGATCGACGACTACATCCCGTTCCGCAATCTCGAGGATGCGCGGATCCCGATCCACATCGTCACCACCGATATCATCAGCGGCGACAGCGTGGTGCTGTCGGAAGGCTCGACCGCCGAGGCGATCGTCGCATCGACCGCGATCCCCGGCGCGTTCACCCCGGTGCATTACCGCGATCGTTACCTGGCCGACGGCGCGATCTCCAGCAATACGCCGGTGCGTGTCGCCGTGAAGCATGGGGCAAAACGCCTGATCGTGCTGCCGACCGGACATGCCTGCGCCAACCAGGCGCCGCCGATCGGTGCGCTCGCCAATGCGCTGCATGCGCTGACGCTGCTGATCGCGGGCAACTCGTCAACGAGCTCGAGAATATCGGTCCCGGTGTCGAGTATTTCGTGGTGCCGCCGCTCTGCCCGCTGGTCGGCTCGCCCTACGATTTCTCCCGCACCGCGGATCATATCGCGCGCGCCCTCGACACCACCAACGCCTGGCTCGACAGCGACGGCCTGAAGCCGGGCCACATCCCGCACGAATTGCAGCCGCACGACCATTGATGCCGGCGGGGCTTTCTTCCCTTGTCACTCTTCCGCTTGGGGAGAGTAATCGCGCTGTCATCGCCCGGCCTGTGCGCAATTGCGCACATGGACCGGGCGATCCAGTACGCCGCGGCTTCTCGGCTCGAGCACTGCGGCCTCTGGAATACAGGATCACCCGCTTTCGCGGGTGATGACAGCGCAAGAGGCGCCTGCACGATTTCGGAATAATGGAAAAGTACCGCTGAGTTGCCCGACGTGTCAAGCCGCCCTGCCGAACGCCGGAAGTCGCCGGCTACTGTGCATGGGGTTGTTTTCGATATTTTGGCCGTGCGCCCCTCGCCCCGCTTCGTTGCAGTGCAAAAGGCAGGACCGTTTCGATTTGACCGACGCCGCACCCGCCCATCCGGGCGGTTGTCACATCTGTGACTGCTCGGCCGTATAACCGTAGTGCACTTGTTCCGCGAGTTGGATTAGGCTCACCGCCGACAGGGTGTTTTCAGGCAGACCGGAGGATTCCATGGATACGATGCTGCTTCCGTTCTCGCCGCGCTTCATCGTGCTGACGATCTGCGCCGTCGTCACCACGCTCCTGCTGCTGGTCGGAATTTTCGACCACAAGGTGTTCAAGCTCGTCCTGATCCCGCTGGTGATCTTCGGCGCGCTGACCCTGCTCGGCATCCGCGACCTCACCCAGAAGAACCACGCGGTGCTGCGCAACTACCCGATCTCGGCGCATGTCCGCTTCCTGCTCGAGGAAATCCGCCCCGAGATGCGGCAGTATTTCTTCGAGAGCGAGAAGGACGGCATGCCGTTCTCCCGCGACACCCGCGCCGTGGTCTATCAGCGCGCCAAGATGGTGCTCGACAAGCGGCCGTTCGGCACCCAGGAGGACGTCTACCGCGAGGGCTATGAGTGGATGCACCACTCGGTGGCGCCGAAGCCGAAGGCCGACCAGAAATTCCGCATCACCATCGGCGGCCCCGACTGCACCAGGCCGTATTCGGCCTCGGTGTTCAACATCTCGGCGATGAGCTTTGGTGCGCTGAGCCCGAACGCGGTGCGGGCGCTCAATGCCGGCGCCAAGAAGGGCGGCTTCGCCCACGACACCGGCGAGGGCGGCGTCAGCCCCTATCACCGCGAGAAGGGCGGCGACATCATCTGGGAGGTCGGCTCCGGCTATTTCGGCTGCCGCAACCGCGACGGCACATTCAATCCGGAGCTGTTCGCCAGCGTCGCGGGCGACGACCAGATCAAGATGGTCGAGCTCAAGATCAGCCAGGGCGCCAAGCCCGGCCATGGCGGCGTGCTGCCGGCGGCGAAGGTCTCCGAGGAGATCTCCAAGATCCGGGGCGTGCCGATGGGCGAGGACTGTATCTCGCCGGCCTATCACAAGGCGTTTTCGACGCCGATCCAGATGATGGAATTCGTCGCGAACATGCGAAAGCTGTCCGGCGGCAAGCCGGCCGGTTTCAAGATGTGCATCGGCCATCCCTGGGAGTTCCTCGCGATCTGCAAGGCGATGCACGAGAGCGGGATCTACCCCGACTTCATCGTGGTCGACGGCAATGAAGGCGGCACCGGCGCCGCGCCGCTCGAATTCATGGATCATTTAGGCATGCCGATGCGCGAGGGCGTCAATTTCGTCCACAATGCGCTGATCGGCATCGGCGCGCGCGACCGCATCAAGATCGGTGCCTCCGGCAAGATCGCGACCGCCTTCGACATGGCGCGCGCGATGGCGATCGGGGCCGATTGGTGCAATTCGGCGCGCGGCTTCATGTTCGCGCTCGGCTGCATCCAGTCCCTGAGCTGCCACACCGATCGCTGCCCGACCGGCGTCACCTCGCAGGATCCGATCCGCAACCGCGCGCTCTACGTGCCCGACAAGATCGAGCGCGTGTACAATTACCACCACTCGACGCTGCACGCGCTGAGCGAGCTGCTGGCGGCGGCCGGCCTCGAGCACACCAAGGAGCTGCGTCCGATCCACTTCTCGCAGCGCTCTTCGACCACCGAGGTCTCTTCCTTCGCCGAGCTCTATCCGACGCTGCGTCCCGGCGAGCTGTTCGACGGAACGCAGGATCGCCGCTTCCGCGAAGCCTGGGCGATGGCGCGGGCGGACTCGTTCCAGCCGGCGGGGTAGGGGCTACGCTTTGTTCGTCAAGCTGACGGCGCACCGAACCATCTGGTCAGCGCCTCGGTGAGCCCCGCCTGCGTTTGCTCGCCCACCCACGCCACGTAGCCGTCGGGCCGGACCAGCACCGCGGCCGGCGCCGGAACCGTTCCGAGCACCGGAAGCTCCCACGCGCCGTTGCATGTCGCGTCGATCCGCTGAATCCGGTCGGGCCAGCCAGTGCTGTCGACGGCACCGCGGGCCCCAAAATTGATCAGCAATGGCCGGGCGTCGCGCAGCAAGGCGAAGACCCGAACCTCGCCGTCAGGCAAGACCAGATCGAGATCCGGCATGCGGCGTCCGAGCAGCGGATGGCCGTCGCCGAGGTCGTAGCGAATGTCGAGCCCCGACATCGTCCCGGCGAGCCGCGTGCGCGGCTCGTCCAGGCTGAGCAGTTCGGACACGAACGCGTCCAGCGCCTTGCTGCGGTCGTCGGTGCGGCGAAGCGCGACCTGCGCCATGGTATTGCGCAGCACGCGGGCGGCGATCGGATGGCGCTCGGCGTGATAACTGTCGAGCAGGCCATCGGGTGAAATGCCCGTCACCACCTGGGCCAGCTTCCACCCCAGGTTCACGGCATCCTGCACGCCGATATTGAGGCCCTGTCCGCCCATCGGCGCATGCACATGCGCGGCGTCGCCGGCGAGCAGGATGCGTCGATCGCGGTAGGCGGCGGCCTGACGCGCCATGTCGGTAAATCGTGAAATCCAGGTCGGATTGTTGATCCCGAAATCAGTTCCGTAGATGCCGATCAGCGCCGCGCGGACGTCGCTCAGGCTGGGCTCGGCGGTCTGCAATTGCCGCTCGGTCAGCACCAGGCGCAAGCCGCGCCCATCCTCGATCTTGCCGATCCCGTGGATGCCGGCGCTATCATGGCGGAAGCCGAGGGGCGGCTCCTCCGCCATCTGCGCCTCCGCGATCAGCCAGCTCACGGTCGGATCCCAGCCGGGGAATTCGATGCCGGCCGTCTTGCGGATCAGGCTGCGTCCGCCGTCGCAGCCAACGAGATATTGCGCGCGCAGCGATGACCCGTCCGAGAGCGCGATATCGACGCCTTCGTCGTGCTGATCAAAGCCGGTCACCTCACGCTGACGGTAGACCGGCACGCCGAACTCGCCGACCCATCCGGCCAGGATGCGCTCGATATGGTTCTGCCACAGTGCGAGCGTGTAATTATGCCGGGTCGGAAAGTCGCTGAGGTCGAGCGGGATCGGGTGAACGTGCACGACCGGATGGCGGTTTCCCTCGGCGATGAACCGGTCCGCGATGCCGCGCTGGTCGAACACCTCGAGCGTTCGTGCAAGCAGGCCGCCCGCGCGCGAGCCAATCACGTCCTGGCTGGCGCGCCGCTCGACAATCGCAACATCGACGCCCGCCAGCGCCAACTCGCCCGCCAGCATCAGCCCGGTCGGACCTCCGCCCGCAATCACCACAGCATGTTCCCGCATCCCGCACTCCTCCGTTCGATTGGGCGCGCGTTCTACGGGATGACCCCGGGCTTGCGGCAAGCCCGGGGGGTCTACATATATCTAAGTGGGGAGAGGGCGTTCGGCCTCAGTTGGCCGTGCCGTGACCACCATCCAAGCCGTCATTGCGAGGAGCGAAGCGACGAAGCAATCCATGCTTCGGCGCGCGCGAAGCGATGGATTGCTTCGCTGCGCTCGCAATGACAGTGAGGCTTCGTAGCCCGGATGCAGCGAAGCGTAATCCGGGATTCTTCCTGCGCGGATGGAGTGCCCCGGATTTCGCTGCGCTCCATCCGGGCTACGTGAACCCTAGAACTCGCCGTGGATGCGGCCGGAGAAGATGTGCACCGGGCCCCGGTCGGCGTTGTAGGCGGGGTTGGTGATGAACTGATAGTCCGCGGTGAGCGTCAGGTTCTTGTTCACCTGATAGGCGTAGTAGGTCTCGAAGATCCGCTCCGGGCTGTAGTTCAACGCGCCGTCGCCGATCAGGAGGCCGAGGCCGCCGGCGGCGAGGTAGTCGCGGTGCGCGGCCGACAGCCCGTTGACCGCGCCGCCGATGCCGATCGTGTCGTTCGCCCGTCCCCACGAGCTGCCCTTGATCGACAGGCCACCCGAAACGCTGCGATCGACATCAGTGAACGACAGGATCTCGTTCCGGCCGTCGTTCCAGCTGAGGCGGCCGAACAGGCCGACATCGGTTGCGATCTGCTGCTCGCCGTTCAGATAGAAGCCGTACTTGGTGTTGTCCTTGCGGATGCCGGCCATCACGTCGTTGATGTCGAGCGCGGGGTTGGCGTCCTCGATCGCCAGTGCCTGGCGATAATTGCCGGTGTTGCCGCGGTTGCCGAACACGCCGAGGCGCAGCTTGCCGGGTTGATCGAAGATCGAGTAGCGGCCTTCGAATTCCACCACCGCGCCGCCGGTGTTGGCATTGGAGACCAGCACGTCGCTGTTCGGCGCGTTGGGCACCTGGAACACGCCGGCGCGCACTGCCCAGTCCTTGCGGTTGAGCTCGACCACGGCACCGCGGGTGTAGCCGGGCAGGTCGGCCGGGAAGTCGTAGGCGGCGGAGGCCCACATCGCCCAGTTCATGAAGTCGGCGCGCGGGTCCTTGGCGTAGGAATTGCCGTCGAAGAAATCGCCCACCGCAAAGCGGCCGACCACGATCGTGAGGCGGTCGATGTCGCGCTTGCCTGCGATCTGGTTGGGACCGTCGGGGACGTCTTCCTGCTCGCCGCCGAAACCGAAGGTCTGCTTGAGAAAGTAGCGCTGTGGCCGGATCTTCGGAAATTCGGCGCCGGCCTTCTGCGCTTCGCCGTTCGAGAAGCCGGCGAGGCCGAGCGTGCCGTTGAGGCCGAAGCCCTGCGCGGTCTCGGGATTGAAGTAGAGTTCGCCGCCTTCCCAGAGCCGCACGCCGAGAAACGCCGTCGTGGTCCAGGTCTGTTGCACCTGACTCACGCCTGGCAGGCTGTTGGTGCCGGAATAGGGCGCGCGGAACGACGGATAGCCCTGACCGAGCAGCGTGGTCTGGCCGTGCACGCTCCAGTCGCTGCTATCAGGCAGTGCGGTCCGCGTCGGCGTCGCCGACCAGGGTGAATCGCCGAGCTGGTAGTTCAGGCCGAATTTCAGCAGATGAATGCGCGGGTCGATGCTGACGCCGGGCATGCCGAAATCGTTGAGGCCGAGCGTGCGGCGCGACAGGTCGATGTAGTCGTATTCGAGTTTCGCGGTCCAATTGCCGCTGATCGCGAATTCGGCGCCGGCGCCGACGGTCCAGCCGGTCTGGTATTGGCCGGGCTCGGAGATCACACTGCCGCTGGCATCATTGACCCTGACCTCGGTGTGCCCCCAGGCGAAACCGCCGGTCACGTAAGGCATCCAAGTGCCGAAGCTGTAGCCGGCGCGGCCGCGCACGGTGCCGACATAGTCGATCGAGGCGTTGAAGGGACCCGGCGGACGCCGCACCGGGTCGGTCGGGCCGGTGAAGGTCGCATCCGCCTCGACGCCGAGCACGAAGCGGTTGGCGAATTCCTTGTTGTAGCCGGCCTGGAAGCCGCCGATGCCGCCGGTGATGGTGGGCGGAAAGAACACGCCCTGTTCCAGGATCGGATTGGTGCCGGGACCGAGGTTGCCGTCGCCATAGCCGACATGGGCGCCGACATAGAAACCGGTCCAGCTGTAGACCGCCTTGGCGGCCGGGGACTTGAGGGGCAGGTCGGCCGCGGCCGCCGACGTGCCGAATGTGGCCGCACCGAGCGCTGCGCCGGCGGCGATCCGAACCCGGAAGAGACGGACGCAGGTCATGACGCGGCTTTCCGCGAGCGCTTGGCGGGTTCGCCCGGCATTGCAGATTTGGCGGCTGCTTGCCACCCGAGATTTGAAGTCATCGCCCGCCGTCCCCGGTCCGATCCGTGTCGTTCCATCCAAAGCCAGGTCAGCACGTAGCATCCTCTGTTGCTTATTGCAAATAATTCGCAATAGCATCTGAGGCGCCCCGGATACCTCTTCGATTTGCACGCCATTATGACAGTCACGTAACGGCGCGCGGCAGCACGTCCTGTGAGCTGCGAAGCGCCACGCAGCTGTGGCAAATCGGTCGGGATCCGGCCGTTCAATCGATGCCGTCATTGTCCTCGTCCCTTGTCTTGATGAATGCCGGCTGCGCTGCCCTGCCGAGCAAGACCCTGGCGCCGGCCCGTTCGACACATCGCGCCATGGACAGCCCCGTCCGCAGCCGGGCGCCTGAAATCATCCGCCGCTGATGGAGCGCGGCCGCGCTGCGCAGGATGGCGCCGGCCAGCCTGAACAACACGATCGCGCTCCATCGCCGGCCGCGGCCGAGTGCGGTCACGCCCCGACCGTCGCGAGCTGCACGATCCGCAGCAGCACGAGCCCGGCGGCAACGACCAGATAGCCGCGCAGCACGATCATCCAGATCCGGCTCAGCGGGCTGAGCCGCGCCGGCGGCAGCCGGTCGAGCGGCGGCATGCGCCAGCTGTCGCGGTCGAACAGCGGTGGCTTGCGCTTGAAGCGGAACGACGCATTGCGGCGCGACGACATCTCGTACAGTTTGACCAGCGCGGTCACCGCGAGCGCCAGCATGCTGCCGCCGACCAGGATGCCGATGATCCATTGCTCGCTGAGGTCGGGGAACAGGACGGCGGCGGTCAGGATCACCGACAGCATCACCAGCGCCGCCACCGCCGCGCCCGTGAACAGGTTCAGCCTGGTCGAATTGACCCAGGGACCAAGGATGTGGCGGTCGTTGCACAGCAGGAGCAGGAACACGGTCGCACTCGGCAGCAGCACGCCGGCCAGCGTCTGCACCGCGTTGGTGAGCAGTCCGAGCGGCGTGCCCGGCGTCAGCACCAGCACCGCGGCGAGCACGATCAGTCCGCAATAGACGCTGTAGAAGCCCTTCGCGTCCCACGGCTTGCGGTGCAGGGAGTGCTTGACCGCGAACACGTCGCCGATCGCGTAAGCCGTTGCGAGCGAAACTGCCGCCGCGCCAATGATGCAGGCATCGAGCAGCGCCAGGGCGAACAAGATCGCGGGCAGCCGCCCGGCATATTTCTCCAGGCCCACCGCGGTGCCGAGCGCGTCGGTGTAATTGCCGAATTCGGGCTTCCCTGCGAACACCGCGGCACAGAACGAGATCATTGCAACCGCACCGACCACCACCAGCACGATGCCGATGCACAGGTCGATCCGCTCATAGCGGATGAAGCGCGGCGTGATCCGCTTGTCGACGATGTAGCTCTGCTGGAAGAACAATTGCCACGGCGCCACGGTGGTGCCGACGATGGCGACGATCAGGAGCATTACCTCGCTCAGCTTGGCGTCTTGCGGCATCTTCGGCACGAAGAAATCCGCCGCGATCTGCCCGACCGGCGGGTGCACCATCAGGATCACCGGCACCAGCAGCAGGCTGCCTGCGACCAGCACGATGCCGAAGCGCTCGAAGCGGCGGAAGTCGCCGGTCGAGACCGCGAGCATCACGATCGCAGCCGATGCCAGCACGCCCCAGAACTGCGAGACGCCAAGGAATTGCAGCGCCAGCGTGATGCCGATGAATTCGGTGACGATGGTCAGCGCGTTCAGCACCAGCAGATCGATCACGCTGAAGGCGCCCCAGAACTTGCCGAAGCGCTCGAAGATCAGCCGCGCATGGCCGACGCCGGTGACGGCGCCGAGCCGCACCACCATCTCCTGGTTGACGTAGAGCACCGGGATCAAGAGCAGCAGCGTCCACAGCAGCGTGGTGCCGTAGTTCTGTCCGGCCTGGGTGTAGGTGCCGAACGCACCGGCGTCGTTGTCGCCGACCATCACGATCAGCCCGGGGCCGACAATCGCCAGCAACGTCTTCAGCCGGGCCAGCAGGGTCGCGCGCGGCGCAATGTCGTCGCGGGCGATGCTGCCGAGCGCGCCATGGATGTCGCCGGCATGCGCGCTGTCGAGAATGGCGGTCTGGGTGGTGTTGCTTTCGGTCATTTCGCGTCTCCTCGCCGCCTTTCGGGCACGGCGGGAGGGACGCAGGCGTCGTCAGGCGCGCACGTCTCCGCTACCGTGAGCAGCGGCATTTCCAGATGTGATGCAGTTCAAGAGTCCCGTTGCCGCGCCGCGATGGCGCGCAACGGGACGACTAGGTCCTTCGTCCATATCGGCCTCCCAGGCGTACGGCCGCGGCGTGACGCGCGCTCGCGCGCAGGCCGAAACGCCGGCCCGCGTGCGGCTGCTGATCAGAGTCGCCGCCGGTCTCCTCGACGGTCCACCGGCATTCCAGGCGGCCGTCGATCAGGATCCAATGACAGGCCGGGGTTGGACGCCGGCGATCCGCCGGGCGGCGAAAGCCCGGCAGGTTGTCATTGGAATGAATGGCCGCTCGCGGCGAGATACGCCGCGGCTCGAACGGCCGGAATTTTGCGAGCTTTTCGAACATCGCTCACCTCCACTTCCGCTGTCGCGCGGCAGGCCGGTGAGGAGCAGGCGGTTACGTCAGGCGCGACCACCCATCCACGCAGGCGAGAACTGCGCGATCAGTCTTGCTGTGTTGCGGCGTCAAGTGTCCCGTTGCCGGTCTACTGTCGCCTGAGTTGCTACTGCCCATGTGCCTTCTGTGTTGGCTCGTGGTCGAGTGTGTGTCCGGGGCAAACCCCGCTGCGGAACGAGTGCTCCGACAATCGGGCACTACGCCCGCCGCAATGGCCTGTCAAGCCGATTTTCCTATCCTCCGGGGAGGATCATGGCTATCCTCCCCGGAGGATAGGAGAACCGAATGTCCGACGACCATCCGCACGCCGCGATCGCCCGGCGTCTGAAGCGCGCCAACGGCCATCTCGAGACCATCGTCGAGATGATCGAGCAGGGCCGGCCCTGCGCGCAGATCGCCCAGCAATTGCAGGCGGTGGAGAGCGCGATCGAAAGCGCCAAGAAGGCGCTGATCCACGATCACATCGGCCACAGCCTGGAAGAGACGCTGAAGGCCTCCGGCCCGAAGGGCCGCGGCGTGCTGCGCGACTTCCGGCTGATCGCCAAATATCTGTGATCGCCGCGCTCAAGAATTGACCCGCCCGGGGGGATCACCGGACGGGTCGTGTACGACACGGGGTGGATGAGGACCCGCGCCGAACGCAGGATCCGCAGCCTTTAAGGAAACCCGTCGATCAGTAGCAGGAGCGTACGCGCCCGATGTAGTTGCCGTAGGCGTCGAACTGGCGAACCCAGGCGCAGCGGCGATAGCCGTTGTAGTAGTAGCCGTCATTGGCCGCGATCGCGCTGCCGACGATGGCGGCGCCGACGAGACCCGCACCAACGCCCCAGCCCCAGCCATACGGCCTGGCTTCGGCCTGCGACGTGGTGGACGCGATGGTGCCGGTCACGGCGAGCGCGGTGAGGGCGAGGGCGGCAAACTTGGTCTTGATCGACATGGAATACTCCATCCTGTGTGAGCGCGGCGCCGGTGTGGTCCGCATGCCCGTTGGACGGAGGCTTCCCGGTTCCGGTTCGAACGCGGTGCCGGAAATATGGTTTCGTGAATTGTTTCGTCGGCCTCTCGCGGGACGATGCAATTCCGGTCAGCTGCCGCGAAACGCGCCCGGATCGAACCTGTCGACGTCGGCGAGCAGCTCGCAGAACGCGCGCGCACCGTGCTCGATCAGCTTCTCGCCCTTCTCGGCCGAGGCCTTGGTCGCATCGCCGATCGCACCGCTCGGATGGAGGTCCTGCGCCTGCCAGGCGAACGGCGCCGGCCGTTGCGTCGACAGATGGCGGTGATCCTTCTCGATCTGCACGCTTGCCGGCTTGAAGTCCGCGATCGCGTCCTTGCGCACGTGTTGCGGATATTTCGCCAGCATGATCGAGGTCTCGACCGCGCCGCCATGGATGCCGTGGCGCAGTTCGTCAGCGTCGAACAGCCCGTCCGGCGCTCCGAAGCGCGACCAGCTCGTGGTCACCGCCAGCATCTTGTGCTGCGCGCGCAGGTCCTGCGCGACGAGCTGCATGGCGGTGGAATTGCCGCCATGGCTCGTCACCATCACGAGCTTCCTGATGCCGGCGCGCGCCACGCTCTCGCCGAGCGCCATCCAGCTGTTCAGCGCCACCTTGGTCGGCAGCGTCAGCGTGCCCGGAAAGTCGATATGCTCGGTGGAGATGCCGACCGGCTGTAATGGCAGGAACGTGGCCGGGATGGCCGCCGGCAGCAGCTCGCGCACCCGCGCCAGATAGGCCTCGCCGATCATGACGTCGGTTCCCAGCGGAAGATGCGGCCCGTGCTGCTCGGTCGCGGCGAGCGGCAGCACCGCGATCCAGCGCGCCGCCGCCCCCTTGGCGAGGTCGGGCCAGTGGATGGCGGTCCAGTCACGGGGCGGGAGCTGAGAAGTCATCGGGCCGGTTGTCTCAATACAAGCGTTTCATTGGATGGATTTGCGGGCTAGTTTGTCTAACATCATTCGGGGCGTTCGCGTCTCCGGGCGCGGTCCACGTGTCCCGCCTTCCATCATGGGCCAAAATATCAGACGGAGTCCAACCATGATCCGGGCCTTTTTGCCGCGAGCGTTAACCACGAGCCTGCTGGCCGCTGCCTTCGGCCTCGCCGTGGCCCTTGTCCCGGCACGGGCGCAGACTCTGGACAGGGTTTCGTTCGGCACCAACTGGGTCGCCGAGGGCGAGCATGGCGGGTTCTTCCAGGCGCTGGCCGACGGCACCTACAAGAAATACGGCCTCGACGTCACCATCGTGCCCGGCGGTCCCAACGAGAACAACCGCATGCTGCTGATCGCGGGCAAGCTCGACTTCTTCATGAGCGCGAACTCGCTGCAGACCTTCGATGCCGTCACCAACAACGTGCCGCTGGTCGCAGTCGCCGCGATGTTCCAGAAGGACCCGCAGGTCTTCCTCACCCACCCCGAGGCCAAGGTTGCCAAGATCGAGGATCTGAAGCCGCTGACCCTGCTGATCTCGAAAGAGGGCATCACCAGCTACTTCCAGTGGCTGAAGTCGGAATACGGCTTCGACGAGAACAAGGTGAAGCCCTACACCTTCAACCCGCAGCCCTTCATCGTGAACAAGCAGACCGCGATGCAGGGCTATGTCACCTCGGAGCCCTTTGCGGTGGAGAAGGCGGCCGGCTTCAAGCCGAACGTCCTGTTGATTGCCGATTACGGTTTCAACTCCTACTCGACGCTGATCGAGACCCGCCGCGACCTGGTCGACAAGAAGCCCGACCTGGTGCAGCGCTTCGTCGATGCCTCGATCGTCGGCTGGTACACCTATGTCTACGGCGACAACTCGGCCGGCAATGCGATGATCAAGAAGCTGAACCCCGACATGAACGACGAGCTGCTGGCCTATTGTGTCGCCAAGATGCGCGAGCACGGCATCGTCGATTCCGGCGATTCCATCAAGAACGGCATCGGCGCCATGACCGACGAGCGGATGGCAAGCTTCTTCGACAAGATGGTGCGCGCCGGCGTGGTCAAGAGCACCATCGACTATCGCCAGGGCTACACGCTGCGCTTCGTCAACAAGGCAGTCGGCGCCGAGCTGCGGCCGAAGAACTGACCGGTGCGGATGCGCGATGGCGGAGCCTGCCTTGTCTGGATCTGATGCCGGATCGGCCGTGCGCCTGCGCGGCGTCAGCAAGACCTATGACAGCGGCGTGACGGCGCTCGGGCCGCTCGATCTCGATGTCAGGCGCGGCGAGTTCGTCTCGCTGCTCGGCCCCTCCGGCTGCGGCAAATCCACTGCGCTGCGGCTGATTGCCGGCCTCGCCACGCCGAGCGCCGGCACCGTCGAGCTTACCCATCACGGCGCCGCGGGCCGCGGCAGCCATCCGATCGGCTTCGTGTTTCAGGAGCCGACCCTGATGCCGTGGGCCACGGTGCGCGAGAATGTCCGTCTGCCGCTGAAGCTCGCCCGGCTGCCTGCGACCGACGCCGATGCGCGCATCGAGGCCGCACTGGACCAGGTCGGGCTTGCGGAGTTCGCGACCGCCTATCCGCGCGAATTGTCCGGCGGCATGAAGATGCGGGTGTCGCTGGCACGCGCGCTGGTCACCGATCCAGATATCCTGTTGATGGACGAGCCGTTCGCGGCGCTCGACGAGATCACGCGCTTTCGCCTCAACAACGACCTGCTGTCGCTGTGGCGCAACTTGCACAAGACCGTCATCTTCGTGACGCACTCGGTGTTCGAGTCGGTCTATCTCTCCGAGCGCGTGATCGTGATGACGGCGCGCCCGGGTCGGATCGGCGCCGAGTTTCGCATCACCTCGCCGGAGCCGCGCGGCGAGGAGTTCCGCACCTCGGCCGAATATGCCGCGTTCTGCCGCGAGGTCTCGGGCGCGCTGGCGCCGTCCTATGCTGGGCAGGCCGGCGCATGAAGTCTCCGCGGGATCTCGTGCGCTTTCTGTTGCCGGTTGCGGTGCTTGCCGCGGGCCTCGTGCTCTGGGAAGCGATCGTCCGCGCCTATGGCATCCAGCCCTATGTGCTGCCGAGCCCGCTTCTGGTGCTGAAGACACTGGTTGCCGACTGGCCGGTGCTGTTGCAATCGCTCGGGGTCACGCTGTTGACGACGCTCGAAGGCTTCGTTGCCGCCGCGGTCGGCGGCGTCGTGCTGGCGCTGTTGTTCAACCAGTCGAAATGGCTGGAATATTCGCTGTTTCCCTATGCCGTGGTGCTGCAGGTGACGCCCGTGATCGCGATCGCGCCGCTGCTCTTGATCTATCTGCAGCAGCAAACCGCCGTGATCGTCTGCGCCTGGATCGTGGCGTTCTTTCCGGTGCTGTCGAACACCACGCTTGGTCTCAGCTCGGTCGATCGCAACCTCGCCGGATTGTTTCAACTTTATGGCGCCTCGAAGCTGCAGACATTGCTGTTCCTGAAGCTGCCCGCCGCGCTGCCCTACATCCTCGGCGGCCTGCGCATTGCTGGCGGGCTGTCGCTGATCGGCGCCGTGGTCGCGGAGATCGCGGCCGGCAGCGCCGGCGCCGGCTCGGGCCTTGCCTTCCGGATCGCTGAATCAGGCTACCGGCTGAATATTCCCCGCATGTTCGCAGCACTTCTGCTGCTATCGCTCGCCGGGATTGTCATCTATGGGGTGCTGGCGCTAGTTTCGCACCTCTTGTTGCGCCGTTGGCATGAAAGCGCGTTAGGAAAGGACAATTGATGGCCCCGATTTCTTCCGAAAAGATCGATCTCCTGATCTATGGACCGATCCGGCCAATCCTCGAAAACGGCTTTTCCGACCAGTATGTGCTGCACCGGGCCGAGAGCCGCGGCGACCTCGAGCGCCTGACGCCCGATACCATGGCCAAGATCCGCGGCATCGCCGTCACCTATCACACGATGGCGACCGACAAGACGGCGATGGCGATGTTTCCCAAGCTCGAGATCGTCGGCAGCTTCGGCGTCGGCTACGACCATGTCGATTCCGCCTACGCGCGCGATCACAATATCGTGGTCACCCACACGCCCGACGTGCTGACCGAGGAAGTCGCCGACGTCGCGATGGGCCTGTTGATCTCGACGCTGCGCGAATTCGTCAAGGCCGACCGCTATGTGCGCTCCGGCCTGTGGCAGACCCAGAATTATCCGCTCAGCGTCGGCTCGCTGCGCGACCGCAAGATCGGCATCGTCGGCATGGGCCGGATCGGCCAGGCGATCGGGCGGCGGCTCGAGGCCTCGCGGGTGCCGGTGTCCTATCACTCGCGCAATCCGTCCAAGGACGTCGCCTACAAGCACTATCCTGATCTGATCGAGATGGCGAAGGCGGTTGACACGCTGATTGTCATCGTGCCGGGCGGCGCCTCGACCGCGAAGATGATCAACGCCGACGTCTTGAAGGCGCTCGGCCCGCGCGGCGTGCTGATCAATGTCGCGCGCGGCTCCGTGGTCGACGAGCCGGCGCTGGTCGCGGCGCTGAAATCCGGCACCATCCTGGCCGCCGGCCTCGACGTGTTCGCGGCCGAGCCGAATGTGCCGGACGAATTGAAGGCGATGCAGAACGTCGTGCTGCTGCCGCATATCGGTTCGGCTTCGGTGGTGACGCGCAACGCGATGGACCAGCTCGTGGTCGACAACATCAAGAACTGGTTCGCCGGCAAGCCGCCGCTGACGCCGGTTGCCGAAACGCCCGTCAAGGATCGCTGATGTCCTTGTCCCGCTGCAACGTCGTCCTGCTTGTGCTGCTGGCCGCATGCGGTCCGGCAGTCGCGCAGGACGTCAAGACGTTGCAGAAGGACATGATCGGGCAGTGGGAGCTCGCCACCACCGAGCGCAGCAAGACCTGCGTCGTGACGCTGAAGAGCGACGCGACGCCGCAAGGCTTCAAGCTCGAGCTCGAGCCGGCCTGCGCCGCCGCGCTGCCCTTCACCAAGGACGTCGCGGGCTGGAGCATCAAGGGCCTCGGCGACATCGTGCGGCTGCACAACGCCGCCGGCGAGGCGGTGATCGATTTCACCGAGGTCGAGACCGGCATCTTCGAAGGCATGCGCACCAACGAGGGCGTCTACATCCTGCAGAATCTCGCGGCCGCCCGCTCGCTCGCGAAGTCGATGGACCAGATGATCGGCGACTGGTCGATGGTTCGCGGCAACGGCCAGGTGATCTGTGCCCTGGTGCTGACCAACACCGAGGCCGGCAACGACAATTTCCAGGTGTTCGTCAAAGGCAAATGCGACCCGGCGGTCGCGGCCTTCAACCCGACGCTGTGGCGGCTCGATCACGGCCAGATGATCCTGATGTCGCCCAAGGGCGAGACCTGGCAGTTCGAGGCCGACGACAACGCCCAGTGGCGCCGCGTCCCCGACAGCGCCGACCCGCTGATCATGCTGCGGGAGCAATAGGGGCAGCGCGCGTCTGAACCTCCCCTTGAAAAAGGGAGGTCGCTTTGCTCGTAGAGCAAAGCGGGTGGGGATCGGCTCTATCCGCTTGCAGCTGTGTCTGCGGCTGACCCCCATCCCGACCTTCCCCCTTTCAGGGGGAAGGAGAAGGGCACCGAGTCCAGGTGTTCTCTTTCGCCCAGAAATAATTCCCTCCCCCATGTCGATCCTGCCCGCCACGGATCGTCGTTCCCCATAGCGAGCCGATTTCACCGTGATTTTCCCGCGGCTTGCCGCAAACAGGAGCAGTTTCATGCGCTTTATGTCGATCGTCACCTCGTCCCAGCCGCAGCAGCAGCCGACTCCGGAACTGCTGGAGGCCATGCACAGGCTTGCCGACCGCGAGATCAAGGCCGGCCGCATGATCGACAATGCCGGCCTGATGCCGCTCACCACCGGCGCGCAGGTTCGGGTTGCCGACGGCAAGCTCAGCGTCGTCGACGGCCCGTTCATCGAGGCCAAGGAAGTGATCGGCGGCTACGCCATCTCCGAGTTGCGCAGCAAGGAGGAAGCCGTCGCGCTCGCGGTCGAGTTCATGCAGCTGCACAAGGACCACATGCCGGGCTGGGAGGGCACCTGCGAGGTCCGCGCCTTCGCCGGCTTTGCCGGCCAGTGTCCCGAGTAGGCGAGAGGAGGACGCCCGATGCGCTTCATGTACGTCCTGGTGGCCGAGAAGCCGATGCTGCCCAATCCTGCGCTGAGGGAGGCGATCGGCAAGCTCGCCGAACGCGAGGTCGCGGCCGGCCGCATGCTCGATACCGGCGCGCTGTTGCCGCGCACCGCGGGCGCGGAGGTGAAGATCAAGGACCGCAAGCTCACCGTCACCGACGGCCCCTTCATGGAGGCCAAGGAGGTGGTCGGCGGCTATGCCGTGTTCGAGCTGAAGGACAAGGAGGAGGCGGTGGCGCGCGCCGTCGAGTTCATGCAGCTTCATCTCGACCATATGCCGGATTGGGAACTGTCATGCGAGGTTCGTCCCTTCATGGACTGTTGACCGTCGCCTCGGTCGCCTGCCGGTGGCCGCCGTGACCGACGACGTCAAGCGCACCATCCTCGGTGTCTGGCGCATCGAGCAGCCGCGGCTGATCACCAGCCTGTCGCGGATGCTGCGCGATGTGCCGCTCGCCGAGGATCTGACCCAGGAGGCCCTGATCGCCGCGCTCGAGCACTGGCCGCTCACCGGCGTGCCGGAAAAGCCCGGCGCCTGGCTGATGGCAACCGCCAAGCGGCGGGCGCTCGATCAGATCAGGCGCAACCGTATGCTGACCGAAAAGCACGGCATGCTGGCGCATGATCTGGCGCGGGAGCAGGACACCATGCCCGATTTCGATTCCGCGCTCGACGACGATATCGGCGACGAATTGCTGCGGCTGATCTTCACCGCCTGCCATCCGCTTCTGTCGCGCGAGGCGCGCGCCGCGCTGGCGCTGCGGATGATCTGCGGCCTCACCACCGAGGAGATCGCGCGCGCCTTCCTGCAAGCGGAGGCGACCATCGCCCAGCGCATCGTGCGCGCCAAGCGCACGCTGTCGGAATCCGGCCTCGCCTATGAGACGCCGCGCGGCGGGGAGCTGTCCGAGCGGCTCGCCTCGGTGCTCGAGGTCGTCTATTTGATCTTCAACGAGGGCTATACCGCAGCAAGCGGCGACGAATGGCTGCGGCCGCAGCTCTGCAACGAGGCGCTGCGCATGGGGCGCGTGCTGAGCTCGATCGCGCCATCGGAACCGGAGGTGCACGGGCTGCTGGCGCTGATGGAGTTCAACGCCTCGCGGATGGCGGCGCGCACCGATGCGGCCGGCGAGCCGATCCTGCTGATGGAGCAGAACCGGGCGCTGTGGGACCGCCTGCAGATCCGCCGCGGCCAGCTCGCGCTGGCGCGCGCCCGCGAGCTCGGCGGCGCCGGCGGCTTCTATGTGCTGCAGGCCGCGATCGCCGCCTGCCACGCCGAGGCTGGTACGCCCGAGGTGACCGACTGGGGCCGCATCGCCGCGCTCTACGGCGATCTCGCCGAGCTGCTGGATTCGCCGGTGATCGAGCTCAACCGCGCGGTTGCGATCGGCATGGCCGAGGGGCCGCAGGCGGCGCTTGCGATCGTCGATGGTCTCGCGGATGAACCGGCGCTGCAGTCCTATCATCTGCTGCCAAGCGTGCGCGGCGATCTGTTGCACCGGCTGAGCCGGTTCGCCGAGGCGCACGCTGCGTTCGAGGCCGCCGCCGCATTGGCCGGCAATGCGCGCGAGCGCGAGTTTCTCAAGCGGCGTGCTGCGGTCGCGGCGCGCGCTGCGCAGGAACAGGGCCGTCACTGACGGCTCCGCGAATTCGACTCAAATCTCTGGCAGGTTCGGCCCAAGATGTACTGAATTGGGAGCGACCATGACAAAGCCATCCGTGCTGGCGATCGGGCTCGACCCCACCTTCGTCGATCTGTCCGTCATGCCGCAGTTCACGCCCGAACTCGTCCGCAGCTATATCGACGCGCAGATCGAAGGCCTGCGGATGCTGGGCTACGACGTCGAGAGCTGCCTGATCGATACAGGCGAGACGGCGGAAGCGGTGACGGCGGCGGCCCTCAACGCGCCGCTATGATTGCGTCGTGATCGGCGCCGGGCTGCGCGAACCGGCGGAGCGGCTGCTGCTGTTCGAGACGATCCTCAATTTGGTGCACCGGCTCGCCCCCGGTGCCCCGGTCTGCTTCAACACCACCCCGGCCGACACCGCTGCCGCCGTGCAGCGTTGGGTCAGGCCTTAGCCTGCCACCCGGGCCGACGGGCTGCGAAGGGGCGGCGCGTGTTGCCAGCCCCAACCGATCTATGACAACATTCAACGTTCTGAATTGTCATGGTTTTTGGACCCCTATGCCGCGCCGGAAATTTGCCTGGGAAGAGCTGTCGGATGAGCAATTGCTCGAGCAACGTCTCAGCAGTCTGCGGGTTGGAGTTGAGGACACCTGGCTCGCGGATTGCGTCGCCACCCTGCATGAGGAGATGGAGGAGCGCGGCCTCAGGCTACGGCCGCACACCTGGATATCGAGCGAATGGTTCAGCCCGGCGGATGTGCCTGGTATCGCGATTCCCTTCTATCTCGCCCATCCCCGGCTGATGAAGCTCGAGAAGAAGATGATGCTCGACGTCGAGGGTGGCACCTGGTCCGAGTGCATGGCGATTCTCCGTCATGAGGCCGGCCACGCCGTGCAGCACGGCTATCAGCTGCAGCGTCGCCGGCGCTGGCAGCAGCTGTTCGGTCCGTCGTCGAAGCATTATCCGCGCTACTACCGGCCCAATCCGGCCAGCCGGAATTATGTCCAGCATCTCCGGTTGTGGTACGCGCAGAGCCATCCGGACGAGGATTTCGCCGAGACCTTTGCGGTGTGGCTGCGGCCGCGGTCGAACTGGCGGACGCGCTATGCCGGCTGGCCGGCGCTGCGGAAGCTCGAATATGTCGACGAGCTGATGGGCGAGATTGCCGGCAAGCGGCCGCCGCTGATGACGCGCGAACGCGTCGACCCGCTGCATACGCTGAAGCAGACGCTCGGCGAGCATTACAAGAAGAAGCAGGCGTTCTACGCCTTCACGCCGCCGAAGACTTACGACCGCGATCTGTCCAAGCTGTTCTCGGCCGATCCGCGCCATCACCGGCATCCGCCGGCGGCGTCCTTCATCAGGCGGCACCGCGCCCAGGTCAGGCAGCTGGTCGCGCGCTGGACCGGTGAGAACCAATTGACGCTCGATGCCGTGCTTGACAACATGATCTCGCGCTGCCGCGAGCTCAATCTGCGTGCTGTCGGCCCCGAGCAGAAGCTCGTGACCAACTTCATCATTCTGCTGACCGCCAAGACCATGCACGCGCTGTTCGGCCCCTCGCGCCGGAAATGGATCGCGCTATGAAACACCTTCGCATTCTGGTGCTGATGCATCCCGATTGTGTGCCGCCTGATTCCAGCGATGGATACTCCGCGCGGGAAATCAACGAATGGAAAACCGAGTACGACGTCGTGAGTACCCTGCGCGCGGCCGGCCACGAGGTGCGTCCGCTCGGCGTGCAGGAGGAGATCAAGCCGGTGCGCGACGAGATCGAGGGCTTCAAGCCGCACATCGTGTTCACCCTGCTGGAGGAGTTCCACTACGACGTCGTCTACGACCAGCACATCGCGAGCTATCTCGAACTGATGAAGATCGCCTATACCGGGTGCAATCCACGCGGCCTGATCCTGGCGCGCGGCAAGGATCTGTCCAAGACGCTGGTGCATCATCGCCGGATCCCGGTGCCCGCTTTCGCGGTGTTCCCGATGCGCCGCAAGGTCAAGCGGCCGCCGCGTCTCGAGTTGCCGTTGATCGTCAAGAGCCTGAGCAGCGATGGCTCGCTCGGCATCTCGCAGGCATCCATCGTCGATACCGACGAGAAGCTCGCGGAGCGCGTCGCCTTCATCCATGAGCGGATCGGCACCGCCGCGATCGCCGAGCAGTTCATCGAGGGACGCGAGCTCTATGTCGGCGTGATCGGCAACAACAGGCTGCGGGTGCTGCCGGTGTGGGAGCTGAAGTTCGGCAGCATGGGCGGCCCCGCCGCGCGGCAGATCGCCACCGAAAAGGTCAAGCACGACACCAGCTATCAGGAGCGGGTCGGAATCGTGGATGGGCCGGCCGAGGATTTGACGCCGGAATTATCCGCGCACATCCAGCGGCTGGCGAAACGCATCTACCGCACCCTGGGGCTCGACGGCTATGCGCGCATCGACTTCCGTCTGTCCACCAACGGGGTGCCGTATTTCATCGAAGCCAATCCGAATCCCGAAATCGCCAAGAGCCAGGAGTTCGCGACCGCCGCGGGCCATGACGGACTGAATTATCCGGATCTGCTGCATCGCATCGTGACGCTCGGAATCAACCGCGCCAAGGCCGGCGTGTCGTTGGGTTGAGGGGAGCTTTAGGTTTCTTGTTCTGACGCGTTTTCTTCACGCGAACCGGTGCCCACTTCGCTCGAAAACGCTTTAGAGACTGCGCTGCATCGAATGGCGTCGCGGATCCCTGGGGATGAACATCGCAAACGTTTCCCTAACGCGCGCCGCCGGCGTGGCGTTGGCGGCCGTCGCGGAAACGGCGGCCGCCGTGGCACGAAACTCATCCGGTTCCGGCCATCGCCGGGCAAGGATTTCGTTTACCGAAGCCGGCATCGAGCCGCCGTCGCTGCGGCAGGCGTCCTCAACGTACAAAACAGCAAGAAAAATCGATACGACAACAAGGATCGTCCTGAAAATCGGCATTGTGATTGCGCCTTCTTGATTGAGGCGAACAATGCCCGGCGACGGTGAACCGCGCGTTTAGCGCTGCGGCCGATCGGCCGATACGGTTCCCAACTGATGAACGGGCTTCAGGTAAACGGCTCGCTTACCAATGCCTTCAAGGTTGCGGCAACCAGCTTTCCTCACCGGCGGGAAAGAACTCTCTGGCATTGAGGGAGCAAGAAAAAGACTGAGGAGGCACCATGTTCGTCGCCATTCGAGTCATGATCCTGATCGCCAGTGCATACGCCGGCTCGGCCGTTGCAGAGATGCAGTTCGCGCCGCTGCCGAGCCTTGCGGCGTCGTCGGCGCCGTAGCGCCGGCAAGCCACGCAACGCCGCGGCGTCATGCTGGATTCGGCGTCGCCGCGCCAACCCCGATGGCGCGGGCTGCGTTCTCCGTCATCCGGGTCGCGGTCAGGCGCAGGAAATACAGCGACAGTCCCGGATTGCGCTCGCACAGCTTTCGCAGCGCGCCGTCGCTGATCCACAGCAGATCCACGTCGGTCGCTGCGATCGCCGTCTGCGTGCGGCGGCGCTCGAGCGAGAACAGTCCGATCTCGCCGAACAATTCACCGGCCGAGACGCCGCGATCGATCTCGGGAAACCTGACCTCGCCGGACACGACCATGTAGAGCAGGTCCGCGGCGTCGCCCTTCCGGAAGATCGTTTCTCCCGCCTTGACGTGTTTCGGCCGCATGAACGGTTGCAGCCAGTTCGGAGAAAGGTCCGTCGCTGCAGCACGCTTCGCTTTCCGAAGCAGCCGAACCATCTGGAACAGCAATACCACGTTCAGCGGCAGCAGAATGATATGCAGGAAGAGCACCGGGTAGATCCGGTCGCCCAATCCATAGCTGATGAATGCCAGATTGCTGAATATCGCGACAGCGCGCAGGCTCAACATCGTGCTCATGCAGAACGTCAGCAACACAAGCGCCGACGCCAGATAACCCAGGCCATCGATGAATGTCATGATAGCACTCACTGAAAAATGAATTGCAAGCAAACCGATCTGAAAACGGCGAGCAACATACACCGATGAGTTGATTTCCCTCAGCGGAAATCTGGCTGGCGCGCGCTTGCGGCGGTGCACCCGTCGTGACGCGGCCCAGTTCGACGCCCGCGCGGGCCTTGACGAGCGAAGCTACGATATCGGCGGTTCCAGCGCGGAACGTTGCCGCTATCCACATTGGAACTTCGGCGCTTTCCGGAGCTTGACGGAAGGTAGTGACGTTGGGATCCGCGATGTTCCGCCCGTTTTCCGCTGCACGTTTTGCCATTGCAGTTCTGCTTGCGCCGGTCGCGCCGGCGATGGCCGCCGGACTCGATGCCGCCGCGATCAATGACGCGGCCGCGCCTTCGGCAAAATTGCCTGACCGTCACCAGGTCAGCGCTTCCATCGTCAGGCTCGAGATCCTGCTCGACCGCGCGCATTTCTCTCCCGGCGAGATCGATGGCAAGCTTGGCGAGAACGCGCAGAAGGCGCTCGCGGCGTTTGCCAAGGTGAATGGATTATCCTTCGACAAGGCGGTGACGGCGGATATCTGGGACAGGCTCGCCGCTGCCAGCGAAGGTGCCGCAATCGTCACCTACACGATCGCCGATGCCGACGTGAAAGGCCCGTTCCTGACGAAGCTGCCTGCAAAGATGGAAAGCATGAAGAGCCTGCCGGCGCTGAACTACACCAGTCCGCGGGAAGCGCTCGCCGAGAAATTCCACATGAGTGAGACGCTGTTGCAAGCGCTCAATCCCGGACGAAAGTTCGACAGGGCCGGCGAGACCATTGCGGTTGCGAATGTGCTCGGCGTCGCGAGCCCGGTGCCGGTCGCGCGCGTGGAGGTCGACAAGACGCGACAGACGCTCAGCACATTCGATGCCGCGGGGAAGCTCGTCGCCGTCTATCCTGCAACGGTCGGCAGCGCGGAGAAGCCGACGCCGAGCGGCACGCTGAAGGTGACGGCGGTCAACAAGGACCCGACCTATCGTTACAATCCGAAATACAAGTTCAAGGGCGTCAAATCGAGCAAGCCGTTCACGATCAGGCCCGGCCCGAACAATCCGGTTGGCGCGGTGTGGATCAACCTGTCGGCGGAAGGCTATGGCATCCACGGCACGCCAGATCCCGGCAAGGTCTCCAAGGCGGAGTCGCATGGCTGCGTCCGGCTTACCAACTGGGACGCGCAGCGCGTCGCGGCCGGCGTCGCGAAGGGGACGCCGGTCAGCTTCGTGGACGGCACGCGCTAGCGTGATCGGCGCGGAGCCGGCGCGGGATTGGATCTACGTCGGACGTTTGCGGCACAGCGAGCATCGCGCTACGGGTTCGGCGGAGGGCATGGCATCGTCCAGCAACAGAAAGTGCACGCAGCCTTCGACCGCTTGCGACGAACGGGCAAATTGCTCGGCGAGCTCGAGAATGATGGCGCGCTTGTCCGGCTCCATGATGCAGTAGAACGCCAATGCGAGCCTCAGTGCGTCCTTGTCGTCGGGGCGGCCGAGCATTCAATCGTCCGCTGGCGTCGTTGCTTGATGAGCGGTGAAGGTCACCTTCGACAGCACCTCGATCGTCGCCGATGCCTTCTCGAATGCCGTGATGAAATCCTGGCGCGACACCCACAGTCTTTCGAGCAGCCCTTGCCGGGACCCAGCGGCAGCGTGCCGCTCGATCAGCTCTTCGATCGCGACCGTGATTTCGAGGATCGTGCCGATCTGACGCCGCACCGCCCGGCAGGCTGAAAGGGCGGCAGCGGGGTCTGCTTTCGATTGGCGTCCTGATGCTTCGCTTTCCCCGACGTCACCGATGCGATTGCGGAACTGCTGGAGGTCGATGATGCGTCCCATTCAGAGTGGACCTCGCTGGCAACGGAGCATAACGCCACGGCAATGCTCTGCATCGGCCTATATCCCGAACGCCGGGTCGCAATCGATTTCAAGAGAAAGGCTCGAAGCCGTTCGCAGAATCGGAAACACCGTCGCAAGCTTAATCGCTCGCCTGCGCAATTCACCTCGTAACTTTACTAGTTTTGAACCCGTCACGCGGTTGGTGTTGCTGCTAGAGCAAGTTCAGACGAATGGCGATGGTCGCGGCGTGCACCTTGTTCGTCGCATTCAGCTTGCGCGTTGCGTTGCGCAGATGGAATTCAACTGTTCTGGCGCTTCTGCCTATAGTTGCTGCGGTTTCTGCAGCGGTCTTGCCAGCGCTGACCCATCTCAAGCACTCCCGTTCCTTGTCGGTGAGCTCGATTTCTCCACCTCCGCTGCCGGTAACGGTCACGGCGTTTCGAGTGGGGGCCGGTTCTTTCTGAGCCTCGGACGATTGCGAGGCCTGCCCGGCTTCGGGCGTGCGAAACTCGGTAATGTCGGTCACGCAGCCGATCGCGCGGCGGTGATGGCTGGAGGAATCCCGGATCAGACAGGCGACCGAGCGGAGCCAGCGGATCTCTCCGGACGGACGCACAATCCTGAACTCGACCCGGTAGTGTTCATTTTTCGCCAGCAGCTCAGATACTTCGGCGTCATCGATTCTTGTCGCGATCTCCAGATCGTCGGGATGAATATAGGGTTTGAAGGCTTCGATCGAAGTGATCGGGTGTGTCGCCTGAGCCAGGCCCAAGATCTCGTACCAGCGCTCGTTGCAGAACAGAATGTCGGCATCGATATCGTAGTCCCAGAGGCCGACACCCATCGCCTTGAACGAGAGCGAGAGGCGCTCATACTCGAGTTGATCGATTGCGCTTCCCTTGGTCGGCTTCCGCATTGTGCTTGGCCTCAACGCTCCGTTGACCTGCGAATGCACTCTTGCGCTTCTTCTCGTCGTGGCTCGAGCCGGCATCGACTCGTCGCGATTTGGCTGACTTGCAAATCGATTTGCAAGTGCCGAGTGGCCGGCATCGCGAGTTGGTGCCACCGACATCGACAGGTTTGCACAAGGTGCGTCCCCGATGCGCCGGTCAAGCGATCGGACGCGTTGCAGAGATAAGAGCCAGATGGGGCTCTGACCCCCAGCCTTCATCAGGAAGATTTCGGATCGTTTCCGCGCAGCCGCCAACGCCCGGTTTGGCGAGCACCTCAACAGCCGGCGCAACCCCGCAAGGCAGAAGTGATGATTTCACGCTCTGGCATGGGAAACTTTGGTATGCCAGTATCTCGCGTAAACCCGCGGGAGGTCAGCATGCGAACAAGAAGAACGAACATGATGGGAGCGCTTTGCGCCCTCGCAATGGTTGCGAGCGCACACGCGGCGGTCAAGGAGGAGCCGGTCACCTACACCGACGGCGAGACCACGATGAAGGGCTTCGTGGTCTATGACGACGCCACCCAGGCCAAGCGGCCCGGCATCGTTATGGTGCATGAATGGTGGGGCATCACCAAGCATATTCACGACGAGGCGCGGAAGTTCGCGGAGCAGGGCTACGTCGCGTTCATCGCGGATATGTACGGCGACGCCAAGACCGCCGACAACCCGAAGGACGCCGGCGCGCTGGCGGGGTCGGTGATGAAGGACCCGAAGGTGATGGAACAGCGCTTCAACGCCGCGCGCGAGCAACTCGCCAAGCAGGCCGCGGTCAATCCGCAGCGGATCGGCGCCGTTGGTTACTGCTTCGGCGGCGCGGTGGTGCTGAACATGGCGCGCACCGGCGCCGATCTCGCCGCCGTCGCGGGCTTCCACGCCTCGCTCGGTCTCAACACCCCCGCTCCGGCGCCGGGTACCGTCAAGGCGAAGATCCTGATCCTGAACGGCGCCGACGACCCGTTCGTGAAGCGCGAGCAGTATGATGCGCTGAAGAAGGATTTCGACGCCGCGAAGGCCGACTATCGGATCGTCGAGTATCCCGGCGCGGTGCACGCGTTCACCAACCCGGAAGCCACCGAGCTCGGCAAGAAGTTCAATCTGCCGCTCAGATACGACGCCAAGGCCGATCAGGAAGCGAAGGCCGAAGCGGCCAGGCTGTTTGCCGCAAACCTCAAGAAATAAGCAAAAGGGCCACCACCGCGGTGGCCCTTTTCATCCGTGGCCGGGTTAGTTGCGGAGGAGCGCCTCGCGCCGGCACGCTCGCGCCTTGAAGCCATGCGGAGGACGCAGCCGGCCGCGCGGACGCTGGCCGGCTCGCACGGTTGCCATGCGCTGCCGCCCGGCCGATGATGCGCAAAACGGATCTAATCCGATCGAGAGGGAGCGAATGCGCGGGCGCCGTGTGCTGATGGAATCGTTCGTGTCGCACGGCGTGCGCCACATCTTCGGCAATCCCGGCACGACGGAAACGCCGTTGCTTGACAGCCTGCCGGCATTTCCGCAACTCGACTACATCATGGCGCTGCACGAAGGCGTCGCCGTCAGCGCCGCCAGCTTTTACGCGCAGGCATCGGGACGCGTTACCGTCGCCAATCTGCACGTCGCGCCCGGCCTCGGCAACGGCATCGGCTCGCTTTACGGCGCGCTGAAGGCAGGTTCGCCCGTGGTCGCAACGGCCGGCCAGCAGGACACGCGGATGCGGCTCAACAATCCGCTGCTCGGCCATGACCTCGTCGCGATGGCGGCACCGGTGACCAAGTGGAGCGTGCAGATCGAGCGTGCCGACGAGATCGCGCCGATCATGCGCCGGGCCTTCAAGGTGGCGACCGATGCGCCGCAAGGGCCGGTGTTCGTGTCGCTGCCGATCGACGTCCTGGAGCAGGAGACCGCGGTGGATGCGTCGGCGCCGGATCGTCTGTGGCGCGCGACGCGCCCCGATCCGGTCGGCATCGACGCACTGGTCGCGCTGCTCCTCAAGGCGAACAATCCGGCCATCATCGCCGGCGACGACGTGGCGCGATCGGGCGGCGAGCAGGCGCTGGTGGCGCTTGTGGAGGCGATCGGCGCCACCGTGTGGTTCGAAGGGCTGCGCCATCACGCGCCGTTCCCGACCAGCCATCCGAGCTATCGGCAGTCGCTCCCGGGCGACGCCCGGCAGGTGCGCAAGGCGCTCGGCGAGACCGATCTCGTGCTGCTGGTCGGCGGTCCCTTCTTCGAGGATATCTGGTTTGCGCCCGGCGGCCACATTCCCGACGGTGCGTCCCTGCTGCAGATCGAGGCTTCGGCCGAACGTCTTGCGCTCAACAACCGGCTCGATGCCGGCATCGTCGGCGACATCGCGATCAGCATCAGTGCATTGACGGACGCGTTGCACGCCAAGGCTGGCGCGGACTTCAAGCAAGCCGCACAAAATCGCAATGCGCGGCTTGGCGAAGTGCAGGCGAAAGAAAAGGAAGCCTATCGCGCGCGGGTCGAGAAGAGCTGGAATCGCGAACCGAGTTCGATGCCGCGCGTCACCGCGGAACTGCGCCGCGGCCTGCCCGACAATGTCGTGATCGTCGATGAAAGCATCACGGCGAGCCTCGATCTCGCGCGCGCCTTCGACTATCGCGGCTTCGGTGATTATTTCGGCGGTCGTGGCGGCGGCATCGGCCAGGGCCTGGCCGGTGCGATCGGCGTCAAGGTCGCGATGCCGGATCGTCCGGTCGTCGCCATTTCCGGCGACGGCTCGGCGATGTATGCGATTCAGGCGCTGTGGACCGCCGCGCACCACAGGCTTGCGATCGTGTTCGTCGTGCTGGCGAACCGCGAATACCGCATCCTCAAGCACAATGTGGACGTCTGGCGGCAGAATTTCGAAGCCGGCACCCAGCATCCCTATCAGAACATGGATATCACCGGCCCCGCGCTCGACTTCGTGCATCTCGCGGCCGGCATGGGCGTCGAGGCCGTGAGGGTCGAGAAGGCCGACGACATCGCCGGCACCGTCGCAAAGGCCGTGGCGGCTCAGCGGCCGTATCTCGTCGAGATCGCGATCGAAGGCAAGCGCTGATCACCGGAGCAGTTTCATGACAGGCATTCTGGACGGCAAGGCGGCATTGGTGACCGGCGGCGGCTCGGGCATCGGCCGGGCAACTGCGATTGCGATGGCGCGCGAAGGCGCGCGTGTGGCGGTCTCCGACCTCTCGAAGGACGGCATCGACGAGACGGTCGCGTTGATCAATGCCGCCGGCGGCCAGTCGATCGCGATCCGGGGCGACGTCACCGACGAGGCCGATGTCGCGAACATGGTGGCGCGCACGGTGTCGGCATTCGGCCGCATCGATTGTGCGTTCAACAATGCCGGCGTCGCAGGGCGCTCCGTCGGCCCGCCGGGCCAGCGCATTCATGAACTGACGCAGTCCTCGGTCGCGAAGATGTTCTCGGTGAACCTGATGGGCGTGTTCCTGTGCCTCAAATACGAGGTCGCACAGATGCTCAAGCAGGGCGGAGGCGGCGCCATCGTCAACACGGCCTCGATCGCAGGCCTGGTCGGCCTCGCCACCTCGGGCCATTATGTCGCGACCAAGCACGGTGTCGTCGGGCTGACAAAGTCTGCTGCGATCGAATATGCCCAGGACGGCATCCGCGTGAATTGCGTCAATCCCGGATACATCAAGACGCCGATGACCAAGGAGACGATGGACGAGCGTTACGACGAGATCATCGCCAAGGTGCCGATGCGTCGCCTCGGCGTACCCGAGGAGATCGCCGAAGCCGTGGTCTGGATGTGCTCGGACAAGGCGTCCTTCATGACCGGCGCATCGCATGTGGTGGACGGCGGCTACAGCGCCGCCTGATGATCTGAAGGGCGTCGATGAGAAGCGCGATGGGGGCCGTCGCGGCGTAATCGCGGCAGCCGCAAACGCGACGCAATTCGGTCGTCGGTGGTCGGGGAAAATTCTGTCAGCGTGGTTCTCAAGAATGAGACGGCATCACCTGGACGACTTCGTCATTCGACCAGCGACCGAGGCGGACGCAGCATCCATTGCTGAAATACATACTGCAAGCTGGCGCGATGCGTATGCGCACATCCTCGCGCCGGATTTCCTGAGCGGCAGCATCGAAACAGACCGGCTCGCCGTCTGGTCGCAGCGGCTCCGTGACGGCTCTCCAACGCAACTGGTCAACGTCGTCCTTTCCCCGGCTGGGCAGGCGCAGGCGTTTGTCTGTGGCTATTGTGATTTTGACCCGGTTTGGGGAAGTCTTGTGGACAATCTTCACGTTCGTCCCGACGCGCGTGGTCGAGGGATAGGTGACCGGCTTTTTCGTGCTGTCGCCGGCGAACTGTCGGCAAAAGCTTCCGGCTCCGGCTTGCACCTGTGGGTGTTCGAGGCAAATGTGGCGGGCCTTCGCTTCTACGAACGGCTCGGCGGTCGTGTCGTCGAAAGCGCCAGGTCTGAGATTCCAGCGGCGGGCGGAAAGGCTGTCTTGCGGGTACACTGGCCAACCATCGTGCAGATTGGCTGAACGAGACGTGACAGCTTCTGCTCCCGGCTCAAAAGCAGCCATCCCGGCGATGCCAGCTTGCGACCCTTCGGGAGATCGCGTGACGACCGGCAAGATCGTCCCGGCTGCATGGCTCCATGCACGCGCAGTCAGGCCACCGGAGAACTGCGCGCTCAACGTTTCGGGTTGCGCCCGCGAATATGGTCAAAGCCTTGCTTGATGGCGGCGAAGCGCGCGTCGACCAACGGCTCGAATTCGAGGTCAGTGAAAATATATGGCCAGTCGTTCTCGACGCCTTCGCGGACGAGTTCACCGACATAGAAGGGATCGATGCCCTGAGCGACCCGTTCCCGGACCTGATTGATCCGCTCGGCAAGCGGGCCCGACGTCGGCATGGCACGGACCGCCCCCTCGAAGCGCTTGGGCAGGTTGCGCCCTGAGTTTATGATTTGAGTGCGGATGAATCCGGGACAGAGCACCGATACGCCGATCCCGCGGGGGGCGAGTTCAGGCCGCAGTCCCTCGGACAGCGCGACCACACCGTACTTTGAAACGTTGTAGGCCGTGCTTCCCCCTGAAATGAGACCGGCGAGCGAGGCTGTGGAGACGATGTGTCCACCCTCACCATGCTGCTCGATCAGCGGCCCGAAAATCTCGATCCCCCAAATCGTCGCCATCAGGTTGACGCCCAGGGTCCAATTCCACGACGCGTCGGTCCAGGTGCCATAGGGCCCGCCGCCGCCGACGCCGGCGTTGTTGACCAGGATATGCACCTTGCCGTAGCGGGCGGTCGTGGCTTCGGCGGCGGCCACGAGTTCGGCCTTCAGCGAGACGTCCGCCTTCACGCCGTCGACATCGACGTTGGTACGCCTCAGTTGCTCGAGCGCGGCGGACAGCGCCGCGTCTTCAATGTCGCACAGCATGACTTTCACCCCCGCCTGGGCGAGCGCGGTCGCGATCCCCAGTCCGATGCCTGACGCGGCACCGGTGACGAACGCGGTCTTTCCAGCGAGGTCCTTCACGCGCATTCTCCCCGTGCAAGCGGACACCGTCGTGCAAAAAACGCCAAGTATCGCAGGACGCCAAGTATCGCAGGACGCCATATGACCGCACTTTCAGGCGATTGGGAAGTGTGCGGGATGTCCGCTTCCGACCCAAAGCGAGCATCGCGGTTGCGGTGATGTCTCCGTCTGGTCCCAGGCATCTTGGCGAGCCCTTCGCCAATCAGCCCTGCAGGGCGGTGGGTTGATCCGCCTTGTGGGCTCACGTAGTCGTTCGTGATGAGCGAGCGTAAGGCCGGCGCCAGGACTGCAGCCCCTCCAGATACGAAAACCATTTTGCTCGGGGTCGCCTGCGGCCTCGGCGCGGCGCTTTGCTGGGCGCTCGGCTTCGTGGCGACGCGGCACGGCCTGAGGGTCGGGTTCACTCCCGTCGATCTCTTGATGCATCGCTTCCTGTGGTCGGGCATCGCCTTCCTGCCGCTCGTTGTGCGCGCCGGCCTCCGCGATCTCTGCGGCATCGGCTGGGGCCGCGGCATGGCGCTGATGCTGCTGGGCGGGCCGGTGATGTCGCTGATCAGCTATGCCGGCTTCATGTTCGTGCCGCTCGGCCACGGCAGCGTGATCCAGCCGTCCTGCGCGACGCTGGGCGGGCTGTTTCTCGCGGTAGTCCTGCTGAAGGAGGCGATCTCGCTCTCTCGGATCGCCGGCGCTGTTATCATCGTGGTCGGCCTTGCGGTGATCGGCAGCGAGTCGATCGGCCACATGGGAACGAGCGCCGTGATGGGCGATCTGATCTTCGTGATGACCGGATTGATGTTCGCAGGCTTCGCCACCCTGGTGCGCTATTGGCGGGTCTCTGCGTTCTCGGTGGCGACGGTCATCAGCGTGCTGTCGCTCGCGCTGTTTCCGCTGTACGCCGCCTCGGGCGGGCTGGCGCGCGATGCGGCCATCGGCCTCAACGAAAATGCGCTGCAGGCTGTCGCTCAGGGCATCCTGGCCGGGCCCGTGGCAATGTATCTGTTCGCGCGGTCGATCCAGCACCTCGGCGTTGCCCGCGCGGCGGTTCTTCCCGCGACCGTGCCGGCGCTGACCCTGCTGTTGGGATGGCTCCTGATCGGCGAGCCGCCGACCACGCTGCAGGTGGCCGGATTGGTCACCGTGCTGGCCGGATTCTACCTCGCGCAACGCCAGGGTTAGGGGTGCTGTCGTCGCCACGCGTGAGGCGGCCCGATGGATTCCGGGCTCTCGCTTCGCGAGCCCGGAATGACAGTGAGGTGGACGCTCTCTTCGGACCCCCTAGGGGGTGAGCGACGACAGCGGTGGACGTAGCGCGATGTGCGTCCCATGCGCCCATCGAGGGCGAGGCGTCGAGCTTAGTGGTCGGTCTTCGGCGCCTTCGCCGCAAAGTCGAGGCCGAGACGGAGGGCGCGCTCCTCGCGGTCTTCGGTCAAGAACTTCAGTTCCCGTTCCAGCGACCGCGCGACCTCGTCTTGTGTTTCCTTGGCGTGGCGGCGGGAGCCGCCTGACGGTTTGGCCGGTTGGGCAGTCACGGGAGAACCCTTGTCATCGCAGTGTCACAGGCTCAGGCATGCCACGGTGGGCGTCGCGCGCACAATCAAAAAGAATTCAGTGCGCGCCGATTGGAATGTTTGTTGTGCATCTGACTCAAATTTAAGCAGGAAATTCTCCAGCCTCGTTTCGGGTCGCGCCGCGGCCGCGATCTCATCAATTCGGATGAGAAAGCCCGGTTCCGACGAAATCATTTCTGAAATCGCACGAAGGCGTCCTGAAACGGACAAGGTCTAACCTTAGTAGCGTTGTGAAGGACAGGTGCCTGGTAGACGCTGATGGCCAGCGGTCGTGAGATTCACGACGGAGGTCGTTGGTCAGTGCGCCTGAGTTGTTGGGGATGATCCCGGAAATGAAGAAGCCGAATGCTGTGCCATATGTCTGGGCGGCCGCGCTGATCGCGGTCGCCATCTGGGGTGTGAGCGGCACCCCGCAGATGGCACATACCTCCGCCAGCACGCATCTGGCCCGCGCGCGGTAAAGCCCTCTCGCGTGCATTTGGCTCCCGGTTCGTCCGGAGAGCGCGTCAGAACCTCAGAACAGAAGCCTAGAGCTTCGGCCGCAGCGAGCGCTGCATATCCATCGTGTAGGTGTAGCGCCCTTCGGGGTGCGTGGTGATGGTGACCTCGAACAGTTCCTCGCGCAGCCCGTAGTAGCGGCGTACCACGGTGAGCGCCGGCGAGCCGGTCTTGACCCCGAGCGCCTTGGCGATCGGCGCCGGCATGCCGCGGACGAAGATTTCCATCTGCGCGCGCTCGGTGACCTGGCCGTACATCTTGGCGATCTGCTCGTGCACCGGGGTGCGGCCGTGGTCGCTGCGGGTCACCACATCGGCGAACCGGCGCAGCACATAGATCTCGGTCCAGCCGAGCGGGGCGGCGAACTGGTCTGAGCGGCGCACCGCCTCGATCAGGAACCAGCTCTTGCCGGGCTCGCATTTCAGCAGCCCGGCGAGCTTGCGATCGGCGACGATGTCGCTGCTGTTGACGACGTCGCGGTAGGTCTCGTTGGAATAGCGCAGCCATTCGCCGAGCGACTTGACGCTGTGGGTGAACAGCACCGGCGGCTCGGAAGCGATCACCACCGAGCCGAGCCCGGCGCGGCGCACGATCAGGCCCTGGTCGATCAGGATGCGCAGCGCCTCGCGCACGGTCTGGCGGCTCGCCTGATAGCTCGCCATCAGCTCGGTCTCGGTCGGCAGCAGATTGCCGACCGCGTAGGTGCCGAGACGGATGTCCTTCTGCAATCCGGTGGCGATGTCGCGGTAGCGGGACGATCTCGCCCTCTCCGGTTGTTCAGACATGGCGGATCACTGGTATGCCGTATGGCAGGCGACCGGATGTCCAGACTGCATCGACTGCAGCGCGGCCTCGAATGCGGCGAGCGTCGCCAGCACATCTGCCTCCGGCACCGGGAACGGCTGCGTGCCTGCGATCGCATCGGCAAAGGCGGCAAGTTCCGCAGCTAGCGTGTCGACCGCCGGGTAGCGTCGGGTCGCGGGCGCCGCGCCGGATGTCCGTAGCACCATCGTCGTCTCGTCGAGCACTTCGGCAGATCCCTTCGTTCCGAACACATGCACGCGCCAATAGAACGGTGTTGCGCGGATCGTCGCAAGGGTTGCACTCACGCCATTCACAAATTCAATCGCTAAAGTTGCAGTGTCGAGCGGCGGCGGTCCCGCTTCGCGTTCATGCAGCGTGGCATAAACCTGTCGTGCCGGGCCGAGCAGGCTGACGAAACCATCGAGCACATGCAGCCCAGCGCCGGTCAGCCCGCCGCCCGGCGACTCCCCGGGCGACAGCCGCCAGCCCTGCGTGATGCCTTGCGAGTTCTCGTTGCTGTTGTGGCCCTCGACATGCAGGATCGTGCCGAGCTCGCCGTTCGCGGTGATCGCGCGCAGCGCCTGCATCGACGGCCAGAACCGGCGGTTATGCCCGACCGCGAGCGTCACGCCGGCGCTGCGGCAGGCCGCGAACATCTCGGCCGCATCGCTGCGCCGAAGCGCCAGCGGCTTCTCGCAAAACACCTGCTTGCCGGCCCTCGCTGCCGCGATCACCTGGCCCTTGTGCAGCGAATGCGGCGTCGCCAGCAGCACCGCATCGATGGCGGGGTCGGCGAGCACGGCGTCCAGGCTCGCTGCGGGCGACAGGCCGTGCGCGGCGCAAAAGCTCGCGGCGCCGGCGATGTCGGGTTCCACCGCGCTTGTTATCCTGAGCCGGGGTTCGTTGCGCGCGGCCTCGACCAGCGCGCGGCCCCATCGCCCGAGGCCCGCGATCGCACAATTGATCATGAATGGTCCTTGTCCTGATCGCGTCCGGCCCGGATCGCCTCGATGACGGCGGCGCTGTCGCTGTCCGGGCCTTCGAGTGTGATCGCCGCGCGCAGCAGCTCGGCCTGCACCGAGGTCAGCGGCAGGGGCAGGCCGTGCCGGCCGGCCTCCTGCAGGATCAGCTCGGCGTCCTTCAAGGTCTGCGCGATATGCGATTGCGGCGAGAAGTCCCGCGCCAGCATCTTCGGTCCCTTGCTGTCCATCACCTTGGAATATGCGGCCGATCGCCGCGCGGTCGCAAGGAACGTCGCGCCGTCGAGGCCGAGGCTCTCGGCAAAGGCGATGCCTTCGGCCAAAGCGGCGCGGTTGTTCTGCAGGATCAGGTTGATGGCGAGCTTGGTGCGGCTGGCATTACCGATCGCCCCGACGTCGATCCGCTGCGGGCAGAGAATGTCGAGCGTTGGCGCGGCGGCGGCGATGACGTCGGCATCGCCGGCGACCAGCGCGGTAGCGGTGCCGGCGCGGACCTCGGCGCTGGTGCCGGAGATCGGCGCTTCGATCAAGGAGAGGCGCGAGCGTGCGGCGAACTCGGCGATCGCCGCGATCTCGCCGGGGGCGCAGGTGGTGGTGCAGATCAGGCGCGGCGGCACGGCCGCGTTGGCGAAGTCCGGCAGCAGGCCCGTGACCTGGGCCGCGTCATACACCGCGATGACGATGGTCCGGCAGCGCGCCGCGACGTCGGCGGCGAAGGCCGCGAACTCGGCGCCGCTGGCCCGCAGGCCGTCCGTCTTCGCCGCGTCGATGTCGAACCCGATCACGCCTATGCCGGCGTCGATCAGCCGCGCGGAAAGCGCCGATCCCATCAACCCCAGGCCAATCATGCCGACAGGTGTCTCGCGAGCCATGATGAGCCGCCGCTTCGTGCTATTGCGGCTGGATGCCGGCCGCCTTCACCTCCGCCGACCAGCGCACCACCTCGCTCTTGACGAAGGCGCCGAACTCGGCCGGCGGCAGCGGCGCCACGATCACGCCGACATCGGCGAGCTTCTTCCTGGTCTCCGGCATCGCGAGGTATTTCGCGCATTCGGCGTAGAGCTTGTTGACCACCGGCTCCGGCGTGCCGGCTGGCGCGAACAGGCCGTACCAGATGGTGGCCTCGAAGCCGGGCATCGCTTCTGACAGCGCGGGCAGGCCGGGCGTCAGCTCGTTGCGGGTCGCCGATGTCACGGCGATACCGCGCAAGGTGCCGCCTTGCATCTGCGGGATCGCGACCGAGAAATCGCCGAAGGTCAGGTCGATCACCCCCGCCATCACGTCGGTCATGGCCTGCGGCACGCCGCGGTAGGAGGCGGCGATCAGCGACAGGCCGCCGCGCGACTGCAGCTGCGCGATCGAGATCTGCGATGCGCCGGAGCCATAGCCCGCGGTCAGGTTGGGCGTTGCCTTGGCGTAGGCCAGGAACTGCGGCAGGTCCTTGGGCGCGAGCTTCGGGTTGACCAGCAGCACCATCGCCGTGGTGGTGGTGCGGATGACAGGTGCGAAATCCTTCACCGGATCGTAGGGCAGGCTCTTGAGCGTCGCGACATTGCTGGCATGGGTGGTGTTGGTGCCCATCAGCAGCGTGTAGCCGTCGGGGGCACTGCGGGCGACTTCCTGGGCGCCGATGCTGCCGAGCGCGCCGGCGCGATTCTCGATCAGCACGGTCTGGCCGAATGCGTCCTGCAGATGCTGGCCGACCAGCCGCGCGACATTGTCGGGGCCGGCGCCGGCCGGGAACGGCACGATGATCTTGAGCGGCCGTTGCGGGAAATCGTCCGCCGCGAAAGCCGGCAGGACCGGAAGTGCCGCGAGCAGGACGACGAGCAGCCCCAGCCGTAACTTCATCCCGGTCCCCTCCGTGTCTGCTTTTGCAACTTTATACGGACAAATATGCGGAAAGTGCAAGCCAGAAGCCTATCGGAATATTGAGATGCGACATATTTATCCGTATAAATAGCCCAAACAGGGGAGCCAGACGACGATGGTGGACATCAGCGATCTCCATGCGCGCGGGCTGCGCCGGCGCCAGAAGATGTTCGGCGAGGGCGATGTCGCCAAGCGGATGGCCGCCGCGGGCGATTTTGGCACGCCGCTGCAAAACATCATCAATGCTTACGTCTATGGCGACGTCTGGGAGCGCTCCGGGCTGTCCGACCAGATTCGCAGCCTGGTGATGCTCGGCATCACCGCGGCGAGCAGCAAGCCGACCGAGTTCCGCGTCCATGCCAAGGGCGCGCTCGCGAACGGCTGCACCGCCGCACAGGTCCAGGACGTGCTGCTGCTGGTCGCGATGTATTGCGGCATTCCGGCCGCGATCGAGACCAGCAAGATCGCAGCCGAGGTGTTCGGCGAGGCGTCGCCGGAGGGGTAGGGCGCTGGGCTCCGCCGTGATAGGGACGTTGCCAACTGCGATCGGCAACAGGATGCGCCCAAGGATCTGCCCATGTCCGGCTTCCCGACCTCGACCACCGTGCTGGATTCCGTGCTGTTTCGCGATGCCTTCGGCACAAGCGAGATGCGCGAGGTGTTTTCCGACCTGCGGCTGGTCGCGCGTTATGCCGAGGTCGAGGTCGCGCTGGCAAAGGCCGAGGCGCGCTGCGGCGTGATCCCGGCGGACGCGGCCGCGGAGATCGCGAAGCGGACCGATGTCGCCGCATTCGATTTCGACCTGCTGCGCCAGGAGACCGACGTGGTCGGCTATCCGATCCTGCCGCTGGTGCACCAGATGGCCAAGCAGTGCGGCGAGGCCGGCCGCTATGTGCATTGGGGCGCCACCACGCAGGACATCATGGACACCGCCGTGGTGCTGCAGCTGCGCGATGGCCTTGCGATCATCGAGGACGATATCGCTGCGCTGCGCGGCATCCTCGCCGATCTCTCGAAAAAATACCGCGACACGCCGATGGCCGGCCGGACCCATCTGCAGCAGGCGCTGCCGGTGACCTTCGGCTACAAGACCGCGATCTGGCTCGCCGCGCTCGATCGCCACGCAGCGCGGCTGGCTGAACTGAAGCCGCGCGTGCTGGTCGGCCAGTTCGCGGGGGCTGCCGGCACGCTGGCCTCACTGGGCGGCAAGGGATTCGAGGTCCAGGCCGCGCTGTGCGAGGAACTCGGCCTCGGCGTTCCCGTCTCGACCTGGCATGTCGCGCGCGACGGGCTCGCCGAAGCGGTGAATTTCCTCGCGCTGGTCACGGGTACGCTCGGCAAGATCGCGCTCGACATCATGATCATGGCGTCGACCGAGTTCGCCGAAGTCTACGAGCCGTTCGTGAAGGGGCGCGGCGCCTCCTCGACCATGCCGCAGAAGCGCAACCCGATCTCGTCGGAGCTGATGCTCGCCGCCGCCAAGGCGGTGCGGCAGCATGCCGGCCTGATGCTGGATGCGATGGTGCAGGATTTCGAGCGCGCCACCGGCCCGTGGCACGCCGAATGGATGGCTATCCCGGAAAGCTTCGTGCTGACCGCGGGCGCGCTGCACCAGGCCAGGTTTGCGCTTGGCGGCCTCATTGTTGATGAAAAGCGGATGGCCGCCAATCTCGACATCAGCCGCGGGCTCATTGTGGCCGAGGCCGTGATGATGGGGCTTGCGCCCGCGGTCGGCCGGCAGGAGGCGCATGATTTGGTCTACGACGCCTGCCGTGTCGCCAACGACAAGGGTCTGACGCTGGCTGAGGCGCTGGCGGCGGATCAGCGCGTCGCGAGCCGGATCGATCGGGCGACGATCGATCGCCTCACCGCACCGAAAAACTATCTCGGCCTCGCCCCCGAGATGGTCGATCGCGTGCTGGCCTCGGTGAAGCGGTAAAATTCGAGGCAATTGCTCGCCGTCGCGTGATCGGACGCGACGGGCAGGAACCTTGCGAATGCGGATCGAATTGGACTACGAATCCTAAAAGCCCTCAAACGACACGGCCGGACGCTTCATGACCGCACATCAACGCAATCTTTCCGCCTCGATCGATCCCGTCAAACTTGATCGGCTCGCCGAAGTCGCGATCAAGGTCGGCCTGCAGCTGCAGCCGGGGCAGGATCTCCTGCTGACCGCGCCGTCCGCGGCCATGCCGCTGGTGCGGCGGGTCGTCGAGCATGCCTACAAGGCCGGCGCCGGTCTCGTGACCCCGTTCTTCTCCGACGAAGAGCTCACGTTGGCGCGTTACCGCTACGCCAATGATGCGAGCTTCGATCGTGCCGCGGGCTGGCTCTACGAGGGCATGGCGAAGGCGTTCGGTGCCAACACCGCGCGGCTTGCGATCGTCGGCGACAATCCGATGCTGCTGTCGGGCGAAGACCCGGCCAAGGTGGCACGCGCCAGCAAGGCCAATTCGATCGCCTACCAGCCGGCGCTGGAGAAGATCGTCAATTTCGACACCAACTGGAACATCATCGCCTATCCGAGCATGTCGTGGGCGAAGCAGGTATTTCCTGACGATGCCGAGGACGTCGCGGTGGCCAAGCTTGCCGATGCGATCTTCTCCGCGTCCCGGGTCGACCAGGACGGCGCCGTCTCCAACTGGGACAAGCACAATGCCAGGCTTCGCGAGCGTACCGAATGGCTGAACGGTCAGCGCTTCCATGCGCTGAAATATTCCGGTCCCGGCATGGACCTCACGATCGGCCTTGCCGACGGCCATGAATGGGAAGGCGGCGCCTCGACCGCCAAGAACGGCATCGTATGCAACGCCAACATCCCGACCGAGGAAGTCTTCACCACGCCGCACTGCCGCCGCGTCTCAGGCCACGTCGTCAGCTCCAAGCCGCTGTCGTATCAGGGCACGCTGATCGACAACATTTCGGTCAAGTTCGAGGAAGGCCGCATCGTCGAGGCCAAGGCCTCGCGCGGCGAGGAAGTGTTGAAGAAGGTGCTCGACACCGACGAGGGCGCACGCCGCCTCGGTGAGGTCGCGCTAGTGCCGCACTCCTCGCCGATCTCGAAGAGCGGGCTGTTGTTCTTCAACACGCTGTTCGACGAGAATGCCGCCTCGCACATCGCGCTCGGCCAGTGCTACTCGAAATGCTTCGTCAACGGCGACAAGCTGACGCCGCAGCAGATCGCCGAGCAGGGCGGCAACAAGAGCCTGATCCACATCGACTGGATGATCGGCTCCGCCCACACCGACATCGACGGCATCCACGCCGACGGCCGCAGCGTGCCGGTGTTCCGCAAGGGCGAGTGGGCGTAAGGCGCGGCTCACCTGCCTAATCCCGTCATCCTGAGGTGCGCGCTCTTGCGCGCCTCGAAGGATAGAGGGCCCGGATATCGCGTGCGCGGAGAGACTTCGGTCGTTCGCCCTTCGAGGCTCGCTTCGCTCGCACCTCCAGGGTGACGGGAATAGATTAGTGTTCTCGAACCATTCCGAATGATCGCCTATTGAAACCGCCGCTCCCGCGCGGCGATCAGCTCGCTCCGCGGCGCGCTGAAGCGGCAGGTCTCGTGCTGCGGCTTGAAGCCGAGCCGGCGGTAGATCTTCAGCGCGGGCGCGTTGCGGCTCGAGACGTTGAGCCAGCAGGGATGCTCGACCGACACGTCGTGGGCGGCCAGCACGCGATAGACCAAGAGCTGGCCGAGCCCGCGTCCCTGTCGCGCCGGGTCGACGGCGACCGACTCGATCCACATCGAGTTTCGCTCCGGCTCGGTCAGGCAGAAGCCCGACATCTGTCCATCCTCCGACGCGATCCAGACTTCGCTCTCGGTCAGGACCTGCGCCATCTCCTCCCGCGAGTACAGGCGGAACGCGGCGTCCGAGGCATAGGCGGCGTTATGGATGCGCGCGACCTCGCCCGCACAGGCGGTGACGTCTGAGGCCTGTTCGATGGTGGCGCGGGCGGCCGCGAGCGTACGCGCCGGCTGCAACGGCTCGACGCATTTCATCCCGATCTCGGACTCAAGATGAACGAAGCCGAAGGCGGCGACGAACGCCATTCCCGCCGGCCAGTCGCTGCTCACCAGCGTCTGGACCGCGAGATCCGCGTCGGTGTCGATCGCAAGCACATCGTCGAACAGCGCGAGGCCAATCCGGCGGCGCCGCATCTCGGGCGCCACGACGATCTTGAGGAACCGGGAGTGATGCGCGCCCTGATCGCGCATCGAGGACTCGGCGAGCCCGAGCAGCCGGCCATGGCGCTCGGCGACACGAAAGTCGCGGCCGCCACGGTTCTGCGGCAGTTTCAAGAACTGGTCCCATTGCGGCAGCGTGACAGGGCCTAGCCGCGGTTCCACCGCAGCTGCCTTTGCGTAGAGTTCAACCACCGCTTCTGCATCAGCCTCTCGAAGCGGCCGGATGGTGATGCTGTCATCCATGAGTCGAGAGTTTACCCGATATCGAGCCGATAGACATCCTTTGCCGTCTTCAAGAACAACGCCGTCTTTTCGGCTTCGCTATATTGTGATGCAAGCCGTTTAAAGGTGTTGAAGATCACCTGATAGCTGCACTGTCCCTTATCAGGTGGGAAGTTGCTCTCGAACATGCAACGGCTCGGCCCGAACGCCTCGATGCAAGTCTCCACATAGGGCCGCCAGGCGGCGGCGAGTTCCTCCGAGGAGGGCGGCCTGGGGCGGAGGTGGAAGTCGTAGCCGAGCAGGCACATCGCCAGCCCGCCTAGCTTGACCGCGACATTCGGGCATTTGGCGATCTCCTGGATCGACGCCTTCCAGACCGGAAAGGTCTCCTCGCGCTTGCCCGCGAAGCGGCCGGTGCCGACCGGGCCGCCGCAATGGTCGAGCACGATCCTGGTGTCGGGGAAGGCGCGGGCGAGGTCGGTCAGCTCGCCGATCTGCGGGTGGAACAACCAGGCGTCGAAGCTGAGGCCGAGCGGCGCCAGACAGGCGAAGCCCCTGCGGAAGGTGGAATCGAGCAGAATTCCCTTCGGCCGGTTGGCGTACATGTGGGCGACGTTGGGGTCCTCGTCCCATGCCGAGGAGTGGCGGATGCCGCGGAACCGGCCGTTGCCGGCAGCGATCTCCGCCTCCAGCACCGCCTTGGCCTGGTCGCCGATCAGAAGGTTAACGTGGCTGACGATGCCGGCGCAGATCGCCGCCTTGCCGTAGCCGCCGCTCGCCGCCATCGCCGCGACGCCGTTGGCGAACTCGACCTCGCCGACCGGGCGGAACGCCTCCGGCCCGTCGGCACGATACATCGACCGGCAATCGACATAGACGGTCGCGACGATGTTGTGGCCGGAGGCGATGTCGTCGCGCATCTCCTCGATCAGATAGCGCAAGCCGCCGCGATCCCAGAGATGGTGGTGCGGATCGACGATCGGCCGGTTAGGATCGATGATCTCCTCGGTATATTGAGCGAGCCAATCTTCGCGCGGATTGGCATAGAGCCCGCTGGCGGAGGCGGGTAACGTGCTGGCCATCGATTTTCACTCCCGTTGGTTTTGCTTCTTCTTGAATAGAGCCGCTACACCCCGTCGAGGATGATCACCGTCGGCGTCGCCGGCAAGGTGTCGCGCGATATCCGCAGCGTGCGCTCGCCGCCGCGGCGGTCGATCTCGAACTGCTGGCCGATCAGGCGCATGAATTCGTCGAGCGGGGTGGCGAAGCGGTGCATCGGCAGCACCACGGCGGCGCGCAGCCGCTTGGTGATCTCGGAGATGCCGTCGAGCGACATCGTATAGGTGCCGTCGATCGGCACCATCACGATGTCGAGCCGGCCGATCGCCGCGAAATGGCTGTCGTCCAGCTTGACGTGGAGGTGGCCGAGATGGCCGATGCAGAGGCCGGCGACCTCGAAGATGAAGATCGAGTTGCCGTCCTTGATCATGTCGCCGCCGGAATCCTCGCCCCAATAGCGGCGGATGTCGGTCGTGACGTTGCGGAAATAGACGTCGCCGATCCGCATCGCGTAATGCGTGGCCTGGCCGTTGTCGCCCCAGCCATGCAGCACGTGGGGAATCCTGGGGTCCGGAAACAGCGTGTAATGCGTCGCATGGGCCCGGTTCATGGTGGCGACGTCGGGCAACCGTCCGGTCTGATAGACGCCGTTGTAGTCGGTCGCGATCCTGATGCCCTCAGGGGTGTCGATGTAATAGGTCGAGTGGCCCGCATAGGTGATTGCGACCTCGTCGGCTTTGGCCGCGACGCGCCGGTAGTTCACCGGGACGGCGCGCGGCGGTGCATTGGCCATCGCCAGACATTCGCTGCGCTGGGCATCCTGCGCGAAGGCGTGGCTGATGAACGTTCCCAGCAAGACGAGCGCGGCGAGCAATCTCAGCATGACCTGTTCCGCTTTCGGCGAACTCCGCCGTGGCGAGACTATCGCGCAATTGGCGTGCCGTCATGATGAGACCGGTGCATCGCTCCATGGCGCCGGCTGCAACGCGATCGCAGCGGATTGTTGCGTCGGGACGCGCTATCATGCCGCGCAGACAACCGGGATCAGGGAGTTACGCGTGACTGACACTGCCTCCGCGCCGCGCGCGCCTTCGACCAAGCGGCTCGAACCATTGCGCCATGTCGACGCAGGCGTGCTCAACATCGCCTACTACGAGGCTGGTCCGGCCGACGGGCCGGCCGTGATGCTGTTGCATGGCTTTCCCTACGATATCCATGCCTATGTGGACGTCGCGCCCGCCCTGGCGGCGCGGGGCTGCCGGGTCATCGTGCCCTATCTGCGCGGCTACGGGCCGACCGTGTTCCGCGACAAGGCCACGCCCCGCTCGGGCGAGCAGGCCGCGGTCGGCGCCGACCTGATGGCGCTACTGGATGCGCTCGGCATCAAGCGCGCGGTGTTCGCCGGCTATGACTGGGGCGGCCGCGCCGCCTCGATCGGCGCGGCGCTGTGGCCGGAGCGTTGCATCGGGCTGGTCTGCGCCAATGGCTACATGATCCAGGACATCGCCCATGCGATGGTGCCGGCGCGCCCGGAGCGCGAGGTGCCGCTGTGGTATCAATATTACTTCCAGCTCGAGCGGGGGCGGGCCGGGCTTGCCGCCAACCGGGTCGGAATTGCGAAGATCCTGTGGTCGCAATGGTCGCCGAGCTGGGCGTTCGACGAGGCCTGCTTCGCGCGCAGCGCGGTTGCATTCGATAACCCTGATTATGTCGACGTGGTGATCCACAGCTACCGGCATCGCTACGGCGTTGTCGCTGGGGATCCGCAGTATGCCGACATACAGCGGCGGCTGGATGCGCTGCCGGCGATCACAGTCCCCACCATCTCGCTCGACGGCGCCGACGACGGCGTGACGTTCGTGACCGACGGCAGCGGCACTGCGGAAAAATATACAAGCCGCCTGGCCTATCGCGTGATTCCAGGCGCCGGCCACAATCTGCCGCAGGAAGCGCCCGAGGCGTTTGCCGCGGCGGTGCTGGAGGTGATGAAAGCCTGATCGCCGTCAGGCGCGCCGCGGGCTGATCTTCCAGGCGATCGCCAGCGTCAACAGCGTCAGAATGCCGCTGATGAGCGCGCCGATCGGGATCGTCAGGGCCAGAGCCGCCGTTGCGGCCCAGCCGATCGAGCAGAAGGCTTCCGCGAAGGTGGCAATGCGCGAGGAGGTCTGGCGCCGGCGGAACTGGCTGCGCTTGGCCTGCGCGCGGAACCAGAGCTGGACCGCGGCGGCGGATGCGGTCGCAATGATGATCGCGATCGCCGTCACCGCGGCTTGCTGCAGCGAAGCGAATGCCAGCGCGGCCACCAGCGGCGCGAACACGGCGGCGATCGCGAGCAGGACGACTTCGACCTTGGCGCGGGTCACGCGTGACGGCGGCAGCGGCGCGGTCGCCACCAGGTCGGGCGCGTCCTCGCCCGAGATGGTCAGCCAGGCGAGCCCGCCGGCGAGCTGGCCCGCGGCCATCACGATCACAGGCGTGATCAGCACGATCGCGGTCGACGTGCCGGAGAAGCTGCGCCACAGCATCAGCGCCGGCGGCAGCAGATAGAGCATTTGCATCAGGCTCTGCGACAGCAGCCACGGATCGCGGCGCAGCAGCAGAAATTCCTTGCGCCGCAGCGCCTGTTGCCGCGAGCCGGTCCGGAACGCGCGGGCGCGCCCCCGCGTGACCGCGGCCGGATTGGCGGCGACGCGTGCAACCGTGTCGGCAAACCGCGGCGCGAACACCGCCATCACGACGCCGAGCAGCACGAGGCTTGCGGCGAGCAGCAGCATCATGATCTCGAGATCGCCGAGTGATGCGCGCGCTGGCCACCAGATCAGGCTGTCGGGGGCGGGGGCAATGTGCGCGGCAGTTTCCGAGGTCAGAAAGGCAAAGCGCGACAGCGTGCCATAGGACAGCACGGCGACGACCTGCAGCGCGATGACGAAGCCCGCGCCGATCACGGCGGAAACGATCTGCGCCACCAGCCGCGTCCGGCCCGGCCCGATCAGACGGAACAGCAACGCCGTGATGGCGATCGCGGTGGCTGCCGCTGACAGCCCGATCGCCGCGACGACGCCGAAGCCGGAGAGCCAGCGCGGGCCGCCGAGATACACCAGCACGTCGATGAACGGCGTGGACAGCAACAGCGCCATGCTGCTCACCGTCAGCGCGATGGCGGCGATCCGGATCGAGAAGATGTTGGTGAGCTTCGCCGGCGACGACATGATCAGATCGAGATCGGCGCGGGCATAGAACACCCGCGTCACCGACTCGATCGCCTGCGACAGCATCAAGGCCCAGGCCAGGAAGATCGTCGCGGTCAGCACGATCAGCGAGGACGGATCGAGCGGAAACCGCAGCTCGGCGTAGCGGTTGACCACGGCATAGGCCGGCAGATGCAGGATCGCCGCGAAGATCAAGAGCCCGATCACGGCGCGATTGCGCCGGCGCCGGCCGCCGGTCATCATCGCCAGCCATTCGCGCCAGGCCAGGCGGAATTCGTGGCGCGCGAACCAGCCGAGATGGGCGACCGAGCTCACGCGGCCGCCGCCTCTGTATCGACCAGCGCGATGAACATGTCCTCGAGGGTGGTGTCGTTGCGGCCGTTCTGCGCGCGCAACTCGGCCAGCGTGCCCTCGGCGATCAGTCTTCCGGCCGCGATCACGCCGATCCGGTCGGCCATGCGCTCGGCGACTTCGAGAATATGGGTCGTCATGATCACCGTGCAGCCGGCGCGGACGCGCTCCTGCAACAGTCCCTTGACGTGGCGCGCCGACAGCGCATCGAGGCCGGTCAGCGGCTCGTCGAGGATGATCAGGCGAGGATCGTGCACCAGCGCGCCGGCCAGCGCCACCTTCTGGCGCATGCCCTTGGAGAAGCCTTCGCACCGCTCGTTGAGATGCGGCTCGAGCCCGAGCGACACCAAGAGATCGTGCGCCGACCGCTCCGACGTGCGCGGATCGATGCCCCACAGGCCGGCGACGAATTCGAGATATTCCAGCGGCGTCAACTTGTCGTAGATCATCGGCTCGTCGGACACCCAGGCCATGATCTGCTTGGCGGCGACGGGATCGGCCAGCGCATCGATGCCGAGGATCGACACCGAGCCGGCGTCGGGCCGCAGCAGCCCTGCGACCATCCGCAGCGTCGTGGTCTTGCCGGCGCCGTTCGGCCCGAGCAGCGCATAGAACTCGCCGACACGGATGGTGAGATCGAGCGCGTCGACCGCCGGCCGGTCAAAACGCTTGGTTAACCCTCGCACCGCGAGTGCGGACAGTTCCGATGTCATGGTGTGTAGCGATCCGGGATTTCGCTCGTCGGTTGCGCAAGATGGACAAAAACCGTTTCGGTGCAGTGAATCGCACGGGGTAAATCGAAGGTGATATCCGTATTAGTCCGTGCTGCGGCAAATCTCCGCAAATGTGATGATATAGCCGGAACAGCGGTTTGTTGACAGGGATCGGGCCTTTTGGCTCAATCGGGGCGGACATAGGCGGCTTTCAGCGCTTCCGACACAAGGGCGTGAAGGCGGGATGCAACGAGCGATCGGATAAGAATCGCCGGGCATCGGGGAGGGAACGATGCTGGACTTTGTTCAGCAGCTCGTCAGCGGCATTGCGCTCGGCTGCGTTTACGGCCTGATCGCGCTTGGCTTCGTGCTGGTCTACAAGGCAACCGAGGTCGTCAATTTCGCGCAGGGCGATCTGATGATGCTGGGCGGCTTTTTCGCCTTCACCTTCATCGGCATGCTCGGACTGAACTACTGGGTCGGCTTCGCCGGCGCGGTGATCTGCATGGCGCTGTTCGGCATGCTGGCCGAGCGGCTCGTGGTGCGGCCGATCCTCGGCTATCCGCAGTTCTCCATCATCATGGCGACGATCGGGCTCGGCTATTTCCTGCGCTCGGTCTCCGGCATGATCTGGGGCACCGACGACTTCAAGATCGAGACGCCGTTCAGCCAGGGCGTGCTGCGGATCGGCAGCCTGGTGCTCGCCTATGACAAATTGTCGGTGATCGCGGCGACGATCATCCTGTGCGCGCTGCTCTATCTGTTCTTCAACCGCACCACGCTCGGCACCGCGATGCGCGCCAGCTCGGAGAACATGCTGGCTGCCTATTACATGGGCATCCCGGTCAAGCGCGTGGTCTCGATCGTTTGGGCGATCTCGGCGGCGGTCGCAACCTGCGCCGGTGTGCTGCTGGCGCCGATCACCTTCATCCATTCCAATGTCGGCCTGGTGCTGGGGCTGAAGGCGTTTCCGGCCGCGGTGCTCGGCGGCTTCGGCTCGATCCCCGGCGCGGTGGTCGGCGGCGTGCTGATCGGCGTGATCGAGAGCATGGCCGGCTTCTATCTGCCGCAGGGCTGGAAGGACGTCGCGCCCTACATCGTGCTGCTCGCGGTGCTGCTGCTCAAGCCCGAGGGCCTGTTCGGCCTTCACGTCCGCAAGAAGGTCTAGAGCATGATCCGGAAAAGTGGAAACCGGCTTTCCGAAAAGATCATGCTCAAACAAGGAGACGAGATCATGATGCGACTGAATCGCACCATGATCTAGGGAGCAACGCATGCGGTTTCTCTTCAAGACCGACTATGAAGACGACATCAGGCTGTTCCCGCATTCCGGCTATATCTATTCCTACGGCCTGCTGCTGGCGGTGCTGCTGCTCGCGCCTTACGTGCTCTCAAGCTACCTGATGAGCCAGGTCGTTTTCGTCTGCATCTACGCGACCGTCGGTGTCGGGTTGTTGATCCTGACCGGCTTCACCGGACAGGCCTCGCTCGGCCATGCCGCGTTTCTGGCGATCGGCGCCTACACCGCGGCCTATCTGCAGCAATTCAACGTGCCGTTCCCGGTCTACTTCCTCGCCGCGGGACTGTTGACCGGCGCGGTAGGCGCGCTGGTCGGTTTTCCGGCGCTGCGGCTGCAGGGCATTTATCTCGTGATCGCGACGATCTCGTTCGCCTTCATCGTCGAGGAGATCCTGGCGCGCTGGGAAAGCGTGACCCACGGCAATGAGGGCATGCGGGTCAAGACCATGCAGCTGCTCGGCACCACGGTGTCGCGCGACGGCCCGACTTTCTACTATCTCTGCCTCGCGGTGCTGGTGCTGACCATCGTCGGCACGCTCAATCTGCTGCGCTCGCCGACCGGGCGCGCCTTCGTCGCGATCCGCGACAGTGAGACCGCGGCGCGCAGCATGGGCATCAATGTCGCGCTCTACAAGGTGAAGTCGTTCGCGATCTCGGCCGCGATCACCGGCTTCGCCGGCGTGCTGTTCGCGCACAAGCTGTCGTTCATCTCGCCCGAGATGTTCACCTTGCAGCTCTCGATCGAGTTCATCATCGTGATCCTGATCGGCGGCACGTTCAGCCTGCATGGCGCGGTGCTCGGCGCGATCTTCCTGGTCATGATCGATCCGTTCCTGACCTACCTGAAGGACGACATGCCCGGCGTGATCGCCGGCGTCGCGGCAACACTCGGCGCGGGCACCGAACGTGCCGGCCACATCCAGGATGCGGTCGCGGCCTTCGCCTCAGCCAACGGGCTGAAGGGCGCGATCTACGGCATCATCATCGTGGTGTTCGTGCTTTTCGAACCCTTGGGACTCTACGGCCGCTGGCTCAAGATCAAGCTCTTCTTCCAGCTGTTCCCGCTCTACAAGCGCGCCACCTTCAAGCGGCAGAAGATCTACGTGAAATCGGAGCGGAACCGATGAGCTACTTCCGCGCCGAGAACCTGTCCCTGCATTTCGGTGGCCTGAAAGCGGTCGATGCCGTGAGCTTCGCGGTCGAGAAGGGCGAGATCCTGTCGATCATCGGGCCGAACGGTGCCGGCAAGAGCTCGATCTTCAACCTGATCTCGCGGATCTATCCGCCGACCTCCGGCAAAATCTTCTTCGAGGATCAGGACATCACCCAGGAGCCGGCTTACGATATCGCCAAACTCGGCATCGCGCGCACCTTCCAGAACATCGAGCTGTTCGAGAATGCCACCGTGCTGAGCAATCTCCTGGTCGGCCGCCATCGCCACTCCACCACCCGGCTCTGGCAGGAGCTCTTGTTCCTGCCGAATGTCCGCGCCGGCGAGAAGGCGCATCGCCGCCGGGTCGAGCAGGTGATCGAATTCCTCGATCTCGAGCCGTACCGCGACAAGCTGATCTCGGGGCTGCCCTACGGCGTGCGCAAGGTGATCGAGCTGGCGCGCGCGCTGTGCTCGGAGCCGAAGCTGATCCTGCTCGACGAGCCGTCGTCCGGCCTCAATGTCGAGGAGACCGACGACATGTCGTTCTGGATCCGCGATATGAAGAGCGAGCTCGGCATCACGGTCTTGATGGTCGAGCACGACATGACGCTGGTCAACCGGGTCTCCGACCGCGTCATCGCGTTGAACTACGGCCGCGTGCTTGCGATGGGCTCGCCGTCCGAGGTGCAGCACCATCCCGACGTCGTCGCAGCCTATCTCGGCGCATGAGGATGATGCCATGAGCACGTCGGACATCATCCTGAAGCTCTCCAACATCGAAAGCTATTATGGGCCGATCATGGCGATCCGCGGCATCAGCCTCGAGGTGCCGCGCGGCCAGATCGTGACGCTGCTCGGCGCCAACGGCGCCGGCAAGACCACGGTGCTGAAGACGATCTCCGGCATCCTCGATCCGCAGAAGGGCTCGATCGAATTCCTGGGCAAGCCGATCCAGCGCATGGAGGCCGACCGGATCGTGCGACTCGGCCTCAGCCATGTGCCCGAGGGACGCGAAGTGTTTCCGTTCCTGTCGGTGCGCGAGAACCTGATGATGGGCGCCTATCTGCGCAAGGACCGCGACGGTGTGGCGCAGGACCTCGAACGCGTCTACGGCTATTTTCCGCGGCTGAGGGAGCGGCTCGGCCAGCCCGCCGGGCAGCTCTCGGGCGGCGAGCAGCAGATGCTGGCGATCGGACGGGCGCTGATGAACCGGCCGACGCTGCTGCTGCTCGATGAGCCGTCGCTCGGGCTGTCGCCGATCCTGGTGAAGGAGATCTTCACCATCATCCGCCGCGTCAATGAGGAGCAGGGCATGTCGATCCTGCTGGTCGAGCAGAATGCCAAGATCGCGCTGGAGACGGCGCATTACGGCTATGTGCTGGAGATCGGCCGCGTCGTCATGAACGACACCTGCGAGCGGCTGATGAATTCACCCGATATCCAGGAATTCTATCTCGGCGCCAAGGAAGCCGGCGCGCGGGGCGAGCGGCGCTGGAAAAAGAAGAAGACGTGGCGTTGAGGAGGGCTGGCGTTGAGGAAGGCTGGCGTCGACGAAAGTCGACGCTGCGTTGAGCGAGAGTTGGAGCTAGGTTTCAGGCCTGTTTCGCGAACAAGACCGGCATTCGAGCCGGCGCGTGAAGCAGGCGGCAGAGGAGGGAGCGCGCATGGCAGGACCAGCGGTGCTGACGGTTGCCGACACGATCGCGCGGAGCTTTCTGCTCGCGGTTCAAACGCGTGGCGACAGGCCTGCGATCCGCGAGAAGAAGTTCGGCATCTGGCAACCGACCAGTTGGCGCGAATGGCTGCAGATATCCAGGGATATTGCCTTCGGCCTGCATGCGACCGGCTTCCGCCCCGGCGACGTCGCCTCGATCATCGCCAATGCGGTGCCGGAATGGGTTTATGCCGACATGGGCATCCTGTGCGCCGGCGGCGTCTCGTCCGGCATCTACCCGACCGATTCGGCGGCACAGGTCGAATACCTCATCAATGACTCCCGTACGCGGGTGATCTTCGTCGAAGACGAGGAGCAGCTCGACAAGGTGCTGACCTGCCGGTCGCGCTGCCCGACGCTGGAGAAGATCGTGGTGTTCGACATGGAGGGCCTCTCCGGCTTCTCCGATCCGATGGTGCTGTCGCTCGCCGAGTTCACCGCGCTCGGCCACAACCATGCGTGGGGCAATGACGCCTTGTGGGATGAAATGACCGGCAGCCGCACCGCTGCGGATCTCGCAATCCTGGTCTATACGTCGGGCACGACAGGGCCGCCCAAAGGCGCGATGCATTCCAACCGCAGCGTAACGCACCAGATGCGCCACGCCAACGATCTCTATCCCTCGACCGACAGCGAGGAGCGGCTGGTGTTCCTGCCGCTCTGCCATGTCGCCGAGCGGGTCGGCGGCTATTACATTTCGCTCGCGCTCGGCTCAGTGATGAATTTCGCCGAGAGCCCGGAGACGGTGCCGGACAATCTGCGCGAGGTGCAGCCGACCGCCTTCCTCGCGGTGCCCCGGATCTGGGAGAAGTTCTATTCCGGCATCACCATCGCGCTGAAGGACGCGACCCCGTTCCAGAACTGGATGTATGCCCGCGCGCTTTCGATCGGCAACCGGATGACCGAGTGCCGGCTGGAGGGCGAGACGCCGCCGCTGTCGCTGCGACTTGCCAACCGCGCGGCTTATTGGCTGGTGTTCCGCAACATCCGCCGCATGCTCGGGCTCGACCGCTGCCGGATTGCCTTGACGGGTGCCGCACCGATCTCGCCGGATCTGATCCGCTGGTATCTCGCGCTCGGCATCGACATGCGCGAGGTCTACGGCCAGACTGAGAATTGCGGCGTCGCGACCATGATGCCGGCGGACCGCATCAAGCTCGGTTCGGTCGGCAAGGCCGCGCCGTGGGGCGAGGTGATGATCTGCCCGAAGGGCGAGATCCTGATCAAGGGCGACTTCCTGTTCATGGGCTATCTCAACCAGCCGGAGAAGACCGCCGAGACGATCGACGCCAAGGGCTGGCTGCACACCGGCGATGTCGGTGCGATCGACAATGAAGGCTATGTCAAGATCACCGACCGGATGAAGGACATCATCATCACCTCCGGCGGCAAGAACATCACGCCGTCCGAGATCGAGAACCAGCTCAAATTCTCGCCCTATGTCTCGGATGCGGTCGTGATCGGCGACAAGCGGCCGTATCTCACCTGCCTGATCATGATCGATCAGGAGAATGTCGAGAAATACGCCCAGGACCAGGACATCCCTTTCACCAATTACGCGAGCCTGTGCCGTGCTCGCGAGATCCAGGACCTGATCCAGCGCGAGATCGAGGCGGTCAATGTGAAGTTCGCCCGCGTCGAGACCATCAAGAAATTCTTCCTGATCGAACGCCAGCTCACGCCCGAGGATGAGGAGCTGACGCCGACCATGAAGCTGAAGCGCAGTTTTGTGAACAAGCGCTACGCGGCCGAGATCGACGCCATGTATGGCGTGCGGGCGGTGGCTTAGAGCATGATCCGGAAAAGTGCGAAGCGGTTCTCCGGATAGATCATGCTCAAGGAGAGAGACGAGGACAGACGCAGCGAAGGAGCGAGCAGGCCCGACCCTTCGCTCAACATGGGCCATGTAAGGAGGAGACTGCAATGTCGAAATCGCTGAAGGCGCTGGGCCTTGCGGTGAGCGCGCTGGCGCTGACCTGTCTGCCGGCCGCAGCCCAGACCAAGGTCACCAATGAAGGCATCTCGCCAACCGAGATCGTGATCGGGACGCATCAGGATTTGTCCGGTCCGATCAAGGTCTGGGGCGTCCCGGTATCCAACGGCATGAAGATGGCGGTCGAGGAGATCAACGCCAGCGGCGGCATCAACGGCCGCAAGATCAAGATGATCCTGGAGGACAACGGCTACGACCCGAAGAAAGCCGTGCTGGCCTCGCAGAAGATGGTCGAGCGCGACAAGGTGTTCGCGATGATCGGCCCGATGGGGTCGCCGACCGTGCTCGCCGCGCAGGACATCCTGTTCGACGCCGGCGTGCTGCAGCTGTTTCCGCTGACCGCCGCCGAATTCACCTTCAAGTTCGATCCCGCCAAGCCGCAGGAACGTCTGAAGTTCAACAACCTCTTGCCCTATGTCGAGAGCACGCGCGCTGCGCTCAAATACATGATGGACTGGAAGAGCTTCAAGAAGCCCTGCATCATGCACCAGGACGACGAGTACGGTAAGAACGTGCTCGACGGCTTCACCCAGCAGCTCGCTGCGATGAAGGTGCAGCCGGCCTCGGTCACGAGCTACAAGCGCGGCGCCTCCGACTTCTCGGCGCAGGTCGCCAAGATGAAGTCCGATGGCTGCGACCTCGTCGTGCTGGGCACCGTGATCCGCGAGACCATCGGCGCGATGAACGAGGCCAGGAAGCTCGGCTGGGACGTGACCTTCCTCGGCGCCACCCCGACCAACGTGCTCGAAGTGCCGGCGCTCGGCAAGGAAGCCGTCGAAGGGCTCTATGCGGCGTCGGGCTTCGAGATTCCCTACGAGGACACGGCCAAGGGCAAGGTGAAGGACTGGCTGGTCAACTACAAGAAGATGTTCAACTCCGACGCCAACACGCAGGCGATCATCGGCTACAACGCGGTGATGACCTTCGCCTTCTACGCCCAGAAGGCGGGCAAGGATCTCACCGGCCAGAAGATGCTGGACGCGCTGGAGTCAGGCGACAAGTTCCTCGACATCTTCAGCTCGCCGCCGACCAAGTTCTCCAAGACCGATCATCTTGCCAACACCATCACCCAGGTGCAGCAGGTCAAGGGTGGCCGTTGGGTGCTGGTGAAGGACAATCTGATGTTCTGAGCGGATGGCCCGCGTCGCCAACCGGCTGTCATTGCGAGCGAAGCGAAGCAACCCATTCTTCTGCGCATGCGGAGCGATGGATTGCTTCGTCGCTTCGCTCCTCGCAATGACGGAAAATGAGTCTAGATCGCCTGATTTAATTCATCCGCGCCGCCGGCCGCCACGCGGCCTCGGTGACGAGCGGCGCATCGACGTAACGGCTGACGCCGTTCTGGTCGATCACGAAGGTCGGCCGAAAACTCCTGATGTCGGTATCCTCGATCATCGCCATGCGGCGGTTGTCGAGCGTCAGCCAGTGGCCGTCGAGCCGGGCCGCCACCACCGCATGGTCCTCGCCGCCGAGCAGATCATGCATGACGACGATGCGCAGATCCTCCGGCGCCACGCCGGCCTTGGCGAGCGCCACCAATTTCGCGATCGCATAGTCCTCGCAATCGCCGCTGCCGCGGGCGAATGTGGCGAGCGGCGTCGCCCAGACGTCGGGCTCGCCATAGGCCGCAAGATCGCTGCCCGGACGAATCGCAAGGTTGATGGCACGGTTGATCTCGCCGAGCCTGGCGCGGCCTTGGCGTGCCCGTCCGGCATCGACGATTGCCAGGAACCGCAGTGCTTCCGGCGACGCGCAACCGGCGCGGTCGCGCTCGCAGGCTGCGAGTTGCGCCAGTTCATCGGCGAGCTGGCGCTGCACGCCGAGCCATTTGTCGTGCAGACCGCCGTCGGCAAGCAGGCTGGTCGCGAGGCCAAACGGTTCGGTGGACGTTCTGAGCAGGGTTGCCGGGCCGGGCGAGAGCAGCGAAGCGGCATTGAGCTCGGCAACCGGCGCGGCGACGGCCAGGCCGAAGCCCAGCATCACGGCGCGCAGCGCATACGAGCGAAGCGAGAATCCCATGTGACACCCCCTGTCCGCTCGTCGGCGGGTGGACACTACACCGCACACGCGACCGGATCGTTTCATGCCGCCAGCATGACCAACGATCCGTTCGAATCGACTTAAGATGTGGGGAATCAGGCCGGCAGGCTGAAGGGCGCCTGCCCGGGGTCCCGAAAACTTTACCGGTTTGTGAAACGAACCGGCGAACCTTTATCCACCGTCTTCCGTCTCATGCTTGCCTCCTGGTTAACCGGCCGGTCCGCGCGCGGGACTGCTGTGATTTGTAAGCTCATTCACAGCTTTGGCCGGGAATTTGGAGTCAAATGCCCTCTCGGGGCTGCGGGGAAATAGAGGCAAGTACAGAAATGCCGGTTAATACCACGAATACGTGGCGGAATACCTATCTTGGCATAAATCCCACCATATGCTACCACTCCATGAGCCGAAACTACGCGGCTTCTACAAGAGTGAGCCAAGTCACACCCGCTCAAACGGCACGATCGAACCACCTTGCGCAAGCACAGGACAGTTTCGTCGAGCTTTATCCGATGATATGCAGGCAAAATCGTTCGGATATTCTTGAGTTATTAACCTTCGTGGTGCGGTGATCCGCAGTGAACTTTGTCGAGAAATTCGACGGCCATTCGCCGAACGTGGACGGTTATGTCCGCGGATCGGTGCATGTCGACAGCGTTTCCACGCACGCTCCGCCCGGCGCGATCACGGTCGACGACGGGCAATTGCTGTTCACCGGCGACTTCAAGCGAACCGGGCTCGACCTCGCCATCTCGAAGGACGACCAGGAACTCGTCCTGCACGACTACTTCAAGGGCGAGAAGCGCGCGGCGCTGGCGTCGCCCGATGGCGCGCATCTGACCGGCGACCTCGTCAACGCGCTCACCGGTTACACACAATATGCCCAGGCCGGCGGCCCGGCGGAGCCGGCCAAGGTCATCGGCCATGTCACCAAGCTGACGGGCAGTGCCACCGCCATCCGCAACGGCGTCGCCGTCGTCCTGAACCAGGGCGACAACGTCAACAAGGGTGACGTGGTTCAGTCCGGCAGCGACTCGACGCTCGGCATCACCTTCATCGACGGCACCGTGTTCGGTCTCGGACCGAACGCCAAGATGGTGCTGAACGAGATGATCTACGACCCGAACGGGTCGAGCAATTCGTCGCTGATGAGTCTCGTCTCGGGCACGATCTCGTTCGTTGCCGGCGCGACCGCCAAGCATGGCGACATGAAGGTCGATACGCCGGTCGCGACCATGGGCATCCGGGGCACCGCGGTGCTGGTCGAGATCGATTTCGACGTGCAGGGCACCGGCGGGGTGCCGCCGGCCAAATTCCAGGTGCTGGTCGAGCCCGACGGCAGCACCGGCTCCTACATCCTGTTCGACAAGACGACGCTCAATCCGATCGCGACCGTCGATCAGGCCGGCACCCAGACCATCGTCAACGGCCAGGGCAGCGTCAGCTTCGTCTCGTCGGCGCAGCTGTCGACCGACGCGCAGAAGCTGATCTCCGACGTCTTTGCGCTGAAGTTCACCGACAACAACAATCCCAACACCAAGCTCACGACGAACTTCACCGACAGCGTCGTGCCGGTCACGACCACCCTCAAGCTCGCTACCGGCGAAGTGACGTTACCGACCAGCTTTCTGCTGGCCTTGACCGGCAATGCCGGACCGCAGGCCGCTGCCCCCAAGACCGACCATGCCCCCGGGCCGCCGGCGGTCGTGACGCAGAATGCCGCGTTCACCGAGCAGGCCGGCCAGACCCATAGCGGGGCGCTCGACACGGTGACCGGCCGGATCAACTGGCTGGACGTCAATCTCGGCGACAAGCCGAGCGCGATCGTCTCCTTCAGCGCGTTCAGCTACCACGACGCCGGCGGTGCCGACGTCACCTCGTCGCTGACGGCTGCGGAACAGCAGGCCATCAAGGCCGTCGAGATTCCGCTGCTGCTCGAGCACAATCCGCTGAACACAAACTTCGGCTCGGCAACCTGGACCTACAGCCTTGCCGACGGCGCCTTCGACTTCCTGGCCGCCGGCGAGACGCTGACGCTGACCTATATCGCGCGCGTCGACAACAACTACGCGCCGAGCAACGAGACTGCGTTCAAGACCTTCACCATCACGATCACCGGCACCAACGACACGCCGGTCGTGACGTCGGCGGCGCAGGTCGGCTCGATCACCGAGCTGCCATGGACGACGAATTCCGCGGCGCCGGATACGGTGCTGGGCACCATCACGTTCACCGATGCTGACCTGACCGATACGCACACGGTCGCCATCATCGGCGTCACCGAAGCCGGCGTCACCAGCGGACTTGCCAGCCAAGCCACCGTGCTGAGCTGGTTGTCGCTGGGCGCGCTGACCGATGCGACCGACGGCGTGACGGGATCGCGCGGCTGGACGTTCTCGGCCGCCGACAAGAGCTTCGACTACCTCGCCGCCGGCGAGACGCTGACGCTGACCTACACGATTCAGATCGACGATCATCTTGGCGGTGTAATCACTGTGCCCGTGACGATCACGATCGTCGGCACCGACGACGTGCCGGTGATCACCTCGCCGACCCAGGCGGCCGCCATCACCGAGGCCCAGGGGATCACCGGTTCGGTGAAGCCGGATACCGCGACCGGTACCGTGGCCTTCACCGATGTCGATCTCAGCGACACCCACAGCGTCACCGTGGCCAGTGTCACCGAAACCGGCGTAACCACGGGACTTCCGGGTCAGGCGACGATACTGAGCTGGATGTCGCTCGGCGCGCTGAAGGATTCGACCGGCGGCGTCACCGGATCTAGCGCCTGGACGTTCTCGGCCGCCGACAAGAATTTCGACTATCTCGCAGCCGGCGAAAAACTGACGCTGACCTACCTGATCCAGGTCGACGACCATCATGGCGGCGTCGTCACCCAGCCCGTCACGATCACCATCACCGGCACCAACGACACCCCGACATTCGCATCGGAGCCGTCGACCGTCACGGTCCCCGAGATGATCGGCGAGACCGGTTCGCTCAAGCCGGACACGGCGATCGGCGTCGTGGCGTTTGCCGACGTCGACCTCAGCGACACCCACACCGTGTCGATCACCGGTGTGACCGAATCCGGAACCACCACCGGCCTGCCCGAGGACGAGTCCACGGTTCTCAACTGGCTCTCGCTCGGCACGCTGACGGATTCGACCGGCGGGGTGGCCGGGTCGCAGGCCTGGAGCTTCTCGGCCGCGGACCAGAATTTCGATTATCTCGCCGCCGGCGAGATGCTGACGCTGACCTACACGATCCAGATCGACGACCATCATGGCGGCGTGATCAGCCAGCCCGTGACGATCACGATCACCGGCAGCAATGACACGCCAACCGTCACGTCTGCGGCGCAGACGGCGATCATCCCCGAGCAGCCGGACACGACGGGTTCATCCGACCTGGACAGCGCATCGGGCGCCGTGACCTTCACCGATGTGGACCTCAGCGATACACACAGCGTGACCATCATCGGCGTGGCCGAAGCCGGAGCGATCGCGGGCCTGCCCGAGGACGAGGCCACCGTCCTGAACTGGCTGTCGCTCGGCACGTTGACGGATACCACCAATGGCGGGATCGGATCGCAGGCCTGGACGTTCTCGGCCGCGGACCAGAATTTCGACTACCTCGCCGTCGGCGAGAGCCTGACGCTGACCTACACGATCCAGATCGACGATCATCATGGCGGCGTCATCAACGAGCCCGTGACGATCACGATCAACGGCGCCAACGACGCGCCGACGCTGGCTGACGTCAATGCCGGTACGCTCACCGATACGCCAGCTGACGACACGTTCGGCGCGCTGACCGGAACGCTCCATGGCCATGATGTCGACGATGGCGAGACCGCGACGCTGACGTATGCCGCCGTCAATTCGGACCACGCTGCGGTCAACCAGATCTCGGGCCTCTACGGCGTACTCACCGTCAATCCGAACGGCACCTACAGCTATGCTCCCGACGCTGCCGCGATCAATGCGCTGGCCAAGGGAACCTATGCCGACGTCTTCACCGTCGAGACGATCGACGCGCAAGGCGCAGTTGGAACGGCCAAGCTGACCATCGATGTGATCGGCGCCGACGATGCGCCCGTGATCCATGCCGATAACATAGGCATCACCGACAATGCCAACGGGACCGAGACGATCACCGGGCTGACGGTGACGGATGTCGATGCGGCAGCCAACGAGACCTTCAGCGTAGCGGCGACGACGACGGGTTCGGGCAGCAGCGTGACGCCTGCCTCGCAGGGAGGACTTCTCTCCAGTATCAATACCGCGCTCGGATCGACCGGCCTCGTCTACAACCCCGGCCAGACCCCACCGGCGACCGACAAGATCGCGCTGTCAGTGACCGACGGCCATGGCGCGACCGATACGGTCAATCTGATCTTCAACGTCCAGCAGGATCCGCCACAGCCCGTGACGCTGACGGGGACCAGCGACAAAGACGTCTTCTTCGGATCGGGCTATCAGGACAAGTTCGTGTTCGCGCCGAACTTCAACCACGACACGATCCTGAATTTCACCCCGGGCCAGGACCAGATCGACCTGTCGACGGTCACCTCGGCAAGCACCTTCAGCAGCTGGTTCGATCAGTATGTGGCGACATCGCCGACCAATTCGGCCGATACGCTGATCACGATCGATAGTGCAGACACCATCACGTTGCACAATGTCTCGAAGGCGAGCCTGTCTCAGAACGACTTCATCATTCATTACACGTGACGGGCGTAGGCCTCCCAGAGGCCGGCGGGGCGCTGCGTTGCGCAGTGCTTGCCCGATTGGAACCCGCTCTGGCGCGTGATATCCAGACGACATGAAACGGCTGAAGGCGATACGAAGGTGGTTCGGACGGCGCTTCGGTTATGCGCGGCTGGCCTGTGTAGCGCTGCTGATCGGCTTTGCTGCGCTGCGGGCCGCGGATCCGGCCCCGGTACAGGAGCTTCGCGTCAGGACGTTTGACACATTCCAGGTGCTCGAACCCCGCCAGAAGACCGCGCGCCCCGTCACCATCGTCGACATCGACGAGAAGAGCCTCGCCGATCCCCGGCTCGGGCAATGGCCTTGGCCACGGACCCGGCTCGCCGACATCGTCACCAATCTCACCCGGCTCGGCGCCGTGGTGATCGCCTTCGACGCGGTGTTCTCCGAGCCGGACCGCCTCAACCCCGACATCGCCGCCGATACGTTCAGCAGCCTCGACGAGGAGATGCGCGCCCGGCTGCGGCAATTGCCGAGCAATGACAGCATCCTCGCCGATGCCATCAAGAATTCACGCGTGGTGCTCGGCGAATCCGGCGGGCCCAACGTGCGCGCCGACCTCAACGAGAAGCTCCCGGTCACCGGCCTTGCGACGCTCGGCGAGGAGCCGCAGCCCTTCATGTTCATGTTTCCGGGGTTGCTGCGCAATGTGCCGGTGCTGGAGGAGGCGGCCGCCGGGCGCGGCCTGTTCACGATCCGGCCGGAGCGCGACGGCATCGTGCGCCGCGTGCCGATGATCATGGTGGCGCAGGGCATCACCATGCCGTCGCTGAGCTTCGAGATGCTGCGGGTGGCGAGCGGCTCGGGCACCATCCTGATCAAGGCCGACAAGGCCGGCATCCAGAGCCTCGGCCTCAAGGGCTTTGCGATCCCGACCGACCTCCATGGCCAACTCTGGATTCACTACGCCCGCCGCGATCCCTCGATCTATGTCTCGGCCGTCGATGTGCTGGACGGGCGCGTATCCCCGGACAGGATTGCCGGCAAGCTGATCGTGATCGGCACCTCGGCGGTCGGGCTGAACGACATCAAGACGACGCCGGTGACGCCGGCAATGCCTGGGGTCGAGGTTCACGCCCAGGTGCTGGAGAGTGCGCTGACCGGCGACGTCGTTTCGCAGCCGAACTACGGCATCGGCATCGAGTTCTTCGCCGCGTTGATCATGGGGCTTCTGGTGATCGCCTTTGCGCCGAAGTTCGGTCCGATCACGCTGGTCGTCGTCGGCGGGATGTTCGCCTCGGTGCTGACCGGCGCGTCCTGGTACTTCTATTCCCAGCACCGACTGCTGATCGACTTCACCTATCCGCTGATGTCGACCACGGCGATCTATCTCACGCTGATCTTCTCCGCCTTCGTGCGCGAGCAGCAGCAGCGCCGGCAGATCAGGTCGCAATTCGTGCAGTACATGTCGCCGGCGCTGGTCGAGCAGCTGGCGCAGTCGCCGGAGCGGCTCGTGCTCGGCGGCGAGGAGCGCGAAATGACCATCATGTTCTCGGACATGCGCGGCTTCACCTCGATCTCGGAAACCTACAAGAGCGATCCGCAAGGCCTCACGGCGCTGATGAACCGTTTCCTCACGCCGCTGTCGAACGCGATCCTAGCCCGCAAGGGCACCATCGACAAATATATGGGCGACGCCATCATGGCGTTCTGGAACGCGCCGCTCGACGACAGGCAGCATCAGCTCAATGCCTGCGGCGCGGCGCTCGACATGCTGGAGCGTGTCGACGACCTCAACCGCGCGCGCGAGCAGGAGGCCAAGGACGGCGGCCATGTCTATGTGCCGCTCAACATCGGCGTCGGTCTCAACACCGGCACCTGCGTGGTCGGCAATATGGGCTCCGACGTGCGCTTCGATTACTCGGTGTTCGGCGACAGCGTCAATCTGGCCTCGCGGCTGGAGGGGCAATCAAAGGAATACGGCTTCCCGATCATCGTGGGATCGAAGACCGCGCTCGCGGTGAAGGAGAAGTTTGCGATCCTCGAGCTCGATTTCATCATGGTCAAGGGCAAGAAGGAGCCCGAAGTGATCTATGCGATCGCCGGCCGCGAAGACGTGGCGACTTCCGGCCGCTTTCAGCGGCTGCGCAACCTGACCATCGAGATGCTCGCCTGCTACCGCAGCCGCGACTGGGACGGTGCGCTCGCCGCGATCGAGCGCGGCCGCAAGACCGACGAGGCGCAGACGCTGCAATATCTCTACCGCCTCTACGAGGCGCGCATCCGCGCCTTCCAGAAGGAGCCGCCGCCGGATGACTGGGACGGCGCCTTCGCGTTGACGACGAAGTAGGTGTCTGTCGTCGTCCCGGCTGGGGACGAAGTAGACGCCACAAACCGAGCGTCGTCCCGGCGAAGGCCGGGACCCATAACCACAAATGGGCGTTGGCTGAAGAGCGTCTCGCCGCGTGCCCATTGCGCCGGCCGCGGAGTATGGGTCCCGGCCTTCGCCGGGACGACGGTGGAGAAATCTACTCCAGCCCGATCTGCGTCAGATCCTGAAACCAGTGCTGCGCCTGCACGAACCGCTTCACCTTCGGCGATAGCGCGTGCGGATTGGTGTCGTGCACCACCCACACCAGCGCCGCATCGTCGACGATCAGCGCGTGCGCCTGTGCCAGCAATTCGTCCTGCCTGGCGGTGTCGAAAGTCTGCTTGGCCTCGTCGATCAGCGCGTCGACCTTTGGGTTCTTGTAGCCGCCCCAGTTGACGCCAACCGGCGCCACCTGGCCGGAATGGAAGAAACGCACGATGGCATACAGCGGGTCCGACGTGACATAGGCGATGTTGTTGGCGGTGATGCCGGCGTTCATCTCGTCGGCCGCGCCCTTGCGCCAGTGTGAATAGAGCGTCTCAAGCTCGACCACCTTGAAGTCGATGTCGATGCCGATTTCCTTGAAGCTCTGCTGCAGGAATTCGTTCATCGGCAGCGACAGCATCTGCCCGGTGCCGCCCTGGGCGATGATGAAGGTGGTCTTCAGCGGCTTGTCCTTGGAGTAGCCGGCTTCCTCGACCAGCTTCTTGGCCGCCGCGAGGTCGTATTTCAGCTCGAAGCTCGGCTTGCCGAACCATGGGCTCGACGGGTCGACCTGGCCTTTGGCGGGCTTGGCGAGACCATTCATCAGGCCGACTACGGCATCGCGGTCGATCGCAAGGTTGAGCGCCTTGCGCAGCCGGATGTCGGTCCAGGGCGAGCCCGGCAGCACGCTCAGATGGTAATTCCAGACATGCGGCGTGACGTTGTCGACGATCCTCATGCCGGCGGCCTTGAGCTGCGGCACGGCGTCGGGCGCCGGCGTTTCGATCAGGTCGACCTGGCCGGCCAGCAGCGCGTTGGTGCGGGTCAGCGCCTCCGGCATCGGAATCAGGATCATCTTGTCGACCTTGGCCAGCCGCTTCTTGTCCCAATAGTCCGGATTCCTGGTCAGCTCGGCGAGCTCGCGCGGCACCAGCTTGGTCAGCTTGAACGGGCCGGTGCCGGAGGGCTGGCTGGCGAACTTGTCCCAGTCCTTGCCGAGCTTCTCATATTGCGCGGGGCTCGAGACCAGGAACCAGAGCATCTGGTAGGGAAAGAAGGAGTCGACAGTCTTGGTCGTGATCTCGATGGTATAGTCGTCGATCTTGGCCCAGCTCGCGACCGAAGGCAGCCGGGTCTTGACCTGCGCACTCTGCCGCTTGTCGAATTGCGGTGCCTTGTCGTTCAGCACCTTGTCGAGATTCCAGATCACCGCGTCGGCGTTGAAGTCGCTGCCATCGTGGAATTTGACGCCCTTGCGCAAGGTGAAGCGCCACTTGGTCTTGTCGTTGTCGTCGACCTTCCATTCGGTCGCAAGCCCGGGCACCAGTTTGCCTGGCCGGTCGGCAACGTCCATCTCCCAGGCCACCAGCGGATCGTAGATCGTGTAGGCGGTGAACTGGTAGGCGCCGGCGCCGCGATCGGGCTGGCCCGTCGTCAGCGGAATGTCGGCCATGGAAATGCCGTAGCGCACAACGGACTCCGCGCGCGCCGGCGCGGTTCGCCAGTTTGCGATGAGGGCGAGCAGCGTTGCCGCCATCAGGATTGAACTGCGCGCACGCATAATAAAGGCTCCGTTGCTGAAAGTCGGAGCTGAAACGTGCAAGCATGGTGCCAGAATAGGCACGGTTTCCCCGTCTTAGCCTAAGGTGGGAAGAAATGACGCGCCCAGTGGTTATTTGCTGAAGAACTATTCCCCTTGGCACACGCATTGCATACGCTTGCCCAAGAAATAATCACCAAAACGTCACCGGACTTGAAGGGGTTGCTCAGATGCGTAACAGGAAGACCAATGCGACGGCGATCATGCTGGCGCTTGCGATGGCGGCGTGTGTGCCTGCCATCGCCAGTGCCGAGACCGTGCTGCGTATTGGCATGACGGCTGCCGATATTCCGCGCACGCTCGGCCAGCCCGACCAGGGTTTTGAGGGCAATCGCTTCACCGGCCTGACGATGTACGACGCGCTGACGATGTGGGACCTGTCCTCGGCGGACAAGGCGAGCGCGTTGATCCCGGGCCTCGCCACCGAGTGGAAGGTCGACGATGCCGACAAGACCAAATGGGTTTTCAAGCTACGTCCCGGCGTCACCTTTCATGACGGCTCGCCGCTCAATGCCGATGCCGTGGTCTGGAACGTCGACAAGGTCCTGAAGCAGGACGCACCGCAATTCGATCCCAGCCAGGTCGGCGTCACCGCCTCGCGCATGCCGACCCTGGTTTCGGCGCGCAAGATCGACGACATGACGGTGGAGCTCACCACCAAGGAGCCGGACAGCTTCCTGCCGATCAACCTCACCAATCTGTTCATGGCGAGCCCGGCCAAATGGCAACAATTCTACGACAAGGCCGAAGGCGCCGATGCCAAGGCGAAGTCGCAGGCTGCCTGGGCCGCGTTCGCCAAGGATGCGTCGGGCACCGGCCCCTGGAAGATGTCGAGCTTCACCCCGCGCGAGCGGCTCGAGCTGGTGAAGAACGACAACTACTGGGACAAGGCGCGCGTGCCGAAGACCGACAAGATGGTGCTGTTGCCGATGCCGGAGGCTAACGCGCGCACCGCGGCGCTGCTGTCCGGGCAGGTCAACTGGATCGAGGCGCCGGCGCCGGATGCGCTGCCTGAGATCAAGCAACGCGGCTTCAATCTCTATTCCAACGAGGAGCCGCATGTCTGGCCGTGGCAATTCTCGCGCGTCGAGGGCTCGCCGTGGAATGACATCCGCGTCCGCAAGGCCGCCAATCTCTGCATCGATCGCGAAGGACTGCGTGACGGCCTGCTCGCGGGCCTGATGGTGCCGGCGACCGGGACGTTCGAGCCCGGCCATCCCTGGCGCGGCAACCCGACGTTCCAGATCAAATACGACAAGCCAGCCGCGCAGAAGCTGATGCAGGAGGCGGGCTTTGGTCCGAACAAGAAGCTGACCGTGAAGATCCAGACCTCGGCGTCAGGGTCGGGCCAGATGCTGCCGCTGCCGATGAACGAGTATCTGCAACAGGCTTTGGCCGAGTGCTATTTCGATGTGCAGCTCGACGTCATCGAGTGGAATACGCTGTTCACCAACTGGCGGCGCGGCGCCAAGGATCCGTCGGCCAACGGTTCGAATGCGACCAACGTCACCTATGCCGCGATGGATCCGTTCTTCGCGCTGGTGCGCTTCCTGCAATCGGGCATGGCGCCGCCGGTCTCGAACAATTGGGGCTTCATCAACAATCCGAAGTTCGACGAGCTGGTGAAAAAGGCGCGCCAGACCTTCGAGCCGGCGGCCCGCGACGCGGCGCTCGCCGAGCTGCACGCCGCCTCGGTCGACGACGCGGCGTTCCTGTACGTCGCCCACGATGTCGCGCCGCGTGCGATGAGCCCGAAGATCAAGGGCTTCGTGCAGCCGAAGAGCTGGTTCGTCGACTTCTCGCCGGTCACGGTCGCGCCGTGACGCCGGCGGCGTAAACCGGTGCACCCTCTCCCCTGTGGGAGAGGGTGGCTTCGCGGCAGCGAAGCCGGGTGAGGGGGTCTCCGCGGACGCTCCTCCCCGATCTGAAGTGACGATGTCCGCGGACAGAACCCCTCATCCGGCGCGCTCGCGCGCCACCTTCTTCCACAAGGGGAGAAGGAAGAAAGAACGCAACGTGCTCGCCTATACGTCCAGACGGATCGTCTACGTCATTCCGATCGTGCTCAGCGTCGCGCTGGTGTGCTTCCTTCTGGTGCATATCACGCCCGGCGATCCGCTGGTCGCGGTGCTGCCGGCCGATGCCTCGCAGGAGCTTGCCGCGCAATTGCGCACGGCCTACGGCTTCGATCGCCCGCTGCCCGTGCAGTTCGGGCTGTGGCTGTGGCGCGCGATCCATGGCGATCTCGGCAACTCGATCGCGACCGGGCGCCCCGTCCTGTCGGAGGTGATGCGCGCGGTCGGCAACACCGTGATGCTGGCGATCGCGGCTGCGATGATCGGCTTCACGCTCGGCCTGCTGTTTGGCCTGATCGCCGGTTATTTCCGCGACACCTGGGTCGACAAGGTTGCGACCTCGATCGCCATCGCCGGCGTCTCGCTGCCGCATTACTGGCTCGGCATGGTGCTGGTCATCATCTTCTCGGTGCAGCTCAACTGGCTGCCGGCGGTCGGAGCAGGTCCCGGCGGCTCCGGCGCCTGGGCGTGGGACTGGGAGCATCTGCGCTATCTGGTGCTACCCGCGATCACCACCGCGGTGATCCCGATGGGTATCGTCACCCGCACGGTACGCGCGCTGACCGGCGATATCCTGAGCCAGGATTTCGTCGAAGCGTTGCGCGCCAAGGGCCTGCGCGAGACCGAGGTGTTCCATCACGTCATCAAGAACGCGGCGCCGACTGCGCTTGCGGTGATGGGTCTGCAACTCGGCTACATGCTCGGCGGCTCGATCCTGATCGAGACCGTGTTCTCCTGGCCGGGCTCGGGGCTGCTGCTGAACTCGGCGATCTTCCAGCGCGATCTGCCGTTGCTGCAGGGCACGATCCTGGTGCTGGCGTTGTTCTTCGTCCTGCTCAATCTCCTGGTCGATATCGCGCAAGCCGCGATCGATCCGCGGATCAAGCGGAGCTGACCAATGAGTGCGATGAGCGATACCGCATTGCAGGCTGCCCCCGCGACCAAGGCGCGCGGCTACTGGGCGACGGTCGGGCGCCGCATCCGGCGCGACAAGGTCAGCATGGTCTGCGCCATCATCCTGGTGCTGATCTTTGCCTCGGCGTTGCTTGCGCCGTGGCTGCATCTCGCCGATCCCTACCAGGGCTCGATGATCCGCCGCCTTCGCCATATCGGCACGCCGGGCTATCTGCTCGGCACCGACGAGCTCGGGCGCGACATGCTGGCGCGGCTGATCTATGGCGGCCGGCTGTCGCTGGTGATCGGCATCCTGCCGGTGATCTTCGCTTTCGTGATCGGCACCTCGCTCGGCCTCGTCGCCGGCTATGTCGGCGGCAAGCTCAACACCGCGATCATGCGCACCGTCGACGTGTTCTACGCCTTCCCGTCGGTGCTGCTGGCGATCGCGATCTCGGGCGCGCTCGGCGCCGGCATCACCAATTCGATCGTGTCGCTGACCATCGTGTTCGTGCCGCAGATCACCCGCGTTGCCGAAAGCGTCACGACCGGCGTTCGCAACATGGATTTCGTCGAGGCCGCGCGTGCGTCGGGCGCGGGTCCCTTCACCATCATGCGCGTGCACATGCTCGGCAATGTGCTCGGCCCGATCTTCGTCTACGCCACCGGCCTGATCTCGGTGTCGATGATCCTCGCCGCCGGCCTCTCGTTCCTCGGGCTCGGCACCAAGCCGCCGGAACCGGAATGGGGCTTGATGCTGAACACGCTGCGCACCGCGATCTATGTCAATCCGTGGGTCGCGGCGCTGCCGGGTGCGATGATCTTCGCGGTCTCGATCTGCTTCAACCTGCTCAGCGACGGCATGCGCAGCGCCATGGACATCAGGAACTAGTGTGATGACGGATGCGAATCCCGTAACCGACATGCTGGAGCCGGTCGCCGACATCGGCGGTGCCGCGCAGCCGCTGCTGCAGGTCAACGGGCTGACCAAACACTTCCCGGTGCGCGGCGGACTGTTCAGTCCGCGCAAGACCGTGCGGGCCGTCGATGACGTCAGCTTCGCGGTGATGAAGGGCGAGACCGTCGGCATCGTCGGCGAATCCGGCTGCGGCAAGTCGACCACGGCGCGGCTCTTGATGCATTTGATGACGCGCGACGCCGGCGACATCATCTATGACGGACGGCAGGTCGGCCCGGCGCTCTCGCTGCGCGATCTGCGGCGCGGCGTGCAGATGGTGTTCCAGGACAGCTACGCCTCGCTCAATCCGCGCCTCACCATCGAGGAGTCGATCGCCTTCGGACCGAAGGTCCACGGCATGGCCGACGACACGGCGCGGACCCTGGCGCGTGAGCTGCTCGGCAAGGTCGGCCTGCGGCCGGAGATATTCGCCAACCGCTATCCGCATGAAGTGTCCGGCGGCCAGCGCCAGCGCGTCAACATCGCCCGCGCGCTGGCGCTGTCGCCGCGGCTCGTGATCCTCGACGAGGCGGTTTCCGCGCTCGACAAATCGGTCGAGGCGCAGGTGCTCAATCTGCTCGCCGACCTGAAGCGCGAATTCGGCCTGACCTACCTCTTCATCAGCCACGATCTCAACGTCGTCCGCTACATCTCCGACCGCGTGCTGGTGATGTATCTCGGCGAGGTCGTCGAGCTCGGCCCGGTCGACGCGGTGTGGGCCGCGCCGGCGCACCCCTATACCCGCGCGTTGCTGGCGGCGATGCCGTCATCCGATCCCGACAGGCGCACCGAGGTGCCGCCGATTTCGGGTGATCCGCCCAATCCGATCGATCCGCCCTCGGGATGCCGGTTTCACACCCGTTGCCCATTCGCGGAGCCGCTCTGCGCAAACGTCACGCCAAAACTCAGCGATCTCGATACAATGGGCCATCAAGCGGCGTGCTACATGGCCATTCCTGGCTCGGGGCACAGCCGCGCGCCGGCAAAAGCAAAAGGAGAAAACGCGGCATGACGAGACCCACTCCCAAGGACGTCAAGGTGATCGCGCAGGTCGCCGACCTGCCCGCCGACGACGAAGTCGCCACCCGCATCGCCAATTCGATCGGGCCGGCTTTCGACGGTTTCGCACCGATCTCCGGCACGCTGCCCTTCGATCTCGAACCCGCGAGCTTCCTGCTGGCGCAGATCGCAAAGGTGTCGAAATGAGCGCTGATCCGGCCCTGATGACATTAACCGCAGTCGCCAAGGCGATTGCCGACAAGAAACTCTCCTCGCATGAGGTAACGCGCGCCGTGCTGCACCGCATTGCGGAATGGCAGCCGCGGCTGAACGCCTATATGGCGATCGAATCCGAACAGGCGCTCGCCGCCGCCAGCGAAGCCGATGCCGCGCTTGCCAAGGGCAGTTCGCGTGGCCCGCTGCATGGCGTGCCGCTGGCGCACAAGGACATGTATTACGATGCCGGCAAGGTCGTGACCTGCGGTTCGCTGATCCGCCGCGACTTCGTGCCGAAGACGACGTCGACGGCGTTGCAGCGGCTGAAGGATGCCGGACAGATCCGGCTCGGCTCGCTGCAGATGGTCGAGTTCGCTTTCGGGCCGACCGGACACAACGTGCACTACGGGGCGGTGCGCAATCCCTGGAATGTCGAGCACATCACCGGCGGCTCGTCGTCGGGGTCGGGCTCGGCGGTCGCCGCGCGGCTCACCTTTGCCGCGCTCGGCTCCGACACCGGCGGATCGATCCGGATGCCGGCGCATTTCTGCGGCGTCACCGGGCTGAAGACCACGGTCGGCCGCGTCAGCCGGGCCGGCGCGATGCCGCTGTCGCAGTCACTCGATACCGTCGGTCCGCTGGCGCAGACCGCGGAAGACTGTGCGCTGCTGCTCGGCCTGATGGCTGGTGCCGATCCGGAGGATCTCACCGCGTCGACGCAGCCGGTGCCCGACTACATGGCCGCGACCAGACAGTCGCTGAAGGGTCTGAAGATCGGTGTGCCGACGGCGTTCTATATAGACGACCTCGATCCCGAGGTGGCGCGCAGTCTCGACGAGACCGTTGCCACGCTGAAGAAAGAGGGCGCCGAGATCGTCAAGGTCGAGTTGTCCGATCAGCGCCAGCTCTCGTCGGCCTCGCAACTGGTGCTCGCGGTCGAGGCCGCCGCCCTCCACAAGCGCTGGATGATCGAGCGGCCGCAGGATTACGGCGCGCAGGTTCTGATGCGACTGCAGAACGGCCTGACCATTCCGGCCGTCACCTATCTCGAAGCGATGCGCTGGCGTGGCCCGGCGCTCGCCGCGCACAATGCGGCGGTCAACGGGATCGATGCCGTCATCGCGCCGTCGTCGCCGGTGCCGGCGCCGACCATTGCCGAGAGCGATGTCGGCAACGGTCCGGGCGCCGACGCGGTGCTGCAGCGGCTGACGCGGTTCACTCGCCCCGTCAACTATCTCGGCCTGCCGTCACTCTCGATTCCATCGGGCTTCACGAAGTCAGGCCTGCCAGTAGGCATGCAACTGATCGGCCGTTCCTTCGAGGAAGCGACATTGCTCCGGATCGGCGCGGCCTTCCAGCGCGCGACCGACTTCCACGCCAGGGTGCCCAAACTCGCATGACCAATCTCGTCGAGATCAACAACCTCAACATCCGCTTCACCGGCGACCGCACGGTCCATGCCGTGAACGACCTTAGCTTGCGGCTCGGCGAGGGCGAGGTGTTGGGGCTGCTCGGCGAGTCCGGCTCGGGCAAGAGCGTGACGCTGCGCGCACTGATGCGGCTGTTGCCGCGAAAGCGCACGCAGATCTCCGGTAGCGTCAAGGTGCTGGGGCAGGAGGTGTTGGCGATGGATGACGACGCGCTGTCCGCGTTCCGCGGCCAGACCGTTTCGATGATCTTCCAGGAGCCGGCGCTGGCGCTCGATCCGGTCTACACCATCGGCCGCCAGATCGCGGAGACGGTGATGCGCCACGAGGGCAAGAGCGAACGCGAGGCCACCGCGCGCGCGCTCGAGATGCTCGAAGTGGTGCGAATCCCCTCCGCCAAGCGACGGCTGGACTCATATCCGCACGAGATGTCGGGCGGCATGCGCCAGCGCGCGATGATCGCGCTCGCGCTGGCCTGCAAGCCGAAGATCCTGCTCGCGGACGAGCCGACCACGGCGCTCGATGCCACCGTGCAGATCCAGATCCTGCTGCTGCTGCGCGAACTGCAGCGCGAGTTCGGCATGTCGGTCATCTTCGTCACCCACGACATCGGGGTCGCCATCGAGATCTGCGACCGGGTCGCGGTGATGTATGCCGGCCAGATCGTGGAGCAGGGCGCGCTGCGCGACATCGTGCGCACGCCGGTGCATCCTTATGCGAAGGGCCTGCTGGCCTCGACCATCCATGGCGCGCTGCGCGGCCAGCGGCTCGAGACCATCCCGGGTACGCCGCCTTCGCTCGACCAGGCCCCGGCCAGCTGCTCCTTTGCGCCGCGCTGCAAGTTCGCCGAGCAACGTTGCAGCGAGAGCTTGCCGCCGAGCGTGCAGGTCGCTCCCGGTCACCTTGCACGCTGCGTCCTGGCTGAATCCGCCGCCGCCGCGGTCTAGCTGGCGCGCGCGACCGCGTCGGCGATCCAGCGCCGCACGGCTGATATCCGCCGGTCGCGTGCCTGTTCGGTGCGGGACACCAGATAGATCGTCTCGCTGTGGACGGGCTCGAACGCAAACGGCGCCACCAACCGCTTGCCGAAGCCCGGCCGCGCCTTGATCAGGGGCGCCATGGCCAGCGCCACGCCGAGCCCGTGTTCGGCGGCCTCCAGCATCGCCGGCACGCTGTCGAGCCACAGGTGTCCTCGTGGCGAAAGATTTGGCAGCCCGGCCTCCTTCAGCCACGCCGGCCACGCCCGCGGTTGCGTCGTAACATGGATCAGCACCTCGCGCGACAGGTCGGCAGGCGTCCGAAGACCGGCCTTGACCAGCGTCGGCGTACAGACCGGCAATCCCGTGACCTTGACCAGCGGCTCGACCTTCAGCCCGGCGGCATGTTCCCGCCCGTAACGGATCGCGACATCGACGCGCGAGCTTGCGAAGTCGGCATATTGATGGGTGGCCTCGATCCGCAGCATCAGCTGCGGATGGCGCCGCTTGAACTCCGGCAGCGCCGGCAGCAGCACGGCGCTGGTGAAGAACGGCAGCGAGCTGATCCAGAGTTCGCCGCTGGCCTCGCCACGTTGCCGCAGCATGTCGCGGCTCGCCTCCTGCAAGGTCGCCAGCGCCACCGATACTTTTGCCAGATACCGCTCGCCGTCGTCGGTCAATCGCACCGAGCGCGCGCCGCGGATGAACAGCCTGGTGCCGAACTGCTGTTCCAACCCGCGGATCTGGTGGCTGATCGCGGATGGGCTCAGCGACAGGTCGCGTGCGGCGCGGCGGAAGCTGAGCTGGGTGGCCGCGCGCTCGAAGGCGAGCAGCGCCGAAAGAGGCGGGATGGCCCGCGGGTCGGGGGCATCCAATGGATGAATTCTGCTCACCTGGAGTGAGGAATGGCCTTTTGTCATGGCCATAAATTTTGGATCAGATCGGCCGGACGCTCAATCCCATTCATCTGTCGGATCACACCCTTGGCCATCTTCGAACCTACAGCCACGCCCCATCACTGGAAACCCGCTGCATTGGCGGCGGGGCCGTTCGCAGGCCTGCAGGGCGGCGCGGTTGCGAGCCTGTTGACCGGCGAGGTCGAGGCGATGGCCGGTGCGCGCAACTGGGGCAGTGCGATCTCGGCTTCAGCCTGGTTCCTGCGGCCGACGCCGATGGCAGAGCTGCGCACGCGGGTTGCCGTCGTGACCGAAGGCGGCCGGGTCAGCGTCGTCGACAACACGCTGTGGCCGGCCGGCGAGGAGCAGCCTTGTGCAACGGTGCGCGTGACGCTGTCGCGGGAGCGTCCGGTGGACGTCCCGGGCTTCTGCAGGCCGGCAGCCGACCGCGTCGACCCCACGGTATTTCCGCTGCGCAGCCCGCACGCCGTACACGGCCGCAGCTGGTTCATGGACGCGATGGAAGCCCGCGCCGGCGGCGATGTCGCCTGGTTTCGCATGCATCACAGCGTGATTACGGACGCCGGCCCGCTGGCGCGGGTGCTCAGTCCCGCGGATTGGACCCACGGCATTGCGCGCCCGGTGCAGAACGCGGTGGCCGATCCCAATCCGAACCTCGCGGTCCAGCTGTTCAAGCCGCCGCGGGGCGAATGGATCGGCGTGCGCGCCGAGGCGCGGTGGCGCCCGGAGGCCGGGCTCGGCGTCGGCAGCGGGGTGTTGCTCGACGTGGACGGCGAGATCGGCCGGGTCTCGATGTCGGTCATTCTCGTGCCGTTTCCGAGAAACGCGCCCGCCTCCGGGGCGGGTTCCGCGGCCGGTTAACCCTAATTATTCCGTCAACTGTCTGTGCGATCACAAAAATAGGCCGCGAACCGTGCTCTGATGGATGCGACTTGAAATGGACGGTGGTCGCAAACGTCTGTACAACGTGGTGATCACGTAACGCTTTTGTTTTGCAGAGATCAGTTTTCATGGCAGCCGCGCCCGCTGTCCGGCGTTCCGAACTGGCTGAGGCGCTGCGCGCGTGCCGCAGTGCCTTCGTCGGCGTCGGCCTCATCAGTTGCATGATCAACCTGCTGTACCTGACAGGTTCGATGTTCATGCTGCAGGTTTACGATCGGGTGCTGCCGAGCCGCAGCGTTCCGACCCTGGTCGGTCTCGTCGTCATCGCAGCCGCCCTCTACATGGCTCAGGGCGTGCTCGATCTGCTGCGCGGACGGATCCTCGGCCGCGTCGGCACCTCGCTCGACGAGGCGCTCAATGCAAGGGTGTTCGACACCATCGTGCGCCTGCCGCTGCTGGCCGGCAACCGCAGCGAGGGCCTGCAGCCGCTGCGCGATCTCGACAATGTGCGCTCCTTTCTCGGCAGCATGGGCCCCGGTGCGTTCTTCGATCTGCCCTGGCTGCCGTTCTATCTGTTGATCTGCTTCGCGTTCCATTGGCTGCTCGGCGTCACCGCGCTGGTCGGCGCCATCATCCTGGTGACGCTGACGCTGATCACCGAATACATGTCGCGCACGCCGGCCAAGGAAGCGATGTCGCTGGCGGCGCGGCGCAACGATCTCGCCGCCTCCAGCCGCCGCAACGCCGAGGTGCTGGTCGCGATGGGCATGGCCGGGCGGATGAACCGGCGCTGGAACGAGGCCAACGAGGAATATCTGTCCGGCAACCAGCGTGCGAGCGACGTCACCGGCGGGCTCGGCGCGGTCGCCAAGGTGCTGCGCATGATGCTGCAGTCGGCCGTGCTCGCGGTCGGCGCCTATCTCGTGATCCATCAGGAAGCCACCGGCGGCATCATCATCGCCGGCTCGATCCTGAGCGCGCGGGCGCTGGCGCCGGTCGATCTCGCGATCGCACATTGGAAGGGCTTCGTCGCCGCACGGCAGAGCTGGCAACGGCTCAACCGCCTGCTGCAGCAGATGCCGGCGCGGCCCGAGCAGACGCTGCTGCAGGCGCCGGAGAAGAGGCTTTCGGTCGAGGCGGTGACCATGGTGGCGCCGGGCGACCAGCGCTCCATCGTGCAGGACGTCACCTTCACCGTCGAGGCCGGCAGCGGCGTCGGCGTGATCGGCCCGAGCGGTTCCGGCAAGTCGTCGCTGATCCGGGCGCTGGTCGGCGTCTGGGTGCCGGCGCGCGGCAAGGTGCGGCTCGACGGCGCCGCGCTCGACCAGTGGTCGTCGGACGAACTCGGCCGCCATGTCGGCTATCTGCCGCAAGACGTCGAATTGTTCGCCGGCACGGTCGCGCAGAACATCTGCCGGTTCGATCCCGACGCCAAGTCGGACGGCATCATCGCGGCGGCCAAGGAGGCCGGCGTGCATGAAATGATCATCAAGATGCGCGAGGGTTACGACACCCAGGTCGGCGAGCAGGGCACCGCGCTGTCCGCCGGCCAGGCGCAGCGCGTCGCGCTGGCGCGCGCGCTCTACGGCAATCCGTTCCTGATCGTGCTGGACGAGCCGAACTCCAATCTCGACAGCGAAGGCGACGAGGCGCTGACCCGCGCGGTGCGCGGTGCGCGCGAGCGCGGCGCCGTCGTGATCGTGGTCGCGCACCGGCCGATCGGCATCGAGGGCGTTGACCAGCTGCTGGTGCTGAAGGACGGCCGCATGCAGACGTTCGGGCCGAAGGAGACCGTGCTCGCGCAGGTGCTGCAGCGCGTCGCGCCGCCGGCACCGACGCCGATCAAGATCGTCGCCGATGCGGGGGTGGCCAAGCCATGAGCGACCGCACGACCGATCAACCGCGCAATGCGCATGTTTCGATCAGGAAGCACCTCGTGGTCGGCCTCGCGGTGGTTCTGGTGCTCGGTGGCGGCGTCGGTGGCTGGGCCGCCACGGTGCCGATCTCGGGCGCGTTGATCGCGCCGGGCTCGGTTGTGGTGGAATCCAACGTCAAGAAGGTGCAGCATCCGACCGGCGGCGTGGTTGGCGAGGTCCGGGTGCGCGATGGCGACGTGGTCAAGGCCGGCGACATCGTCGTGCGCCTCGACGAGACGGTCGTGAAGGCGAGCCTTGCGATCGTGGTCAAGACGCTGAACGGCCTCTATGCGCGCGCCGCGCGGCTCCAGGCCGAGCAGTCGGGCCGCGACAAGATCGCGTTCCCGCCGCAGCTGATCGAGCAGGCGGCCAAGGATCCCGACGTTCGCGACATCATGGCGAGCGAGACCAAGCTGTTCGAGGTACGGGTCAACGGCCGTGCCGGCCAGAAGGCGCAACTGCGCGAACGCGTCACCCAGCTCAACGAGGAAATCGCCGGCCTGCAGGCGCAGGAAACCGCCAAGGACAAGGAGATCGCGCTGGTGCAGCAGGAGCTGGTCGGCGTTCGCCAGCTCTATGAGCAGCATCTGGTGCAGCTCACCCGACTGACCACGCTGGAGCGCGATGCGGCGCGGCTCTCCGGCGAGCGCGCGCAATACATCGCCTCGCGCGCCCAGGCCAAGGGCAAGATCACCGAGACCGAGCTGCAGATCATCCAGGTCGACAAGGACATGCTGGCGGAGGTCTCGAAGGATCTGCGCGAGGCCAACGACAAGATTGGCGAGTTCGTCGAGCGCAAGGTCACCGCCGAAGACCAGCTCCGCCGCATCGATATCCGCGCGCCGCAGGACGGCGTGGTGCTGCAATCGACCGTGCACACCGTCGGCGGCGTCATCACCGCGGGCGATGCCATCATGATGATCGTTCCCAAGGCCGACGATTTGTCGGTCGAGGCCAAGGTCAACCCGCAGGACATCGACAAGCTCCAGGTCGGACAGAAGACCGTACTGCGGCTCTCGGCCTTCAACCAGCGCACCACGCCGGAGCTGAACGGCGTCGTCACCCGCGTCTCCGCCGACGTCAACACCGACCAGCGCACCGGGCAGAGCTACTACACGATCCGCGTCTCGATGCCGCCGGAAGAGGTCGCACGCCTCGGCAGCGAGGTGAAAATCATCCCCGGCATGCCGGTGGAAGCCTTCGTCCAGACCGGCGACCGTACCATGCTGTCGTATCTGATGAAGCCGATGAGCGACCAGTTCGTGCGCTCATTCCGCGAGAAGTGAGCTCGCGCGCGAGCGCTCTCGTAGCCCGGATGCAGCGCAGCGAAATCCGGGAACAGTCGTGCGGCGGATGCAGCCGCCCCGGATTGCGCTGCGCTCCATCCGGGCTACGACGCTACGACGCCTTCGTTAGCTTATGGGCTCCTTCCCCACGTCGTCCCTGCGAAAGCAGGGACCCATAATCACCGCAGATCATTGCGGCACAGCGCAGTGGCCCCAGCGTTCTCCAACGCTGGCAGCTCTCGTAGCCCGGATGAAGCGCAGCGAAATCCGGGAATAGTCGCGCGGCGGATGCAGCCGCCCCGGATTGCGCTACGCTTCATCCGGGCTACGGAATTGAAGTCACCGCGCCAGGTTCCTCAGCAACAGCTCCAGCGCCGCTTTCGCAAACGCCTGCATGTTGGCTTGCCGGTCGCCGCTGGCGGTCTCCAGCGTGATCACCTGCTGGCGGGGACCTGCGACCGCCATGCAGCTGTGACCGGCGGCATCGCCGTAGCGGTTGCCGGTCGGGCCCGCGGCGCCGGTCTCCGACAAGCCCCAGTCGGTCGAAAGCCGCTCGCGGATCTGCCGTGCCAGCAACTGCGCATAGGGTTCCGACGACGAGCGCAGGCCGCGCATCGCATCGTCGGAAATATCCATCAGCGCGCGCCGCGCGTCGCGGGTGTAGATCACGCCGCCGCCGAGGAAATACGCCGACGCGCCCGGCACTGCCAGCAGCGATGCCGAGATCAGCCCGCCGGCCGAGGATTCCGCGACCGCAATCGTCTGCTTGTTCGCGATCAGTTTTGCGGCGACCTGTTCCGCGATGGATATGAGTGCGTTCATCGGCGCTCTTTCTTGTTCCTTGCCATGAAAACCGCCAAGAAGACTGCCATGACAACTGCCATGAAAATCCCGTGGGGTGTTCTGTCTTCCTAGCACACCACGCCGGCCTCTGCCGAGTTGCGGACCGCAGCCCGGGCTGCTTGAATGCCTGACAATAACGAAGCGGCGCCCCGACGGCTGTTGCGAGAGCGTGCGCGGAGGAAACATCATGACGTCGCCGATCGCGGGTGGCGTGGATTGCGATCTGCATCCCGCCGTGCCGCACCTCACCAGCCTGCTGCCGTACATGAACGATTACTGGCGCGACCAGGTCACGACGCGCGGCATGACGGATTTGATCTCGCAATCCTATCCGACCAATTCGCCGATCTCGTCACGGCCGGACTGGCGCCCGGCGCAGGGCAAACCGGGCTCGAGCCTTGCCGACATGCAGCGCCAGGCGCTCGACCCGTTCGGTGCCGCCTACGGCATCTGCAATCCGCTCTATGGCGTGCAGATGGTGTTTTCCGAGGACATGGCCGATGCGTTCTGCCGCGCGCTGAACGATTGGCTGGCCAAGGAATGGCTCGACAAGGACGATCGCCTGCGCGGCTCGATCGTCATTCCGGTGCAGAGCATCGAGAAGGCGGTCGCCGAAATCGAGCGCTGTGCGCAGGACAAGCGCTTCGTGCAGATTTTGATGCTCGTGATGGGCGACATGCCGCTCGGCAAGCGGCACTATTGGCCGATCTACGCCGCGGCCGAACGGCTCGGCCTGCCGATCGGCATTCATGCCGGCAGCGCCTATCACAATCCGCCGACCTCGGTCGGCTGGGGTTCCTATCACATCGAGGATTATGTCGCGCAGGCGCAGGCGTTCCAGACCCAGCTGACCAGCCTGATCGTCGAGGGCGTGTTCGCGCGCCATCCGAACCTGAAAATGGTGATGCTGGAATCCGGCTTCACCTGGCTGCCGCCATTCCTGTGGCGGCTGCACAAGTTCTGGCGCGGCGTGCGCATGGAGACGCCGTGGGTTGACCGCGCGCCGCTGGAGATTGTGCGCAGCAACATCCGCTTCTCGCTGCAGCCGGTCGACGCGCCGCCGGAAGGAGACACGCTGAACCGGCTGTTCGACCATATGCAGTCGGACGAATTGATCCTATTCTCGTCAGACTATCCGCATTGGCAGTTCGATGGCGACGAGGTGCTGCCGAAGGGGTTGTCGCAGGAATTGGTTCGCAAGATCATGATCGACAATCCGCATGCGACCTATCCGCGGTTGAAGATGAAGGAGGCGGTGCGATGAACATCCAGTTTCGGGAGCGCCCCAACGGGGGCGCGTCGACCAGCATCAAGACCGCGATCGCCGATTGCGACATCCATCCCGCGCGCGCGACCAAGGACGAACTGTACCCCTATCTCGCCAAGCGCTGGCACGCCCATCTCGAGACCTTCGGCGTCCATCCCTATCAGGGCATGATGGAAGGCCCGCCCTATCCGAAGGCGCAGCCGAATGCCTCGCGCCGCGACGCCTATCCGCCGGAAGGCGGGCCGCAGGGCTCGTCGCTGTCCTTCATGCAGAAGCAGCACCTCGATCCCAACAATGTCGCGCTCGGCGTGCTCAATCCGCTCAACACCGGGCAGGGCATCCGCAACCAGGATCTCGCCGGCGCGATCTGCTCGGCGATCAACGACTGGCAGATCGAGAAATGGACCAGCAAGGATTCGCGTTTGAAAGGCTCGGTCGTCGTCGCCAATGAGGACGGCGTGTCCGCCGCGGCCGAAATCCGCAGGCGCGCGGGCGATACGAATTTCGTCCAGGTCCTGCTCTTGAGCCGCAATGTCGAGCCGCTCGGTCAGCGCCGCTACTGGCCGATCTATGAGGCGGCGCAGGAGGCCGGCCTGCCGATCGGCGTGCACGCCTTCGGCTTCGGCGGCAACCCGATCACCGCCTCGGGCTGGCCGAGCTATTATATCGAGGAGATGGTCGGCCATTCGCAGTGCCAGCAGACCGCGCTGGCGAGCCTGGTGCTCGAGGGTGTGTTCGAGCGCTTCCCGAAATTGAAGATGGTGATGGTCGAGGCCGGCTTCGGCTGGGCACCCTCGCTGGCGTGGCGGCTCGACAAGGTGTTTGCGCGGCTGCACGCCGAGGTGCCGCATCTGAAGCGCAAGCCGTCGGAGTATATCCGCGACCACATCTGGTGGACCACGCAGCCGATGGAGGATCCTGAGAGCCGCGACCATCTGTTCCAGACCATCGAGTGGATCGGCTGGGACAGGCTGCTGTTCGCGACCGACTATCCGCATTGGGACTATGACGAGCCGTCGCGCGTGCTGCCGGCCGGCGTCAGCGACGCCAACCGCCAGGCGTTCTATCTCGATAACGCCAGGCAGCTGTATGGTATCGCATGATCCGGAAAAGTGGGAACCGGTTTTCCGAATCAGATCATGCGTGAGAACAACTGATGGCGCGGCATGTGATCGCTCCGGTGGATGAGCTGCCGCCGGGGTCGCGAAAATTTCTCGAGATCGACGGACGGCCGATTGCAATCTTCAACGTCAAGGGCGAATTCTTCGGCCTGTTGAACCGCTGCCCGCATCAGGGCGCGGCGCTGTGCGAGGGGCCGCTGATCGGGCTCGCGTCGTCGTCGGATCCAGGCGAGATCGAATACACCAAGCTCGGCGAAATCCTGCGCTGTCCCTGGCACGGCTGGGAGTTCGATATCCGCACCGGCCAATCCTATTGCGACCCGCGCCGCTTCCGCGTGCGCGCCTATCCGGTCAGCGTCGAGCCGGGCACCAATGTGGTGAAGGGGCCGTACGTTGCCGAAACCATCAAGGTCGCGGTGGAGAGCGACTATGTGGTGGTGGAGCTCTGACCACCCGTCATTCCGGGCTCGATGTTGCGCATCGCCCCGGAATGACGGCGGGAAATTATTCGCCGTGTGCCATCATCTGCCGTTCCCGCGCGTAGCGCACCAGCGCGACGAAGCGGTAGATGCCGTGCACGAATTTGCCGTAGGGCATGGTGATGAACAGCGCGAACACGACGCCGAGATGCAGCGCCAGCAGCGGGCCCATCGCGGCGCTCTCGCGCCACAGCAGCAGGGCAAGCCCGGTGATGCTGGTCAGGAACAGCATCAGGATGAATGCGGTGTCCATGCCCATGGCCTGCTCGTCGATCAGCACGCGGTCGCGCTTCCATTTCTCGCTGAGCAGCCCGATCGGGCCGGCCACGAGCCCGATGCCGCCGAGCGTGCCGAGCACCACGGGCAGGTCCCACCACGGATAGGGCGCCTCGCGCGCCAAGAGGTAATGGTACAGCGTGCCGACGCAGGTCGCGGCGAAGCACAGCACAAAACCGTAGAAGGTGAGGTGGTGATACAGCTTGCGGCGGTCGGTCGGGTGATCGTCCTCGTTGAAGCAGCCGACACCGCCGCCGTCGAGATAGCGCAGCTCGCCGGCGTCGCGGACCGCCTGCAACAGCGCCTTCGCATCGGTTGTCATGCCGATCGGTTCGCCGATATCGCGCCAGAACGCGCGTACGCCCATCACGAGCGCCAGGATGGCGTAGAGCAGGGCCAAGCCGAACAGCAGCGCCATCGCATTGTGCGGCATCAATTTGTAGAACGCGCCGGGGCCGGTGTGGATGCCGGTGAGCATGCCGCGGTCGTTGATCGCGGCAAAGCCGAAGATGAAGGCGGCGACGCTGAGTGCTGCGATCAGGCTGATGACGAGGCCGTTGCGCGTAAACGCTCCGGCAAAGGCGCGCGGCCAGGCATAGGCGGCATAGGATTCGGCGCGCGCGACCGCCAGCGTCTTCGGCACATTGACGTTGAACTCGTGCGGCGGCGAGAACTGGCAGTCGGAGTAGCAGGCGCCGCAGGAATGGCACAGATTGGCGAGATAGTTGAGGTCGCCGTCGGAGAAGGCGCGACGCATCTCCATCGCGGGAAACACCGCGCACAGGCCCTCGCAATAGCGGCAGGAATTGCACACCGTCATCAGACGGTCGGCCTCCTGCAAGATTTTGGTCCCGTGCATCGCGCTCTGCTCTTTATCTGACGCGTTTTCTTGACGCGAACCGGTTCCCGCTTCGCTTGAAAACGCCATGTACCCTATTTCTTCGTCAGCCCTTTGCCTTCCAGCCATGTCTGGATCAGGCCGGCGACCTCGGCATTGTTCTTGTCCATCATCATCATGTGCGAATTGCCCTTGATGCCGGCCTTGGGCAGATCGACCACATCGACGCTGCCGCCGGCGGCGCGGATGGCGTCGGCGAAGGCGCCACCGGTGGCACGGATCTTCGGCCAGCGCGAATCGCGCTCGATGTAATCGCCATAGACCATCAGCGTCGGGATGTTCTTCAGCGCGTCGACCTTGGCGGGATCGCCGACGCCGGCCGGCTCGATCGCGATCAGCGCCTTGACCTTGTCGGGCCGCGCCTGCGCGACCTTGAAGCCGAACGTACCGGCCTGGCTGTGGAACAGGATGACGCAGGGCCCGACGCGATCGATCTCGGCGATGTAGGCCGCGATCGTCGCGTCATCGGTGGTGGTCCAGCGCGGTACGTTCTGCTTGACGAAGTTCTCGTAGCCCTCGTTCGGGAACTGGCTGCCCGGCATCAGCTTGCGCTTGGCCGGGTCGGGATCATAGGAGTCCGGGCCGTCGCCGATGCGAAACCGCTGGAACGGATTCGACGTGGTGAGGAACACCGGTTCGCCCTTGAAGATGTCGGGGTATTGCGCCCAGCCGGCGCGGCCGCGCTCGACCGCGTCGGAATTGTAGACGCTCCAGCCCCTGCGCAGGAAATAGTTCAGCCAGCCCTCGCGTCCGTCCGGCGTCGTCTCATAGGTGACGCCGGTCAGGCCGCCGCCGTGCCACAGCAGCAGCGGATAAGCGCCCTTTTCGTTTTGCGGCAGAAAGTACTGCACGTACATCTGCTCGACCTGATAGGTGCCGTTCGGATCGACCTTGGCCGGCACGCCGCCGGGCGTGAAGGTGACCTCCTTGACCGGCTTGCCTGATATCTCGACCAGACGACCGCCGACATGGAACGAGCCCATGTCGCGCAGCGCGATCGGCTCGGCGGCGTGGCTCGCGGTCGATGCCATCAGGGCAACCGCCGCGGCGAACATTGCAAGACGTGACATCGCTCCTCCCGGATCGCGCGCGGCTCAATTCCGCGCATTCTTCGCCGCTTCCCGCCCGGCGACGCGGCCGAACACGCTGCCGATGGTCATGCCGATGCCGGCGGCGTAGCCCTTGCCGAGCACGTTGCCGGCCATGATCTCGCCGGCGGCGAACATGTTGGCGGACGGCTTGCCGTCCTTCATCAGCATCCGCGACTGCTTGTTTACGCGGGTGCCGAGATAGGTGAAGGTGATGCCGGGCCGCACCGGATAGGCGAGATAGGGCGGCGTCTCGATCCGGCGCGCCCAATGCGTCTTCGCCGGCGTGACGCCTTCAGTACGGCAATCGTCGAGGATGGTGTGGTCGAAGGTGCCGGGCTGCACCGCGGCGTTGAACTCTGTGATGGTCTTTTCCAGCGCTGTGGCGTCGAGCTCGAGCTTGCCGGCGAGTTCGGCGATGGTTGAGCCGGCGATCGGCGGAAACAGCGTCGGCATGAAGCTGGTCACGACGGTGGAATCGAAGATGATGTAGGCGATCTGGTCCGGCTGCGCGGCGACCAAGCGGCCCCAGATCGCGTAGCGCTTCGGCCAGATGTCCTCGCCCTCGTCGTAGAAGCGCTCGGCATGCTTGTTGACGACGATGCCGAACACCACCGAGTCGTGGCGGGTGATGATGCCGCCGTCGAATTTCGGCGCGCGGGCGTCGATCGCCACCGCATGGCATTGGGTGGGATCGCCGATCTCCTGCACGCCTTTGGCCAGCAGCATCTTGAGGATCGCGCCGCGGTTATAGGGGGTGCCGCGGATCAGGAAATTGTCGGCGGCCTCGCCCCAATATTCCTTCAGCCATTCGATGTTGGCCTCGAAGCCGCCGGCGGCCGCGACCAGGGTCGAGGCGCGCACTTCGGTCCGGCCGCCGACCGGCTGCTTCAGCTGCGCCGCGAGGAACATGCCGTGCTCGATGGTGAGATCGATCACCTCGGCGTCGTAGAGGATGTCGACGCCGAGCTCCTCGGCGGTGCGATAGAGCGCGTTCAGCATCGCGCGGCCACCGCCGAGGAAGAACGAGTTGGTGCGGCCGAGGCTGAGCGTGCCGCCGAGCGAAGGCTGCCAGCGCACCCCCTGTTCGACGATCCAGTTCAGGATGTCCTTGGACTCGTGAATCATGAAGCGGGCCAGTTCCTCGTCGGTCTGGCCGCCGGTCACCAGCAGCAAATCCTTCCAGAACTCCTCCTCGGTGTAAGGGCCGGTGAGGATCTCGGTCGCCGCGTCGTGGGCGCAGCGCATGTTGCGGGTGTGCCGGGTGTTGCCGCCGCGGTAGAATTTCGGCGCGCCTTCCAGCACCAGCACGGAGGCGCCGGCGCGTCGTGCGCTGATCGCAGCGCAAAGGGCGGCGTTGCCGCCGCCGATCACCAGCACGTCGAACCTGCGTGTCAGATCAACCATGCGCTCTTGTTATCGTTGTTGGCATGTAAAGCAACATGCCGGGACAGGCCATCGGCCTGCCCCGATTGCATGCGGAAGATCAGGCCGCGACGGTCTCGCGCTGCTCGATGGTCTGGCCGCCACGATAGACGATCAGCGCGGCGATGATGCCGAGAACAGCGCCGAACATCAGCCAGTAGGCCGGCGAGGCCTTGTCCTGCCCGGTCATGGCGATCAGCTTGGTCGCGACAAACGGGGTCGACGTGCCGAATATGCCCGCCGCCAACGCGAACGCGATCGAGAAGCAGGTGGTGCGGACATGCGCCGGCACGATCTCGACCAGGCATCCCAGCATCGTGCCGCTGTAGACGCCAAAGTAGAACGAGAACATCATCTGCACGGCCAGCAGTTTTCCAAGCGTGGGCTCATGCGAGAGCCACGACAGCGCCGGGTAGGCGGTCACGAACGACAGGCTCGCGATCGCGATCAGCACCGGCTTGCGGCCGATCCGGTCGGACAGCGCGCCGCCGACCGGGTTCCAGATGAAATTCGTCACCGCAACGAGCAGGGTCACCAGCAGTGTCCCGGAGGCCGAAAGGTGCAGCTCCTTGCCGAAGCCGGGCGCATAAACGGTGATGAAATAGAACGTCGTGGTGGTCAGAACCGCGATCATCATGCCCAGGATGACGATGCGCCAGTTCTCCAGCGCCGAGGCGAACACTTCGCTTGGCGTCGGATGCTTCTTCATGGCCAGGAAGGCCGGCGTCTCCTCGAGCGAACGCCGCAGCATGAAGATCACGGGAATGATGAGGCAGCCGATGAAGAACGGGATGCGCCATTTGGCGACGCCGCCGCCGATCGCATCCAGGAAGGTGTCGCCCGGAATCGCCTCCCTCAGGACGAAGCCGATCACGGCTGCGACGAAAATCGCGACCTGCTGGCTCGAAGATTGAAACGAGGTGTAGAATCCGCGGTTGCCGGGCGTTGCGATCTCGGAAAGATAAACGGAAACGCCGCCCAGCTCGACGCCGGCTGAGAATCCCTGGATCAGCCGGCCAATCAGCACGATGATTGTTGCGGCAATGCCGATCGATGCATAGGATGGGCAGAACGCAATCACCACCGTGCCCAGCGCCATCAGTGCGAGCGTCACGATCAGGCCTTGGCGACGGCCGATGCGATCGATGTAGGAGCCGAGCACGATCGCGCCTACGGGACGCATCAGCGCCCCGAGCCAAAACACGCCATACGCATTGAGCAACGCCGCGGTCTCATTCTGGGCGGGGAAGAACGCTTTTGCGATGTCCTGAGCATAGAAGCCGAACAGGAAGAAGTCGAATTGCTCGAGGAAATTGCCGCTGGTCGCGCGCAGGATGGCGCCAAGACGCGATTTGATCTGCGGGACTTGCGATGAACTCGACTGCGACATAACGCCCATTCCTCCCCGTGACAAAACGGCCGGCGCAAATTGTCTCGCCGGCCAAGGCAGTTAACTGCCATATGCGGCAATTTGGCACGGCTGTCCGGCGCGACCAACCTGAAATCGCGCCGCGGCTATGGGAAAAAAGCCGTAGGTGGAAATCTCGGAGCGCTTTCGCACGCAGCTTCACGCGGCGTTTGCCGCATCAAGGCGCCGTATGCGCCGTGGCGCCGAGCCACGACCGGAACGCGGAGAGCTTCGGTGAATCGGCGCGGCCCTGCGGCGTGACCAGATAGAAGCCGGCGTCGGCGGGCAGCGCGATCTTGAATGGAACCACGAGGCGGCCCTTGGCGATGTCGTCCTGCACATAGGAGGTGCGGCCCATCGCGATGCCGATGCCGTCGATCGCGGCCTGGATCGTCACGAACAGCAGGTCGAAGGTCACCCCCGGCTGCTTGGAAATGTCGTTCGGCAACCCCGCTGCGGTCAGCCACAGCCGCCAGTCGTCGCTGTTGGCATTGCTGGTGTGCAGCAGCACGTGATCCCTGAGGTCTTCGGGACATTTCAGCGGCTTGGTTCCCTGCAGCAGCGACGGGCTGCACACTGGAAACAGTTCGTCCGCCATCAGCCAGTCCGAACGCAGGCCCGCCCATTGACCGCGGCCATAGCGGATCGCTGCGTCGACCTTGTCGCGCTGGAAGTCGACCAGGCTGGTCGAGGTGGTGATGCGGACATCGATCCCGGAATGCGCCTCCTGGAACGCCGACAGCCGCGGCAGCAGCCATTTGGCGGCGAGCGATGCCAGCGTCGAGACCGTCAGCACGTGGTCGTCGTCCCGGCGCAACAGGCGGTCGGTCGCGAGCCGGAGGTCGTTGAAGGCGGCGCGGACGCCGGGAAGGTATTCGGCGGCCTCCGGCGTCAGGCTCAGCGAGCGGTTCTGGCGGATGAACAGGCGGACCCCGAGCTCTTCCTCCAGCCGCCGGATCTGATGGCTGATCGCGGTCTGCGTCACGTTCAGTTCGGACGCCGCCACCGTGAAGCTCATATGCCGCGCGGCGGCCTCGAACGCCCTCAAGCCGTTCAGCGAAGGCAGGCGGCTGGTCATTCCCAAATCGCTCCCAAATACATGACTTTAATTCATGCGAAACGGTACAAAGTGTCGTTTGTGAACGGGCCGAATGGCGCAGATATTACCGCCAACAGGTTACCGATAGGAGCCGCAAATGTCCATTTTCACCCATGAATCGATGACAAATCATCATACCCCGGGGTTGCTGAACCAGGTCGGCGAGACCCTGCACGTCTGGTGGGATCGCTATGAGCGCCGCCGCGAGCTGTCGCAGTGGACCGAGCGCGACCTGCACGACATCGGCATGTCCCGCAGCGACATCGTGTTCGAGACCGACAAGCCGTTCTGGCGGGCCTGACAAGGACGCCGGAGCGCGACCAGCAAAAGTGGACGCCGGTTTTGCGTCCGGTCGCGCTCTAAAACTTAAAGAAGGCGCATGACCCGGCCACTAAACCGCTCAGACTTTGGCGGGTCATGCGCCGCCCGGCGCCGCCTCGATCGAGGGGTGCCGGCCAATTCTTTCACCCGAGGAGCGTGTCATGGTTGCGCTGCATCTCGACGATCTCAAGCAATACTCCGATGTGCTGCGCGCCAAGGACGGCAGCGAGATCAGGGTGCGCTTCGTCGAGCCGCGCGATCGCGAGGAGCTGCAGAGCTACATCCGCTCGCTCTCCGCGGGTTCCCGTTACAACCGCTTCCTGGGCGCGTTGAGTGAGCTGCCGAAGACGGAGCTCGAGCGTTTCATCCATGTCGGCGAGGCTGACCGGTTCACGGTGGTCGCGACGATGCTGGTCGATGGCTTTGAAACCATCGTCGGCGAAGCCCGCTACGCCTTCCATGCCGATACGTCGAGCGTCGAGTTCGGCCTGTCGATCGATGACCGGTGGCAGGGCCACGGCATTGGCAAGGCGCTGTTGAAGAATCTCGAATGCCGCGCGGCGTCCTTCGGAGCCGAGAGCATTTTCGGCGACACCTTGCGATCCAATGCGACGATGATCGGCCTCGCCCGGAAATCCGGCTACGCGTTCATGCAGAGCCCTGGAGATTGGAAACTGGTGCGCTTTGCGAAACAGATCCACGTCGAGCCGCAAGACATTCCCTGTGCCAGCTGGCGGCTTGCCGCCACTTCCCGCTCGGCCGTGATGTCCTCGCTTGCGGTTTGACTGACTAGGCCCGGTTCTGGCCCCTCCAGAACCGGGCCCTTTTCTTTTTGATGCCCCGACCTTGTAGCCCGGATGAAGCGCAGCGCAATCCGGGATCAATTCTGCCCCGGATAGTCTGTCCCGGATTTCGCTGCGCTCCATCCGGGCTACGCGCTCTCACCTCCCCTTGAAAAGGGGAGGTCGTTTTGCTCGTCAGAGCGAAGCGGGTGAGGATCAAGTCTCTCCCCGAACAGCCGTGCGTGTGGCTGACCCCCATCCCGACCTTCCCCCTTGCAAGGGGAAGGGGGAGAGACGCCGCCGACGATCTCAACTGCCCCGAAACACCGGCTTGCGCTTCTCGATGAAGGCCTGCACGGCCTCCTTGTGATCGGCTGTCGTGGTGAGGCGGATCAGCCGTTCGGCCTCGTGGTCGCGCGCGGTGGCGAAGTCGAATTGCAGCGCCTCGTCGAGATTGTCCTTCATGTAGCGCAGCGCCAAAGTCGGGCCTTCGGCGATCGACTTGGCCAGCGCAAAGGCCTCGTCCTGCAGCGTCTCGTCCGGCACCACGCGGTTGACGAGCCCGATCTGCTCGCATCTGGCGGCATCAACCTTCTCCGAGGTGAACATCAATTCGCGGGCACGCGATGTGCCGACCAGCCGCGTCAACAGCCAGGCCATGCCGTAGTCGCCGCTCAGCGCCACGCGCAGATAACCGGTCGAGATGAAGGCGGATTGCGCCGCGATCCTGATATCGCAGGCCATCGCGATCGCAAGCCCGGCGCCGACCGCGGGACCGGGCAGTGCGGCAATGGTCGGCTTGCGCACCGAAGCGAGCGCGCCGGTCAAGAGGCGCTGGCGCTCCTGCAGGTCGGCGACCTTGTCCTCGTAGGACATTTCGAGCTTCTTCGGGTCGCGATTGGCGCCCATGCCCTTGACGTTGCCGCCGGCGCAGAACGCCTTGCCGGCGCCGGTGACGAGCAGCACGCCGACCTCGGGGTTCTCGCCGCAGGTCCGGATCATGGTGCGCAGCGCCGGCGTCAGCGTGTCCGACAGCGAGTTGCGGGCATCCGGGCGGTTCAGCGTGATGGTGGCGACGCGGTCGCGGATCACGCAGAGCAGTTCGTCGGTGCCGGTCTCGACCTTGATTTCGTGCGTCATGTTTCCTCTCCGAGGCCAATCGTTGCCGTCATTGCGAGGCGTGAAACGCCGAAGCAATCCATCCCACCGCGCGTGGTGGCATGGATTGCTTCGCTCCGCTCGCAATGACGGATGCGGCGGACGGTCGTGGACGAGGTTACGCCGCTTGCATGATCGCCGTCATCTCAAAACTTCTCAACCCAGGGCCGCAATTCCAGCTCCCAGGTCCAGGCGCTGCGCGGCTGCTGCAGCACGTTCCAGTAGCTCAGCGCGATCGCATCGGGATCGAGCATCGAGTCCGGACGGTCAGCAGGCTCGCTGCGCGCGGCGCTGCGGATCCCGCCGTCGATCACGAAATGCGCGACATGGATGCCCTGCGGCGACAATTCACGCGCCATGCTCTGCGCCAGCCCGCGCAATGCGAACTTGCCCATCGCGAATGGTGCCGATTGCGCATAGCCCTTGACGCTGGCCGACGCCCCGGTGAACAGGATCGCGCCCTTCTTGTTGGGCAGCATGCGCTTCGCCGCTTCCTGCGCGACCAGGAAGCCGCCGAATGCGGAGACCGCGATCGCCTGTGCGACCTCGGAGGGAACGAGTTCGACGAACGGCCCGCGCGAGCGGCCGCTCGCATTATAGACCACGAGGTCGGGGGTTCCGATCTCGCGCTCGACCAAGCCGAACAGACGCTCGACATCCTCCGCCTTGGTGGCATCGCAGGCATAGGCGCGCGCGCCGGTCTCGTGGCAGAGCGCGCCGAGCTTCTCGATGCTGCGAGCGCCCAGTGCCACGCGAATTCCCTCCCGCGAAAATAGCCGCGTCAAGGAGGCACTGACGCCCTCGCCGGCGCCGACGATCAGGGCGATCTTGTATTTCGGAATATCCATTGGGCTTTCCTTTGCTCGGCCGGAGGAGGATAGTCGTGCCCCAACAAATGAGCACCGCAGCCGGGAATTCAATGCAGCCGCACAAGCAGGATCCGAAAACCTCGTTCACCAGCCAGCCGGGTCTGCTGGCGCCCGACACGACGGGAATGAATTTCTACCGGGCCGATCCGGCGCTGACCGATCTCCTGAAGCTGCATTTGCCCGAGGCATTGTTCCGCCACATCGAACCGCATCTCGACCGGCTCGGCGGACTGGCCGGCGGCACTCTCGACGAATGCGCGCGGCTTGCCGACCGGCATACGCCGGTGCTGCACCAGCGCGACAAGTTCGGCCGCGACGTGCAAACAATCGAATATCATCCGGCCTATCGCGAGATCGAGAAGGCCGCGTTCGGCGAGTTCGGCATTCACGCACTGTCGCTGCGCAAGGGCATCATGGGCTGGCCGGACAAATATCCCGTCGTGGCCAAGCATGCCTTCACCTTCCTGTTCAACCAGACCGAATTCGGCATGGGCTGCCCGATCAACGTCACCGACGGCTGCGCCAAGCTGCTGGCGAATTTCGGCAGCGAGGCGCTGAAGGCGAAGTATCTCGACGGCCTGACCCAGACCGACATGAACAAGCTGACCCAGGGCGGCCAGTTCATGACCGAGAAGGAAGGCGGCTCCGACGTCGGCACGCTGACCACGCGCGCGGTGCAGGAGGGTGACCACTGGCGTCTCTACGGCGAGAAGTGGTTCTGCTCGAATGCCGATGCCAAGGTGGTGATGCTGCTGGCGCGGCCGGAAGGCGCGGGGCCGGGAACCAAAGGCGTCGGCCTGTTCCTGATGCCGCGCTTCCTCGACGACGGGGCGCAGAATCATTACCGGATCGTGCGGCTGAAGGACAAGCTCGGCACCCGCTCGATGGCCTCGGGCGAGATCAAGTTCGACGGCGCGATCGCCTATGCGGTCGGCAAGCTCGACCGCGGCTTCGTGCAGATGGCCGAGATGGTGAACTCGTCGCGGCTGTCCAACGGCGTGAAGTCGACCGCGCTGATGCGCCGCGCCTGGCACGATGCGATCACGGTGGCGCGCGGTCGCGTCGTCTTCGGTCAGCGCATCATCGACCTGCCGCTGGCGCGGCGCCAGCTGATGAAGATCCTGCTGCCGACCGAGCAGGCGCTGTCGATGAGCTTCCTGACCGCCGACGCACTCGACCGCGCCGAGGCCGGAAGCCAGGATGCCGCGGCGCTGCTGCGCATTTTGACGCCGACGCTGAAATTCCGCGCCACCCGTGATGCGCGGAAGGTTTGCGGCGACGCGATGGAGATGCGCGGCGGCATCGGCTACATCGAGGAATTCGTCACGCCGCGGCTGCTGCGCGACGCGCATCTCGGCTCGATCTGGGAGGGCACCGGCAACATCGTCGCGATCGATGCGCTGAAGCGCGCGGTCGGGCGCCATGGCGCCGACAACGCGCTCGCTGCCGATCTGCATGCGCGGCTCGACGACAGTCCGAACGTACCGCAGGCCTGGCGCAACCGGCTGCGCGATCTCAGCGGCCGCGCGATTGCGTTTGCGCGCGAGGTCGCAGGCCGCATCGACAATGAGGGCGACGCGCGCCGCGCCACCAGCCTGCTCTATCATGTGGCGAGCGCGGTGGCGCTGGCGTGGGAGGGCGGACGCATCCACGAGATGCGCGGCGATGCGCGCCGGCTGCTGCTGTCGCGGATGGTGATCGACCATCGCGTGGCGCCTGGTGATCCGTTCCGGCTTGCGGAAAATACCGTTCAGCGCAGGATGACCGAACACCTGCTCGGTGATCGCGCCGTCGGCATGGCCGAGGTTGGCGAATTGCTCGTCGCAGCGTAGGCTGCGGCTCGAGCGAATTTTTCAAACAAGCAAAAACGTCAAGGGAGACCCCGATGAAGGCCGCCGTCCTGCATGAAGTCAATCAGCCGCTGGTGATCGAGGATGTCAGCGTGCCCAATCCGGGGCCGCGCGAGGTCCTGATCCGCACCGCGGTTGCGGGCCTCTGCCATTCCGACCTGCACTTCATGGAAGGCCTCTATCCGCATCCGCTGCCGGCGGTGCTCGGCCATGAATCGGCCGGCGTGGTCGAGAAGGTCGGCTCCGACGTCAATTACGTGAAGCCCGGCGATCACGTCGTCACCTGTCTCTCGGTGTTCTGCGGCACCTGCGACAATTGCACCACCGGCCGCACCGTGCTGTGCACCGACACCACGGTGAAGATGCTGCCCGGCGCCTCCAACCGCCTGTCGTGGGGCCGGAAGGAGAAGCTCAACCAGTTCCTCAATCTGTCGTCCTTTGCCGAGCAGATGCTGGTGCACGAGAACGCGATCGTGAAGATCAAGAAGGAGATGCCGCTCGATCTTGCCGCGCTGATCGGCTGCGGCGTCATCACCGGCTATGGCGCCGTGGTGAACACCGCGAAGGTGACCGCCGGCGAGACCGTGGCGGTGATCGGCTGCGGCGGCGTCGGCATGGCCGCGATCAACGGCGCGCAGATCGCCGGCGCCGGCCGCATCATCGCGATCGATACCAATCCGGCCAAGCTGCAGCTTGCGACCAAGCTCGGGGCCACCGACATCGTCGATCCCGCGCGCGGCGACGTGGTCCAGCAGGTGCGCGAACTCACCGGCGGCGGCGTGCATCATTCCTTCGAGGTGCTCGGCCGCAAGGAAACCGCCGAGCAGGCCTTCGCCATGCTGGCGGCGGGCGGCACCGCGACCATCGTCGGCATGATCCCGTTCGGCCAGAAGATCGAGCTGCACGGTTTCGACTTCCTGCGCGAACGTCGCATCCAGGGCTCGTCGATGGGCTCCAACCACTTCCGCGTCGACATGCCCCGCCTCGTCGACTTCTACATGCGCGGCAAGCTGCATCTGGAAGACTGGATCTCGGCCAAGCTGAAGCTCAGCGAGATCAACGAGGGCTTTGCCAACATGAAAGCCGGCAAGACGCTGCGCAGCGTGATCATGTTCGACAGCTAGCGCTGGTCGTCGTCGCCCGGCTTGACCGGGCGACCCAGTATTCCAGAGGCGGTTGTGCTTGAGCCGAGAAGCCGCGGCGTACTGGATGCCCCGCATGAAGCGGGGCATGACAGCGGAGTGTGACGGCTCGTCCGCCTCACCGCGCGACGTGCGCGGACACCGCGAGCCATTTGCCGTTCTGCCGCGCCCAGCAGTCGGTGTAGCGGCCGTGCGCGGGCTCGCCGTCTGCGTTGGTGTAGCTGGTCTGGGCGTGGATGATGGCGAAATCGCCGAGGATGCGGATCTTGACGTCCTCGGCCTTCAGTCCCTTGATCCTCACCGGGATTGCCGTCTGCTTCAGGAAGGCGGCGCGGTCGACCAGGCTCTTGTCGGGATTGGTGCAGTAGAAGTCCTGCGCCAGGATTTCGTCGAAGCGCTTGACGTCGCAGTTCTGAACCGAGTCCACGTAATCCTTGTTGAGTTTTGTCAGCTCTTCGAGGTCGTTGCTCATTGTTGGTCCTCCCTGTATTCCCCCGTCATTGCGAGGAGCGAAGCGACGAAGCAAACCATCGCTCCGCGCACGTTGATATATGGATTGCTTCGCGGAGTTCACCATCGGGCGCGCGTTCGCGCGACCCGTTGGCTCGCAATGACGGTGAGGGCCTCACTCAATCATCAAACATCTTCGGCGGCACGAAGCCGCCGAACTCGCGCTCGATCAGCTCGGCGAGTTTCAGCGGCGTGCGGTCCTCTAGCCAGGGGCCTACGATCTGCACGCCGACCGGCAATCCGTCGGGCGCAAAGCCGGTCGGGATCGCGGTCGAAGGCAGGCCGGGCAGGGTTGCGATGCCGGGCCAGGCGAGCTGGTCGGTGTAGACGTGTGGTTCACCGTCGATCAGGATCCGCCGCTGCTCCTGGTCGGGCGAATGATCGTGCGGATAGGCCGGCGTCGGCATGATCGGGCAGATCACCGCGTCGAAGGATTTGAACAGCTCGCGCCATTGCGCGCGCAGCCGCGAGCGGGCGTAGGTCGCCTGCACCCAGTCGCGATGGCTGAGCGCGATGCCGCGCAGCCGCTCGGCTTGCAGGCTGTTGTCGCTGGCCGGCAGTGCAGCGGCCGCCGCGCAGGCGCCAGCATAGACCTCCGGCGGGAAGGTCGCGGCGAGGAACGACAGCAGCATCCGCATATAGAGCCGCGAGGACGCCGCGAAGTCCGGCAGCAGCGGGCTCGACCGCGAGATTGTCGCGCCTGATTTGTCGAGATTGCCGGCGAGCTTGTCGATGCTGCCGCGAACCGCCTTATCGGTCGGCAGCACCGGATCGGTATCGATGACGAGGATGCGGAAATCCTTCAAGCTGGTGTGGCGCGCCGCAGGCAGGTCGAGGCGATACGCCTTGCCGACGTCGTGCGGATCGGGGCCGGCCATCACGTCGAGCAGCAGCGCGAGGTCGGCCGCGCCGCGTGCCATCGGGCCGATCACCGCGAGGTCGCGCTCATAGATGATCGGCGGCGCCGGCGGCGCGGTGTGGCCGCGCGACGCCAGCAGATCGAAGGTCGGCTTGTGCGCATAGATGCCGCAGTGGAATCCGGGCACCCGCAGCGAGCCGCCGATGTCGGAGCCGAGCGACAGCGCGCCGTAACCCGCAGCAAGTGCCGCCGACGATCCGCCGGAGGAGCCGCCCGGCGTGCGGCCGACGTCGTAGGGGTTGTTGGTGGTGCCGTAGATCTCGTTGTAGCTCTGCCAGTCGGCGAGGGCGACCGGTACGTTGGTCTTGCCGAGGATCACTCCGCCGGCATCCTTCACCCGCTGGATCGGCAGCGCGTCCTCGGACGGCGTAAAGTCCTTGTGCGGCGGAAAGCCCCAGGTGGTCGGCAATCCCGCGACATTGAAGGATTCCTTCACGGTCATGGGAATGCCGAGCAGCGGCTTGTGCTCGCCGCGCGCAATCGCGGCATCGGCGGCGCGGGCAGCAGTGAGGCCCCGCTCGAAATCGCGCACGCAGACCGCATTGACCTTGCCGTCATGGCGCTCGATGCGGCCGATCACATCTTCCGCGAGCTCGACGGCCGAAACCTGCTTGTTGCGCAGCGCCTCCGATAGTTCGACGGCGGTCTTGAAACTGTATTGCGATCTGGCCACGGCGTGCTCCCGGTTTTGTCGTTGGCGCGATGATGGGCAGTTTGGCTGCCGCCCGCAAGCGCTGTAGCCGTGGTGGTGCCGCCGCGTTTGATCGGGATTGCTACGCGGCGCCGATCAATATGCCGACCGCGAGCACGATTGCGCCGCCGAGCACGATCTGGAACACCGCCTGCAGGAACGGCGTATCCATGTAGCGCGCGCGGATGAAGGCGATCGCCCACAATTCGAAGAACACCACGATGCCGGCGATCGCGGTCGCGATCCAGAACGCGTTCGGCCAGGCGTCGGGCACCAGATACGGAATCGTGTGGCCGAGGCCGCCGAGCGTCGTCATCAATCCGCAGGTCGTGCCGCGCAGCCAGGGCGAGCCGCGGCCGGTCAGCGAGCCGTCGTCGGACAATGCTTCGGCAAAACCCATGCTGATGCCGGCGCCGATCGAGGCGGCAAGGCCGACCAGGAAGGTCTGCCAGTTGTGATGCGTGGCGAAGGCGGCGGCGAACAGCGGCGCCAGGGTCGAGACCGAGCCGTCCATCAATCCGGCGAGGCCCGGCTGCACATATTGCAGCACGAACATCCTCCGCCGCGTGCGGTCTTCCTCGGCGCGCACATCGGGCTTGAGGATCTCGCCGGTGAGCTTCACCGCGAGCTTCTCATGGCCCTTCTCCTCCTCGGCGAGATCGCCGAGCAGCCGGCGCACGCCGACATCCTCGGCCTTCTCGGCGGCGCGGGCGTAGAAGCGCTCGGCCTCCAGCTCCATGGTCTCGACTTCCTTGCGGATGGTGTCGAGCGGCAGGTTCTTGGTCAGCCAGATCGGGCGCCGCCGCAGGAAACCTTTCACGTCCTCGCGCCGGATCGGCGGCAAGTGCGGACCGAAACGCTGTTCGTAGGTTTCCAGCAGCCGATGGCGATGGCCGCGCTCCTCCTCGGCCATCTCCTCGAAGATCTTTGCGGTATCGGGATAACGGTCGGCCAAGTCCTCTGCAAAGGACATGTAGATCCGGCTGTCCTCCTCCTCGGAGGCAATCGCGACCGCCAGCACCTCGCGCTCGGTCAGATCGGCGAAATTCTTCACGGCAACGCTTTCTTCATCTAATTTAGAATTAGAATAATTCTAATATTGTTTCATGATGCTCTGGTCAACCGAATGGGGCGTCGCACCGCACCGTTTTGATCACGATGAAGGGAACCAGGCGATCCCGCGCCCGTTCGAGTTCCGGTGCCGATCAGCGGGGGACTCCATGAGCACGGTCAAATATCGCCTGAACGATCCGGGGCTGGCGCCGCGGCGAACCAGGCTCGAAATTCCCGGCTGGGCGGGTCAGCGCGAGCCGCGCGCCGACGGCTCACGCGAGCAGGTCTGGCATTGCGTGCCGTTCTCGGAGGGCGCGCAATACGGTATCGAACTGTTCTACCCCTACGCCTTCGAGCTGCACGTCACCACGCGGGACGGTCAGCTGCATCTCGATGCGGATTGGGGTGCGCCGCCGGACAGCGGCGTGCAATGGCCGCCGTTCCGGAATTTCGGCACCACGTTCTACACCTATCAGATCCTGCTCGACCTCAAGGTCGAACCGGGCATGGCGATCCGCACCGAGCCGCATCCGCGCTTCTACACCGACCGCACCGACACCGTGCCGATCGCCGTGCCGGCGCTGATCCGCAACTGGTGGCCGATGATGTTCTTCTGCGTGTTCAAGGCGCCGGCCGAGGGGCGCACCCACATCTTCCGGCCCAACGAGCCGTTCGCGCAGATCATCGTGATCCCGGAGGAGGCGAACTTTCAGCTCGAGCCAATGGGTGAGGAGGAAGCCGCCGAGCGCGAACTGCAAGCGCGCCGCATCTACAACAGCCGGCCGAAGCTCGCCGCGGGCACCGAATGGACCTCGTCGACCGACACGGTGTTCGACGGCACCTACCGCCACCTGCACCGCGCTGCAAAGGAGAAGACGCGCCAGGAGTGAGGCGGTGCCGCATCATGATCGGCAAAAACAAACGGGGCCAACCGGCCCCGTTGTGGTGACGCTCAACCATCGCTCAGTAGTCGCGGCGATAGAAGCTGTGGTGGTGATGGTGATGATGGTGGTGATGATGGTAGCGCCGATAGCGCGGCACTACGACGACAGGCCCCTCGTAGCGGCGATAGTAGCCGTGATGGTGGTGATGATGATGGTGGTGATGGTGATGATAGAACTGCGCGACTTGAACGTTGTCGCGGGCCTGCGCCGGCGCACTCTCATCGATGGCCTGCAGCTTCGCCGCAGCGTTCGAGATCGGCTGAAGCAGCTCCGCATAGGAATTCGCGCGCAGGTCTGATGGTGCCGGCGCGGCTTGCGCGGTGCCGAACGCGCCGAGCGAAACGACCGCTCCCAGCAGTCCGGCAATCTTCTTTTCCATGGTCTTTCTCCTGATCAGGTCGCCGGACGCACAGCCGACTGACCGCAACGCCAGGTTCCATGGAATGTTCCCGGATATTTCCGGGACACTGACCTATTGCGCCGCACGTGCGAGGAACTGAAACAGCAGCCGGCTCACCTCGTCCGGCTGCTCCTGCTGCACCCAGTGGCCGGCGCCGTCGACCAGATGGCAGCCGATCATGTTGGTGCAGGCCTTGGTCTGCATCGCCTCGAACACGCCGGGCCGCTGATAGGTGCCCCAATCCTGCTTGCCGGAAATGAATGCGGACGGCTGGTCGATGTTGCGGCCGCTCCAGGTCTGCAATTCCGCCGTGAACGCGCCCGACGTGCCGCAGCGATACCATTGCAGTCCGCCCTGGAATCCAGTGCGCTGATACTCCGCGCTGTAATAGGCGAGCTCGCGGTCCGGCAGCCAATTGTTGGCAGCGATCGCCTCGCGCGACGGCATCTCCTCGGCGACGGTCGCGGCCATGTCCCTGGCGAGATCCATCACGTAGTAGGTCGGCAGCTTGGCGAGTTCGCCCGCCGACCAGGATTGCAGCGGATACGGCTTGTTGTCTTTCCAGTCCGCGCTCTTGTGATGATAGTAGGCGCGCAGGAAATCGTGCACGCCTTGCGGCGCGCGATGCATGTCGGCATTGGCCGGACGTGTCGAATAGTACCATTGGTAGTGCTTGCGCGGCCGCGACAGTGCGGCGAGCTCGCGATGCACCGGGTCTTCGCTCGCGGGCTTCGCCGATTCATTGGCGATGTTGAACGGCAGCGACGGCGGCCCCGAGAACGGCGCGCTCATCATCACTACCGCGCGGAACACGTCGGGGCGGATCAGCGCGCACCACGCCGCGACCGACGAGCCGAAATCGTGCCCGATCACCGCATCGACATGGGTGTAGCCAAACGCCGCCACCAGCCCCAGCGCATCGCGCACCAGATTGGGCAGCCGGAACGATGCGAGGTCGCCGTCATAATCCGCGTTCCAGCCGGTGGTGCGGCCATATCCGCGCTGGTCCGGCGCGATCACGTGATAGCCGGCCGCAGCCAGCTTCGGCATCACCTTGCGCCAGGAAAACGCCAGCTCCGGAAATCCGTGCAGCAGCAACAGGCAGGGCCGACCGGATGTTTCGAAGCCCGCTTCGAGCACATGCATGCGCAGGCCGTTGATCCCGTCGACATAACGCGAGCGGATGGTGGCGGGGAGCGGGACGTCGGGAAGCGTTTCCATCTGTGATCACCTGTTGAGCATCGCCGCACAACCAGCGCATTTGGCTGTATGCTGGCGGTCGTTGATTCACGATAGCAACTTTACCCAGGGGATGCATACCGCATGCGTCACGCGAGGATTGCAGAGCTGACCGGCCGGATCTCGCGCCTCGGTGTGATGATCGTGGCCGCCGTCGTGGTGCTGATATCAGCGGTCCGCGCGGCCGACATCACCGAGCTGACGGAAAAACTGCCGCGCGCCTATATCGGTGAATTCCTGTGGGACGGCGACAACACGGTGCAGAACGTCGTCATCACCTTCGACAAGGTCACGGCCCTGAACGAGCAGAACGCAGAAGCGCGCGGCTGCGGTTCATATGAGGTCGGCCGCCGCGTGACCAAGATCGATGTGCGGATGTTCATCCGGCTGTCCGATCTCGAGGTCGAGATTTTTGAGCGTTCGCCCGACGGCAATGGCGCGTTCGAGACCGAGGGCAGCCATCGCGGCAAGCTGTCGGAGGATCTTCAGCAGATCGATGCGCAGTGGACCACGACGGCATCAGGCAAGCATGGCCAACTGCATCTGCGCGCCGCGGCCAAGGTCGCGTGCGAGCCGGCTGCGGATTTGTAGGTGTGGTCAGCAGGGCCGGCAGGCGCAGCCGCATGCGCCCTTCATCCTCCCCTGGAGGGGGAGGATCGGTTTGCATGAAATGCGAGCCGAGGTGGGGTGACAGTCTGTCCACACAAGCGCTGCTCGTGTTGAGAGATCACCCCACCCCGGCTCACATCTCGCTTCGCTCGTTGTGAGCCGACCCTCCCCCTCCAGGGGAGGGTGAAGTGCGGCTACGCCTTCACTGCCGCCTTCGGCCAGTATCTGTCGCGCAGATGGCGCTTCACCAGTTTTCCGGTCGGCGTGCGCGGCAGCTCCTGCTCGAAGTCGATGCTTTTCGGGCATTTGATCGGCGAAAGGTGCTGGCGGCAGAACGCGATCAGCTCGGCTTCGAGATGCTTGCCGGCCTTGCCGATGTCGTGCGGCTGCACCACGGCTTTGACCTCTTCGCCCATCTCCTCGTTCGGTACGCCGAACACCGCGACGTCGGAGACCGCGGGATGCGTGATCAGCACGTCCTCGGTCTCCTGCGGATAGATGTTCACGCCGCCGGAGATGATCATGTAGCTCTTGCGGTCGGTCAGATAGAGGAAGCCTTCTTCGTCGAGGTAACCGACGTCGCCGAGCGTCGACCAGCCCCTGGCGTTGTAGGCCTTCTTGGTCTTCTCGGGATCGTTGTGATAGGTGAACGCGGGTGCGTCGGCGAAATAGACTTGGCCGATCTGGCCGGTCGGCGCCTCCTCGTCGTTCTCGTCGAGGATCTTGACCTTGCCGACCACGGCGCGGCCGACCGTGCCGCGATGATCAAGCCATTGCTGCGAGGTCGAGACCGTGACGCCGTTGCCTTCGGAGCCGGCGTAATACTCGATCAGGATCGGTCCCCACCAGTCGATCATCTTCGCCTTGACGTCGACCGGGCAGGGGGCGGCGGCATGAATCGCGCCCTTCAGCGATGAGACCTTGTAGCGGGCGCGAACCTCGTCGGGCAGCTTCAGCATGCGCACGAACATGGTCGGCACCAGCTGCGATTGCGTCACCTTGTGTTTCTCGACCTGCTTCAGGAATTCCTCGGCGTCGAAATGCTCCATGATGACGGAGGTGCCACCCAGCACCGTTGCCATCATGTTGAAGCGCAAGGGCGCCGCGTGATAGAGCGGCGCCGGTGACAGATAGATCGAGTCCGCATTCATGCCGCACATGTCGGCCGTGAGAATCCGCAGGAACGGGTTCGGCACATCGATCCGGTTGCCTTCGAACTCCTTCTTGATGCCCTTGGGCCGGCCGGTGGTGCCGGAGGAATACAGCATGTCGTAGCCGGCGACCTCGTCGGCAACCGGCGTGGTCGGCTGCGCGGCGGCTTCCTTGTCGTAGGAGCGGAAGCCCGCTGCCGGCTCGTCCATCATGTAGAACAGCGGTTCGCCGGGCTCGCCCTTGATCAGCCCACGCACCTTGTCGGCGCATTGCGGCGTGGTGATGAACACCTTGGCTCCGCAATCCTTGATGATGTAGGCGATTTCCTCTTCGGTCAGGTAGCGGCTGATCGCGGTGTAATACAGCCCCGAGCGCTGCGCGGCCCAGCAGATCTCCATGAAGGCGAGCCGGTTTTCCATCAACAGCGCGATGTGGTCGCCGGGCTTGAGGCCGAGCGAGCGGAACAGATGCGCGCCCTGGTTCGAGAGCTCGTCGAGCTCGCGATAGGTGATCGCCTTGCCTGACGCCGCCATCTGGTAGGCGATCTTGTTCGGGTGATTACGCGCGTGGATGGACGGATGGGTCACAGACGTTTCCTCAGGTGATGCGTCGTCCCGGCGAAAGCCGGGACCCATAACCACCGCTTTGTGTTGTTGACTGAGTTGGGGCCGCAGCCCGGCATAACCACAAGCACCTGTGGTTATGGGTTCCGGCCTGCGCCGGGACGACACTTTTTGTGCGGAGAGCTTTGGGCTCGCCTAACGCGGCTTCACAGCCGCTCGACGATCGTCACGTTTGCCATGCCGCCGCCTTCGCACATGGTCTGCAGGCCGTAGCGCTTGTTGCGTTGCTTCAGGGCATGCAGCAGCGTCGTCATCAGCTTGGTGCCGCTGCCGCCGAGCGGGTGGCCGAGCGCGATGGCGCCGCCATTGACGTTGAGCCTGGCCGGATCGGCGCCGGTGGTCTTCAGCCACGCGGTCGGCACCGAGGCGAAGGCTTCGTTGACCTCGAACAGGTCGATGTCGTCGATCGTCATGCCGGCCTTCTGCAGCGCGCGCTGGGTTGCCGGCAGCGGCGCTTCCAGCATGATCACGGGATCGCCGCCGATCATCGTGAGGTGATGGATGCGCGCGATCGGCTTGACGCCGAGCGCCTTCAGGCCCTTTTCATTCACGACCATCACGCCGGAAGCGCCGTCGCAGATCTGGCTGGCGCTGGCGGCGGTGAGCTTGCCGTTCTCGGCGATCAGCTTGACGCCCTTGATGCCGTCGAGGCTGGCGTCGAAGCGGATGCCTTCGTCGATGTGATGGGTGTCGGTCGAGCCGTCGGCGCGGGTGATCGTCACCGGCACGATTTCTTCCTTGAAGTGACCGGCTTGCGTTGCCGCGATCGCGCGCTGATGGCTGTTATAGGAGTATTCGTCGAGCTCATCCTTCGACAGGCCGTACTTCTCAGCCATCATCTCCGCGCCGGTGAACTGGCTGAACACGATGTTGGGATACTTCGCCTCGATGCCCGGGCTCTTGTAGTGGCCGAAGCCGTTCTTGGCCGGCAGTGAGGAGGCGAGGCCCATCGGCACGCGGGTCATCGATTCCACGCCGGCGGCGATCACGCAGTCCATGGTGCCGCTCATCACCGCCTGCGCCGCGAAGTGCAGCGCCTGCTGCGAGGAGCCGCACTGGCGGTCGATCGAGGTCGCGGGCACGCTCTCCGGCAGCTTCGAGGCCATCACCGCGTTGCGCGCGACGTTGTTGGATTGCTCACCGGCCTGCATCACGCAGCCCATGATCACGTCCTCGACCTGCGCCGGGTCGGCACCGCTGCGGTCGACCAGGGCGTCCAGCACGGTGGCGGCCAGATCGGCCGGATGCCAGCCGGCGAGGCGCCCTCCCTTGCGGCCGCCGGCGGTGCGGGCGGCGGCGACGATATATGCCTCGGCCATGTCTGATCTCCCTGATGTTTCTGGATTGGGCGTTTCAAAGTTGGGCCGGATTTAAGGGGCGGCTCAGCATTTAGTCAATCAATCAATTAACTCTTGAGTGCAGCCCCGCCATGGGCTTATGTGCGGCCTCGATTTACCGGCGAGAAGCCGCCGGGACACAGAGCGGGACCAGAGCGCAGTTGAACACCAGCGTACCGACGAAACTTGCCGCGAGCAAAAATGCCACCGCCGACAAGCTATTGGTCGCGGCCAGCGAACTGATGATCGAGCGCGCCTCGATCGAGGTCTCGCTGTCCGACATTGCGCAGAAGTCGGGCGTCAATGCCGCGCTGGTGAAATATCATTTCGGCAACAAGGACGGGCTGTTGCTGGCGCTGCTGGCGCGGGACGCCGCCACCGAGATCTCGCAGCTCGAATATCTCATCAGCCAGCCGATCACGCCGTCGGCCAAACTGCGCCTGCATATCGGCGGCATCATCCGCGCCTATCACCAGTTCCCCTACATGAACCGGCTGATTCATTATCTCCTGCACGAGAGCTCGACCGCCGCCGCCAACGAGGTGTCGAAATTCTTCGTCGCGCCGCTGCTGGATTTTCATCGCCGCCTGCTCGCCGAGGGCATCAAGGCCGGCGAATTCCGCAACATCGATCCGGTGCTGTTCTACACCAGCCTGATCGGCGCCTGCGATCATCTGTTCTTCGGCCGCCACGCGATGTCGCGCGCGGTCGGCGTCGGTCCTGTGACCGACGAGGTCTGCCGCGAATACATCAAGCACATGGAAGCCTTGATCTTCGGCGGCGTGCTCAATCCCGATAAGGAAACGGCAGCCGCCGCTGCCGGATAACAAGTTCAAGTCTAGAGAAGAAACGCCCAAGGAAAGGTTGTTCTCATGCAGTTGAAAGACGTTGCCGTTCTCATCACCGGCGGTGGCTCCGGCCTCGGTGCCGCAACCGCGCGCGCCATGGCCGCCAAGGGCGCCAGGATCGGCGTGATCGACCAGAACAAGGAAAACGCCGAGAAGGTCGCCGCCGAAGTGAAGGGCGTTGCCCTGCACGCCGACGTCACCGACGAGGAAGCGATCAAGGTGGCGATTGCCAAGGCCGAGGCCGCGCACGGCATCGCGCGCGTGCTGATGAACTGCGCCGGCATCGGCGGCTCGCAGCGCATCGTCGGCAAGGACGGCGTCTATCCGTTGGCGAAGTTCGTCCGCATCATCAACGTCAATCTGATCGGTACCTTCAACGTGCTGCGGCTGTTCGCCGAGCGGCTGGCCACCGAAGCCCCGATCGGCGAGGAGCGCGGCGTCGCGATCAACACCGCGTCGGTTGCGGCCTATGAAGGCCAGATCGGCCAGATCGCTTATTCGGCCTCGAAGGGCGGCGTCGTCGGCCTCACGCTGCCGGCCGCGCGCGATCTCGCCAGCCTGAAGATCCGCGTCAACACCATCGCGCCGGGCCTGTTCCTGACGCCGCTGCTGATGGGCTTGAATGAAGAAGCCCGCAAGAGCCTCGGCGCCCAGGTGCCGCATCCGGCCCGCCTCGGCGACGCCTCGGAGTACGGCAACCTCGCCGTCCACATCGTCGAGAACCCGATGCTCAACGGCGAAACCATCCGCCTCGACGGCGCCATCCGCATGGCGCCGCGCTAGTACCTTCTCCCCTTGTGGGAGAAGGTGGCGCGCAGCGCCGGATGAGGGGTTTCTCTCCGCGGAGACAGACCCCTCACCCACGCGAACACGCGGCATCCACGCGCATGCCCCCTCCCACAAGGGGAGAGGGCGCATCAATTGCCACCGCATTTGCAGATGCAGGAGTGTAACGCGTGTCTCAGCCGCTGCTGATCGAACATCACGACGGGGTCGATTGGGTCACGCTCAATCGTCCCGAGAGTCTCAACGCGCTCGATCCCACCATGATCGACGCACTCAATACTTACTTCCAGGGTCTGCAGCGCAACCGCGACACCCGCGTCGTGGTGCTGAAGGGCGCCGGCGCGAATTTCTGTGCCGGGCTCGATCTCAAGCATGCAATGGCGCGGCGCGGCGGACAGACCGAGCCGCCCGGCGTCACCGAGTCGCTGGACTCGCAGCGCCGCATTGCCGACATCGTGATGCTGATGCGGCGCGCGCCGCAGCCGATCATCGCGCTGGTGCAGGGTGCGGCCGCGGGCGGCGGCTTTGCGTTGGCACTCGCCGCCGACATCCGCATCGCGGCGAAGAATGCGCGGATGAATTGCGCTTTCATCAAGCTCGGCTTGGGGGGCTGCGATATCGGCACCAGCTATTTCCTGCCGCGCTTGGTCGGCGTGTCGGTGGCATCAGAGCTGATCCTCACCGGCCGCTTCATCCACGCCGATCGCGCGCTGGCGGTGGGCCTGGTGTCCGAGGTGGTCGAAGCCGCCGATCTCGACGCTGCGGCCAATCCTTATGTCGATGCGATGATGACGGCGTCGCCGGTCGGCCTTCGTCTCTCGAAGGAATGCATCAACATGAGCGTCGATGCCGGCTCGATCGAGGCCGTGATCGCGATGGAGGATCGCAATCAGGTGCTGTGCAGCCGCTCGGAAGATTTCCAGGAAGGCATCAGGGCCTTCCTTGAGAAACGAAAGCCTGTCTATATCAAGCGCTGATAAAAAGTCCGCAAAGGACAAGAATTCCGGGAGACGCAAAATGGATGGAGACGCGGCGATGCTGACGAAACCTGCCTTTCGCAAGGTGGATTGGCTCGCACGTGACATCGCGGTCGAGCGGCGTGCTGACGGCACCGTCATCCTGAAGTCGCGAATTCCGCTCCAGGGCTACGAGACACACATCCCGGCCTACCTCGCCAAATGGGCGGCGCAGGCGCCGGAGCGGATCTGGCTCGCGCAACGCGGCGGTCCCGACCGGCAATGGCGCAAGGTCTCCTATGGTGAAGCGAAACGCACCGTCGATGCGCTCACGCAGGGCCTGCTCGATCTCGGCGTGACCGATGACCGGCCCGTCGCGATCCTGTCGGGCAATTCGATCGAACACGCGCTGATGACGCAGGCTGCGATGCAGGCCCGGCTGCCGGCCGCGCCGGTGTCGCCGGCCTACTCGCTGATGAGCCAGGATCATATCAAGCTCAAATACCTGTTCAACCTGATCAAGCCCGCCGTCGTGATGGTGCAGGATGGACCTGCCTTCGAGAAGGCGCTGAAGGCGATCGATCTCACCGGCATCACGGTGATCCATGTCCTGCGGCCCTGCGAGGGCATCAAGAGCGTGGCGTTTGCCGACCTCGCCGCAACGAAGGTGACGGCTGACGTCGACGCGTCGATCGCCAAGATCACGCCCGACACCGTCGGCAAGCTGCTGTTCACCTCGGGCTCGACCGGCATGCCGAAGGCCGTCATCAACACCCAGCAGATGATGTGCGCCAACGCGGCGATGATGATGCAGGTGCGGCCGCGCGAAACCGCCGGGCCGATCCCGACCGTGCTCGACTGGATGCCGTGGAATCACACCATGGGCGGCAACGCCGCGTTCAATCCGGTGCTGGTCGATGGCGGCACGCTCTATATCGACGACGGCCGGCCGATGCCGGGCCAGCTCGAGGAGACAATCAGGAATTTGCGCGAAGTGTCGCCGACCTATTACGCCAACGTGCCGGCCGGCTATGCCGCGCTCGCGGCCGCAATGGAGAAGGACGAGGCGCTGTGCGCGAGCTTCTTCAAGAACCTCTCGATCATGGCCTATGGCGGTGCGCGGCTGCCCGACGATCTCTATGACCGCATGCAGGCGCTGGCAGTGAAGACCACGGGCGAGCGCATCGTGTTCTACACCGGCTGGGGCTCGACCGAGACCGCGCCGACCTCGACCGGCACCTATTGGGACACCGAGCGCGTTGGCCTGATCGGCCTGCCGTTCCCCGGTGTCGAGTTGAAGATGGTGCCGTGCGGCGCGAAATATGAATTGCGGTTGCGCGGCGTCAACGTCACGCCGGGCTATTTCGGCCAGCCGGACCTCACGGCCAAGATGTTCGACGAGGAAGGCTTCTACTGCATCGGCGACGCCGGCGTGTTCGTCGATCCCGACGATCCGCTGCAGGGCATCATCTTTGCCGGCCGCGTGGTCGAGGATTTCAAGCTGACCACCGGCACCTTCGTCCATGTCGGCTCGCTGCGCACGGATGCGATCGCCGCCGCGACCCCGGTCGTGCATGACGCGCTGGTCGCTGGCCAGGATCGTGAGTTCATCGGCCTGCTGTGCTGGCCGAATTTGCATGCCTGCCGCCAGCTCGTCGGCAATGCCGACGCGAGCTATGAGGACGTGATCCGGCATCCGGCCGTGATCGCCTGTCTGGAAAAGGGCTTGCAGGCGCACAATGCGTCGACCACCGGCAGCAGCATGCGGATCGCGCGCGCGATGCTGATGGTCGAGCCGCCGTCGATCGACGGCAACGAGCTCACCGACAAGGGCTACATCAATCAGCGCGCCGGTCTCGAACGCCGCGCCGCGCTGGTGGAGAAGCTCTATGCCGATCAGCCGTGCAGCGAGGTGATCGTGCTGTGCTGATGCCGATGCTCTCTCAACACGTCATTCCGGGATGCGCCGAAGGCGCAGGCCCGGAATCCATCAAACCACATCATCTGCGGCTCGATGGATTCCGGGCTCGCGCTTCGCGCGCCCCGGAATGACGGCGAACTGAAACGACAAGAACCAAGAAGGTAGCGCCATGAATTTCGATTTCTCCGACGAACAGAAGCAGATGCGCGACGAGGCGCGGAAATTCCTCAGCGAGCAGTGCCCGCCGAAGGCGGTCCGCGAGGTGCTCGACGGCAAGGCGCCCTACGACAAGTCGCTGTGGAAGGGCCTCGCCGAGATGGGCTTCCTCGGCGTCGCGATCCCGGAGCAATTCGGCGGCGCGGGTGCCGGCCATCTCGAGCTCTGCGTGATCGCGGAGGAAATGGGCCGCGCGCTGGCGCCGGTGCCGTTCTCGTCGACCGTGTATCTCGCCGCCGAAGCGCTGCTGATCGCAGGCAGTGACGCGCAGAAGCAGAAGTGGCTGCCGAAAATCGCCTCCGGCGATGCCATCGGCACGCTGGCGCTGTTCGAGGGCCACGGCAATCCGTCACCGAAGGCGGTCAAGCTCACGGCCGATGGCGGCGCGCTCAACGGCGTCAAGAAGCCGGTTCCGGATGGCGCGATCGCCGATTTCGCCGTGGTCGCCGCGCGCACCGGATCGAGCGGTCGCGAGTCTGATATCTCGCTGTTCATCGTCGATCTCAAAGCTTCAGGCGTCGAGGTCAAGTCGCTGACCAACATCGATCTCACCCGCGGCCAGGCCGAGATCACCTTCAAGGACGCCAAGGCCGAGCCGCTCGGCGCCGCCGGCGAGGGCTGGGGCGTGATCACCCAGGTGCTGGATCGCGCCGCCGTGCTGATGGCGTTCGAGCAGGTCGGCGGCGCCGACCGCGCGCTGGAGATGGGCCGCGACTACGCGCTCGACCGTATCGCGTTCGGCCGTCCGATCGGCTCGTTCCAGGCGGTCAAGCACATGCTGGCCGACATGTATGTCTCGGCGACGCTGGCGCGTTCGAACTGCTATTACGGCGCCTGGGCGCTCTCGACCAATGCCGGCGAACTGCCGGAAGCCGCCGCCGCCGCGCGTATCAGCGCGACGCAGGCGTTCCAGCACTGCGCCAAGAACAACATCCAGGTCCATGGCGGCATGGGCTTCACCTGGGAGTTCGACTGCCACATGTACTACCGCCGTGCCAATGCGGTGGCGCTCGGTCTCGGCAGCCTGTCCTATTGGGAAGACGCGCTGATCGACCGCATGCGCAAGAAGAACGCAGCGTGAGCGAGAGGCCGTCATGAATTTCGACGACACCCCGCAGGAGGCCGCATTCCGCGCCGAGGCGAAAGCCTGGATCGCGGCCAATGCGCCGAAGCAATATGAAGACGAGCTGCGCAAGGCCTCGCTCGGCCGCGTTGCGCTCAAGGGCGCCAACATTCTCGAGGTCGCCAAGGCCTGGCAGAAGAAGAAGGCCGATGCCGGCTGGGCCTGCCTGCACTGGCCGAAGGAGTATGGCGGCCGTGGCGCCTCGCCGATCGAGCGCGTGATCTGGCAGCAGGAGGAGGGCCCGTTCGGCCGTCTGAGTTCAATGTTCATCATCGGCCACGGCATGTGCGGCCCGACCATGATGGCGTTCGCCGGCGAGGCGCAGAAGCGCAAATATCTGCCGCCGCTGGCTTCGGGTGAGAAGATCTGGTGCCAGCTGTTCTCGGAGCCCGCCGGCGGCTCCGACGTCGCAGGTTTGCGCACCCGCGCCGAGAAGCACGGCGACGAATGGGTGATCAACGGCCAGAAGATCTGGACCTCGGGCGCGCATTACTCCGATTACGGCATCCTGCTCACCCGCACCGATCCTGATGTCGCGAAGCACAAGGGCCTCACCATGTTCTTCCTGGACATGAAGAGCAGGGGTGTCGAGGTGCGGCCGATCAAGCAGGCGAACGGCGCATCCGACTTCAACGAGGTCTATTTCACCGACGTGCGCATTCCGGACTCGCAGCGGCTCGGCAACGTCAATGACGGCTGGAACGTGTCGCTGACCACGCTGATGAACGAGCGGATGTCGATCGGCGCCGGCGTGTCGACCGGCTTTCCCGAGCTGTTCGAGTTCTGCAACAGCCTGATGCTGGAGGATGGCCCCGCGATCGAGAACCGCGCGGTGCGTTCGAAACTCGCGAACTGGGCGGTGAAGGCGAGCGGGCTGAAATACACCAGCATGCGCGCGATCTCGGCGCTGTCGCGCGGCGAGCGTCCGGGACCGGAGAACTCGATCGGCAAGCTCGTCGCCGGTTCGATGATCCAGGATGTCGCGACCTACGCGCTCGATCTCCAGGGTGCCGCCGGCGCGCTGAGCGGACCCGAGGATGCCGAGGCTGCGGGTAAATTCCAGGCGATGCTGCTGCGTGCGCCGGGCACCCGTGTCGAGGGCGGCACCGACGAGATCATGCGCAACATCATCGCCGAGCGCGTGCTGGGCCTGCCCGGCGACATCAGGGTCGACAAGGACGTTCCCTTCAACAAGATCCCGACCAAGGGCCGCGCGTAACGGCGACGGAACAACGAGAGAGGTTCGCCATGAATTTCGATGACACGCCGCAGGAAGCCGAATTTCGCAAGATCGCGCGCACCTGGATCGCCGCCAACGCGCCGAAGGAGTTCGAGGAGGAGTTGTCAAAATCCTCGCTCGGCCGCATCCGCCTCGCAAAGCACGACATGGTCGAGGTCGGCAAGGCCTGGCAGAAGAGGAAGGCCGAGGGCGGCTGGGCCTGCCTGCACTGGCCGAAGGAATATGGCGGCCGCGGCGCGACCCCGATCGAGCGCGTGATCTGGCAGCAGGAAGAGGGCGTCTACGGCAAGCTGACGCAGCCGTTCCAGATCGGCGAGGGCATGTGCGGCCCGACCGTGATGGCCTGGGGTTCTGAAGACGCCAAGCGCCGCTATCTGCCGAAGCTCGCCTCCGGCGAGGAGATCTGGTGCCAGCTTTTCTCCGAGCCGTCCGCCGGCTCCGACGTCGCGGGGCTGCGCACCCGCGCCGAGAAGAAGGGCGACAATTGGGTCGTCAATGGCCAGAAGATCTGGACCTCCGGCGCGCACTATTCCGACTACGGCCTGTTGATTGCGCGCACCGATCCGAATGTGCCCAAGCACAAGGGCCTCACTATGTTCTTCCTCGACATGAAGAGCCCCGGCGTCGAGGTCAGGCCGATCAAGCAGGCCAACGGCATGCAGGAGTTCAACGAGGTCTATTTCACCGACGTCGTGATCCCGGACAGCCAGCGGCTTGGCGCGGTCGGCGAGGGCTGGAGCGTGTCGCTGACCACGCTGATGAACGAGCGCATGTCGATCGGTTCGCGGCTTGCGACCGGCGTACCCGAGATGTTCGAGTTCTGCTCCAATTTGATGCTGGAGGATGGGCTGGCGATCGACGATCCGGCGGTGCGCTCCAAGCTCGCGAGCTGGGCGGTGAAGGCAAGCGGACTGAAATACACCAGCTACCGCGCGATCTCGGCGCTGTCGAAGGGCGAGCGTCCCGGTCCGGAAAATTCCATCGGCAAGCTCGTCTCCGGCCTGATGCTGCAGGACATCGCAACCTATGCGATGGACCTCGAAGGCGCGGCGGGCAGCCTCACCGGGACCGACGAGGAGCAGGCCAACGGCCAGTTCCAGCAGATGCTGCTGTCGTCGCCCTCGATGCGCATCGCCGGCGGCACCGACGAGATCCTGCGCAACATCATCGCCGAGCGCGTGCTCGGCCTGCCCGGTGACATCCGCGTCGACAAGGACGTGCCCTACAACAAGATCCCGACCAAGGGGCGCTAAATGGATGCGAAAACACCCGGTGCACGTTACGCGACCGAAGACCGCATCGGCGCGCTCGAGGAGCTGCTCAACGAGCGCTACTCGGTGCGCGCGTTCCAGCCGCGCGAGGTGCCGCGCGACGTCATCGAACATATCCTCACCACCGCGCAGCGCACCGCGTCGTGGTGCAACAGCCAGCCCTGGCAGGTCCTGATCGTCTCCGGCGAGGCCAAGGAACGTTTCCGCAAGGCGATCTATGCCGAGGCTTCGCGCGGCCTCGGCGAGGACTACGACTTCACGCCGCCGCGCGAATATGTCGGGGTCTATCTGGAGCGCCGCCGCGAGAGCGGGTTCCAGCTCTACAACACGCTCGGCATCAGCAGAGGCGACAAGGCCGCCTACGCGAAGCAGGCGCTGGAGAACTACAATTTCTTCGGTGCGCCACACATTGCCGTGATCCACACCAACGAGCCGCTCGGCATCTATGGCGCGATCGACTGCGGCGGCTATGTCTCGAACTTCATGCTGGCCGCGCAGGCGCTCGGGCTCGGAACCATCCCGCAGGCCGCGATCGCGCGTCATTCCGGCCTGATCCGCGGCCACTTCAACCTGGCCGAGGATCGCCGGGTTGTCTGCGGTATCTCGTTCGGCTATGCGGATAACGCGCACAAGGTGAACGGCTACCGCACGTCGCGCGCGACTGTGGCGGATACTGTCACATTTGTGGATGTATAGTTTCCCTCAAGGCGGGACCTGACTTCCCGCCGAGGACAAGAAGACGCGACAAGAAGAACGACAAGAACAACAATGGCGAATAACGCCTCCCTGACGCCGGCTGAGATCAGCTGGCAGCTGCACCGTCTGCCTGCGCTCGAACGTGACGCGTTCATCGCCGCGCATTATCTGGGACAGCCCGTTGCCTGGAAGACCCGCTTCTTCGACGCGATCGACTGGGGCGCGGGCTCGGTGCTGCAATTCAGCTTCCTGCAACGCGGCTGGCATCGCCATTCGCGGCTGGACAATCCGATCTATGCCTATATCGACATCGAGCAACATCCGGAAACACGCCGCCTGCGCCGCGGCCGGCGGATCGACCTCCAGGGTAAGATCAAGGGCGTCGACTTCGTGACCGGGATTACGCTTGAGCTCGACAAGTTCGAGATCCTGCCGGTCAATTTGCTCGACCGCTTCGTCATCAGCTCCGACAGCCGGTATTAACCGCGGGCAGCGCGGCGTGCCGGCGCATCCGTATAGCGCGCGGCCATCGCGCTGGTGAGCTCGGCCATCTTCTCGCGCAGTCCCTCGGGTTCGATCACCTCAACCTCGGCGCCGAGCCGCAGCAGCTCGGTTGCAGCGTGCCACACCGTCTTGCCGACCGGCATGGTGGCGACTCGCCAGCCATCGGGCTCAGTGCCATCAGCAAGCTGCATCCGCGCCTTCACGTAAGGATGCGCCAGCGCGTCGAACAGTTGCAGCCCGAGCGGCGACAGCCGCACCGTGGCTTCGTTCGGATGCAGCTCGGCCTCGAGCCGCTCGATCGAGGCGCGCCAATAGGCGGCGAGATCAAAATCCGCCGGGCGTGCGAACGGCGTCTCCAGCGCGGTGCAATCCAGCACCCGCGCCACGCGGTAGGTGCGGACGTTGCCGTCGACGAGGCCGGCGACGTACCAGCTGCCGCCCTTCAGCACGAGGCCGAGCGGCGCCACGCGACGGCGCTTCTCCGCCTTCCAGCTCTGGTAGCGGATCTCGATCAGGTTTTCGCGCAGCACGGCACCTGCAATGGTGCGCAGGTGCTTCGGCTCCTCGGTCTCGCCGAACCAGCCGGGCGCGTCGAGGTGGAAGCGCTGCTGCATGCCTCGCGCGTTGGGGCGCAGATTTTCCGGCAGCGCCGCCATCAGCTTGGTCTGCGCTGCGACCATCGCGGCATCGAGGCCGAGCGCGGCGGCGGGGCCGGGCAGGCCGGCCATGAACAGCGCCTCGGCCTCGCCCTGCGACAGGCCGTTCAGCCGCACCCGATAGCCGTCGAGCAGCCGATAGCCGCCCTCGGCGCCGCGGTCGGCGTAAACCGGAACGCCGGCGGCGGCGAGCGCGTCGATGTCGCGATAGATCGTGCGCACGGAGACCTCGCAGGCCTCGGCCAATTCGGGCGCGGTGACCTGTCCCCGTGCCTGCAGGGTGGTGAGGATGGAAAACAGCCGGCTCGCGCGCATGCGAAGATCATACCTGACACAAGATGTCAGGTATAGGCGGACATAAGGAGGCCATGCCCCGACGGCGACAGGAGCCCCCCATGACCGGCCTGCCCATGACCACCGCTGCATCCACTGATCGCATCACGCTGTATTACGCGCCGCAGAGCCGCGCCACCGGCACCCGCGTGCTGCTGGAGGAGCTCGGCGCGCCCTACGATCTGCAAATCCTCAACATCAAGGCGGCCGAGCAGCGCAACGCCGCCTATCTCGCGATCAACCCGCTCGGCAAGGTGCCGGCGATCCGCCACGGCGACGCGCTGGTCACCGAGCAGGTCGCGATCTTCATCTATCTCGCCGACCTGTTTCCGCAGGCGGGCCTGACGCCCGCGCTGAACGACCCGCGCCGTGGCCCCTATCTGCGCTGGATCGCCTATTACGGCGCCTCGTTCGAGCCGGCCGTGATCGACCATTTCATGAAGCGCGAGCCGGCGCCGATCACGCAGTCGCCCTATGCCGATTACGACACCATGCTGGGCGCGTTGGAGGCGCAGCTCGCAAAGGGCCCCTATCTGCTCGGCGAACAGATCACGGCGGCCGACATCCTCTGGGGCATCGCGTTCTCCTGGACCATGATGTTCGGCATCGTGCCGAAAAGGGACGTGTTCGTCCGTTACGCCGAGCGCATCGCAGCGCGTCCGGCGTTCGTCCGGATCTCGAAGGCCGACGACGAGATGGCGGCGCAGCATGCAGCGGCCGCCGGAGTGTGATACGGATCGTGCCGATGGCGAAAGCGCTGTACAGCACCAACTGCTTCAACACCCTGATCCGCGTCGCGGAGGATTGTCCGGCGCAGCACGGCGAGGAGCCGCAGCTGCGTGGCGGCCAGCCGACGGTTGCCGTGCTGCAATTCCGGATGATCGCGGGCGCGCCTTACAAATACACCTCCGACGACGTCGTGTTCGCGACGTCGGCGGCCGGCCGCGCGCTTGATGCGAAAGCCGCGAAGAAGGAGCGGACTCTCGCCCGCGAGACGTTCTTCTCGCGCGGCCAGGCCTGCATGCGCGCCTCACCGCTGGGAAAACGTTTCGGCTGGGGCGTTCACGCCGATGCCGAGGGCCGCATCGCGCTCTGCGCCGTCGACAGCAAGCGGTACCAGGCGCTCGCCCGTGACCCCGAGGTCGCGCAGACGCGCGCGATGCGGTCGAAGCGGGCGTGACGCTTCTTATCCTTACCTGGAGGGGGAGGATCGACGCGAATGAAATGAGCGGCGAGGTGGGGTGATCTCTCCACTCGGCACTCCCCGCGTTGAGAGATCACCCCACCCCGTCTCACATTCCGCTGCGCTCCATGCGAGCCGACCCTCCCCCTCCAGGGGAGGGTGAAGCATCGGTGTATCCCCCAGTTCCGTCATCCTGAGGCGCGAGCGCTTGCGAGCCTCGAAGGATGCACGGCCACACTCGGGCCGTCGACCCTTCGAGACGCGCGCGATGCGTGCTCCTCACGGTGACGGTGTGGCAGCGCGGAATTCGACCTAAAATCTTGGCGCCCGTTTCTCGGCGAAGGCCTTGATGCCTTCCTTGATCTCGTCGCCGCGCATGCTGTCGCGGTGACGGGCGTCGGCGGCGGCAGCATCGAGCTCGCCGCGGGCGAATTCGTTGATGGCGCGCTTCATGCCGGCCATGGCCCTCGGCGCATTGCCGGCGAGAACATTCGCGAGCTTGTCGACCTCTTCATCCAAAAGCTCGAGCGACACCATAGCGGTGAGGTAGCCGATCCGCAGCATCTCCGGCGCCGTGATCTTCTGCGCGGTCAGGAACAGCATCTTGGCGTTGTCGACGCCGAGCCGCGTGACGTAGCGCTGGATGCCGCTCTTGTAATAATGCAGCCCGAGCCGTGCCGCCGGCATGAACATCTCTGCGGTGTCGACCCCGACGCGGAAGTCGCAGGCGAGCGCCAGGTCGGTCGAGCCGCCATAGACCCCGCCATTGAGCCGGCAGATCGTCGGCACGCTGAGATCCTCGAGACGGTTGACCACGACCTCGAACGCCGAGCCCGCGCTCTGCTGCTCATTGGCGCTCACCGCGCGCTCGGCCACCGAATTGAGATCGTAGCCGGCCGAGAACGCGCGCCCGGTTCCGGTCAGCACCAGCACGCGGATCGCGGGATCGGTCTCGATCCGGTCGAACAGCCTCACGAGCTCGCCGAGATCCTCGGCCTGCAGGCGGTTGAGGTGCTTCGGCCGGTTGAGGCGGATCGTGGCGCGTGCGCCGGCGATCTCGAGCACGGGTCCGCTGGCGGTGTCGGCCAACTCGGCCATGGCAGTCTCCATCATTGATTCTCGCGTTCGCGCCGCTTCGCCTCGGCGTCGATGGTCTCGGCGAGATCGGGGTGCCTTGCCATCAACAGGCGGAAATCGACCAGGTCAAGCACCAGCAGCCGGGTCACCTTGCTGGTCGAGACGCTGGCGCCGCGCTTGGCGTTGCCGAGCAGCGCCATCTCGCCGAAGAACGCGCCCTCGCCGAGCTTCACCTTGCGTCCGGGCAGGTCGACCTCGACCTCGCCGGCGGCGACGAAATACATGCAGTCGCCGTTGGTGTCCTTGCGGATGATCATGGTGCGCGGCGGCAGGTCCATGGTCCGCAGCATCTGGGTGACGTCGGCGATCGCGGCCGGGCCAAGATGCGCAAAGAACGGCACCTTGCTGACCGTCTCCCAGGTTTTCAGAAAGTTGTCGCGGCGGGTTTCGTTGGCAAAGCCGGTCGCCAAAATACCGGTCCATAGCCCGAATACGCCGAGGCCCGAGATCATCACCATGGCGGCGACCACGCGGCCGAGCGGGGTGATCGGCACCACGTCGCCATAGCCTGTCGTGGTCAGCGTCACCACCGCCCACCACAGCGCCGCCGGCACGCTGCCGAAGGTCTGCGGCTGGACGTCCCGCTCGAGATAATATTCGGCGACCGAGGCCAGGAACACCACCATCAGGAAGATCACGAGCACGCTGAGCAGCGGGCCGGATTCCACCACGAGCACACGCCGGAGCTGGCGCAGGCCGGGAATGCCCGGCACCACCTTGAGCACCCAGAGCACGCCGAGCAGCCACGCGGTTTTCGGCTCGATGCCGGCAAGCAGCGCCAGCGGCACCGCCAGCGCGCCGATCGCATCGACGATGCCGGCGCTGGACAGCGCGTAGAACCAGAACTTGTCCTGCCGCCGCATGTGGCGCAGCCGCACCAGCCATTCGAACACGAAATAGGCAAGGCAGGCCCAGAGCAGCGCATCGACCCAGTGCGGCACCGCGTCATAGGCAGGCGCGACCGTCAGCAGCGTCATCATGGCGACACCGGCCGTGACCGCGACATAGGCCGCCGTGGTCATGTTGCGACCGGCGGTGGCGGAAACGAAGCGCGTCAAGGCCGGAAGGACGAGCCGCTTGGACATCGGAACGGAGCTTGCCTGTCGATCAATTGCTGGAATGGAGGCCCTGCGACCGGCGGAGCCTGTGTCACAACGTGCCTCTCCCGGGTGGGGCCGTCAACGCGCAGGCTTGCTGGCGCGATCGCGGCGAAAGGCCGATCCGTTGGACAAATAGCCTAACCATGTTGGCCCGTTTTTGCGCCCGCGAATGTGAGAAATCAGACAAATCGTCGCTTTTTCCCCGTATATCAGGGATGCTGGTCACCGCTGCGACCTCGGCCGGAATGAAGCGACTAATAAGGCGATCTTATTCACTTCTTGAGAAATTGGTTGGTTTCCGATGGATACCTCACATCTCGCGGAGCACGCCGGCGCCGCCGGCAGTTTCTTCGCCTCGATCTTCGTGGTCGCCACGCTGTCGATGCGCACCATGATCCCGTTGCGGGTCTTCGCCATCCTGACCAACATCATCCTGATCGCGACCGCCGTCCCGACCCATAATTACGCGACGCTGATCCTGCATGCCGTGCTGCTGCCGGTGAACACCTATCGGCTGCACCAGATGCTGCAGCTGGTCCGCAGCGTGAAGAAATCGGTCAACAGCGATCTGTCGATGGACTGGCTGAGGCCGTTCACGACGGAGCGCAAATGCACGGCGGGCGAAGTCCTGTTCTACAAGGACGAGAAGGCCGACAGCATGTTCTACATCGTCAGCGGCCGCTTCCGCCTGGTCGAATCCGGCATCGAGCTGCCGGTCGGCGCGCTGGTCGGCGAGTTCGGCATGCTGTCGCCGTCGAACACCCGAACCCAGACGCTGGAATGTGCCGAGACCGGCATGGTGCTGTCGGTGACCTATGACCAGGTCGAGCAGCTCTACGTCCAGAACCCGGCGTTCGGCTTCTACCTCCTGCGTCTCTTCAGCGCCCGCCTGTTCGAGAATATCTCGACGCTCGAGCAGCGGCTCGCGCAGCACGCCACCCCACAGGCCGCGGAGCCCAAACCTGCATGAGCCCAGCGACGAGTTCTGGAGGCGCCGCAGTGCCGGATGACGACAGTCTGCTGGCTTCGCTTCGTTACCTGTTTGCCGATATCATCGGCGACGAGGACGAGGGGCCGCCGGTGCTGCCCGAAGCCTGCCCGGACCACCTCGGACCCGCGGTCACCGAGCTCATCGATCTCTTGATCGCCTATCAGAGCACGAGCTACGCCCAGCTCTATATCGACCGGCTCAAGCGCTTCGTCGGCCGCCGCGGCGTCGATGATGCCCTGCTCGCGGACATCGCGCGGCTGATGGCCGAGCGCATGGCCTATGAGGACGCGATCCGCATCGCGCAGCTCAAGCTCGGCGAAGTCAACGCGGCGGGCGGCCTTGCGGCGCGCTCGGCCGACGACGTCAAGAAGTTTCGCCTCGACGAGTTGATCGACGCCCTGCCGGAGATGGTCGCCGATCCGATCCTTGCCGTGCTCGACCAGTTCGGCTGGCGGCGTCGCCGGGTTTCGATCCGCTTCAGCGCCAACAACCGCTTCAGCGTGCGCCGGCTCAGGATCGAGGCGGGCCTGAAGCGCTGGCGGCTGTTCTCGGGGCGCTACGCCAGGGAACGGGTCTGGGTCGAGCGCTGGCTGCACATGATCGACCGCAGCCTGACCAAGCAGCCGGCCGCGGCTCCGGCGGTCGTGCAGACCGCGACCATGATCCAGGGCTACGGCGATCCCTATCGCCAGGGCATCGCGGACTGGCACGTGATCATCGACGGACTGGTCAAGCCGACCTTCGACGGCGTGCTCGCGCTGCCCGATCTCGCCGCCGCGATCGCTGAAGCCCGCGGCGCCATCATGCCCGATCCCCGACAGGCCGCGCTGAAGCGCAAGATCGCAGAGATTCGCGCCCGGGTGCCGGCGGCTTTATCACCGTCTCCCTGAGGAGCGCGCCCGCGCGCGCGTCTCGAAGGGTCGACGGCCCGGCTGGTGGCCGTGCACCCTTCGAGACGCGCTGCGCGCTCCTCAGGGTGACGGGCTGAAAGCCTGCCGGGGCTCTGCTTCGCCATCACCTACCGCTTGATGTGCGGCGGCTCGTCGTAGCCGCGGCGGCTGGAATAGAACAGCAGGCCCATCAGGCCGGCGCAGACCGCAGCGAGCAGCACAATTCCGATCGAAAAGATGACAATGGCGTAGGCCGGCGCCGGGGCGTCGACGGTCAGGCCTTGATAGGCGTAGGCGCCGACGGCAGCCAGAAGCGCCAGCAGGCCGATGCTGATTATGATGCGCATGGATATCTGCCTTTGCCGAAGGCCAGGAACAAGGCAGATTCAGCAGGGGAGGTTGCGCCGACTATCCTGCTGCGGCGGTGACCTTGGCCAACGCCTGCTGTCCGGCTTCGGTGAGCTCGGAGAGCGTCGTCCTGCCGTTCTTGGCGCATTTGATGATGTATCTGGCAACGCGCCTGCGGGTGTCATGTTCCTCGCCATGCAGCGCGCCGGCGCAGACGTGGTCGAGCGCAAAGCTCATGGCCGCGAGTGTACGTGAGTCGAATCGTTCCTCGATCATCGCGCTCTCCCTTGTGGCCCGCGGCTATTTGCGGGACGTCAAGCACTCGCTGACTTCCATCACGGTCTCGGTCTGTCTGGCTTTCTTCATCAGCGCCTCGCGTTCCCGTCCAGGTGGCAGTTTGCGTGCCGCAACGCGGGATTCGTCGGCGAATTTTTGCAGGCGATCCTCGAACGATCCGGAAGGCCGTGACCTGTTGCGTTTCTTCTTGATCATGCCGTCTCCGCCTTGGAACCAGCAATTCTAGGCATGTTCCCCGGAGGCCGTCGTTAACCCATGACATCAGCGGGGCGAATTCGCTTGCGGCATCGCAGGAACGTTCTCCCGCGCCATGCGTAACTCCCCCGTGTTCACTGCTCTGCTCCCCGAGAGCACTGGACCACTCCGGTGACGGGCCTCGGCGAATGACATCGCCGGGGCCCGCATGACTTCGAGGGATATCAGCCAAGGAAGGACATCAGCAAATGGCACATTCAAATCAGGGCATCGTGAAAGACGACAAGGGTCAGGAGCAGCCGGTCGACAAGGAGCGTGCGCAGAGCGCTCACAAGACCGACACCCGAAAGCCGCCGGCGCGCGAAGCGACGCGGGACCCGAAACTGAACGATGCCGACAAGACGCCAGGCTCGGGCATGACATCAGACGATCGCGGCGATCCCCCGACTGGCTGAACGGCGTTTTGCCCTGCGGCAATGCGGCAGGAACAATGATCCCGCGCCACTGTTGGCTCTCGGAGTTCAATGGAGAATTGACATGGCGATGGACGAGAAGGAGCTCGGCAACCTGATCGGCAGCGACAAGGTTGAGGGTACCGCGGTCTATGGATCCGACGAGCGCAAGATCGGCTCGATCGAGCGCGTGATGATCGACAAGAAGAGCGGGCGGGTATCCTATGCCGTGCTCGGTTTCGGGGGCATCCTCGGTCTTGGCAACGACCATTATCCGCTGCCCTGGCAATCGCTCAAATACGACACGCGGCTCGGTGGCTACGTCACGGGCGTGACCGAGAGTCAGCTGCGCGGCGCGCCGAAATACGGCAGCGAGCGGGACTGGAATTGGGCCGATGTCGGCACCACGCGCGCAGTGAACGATTACTACGGCGTACCTTTGGTTTGAACGGCGCGGGCCCCGAGGGCCCGTATTTCACCGGTGCCGCCCACCGGAAGCTTGCTCGTACGGCGCTTGAGGATGTAACCGTCGCGTCCTCCGGTGTCTGTACACTAGTGAACAGACGTCAATAGCTGTGCAATGTAACATACGTTATTGATCGGCCCGACGGTTACCCGATTAAAGATCCGGGGAGACCAATGTCGTTGGCGTCGTTAGTCCGGAAATTGGAGCAGTTCGTACGGCTTTCGCCGGTGGATCACGCTATTCTCAATCGCGCATCGACCGAGCGCGTCCGGCATTTTGCTCCGCGCGTCGATATCGTCCGTGAAGGCGAGAAGCCGAAGGACGTCCATTTGATCCTGTCCGGCTGGGCCTATCGCTACAAGCAGCTCGAGGACGGCCGCCGTCAGGTGGTGTCGTTCTTCCTGCCCGGCGACATTTGCGACGTGAACGTCTTCATCCTGCGCGAGATGGATCATTCGATCGGCACCATCACCGCGGTGTCGATCGCCGATCTCTCCCGCGATTTCTTCGACAGGGTCGCCGCCGGACATCCGCGCATCGTCACCGCGTTCTGGTGGGAAACCCTGGTCAACGCGGCGATCCAGCGCGAATGGACCATGAGCCTCGGCCAGCGCACGGCGCTGGAGCGGATGGCCCATCTGCTCTGCGAGATCTGGCTCCGCCTGCGCCTCGCCGGTCTGACCCAGGGCGACAGCTGCGACTTCCCGCTGACCCAGGGCGATCTCGCCGACGCCACCGGGCTGTCCAAGGTGCACGTCAACCGCACCCTGCAGGAGCTGCGCGCCGACGGCCTGATCGTGCTCAAGGGAAAGACCCTGGCCGTCCCCAATCTCGACCGCTTGATGCGCGCCGGCCTGTTCAATCCGAACTATCTGCACATGGATCACGAAGGGCGGCAGCTCGACGCCGGCATGACGCCGTCGGATGCAGCGGCCGGGTGATCAAGGCTGGGCCGGCTGGAAGAAATCCGCAGGGCCTAACCTGTGTTATCGAATGACATAGGATGCCGTACTTAAATCGCGCGTCATATCGGTGATGAGAGCCGCATCGCTCCCGCCCAACGCAAACGGGAGTAGCGCCATGCAAGTGCGGCGTTGTTTCAAGCAGACCGAAACCCTGGAAGAGCGGCTCGCGCAGTTCGCGGCCAAGACCTGATCGGTCGCAAAGATCAAATCTGCCACGACCTGGGTCGTCGCGCCAAGAGCGCCTCGTAACGCTGAGGGGCGGCGCCGTTCCCTTGCTGCGTCCCTCACGATTACGGAGGCCGTAACGAGGGTGCCGCATCTGCCGCAGGGCAACGCAGGAACGAAGACCCGTCATCTCGGTTGATCGGTTTCCAGAGGACGGAGGTCTCACAATGGATTGGAATCGGGTTGAAGGAAACTGGAAGCAGATGAAGGGCAAGGTGAAGGAGCAGTGGGGCAAGCTGACGGATGATGACCTCGACGTCATCGCCGGCAAGCAGGACCAGCTCGAGGGCCGTCTGCAGCAGCGCTATGGCTACGCCAAGGACCAGGCCCACAAGGAAATCGATGACTGGTATGGCCGCCAGAAATGGTGACAGCAAAAGGCCCCGCGCTCGCGGGGCCTTTTTTCCTTCGCAGACTATTGCGCCTGATCGGCGCTCGAGATTCACCAGCAGGGCTGTCTACTTGCCTTGCGGGACCCAGGTCGTGCTCGCCTTGTCGTACTTGAAGCCCGGCGCGGACTTGAGCCCATCCTTGGTCTCGTTCAGGGTCAGCCACCATTTATTGTCCTTCTTGGCGGTCTTGACAGCGGTGAACGGCACGATGACATCCTTCTCTCCCGCGCCGAGAAATCCGCCGACGCCGATCACCAGGCCGTTGACCTTGCCGGACTTGTCGACCAGCACGTCGTCGACGTCGCCGATCTTGTTCTGCTGCGGATCATAGACCGACTGCTTGTAATAGTTGGTCACGGTCCAGCTCTCGGCGGGAGCAGCAGACATGGTTTCCGCGGCGTGCGCTGCCGTGATCATTCCGGCGGCAATGATACTTCCTGCAATGAGCTTGTTCATTGTCTCTCCTCCATATGAGGCAGTTGTAACCTCACGCTTGCGGAGAAGTTCCTAGCCGGCGCGGAGTGGGCTGCGAAGCGGTCATTCCGGCGCGCCGGGCATGGACCCGGGAGCAGTGAGTTGAGCTCGCCTCTCAGGCTCCCTCTCCCGCAAGGTGTCGCGAGCATGCGGATGCGTGACTCGCGGGCCGCGCAACATATCCGCTGTCGTCCCGGTGCAGGCCGGGACCCATAACCACCGCTTTTGCTTGTCGCGCAATGTCGCAACGACGAGTCCCGTTCGCAACACCTGCTGCGGCGTATGGGTCCCGGCCTGCGCCGGGACGACGGCGAGGATCGGACGACAGCGCGGCTCACATCAGCCGCATGCCCTTGAGACTCGTATGTCCGTTCTTGCCGACGATGATGTGATCGTGCACGGCGATCCCGAGCGGCTTGGCGATATCGACGATCGCCTTGGTCATCTGGATGTCGGCCTGCGACGGCGTCGGGTCGCCGGAGGGATGGTTGTGCACCAGGATCAGCGCGGTCGCCGACAATTCGAGCGCGCGCTTGATCACCTCGCGCGGGTACACCGGGGTGTGGTCGATGGTCCCGGTCTGCTGCACCTCGTCGGCGATCAGCTGGTTGCGCTTGTCGAGGAACAGCAGGCGGAATTGCTCCTTGTCGGCGAATGCCATGCCGGAGCGACAATAGTCGATGACGTCGTTCCACGACGACAGCGCGACGCTGCGCTTGATCTCGCCCTTGGCGATGCGGCCGGCGGCCGCGGCAAGCAGCTTGAGCTGGTTGATCGAGGCGTCCTTGACGCCCTCGACCTCGCGCAGCCGGGCGACCGGCGCGTGCACCACCTCGGCGAACGAGCCGAACTTCTTGAGTAGCGCCTTGGCCAAGGGTTTGGTGTCGCGGCGCGGGATCGCGGCGAACAGCGCCATCTCCAACAGCTCATAGTCGGTCAACGCGTCCGGCCCCGCCGCATAGAAGCGCTCGCGCAGCCGCTCGCGATGGCCGTGATAATGCGGCGTCTCGCTGGCGTCGTCGTCGCTGGGGTCGGGTTTGGCGGGCATCGGGCACAACCATGCCGTGCCTGCCGGGTTTTGCAAGGGGCGATGCGACTTCACGGTTTGCCACGATGCCACGGGCGAATTACCGTCGGCCGCAAAGTTCAGGATCGAAATGGGGAGGGTTGCGTGACGTCATTCAAGGTGATCCGCTCGCGCGCCGAGAAACGCAAGGGTGGGCCGAAGGCGCTCGAGAAATTGCTGCGGCCGCCGGCGGGCGCCAAGGCGCTGGCCAAGCTCGGCGACGACCGCGTGCTGGCCGAGATGACCAGGCGGGTGTTCTGCGCGGGGTTCGCCTGGAGCGTGATCGACGCCAAATGGGAGGGCTTCGAAGTAGCTTTCCTCGGCTTTCAGCCCGCCAAGCTCGCGTTCAAGCCGGACGAATATTGGGAGAAGCTGACGAGCGACGCCCGGATCGTGCGCAACGGCGCCAAGATCATGTCGGTGCGCGACAATGGCCGCTTCGTGCAGGAGATCGCGCGCGAGCATGGCAGCTTCGGCAAATTCCTTAGCGCCTGGCCGTCTTCGGACGAGGTCGGGCTGCTCGACCTGCTCGCCAAGCGCGGCAGCCGGCTCGGCGGCAACACCGGGCAGATGCTGCTGCGCTTCCTCGGCTGGGACGGCTTCGTCACCTCGCGCGACGTCGTCGCCTGCCTGCGCGATGCCGGGCTCGATATCGCCGAGGAGGTCAAGTCGAAGCGCGATCTCGCCAAGGTGCAGGCGCAGTTCAACGCCTGGGCGGAGGAGACCGGGCTGTCCTATCTGCATCTGTCGCGGATCTGCGCGATGTCGATCGGAGAGAACCACACGCCCGAGGAGATCATCGAACGCACCCGGAGCGACTATTGACCTGCCGCGTTGCACAAAGACGTGAGTTGACTTAGGGAACAATCTTTCCCTAAATGGCGAGATGAGAGCCATGGCCAAATTGCCGCAAGAGGTTGGACGTCCGCGCGGGCGGCCGCGGGAGTTCGACCTCGACGAGGCGCTCGACAAGGCGATCAGGGTGTTTCGCGAACAGGGCTACAACGCCACCTCGATCGGCGACCTGACGGAGGCGATGGGGCTGGCCTCGGGGAGCATTTACAAAGCGTTCAAGGACAAGCGGACGGTATTCCTGGCGGCGCTCGATCGCTACATGCTCTTGCGCAACGAGCAGATTGCAGCTGTCGCCCGCGCGGCTCGGACGGCTCGCGAGCGGCTGCGCGCCGTGCTCGGCTTTTACGTCGAGTCGGCGAAGGGCGTCGAAGGGCGGCGCGGTTGCATGGTCGTCGGCAGCGCAATAGAGCTCGCGATCGCCGATCGAGAGGTTGCGGCGCGGATCACCGCGGCCCTCTCGCGGAACGAGGCGCTGCTGGCCGACCTGATTCGGCAAGGGCAGGCGGATCGATCGATTCCGGGCAAGATCGATCCGGATGAGACCGCCCGCGTCATGATCTGTTTGACGCAAGGGCTGCGCGTCGTCGGACGAGCCGGACGCGCGCCGGCGGACACCTCGGCAGCGGTGGACATCGCGATGAAGCTGCTCGCCTGACTAATTTGACTATTTAGGAAACGATCGTTCCCCAAATTGGAGTATCCATGACGACCATCACGTCCGACGTCCGGCCGGAGCCGGATTCGGTGTCCACCCGGCTCACCTTTCTGCTGGCGCTGTCCTGCGGTCTGATCGCGGCCAATATCTACTATGCCCAGCCGTTGGCGGGGCCGATCGCGGCCGAACTCGGCTTGCGGCCGGAATCAGCCGGCTTGATCGTGACGATGACCCAGATCGGCTACGGCGTCGGACTGTTGCTCGTCGTCCCCCTGGGCGATCTCATTGAGAACCGCCGGCTGATCTCGTCCGTGATTGCGGTCGCGGCGGTGGCGCTGGTTGCCGCCGCGCTGTCGACGCATCCGCTGCCATTTCTCGTTGCCGCGCTGTCGGTCGGCTTTGCGTCGGTCGCTGTGCAGATTCTGGTCCCCTACGCGGGCCATCTGGCGCCCGAGCGCATCAGGGGCCGGGTCGTCGGCAACGTCACCAGCGGCTTGATGCTCGGAATCATGCTGGCGCGTCCGGCGTCGAGCTTCATCGCGTCGATCTCGTCCTGGCACATGGTCTACTGGATCTCGTCCGCGCTGATGGTGTCGCTCGCGCTGCTGTTGCGCTGGACGCTGCCGACGCGCGTGCCGCAAGCGCGGCTCGGCTACGGTGCGCTGCTGCGCTCGATGGTTCACCTCGCCCGCAACACGCCGGTTCTGAAGCGCCGCGCGCTCTACCAGGCCAGCCTGTTCGCGGCGTTCAGCCTGTTCTGGACCACGGTGCCGCTGGTGCTCGCCGGACCAGCCTTCAGATTCACGCAGTCCGGCATCGCGCTGTTTGCGCTGGTCGGCGCCGCCGGCGTGGTCTCGGCGCCGCTCGCGGGCCGCGTCGCGGATCGCGGCTGGACCCGCCCGGCCACCGCGGCAGCCTTGCTGCTGGCGAGTGCCGGCTTCGCGCTCACCATGATCGTGGAGCCGGGCTCGACGCTGTCGCTGGCTTTGTTCGTCGCCGCGGCGATCGCGATCGATTTCGGCGTGCAGGCCAACGTCGTGCTCGGCTTTCGCGCGCTGTTCGTGCTCGGCGCGGAATCGCGCAGCCGGCTCAACGGGCTCTATATGGCGACGTTCTTCCTGGCCGGCGCGCTGGGCTCCGGCGTCGGCGGCTGGGCCTACGCCGCGGGCGGATGGTCGCTTGCGGCCGCGATCGGCGGCGTGCTGCCGCTCTGCGCGCTCGCCTATCTTGCGACGGAGACGAAGTAGTGCGGGCCGCTGCGGCCGTGCACCTGAACCCGATTAGACCTGAACCCGATTAGACCTGCACCCAAGGCTTCTCGCCGTGGCGCTCGGACAGCGTGAAGATCTCGACGCCGTCGGCGGTGACGCCGACCGAGTGCTCAAACTGCGCCGACAGCGAGCGGTCGCGGGTCACCGCGGTCCAGCCGTCGGACAGGATCTTCACATGCGGCTTGCCGAGATTGATCATCGGCTCGATGGTGAAGAACATGCCGGGCTTCAGCGGCGCGCCTTCGCCGGGGCGGCCGATATGGATGATGTTCGGCTCGTCGTGGAACAGGCGGCCGAGGCCATGGCCGCAGAAATCGCGCACCACGCTCATGCCCTGCGGCTCGACGAAGCTCTGGATGGCGTGGCCGATATCGCCTGTGGTGGCGCCGGGCTTCACCGCGGCAATGCCGCGCATCATCGCCTCATAGGTCACCTCGATCAGCCGCTCGGCCTTCCGCGCGATGGCGCCGATCGCATACATCCGGCTGGAATCGCCGTACCAGCCGTCGACGATGAAGGTGACGTCGACATTGACGATGTCGCCTTCCTTCAGCGGACGGTCACCCGGCATGCCGTGGCAGACCACGTGATTGATCGAGGTGCAGGTCGAGTAGCGATAGCCGCGATACATCAGCGTCGCCGGATAGGCGCCGTGGTCGAAGGCGAATTTGCGCACGAACTCGTCGATCACGGAGGTCGGGACGCCCGGCTTGACGATGTCGGTGAGCGCATCGAGGCATTTCGACACCAGGGCGCCGGCCTTGCGCATGCCGGCAAAGCCGCTCGGTCCGTGCAGCTTGATCTGGCCGGTCTTGCGAAGCGAGGTGTCGGTGGCGTCGATATAGCTCATGGGCGGGGGCGTTTCTGCGGGCAAGGGGCTGATTTCAGGCCCTAATTTAATGATCGGCGCGCCCGGCGCAAGCCAAGCTTGGGCATGGGGACAATGTCCACACCGCTTGATTTCAGGGCGAAATCCGGACAGCGGCCGCACTACCGCGCAAAAACGGGCTCAAACGCCTAGCTGGAGACCTCGACCACGCTCTCGACCGGCAGCGCGCCGCCGCGGATGCGCAGTTCCCGCACCGGATAGGGCACCTTGATGCCCTGCTGCTTGAAGGCGTCCCACAGCGACAGCATGACGTCGCTCTTCACGCTGTCCATGCCGTCGGGATCGGCGATCCAGAAGGTCAGCGAGAACTTCATGCCGAGCTCGGCGAATTCGGTCAGGATGCAGTTCGGCGGCTTGCCCTTGAGCGCGCGGGCGTGGGCGGTCGCGGTTTCGATCGCGAGCTTGCAGACCAGCCGTGGATCGGCGTCGTAATTGGTGGCGAAGGCGATCTTCACCAGCGTGTTCTTGTCGGTGTAGGTCCAGTTGGTGACCTTCTGTGTCACCAGGTCCTCGTTCGGGATCAGGAACTCGCGGCCGTCGCCGGCGGCGACCGAGATGTAGCGGGTCTTCATCGCGCTGATGCGGCCCTGGCTGTCGCCGATGGTGACGAGATCGCCCGGCTTCACCGACTTGTCGACCAACAGGATGATGCCCGAGATGAAGTTGGCGACGATCTTCTGCAGGCCGAAACCGATGCCGACGCCGACCGCGCCGGACAGTACCGCCAGCGCCGAAAGGTTGATCCCGACCGCGCTCAGTGCAATCGCGACCGCGACCACCATCAGGCCGATGCGGATGATCTTGACCAGCAGCACCTGGATCGACGGGGTCAGGTCGGTCGAGCGGGTGATCTGGCCGTCGATGAAATTGCTGGCGATATTGCTCAGCCACAGCGCCAGGATCAGCACCGCGCCGGCCTTGATCAGCAGCAGCGGGCTCAGCCGCAGGCCGCCGACCACGACGGCGAACGAATCCAGCGTTTCGGCGGCCCAGTCGAGCTGGCCGATGATGCTGAGCGCCGCGACCAGCCAGGCCGCGATCGAGACCAGTTTGACGATGAAGGCGTTGTCGATCACCGAGGTGACGAGGCGGATCACCAGCCAGGCCAGTGCCAGCTTGGCGGCAACCGCGATCAGATAGCTGCGGCTCGGCCAGGTCGCGTGCCACATCACGATGCGCGAGATGATCATCAGCACCGCGAACACCGCGGTCGAGGCGCTCGTCACCATCACCCGGGCAAAGTGCCGGAGCGGCAGCGGCCAGCGGCTCGCCAAAGTGGACATGTTGACCCGCGCATGAATGGCGGTATCGGCGGCGTAAGCGAGCCCCGCGGCGGCGAGGATGATGCCGAATTGCAGATAGAACCAGGGCGAGGCCACCTCGGCCCCGACCGAGCGCGCTGCCATCTGGATCGATTCCAGGACGTCCTTCCAACTCATGTCCATCGGCAAATTCTCAACTCGAGGCGCGGGTCAGGCAAATGTGATTCGAAGGTGCGCCGAGAATCCCACAAAGGCGCGCGCGCGACCATCGATACACCACAGTGTCGAGGCGAATTAGAGCGTTTTCGAGCGAAGTGGTCACCGGTTCGCGTGAAGAAAACGCGTCAAAACAAGAATCGAGAGCCCGTTCCGATCTCGTCGGAATGGAAAAAGCTCTCGGGGTTCACGGGACCGGGCACATTGCCGCTCATCTCAGAAATCGGTTGGCGTCCCAGTGTGGCGACGATAAGGATGCAATTGCAAGTATTTGAGACCTCCCAAGTTCTTGAGACCTCCAAAGGCGCATGGCATCCCTCGACTCCGTCAGTATAGCGATCCTGCTCGGTGCGGTGCTGGTGATGGCCGGCATCCTGTCGAGCCTGCTGGCGTTGCGGTTCGGCGCCCCCCTGCTGCTGGTGTTCTTGCTGGTCGGCATGCTGGCGGGCGATTCCGGCCCCGGCCGGCTGCAGTTCGACGACGTCCGCACCACCTATCTGGTCGGCTCGGTGGCGTTGGCGCTGATCCTGTTCGACGGCGGATTGAAGACGCGGTTTGCCAGCATCCGCACGGTGCTGGTGCCGTCGATGGTGCTGGCGACCGCCGGCGTGCTGCTGACCGCGCTGATCACGGCGCCGGTCGCCCGCTATGTGCTCGACCTCAACTGGGCCGAGTCGCTGCTGGTCGGCGCCGTCGTCGCCTCGACCGATGCGGCGGCGGTGTTCCTGCTGGTGCACACCCAGGGCCTGCGCCTGCGGCCGCGCGTCGGCGCGACGCTGGAGGCGGAATCCGGCACCAACGACCCGTTCGCGATCTTCCTCACCTTGATGCTGGTCGAGTTCATCTCGGTCGGCCAGAGCTCGGCCTCGCACATCGCGCTGGAGTTCATCCAGGAGGCCGTGCTCGGCGCCATCATCGGGGTGATCGGCGGCCGGCTGGTGGTGATCGCGCTGAACCAGGTCGCGCTGCCGCAGGGCCTGCATGCGCCGTTCGTCACCACAGCGGCGCTGGTGATCTTCGGCGGCTCGCAGATCGTGCATGCCTCGGGATTCCTCGCGGTCTATCTCGCCGGTATCATCATCGGCAACCGGCCGACCCGCGCGCATAATTCGGTGGTGACCTTCCTCGACGCCGCGACCTGGCTGGCGCAGATCGTGATGTTCGTGCTGCTCGGCCTGCTGGTGTCGCCGCACCGCCTGCTCTCCAGCGCCGGCGGCGCGGTGCTGGTGGCGTTCGCGCTGATGCTGGTGGCGCGGCCGCTGGCGGTCTTGATCTGCCTCGCGCCGTTCAAGTTCAACTGGCGGGAGAAGGTGTTCATCGCCTGGACCGGCCTGCGCGGCGCGGTCGCGATCTTCCTCGCCTCGATCCCGATGCTGGTCGGGCTGTCGAAGGCCTATCTGTATTTCGACGTCGCCTTCGTCGTCGTCATCATCTCGCTGCTGCTGCAGGGCTGGACGCTGGCGCCGGCGGCGCGGCGGCTGCACGTCGCGCTGCCGCGCGCCGAGCGCGGTCCGCGCCGCGTCGAGCTGGATCTGCCCGGCCAGCTCGAGCAGCAGCTGGTCGGCTACCCGGTGCGGCCGAAAAGCCTGTATTTCCGCCGCGGGCTGATCCCGTCCTGGTCGAAGCCGACGCTGGTGATCCGCGACGAGCGGATCCTGACACCTGTCGAGGCCGATCCGGTCGCGCCCGGCGATTACATCTATCTGCTGGCGCCGCCGGAGCGCGCCGAGGCACTCGACCGCTTCTTCGTCGACATGGCGCCGTCGAGCGAACCCGATCCGCATCTGCTCGGCGACTTCATGGTGTCGGGCGAGCACACGCTTGGGGAGCTCGCCGAGATCTACGGCGTCAAGGTCGACGAGCAGCAGGCCAAGCTGACGCTCGCGGATTATTTCGACATCAATCTCGACCGCGCGCCGAAGGAAGGCGCCGAGCTCGCGCTCGACGAGATCGTGCTGGTGGCGCGCAGCATCAGCGGCGGCCGCGTCAATGTGGTCGGCCTGCGCCTGCCGGAGGAAGAGGACGTGGTCGTGCCGCGGACGCGGATGCAGACCGTCCGGCGCAAGCTCGCCGACATCTGGGCGTCGGTCGCGGGCGTCTAAAGCGTTTTCGATTCGCCTGAAGAAAACGCGTCAGAACAAGATCGGCGCCGTCATTGCTTGCGCAGGAAGCTCGAATCCGGGGCGAACTTCTTGATCATGTCGGACAGGCCGTCGTCGGCCGCCGGGCCCTTCGACGCGCCGTCCGGCTTGGACTCGTCCTTGAACTTCTGGCCGGAAATCTCGGCCAGCGCCGCGAGCAGCGTCTCGTCGAGATTGTCGGCTGGGCTTTTCGCCGGTGGTGTCTTCGCCGGCAATGCCGGAGGAGCGGCAGGCGCGACGCTGCGAATCTCGGGCTCGCGTGTCGCCGGCGACGGCGCGGGCTCCGGTGCCGGCTTCGGCGCGTCCGTGGGGACGTCCTTGCGGACGTCCTTGGAGGTGTCGGCCCGCCGGGCGGCGGCCTCGCTGACGGCGGCGATCAGCGACGCTTCGAGGTCGGTGGGCGTGTCGGTCGGCGTCGGCGGCGGTGCCGCTGGTATTGGCGGCGGTGAGGCTGGCTTCGTGTCCCGGCGGCTTCGACCGAACAACGGTTCGCGCTGGTTCGCCGTTTGCGGCGGGCTGTCGGTTGCCTTGACAGGTTCTTTGCCAGGCTCCTTACCAAGCCCCTTGCCAGGCTTGAACAGACCCGCGCGTTCGGCGGCGATCCTGGCGGAGGCCTCCTCGACCGTGGCGAGCAGCGACGCTTCCAGTGCATCGGCGGGATTGCTCGGCAAAGCCGCCGGCTTGGCGGCTGGGACGGTCACCTGCTTTGGCTCCGGCCGGGGCGGCAGCGGCGGCGGCCGCGAGGCTTCGACCGGCGCGGGCGGCGGCGGGACCGGCTGGCCGTCGCGGGCGCGCGCGATGATGCCGTCGACGATCTCGGCCAGGCGGCCCTTGTCGGGAGCGGCCAGATAGCTCGCCGCCAACTCGTCGACATATTGCGGGCCGTAATCGGCCAGCACGTTGGTGAGCTGGGCGAGATCGGGGTCGCTCTCGACCAGCCGGCGCCAAGTGTCTCGATCGTAAGTCTCTCGATCGTGAGTCTCTCGATCGTGAGGCTCCCGGTCGTGGGGCGCCCGGTCAAAGGCCGCGTCCGCCGTCTTGTCGGGCCAGGCGACCCGGCGCGGCTGGCGCTGGGGCCCGTTGTCCTGGCCGACCGGGTCGAGGGTCGGCGGCTGCAGGCCGGGGCTGAGGCGCGGCGGGGTAAATCCGGAGCCGCCGGCCGGCACCGCGTCATCGGCCGGATGCCGGCGCCGCTCGGCGACCTGCAGCGCGATCAGGCCGACGCCCATCAGCAGGAAGCCGAGCGCGGCCCACGAAATCGTGGCGCACAGCAGCCCGCCGATCAGCAGCAATACCCAGCCAGTCAGTCGCAAAGTGCCACCTCTCCCCACGCCCGGTCGGGACGTTCGAATGCGGGCCTAGCAGACAAGATGGGCTATCTTATGCCGACTTTCGGAAAAACGGCCAGCCGGGGCGTTTTCGAGCGAAGTGGGCACCGGTTCGCGTGAGGAAAACGCCTCGAGACCAGAACCTAGAGCTTCGGTTCTGATTCAATCAGAACCGTAGCTCTAGGTGCCCGCCGTCAACACCTTAACACCGCCGAACGCGGTCACCTGACCCCGGCGCAGCATCACGATCTGGGTAGCGAGCTGGCGCAGCTCGGCGGCGTCGTGGCTGACATAGACCATCGGGACACCGGCCTCGTCGCGCAGCCGGACCAGGTAGGGCAGGATCTCGAGCTTGCGGCTCTCGTCGAGCGCGCCGAGCGGCTCGTCCAGCAGCAACAGCCGCGGCTTGGACAGCAGCGCCCGGCCGAGCGCGACGCGCTGGCGCTCGCCGCCGGACAGCTTGCCGGGACGGCGGTCGAGCAGGGCACCGATGTCGAGCAGGTCGACGACGCGCTTGTGTTGCGCGGGATCTTCGGTGAGGCCGTTCATGCGGCGGCCGTAGTCGAGGTTCTGGCTGATACTGAGATGCGGAAACAGCCGCGCGTCCTGAAACACGTAGCCGATCCGGCGGCGCCAGGTCGGCACGTGAATGCCGGCCGCGGTGTCGTCGACCGTCTCGCCGTCGATCACGATGGTGCCGCGATCGGGACGCACCAGCCCTGCGATGGTGTTGATCAGCGAGGTCTTGCCGGAGCCGGACGCACCGAACAGGCCGGTGACGCGGCCCTCGCTGCTGAACGACGCCGCGAGCGAGAACTCGCCGAGTTGCTTGGTGATGTCGACCCTTAGCATCGCTAAAGCGCGATGAGATTGAGTTGAATCGTCATCGCGCTATAGCTCCTTGTTTGAGCATGATCTGTTCGGAAAACCGCTTCACACTTTTCCGGATCATGCTCTATTGCCCATGCAGCCGCGCGGTGGCGCGGCGGGCGAATACTTCCGCGGCGATCAGCGCGCCGACCGCGAGCACCACCGAGATGATCACGAGCCGTGCCGCGGCGGTGTCGCCGTCGGGCGTCTGGATCAGCGAATAGATCGCCGACGAAATGGTCTGGGTCTCGCCCGGGATGTTGGAGACGAAGGTGATGGTCGCGCCGAACTCGCCGATCGCCTTGGCGAAGCCGAGCACCATGCCGGCCAGCACGCCGGGCAGCGCCAGCGGCAGCGTCACGGTTGCGAACACCCGCCAGGGCGCGGCGCCGAGCGTCTCGGCGGCCTGTTCGAGGCGGCGGTCGACCGCCTCGATCGACAGCCGGATCGGCCGCACCAGCAGCGGAAACGACATCACGCCGCAGGCGAGCGCAGCGCCGGTCCAACGGAACGCGAACACGATGCCGAGATGATCGGCGAGCCAGCCGCCGACCAGGCCGCGCTTGCCGAAGGTCAGCAGCAGCAGATAGCCGGTGACGACCGGCGGCAGCACCAGCGGCAGATGCACGGCGGCATCGAGCAGCGACTTGCCCCAGAAATCGCGCCGCGCCAGCAGCCAGGCGAGCGCGATCCCGAACGGGGTCGCCACCAGCGTTGCGATGACGGCGACCCGCAGCGACAGCAGGATCGCCGTCCATTCGGTCGGCGAGATCTCGAACATCAGGTCGTCGGGCTGACCAGGAACTTGAAGCCGTATTTCTCGAGGATCGTCTTCGCCGCGGACGAGCGCAGGAAGGCGAGATACTCGGTGGTCTCGGGCTTCGCGGTCGTGGTCGCCGCCACCGGATAGATGATCGCCGGATGGGTGTCGGCCGGGAAGGTGCCGACGATCTTGACGCCGGGCTCGACCTTGGCGTCGGTCGAATAGACGATGCCGAGCACGGCCTCGCCGCGCGCCACCAGCGTCAAGGCCGCGCGCACGCTCTCGGCCATCGCGAATTTCGGCTCCGCCGCCTGCCAGGCGCCGAGCTTCTCGAGCGCGGCCTTGGCGTATTTGCCGACCGGCACCGCCTTGACGTCGCCGGTTGCGATCTTGCCGTCGCCGGCGAGCTTGGCGAGATCGAAGCCCGGTCCGATGTTGACGTTGCTGATCATGGAATCCTTCGGCGCGATCAGCACGATCGAATTACCGAGCAGGTTGACCCGCGTCGGCTCATTGATGTTCTTCTGCTTGATCGCATAGTCCATCCAGTCCGTATCGGCGGAGACGAACACGTCGGCCGGCGCGCCCTGCTCGATCTGCTTGGCCAGCGCCGAGCTCGCGGCATAGCTGGCGCTGATCTTGACGCCGGTCTTGGCGGTGTAGGCCGCGTCGATCTCGTCGAGCGCATTCTTCATCGAGGCGGCGGCAAAGACGGTGAGGGTCTTGTCCTCGGCTCGTGCCGGCGAATGGATCGCGCCGAGCAGGATGACGAAGGCAGTGAAAAGTCCGGCAAGCCGAGAGATTGAAAGTCGTGACATGGAAAGCGCTCCGTGCGAGCTCGCGCGCGAACGGCACGCGCAAATCAGGCGTTGGTTGGGTTCTGGGCGCGACGGGCGGAAGCGCTGTTCCGCAGATCCCCGAAGGACTTACGGTCCTCGGGGATATCGCACTGCAAACATAGCAGGCTGGGACTTACGGTAAAGGCGACCGTTTGTCTAACGGCTCGTGCTATTCATCCGATGGCTGGATCGCGATCGACAGCGAGTTCTCTTTTGCGCCGCTGACCTGCAGCACGAAGGGGCTGGCAGCAAGGTCATATTTCATGGTCTTGCGGATGCCGTCGCAGTCGGTGGCGCCGCTGAACGCCTTCGGCTTCAGGAAATGCCCGTCCTGCACCAGGTCGACCCAGGCTCCGGCCGAGAGGCTGACGGTATAGAGCCCGGCCTTCGGTGCGGCCTTGAAGCTGGCGAAGCCGGCGAAGGTGCCTTCCTTCGGCGCGCGCTCCGGCGCCGTCGGCAATTTGGCATCGGCGGGGGCCACCAGCGCCAGCGTGATCGCAGTCGCGGGCCATGCCGCCTGTTCGCTGCCCGAGACAAGTTTGGCGCGATCGGGCGCCGTGAGCGCGGCGCGTGCGCGGTCGATCGACCATTTGAACTTGTCGCAGCCGCTCGGCTCTTCCGCGGCGAAGGCGGGAGCGGAAACAAGCAGCAGCGATGCGGCGAAGAGCGATTTGCGCATGTCTGGTCCAATGCAATTGTGACGGATGGAAGAGATCAGCGGCCCCGATCCATCGCCCGACCGCGCTTACGGCGCGACGGCGCGGGATCATAACGCAGTTCAAGCCGGCCGGCATAGCCGCCTGACAAAGATGTTATTGCTTGAATACTACTGCTTGGCGTCGGGCGCGTTCAGCACCGTCTTGCACTCCGCCGGCATCTGCGCCAGCGTCATCGGCGGGCGCGGTTTCGGTGGCTTCGGCGGCGGCTTCGGATGCAGCACCGAGTCCTTGAACCAGAAGGCGAGATCCGACGGCTTGCAGCCTTCGCCCTCCGTCTGCGGCTTCTGTGCCTCGCATGCCGGGCTGCCCGACGGACACCGCATCCGGATATGGAAGTGGTAGTCGTGGCCCCACCACGGCCGGATCTTCGACAGCCAGCTGCGGTCGCCCTTGGCCTCCCGGCACAGCGCCTTCTTGATCGCCGGATTGACGAAGATGCGCTGCACCGCCGGCTCCCGCGCGGCGTCGCGGATAACCAGCACATGACCCGGCGTGAACACGCGCGGATCGATATCGAGCCGGTCGTCGCGCACCATCATCACCGCCGACATCTCTTCGCGATCCTCGCGCGACAATTTGCGATCGGGCATCGGCGTCAGCCAGATATCGGCGTCGAGCCCGATCTGGTGGCTGGCATGACCTGACAGCGCCGGGCCGCCGCGCGGCTGGCCGATATCGCCGACCAGGATGCCCGGCCAGCCGGCGTCCCTCTGGGCGTTGACCGCAAGCCGCTTCAGCAGCGCGATCATGTCGGGGTGACCCCAATAGCGGTTGCGCGACAAGCGCATCACCTGCCAGGTGTCGCCGTTGAGCGGCATCTGCGCCGCGCCGGCGAGGCAGCCCTTGGTGTAGCCGCCGATCGATCGGGTGGGCATCGCCGCCGGCAGCACCTTGCGCGCGAACAACTGCTTCGCCCCGATCGTCGGATCGTTAGGGTTAGCGAGCGGCGGCAGCGGCTGCGGATTGAGCGAGCCCTTGTCTTGCGCCCGCGCGGAGATGGTGCAGGCGACGAGGGTGGAGAGCAGGAGCGGGATCAGACGCAGGCGGGATGTCATTCGGATCACTCTGTCTGCGCAAAAGCTAACATGGATTCGCCGCAGCCGGACCGCGCGTTCATCCCAATTGCTTGATCGCCCACAAGGCGAATTAAGATTACCCGCGGCTTCCCGGCTCGCATGTGATCCTCGCCACTTTACAAGCATGCGTTGTGGGCGACATCATGCGCCAAAATAATTTCAGGGTAGGCGTTTTTATGACGAGCGTATGTTGCGTACGGCCGGCGTTTGCCGCCGCGATTGCCGCGTCGACATTGGCACTCTCTCCGGCGCGCGCCGACATCGTCGTGCACATCGACAAATCATCGCAGCGCATGGCGGTCAGCGTCGACGGCGCGGCGCGCTACAACTGGCCGGTGTCGACCGGGCGCCGCGGCTACGGCACGCCGAACGGTGTGTTCCGTCCGCAGATGCTGGCGCGCCGCTGGTACTCGAAGAAGTACTACAACTCGCCGATGCCGTATTCGATCTTCTTCCATGGCGGCTTTGCCATCCACGGCACCTATGAGCTCACCCGTCTCGGCGGACCGGCCTCGCATGGCTGCGTGCGCCTGCATCCCTCGCACGCCGCCCAGCTCTATGGGCTGGTCGAGCGCAACGGCCGCGGCGGCACGCGGATCGAGATCACCAACTAACCGCGCAATCCGGTCGCGGCTTTACCTCGCGATAACCCTGTCACGCGCTGGCAATCATTGATGCGCTCGAAGCGTTTCGGCGCATTCATTGTGCAGGCGGACGCTGGTTTACCGTTCCTTCACCACGCTGTGGCGCTTCCGCGCCGCAAATTGCCGCGGTCGGCCATCTGCACGGCGCCAGCCCACTCGCGTCGGGCGTGACTTCGCCTGCAAAGCAGGCATGTCCGGCTTTCTCAGCCAGCGCAGCTATTCGCCGAGAGATACCAATTTTTCAGAGACTTATCGCAGAAATGTCACCGAACTGGAATGCGCGTGGGGCGTGCGATAGCGATGATGCGGCCAAAGAAAATCAAGAAGCCGAAGCAGGCCAAACTGTCCGGTCCCCGGGGCCGCCGGCCCAAGCCTTTGCCGAACAGGCCGCTGCCGAAACTGCCGGGCAGTCCACGCCGCGCCGCCGTCGAGATCGGCGAGCTGGTGCGCCAGCGCGCGCAGGCCGAGGCCGCGATCGCCGAGGCCCGCAGGTCCAATGCGCGGCTGCGTGAGGCGATCGACATCCTGCCGCAAGGCATCGTGTTCCTCGACCCCGAAGGCCGCTACACGCTCTGGAACAAGAAATACTCGGAAATCTACAAGCGCAGTTCCGATCTGTTCGAGCACGGCGCGCGCCTCGAAGACACCATCCGCATCGGTGTCGCGCGCGGCGATTATCCCGAGGCGGCCGGCCGCGAGGAAGAGTGGATCGCCGAGCGGCTCCAGAAGATGTACCAGCCGGGTGCACGGCACGAGCAGGTGCTTGCCGACGGTCGCGTGGTCCTGATCGAGGAACGGTTGACCTCGGATGGCGGCATCGTCGGCCTGCGCGTCGACATCACCGAGCTGAAGCAGCGCGAAGCCTCGTTCCGCCTGCTGTTCGACGGCAATCCGGTGCCGATGATCCTGTGCGCGCTGGACGGCGAACGGATCCTCGCCGTCAACGACGCCGCGATCGCGCATTACGGTTATGTGCGTGCCGAATTCGAGAGAATGACGATCCGGAGCCTGCAGGCGTTCGATACCGAGCTGCCGTGGGCCGCCGGCCGCAGCAGCGACGAGCAGGCGGCGCGGACCTGGAAGCATGTGCGCGCCGACGGCACGCTGATCGACCTTGCGATCTATTCGCGCCAGCTGATGCATGGCGACCAGCCGGCGATGCTGCTGGCGCTGATGGACATCACCGAGCGCAAGCGCGCCGAGGCGCGGCTCGCCTTCATGGCCCAGCACGACAGCCTGACCGGCCTGCCGAACCGCAATCTGCTGCGCCAGCAGATGGAGGAGATGCTGCAGCACACCCGCCGCTCCACCGACAAGGTCGCGGTGCTGATGCTGGGCCTCGACAATTTCAAGGCGGTCAACGACACGCTCGGCCACGGCATCGGCGACAAGCTGCTGCGCGGGGTCGCCAAGCGGCTGCGCTCGACCTTGCGCGAGGAAGACGCGCTGGCGCGGCTCAACTCCGACGAGTTCACCATCGTGCAGGGCGGCGTGATGCGGCCCGAGGACGCGGTGCTGCTGGCGCGGCGGATCCTGGATGCGATCGGCGAGCCCTATCTGCTCGAGGGACATTCGGTGGTGATCGGTGCCAGCATCGGCATCGCGATGTCGCCCGGCGACGGCGAGGATTCCGAAAAACTGCTGAAGAGCGCGGACATGGCACTGTCGCGCGCCAAGAGCGAATTCCGCGGCACCTTCTCGTTCTTCGAGGCCGAGATGGATGCGCGGGCGCAAAGCCGCCGCAAGATCGAGATCGATCTGCGCGATGCGATCCAGAACGAAGGCTTGCGGCCGTATTACCAGCCGCTGGTCGATCTCGCGAGCGGGCGCATCACCGGCTTCGAGGCGCTGGTGCGCTGGCCGCATCCGGAGCGCGGCATGATCTCGCCGGCCGAGTTCATCCCGGTCGCCGAGGAGACCGGCCTGATCAATCCGCTGGGCAGCCTGATGCTGCATCGCGCCTGCATGGACGCGGCGCAATGGCCCGACGATGTGCGCGTCGCGGTCAATCTGTCGCCGCTGCAATTCCGCACCGGCAATCTGCTGGCGCTGGTTACCGACGCGCTGCGGCAATCCGGCCTGCCGGCGCGGCGGCTCGAGCTCGAGATCACCGAGACGCTGCTGCTGGAAAAGAGCAGCCAGGTGCTGGCGACGCTGCATGCGCTGCGCGCGCTCGGGGTGCGGATGTCGATGGACGATTTCGGCACCGGCTATTCGAGCCTCAGCTATCTGCGCAGCTTTCCGTTCGACAAGATCAAGATCGACCAGTCCTTCGTGCGCGACCTTGCCGCGAACCCGGACGCGCAGGCGATCGTGCGTTCGATCGTCAGCCTCGGCATGGGGCTCGGCGTCACCATCACCGCCGAGGGCGTCGAGACGGAGGAGGAGCTGAGCTGCCTGCGCGCCGAAGGCTGCCACGAGGGCCAGGGTTTTCTGTTCAGCCGCGCCCGGCCGAACGCCGAGGTCATCAGTCTCTTGAAGGCGCAGCGCGTCGCCACGGCGCTGGTGGCGTAGGCAAGTTGCATCCACCGCGTCATTGCGAGTCTGGACCGCCGTCGGGGTGGGCGCATTTTCCTCCTGATTCATGTCGCGTGAATGCGAGGCTGTATCCCACCCAAGCTGTCGTCGCCCGGCTTGACCGGGCGATCCAGTACGCCGCGGCCTCTCGGCTCAAGCACAGGCGTCTCTGGAATACTGGATCACCCGCATGCGCGGGTGATGACACCGACCGCGCATAAACGCGCAAGTCGCTTCGCCCGCAATGACGGTGAGCTAGCTGGCCACGCCGGCCTTCCGCCGCAGATGATAAGTCAGCGCCAACCCGACGCAGTGGCGCAGCGCCGCCTCCGGGAGCTTGCCCGCGACATCGAGCAGGATCGCGCGGTTGCCGCTGTAGTTGAGCTCGGGATAGAGCTCGCGAAAGGTCTCGACCAGGTTGGTCTGGCAGTGGAAGTAGACCGCGACCTGGTCGGCGGCCGGCTTCACCTGATCGATCCGCACCGTGCTGCCGCTGCCGGTCTCCGGCGTGAGATAGCTCGGTTGGCCCCATTTCAGCGTCTCTTCGAGCGCCCCGACACCTCTGGTCGCCTTCGCGGTCTCGAAGATCAACCGCCGCAGCGCCAGCAGTTTTGTCTTCACCGGCGCAGGGTAGGCGTCGAACAGCGCATCGGCCGATTTGGTCTGCGGTCGTCGTGTCGCCTTGCTGGTCGATCTTGCCGGCTTGCGCATCGAAGGCTCCGCGAGAAGGACGGTTGCGTCAGTCTAGCATAGCCTCAGATGCGCCGCCGCTCAGGCCGCGTTGCGCAGGCCGGCGAGGAAGGTGTCGACGCTGTGCGACAGCGCCGAGGCGTGATCGCCGAGCTGGCCGGAGGTATCCAGCACATTGCCGGTGAGGGCGCGGGATTGCCCGGCGGCTTCGCTCGCGCCCGCGATGTTGGCGGAGACCTCGACCGTGCCGGACGAGGCCTGCTGCACGCTTCGGGCGATCTCGCGGGTCGCCGAATCCTGCTGCTCCACCGCGGCCGCGATGGCGGTGGCGATGCCCGAGATCTCGCGGATGGTGCTGCTGATGTCGCCGATCGCGCTGACGCAGTTGCCGGTGGCGGACTGGATCGCGCCGACCTGGCCGGCGATCTCGTCGGTCGCCTTCGCGGTCTGGCTCGCCAGCTCCTTCACCTCGGCGGCGACCACGGCAAAGCCGCGGCCGGCCTCGCCGGCGCGGGCGGCCTCGATGGTGGCGTTGAGCGCCAGCAGGTTGGTCTGGCTCGCGATCGCGCTGATCAGGCGCAGCACGTCGCCGATCTTCTCGGCGGATGCGGCGAGGCTCGTCACCATCTCGGTGGTCTCCACCGCCTTCGCCACCGCATTGTCGGCGACGCGGCTGGAATGGGTGACCTGGCGGCCGATCTCGGTGATCGAGGACGCCAGCTCTTCGGTCGCCGCCGCCACCGCATTGACGCTGGCCGACGCCTCTTCGGACGCGGCGGCCGCCGCCGAGGTCCGTTCGGAGGTGCCGTTGACGCTGGTCGTGATCTCGCCCGCGACGCGCTGCATGTCGCTCGACGACCGCGCGACGGCGGCGACCATGTCCTTGACGTCGGATTCGAAGCGGTCGGCCATCCGCCGCTGCAGCGCCTGCCGGTCGGCTTCCGCCTTCAGCTTGTCGGCCTCCTGCGCCTCGCGCAGCGAGGAGGTCTCGATCATGCTGCGGCGGAACACGTCGACCGCCTTGGCCATGGTGCCGAGCTCGTCGCGGCGCTCGCTGCCGGGGATCGTGACGCCGGTGTCGCCGCTCGACAGGCGGTTCATCACCGCGGTGATCGCGGTCAGCGGGCGCGACAGGCCGCGGCCGAGCAGGAAGGCGAGCAGCACGGCGGCCGCCATGATCGCGACCACGCCGAGGATCAGATTGCGCTGCGCGCTCGCGGCAGCGGCTGCATAGTCGCTGGTGTCCTTGATGATCTCGAGCACGGCGACCGGTTCGCCGGCATAGTTCTTGATCTGGCCGAGATAGAGCTCCACCTCATGCCCGTCGAGATCCGCATCGCGCAGCACGGCCGCGCCGTTCATCACGCGCTTGAGCTCGTCCTGGGTGGCGACCACGGTGTCGCCGAAGGTCGAGGACAGCCGCTTGAAGCTCTGGCCGTCGAACGAATGCACCGCGAGGTCGATGCCGAAGCGCTTCTTGGCGCGGTCGACGAACTCCTTGCCGAAGGCCGCGCCGATATCGACATTGGCCAGCGTCTTGCCGTCATGCATCACCGGGGTCATGCCGAAGATCGACAGCGCCTCGCGGCCGGGCTCGACGCCGACGATCGGCTTGCCGGCCTTGATCGATTCCACCACCGTGGTGCGCCGGGTGGAGGCGTCGTCGCCGAACGTCTTCGGCGCATGGACCCGGTAGAAGCTGGTCGCCGGCGCCTGCCAGAACGAGATCAGCGGCATGCCCTGCGCCTTGATCGCGGCCCAGGGCGCGCCGAGCAGCTTGCCGAGGCCGTCGCGGTCGCCCTTGGCGATCGCGTCCTCGACCGGCGGCAGGGCGGCGATCACGGCGGAGACCGCGAGCGCCGCGCGGCCCTCATAGTCGATCGCTGCAATCACGCTGTCATATTGCAGCTTGAGCTGCTGATCGAGCGCGAGCCGGGTCAGCGCACGCTGCTGGCTGATGGAGAAGCCGCCGAGGATGGCGCAGGCCACTGCAACGGTCAGTGAAATCGCCAGAATCAGGCGGGCGGCAATCGATCGAAGCGTGAACATGGGACCAGCGGAACTCCAGGCATTAGCGCCGTCCGCAAAGTCCCAGAAAAAGCTTAACAACCGGATGTTGCGCCGCCGAAATTTCGTGCCGCGACCACGGCCGCGGGTGCCTACTTTCGTACCATGCGGCGAGGGCGTGTTCTCACAAACGCCGGCGTTAACGCGGAGATTCGTCGGCGGGCGGATCGCTGCGCCCCATAGATCGAGGTGCGCGCCGAAGCGTCTTGCCAAGAAGGCGGCTTCGTAGGATGGGTGGAGCGCAGCGGTACCTATCGACCTCGTGCTGCGCGGTGGGATGATGGGTATCGCCGCGCTCCACCCATCCTGCAGACTCGCGTCGAAAACTGGAAATTGCTCTTCCGATTGGCCCCTAACAGGTGACATCATCATGAGCATGGGCTTGGACCGCAAACCGCAGGTGCGGCGGACGACGCCGCCGTCGGAAAGTGTCGTTGCGAACTGGTACGAGAACGCCAGTCTGCTCGATAGCTACAGCATCGACTTGAGTGCATCGGACCAGTCGAGCATGCGCGAGCTGGCGACGCGGACGCTGGTCAATCCACCGGCGTGGCAAAAGACATTGATCGCGCTGCGCGACGCCATGGTGACGCCCTTTGGCATCAAAACCTCCGATACGGTCAGGACGTCCCCCGACAGCCACGACCGGGTGGATTTCTTCCCGGTGCTCTGCGAGGGCAAGGACGAAATTGTGCTTGGTGCGGATGACCGGCACCTGGACTTCCGGCTGTCGCTGCTCCGGCGCCATTCCCCAATCGGCGCGTTGCTCATCGCGACGACCGTCGTGCATACCCACAATGCCCTCGGCTTCACCTATCTCAACGCGATCAGGCCGTTTCATCACCTCGTGGTCAGGGCCAACCTGGCCCGCTGTGCGCAGACACAACTGCAGTAGCGGTCCGCAGCTGACCTCTGAATGACCTCCGAGGTGCGAGCCTCTTCGGCGAGCCAAGGATGCACGGCCCCGATACCGCTGCGCGGATAGTGCCGGGCCGTCGCCCTTCGAGACGGCCGCTTCGCGGCCTCCTCAGGGTGACGGAGATGGATTTTGGATGGTGGAAGTGTAGCGGAGAACGTCGGCTCTCCGAGGTGAACCGGAAGTCCCTGGGTTCGGTGGCTCCGGCGCGCTGCATCATTCAACCGGGCTAACCCAATGAATGCTTCTCCAAGGCCACCGCAATCCGCTCCAGGACGGCGTTCTTGCGCTGCATGTCGACGACGTCGCGTTCGCACATCTCAGCCACAGTCCGCCGAGGCCACCATACGCCCGCATGTCTGCCTGTTCGGTAACAAAGCCATATCGCCACTGCCGAAAGCACAATGGTGGCGAGCCAGATCAGCGCCTGCCCTTGACTGTAGTCCGCGATGGCGCGGCGGAAATCGCCCCTGGACAGATACGCAGCGGCGCGACTGCCAAGCGCATCCCGATCATTCGGATCGAGCGCGATCATGTGATCGTAGTCGGCGATGGCGCGGTCGAAATCGCCCTTGGCTTGATTGGCGTAGCCGCGGTTGAAGTAGGCGTCCCGATAGTTCGGATAGAGCGCGATCGCCTCGCTGCAGTCGGCGATGACGCGATCGAGGTCGCCTTTCGCCCTGTGTGCGAGAGAACGATTGTAGTAGGCGATCGCATATTTCGGATCGAGTGCGATCACCCGGTCGTAGTCGGCGGTGGCACGATCGGGATCGCCTTTGGCCAAATAGGCGTTGCCTCGCGCGGTGAGGGCGGCCTTGTTGTCCGCATCGAGCCGGATAACGTCGGTATAGTCGGCGATGGCACGGTCATTGTCGCCCTTGGCCTGATAGGCATAGCCACGCTCGCCATATCCGACCCGCTTTCCATAGTCCGACGGACCGCCGTCGAACGCCTGGTTCACGTCCGCTATCGCCCGGTCGTAGTCGTGCCGCTGGTTGTCGATATGCGACCGGTTGAGCAGTGAGCCAACCGCTTTCGGGTCGAGCCGGATCGCCTCGGAGTAATCCTTGAAAGCGCGGTCGACGCGATCGGCGGAGCTTGTCCATGACCAGGCAAAGCCACGCTGATGATACAGGCTGGACAGCTCGCGGCCGTTGTAGTCTCCGCTTTCGATCGCATGTGTGCAGGCGACGATGGTCGCGGCAACGGTTTCCTTCGATCCCTTCAGACAGTCCTGTCGATCGTCGGCCGTCGCTGGCCGGCTGGCAGTAGCCGCTATTGCGAAAGCTACCAGCCAGACCTGCGCGGAAATCCCTGAGCGCATACCCCTTCTCCCGCGATGCGCCAATGTTCGAACTAACCCGGAGCGTGTTTTTCCAGAGCCGCCGCGATCCGCTCCAGCAGGGCGTTGGTGCGCTGGGACTCGACGATCTGCTGCTCATAGAGATCGACCCAACTCGTCCCGGACGATCCGCGCCAATTCCTGCGCGACAGCCACACCCAGACGCCCACCAGCATCAGGAACGGCAACCACGAGACGATCAGGCTAACCACCCAGGACGTCGAACCGCCGCCTGCCTTGTTGATCAGCGTAAAGCAAACGACGAGAGCTCCGACGAGTGCGATCCACGCAGCAACGAGCAGGAACCAAGAGCGAGGCTTGGTCATTCCGGTCACGGCAGTTTCCCTTGGTTGATTCAATGCAGCGCATGCTATCATTGGTTGATCGGCCGTCCCATGCCGTCGCGGATGCGCGTCGCAACGTGGTTAGTCATTCCTTTGCAGGATGCTTCAGCCGCATTGCCCGGATCCGGCCATGCCGTCATGCGGCGCCGACCAACCAAGGTCCGGTGTTGAGGGTGAGGCTAAGTCAGGGGTAACGCGATCCGATTTTCCGGTTTGACCCAGGCCGACGTTCATTCGTTCATTGAAAATTGAATATCTGGCGATGGTAAGTTTGACCCGCCGAAGGCGTTGAACGATAAGACTGTCGGTCTCGATCCGTGGGCCAACGCGACATGATGATACATGATGATCCGCTGTTTGCGCTCTGGTTCTTCTTCCATTCATGGTTTCACGAAGTTGTTCATCACCCCGGCAAATTTCTGCCGGCCCTGATCATCGCTTCGATGCTTGCGTATATTGGTTCTGAATTTGTCCGCGCCCATCTTCGTCGGCGTCGCCGATTGGCCGTTGCAGCAGCGCCGGAACCGCCTCAGGACATAGTCTGAGCTCGGTTCCTGGCCCAAAACCGACATGCCGTGGTCACCCGGTCATATCAGGTTTTTGCGCGCGGAGCCGACGTGGCGGACGCATGAAGACGCGCCGGTTTAATCTGACTTCATCGCGCTTTAGCCTTGACGATTAAGGAAATCTCGCACCACGTCACACTTGCGTAATGGATCGCGTTCTCACAAACGTAATTGTTTTGGACCAACCTTCGGCGCGATCATTGCACGGAAAGCAATTCATGAATGCGTTCATCGTTCGCCCAATCAACGGAACGCTTGGAAGTGCGATCGCTATTCGCGACGGCTTCGCGGAAGAGCAGAAACTCGCCATATTCGCCGACGCCAGGATCCAGGATTGCACACGCGTCGGCGACGACCGCTGTCTTTTCCTCTCGCATAAAATGGGCATTGCGCTTGTCGATCTCAGCTCTCGTAAGGTGATCGAGCGCGGCCGGTTGAAGCAAGCGGCGGATCGCATCGCAGTTTCCCGTGACGGAAGGTGGGCGGTCGCCTATCACTGCAATCCCGGCCTGATCGCGGTCATCGAACTACCGACACTTCAGGAATCCGCCAGATACAACCTGATCCAGACGCGGGAGGATGGCGCTTTCCAACTCCTCCACCGCGATAACGATGTCCTGAATGAAAGCGGGGCTCCCTGGAATTCAATCCCCTTTTCCGACGGCCCCCTTCGTGGGGAAGCCGGGGCCGATCAATTCTGGCTGAAATATGCGCCGGTCGAACCCAACGGCCTGCGACGCATACGGTTCGACCGCGGCGCGCGCGCGACGTTCCGGGCCGACGGCAAACTCGTGGCGCCATTCGAATTCAGCGTCAACGGACCGGAATGGGTGTGGAGCAGGCTACGAAACAAGCCGATCACGACCATGGCGCGGGATACAACCGTCGGCGTCGCCGTGATCGACCTGGACACAGCGCGGCTCGAAATGCAGGTGATCCAGCGGCAAATCGAGCCATCGGTCTATACAACCTTTCCCGTCCAGTCGATCAGCCCGGACGGAACGCACGCGATTGTTCGCGCCTTCGATCCCGTCGATGCCGGTGCGCGGGAGCATGGGCTTGGCGGCCGGCTGCGCCAATTGTTCGGGAGCGAGCCGGACGCCGCCCTCGCCTTCGGTCTCGAGGTTTGGGACGTAACGGGTACGCCCCGCCTGACGAGGTCCATTGCGTTCAAGCCTTTGAATGGCGAGACATTGCGCAGGATCAATACGCTACGTTTCAATGATGCCGAACTCGCCGAGGCGCGCAAGGAGATCGGTCTGGTTTTTCCCGGCGTCGAGGCTGGCTTTGCGGGCCGCGAGCACGAATGGCGCACAAGCCGCGAAAAGCAACTGGAAGACGCCTATTTCGACCCGCTTGAAACGCGAGAGGCGCCCGCTTTCAATCCTGCTTTCGGCCACGTCCATTTCCCTGTTCTGTACGCCGAGGCGACGCAATTATTCTGGAAATTGCGGCCAAGACCTTTTTCAACGCTTCCCTGGGATCATTTCGACGACCGGCAGCGGTGCTTCGTCGCCAGCGTCTTGAACGGTTGGTCTGCGCATTCCGCCTATTCGGTGGATTCGATAGCCTGGATCGCGCGCGACCGATTTGTCGTCCTGTCGCGCGATGGAACTGTCCGCGAACTCTCCATTGCCGGTGACGTGGGCCAAACCTATCAACTGGTCGATCCCAAGACCGGCACATGGTCTTTTACTGAGCCGAGTCTGTTTCCGCATGAGCTGATCCACATTCGCAGCAGCGCCTTCGCGATCACTGCGTTCAACCATCGGTTGGAATTCGACCTGCCGTCCATGGCGGCATCCAGCGTCGGCGCTCTCGGTGCGCCGATTCCCTTGGCTTACCGTGCCGTGGCGGATGTCGCTGCTCGGAATGCAGAAGTGAAGAGAGTCGACAGCCTCGCCGAAGCGATCAGGCGCGGCTACGTCAAGATCGGGTCGAAAGAGCCAGCCCGCTTGATCGCCGGCTTGCGCGAATTGGCGCGCGAGGCGCGCGAGCATTTCGATGAAATCGTGGTCGACGAACGCTGGCTTCCGACCCTCCATTATCGCGGCAAGGCCGTTGGCGAGACGGAGTTTTGCGACATCCTGGCCGCCGACGGCTCTGACGCCGCCACGCGCGCGCTCGACGAGCTGCTGACCGCCTTCCTCGATGCGACAGCAGTCCGGCGACAGAATGTCTGGCATCCGGATGACGTGACGCCGACGATGGGGCCGGTAACCTTCGCGCTCATCAGGCTTTGCGACCCGTTGCCGCCTTCGGTCGCCCGCTTCTATGACAGACGCGACATGAGCCACGACACCTGGACCCCTCAGGAATTCGAGCGCCTTGATCTTCCGAAAAGCCGTTTCTCGTCGCCGGACCTGTTGACCCTGCAAATCCGCCTCGCGATCCAGGACATCTGCACGGGCAACGTCAAAGCCGATATCTTCGCGCTCTATCGCCTTCCGCTCGTGCGCGAGGCGCTTCACGTCGATCCATCTCGTTCGGCCGATCTGGCCCAAGCAATCATCGATCAGCTCTCGGGACAAGCATCCGATCTCGCCTGGGCAACCAGTGCCGGGGTGGCGGGGGTGCTTGAGGCGATCGTCGAAGGACTCGATGCCGGCATTCCAGCAGAGGCGGCTCTTGCAGATGAACTTCGCCGCCGCAGCAAGTTCGCCAGTTCCTGAGGTCCTTGGATTAGTTCAATCGGACTTCATCCCGCTTTAGGCATGACCTTTCCGGAAACCCGCTTCGCACTTTTCCGGATCACCCCCTAGCGCGCCGTCGGCGGCGCCGCGAGATTCCCCGCCAGGATCGCCTTGCCGGCGTCCTCGTATTGGGTGTCGCGGGCCTGGATCTGCTGCGCGATCGCGTGCATGTCGCGAAACCGCCGCTCGAACGGATTTTTGGCGAACACCGCCGTTGCCCCCGACATGTGATAGGCGATGTCGACCACGGCGGCGGACTGGTGGATGGTCCAGGTCGAGGCGATGCGGATCGCGATCCGATGTGCCTCGCTGATCGCTTCACCGCGGGCGAGATCGCTCCAGACCTCGTGGGCGGTCGTGTACAGATAGGCGCGCGCGGCGCGCAGGCTGGCCTCGGTGCGGCCGATCTGGCCCTGCACGGCGTTGTTGTCGCGCATCGCCTTGAGGCCCTGCGGGGTCTTGCCGCGGGCAAGCTCGGTCGCCGCATCCAGCATCGCGCGGGCGACGCCGAGCGCGGTGGCGGCAAAGCCCATGCTGAACACCATGTTGGTGGTGAGCTTGTAGAGCGGGCCGCTCTCGCGGCACGCGGCGGGATCGTCGCGCAGCGCGGCGAACTTGTCCGGAATGAAGAGGTTGTCGACCGAATAGGAATCGGTGCCGGTGCCCTTCAGGCCGATCACATCCCAGACGTCGTACATGGTCGCTTGCGACATCGGGAACAGGATGGTGCGGATCTCCGGCGAGCCGTCGGCCTTCCTGCGCGGTGTGCCGTCGGCCTCGGCGACCCGAACATGGGCACCGAGCCAGCTCGCCTGCCGCGAGCCTGAGGCAAAGTCCCAGCGCGCACTGGCGCGGTAGCCGCCGGGCTCGGCCCGCACTTCATGGGCGATCGCGCCCCAGGCCAGGATGCCGGGCGCGGTGTTGAAGATCTCATTGGCCGCGTCGGGCTCGAGATAGGCCGCGGTCATGGCGCAGACGCTGCACTGGCCGAGGCACCAGGCGGTCGACGCATCGGCCTTGGCGATCTCCTCCTGCATCTGCATGAAGGCGTCCAGCGTCGCCTCGGCGCCGCCAAAACGCTTCGGCAGCAGCGCGCGATACAGCCCGTTGTCGACCAGCGCCGCGGTGACGGACGGCGTCAGCCGCCGCGTCCGTTCGATCTCGTCGGCTTCAGCGATGATCAGCGGCGCCAGCGCGCGTGCCCGCTCGACAAGGTCTACTCCCTGCGGCTTGTTCATGCGTGTCCTCGGCGCCTTCTGTCATTCTTGTTGCGCGGGTGCGTGATGGTGACGCATCCGGGAAAGGAGGGCAAGGCGGGACCGCGCCGATGCAGATCAGCCATCCATCAACGGCGCGCGAGCGCGGCGCATGCAGCCGCGCTCAGGCAGCGGCGCGGCCGAGATCGAGCGACGGCTGCCGCTTGGTCGAGAAACTCAGCGCCACCGCGACCGCGGCAAGGCCGATCGCAAAGGAACCGGCGTGCAGCCATGTGTAGCCATGGAACGTGTCGAACACGTAACCGCCGGCCCACGGCCCGAGCGCCATGCCGAGGCTGGCAAATGCCGACACCGCGCCGAACACGGTGCCCATGATGCGCGCGCCGAAGAATTCGCGCACCAGCACGGCGTAGAGCGGCATCACGCCGCCATAGGCGAGCCCGAACACGACCGACAGCGCGTAGAACTGGCCGAGCTGCGCCACCGCCAGATAAGTCGCAATCGACAGCGCCTGCACCAGCAGGCCGCCGACCAGCACCGGCTTGGCGCCGAGCCGGTCGGCGAGCACGCCGAGCAGCAGCCGTCCGCCGAGCCCGGAGAAGCCGGCGAGGCTGTAGACCGTGACCGCGGTGAGCGGCGCGATGCCGCACACCATGGCGTAGGACACCATGTGGAAGATCGGGCCCGAATGCGCCGCGCAGCAGGCAAAATGTGCCAACGCCAGCGTGATGAATTGCGGTGTGCGCAGCGCCTGCGCCACGGTCCATTCGGTTTGCGGTGCGCCTGCCGCCGTCGGCATCGCGACGGTCGATCCCTGCGGTGCCGGGCGCACCAGGAACGAGGCGGGGATCAGCAGCACCCATGCGGCGATGCCGATCACGAGCATCGCGAAGCGCCAGTCATAGGCGGTGATCAGCCAGCTCGCGGATGGCGCCACCGTCAGCGGCGAGACGCCCATGCCGGCCGAGACCAGCGCGACGGCGAGGCTGCGATGCTTGTCGATCCAGGCGCTGGCGAGCGCCATCATCGGCGCATAGAAGCTGCCGGCGGCGATCCCGATCAGCACGCCGAAGCAGAGCTGGAATTGCCACAGGGTCTGCGCCTGGCTTGCGGTGACGAGGCCGAGCCCGAGCAGCAGGCTGCCCGCCAGCACCACGATGCGGGTGCCGAAGCGGTCGGACAGCGCGCCCCAGGCGAACGCCGCAAAACCCATGCAGAGGAAATCCAGCGTCGCGGCCGCCGAGATACCGGCGCGCGACCAACCCATCGCATCCGAGATCGGCTGCAGGAACACCGCGAGCGACAGCATGGTGCCGAAGCCGACGCAGGTCATCAGCGCGCCCGCGCCGACCACGACCCAGCCATAATCGAACCGAGCGGCCTTGCTCATGCGTTTCCCCGTCTGCGCGGTTTGATTTTTGGGTCCGCGGTTGGCGGGATGGTGGCGCATCCGTCCGCTGCGGGCAAGCTCGCTTGGTCGCTGCAGGACTTCGTGCCGCGCATGGCGCGCAGCCACGTCAACGCGCGTCAGGACAGCAGCGAACGGGGCTTTTGGTCAGGCTAGCCGCACTGCCAGGCCCGCCCGATCGGCGTCCAGACCCAGCACGGGCCGTAGCTGCCGCCATTGTAACGCCCGCCGCCATGGAAGCCGGGGCGGCCGAAATAGTGCCAATCGCCGCCATAGTAATATTCCGGCGAAAAGTCCGGATAGCCGCGGGCGGCGCCGCGCGGGCCGAGCACCGGAATGGTTTGGTTGGGCGGCTGCCGATAGCCGGGCAGGAAGCCATAGCCATGCCAACGGGTCGAGCCGTGCCGCTTCTTCGAGGAGGCGGCCGAGCTCAGATCGGGCTGCAGCAATGCGAGGATGACGATCGTGAGGGACAGGATGCGCAACATGTCAGGAGCTTAGTCGGGCCGCCCAGTGATGGCGATTCAAATCATGGTGCGTTTTGTTGCTGCGACAAGGATCGGCAACATGCGCGCCTGCGACAGCGTGTCAGCTATCCGGCTACTGTGCATGGGGTTGTTTTCGAGATTTTTAGGTGCACGGGAACTGGCGCGCCGTGACCGCGCCTCAGCTGTCCACCTTGAGCGCGGCGATGAAGGCTTCCTGCGGAATGTCGACCTTGCCGAACTGCCGCATCTTCTTCTTGCCTTCCTTCTGCTTCTCCAGAAGCTTGCGCTTGCGCGTGATGTCGCCGCCGTAGCACTTCGCGGTGACGTCCTTGCGCAGCGCGCGCACGGTTTCGCGCGCGATCACCTTGCCGCCGATCGCCGCCTGGATCGGGATCTGGAACATGTGCGGCGGGATCAGCTCCTTCATCTTCTCGACCATGGCGCGGCCACGGCCCTCGGCGCGGGTCCGGTGCACCAGCATCGACAGCGCGTCGACCGGCTCGGCGTTGACCAGGATCTGCATCTTGACCAGGTCGGCCGGCTTGTAGTCGGTCAGATGATAGTCGAACGAGGCGTAGCCCTTGGAGACCGACTTCAGGCGATCGTAGAAATCGAATACCACCTCGTTGAGCGGCAAATCGTATTTCACCATCGCGCGGGAGCCGACGTAAGTCAGCTCCTTCTGCGCGCCGCGGCGGTCCTGGCACAGCTTCAGCACGCTGCCGAGATATTCGTCGGGGGTGAGGATGGTGGCCTCGATCCACGGCTCCTCGATCTCGGCGATCTTGACCACGTCGGGCATGTCGACCGGGTTGTGGATCTCGAGCTCGGTGCCGTCGGTCAGCTTCATCTTGTAGATCACGCTCGGCGCGGTCGCGATCAAATTGAGGTCGAACTCGCGCGACAGCCGCTCCTGGATGATCTCCAGATGCAGCAGTCCGAGGAAGCCGCAGCGGAAGCCGAAGCCGAGCGCGGCGGAGGTTTCCATCTCGAAGGAGAAGCTGGCGTCGTTGAGGCGGAGCTTGCCCATCGCCGCGCGCAGCGTCTCGAAATCGTCGGCGTCGACCGGGAACAGGCCGCAGAACACCACCGGGATCGCCGGCTTGAAGCCGGGCAGCATCTCGGTGACCGGCTTCCTGTCGTCGGTGATGGTGTCGCCCACACGCGTGTCGGCGACTTCCTTGATCGCTGCGGTGATGAAGCCGATCTCGCCGGGGCCGAGCTCGTCGACCTGCGTCATCTTCGGGGTGAAGAAGCCGACCCGCTCGACGTCATAGGCAGCACCGGTGCCCATCATGCGGATCCGGCCGCCCTTCTTCATCGTGCCGTCAACGACGCGGATCAGAACGACCACGCCGAGATAGACGTCGTACCAGCTGTCGACCAGCAGCGCCTTCAAGGTCGCGTCGCGGTCGCCCTTCGGCGGCGGCAGGCGGGTGACGATCGCCTCCAGCACGTCGGGAACGCCAAGGCCGGTCTTGGCCGAGATCATCACGGCATCCGATGCGTCGATGCCGATCACGTCCTCGATCTGCTGCTTGACCTTCTCGGGCTCGGCCGCGGGCAGGTCGACCTTGTTCAGGACCGGGACGATCTCATGGCCCGCATCAAGGGCGTGGTAGACGTTGGCCAGCGTCTGCGCCTCGACGCCCTGGCTGGCGTCGACCACCAGCAGGGAACCCTCGCAGGCCGCCAGCGACCGCGACACTTCGTAGGCGAAGTCGACGTGGCCGGGCGTGTCCATCAAATTGAAGATGTAATCCTTGCCGTCCTTGGCGCGGTAGTTGAGGCGCACGGTCTGCGCCTTGATCGTGATGCCGCGCTCGCGCTCGATATCCATCGAATCGAGCACCTGCTCCTTGCCCGCCATCTCGCGATCCGACAGGCCGCCCGTCATCTGGATCAGGCGGTCGGCGAGGGTCGATTTGCCATGGTCGATATGGGCGACGATGGAGAAGTTGCGGATGTTGGAAATCGGGGCAGTTGTCATGGGGCGCGGGATAGCATCCGCACCCCCGCGCGGGCAACCATATTGCGGTATTTTGCAGGGCTGTGACGGCGAATCACGGGGGCATTTCCGGCCTGGTTGCAATGATCGATTTCCAGGCATGCTTCTGCTAGGTCTAGCGGCCCAAAATCGTGGATTTGACGATGCGCTGGACCCTTCTCGCCGCCGGATTGCTCGCAATGTTGTTCGTGCAGCCTGCGGCCGCCGACAAGCGTGTCGCGCTGGTGGTCGGCAATTCGACCTATCAGAACGTGTCGCGGCTGCAGAACCCGAAGAGCGATGCCGAGCTCGTGGCCGGCACGCTGCAGCGGCTGGGCTTTGCGCTGGTCGGCGGGCAGGCCCAGGTCGATCTCGACAAGGCCGGCTTCGATGCCGCGATCCAGCGCTTCGGCAGCCAGCTGATGGGCGCGGACGTCGCGCTGTTCTATTACGCCGGCCACGGCATCCAGGTTCGCGGCACGAATTATCTGGTGCCGGTCTCCGCCAATCCCACACGCGAGGCCGATGTCGATTTCCAGATGGTCGATGTCGGCCTGGTGCTGCGGCAGATGGAAGGCGCCGGCACGCGGCTCAACATCGTCATCCTCGATGCCTGCCGGAACAATCCGTTCGGCGGCCGCGGCCTGCGCGCCGCCGACGGCGGCCTTGCCCAGATCCGCGCGCCGGAGGGCACGCTGTTGTCCTACGCGACCCAGCCCGGCAACGTCGCACTTGACGGCGATGACGGTCACAGTCCCTACACGCGCGCGCTGGTCGACACCATGCAGAAGCCCGGGCTCGACGTGCTGCAGGCCTTCAATCAGGTCGGCCTGGTCGTCAAGCGTGCCACCGGCAGCGCGCAGCAGCCCTGGGTCTCGACCTCGCCGATCGACGGCGCGTTCTATTTCGCCGGCAATGCGCCGGCACAGGTCGCGACCGCCGATCCGCCGGCGACGGTGATCCCGCCGCAGCAAACCCTGCCGCCGCAGAACTCGCGTCCATCGGAGCCGCCGCCGGTGCTGCGCACGCAGTCGGACTTCATCATTCCGGATTCCGACAGCCGCCTGTTGTCGGAGAGCGAGCTCCGGGCGCTCAACAAGGACGACCTGCGGATCGCCCGCAATGAGATCTTCGCGCGGCGTGGGCGCTACTTCAACGCGCCGGACCTGACCGCGCGGTTCAGCAAATTCGCATGGTACGTGCCCCGCTCATGGGATCCGCCGCTCAACGCGATCGAGAGCGCCAATGTCGCGCTGATCGATCGCTTCGAATCCGGTGGTGCTGCGCCTGGTGGTTTCATCTTCCCGGATTCCGACCGGCGCCTGTTGACGCCTGCCGATCTGCGGCGGTTGTCACGGGATGAGTTGCGGATCGCGCGCAACGAGATCTTCGCCCGCCGCGGACGCTATTTCGATTCCGCCGATCTCAAGGCGTATTTTTCGCGCTTCCCCTGGTACGCGCCGAACAGCTGGAATCCGAAGCTGAACGCGATCGAGGAAGCCAATATTGCGCTGATCGATCAGGCCGGAAAGCGCTGAATGGCCGCGCGCAAGACGGCCTGCATTGTTGCCCTGCTGGCGCTGACCTCGCCGCTCGCGCATGCTCAAAGCAAGAGCGAGCTGCTCGACCGGCTGGTGCGCGCCTATCCCGATGCGCTGTCCGGGCACGACGACAAGACCATCACCTGGCGCGACGGCACGGTGATGCCCGTCGATGACGGCGTCGCCGACAAGCCGTTCGATCAGCTCTTACGCAATGCCTCGATCCTCGATCAGATGCGGCAGCCTTATCCGTCCGGGCCATCGGCGCCGCCGGCCCCGAACATCGATCCCGGCCGCTTCCGCAACGAGGCGTTCTTCAAGAAGATGTATGGCGACTGCAACACGGCGGAGGTCAGGCGGAACCTGGTCACGATCACCTGGCTGCCGCGCTCCTGGGGCAAGCCGGTTCAGGTCACGCGGGTCAATGGCATCGCCGAGCGGCTCAAGCAGGTCTCCGCCGAGATCGAGGCGCTCGATCCGGCGCTGCGCGCCGCGGCGTTTCCGATCGCGGGTGTGCTGTCTTGTCGCGCCGTCGCCGATACCGGGCGGATGAGCATGCATGGCTACGCCGCCGCGATCGACCTCAACCTGAAGGTCTCGGATTACTGGCTGTGGGCGAGCAAAGGGGACGGCAAGGGCGAAGGCAAGGGCAAGACCATCCCCTACAGGAACCGGATGCCGCGGGAGATCGTCGACATCTTCGAGCGCCACGGCTTCATCTGGGGCGGCAACTGGTATCACTACGATACCATGCACTTCGAGTACCGGCCGGAGCTTCTCGACAAGTGAACCGGCCGGCTCGAGCATGATCCGGAGATGCGGGCAGCGGTTTTCCGAAGCGATCATGCGCAAATCCCGCTCTTGAGCCATTCTCACGCCAAGCTGATTTCACTGGCCACAAAAACGCGCTAAAGGGCGCTGAAGTGCTGGTGAGCATTCACTCATCGCGCTTCCGCTTCCACTCGGCATGAATCCCTCCGGAAAGCCAGTTTCCCCTTTTCCGGGTCATGTCTCAGGCACAGGCCATGTCGACCGTTTCCACGCTTCCCGCCGCACGGCGCTCCACCCGCAGGCTGACGATCCGACGGATTGCCGCCTGGATTGCCTCGCGCGCCATCGATCCCCGGACGAGCCTGTGGTTCGTGATCGGCTTCGCACTGGTTCACGCGGTGCTGTGGACGCTGATCCTGGTCAAGCTCAAGGCCGCGCAGGACGTCCATATGGATGTTGCGGAGGCCTATGCCTGGGGCCAGCGCTTCCTGCTCGGCTATGGCAAGCACCCGCCGCTGTCGGGCTGGATCGCCGGGGTCTGGTTCAGGATCTTCCCCGTCACCAACTGGTCGACCTACGCGCTCGCGATGGCGACCGTCAGCTTCGCGCTGGTGGTGTGCTGGCTGATCGCGCTGCGCGTCGTCGACCGCCGCCGCGCGTTCTTCATGGTGGTGATGCTCGCGCTGTACCCGATCTTCAATTTTAAGGGCTTCAAGTACAACGCCGACCTCGCGCAGCTGGTGCCGCTGCCGCTGCTGGTGCTGGCCTATCTGAACGCGTTCGAGAAGCGCAGCTTCAAATCGGGGCTCTGGCTCGGCTTCGCCGGCATGCTGGCGCTGATGACCAAATACTGGGTGGTGACGATGATCGGCGCCATCGGGCTCGCCGCGCTGATCCATCCGCAGCGCGCGCAATTCCTGCGCTCGCCGGCGCCATGGGTTGCGATCGGCACGATGCTCGTGGCGATGATTCCGCATCTGGTGTGGCTGGAGGAGGTGAACTTCGTACCGTTCACCTATGCCGGTGACGTCTACGCGCTGTCGAGCCGCGAGCTCAACGTCCAGCTCGTGATCGGCTACATCGTGCACAATCTCGGCCTTCTCGCGATTCCCGTCGTGCTGGGCCTCGTGGCGCTGCTGCTGGGGTCGGTGCCATGGCGGCCATCGGACGTGCTGGCGCGGATCTGGTCGCGCGGACCCAACCCGGCCGTCAACCTGCCGCAGGCGCTCAACGTCTGGATCATCCAGGCAATCGTCGCGATCGGGCCGCCGCTCGGCGCGCTGGCATTCACGGTCTACATCAAGACCGACTGGGGCATCCCGCTGTTCTTCCTGGTGCCGCTGGCGCTGGTTGCGATCCCCTCGCTGCGTTTCCCGCGCATGGCGCTGTTCTCGATCATTGCGGTCTGGTTCGTGGCCACCATCGCCACGCTGATCGCCGCTCCCAGCATCGCCACGCAGGAGATCGCGTCCAACCATATCGGCGGCTCGACCTACGCCGCGCGCTCCGAGCTGGCGCGCGAACTGACCCAGACCTGGCAGGAAAAATTCCATTCGCGCTGGGCCGTGGTCGTCGCACGCTCCGACATCGGCGAGCCGATGACGTTCTACAGTCCGGATCATCCGGCCTCGCTGGTGCCGGGCGAAGCGTGGTCGTCGGGGCTGACGTCATTCGACGAGGCCAGGCGCCTCGGCTTCATCGGCATCTGCGACACCACCGATCCGGTGTTCCTGCAGCCATGCGAGGCCTGGATGGCGGAGCATGCCAAGGATGCCGAGCCGCTTGTCATGACCACCATGCGCTTCTTCAACGGCCATCCCGGTCCGTCGACGGCCTGGAAGGTCTATCTGGTGCCGCCGGCGAAGTAGCTTCGGCTCCCTCGCCCCGCGCTTGCGGGGAGAGGGTTGGGGTGAGGGGCTCTCACCGCGATGGCAGTCTATCGATAGACCTGTACCCCTCGGATCGCATCGTTCGATGCGATCCGACCTCTCCCCGCAAGCGGGGCGAGGTAAGAGGTGGCGGCCCTACGTGCCCTCTTCGTTGAACTTGCTGGCGACGAGCTCGGCGATGGCGTCCAGCGCCTGCTGCGCTTCGTCGCCTTTCGCGGAGACCACGACCGTGGTGCCGGGCCCTGCGGCCAGCATCATCAGGCCCATGATCGAGGTGCCGCCGACGGTCTCGCCGCCGCGCGTCACCCAGATCTCGGCGTTGAAGCGCTCGACCAGCTGGACGAACTTGGCCGATGCCCGCGCATGCAGGCCGCGCTTGTTGACGATCAGGAGTTCACGCGAAATAGCGCCCGCCGGCACGCCCGGGCCGACATGGTTTTCGCCCGGGGCCTCGCCGCTCATTTGCCTGCAAGAACGCGGCTGGCGATGGTGACGTATTTGCGGCCGGCTTCCTGCGCCATCGCGATCGCGTCGGGCAGCGAACGCTCCTCGCGAACCTTGGCGAGCTTGACCAGCATGGGAAGATTGATGCCCGCGAGCACTTCCACCTTCGGGCGGCTCATGCAGGAGATCGCAAGGTTGGACGGCGTGCCGCCAAACATGTCGGTGAGGATCGCGACGCCGTCGCCACTGTCGACGCGGTTCACCGCCTCGATGATGTCGCTTCGACAGAGATCGGAATCGTCCTCGGCTCCGATCGTAATCGCTTCAATTTGTTTCTGCGGACCCATGACGTGTTCGAGCGCCGCTCTGAACTCGTCGGCAAGGCGCCCATGGGTCACCAGCACTAGACCAATCATCGGAAACTCCTCGCGGGCGCCCTTTGGTGCACCGCACGAACGCGCCACTTTGACCATCCAGAGCCCCCGCGCAAGGGGGCATCTTGGCTAGTCTCCCGGTTCCTGGCGGTAGAGAGGGGAGGCTGCGCCGGCAAAATCCGACGCGATAGTGGATGTGATATGGTTACCAATTCCCTTCCCACAATTGGCCGCAAGATTACGGGAACATGAACTTTCAGGTTGTCGTCAGCGCAGCGACAACCAGCGGCAGGGGTTGGAAGCCGGCTGCCACGGGAATTCGCGGTATCAATACACCATTAAGGCGTATTACGAGCGCCTCGGGCGGCGGTAGCCGCTCGGCGTCGTCAGCGGCCAGGTCGACAATCAGCCGCACCACCGCCTCGTCTGCGAACGGGCAGTGGCGGATTCCGAGGCCTCGTATCTCGATCAGACCGGCCAGTTGCGGTGCCGGGCGAACCCACAATTGTTCGCCGGCTGTGTCGAGATGGACACGGTCATCCCCCACCAGAACGGCCGGCGGGAGCGCTCCGGTGCGCCCGGCGAGAATCAGATCGAAGGCGAGACGCGACTTGCCGGAGCCCGATGGGCCGCGGATCAGCACCGCACGCTCGCCGACCAGAACGGCGGATGCGTGCACGCTTGAATTGTCGCTCATTGTGTCGGCAGCCTGACCACGAAACGTGCGCCGGCGACGGTCGGCTTGCCGTCGTCGTCCGCGGGGCCGGGACGGTTCTCGGCCCAGATGCGCCCGCCATGCGCCTCGATGATCTGCTTGGAGATCGAAAGCCCGAGGCCGGAGTTCTGGCCAAAGCCCTGGTGCGGCCGGTCGGTGTAGAAGCGCTCGAAGATCCGCTCCAGCGCGTCCTCGCCGATGCCGGGCCCGTCGTCGTCGACCACGATCTCGACCTCGCCGCGGTTGCGGCGGCACACGATGCGCACCTTGTCGCCCGGCTTGGAGAACGATTGCGCGTTGGACAGCAGGTTGGAGATCACCTGGCCGAGCCGGGAATCATGGCCGGGCACCGACAGCGTGTCGGTCGGCCCGCGGCCCTCGAAGCGGGCTTCGACGGCGACGTCGTGGCCGAGCCGGGTCTCGTTGGCGACGCTGGTCAGCGTCGCCAACAGACGGCGCAGATCGACCGGCGCCATGTCCTGGCGCTGCATTTCGGCATCGAGCCGGCTGGCGTCGGAGATGTCGGAGATCAGGCGGTCGAGCCGCCTGACGTCATGCTCGATCACGGCGAGCAGCCGCGCCCGACTGTTCTCGTTGCGCGCCAGTGGCAGCGTCTCGACCGCGGATCGTAGCGAGGTCAGTGGATTCTTCAGCTCATGGGCGACATCGGCGGCGAACATCTCGATCGCCTCGATGCGGCTGTAGAGCGCGTTGGTCATGTCGCGCAGCGCGCCGGAAAGATGGCCGATTTCGTCGCGGCGTCCGGTGAAGTCGGGAATCTCGACGCGGGTCTGGATGCGGTGACGGACGCGCTCGGCGCTTTCGGCCAGCCGCCGCACCGGGCCTGCGATCGTGCTCGCCAGCAGCAGCGACAGCATGATCATGACGGCGGAGGCGACGCCGCCGATCTTGAGGATGGCGAGGCGTTCCGACATCACCAGCTGGTCGATGTCGTCGCCTTGCGTGGTCAGCATCAACGCGCCGCGCACGGCGCGGAAATGCTGCACCGGAACCGCGACCGAGACGATGATCGCGCCGCGCTCGGTGACGCGCACCGCGCTGCCCTTCATGCCTTCGAGCGATTGCGCGACTTCGGAATAGCCCCTGCCGCCTTCGGGGCCGAGCTCGCGATAGATCGGCAGGTCGCCGCGGTTGAGCCAGGTCTTGATCGTCGCCTTGGTCTTCTCATAGAGCGACGGCTTCTCCGATGGCGGCGGCAGCTCCATGCGCAGCACGTCGCCGCGCGCGAACAGATTGCGGCTGTCGAGGATCAGCCCGCCATCGCGGTCGAAGATGCGGGCCCGCGTCTTGGTCGGTGCGATCAGGCGGCGCAGGACCGGCGCGACCCGCTCGGGATTGATCGGGAAGTCAGCCGATTCATCCGGCTGGCCGTAACTCTCGCCGGGCTTGAGGTCGAGCAGCCGGTCGGGATCGATGGTGACCGTGTTGCCTTCGACGGTCGCGGACGCCGCGATCGCCTCCGAGATGATCTCGGCATAGACCAGGAGGCTCTGCGTCCGCGCCTCGATCAGGCCGGCGCGGAATTGCGAGAGATAGAGGATGCTGGCGACCAGCGCGACGAGGCCGGCGAGGTTGAGCGAGACGATGCGGCGCGTCAGGCTGGAGAACGACAGTGCGAAGAAGAACTGGCCGGCGCGGCGCAGCCAGCCGAGCGGACGGCGCCAGCCTTTGTCCCGCGCCAGATCGTCGGACACGGCCTCTTGATCGAGGAGCTGTGTGGCGTCCTCGGTGGTCAGGCCCTGCTCGAGCTGCGTTCGATCAAGCACTTGGCAAAGCTGCCGGTTGGTATGGATGTCGTCCCGCGAAGCAGATAGTCGCCCGAGCTTACCCCAGCCGCGCGGAGCCTGTCAGTTAACAAGCCGCCCGGGACGTGCAGATCAGGCTTCCTTGAAGCGATAGCCGACGCCGTACAGCGTCTCGATCATCTCGAAGTCGTCGTCGACCACCTTGAACTTCTTGCGCAGCCGCTTGATGTGGCTGTCGATGGTGCGGTCGTCGACATAGACCTGGTCGTCATAGGCCGCGTCCATCAGCGCGTTGCGGCTCTTCACGACGCCGGGGCGGGTCGCGAGCGCCTGCAGGATCAGGAATTCGGTCACGGTGAGCGTCACCGGCTCGTTCTTCCAGGTGCAGGTGTGGCGCTCCGGATCCATCCGCAGCAGGCCGCGGTCGAGCGCGCGGGCGTCCGGCTCCTTCGGCGCGGCGGTCGGATCCTTCGGCTGGCCGCGGCGCAGCACGGCCTTGACGCGTTCGACCAGCAGGCGCTGCGAGAACGGCTTGCGGATGAAATCGTCGGCGCCCATTTTCAGGCCGAACAATTCGTCGATCTCCTCATCCTTCGAGGTGAGGAAGATCACCGGCAGGTCGGACTTCTGGCGCAGCCGGCGCAGTGTCTCCATGCCGTCCATGCGCGGCATCTTGATATCGAGGATCGCAAGATCGGGCGGTGACGTGCGAAACCCATCCAGCGCCGACGCACCGTCCGTGTAGGTCATGATGCGGTAGCCTTCGGCTTCAAGCGCGATCGAGACCGAAGTGAGAATGTTGCGGTCGTCGTCGACCAAGGCGATTGTGGGCATGAGCTGCTTTCACAATGAGAGTGGCTTAAACGGCGGGCACTCTGGCAACGCGCCGTGGAAATGGGCTTCGAACGCGGTCAACGAGCAATGTAAGCTGGGCTGAAGTGTGACCGAGTTCCGCAAAAAATACGCTTCTGCGACCCATGCGATGGACCCCATATACCACCCTGAGACCATGAAAACAGGCCCTTTTTTCAGGCGGAACCGGCCCGATTCGCCCTCAAAATGACCCGATAGGCCCATGCAACCGACCGCCGACTTCGATCCTGCCCACCTTGCCCGCTCGCTGCTGCGCCGCAGCCGGCAGGGCGCGCTCGCCACGCTGATGGCCGGGTCCGGCGATCCGTATTGCTCGCTGGTCAATCTGGCGAGCCACCCCGACGGCTCGCCGATCCTGCTGATTTCCCGGCTGGCGCTGCACACCAGGAATATCCTGGCCGACGGCAGGGTGTCGCTGATGCTCGACGAGCGCGCCGAGGGCGATCCGCTGGAGGGCGCCCGCATCATGCTGGCGGGCCGTGCCGAGGAGGTCGCCGAGGCCGAACAGGAGCTCGTCCGACGGCGCTATCTCGGCGCCCAGCCATCGGCGGAAGCCTTTGTAGAATTTAAGGATTTTTCGTTTTTCGTGATCCGGCCGAGCGGCGCTCATCTGGTCGCGGGGTTCGGCCGCATCGTCGACCTCAAGCCGGCGCAGTTTCTGACCGATCTCGGCGGCGCCGAGGCGCTGCTGGAGGCCGAGCCGGGCGCGGTGGCGCATATGAACGAGGACCACCGCGAGGCCATGAACCTCTACGCCACGCGGCTGCTCGGCGCGGACAATGCCGAGTGGCTGTGCACCGGCTGCGACCCGGACGGCATGGACATGCAGGCCGGCCGCGCCACGCTGCGGCTCGATTTTCCCGAGCGCGTCAGCAACGGCACCGAGCTGCGCAAGATGCTGGTGCGGCTCGCCGGCGACGCGCGCGCCAAGGCATAGACGAGCCATAGGGAGCGCGACCTGCCGCCTCCGGGCCGCGGCGCCGAGCCCGACGAGGCATGGTGTCGCATGGCTTGCTGCTGCATGCGCGTTTGTCGAGGCGGCGTGAGATGTCGTGCTTCGCGCGCTGACCGAATGTTTGATAGCGCGATCATTTTGCGCACGCGTCTCCTGACATGCGCAGGCGTGACGCACTGATTGCGTTACCATCGATCGTCGTGGTGAGCGGTGTTGTGGCGGCTGAATGCGATGGGCACCGCGGAACATTCGCCGTCGCCACGCATTGAGGTACCCCAGATTCGACGATGCGTGTTGAGCTCGGTCGAGCATGCTCATCTGCAGCTCAATGCCGACGAGGTGGTGCTATCCGCGTGCGATACCATCGTGGACGACATGCTCGGTGCTGCAGCGCTGCGTCAGCTCGCGGCGGCACATCGCAACGACACATCCTCAGCGCGAAACGCATACCCGGCATTCCCTGCGCCTTTGGTCTTGCTCGGCGCAGGCAGCCGCCGATCGCTGGCACCCTTTGTGCATCGCAACGCCTTGTTCGCAGCGGGAAGGGCGACCAAACGCCGCCCGACCGCGGTGAAAGCAACGAGAAAACGAAAGCAAAGCGAAACTGTTTCGCGCTGCGGCATTTGCATCAGAAGATGGGCCCGCCTTGGAATAAACCAAAAGCCGTTCGACTGGCTTGGCAAGCCCGGCGATCCCCACTATTAGGTCGCCGGACCGGGGCCGAGAGGCTATATTCTGATGAAGGTCACCGCGGGGGGGCGCGATTAGCGATATTCGCGCGAACAAGTATACGCGGGTTCGAGGAGGTTCTTCGTGCAAGAGACGGGCGTGCATAACGGTGCCTTCGGTGCCGACAAATTCGGCTTAAAAAATCTCAAGGGCGTGCACTGGAACTATGGTGCGCCGCAGCTCTACGAGCACGCGTTGCGCAACGGCGAAGCGGTGCTCTCGGCCGACGGCGCGCTTTGCGCTGATACCGGTGAATTCACCGGCCGCAGCCCGAAGGACAAGTTCACGGTTCGCGACGGCCTGACCGACAAGAGCATGTGGTGGGCCGGCAACCAGTCGATCACCTCGGATCAGTTCGCGACACTCTACGCCGACTTCCTCAAGCATGCCGAAGGCATGACGCTGTTCGCGCAGGATCTCTACGGCGGCGCCGATCCGAAGCATCGCATCAAGACCCGCGTCTTCACCGAGCTTGCCTGGCACTCGCTGTTCATCCGCACGCTGCTGATTCGCCCGGAGACGCCGGAGCTCGCGGGCTTCGTGCCGGAGCTCACGATCATCGATCTGCCGAGCTTCCGCGCCGATCCGAAACGTCACGGCTGCAAGTCGGAGAACGTCGTCGCGATCGATTTCGCCCGCAAGATCGTCCTGATCGGCGGGTCTTATTATGCCGGCGAAATGAAGAAGAGCGTGTTCACCACGCTGAACTTCTATCTGCCCGAGAAGGGCGTGATGCCGATGCACTGCTCGGCCAATGTCGGCCCCGACGGCGACACCGCGATCTTCTTCGGGCTGTCAGGCACCGGCAAGACCACGCTGTCGGCCGATCCGAAGCGCACGCTGATCGGCGACGACGAGCATGGCTGGAGCGAGGACGGCGTCTTCAACTTCGAGGGCGGCTGCTACGCCAAGTGCATCAAGCTCTCAGGCGAAGCCGAGCCGGAAATCTACGCCGCCAGCAAGCGCTTCGGCGCGGTGCTGGAAAACGTCGTGCTCGGTGCCAATGATCGCGTGCCGGATTTCGACGACGGCTCGAAGACCGAGAACACCCGCTCGGCCTATCCGCTCGATTTCATCCCGAACGCCTCGCGCACCGGCCGCGCGCCGCATCCGAAGAACGTGGTGATGCTCGCTGCCGACGCCTTCGGCGTGATGCCGCCGATCGCCAAGCTGACGCCGGCGCAGGCGATGTATCACTTCCTGTCCGGCTACACCGCGAAGGTCGCCGGCACCGAGCGTGGTCTCGGCAACGAGCCGCAGCCGGAATTCTCGACCTGCTTCGGTTCGCCGTTCCTGCCGCGCGATCCGTCGGTCTACGGCAATTTGCTGCGCGAGCTGATCGCCAAGCACAATGTCGATTGCTGGCTGGTCAACACCGGCTGGACCGGCGGCAAATACGGCACCGGCCGCCGCATGCCGATCAAGGTGACGCGCGCGCTGCTCACCGCGGCGCTGAACGGCTCGCTCCGCAACGCCGATTTCCGCACCGACAAGTATTTCGGCTTCGCAGTGCCGACCTCGCTGCCGGGCGTCGAGCCGCACATCCTCGATCCGATCAAGACCTGGGCCGACAAGGCCGACTTCGACAAGACCGCCCGTGCGCTGGTCGGCATGTTCCAGAAGAACTTCGCCAAGTTCGAAGCCCAGGTCGACGCCGAAGTCCGCGCCGCCGCGCCGGAAGTGAAGCTCGCGGCGGAGTAGTTCGCTCGCGCCGATCTCGCGATGTGAAAGGCGGCCCGCGTGGCCGCCTTTTGCTTGCCCAGTCGGCGCGGCGACGTTTCAATCCGTCAAGCGGAGCGGCGCCACATCCACTACTGTCGTCCCGGCGAAGGCCGGGACCCATACCCCGCGGCGGATGTTGTGAACGGGACTCGTCATTCCACCGACGCGCAACGATGACCATTGGTGGTTATGGGTCCCGGCCTTCGCCGGGACGACACCGAATCTGTTGCCTGCTACTCGCCCATCTCCGGCAGCACGGCGTTGCTCGGCGTCTGCCGGTCGGTGATCTGCAAACCGAACAGGCTGCCGATCAGTTCGACCGCGACACGCGCGGTGCGGCCGCGCTCGTCGAGGAATGGATTGAGCTCGACGATATCGAGCGAGCGCACCAGTCCGGAATCGTGCAGCAGCTCCATGATCAGATGGGCTTCGCGATAGGTTGCGCCGCCCGGCACCGTGGTGCCGACGCCGGGGGCGACTGCCGGATCGAGGAAGTCGACGTCGAACGAGACGTGCAGCACGCCGTTCTTGGCGCGCACGCGCTCGATCACGCGGCGGGTCAGCACGGCGACGCCGAACTCGTCGATCTGCCGCATGTCCGCGATCGAGACGTTGCGCTGCCGCAGCAGCTTGCGCTCCAGCGGGTCGACCGAGCGGGTGCCGATCAGGTCGAGCTGTTCGGGCGGGATCGAGGCGCGCGGCAGCCCGCCGAGCAGATCGTCGAGGCCCGCCTCGCCGCACAGGAAGGCCGCCGACATGCCGTGCATGTTGCCGGTGATGGTGGTGGCCGGCGTGTTGTAGTCGGCATGCGCGTCGACCCACAGCGCAAACAGCGGCCGGCCCTTTTCCTGCCAGTAGCGCGCGACGCCGTTGATCGAGCCCATCGACAGCGAGTGATCGCCGCCCATGAAGATCGGGATCGCGCCGGAATGCGCCAGCCAGTAGGCGCGCTCGGACAGCGCGCGGGTCCAGGTCTTCACCTCGTCGTAGAATCTGGTGTTGGCCGGCACCGGGCCGTCGGCGACGACCTGCGGGATCGCAAGGTTGCCATGGTCATCGACCTGGAAGTCGAGCTGCTCGAGCAGCCGGGCGATGCCGGCGGTGCGCAGCGCGTCCGGCCCCATCAGCGGTCCGGCCTGCGACGCGCCGATCTCGATGGGAACGCCAAGCAGCGCGATGCGCGAGGGCTTTGAAGTGTCGGCTTCGGACATGCAGCAGTGCTCCCAAAGGTGTGGAACAGAAGCGACCTGCCAATGTTCCCTCAACCCTTGAAATAGGCAATGCGGTCGTAGCAGACCAATGTGGATATTTGGCTACGCCGCGAAATGCCCTACGCCTTGAAATAGGCGATCTGCGTCGTGGTCGCGAGCAAGCGGCCGGACGGCGACCACAATTCGCCGTGCTGGTCGCCATAGCTCTTGTGGAAGATTTTCGCGTCGGCCACGGCGAGCACGCGGGTGGTGTCCTCGGCATCGAGGTCGGCGGCATCGACGTGGAAATAGGTCGTCAGCGACACCGTGCCGAACGGCACCAGTTCACCCCGCGCGTGGAAGACACGGCCGAAGAACGCGTCCGACATCGACATCAGCGACAATGCATCGAGCTTGCGCGGCATGCGGTCGGCGATCCACATCCTGGAATACGCGTGCGCTGGCTCCGTCGCGGCGCCCTCGTGAAACCTCGGCTCGCCGTCGGCGAAGCGGAAATCGTACTGGTTGGCCCAGGTCATCTTGAGCTTCGGAAACGAGCGCAGCTGTTCGAACGGCGCGGCGCCGGGAAAGGTGGCTGGCTGGTGCGACCACGAGGGCCGGCGCTCGGCGAACACCGCGGTCGCCAGCGTCGCGACCTCGCCGCCGCCCTGCGTCATCTCGACCGACCAGTGCTGGCTCGAGCGGTTGGCTTTCACCAGGCGGACATCGAGGTCGAAGGCGCCTTCGGCGACCGGCGCGCAGTAGTTCACCGTCAGCGCCAGCGGATCGCCGGCCCGCTGCGGATGCTGCATCAGCGCGCGCAGGATGGTCGCGGCGGTGCAGCCGCCGAACGGGCCGACGAAGGCCCAGTAATCCGGGCTGGTCCGTCCCTGCCAGCGGCTGTCGCCGGCGGTCACGGCGGTGGCTTCATCGAAGAGGTGTGGTGTCTTGGTGAGCATGCAAATCCTTAAGTACCAATCGTCATTGCGAGGAGCGAAGCGACGAAGCTATCCATCTATCAGCATGTGAGGCGAGAGATGGATCGCTTCGCTAACGCTCGCAATGACGCTCGTCATGCAATATCGCTGCTGGCGCGCGAAATTCAATGACGTCTGACGTCATCGATTTCCGTGTCGCGGGATTAGCCCTTCGCCTCGCGCTGATTGCCGAGCTGCGGCGAGGCGGTCGGATGCACCGGCACGTGCCAGATGTCCTCGGCATATTCGCGAATGGTGCGGTCGGAGGAGAACCAGGCCATCCGCGCCACGTTGAGGATCGAGGCGCGGGTCCAGGCCGGCACCACCTGCCAGCGCGCGTCGATGCCGCGTTGCGCGTCGTAATAGGAATCGAAATCGGCCGAGACCATGTAGTGATCGAGGTAGCGCAGCGCGTGCCCGATCGAGGCGAAGCGCGCGGCATCGCCGGGCGAGAACTCGCCGCTTTCGACGGCGCGGATCGCGCGCTCGAGCCGCGGCGATTTGCGGATCACGTCGGAGGCATCGAGCCCCTGCTTGCGGCGGACCATGACGTCGCCGGCCTCCAGGCCGAAGATTGCGATGTTCTCGGGTCCCACCGCGTCGCGGATCTCGATATTGGCGCCGTCGAGCGTGCCGATGGTCAGCGCGCCGTTCAGCGCCAGCTTCATGTTGCCGGTGCCCGAGGCCTCCATGCCGGCGGTCGAGATCTGCTCGGAGAGATCGGCGGCGGGAATGATCACCTCGGCGAGGCTGACATTGTAGTCGGCGAGGAAGGCGACCTTCAGTCTGCCATTGAGCGCGGCATCGTTGTTGACGACCTCGGCGACGTCGTTGATCAGCTTGATGATCAGCTTGGCGTAGCGGTAGCTCGCCGCCGCCTTGCCCGCGAAGATTTTGACCCGCGGCACCCAGTCGCGTTGCGGCTCGTCCTTCATCGCGTGGTACAGCGCGATGGTCTCCAGGATGTTGAGCAGCTGCCGCTTGTATTCATGGATGCGCTTGATCTGCACGTCGAACAACGCCGACGGATCTACCTTGATGTGGTTGCGCTCGCCGATCAGCCGCGCCAGCGCCAGCTTGTTGTGATGCTTGACGTCGCGGAAGCGTTTCTGGAATTCGAGGTCGCTGGAATGGGTTTCGAGCCGCTCGAGCAGCGCGAAGTCGTCGAGCACCGCCTCGCCGCAGGCCTCGCGCAGCAGATCGGTCAGCCGCGGATTGGCCAGCATCAGCCAGCGGCGGAAGGTGATGCCGTTGGTCTTGTTGGTGATGCGCTGGGGGTAGAGATGATGGAGGTCGTGGAACACGGTCTCCTTCATCAGGTCGGAATGCATCGCCGAGACGCCGTTGATGCGGTGCGAGCCGACGAAGGCGAGCTGGCCCATCCGCACCCGGCGGCCGCTGCGCTCGTCGATCAGCGAGACCGAGGCGCGGTATTCGATGTCGCCGGGGAAGCGCTCCTCGGCGAGCGCGAGATGCGCCACGTTGATGCGGTAGATGATCTCGAGATGCCGCGGCAACAGCCGCTCGAACAATTCGACCGGCCAGGTCTCGAGCGCCTCCGGCAGCAGCGTGTGGTTGGTGTAGGACAGGGTTGCGACCGTGATCTTCCAGGCCTCATCCCAGCGGAAACTGTGCAGGTCGACCAGGATCCGCATCAGCTCGGTGACCGCAAGGCTCGGATGGGTGTCGTTGAGCTGCACCGCGGCCTTCTGCGCGAGGTTGCGCAGGCCGCCGTCGGACGCGAGATGCCGGTTGACGAGATCCTGCAACGAGGCCGAGACGAAGAAATATTCCTGGCGCAGCCGGAGCTCGCGGCCCGCCGCGCTCTCGTCGTTCGGATAGAGGAATTTGCAGATCGCCTCCGCGCGCGCCTGCTCGGCGCTGGCCGAGACGTAGTCGCCTGAGTTGAAGACGTCGAGCTTGAGCGGGTCGGGTGCGTGCGCCGACCACAGCCGCAGCGCGTTGACGTGCTGGCCGCGCCAGCCGACGATCGGCGTGTCATAGGCCATCGCCTCGACGGTTTCCGTCGGATGCCAGGTGGCGCGGTCGCGGCCGCGATCGTCGACATGCTCGACATGGCCGCCGAAATGGACGTTGTAGACCACCTCCGGCCGCTGGAATTCCCAAGGGTTGCCGAAGGCGAGCCACTCGTCGGGATATTCCTGCTGCCAGCCCTGGTTCATGATCTGGCGGAACAGGCCGAAATCGTAGCGGATGCCGTAGCCGGTCGCCGGAATCGCCAGCGTCGCCATGCTTTCCATGAAGCAGGCCGCGAGCCGGCCGAGGCCGCCATTGCCGAGCGCGGCATCGGGCTCGCATTTGCGCAGGTCGGAGAGATCGACGCCGAGGTCGCCGAGCGCGGCCTCGAACAGCGGCAGCAGCCCCATATTGTTCAGCGCGTCGGTGAACAGGCGGCCGATCAGGAATTCGAGCGACAGATAATAGACCCGCTTGGCGCCGGCGTCGTAGGTCTGCTTCTCGGCGGTCAGCCAGTGGTGCACGATGCGATCACGCAGCGCCAGCGCCGCGGCCTTGTACCAGTCGCGCCGGGTCGCCATGCCCGCGTCCTTGCCGATCGCAAGCCGCAGCTTGGCCAGGATCGCGCCCTTGATCTCGGTCAGCGCCAGCTCGTCGATCGGCTGGTTCAATGCCGGGTAGTTTGTCTGTTCCTGCAACGCGCCCAATCCCTGCCGTTCAGATTTGAGCATGATCCGCGGAAATCCCGGTGTCGGCGGTTTCCGATCATGTTCCAACGCAATGATACGCGCCTTGCATGGCAATCGAAACTGTCGGCGACAAGGCCATACGCGGCGCTGCCGTAATTTTATGCAAGGACCGGGCCGCTCCGGGAACCCTTCGGGCTCATCGCCACCGATGCTACAATGGGCCGTGGGAAGCCGGGATGTTGCGACAATCGAGCGGAGGGATGCGTGATGAGACTGCTGATCGAGATCGCGGCCGCCGCACTCCTCGTGGTGTGCATCACGGCGACCAGCGCAGCCTATGCGGCGGGCAAAACGGGCCGCAGCGCCGATGGCCTCAGCTGCAGCTTCAGCGTGGCGCAGAACGCATCGCCCGCCGCGCGCTGCGCCGCCATCAAGCGGCAATGCGGCGGCAAGTTCTACGCGAATGCCTGCGGCGACAAATTGCTGTCGGCAGCCAATTGAACGCCGCGCAACACGCTCTCATGCGCGCGTCGGGAACACCGTGGTGATACGGATTCCCAAGGTTTAACAAGTCCTTTACAACCACACCTGTCGCTCGTGGGGCGGGCACATATTTTAGCTCCGACGCATTTCATTCCGAAGCAATTTTCAACGGGCCGCTGACTTAAGTCAGCGGCCCGAATTGCGTCCGGGGGCGAGCATTCGCGTGACGGCGATGCTGCCTCCTTCGTCGTCCTGGCGAAAGCCAGCACCGCAAACTCGTCGCCCCGCCGGCGAAGGCCGGGGCCCATAACCACAGCTGTCAGAGAAGATGGGACAGGTCGCCCCATTCCGGATTGTCTGTCTCGATCAGGCGAATCTTCCAGTCACGGCGCCATTCCTTCAACGCTTTCTCCCGTGCGATCGCCTCCAGTGGTGAAGCGTAGACCTCGATGTAAACCAGCCGCGTGACGCCGTACTTCTTGACGAATTGCGAGCCGCGTCCAGCGCGATGAAGCGTAAGCCGATTGCGGAGATCGTTGCTGACGCCGATGTAGAGCGTCCCATGGCGGCGGCTCGCGAGAATGTAGACGTAATAGGCTGTGGCGTTCATTTCGCGGCACCGATCATGCGAGATATCGGATAGCGGTGGTTATGGGCCCCGGCCTTCGCCGGGGCGACGTTCAGGAATGAACCATAAACCAATCAGAACGAATTAAGAACACTTTAGCAAGTCTTTGATATATCATTGTGATTCGGCGCCTGCGCCGACACAATATCTATGGTCTCACAGTCTCCGCGAGGACTACATGTCCACCATCGCCTTTGATCAATTCGCCCTGACCCGGATTGCCGATTTCGCGCGGTCGCTGTCGCGGCTGCACCAGGCCTCGCGGCGCCAGCCGATCGACGACGACCAGCTCGACCGCGAGTTCAACGCGGTCTGCATGTCGATCTGGGGCTACACCACGGATGATTTCAGCGACGAGCTGTTCTCACTGGAGGATCACGCCTGGCTCGATTCGCTTGATGAGGCGCATGCGCGGATCTTCGCCGGCGAGCAGGGCTACGACCTGGTCGACGATCAGGGCATGCTGACGGACTGGTGGGGCTATTGCTGGATGATCCTGGCCGAGAAGCGCGGCCTCCTCAATCCGGAGAACCGCGCCGCCGCGCGGGCCGCGATCGAGGAGAAATACATGGCCGCGCCGAACGTGATCGGCGTGATCGTGGCGCGCTGATTGTCGTCGTGACGACGGGCTTACGCCCGTCAGTTCGCCTCGGCCCGCTTGGCGGGCTTTGCGGCATGGCCCTTCGGCACAACGGATGACGGCGCAGCTGGCGCGACATCGCTTCTGGTTTCCGGCAGCGGCGCGTCGCCGGCGAGCTCGGCGCTGACCGGCGCGACTTTCATTTCTCCGAGCCGTGCACGGACCGCCGTGGTCAATCCGGGATAGGAGGCGACCGGCGTGAAGTCGAACGACTGCTCGTTGCCGACGCGGACGCCGGTGTAGGCGACGAGGCCGTCGGTGGTCGCGATCACGTCGCCGGCCTTCAGCGAGGCATCGAGCGCAAGGTCGACCGGTGCGAGCCCGGCCGGATCGCGGCCATTGCAGGTGCAGTCGGCGCGCAGCGCCTTGCGATAGGCGAAGGCGTTTTCGCTGTCGGCGTAGCGCTCACCGGTGGCCGAGGCGGAGCTGTCGATATGGCTGCCGTAATAGACCTTGGTCGCGCTTGCCGGACAGAACGCCTGGCAGAGCTGCGCCGGCGTCGCGTTGCCGCGCATCGTCAGCGGGAAATACTTGCCGTCGCAGCTGCGCACGCAATAGGCCGGTCCGGAACCGGCGACGCGCGGCGCCGAGATCGGCGCGGATTGCTGCCGTTCCGGCTGCTGCTGGTTGAGGCCGAACGGATCGGCGAAGAAATTGGCTTGCGGCGGCGCCTGCCGGCCCTGCTGCTTCTGGGAACCGCCGAAGAAGAGGTCGAACAGCCCTTCGGCTGAGACGGGAGCGGGCACCACCAGGACGGAACCCGCAAACGACGCGGCGGCAAGCATCACGCGGCGCCGCATGCGCCGATCACTCAACTCTGTACGCAACGCCAACTCCACCCGACGCGCCACGCCGCGGCGACAAGCTGCCCCGGCGGATTCACCTTACGGCGGGATGGTAAACGAGCGATTGATTTGGGGTGACGGCGTCACACGAAGAAAGCGGGGCCGGGGCGCCCTCTTCTCCCTCGCCCCGCTCTCTTGTCCGCCAAAGCCCGCCTTCGGGCGAAGGTGGATGCGGGGAGAGGTGAAGAGACACCGTCAATCCTTCAGGAACTCGCCGGCCTTGTACAGCGCGCGGAATTGCAGCCCGGCTTCGGCGAATGTCTCGGTCGCGCCTTCCTCGCGGTCGACCATGGTGAAGACCAGCGCGACCTCGCCGCCGGCTTCGCGCACCGCTTCCGCCGCCTTCAGCGCCGAGCCGCCTGTCGTGGTGACGTCCTCGACGATCACGATGCGCTTGCCGACCAGCGTCTCGCCCTTGGCGAGCCCTTCGACCGACAGCCGCGCGCCATGCTCCTTCGGCTTCTTGCGCACGAAGAAGGCCGCGATCGGATGGCCCTTCAGCCAGGACAGCTGCGCGATGGCGCCGGCGAGCGGCACCGCGCCCATCTCGAGCCCGCCGACGAAATCGAGCCGGTCGTCCTTCAGCGCCTCATAGGTCAGCTCGGCGAGCAGCGCCGCGCCTTCGGGATCGAGCATCGTCGGCTTCAGGTTGAAATAGAAGTCGCTCTTGCGGCCCGACGCCAACGTGATCTCGCCGCGGCCGAACGAGCGCTTGCGGATGATCTCGGCGAGGCGGGCGCGGGAGGCTGATTTGGACAAAGGCTTTTTCCCTTGAGGGTTCTTTGGGGGCTTTGAGGCGGCCGGCAATCTATCGGCGGTCTTTCGCACATTCCAGCGGGTAAATCCCGCCGTCAACAGTGCCCGCGCCGCCATTTCAGCGCAGCAGCGTGCGGAAAGCACGGGTTGTGCGGCCGTGCCAATCCCCGTAAGCAAGCCCCAAACGCTCGGCCAAACACTTGGCCAAACACTTGCACGGGAAGCGGAAATGACCATCGAGCTGCACACCTGGAACACCCCCAATGGCCGCAAGATCTCGGTGGCGCTGGAGGAGATGGGGCTGCCCTACAAGGTGATCTCGGTGAATATCGGCAAGGGCGAGCAGATGGCGCCCGCCTTCCTTGCGATCAGCCCAAACAACAAGATCCCGGCGATCGTCGATCCGGACGGTCCGGGCGGCAAGCCGGTCAGCATCTTCGAGTCCGGCGCGATCCTGCTCTATCTCGGCGAGAAGACCGGCAAGTTCCTGCCGAAGCCGCTGGCGGAGCGGATCCCGGTCTATGAGTGGCTGATGTGGCAGATGGGCGGTTTCGGCCCGATGCCGGGCCAGGTCCACCATTTCATCGCGCTGGAGAACGAGCAGGACCGCGCCTATGGCCTGAAGCGCTACATGGCCGAGACGCGGCGGCTCTACGGCGTGCTGGATCGCAGGCTCGATGGCCGCGACTTCGTCGCCGGCGATCTCTCGGTGGCCGACTTCGCCATCCTCGGCTGGGCCTGGCGCCATCCGCGCCACAAGGTGGAGCTATCAGACTTCCCCAACGTCAAGCGCTGGTACGAGACGCTGATGGCCCGCCCCGCGACGAAGCGGGGGATGGACGCGAAGCTGGATTGAGACGCGTCTTCTTCCCTTGTCCCGTTGTGGGAGAAGGTGGCGCGCAGCGCCGGATGAGGGGCTGTCTCCGCGAGCAAGCTCGTGGAGAGAGACCCTCACCCGGCTACATCTCGCTTCGCTCGATTTCGCCACCCTCTCCCACAAGGGGAGAGGGTACTGATCAGGCCTTCCTCGCCTCGAGCGCCATCTTCATCGCAAGCCCCGCGAGCACGGTGCCCATCAGCCAGCGCTGCACCAACAGCCAGGTCGGGCGGGTGCCGAGGAACACCGCGATCGAGCCGGCCGCGAGCGCGATCATCGCGTTGACGCTGACGCTGATCACGATCTGGATCGAGCCGAGCGCGAGCGACTGCGACAGCACGCTGCCGCCGGTGGGATCGATGAACTGCGGCAGCAGCGCGAGATAAAGCATCGCGATCTTCGGGTTCAGCAGGTTGGTGACGAGACCCATCGCGAACAATTTGCGCGGGCCGTCGACCTTCAGCGCCTTGACCTGGAACGGCGAGCGGCCGCCGGGCTTGAGCGCCTGCCACGCCAGCCAGAGCAGATAGCCGGCGCCGGCGAAGCGCAGCGCGTCATAGGCGTAGGGAATCGCAAACAGCAGCGCGGTGATGCCGAACGCCGCGCACAGCATGTAGAACACGAAGCCGAGCGCGACGCCGCCGAGCGAGACGATGCCGGCCGCCGGCCCCTGCGTGATCGAGCGCGAGATCAGGTACATCATGTTCGGTCCCGGCGTCAGCACCATGCCGAGGCAGACGAGCGCAAAGCCGAGCAGGGCGGATGTGTGGGGCATGACAGGTCTCGCGAGGGGATGCATGCACTTCTAGCGTGCCGTGCGCGGCGCGGCCATGCTGGAATTGCTCTCGGAGCAATGTCGATCTCGCGGCGGTGTGCTCCCTCGCCCGGTCTCTCGTCGTCATTCCGGGACGTGCGAAGCACGAACCCGGAATCCATCGGGCCGCATAATTTATGGATGAGTGGATTCCGGGTTCTCGCCTGCGGCGAGCCCCGGAATGACGAGAGAGATGAGGCTAATGCGCCTCGTCCCAATTGTTGGCGGCGCGGGCGTCGACCTGCAGCGGCAGCGACAGGATCACGGCCGGGAACGGCGCATCCTGCATCACCTTCTGCACCACCGGCAGCGTCGCCGCGACCTCGTCGTCGGGCACCTCGAAGATCAGTTCGTCATGCACCTGCAGCAGCATCTGCGCCGAGAGCTTCTTCTCCGTGAGCGCGTCCTCGACCCGGATCATGGCGCGGCGGATGATGTCGGCGGCGGTACCCTGCAGGCGTGCGTTGATCGCGGCGCGTTCGTTGAAGGCGCGCACCGAGGCGTTGGAGGCCTTGATATCCGGGTAGTACATCTTACGGCCGAACAGCGTCGTCACATAGCCGTTGCGGCGGCAGGAGTCCTTGGTCTCGTCCATATAGGCGCGGATGCCGGGGAAGCGCTCGAAGTACTTCTTGATGTAGGCCGAGGCCTCCTCGCGCGCGATGCCGAGCTGGTTGGCGAGGCCGAACGCCGAGATGCCGTAGATGATGCCGAAATTGATCGCCTTGGCGCGGCGGCGCACCTCGCTCGGCATGTCCTTGATCGGCACGCCGAACATCTCCGAGGCGGTCATGGCGTGAATGTCGAGCCCGTCGCGGAACGCCTGGCGCAGCACCGGCACGTCGGCGATCTCCGCCAGCAGCCGCAGCTCGATCTGCGAGTAATCGGCCGACACCAGCTTGTGGCCGGGCGTGGCGATGAAGGCGCGGCGGATCTTGCGGCCGTCCTCGGTACGCACCGGGATGTTCTGCAGATTCGGCTCGTTCGACGACAGCCGCCCCGTGGTGGTCGCGGCCAGCGCGTAGGTGGTGTGGACGCGATGGGTCTGCGGGTTGACGTAGGTCGGCAGCGCGTCGGTGTAGGTCGATTTCAGTTTCGAGACCTGGCGCCATTCCAGGATCTTCTTCGGGAAGTCGTGGCCCTGCTCGGCGAGATCGTCAAGCACCTGCGCGGTCGTCGACCACGCGCCGGTCTTGGTCTTGGTGCCGCCGGGCAATCCCATCTTGCCGAAGATGATGTCGCCGATCTGCTTCGGGCTGCCGACATTGACCGGCTCGCCGGCGATCTCCTGGATCTCGGCCTCGACCCGCGCCGCGGTCTGGGCGAAATCGCCCGACAGCCGCGACAGCACCTGGCGGTCGATCGAGATGCCGCGCCGCTCCATCCGCGCCAGCACCGACACCAGCGGCCGCTCCAGCGTCTCGTACACCGTCGTCATCCGCTCGGCGACGAGGCGCGGCTTCAGCACCCGCCACAGCCGCAGGATCACATCGGCGCTTTCGGCCGCGTATTCAGTCGCCTTGTCGATCGTGACCTGATCGTAGGTCAGCTTGCCCTTGCCGCTGCCGACGAGGCCGCCGTAATTGACGACGGCGTGGCCGAACCAGCGCTCGGCGAGCGACTCGATCGCGTGCGAGCCGCGGCCGGCATCGAGCGCATAGGACATCAGCTGGGCATCGTCGATGTTGCGCAGCGTAACGCCGTGCTGCGCCAAGGTCACCGAGGTGAATTTGACGTTGAAGCCGACCTTCTGGAGTCCTGTGGACTCCAGCAGCGGCTTCAGCGCCTTCAATGCATCGGCGGTCTTGAGCTGGCCGGGCGCGAGGCCGGCATCGAACAGGCCGGCGCCACCGCCGGGCTCGCGGTGGCCGAGCGGGATGTAGCAGGCGTCGTTGGGCGCCACGGCGAGCGCCAGTCCGGACAGCTCGGCCTGCATCGGGTCGATCGATTCCGACATCGCCTCGATCGCGAGGTAGCCGGTGTCGTGCGCGCGCGCGATGACGGCATTGAGCTGGTCGAGGCTGCCGATCGCCTGGTAGGCCTTGCGATCGAAGGGCGTCTTGCGGATCGCCTCGCCGCGGGCTTCGGCGAGCGTGGCCGGCGTGCCCTTGCGGTTGGAGTTCTTGTCGTCGCGCGCGCCGGTCGGCTTGGCTTTCGCCAGCGGTGCTGCGGCCGATGCCGGAGCGTCGCCGGGCACAGGCGTCACGTCCGACGGCGGCAGCGGCGAGAACACGCTGGCGCCGCTCTTGTTGCCGGGATCGGCGTCGACGTTGGCCGGGTCGATTTGCGCATAGTCGGCGACGCGGCGGGTGAGGGTGGTGAACTCCATCGCCTTGAGGAAGGCGATCAGCCGGCGCGAGTCCGGATCGTGCACCGCGAGGTCGTCGAGCGGCACCTCGAGCTCGACCTTGTCGTCGAGCAGCACGAGCTGGCGCGAGATCCGCGCCTTCTCTGCGTTCTCCAGCAGCGCCTCGCGCCGCTTCGGCTGCTTGATCTCGCCGGCGCGGAACAGCAGCTGATCGAGATCGCCATATTCGATGATCAGCTGGGCCGCGGTCTTGACGCCGATGCCGGGCACGCCGGGCACGTTGTCGGTGGAATCGCCGGCGAGCGCCTGCACCTCGACCACCTTCTCCGGCGGCACGCCGAATTTCTCGATCACCTCGTCGCGGCCGATGCGGCGATCCTTCATGGTGTCGTACATCACGACGTTGTCGTTGACGAGCTGCATCAGGTCCTTGTCTGATGACACGATCGTCGTGGTGGCGCCGCGCTCGGTGGCGAGCCGCGCATAGGTTGCGATCAGGTCGTCGGCCTCGAAGCCGACCTGCTCGAGGCAGGGCAGCTCGAAGGCGCGCACTGCCTCGCGGATCAGCGCGAATTGCGGGATCAGATCGTCGGGCGCCGGCGGCCGGTGCGCCTTGTAATCGGGATACAGCTTGTTGCGGAACGTGATCTCCGATTTGTCGAACACGATCGCCAGATGGGTCGGCCGGTTGTCCTCCGGCATGTCGCGCAGCAGCTTCCACAGCATGTTGCAGAAGCCGAGCACGGCGTTGACCTGCAGCCCGTCGGACTTGCGGTTCAGCGGCGGCAGCGCGTGGTAGGCGCGGAAGATGTAACCCGACCCGTCGACCAAAAAGATATGGTCGCCCTTGGCCGCGGGCTTGGCGGCAACGGGCTTGGGGGCGGTCTTCGGAGCTGGCTTGGCGGGGTCTTTGGAGGCTGTTTTCGGCATGGCCGAAACTTAGGGATTTTTGCGCGGATTGACAGCCTCAGCTGTGTGGATTCCGGGTGTGCCGCACAGCCAAATCGATAAATTCGAGGATGACGGGAATAGTGCCAGCGCGACGATCAGGCCTTGTCCCCGGTCGGCGAGAACAGATAGCCGCCGCCGCGGATGGTCCGGATCACCGAGGGCTTGGTCGGGTCGAATTCGATCTTGCGGCGGATCCGCATGATGCGGAGGTCGACGGCGCGGTCGAAGGCTTCGGCGTCGCGCGCATTGGCGAGTTCCAAGAGCCGCTCGCGCGACAGCACGCGCTTCGGGTTGGCCGCGAACACTTTCAGCAGGCCGAATTCCGAGGCGGTCAGCGGATGCTCGTTGCCCTCGTCGTCGCGCAGCGCCTGGGCCTCGAGATCGAGCCATTTGGTGCCGAACCGCACCAGCTGCTCCTTTTCGGCCTTGCCGCTTGCCGGTTCCGGCGCGGCCGTCTTGGCGGGCCCGCTCCGCCGCAGCACCGAGCGGATGCGGGCCATCAGCTCGCGCAGTTCGCAGGGTTTGGCCACGTAATCGTCAGCGCCGAGCTCGAGGCCGACCACCCGGTCGATCGGACTGGCGGTAGCTGTCAGCATGATGACGGGGACGTTGATCTTGCTCTTGAGGTCGCGGATGATCGACAGACCATCCTCCTCGGGCATGTTGAGGTCGAGCACCACGAGATCGGGCGTGCTGCTCTCGATCTCCTTGCGCAGGCTCTTGCCGCCATCGCACAGCGTCACGCCGAAGCCGTGCATCTTGAGGTAATCGCCGACCATCTCGCGGGCCGGCGCCTCGTCGTCGACAATGAAGATATGCGGGTTCTGGCTCATGATGTCTCTGTCGCCGGCAGTGTAACCGTAAAGGTCGACCCCTGTCCGGGGCCCGGGCTCTGTGCGGTCACATGGCCGCCATGCATGTCGATGATGCGCTTGACGATGGAAAGGCCGAGCCCGGTCGAGCTCTCGCCCGCGGTCGGCTTGGCCGACAGCCGCTGGAACCGGCCGAACAGCCGGCTGAGATCCTCGGGGCTGAGGCCAGGACCCTGGTCGACGATCCGGATCACGGTGTCGTCGCCCTCATGGCTGACCGCGACCGTGATCTTGCCGCCGATCGGCGAATATTTGATGGCGTTGCTGACCAAATTGTCGATCGCCTCGCGGATCCGGTCGGAGTCGCACATCGTGACGAAATGCTGCGGCCCCGAGACCGAGATGCTCTGCTGCTTGTTGACCGCCGAGGGCAAATTGGCCTCGGTGACCTCGTTGACGAGGGCTGCGACGTCGACCGGCTCGCGGCGGATGGTGATGTCGAAGGCATCGGCCATCGCGTCCGAGATCAGATGGTCGACCATCGAGGTCAGCCGCTTGGTCGCATCCCTGATGTGCTCGACCTGCGCGGTGACGTTCTCCTTCGGCGAGCCGGCGCCGATCAGTTCGGTCAGCATCTCGGTGCGGCCGAGGATCACGCCGAGCGGATTCTTCAGGTCGTGGGCGACGGTGCCGAGGATCTCGTTCTTGAAGCCGTTGGCGCGCTGCAGCCGCAGCCATTGCGCCGACAGCCGCCGGTTGGCCTGCATCAGCGCGCGGGTGCGCTGGGTGACGCGGTCCTCGAGCTGGGTGTTGGCTTCGTGCAGCTGCTGGTAGAGGATCACGTTGTCGAACGCGATCGACAGCCGGCTCGAGAAGATCTCGACCAGCGCGCGATCGGTGTCGGAGAGCTGGCGCTCGGCCTGCAGCAGCACCACGACCTCGCGGCCAGAGCCGGTGCGCGAATAGAGCACGCTGCGGTGGTCGGCGAACTCGTTCTTGCGGCGCTGGAAGGCTTCCTCGACCATGTGCCGCAAATCGGCATCGAGCGCCTTCGACGAGGTGGTGCCGATGAAGCGGCTGTAGCAGCCCGAGCAGGCCAGCACCGAGAAATCGCAGGCGGCGGCGTTGCCGTTGCCGTCGTCGCGCAGCACCAGGATCCCCGCGCAATCGACGTTGAGCAGCGAGGCGAGCTGGGTCAGCACGCCCTCGGCCAGCCGCTGCATCGACTTGAAGTCGTACAGCGTCGAGGCGGCGTCGATGATGATCTCGAGCCCGCGCCGGGTCTGCACCATGCGCTCGAGCTGCTGGTAGCTGCGCAGTGCCGCGGTCAGCGAGGTGAACAGCTTGTCGGCGGTGAGCTCGGTCTTCGCCTTGTAGTCGTTGATGTCGTACTGCACGATGACCCGCCGCTCGGGCGCCTGGCCGGGCTGGCCGGTGCGCAGGATGATGCGGACGGTCTCGTTCCTGATCTCGTTGCGGATGTACTCGACGAGCTCGAGGCCGGCGACGTCGGTCTCCATGATGACGTCGAGCAGCACGGCTGCGATGTCGGGATTGTCCCGCATCAGCGTGCGGCCTTCGGCCGCGGAGTAGGCCGAGAGGATCTCCAGCGTCGCACCGTTCAGATTGTAGTCGCTGAGCGCGAAACGGGTGCCTTCATGGACGGCGTGGTCGTCGTCGATGACGGCGATCTTCCATTTGCGGGCCGACGAGTCCTCCGGGGGGCTCTCGGTATCGTCGATCAGTTGGAGGACATCGTCCTGTTCGGCCATTGACTGGTTCCGTCGGCTGCTGCGTCAGTGATCGTGGGCTCGCCCTTGGCAGCCCCCTTGGCGATCCTGGGCATGATAATGCGAAAAGTTGTGCCTTGTCCTACCCTTGACTCCAGCATCATGCGTCCGCCGAGCTGCTGGGTGACCAGGTTATAGACGATATGCAGGCCGAGGCCCGTACCACCTTCGTTGCGCCGCGTCGTGAAGAACGGGTCGAATGCCTGCCGCTGCACGTCCGGCGTCATGCCAGCCCCGTCGTCCGCGAAGATGATTTCGACATCATCAGCGCCGCGCCCGCGCGCCGAGATCGTGATGTTGCCGGTGCGGCCATCGGCAAAGGCATGATTGACGGCGTTGAGGAAAAGATTGGTTAAGATCTGGCCATATGCACCGGGATAGCCGTCGATCAGCAGCCCCTCGGGCACGTCGACGGACAGCGCGATCGCGGCCTTCTTCAGCACCGGCCGCAGGCTCGCCACGATCTGGTCGGTCGATTCGCTCAAGGCGAACTGGCGGCGCTCGGCATGCGAGCGGTCGACCGCGACCTGCTTGAACGACTGGATCAGCTCGCCGGCGCGCTGCAGGTTGGAGACCAGTTGCTGCGATGCGTCACGCGAGGCGCGCACGAATTCGTCGAGCTTGGAGCGCCGCAGCGGCTCGGTCCTCAGGTCGTTCTCGAAGATCTCGCTGCGGCGGGCAAAGCTCGAGGCCACCGTCAGGCTGATGCCGATCGGGTTGTTGACCTCGTGGGCGACGCCGGCAACCAGGCCGCCGAGCGCGGCGAGACGCTCGGCGTCGATCAGGTTCTGCTGCGCGGCGTTGAGCTCGAGCAGCGCGCTCTCGGCCTTCTCCTTGGCGGTGCGCAGCTCGTCCTCGGTCTTGCGCTTGGCGATGGCATTCTCGCGGAACACCTCGACCGCGCGTGCCATCGCGCCGACCTCGTCCTTGGCCGAGGTGCCCTGCACCGGCCGGTCGAGATCGCCCGAGGTGATGGTGCGCATCGCCGCCATGATCTGCGCCAGCGGCAGCCGGATCGACAGCGCGATCATGACGCCGGCCGACATGATGACGCCGAGGAAGATCACGGCGATCGACAGCACCCGGCGCGAGATCGACGTCAGCGTCTTGTCGAAGGTCTCCTGCGCCTTCTGCTCGCGCTGGCGCATCTTCACCGAGAGATCGTCGATCGCGCCGATCGCATCGGCCTGGCTGGCGTCGATCGAGTTGCGCAGCAGATCGGTGCGGTTGGTGAGCTGTTCGCTGAGCTTGCCGAGCCCCTCGCGCAGCTCTGCGGTCTTGACCTTGAGCCGCGCCAGCGCCATGCGCTGCAGATCGTTCTCGGCCATATCGGTCATGACCGGGATCGTCTTCTCGATCGTATCGATGTTGCGGCGGGCTTCCTCGGCCGATGACGAGGCCAGCGAGAGATAATAGGCGTTGGCGGCGACCAGGAGCGAGGTGAAGGCTTCGCGCGATTTGCCGAGCGCGGGCCAGATCAGCGCGTCGCGATGCCCGGTGGCGCCCTCGATGATCGAATACAGCCCGGCCATGTCCTTGGTCGGCGACAGCACCTGCTCGTCATAGGTCTTGGAGATCTTGGTCTGCACCGTGCGCAATTCGCCGAAGCCGTCGAGGAAACGGCTGGTGACGCGCTCCAGCTCCTCGACCGAGCCCGACAGCACCGGGTCGGTCGAGGCCCGGTTGGTCAGCGTGCCGAGCACCGCCTCGCGCAGCAGCAGGATCTCCGCGAACAGGTCCGGGCTCGGCTGGTTGATGTAGCGATGGATCAGGTTCTGCAGCCGGCTGGTCTCGCTTTCGAGCTTGGCCAGGATCTTGTCGGATTCCCGCACCTGGCGGACATCCTCCCAGGCCGAGCCGAGCACCTTCGCCCCGTTCCAGATCAGTACCGCGAGCACGATCACGACCGCGGAGTTGAGCAGCGCGATCGACAGGATGCGCCAGCGGATCGGGACCGCACGCAGCAACTGGACGATGCGGAAGCGGCCCTGCGGCCCAAAGGCCGCCGGCCGTCGTATCGTCCTGTCCTGCTCTGGTGCGGCCAAGATCCGGTTACTCCATGTTGCGGATGCGTTCGATCAGCGCCGCAATCGCCGGATCGCGCTCCGCCTTGGCATAGATGCCGGCCATCGCCGCTTCGAGCGGCTTGCGGTCGATGTCGGTCACGATCTTGACGCCGGCCTGCTCCGCCTGCTTCCGCGAGTGCTCCTCGAGCTCGCGCCATCGCTCGCGCATGTAGGCGCTGGAGCGTTGCGCGGCCTCGCGGAAGATCGTCTGCTCCTCCGGCGAGAGCGCCGCCCAGGCCTTTTGCGACATCACCAGCACGTCGGGACTGACGGTGTGCCGGGTCAGCGTGTAGTAGCCGGCATATTTGTAGTGGCCGGTGGTGACGAAGGACGGCCAGTTGTTCTCCGCGCCGTCGATCAGCCGGTTGGCGAGGCCGGTCAGCACCTGGCCGTAGGGCATCTCGACCGGCTGGGCGCCGAGCGCGCGGATCATGTCCGACATCTGCTGGGATTGCTGCACGCGCAGCCGCAACCCCTTGAGATCGTCGAGCGAGCGCACCGGGCGGACGCTGTTGTAGATCGAGCGGGCGCCGGAATCGTAGAACGCCAGCCCGACAAAGCCGTGGGCCTCGAAGCTGTTCAGGATCTCGTTGCCGATCGGGCCGTCCAGCACGTGCTGCAGGTGCTCAAGCGATCGAAACAGGAACGGCATGGCCAGCACATTCACCGACGGCACCATGGTTCCGATCAGCGCGACATTGGTCCGGTTCAGATCGATCGCGCCGGCCCGGGTCTGTTCCAGCGTTTCCTTTTCCTCGCCGAGCTGGCGGGAATGGAAGACCACGATGCGGTGCCGGCCGCCGGTGCGTTCGGCGATCAGCTGGTCCATGTAATTCAGCGCCTGGACGGTCGGATAGTCCTCATTCTGGGTATCGGCGGTGCGGAATTCGCGCGCAAAGGCGCTCGCCGGGACCGCTGTCCATAACAGCGCGACGGCAAGCATCGTTATCCGCGAAAGGCCGGCGCGGCGGTACACAGGCAACAATTCCCCTTGTGATTTATGTCCTGGGCGGGAAGAAAAGGTTCAACGCTTTTTTAGCAGAACGGCGCTGGTTCGCCATTGGCCAAAACGTTAAATCCGGGTTGCAACCTTCGGTGTCGATTGAATCTGCGGTTGTGGCGCCGTATGACGGCACATTGGCATCCGGGAACGGCACGTCGTGAAGTTCACTTTGAAGCTCACCTTCAAGCTCTTGCAGCTCGTGGTCGTGGCCGTTCTGCTCGTCTCGCCGGCGCGCGCCGCGACCGAGATCATGTGGTGGCATGCGATGTCGGGCGAGCTCGGCAAGCAGCTCGAGAAGCTCGCCGCCGACTTCAACGCGTCGCAATCCGACTACCGGATCGTGCCGGCCTACAAGGGCAACTACACCGAGACCGTCACCGCGGCGATCTTCGCCTTCCGCTCGCGCAGCCAGCCGGCGATCGTTCAGGTCAACGAGATTGCCACCGCAACCATGATGGCGGCGCGCGGCGCGATCTATCCGGTGTTCGAGCTGATGCGCGACCAGTCGGCGGCGTTTGCACCGCAGGCCTATCTGCCCGCTGTGGCCGGCTACTATGCCGATGTCGACGGCAACATGCTGTCGTTCCCGTTCAATGCTTCGACGCCGATCCTGTACTACAACAAGGACATGTTCCGCTCCGCGGGGCTCGATCCGAGCCAGGCGCCGAAGACCTGGCCGGAGCTCGGCACGATGGCGAAGCGGCTGCGCGCGGCCGGTGCGATGTGCGGCGTCACCACGTCGTGGCCGTCCTGGATCAATGTCGAGAACTTCTCGGCGTTTCACAATCTGCCGATCGCAACCAAGGCCAACGGCTTCTCCGGGCTCGACGCCCAGCTGATCTTCAACAACCCGCTGGTGGTGCGCCACATCGCGCAGCTCGCGCAATGGCAAGCCGACAAGACCTTCGACTATAGCGGCCGCGGCCAGGCGGCCGAGCCGCGCTTCCAGAAGGGCGAGTGCGGCATCTTCATCGGCTCGTCGGGCACCCGCGCCGACATCAAGGCGAATTCGAAATTCGAGGTCGGCTACGCCATGATGCCGTACGATCCGGACGTGCAGGGCGCGCCGCAGAACTCCATCATCGGCGGCGCGACCTTGTGGGTGCTGCGCGACCGGCCGCGCGCCGAATATGCCGGGGTGGCGAAGTTCTTCGCCTATCTGTCGCGGCCGGAGGTGCAGGCCGCCTGGCACCAGAACACGGGCTATCTGCCGATCACCCGCGCCGCATTCGATCTCAGCCGCACGCAGGGTTTCTACGAGCGCAATCCCGGCGCCTCGATCTCGATCGAGGAGGTGACGCTGAAGCCGCCGACCGACAATTCCAAGGGCATCCGGCTCGGCTCGTTCGTCCTGATCCGCGACGTGATCGAGGAGGAGCTCGAGCAGGTGTTTTCAGGCAAGCGCTCGGCGCAGGCCGCGATGGACAACGCCGTCGACCGCGGCAACCGCCTGCTGCGCCAGTTCGAGCGCGCCAATCCGGATCGGTGATGTTGGTATGGCTGCGTAGCCCGGATGCAGCGAAGCGAAATCCGGGACCGGTGCTTCGGTTGGCGCAGAATCCCGGATTACGCTGCGCTCCATCCGGGCTACAAAGCTTGCAATGATCGCTCGGCTCCCGTCCATTACCACCTACGATACCTATCGCGCCTGGCGCGGTGACACCTCGCGCTGGCTGCCGGTGGCGCGCGAGATCGCCGACAGCCACGGGCTGCCGTGGGGCGCGCCGCCGCATGTGTTTGCGACCGGCACCAACCTCGTCGTCAGGCTCGATGACAGCCTGATCCTGAAACTGTTTCCGCCGTTCCTGCGTCCGCAATTCGTCTCCGAGCGCGGCGCGCTCGCCGAGCTGCGCGGACGACTCGGCATTCCGATCCCCGACCTCGTCGCGGAGGGCGAGCGCGACGGCTGGCCCTATCTCGTCATCACGCACCTCGCCGGCACCGTCGGCTCGGAGGTGTGGCCAGCGCTGCCGGAAGCCGAACGCGAGCGCGTGCTGGCCGAGATCGGCGCCGTGATCGCCGAGGTGCAGCGCGTGCCGCCCGGCTGCCTGCTGGCGCTCGAGCCGCGCTGGGAGGCCTTCATGCGCACCCAGATCGCGCAGTGCCGGGCGCGCCACGAGCGGCTCGGGCTGCCGGCGAAATTGCTCGCCGGGCTCGATGATCTGCTGCGCGACGCCACTGAGCTGATCCCGATGCACGCGCCGCCGGTGATCCTGACTGGCGAGTACATCCCGGAGAATTTCCTGCTCGGCCGCCGCGCCGACGGCTGGCATGTCGCCGGCCTGTTCGACTTCGGCGACGTCCGGACCGGGTGGGGCGAGTACGATCTGCTCGGGCCCAGCGCCTTCATGGCTGCCGGGCATCCGCGCCGGGTGCGCAGCCTGTTCGACGGTTTCGGCATCCCGCGCAGCGAGGTGAATTTCGCGCTGAAGCGGCGGCTGATGGCGCTCATGATGCTGCACTCGGCCAGCGACCCGCTGCGGCACATCTGCATCGCCGGCTGGCCGGACCGGGTCGACGACTTCGTCCAATTGCAGGAGCTGATCTGGCCGGACTAGCAGCTGAATCGATCGTCGGCCAGAAAGCGAGCAGGGCCCACTTTTTGCTCATTGATTGAGCATTGACCTGTCCTTTGTATGCAATGATTGGTGTCGCCGACAGCGCCAGATCAAGATACCTATGGCAGTTTCCTCCATCTCTCCAGCTGGTTAGCGCCTCATAAGGTTTCGTTAGGGGTTGGCACAAACCTTGCGATCCCGGTTCCAAAGCCATTTTCCAAAAAGGCATTTGGAGCATCACATGAAGCGTCGCGATTTCCTCAAATCGGTGTCCGGACTGGCGGCGGGGGCGCTGGCGCCGACCGCGCCGGCGATCTGGTCGCCGGCCAAGGCCGATGCGCGCTCCGAGACGCTGCTGATCGTCTCCGAAGGCGGTCCCAACAATCTCGACATCCACGGCATCGGCACCAACGTGCCCGGCTACGAGGTGTCGTGGAATTGCTACGACCGGCTGATCAGCCACGAGATGAAGAGCGGTCCGGGCGGCGTGCCCTATTACGACCGCGACAAGTTCAAGCCCGAGCTCGCCGAGGACTTCAACATCGGCGACATGTCGGTCACCTTCAAGCTGCGCAAGAACGCCAAATTCCATGACGGCACGCCGGTCACGGCAAAGGACGTCAAATGGTCGCTCGACCGTGCCGTCTCGGTCGGCGGCTTCCCGACCTTCCAGATGAGCGCAGGCTCGCTGACCAAGCCCGAGCAGTTCGTCGTCGTCGATGATCATACGGTGCGCGTCGACTTCCTCAGGAAGGACAAGCTGACGATGCCCGATCTCGCTGTGATCGTGCCCTGCGTCGTCAACTCCGAACTCGTGAAGAAGAACGCCAGCGAGAAGGATCCCTGGGGGCTCGAATTCACCAAGCAGCAGACCGCGGGCTCCGGTGCCTACAAGGTGACCAAATGGACCGCGGGCACCGAAGTGGTGATGGAGCGCAACGACGACTGGGTCTGTGGTCCGATGCCGAAGATCAGGCGCGTGATCTGGCGCATGGTGCCGCAGGCCGGCAACCGCCGTGCGCTGCTCGAACGCGGCGATGCCGACATCTCCTACGAGCTGCCGTTCAAGGACTTCCAGGAGATGAAGGCGAACGGCAAGCTCAACGTGGTGTCGCTGCCGTTCTCCAACGGCATCCAGTATATCGGCATGAACGTCACCAAGCCGCCGTTCGACAATCCGAAGGTGCGGCAGGCGATGGCCTACGCGATGCCGTACCAGAAGATCATGGATGCGGTGCTGTTCGGCCTCGCCAACCCGATGTTCGGCGCCGCCAAGGACAAGCCGACCGAGGTCGCCTGGCCGCAGCCGACGAAGTATTTCACCGACATGGAGAAGGCCAAGGCGCTGCTCGCGGAGGCCGGCTACGCCAACGGCTTCGAGACCACGATCTCGTTCGACCTGAACTTCGCCGGCGTCAACGAGCCGCTCTGCGTGCTGGTGCAGGAGAGCCTCGCGCAGCTCGGCATCAAGACCACGATCAACAAGGTGCCCGGCGCCAACTGGCGCACCGAGCTCACCAAGAAGGAAATGCCGCTGTTCACCAACGTGTTCTCGGGCTGGCTCGATTACCCCGAGTACTTCTTCTACTGGTGCTATCACGGCAACAATTCGATCTTCAACACGATGAGCTACAAGTCGCCCGAGATGGACAAGCTCATCGACGGCGCGCGCATCGCCGCCGCCAACGGCGACGCCGCGGCCTATGACGCCGACGTCAAGGGCTTCGTCGATCTTGCGTTTACCGACATCCCGCGCATCCCGCTCTACCAGCCCTTCGTCAACGTCGCGATGCAGAAGAACATCTCCGGCTACCAATACTGGTTCCATCGCCGCCTCGACTACCGCGCGCTGGTGAAGGGGTGAGGCGGCATGTCGATGGTCTACCGCGCATCGGCTTGTGCTTCTGGCTTAGGTGAGGTGAGCACACCTCTCAGGCTCCCTCCCCCCTTGCGGGGGAGGGTGGGGAGAGGGGTAAGCCGCATACGCGCATCGACGACGTTGGGCGAGATGGTGCCCAACCATTCGCTGTGTCACGCGCGGATCAGGGCGGCGCTCCATCTCGCAGCGGAGCAAGCGGCGCCCCTCGCCCCAACCCTCCCCCGCAAGGGGGGAGGGAGCCCGGCCACCGCCCGTGTGACTCTTCAGCTACAAGCGGCGAGGCCATCATGCTGACCCTGATCGGCAAGCGGCTGCTGTTCGCGATCCCCTCGTTGATCGGGGTCGTGATCGTGACGTTCCTGCTGACGCGTGCGCTGCCGGGTGATCCCGCCGCTTATTTTGCAGGACCTGCGGCGACCAAGGAAGCGGTCGACCAGATCAGGAAGAAGCTCGGCTTCGACAAGCCGCTGATCGAGCAGTTCGTCCGCTACAGCAACGATCTCGCCCACGGCGATCTCGGCACGTCGCTCACCACCGGCCAGCCGGTGGCGGCCGAGTTGCGCAACCGTCTGCCGGCATCAGCCGAGCTCACGCTGCTCGGCCTCGTCGTCTCGATCGTGATCGCGATTCCGCTCGGCGTGCTGGCGGCGACGCGGCCGGGCTCCTGGATCGACCATCTCTGCCGCGTCACCACCACGGCCGGCGTGTCGCTGCCGGTGTTCTTCACCGGGCTGGTGCTGGTGTATGTGTTCTACTTCCGGCTCGGCTGGGCGCCGGCGCCGCTCGGCCGGCTCGACGTGTTCTATAGCGCGCCGCCGACCATCACCGGCTTCTATCTGATCGACACCCTGATCGCGCACGACTTCGAGGCGTTTCGGTCTGCGCTCAGCCAATTGATCCTGCCGGCGGTGACGCTTGCGATCTTCTCGCTGGCGCCGATCGCCCGGATGACACGAGCCTCGATGCTCGCGGTGCTGGCGTCGGATTTCGTCCGCACCGCGCGCGCCAGCGGCCTGTCGCCCGGCAAGGTGATCGTCACCTACGCGTTTCGCAACGCGATGCTGCCGGTCATCACCACGCTCAGCATGGTGTTCTCCTTCCTGCTCGGGGCCAACGTGCTGGTGGAGAAGGTGTTCGCCTGGCCCGGCATCGGCTCCTACGCGGTCGAGGCGCTGATCGCCTCGGACTTCGCGCCGGTGCAGGGTTTCGTGCTGACCATGGCGATCATGTACGTGGCTCTCAATCTGTTGATCGACATCCTCTACGGCGTGATCGATCCCCGCGTCAGGCTGGAGGGCTAGAGCGATGAGCAGCGTTGCGCCGACCGTCGAGCCCGCGGGCTCCGCCCGCACCTCCGGACTTGCTGCGGTACTGGAGCAGACCCGCTACGTGCTGAGCGAGAACAAGGTCACCGGCTTCGCCTTTGCGCTGTTGATCCTGATCCTGTTCGCCGCGCTGTTTGGGCCTTACGTGGTGCCGTACGACCCGCTCGCCTCCGACACCGCGGCGGCATTGAAGCCGCCGTCCACCGCGCATTGGTTCGGCACCGACCAGCTCGGCCGCGACATCTTCAGCCGGGTCATCGTCGCGACCCGGCTCGACACCTTCATCGCGATCGCCTCCGTGGTGCTGGTGTTCCTGATGGGCGGGCTGGCCGGCATCGCCGCCGGCTATTTCGGCGGCTGGACCGATCGCATCGTCGGCCGCATCGCCGACACCATCATGGCGTTTCCGCTGTTCGTGCTGGCGATGGGCATCGTCGCGGCGCTCGGCAACACCGTGCAGAACATCATCATCGCGACCGCGATCGTCAACTTTCCGCTCTATGCCCGGGTCGCGCGCGCCGAGGCCAATGTCCGCCGCAACGCGGGCTTCGTGCAGGCGGCGCGGCTCTCGGGCAACGGCGAATACCGCATCCTGCTCGGGCACATCCTGCCCAACATCATGCCGATCATGATCGTGCAGATGTCGCTGACCATGGGTTACGCGATCCTCAACGCCGCGGGTCTCTCGTTTATCGGCCTCGGCGTCCGGCCGCCGACCGCCGAGTGGGGCATCATGGTCGCCGAGGGCGCCGGCTTCATGGTGTCAGGCGAATGGTGGATCGCGCTATTCCCCGGCCTTGCGCTGATGATCGCGGTGTTCTGCTTCAACCTGCTCGGCGACGGCCTGCGCGACATCGTCGACCCGCAGCGGAGGACGTGATGACGGTTTCGTCGCGGTGCCATGATACCGTCTCGCTACTGTGCATGGGGTTGTTTTCGATATTTTGTGGGAGGCGCGCATGACCGCCCAGCCGCTGCTCGACGTCAGCGATCTCACCGTCGAGTTCACCACCCGCCGCGGCATCGTCAAGGCGGTGCAGCACGTCAACATCTCCGTCGGCAAGGGCGAGACAGTCGGCATCGTCGGCGAGTCCGGCTCCGGCAAGTCGGTGACGTCATATGCGGTGATGCGCATCCTCGATCGCGCCGGCCGGATCGCCGACGGCTCGGTGATGTTCTCCGGCATCGACGTCAAGTCGGCTTCGGAGAGCCAGATGCGCGACCTGCGCGGCCGTGAAGTCTCGATGATCTTCCAGAACCCGCGCGCCGCGCTCAATCCGATCCGCAAGGTCGGGCACCAGATCGAGGACGTGCTGCGCCAGCACGTCCAGCAGGCGCAGGTCACCGACCGCGGCGAGACCGCGATCGCGGCGCTGGAGCAGGTCAAGATCGCGCGTCCGCGCGAGCGCTATCACGCCTATCCGTTCGAGCTGTCCGGCGGCATGTGCCAGCGCGTCGTCATCGCGCTGGCGCTGGCCTGCAATCCGCAGCTGCTGATCGCCGACGAGCCGACCACCGGCCTCGACGTCACCACCCAGAAGGCGGTGATGGATCTGATCGTCGAGCTGACCCGGCGCCGGGCGATGTCGACGATCCTGATCACGCACGATCTCGGCCTTGCCGCCGCCTATTGCGACCGCGTCGTGGTGATGGAGAAGGGCCGCGTGGTCGAGACCGCGGTCTCGGCCGACATCTTCGCCGCGCCCCAGCACGACTATACGAAGAAGCTGATGCGCGCGACGCCGCGGCTTGGGGTGTCGCTCAGGGATCTATTGCCGGAGGACGAAGCCTCGACGCTTTCTTCCGCCTCGCCCCGCCTGCGGGGAGAGGCCGACGCGCGCAGCGCGGCGGGTGAGGGGGACTCTCCCCGAGCTGTGCTTGTGGATAGAGCCCCTCACCCCAACCCTCTCCCCGTAAAGAACGGGGAGAGGGAGCGGATAGAGCCCCTCCTGTCCGTCGAAAAGCTCGTCAAGGAATATCCCCGCCAGGGCGCAGGCTCGGTGCTGACAAAGCTGTTCGGCCGCAAGCCGCCGGTCGAGGAGGAGATCTTCCGCGCGGTCGACGGCATCAGCTTCCAGGTCGACCATGGCGAGAGCGTCGGGCTGGTCGGCGAATCCGGTTGCGGCAAGTCGACGACGTCGATGATGGTGATGCGGCTGCTGGACCAGAGCTCCGGCCGCATCGTGTTCGACGGCGAGGACATCGGCGGCATTCCGCCACAGTCGTTCGCGCGGCTGCCGCGGCGCAGCCAGATCCAGATGGTGTTCCAGGACCCGACCGACAGCCTCAACCCGCGCTTCACCGCGGCGCGCGCGATCGCGGACCCGATCATGCAGCTCGGCGACATCAGGGGACGCGACGCGCTCCGCGATCGCTGCGAGGATCTGGCGCGGCTGGTCGGCCTGCCGGTCAATCTGCTGGATCGCTTTCCGCACCAGCTCTCCGGCGGCCAGAAGGCCCGCGTCGGCATTGCGCGCGCCATCGCGCTGCACCCGAAGCTCGTGATCCTCGACGAGCCCACTGCCGCGCTCGACGTCTCGGTGCAGGCGGTGGTGCTCAATCTGCTGCAGGACCTCAAGCAGTCGATGGGCATGAGCTATCTGTTCGTGTCGCACGACCTCAACGTGGTGCGGCTGCTGTGTGATCGCGTCATCGTGATGCGCGCCGGCCGCATCGTCGAGCAGGGCGCATCCGAACATGTCTTGGGCAATCCGCAGGATGCCTATACAAGGGAGCTGCTGACGGCGATCCCGCATCCGCCGTTGCCGGTTGCCTGAGAAACTCACTGGGAGCGAAATGGCCGATCATCTCGACGACTACATCAACGCCGTCGCTCGTGCGATGGCGTTGCCGCTGGAGGACGACTGGCGTCCCGCGGTGCGCGCCAATCTCGAAGTCTCGCTGCGGCTGGCAAGGCTGGTCGATGACTTCCCGCTGCCTGACGATGTCGCGTCGGCCGCCGTCTATTCGACCTGAGATCGCGATGCCTGAAACTTCCGCTTTCATGTCGGCCGCCGAAATCGCGCAGGCCGTTTCAAGCCGCAAGCTCACGGCGCTCGCCGTGACCGAAGCCGCGCTCGCGCGCATCGCCGCGCACGACAAGGTCCTTAACGCGTTCACCGACGTCACCGCCGACCGCGCCCGGGCCAAGGCCAAGGCGATCGATGCCGCGCTCGCCGCGGGGCAATCGGTCGGCCCGCTCGCCGGCGTGCCCTTCGCGGTCAAGAACCTGTTCGACGTCGAGGGGCTCTCGACCCGCGCCGGCTCCAAGATCAACCGCGACCTGCCGCCGTCGCCGCGCGATGCCACGCTGATCGAGCGGATGGAGGCGGCGGGCGCCGTGCTGGTCGGTGCGCTCAACATGGGCGAATACGCCTACGACTTCACCGGCGAGAACGTGCATGACGGCCCGTCGCGCAATCCGCACGATCCGACGCGGATGACCGGCGGCTCCTCGGGCGGCTCGGGCAGTGCGGTCGGCGGCGCGCTGGTGCCGATCGCGCTCGGCTCCGATACCAACGGCTCGATCCGGGTGCCGTCGTCGTTCTGCGGCACGTTCGGCCTGAAGCCGACCTACGGAAGGCTGTCGCGCGCGCGGTCCTATCCGTTCGTCGCGAGCCTCGATCATCTCGGTCCGCTGGCGCGCAGTGTGAAGGATCTCGCGCTCGCCTATGATGCCATGCAGGGACCCGACGGCGACGACCCCGCGTGCATCGTGCAGTCGGTCGAGCCGACCGTGCCGTTGCTGGCCAATGACGTCCGCGGGCTGCGGATCGCGATCGCCGGCGGCTACTTCCAGCAGAACGTGTTTCCGGAGGCGGTCGAAGCCGTCGCGCGCGTCGCCAAGGCGCTCGGTGCGAAGCAGACCGTGGAGCTGCCGGAAGCCGCGCGCGCCCGCGCCGCCGCCTACATCATCACCACGACCGAGGGCGCCGCGCTGCATCTCGACCGGCTGCGCCAGCGTCCGAACGATTTCGATCCGGCGGTGCGCGATCGCTTCATCGCGGGCGCGATGGTGCCGGCGGTCTATGTCGACAGGGCGCAGAAATTCCGCCGCTGGTTCCGCGCCAAAATGCTGGAGCTGTTCCAGTCGGTCGACGTGATCCTGGCGCCGGCAACGCCGTGCACCGCGCCGAAGCTCGGTCAGGTCAATTTCACGCTCGACGGCGTCGAGCTTCCGGTGCGCGCCAATATCGGCGTCCACACCCAGCCGATCTCCTTCATCGGCCTGCCGGTGGTGGCGGTGCCGGTGCCGCTCGAGCCGATGCCGATCGGCGTGCAGATCATCGCCGCGCCCTGGCGCGAGGACATCGCGCTACGGGTCGCCTATGCGCTGGAACAGATCGGTGTCGCGGCCGCGCCGGCGCCGAGAGGAATTGGCGCATGATCCGGAAAAGTGGGAACCGGTTTTCCGACAAGATCATGCGCAACTGAGAGGAAGCCATGGAAATCGATCTTCCCGACGTGATTGCCGAGGTCACCGCGCAGTTCGAGCGCTATGAAAAGGCGCTGGTGTCGAATGATGTCGCCGTGCTCGACGAGCTGTTCCGCAACGACAGCCGCACGCTGCGCTACGGCATCGGCGAGAACCTCTATGGCTATGCCGAGATCGCGGCATTTCGCGCGGGGCGGCCGGCGGCCGGGCTGATGCGCAAGATCGACCGCACCGTGATCACGAGCTATGGCCGCGACACCGCGATCGCCTCGACGCTGTTCTACCGGGACAGCGCGCCGGGTCGGGTGGGGCGGCAGATGCAGACGTGGATTCGCTTCGCCGAGGGCTGGAGAATCGTCGCAGCCCATGTCAGCGTCATCGACGAGCCCAAAGGCGTTTGAACAAGAGCGCTTGAACCATGAGCCTGGACGATCTTCCGACCCGCGCGCCGCAGCCGGCCGAGTCCGAGCCGGTGGTGCCGCGCGTCGATCGCCCGTCGTCGCTGGTCGACAAGGTCACCCGCGCCGAAGAGCTGCGCCTGCAACTCGCCGACGAGATCGTGCGCGGCACGCTGCCGCCCGGCGCCGGGCTCGACGAGACCGACCTTGCACGCCGCTTCAACGTGTCGCGGACCCCGGTGCGCGAGGCGCTGCGGCAGCTTGCCGCCAGCGGCCTGATCGATGCCCGCGCGCATCGTGGCGCGGTGGTGGCGCGGCCATCGCTTGAAAGACTCTCCGGCATGTTCGAGGCGATGGCCGAGCTGGAAGCGATCTGCGCCGGCCTTGCCGCCGAGCGGATGACGCCGGCCGAGCGCCACGCGCTGGAGGCGGTCCATGAGGAGCTGCGGGTTTTGAGCTACACCGGCAATCCCGAACGCTTCCACGAGGTCAATGAGCGCTTTCACAACGCGATCTATGCCGGCTCGCAGAACGCCTATATCGCCGAGATCACCCTGGCGACGCGGGTGCGCGTGCAGCCGTTCCGCCGTGCCCAGTTCCGCAACCTCGGGCGGCTGGCGAAATCCCACGCCGAGCATGACCGCGTCGTCGTCGCCATCCTGCGCGGCGACAAGCCAGGGGCTGCTGCGGCGATGCGCGCCCACATTGAGCAGGTGCGCGGCGAATACGAGACCTACGCGGTGTCGGTGTAGCGCGCTCTCGTCATTCCCCGGTGCGCAATTGCGCACCGGGGAATGACGAAGGCAGGGCTACGCCTTTATCCTTTCCGCCATGAACGCCCGCCAGCCGCCATAGGCGGAAATATCCTTCGCGCCGGCGATCGCGGCGGGCTCGACGATGAAACCCTTGGCCTGCCGTCCGTCGGCGAGCCTGATGGTGCCGATCGACAGCGGCGGCGGGATCGCAGCGACGAATGCGCCGAACGCGGCCGGCGACATCGCCCACAGTTCGAGCTTGATCGCGTGACCTGCACCGGCCTCGACACGCAGCATGCCGGGTTTCGGCGGCGTGGTGTCGAGCGCGTAGAGCTTGTAGTCGGCTGCGGTGACCGTTTCCTCCAGCAGCCGCGCATCGCGCGTCGTCAATTCGTGGTTCAGCGCCATGCCGGAGAGATGCGCGCCGACCACCGCGATCGTGATCTCGTCGGCCCCGGCTTGCGCTAGCACCTTGGCCAGCGGCGGCTGCGACAGCGCCTTGGCGCCGACCGCGAGCTTGGTGTCGGCATGGAAGACGCGGCCGATGCTGGCGAGTTCGGCATCGCAGCCTGCGGGCGCCAGCAGCGTGACGCCGAACGGCGCGCCGTCCGGCCGCATCGCGGCAGGCAAGGCAAGGCCGCAGAGATCGAGCAGGTTGACGAAGTTGGTGTAGGTGCCGAGCCGCGAGTTGAGCTCGATCGGATTCGCCAGCACCTGCTCGGTCGAATAGACCGTCGGGGCGGTCGGCAGCACGATGGCGTCACACTGCGCGAAGGTGCGCGCGGCAACCCGGCGCAGCGCCTGCAGACGATAGAGCGCGGAGAACGTGTCGGCAGCGCTGGGCCGCGCGCCGGCGATGGTGATCTCGCGTGTCACCGGATGGATCGCGTCCGGCGCCGATGCCAGCAGGTCGCGGATCACGAGATAGCGCTCGGCGACCCACGGGCCTTCATAGAGCAGCCGCGCCGTCTCGTAGAACGGCTCGAGATCGAATTCGACGAGTTCGGCGCCGAGCGCCTGCCAGCGCTTGCACGCCGCGTCATAAGCCTGCTCGGCGTCGCGATCGCCGAAGAAGATCAACTGGCCGCTCTTGGGAATGCCGAGCTTCAGCTTGGCCGGAAATGGTGTGAGCGCAGCCAGCGGCCGGTCGCGCGAGAACGGATCGGCGTCATCCGGCCCGGCCATCACCGCGAGCGCAGCCAGCGCGTCGTCGGTAGTGAGCGAGAAGATCGAGATGCAGTCGAGCGTGCGGCAGGCCGGCACCAGCCCCGCATTCGAGATCAGCCCGAGGCTCGGCTTGAGCCCGACGATGTTGTTGAGCATCGCCGGCACGCGGCCGCTGCCCGCGGTGTCGGTGCCGAGCGACAGCGGCACCAGGCCCGCCGAGACCGCGACCGCGGAGCCCGAGCTCGAGCCGCCCGGCACCAGATCGCCGCGCACCGGATTTTTGGGAATGCCGTAGGGCGAACGCACGCCGACCAGGCCGGTGGCGAACTGGTCGAGATTGGTCTTGCCGATGATGATGGCGCCGGCTGCGCGCAGTTTGGCCACCGCGGTGGAATCCTGCGCGGGCACATAGGAGAATGCCGGGCAGGCGGCGGTGGTCGGCAGCCCCGCCACGTCGATATTGTCCTTCACCGCGACCGGCACGCCGTAGAGCGGCAGCGTCGGGTCCGCGAGCCGCGCGGCCTCGGCGAGCGCCTCCTGCTCGTCGCGCAGGCTGATGAAGATGGCGGGGTCGCTGTGCGCGCGGATCCGCTGGTAGCTGCGCGCCACGGTTTGCGCCGGCGTCATGGTCAAGGTGCGGTGTGCGGCGACGATCGCGGCGACAGTTTCAGTCACGTGATGGGCCTCGTCTCTGGTGCGGCGAGGGATCGGATGCCCGCCGCGAGGGATTGCAGCCGGATCGAAGCAAGCAATGTGCCATTGTGTACAATTCGCCTGCGGCCGCTGCGCGACGGATTATCACACAATATCAGTTGCTTGTAATGGGCGCTGGCGGTTGGAGAAAGCCTGCCTCCGTGCGCATCTGCTCAACATTAAGGCAGGCGTGGTTGATCGATCAGGTGAAGCCGGCGAGGATCTGTAGCAGCTGCTCGCGGTTCTCCTTGCCGATCTTCTCGGCGACGTGCCGCTCGTGCTCGGCGGCGAGCCGCCTGAACTGGGCCAGCGCGGTCCTGCCGCGCGCAGTCAGATGCAGCGCGTGGGAGCGGCGGTCGGTGGCGGAGGGGATACGGCTGACGAAGTCGCGCTCCTCCAGGCTGTCGAGCAGATGCACCAGGCGCGCGCGCTCGATCCCGAGCCGCTTCGCGACCGCCATCTGGCTGAGGCCCGGATTGGCCCCGATCACGGTCATGACCGAATACTGCGTCGGACGGATATCGACCGCCGCCAGGGTCTTGATGAAGTCCTGGAAGATCCAGAGCTGGAAACGCCGCACCGCGTAGCCGGCGTGGCCGACCAGCGCGTCGAGGCCGACGTCATCGCCGGTGTCGCCGCCGGATGCCCGGCCATTCGTAGCGCGCGCCCGGCGGCGGATCGCCACTGCCGTTGCCTTGCGCGATGTCTTTTGCCGGCTCGCCATGCGCATAGGCTAGCGCGCCGGCGGCGAGAGGGGAAGATTGTTGTTGACGACAACAATTGATGTCCGCAACATTATGACCAAAGAGCCCGGCCGGGGCTACGCCGCCGCACCATGTTGCAGCGCGAACCCGATCAGACATGGGCGAGGAGGAAACCATGACGATGGCCAGCGCCAACGGAGACGATCCGCGCAATCTGTTCGCGACGCCCGCGATCGTTACCATCAGCCGCGACGACGGCAGCATCCTGGTCCGCTCCACCACGCCGCTCAAGGAAAGCGCCCGCTGCGTCGGCGACTGGCTGGAGCATTGGGCGCGGCAGGCACCGGATCGCATCTTCCTCGGCGAGCGCGCCAGCACCGAGGCGCCCTGGAGCACCGTCAGCTATCACGAGGCACTCGGAATCGTGCGACGGACCGCATCGTGGGTCCTGGCGCAAGGGCTGAGCGCCGAGCGGCCGCTGGTCATTCTCTCCGATAACGGCATCGATCACGCATTGTTCGCGCTCGCCGCCCAGCATGTCGGCGTACCTTCGGCTGCGATCTCGCCGGCCTATTCGCTGATGTCGAAAGACTTCGACAAGCTGAAGAGCATGATCAGCCTGCTCGATCCCGGTGCGATCTATGTCGCGGCCACCAAGCCGCTCGCCGCGGCGCTCGCCGCGATCGCGCCGCTGCATCGGGCCACCATCGTCAGCGGCAATCCCGAAGATGCCGACGCGCTGCCGTTCCGTACCGTCGCGGCGACGCCTGAATCGTCGGAGGTCGCCACCGCCTTTGCCGCGGTGACGCCGGACACGATCGCAAAATTCCTCTTCACCTCGGGCTCAACCGGCACGCCGAAGGCCGTGATCAACACCCAGCGCATGCTGACCTCGAGCCAGCAGGCCAAGGCGCAGACCTGGACATTCCTGGAGCAGCCCGGCGAGGAGCTGGTCATCCTGGACTGGCTGCCGTGGAGCCACACCTTCGGCGCCAACCACAATTTCAATCTGGTACTGCGCAACGGCGGCACGCTCTATGTCGACGGCGGCAAGCCGGCGCCCGGCCTGTTTGCGACCTCGCTCGCCAATCTGCGTAGCGTGGTGCCGACGGTCTATTTCAACGTGCCGCGCGGCTTCGACATGCTGATCGCGGCGTTGCGCACCGACGAGGAGCTGCGCCGCAAATTCTTCGAGGGCACCAAATTCGCCTTCTATGCCGGCGCGGCGCTGCCGCAGAATCTGTGGGACGCGCTGGAGGAGCTATCGCTGCAAACGGTCGGCCGCAAGCTGCCGATGGTGTCGGCCTGGGGCTCGACCGAGACCTCGCCGCTGGCGACCGACTGCCACTTCCTCGCCGAACGCTCCGGCAATATCGGCGTGCCGATCCCGGGCACCGAGCTGAAGCTGGTGCCGTCGGGCGACAAGCTCGAAGTGCGCGTGCGCGGGCCCAATGTCACGCCGGGCTACTGGAAGGCGCCCCAGCTGACCGCAGAGGCCTTCGACGATGAGGGCTTCTACAAGATCGGCGACGCCGTCACCTTCGCCGATTCGGATCGGCCCGATCTCGGCCTGTTCTTCGACGGCCGCGTGGCGGAGGATTTCAAGCTCAATTCCGGCACCTGGGTCAGCGTCGGCACGTTGCGCGTCGCCGGCATCGCGGCGCTGGCGCCGCTCGCGCAGGACATCGTGGTCGCGGGCCACGGCCGCGACGAGGTGGGCTTCCTGGTGTTCCCGAACCTTGCCGCCTGCCGGGCGCTGGCAGGCCAGCCCGAGAGCGCCGATGCGCGGGAGGTGATCGGCCATCCGGCGGTGCGTTCTGCGATCGGGCAGGGGCTGGCGCGGCTGAAGGCGCAGGGCGGTCATTCCTCCGGCCACGCCACCCGGGCGCTGTTGCTGGCTGAGCCTGCTTCGGTCGACGGCGGCGAGATCACCGACAAGGGCTACATCAACCAGCGCGCCGTGCTGACCCGCCGCGCGGTTGCGGTGGCGGTCCTGGAGGACGATGCGGCGGGCGAGGTGATCGCCTGTGCGGGCTGAGATCAGCAGGCTTGAGTGAGGAAGGCACCAGCGGAAGGGTTCCCTCCCCCCTTGCGGGGGAGGGTTAGGGAGAGGGGTACCGCTTGCTCCGCTGCTGATTGAACACGAGGACACGCGTTGGTCGGTCAAGCCAAGTCGTTGATGCGGCGTCGCGCAATGTCTCAAATCTCGCCCGGGGCCACCCCTCTCCCCAACCCTCCCCCGCAAGGGGGGAGGGAGCCTAAAGCGGCGTGCCCGCCTCACGCGTCACATCGCTCTGCTTGCGACCCGACGACGCAGCGCATCATGGATTCTTAGTTGCTATGGCAACTAGTCTGTGCGAGTTTTCGCCCGGAACAGGGCCGGTCAACGGCCGCGCTTTTGGGAGGACAATGTTGCGCAGCAGCGCGCGGACGGCTCGCATGGACGATCGGGCAGATACCGCGGTGGCGCAGGGCGCCGCCCGTGGCCCGGCCGCGTGGTCAGGTCGTGCCTTGCCCGGTCACGGCGCCGAGATTCTCGTGCAGCCGGCGCAGCAGGTCGATCAGCACCTCGCGTTCATCCTTTTTCAGGCACGACAGCAGCCGCCGCTCGCGCTCCAGCGCCGCGACGATGACCCTATCGTGGATGGCCCGGCCGCGCGCGGTCAGCGTGATCGAATGAGTGCGACCGTCGTCGGGCGCGGTGCGGATCGTCAGCAGCCCGCGCTTCTGCAGCGCGGCGAGGTTGCGGCTGACCGGGCCCTTGTCGAAGCCGATCACCTGGCAGATCCGGGAGGCCGGAATCCCCGGCTCGATCGCCAGTTGCGAGATGATTCGCCACTCGGTGACGTTGACGCCGAAATTCTTCTGGTAAAATGCGGTGGCGCTGTTCGACAGCTTGTTGCCGATGAAGGTGATGAACGCCGGCACATAGCGATTGAGGTCCAGCAGCGGGCCGTCGGTGGCATCTGCGGGATCGGCCGGTCTGGGCCGGCGGGGCTTTCGGGGGAGGGGCTGGCTGCTCATTTCTCAAATCATCGCTGCGAAACTGCTCGGGAGCAAGTGACATGCGGCCCGTGTTGACAAGAACAAACCTCGGGAGGTCCCGATGACTGCAACAGGGGGGACGTCAGTCCCGCATCTCGACGTCGATCCGTTCGCACTCGACTTCTTCGCCGATCCGTTCCCGACCCATCAGCGGCTGCGCGAGGCCGGGCCGGTGGTCTATCTCGACAAGTGGAATGTCTATGGCGTGGCGCGCTACGCCGAGGTCCATGCGGTCCTGAACGATCCCGCGACCTTCTGCTCCAGCCGCGGCGTCGGCCTCAGCGACTTTTCCAAGGAGAAGCCGTGGCGGCCGCCGAGCCTGATCCTGGAGGCCGATCCGCCCGCCCACACCCGAACCCGCGCCGTGCTGAGCACGGTGCTGTCGGCGACCGTGATGAAGCAGCTTCGCGGGCAGTTTGCCGCCGCCGCCGAGGCCCGCCTCGATGTATTGCTGGAGAAGCGCAGGTTCGACGCGATCGAGGACCTTGCCGAAGCCTATCCGTTGTCGATCTTCCCGGATGCGCTCGGCCTGAGGCCGGAGGGCCGTGAGAATTTGCTGCCCTATGCAAGTCTGGTGTTCAATGCCTTCGGCCCGCCGAACGAGCTCCGCAAGGAGGCGATCGAGCGCTCGGCACCGCACCAGGCCTATGTTGCCGAGCAGTGCCAGCGCGACAATCTCACCCCAGGCGGCATCGGCGCCTGCATCCACGCCCATGTCGACAGCGGCGCCATCACCGCAACCGAGGCGCCGCTGCTGGTGCGCTCGCTGCTGTCGGCCGGGCTCGACACCACCGTCAACGGCATCGGCGCCGCCGTCTACTGCCTCGCGCGCTTCCCCGACCAGTTCGAGAAGCTGCGCGGCGACCCGACCTTGGCGCGTAACGCCTTCGAGGAAGCGGTGCGGTTCGAAAGTCCGGTGCAGACCTTCTTCCGCACCACGACCCGTGACGTCGAGCTCAGCGGGGCGAGTATTCCCGAAGGCGAGAAGGTGCTGATGTTCCTGGCTGCGGCCAACCGTGATCCGCGCCGCTGGGAAGCGCCCGATAGCTACGACATCACGCGCCGCACGTCAGGGCATGTCGGTTACGGCTCGGGCATCCACATGTGCGTCGGCCAGCTCGTCGCCCGCCTCGAAGGCGAGGTGATGATGGCGGCGCTGGCGCGCCGTGTCGCCCGGATCGAAATCACAGGCGAGCCGAAGCGCCTGTTCAACAACACGCTGCGCGGGCTGAACAGCCTGCCGGTCGAGATCACGCCGGCCTGACGGGAAACGTGAAGCCGGCAACAGGTTAGCTGAGGAAAAACGGGGGATGCGATTGATGAAGGGCTTCGGGGTTGGTCTGGCGCTGGCATTGGCCTGCGTCGCGGGCAGCGCAAGCGCGGAGATATCAGACAATGTCGTGCGCGTCGGTGTGCTCAACGACATTTCCGGCATCTTCCAGGACACCAACGGCATGGGCTCGGTCGAGGCCGCGCGGATGGCGGCGGAAGACTTCAACGGCGGGGCTAAGGGCATCAAGGTCGAGATCGTCTATGCCGATCACCAGAACAAGGCCGACGTCGGCTCTGCGATCGCGCGCAAATGGCTCGATGTCGAAGGCGTCGATGCCATCGTCGACGTGCCGAACTCGGCGGTCGGCCTCGCCGTCAACACCGTGCTGCGCGATTCCAGGATGACGTTCCTGGCCTCGTCGACCGCGAGCTCCGATCTCACCGGCAAGGCCTGCTCTCCGAACACCATTCAATGGGTCAACGACGCCTGGGCGACCGGCAACACCACCGCGGCCGCGATGATGCAGCGTGGCGGCAAGGATTGGTATTTCGTGACCGTCGACTACGCGCTCGGCAAGGGCATTGAAGCCGAGGCGACCAACTACATCGAAAAGCACGGCGGCAAGGTGCTCGGATCGAGCAAGCATCCGCTCGGCACCTCGGACTTCGCGTCCTTCCTGCTGCAGGCGCAGAACTCGAAGGCAAAGGTGATCGGCCTTGCCAATGCCGGCGACGACACCATCAACGCGGTGAAGCAGGCGGCCGAGTTCGGCATCCAGGAGGGCGGCCAGACCATGGTGGCGTTCCTGCTGTTCGTGAACGACGTCCACGGCATGGGCCTCAAGGTCGCGCAGGGCCTGCAGCTGCTCGAAGCGTTCTACTGGGACATGAATGACGACACCCGCGCATTCGCAAAGCGCTTTGCCGCGCGGCCCGGCATGAACGGCAAGATGCCGAGCGGCAACCAGGCCGGCGTCTATGCGTCGACGCTCGCCTATCTCAACGCGGTCGCGGCCACCGGCAGCGACGATGCCAAGGTCGTGGTGCCGCAGATGAAGACCTTCAAGGGCAAGGACAAACTGTTCGGCGACACCACGATCCGCCAGGACGGTCGCGTCATCCACCCGATGTATCTGTTCGAGGTGAAGAAGCCGGAGGAGTCGAAGTACCCCTACGACTATTACAAGCTGATCGCGACCATCCCGGCCGAGCAGGCATTCCGGCCGCTGGCCGATGGCGGGTGCTCGCTGGTGAAGTGAGTGGCTGGCCGCGCGTGCTTCATCCTCCCCTGGAGGGGTCGAGACGAGCGAAGCTCGCTCTGGGATCGGTTCGCATGGAATGCGAGCCGAGGTGGGGTGAAGGTCCCTCCAGTCAAACAGTGCCCGCGTTGAGAGATCACCCCACCCCGGATCGCACGTCGCTTCGCTCGTTGCGATCCGACCCTCCCCCTCCAGGGGAGGGTGAAGAAGGTGAGATCTCTCCGCGGGGCATACTAAGTTGAACCACTATTCAGCTATGCCGCCTTCGAACTTGCGGCCTTCACCCTCCCCAGCATCTCGGCCGCCGTCATCACATGCGCGGTCGAGAACGCGAGGATCGTCAGCGTGGCGCGATGCACCTCTTCGGCTGATAGTGCGCCCTGGCCGACGTCGGGATAGTCGAAGGTGCCGGTCGCGTCCGACAGGAAGACGACCTTGTAATTGTGGAACATGGCGTCGCGCGCGGTGGCGTGGCAGCAATTCTCGGTGGTCGTCCCCGAGATGATCACCGTCGTGATGCCCCATTCGCGCAGGATGAGGTCGAGGTCGGTGGCGAAGAAGGCGCTGTAGCGGTGCTTCTTGATGACGTGCTCGCCGGGCGCGGGAGCAAGGTCGTTGAAGATCTCGACGCCCGCGGTGCCGTCGACCAGCGACGAGCGGTCGGCGATCGGACCATAGAGATCGTCATAGAGCCCCATGTCGCTGCCGTCGCGCCGATGCACATGCGCGGTGTAGACGACGCGGATGCCCTTGTCGCGGCAGGCCTTCAGGGTCTGCGCCAGCCGCGGCACCATGGCGGCGGCCTGCGCCGAGCGCAGCTTGGCGCCCTCGGCCACGAAATCGTTTTGCATATCGACCACGATCATGACGGTGCGGGCGGGGTCGATGACGTCGCATTGGTAGCCCATCTGGTGTCTCCTCTCCTGTGGGAGACATTTTCTACCTCCGCCGCGGCGGCCGTTCTTGGCTGCGCTGGCCAGTCGCTGGACTCTGCTTGCCAGAAGGGAGGGCTCGACGCAGAATGTCCCGCTGCCGGGTTGGGCGGGAGCGAGGTCCGATGCAGACCCCAGATCATACAGTCGTCGCGCAAACGCTGGTCGCGCCGGGTGACAGCTTCGACCGCTGGCATCACGTCACCTGCCGCGAATTCTCGCTGACCGAATGTCGCCGCGTCGCCGACGAGGCGTTTGCCGCATCGATTTCGATCCGCCATTTCGGCCCGCTTGCGATCAACGACATCTGGTCGTCGACGCCGGCCGCCGACCGCATCCGGGTGATGCGCAGCGTGGGTGACGTCCGCCGCGACCCGCGCGACTATTTCATGTTGTGGCTCACCTTGCGCGGCGAGGTCAGCTTCGCGCAGGGCGGCCGCGAGGTGCGCATGCGCCGCGGCGATCTCATGCTGCATGACCAGGCGCAGCCGTTCACGCTCGAATTCGCGCCCAGCGCGCGTTCGATCATGGTGTCGATCCCGCGGCCGCTGCTGCTCGCGCGGCTGCCGGATGCGCATCGGCTGACGGCACGGCGGGTCGGCAATGCGTCGAAAGTGGGCGCGCTGGCGGGATCGCTGATCCGGCAGCTGACACGCATCGATGACGAGGCCGGGCCCGCTGCGACAAGGCTTGGCGCCTCAATGCTCGATATCTTCGCGACCACGCTGCAGACCGAGCTGACGGGCGACGTGCCGCCGCACGGCGACGAACGGCTGGCGCGGGTCAAGGCCTACATGCTGGCCAATCTGGACGACCCCGAGCTCGATCTCGATGCGATCGCCACGGCGCAGCACATGGCGCCGCGCACGCTCAATCGGCTGTTCGCGCGCGAAGGCACGACGCCGATCCGCTGGCTCTGGCAGCAGCGCCTCGCGGGTGCCTACCAGGCGCTGGCCGAGCGGCGCTTCAGCCATGTCACCGATGCGGCGCTCAGCTTCGGCTTCAGCGACGTCTCGCATTTCAGCCGCGCCTTCAAGGCCCCGTTCGGCCGCTCGCCGCATCAGGTGATGGGGTGAGGGCGGAGCGACCTCACCTCACGGCGCGCAGGAGAAGCTCGACGCCGCGGTGACCGGTCCAGCCCTGTAGTGCGGCCAGGCCGGCCAGCGGCACAGCGGCAGCGCGCGCAGTGTGTCGAAGCCCGGCGCCTGCAGCTTCTGCTCCGTCACTTCCAGGTCGCCGGGCGCCTTGCCGTTCTCGACCCAGTCGACCAGCACGGTCAGCATATCGACATTGGCGGGTGCGCCGGAGCCGACATGGTCGACGCCGGGCGCGGTGTAGAGCCGGGCGAACTCCGCGGCCTTGTCCTTGCCGAGCGTCTTCTCGACGTTCTCGAAGTAGCGGATGCCGGCATAGGGGCTTTGCGCGTAGTCGGCCATGTGCTCGAGCATCATGAGCTTGCCGCCGTGGGCGTGGAAGCGGCTGAGGTCCGGATCGGTGGAATCCATCAACGCGGAGACTTGCAGCACGCGCGCCTTGTGGTCCTCCAGCTTGTAGGTCGTGACGTCGAGCTTCGGATCGCGGGCGAAGACATATTGAATGCCGCCGGCGCCGTAGATCCAGGCGATGCCGTTGGTCGGAGCCGGTGGCTGCGCCGGCGCCGTGGTGCCGAGCCACCACGCGCTCCAGCCGCCGGTCGGGCCGAACGCCGGCGTGTTCTCGCCGGATACACCCCAGCCCGGATAGTCGTCGAGCCCGTTGGCGAGCGGGAAGGAGAATTTGTACGGCGCATGCAGCGTCTCGATCGCAGCAATCTGCTTGCCGGTCAGGCAGTCGTCGCCGCTCTGCCCCGCGGCGCATGCCAGCGTGGCCGGCTTGAACGCGGCCTTGCAGCTGACGGGGTCCTGCACCAGTGCGTCGTCGGAGCCGTCCTGCGTGTCGCAAGCCTTCAGCACGGCGTCGGCTACGAGCTTGACCTGCGCCGGCCTGATCCAGCCCTCGCCCATGGTCACGAGGCCGGAGCGGGTGCCGGCGTGCTGCAATCCGACCCAGTTGATCACGGGGACGCGCGCGAAGATGCCGTCGAAATCGTCGGGGTAGCGCTGCGCCATGGTCAGCGCCTCACGGCCGCCTTCGGACGATCCCATGAAATACATCTTCGCCGGCGGCTTGCCGTAGGCGCGCACGATCAGCGCCCGCGCAGCGTCGCGCACCTTCTTGTAAGCCTTGTGCGAAAAATTCTCGAACGCCTCGTCGTTCAGCGCGAACAGCTGAGGCGGCTCGCCGGGCTTCTGTTCGTGGCCGGAATCGGTGCCGTAAGTGGCGAAGCCGAGCGCCAGCGGCGAGGGCTTGTCGAATGGATAGGCCGGCGGCAGGCCGAGGCCCGTGATCAGGACGCCGTTGAAGCCGCCGCCGCCATATTGCAGCGAACGGCCATTCCACTCGACCGGCAGGTTGACCTCGAACTTGATCGGCGGCGCCGCGGGGTCGGTGGGATCGATATGCCCGAGCACTTTGCAGAAGGCGGGATTGGCCGGGACGACGCGGCCGGCCGGTGTCGGCGCCTTCTCGGCGACTGCGAGCGGCGATGGTGCCTGAAGCGTGGCGCTGTCGATCTTGATCGCGCCATCGGCGGAGCCGGCAAGGCCGCCGCAGATTGCCGCGGGATCGCCGGTCATTGCCGTCGCGGATGCGGAGGAGGCGCACGACATCAACGTGACAAACGAAGCCGCGAACGCCCATAGGCGCGCATCGATCCGCATCATTTCCCCCCATACACATATTGTTGCTATGGCAAGTATTTCACGCGCGGGGTCAGTGCACAATGGTCGAACGCAGTTCCGTCACCCTGGGGAGCGCGCTCTTGCGCGCGTCTCAGGATGACGGAGATAGAGTGAGCGCGCGCAACATTCCGAGCGACGCTACTGCGCGACCTTGCTGCTGCCTTGGGTGATCAGCCGCGCGGCGCGCTGGTCGCGGGTGTGGATCCAGAGCCAGTTCATCGCCACCGCGATCCGGTGGCGCACGCCGATCAGGAAGTAGATGTGGGCGAGGCCCCAGATCCACCATGCCAGTGAGCCGCGCAGCTTGAGCCAGCCGAAATCGATCACCGCCTTCTTCTTGCCGATCTGCGCGAGGCTGCCGGCATGCTTGTAGCGGAACGGCGGCAGCGTCTTGCCGTCGAGCCGCGCCTTGATCAGTGCGGCGACGTAGCGCCCCTCCTGCTTGGCGGCCGGCGCGATGCCGGGCACCGGATTGCCGTCCGGACCCTTGATGGTGACGGTGTCGCCGACCGCGAAGATGTCGGGATGGCCCGGCACGGTCAAATCGGGCTCGACCTGCAGCCGGTGGGCGCGGTCCGCCGGCGCGTTCAGCCATTCGGCGGCGCGCGAGGCGCGCACGCCGGCGGCCCAGACGATGGTGCGTGCCTCCAGCCGCTTGCCGCCGAACACCACGCCGTCGGCGGAGCACTCGGTGACCGGCTGGCCCAGCATCACCTCGACGCCGAGTTTTTCCAGCGACGCCTGCGCATAGGCCGAGAGATCGTCCGGGAAGCCGGCCAGCACGCGCGGCCCTGCTTCGATCAGCACCACGCGCGCCTTGCGCGTGTCGATATGACGGAAGTCCTGCGGCAGCGTGTCCTGGGCGAGGTCGGCGATGGTGCCGGCCATCTCGACCCCGGTCGGCCCGGCGCCGATCACGACAAAGGTGAGCAGCGCGGCGCGCATCTCCGCGTCGGTCTCGCGCTCGGCGCGCTCGAACGCGACCAGGATGCGCCGCCGCAGCGTGGTCGCGTCCTCCAGCGTCTTCAGGCCCGGGGCGAACGGCTCCCATTCGTCATGGCCGAAATAGGCGTGGCGCGCGCCGGTGGCGAGGATCAGCGTGTCGTAGGGAACGCTGCCGCCGTCGTCGAGCTGCACGGTCTTCGCCGCTGCGTCGACGCCGCAGACATTGGCGAACAGCGTCGTCACCTCGGGCCGGTCACGCAGCAGATAGCGGATCGGCCAGGCGATCTCGCTGGTTGCCAGCGACGCGGTCGCGACCTGGTAGAGCAGCGGCTGGAACAGATGATGGTTACGGCGGTCGATCAGCGTGATCTCGACCGGCACGCCGGCGAGGCCGAAGGCGGCTTCCAGCCCGCCGAAGCCGGCGCCGACGATCACCACGCGATGAGGTTTGGCCGGCGCTTGCGTCATCTGATGTCGCCCTCGGTTTCGAACGGCTTCGTCGTCCGATTATGTAATCATTCGCGGCCTCATTCCAACACGAAATGCCCGATCGCCCGATAGCGAAACCCGATCACTGCACGCGTCACGCATCCTGCGGCGCGGCCGCGGCGACGACGCGCCGCCGCACCGGCAGGAACAATCCCGCCACCGCGCCGGCGAATGACAGCGTTGCCGCAAGGCTCATCGCCGCAGCGAATCCATTCGCGAAATGTCCGGATGAATCGGCCGCGCCGTTGGCCGAGAAGCTCGCGACCAGTGCGGCGATGCCGAACATCCCGCCGAGGAAGCGGCCCATGTTGAAGATACCGGATGCCTTGCCCATCTCGCTGACCGCAACCGCACTCAGCACCGCGTTCTGCGCGGCCGGCATTGCCATCGAGACACCGACGCCGGCGAGCACCGCCGGTGCGACCAGCGCGGAATAGGGCACGATGGGGCTCGCGATCTCGCCGATCCAGCCGAGCCCGATCGCCTGCATCAGGAGGCCGGCGACGACAAGCGTGCGTTCGCCGAACCGGTCGACCACGGCGCCGGCGATCGGCGCCGTGACGAACAGCGTCGCGGTCCATGGCAGCAAACGCAAGCCAGCGCCGAAGGCGTCGAAGCCGAGCGCGATCTGCAGGAACTGCGGCAGCAGGAACAGCGTGCCGTACATCGCGGCGTAGAACAGCACGCTCGCGGCCATGCCGGATGCGAACGGTCGTGCCGCGAACAGCCGCATCGGCACCATCGGGCTCGTCGCGCGCAACTCCCACAGCACGAACGTCACGGCGAGTGCGACGCCCGCGATCAGCGCGCCGGCCACTTCCGCGCTGGCCCATCCGACCGCGTTGCCGCGCAGCAGGCCCCAGACCAGCGCCAGCGCCGCCAGTGCGACCAGCGTCAATCCGGCGACGTCGAGCGGCGCCGTCGGCCCGAAACTTTCGCGCAGGCGCGCCATCACGAGCGCAATCGCGACGAGGCCGATCGGCAGGTTGATCCAGAAGATCCAGCGCCAGCCGAGATGCTCGGTGATGAAGCCGCCGATCGCGGGGCCGATGATCAGCGCGCATCCGGTGATGCCGCTGAAAATGCCGAGGGCGCGGGCGCGCTCCTCGCGGCCGAATGCGCCGCTCAGGATCGCCATCGCCAGCGGCATCACCAACGCCGCGCCGGCGCCCTGCAGAGCCCGCGCCGCGATCAATGCCGCGGCGTTGCCGGCCAGCGCGCAGGCAACTGAGGCCAGGACGAACAGGCCGATCCCGGCCGCGAACATCCGCCGCCGCCCGAAACGGTCGCCGAGCGCCGCGCCGGTCAACAGCAGCACCGCGAAGGTCAAATTGAAGGCGTTGACGGTCCATTGCAGCGTCTCCACGGCGCTGCCGAAATCGGCGCGGATGGTGGCAAAGGCGGTGGTCATGATCATGGCGTCCAGCGCCATCATGAAGGATGCCAGTGCGGTGAGGCCGAGCACCCAGCGCTGTTCGGTGCGCTGTTCAGGGGTCTGCATGGTGGTTCTCCGTTGGCCCGCCGCGGGCTTGCGGCGCGCTTCGCAGGCCAGGACGAACCGGAGCGGGCAAAGGATGCGGCCAGGAATTATTTTTGAATTATTTTTGCCGGACCGCATCCTTTGGCCGGCCGCAAACGTCCTTGGGTCTGACGCGGCCGGTTCAGGCCGAAAAACCGAGGCGAAGGAGGTTGCAATGAGACGGACCCTGATCAGGTACAAGACGAAGCCGGAGATGGCGGATAAGAACGCGGCGCTGGTTGCGGCTGTGTTCGCCGAGCTGAAGGCGGCCAGCCCGGACGGCGTGCGCTACATGACCCTGCGGCTGGAGGACGACACCTTCATCCATATGGTCGAGACGGCGGCCGAGGATGGCTCCAGCCCGATCCCGAAGCTGGCGGCGTTCCAGGCCTTCCAGGACGGCATCCGCGACCGCTGTGCCGAGCCGCCGGTGATTCGCAGTACGGTGATTGTCGGTAATTATCGTATGCTGGATGAGCGGTGAACCGATCTGGCGGAGCCATCATGACCTCACCACCCCAGGCGCCGGCCGCGACCGAGGTCGACGCGTTGTTGGCGGCGATGCGGCCGAGGCTGCATCGCTACTGCGCCCGCATGGTCGGATCGGTCATCGACGGCGAGGATGTGCTGCAGGACGCGCTGATCAAGGCGATGGAAGCCTTCGCGGCTGCAAGCCCGATCCAGAACCCGCAAGCCTGGCTGTTCCGGATCGCGCACAACACCGCGCTCGATTTCCTCAGGCGGCGCAACCGCCAGGACGCGCTCCACTCTTCGGAGGAGGTGGACATGATGGCCGCAGAGCTCGATGATTTCGGCCGCCGCGAGATCGCCGCGAGCAGCCTGCGCACCTTCATGCGGTTGCCGGTGGCGCAGCGCTCCAGCGTGATCCTGATGGACGTGCTCGGCTGCTCGCTGCAGGAGGTCTGCGGCATCATGGATTTCAGCCTGCCCGCGGTGAAGGCCGCGCTGCACCGCGGACGCACACAGCTGCGCGCGTTCGCCCGCGAACCGGACGATGCGCCGCGCCCCGGCCTGTCGCCGGCCGATCGTGTCAGGCTGAACGCCTATGTCGGCCGCTTCAACGCCCGCGACTTCGACGCCATCCGCGCCATGATCGCCGACGACATCAGGCTCGAGCTGGTCAACCGGACGCGGCTGAGCGGCAAGGCCGAGGTGTCACGCTATTTCGGCAATTACGCCAAGATCGACGACTGGCATCTGGTGACCGGCCAGGTCGAGGGACGTCCGGCGATCCTGGTGTTCGACCCGAGCGCTCTGGACGCGCCGCCGCGATCGTTCATGCTGCTCGACTGGTCGGCCGACAAGGTTGCGACGATCAGGGATTTCCGCCACGCGACCTACGCGATTGATGGGGCTGAATGGGTGGTGGATCAGGGGTAGTGATCGCTCCTGAGCCTATGGCTCAGTGACCGCGCCACAAACTCCCTGTCGTCCCGGACAAGCGAAGCGCGGTCCGGGACCCATAACCACGAATGGCGATTGTCTTGTCTCGCTGGGGCCACAGCCCTCTTCGACAACACAACCCTGTGGTTATGGGTCCCTGCTTTCGCAGGGACGACAGCCGCTACCGCGTCTTTCCGCCGAACTCGCCGTTGGCGATGCGGGCGACACGGCTGCCGGCTGCAGCCGGTGCACTGTCGCGCTGAAACGTGCCGTCGCTGCTGCTCTCGCGCGGCAGTGGCGCCGCGTCATGAGAATGGCCGCTGCCCGGCCAGAACATCAGGACCAGGTTCATCACGCCATTGACGGTAGCGCCGACCACCGTTGTGGTGTGCTGATAAGTCAGCGCATATTCGGGAAATCGTCCGGCGACGGCCCTGTCGAGCACCATGAGGGCGATCCAGGCCGCCATTACGCAGACCGGATCCCATCCGATGTCGCGCACCCGCATCGACTGCAGCATGAAGCAGACGACGAGCATGCCATAGAAGGCAAAGATCAAGGCGCGACTGCTCGCCGCCTGCGCCAGCAACACGTCCGACCTGCCGCTCGCCGGTGCGTTGCCCGTGATACCGTAGACCAGCATCAGGAAGCCGATGCCCGCTACGAAGCCGCAGAAGAAGAAAGCCAGCCGGCCCATCCGGGCGTTGAAGCCGAAGATGTAATTCAGCATGTGACGCATCCCTTTGGCTCGGACCATCACCGGCTGATGCTTTCCGGACCATAAAGCCGCGGCCGCTCTCAAGGCATGTGGTTTCCGGGCGCTTTACCGAATGCCTAAAGCCTGCTGCACTGCGTCCCGGGACAGGCGGCACCTGCGACAATCGTTGCCTACGCAACCGGCATTATATTTCTTGCCATGGTCGAATTGGACGAATTATGATGCAAGGTGCTGGGGTATGCGCCGAAGGTTCTAAGCGGGGCCGTCGGTTCATGCTTGCTGCAGACTTGCGATATCGCGCACAAAACACGTCACAGAACGACGCGCGGAAAGCGTGACCTCCGGCCCCATGATCGGGCCTGGCGGGATCTTTGGTTGAGGAGGGGAGTGAATATGAAAAAGGCATTTTGGCTGGCAGGCGCCATGGCTTTGGCGCTGGCGCAGCCCGCGACGGCGGCTGACAGCATCAAGATCGGCTTCGTCTCGACCTTCAGCGGTCCGACCGCCGTGATCGGCAACGACATGCGCAATTCCTTCGAGCTCGCGCTCGACCATCTCGGCCGCAAGATCGACGGCAAGCCGGTCGAGGTGATCTACGAGGACGACCAGCAGAAGCCCGATGTCGGCAAGCAGAAGACCGAGAAGCTGGTGCAGTCCGACAAGGTCGACTTCATCGTCGGCTACATCTGGTCGAACGTGCTGCTGGCGTCGCTGAAGACCGCAGTCGATTCCAAGACCTTCCTGATCTCGGCCAATGCCGGTCCGTCGCAGCTCGCCGGCGACCTGTGCTCGCCATACGTGTTCTCGACCTCCTGGCAGAACGACCAGACGCCCGCTGCGATGGGCCTCTACATGAACCAGAAGGGCGTCAAGTCGGTGTTCCTGATCGGCCCGAACTACGCCGCCGGCAAGGACATGCTGGCCGGCGTGAAGAGCACCTTCAAGGGCGAGGTGGTCGGCGAGGAATACACGGTGTGGCCGAGCCAGCTCGACTTCTCCGCCGAATTGACCAAGGCGCGCAACTCCAAGGCCGAGTCGATCTTCGTGTTCTATCCGGGTGCGGCCGGCGTCCAGTTCCTGAACCAGTACGCCCAGGCCGGCATCAAGGCGCAGATCCCGCTCTACACCGCCTTCACCATCGACGAATTGTCGCTGCCGCTGCAGAAGGACAACGCGATCGGCATTCCCGGTGCGCAGGAATGGGTCAACGACCTGCCGAACGCCGAGAACAAGAAGTTCGTCGAGGACTATCGCAAGAAGTATCCCGGCCTGCGCCCGACCTATTACGGCGCCCAGGCCTATGACGCCGCCCAGCTGATCAACAGCGCCGTCGTCGCGGTCAAGGGCGACGTCACCAAGAAGGACGCCATGAAGGCGGAGATGGAGAAGGCCAACTTCAAGTCGCTGCGGGGCCCGTTCAAATACGGCAACAACCACATCCCGATCCAGAACTTCTACCTGCAGGACGTGGTCAAGGACGCCGACGGCCAGCTCTCGCTGAAGACGGTCGCGACCATCGTCAAGGACGACCAGGACAAATTCCACGACAAGTGCTCGATGAAATAATCCTCGGGCGCTCCTGGGGCGATCCTGGGGCGATCTTGGCCCGGGCCTTGCTTTTCGTTGACCTCGCCCCGCTCTTGCGGGGCGAGGGAGAACACGCAGCGAGCAATGCGGCGGTGACCATGCACTGCCGCTGTTTTTTTAAGGGATGACGTAGCCTCACAATGTATCTCGTCGTCGAACAACTGCTGAACGGACTGCAATTCGGCCTGCTGCTGTTCCTGCTGGCGGCCGGACTGACGCTGGTGTTCGGCATCATGGACTTCGTCAATCTGGCGCACGGCTCGCTCTACATGATGGGCGCCTATTTCGCGGCGACCTTCGTGGCCTGGACCGGCAGCTTCGTGCTCGGCGCGCTGATGGCGCTGGGCGCCACGCTGCTGCTCGGCATCGTGCTCGAATATGTCGCGCTCCGGCACCTCTACGGCCGCGACCATCTCGACCAGGTGCTGGCGACGTTCGGCCTGATCCTGTTCTTCAACGATGCCGTCCGGCTGATCTGGGGCCCGGCCGGCCTCGCGTTGCCGCTGCCGGCCTGGCTCACCGTGCCGGTGCAGATCATCCCCGGCGTGTATTACCCGGCCTACCGTCTGATGATCATCGCGGTCGCGCTGGCGGTTGCCGCGATGCTTTATCTGGTCGTGATGCGCACCCGCGTCGGCATGCTGATCCGCGCCGGCGCCTCCAATCGCGAGATGATCGGGGCGCTCGGCATCAACATCAAGCTGCTGTTCACCCTGGTGTTCGGCCTCGGCGCCGCGCTCGCCGGCCTCGCCGGGTTGATGCAGGCGCCGATCCTCACCGTGCAGATCGGCATGGGCGAGAATATCCTGATCCTCGCCTTCGTCATCATCGTGATCGGTGGCATCGGCTCGATCCGCGGCGCGTTCATGGCCGCGATCTTCGTCGGCATCATCGACACGATGGGCCGGGCATTCCTGCCAGACCTGCTGCGCAAGGTGCTGAGCGGGGCTGCGGCCTCGACCGCGGCGCCGGCGCTGTCCTCGATGCTGATCTACCTCCTGATGGCGATCATCCTTGTGCTGCGGCCCGAGGGGCTGTTCCCGGCGGCCAAACGATGATGCCCAAGCTCAACGCCTCCAACGCGGTCGCGGCGCTGATGTGCGCCGCGCTGATCCTGCTGCCGGTCTATTCGGCGGCTACCGGCAACATCTTCATCCTGACGCTGTTCACCCGCATCACGATCTATGCGCTCGCCGCCGCCAGCCTCAATTTGATCATGGGCTATGGCGGCATGATGAGCTTCGGCCATGCCGCCTATCTCGGCATCGGCGGCTATGCCGTCGGCATCTTGGCTGCCGAGGGCATCGGCTCCGGCTTCATCCAGTGGCCGGTGGCGCTCGCGGTCTCTGCGCTGTTTGCGCTGCTGATCGGCTCGCTCAGCCTGCGTACCCGCGGCGTCTATTTCATCATGATCACGCTGGCCTTTGCACAGATGGCCTATTACGTCGCCTCCGCGCTGTCGCGCTACGGCGGCGACGACGGATTGACCGTCTACAAGCGCAGCGATTTCGCCGGCCTTATCAATCTGTCGGACCGTACGCAGTTCTATTATCTCTGCCTCGCCTGCCTGTTCGGCGGCCTCTATCTGATCTGGCGCATCGTCAATTCGCGCTTCGGCCTCGTGGTGCAGGGCGTCCGTTCCAACGAGCAGCGCATGCAGGCGATCGGCTTCCACGCCAACCGCTACCGCCTGGTCTGTTTCGTCATCGCAGGCACGATCTGTGGCCTGGCCGGCGCGCTGCTTGCCAACAACACCGATTTCGTCAGCCCCGCCGTGATGTACTGGACCCGCTCCGGCGACCTGATGGTGATGGTGATCCTCGGCGGCATGGGCTCGCTGTTCGGCCCCGTCGTCGGCGCGATCGTCTATCTCTTGCTCGAGGAGCTGCTGTCGCAGTTCACCGAATATTCGGGACTGATCCTCGGCCCGGTGCTGCTGCTGATCGTGCTGTTCGCGCGCGGCGGCATCATGGGCCTGCTCGGGAGGATGCGCCGTGGCTGAAGCATTGCTCCGCGTCGACAATCTGGTCCGCCGCTATGGCGGCATCACCGCGACCGACAACCTCTCGATGGAGGTGGTAGCGGGCGAGCTGCACGCCATCATCGGCCCGAACGGCGCCGGCAAGACCACGCTGATCAGCCAGCTCACCGGCCAGGTGATGCCGAATTCCGGCACCATCCGGTTTGCCGGCCGCGACGTGACCGGCCTGCCGTCCTACAAGCGCTCCAGGCTCGGGCTGGCGCGCTCGTTCCAGATCACCTCGCTGTTGAAGGATTTTTCCGCGATCGACAACGTCGCGCTGGCAGCGCAGGCGCATGATGGCCACTCCTTCCGCTTCTGGGGCAATGCGCGCAAGGAGCGGCAGCTGCGCGCCACCGCCCGCGCGGCGCTGGAGCGCGTCGGGCTCGGAAAGCGCGCCGATATCGTGGTCTCGCAGTTGAGCCATGGCGAGCAGCGCGAGCTCGAGCTCGCGGTCGCGCTCGCCACCAAGCCGCAGCTTCTGTTGCTGGACGAGCCGATGGCCGGCCTCGGCGTCACCGAGTCGGCACGGATGGTCGCGCTGCTGAAAGAGCTGCGCAAGGAAGTCACCATCGTGCTGGTCGAGCACGACATGGAGGCGGTGTTCGCGCTGGCCGACCGCATCACGGTGCTGGTCTACGGCCGCGTCATCGCCTGCGATGTGCCGGACGCGATCCGCAAGGACGAAGAGGTCAAGCGCGCCTATCTCGGCGAACAGCATGCGGTGACGCGCCATGGCTGATACCAAGACCGCGGATACCCTGCTCGAAGTCGATGCGATCGAGACCTGCTACGGGTTGAGCCAGGTGCTGTTCGGCCTGTCGCTACAGATCAAGTCGGGCGAGATGGTCGCGCTGATGGGCCGCAACGGCATGGGCAAGACCACGACGATCCGCTCGATCATGGGGCTGACGCCGGCGCGATCAGGTGCGATCCGTTTCGCCGGCGAGGCAGTGCGTGGCCTGCCATCCTACAAGATCGCCAAGCTCGGCGTTGGCCTGGTGCCGGAGGGCCGCCAGATCTTTCCGAACCTGACGGTGCGCGAAAACCTCGTCGCCGCCTCAGGCAATCGGCTCAATGCCGCCGATCCCTGGACGATCGACAAGATCCACGCGCTGTTCCCGCGGCTCGCGGAGCGCACCGGCAATATGGGCGTCACGCTGTCCGGCGGCGAGCAGCAGATGCTGGCGATCGGCCGCGCGCTGATGACCAACCCGAAACTCCTGATCCTCGACGAGGCCACTGAAGGCCTTGCACCGATGATCCGCGACGAGATCTGGAGCTGCCTGTCGATGCTGAAGGGCCGCGGACAGTCGGTGCTGGTGATCGACAAGAACGTCGGCAACCTCGCCCGCATCGCCGACCGCCACTACATCATCGAGCGCGGCAAGACGGTGTGGAGCGGCACCAGCGAGCAATTGATCGCGGAGCCGGATTTGCAGCACAAGTATCTGGGGATTTGACGCGGCGCATCGGCCGCGTCTTGGCTGTCAGAGAGACGAGCAGGCTCACTTCGGGTAGCGAACCAGTCATATTGACTGTAGAGTAGCTAAATCAGGGGTAGTGAGCGATTGGACGCTCGCGCCGGTTGACCAGCGACGCAGCCGTGCCATGAATTCTGCATCAAGATCAGACTCACGTGTATTGTTCTGGAGATGGACGCTGTTGCTGTTCGTTGTCCTCACGTTCTTTCCAGAGATCATCGTCCTCGCAACCTCGGTTGTCGCGAAGCTGAAGGGCTGCCAGCCAAGCAGCAACGTGACCTGCGAGATCGGGCCGAGTTCGGCGGGCGAGATCATCCGGAGTGCGCTGGAAGCCGGGTCTTTTGTGGGCCTCCGATTCAGCGACGGCCTGGCGGCGATATGGCTGACGCTGGGTTGCTTCCTGATCTGGAAAGGCTGGCAGCGCCTATCGAGCCGATTGTTGCTTGGGCTTGCTGTCAGCCTGGTCTGCGCTTTCGTTCCCTATTTTGGGCCGATGCTATCGATCGGATCCCTGGTCAATCCGAACTGCAATCCCAATGAGGGTGGCATCGGTCCCTGCATGATCTATGGCGGAAATATCGGCTTCGTCGCCCATGATACCGTACGGCTGGCGTGGCGGATTGCCGACGGTGCACCGATAGCTCTGGGCATTTTCGGCATCTTTGCAATCGTCGCCATTGGCGCTCAAATCGTAGCAAGGCGAGCGACATCCCCTACGGCCGAATAGGGCTGTTCCTGCTTGGTTCACGAAAACGTATTGTCAACCACTGGTTGCTGTGCTTTGATGCACGCATAGATTGACGATTTATTTTTTTCGGAGGCAACCTCCATGCGAACCAACCCAGCTTGGTCGATACTGAAGCTCGTCGCAATCGCGATGCCGCTGATCGTGGCGAATGCTGGTCCGGCGCTAGCCCAGACAGACGGTCGCTATATTCAGGCTTCGTTTGTCTACAACTACGCGAGATATTACGCTCCTTACGCCATCCAGGCGTCTGCGGCCTACCTGCCCGTCGACGAGTTCAACGCCAGGCGTGCGACGCTGGATGCGGATGGCAACGGCACCGATGTGAACTATGCCGTTCAGATGGTATTTCCGGATGAAAAGGTGAGGCCGCGGGCGCGGGAGGCATTCAAGCGTTGGCGATACCAGTTCGGAAGTGACGCCTACCTCACCTGCATCGATCCGTCCGACACCGAGTGCCTTACCGCCTACAACAACAGAGGCTGGAGTTTCAGTGGCGGCCCGGCCTTTCAGGTCTGGGCTCGCACTCGCTCGGCCAAAGCCGACCGGGGTGCTTGCAGCGAGGTGAGTATTGCATTTCGCGGAACGGTGGCCTCATCCCTTGGAGACTGGGTCTCCAATGCAGACCGGTTCGGCTCCCCCTATGATGATTACTATCATCAGCTGCGCCGCAACGTCGACGGCATCATCAAGTCGATACAGAATCTCGATTGCTACAAGCAAGCTGCCGTCAAGCCGCAGATCGTTTCGACGGGCCACTCGCTTGGTGGAGGCCTGGCACAGCTCGCCGCTCTCGCGAGCAAGTCGAAAGGGCCACGAATAGCGAAGGTATTCGCATTCGATCCTTCGCCGGTCACCGGAGCGCATCTGGTCAGTCAATCATTGCGCGACGCGAATGCGGCCGGCTTGACGATTGACCGGGTCTACCAGGAGGGGGAAGTCCTGTCCTACGTACGCAGTGCGGCCCAACAATATCCGTCGACAAAATCGACGTGCGATCCGTATGTCCGAACGGTCAAGGTCGACGCATTGCCGCCCGGTAGTCCCATTCAGCTTCATGGAATGGCCGGCCTGTCCACGCAGCTGGTGCAATTGTCTTACAACGGCGACACGCAGCTTGCCTATCAAGCGCCGCCAGGAGGCTGCAAGGGCATCAGATATCGCGCTCCGGTCACGGACCAGGACGAAGTGCTGGTCTCCAGCAACTCGCAGCGCCAGACACTGTTGGCCTCTGTCCGGAAGCGGCAGCGCGGTGGAAGCCAGCTTGCCGGATCAGGCGCGCTCGGAGGACCGAATAACAATTCAACCGCCGAGTTTGCGATCCAGGGAACCGCTGTCGCGTCCGGCAAGCGGACACGGGCGCTTCAGCGTCTTCATTCTCGCGAGGTCTTCGCCCAGATCGGCGGCGTGCCCGCCTTTGAACCTCTACCTCGAGCGCAATAGGGATCGTCGTTTGAGTTCGACTGGTCAAAACATCTCGAAATATTCGCGCTGCTCCCAGTCCGACACCTCGGCCTGGAAGCGCTCGATCTCGGCGTTCTTGATGAAGACGTAGTAGTCGACGAACTCAGGCCCCAGCGCCTGGCGGAAGAACGGATCGTCGTTGAGCGCGAACACCGCTTCGCGTAGCGACTTCGGCAACAGCGCGGCCTTGGTCTCGTAGGGCGTGTCGGCGGACGGGCCGGGATCGAGCTTGCGGTCGACGCCGTCGAGACCGGAGAGGATCTGGCTCGCCATGTAGAGATAGGGATTGGCGGCCGGCTCGCCGATCCGGTTCTCCAATCGCGTCGCCGGATCGCCGGCCGCCCCGAGCACGCGGATCATCACGCCGCGGTTGTCGCGGCCCCAGATCGCGCGATCCGGCGCCAGCGAATAGGAGCGGTAGCGCTTGTAGCCGTTGATGGTCGGCGTCGTGAACACGGTCGAGGCCCGTGCGTGCTCGATCAGGCCGGCCAGCCAGGCGCGGCCGAGCGCGCTGAGCGGCTCGCCGGTTTCCTTCTCGTTTTCCTTCTCGTTTTCCTTGGCCATGAAGACGTTGTCGCCGCCCGCGCGCGACACCACCGACTGGTGCAGGTGCCAGCCCGACGCGAACACGTTCGGCAGTTTCGGCCGGCACATGAAGGTCGCGTGATAGCCATGGCGGCGCGCGATCTGCTTCACCGCGGAGCGAAACAGCACCATGGTGTCGGCCGGCGCGAGGCCGGTGGTCGGCGCGAAGGTGAATTCGCACTGGCTCGGGCCGAACTCGACCTCGACCGAGCGCAACGGCAGGTCGAGCGCGATGATGTCGCGGCGGATGATCTCGAGCGCCGGCTCCATCAGATCGTAGCGCTGCTCGGTCAGATACTGATAGCCGTGCGACAGCAGGCTGACCGACGGCGGCCGCCCGGGCTGGCCGGCATCCTCCGGCGCCATATGGGCGTCGTCGAGCTTGAACAGATGGAATTCGACCTCGAGGCCGGCGACGAAATCGTAGCCGCGGCCTGCGAGCTGATCGAGCACCTTGCGATAGAGGTTGCGGGTCGCGAACGGCACCGGCCGGCCGTCGCTGAAATAGAGGTCGCACAGCAGCCAGCCGGTGTTCTCCGCCCAGGGCAGCACGCGGAACGTGGTGGGGTCGGCGACCATCAGCACGTCGGCCGCGCCCTCCATCTCCTTCATGCCGAAGCCGCCGCCCGCGGTGAACACCGGAAACACCGTCTTGTGCGAGGTGTCCTTGGCGAGCATCGTCGTGGTGATCGAGCAGCCGCCCTCCAGCGAGCGCACCGCCTCGCTGGCGATCAAGGTCTTGCCGCGCAGGATGCCATGCTGGTCGGGGAATGAGAGGCGGATGACCTCGAGGTTCTTCTCCTCGACGATGCGGCGGAGGCGAGTTGCAGCCTCCTTCTGCTCATCCGACCACAGGCCGTGACGCTCGACGAAGCTCACCGCGTCGCTCCTTCGCTTTTCCCTCGCCCCGCTCTTCGCGGGGAGAGGGTCGGGGTGAGGGGCTCTCTCCGACACCTCGATTGATCGATAGACCTGTACCCCCTCACCCGGATTGCATCTGGCGATGCAACATAGCCGAAGCTTTGCTTCGGCGTTCTTGAGGACCGCCGCCATAGGCGGCCTATGCCTCTCCGCGCAGGCGGGGCGAGGTGAGGGATGCTGTGCTGCGCGACCGAGGTCATCGTCACTCCGCCGCCGTCAGACGATGCACGTTATCGGCGATCTCGCGCGGCACCGGGGCGGCCCACGGCGCGCCGCGGCGGCGCTTGACGTCGACCTCCATCCAGTAGAGCTCCCAGCCCAGCGTCGGCCCGATGCCGTCCATTGTCGCCGGGCCCTGGATGCTGCGCGCGGAGGCCTCGTCGAGGAACAGCATCGGCTTTTCGCCGCCGCCGACCTTCTCGATCTCCTGCCGCAGCAGCCGGCGATACTGCACGATCGCCTTGTCGCTCTGGCCGAGATGCTCGTTGGTGCGATCCTGGATCGCGCCCATCGATTCCACCGCCCACTGGTCGTGGACATTGATGTCGGTGCCCATGCCGGTATAGGTCTCGGTCGCCTGCTCGTGCGGATCGAAGCCGTAATCGTTGCTGCGGTTCTTGCGCGATTTGTAATCCGGCAGCGTGTAGAGCTCGAGCCGCTGGTCGCGCATCTTCTGCTTGTCGACTGGCGCCGCGTAGCTGGTGAAGATCGCGTACCAGTAGCAGTTCTCGTCATCGACCGGCACGTGCCACTGCGTGATCGTCATCTCGGTCGACATCGGAATTACGAAGCCGTGCGGGAACAGCTGGTTGGTGACGCGGACATGGGTGCGCTCGTCGTCGAGCTGGCGCAGCGCGATCAGCCGCAGGCCGTATTCGGTGTGCTCGACATTGATGATCGGGCGATCATATTCGCGCAGGATCTTGGTCATCGGCATGTCAGAGCCGGCGGAGGCGCCGCGGAATTGCTTGCCGTAGGCCGCCGAGGTGTCCTCGTCCTCGAAGAAGCGATGCAGGAAGGAGGCGTGCGCCGGATCGATGCCGACCTCGAGCGCCTGCAGCCAGTTGCAGTTCATGTGGCCCTTGAACGCGAACGTATGGCTGCCGGGCGCGACGAAGCAGTCGAGCTCCGGAAACGCGGGCGGGGCGCCTTCGCCGAGATAAGCCCACAGGATGCCGCTCTTCTCGACCACCGGATAGGAGCGCTGCCTGATGCCCTTGCAGAGCTGCGAGCCGGCAGGCTCGGCCGGGGTCTCGATGCACTGGCCTGATGTGTCGAACAGCCAGCCGTGGAAGGCGCAGCGCAGCCCGCCATTCTCGAGCCGGCCGAAGGCGAGGTCGGCGCCGCGATGCGCGCAGTGGCGATCGATCAGGCCGTAGCTGCCGTCCTCGCCGCGGAACAGCACCAGGTTCTCGCCGAGCAACCGTACCGGCCGGATCGGGCGCGGACCGTCCAACTCGTCGACCAGCGCCGCCGGCTGCCAGTACATCCGCATCAGCTTTCCGCAGGGGTCCTTGCGCCCGGTGCGGGTGATCAGATCGTTCGCTTCCTGGCTCATCATGGCGGCGTCTCCCGGATTTGGATTTGTTCGCCTATTGAACGAATGTGCGAATTATGCCATGTCTGGTTTGGACAGCAAGCGCAATTTTTGAACCGTTCACAAAGCTGAACCCCAACCTGAAACGCCATGCCCAAGCTGAAGCGGACCGATCAGGACGAGCGCGCCACCGATTTCGTCGAGGCGCTCGACCGCGGTCTGCGGCTGTTGCAGGTGTTCGGCACTGTCACCGGTCCTGCAACCTTGAGCGATCTGGCGCGCGCCGCCGACCTGCCGCGCGCCACCGCGCGCCGCATCCTGTTCACGCTCGCGCATGGCGGCTTTGTCGCAACCGACGGCAAGCTGTTCACGCTGACGCCGCACGTGCTGACGCTCGCCGGCTCGTTCCTGCAATCCAACCAGGTGGTGACGGTGCTGCAGCCGGTGCTCGATCGCATCGCGACCGCAGCGCAGGAGATCGCCTCGCTGGCGCTGCTCGACGGCGACGACGTCGTATTCGTGGCGCGCTCGAGTCCGACGCGGGTGTTCTCCGCCGGGCTCGATATCGGCTACCGGCTGCCGGCGTTCTGCACTTCGGTCGGTCGCGCCATGCTCGGCCGGCTCGAGGATGCCGAGCTCGCCGCGCGGCTGAAGGCGATGCGTCGCGATCCTGTCACGCCACAGACGGTCACCGATCCCAAGAAGCTGCTCGCCACCATCGTCGCCGATCGCGCGCAGGGCTATTCGCTGGTCGACCGCGAGGCCGAACCGCATTTCCGTTCGATCTCGGTGCCGGTCCGCCGCTACGACGGCACGATCATTGCGGCCATCAACATGGGGGCGCATATCGATCGCGTTTCAGCGGCTCAGATGCTCGAAAGCTTCCTGCCGCTGCTGCGGGAGGGGGCTGATGATGTGAAGAGCAGGCTGCTTTAGTCCGGCTTACAGCGCCACGCTGCGCAGCCCGAAGCTCCGCGCCTCGTTCTGCAGCACCGGCCGCACCGAATCGATCAGCCGCGCGGCGGCGGCGTCGACCGAAAGTCCGGCGGTGTCGACCACCGCGGATGCGCGGGCGTAGAGCGGCTCGCGGCTGACCAGGATGTTGCGCAATTCGGCCATCGCCGAGCGGTCGTCGGCCATCGGGCGCAGATCGCCCTGGCGGCGGACGCGGGACATGTGCTCTTCCGGCTCGGCTTTCAGCCAGATCGTGTAGAACGACGACAGGATCAGGTCGAAGGTCAGCGCCTCTGAGACGATGCCGCCGCCGGTCGCCAGCACCATCAACTCCTTGCGCGCCAGCAGCTGCGTCAGCGCGGCCTGCTCCATGCGGCGAAAGCCTTCCTGGCCGTACAGCGCGATGATCTCGGCAACCGACAGGCCGTTTTGCGCCTCGATCTCCTTGTTGAGCTCGACGAAGCTCCAGCCGATCTTCTTCGCCAGCATTCTGCCGAGCGTGGTCTTGCCGGCGCCGCGCAGGCCGATCAGCGCGATGCCCGAGAACGAGGCGCGGCGTGGTGCCAGCGGGCTGCTGCCGGCGAGCATGTCCTTGGCCTGCGCGATCTGGCTCGGCGACGCCTTGCGCAGCAGATCGCGGATCACGGCCCAGTCCGGCACCGGCTCGCTGGAGGGGATCAGGTCCTCGAGATGCGCGCCCATCGCGCCTGCGACACGGCGCAGCAGCACGATCGAGACATTGCCTTTGCCGCTTTCGAGCTGGGCGATGTAGCGTTCGGAAATGCCGGAGACCTTGGCGAGCACCTTGCGCGACATGCCGCGCAGCGCGCGCGTGGTGCGGACGCGCTGGCCGAGCTGCTCGAGGAAGTCGGTTTCCGGATCGTTGGCTGCGGTCATGATCCCTGTGCGACGCGCGGTCCTGCCTGAATCAGACCGAGGTGTTAGGAAACATAGTGCCGATAAGGATTGACAGCAAGCCAACGTGGTGGCTTTGTATGAATTATAATTCTTAAATTCACAGGAGAGGGAAGCGTGGCGCGTCTGGGTCCGAGGAACGGGGCATGACTTATAACGCAGTCTCCTGGCTGCTCGACCGCAATGTCGATGAGGGCCGCGGCGACAAGGTCGTGTTCGACGACACGGTGTCGCAAATTACCTATGGCCAGTTGCAGCAGCAGACCCGCCGCGTCGGCAACATGCTGCGCCGGCTCGGCGTCCGCCGCGAGGAGCGGGTCGCCATGATCATGCTGGACACGGTCGATTTCCCGATCGTGTTCCTCGGCGCGATCCGCGCCGGCGTGGTGCCGGTGCCGCTCAACACGCTGCTGACCGCGGAACAATACGCCTACATCCTCAGTGACTGCCGCGCGCGGGTGCTTTTCGTCTCCGAAGCGCTGCTGCCGGTCGTCAAGGACATCATCGCGCGGATGCCCGACCTCGCGCATGTCGTGGTCTCCGGCAAGGACGCGCACGGCCACAAGAAGCTGTCCGACGAGATCGCGCGCGAGAGCGATGTGTTCGCCACCGCGCCGACCCATGCCGACGAGCCGGCATTCTGGCTCTATTCGTCGGGCTCGACCGGCATGCCGAAGGGCGTGCGCCATCTGCACTCCAATCTCGCGGCGACCGCGGAGACCTATGCGAAGCAGGTGCTCGGCATCCGCGAGGACGATGTCGGCCTGTCGGCGGCAAAGCTGTTCTTCGCCTATGGGCTCGGCAATGCGCTGACCTTCCCGATGTCGGTCGGCGCCACCACGGTGCTCAATTCGGAACGTCCGACGCCGGCGGTGATGTTCGCGCTGCTGAACAAATATCATCCCAGCATCTTCTTCGGCGTGCCGACGCTGTTCGCGGCGATGCTGAACGACGAGGCGACCAGGGCGCAGTCCGGCGGCAGTCGCCTGCGGGTCTGCACCTCGGCCGGCGAGGCGTTGCCGGAATCGGTCGGCAATGCCTGGCGCGCGCGGTTCGGCGTCGACATTCTGGACGGCGTCGGCTCGACCGAGCTGCTGCACATCTTCCTGTCGAACGCGCCGGGCGACATCAAATACGGCTCCTCGGGGCGTCCGGTGCCCGGCTACAAGGTGCGGCTGGTCAACGAGCTCGGGGCCGACGTTGCGGATGGCGAGGTCGGCGAGCTCCTGGTCGATGCGCCCTCGGCCGGCGAGAGCTACTGGAATCAGCGCGCCAAGAGCCGCGCCACCTTCGAGGGCGCCTGGACCCGCACCGGCGACAAATACACGCGCGATGCCGACGGCCGTTACACCTTCTGCGGCCGCGCCGACGACATGTTCAAGGTGTCGGGCATCTGGGTCTCGCCGTTCGAGGTCGAGAGCGCGCTGATCACCCATCCCGCGGTGCTGGAAGCCGCCGTCGTGCCGGAAGCCGATCCGGAAGGGCTGTTGAAGCCGAAAGCCTATGTGGTGCTGCGGCCGGAGAGCTCGGCCGAAGGTCTGCACGAGGCGCTCAAGGAGCACGTCAAGCAGAAGATCGGGCCGTGGAAATATCCGCGCTGGATCGATGTCGTCGACAATCTGCCGAAGACGGCGACCGGCAAGATCCAGCGGTTCAAGTTGCGCGATGGCGCGCACTAGCTCCCAACACGTCGTCCCGGCCTAGTGCGCAATTGCGCACTAGGCCGGGACGACGATGAGGAAGGCCCGACCATGACGAACTTGAACCCCAACGGCCTCCTCACCATCGACGGCGCCGAGCTCGAATACCGCTTGATCGGCCCGTCACCCGAGTCAGCCCCGACCATCGTGATGCTGCACGAAGGCCTCGGCTGTGTCGGCCTGTGGGGCGACTTTCCCGAGAAGCTGCAGGCGGCGACCGGCGCCGGCGTGTTCGTCTATTCGCGCGCGGGTTACGGGGCGTCCTCGCCGGCAAAGCTGCCGCGTCCGGTCGACTACATGCATCGCGAAGCACTCGACGTGCTGCCGAAGCTGCTCGACCGCATCGGCTTCCGCCGCGGCCTCTTGCTTGGTCATTCCGACGGTGCGTCGATCGCAGCGATTTATGCCGGCGCGCATCAGGATCATCGCCTGCACGGCCTTGCACTGCTCGCGCCGCACTTCATCGTCGAGGACATCTCGGTGCAATCGATCGCCGAGATCAAGACGGCATACGAGACCACCAATCTGAAAGAGAAGCTCGCGCGCTGGCACAAGGATGTCGACAACGCCTTCCGCGGCTGGAACGACGCCTGGCTCGATCCGAAATTCCGCGACTGGGATATCTCCGAGTATCTCGCCTATATCCGCGTGCCGGTGCTGATCGTGCAGGGTGCGGATGATCAATACGGCACGATGCGTCAGGTCGAGATCGCCCAGGAGGAGTGTTACTGCCCGGTCGATGTCGCCGCGATCGCCGGCGCGGGCCACTCGCCGCATCGCGAGGCGGCTGCGGTGACGCTGGAGGCGGTCACCGAATTCGCCAAGGCGGCACTGCGCGACGACCCGGCACAGGCCGCCTGACTTTTGGTGCCGGTCCCAGGCCATTGGCAGCGCGAGCGAATTTCCGGAACATGAAACAAAATGCATGTTTTTGCGTTTTGAACTAGACCAGATCGAAAACATGCATTATTGTGCATGAAGACCTCGACGGCGAACCGTCAAACGAACAACAGCAAGACAACAGATAAGGGTGGCCCATGGCTGGTGACGATCGCGTCCTTGCAGGCGGGGCGAAGTACATCGACTTCCAGACCAACCCGTCGCGTTACCGGCATTGGAAGCTCGACGTCGCCGGCGACGTCGCGACGCTGACCATGGACGTCGACGAGAACGCCGGCCTGTTCGAGGGTTATCAGCTCAAGCTCAATTCCTACGACCTCGGCGTTGACATCGAGCTGGCCGATGCCGTGCAGCGGCTGCGCTTCGAGCATCCCGAGGTGAAGGTCGTGGTGATGCGTTCGGGCAAGAACCGCGTGTTCTGCGCCGGCGCCAACATCCGGATGCTGGCGGGCTCCACGCACGCCCACAAGGTCAACTTCTGCAAGTTCACCAACGAGACCCGCAACGGCCTGGAAGATTCCAGCGAGAATTCCGGCCAGAGCTTCATCACCGTCGTCAACGGCACCGCGGCCGGCGGCGGCTACGAGCTCGCGCTCGCGACCGATCACATCATGATGGCCGACGACGGCGCCGCCGCCGTTGCGCTGCCGGAGGTGCCGCTGCTCGCGGTGCTGCCGGGCACCGGCGGCCTCACGCGCGTGGTCGACAAGCGCAAGGTGCGTCGCGACCACGCCGATTTCTTCTGCACCATCGAGGAAGGCATCAAGGGCAAGCGCGCCGTGCAGTGGCGGCTGGTCGACGAGATCGCGCCGAACTCCAAGCTCGAGGGCAAGCTCGCCGAGCGCGTCAAGGAATTCTCAGCCAGATCGAAGCGCAACGGCGAGGGCCGTGGCATCGCACTGGCGCCGCTGACGCGCACCATCGACGACAGCGCGATCCGCTACGGCTTCGTCAGCGTCGATATCGATCGCGCCGCGCGCATCGCCACCATCTCGATCAAGGCGCCGGAAACCACCGCGCCCGCCGATATCGACGGCATGGTCGCGCAAGGGCCGGCGTTCTGGCCGCTGCAGGTTGCCCGCGAGCTCGATGACGCCATCCTGCATCTGCGCATCAACGAGCTCGAGATCGCGATGCTGGTGTTCAAGAGCCATGGCGACCGCGCCAATGTCGTGTCCTACGACGCGTTCCTGGAGGCCAACAAGGCGCACTGGCTGGTCAACGAGGTCAGGCATTACTGGAAGCGCGTGCTCAAGCGCATCGACGTCACCTCGCGCACGCTGGTGACGCTGGTCGAGCCGGGCTCCTGCTTCGTCGGCACGCTCGCCGAACTCGTGTTCGCCGCCGACCGCTCCTACATGCTGATCGGCCAGAAGCAGGGCGACAACCGCCCGCCGCCGGCGATCGAGCTGACCGCGATGAATTTCGGGCCCTATCCGATGAGCCACGGCCTGACCCGGCTGCAATCGCGCTTCCAGGCCGACCCGTCGGATCTGGAACGTGCGCAGGCCTCGATCGGCAAGGCGCTCGACGCCGAGGAGGCCGAGGAGCTCGGCCTCGTCACCTTCGCGCTCGACGACATCGACTGGGACGACGAGGTCCGCGTGTTCTTCGAGGAACGCACCTCGTTCTCGCCGGACGGTCTCACCGGCATGGAAGCCAATCTGCGCTTCGTCGGTCCGGAGACCATGGAATCGAAGATCTTCTCGCGCCTCACCGCGTGGCAGAACTGGATCTTCCAGCGGCCCAACGCGGTCGGTGAGGACGGCGCGCTGCGCCGTTACGGCACCGGCCAGAAGGCGCAATTCGACATGACGAGGGTCTAGGAGATTTCGCCGCCATCCTGAGGTGCGAGCCTTGCGGCGCAATTGCGCCGCTGGGCGAGCCTCGAAGGATGAATATGACCAAGCCAGCATCCTTCGAGACGCGGCGAATACGCCGCTCCTCAGGATGACGGTTGAGCAAGACGCGGTATGCGTCAAACGACACCAAGGAGCACGGCCATGAACATGAACATCATGAACGTCGATTACTCGACCAAGATTCCGAACAACGTGAATCTCGCCGAGGACCGCCAGGTGCTGAAGGCGCTGGAAGGCTGGCATCCCGGTTACATGGACTGGTGGAAGGACATGGGGCCGGATGGCTTCCAGGAATCGCTGGTCTATCTGCGCACTGCCTATTCGGTCGATCCGCGCGGCTGGGCCAAGTTCGATTACGTGCGGATGCCCGAATATCGCTGGGGCATCTTGCTCGCGCCGCAGGAAGAGAACCGCGTCATTCCGTTCGGCGAGGATTATGGCAAGCCGGCCTGGCAGGAAGTCCCCGGCGAGCATCGCGCGATGCTGCGCCGCCTGATCGTGATCCAGGGCGACACCGAGCCCGCCTCGGTCGAGCAGCAGCGCCATCTCGGCAAGACCGCGCCGTCGCTCTACGACATGCGCAACCTGTTCCAGGTCAATGTCGAGGAAGGCCGTCATCTCTGGGCGATGGTCTATTTGCTGCAGAAGTATTTCGGCCGCGACGGCCGCGAGGAAGCCGACGATTTGTTGCGCCGCCGTTCGGGCGATGCGGATAGCCCACGCATGCTCGGCGCCTTCAACGAGGCGACGCCGGACTGGCTGTCGTTCTTCATGTTCACCTACTTCACCGACCGCGACGGCAAGATGCAGCTGCATTCGCTGGCGCAGTCGGGCTTCGATCCGCTGTCGCGCACCTGCCGCTTCATGCTGACCGAGGAAGCCCACCACATGTTCGTCGGCGAGACCGGCATCACCCGCGTCGTGCAGCGCACCTGCGATGCGATGACCGAAGCCGGCATCAAGGATCCGAACGACATCGCCAGGATCCGCGCGCTCGGCGTGATCGACCTGCCGACCATCCAGAAGAAGCTGAACCTGCACTATTCGCTGTCGCTCGATCTGTTCGGCTCCGAAGTGTCGACCAACGCGGCCAACGCCTTCAACGCCGGCATCAAGGGCCGCTACAAGGAAACCACGATCGAGGACGATCACCAGCTCAAGAGCTCGACCTATCCGGTCATGAAGCTGGTGGACGGCCAGATCAAGATGGTCGACGAGCCGGCGCTGACCGCGCTCAACATGCGACTGCGCGACGACTACACGCAGGATTGCGTCAAGGGCATGCTGCGCTGGAACAAGGTGATCTCGACATCAGGCATCGACTACAAGCTCGCGGTGCCGAGCACGGTCTTCCACCGCCAGATCGGCGAGTTCAAGGACGTCCATGCGACGCCCGATGGCCTCTTGATCGACGACGCCACCTGGGCCAAGCGCAAGAACGACTGGCTGCCGTCGCCCGCGGACGGCGACTTCATCGCCTCGCTGATGAAGCCGGTGACCGAGCCCGGCGAGTTCGCCTCCTGGATCTCGGCGCCCAAGGTCGGCATCGACAACAAGCCTGGCGACTTCGAGTATGTGAGGATCGAGAGCTGAGCTTCAGCTAGCAGTTCCTCTCCTCCCGGAGAGGCCGAAAAGGGGTGAGCCGAGAAGGTCCTGGCTTGCCCCTTTTCTTTTCGAGAAGCGCTTCATTCCGCCTCCGCTGAAGCTTCGGCGAGCCGAGGATCAAAGCCCCGTCGAAGCCTTGGCGTAGACGGGACCGGTCGATCCAGTATCCCAGAGACGTCAGTGCTTGAATCGAGAGGCCGCGGCGTACTGGATGCCCCGGTCTAGCCGGGGCATGACAGCGGTAGAATGGCGCCGATGGTCGATCGTGGCGATAGCGTGCTACCCCGCGATCTCCAGCCCCGCCGTCGCGTAGACCACGCCGCCATCGACTGCGATGGTGTTGCCCACGACGTAGTCGCCGGCGCGCGAGGCGAGATAGATCGCGGTGCCCGCCATGTCCTCGTCGCTGCCGACTCGCCGCGAGGGTACGCGCTTGGCGACCTCGTCGGCGTGGTCGCGCGCGGCGCGGTTCATGTCGGACTTGAAGGCGCCCGGCGCAATCGCGGTGACGTTGATGTTGTCCTTGATCAGGCGCGTCGCCATCCGGCGCGTCAAATGGATCACCGCAGCCTTGCTCGCGGCATAGGAATAGGTCTCCATCGGGTTGACGAAGATGCCGTCGATCGAGGCGATGTTGATCACCTTGCCGGGCTTGTCATGGGAGGCCGCGGCGCGCAGCGGCTTGGCCAGTGCCTTGGTCAGGAAGAAGATCGCCTTGACGTTGAGGTCCATCACCTTGTCCCAGCCGCTCTCCGGGAATTCGTCGAAGTCCGCGCCCCAGGCTGCGCCGGCATTGTTGACCAGGATGTCGAGCTTCGGCTCGCGCTTGATGATCTCGCCGGCGAGCTTGTCGCAGCCCTCGACGGTCGAGATGTCGATCGGCAGCGCGATGCATTCGCCGTCATAGGCGGCGGTGAGCTCCTGGGCGGTGGCCTCGCAGGGACCGGCCTTGCGCGCGGTGATGTAGACCCTGGCGGCACCCTGCGCGAGGAAGCCGGCCGCGATCATCTTGCCGATGCCGCGCGAGCCTCCGGTCACCAGTGCGACGCGGCCCTTCAGTGAGAACAGATCCTTGAACATGTTGCCTCCTTAGCTATGCCGAGCGTTCTGGCCGTGTTGGCGGAGCTAGTCAAGGAACCGAGATGGCCGGCGAACGCGCAGTTTGCTCGATCTCCGGCGATGGTCTGATCGGTTTGCCCGCGAAGGTCGCGCGATCTCGCTGATCGAGCCTTCCTGGATCAAGCTTTCTTGAGATGTGATGCAGTGCACAAATTGATCGGCCGACTCAGCGCATCATGCGCGTGGGGTGGAATTCCAAATCAAGGAGTTCCAGTAATGAAGCACATTTCATTGCCGGTGATCGGTGTGATGCCTATCACCCACATTCAATTCGGACGAAGGCGAAAGGGGCTGTTCGCCGCCATCCTCGGCGCAATGCATACCTCGCGGCGGATTCAGGCGCGACGCATTCTGAAGCAGCATCAGCATTTGATCGATCGCGCCGATCGGCGCCTTGCCAATCTGGAGGGCGGCGGCAATGTCCATCACTGATCGGTCGTCGACGCGCAAATCTGTCATCCGGCTTCCGGAGGTCAGCGAGATCACGCTGCTTGTTGCCATCGCAATCGGATTTCTCGTGCTGCACATCCTCACTGCGACGTTGCTGATGCCGGCAGCCACGGCCGATGCGGCCGCGCCGCAAGAGGTGAGGGCGGTTCACACCGACTAGCGCCCTCCCGATCCATCCATCATCGTTGTCATCAACGGAGGTCCACTCGTGGCCGACGTCACGTCATTTGCCGTGCTCAGCGCCGCGGTGTTTTGCGGCGCCTTCGTGTCCGGTCTCGCCGGCTTTGCGTTTTCGGCGATCGCCGGCGCCATCCTGCTGCATGCGATGCCGCCGACCGAGGCGGTGCCGCTGATGATGGCCTGCAGCGTCGGCGTGCAGGCAGCCAATCTGTGGGCGCTTCGGCACAACATTCAGTGGAAGCAGAGCCTGTCGCTGATTGTCGGTGGGCTGCTCGGCGTGCCGCTCGCGCTTTGGCTGTTGCACAACACCGACAGCCGGACCTTTCGTGAAGGCTTCGGAATCATGGTCGCGCTCTATGCCGGCTACATGCTGTTCAGGCCTGCGATCGGCTACGGCCGGTTGCCGGAGGGGCGCAACGCGCTTGTCGGATTTGGCGGCGGCCTGATCGGCGGCCTGACTGCGATGCCTGGCGCGCTGCCGACCATCTGGTGCGATATCCATGGTGTGCCGAAACAGCAGCAGCGCGGCCTCGTGCAACCCTTCATCGCCGCGATGCAGATTTCCGCGCTCGTGATGATGCTGCTGCATCACGACCTCTCCATGAAAGTCGCCTACGACGTCGTGCTGGGTGCTCCGGCACTGCTCGCCGGTTCGTGGCTCGGCATCTTTGCCTTTCGCAACATCGACGAAGCCAATTTCAGGCGGGTGATCCTCGGCCTGTTGCTGGTGTCGGGGCTGTTGTTGGTGATTTAGAATATGTAGCCCGGATGAAGCCCAACGAGTCTACGTCCGCACCTCCCCTTGAAAAGGGGAGGTCGCCTTGCTCGCAGAGCAAGGCGGGTGGGGATCTGCTCTCTCCACGGACACCGTCGTTATGGCTGACCCCCATCCGGACCTTCCCCCTTTCAGGGGGAAGGAGAAGACTGAATATCCGAGGCGGGATATCCTACGCGGATTATGCCGCGTCGATGCGGCGGAAGCCGTTCCACACCGCGGTGGCGGCGCCTGAGGTCAAGACCGGCAAGAGCCGCGCGTCCTGGTAATTGCCGTTCAGCGAGACCCGCTGCAACGCGGTCATGTGGTCGGCGCTTTCGGGAAACAGCATGCCCGGCCGCGTCGTCACCGCGGTCTTGAACCCGATCGACCTGGCGAGCGCGAATTCGCGCTGTCCGGCGGCGATCCGGTCGCCATAGGGATAGGCGAGGTGCGCGACCGGCCGCTGCAGCGCGTCCTCGATCCGCGCCCGGCTGGTGGCAAGTTCGAACGAGGCGATGGTCTCGCTCTGTTTGGCGAGATTGCAATGGGTGATGGTGTGCGCGCCGATCGTGACCAGCGGATCGTCGGCGAAGCCACGCAACTCGTCCCAGGACATGCAGAGCTCGCGCGCGATGCCGCTCTCGTCGACGCCGTGGCGGGCGCACAGTGCCGAGATCTCGGCCTGCATCTCCGTCTCACCCGGAAGCGAACGCAGCCAGTCGTGCATGCGGCCGAACGCGGCCCGCTTGGCTTGCGGCGTCGCGGTGTCGATCCGCGTCATGTTGCCGTCGATCGGAACCTCGATCGCCGATGCGCTCGCGATGGCCCGCTCCAGCGCGATCCACCACAATTTGCCGGACCCCTCGGCGAAATCGCTCGCGACAAAGACGGTGAATGGTGCGCCGAACTCGCGCATCACGGGCAGCGCGAAATCGCGGTTGTCGCGATAGCCGTCGTCGCAGGTGAAGCAGGCGAAGCGCCGCGTGAAATTCCGTTCGGTGAGACGGCGATGCGCCTCGTCCATGCTGACGACGTCGACGTCGAGCGCGCGCAGATGCGTCAGCATCGCGCGCAGGAAGTCCGGCGTGACCTCGAGATGATGGTTGGGCTGGAACGCGTCGTCGCGCGGCGGGCGGACGTGATGCAGCATGAAGATGGCGCCGACCCCGGCAAAGATCGGCCGCAGCAGGATATGCGCGCCCGAAAAATACAACGCCTCCATCCCGGCACGGATCACGGTGTTGCGGAGTTGTTTCATGAGGGCACGGGTCGGCCGATTTGCATTCCGCCGCAAACTTAGCGAAAGACCACTGAAGAAACTGTTATCCCGGTCCGACATGGCGCCCCCGCCATGGTGCTTGATTTGGGGTTTGACAGTCAGCCAAGGGTTTGTTTTCTCTCTGGTTCCCGACCCGCAGGACGCTGAATGCACGGACTTTTCAAGTGGAGTAGCAAGTGGTGGCCGGGGGTGATTCCACTGGTCGTCCTGTGGGGTATCGCGGCCTGGACCTCGACGGCAACGGTCGAAGCGGATCTGGCCGCGCGTTCTAATGCCGCACTGAAGGATACCGTGCTCGACAAGCGCCGCATCAGCGTCGACGGCCGCGACGTGACGTTTGCGGCCAACGCCTTCTCCGAAGACGGCCGTCTCAGCGCGGTGGCGTCGGTCGAGGCCGTGCCGGGCGTGCGGCTGGTCAACGACGAGACCCGCCTTGTTCCGGAAGCCAAGCCGTTCGTCTGGTCCGCCGAACGCGACGTGGTGCGCGTCACGCTTGGCGGCAACGCGCCGCTGCCGTCGAGCAAGAGCAAGCTGACCGAGGCCGCCAAGGCCAGTCTCGGTGGTGTCGAGGTGGTGGACCAGATGGCGCTCGCCCGCGGTGCGCCGTCGCGGTTCGACGCGGCGGCGCTGCTGCTGCTCGACCAGATCGGCAAGCTGAAGGAAGGCAAGATCACGCTGACCGACAACAAGGTCAATCTCGCCGGCATGGCGCGCGAGCTCGGTGGACGCGAAGCGGTCGCGGCGGCGCTGAAGAACCTGCCGGACGGCTATGCGATCGCCGCCAACGACATCAAGGCGCCGCCTTACGTGTTCCAGGCTTACAAGGATCCGGTCGCGGTGACACTGACGCTGACCGGCTACGTGCCCGACAACAACGTGCATGCCGCGCTGGTCGCCGCCGCCGGCCGCAAGTTCTTCAGCGAGAAGGTGGTCGACAATCTCAAGGCCAGCATCGGCGCGCCGTCGGGGTTCGCGGCGGCGGTGGTGCCGGCGCTCGGCGCGCTGTCGCGGTTGTCGACCGGAACGCTCGTGGTGTCGGACCGCGAGGTGAAGCTGTCGGGCGATGCGCTCTATGATGCCGCCGCCGGCCAGATCCGCGACGGGCTCGGCAAGGACTTTCCGCAGGGCTGGCAGTACAAGGCCGAGGTCACGGTGAAGCCCGCCGCCGCGCCGGTCGATCCCACCGTGTGCCAGCAGCTGTTTTCCGAGATCCTCTCCAAGGGCAAGATCCGCTTCGAGTCAGGGAAGGCCGACATCGTGCCGGATTCCGCCGGCCTGCTCGACCGCCTGATCGAGACCGCGATGCGCTGCCCCAATGCCACGATCGAGGTCGTCGGCCATACCGACAGTGACGGCGAGGAGGCCGCCAACCAGGTGCTGTCGGAGCGGCGCGCGCAGGCCGTGGTGGATTACCTCGTGCGTGCCGGTCTGCCCGCGAGCCGCTTCACGCCGATCGGCTATGGCAGCACCCAGCCGCTCGCCGGCAATGAGAGTGAAGACGGCAAGGCGCAGAACCGCCGCATCGAATTCGTGGTGAAGTAGCGATGATCGTGCTCGCGACATTCTTCTGGGGTTGGCTGCTCGGCGCCGCGCTGCTCGGCTTCGGCATGGGCTGGATCGCGGTGGTGCACCGGGCGCAGGCCGTCTCACGGGTCTGGATGATCTGGCTGGGGGTGCTTGCCGCCGCGCTGGTGGCGGCGTCGTGCGCGCGGATCGTGCCCGGCCGTTTCGGCTACTGGCTCGATCTCTTCCTGATCATGTTCGCGCTCTACCTCGTCGGCTGCGCGATCGGCTCCTGGCTGCGCGACTGGGTGGTTTCGCGCAGCAAGCCCGCGAGCTGACCTCCAAACCCTTGATCCAGCAGGTCTGAGCGGCGCCGCCACGCGCGGCGCGGACCGCGGTCAATTTATCGCTTGACACTAATACGTACGTACGTATTAGATGGCGCCCATGCCGAAACCCTCTCTCCGCGATGCCATCCTCGACGCCGGCCTGAAGGAAATGTTCCGGACCGGCTATCACGGCACCAGCGTGCGCGACGTCACCGCCGCCGCCGGCGCGCCGCAGGGCTCGTTCACCAACCATTTCCGCTCCAAGGAGCTGTTCGCCTCCGAAGTGCTCGACCGCTACTTCCTCTATGTCCGCGGCCTGGTCGCGGAAGCGCTCGGCGACACGACGCTGGCGCCGCGCGAGCGGCTCCGGCGCTATCTCGATCTGATCACCGGCAAGCTCGCGCATGACGGCTTCACCCGCGGCTGCCTGATCGGCGATTTCAGCCTCGAGGCATCGGGCTCCAGCGAGATGCTGCGCGCGCAACTCGACGACATCTTCCGGGAATGGCGCGCGCCGTTCGCGGCCTGCATCACCGAGGCCCAGGCCAAGCGCGAGATCGCGTCCGACTTCGATGCCGATGCGCTTGCCGACTTCCTGCTCGCATCCTGGCAGGGCGCGATGCTGCGCATGAAGGTCGAGCGCAGCGCCGCCGCGCTCGAGCGTTTCAAGACGATCGCCTTCCAAACCGTGTTCAAGGAGTTGCCATGACCACTTCTGCGGATATCAGCCTGCATCATCGCGCCGTGCTCGGCTCCACGATGGCCTACCGCGAAACCGGGCGCAGCGACGCGCCGCACGTGCTGTTCCTGCACGGCAATCCGACCTCGTCCCATATCTGGCGCAACATCATGCCGCTGGTCGCGCCGGTCGGGCACTGCATCGCGCCCGACCTGATCGGCTACGGCCAGTCCGGCAAGCCCGACATCGCCTACCGCTTCTTCGATCATGCCGACTATCTCGACGCGTTGATCGACGAGCTCGGCATCAGCTCGGCGTATCTCGTCGCGCAGGATTGGGGCACCGCGCTGGCGTTCCATCTCGCCGCGCGCCGTCCGCAACTGGTGCGCGGGCTCGCCTTCATGGAGTTCATTCGCCCGATGCGGGACTGGTCCGACTTCCACCAGCACGACGCCGCACGGGAGACGTTCCAAAAATTCCGTACCCCGGGCGTGGGCGAGGCGATGATCCTCGACAACAACGCGTTCGTTGAACGCGTGCTGCCGGGCTCGATCCTGCGCACGCTCAGCGAGGAGGAGATGGCAGCCTACCGCGCGCCATTTACGACGCGCGAAAGCCGCAAGCCGACCCTGATGCTGCCGCGCGAGCTGCCGATCGCGGGCGAGCCCGCCGATGTCGATCGGGCGCTCACCACGGCGCACGCGGCGCTCGCGGCATCGACCTATCCGAAGCTGCTGTTCGCGGGCTCGCCCGGGGCATTGGTGTCACCGGGCTTCGCCGCCGATTTCGCAGCGAAGTTGCAGCACTGCACGGTCATTCAGCTCGGCGCCGGCGCGCATTATCTGCAAGAGGACCATCCGGAGGCGATTGGCCGTTCGGTGGCTGGCTGGATCGCCGGCATCGAGGCCGCGAACGCGCAACATCTTGCCGCATGAGCGATGGGAGCGCACGCCATGACCGACCTCTCGATTACCTATTGCCGTCCCTGCGGCTACGAGACGCGCGCCAGGGAAGCCGCCGCGCTGCTGCGCGAACGCCTTGGCCTCGATGCAGAGCTGGTGCCCGGCAAGGGCGGCATCTTCGAGGTCAGGCTTGACGGCAAAGTGATCGCCAAGCGCGTGAAGGGGCATTTCCCCGCAGCCGCCGAAATCGTCACCGCGGTGACTGCGGCGCGGGCATAAAAATCCGCACAGGCTTGCCTCGTCGCCGCCGCATGACCCATTGCGGCGGCGCTTTTCGTTGCGCGGGCGCCGCGGCGCCGCTCCCGCTCCCGTAGTTTTCCGGATGGCCTTATGTGCCGTTCGGCGGGCTAACTGCCGCACGTCGATGTCAAGCCTTGTCGAAGATGGCGAGAAACGCGCATATTTGTGCACCCGCTGTCATGAATCATTCCTAATATCTTGAAGATGCGCGTTTTATTGTCCTTTGACGAATTCCACTCCGGCTTAAAACGCGCTACACGGGGCAGGGAACAGCGAAGCGCCGGCGGAGATCGCCCGGGAGCCGTCGTCGCGGGATCGCAATTCGAGGTCTAGATGCTGGAAGCAATAGGCAGGGCGATGGCGTTTCTGCGCCAGAAGCAAATCCTGCATCGGCTGGGTGTTGTCATCAGCATCGCCGTTATCGGCATCGCCTGCTACGTCCTCTATCATATGCTGCGCGGCATCGACACCAACGAGGTGTTCGAGGCCATCAAGAGCACCGAGCCGCGACAGATCGCGCTGGCGGGGCTGTTCGTCGCAGCCGGCTACTTCACGCTGACCTTCTACGACCTGTTCGCGGTGCGCGCGATCGGCCACGCCCACGTGCCCTATCGCATCAATGCGCTCGCGGCGTTCACCTCCTATTCGATCGGCCACAATGTCGGCGCCAGCGTCTTCACCGGCGGCGCGGTGCGCTACCGGATCTATTCGGCCTGGGGATTGAACGCGATCGACGTCGCCAAGATCTGCTTCCTCGCCGGCCTCACCTTCTGGCTCGGCAACGCCGCGGTGCTCGGGCTCGGCATCGCCTATCACCCGGAGGCCGCCGCCAACATCGACCAGCTGCCGCCATGGCTCAACCGCACCCTGGCGTTCGGCATCATCATCGCGCTGGTCGCCTACGTGGTCTGGGTCTGGACCCAGCCGCGGGTGGTCGGCCGCGGCCCCTGGACCGTGACCCTGCCGGGCGGCCCGCTGACGCTGCTGCAGATCGCGATCGGCATCGTCGACCTCGGCTTCTGCGCGCTGGCGATGTACGTGCTGGTGCCGGACGAGCCCAATCTCGGTTTCGTCGTGGTCGCGGTCATCTTCGTGTCGGCGACCCTGCTGGGCTTTGCCAGCCACTCCCCCGGCGGGCTCGGGGTGTTCGACGCCGCCATGCTTGTCGGCCTCTGGCAGATGGACCGCGAGGACCTGCTCGGCGGTATGCTGCTGTTCCGGCTGCTCTACTATATTGCGCCGTTCGTCATATCTGTAATCTTGCTGACGTTTCGGGAGGTTATCGTCGGCGCCCGACTCAAACGGCTGCCGCAGGCTGATTCGGGTCCCCGCGCCGAACCGCATCATGAGGCGGTTCTGGTCCGCAAGCGCGGTGACTCCGGGGTCTGATGACGCGGCCCGATGCCTCCCGCAGGAAGGTCGTTGTGACCGCGCCTGGGCGAGACATGAACCGACGGGAAGAAAGCCGCCGCGATGGCAATTGACGATTCTCCGCCTTCCATATTCTCGCCCTGGCCCGACCGGCTGCGCCATTCCGCGCTGATCCTGCTTGCCGCAGCGCTGGCCCTGAGCGTGGTGGTCGCGCTCGGCGAATTGTCGCTGGTGCGCGCCTGCGCGGTGTTCGTCTGCATCGCGGCCGCGGCGCTGGTGCCGTGGCGGCTGCATGATGCGGGCACCTCGCGCGAGGACGTCCGCAGCGGCAATCCGGTCGAGGCCGCCTCGGTCAGCGCGGTCGTCGCCGGCATGCCGGACCCGGCCGTGCTGCTCGATCGCGCCGGCCGCGTCATCCATCTCAACGCCGCCGCGGCCGAGCTCGCGCCGGCGCTGCGCCGCAACGAATTGGCGCAATTTGCCCTGCGTTCACCGGAGATCATCACCGCGCTGCGCGAGGCGATCGCGACCACCGAGCCGCGCCGCGCCACCTACACCGACCACGTTCCGGTCGATCGCTGGATGGAGCTGGTGATCACGCCGGTGCCGGTGCCGACCCAGTTCGGCGGCACCGAGAAGTGCATGCTGATGACGTTCCACGATTTGACCCCGCTGCGCCGGGTCGAGGAGATGCGCGCCGACTTCGTCGCCAATGCCAGCCATGAGCTGCGCACGCCGCTCGCCGCCTTGTCCGGCTTCATCGATACGCTGCAGGGGCCGGCGCGCGACGACGCGCGGGCGCGCGAGCGCTTCCTCGGCATCATGCACACCCAGGCGACCCGCATGGCGCGGCTGATCGACGATCTGTTGTCGCTGTCGCGGGTCGAGCTGTCGGCCCATGTGCGGCCCGAGGCCTCGATCGACATCGTGCCGATCATCCGCCAGGTGGCCGACGGGCTCGAGGCACTGGCCAGCGAGCGCCAGGTCGAGATCGACGTCGACCTGCCGCAGGCCCCGGTCATGATCGCCGGCGACCGCGAGGAACTGCTGCGGCTGTTCGAGAACCTGATCGAGAACGCCCTCAAATACGGCGCCTCGGGAGGCCGCGTCATAGTGTCGCTCAACCAGAGCGCACCGGCCGCCTCGGGCGAGGGAACCCCCGAAATCCGTGTCCTGGTACGGGATTTCGGCCCCGGCATCGCCCCGGAGCACCTGCCACGGCTGACCGAGCGCTTCTACCGGGTGGACGTCGGCGACAGCCGTAACCAGGGCGGAACCGGCCTCGGATTATCGCTGGTGAAACATATTCTTAACCGTCATCGCGGGCGTCTTTTGATCGAGAGCGTGCCGAGAAATGGCGCGACTTTTACCGCGTGTTTTCCCCGCCCGAAGACCCCCTTACCAACCCAAAGCTAAGCATTTTCAGCTGCTTAGGGCTGTCATCCAACTGTCATCCAACCTTCGTAAAAGCGGCACCGACCGCTCCTAGATGGACCGGTGTGAGCGCGATCGGGCGCATTCGGCGCTTCGCTCACGAGATGGAGACCACCCCATGAATTTCATCAAAGCAATCGTCGCTGCCGGCATGGTCGCCGCTTCGACGTCGGCCTTCGCTGCCGATATTACCGGCGCGGGCGCGACGTTTCCGTTCCCGATCTATTCCAAGTGGGCTGACGCCTACAAGAAGGAGACCGGCAACGGTCTGAACTACCAGTCGATCGGCTCCGGCGCCGGCATCAAGCAGATCCAGGCCAAGACCGTGACCTTCGGCGCCACCGACGCGCCGCTCAAGGCCGAGCAGCTCGAGAAGGACGGCCTTGTCCAGTGGCCGATGGTGATGGGCGCGATCGTTCCGGTCGTGAACGTCGAAGGCGTCAAGTCGGGCGACCTCGTGCTGTCCGGCGAAGTGCTCGGCGACATCTATCTCGGCAAGATCACCAAGTGGAATGACGCGGCGATCGCCAAGCTCAATCCGAAGCTGACCCTGCCGGCCGACGCGATCACCGTCGTGCGCCGTTCGGACGGTTCGGGCACCACCTTCAACTTCACCGACTATCTGGCCAAGTCGAACGCCGACTGGAAGTCCAAGGTCGGTTCCGGCACCGCGGTCGAATGGCCGGTCGGCGTCGGCGCCAAGGGCAACGAAGGCGTTGCCGGCAACATCAGCCAGACCAAGAACGCGATCGGGTATGTCGAATACGCCTATGCCAAGCAGAACAAGCTGACCTACACCGCGCTGGTCAACAAGGCCGGCAAGACCGTGCAGCCGACCATCGGCGCGTTCCAGGCGGCCGCGTCGAATGCCGACTGGGCCAAGGCCCCCGGTTACTACGTGATCCTGACCGACCAGCCGGGCGATGCCTCCTGGCCGATCACCGCGGCGACCTTCATCCTGATGCACAAGGACTCGACCGACAAGGCGGCCTCGCAGGAAGCGCTCAAGTTCTTCAAGTACGCCTTCGAGAAGGGTGACAAGGCGGCCGAAGAGCTCGACTACATCCCGATGCCGGACTCGGTCGTCAAGCTGATCGAGAAGACCTGGTCCTCGGACATCAAGAGCTAAGTCCGACGCTTCGAACAAGGCCTGTGCCGCGTGAGCGCGGCGCAGGTCGAGCGATCAAGACCCGGGCCCCGTCAACCGCGGCAAGAAACGTGGATTGGGCCCGGGGTTCGCGTCCCGAGCGGCGCAAGCCGGACATGACGCCGGCCAAATGCGTCAATGAGAAGATCGCTTCGGGGCGTAGCGGTTTGCGTGGCTTTCACATAGTAATGAGGGGATTGGCGTGGCAGACATGGCTGTTCAGGGCGATGTAATGGAAGCCGCGGGACCTTACGATCGCGCCAAGGCCCTCAGCGCCTTCAAGCTCGGTGATCTCACCTTCTACTGGATCACCCGCATCTCGGCGATCTCGGTTCTGCTGATCCTCGGCGGCATCATCCTGTCGCTGATCGTCGGCGCCTGGCCGGCGATGAAGGAATACGGCTTCGCCTTCCTCTGGACGCAGCGCTGGGCGCCCTCGGCCGATCCGCCGGTGCTCGGCGCACTCGGCCCGATCTACGGCACGCTGATCACCTCGATTATCGCGATGCTGATCGCGATTCCGGTCGGCATCGGCATCGCGGTGTTCCTCACCGAGCTCTGCCCGCAAATGCTGCGCCGCCCGATCGGCATCGCCATCGAGCTGCTCGCCGGCATCCCATCGATCATCTACGGCATGTGGGGCTTCTTCGTGCTGGGCCCGTTCCTGGCCAACACGTTCCAGCCCTTCATGATCCGGATATTCGAAGGCGTTCCGGTGCTCGGCGCCGTATTCGCGGGCCCGCCGTCCTATCTCAGCCTGTTCAACGCCGCGCTGATCCTTGCGATCATGGTGCTGCCCTTCATCACCGCGATCTCGGTCGACGTGTTCAAGACCGTGCCGCCGGTGCTGAAGGAAGCCGCCTACGGCATGGGCTGCACCACCTGGGAAGTCGTCCGCAGCGTCGTGATCCCCTACACCCGCGTCGGCGTGATCGGCGGCGTCATGTTGGCGCTCGGCCGCGCCCTTGGCGAGACGATGGCGGTAACCTTCATCATCGGCAACTCGTTCCGCATCTCGTCGTCGATCTTCGCGCCGGGCACCACGATCTCGGCTGCGATCGCCTCCGAATTCGCCGAGAGCGACGGCCTGCACCAATCCGGCCTGATCCTGCTCGGCCTGCTGCTGTTCGTGCTGACCTTCTTCGTGCTCGCCGGCGCACGGCTGATGCTGATGCGGCTTGAAAAGAAGGCGGGGAAGTAACGCCATGAACCCGATCTACAAATCCCGCCGCCGCAGCGACATCGTCATCCGCGCACTTTGCGTCGGCGCGGCGCTGTTCGGCGTCACCTGGCTGGCGTTGATCCTGTTCACGCTGCTCTATAACGGCCTCGCCGGCCTCAGCGTGCAGCTGTTCACCCAGAACACGCCGCCGCCGGGCTCGACCGAAGGCGGTCTGCTCAACGCCATCGTCGGCTCGATCATCATGACCGTGATCGGCGTCGGCATCGGCGCGCCGCTCGGCCTGTTCGCCGGCACCTATCTCGCCGAGTACGGCAAGCACGACAAGCTCACCTCGGTGATCCGCTTCATCAACGACATCCTGCTCAGCGCGCCGTCGATCATCATCGGCCTGTTCATCTATGGCGCGGTCGTGGTGCCGATGCGCGGCTTCTCGGCGATCGCCGGCGCGCTCGCGCTCGCGGTGATCGTGATCCCGGTGGTGCTGCGCACCACCGAGGACATGCTGCTGCTGGTGCCCAATCCGCTGCGCGAGGCGGCCTCGGCGCTCGGCCTGCCGCGTTCGCTGGTGATCAAGCGCATCGCCTATCGTGCCGCGCGTAGCGGCCTGATCACCGGCGTGCTGCTGGCGACCGCCCGCGTCGCCGGTGAAACCGCGCCGCTGCTGTTCACCGCGCTGTCGAACCAGTTCTTCAGCTGGGATTTGACCAAGACGATGGCCAACCTGCCGGTGACCATCAACAACTTCGTGCAGAGCCCCTACGCCTACTGGAAAGAGCTGGCGTGGAGCGGTGCACTGCTCATCACATTCACCGTGCTCGCGTTGAACATCGGCGCGCGTATCCTTGGTGCCGAAAGGGCCGCAAAATGACCGAGCTTTCCGTCTCCACGACTGTCGCGGGCCACGCTCCCCAGGTTCCGCTGCCGGAAGCGCCGCCGAAAGTCACGGTGCGCAACCTCAACTTCTATTATGGCGAGCACCACGCGCTGAAGAACATCAACCTGACGCTCGGCACCAACCGCGTCACGGCGTTCATCGGCCCGTCCGGCTGCGGCAAGTCGACCCTGCTGCGTATCTTCAACCGGATGTACGACCTCTATCCGGGACAGCGCGCGGTCGGCCAGCTGATGCTGGACCAGACCAACATCCTCGACCCCAAGCTCGACCTCAATCTGCTGCGCGCGCGGGTCGGCATGGTGTTCCAGAAGCCGACGCCGTTCCCGATGACGATCTACGAGAACATCGCTTTCGGCATCCGCCTCTATGAGAAGATCTCGAAGTCCGAGATGGACGACCGGGTCGAGAAGGCGCTGCGCGGCGGCGCGCTGTGGAACGAGGTCAAGGACAAGCTCAACGCCTCCGGCCTGTCGCTCTCCGGCGGCCAGCAGCAGCGCCTGTGCATCGCGCGCACCGTCGCGGTGCGTCCCGAGGTGATCCTGTTCGACGAGCCGTGCTCGGCGCTCGATCCGATCTCGACCGCCAAGGTCGAAGAGCTGATCCAGGAGCTCTCCGAGGACTACACGATCGCGATCGTCACCCACAACATGCAGCAGGCGGCCCGCGTCTCCGACAAGACCGCCTTCATGTATCTCGGCGAACTGATCGAGTTCGACGACACCAACAAGATCTTCACCTCACCGAGCGATCGACGCACCCAGGATTACATCACCGGCCGGTTCGGTTGACCGGGCTGAGGAGATAAGCAATGGCTTCTGAACATACCGCCAAGGCATTCGACAGCGACCTGCAGGAGTTGACCCGCCTGGTCGCCGAGATGGGCGGCCTCGTCGAACGGATGATCACCGAGTCGGTCGATGCGCTGATCCGGCGCGACGTCGCGCTCGGCAAGCGCGTGGTCGCCGCCGACATCGAGATCGACAATCTGCAGCGCGTCATCGAAGAACGCGCGGTGCTGACGATCGCCCGCCGCCAGCCGATGGCGATCGACCTGCGCGAGATCGTCAGCGCGATGCGCGTGGCAACCGATCTGGAGCGGATCGGCGACCTCGCCAAGAACATGGGCAAGCGCGTCGCAGCCCTTGAGAGCGATTTCCAGCCGCTGAAGCTGATCCGCGGCCTGGAGCACATGACCGACCTCGTGCTGTCGCAGGTCAAGTCGGTGCTCGACGCCTATGCCGCGCACGATCTGCCGGCGGCGATGAACGTCTGGAAGGGCGACGAGGAGGTCGATGCGATCTGCACCTCGCTGTTCCGCGAGCTGCTCACCTACATGATGGAAGACCCGCGCAACATCTCGTTCTGTATCCATCTGATGTTCTGCGCCAAGAACATCGAGCGGATCGGCGATCACGCCACCAATATCGCCGAGACCGTGTTCTACATGATCGAGGGCCAGCAGATCACCGACAAGCGTCCGAAGGGTGACATGACCAATTTTGCCACCACGGTGCCGGGCAATTAGGACATGATCCGCAAGCGCGGGACCGGACTGTCTTCGCGACAAGCCGTTTCCGCAGGGATTATGCTCAAGAAGGTAAGCGTTTCGGTTTGCGTCTGGGCAACGGATCACCACAGAGAAAGAACTTAAACCGATGAGCGCACGCATTCTGGTAGTCGAAGACGAGGAAGCGCTGACGACGCTGTTGCGCTACAACCTCGATGCGGAAGGCTACGATGTCGAGACGGTGGGGCGCGGCGACGACGCCGATACCCGCCTGAAGGAGCGCGTTCCCGACCTCGTGGTGCTCGACTGGATGTTGCCGGGCCTGTCCGGCATCGAGCTATGCCGCCGCCTGCGGGCGCGGCCCGAGACCAAGCAGCTTCCGATCATCATGCTGACCGCGCGCGGCGAGGAGAGCGAGCGGGTGCGCGGCCTTGCCACCGGCGCCGACGACTACATCGTCAAGCCGTTCTCGGTGCCGGAATTGCTGGCGCGGGTGAAGGGCTTGCTGCGCCGCGCCAGCCCGGAGCGGCTGGCAACCGTACTGACCTATGGCGATATCGAGCTCGATCGCGAGAAGCGCCGCGTGGCGCGCTCGGGCCGTCCGATCGATCTCGGTCCAACCGAATATCGTTTGCTTGAATTTTTCCTCGAGCATCCCGGCCGCGTGTTCAGCCGCGAGCAGCTGCTCGACAGCGTTTGGGGCCGCGACATCTACATCGACGAGCGCACCGTGGACGTGCATATCGGCCGCCTGCGCAAGCTGCTCAATCCGGGCCGCGAGCAGGATCCGATCCGCACCGTGCGCGGCGCCGGCTACGCGCTCGACGACCGGTTCGCGAAGGCCGAGCCGCAGCCGTAGCTGTCGTGAGGTAATCTCAAGTCACAACGTCACGTCGTCCCGGCGAAAGCCGGGACCCATAACCACCGTTCTTTTTTTGCTTGAATGCGCTGTTGCCGCAGCCCGCCTTAACCACTCGCGTCGATGGTTATAGGTCCCGGCCTGCGCCGGGACGACGCCGGTGATGTAGCCGTAGCCCGGATGGAGCGAAGCGTAATCCGGGGCAGCTCTCCCCGTTGCGCGAGGGGTCCCGGATTGCGCTTCGCTTCATCCGGGCTACGCGTCACAAAAAAATCCCCGCTTGCGCGGGGATTTGTTTTGCAGTCCAGGCTAGTTTCCCGAGTGCTACTTGATCTGCGGCTTGTTCGACGGCCGGCGGCGATCGGCGGCGGGCTGGTAGGCGACGCGCGAGTGATGCGCGCAATAGGGCAGGCCGGCGAGCGCCTTGCCGCCGCAGAAGAAGAATTCCGGGCTCGAGGGGTCGCCGACCGGCCAGTGGCAGGTGGCCTCGTTGAGCTCGAGCAGCGACAGCCGCTGGCTCATCGGCACCACATTGTCGAAGGAGATCGGATCGGGCTCCATCTCGACCTCGAAGGCGTGCGCGAGCGCGGTGTTGCCGCGTGAGACCGGGCGCGCCACCCGCATCATGTGCTGGGCCGGGCGCGCCTTGCGCTGCCGCGGCGCCGCCGTGGAGGGTGCCTTGGCGCGACCGGACAGGCCGAGCCGGTGCACTTTGCCGATCACGGCGTTTCGCGTCACATTGCCAAGTTCCGCTGCGATCTGGCTGGCCGAAAGGCCAGACTCCCAGAGCTTCTTCAGCTGCTCGACGCGATCGTCGGACCAGGTCAATACCGTCATCGCATTCTTCCTTTCGCATGGCGCCGGCCAGTCATCGGAGCGGCGCTGCGAGCCAATCTGGACAAATATCCCTGCGGCCAGAATCCCTTAGCCCTCGCCGGGCACGGTGTTGCGCCCGAACGTTTACGCGAGACACAAAGGCTACTTAAGGGGTCCAGTACTGCCGCACGAGATGTCGTACCCGACAGGCCAAACGCTACAATATGGCGTGACTCAGGCGCAAGAGTCCGCGGCCGTGCGTCCACATGTTCCCACAAAGTTAAGCATTGCTATGAGGCTTTTCCACCGCACCGGAATGCTCCGGATTGCGCTTGCTTCGCATCGCAGGAAGGCCGGCTCCCGGCGATTGACACTGCCTGACCGCAGCATAGAATGCCCGCCACGTGCCGCCCGCAAAGGCGGCCGTTTTGTTTTCCGAAGCTGGCCGTTGCTGCGCTGGCGTCAAGCCGCGCGGCAATTGTCGGTCTCAAACCGGCAGTGAACGCCATGACCAACGCCTCGTCGCATCTGCTTCCCGTCTTCGCCAGGGTCGATCTCGGCTTCGAGCGCGGTGAGGGCGCCTGGCTGATCGCAACCAACGGCGACCGCTATCTCGATTTCACCTCGGGCGTCGCGGTGAACGCGCTCGGGCATGCGCATCCGCATCTGGTCAAGGCGCTGCAGGAGCAGGCGACCAAGCTCTGGCACATGTCGAACCTGTTCAAGAGCCCGGACGGCGAGGTGCTGGCAGCGCGGCTCTGCGAGCAGAGCTTTGCCGACTTCGTGTTCTTCTGCAATTCCGGCGCGGAAGCGATGGAGGGCGTGATCAAGCTGGTCCGCCACCATCACTTCTCCAAGGGGCATGGCGAGCGCTACCGCATCATCACCTTCGAAGGCGCCTTCCATGGCCGCACGCTGGGCACGCTGGCTGCGACCGGCTCGGCGAAATATCTCGAAGGCTTCGGTCCGCCGATGGACGGCTTCGACCAGGTGCCGCATGGCGACATCGAGGCGGTGAAGAAGGCGATCGGCCCGCACACCGCCGGCATCCTGATCGAGCCGGTGCAGGGCGAGGGCGGCGTGCGCTCGGCGCCGCAGGCGTTCTTCAAGGCCCTGCGCGCGCTGTGTGACGAACATGGCCTGTTGCTCGCCTTCGACGAGGTGCAGACCGGCATGGGCCGCACCGGCGAGCTGTTCGCCTACAAGCGCACCGGCGTCACGCCGGACGTGATGTCGCTGGCCAAGGCGCTCGGCGGCGGTTTCCCGATCGGTGCGGTGCTGGCGACCGCGCAGGCTGCGGCCGGCATGGCGCCGGGCTCGCATGGCTCGACCTTCGGCGGCAATCCGCTCGCGGTCGCCGCCGCCAATGCCGTGCTCGACGTCATGCTGAAGCCCGGCTTCTTCGATCACGTGCAGAAGATGTCGCTGCTGCTCAAGCAGAAGCTCGCGTCCGTCGTCGACCGCTATCCCGGCGTGCTGTCGGAGGTGCGCGGCGAGGGCCTGTTGATCGGCGTCAAGGCCGTGGTGCCGTCGGGCGATCTGATCGTCGCGCTGCGCAACGAGAAGCTGCTCACCGTCGGCGCCGGCGACAATGTGGTCCGGTTCCTGGCGCCCCTGATCGTGACCGAAGCCGAGATCGATCAGTCGATCGGCTCGCTCGAGCGCGCCTGCTCCGTGCTATCGGCGGCGCAGCCGAAGAAGGCGGCTGGATAATGAGCAAGCCGGTCCGCCACTTCCTCGATATCAACGAGCTGCCGCTCGGCGAGCTGCGCAACATGCTCTCGGCCGGAGCCGCCATGAAGGCGAAGCTGAAGGCGCATGAAAAGGGCCGGAAGCCGCTCGAAGGCAAGACGCTGGCGATGATCTTCGAGCGCCCGTCGACCCGCACCAGGGTGTCGTTCGACGTCGGCATGCGTCAGCTCGGCGGTGAATCGATCATGCTGACCGGCGCCGAGATGCAGCTCGGCCGCGGCGAGACCATCGCCGACACCGCGCGGGTGCTGTCGCGCTATGTCGATGCGATCATGATCCGCATCCTCAACCATGACGCGCTGCTCGAGCTCGCCGCGCATGCCACCGTGCCCGTGATCAATGGCCTCACCCGGCGTTCGCATCCCTGCCAGGTGATGGCCGACCTCATGACCTACGAGGAAAATCGCGGCTCGATCGAGGGCAAGACGGTGGCCTGGACCGGCGACGACAACAACGTGTTGGCCTCCTGGGCGCATGCCGCCGAGCGGTTCAAGTTCCAGCTCAACATCGCGACGCCGCCGGAGCTCTCGCCGAAGAAGCCGATGCGCGACTGGATCAAGGCGACCAGCGCGCCGATCATGCTCGGCACCGATCCGGAAGCCGCCGTGCGCGGCGCCGACTGCGTCGTCACCGACACCTGGGTGTCGATGGGCGACAAGGAGGGCGAGCACCGCCACAACGTGCTGCGGCCCTATCAGGTCAATGCCAAGCTGATGTCGCTCGCCAAGCCGGACGCGCTGTTCATGCACTGCCTGCCCGCGCATCGCGGCGAGGAGGTCACCGACGAGGTGATCGACGGCCCGCAATCCGTGGTGTTCGACGAGGCGGAAAACCGCCTGCATGCGCAGAAGGGCATTCTGGCCTGGTGTTTCGACGCGGTCGCGTAGTCGACGACATCAATGCCGTCGTCCCTGCGAAAGCAGGGACCCATACGCCGCGGCCTGTGGAGGCGGCACAAGGGGAGACGCCTTGTGCCGCGACAAAATCCCGTGGTCATGGGTCCCTGCTTTCGCAGGGACGACGGATAGATCGGTTTGAGTGAACCCCTTTATTTCATGGTCCGAGACCCCAGATAGAGCGCCATGGTTTCACAATCCCCCGACATCAAAATCACGCCCGAGACGCCCATTCGCGCGCCGTCTTCGGTTCCTGTCGACGATGCCGTGCTGGCCTTCGAGGTCGGCGCGCTGGATTTGCGCGGCCGGCTGACCCGGCTCGGCCCCGCGCTCGACGAGATCCTGCACAAGCACGATTATCCGCCGGCAGTCGGCAAGCTGCTCGGCGAGGCCATCGTGCTGACCACGCTGCTCGGCTCGTCGGTCAAGTTCGAGGGCCGCTTCATCCTGCAGACCCGGACCGAAGGTCCGGTGTCGCTCCTGATCGTCGATTTCCAGGCGCCCGACCGGCTGCGCGCCTATGCGCGTTACGACGCCGCGCAGCTCAAGCCGGGGCAAACCTCGGGCGAGCTGCTCGGCAAGGGCCACCTGGCGATGACGATCGATCAGGGCTCCAACACCAGCCGCTACCAGGGACTGGTCGCGCTCGACGGCGGCGGCCTCGAAGAGGCGGCCCACGAATATTTCCTGCGCTCGGAGCAGATCCCGACCCGGGTGCGGCTTGCGGTCGGCGAGGAGATGCGCGGCGGCGAAGGCGGCAAGCTGCACTGGCGTGCCGGCGGCATCCTGCTGCAATTCCTGCCCAAGGCGCCCGAGCGCGCCAAGCAGGCCGATCTGCATCCCGGCGATGCGCCGGAGGGCACGGTCACGCACTCGGTGCCGGACGACGATGCCTGGGTCGAGGGCCAGTCGCTGATCTCGACCGTGGAGGATGTCGAGCTGATCGATCCGGATCTCTCCGGCGAGCGGCTGTTGTACCGCCTCTTCCACGAGCGTGGCGTCCGCGTCTTCAACCCGCAACCGCTGCGCGCGCAGTGCTCCTGCTCGCGCGATGCGGTGTCCTCGATGCTGAAGAGCTTTGCGGCGAACGATCGCGCCGAGATGGTCAAGGACGGCAAGGTCGTGGTGACCTGCGAGTTCTGCTCGTCGGTCTACGAGTTCACGCCGGAAGAGGCCGGCGTCGAGTAGGCGCGTTCGTCATAGTAGCCCGGATGAAGCGCAGCGAAATCCGGGGCCGCTCCAACCGCGGATGCACCTGCCCCGGATTGCGCTTTGCTCCATCCGGGCTACGCAGGCGCTAGTTCAGCACCCTTTTTCCATCCGGGCTCGGGCTGTCCAGCGAGAACGTCGGCACGTCGATCTCGAAGCGCTCGCCGGCTTCGGTGACCATCTGGTAGCTGCCGGTCATGAAGCCGGAGGCGGTCGGCAGCGGCACGCCGGAGGTGTATTCGAAGCGCTCGCCGGGCGCGAGCACCGGCTGCTCGCCGACCACGCCCTCGCCCCGCACCTCCTGGCGGCGCCCGGTGGCGTCGGTGATGATCCAGTGCCGCGTGCGCAGCTGCACCGTTTCCGGGCCCGAATTGACGATCACGATCTTGTACGACCAGAAATATTCGCGCCGGTCGACCGACGAGCGCTCCGGCATGAAGTTCGGCTCGACGGTGACTTCGATCTGGCGGGTAACGGCGCGGTACATACGGCTCAATCCGATGGTCTTGGCGCGTGATCCGTTGTCGACCGGATCACGCTCAAACATGCGCCATCATAACCAATTGGTCCGCCGGAACCAATCGCCTGCCGGGCCGTGAAAAGCCGGGCCGAGGCCGTTCATCGCGCTTTCAACATAGTTCCGCTCTAAGGCGCGGCCGCATGTCGCCGCACGCTTTGTCGGCAAGGCTTTCTCAGGAAGTCGTGGGCGCATAGTATGTTTTCAGCTGGGCACGCGGGGCGTTCGCGGCCGACACGGTGTTTGATGAGCTCGATTGCCGATCCCATAGCCGGTTCACCGGTGGCTGACGCCAAAACCGAGGCCAAAGCCGAGGCCAAGGCCGAGGTGAAGGTCGCTGCGCCCGCGATCACGCTGCCGGCGACCGGTGAGCGCGAACTCCGGCTCGATCTGTTCCGCGGGCTCGCGCTGTGGCTGATCTTCATCGATCATCTGCCGACCAATCTTCTGACCTGGCTGACGATCCGCAACTACGGCTTCTCCGACGCCACCGAGATCTTCATCTTCATCTCCGGCTACACCGCGGCCTTCGTCTATGGCCGCGCGATGCTGGAGGGCGGCTTCGTGATCGCGACCGCGCGCATCCTGCGCCGGGTCTGGCAGATCTATGTCGCGCATGTCTTCCTGTTCACGATCTTCCTCGCCGAGATCTCCTATGTCGCGACCTCGTTCGAGAACCCGCTCTACTCGGAAGAGATGGGGATCATGGACTTCCTCAAGCAGCCCGATGTCACCATCGTGCAGGCGCTGCTGCTGCGCTTCCGCCCCGTCAACATGGACGTGCTGCCGCTCTATATCGTCTTGATGCTGTTCCTGCCGCTGATCCTGTGGCTGATGAAGTGGAAGCCCGACGTCACGCTCGGCCTGTCGGTCCTGCTCTACGCGCTGACCTGGCAGTTCGATCTTTATCTCTCGGCCTATCCGAACGGCTTCTGGGCGTTCAATCCGTTCGCCTGGCAATTGCTGTTCGTGTTCGGCGCCTGGTGCGCGCTCGGCGGCGCGCGGCGGATGTCGCGCATCCTGTCGTCGAACATCACGATGTGGATCTGCATCGCCTACCTGGTCGCCGCGTTCTTCGTGACCCTGACCTGGTACGTGCCGCAGCTCGGCCACATCATGCCGAAGGTGATCGAGCAATGGATGTATCCGATCAACAAGACCGACCTGGACGTGTTGCGGTTTGCGCACTTCCTGGCGCTCGCAGCCCTCACCGTGCGCTTCCTGCCCCGGGATTGGCCGGGCTTGAAATCGCGCTGGCTGCGACCATTGATCCTGTGTGGCCAGCATTCGCTTGAGATATTCTGCCTCGGGGTCTTCCTCGCCTTTGCCGGACACTTCGTGCTTGCCGAAGTCTCGGGCGGTGCCGCACTGCACGCCCTGATCAGCGTCTGCGGCATCCTCATCATGTGCGGCATGGCGTGGATTATTTCGTGGTACAAGCACTCCGCCGACAAAGGCGCCTCGAAAAAAGGCGCCGCCGGCAACGCCGATCTGGCGGGAGGGGGAGCATGAAGTCCGCGCGGACGATGCTGGGCCTGTTGCTGCTGGCCGCCTGTTTGGCGGCCGCCCCCGCGCGCGCCGGCGACACCCCCGAGCAGCCCCAACCGGCGCCGCCCTGCGACGTGCCCGCTTATCTGCTGTCGAGCGAGAGCTCGCTGCCGAAGGTCACCGATGCGGTGAAGGCCAATCAGCCGCTCAACGTGCTGGTGGTCGGCAGCCGCTCCTCGACCATTCCGGGCAACGAGGCGAGTGCCTATCCGGCCACGCTGCAGGCGGCGCTGAAGGAGGCATTTCCGTCGGCCACGATCGATCTATCCGTAGAATTACAGGCAAAAAGCACCGCCGAGGAGACCGCGGGAACCCTTGTTAAGCTTGTTGAAGCAAAAAAGCCTACTTTGGTTATCTGGCAGACCGGAACAGTCGATGCTATGCGAGCAGTCGATCCCGACGATTTCCGTACCGCCATCAACGACGGCGTTGTTGCGTTGCGGGCCGCCGGGACCGACGTGGTGCTGGTCAACCTGCAGTACAGCCCGCGTACGGAGACGATGATCTCTGCACCGCCATATCTCGACAATATCAAGGTGGTGGCGCAGCAGCACGACGTTCCGCTGTTCGACCGGTTCGCGATTATGAAGCAGTGGAGCGACGCCGGATATTTTGACCTGTTCAGCACCTCGCATGGTGTCGATCTGGCCAAGAAGGTTCATGCCTGTCTCGGCCGCGCACTGGCGAAATTCGTGATCGATGCGGCTCATCTCGGGCCGGTGCAGCAGAATTAAGGAAGCAGAGTAAATGCGTTTTGCGTTCCCTTTTCGCTCATTCTCAGGGCGAAGCCTGTGCGCCGTTGCGGCGCTCCTGCTGCTTGCGCCGCTCTCGGTTGTGCCGTCGCGCGCGCAGACCGGCCAGGCCGATCAGCATGCCGCGCTTTCGCCGGATACCAAGTCCGCGGCCGCAAGACCTGATCTGGCAAGATCTGATACGAGCAAGCCCGCCGCGATCGAGGCCGATGCCGCCAGTCCGCAGCCGCAACCCGGCGTCGCGGCCAAGGCGCTCGACAAGATGAAGCAGGTCGCGAAATCCGCCACCGACATCTTCCATCGCGTGCCCTGTCAGCAGCCCAAGGGCGTGCCGAACTCGACCGGATCGCTGCCGCATGTCGCGGCCAAGCTCGCCGCCGGCAAGCCGGTGGTCATCATCGCGTTCGGCTCGTCCTCGACCCAGGGCTATGGCTCGTCGGCGCCGGAATTCACCTATCCGAACCGGCTCGCCGCGCAGCTGCGCCGGCAGTATCCGTCGGCCGACATCACCGTGCTCAACCGCGGCAAGGGCGGCGAGGACGCGCCCGAGATGATGAAGCGGTTGCAGACCGAGGTGCTCGACGTGCATCCCGACATGGTGATCTGGCAGGTCGGCACCAACGCGGTGCTGCGCAACCTCGATCCCAGCGAGACCGCCAGGCAGGTCGAGGATGGCGTGGCCCGCATCCAGGCCGACGGCGCCGATGTCGTGCTGGTCGATCCGCAATATTCGCCGCGGGTCACCGAGCGTCCCGAAAGCGCGCGCGGCATGGTGAAGCTGCTTGGCCGCATCGCAGCACTTCGCCATGTCGGCATCTTCCCGCGCTTCGAGGTGATGCGCGACTGGCACGAGAAGCAGGCGATCCCGATCGACGATTTCGTCACCGCCGACGGCCTGCACATGAACGACTGGGGCTATGCCTGCTTCGCCCAGCTGCTCGGCGACGACATCATCCGCTCGGTCGGCGCGATCAAGATCGGCGTCAACGTCCCGGCGGACGTGCGGACCTACCGGCCGATGTGATCGGGCGCGTCGCTGGGCCCCTTGGCGCACGTCAGAGAACGTAGGTGCATGAATCGCGCGCGGCACCAAGCATTCCGCGTCGTCCCGGCGAAGGCCGGGACCCATAACCACCGAGGGTCATTGTCGCGCGCTCGCGGAATGACGAGTCCCGCCTACAACAACCGCCGCGGAGTATGGGTCCCGGCCTTGGCCGGGACGACGACGGGGGAGCGCGTGGCGCCACTCGCGCCTTAGGACCATGGGTCTCTCACCGCCACCAGCAATCTTGACCTCGCCGCGGTAATCCGCTCCCTTGGCGCCTCGACCCAAGCCTCAAGGGAAACGCTCATGTCTTTCGTGCTGGCCATCGATCAGGGCACCACATCGTCGCGCGCGATGGTGTTTCGCAGCGACATCTCCATCGCCGCGGTCGCGCAGCAGGAGTTTCCGCAGCATTTCCCGGCCTCCGGCTGGGTCGAGCATGAGCCGGAGGACATCTGGACCTCGACCGTGATGGTGTGCCGCGAGGCGCTGGAGAAGGCCGGCCTCAAGGCCAAGGACATCGCCGCGATCGGCATCACCAACCAGCGCGAGACCACCGTGGTGTGGGACCGCGCCACGGGACAAGCCGTGCATCGCGCCATCGTCTGGCAGGACCGCCGCACCGCCGACATCTGCGCCAAACTGAAAAGCGAAGGCCATGAGCCGGCGATCTCGGCCAAGACCGGTCTCATTATCGACCCCTATTTCTCCGGCACCAAGGTCGCCTGGATCCTCGATCACGTGCCGGGCGCGCGTGAACGTGCCGAACGCGGTGAGCTGCTGTTCGGCACCGTCGACTGCTATCTCTTGTGGCGGCTCACCGGCGGCCGGGTGCACGCCACCGACGCCACCAACGCCTCGCGCACCCTGCTGTTCAACATCCATACCGGCGCCTGGGACGACGACCTGATCAACCTGCTGCGCGTGCCGCGCTCGATGCTGCCCGAGGTGAAGGATTCCTCCGCGCGGTTCGGCGAGAGCACCGCGGATCTGTTCGGCGGCCCGATCGCGATCTCCGGCATCGCCGGCGACCAGCAGGCCGCGATCATCGGCCAGGCCTGCTTCGAGCCCGGCATGATGAAGTCGACCTACGGCACCGGCTGCTTCGCGCTGCTCAACACCGGCACCACGCCGGTGGCTTCGAAGCACAAGCTGCTCACCACGATCGCCTACCAGCTCGGCGGCCAGCGCACCTATGCGCTCGAAGGCTCGATCTTCGTCGCCGGCTCTGCGGTGCAGTGGCTGCGCGACGGGCTCGGCATCATCAAGCATGCCGCCGAGACCGGGCCGCTCGCCGACAAATCCGACTCGATGCAGAGCGTCTATCTGGTGCCGGCCTTCGTCGGCATGGGCGCGCCGTACTGGAATCCGCGCGTGCGCGGCGCGCTGTTCGGCCTCACCCGCAACACCGGCCCGGCCGAGCTTGCGCATGCGACGCTGGAGAGCGTCTGCTACCAGACCTTCGATCTGTGGGCCGCGATGCGCACCGACTGGCCGGAAGCGAATGCCGCCAACACCGTGCTGCGGGTCGATGGCGGCATGACCGCGTCCGACTGGACCATGCAGCGGCTTGCCGATCTGCTCAACGCGCCGGTCGATCGCCCGATGATCCAGGAGACCACGGCGCTCGGCGCCGCCTATCTCGCCGGCCTCGACGCCGGCGTCTATCCGGAGCCCGCGAAATTCGCCGACAATTGGCGGCTCGAGCATCGCTTCCGGCCGGCGATGAGCGAGGCGACCCGTGACCGCAAGCTCGCCGGCTGGGCCCGCGCCGTGAAGGGCGTGCTGGCGAGCGACGAGGGGGAGTAGCGCCGGAAAAAATCCGGCTCAAGTCGCGTACCAAGAATAACAACCATCGGAGAACAACATGAACACGGATCTCAACCGCGTCACCAAGCTACTCACCGCCGCGATCTGCACCGCAATGCTCGCAGCACCCGCCGCCGCGCGCGAGAAGCCGAGCGCGCTCGTCGCGGCGCGCGAGGCCAAGAGCGACGTCGCCGGCCTGAAGGCGCCGGGCCAGATCCTGGTCGATGTCTGGGGCATCCCGCACATCTATGCCGGCAACGAGCACGACCTGTTCTTCCTGCAAGGCTTCAACGCCGCGCGCGACCGGCTCTGGCAGATCGATCTCTGGCGCAAGCGTGGCCTCGGCCTGCTGGCGAAGGATTTCGGGCCCGCCTATGCCGAGCAGGACAAGGCGCTGCGGCTGTTCCTCTATCACGGCGACATGAATGCGGAGTGGGCCGCCTACGGCCCGAAGGCGAAAACCTATGCCGAAGCCTTCGTCGCCGGCGTCAACGCCTATGTCGCCGACGTCAAAGCGGGCAAGCGTCCGCTGCCGATCGAGTTCAGGATCGCGGGTACCACGCCGGACCTGTGGTCGGCGGAGGATGTCGTGCGCGTGCGCAGCCACGGCCTGACGCGCAACGTCGCCTCCGAGGTGAAGCGTTCGCTGGTGGCCTGCGCCGCCGGCCTCGATGCCGATCGCTTCCGCGTCAAGCTGGAGCCGGACTGGACCACGAAGATTCCCGATGGCCTCGATCCCTGCAGCGTGCCGAAGGGCGTGCTCGCGGCCTACGACCTCGCCACGCGCCCGGTGAAGTTCGCAAGCCCGAAGGACCAGAAGGCGGCACTGGCGCATGATCCCGACACATATCTCGCCGAGGCCGACCAGCAGCGCGACACCATCGGCTCCAACAACTGGGTGATCGCGGCCTCGCGCACCGCGACCGGACGGCCGATCCTCGCCAACGATCCGCATCGCGAGCATTCGGTGCCGTCGCTGCGCTACATCGTCGGCCTCAACGCGCCCGGCATTTCGGTGATCGGCGCCGGCGAGCCGGCGCTGCCGGGCATCTCGATCGGCCACAACGACACCATCGCCTTCGGCCTCACCATCTTCAACGTCGACCAGGAAGACCTCTACGTCTACGAGCTCAACCCTGACAATCCGAACCAGTACCGCTACGGCACGGGCTGGGAGGACATGCGCATCGTGCACGAGAAGGAAGCGGTGAAGGGCGAGGCCGATCGCGATCTCGAGCTGAAGTTCACCCGCCATGGCCCGGTGATCTATGTCGACGCCGACAAGAAGCATGCGTTCGCGGTGCGCTCGATCTGGTTCGAGCCGGGCACCTCGGCCTATTTCGGCTCGTCCGACTACATGACCGCGAAGTCGTGGAACGGCTTCCTCGGTGCGATGCGGCGCTGGGGCGCGCCGTCGGAGAACCAGGTCTATGCCGACACCTCAGGCAATATCGGCTGGGTCGCCGCAGGCAAGACGCCGCGCCGCTTGAGCTTCGATGGGCTGATGCCGGTGCCGGGCGACGGCCGCTACGAGTGGCAGGGCTTTCTGTCGCTCGACGAATTGCCGAAGCTGTATCAACCGAAGCAGGGCTTCATCGCCACCGCCAACCAGATGAACCTGCCGGCGGATTATCCGGTCAACGAGCGCCGGGTCGGCTTCGAATGGTCCGACAGCGCGCGCTGGCAGCGCATCGTCGAGGTGCTGCAAGCCAACAGCAAGGTGACGCTGGCGGACGCGATGGCGTTGCAGAACGATGACACCGGCATGCTGGCGCGGCGCCTCGTCGCATTGCTGAAGCCGCTCACGTCCGACGATGCCAATGTGAAGAAGGGCCTCGATCTCCTGAAGGTGTGGGACGCACGCGACACTGAGGACAGCGCGGCCGCCGCGGTCTACGAGGTCTGGATCGCCAACCACCTCGGCCCGGTGCTGCTCAAGACCACGGCGCCGAAGGCGGCCGAGCTGATCGCGCCGGAGGCTTCCAGCATCTCCGCGATCGTCGGCTATCTCGAGAAGCCCGACGCCGCGCTCGGCGGCGATCCCGCAGGCGAGCGCGACCGCGTGCTGCGCGACAGCCTCGGCGCGGCCGTTGCTGACGTCACCGACAAGCTCGCGGGCGATGCGTCCATGTGGCGCTGGGGCCGCCTGCACGTCGCCAGGTTCGATCACGCGCTGATGCCGCTCGCCGACAAGGCCACCTCAGCCCAGATGCAGGTCGGCCCGCTCGCCTATGGCGGCGCCGCCAACGTGCCGCGCGCCGCCACCTATCGCCGCTCCGACTATCATCTCACCGCAGGCGCCTCGTTCCGCATGGTGCTCGATGTCGGCAATTGGGATGCGAGCCGCACCATCAACACCCCCGGCCAATCCGGCGATCCCTTCAGCGGCCACTACCGCGACCTCGCGCCGCTGTGGGCGACGGGGCAGTACGTCCCGTTGCTCTACAGCCGTAGCGCCGTGGAGGCGGCAACAGCGGAGGCGATCACGCTGACGCCGAGGTGAGGGGAGGTCTCACCGGCAGCGCCACAAACTCCGCCGTCGTCCCGGCGAAGGCCGGGACCCATAACCACGAATGCAAATTGTGTTGCGATGCTGGGACCACAGCGCGTTTCGACAACTCAACCCTGTGGTAATGGGTCCCGGCCCCGGTGCGCAATTGCGCACCAGGCCGGGACGACGTCGAGTATGCGGCAAGCGCCGTCACTCTACCTTCCAAGCTGCTCCTGCACTTCCAGCATCGCACGCAACGTGTCGTCGCTGAGCTTGCCGTGCGGTGACGGTGTACGCCGCTCGACGGTCTCGACCGGACGTGCATGCTGCGGGACAATCGGTGCGCTGCGCACGGGCGCACCGTCCTCGATGTCAGCGGCCTCGTCAGCCGCACCCGCGCCATAGGCATAACCGACGCCGCGCCGGCGCCGCGCGGGTTTCGGCTTCGGTGGCGGCGGCGTAGTGATGATCGGCGGCAGCGTGTGATGGCGCGACACGGTGGTTGCTCCGGTGGCCTCTGCACATCGAGCGCTTGATTCGCACAAATCCCCACTGACAAATCGGTAACATTGTTACGCCGCGTTGCATTGCATCTGAGGCGACATGCGAATATCTCCGGCCGGCAAGCAGAAACAAAGGTCGCTGAATGCTGTTGCCCGACGGTTACTCCGACATTCTCCACGGCAAGATCGCAGCCGTCGTCACACACCTGGAAATGACCGCGCGGCCGCAGCTCGCCGACGATCCGCTTGGCGCGTGGCGTCTGCGCAAGATCGAGCCGCCGGCGCTCGACTGGTATCGCGATCTCTACCGTCGCGTCGGCGAGGAGTGGCTGTGGTTCACCCGTACCGGGATCGACGACGCGGATCTCGCCTCACGAATCCACGCGTCCGGTGTCGAGCTCTACGGACTCCTCGTCGATGGCCGTGATGAAGGCCTGCTCGAGCTCGACTTCAGCGTATCAGGCGAATGCCAGCTGCTCTATTTCGGCGTCACCGCAAAATTCATCGGCACCGGCGCCGCGCGCTTCCTGATGAACCGCGCGCAGGAGATCGCCTGGTCGCGCGACATCGGCCGCTTCTGGGTGCACACCTGCACCTTCGATCATCCCTCCGCGATCGCGTTCTATCAGCGCTCCGGCTTCCGCCCGTTCCTGCGGCAGATCGAGGTGGCCGATGATCCGAGGCTCGACGGCAAACTGCCGCGCGATGTGGCGCGGCATGTGCCGGTGATTGAATAGCTCATCGCGCAGACCGGATGACGATCCGGTTGCAATGCAGCGCGAGCCATCTAGGATGGTGCAAAGCGCAACCTCCGACCCCGGCGTGGCCGCCACACCTCGAAAGCCCTGCTTTCGCGGCAGCGGCCTACTGCGGCACGACCGACGAGATGATGGATGTTTTTGATCGGCCAGTACGACTCGCCCTTTGTCCGCCGCACCGCGATCGCGCTGCGGCTCTATGGATTGCCGTTCGAGCACAAGCCGTGGTCGACCTTCGGTGATGCCGAGAAGGTTGCGGCCTATAATCCGGTGCAGCGGGTGCCGACACTGGTGCTCGATGACGGCGAGGCGCTGATCGAGAGCGGCGCGATCCTGGATTATCTCGACGAGCTGGTCGGGCCGGAGCGGGCGATGCTGGCGCGCTCGGGCATCGAGCGGCGCAAGCATCTGCGCATCATGGCGCTGGCGACCGGGCTCGCCGACAAGGCGGTCAGCCTGGTCTACGAGCGGGTGCTGCGCAAGGAGCAGCTCAAGCTGTGGGTCGAGCGCTGCGAGGGGCAGATTTCCCGCGTGCTCACGGTGCTGGAGCAGGAGCGCGCCGCGGTGCAGACGCCTTATTGGCTGGGTGATCGCATCGGCCATGCCGACATCGCGGTGGCCTGCGCGCTGCGCTTCACCGGCGAGGCGCATCCGCATCTGTTCGACGCGCGCTACCCGGCACTGCAGGCGCACGCGGCACGGTGCGAGGCGCTGCCGCCGTTCCGGGAGATCGTGCAGCCGCTGGCGCCGCCGAAAGGGTAGGGGGCGCACACGCGATGTGAGGTGAGCACGCCTCGCGGGCTCCCTCTCCCCCTGCGGGAGAGGGTGGGGAGAGGGGTGGCCCCGGGCGAGATGATTGCCGAACGCATTGCCCTTGCGAGACGTGTGCTCGTCGTCGAGACGAATGCGGAGAGTGCACGTCGTGTGGCACCCCTCTCCCCAGCCCTCCCCCGCAAGGGGGGAGGGAGCCGTTCAGCCGGTGCGTCCCTCACGCGCGCGCGTGCCACTGAGTTGCCCGACGGCGCAAGTCCCCGCATCGAAAATATTTCGCTTTATCCGAAGCGCGACACAGTGTATGGTCCACCCGTCTCGCCCGACACGAGGGGCGCTTCGCGGTCGTCACGAACGCGGGTCGAGATGCGGTGGACGCTGAGCGCGCAGTTGACGAATGCGCGTGGATAGCGGACGGCGAAGTCGTGTGGTCCTGACGCCCTGGTGGCAGGTGTCTTTTCCGATTGCGCAGGTCGCGCGTTGCGAAGACGGTGACAAGCAAGCCCAGTCTCGCCGGGGAGAGCACGAAGTAAGCCGTAGCCCATCGCGCAGGGAAAGCCGGATTGCTCCGGTTACACCTGTGGTCCTACCCCCGTGCTTTCTACCTTTTGCACGGGGCCCATGGGTGCGATCGGCACCCGGCTTTCCCTGCGCCCTCTTCAAGAGAGAGGGCGGAACGAGACGCAAAACTCGGGCAAAACATGTCGCGAGAATGCCGAAGTATGACCCACTAGCCGTGCAACATTCTGGGTGTCGTCCCGGCGAAGGCCGGGACCCATAACCACAAATGCCGATTGTTGTGCGACCTTGGAACGACGAGTCCCATTCACAACGCAAGCCGCGGAGTATGGGTCCCGGCCTTCGCCGGGACGACAGTTGTGTATGTGGTGCGGACGGCGGTCAATTCGCAGACAGCCCCACACACCATCCACGCGACGCCGCGCCCCGTGCTTCGGGCTACCCATTGCCGGTCCGATCTTCTATGGTGAGCCCATCCGGTTCGCATGCGGCGGACTAGATAATTCCATGATATCAAAGGCTTAAGGCTCTGATCGAAGCCTTTGGAGGGCGGTTTGACGCGGTATTCTTCGACCCGGGGTGAGGCCCCGGTGCTTGGCTTCTGCGATGTGATGCTGACCGGGCTTGCCCGCGACGGCGGGCTTTACGTGCCCGAGACCTGGCCGCAATTGTCGCACGAGACCATCGCCGGCCTGTTCGGCCGTCCCTATTGGGAGGTCGCGGTCGAGATCATCCGGCCGTTCGTCGCCGGCGAGATTTCCGATGCCGAGCTCGGCCGCATGGCCAACGAGGCCTACGCCACCTTCCGCCATCCCGCGGTGGTGCCGCTCGATCAGGCCGGGCCGAACCAGTTCCTGCTCGAGCTGTTCCACGGACCGACGCTGGCGTTCAAGGACGTCGCGATGCAGCTGATCTCGCGGCTGATGGATCACGTGCTGGCCAAGCGCGCGCAGCGCACCACCATCGTGGTCGCGACCTCGGGCGATACCGGCGGCGCCGCGGTCGAAGCCTTTGCCAATCTCGACAATGTCGATCTCGTGGTGCTGTTCCCGAACGGGCGCATCTCCGAGGTGCAGCGTCGCATGATGACGACGACGGGCGCCGCCAACGTCCATGCGCTGGCGATCGAAGGCACGTTCGACGATTGCCAGGCGCTGGTGAAGGAGATGTTCAACAACCATCGCTTCCGCGACCAGGTGGCGCTGTCGGGCGTCAACTCGATCAACTGGGCGCGCATCGTGGCGCAGGTGGTTTATTACTTCACCTCGGCGGTCGCGCTCGGCGCGCCGCAGCGGACGGTCGACTTCACCGTGCCGACCGGCAATTTCGGCGATATCTTCGCGGGCTACGTGGCGAAGCGCATGGGGCTGCCGATCCGTTGGCTGCGCATCGCCGCCAACGTCAACGACATCCTGCCGCGCACGCTGAAGACCGGCATCTACGAGGTGCGTGAGGTGCATGCCACCGCGTCGCCGTCGATGGACATCCAGGTGTCCTCGAATTTCGAGCGGCTGCTGTTCGAGGCCAGCGGCCGCGACGCCGAGCAGGTCCGCCGCCTGATGGCCTCGCTGAAGCAGTCCGGCCGCTTCGTGCTGCCGGATGCGACGCTGGCCGCGGTGCGCCGCGATTTCGACGCCGGCCGCGCCGACGAGACCGAGACCGCCGCCGCGATCCGCGCCGCCTGGCGCGAGGCCGGCGATCTGGTCGATCCGCACACCGCGGTGGCGCTTGCGGTCGCCGACCGCGACACCTCGGATTCCAAGATCCCGAACATCGTGCTGTCGACCGCGCACGCGGCCAAATTCCCCGACGCGGTCGAGGCCGCCTGCGGGGTGCGTCCGCAGCTGCCGGCCTGGCTCGGAGGCCTGATGACCAAATCCGAACACATGACGGTCATGAAGAATGATTCTGCGGAGGTCGAGCGCTTCGTGCTGTCGGTCAGCCGTGCCGCCAAGCAGGGAGTCGCCTGATGAGCGTTGAAATCACCAAGCTGCCGAGCGGCCTGACCGTCGTCACCGACACCATGCCGCATCTGGAGACCGCGGCGCTTGGGGTCTGGGCCGGCGTCGGCGGGCGCGACGAGAAGCCGAACGAGCACGGCATCTCGCATCTGCTCGAACACATGGCGTTCAAGGGCACCGCGCGGCGCTCCTCGCGCGAGATCGTCGAGGAGATCGAGGCGGTCGGCGGCGATCTCAATGCCGGCACCTCGACCGAGACCACGGCCTATTATGCGCGGGTGATGAAGGCGGACGTGCCGCTGGCGCTCGACGTGCTGTCCGACATCCTCGCCAATCCGTCCTTCGTGCCTGATGAGCTGGAGCGCGAGAAGAGCGTCATCGTGCAGGAGATCGGCGCGGCGCAGGATACGCCCGACGACGTCGTGTTCGAGCATCTCAACGAGCTCTGCTATCCGGACCAGCCGATGGGCCGCTCGCTGCTCGGCACCGCCAAGACGCTGAAGGCGTTCGACCGCGACATGCTGCGCGGCTATCTCTCGACGCATTACCGCGCGCCCGACATGGTGGTCGCCGCCGCCGGCGCCGTCGATCACCAGCGTATCGTCGAGGACGTCACGCAGAAATTTGCGAGCTTCGACGCCACGCCGGCGCCAAAGCCGCAAGCCGCAATGTTCGGCAAGGGCGGATCGCGCGTGGTGCACCGCGATCTCGAGCAGGCGCATCTGACGCTGGCGCTCGAAGGCGTGCCGCAGACCGACCTGTCGCTGTTCTCGCTCCAGGTCTTCACCAACACGCTCGGCGGCGGGATGTCGTCGCGGCTGTTCCAGGAGGTGCGCGAGAAGCGCGGGCTGTGCTACTCGATCTACACCTTCCACGCGCCCTATACCGACACCGGCTTCTTCGGCCTCTACACCGGGACCGATCCCGCCGACGCGCCGGAAATGATGGAAGTCATCGTCGACGTCATCAATGACGCGGTCGAAACCCTGACCGAGGCCGAGGTCGCCCGCGCCAAGGCGCAGATGAAGGCCGGCCTGCTGATGGCGCTGGAAAGCTGCTCATCCCGGGCCGAACAGCTGGCGCGTCATGTGCTAGCCTATGGCCGGCCGCAGACCGTGGAAGAGCTGGTGGCGCGGATCGAGGCGGTCTCGGTCGAATCGAGCCGCAACGCCGCCCGCGCCCTGCTGGCGCGCAGCCGGCCCGCCGTCGTCGCGCTCGGCAGCGGAAGGGGTCTGGACACGGCGGTGGCTTTTGCGGAAGGATTGACGAAGTCGAAGGCAAAGACGCTGCTGCACTAGGGAGCCGGCAGGCTCGCGGGTAGGGTGTCACGCCCGAATGGGCGGGGGAGTGTTGGGCCATGGCCCTGTTTCGTTTGCCGTCCAGTGGACCCGCTGCACTGATGCCGCGCGGTCACGGGCTCTTGCTGCGCGCGCCGCAAATGTCGGACTTCCCGCAATGGGCGCAACTGCGCGAATTCAGCCGCGCCTATCTCACGCCATGGGAGCCGATCTGGCCCTCCGACGACCTGACCCGCGCGGGTTTCCGCCGCCGGCTGCGCCGCTACACCGAGGATATCGCCGCCGACCGGTCCTATCCGTTCATCATCTTCCGCGAATCGGACGGGGTGATGATCGGCGGGATCACGCTCGCCAATGTGCGGCGCGGCATCGTGCAGGCCGGCACCATCGGCTATTGGGTCGGCCTTCCGCACGCCCATCGCGGCTACATGACGACGGCGCTGCGGGTGCTGCTGCCCTCGCTGTTCGGCGAGCTCAATCTGCACCGCATCGAGGCGGCCTGCATCCCGTCCAATGCGTCGTCGATCCGGGTGCTGGAGAAGTGCGGCTTCACCCGCGAGGGTCTGGCGCGCCGCTATCTCTGCATCAACGGGATCTGGCAGGACCATCTGCTGTTCGGCCTGCTGCACGAGGATTTCCGCGGCTGAATCATCAGCCTATTGGCTGATGGCAGGCCTCCCCCGGTGCCTCTTAGATGTCTTCAGATGCCTTGGGTCCGAGATGCCTTGGGTTCGCCGCCATTGCCTTGCTATAACGCCCGCGAAACGGGGAACCGGATTTGGAGATTTGAGGATTTTGATGGGTGACAGGGTGATCAGGTTCGCGCTCGTGGCGGCGGTATCGATCGGTCTCGGTGCCACCCTGCTGCCGTCAGTGGCTTCCGCGCAGTCGCTCAGCGACCGCTTCAAGAGCCTGTTCGGCGGCGGGTCGTCGGATTCGGACAAGCCGGCCGCCCCCGCAGCGCCGCAGCAGCTCAACGACGCCGACGCAGAGCTGACCTGTCCGCCGGTGCAGATCCGCTCCGGGGCCTCGACCTATTCCGTGGCCGCCAACGGCAAGGAAGCGGTCGGCAACGACGTCAAGTTCCTGGCCTCGATCACGCGCACGGCGCGGCAATGCAATCTGAACAGCGGCCAGATCACGGCCAAGATCGGTATCCAGGGGCGGATCATCGTCGGTCCCCAGGGCGCGCCGCCGAGCATTCAGGTGCCGCTGCGCGTCGCCGTGGTGCAGGGCGGCGTCGGCGAGAAGACGATCATGACCAAGGCCTACACCACCACGGTGCAGATGGACGAGAGCGGCAGCGTGCCGTTCAGCCTGGTCGCCGAGGACATCGTCTATCCGGCGCCGGCGCCGGCCGACAACGACAATTACGTCTTCTATATCGGCTTCGACCCGCAGGCCCTGAAGCCGGAGTCCAAGCCCCGCGCCCCGCACAAGAAGAAGTAGCGCCACCGCGGCGAGGCCGCTGGAATTGAGACGTCGCTGAACAAACAAAAAGGCCGGCGCGATCAGCTCGCGCCGGCCTTTTTTGGAAGGTGTTGAGATCGCGTCAGTTCAGCTTGGAGCGGACTTCGGCGATGCCTTTGCCGACGAGGTCGTCGGCAACCGGGCCCTTGACCGACTGCGACAGGATGGTCGAGGCGGCGGTCACGGCGGCGTTGGCTGCGGCGGCGCGGACATCGGCCACTGCCTGGGCCTCGGCCTGGGCGATCTTGCTCTCGGCGGTCTTGGTCCGCCGGGCGACAAAATCTTCCATCTTGGTCTTGGCTTCGGCCGCGATCCGCTCGGCTTCGGCCTTGGCGCTGGAGATGATGTCCTGGGCCTCACGCTCCGCACTGGCCCGGCGCGCCTTGTACTCGCCGAGCAGCTTGTTGGCCTCGTCCTTCAGACGGCGGGCGTCCTCCAGTTCGGCCTTGATGCGCTCGGCACGGTGGTCGAGCGCCGTCAGCAGGGTGCGATGGACGCCGAGGTAGCCGAACACGACCAGCAGAATGACGAAGGCGATCGCAACCCAGGTTTCTGGTTCGTAAAACATCGTCTATCCCTTCAGCGACGCGTCGACGGCGCTGTTGACCGTCGTGGCGTCCGGCGTGACGCCGGCAAGTTGCTGGACGATGGCGCCGGCCGCATCCGCCGCGATGCCGCGGACGTTGCTCATGGCGTTGGTCCGGGTCGTTGCGATCTGCTTCTCGGCGTCGACGAGCTTGGCCGCCAGCTTCTCTTCCAGAGCCTTGCGCTCGGCTTCCGAGGCCGCGTTCAGCTTCTCGCGGGTCTCGTTGCCGATCGCCTGCGCGTTGGCACGCGCATTCGCCAGCTCGGTTTCATAGGCCTTCAGCGCCGCGTCGGACTCGTCCTTCAGCTTCTGCGCCTCGGCCAGATCGCCCTCGATCTTGTTCTGACGTGCATCGATCGTCCCGCCGACGCGCGGCAGGGCGATACGCGACACGATCAGGTAGAGCGCGACAAATGCAATCGCCAGCGAGACCAGCTGCGAGGCGAAGTTGGACGAATCGAACGGCGGAAAGGCTCCGCCGTGATGTCCGCCATCGGCCTCGGTGTGGGCGCCGGCTTTCTGGCCTTTTGCCTCGCCATGACTCTCAGCCATGGTGTTCTCCTGTTGCTGTCATGCGCGCCGCCCTTGGGGCGGCGCGAAGGGGTTGCCGCAAGAAGCGGAACCGGGGTGCCGCTCAGAGCGGAACGAACAGCAGGAGCAGCGCGATCAGCAGCGAGAAGATGCCGAGCGCTTCGGTCACGGCGAAGCCGAAGATCAGGTTGCCGAACTGGCCCTGAGCGGCCGAGGGGTTACGCACCGCAGCGGCGAGGTAGTTGCCGAAGATGATGCCGACGCCGACGCCCGCGCCGCCCATGCCGATGCACGCGATGCCCGCGCCGATAAGTTTTGCTGCTGCCGGTTCCATTTGTAGCTCCTTGAGAAAGATAGACAGATTGGTGGGTGGAGATTCCCCGGACCGCTTAGTGTCCCGGATGAATGGCGTCGTTGAGGTAGATGCAGGTCAGGATCGCGAACACGTAGGCCTGCAGGAATGCGACCAGCAGTTCGAGCGCGTACAGCGCGACCGTGAGCGCCAGCGGCAGCACGCCGCCGAACCAGCCGAGCGCGCCGAGCGAGAAGCCGAGCATCGCGACGAAGCCCGCGAACACCTTGAGCGCGATGTGGCCGGCCAGCATGTTGGCGAACAGACGAACGCTGTGCGAGACCGGGCGCAGGAAGAACGACAGGATCTCGATGAACATGACCAGCGGCAGGATGTAGACCGGAACGCCGTGGGGGACGAAGATGCTGAAGAATTTCAGGCCGTTCTTGTAGATGCCGTAGATCAGGACGGTGAAGAACACCAAGAGCGCCAGCGCCGCCGTGACGATCAGGTGGCTCGCGATCGTGAAGGTGTAGGGAATGACGCCGACGAGGTTCGAGACGCACAGGAACATGAAGAGCGAGAAGATCAGCGGGAAGAACTTCATGCCTTCCGAGCCGGCCGTGCTGCGAATCGTGGTGGCGACGAACTCGTAGGAGATTTCGGCGACCGACTGCAGTCGCCCCGGAACCAGGTCCCGGCCGCTCGCCAGCATCAGCAGTGCGATCAGCAGCACCGCGATGAGCATGAAGAGCGACGAATTGGTGAAGGCGATCGTGTGATTGCCGATGTGGCCGAGCGTGAAGAGGGGCTCGATATTGAACTGGTGGATCGGGTCGATTTTCATCCGCGCGGCTCTTGGTCCACCGGCTCTCGTGCCGGTAATCGAATTTCAAATGTCGTGACTTCCCGCCAGCGCTCAGCGCTTGCCCGAGGCCACGCCCGCGGACCTCACCACGTTGACCACCCCGGCGACGAAGCCAAGCAGCGTTAACACGATGAAGCCGAATGGCGACGTCGACAGCAAACGGTCGAACCCCCAGCCAATCGCCGCTCCGACGGCAACGCCCGCGATCAGCTCCGAGGAAAGACGAAAACCGAGCGCCATCGCCGAAGCTCTGGCCGCACTGTCCCCGCCTTCATTACCGGATTGATCAGTCTTGCTCCTGCGGCTGTCGCGAATTTCTGACAACCGATGATCGAGACTTCCGAGCCTTGCGGAAAGCGCAGCTTCGTCAGGAGACGATTGATCGCGACTTCCATTTGCGCCGTCGTTGGTGTTCTCAGCCATGCTGCAAACACTAACCGATGCCGCGGATGATGGAAATTGCGCCCGTCCCCGTCAAAAGCCGCGCGGACCATACTTACCGCGTCTAATCAAGTCAAGATTGCGTCGTAACCGCTTATTGCTTTGATTCTGCTGGTTTTATTTGAAGATATTCAAGGTCAGAGTGACGCAGTGTTCGCAGTGCAACAGCTTGCGTGGCATTGTGCGATGTTGCGTGGCTTTTCCTGCTCTGCTGGGATCAGCGAAAGTCCCGATCTCTCTTGCAGTCAAGGTTCCGCATGGCGCGCCAGATCGACTACTACTTCTCGCTGCAATCGCCCTGGGCCTATATCGGCCACGAGGCCTTCGCGCGACTCGTAAGCACTTATGATCTCAAGGTAAATTACCGGCCCGTGCTGCTGGTCGATCTGTTCTCGGAAACCGGCGGACTGCCGCTCGCCAAGCGTCACCCGGTGCGGCAGCGCTACCGGATGATCGAGTTGCAGCGTTGGCGCGACAAGCGTGGGCTGAATTTTCATCTGCAGCCGGCCAACTGGCCGTTCAACGGGCGCCTTGCCGACGGCGTGGTGATTGCGCTGCTCGAGGCGGGTCTCGATCCCGAGCCGTTTTTGCAACGCGCCTATCCCGCGGTGTGGGAGCTTGAGCTCAATCTTGCCGATCCCGCGACGCTGGTGAAGCTCGCCGACGATGCCGGTCTGCCGGGCCGGCAGCTGGTCGAGCGTTCGGGCTCCGATGAGATCAGCGCGGCGTATGAGCAGAATCGGCAGAATGCATTGGAAGCCGATGTGTTCGGCTCGCCCGGATATGTGCTGGATGGCGAGGTGTTCTGGGGGCAGGACCGGATCGAATTGCTCGAAGACGCGTTGAAGTCGGGCCGCAAGCCCTATAGCTGTGTGGTCCAGGGGCAGCAATCAGGTTGAGGCGGAGCAAGCCATGCCCATCGCGATGTTGCCGTCGAAATTGTTCATCGCAATTGCCGCCGTCCTGATCGCAAGCGGCGCGGCGCGCGCCCAAACCACACCCGACACCGAGAACGGCCGCTACGCCCTGTCGCCGGCCGGCGATGGCTTCCTGCGGCTCGACACGCGTACCGGCGCGGTCTCGACCTGCACCAATTCCAGTGCCGGCTGGGCCTGTTACATGGTGCCCGACGAGCGGGCGGCGCTGGATGCCGAGATCGGGCGCCTGCAAGTTGACAACGACAGACTGAAGGGCGAGCTCGCCGCGCGCGCCCCGTCGGCCAAGACCGACGAGGCATTGCCGAAATCGGATCAGCTGAAGAAGGCGGAGCCGAAGGTCGCGGAGGGCGAGCGCAAGATCGAGATTCCGCTGCCGAGCGACCGCGACATGGACCGCATGATGTCGTTCCTGGAGCGGGCCTGGCGGCGGCTGATCGAGATGGCCAACCGCGTGCAGCGCGACGTCAATGGCGGCAAGATTTGAGCTGACGTCGGCGCCGTCTCTACGGCGTCGTCCCGGCGAAAGCCGGGACCAATAACCGCCGCTGGGAGTTGGTTGGCTAAGCTGGCAGCTCCAAATCTTCGTTAACTGAGGGGCCGCGGTGTATGCGTCCCGGCCTTCGCCGGGACGACGTGTTGAGAGACCGCAGATGAATTCAGCGAGAACCACGTCCCGCACTTCGCCATCTTCCATCGCGGCGACCAGCATCGTGTCGTCACGCCTGACGGTCGAAACGTCGGGCGCCGGCTTCACCGACATCACGCGCGAGGTCGCCAAATTCCTGCGCGAGGTGCGCGCCGGCGAGGGCGCGGTGACGCTGTTCATCCGTCACACCTCGGCTTCGCTGACGATCCAGGAGAATGCCGATCCGACGGTGCTGCTCGACCTGATGACGGCGCTCGATCGGGCGGCGCCCGAACACGGCGGCTGGCGTCACGACGCCGAAGGCCCCGACGACATGCCGGCGCACATCAAGACCATGCTGACGGCGACCTCGCTGCAGGTCCCCGTGCTCGACGGCGAGATGGCGCTCGGCACCTGGCAGGGCATCTATCTGATCGAGCATCGTGCCCGTCCGCACCGGCGCGAGATCGTGCTGCAATTCATCGGCGCCACGCGCTGACGCGCAGCGCCTCGCTTTCAAGGCCCGGCTGCCAAAACGACATCGGCCGCGGATCGCTCCGCGGCCGATGCATTTGATTGCGGTGTCGACTGGTCAGGTCTTGGTGATGTCGACGTCCTTGGTTTCCGGAATGAACAGCGCGCCGACCACGACGGTGATTGCGGCGAAGATGACCGGATACCAGAGACCGGAGTAGATATCGCCGGTCGAGGCGGTGATCGCGAACGCGGTCGCCGGGAGCAGGCCGCCGAACCAGCCGTTGCCGATGTGATAGGGCAGCGACATCGAGGTGTAGCGGATGCGGGTCGGGAACAGCTCGACCAGCATGGCGGCAATCGGGCCGTAGACCATGGTGACGTACAGCACCAGGATGAACAGCAGGCCGATGACCGAGGCCACCTGCGGACGGAAGACGTCGAACGGGTGCGACATCTTCACGATGCCGGCGTCACCCGGCTTCGGATAGCCCGCCGCCTGCGCCGCCGCGAGGATTGCGGGGTTCGACGTCTTGGCGTCCGTGTACGGCACTTCCTTGTCGTTGATCAGGACTTTCACCGGCGAGCCGGCCGGGCCCGGTACCGTCGAATATTTCACCGACGATTGGGCGAGGAAGGCGCGGGCGGTGTCGCAAGGCGCGGTGAAGACGCGGGTGCCGACCGGGTTGAACAGATCGCCGCAGCCTGCGGGATCCGCAACCACCTGCACCTTGACCGTCTCATAGGCCTTCTCCAATGCCGGATTGGCGTTGGTCGTGATCATCTTGAAGATCGGGAACAGCGTGAGTGCGCCGATCAGGCAGCCCGCCAGGATGATAGGCTTGCGGCCGATCTTGTCCGACAGCGCGCCGAACACCAGGAAGAAGCCGGTGCCGAGCAGCAGCGACCAGGCGATCAGCAGGTTGGCGGTATAACCGTCGACCTTCAGGATCGATTGCAGGAAGAACAGCGCGTAGAACTGGCCCGTGTACCAGATCACCGCCTGGCCCATGGTCAGGCCGAGCAGCGCGAGGATCACGATCTTGGCGTTGCTCCAGGTCGCGAAGGCCTCGGTCAGCGGCGCCTTGGAAGTCTTGCCCTCGTCCTTCATCCGCTGGAACACCGGCGATTCGTTCAGCCGCAGCCGGATCCAGACCGAGATGCCGAGCAGCAGCACCGACACCAGGAACGGAATCCGCCAGCCCCACTCCGCGAAGTCCTTTTCGCCGGTGATGGTTCGGGTGAACAGGATCACCAGCAGCGACAGGAACAGCCCGAGCGTGGCCGTGGTCTGGATGAACGAGGTGTAGTAGCCGCGCTTGCCGGGCGGCGCATGCTCGGCGACATAGGTCGCCGCACCGCCATATTCGCCACCGAGGGCGAGGCCCTGCAGCAGGCGGAGCGAGATCAGGATGATCGGCGCCGCGATGCCGATGGTCTTGGCGTTGGGCAACAGGCCGACGATGAAGGTCGACAGGCCCATGATCAGGATGGTGACGAGGAAGGTGTATTTGCGGCCGACGATATCGCCGACCCGGCCGAACACGATCGCGCCGAACGGGCGGACCAGGAAGCCCGCGGCGAACGCCAGCAACGCGAAGATATCGCGGGTGGCGGGCGGATAGTCGGAGAAGAACTGCGCGCCGATGATGCCGGCCAGCGAACCGTAGAGATAGAAGTCGTACCACTCGAACACGGTGCCGAGCGACGACGCGAGGATGACGAACCGTTCATCCTTCGTCATGCCGGCGGGCCGTGCCGAAGTTGCAGTCATAGTGGACATCTGGATTGCTCCCCCCGAATTATTGCTGCCATGCTCGCCCCCGGCTGGCGGGTTAGGCCCGAATGGGTCCTAGGCTTGGTTTGAGGGTAACATCGCAGTGAAACCCGCCCCAATAAGACTTTTGGCTTTTGCACGCTTGAACTTATCTTCAGAGGCGAGAGCAGGATGGAACGCCCCCGCGTGCGCCTGTTGCGGCGCACAAGCTAGGCGGGTTAACTGCGTTGGCATCTGGTATTATCAAGCGCTTGCGTGATACTGCCGCGCGAGCGACAACCGAGCGACGCGGGTTTGCCAAAGCCCGCTTGTGGGACTGAGATGACTGCTGCTGCCAATACTCATCTTGTCATCGCCGACGACCATCCGCTGTTCCGCGATGCGTTGCGCCAGGCGGTGTCGAGCGTTGTGAGTTCGGCCACGATCAGCGAGGCTGGATCGTTCGAGGACCTGACCGCGCTGCTGGAACAGGACTCCGAGGTCGACCTGATCCTGCTCGACCTGAGCATGCCGGGGATCAGTGGCTTCTCCGGCCTGATCTATCTGCGGGCCCAGTATCCAGCGATCCCGGTGGTGATCGTCTCCGCCAGCGACGATGCCGGGACGATCCGCCGCTCGCTCGACTTCGGCGCGTCCGGCTTCATCCCCAAGCGCTTCGGCGTCGAGACGTTGCGCGATGCCATCATGAAGGTGATGGAGGGCGACGTCTGGGTTCCGCCGGACACCGATCTGTCGGCGGCCGGCGATCCCGACATGACCCGGCTGCGCGACCGCCTGGTGACGCTGACCCCGCAACAGGTGCGGGTGCTGATGATGCTGTCGGAGGGGCTGCTCAACAAGCAGATCGCCTACGAGCTCGGCGTCTCCGAAGCCACCATCAAGGCCCACGTCTCCGCCATCCTGCAGAAGCTCGGCGTCGAAAGCCGCACCCAAGCCGTGATCGCCGCCGCCAAGATCGCCGGCGGCCAATGGCGCCAGGGCACGCCGTCGAGCTGACTCACGCGGCCGGCATCACCCGGTACGCGCAGCGCCGCGCGCCGGCCAGGATATGATCGACGCGCTCGACCACGACGTCGCTGCCCAGCACGGCGCGAAACACCGCAAGTTCGGAGCGGCAGAGGCCCTGACAGGCTGCCGCCGCCGCGCAGATCGGGCAGTGGTCCTCGATCAGCAGAAAGCCGCCGGCGTCCCTGACCACGCTCGCCATGTAGCCTTCCCGGCTCCTGATCCGGGCGAGCGCCGTGAGCTTCCGTCGGAGTGAACCCGCCGTTCCGACCGCCTTGCGGTAGTCGGCGATACTGACGCGTTCGCGATGCGCGATCAGCGTCTCCAGGCCGCGCTCGCCAAACACCTCATGCATCGACCGCAGCAGATCAAGCGTGAGGTCGGAATGGCGGTCGGGGAAGCGCGCGTGGCCGCGCGCCGTCAGACGCCAATACTTCCGCGGCCGCCCGCGCCCTTCGCGTTCATCGCCGCTTTCGACGAGGCCTGCCGCTTCGAGCTTGACGAGATGCTGGCGCACACCGGCAGGCGTCATGTCCAGCCGCGCGCCGACGCCGGCGGCCGTCTGCGGGCCGCGCGTCTTCAGTTCGAACAGGATGCGATCCTGGCTGTTTGCGTCGTCTTGACTCATCGGCCTATTTTAGAAACAAGATGCTATCTAAAATAACCGGAAATCGCCGCCGCGGGCAACTGCCTTGGCGCCAGTCCGGAAGGAGAAACTCCGACATGGAGCGACAAGAAGTCCGCGAGGGGTGGCGATCGCTGCTCAGGCGCGAATGGATCCCGACGCTCACCATCCTGCTCGGCGGCGTGCTGCTGCAATCCATGAACGTGCTGATGCTGACGACGGTGCTGCCGTCCATCGTCGGCGAACTCGGCGGCGTCGCCATGCTGAGCTGGCCGACCACGGCCTATCTGGCATCCTCCATCGTCGCGGCCAGCTGCGTCGGCGTGCTGTCGACCGCACTCGGCGCACGGCAGGTCTACTGTGTGGGCGTTGCGATCTTCGGCATCGGAGCCGTGTTGTGTTCGCTGGCGCCGGCGATGGGCTGGATCGTGGCCGGACGGTTGATCCAGGGATTCGGCGGCGGCCTGGAGGCTGCCGTCGCCTATGTTCTGGTGCGCGGCACCTTTCCGGAGCACATCTGGTCGCGTGCGATCGCGCTGATGTCGACGAGCTGGAGCCTGTCGGTGCTGATCGGCCCGCTGGTCGGCGGGATGTTCGCGCATTTCGCCAGCTGGCGCGGTGCCTTTGTCGCCAGCGCCACGATCGCCGCCGTGCTGGCGGCCGCAGCTTTCTTCGTGCTGCCGCCGGTGACGGCGGCCAAGCCTGCATCCTCGGCGCGGGTACCGATCGGCCGTGTCGCGCTGATCTGTCTCGCCATCGCCGCGACGTCAGCCACCTCGGCCGTCGGATCGTCATTTTTGAAGCTCGGCCTGATCGTCACGGCGATCGTCTCGTTTGCCGCGATGCTGCGGCTTGACCGCCTGGCGTCACGGCGGCTGCTGCCCAGTGATGCGTTCTCCTGGCGCACCGGCACCGGCGTCGGTCTGTGGCTTGCGCTGCTGCTCTGCATCACCTTCAGCCCGCTGCAGATCTACGTGCCGATGTTCCTGCAGCAATTGCATGGCTTCGATCCGCTCTCGGCCGGCTTCACCGTCGCCTGCGCTTCGCTGGGCTGGAGCGCCGCCTCGCTGCTGACGGCCGGAGCGTCGGCTCGCCGGGCCGAGGGCCTGATGCTGACCGGTCCTGCGATCATGGCAGCGAGTCTTGCCGCGATCGGGTGGCTTGGCTCGGACGGCGCGGCGTCGATCATCCTGCTGGTTGTGGCGATCGCGATACTGGGAGCAGGTATCGGCCAGTGCTGGCCCCTCGTCGCACATCGGGTCATGGACAGTGCCAAGGCGGGCGACGAGGTGGTCGCGGCCTCGTCGGTGCCGACGATCCAGCAGATGGGCTTTGCGTTCGGTGCTGCGATCGCAGGCCTGATCGCGAATGCCAGTGGCCTGTCGGCTGCGATCGCCGACGCGACGATGGCGCGCGCCGCCTTCTGGGTGCCGGCGAGCTTCGTGGTGCCGGCCCTGCTCGCCGTTGCGGCCGCGCTTCGTTTGCGGGTCTTGCGCCGGCCGCGAGCCGATCGATCGCCGTCACCATGACGTACTGCGGTTATTGTTTTCTCATGTCGAAGCCGATCCCGCGTCGGACGCGGCGAGCGGATCGGGTCCATATCTGTTCGGTCCAGCGGTGCCGGGAAGGCAGCCGAGTTCGACAACCGCCCAGACGCTGATCGCGGTAGAGATGAGGCTGGCGATGCGAATTGATCCAGTCGCCCCGCCGATCGTTCCAATGATGGCCGGCCCCAAATAAAACGGCAGAAGCCACCGCCCGCTCTTGCCGCGATCGTGCAGGCGCTTGATACCAACGGCGATCGCCGAAAGGATCGACAGAGCGCCGGCGACAAAGACAACAGCCACTCCTGCGATCCATGCGAGGGAGGACAGCCATCCAACGAGAACAAGTGCTGCCCAAATCGCTATGGGAATAAGAATCCACACAAGCGCGGCCAGCCAGAACTTTCTGCGTTCGATTCGGCCATCAAACGTGAAAAGCAAATCGCGCAGCGTCTCTCGACCATCGGGCGTGAAAACCAAATCATCGAGCGTCATAAATTCCTCCGTGGATCCCATCGGTCGGGATTCGGTAACGAATCTACGTGCTCTTTGCTCTCAGCACAATCTGTGCGCGATTTCGTCGCGGCCGGTCAGCGCTGAGTGATGCCTTGCCCGTTCGCAGGCGCGCCCGCGGCACTCAGCTACTCCGCCGCCACCATCTGCTGGGTCCGCCATTGCCCGAGCAGGGCGCGCAGCGAGGCGGGTTTGACCGGCTTGTTGAGGACGGCGATGTTTTCCTCGCGGGCGGCGGCGCGCACCGCGGGGCTGCGGTCGGCGGTGATCAGGATCGCCGGGATGCCGTCGCCGAAGCGGCGGCGGATCTCGCGGATCGCGGCGACGCCGTTGCCGCGATCGAGATGGTAATCGACCAGCACCCCGGTGACGCGGCCGCCGGCGGCCTCGATCGCGCTGATGGCACCGTCGGCATCGAGCACCGCGATCACTTCGGCGTCCCACGCCGTGAGCAGCGTCTTCATGCCGTCGAGGATGGCGGGATCGTTCTCGATGCAGACGATCAGCGAGCCGCTCATGGGCGTCTTCGACAGCGGCGTCGCGGTGGTGACGGCGGCGGTATGGTTGACGGCGGTCGCGACCGGCACGGTGACCGAGAATGCCGAGCCGCCGCTCACATTGGCCGAGATCGCGATACGGTGGTTGAGCACGCGCGCCAGCCGCTCGACGATCGACAGGCCGAGGCCGAGGCCGCGGGCGATCCGGGCGCCCTGTTCGAGGCGGTGGAATTCCTTGAAGATCTCGCCGCGCTTCTGCACGGGAATGCCGACGCCGGTGTCGAAGATGCTGATCTGGAGCGTGTCGCCGCGGCGCCGGCAGCCGATCAGGACGCGGCCGCGCGGGGTATATTTGATCGCGTTGGAGATGAAGTTCTGCAACAGCCGGCGCAGCAGCGAGCGGTCGGACTCGACCGGCAGCGAGCAGGCGATGAAGCGCAGATCGAGGCCCTTGTCGCGGGCGATCGGCATGAACTCGATCTCCAGCGAGCGCATCAGATCGGCCATCCGGAAGCTCGTGATCGCCGGCGTCATGGCGCCCGCATCGAGCCTGGAGATGTCGAGCAGCGCACCCAGGATGTCCTCGATCGCCTCGAGCGAGTCGTCGATGTTCTCGACCAGGCGCGAATCCTCGCCGCCGTTCTGGCGCTCGACCAGGCTCGTGACGTAGAGGCGCGCGGCATTCAGCGGCTGCAGGATGTCGTGGCTGGCGGCGGCCAGGAAGCGCGTCTTGGAGGCGTTGGCGTCCTCCGCGATGCCCTTGGCGAGCGCGAGCTCCGAGTTCAGCCGGGTCAGCTCCTCGGTGCGGTCGCGCACACGCTTTTCCAGCGTCGCATTGGCGCGCTCCAGCGCCTCCGCGGCCTCGAAGCTCGGCGTGACGTCGGAGAAGGTGATGACGAGCCCGCCGCCCGGCATGCGGTTGGCGCGCACCTCGATCACCAGGTGGCGGTCGGTGAAGCGCTCCAGATAGGGCTCGCCCTCGCTGGTGTAGGCACGCAGGCGTGCCTGCAGCAGGTTGTCGCCGTCGCCGGCCGCCGGCGGACTGATCGCGCCCATGAATTCGAGGATCTCGGGCAAGGGGATGCCGAGTTGCACCAGGTGCGGCGGCAGCCCCAGCAATTCGGAGAACTGGCGGTTGGAGCAGATCAGCTGCAGATCGGCGTCGAACACCGCGATGCCCTGGCGGACGTGATTGAGCGCGGTCTGCAGGATCTCGCGGTTGAAATGCAGCGCGGCGTGGGAGTCATCGAGCAGCTTCAGCGCGGCCTTGGCCGACACCGTGCGCCGCTGCAGCAGCAGCGACATCACGAGCCGCGAGGACGCCGCCCCGATCGAGGACGCGATCAGCCGCTCGGCGTGCTGCAGCAGCTCGAAATCGGCCGGCGCCGACGCCAGCAGCACGATATTGCGGTCGACGGCGAACGCGGCGAACGCTTCGCGGGTGCGCTCAGGGCCGAGATATTGCGTCACCGTGCTCTCGATGTCCTGCACCGTCACCGTGGTGCGCCAGCGCCGGAAGCTCGGCGCGATCGGCGCCAGTGCATTGGGCACGAACACGTCGGCCTGCAGCAGCTCGATCGCGGACGGCGCGCGCGCCAGCGAGAACAGCACGTAGGTGAGGATGTTGAGCGCAAGGCTCCACAGCACGCCGTGCAGCAGCGGCGGCAAATCGGCGCCGAACAGCGCCTGCGGCCGCAGCGCCTCGATCCCGAACGGGCCGTGCTGCAGCAGCATCAGCCCGCCGGTCGAGTTTTCCAGGAAGCTCGGGATGAACAGCGTGTAGAGCCAGGTCGCGAAGCCGACCAGCATGCCCGCCATGGCGCCGCGCGCGGTGGCCCGGCGCCAGAACAGGCCGCCGAAGAACGCCGGTGCGAGCTGGGTGATCGCGGCGAACGACAGCAGGCCGATCGCGACCAGCTGGGTGTTGCCGAGCGCGCGATAGTAGAAATACGCCAGCACCATGATGGCGAAGATCGAGAAGCGGCGCGCCTTCAGCAGGAAATCGCCAAAATCCTTCTGGCCGGCGCTGACGTCGTCGCTGCGCGGCAGCACCAGCGGCAGCACGATGTCGTTGGAGACCATGATCGAGAGCGCGACGCATTCGACGATCACCATCGCGGTCGCCGCCGACAGCCCGCCGACGAAGACGGCGAGGCTGAGCAGCTGCGAGTTGCCCTCGATCGGCAGCGCCAGCACGAACATGTCGGCATCGACCGCGCCGAACGGGAAGATCACGAGGCCGGCGATCGCGATCGGAATCACGAACAGGTTGATGACGACGAGGTAGAGCGGAAACAGCCAGCGCGCCCTTGTGACCTCGGCCGGCGTCGAATTCTCCACCACGCTGACATGGAACTGGCGCGGCAGCAGCATGACCGCGCAGAACGACAGCAGCGTCATGATCAGGAAGTTGCCGATCGACGGCACATATTCGATCGCGCGCACCGCCTCCGGCGTCTTCAGGGCGCGCTCATAGAGCTCGACCGGCGAGAACATCCAGAAGGTGACGAAGGCGCCGGCGGCGATGAAGGCGACCAGCTTGACGATGGATTCGGCGGCGATCGCCAGGATCAGGCCGTGCTGGTGCTCGGTCGCGTCGGTGTGGCGGGTGCCGAACAGCACCGCGAACACCGCCATCGCCAGCGTCACCATCAGCGCGATGTCGCCGATCACGGGGATTTTCGAGAACGCCTGGTCCTCGCTCAGGATGGTCTCGAGCGACGAGGCCATCGCCTTGAGCTGCAGCGCGATGTAGGGCACCGAGCCGATGATCGCGATCAGCGCCACGGTGGCCGCGACCGCCTGGCTCTTGCCGTAGCGGGCGGCGATGAAGTCGGCGATCGAGGTGATGTTCTGCGACTTGGCGAGCGCGATGACGCGGCGGAGCAGTGGCGTGCACAGCCCGACCATCACGATCGGGCCGACATAGATCGCCAGGAAGTCGACGCTGGTGCGGGTGGCGAAGCCGACCGAGCCGAAGAAGGTCCAGGAGGTGCAGTAGATCGCCAGCGACAGCGGATAGATCCACTGGCTGGCACGGCCGCGCTCGCCCGCCGACATCCGGTCGCCGCGGCTGGCAATGAAGAACAACAATCCGATGTAGGCGAACGCCGTGGCGATCACGCCCCAATCGTGCAGCATCGCTGCTCATCTCCTGTCCCGGCCTCCAAGGCATGATCCGGAAAGATCATGCTCGAACAAAGGGGCCGGGTGTCAGGATTATAACGCAAAGGGCCGGCCGCGCGATGCACGGCCGGCCCGAATTCGGGGGTAGAAACGGATAGGGTTACTCGGCGGCCAGCGATTTCTGGCGCAGCGGCAGGCCGAGCCGGTCCCAGACCTGGAGCAGGGCCTCGGCCAGCGCGTCGATCAGGCCATCGTCATGGTAGGGCGAGGGCGTGATGCGCAGCCGCTCGGTGCCCTTGGCGACCGTCGGGTAGTTGATCGGCTGGATGTAGATGCCGTGGTCCTCGAGCAGCAGGTCGGAGGCGCGCTTGCACTTCTCGGGGTCGCCGACGAACAGCGGCACGATATGGGTGTCGCTCGACATCACCGGCAGGCCGGCGGCGGTCAGGATCGCCTTGGTGCGGGCGGCGCGGTCCTGGTGGCGCTCGCGCTCCCAGGTCGAGGTCTTGAGGTGGCGGATCGCAGCCGTCGCGGCCGAGCAGATCGCCGGCGGCAGGGCGGTGGTGAAGATGAAGCCCGGCGCGTAGGACCGCACCGCGTCGATGATCTCGGCGCGGCCCGCGATATAGCCGCCGAGGCAGCCGAACGCCTTGGCCAGCGTGCCCTCGAGCACGTCGATCCGGTGCATCACGCCGTCACGCTCGGCAATGCCGCCGCCGCGCGGGCCGTACATGCCGACCGCATGGACCTCGTCGACATAGGTCATGGCGCCGTATTTCTCGGCCAGATCGCAGATCTTGGCGAGCGGCGCGACGTCGCCGTCCATCGAATAGAGGCTCTCGCAGACGATCAGCTTCGGCCGGTCGGGACCGGCGGCGATCAGGAGCTCCTCGAGATGGGCGACGTCGTTATGGCGGAAGATCTGGCGGTCGCAGCCGGCCTGGCGCACGCCTTCGATCATCGAATTGTGGTTCAGCGCGTCCGACAGGATCAGGCAGTTCGGAATAAGCTTGGCGAGCGTCGAGATGCCGGTCTGGTTCGAGACGTAGCCAGAGGTGAACAGCAGCGAGGCTTCCTTGCCATGCAGGTCGGCGAGCTCGGCCTCGAGCTGCACCAGCGGATGGTGGGTGCCGGCGATGTTGCGGGTGCCGCCAGCGCCGGTGCCGACCCGGGTCGCCGTCTCGACCATGGCGCCGACCACCTTGGGGTGCTGACCCATGCCGAGATAGTCGTTGGAGCACCAGATCACGACGTTGCGGCTGCCTTTCGGCGAATGCCAGGTCGCGTGCGGGAAGCGTCCCGCGATCCGCTCGAGGTCGGCGAACACCCGGTAGCGCCGCTCATCGTGCAGGCGGTTGAGGGCGGTGTTGAAGAACTGGTTGTAATCCATCGGCAAACCCAGAAAGGAACCTGACCGGAACGACTGCCTCTTCTTAGAGCTTTTCCAGCTCTAATGTCCATGCATTGGCCCACATCTGGGCATGCGTCGCAGTTGGGCAAATTGCCCTAGCTTGCGCGATTTTGCTTGATTTCGGTCAAATAGCCCGGGGCATTACGGGCCGGCCGAGCTCAGGTCGTGCTGAAGCGCAGCATGCCGTCGTCGTGCATTGCGGCCGTCAGGCGGCCCTCGACCAGCATGTAGTTGACATGGGCGACCAGCTCGCCGGCGGCGAAGCCCATCTGGTGCTCGTCCAGCACGTGCTTGTGGAACACCACGGGGACCAGTTCCTTGGAGGTCTGCGGCACCTGGCGGCAGGCCTCGGCGATCAGCCGGCAGCGCTCCTCATGATGATCGGCGAGCTGCTTGATCCGGGTCTTCAGCCCGTAGAACGGCACGCCGTGGCCGGGCAACACCATCACGTCATAGGGCAAAGTGGTGGTCAGGCTCGCCAGCGAGGCCAGATATTCGCCGAGCGAGTTCTGCTCGGGCTCGACCGCCCAGACGCTGACATTGGGCGAGATCTTGCTCAGCACCTGGTCGGCGGACAGGAACAGCTTGTCGGCGGCGCAATACAGCATCACCTGGTCGAGCGCGTGGCCGCCACCGGTGATCACCTTGAAGCGCCGCGTGCCGATCACGACCTCGTCGCCATGGGTGAGGCGGTGATAGGACGGCGGCAGCACCGACACGCGCTTCAGATAGTCCTGGCCGCGGCCGAGCAGCTTCTCGGTCAGGTCCTCGTCCATGCCATGGCAGCGAAAGAACAGCCGCTGCGCGTTGCGCCGCTCCTCGGTGCCGCGATTCTGGTGATAGACCGACTGCAGATATTCGACCTGCGACATGAACAGCGGGCAGTCGAAGCGCTCGGTGATCCAGCCGGCGAGACCGACATGGTCGGGATGCGAATGCGTCACGATCAGCCGCTTGACCTTGACGTGCTTCAGCGGTCCTTCGAACAGCGTGGTCCAGGCCGCAATCGATTCCTCATTGCCGAAGCCGGCATCCACCATGGTCCAGCCGTCGCCGTCGGCGAGCAGATAGATGTTCACATGGTTGAGGCGGAACGGCAGCTTCAGCCGCGCCCACAGCACGCCGGGCGCCACCTCCACGACCTGGTCGTGGCCGGGATGGTTCTCCCAAGGGTATCGCAGTGCCTCCGCGGAGGAGGGAAGGCTGTCGGTCTTCGTATGCATGCTACCGGCTTAGCGGCACATTGCCCGCCGCGCCAGCCGAAAAATCAGATAGTCGTCCGGAGAATACGCTGATCGGCGGCCCGAATTCCGTAGCCCGGATGGAGCGAAGCGCAATCCGGGGCCCTGGCTCCATAGAGAGCGACCCCGGATTTCGCTGCGCTCCATCCGGGCTACGATTTCGCTGAGCTTACGCCGCCCTTATGTTCGACAGGAAGCCGTCGATCTCGGAGCGCAGCACGTCGGCCTCGCGGCGCAGCGCGTCGGAGGCGCTGAGCACCTCGCCGGCAGCAGTGCCGGCCTCGGCCGAGGCGGTCGAGACGCCGACGATGTTGCTCGACACCTCGCTGGTGCCGCCCGCCGCATGCTGGATGTTGCGGGCGATCTCGCGGGTCGCGGCGCCCTGCTCCTCGACGGCGGCGGCGATCGCGGTGGTGACGTCGTTGATCTCGCCGATCGTGCTCGAGATGTTGCGGATCGCGGAGACCGCCGTGGTGGTCACCTCCTGCATGCTGACGATCTGCTGGCGGATCTCCTCGGTGGCCTTGGCGGTCTGGCTCGCCAGGTTCTTCACCTCGGAGGCGACCACGGCGAAGCCGCGGCCGGCCTCGCCGGCACGCGCCGCCTCGATGGTGGCGTTGAGCGCCAGCAGGTTGGTCTGCGAGGCGATGGTCTGGATCAGGTCGACCACGACGCTGATGCGCGCGGCGTTGTCGGCGAGCCCCTGCATCGTGGTGTCGGTGGCGCTGGCCTCCTCCACCGCCTTGCGGGCGATCTCCGCCGAGGTGACGACCTGGCGGCCGATCTCCTGGATCGAGGACGACAGCTCCTCGGTGCCGGCCGACACCGTCTGCACGTTGACCGAGGTCTCCTCGGCGGCCGAGGCCACCGCATTGACCAATGCGCTCGACTGGTCGGCGGTCGCCGACATGCTCTGCGCGGTCGACTGCATCGAGTTCGCGGCGGTCTGCAGGCTGCCGAGCGCGTCGCGCACCGTCGATTCGAAGGTTGCGATCTGGGTCTCCATGCGCGAGGCGCGCTCCGCCTTGGCGGAGCGGTCCTTGTTCTGGTTCTCGGTCAGCTCGCGGCTCTCGATCATGCTTTCGCGGAACACCTGCAGTGCGTCGGCCATGACCGCGATTTCGTCGCGCTGGCGGCTCTGCGGGATCTCGGTGTCGAGGTCGCCGTCGGACAACAGCTGCATCGAGCGCTGCAGGCCGCGGATGCGGCGCAGGATGTTGCGGCCGACATAGAGCCAGACGAACAGGAACGAACCGACCAGCGTCAACGCACCGAGGCCGATCATGACCGTGGTCGCAAGCGAGATCTGCTGCCGCGCCTGGAAGGTCGAGCTGTCGGTCTCCTTCTGCACGGCGTCGACCAGCTGCTGGACGCTGATGCCGAGCCCGACATTGAGCTTGCGGGTCTCTTCCAGGATGGTCTGGCCGTAGTCGATCGAGTCGAGTTCCTTCTGGCGGACCTTGAACACGCCGGTCTTGCCTTCGCCGAGCGTCAACAGCTTCTGCGCGGTGTCGCGCACGGCAACGATCGCCGGATTGTTCGGCAGGTCGTCGAGGTTGGACTTGACGCGTTCGCGGCCCTTCTTGAACTCCGCCTCGATCGCATCGAGCGTCTCGCTGGAATTGGCTGACAGCGCCGCGGTCATGTCGGCGGCCATCAGATTGCCGGCGGCCAGCACGCTGCTGATCTGGCTGACGGTGCGGGCCGCCTCGGTGGCGTCGTCGGCGGAGACTTCGGCCGCCGCGAGGATGGCGTTGAGCCGGGTCTGCGCGTCGAGCGTCGCGGGACCGGTGGCGGAGACGAAGGCCGCCTGCGCCTTGCGCAGCGCGTTGTACTGCTTGTCGCGCAGCGCGCCGACCTCGAGCCGCTCGCGCGCCGCCGAGATCAGGCTCTTGGTCGCCTCGTCGGTGTTCTTGACGTTCTCCTGCAGCGCGCTGACGACGGCTTTGTCGGCGCCGAGCTCGATGATCTCGCCAAGCTTGGCATTGGTCTGCTGCGCAACCTCCTGCACCTTCTTGGTGCGCTCGTTCAGCGCATCCTCGCTCTGCACGGCGAGCAGGCCGGGACCTTGCGCCGCGAGCGAGGCGCTCTGCGCGGACAGTTGCAGGCTCGCGGCAAGCCGCGGAATGTCGCGGCCGGAGAGATCGCTCATGGTGCCGCCGAGCTGATGCAGCACGATGCCGGCGCCTGCGCTGATGACGAGCGCCATGCCCGCGATCACGGCGAAGGCCGCGAACAGGCTACCCCTGACGCCCATCTGCGGCAGGCGGATACGCTTGAGATTTGGTTTGCCGAGCTTGAACCGAAACGCCATTGCCCCGTCCCCTGGCCACTATCCTTGGCCACTACTCTTGGATGTTTCCCCGGCGCGGGAGTATCGGTGCGGCGGGTTAACAAAATCGGGAAAATCGCGGCGATCTGCGGGATTTTTCAGGGCGGCCGCGCGCCGGCGCCGTGTTGGTTCGCTGTGCGGAATCAATGCACGCGATATGATGCAAAAAGGCCGGCGCGAGGCCGGCCTTTCCACTTTTGGTTGTGGAGAGTGATCTCAGTAGCGGCCGTAGGCGGGGCCGCCACCGAAGTTACCAAGATTGAAGCGGTAGTTGAGGCCAGCCTTCACGGTGTGCTCGTCATTGTGGAAGCTGCCGACCGGCACCAGCGCGCCGGGCGCGGTGAAGCGGCTGTCGCCGAAGTCGTAGTACTGATACTCGACCTTGGCCGACCAGTTCGGCGCGAACATGTATTCGGCGCCGCCGCCGATGGTCCAGCCGTTGCTGTGGTTGTCGCTGAGCGCGAAGCCGACCGGCGCGCCGCCGAGCGTCACCGTTTCGTTGTTGTCGGAATAGGCGTAACCGCCCTTCACATAGATCAGGCCCGGGCCCCAGGTGTAGCCGACGCGGCCGGTGATCGAACCGATGCCGCGCTGGTTGTTGTTGTAGACGTAGCCGCCCGGGAAGATCGCGTTGAGCTGATGGCCGCCGACCCAGGAATACTGGCCTTCGAGGCCGATCACCCACATCGGCGACAGCTGCCAGTCGTAGCCGGCCTGCACGCCGCCCATGAAGCGGCCGTCGGAATCCGAGAGCGCGAGGCCGTTGAAGTTGTTGTTGCCCGAGAACACGCCGCCGAGATGGCCGCCGAGATAGAAGCCGGTCCAGTTGTAGAGCGGCGCGGCGTAAACGGGCGCGGGCGCCTTCTGGTAATAGCCGCGGTTGAAATCGGCGGCGTCGGCGGTCGCGCCAAAGGCGGCGACGGCAACAGCTGCGGCTGCGGTTGCGAGCAGGAACGTCTTCATGGGGGTAGTCTCCGGACAAGTTCATGAGGCGCAGCGTGAATGGCGCCATCCATGGCGGATGGGTTAGACCGCATTTGAATAAAATGCAGTCACCGGAAGGCTGTCCGGAGCGTTAAGTCGCACCCTTTGCGGTGAAACGTTTTGTTGTGCCTAACGAACGCTTAAGCCGGAGTGACGGAAGGCTTAATGCCGCCTGCACGACGCGCATCTCGCGTTAACCAAGCGGTCTGCTAGTCCAATCGCTTGCGCACGTCGTCGCGCATCTGCTCGCGGAACGCCTGGCGGCGCGCGGCGCGATCTTTGACCGGAACGTCGTGACGATCGAACACGTCGAACTTCTCCAGGATCGGATAGTGCTCGCTCGCCATCGCCAGGATGCGGAGCAGGCCTGCGACTTTCGGGGTCGGGCCGGTGACTTCCCATTTGCGGAGTTTTTCGGCGCCGCCCGCGGCCGGCAGCCCGCACAGCTTCGCCATGTCCGCCGCCGTCAGCTCCCTGCCGAGTGCCTCGCCGAGATGCTTGCGCAATTTTCTTAGTTCTGGGCCGGTCACGCTTGGGTCCGCAAAGTGTGAAGTGAGTCACATGACGTGCTCGGGGAGCCGTCTATACGCCGCGCATGCGACTTCTCAAGGAAACAATCATGAACGGCATCATCGAAAGCCTCAGCCCTGACGACCGACACATCGATTGGAGATGGGTCGGCAGTGTGTTCGCGTTCTACATCGTGCTGATGATCGGCGGCGTGGGCCTGCTGATCGTGCATTGATCCAGCGAATCCGACGAGGGCATTTTTTCGCCGCGGAGGGCCTTCAGTTGCTGAAAGGCCAGCATAAGTTTCCTCTTCACCGGGCCGAGGGTTTGCCGCAGCCGCGCATAGGCGAGGTGCCTGATCGGAAGGTTCAGGTCCTGCGCGAGCCTTTGGTAGTGTTCGGCCAGACTTTGGTTGTCTTGAGCCAGACTTTGATGGTTTCCGACCAGCCTCTGGTGGTCTCCAGCCAGCCTTTGGTAATCTTTGGCCAGGCTTTGGTAGCTTTCGACCAGCCCTTGATAATATTCGTTGAGCCTTTGGTAGTGTTTGCCCAACTCTTGATGGCCTTCAACCAGGCCGTTGTAGGCCGGGAGAACGTGTTCTTCGAGATATTGACCGCGCGCGACCCACTGAAGTCCGTGTGTGCTGATCGCCAGTTCCAGCGGGCCGAGCGTCTCGGGAATCGCGCTGCGCGCCAGCCCGAGCCGTTGCGCTTCGTCGTCGACGACGCTGTCAAATCGCTCGACCATTTGCCTGAACGTCCACGCAGGGGACAGGGCAACTTCGTGAAACGCGCGATCGATGATGGCTTGTGCCTTGGAAGGATCTCGTATGATCGAGACCACCTCCGCCATGTTGCCGTGGTCGCGGCGGAGCGGGACGTAGTGCTCCCACGGCTTTACCGCGCCTGAATAGTCACCCTCATAGAGGACCATAAGGGTGCGAAGCGCGGCGGCTTCGAAAATGCGCGGAGAAACCACCCGGATAACGATCTTGCCGTCGTCATCTCCCAAAAATCTCTGTCTCACCACCTCGTGGGGGACGTCGGGATTTTCTGCGCAGAAGCGTTCCACCTGGATCTGGATGTCCCCGGTGAAATCGATGAAGCTGACGCCGCTCTCCGTCCCCAGGACGGCTTTCGAGCTCGCGACAAAGTCAATCCAGGAGCCGCCATAGACCCGCGACGTTTCGCTGGTGTCGATGTCGCAGACCAGATTGTGCTGCGCTGCATCGGCGGCAAATCTGTCGGCTATCCGCCATTTTTCCTCGGCGAAGGATCCGAGCCAAGGCGACGTCTTGCGTGCGCGATACGAAACGTCGCGCGGACGCTCCGCATAGCTCGGCACCTTCATCGACAGCAGGTGTTCGGGGACGAATCCGGTGAGCGTGTGCTCGAACCGCACGCCTTGGAAATACTTGTCGCGGTAGATTTTTCGGGTCACGTCGGGGTTCGTGACGGTGAAAATCACGCCGACCTGCAAATCGGCCAACGCCGCGTTTTGACGATCGACGAATCGATATTCGTCCTGGATGAACGCGACCTTGACCCCTTTGAACCGTCTTAGCCGCTCGCGGAGCGAGGCGGGAATGTAGTTCTCCATCGAGATCACGATGGAATAGTGAAGGATCACGCAGTCATAGCTGTCCAGATCCGCTCCGATGGCCTCGAAGGCCAGCGAATCAACAATGGTGTATTTGTGTTGGCCATATTGGCGAAACGCCCGAATATGATCCGATACCGTATTGGTTTTCAGCGCTGCTGCGGCGCACAGGAGCAGAATATTGCGGGGGGCGGAGTGCACGCGGATTTCTCAAGGTGATAATCGAACCATCTGACGCGAAGAATCTGATTCTCTCAACTTCCTTGCGCCCTCCGGCCATCAAATTTCCAAACTTTGCGCCCCGTCAAGGGTGTTCCTCGGGCGCCGAGCCGAACAATCCCAATGAGCTGAAAGCACGTTGCGTGGACCGCCGACGCGGTTGATACAGGCGCCGCTGGCGGCGAGCCCGCTCGCGTGAAACAGCGATCCCAAGTGTTTGAACCGTCGAGGGAGATCCTGGTGCTGCCAGACAGGATTGAACTGTCGACCTCTCCATTACCAATGGAGTGCTCTACCACTGAGCTACGGCAGCATGCCCGGGAAAATTGAATCGGCCGCATGGGCCCGTCCAAGCGGGCGGTTCTTGCCACAGGCCTCCCATTCGCGCAAGCGAAACAGCACCCTTGCTGCCGGTGAAATCCGCAGAAATTGGCCTTCTGCGCGGTGATCCTGTCCAATTCGGCCGATTTGGGCTCGATTGGGTTCCGGATCCCGCTGGAACGTCCCGATCCAGCGACCACCGAATCATGCCACCGAGCACGCAACTGGCCGACCGGGCAGGGTGCGCCGGCGCCGTCCATTGGCTAAGGTCGGCCTCGCGCAGGGCGTCGGCGGTTCGAGAGTTCTAGAATGACAGGCGAGCAGGACAAGGGCGGTGGGCAGGCCCGCGTGAAGGATTCACGGCAGGATCGTCTCAAGCTGGCGCTGCGCGAAAACCTGAAACGGCGGAAATCGCAGGCGCGCGGTCGTGACGAGGTGGCCTCTTCCGAACTCGCCGATCGCTCGCTAGATGACGCCGGCGGAAACGAGCCGGACCGCTAGGCCGGCTTGCCTGTGTTGCCAAGACGTGTGTTGCCAAGACGTGTTGCCAAGAAAGCGAGTCGCCGAAAATGGCTATCGATGAGACGACGATCAATCGGTTGAACGCGACCGCCTACGCCTTCCCGCGCCATGAGCAGACCTTTCCGACCCTAACCGCGCATGAGATCGAGCGGATGCGCCGCTTCGGCGAGCCGCGTTCGTACCGGGACGGCGAGGCGCTGTTCGAGACCGGCACGCCCGGTCCCGGCATGTTCGTGGTGCTGTCGGGCAACGTGTCGATCACCCAGCGCGACGGCCTCGGCCATGTCACGCCGATCATCGACCAGGGTCCGGGCCAGTTCCTGGCCGAGATCGGCCAGCTCTCCGGCCGCCCGGCGCTGGTTGACGGTCATGCCGACGGTGCTGTCGAGACGCTGCTGCTGCCGCCCGAGCGGCTGCGCGCGCTGTTGGTCGCCGAGGCCGATCTCGGCGAGCGCATCATGCGCGCGCTGATCCTGCGCCGCGTCAGCCTGATCCAGGGCGGCGCCGGCGGGCCGGTGCTGATCGGCTCGGCCTCGGTCGGCAACACGGCGCCGCTGCAGAATTTCCTGGCGCGCAACGGCCAGCCGCATCACGTCATCGATCCCGAGACCGACAAGGATGCCGCCGATCTCGTCGCGCGCTATTCGCCGACCCGCGCCGAGCTGCCGCTGGTGGTCTGTCCCAACGGCACGGTGCTGCGCAATCCGTCCGAGATCGCGCTTGCGATGGCGCTCGGCATGATCGGCAACAATGCGCAGGACAAGCTCTACGATGTCGCCGTGGTCGGCAGCGGCCCGGCCGGGCTCTCCACCGCGGTGTATGCGGCCTCCGAGGGCCTGTCGGTCGCGGTGTTCGATTCCCGCGCCTTCGGCGGCCAGGCCGGTGCCAGCATGCGGATCGAGAACTATCTGGGCTTCCCGACCGGCATCACCGGCCAGGCGCTTGCCGGGCGCGCCTTCAACCAGGCGCAGAAATTTGGCGCCGAGATGCTGATCCCGGTCTCGATCAAGTCGCTCGACTGCTCGAAGGCGTCGGGCGCGTTTGCGCTCGCCACCGGTTGCGGGCACACGCTGCGCGCCAAGTCGGTGGTGGTGGCGAGCGGCGCGCGCTATCGGAGGCCTGCGATCGACAATCTCGAGAGCTATGAGGGCCGCGGCGTCTGGTACTGGGCCTCGCCGATCGAGGCGCGGCTCTGCACCGACCAGGACGTGGTGCTGGTCGGCGGCGGCAACTCCGCAGGCCAGGCCGCGGTGTACCTGTCGGCGCATGCCCGCAGGGTCAACATGATGATCCGCGGCGGCGGGCTCGGCGCCAGCATGTCGCGCTATCTGATCGAGCGCATCGAGGCGACGCCGAACATCGAATTGATGTTCAACACCGAGGTGGTCGGGCTCGACGGCGCCGAGACGCTGGAGCGGGTGCGCTGGCGCAGCCGGCTCGCGCCCGACGAGTTCACCATGGATATCCGCAATCTCTTTTTGTTCGTCGGCGCCGATCCGGCGACCGGCTGGCTGGAGGGCTGCGGCGTGCAGGTCGACCGCGGCGGCTTCGTGATGACCGGCATGCAGAACGGCGAGGGCGCGCGCGCCGTGCCGCTGCTCGAGACCACGGTGCCCGGCGTATTCGCGGTCGGCGATGTCCGCTCCGGATCGGTCAAGCGCGTCGGCGGCGCGATCGGCGAGGGCGCGCAGGTCGTCGCCGCGCTGCACGGCTATCTCGCCGATGCGGGTGGTTCGTCGCTGTGATGACCATCGAGCAGCGAATGCTCATGATTAGCCGTCATCCTGGGGAGCCGCGAAGCGGCGTCTCGAAGGATGGATCGGCCACAGTGCGGCCGTGCATCCTTCGAGGCTCGCAAGGGCTCGCACCTCAGCATGACGGATCAGATAGGCGCGGCAGGTAAAGGGACCGAAAATGACCAAAGGCTGCACCCACATCGCCGGCATCCAGGACGTCACGCCGAGCGCGCTCGGCTGTGAGGAATGCCTGAAGAGCGGCAGCCGCTGGCTGCATTTGCGGATCTGCCGGACCTGCGGCCATGTCGGCTGCTGCGACGACTCGCCGAACCGGCACGCCACCGCGCATTTCCACGCCACCGGCCATCCCGTGATCGAGGGCTACGATCCGCCGGAGGGCTGGGGCTGGTGCTATGTCGACGAGGTGCTGTTCGACCTGTCGAAGCGCAAGACGCCGCACAACGGACCGATCCCGCGCTACTATTGATGTCTCATCAGGCGCACGCGTCGCGCCATCTGAGGGATGACGGTTGATCAAAATTTAGCACCGGCAAATTCTGATGAGATGCCGGTCGTCCTGCCATCGAACATTGTAGCAATTTCTGATCGCGCATCGTAACGTGGTGTGGGTCCTCAGCGGGGAGCGAACCACATGTCGACGTTGGTGCTTGTGCACGTCATTATCAGCCTGATCGCAATCGTCGCCGGTGTGATCGTGATGTTCGGGCTGCTCGGCTCGCGCGCGATGCCGGGGCCGACCTTGATCTTCCTCCTGTTCACGATCCTGACCAGCGCCACCGGCTTCGTGATCCCGCCGCTGGTGACCGAGAAGCTGCTGCCGTCGCAGATCATCGGCGGCCTCTCGCTGGTGCTGCTCGCGATCGCCTGCATCGCGCTGTATGCAATGCAGCTCAGGGGCGCCTGGCGTCCGATCTATGTCGTGACCGCGATGGTCTCGCTCTATCTCAACGTCTTCGTGCTGATCATCCAGAGCTTCCTGAAAGTGCCGGCGCTGCAGGCGCTGGCGCCGGCGGTGCCGCCGAACCCGCCGTCCGGACCGGTGTTCGCGGCGGTGCAGGGCATCGTGCTGGTGTTCTTCGCCGTGATGATCATCGGCGCCTGGCGGCGGTTCAGGCCGGTCAATTTCGCCTGATCCTATTTGTCATTCCCCGATGCGCAATTGCGCATCTGAGGGCGCGCGCAGCGCGAGCCCGGAATCCATCGGGCCACACATTCTCTGGATAAATGGATTCCGGGTTCACGCTGCGCGTGCCCCGGAATGACGCATCCGCAACAAGAGGAGCAAGCAAATGCCCACCATCACCACCAAAGACGGCGTCGAAATCTTTTTCAAGGATTGGGGTTCGGGCCAGCCGATCGTGTTCAGCCATGGCTGGCCGCTGTCGTCGGACGACTGGGACGCGCAGATGCTGTTCTTCGTCGGGCATGGCTTTCGCGTCGTCGCCCACGATCGCCGCGGCCACGGCCGCTCGGCCCAGGTCGCCGACGGCCATGACATGGACCACTACGCCGACGACCTCGCGGCTGTCACCGCGCATCTCGACCTGAAGAATGCCGTCCATGTCGGTCATTCCACCGGCGGCGGCGAAGTCGTGCACTATATTGCCCGCCACGGCGAGAGCCGGGTGGCGAAGGCTGCGATCCTCAGCGCGGTGCCGCCCCTGATGGTGCAGACGGCGGCAAACCCCGGCGGCCTGCCGAAGTCGGTGTTCGACGGGCTGCAGGCGCAGCTCGCGGCCAACCGCTCGCAATTCTACCGCGATCTGCCGGCCGGGCCGTTCTACGGCTACAACCGGCCGGGCGCGAAACCGTCGGAAGCCGTGATCCAGAACTGGTGGCGGCAGGGCATGATGGGCGGCGCGAAAGCGCATTACGATGGCATTGTCGCGTTCTCGCAGACCGACTTCACCGAGGACCTGAAGAAGATCACCGTGCCGGTGCTGGTGATGCATGGCGACGACGACCAGATCGTGCCCTACGCCGATTCCGCCCCGCTCTCGACCAAGCTTCTGAAGAACGGCACGCTGAAGACCTACAAGGGCTTTCCGCACGGCATGCCGACCACGGAAGCCGAGACGATCAACAAGGATCTGTTGGCGTTCATCAGGGGGTGAGGCGCGGGCTGCGTTCTGCGTCGCGTCTCAACCTTGGGCAGCTTCACTGATGCTCAAGTGAGGAAGCCACCAGCGGAAGGGTTCCCTCCCCCGCAAGGGGGGAGGGAGCCCAATCAACGTGCTCACCTCACCAAGGGCTGATGCGCTAACCTATCCGCTCGAGGACGCGACAATCGCGACTCGAGCGAGCCGGGGCGACAAGGAGCACATCGCATGAAGGTCATCCTGTTCGGCGCGACCGGCATGGTCGGGCAGGGCGTGCTGCGCGAATGCCTGCTCGATCCCGCCGTCGAGCGCGTGCTCGCGGTGGGGCGCAGCCCGACCGGGCAGCGCGACCCCAAGCTCGTCGAGTTGACCTGCGACAATTTCACCGACTACAGCGCGATCGAGCCGCAGCTTGCCGGCTACGACGCCTGTTTCTTCTGCCTCGGCGTCTCCTCGATCGGCATGGACGAGGCGCGCTACCGTCATCTCACCTACGACATCACGCTGGCCGCGGCGACCACACTTGCACGGCTCAATCCCGGCATGGTGTTCACCTATGTCAGCGGGCGCAGCACCGATTCCACCGAGCAGGGCGCGCTGATGTGGGCGCGGGTGAAGGGCAAGACCGAGAACGACCTGCTCAAGCTGCCGTTCAAGGCCGCCTACATGTTCCGGCCCGCCGGCATCCAGCCGCTGCACGGCGTGCGCTCCAAGACGCCCTGGGTGCAGGCGATCTATCTCGCGACCGCGCCGCTGCTGTCGTTCCTGGTGCGGGTGGCCCCGGGTTACATGACGACATCGGAGCAGCTCGGCCGCGCCATGCTCAAGGTGGCCCGGGACGGCTACCCTCGGCCGGTGCTGGAGAGCGAGGACATCAACCGCCTGTGACGGGCCGGCAGAGCCGGTTCCCCCGCGCCGGATTTCGTTACGGAGCGTGGTACCTCCGGCGGCCGAAGGCGTTATAACCACCGTCATGTCCCCACCCGCGCCGCTGAAACTGATCGCCCTCGATGCCGATGACCTCGCGGTGATCTCCGCCCATGTCCAGGATGCCCAGGTCCAACCCGCCGACATCGTCTGGCGCCAGGACGAGAAACGCCTTGTGGTCGGCCTGAACCGGCTGGATTGGGAGCAGACCCTGTCCGGCGGCACCTGCTCGCGCCGGCTGATCGCCGCGCTCCGGTTCGACCGGGTGCTGGCATGCAAGTCGCGCAATATCGACCTCGAGGCCCCCACGGCCACCCTGGAACTGCTCGGGATCGAATTCCACGCCTCCGACCCGCCGGGCGGCAGCGCGCTGCTGATGTTCGGCGAGGGGGCGGCGCTGCGGCTCGATGTCGAGTGCCTGGAGTGCGAATTGACCGATCTCGGGGAAGACGACCTCGGGGTGGCGGCGGGGTAAATATGTCCATCGTCCCGGCGAAGGCCGGGACCGATCACCCCTGAAGCCCGTTGCTGGAGTGAGATGGGGCCCCAGCGTTCCACCACAATTACTATTTGTGGTTATGGGTCCCGGCCTTCGCCGGGACGACGGTGAAATTGCGTGTCTGGCAAGGGTTGACGGCCATTATCCGCCGCGCCATTGAGCAGGGACCCGAATTGCTCCTAAGAAAGCCGTCATGCCCGTTCGCCTGGACCGACAGAGCGCCGATTTCGACCAGCGTTTCCGCGAATTCCTGGCGGCCAAGCGCGAGGTCTCGGCCGACGTCGAGCGCGCCACCCGCGCCATCGTCGATGACGTGGCCGCCCGCGGCGACGCGGCGCTGCTCGAGGCGACCAAAAAGTTCGACCGACTCGATCTCGACGCTGCCGGCCTGCGCATCACCACGGCCGAGATCGATGCCGCGGTCGCGGCGTGCGATCCCAAGACCGTCGACGCGCTGAAATTCGCGCGCGACCGGATCGAGACCTTCCATCGCCGCCAGCTGCCGAAGGACGAGCGCTTCACCGATGCCGAAGGCGTCGAGCTCGGCTGGCGCTGGAGCGCGGTCGATGCGGTCGGGCTTTACGTGCCCGGCGGCACCGCGGCCTATCCGTCCTCGGTGCTGATGAACGCGGTGCCGGCCATGGTCGCCGGCGTGCCGCGGGTGGTGATGGTGGTGCCGGCGCCGGACGGCAAGCTCAACCCGCTGGTGCTGGCGGCAGCCCAACTCGGCGGCGTCTCGGAAATCTACCGGGTCGGCGGCGCCCAGGCGGTGGCCGCGCTGGCCTATGGCACCGCGACGATTGCGCCGGTGGCAAAAATCGTCGGCCCCGGCAACGCCTATGTCGCCGCCGCCAAACGGCAGGTGTTCGGCAAGGTCGGCATCGACATGATCGCCGGTCCCTCCGAGGTGCTTGTGATCGCCGACGACACCGGCAATGCGGACTGGATCGCGGGCGATCTCCTGGCGCAGGCCGAGCATGACGTCAGCGCGCAGTCGATCCTGATCACGGATAGTGCCCGTCTCGCTGCCGATGTCGAGCGCGCGGTCGAGGCGCAGCTTGCGACCTTGCCGCGCGCCGAGATCGCCCGCACCTCCTGGAACGATTTTGGTGCCGTGATCAAGGTGGCCAAGCTGGATGACGCGGTCGAGCTCGCCAATGCGATCGCCGCCGAGCATCTCGAGATCATGACCGCGGACGCCGAGGGCCTGTCGAAACAGGTCCGCAACGCCGGGGCGATCTTCCTCGGGGCCCATACCCCGGAGGCGATCGGCGATTATGTCGGCGGCTCCAACCACGTGCTGCCGACCGCGCGCTCCGCCCGGTTCTCCTCGGGCCTCGGGGTGCTTGACTTCATGAAGCGAACCTCGATCCTGAGGTGCGGGCCGGATCAGCTGCGTGCGCTCGGGCCCGCCGCGATGACGCTCGGCCGGGCCGAGGGTCTCGATGCCCATTCACGTTCCGTCGGATTGCGCCTCAACCTCTCATGAACAAGCCACCAGACGACGAGGATTCCAACAATCGCATCGTCGCGGTGACGCTCGACGAGGAATCGATCGGCCGTTCCGGGCCCGACATCGAGCATGAGCGGGCGATCGCGATCTACGATCTGGTCGAGCAGAACCTGTTCGCGCCCGAGGGCGCCGCGGCCGGGCCCTATACGCTGCATATCGCGATCACCGGCAACCGGCTGATGTTCGATATCCGCAAGGAGGACGGCGCGCCTGTCGTGGCGCATCTGTTGTCGCTGACGCCGTTCCGCCGCGTCGTGAAGGACTACTTCATGATCTGCGACAGCTACTACCAGGCGATCCGGACCGCCACGCCGGACAAGATCGAGGCGATCGACATGGGCCGCCGCGGCATCCATGACGAGGGCTCGCGCACGCTGCAGGAGCGGCTCAAGGGCAAGGTGCGGGTCGACTTCGAGACCGCGCGGCGGCTGTTCACGCTGATCACTGTGCTGCACTGGAAGGGTGAAGGCGCATGATCCCGAAAAGTGGGCACCGGTTTTCGGATCCGATCATGCGCCAGAATAAGAGGCGCATGATCCCGATCGCTGCAGACGACGGGGGCGTACCCCGGTCGAAAAAAGCCTGATCGCATGGAAGCGCCGCGCGCGCGCACCCCGCAGGCCGTGCTGTTCGCATGTGGCCACAATGCCGTGCGCTCGCCGATGGCCGAAAGCCTGCTGCAGCAGATGTTCCCGCAAGGCGTCTACGTCCGTTCCGCCGGGGTGAAGAAGGGCGAGCTCGATCCGTTCGCGGTCGCGGTGATGGCCGAGTTCGGCCAGGACATTTCCGGCCACAAGCCGCAGACCTTCGAGGAGCTCGAGGATTGGGAGGGGTTGAACTTCGACCTCATCATCACGCTGTCGCCGGAGGCGCATCACAAGGCGCTGGACCTGACCCGGACGCTCGCCGCCGAGGTCGAATACTGGCCGACCCACGATCCGACCGGCACCAGCGGCAACCGCGAGCAGAAGCTCGCCGCCTATCGCGAGGTCTGCGACGGCCTGTTGCTGCGGATCCGCCGCCGTTTCGCCAAGGGCGGCGCCGCGAACCTGTGAGGCGCGGCGAGGCGAGGCCGCCGGGTTCCGATTCACAGAACCGCCCCTTGTCGCCAGACTGACAAACGACTGTGCTTATGGGGCCTTGTCAGCAAGGGGAAGCGCGATTCGCAGGCAGTTCCAAGGTTGTGCATCGATGCCCCATCCGATAGGTTCCGCCCGCGTCCGTCCCCCCGATTCAGCCCAAAAGCCCGCATGCTAGGCCGTCCCAAATTCGTTCTTGCTTCCGGTTCGCCGCGGCGGCTGGCCCTGCTCAACCAGGCCGGCATCGAGCCCGATGCGCTGCGCCCGGCCGATGTCGACGAGACCCCGCGGCGGGCCGAGCTGCCGCGCGCCTGCGCCAACCGCCTGGCGCGCGCGAAGGCCGACGCGGCGCTGAAATCGGTGCAGCTCGACGACGATCTGCGCGGCTCCTTCATCATTTCGGCCGACACCGTGGTCGCGGTCGGCCGCCGCATCCTGCCCAAGGCCAATCTGGTCGACGAGGCCGCGCAGTGCCTGCGGCTGCTGTCGGGCCGCAACCACCGCGTCTACACCGCGATCTGCGTGGTGACGCCGCGCGAGGCGTTCCGCCAGCGCCTGGTCGAGACCCGCGTGCGCTTCAAGCGGCTCAGCGAGGACGATATCCAGGCCTATATCGGCTCCGGCGAATGGCGCGGCAAAGCCGGCGGCTATGCCGTGCAGGGCATCGCCGGATCCTTCGTGGTCAAGATGGTCGGCTCCTACACCAATGTGGTCGGCCTGCCGCTGTACGAAACCGTGACCCTGCTCGGCGGCGAGGGCTTTCCGGTCCGTCACGGCTGGCTCAACTCCGTCGCGGTGTGAGCTATCCACTTTCGCGCAGCGACGGCAGTCGATCGCCGGGCGCGAGAGCTCGTCCCAGCGGCGCGCCACCAAAATATCGAAAACAACCCCATGCACAGTAGCCGGCGACCGCCGGGGTTCCGACGCGGCGCCTTGACTCGTCAGGCAAACCAGCTGTGCGAGGGAGCGCGGCGGACCATGCGACAGATGATGTAAACTCCCGGCCATGACCGACCAAACCCGAACGCCCAAGGCCATACCCTCTGCCACCCCGCGCGCCTGCTCGATCTGCGGCAAGCCCGCCGAGCAGGCCTTCCGCCCGTTCTGCTCGCCGCGCTGCCGCGACGTCGACCTCAACCGCTGGCTGACCGGCCGCTACGTCGTTCCCGGCCGCGAGGACGACGCGGAAGACCCGGAATAGCCAAGATTTCCCAACAAGTTGGGGAAACAACGCCGAGCGGGCCGCGCCCGGCGAAGCGTTTCGCGAAGCCGGGTGGACACGGCGCCCCGACCTCTCTATAAACCGCCCGCTCGCACCGGCCTTTTCGGTCCCCGCGGGTATGCCCAGGTAGCTCAGTTGGTAGAGCATGCGACTGAAAATCGCAGTGTCGGTGGTTCGATCCCGCCCCTGGGCACCACGCTTTTCCACGCTGGCGCACGACCTTGTACGATCGCGTTCGCTAGATGAGCGGTGCTTGCGGATTTCCCTCAATGGGGACCGCTAAGTTTACGTACGTTCGAATCCAGCCTCCCCGCAACCAAGCTAGATGTCCATCGAGCCAGGCCGCCTTGGACGCCTAACATGAACTACCGGCATTGGCTTGGGTCGAACGCCTAACTCGACCGCAGCGGCAGAGGTCGTTGGATGAATGCGCTCTGGGGCCGCGGCTGGATCGATCCGACAACGACGCGCCTAGAAAGACCCCAGGGTCGATTGGTCGACCAAGCCGGATCGTTGCACCATCTGCTCAAGTACGGTGAGCCAGATCTCGTAGTAGTCCCAATTTGGGTCTGTCTTGTCATGGGTGGCCTCCCACGCGGCGATGCTTGATATCATTTCCGATCGGAAATCATCCCATTCGAACACGCCCTGTTTGGACAAGGCGAGCGCGATGCCGAAGGCCTGACGCTCCCAGGGCGCGCTGAAGCAAAGGCTTCCATTGTCCTTGGGTGGCATGTCGGGCTCCCCCAGCATGCTTCCCAAGGCGAAATGCTCGAAATTCGTTTGCATCGCGTCAGGCGCCCGGCGGCTTGACGATGGCGACGCCCATCATCGACTCAGGCGTGACAAGAGCCGCCAGTTGCTCTTCGCTGAAACTGTCGGTGCCCGCCGGTCGTTCCGGGACAACGAACCAGCGGATCTGGGCGCTGCTGTCCCACGTTCTGATTTCCTTCTCGGGGGCAATGTCCAGACCAAATTCGCTCAGGACTTTGCGGGGTTCGCGCGCAGCCCGCGCGCGGAACGAAGGATCCTTGTACCAATAGGGTGGCAGGCCCAGAATCGGCCAAGGATAGCAAGAACAGAGGGTGCAGATGATGAGGTTGTGCACCTCAGGCGTGTTGATCGCCGCTCGCATATGCTCACCTTCGGCACCAGCTCCCTTGGTCACGAAGTTCATCTGTTCGACCGCGGCCATGGTGTCTTCGGCCACAAGCTTCATGAAGGAGGGATCGACCCATGCCTTCGCGATGAGCTTGGCACCGTTGAACGGGCCCATCTCGGTCGCGAAGATCGCCATGATCTTGTCGACGGTGTCGCCGGTGATGACACCCCTCTCGATGAGCAGTGCCTCCAACGCGCGGACGCGCGCCGCGTTTACCGTCTCCCGGTCGTTGGGATACTCGAAACGTTGCATGGTGTGCGGCTCCTCAGGGTGCGATGGCCGGTTCGAGATAGGCTTCGAACAGGTCCGCATAGAAGGTGAAATTCTGTTCGGTATTCCCGGGCCAGAGAGTCTCCGGGTCGAACTTGACGGAGTAGACGGGCATTGCTTTGCCGATTCCGTCCGGTCCCGTGTCACAAAGGTAGACGTAAGCGTCGGGATAAACGCCATCGATGATGCCCGGCTTGTTTCGCAGATGTCCGGGCAAGCGTGTGTGGTCGACCGATTTCGGATCGGCGACGCAAACGGCGTCGCCGATCGCAAACCGAGGTTGCGTTGAGCGTTCCCGTTTCGGATCGTCGCCGATCAGCAGATATGTCCGCACGCGCGTGTCCACGGCGGCGTCTCCGCCTTTTGGCATGACGGGCGGCGACATCAAAAAGGTTTCGGTTCGCGCGTCGAGTTCTACCTGCGTGATGTAACCCTTCGCGACGAAATAGGCCGAAATTCCGCCAAGCCACTTTTCGTAGTAGCGGAATTTGAAGTAGTCGAAGGGATGCATCGATTCTGCGCCCTTGCGCAGGTCGGCCCAGGTCCATTCGGAGTTGAACGTGCTGGGCGTCGTTTCGAGATTGAGCTGCGGGCTCAGTGCCATCATCGCCGTATGGATGCCGAAGATTCTTTCCTCCCATGCTTCCGCGAAGACACGCGTATCGAGTGGGATCGGATCGAGACCTTCGAGTCCTCCCAGATAGTGCTGTAGCTTCATTGTTGCGCTGCCTCATTCGGGATTGATCGCGTGTCGAGACTGGTATCTGACAAGGTCAGATCGACAATCTCGTTTCGAATTCGGGTTGCATCGAGCCCTCGCCCGATGAAGACGATCGCGCTGGTGCGATGCTCATTCGCGGCCCAGGGCCTGCCCGGTCGACCTTCGAGCGACATATGGACGCCATGGAAAACCCAGCGCCGGGCCTCGCCTGCCAGCGAAAGGATTCCCTTGGAGCGCAGAAGGGTCTCGCCATTCTGCTGCACAAACCCGTTGAGCCACCGGAAGAAGCGAGGCCCGTCCAGAGCGCGTTCTTCGCGCACTTCGACGCTGATCACCGAGAGGTCGTGTTCGTGCTCAAGCTCGGAGAGCAGCAGCGGTTCGATAGCCAGGCAGTTCTTCAAATCGAAAGCCTTGACGTCGACAATGGAGACGACGTCGACCCGACCGTCGACCGTCCCGACCATTCGAACCATCGGATTGATGGTCCGAATGGTCGCCTCGCATTTGGCGCGTGCGCCTTCATCGACCAGGTCCAGCTTGCTTATCACCACGACGTCGGCGAACGCGATCTGCTCGGCCGCGACGTTCTCGCCAGAGCCCTGATCGGCAAGCCAGCGGTCTATGTTGACGGCGTCCACCACGGTCACGACCGCATCGAGCGTGGTGGCCTCAGACAGGACCTCGTCGACAATAAAGCTTTGAATGATAGGCGCGGGATCGGCCAGCCCGGTGGTCTCGATGAGGATGCGGCGGATTGGTCTTGGTCCGGAGAGCAGGCCGGTGATCGTTGAAACAAGGTCGGAGCGGACGGTGCAGCAGATGCAGCCGTTGTTGATTTGAAGAATTTCCTCGTCGACGCCGACGACCAGTTCGGCATCGATGCTGATGGCTCCGAACTCGTTCACGATGACCGCCGCATCGGCCATCATCTCGCTTTCGAGCAAGCGATTGAGCAGTGTCGTCTTGCCGGATCCCAGATAGCCAGTCAGGACAGTGATCGGAATTTTCTGCGATGTCGCCATTGTTGCCGCCGGATTGTTTTAGTGTGTCTCGAATGTCTGATGAAGTTCGGGATGCGCCGCTCGGGCGGCGTCGTCGCAACGAGACCCTGCGACGGCGGGGATTCGCCGCCGCAGGTCAGGAGTGGTGCGGATTACCCGCGGATGTCGCGGCCGCGGGTTTCCGGCAGCAACAATGCCCCGATGATCGCGGTCGAACCGGCAAACGCGATGGTGTACCAAAGGCCGCCGAAGATGTTGCCGCTCGCGATGACGACTGCCGTTGCGACGAACGGGGCAAAACCGCCGATCCAGCCGTTACCGAACTGCAGCGCGACGGAAACGCCGCTGTAGCGGATGTGGACAGGAAACAGTTCGACGAGGAGCGCCCCAAGCGGCCCGTAAACCATGGTCGCCAGGAAGACCAAAGCAAACAGGATGGCGATCACCCTCGGTGCGTCGGGCTGCGCCGGCGCCTTCGCCGAGGGGAGACCGCGTTCGGTCAATTCCTTCAGAAGCCCGGCTTCATCGAAGGCCGTCGCCGGACCGTCGTTGACCTGCACACCGAGGGATGCGGTATTCGCCTTCACGACATAGGGAACGGCATTCGCGGTCAGGAATGCCTTCACGCGCGTACACTCTTTCATTGCCTGGGGGCGGAAGAGCTGACCGATCCAGGACTGATCCTCGCTGCAATCGTTTCCATGTATGACCACCGAAGTCCTGGCGCGAAATTCTGCAAGCGCCGGATTGCCGTAAGTCGCCAGGCCCTGGAACAGCGGCATGATCAGCAGGGCGGATAGCGCGCATCCCGTGACGACGATCCACTTGCGCCCGACCTTGTCGGAGAGCCAGCCGAACAACAGGAAGAACGGTGTTCCGAGCGTGAGCGCGACCAGAAGGTAGAAGTTGGCCTGATCCTGGCTCATCTTCAGTGCTGTGGTCATGAAATAGAGGCTGTAGAAATGCCCCGTGTACCAAATCACCGCCTGACCCGCCACGACGCCAAAGATCGCCACGAGCACCAGACGCAGATTGCCCCGATCAGCAAATGTATCGGCGATTGGATTCTTCGAGCCTTTGCCCTCGGCCTTCATCTGCCGGAACACGGGTGACTCGTGCAGCTTCAACCGGATGTACAAGGAGAGGATCAGAAGTGCGATCGACCCGATGAATGGGACACGCCAGCCCCAGATCGAAAAGCTCTCCGCCGACATGGAGGAGCGGCAAAGAATGATGACCGCCAGCGAGAGAAACAGCCCAAGCGTCGCCGTGATCTGGATCCAACTCGTCGTGAAGCCGCGCTTGTCCGGATCGGAGTGCTCGGCAACGTAGGTCACCGCGCCTCCGAATTCGCCGCCGACGGCGAGCCCTTGCAAAAGGCGCAGTCCAACCAAAATGGTCGGAGCCCACCAGCCGAAAGTCTCGAACGAGGGCAGCAGGCCGACGGCTGCGGTAGCGAGGCCCATCACCAGCATCGTTACGAGGAATGTCTTTTTGCGGCCTACGAGATCGCCGAGGCGTCCGAAGACGATGGCGCCGAACGGGCGAAGAACGAAGCCGGCGCCAAAGGTCGCCAAGGCCGCGAGCAATGCCGCCGTGTCATTTCCTTTTGGAAAGAACAGCGTGCTGAAAAATGCCGCCAACGAGCCGTAGACAAAGAAATCATACCACTCGAAAACGGTGCCGAGGGCGGCCGCGAAGACGATGCGTTTGGTGCCGCGATCCAGGTGGTTGGACGCGAGGCTGGCTTCTGATTCGATAGCTTGAACGGACATCCGATCCTCCCGCATCAAACGGCTTGGTGTACGTAAGACGTCACATCTTCGGCCATGCGTGGCGGCAGCATGCCGTGCTGCGCCAGAAATTCGCCCAGCAAGCGATTGAATACGTCCGGCTGCTCAAGCATCGGGAAATGACCGGCCGATGCCATGACGTGAAGCCGGCTGTTCGGAATGCTGTTCGCCAGCGTTCGCGACTCGCTCGGCGGGGTGATGACGTCCTCCTCGCCAACGAGGACCAGCGTCGGCACGCTGATCTCCCCGAGCCGCGCGCGGCTGTCCGAGGCGTTGAGCGAGGCAATCGCCTGGCACGCGACGAAGGCGGGCGTTTGCGCAACTTCGGTCTTGGCAAAGTCGATGAGCTCGGCGCTCGCGGCGGAGCCGAAGGATCGCTCGATCACCTTCTGGCTCGCCGTCACCACACCCAGCTCGTCGATGGCTTTGTGCACGTTGTCGACATTGACGTCCGCGCCCAAGCCATGCGGCGTGGCCCCCACCAGCACCAACGCGCGCACGCACGCCGGGTGAGCGAGCGTGAAATTCTGGGCCACGGTCCCGCCCATCGAAAGACCGACGAGAAACGCCGACTCGATCGACAATGCGCGGTAGACCCGAAGCACGTCCTCGACGAAGGCGTCGATCGTGTAGTCCCGGTCTTCTGGACGTGGCGAGCGGCCGTGACCGGGCAGATTGATGCGAACCATCTGATGGTGCGCCGAGAACGGCTCGACCTGCTCGCGCCAGAACTCCGCTGTCGTCGTGAAGCCGTGCACGAACACCAACGGCATTCCTTCTCCGGACACCTGCACGACTGTGTCCCCGACCGTGATCGTTCTGATGGATGTCATTCCGCTCCTCCTGTTGTCCCGGCAGGAAGTTCGCAAGCGCCGTGCCATCTCGGCTTCTTGTTTTGTGAGAACGCGCTAACGCTTTGACACTGCAATCTGAATTCTTGCGGGCGAGAGCTGCAACCCCGATTTGACGCTCCGTGGTCGCAGCGCTAGTGTACCAATTACGTGACACTATTTGTCGCATGGATGCGACACCGGACGTGGTTCCTCAATGGTCCTTTCGCAGTGGATTGCCGGATCATCGGAAGAAGCAGGCTTCCTGAAGCTTGTGCTCGACCACGTATCGGACTGTCTCGTCGCCGTTGATACGTCCGGCGCGATTGTCCTGATCAACCAGCCCTATTGCAGACTGTTGGGAGGCGAAGCAGACGATTTCATCGGGCGGCACATTACCGAGGTGGTTGGTCCGCAAACCAAACTTCACCTTGTGGCGCGTGGGGAAGGCAGCCATATCGGCTATCCCCTGAAGGTGCGTGGGCACCAACTCATTACGAGACAGGTCCCCGTACTTCAGGATGGCCGCATCATTGGTGCGGTCGGCCTGGCACTGTTCTCCGATCTCGGTGCTCTGAAGCGGACCTTCCGACGGGTCGCACAAGCCGAACTGGCAATGCCGCAAGGCAACAAGCAATGGCGCTCGCGGTTCAGCATGCGCGACATCGTGGGCGAAGGCGAACTCATGAACGCGTACCGAAATTCGCTTGAGCTCGTCGCCGGACATGATCTTCCAGTGTTGATCTCGGGTGAAACCGGTTCCGGCAAGGAACTGGCCGCACACGCCATCCACGGGAATTCGAGCCGATCCGAGGGGCCCTTCGTTTGGATCAATTGCGCTTCAATCCCGGGCGAACTGATCGAAGCCGAGTTGTTTGGGTATGAGGGCGGCGCATTTACCGGTGCGCGTAGTCGCGGAAAACTCGGAAAGTTCGAGCTGGCCTCCGGCGGCACGCTGTTCTTGGATGAGATTGGGGATATGCCGTTGCACCTGCAGGGCAGCTTGCTACGGGTTCTTCAGACAAACGAGATGGTGCGGGTGGGTGGCACAGCTCCGGTTGCGGTCAATGCCCGCGTTGTTTGCGCAACCAATCAATCGCTTCCCGAACTGGCCCGAGCCGGCCGCTTTCGGCAGGATCTTTATTACCGCCTCAGCGTCTTGCCGATCAGCGTGCCGCCCCTCCGTGAGCGGGACGACATCGAATTTCTCGCTCGAGAATTGCTCGTCCGGATTGGGGAGCGGTTGGGCAGCGAAACGAGGAACCTATCGCGAAAAGAGTTGGCGTCCCTGGGCGCATATAGCTGGCCTGGAAATGTCCGGGAGCTGGAAAACGTGCTCACTCGGTTCATCGTGACCGGTCAACTATCGGTGCTCCCCGCACATGCTCCATCAAGGCCGGAAGTGGAAAAGGGGTCCGGACTTCTGAAGCAGCGCATCCAGTCTCAAACCGCGACGGAAATTCGAGCCGCCTTGGAGAAAACCGGCGGTAACAAGCGCCAAGCAGCAGGGCTGCTCGGCATCAGTCGTGGGCATTTGCATCGGCTTATGAAAGAGCAAGCGTCTGATCCCAATCAAGCGAGGGATTAACGCGATATCGGATCTGGCGATGAAGCGATCTCCGCCACCACGCCGGGCACTCACGCCACCATATTAAGGACAAACAGCGGTTCCTCGTGTCGGTGGTTGCGTATGTTTCCCTCCCTGGGCACCATTTTCCTACCGATCAGAACGGAACCGCGAACCATGACGGTCGGCACTTGGGTTGCCGAATTAGATTGAAGCGGACTTAAAGTTTCGGTCTTCAAATCGTCGATGCTGCCGGGCAGCTGAGTGTCGCTGCAGAGGCGTGAAGCGAATCCAGTCAGACGCCGGCTATGATGAGTCGGACTTTCCGAACGCGCTCGATTGCAATCGTGACTTGATATGTGGCGCCGCTGCCAAGATGTACGTGCGGGGCACCAGAGGCTCCTGCGATCTGGTCGCCCAAAATTTTGATGCGCGAACTGTTCGCCGCCAGTATGCGATGCCTGCGTCACGATAAGCCGCCGAGACCCGAAGAGATTGGGATACGCAAAGAAAAGTCCGGCGCTGCGACGCCGGGCTGATCAACCAATATATTCCGAGGATCGGTAATTCATGACGCTAACGCAGATCATCATGTTCGTCCATTTATTCCGAGCGATCGCACTTGCCTCCTCTCGTTCTCAGAGCTGCTTCATGCTTTGCAGATTCGATTCCGCAGATGTTCCGCGACGTTTTAGTGCTCGCTATTCCCAAGACCTGAGCGTAGGGTTGCTCATCACCGCCCGTCCCGCGGCTTCTACCGGTGACTGAGGGTAGCGTATGCTCCCGCCGAGAGAAGAGAGCGTGGATGTCTCGATTTCGCTTGACCGACACGATCGCGCCGCCGGTGATCATCCCGCTGTCTCCTGTGCTGTTGGTATTTGCAGCGGTCGTGCTGCGTGCATAGCGCAACACCACTGCAATACCTGGTTGGCGGCAACAATCGAGCCGGCCAAGTCAATCTGACCTGCGACACGGCGGCTGCCGCCGTGAAGAAGGCGCGGCAGCTCTTGCAGGAAGGCTATGTGGACGTGCGCTTATGCACGCCACGAGGCCAGATCCTGCTGCCTGACGAGTTCGATCAGCTCGAAGCCTGAGGGAACGGCAGTCAGACCGCGTCCGCATCGGGCTGCGGCTCGGATTTTGCGGCAACGCTACCGTGTCTGTCTTGGTCGACTATTGAGTTCCATCGGAAATGGATGGAGGCAGACAGCCATGAAGGGCAGCACATGTTCAAGTCGAAACAATATCGTGCAGAAGCAGCCGAATACGCGGAGCGGGTCAAAGATTCGACCGATCCGGACGAAGGCCGTAAACTTCAGGAATTGCAGGACCGTCTCGTCTCGAGGGCTGAACGCGAGCAAGGATTGGCGGACGATTTCCACGACGCGGTTCATGTCGCAGGGCCGGACCAACCTCGCGGCGCAGCCCTCGCAAGCGAAGAAGAGCGCGTTCTGCGGTGTCTTGGCGCAGCCGTCATCATGCAATGGAACGCCCTGCCGACGACGTTGCAGCGGGAGATATTCGACTCTGCCGGATCGGTCGGCAAGTTGCTGGAGACGGCGGAGCTTCGCGGGCAGATCGCGCGATTTCTGCACAAGCACAAGAGTGACCCGAGCGGCAACGAACGTTGATGGCGCGACCCGTTTCATGAACGCGCAAAGGGTTACCTATCCGGACCGGACCCCATGGCTTCCCTGCTGCAAGACTGCACCGGATGAACGACCAAATCTCCAGCCGCGTCGGCCGCAGCGCGTCCTACGAAATCAGGCAAGATCATCGAGGTACAGACATGACGTCGCTCCGCCGCATCGCCTTTGTCGGTAACTCGCTGCCTCGTCGCTGCGGTATCGCAACCTTTACGACGGACCTGCAGAGCGCAATATCGGCGTCACACCCTGATCTTGAGACCTGCATCGTGGCGATGACCGACCGCGGCCACACCTACGACTACCCCTCGGCGGTCGCTTTCCAGATCAAAGACGACCATATCGAAGACTACTTGCGCGCAGCGGACTTCCTGAACGCTGGCCGGTTCGAGACCGTATGCTTGCAGCACGAATTCGGCATTTTTGGCGGCGTAGCCGGTGCTCATATTCTCGCTCTGCTGGCGCGCCTGACCATGCCGGTCGTGACGACGTTCCATACCGTGCTGGCCGATCCCACCGCCAAGCAACGTGCGGTCATGGAATGCATCGCCAATGCGTCGACGAAAGTGGTGGTGATGGCCAACAAGGCCCGGGAGCTATTGCGCAGCGTCTACCTCGTGCCGGACGACAAGATCGAGGTGATTGCCCACGGCATTCCCGATGTCGCTTTCACCGGACCCGATGCGGCGAAGGCCAGGCTTGGGTTTGCTGGCAAGTCGGTCATTCTGACATTCGGCCTACTGTCCCCCAACAAAGGCATCGAAGTCATGATCGATGCCATGCCCTTGATTCTGAAGCACCGCGCGGATGCGGTGTACGTCGTGCTCGGCGCAACACACCCCAATCTGGTTCGAGACCAGGGTGAAGCCTATCGCGAAAGTCTGACGGCAAGGGTCCGCGAGTTGGGCGTCGAAGACCACGTGGTGTTCCTCGACCAGTTCGTGGATCAGGCCACGCTGCTCGAATTTATCTCGATGTGCGACGTCTATGTCACGCCCTATCTCAACGAAGCCCAGATGACCTCTGGAACCCTGGCTTACAGTTTTGGGCTCGGGAAGCCGGTCGTCTCGACGCCTTACTGGCACGCACGCGAGCTGCTTACCGATGGATGCGGAGTTCTGGTGCCATTCGGCGACGCGGCGGCGATCGGCGGCGAGATCGCCAAACTGCTCACCGACGACGCGCGCCGGCAGGCGATGTGTCGACGCGCTTACGCTATGAGCCGGACGATGACGTGGGAACGGACGGCCGAGCGTTACATGTATGCCTTCACGACCGCGCGGCAAAGTCAGCGGCTCAAGGTCCTAGCGCGTTCCGACACCGGCTCGCAGGAACTGCTCGGCTCTGCTGCGCCTGACATGCAAATCGGCCATTTCATGACGATGTGCGATGATATTGGTCTGTTCCAGCACGCCGTGCACTCGGTGCCCGATCGCTCGCACGGCTATTGTGTCGATGACAATGCACGGGCGTTGCTATTGTCTTGTGCCCTCAATCATCCCGACGAACAGCCGCTGCCGGAAATCCTGACGACCCGGTTTGCGGCTTTCGTGCAGCATGCGTGGAATCCCGACACCATGCGCTTTCGCAACTTCATGGGCTTCAATCGAGCCTGGCTCGAGGACAGAGGCTCCGAAGACAGTCACGGGCGGACGCTATGGGCATTGGGCGAGGCGGCACGCGGAGACGCAAGCCCGTCGCGGCGCAGGTGGGCCACGGATCTGTTCGCCCAGGCTTTGCCGACGGCGGAGAGCTTTGGTTCGCCCCGCGCGTGGGCGTTCATGCTGCTGGGTCTGGACGCCTATTGCACCGTTGCTCCGGATGACCTCCACGCGAGAGAGGTCCGGCATGCTCTTGCGGACAGGTTGATGTCCTGTCTGGCGTCGGTAGAGACGCCGGACTGGGTGTGGTTCGAGGAAGGGCTCGCCTACGACAACGCGCGATTGCCGCAAGCCCTGACTCTGACAGGGATGACGACACAAACGCCTCAATACATTGATGCTGGATTGCGGTCGCTGCGCTGGCTGATGATGCAGCAGACGACGATGGCAGGTCATTTCCGGCCGGTGGGCACCGCCAGTTTCGGCGAACAGCGGCAGCATCCCCGCGCCTTCGATCAGCAACCCGTCGAAGCAACGGCCACGATCGCTGCCTGTCTGACGGCGTGGCGCGCGGACGGCGATGCCGAGTGGAAAGCCATGGCAATGCGCGCTTTCGGCTGGTTTCTCGGCAGCAATGATCTGTCCGTGGCACTGGTCGATCCGCACACCGGGAGCTGTCGCGATGGATTGCATCCCGATCGCGCCAACGAAAACCGCGGAGGCGAATCGGTCGTCTGCTATCTCCTTGGTCTTGCGGAAATTCGTCAGCTTGCGCGCCTCAACACCAACCTGGCCAAGCCCACGGGCTTACGCGCTGTGGGCGCTTGAATTTTACCTTTCATCCAGCGAGACGAGGCCACCGTGTCACACGCTACCTTCCTGAATCGGCAGGCGCTTTATCTACGTCCAGACCCCGCACGGGTCATCGTGCGGCCATTCAAGCCGGCGACGGAACCGCGCGATCTCAACCCGACCGACAAGATGCGCGCAAATCATATCGTCGAGCGAGTTCTCGCACTCGATCAGGAGACCGTTGCCGCTCAGCTCGCAGACGTCCTGGAAAATTTCAAGGGTCGCCATCGCAACCTGTTGGAGAGGTTCGAGGCCCGCGCGGACGAAATGGAGGACGCTTTCGCAACGCATGGCGTCTTCTCGAAGACGCAGCGCCAGCTGGTCGGCGCCTACTTCCTCAACGAGTATTCGTTCGAAGCCTCTGCCTTGTTCAACCCCAGCATCGTGGCGCACCCCGATCAATCGGGGGCGCCGAAGGGCGGCGTGCGCTTTGTCCTCAGTCTTCGAGCCACCGGCGAAGGGCATGTATCGTCGCTGACGTTTCGAACCGGGACCATTGCGGCTGACGGCGGTCTGACCGTTGATCCGACGGCTCGGCTCGCGTCAAATCCGAGGATTTGCCATCGCGCATCCGGGCCGGACGGCGAACTCGTCGAGTTGGCCTTCAATCCCAAAGAAGACCTCACCGAGCGCGTTATCTTTCCTGTCACGGAATCCCAATCGAACGGCATTGAGGACGCGCGCTTTGTCGAGTTCAGCGACGGTGATCGGAAGACCTACTACGCGACCTTTACCGCATACAGCGGACGGGCCATCCGGTCCGAATTGATCGAGACCAGTGATTTCCTATCGTTTCGACTTATGCCCTTGCGGGGGGCCGCTGCGCGGAACAAGGGCATGGCACTGTTCCCGCGCAAGATCGGCGGCAAGTTCGCCATGATCGCGCGGCAGGACAATGAGAACCTGTATCTGATCTATTCTGACGACCTCCATGCATGGGACGGCGGCCAAGCCATTCTGAAGCCGCAATTTCCATGGGAGTTCGTCCAGATCGGCAATTGCGGGTCGCCAATCGAACTCGATGAAGGTTGGCTGCTGCTGACGCACGGCGTCGGCCCTGTCCGCAAATACTCGATCGGCGCGGCGCTGCTTGACAAGCGCGATCCCTCCAAGGTGCTGGGGCGTTCGCGCGAGCCGCTGTTGCGGCCTGAAGCGTCCGAGCGCGAGGGATACGTTCCAAACGTCGTCTATACGTGTGGCGCGATGCGGCACAACGACCATATCATCCTGCCATATGCGGTATCGGACACCTTTTCCAATTTCGCGACGATGAAGATTTCGGCGCTCATGGATGCCATGAAGCGCTGAGCGCAATCGTAACCGGTGGCGTCGACGGCGCTATTGTCAACAGCCCAGGGAGCCTTCATGGCCCGCGAAACGACCTACATCGTGCAGGCGTTCAACGCCGGCAAGGGCGGACATCTGAAGCCTGACTCTCCGATCGTCTGCAAATCGGCAAGCGGCGGAGAAGCCGGCGCTGAGCAAGCTCGCCGTCGTCGCCTTCTCGTCGACCGGCGATCCCGAGATGGGCGACTATGACGACGAGCTCCTATCTTCTTCCGGAAAGGTGAGCTTCCGGTTGCCTTCGGCTGAATTCTTGGCTGCGACGAGAGCATAACAGAGAAAGTGCAGATGAGCGGGCGACTGGAACCGGACCCGGGCAGCCCAAGGAGGAATGAGGCCTGCGCGCCGCACCTCGACCAGGGCAGTTGCGAAGCGCGCGGCTCCTCGAGACGGACGGGAGCCTTTCAGCATTGTTCGCTCTGGCGCCGAGCCGGTCTTGCACGATTTCACTGGGTTGACGGTACCGCCGAGCGAGGCTCCGCCGTGGAGGGCGCCTCCATGTCGCCTGCTCCCGCAATCATGCCGTTTGCCGCAGCACAAAATCGTACGCAAGGGTGACGGGGTGCTCCTATCATGAAGCGCACATGTGCCGGCCGCCGGGTGGCGTGCCTGAGCCGTGAGCATCTCGCCGGCCGTCAAAGGGGCTCGACCAGGCCGCCGGCTTGAAGCTTATGGACTGATCCGACGACCGGCTGGACTTCGAATTTCTGTTTGAAGATCGCGACGTCGTCGTAGCCGGCGCGAAGAGCCCGCAGAATGCTTCGCCCAACAGCGAGGCGGCGTTATCCCGGATCTGGATGAATCGCTTTCTTGTCTGCGCAGTACTTTGCAATAAGAAGGCGGATTCCCTCTTGCGCGGTCTGATCGGTTACGCAGCTTGAGAGCTTTTGGTAATGCTCGATTCTCCTGTCGAGTTCGATGCACTTCTCGCACATGGAGAGTCTCCTGCTAGGCGGCGGGAGCGCCTGTCGGCCCCAGTACCGCTGTCGATATCCATCACGGAGACGCTCGGTGCCGTCAGCGATCGCTTCAACGCTTGATGGGCGTTGTGCCGCTCGTGATGGCGAAGATGACTTTCCGGGACCGATAGAGGGGATTGACTTCCAGCGCCATTCGTCCGGCTTCTGGGAAGCCATCGAGCTGAGCGCCAACCTCTGCTTACCTCTTCTTCTTTGCAGGACCGAAGTCCGGTTGCCAGCCGGCCTCCTTGCGGCTCGGCGCCGCTGCAATCACCTTCGCTTTTTCCTTCTTCGGTTTCTTGGTTTCGCGATTGCCGCGTTGCTGTCCCTTGGCCATGATTTAGATCTCCAATTGGGGTCTGAGCTCTTCAGCCCGTTCGGCTGCAATATGCGTCGCGGGCGACGCAAGACGTAACGACGCGACCGTGCCGCAAGTGGCGTTGCCGTGATAGATTCCCTGTGACCAAACAGGCCAAGAGAGCCGTGCTAGCCGTTTAGGATGGCCGCAGCACATGCGAGAAGCAGAAGAAACAGCGGCACGACGACCGGCGGAACGATCCATTCCGAGGCGCGAAAACGAGTCATCGAACGCTCCTGTTAGTTAGTTGGCGGGAGCGCATGTGACCCTCAGTCACCGGTCGATGCCGTTGATAATGCGGTGATCCAGCCACCCTACGCCCGGGGCTGGCCAATAGCGAGCACTAACCGCGCGCAGCGAAGATTTGGAACATGCGCTGCGTCATATAGCCCTGATCGCGCAGTACGCACTCATCCCGTTTACCCACCGTCAATGCCTTGTATTCGGCTAGCTCCGTCGCCACCTCTGCCAAGAGCGCAGAGAAGAAAGCATTTCGAATGAAGATCAATGTCGGATTCGAGATGCTCTATGATTTCCCGCAACCGACGCCCGTGATCATGGTGCTGGGCACTCACATCTCTCGTGCCTCAGACATCATCGTTCCGGATTCCTTGACAACCGAGCCTGCGGTGCCGATCACGAGGTATCGCGATTCATTCGGCAATTGGTGCAGCCGCATTGTCGCGCCCGCCGGGCGTATGCGGTTCGCTGCCGATGGCTGTGTGCGTGACAGCGGTTTGCCGGACCCAGCGTTTCCATCGGCCGTTCAACATGCAGTGCAAGACCTGCCTGCTGATACGCTGCTCTATTTGCTCGGCAGTCGTTATTGCGAGACGGACCGGCTCTCCGATATTGCCTGGACCTTGTTTCAGAATACGCCGCCGGGCTGGGCGAGGGTGCAGGCGATCTGTGAGTTCGTGCACCACCATATTTCGTTCGGATACGAGCATGCCAGTTCCAGCAAGACGGCACTTGAGGCGTACCACGAGGGTAAGGGTGTCTGCCGCGACTATGCCCACCTGGCCATTGCGTTCTGCCGCTGTATGAACATCCCGGCTCGATACTGTACTGGGTATCTGAGCGATGTGAGCACGCCGAAACCTTGGGCCGCGGGCGATTTCGCCGGCTGGTTTGAGGCCTATCTCGGAGGCCGATGGCACACCTTCGATCCCCGCAACTTCGTGCCGCGGATCGGCCGCATCTTGATCGCACACGGGCGCGACGCCGCTGATGTTCCCATTACCCAGACATTCGGGCAGAATTCTCTGGTCAGTTTTAGGGTCTGGACTGACGAGATCGCGTAGTAAATGAGCCATCGCCCCCGCGGCGGATAAAGCGTCTCCGGTCCGGCGGGGCCGCTAAGACGCGGTCCCTATTTCATGAGGCTCGCCAACTGAGTTACTTCGTCTCCGGATGTAACGCGGCCTTCTTCACTTCCATCTCAGCGAGGCTAACCTTGAGACGGTCCGTGGTGAGCGGATCAAAACGCTGACAGAGTGCGCGTCGAAACATGTCGATCTGCATCTGAAGCTCGTCGCATTGCTTGCACATGAGTGCTCCGTACAGCCACCGACGCCCAAGGGCAAAGCCTCAGCCGGTGGTGGGGAACAACGTACCATGATGAAATTCGTTCAACTAACGGGTTGGGCGTCTTCCTCTCGGAGAAAAGGAAAAACGGCGAAACGAGCAGATCGAACCTCACAGGGAATGAAAGGAGCAGGGCAGACCTGCGGAGGGGCGCCGGTCAAGCCACGGCTTCTGTTCGCCAAATGGAGCAAGACATTCCGAAATCGAATAACGGGTCAAAGCGCTGGCAGCTCCGAAAAATCACCAGCGCCTACCAGCAAAACGTTCGACACGCGAGGCCGCTTGAGGACGCATCAAATCGCGTGGCATCGCAGTGCCGGCCGAAGCTAGAGCATGGAGAGCACGACGATCCCGTCTTCAAGCTGTCCCGAGGCAAGGCGCGCTCGCGCCATCTGCTCCAGTTCCGTCCGGTACTTATGAAGATAACTAAGGGCTTGCTTGTCCGTCTGAAATGTCGTTGTGAGCCGACACATCTGTCGAGCTGCGCCGAGCGCAAGAGAGAACGTTATTGTTCCGTCGCCGAGTGACTTGGCTCTACGCACGATCTGCATGCTCCGGCTTGGTGAGGCTTGGTCGTCGGCATAATCATCGACCACTGCCGAAGTTGACTATCGCGGTAACTTATTGGTGCGCTTCTTTGGCGAATGCGCCGGCAATGGTGCCGGCGGCGTTGCAGCGGCGGCTTCCCTGGTCTCGCGGAGCTCTCGAAGTCGCGCCATGTTCTTGCGAACCTCGATGGCCTGCCTTCCGACCTCCGCCATCGCGCGCGCTCCCTCGTCAGCGGCCAATCGTTTTCGGTTGGCACGCGCGATGCGTTCGGGCGATGATTCTGCCGACTTCCTGACGCTCATGCACACGACCGCTGAACAGGCAAAACCCGCTCAATCCTGAGATTGAGCGGGCAGCATGCCGTTTCAGTACATCCGTGAAACGACACGACGAAACTCACGCCAGCGAGAGGCTCTCGGCGCTGACCTTGCCTCGCATCTTGTCGGTCTTGACCTCGTAGTGAACCTTTTGGCCCTCCGCGAGACTCGAAAGACCGGCCCGTTCGACTGCGCTGATGTGAACGAACACATCGCTGCTGCCGTCTTCCGGCTGGATAAAGCCGAAGCCCTTTTGGCTATTGAACCATTTAACAGTACCTGTCGTCATCTTGTTCTCCAAAGCGCGCGAGCGCATACCGCGCGACAGTCACGCGATGATTTCAACTTCGTCGATGTCTTTGGAAAAGGTGCCCGCGGGCGCGTTCAACAAGGCACAGCGGCTAATCGAATACAGTTAGTATATATGCTATGTGCGGCCCATTACAAGGAACGGGGCTGATTTGTTTCAGTTGGGCGCCTCCGCCGCCGATCGAGAGCTTCGAACGGGCCCGCCGAGGGGAACCTAATCGATTGACACGGCCGCGCGGTAGTGTTCCGGTCATTCCACCAACCGTATCGGCATGGCGAGCAGACCGGCTTGTTCAAAGCCGGCGAAGAATTTCGCCGTTACCCTCATCCTCACGATCGTGAACGTCCCCTGCGCAAAGGTTGCGTGCAGGGCTGTTCCAGTTCGCAGCCACCGAGGAGTTTTGATGCAGGTCCTTGTTCGCGACAACAATATCGACCAGGCACTTCGAGTCCTGAAGAAAAAGATGCAGCGCGAAGGTGTCTTCCGCGAGATGAAGCAACGCCGCGCCTATGAGAAGCCTTCGGAAAGAAAGACGCGAGAAAGATCGGAGGCCATTCGTCGGGCCCGCAAGCTCGCTCGGAAGCAGGCGATCCGCGAAGGATTGCTGCCGGCGCCTCCGAAGAAAAAACTTCCAGAGCGCAGGCCACCTTTGCCGCAGGTCACCGTCATCTAGCAAGGATACCAACCGGTTCGACTCCGGTGAGGTAAGGCGACGGGTCCGAATGTCGAATGAGACTTGTCGAAGCCGGATGGTCCTATCGAGAGGCAGAGCTTTCAATTCGTTCGAGTGGCAGATGGATATGCCTAGGAATCGGATGGGTTGAGGCGCATATTGAGGAAATGAAAACCTATTTCACACCTCGTTTGCTGGAGGTCACCGTGACGCCTCAACAGCCCACGCGCTGGAAATGGCACGTTTCCGAAGCAAACGTTGAGCTGGCCTGCGGGTACGCGACCAGCCGGGAAACGGCGCAGATTGAAGGCGATGACGCTCTGTTCGCTATGCTCTCGATAGGGCCCGTCAAGTGACTGCCAAGCGTCCGGGACCCCAACCGGCGCGCCAGATCCGTTGAAAAGGCATCGTGTCAATACGAGGTACGAAATCCGCACACCATCTGTTGCCGGCGAAAGGAAGCGCGGATGATCCGCTACTACTTCGACATCAGGGATGACAACGGGATTTATCCCGATAAGGAAGGGATGGAGTTTGCAACGCAGCGTGAAGCTGAAGTCGAGGCAGCAGAATCGCTGGCAGGCCTAGCGCGTGATCTTGCCACTCTGGACGATCGACCGGACCTCTCGGTTGAGGTGAGAACCGTCGTTGGACGCGTATTCCAAGCCGCCCTCATTTTCGATAGGGGCGAGACGAAGCGGTAACGGCGCAGCTTGCGGCCTTTGTCGCCTTCAGTTCTCGGCCTGGTCACAATTGTCTAGCTTGAGATTCGCTGCTCCGCCATGAGCCACTGATGTACGATCTGCCATTTGTCCTCTGCGCCTGACCGAAAATCCAGTAATGTTGGCTCGCGTCTGGCTTTGATCTCGAGGAAAAATCGCCGCGCGTCGCGTGCGCAGGCTTTTCCGCCAAGCGGCTGCGTCTTGATCCAGTGGTCCCATTCGCGAACGATCGCCTGCCTCGCTGCGCGATGAAGCGACGTCATCTAGCGGGCCTTATTGGTGGGATGCTTGGATTCTCGTGCCAATCGCTCGGCTTTGAGGCGCTCGCGGTTGGCTTGGAACGCTTTGTCGACTTTGGCATGCTCGCTCGGCGCGGCCTCCACTTTTCGGAACATCTTGTTGGCTTCTCGCGCCGCGGCGGTTGAGTCCTGGCGGCCGAAGGCTCGATCTTTGATCATTCCTGGCACTCCACATCCCCAAATTATGAGACGGGTCTCGGGCGGCGCAACCTCAGCTTAGGCCTCGGTGCGTTCGTCCGTCAGCGGCGGCGGCCTTACGATTCATGACCTCGCGCCGTCTTCGTCAAACGTCCTGGTGTCATTCCGGTTCCTAGCGACGACGCTGCCGTGCTGAAGCTGCTAGAACAAACTGTCCGCCGCCTTGTCGAGCCGTCTTACCGCGCCTCCGGCTTCGTTGAGGTGACCCACCAGTTCACCGGAGAGCCGATAAATCCTGCTGCCCTTCAGATCGTAAAGCTTCCGGCCCTTGAGGTCGAAAACAGCGGAGCCGACCACCACGGCGACGTGTACGCCATCACTGTTGACTATGTCGCCCTTCAAGCGTGACTCCCTTGTTTTCGCGACCTCGGTGATCCTCACTGCTTCCTGAAGTCGATGCTTCTCAGGATGATCCCGGCGGGCACACCTTCGAACTCGCCCGCCATGTATTTGACGGTGGCGCGGGCTTCGATGCGTTCTCGCAGTCGCATGAACTGTGCTTCGCGTTCGCTCGACGGTGCGCGTCCCGCACCTTCCAGCTCATCCATCGCGGAAGTCGAGATCGCGCAGGAGATGACCTTCGCGCCGTCGCGCATCGAGAACTGGACGATCATGCGGTCGTACTCGAAACTGGTGAAACAAGCTTGTTCAAGTGACATGCGACTAAACCCGTTGCGTTGGCCGAAGCAGGCACAGCTTCAGCCCTGTTCATCGAGCCGGGCAAAATCCGCCAGAATCGCCGCGACGAGATCGCGATGCCTCGTATCGTCAGGCGAAAGGCTCGCAGCGTAGATGTTCAGCACGTAGCGCGCCTTGGCAGCCGCTTCCGGCCATGAGGTCGCGGCGATCGAGACCAGTTCGCTTTCCAGCCCGCTTTGCCGTTCGCGCAGGTCCCGCGCACGGCTCTCGACATCCGTTGTTGCGCGGCGGACTTCCGTCGCTTTCTGCGCTGCAATCCCGCGATGCTTGTCCAGATCGAGCGGTTCGTCACTCATCTGGCATGCCCGCGTCGATCCGTTGCGCATCCGCCAGGTCGACCGGACCGATGGAAAACATCTCCATCCTGGCGCCATGCGAGGCAGCCGGCACGATCATCATCGTCGCAACGCGGCGATAAGACGCGAAGGAAAGCCCTTCGATCATCTCCTCGTCCGTGATGACCTCGTAGCGTCCGGCAGGCAGAGGGTGATCGATGCCCCTGATCTGGAACGAATGCTTGAAGGTGACGATTTCCCGTCGCGAGCGAGTCTGCATGTACGCCCGCCTTTGCCAATGCTCGGGCGCCGATGTCGGCTCGCCGATCAGGGCACCATGCGCTCTTTCGAGAGCATTAGCTAACGCTTTCTCGCGCTCCGATGTCGCGGCCGGAACGCCTCGACGCGCTCGCTATTCCGGCGGCGAACGCGTCATGATGCCTCTAACCGCCATTGGGAGGTCACTGAGAGTGAGTATGCTCCCGCCAAAGACGAGGAGCGTCCCTTTTCATGGCTTGGCTTGGTCGACTGCATTGCGCCGCCGGTGGGTCGACCCACGCGGCGCCCCCTCACTCCACGCTCCGCTTCCAATAGCCGGTGCCGAGCTTGCCGGTGATCACGGCAGTCGCGTCGTGCACTTCGTAGGAGCCGGCATCGCTGTAATTCCTCATTCCCTTCAGCGCATGCAGCGTCCAGCGGCCGTTGGCGAAGGTGACGGTACCTTCGTGCGATTGCGCCGAGCGGAATGGTTCGGCGTGGAATTTGTAGGTCCCGTTGGCCATGATCTGCCAGATCCAGCGCGACTGGCCGCGGCCGCTTGCCACCATGATCTCCCAGGTGCCGACCAATGCGGGATCGATGGCGCTCTCTGAAGTTGCTGATGGCGCCGACACGACGGGAGCGGCGGCTGCCGGTGCCGCATTCGCCTGTTTGGCATTCGCGGTCTCGGTGGGCGGCGCTGCCAGGTAGATCGCCTTGCGCGACAGCGAGCCGTAGACGAACGGCTGCTGCGCGTTGCGCGTCGCCTCCATCACGTCGTCGCGGACGTTGCGGAACATGAAGGTGACCTCGACGCCGGGCGCTTCGATGTTGCGCAACAGCGCCGTGGCGAACGGGCTGTTGCGGCCGTCGCCGTCGAGCGCGGTGGTGCCGTCGCGCGCGGCGTAGGCGACCAGCACGTTGCCGACCGGCTCGATGCGGCCGAGCCCGCTGTTTGCAGCGGCGCGGCTGGCGAGCGAGCGGCTCATCTTCGCCGCGAACGGATTGTTGCGGCAGGCATCGAGGATGACGAGGCCGAGGCTTCCGGTGCTCGAGACCTGCAGCATCACGCTCTGCAGGCTGATCGCTTCATTGGCGGCGTCGGTGTCGCGCTTCAGCTCGGCATCGACAGGGATCAGCCAGTTGTCGCCGTTGATCTCCATGCCGTGGCCGGCGAAATACACCGCCGCCATGTCGGCCCCGGCGGCGTTGTGCCCGAACGCGATCAGGCCGCGCCGCATCTCGTCGAAGCTGCCATTGCTGATCAGCGTCACCGCGAAGCCGAGGCGTTTCAGCGAGGCTGCGATATCGCCGGCGTCGTTCGGCGGATTGGAGAGAACAGGCACGCTTCGGTAGGCGCCGTTGCCGATCACCAGCGCCACCCGCCTGCCGTCCGCGGCCGCCGGTGCCGCGGCAACGCCAGCGAGCGCCGCGGCAACAGCCAGTCCCCAAACAAACGCGCGGCGGTTCATGCTGGACCCGATCGGAGGTGACGGGTCCACGGTAGCGCAGCCGGCGCGGCACGGCCACGAAAATGGCAATCAAGTGTAGCCCGGATGAGCCAACGGGTCGTCGCTTCTTCTCCTTCCCGCTGCAAGGGGGAAGGTCGGGATGGGGGTCAGCCGCGGGCGACGTTGCGAGTGGAGGGAGCAGATCCCCACCCGCTTGCTCTGACGAGCCAAGCGACCTCCCCTTTGCAAGGGGAGGTTGGAGCTGCGCAGCAGGGATGGGCCAACATGACGCGCATTCACCCAATCCGCTTGGCTCATGCGGGCTACTGGCTGCGCGCTACGCCAGATCAGGCCGCCTGCTTCGGCGTCCAGACGCCGGCCGGCACCGGCTCGGCCGGCAACAGATTGGCGCCGGCAGCCCCCGCGATCGACATCGTGATCTCGTGGATGTCCTGCACCGACCGCTGCATCGAGAAGCGCGGATAGAGCTCGCGCATCGTGGTGGCGGTCGCCGCCTGCGCCGCGGCGGGATCGGTCAGCACGGCCTCGACGGCGGCGGCGACGCTGGCGGCGTCCTGGTTGAAGGTGTAGCGGGCAAGATGCGGCATCTCCCTGGCCGAGAAGCGGTTGGCGTCGAACACCGGCACGGTGCCGGCGCCGAGCGCGAAGAACACCCGGTCATGCACCGACAGGTCGACGTTCGGATTGAGCGACACCGCGGCGAGATAGCTGCCGAGGCCTTCGCGCATCGCATCGAAGGTCATGGCGCCGAGCACGCGCGCCGGCCGTCCGCTGACGTCGAGGTCGCTCCAGCCGCCGCCGATGAAATCGACCGGATAATCGGCAAGCACCGCACCGACCTCGCGGGTGCGCACGCCCCGGGTGTAGTTGTCGAGCCGGGTCAGGATCACGTTGAACAGGTCGCCGCCCGGCTTCAGATAGACGAGGTGCCGCTCGGCGACGTCGACGATGATTTTTGGAAACGCGCCGCAGGTCTTGCCGCGGGCCTCGGCGATCGCGTCGAACAGCAGCGCGAACAGCTTCGGCGGCATCGTCTTGCGCCAGCCGCGCTCGAGCGCCAGCGGATTCCAGCCTGACTTGGCGAAGATCAGCCGGCCGTTGCGGCTCTCGGCCGGCAGGCCGCCGAAGAAGCCGGGATCGGGGATGCCCATATGGGTCGCGAACACGGCGCCATTGGCCCCGAGATGATCGCGGTTGAAGGCGGCGTGGTCCGGAAACACGTAACCATGCGCGGCATAGCGGCTCTCGAGGCCGTGACGCTTGGCAAAATAGCAGGGGTGGTCGCAGAACCAGGTGAAGACGGGAATCTGGGCGACGTCCCAGAACAGCCTGCCGTCCTTGGTGTGGATATCGAGCCCGATGCCGGAGAAGCCGAGCGCCATGGTCTCGGCCTTGCGCGGCAGCAGGGCGTTGAGCCGGGCCGAAAAGTCCGGCGCCAGCAGGTCGAGCATCTTGACCTCGTGCCCGAGCCGGTCGAGCTCGGCGGCGGCCATCGCAAGGATGCCGCGCAGCGAATCGTAGGTGGTGTTGCCGGAATACAGGACGCAGATTACGGACATCGGGCCCCCGCGCATGATGCTGTTGCTGCGCGCGCGGACACGTCCACCGCCTCGCATGCTCCTCGTTCAACGGCCGAGCCCGCCGTTCCGGGCTGGAAATTATCGCGGCCTTAACCAAAATCTTCGCCGGAAGTCGACTGCGGCGCCGTTCAAGTTCCGTCGGGATGTCGCGGCGGGCCACCGCCCGGGCCCGCGCGGGGCGGGGGCCACATGCAGCTTGAGAATTTCGACGTCGTCGTGGTGGGCGCGGGCTTCTTCGGCGCCGTGATCGCCGAGCAGGTGGCGAACAAGCTCGGCCGCAGTGTCTGCGTGCTCGACCGCCGGCTGCATATCGGCGGCAACGCCTATTCGGAGCTCGATTCCGACAGCGGCGTCGAGGTGCATCGCTACGGCACGCATATCTTCCACACCAATTCCGAGACCGTCTGGCGCTATCTGCAGCGCTTCACCCATTTCACCGACTACCGTCACCGCGTCTTCACGGTGGCGAACGGCCGCGTCTATGCGATGCCGATCAACCTTGCGACGGTGTGTGCCGCATTCGGCCGCATCATGTCGCCGGACGAGGCGCGCGCCGTGATCGCGGCAGAGGCGGCAGCGCACGGTGCCTCCGGGAGGCATGGTGCCTCCGGGATCGGCAATCTCGAGGACAAGGCGATCGCCTCGGTCGGCCGCACGCTCTATGATCTCCTGATCCGCGGCTATACGCAGAAACAGTGGCAGACCGATCCGCGCGAGCTCTCCGCCGACATCATCGGCCGCTTGCCGGTGCGCTTCACCTTCGATGATCGCTACTTCGCCGATCGCTACGAGGGCATGCCGGTCGACGGCTACACCGCGATCTTCCGCCGGATGCTCGAGCATCCGAAGATCGCGGTCGAACTCGGGGTCGACTATTTCGACGTCGCCGACCGCATCAATCCGCACCAGCTCGTGATCTATACCGGGCCGATCGACCGCTTCTTCGGCTACACCTGCGGCCATCTCGGCTGGCGCACCGTCGACTTCGCGCGCGAGGTGCATGACGTCGCCGATTTCCAGGGCGCCGCCGTCATCAATTATGCCGACGCTGAGGTGCCGTTCACCCGGATCCACGAGTTCAGGCATCTGCATCCGGAGCGCGCGCATGCGCAGGCGCGGACCACGATCTACCGCGAATATTCCCGCTTCGCCGGCCGCACCGACGAGCCGTATTATCCGATCAACACCGGATCCGACCGCGCCATGCTGGCGTCCTATCACGCCATGACGGCGGCGCATCCGAACGTCATTTTCGGCGGCCGGCTCGGCTCCTACAAATATCTCGACATGCACCAGGCGATCGGAGCCGCGCTGAAGACGTTCGAGCACGAGGTCGCGCCGTTCTTCGTTCGCGAAGGCATGCAGCCAAGCGACGCGGCCGCGCGCCGCGCCGCCTTGTCGGCTCTGTCGGCGTGATCTAATCCTGCCGGCGCGGGCCGCGAACACGACAACAATCGCCCGCGGTCCCCGGTGAGGAAACAATGAGAAAATTCGCTATTGCCGCGGTTGCCGCCGTCAGCAGTCTTGCCTTCAACATCGCCCATGCCGCGCCGCCGCTTCCGGAAGCTTCGGCGCATCAGGCCGGGTTCTCGGAGCAGGGGCTGGCGCGGCTTGACGATTTCTTCGCGCGCGAGATCGCGGCCAAGCGCGTGCCCGGCGCGGTGGTGGCGATCGCGCGCGACGGCAGGCTTGTGCATTACAAGGCCTACGGCCAGCTCGACCCGGCGAAGGGCACGCCGATGCCGATCGATGCGGTGTTCGCGCTGGCGTCGATGACCAAGCCGATGGCGGCGGTCGCCGGTCTGACATTGATGGAGCAGGGGCGGTTGCCGCTGCAGGCCAAGGTCGCCGACTACTATCCGGCGTTCGCCGACATGAAGGTCGGCGTGCAGCAGGCCGACGGCTCGCTGACGATGGAGCCGCAGGCCCGGCCGATCTTCATCCATGACCTCTATCGCCACACCTCCGGCCTGATGTATGGCGGCCGGCCCGACAGTGCGAGCGCGCTGGCGCGGCTCTATCCCGAAGGCACCGCGCCGGCGGTCGAGGGCGACACCCAGGCCTTCATCGAGCGCATCACCAAGCTGCCTCTGGTGCACCAGCCCGGCACCGAGTTCGAATACGGTTTCTCGATCGATGTGCTCGGCGCCGTCGTCGAGAAGGTGTCCGGCCAGCGGCTCGGCGACTATCTCTCGGCCAATGTCTGGAAGCCGCTCGGCATGAAGGATGCGACATTCCATTTGTCCGACGCGCAGCGGGCGCGGCTGGCGCGTCCGTTTCCGAATGATCCGCTGACCGGCAAGCCGCAATCCATCCGGGTGCTCGACGCGCCGATCAAGTTCGACTGCGGCGGCGCCTGCTCGTTCGCGACCGTCGGGGATTATCTCCGCTTCGGCGAGATGCTGCTCAACGGCGGCGAGCTCGACGGCAAGCGCATCCTCAGCCCCAAGACCGTGCACCATATGACGTCGAACCATCTCGGGCCCGAGATCAAGAACAACGTCGCCGCGGTCGAGCCGCATCGCGGCGGCTTCGGCTTCGGGCTCGCGGTCGCGGTGCGGACCAGCGAAGGCCTGTCGTCGGTGCCGGGCAATCCCGGCGAGTTCACCTGGAACGGCGCCAACGGCACGCAGTTCTTCTGCGATCCGAAGGAGCGCCTCGTCGTGGTGGTGGGAACCGCAGCGCCCGGTGAGCTGCGCAAATATTATCGCGAGAACGTGCAGGACATCGTCTACGGCGCGATGGTGAAGTGACCGCATGACCGCGGCGCCGGTCGCAACGTCCGGCGAACAGCAAAAGGCCCGTCGCTCAAGCCGAGCGACGGGCCTTCGAATGTGCGTGGGCTACCACTGCCGGTAAACCCCGGTCAGCGTGCCGTTGTTGTTCCCTTCGGGACCCACGTCACCCTGGGTCGAGCTCGGTGCCGGATGATTGGTGCCGTTCATCGCGCCGTCACCATACCAGCCCGGTTCCGCCGGTTGGTACGTCACGTAAGGCTGGGCACCGTAGCGCGGGCCACCGTAATATCGCGCACTGGGACTGCCATACGGATAGTAGCCCTGCGCGAACGCGCCGGCGGTCGTTGCAATCAGGGACACTGCCGCAAGGGTCAGTATCTTGATGTTCCGTTGCATGCACACACTCCTTGCTGGTGTCACGACCAACGACCGCCATGGACCGGCGTTCCTGATCTGCCATGCGATGCGCGAGGGTGAATTTGCGCGGAGCTGGGATCAGGTTTCGGTGAGGGGCCTTGCGCCCCGACAGCCGGGCGTGCGCCGCTATGCCCGGTCCGATGCATCCGCCGCAGCCCCGCTATGCTTTTCCAGCTATAACGGCCGCGGTCGCGCCCGCGCGCGGTGCTTCGAAACAACAGCTGCTGTGGAAAAGGAAGCCCGCCGACCGGGGCGGGCAAGGTCTCAGGGAGGAAAACGCTCTGACAAGGGAGCGTAAGGCCAGTCTCGCCGATTCGAGGGCGGCTGCGAAGATCGTATAATTACTGTCATCAGGCCCGGCATTATGCGAATGCTCGTGCGGGCCGCGGCCGGCAATGCCTGGCAACACGGTGCAAGTACAGGGGAAGTTCATGAGCACGTCTGGAGTTTTTGCCCGCGTCGTCGCGGCGATCGGGGCCGGCGCCGTGGCGTGGCGGCGGATGCAGGGCGCAGAGCCGGCACCGGCCTGGGGCAGCGCGCCGCAAATTCCGGCCGCGAAATCGCAGGGCGCGATCCCGACGCTGAAGATGCCGACCGCGCGCGGCTGGGACAAGGGCCAGCTTCCGAGCGCGGCGCCCGGGCTCAAGGTCAACGCGTTTGCTGCCGGGCTCGATCACCCGCGCTGGATCAACGTGCTGCCGAACGGCGATGTCCTGATCGCGGAGGCAACCCAGATCGCCGGCACGCCGCGCAGCGTGTTCCACTACGCGATGCAGGCGACGATGCGCCGTGCCGCCGCGCTCGGCGTCAGCGCCAACCGCATCACGCTGCTGCGCGACCGCGATGGCGACGGCGTCGCCGAGAGCCGCGGTGCCTTCATGGAAGGCCTGCGGCAGCCGTTCGGCATGGCGCTGATCGGTGACACCTTTTATGTCGGCAACACCGACGGCGTGGTGGCGTTTCCCTACACCGCGGGCGCCGATCGCATCACGGCAGAGGGACGCAAGCTCGTCACCTTCAAGCCCGACGGGCACTGGACCCGCAGCCTGCTGCCGAGCGCCGACGGCAAGAAGCTCTATGCCGGCGTCGGCTCGCTCAGCAACATCGCCGAGAACGGCATGGAGGTCGAGCAAGGCCGCGCCGCGGTCTACGAGCTCGATCTCGCGGCCGGCACCAGCCGCATCTTCGCCGGCGGCCTGCGCAACCCGGTCGGGCTCGCATGGGAGCCGAGCACGAATGTGTTGTGGACCGTGGTCAATGAACGCGACGGCATCGGCGACGAGACGCCGCCGGACTATCTGACCTCGGTGCGCGACGGCGGCTTCTACGGCTGGCCCTATTGCTATTGGGGCCAGACGGTGGACGACCGCGTGCCGCAGGATCCGGCGCTGGTCGCCAGGGCGATCCAGCCGGACTACGCACTCGGCGGCCACACCGCTTCGCTCGGCCTGTGCTGGATGCCCGCAGGCACGCTGCCGGGCTTCCCCGACGGCATGGTGATCGGCCAGCACGGCTCGTGGAATCGCTCGACGCTGTCGGGCTACAAGGTGGTCTTCGTGCCGTTCACGAACGGCCGCCCTTCGGGGCCCGCACGCGACATTCTGTCGGGCTTCCTCGCGCCCGACGAGAAGGTCTCGTATGGCCGCCCGGTCGGCGTCGCGCTCGGCCCCGATGGCTCGCTGCTGGTGGCCGACGACGTCGGCAACGTGATCTGGCGCGTGACGGGGGCGTAGCCCTTCAACGCCGCTTCGCGATCGATTGCATGAAATTGCGGTCCGCTTCCGGCAGCGCGTCGGTCCAGGCCGGCTCGTCGCCGGGTTCGGGCAGCACATGGCCGAATTCGATCATCTGCCGCGGCTGCAACTCGTTGAGATAGACCCACACCGCGCGCTTGCTGTCGGCATTGGCCGCGGCTCCCACCGCGTCCGCCATCAGTCTGATCATGCGCGTCTTGTCGACCGCGGCGCGGCCGGAACGGATGTGGCCGTAGACGAAGATGTGGTCATGCGCGACCGGGACGCCGCCCATGAACCAGTTGCCGGGAGCGACCTCGCTGAAGATCACCTGCGCGAAATAGCTCGGTGCGCCCGTCACCTCGGCGTGGATCCGGGTGATCTCGCCCGCGATCCGGCCCTTCTGCTCCGCGCTGAGGCGGCCTTGCGCACTGGTGCAGGTGTAGGTTGGCATTGGCGTGACCTCGCTCTGATGTCGATCCGGTTGAGCTTCCGCACAGGAACCCGCGCCGTCAAGCAGACGTTCACTCGGGCCATTCGCAATCCAAACCTCCCCTTGAAAAGGGGAGGTCACTTTGCTCGTCAGAGCAAAGCGGGTGGGGATCTGCGCTCCCCACTCGCACCGTCGCCTGCGGTTGACCCCCATCCCGACCTTCCCCCTTTCAGGGGGAAGGGGAAGGCAGGATCACAGAGATGGTGCGTCTCACACGGTCCTGATCTCGCCGCCATCCATGCGCAGCACGGTGCCGGTCATCCAGCGCGCCGGCGGCGACACTGCGAAGGCGACGAGATCGGCGATCTCTTCCGGGGCACCGAAGCGCGTGATGCCGGCCTGCTTGAGGAAGCCGGCCTTGGCGGTGTCGAGATCGAGCTGCCGCGTGGCCGCGGCTTTCTCCAGCATCGCAAGCCGGCGTCCGGTCATGATGGCGCCCGGCGACACGCAATTCACCTGCACGCCGTCGTCGATGCCGCGCTCGGCGAACGCCTTTGCCAATGCCTCGATCGCGGCATTGATCGTGCCGACCGCCGCGGCTCCGGCGCGCGGCAGCACGGCGGCATTGCCGGAGGTGAAGATCACGGTGCCCTGCGACGCCTTCAGCGCGTCCCAGGCGCGGATCGTCAACCGCCTCGCGCCGTGAAACTTGAGCGCGAGGCCTGCATCCCATTGTGCGTCGGTCATCTCGAATAGATCGAGGCCCGGCACCGCGCCGGCGACGTTGACCAGCGCGTCGATGCGGCCGAAGCGATCCAGCGCCGCCTTGACCACGTCGTCGGCGGCGGTCGGCGAGGCAAGGTCGAGATCGAGCACCAGCGGCGTGGCGCCGGCAGCTTCGATCTGTTGGCCCGCGTCGCGTAACTTCTGGCCGCTGCGCGCGACGAGGACGACGGAGGAAAAATCCCGCGCGAGCCGCTGCGCGGTGGCGCGTCCGATGCCGGAGCTTGCGCCGGTCACGATGGCGACGGATTCGGTCATATGCATGTCCTTGGTGGATCGGGAGGTTCGTCATTGCGAGGAGCGACAGCGACGGAGCAATCCATCCCTCCGCTGTGCGGGCTATGGATTGCTTCGCTGCGTTCGCAATGACGCGGATAGAGTTGTCGCTGCCGTCACCTTCAGCGGTTCAGGAACTCGCGGATGGCCTGCGCGATCTCGGCGGCGTGGGTTTCCAGCGCGAAGTGGCCGGTGTCGAAGAATTCGACCACCGCCTTCGGATTGTCGCGCTTGAAGGCCTCGGCACCCGGCGGCAGGAAGAACGGGTCGTTCTTGCCCCACACCGCGAGGAACGGCGGCTGATGGGTACGGAAGTAGCTCTGGAAGGCCGGATAGAGCGCGACGTTGCTCTTGTAGTCGCCAAACAGATCGAGCTGCACGTCATGCGCGCCGGGCCGCGCCATGTAGTAATTGTCGAGGTTCTGGCCGTCCGGCGACACCGCCTGCGGATCCGGTGTGCCATGGGTGTACTGCCAGCGCGTGGTCTCCGGGGTCAGGAAGGCGCGCAGCGCTTCGCGGTTCGCCGGCGAGGGATCCTGCCAATAGGCCTTGATCGGAGTCCAGCCGTCGCTGAGGCCTTCCTCATAGGCGTTGCCGTTCTGCGAGATGATTGCGGTGATCCGCTCCGGATGCTTCATGGCGAGGCGGAAGCCGGTTGGCGCGCCGTAGTCGAACACATAGACCGCGTAGCGATCGAAGCCGATCACCTCGGTGAAGCGATCGATCACAGCCGCGATGCTGTCGAACGTGTACGTGAACTTGTTGCGCGCGGGCATGTCGGACTGGCCGAAGCCGGGCAGATCAGGCGCCACGATGTGGAATTTGTCCGCAAGCTGCGGGATCAGATCGCGGAACATATGTCCCGCGCTCGGGAAGCCGTGCAGCAGCAGAAGTTTCGGCGCGCCGGGTGAACCGGCTTCGCGATAGAACAGCTTGAAGCCGTCGACGTCGGCCGTGCGATACTTGACCTCAGACATTTGTCACTCCTTGTGATCGTGATGTTGGCGAGACTTGCGGTCAGGACTTGATTTGCCCGGCAACCGCGCTGACCGCTTCCCGGATGATGTCGGTGACGAGCTTCGGTGCCGTCACGATCGGGGTGTGGTCGACGGCATGTGATCGCATCACAGCCTTCATCCGCGCCGCCATGCTGCGCTGGGTCTCGGGCGCGATCATCCGGTCGTCCTCGGCAACCAGGAACCAGCTCGGTACGTCCTTCCAGAGCGGACGGCCGACCGGCACGGTGATACAGGCCGGCGAGATCGGCCGCTGCACGGCGGCGAGCACCGCGAGGTCCTCGGGCCGCGCGCCCTGCGCGAATGCCGACGCGAAGGCGGCCTCCGGCAGCCAGATCAGCCCGTTGGCATCGGGCGCGAGCTTCGGCGCGAACGGATGCGGCGGTGCGCGATAAAACACGTCGGCGACGGTCTCGCCCTCGTCGGGCGCCAGCGCCGCGACATAGACCAGCGCTTTCACGCGCGGCGCGCGGGTCTCGGCGATCACCGCGCCGGCATAGGCGTGGCCAACCAGCACGACCGGCCCCTCGGCGCGATCCAGCGTGCGGTTCAGCGCGGTGACATCGTCCGCAAGCGAAGTCAGCGGTAGCGGTGCGGCCACCGCGGCGATGCCCTCGGCGTCGAGCGCCGTGATCACCCGCGCCCAGCTTGACCCGTCGGCCCATGCGCCATGGGCGAGCACCACGCTGACATCCTTGTTCGACATTGTCCGCTCCCTTTGCCTCAGATAGTAACCTGTAAAATGATATTTGACAGGTTACGACACTTATGCTCCAATGTTCGTAACTTGTCAACATGCTTTTAGGCGGTTATTTCTGACCGGGTCGAAAGCGCCCCCAGGAGGTCCAGCCGTGCAATCCCACCCGCCCGCGATGTTCATCGCCGACAGCCTGGGCCTCGACTTCATCAATTCGATCGCGACCCCGGTCGATACGCCAGTGGACTGGATCGCCGATGGTGGCGGCCTGTTGCGCTGGCTGGCGCAGGCGAAGCTGGTGCCGTCAGGCGTGCTCGACGAGCTGGCAGCGCGCGCGCAGCCGGGCGAGCTCGATGATGTTGCGGGTCAGGCCCGCGATCTGCGCGAATGGTTCCGCGGCTTCGTGCGCAAGCATAGGGGCACGCCGTTGGCGCCGCGTGCGCTCAGGGAATTGGAGCCGCTCAATCGGCTGCTCGCAAGCGATCAGGCATTCAGCCGGATCGTGCCGCATCGTCACGACGATCATGACGGCTTCGCGCTGGAGCGGACGCGGCGCTGGCGTTCGGCTGAAACGTTGCTGCTGCCGATCGGGGAAGCGATGGCCAGGGTCGTCTGTGAGGAAAGCTTTTCCGACATCAAGGCGTGCGAGGGCCCGGCCTGCACGTTGATGTTTGCCGATCACACAAGGGCGCGCGCGCGCCGATGGTGCAGCATGGCGATCTGCGGCAACCGCGCCAAGCAGGCCGCGCACCGCAGCCGGATCAAGGACAGGGGAGCATGATCCGGAAAAGTGCGAAGCGGTTTTCCCTCGCGACAAACGCGGAACGCGTTTGCGCGGAGATCACGCTCAAAAAAGAGACCAACAAGCCAACAATCGGAGACCAGAAATGGCGCTTCCTCTGATCGTGTTCGACGTCAACGAGACCCTGCTCGACCTCGAGACCATGGAGCCGGTGTTTGCGCGCATCTTCAACGACAAGAGCGCAATGCGGCTCTGGTTCGCGAACTTCATCATGTATTCGGCGTCGCTCACGGTGGCCGGCTGCTACGTGCCGTTCACCGATATCGGCGCAGCGGTCATGAAGATGCTCGCGGATACGCGCGGCATCAGGATCGACGATTCAGACAAGAAGGAGCTGACCGAGAAATTCTCCACCATGCCGCCGCATGCCGAAGTGCCGGCGGCGTTGCGCAAGCTGCGCGCGGCGGGCTTTCGCCTGTTCACGCTGACCGACAATCTGCTGGAGGTGCAGACCCGGCAGCTGACCAACGGCGGCATCGTCGATTTGTTCGAGCGGCGCTTCTCCGCCGACGGCGTCAAGCACCACAAGCCGTCGCGGCAGGCCTATGGCTATGTCGAAAAGGAACTCGGTGCCAAGCCGTCGGAGTTCTGCCTGATCGCCTGCCACACCTGGGACACGCTGGGCGCGGTCGCCGCCGGCTGGGAGGCCGCGCTGATCAAGCGGCCCGGCAATGATGTGCTCGGCGTCGGTCCGCAGCCGCAGGTGGTCGGTGGCAATCTCGATGATGTCGCCGACCAGCTGATCCGCCGCTACGGCGCCAAAGGGTAACGGTTCCTGACGGATCGGGCGGCGGAGGGGAGGCTTGAAAACCCCTCCGGGCCGATAGCTCGGAAGCGCCTAAAACCGGAATGAAATCCATAGCGGTTTTCAACCATGCCCCTTGAGCCTTCCTCAACTTCCGCGGCCGATGCTTCGCGCGCCGCAGGGGCACCGACCAGGGATCGACAAGGAGCTTGAGCATGCCGGCCAAGGCACGAACGACCGGACGAGCGACCGCCGCCACCGCGCAGGGGCGCGAGGATATCCTCAACGCGCACGCCATCAGCACGCTGGGCGCCGGCGTCGTCAGCGCGATGAGCGCGGTCGGCGCCGCCGTCATCAAGAAGCACAAGCCGGCGCTCGGCAAGAGTCCGGACTGGTTCTGGCACATGTTCGCGAAGTGCGAGGCCAAGGCCGCGCGCGTCGCCGAGCAGGCCGCGCGCGATCCGCAGGCCTGGGGCGATGCCACCTTCATCGAGGTCTATGCCGCGCAATTGCCGAAGCTGATGAGCGCAGCGCTCGAGAGCCACGACAAGGCGCTGAAGGCGAAGTGACGTAGCGTCGGAGGTGAAGCGGACAACGGCGATCGTGCCGGTGTCGTTCCCTCGATTGCTGAATTGCGCTGCCAAGCAGCGCAGCCATGCATCATGAAACCGCGACCTGCCGCCGTTCGTAATCAACGGGTGGCGGAAGTCCGCGCCCGCGGGCTTCCGGATTTTTTCAAATCCGGGGCGTTTGATGGTGAAGCATCTTGTTTCCGATGAAGAGAAGTGTGACGCGTGTAACGGGACGGGCTTTCCAGTGGTGAAGCAACCGGGAGAGCCGGGACGGAAGATCTATCCCGAGCCATGCAAGAAATGCGGCGGCAAGGGCCGGGTCAGGAAGGCGACGTGGGGCAAGTAGTCGCTCAAAGTAATCAGCCTTGTAGGGCGGTTAGCGCAGCGTAACCCGCCGCGACGCGATGGAGCGATGGCGGGTTACGGCTTCGCCTAACCCGCCCTACGCGGCTGCGTTCCGGGCTGCGATCGCGTGTGACGCGTGTCACGGCGGCCACGCGCGCCGCGCGCCATTGATAGCGCCATGAACGGGCGGTCCTCCCGTCAATCATGGAGCTGAAGATGACGTCCACCCTTGCAATCAGCACTTCCGATGACGGCCTTGCCCTGGTGCCGGAGCACGATCAGGCCGCCGCGTCCCTCGTCCCAGCCGCGGTTGAACCCGCCCGCGTGCCGCAGCGCCAGTTCTGGGAGACCGAGCACACCCGTCCGGATTTCCAGCCGTCCGACGACGCCGCGCCGGAGCTCGTCGCGGCCACCGCGAACTATCTCGGCGAATGCATGCGGCATCCCTATCTGCCGGTGGCGGAAATCCGCGCGCGGCAGCTCGCCCGCATCAAGGAGCTGGTCGAGCTCGCCTATCGCGACATTCCGGTCTATCGCGCCAAGTATGACGCGGCCGGCTTCAAGCCGGAGCATCTGCGCGACTATGACGACATCCAGAAGATCCCTGTGATCACCAAGCCCGAGCTGGTCGCGGCCTTCCCGGACCAGTGCGTCAACAAGAAGTACAAGCCGGAAAACCTGTTTCCGACCCGCTCGTCCGGCTCGTCCGGCCAGACCCTGCTGATCCGCGTCGACTATGACGCCGTCATCACCGACACCATCCAGGGCGTCCGCCAGTTCGCGATGCAGAGCGGCGGCAACTACCGCACTGATGATCTGCTCGCGCATGTCTACACCGTGCCGTGGTGGTTCGATTCGATCGGCGGCGATTATCCGACCGCCTTCATCTCGAACCTGATCCCGCCGGCGCGCGTCGCCCAGCATCTGCGTTATCTCGGGCCGAAGATCCTGTCGCTGTATCCGTCGAGCCTCGATGCGCTGATGCCGCATGTCGACGAGTTCCGTTCCTCGCTCAATCTCGCGGTGACGCATTCGGAATACTCCTCGCGCGCCGCGCGTCAGGAATGGTCGCGCCAGCTCGGCGTGCCCGTGCTCGACGAATATTCCTCCGAGGAGGCGACGCGGATCGCGCTCGAAATGCCCAACGGCCAGTACCACGTCTGCGAGGACACCGTGCATCTCGACGTGCTCGACCCCATCACGATGGAGCCTCAAGCTCCGGGGCAGTCCGGCATCGCCGTGATCACCAATCTGCTCAACGAGGCGATGCCGTTCATCCGCTACGTCCAGGGCGATTACATCACCCAGCCGGAAAATCCCACACCGTCCGACATCAACTGGTCGCAGATCGCCAGCATCGACGGCCGGCTCAACGATGCCTTCGTCAATCGCTGTGGCCGCAAGGTGCCGGCCGGCAGCATTCTCGATGCGACCTATCGCTGGATGTTCGACTGCAATCTGCATCTGGCGCAGTTCGAGATCGTGCAGCGCGGCGTCGACCTCGTCGAGGCGCGCGTCGTGCTCGGCCAGGATATGCCGATGTCGCGGTTGCACGGCTCGGTCGCGCATCTGGAGGATCTGCTCGCGGCCTGCCTCGAGCATCCGGTCCGGGTGCAGGCCCATGCGCTGCTGGCGTTCCCGCCCAAGGTCGGCAAACGCCGCCCGATCCGCCGCGAGTTCGATTGACCTCAGCAAAACGGGTGCGTGCCATGTCACAGTCACTGAACCGCATCGCCGCCATGACGGCGCGCTATTACTACATCCTGCGCTCGTCATGGCTGCGGCTGCTCGAGATCGTCTACTGGCCGGCGATGCAGATGCTGGTGTGGGGTTTCCTCTACACCTACCTCTATGACAGCAAATCGGCGATGGCCTCCACCGCCGGCCTGCTGCTCGGCGCCGTCCTTCTCTGGGACGTGCTGTTTCGCGGCCAGCTCGGCTTCACCTTCACTTTCCTGGAGGAGATATGGTCGCGCAACCTCGCCAATTTGATGATGAGCCCGTTGCAGCCTTTCGAGCTTGCGGCCTCGCTGATGCTGATGAGCCTGATCCGGCTGGTGATCGGCACGCTGCCGGTGCTGCTGCTGACGTTCGTGCTGTTCGGCTTCAACGTGTTTGCGATGGGGCCGGGGCTGATCTTGTTCTTCCTCAACCTGGTGCTGACCAGCTGGGCGATCGGGCTCGTCATTGCCGGCCTCGTGATCCGGCAGGGCTTCGGTGCGGAGAGCCTGGCCTATTCGATCATGATCGTGCTGCTGCCGCTGTGCTGCGTCTACTATCCGGTCGCGGCGCTGCCTCTCTGGTTGCACCCGGTCGCCTGGTCGCTGACGCCGACCTATGTGTTCGAGGGCATGCGCGCCGTGCTGCTCGACGGCAGCTTCCGCACCGACCTGATGCTCGAATGCCTCGCACTCAATGCCGTCTATCTCGGCATTGGCTTCACCACATTCGTCGCCCTGCTGCACAGCGCCCGCCACAAGGGCGGCCTGCTCACCATGGGCGAGTAAGGGGAGAGATCCATGAGCCGCATCGAACGCTTTTTGCCCCGCAGACATCTGACACCGGTGTCGCCGAACGCCACGCCCGCGCAGGACCATGCGCCCGTGAGCCCCGCTGACGATGAGGCGCCGGCCATTGCGGTCGAGGACCTCTGCAAGCAGTACCGCAGCCATTGGGCGGTCGACGACGTGAACTTCATCGTGCCGAAGGGCTGGACCGTCGGTCTGCTCGGCGGCAACGGCGCCGGCAAGACCACCACCATCGCCATGATCATGGGCCTGATCGTGCCGAGCTTCGGCCGTGCCATGGTGCTCGGCCACGACATGGCGACCGAGCGGCACAAGGTGCTCGGCCGGATGAATTTCGAAAGTCCCTATGTCGCGCTGCCGGGGCGGCTCACCGTGCGGCAGAACCTGACGGTGTTCGGCCGGCTCTATGGCGTCGCCGATCTGAAGGCGCGGATCGAGGAGCTGATCGAGGATTTCGAGCTCGGCGATGTGCTCGACCGGGTCACCGGGCGGCTCTCGGCCGGGCAGAAGACCCGCGTCGCGATCGCCAAGGCGCTGATCAACGATCCCGACGTGCTGTTGCTCGACGAGCCGACGGCCTCGCTCGATCCTGATCGTGCCGAATGGGTGCGCAGCCGGCTCACCGCCTATCAGAAGCGCCGCCGCGCCACCATCCTGTTGTCCTCGCACAACATGACCGAGGTCGAGCAGCTTTGCGACTTCGTCGTCATCATGAGCCATGGCCGGGTCGTCGCGATGGGACGTCCGGCCGAACTCGCCGAGCGCTTCAAGTGCCGGGATCTCGACGAGGTCTTCATCTACCTGGCGAGGGTGGCGTGATGTCGTCATTTGGTTCTCCGAACGACAAACCGGTTGCGATCCGTCAGGAACGCCGTTCGGACGTGGCAGCGCGAGAGAGTCTGCTCGACGCTGCATTCGGTCCTGGCCGCCTGGCCAGGACCTCGGAGCGGCTGCGCGAGGGCCGCAAGCATGCGCGCGGCCTCGCGTTAGTCGCGCGCCGTGCCGGCCGGCTGGTCGGCACCGTCCGGCTGTGGCCGGTCGTGACCGGTACCGGTCACACCTGTCTGCTGCTCGGCCCGCTCGCGGTGGCGGAAGATGCGCGATGCCTCGGCATCGGCGCCGCGCTGATGCGGCAGGCCTTGCAGCGGGCGCAGCGGCTCGGCCACCGTGCCGTCATCCTGGTCGGCGATGCCGCCTATTATGACCGTTTCGGCTTCTCGGCCGCGACAACCGGCGCGCTCCGCATGCCCGGCCCGTATCAGCGCGAGCGGCTGCTGGCCCGCGAGCTGGTTCCGGACGCGCTCACCGGCGCGCGGGGGCTGATCGCCGCAGCCGGCCCACCACGATCGCGGCTGTCCGGATTGGTGGACCGGATCGCCGGCAGCCCGGCTCCGCTGGGGCAGCCGGCCTGATCCGGCACCTTTTCCGCCTTGGGAGGCCATCGAGGCATGGCGATTTGGTCGGTCTTGGCGTAAAGCAGCGCCAAATCGTCATGCGGCTGTGCCGCCTGCCGGGGTCGCAGCTTCCAGGTCGTCCCGCTCGACGTTCTGCGCCCGGACCAATCAAGGTTTCCCATCCCGTGCCCTTTCCGACCACAAGTCCGCCGCTCGCTCGCGCCTTGGCTGAGCGCAACTACGAACAACCGACCGCCGTCCAGCTCGCCGTGGTCGCGGACGACGCCGTCGACCGCGATCTGCTGGTTTCGGCCCAGACCGGCTCGGGCAAGACCGTTGCCTACGGCCTGGCCATGGCAAAGGACCTGCTTGAGGGCGGCGAGCGGTTCGAGCCGGCCGCCGCGCCGCTGGCGCTGATCGTCGCGCCGACCCGCGAGCTTGCCTTGCAGGTGCAGCGCGAGCTGTCCTGGCTTTATGAACATGCTGACGGACGTGTGGTTTCCTGCGTCGGCGGCATGGATCCGCGCCGCGAGCAGCGCGAGCTTGCCGCCGGCGCCCACATCGTGGTCGGGACGCCCGGCCGGTTGTGCGACCATTTGCGGCGCGGCCGTCTCGACATCTCGGGATTGCGGGTCGTGGTGCTCGACGAGGCCGATGAGATGCTCAATCTCGGCTTCCGCGAGGATATGGAATTCATCCTCGAGACCACGCCGGACACCCGCCGCACCCTGCTGTTCTCGGCAACGTTCCCACGCGGCATCGTCGCGCTGGCCAAGCAGTATCAGCAGCAGGCGTTCCGGATCGAGGTCGCGGGCGACGAGGGCGGCCACGCCGATATCGAGTATCGCGCCATCCGGGTCGCCGCCGATGATGTCGAGCACGCGGTGGTCAATGTGCTGCGCTTTTATGAGGCGCCGAGCGCGCTGGTGTTCTGCAACACGCGAGAGGCCGTCAGGCATTTGCAGGCGGCGCTCCTGGAGCGCGGCTTCTCGGTGGCCGCGCTGTCGGGCGAAATGACCCAGAACGAGCGGACCCAGGCGCTGCAGGCGCTGCGCGACGGACGGTCCCGTGTTTGCGTCGCGACCGACGTCGCGGCGCGCGGCATCGACCTGCCGAGCCTCGATCTCGTTATTCACGCCGATCTGCCGAAAGACCCGGAGGTCATGCAGCATCGCTCGGGCCGCACCGGCCGCGCCGGGCGCAAGGGTGTCAGCATCCTGCTGGTGCCGCCGGCACGGCGGCGGCGTGCCGAACTGCTGCTCGATCTCGCCGGCATCGACGTGGCTTGGGGCTCCGCGCCGCAGGCGGAGGAAATCCGCAAGCTCGACCATGATCGCCTGCTGCAGGACGCGGTGTTCTCCGAGGAGGTGACCTCCGACGATCAGGTGCTTGCGGCAGCCTTGCTTGCCGAACGCTCGCCCGAGGCGATCGCGGCGGCGCTGGCCCGGTTCTATCGCGCGCGGCTGCCCGCGCCCGAAGACATTCTCGATCCCGGCGAGGGCCGCGGCCGCGACCGCGACGATCGCCGCGGCGACCGCGCCTCGCGCCGCGAGGATCGTGCCGCCGGGCCGCGCGCGAAGACCGGCAAGTCCCCGCGTCACGGCATCGAGGAAGCCACCGTCTGGTTCCGCGCCGCGATCGGGCGCCGCAAGAATGCCGAGGCGCGCTGGCTGCTGCCGATGATCTGCCGCCGCGGCGGCATCGACAAGCGCGACATCGGCGCCATCAAGATCTCGGACACCACCACCGAGTTCGAGATCGCAGCAAGGGTCGCGGATTCCTTTGCGTTGAAGATCAAGCGTCCCGACAAGGAAGACAGCATCCGGATCGAGCCGCTGGCCGACGCGCCGCAGCGCCAGGCCTCCCCGGACATGCCGGCGCGCAAGCCCAAGCACGATACCAAGCACGATACCAGGCACGATCCCAGACCCGATACCAGGCAAGATTCTTGGCGCGACAGGCACGACGCCGCACACAGCGCGCCGCGCCGCGACGAGCCGCGTGACGACATGGCCGCGAAGCGGCGCGGCAAGCCGGACCGTGAGCACAAGCCGAAATTCGATACCGAGCCGAAGTTCGGGAAGAAAAAGAAACACCGCAACAAGCCGCAGGCCGGACACACGCAATGGCCGGACGTGGCGGCGAAGCCGAAGTTCGGCAAGAAGCCGAAGCAGAAGCGGCGCGGCTGAGCTGGCGTCGGAGCCGCAGCTCGCTTCAACAACGAAAGCCTGTGGTTATGGGTCCCTGCTTTCGCAGGGACGACGATGGGGAGAGATCGCGGGTTCGTCTCTATCACCGTCACCCTGAGGAGCCGCAGAGCGGCGTCTCGAAGGGTCGACGGCCCGACCGTGGCCGTGCATCCTTCGAGACGCCGCTATGCGCTCCTCGGGATGACGGGACTGCCAGCGTCGCAAACTACTTCGCCCGCATCGCCTCGGGTGTATCCGGCTGCGCGGACGGATGCGCCTTGGCAAACGCCGGCAGTGCCATCGCGGTGTCGTGGATGCGCTTCACGGTCGGCCAGGGCGACAGGCTGATCTGCTGGTTGATCGCCGCCGTGACATGGCCGACCAGGCAGATGTCGGCGAGGGTCGGCGCATCGCCGTGACAGAATGAGCCGGTGGCCTTGTGGCCGGCGAGGTGGCCTTCGAGTGCGGCCAGCGTCTCGACGGTCCAGTGCCGCCGCCAGGCGTTCTGCTGGCTGTCGCGCAGGTCGAGCTCGCGGTCGAGATAGCGGCGCACCCGCGGCGTCAGCAGCGGATGGCCCTCGCAGGCGACGATCAGCGCCAGCCCGCGCACCCGGGCGCGGCCGATCGCGTCGGCCGGCAGCAGCGGCGGGGTCGGGTAGGTCTCGTCGAGATAGTCGATGATCGCGAGCGACTGGAACAGCACCGTGCCGTCGTCGGTCACCAGCGCCGGCAGCGCCATCTGCGGATTGATCTTGCGATAGGCATCGGCGCGATGCGCGTCCGCATCGATGTCGATGAACACGATGTCGGCCGGCACACCCTTGAGGTTGAGCGCGATCCGCACCCGAAAGCTCGCCAGCGATCGCCAGAAGGAGAAGAACTGCATGGGGAATTTGTCTCCGCGCCGAACATCGCGGCCGTAGCCCGGATGAAGCGCAAGCGAAATCCGGGGCCGGTCGTCGTTCCATCGCAGTCTATCCCGGATTGCGCTTCGCTGCATCCGGGCTACGGCGCTTCACCCTCCCCCTCCAGGGGAGGGTGGAAGGCCTACCCCGCTCCCACCTTCTTCTTGCGCCAGGCCAGATGCACGGCGCAGGTGCAGCCCTGCGGATGCGAGGCGAGCTCGGCGTCGTTGGCGGGCGTCGCGGCGGGCGCGATCGTCGCTCCCTTCGCGCCGTCCTGCGAAGGGATGTAGTTCAAGACCGGCGCCAGCCAGCGCTCGACCTCGGCGACCGTCATGGCCTTGCGCGCGGCATAGTCCTCGACCTGGTCGCGCTCGATCTTGCCGACGCCGAAATAGAAGCTTTCGGGATGCGAGAAATACAGGCCCGAGACCGACGAGCCCGGCCACATCGCAAAGCTCTCGGTCAGCTTCACGCCTGACGTGTTCTCGGCATCGAGCAGCGCGAACAGCGTTTTCTTCTCGGTGTGGTCGGGCTGCGCCGGATAGCCCGGCGCCGGGCGGATGCCGTCATATTTCTCGAGGATCAGTTCGTCGGCCGAGAACGTCTCGCCGGGCGCATAGCCCCAGAACTCCTTGCGCACGCGCTGGTGCATGCGTTCGGCAAAGGCTTCCGCCAGACGATCGGCCAGCGCCTTGCACAGGATCGAGGAGTAGTCGTCATTGGCGTTCTTGAAACGGTCGGCCACCGCGTCCTCGCCGATCCCCGCCGTGACGACGAAGCCGCCGATATAATCGGCCACGCCGGTTTCCTTCGGCGCAATGAAATCGGACAGCGCGGCGTTGAAGCGGCCCTCGCGCTTCTCGAGCTGCTGGCGCAGCGTGTGGAAGGTCGCGATCTTCTGCTTTCGCGTCTCGTCGGCATAGACCTCGACATCGTCACCGACCGCATTCGCCGGCCAGAAGCCGATGGTGGCCCGCGCCGTGAACCACTTCTCCTGGATGATGGTGTCGAGCATCTTGCGCGCGTCGGCATAGAGCGAGCGCGCGACCTCGCCGACCTTGGGATCGTCGAGGATCGCCGGGAAGCGGCCGGTCAGCTCCCAGGTCTGGAAGAACGGCGTCCAGTCGATGTAGTCGGCGAGCTCGGCGAGATCGTAGGCGTCAAAACTCTTCAGCCCGAAGAAGGCCGGCTTCTTCGGCGGCACGGCCGCAAAGTCGATCGCGACCTTGTTGGCGCGGGCGTCGTTGAGCTTCAGCCGCTTCTTGTCGGCCTGGGCGCGGAAATGCGCCGTCGAGATTTTTGCGTATTCGGCGCGCACCTCGGCGGCATAGGCCTGCTTCTTGTCGGCCGACAGCAGCGAGGAGGCGACGCCGACGGCGCGGCTCGCATCGTTGACATGCACGACCGGGCCGCCCGGATAGTTCGGGTCGATCTTCACGGCGGTGTGGACGCGGCTGGTGGTGGCGCCGCCGATCAAGAGCGGCAGGTTCATGCCCTGCCGTTCCAGCTCGCCGGCAAGGAAGCTCATCTCGTCGAGCGAGGGCGTGATCAGGCCGGACAGGCCGATGATGTCGGCGCCCTCGGCCTTCGCGGTCTCGATGATCTTGTTGGCGGGCACCATGACGCCGAGATCGATCACCTCGAAATTGTTGCACTGGAGCACGATGCCGACGATGTTCTTGCCGATGTCGTGGACGTCGCCCTTGACGGTGGCGAGCACGATCTTGCCCGCGGCGTTGCGGCCGCCGGTGATGCCATTGGCGAGGTTGCGCGCCTTCTCCTCCTCCATGTACGGCATCAGATAGGCGACCGCCTGCTTCATCACGCGGGCCGACTTCACGACCTGCGGCAAAAACATCTTGCCGTCGCCGAAGAGGTCGCCGACCACGTTCATGCCGGCCATCAGCGGCCCTTCGATGACGTCGAGCGGCCGCGTCGCGTTCTGGCGGGCGGCCTCGGTGTCAGCTTCGATGAATTCGGTGATGCCGTGCACCAGCGCGTGTGACAGCCGCTTCTCGACCGGCCATTCGCGCCAGGCGAGATCCTGCTCCTTGGTCTGCTTCTCCTTGCCGCGGAATTTCTCGGCCAGCGCCAGCAAGCGCTCGGACGCGCCGGGGTCGCGGTTGAGGATCACGTCCTCGCAGGTCTGGCGCAGCTCGGGATCGATGTCGTCATAGACGATCATCTGCCCGGCATTGACGATGCCCATGTCCATGCCGGCATGGATCGCGTGATACAGGAACACCGAGTGCATCGCCTCGCGCACCGGCTCGTTGCCGCGGAACGAGAACGAGAGGTTGGAGACGCCGCCGGAGATGTGGGCGCCGGGCAGGTTCTGCCGGATCCAGCGCGTCGCCTCGATGAAGTCGACGCCGTAATTGTTGTGCTCCTCGAGGCCGGTCGCGATCGCGAAGATGTTCGGATCGAAGATGATGTCCTCGGGCGGGAAGTCGAGCCGGTTGACCAGGATGTCGTAGGCGCGCTTGCAGATCTCGGTCTTGCGCGCGAACGTGTCGGCCTGGCCGGTCTCGTCGAACGCCATCACCACCACGGCGGCGCCGTGGCGCTTGGCGACCGTCGCCTCGTGCAGGAACTTGTCCTCGCCTTCCTTCATCGAGATCGAGTTCACGATCGGCTTGCCCTGGATGCACTTCAGGCCGGCCTCGATGACGTGGAATTTCGAGGAATCGACCATCACGGGCACCCGCGCGATGTCGGGCTCGGCGGCGACGAGGTTGAGGAACGTGACCATCGCCGCTTCGGAATCGAGCAGGCCCTCGTCCATGTTGACGTCGATCACCTGCGCGCCGTTCTCGACCTGGTCGCGCGCGACCTGAAGCGCAGCCGTGTAGTCGCCCGCGGTGATCAGCTTGCGGAAGCGTGCCGAGCCGGTGACGTTGGTGCGCTCGCCGACGTTCACGAACGGGATCGCGTCGGTCAGCGTGAACGGCTCGAGGCCGGAGAGCCTGAGCCGCGGTTCGATTTCGGGCACCACGCGCGGCTTGTGCGGGGCGACGGCCCTGGCGATCGCGGCGATATGGTCGGGCGTGGTGCCGCAGCAGCCGCCGACGATGTTGACGAGGCCGGCGCTCGCGAACTCGCCGATCAGCCGCGCCATGTAGTCCGGCATCTCGTCGTACTGGCCGAACTCGTTGGGCAGGCCCGCGTTCGGGTAAGCACACACCAGCGTGTCGGCGACGCGGCCGATGTCGGCGATATGCGCGCGCAGATCCTCGGCGCCGAGCGCGCAGTTGAAGCCGATCGTGATCGGCCTGGCGTGTCGCACCGAATGCCAGAACGCCTCCGGCAGCTGCCCGGAGAGCAGGCGGCCGGACTTGTCGGTGATGGTGCCGGAGATCATCACGGGCACGTCGATGCCGCGCTCCTCGATGATCTCGGCGATCGCATACAGCGCCGCCTTGGCGTTCAGCGTGTCGAAGATGGTCTCGACCAGCAGCAGGTCGGCGCCGCCGTCGAGCAGGCCCTTGGCCTGTTCGCCGTAAGCCTTGCGCAGATCGTCGAACGTCACCGCGCGGTAGCCGGGATTGGAGACGTCGGGCGAGATCGAGGCGGTACGGTTGGTCGGGCCGAGCGCGCCGGCGACGAAACGCTCCTTGCCGTCCTCCGCGCTCACCCGCTCGGCGGCGGCACGCGCGAGACGGGCGCCTTGCAGGTTCAGCTCATAGGCGAGGTCCGACATGTCGTAGTCGGCCTGCGCGATCGAGGTCGAGGAGAAGGTGTTGGTCGCGACGATGTCGGCGCCGGCGCGCAGGTAGGCGGCGTGGATATCGGTGATCGCCTCGGCCTGGGTCAGGATCAACAGATCGTTGTTGCCCTTGATGTCGCGATGGAAGTCCGCAAAGCGCGCGCCGCGGAAGGCGGCTTCGTCGAACTGCAGGCCCTGGATCATCGTGCCCATGGCGCCGTCGAGCACCAGGATGCGCTCGCGGGCAGCCGCGAGCAAAGCGTTACGCTTCGCAGAAACGGGAATGGTCATGGATCAGGCAGCTTTCTGGGCACCGTTCGGCCGGATGCCGAGCAGGTGGCTGATCGCGAACACGAGGTCCGCGCGGTTCATGGTGTAGAAGTGGAAGGTGTCGACGCCGTGCTTGAACAGCTTCTGCACCTGGCCGGCGGCGACGGTGGCGGCGACCAGCTTGCGGGTCTCGGCATCGTTGTCGAGGCCTTCGAACTTCTCGGCCAGCCAGTCCGGCACGCTGGTGCCGGCGCGGGTGACGAAGTTGCGCGCCTGCTTGAAATTGTGCATCGGCATGATGCCCGGCACGATCGGAATCTCGATGCCTGCCGCGCGCACCCTGTCGACATAGCGATGGTAGAGGTCGTTATCGAAGAACACCTGGGTGATCGCGCGCGTCGCGCCGGCGTCGACCTTCGCCTTCAGCGTATCGATGTCGGCATTGAAATCCGTAGCTTCCGGATGCTTCTCGGGATAGGCGGACACCGAGATCTCGATATCGGCGTGGCGCTTCTTGATCCCGGCGACGAGCTCGGCCGAGCTCTGGTAGCCGTCGGGATGGGTGAAGTAGGGCGTGCCGATGCCGCCGGGCGGATCGCCGCGCAGCGCCACGATATGGCGGACGCCGACCTCATGGTAGCGGTCGACGATCTCGTCGATCTCGCCGCGCGAGGCGCTGACGCAGGTCAGGTGCGCGGCCGGCAGCAGGTCGGTCTCGCGCAGGATGCGGCTGATGGTCGAATGGGTGCGCTCGCGGGTCGAGCCGCCGGCGCCATAAGTGACCGAGACGAAGTTCGGCGTCAGCGGCGCCAGGCGATTGATGGTCTCCCAGAGACTGCGTTCCATCTCCTCGGTCTTCGGCGGGAAGAACTCGAAGGAGATTTTCGGCGCCTTAGGCGCGCGCTGGCCGTTTGGCAGGGAGGAAATGGTCTCGGTCATGATACGCAAGGGCTCCGCAACTGGAGGGCAGACGTCCGGCCTGGATATGGAGGTCCTAAGATAGGCCAAACCGGTGGGCTGAAACAGCCCATCGGATATGGGAAATTGCCCATTGACTGCTAATAAGTAGCGAAAAATGGCCGTGGGGCACAAGAGATGGGCGAAGCTTGGTTAGCCGTCTGGAATAGATAATATATTGAAATATATACAATAATAATGAATCTCACGGCAGAGCGGTCGTCAGAATCGGTGGTGGGCAGTCAATCATGTCAATGAATTGTCGTCTTCTGTCCCAAGGCCAGCCGATGCCTGCACCGACTTTCGGGTGCGGGACTGGTCTGCGCGGCAGGGGCCTTTGTCGCCTCGTGGCGCCACATTAGGTTGGCGGCCATGATCCCGCTCTCCGTCCTCGACCTCTCCGTCGTCACCACAGGCACCAAGCCGGCCGCCGCGCTCCGCAACAGCATCGATTTGGCGCGCCATGTCGATGCGCTCGGCTACACGCGCTATTGGCTCGCCGAGCACCACAACCTTGCGTCGGTCGCGAGCCCGGCGCCCGATTTGATGATCGGGCAGATCGCGGCGGTGACGCAGCATATCCGGGTCGGCTCCGGCGGCGTGATGCTGCCGAATCATGCGCCGCTCGTGGTCGCCGAGCGCTTCAAGATGCTGGAGGCGCTGTTTCCCGGCCGCATCGACCTCGGCCTCGGCCGCGCGCCCGGCACCGACGGTGCCACGGCTTACGCGCTGCGCAGCCGGCTCGACCGCCGCGAGGGCGACGACTTCCTCGAACGGCTGCATGAGCTGACCTTGTGGGAGACGCGCGATTTCCCGGCCGGGCACCCCTACAACAATGTGGTGGCGATGCCGGATGATTCGCCGCTGCCGCCGATCTGGCTGCTCGGCTCGAGCGATTATTCCGCCGAGCTCGCCGCCCAGGTCGGGATGGGCTTTGCGTTCGCGCATCATTTCGCCACGCATGACGCGATTGCTGCGATGATCAACTATCGCGCACATTTCAAGCCGTCGGGCTGGCGCGCGGCGCCGCAGTCGATCCTGGCAGTCGCCGTCGTCACCGCGGAGACCGATGCCGAGGCCGAACGGCTCGCGCGATCGATGGACCTCAACCGGCTGCGCCGCGACCGCGGCCAGTATCTGCCGCTGCCCAGCGTCGAGGAGGCCGAGGCCTATCCTTACACGGATGCCGAGCGCGCCTCGATCGCGCGCAACCGCGCGCGGCTGTTCGTCGGCAGCCCGGCAACCGTGATGACGAAGCTGCAGCCGCTGATCGCGGCGACAAAGGCGGATGAGCTGATGGTGATCACAGCGGTCTACGACCACGCGGCGCGGAAGAGGTCGTACAGCCTGCTTGCCGAGGCGTTCGGGCTGAAGAAGGCCGCTACTGCATAACAATTGTCGTCCCGGCCTTCGCCGGGACGACGGGTGGAGAGACTGCGTTCGCTTCGCCTAGTCCCGCGTTTCGCTGAAGGTCGCGCGGAACGGATGGCCGGGGTAGACGCCGACGATGCGGAATTCGCGCGAGAAGAATTTCAATTCCTCCAACGCAAAGGCAAGTCCGCGGTCGTCCGGGTGACCATCGACATCGGCATAGAATTGCGTGGCGAAGAAATTGCCGTCGACCATGTAGCTTTCGAGCTTGGTCATGTTGACGCCGTTGGTGGCGAAGCCGCCGAGCGCCTTGTAGAGCGCGGCGGGCAAATTGCGCACCCGGAAAACAAAACTGGTGACCAGCGGCCCCGAGCCCTGCGCGGCCCATTTGGCCTCGCGCGCCAGCACCACGAAGCGGGTGGTGTTGTGGGCCTCGTCCTCGATGTCCTCGGAGAGAATGTCGAGGCCGTAGATATCGGCGGCGAGCCGCGAGGCGATCGCCGCCACGCTCTTGTCGCCGCGTTCGGAGATGTCGCGGGCGCTGCCGGCGGTGTCGCCGGCGACGATCGGCCGGATGCCGAGCTTGCGGATGATGCGCCGGCACTGGCCGAGCGCATGGACGTGGCTCTCGACGCTCTTGATGTCGGCGAGCTTGGTGCCCTTGACCGCCATCAATTGGTGACGGATCGGCAGGAACCATTCGCCGACGATGAACAGGCCCGAGGCCGGCAGCAAATGATGGATGTCGGCGACGCGGCCGGCGACCGAATTCTCGATCGGGATCATGCCGAGATCGGCCTCGCCCGAGGAAATCGCCGCCAGCGCGTCCTCGAAGGTCGGGCACGGCATCGGCTCGGCGTCGGGATAGGCCTCGACGATCGCGATATGGGAATTGGCGCCAGGCTCGCCCTGGAACGCGATTTTCAGCTTCTTGGTCATGGGTTCTTTCCTGCGGGGCCTTTTAGCACCCGCTCAGGCCTTGGAAAGTATTCTGCGGGCGGTTTCGAGGTCGGCCGGGGTGTCGACCCCGCGCGGAACGGTGTCGACGATGGTGACGTCGATCCGCATCCCGGCCTCCAGCGCGCGCAGCTGCTCGAGCTTCTCCTGCTGCTCCAGCGGCGAGGGCGGCAACGCGACGAACCGCTCCAGCGCGGCGCGGCGATAGGCGTAGAGGCCGATATGGTGGTAGCGCGGTCCGTCGCCATAAGGCGCGGTGGCACGGGTGAAATAGAGCGCCCGCAACCGGTTGGCACCGATCGGCGAGCCGACCGCCTTGACCACGCTCGGGGCCTGATCCTCCTCCGCGCTGTGGATGCGCGAGGCCAGCGTCGAGATGTCGACCGCGGGATCCGCGAGCGGCGGCATCACGCTGCGGATGGTCTCGGGCGTGATGGTCGGGAAATCGCCCTGCAGATTGACCACGATCTCGGCGCGGCCCTCCGGGTCGAGCGTCGTCATCGCCTCATAAATCCGGTCCGAGCCGGACGGGTGGTCGGGGCGGGTCATCACGACCTCGCCGCCCGCAGCCCTCACGGCATCAGCGATCTCCGCGGTGTCGGTGGCGACCGCGACCCGGCCGATCCCGGCCTCCTCGGCCCGCCGCAGCACGTGGACGATCATGGGCGCCCCTGCGATATCGAGCAGCGGTTTGCCGGGCAGTCGGGTGGCGGCCATGCGGGCCGGAATCAGCACCAAGGTACGCGGGTCGGTCATTCGTCTCGGGGCCCGTCCGGCCTGCGGAAATTGCCGGGGAGGAGGTTGAATTCGGCGCGTTTATACGGGTTGCCAGAGCGCGGGCAAACCGATATCTCAACCCTGCTTGGGGCGGTGCGATAAGGCCGATTCCCAGGTCTTTCCCCGCGGCCGTATTCCCGGCCTGAAGTCGACATTCAAGGCCCGGAGCCTGACCCAAATGGACTCCTTCGAACTCAACAAAATCCTCGGTGCGGTTCTCGGCACCTGCATCGTCGTCCTGGTGATGAGCTTTGCCGCCGGATCGGTGTTTTCCGCCAAGCTGCCGGAGAAGCCGGGTTTTGAGATCGCGGTGAAGGAAGAGTCCCATGGCGCTGGCGGCGAGGCTGCTGCGGCCGCCTCCGAGCCGATTGAGAAGCTGCTGCAGACCGCGTCGGCCGAGAAGGGCGCGGCGGCCGCCAAGAAGTGCCAGGCCTGCCACACCTTCGAGAAGGGCGGTCCCAACCGCGTCGGTCCGAACCTCTACGGCATCGTCGGCGAGAAGAAGGGCGAGGGCCGCGGCTTCAATTTCTCGGCCGCGATGAAGGGCAAGGGCGGCGATTGGTCGTTCGACGACCTCAACAAGTTCCTGACCAACCCGAAGGGCTTCGTTCCCGGCACCGCGATGGGCTTCGCCGGCGTGCCGAAGGACAGCGAGCGCGCCGACATCATCGCCTACCTGAATTCGAACTCGGAGCATCCGGCTCCGCTCCCGACCGCTTCGAAGTAACGATTTGCTTCGCGCAAGCATGTGGATGAAACGGCCAGGCACTGCCTGGCCGTTTTCGCATGGGGAATCCCTTGGGGAATTCCTTGGGGAATCCGCTGTCGCGGGGTTGTTATCGGGGCGTTTCGCCGCACCGATATTGTTCCCGGGCCAACATCATGAGGAAAAAGCAACGTAATTTGTCGAACCGTTGCCTTATATTGGGTCCCATGTAACCGGGGCCGCAAGCAGGAAGAGCGAATTTGGCGATCACCCGACGACACCTCCTTCAAGGCAGCGCACTGGCGGCACTCGCTCCGGCGCTCGGACTCAATCCCGGCCTCTCGCCGATCACGCCGGCGCTCGCCGACGACGCCCCGAACGGGCTGAAATGGCGCCACGGCCTCTCCACCTATGGCGAGATCAAATACCCCGCCGACTTCAAGCGCTACGATTACGTCAGGCCGGACGCGCCGAAGGGTGGCGTGGTGCGGCTGTTCCAGCCCGGCACCTATGATAGCTTCAACGTGGTCGTTGCGGGTTTGAAGGGCGCCGTCTCGGCTGCCGTCGGTCGCATCTACGACTCGCTGATGGAGGGCTCGCTCGACGAGCCCGATACCTATTACGGCGAACTCGCCGAGGCGGCAGCCTTCCCCGACGATTTCTCCTACGTGATCTACCGGCTCCGTCCCGGCTCGCGCTGGCACGACGGCAAGCCGGTCACGCCGGAGGATGTGATCTTCTCCTTCGAGGCGTGGAAGGCGAACAGCCCGATGTTCAGCGCCTACTACCGGCATATTGCAAAGGCCGAGAAGATCGGTGATCGCGACGTCAAGTTCACCTTCGACAGCCCGGGCAACCGCGAGCTGCCGATGATCACCGGCCAGCTCACCATATTGCCCAAGCATTGGTGGGAAGGCACCGACGCGCAGGGCAAGAAGCGTGACATCACCGCGAGCACGCTGGAGCCGCCGCTCGGCTCGGGCCCCTACCGGATCAAGGAGTTTGTCGCCGGACGCTCGGTCGTGCTCGAGCGCGTCAAGGACTACTGGGGCAAGGATATCCCGATCGCGATCGGACAGAACAATTTCGACGAGCTGCGCTACGAATATTTCCGCGACGACACCGTCGCGCGCGAGGCGCTGAAGGCCGACCAGTTCGATTGGTACGGTGAGCGTAGCGCCAAGGAATGGGCGGCGGCCTACGACGTGTCGCCGGTGCGCGACAAGCGGCTGCTCAAGGAGCTCTTCACCGTTCGCAATGAGGGGCGGATGCAGGGCTGGGTGTTCAACCTGCGACGCCCGAAATTCGCCGACCCGCGGCTGCGCCGTGCCTTCAACTACGCGTTCGATTTCGAGGAGATGAACCGCACGCTGTCGACCGGCGAGTATCATCGCGACTCCAGCTATTTCGACGGCATCCCCGATCTGATGGCGACCGGCCTGCCGGAAGGCAAGGAGCTCGAGATCCTGGAGACGGTGCGCGACAAGGTGCCGCCGGAGGTCTTCACGACGCCCTACAAGGATCCCGTCGGCGGCACGCCGGAGAACGTGCGTGCCAATCTGCGCGAGGCGACCCGGCTGTTAAAGGAAGCCGGCTTCGATATCCGCGATCGCAAGCTGGTCGATTCCTCGGGCCAGCCGTTTACGGTCGAAATCCTCGGCAACAGCGGCGACGCCGGCATGGAGCGGATCGCGCTGTTCTACAAGCCGAGCCTGGAACGCCTCGGCATCACTGTCAATCTGCGTGCCGTAGACACTGTGCAGTACCAGAACCGGGTTCGCGAATACGATTTTGAGATGGTGACCCAGGTCTGGGGCCAATCGATCTCGCCGGGCAATGAGCAGCGCGACAATTTTGGCTCGCAGGCCGCAGATCAACCAGGTTCGCGCAATCTTCCCGGCATCAAGAACCCGGCTGTCGACGCCCTCATCGAGCGCATCATCTTCGCCAAGAGCCGTGCCGAACAGATCGCCGCTGCCAAGGCGATGGATCGGGTGCTGCTCTGGAACTTCTATCTCGTGCCACACTTCAATTACGACAAACAGCGCTACGTGTACTGGGATCGCTTCAGCCATCCCGACCCGCTGCCGAAATACGGTGTTTCGGGATTCCCAAATCTTTGGTGGTACGACGCCGACAAGGCGGCCAAGCTCAAGCGTTCATAAGCTCAAGGATCCGCGCATGGCGCACTTCTCCCGTCGGCACGCACTCGGTCTCGGCATCGGTGCGTTGAGTGCTGCAGGCTTGCGTGTCGCACCGGCAGCCGCCGACAACGGCACCGAGATGCACGGCATGTCGGTGTTCGGCGACCTGAAATATCCGGCGGACTTCCAGCAATTCGACTACGTCAACGTGAAGGCGCCGAAGGGTGGGGCGTTCTCGGTCATTCCGTGGGTGCGTGCCTACAACCAGTCCTACTACACCTTCAACTCTTTGAACGCTTACGTCCTGAAAGGTGAAGGCGCGCAGGGCATGGACATGACGTTCGCGACATTGATGTCGCGCGCCAATGACGAGCCGGATGCGATGTACGGCTTTGCCGCCAAGTCGGTGCAGATATCGCCGGACAAGCTGACCTACCGCTTCACGATGCGCCCCGAGGCGCGCTTCCATGACGGCTCGAAGCTGACCGCGCAGGACGTCGCCTTCTCGCTCAATATGCTGAAGGAAAAGGGGCACCCGCTGATCCAGGTGCAGCTGCGCGACTTCGTCAAGGCCGAGGCGCCGGATGACGCGACCGTCGTGGTGACTTTCGCGGCCGGCCGTGCGCGCGATGTGCCGCTCTATGTTGCGAGCCTGCCGATCTTCTCCAAGGCCTACTATGCGACGCGATCGTTCGAGGAATCGACACTTGATACGGTGCTGGGTTCGGGGCCGTACAAGGTCGGCCGGTTCGAGGTCAACCGCTACGTCGAATACGACCGTGTCAAGGACTGGTGGGGCGCCGAGCTTGCGGTCAATCGCGGCAGCTACAATTTCGATACCGTGCGCTACGAATATTATCGCGACCGCGACGTGGCGTTCGAGGGCTTCACCTCGAAGAGCTATCTGTTCCGCGAGGAGTTCACCGCGCGCGTCTGGGCGACACGCTACGACTTTCCCGCGGTGAAGGATGGCCGCGTCAAGCGCGAGACGCTGCCCGACGACACGCCGTCGGGCGCGCAGGGCTGGTTCATCAACATGCGTCGCGACAAGTTCAAGGATCCGCGCGTGCGCGAGGCGCTGATCTGCGCCTTCGATTTCGAGTGGACCAACAAGACCATCATGTACGATGCCTATGCGCGGACGGTCTCGCCGTTCCAGAACTCGGACATGGTCGCTGAAGGGCCTCCCCCGCCGGAGGAGCTTGCGCTGCTCGAGCCGTTCCGCGGCCAGGTGCCTGACGAAGTGTTCGGCCTGCCATTCGTGCCGCCGATGTCCGACGGCTCCGGTCAGGACCGCACGCTGCTGCGCAGGGCGGTGCAACTGCTCAACGAGGCCGGCTGTGTCATCAAGGACGGCAAGCGGGTGCTGCCGAAGGGCGAGCCCATCACGGTCGAATTTCTCAACGACGAGCCCTCGCTGCAGCCGCATCACGGCCCCTACATCAAGAATCTCGGTACGCTCGGCATCGATGCGACATTCCGCCTGGTCGACGCGGTGCAGTACCGCGCCCGCGTCGAGGACTTCGACTTCGACATGACCATGCAGCGCTTCAGCTTCTCGGCGACGCCCGGCGACAGCATGCGGCCGTTCTTCTCGTCGCAGGCAGCGAAGACCAAGGGCTCCTATAATCTTGCGGGTGTCGCCAACCCAGCGATCGACGCCCTGATCGAGAAGATCATCGGCGCCAACAACCGCCATGAGCTGACGGTCGCCTGCCGCGCCTTCGACCGCGTGTTCCGCGCCGGCCGCTACTGGGTGTCGCAATGGTACCGCAACACGCATCCGATCGCCTATTGGGATCAGTTCGGCCATACCGAGAAGCTCGCCAAGTATACCCAGGGCGTCGGGGCGCCGGAGAACTGGTGGTACGATGCGGCCAAGGCCGCGAAGCTCGAGCAGGCGAAGTAGCCGATGAGCGCCTATATCGCCCGACGTATCTTCCTGATGCTGCCGACGCTGCTCGGCATCCTGTTCGTGTCCTTTGTGGTCGTGCAGTTTGCTCCCGGCGGTCCGGTCGAGCGGGTCATCGCCCAGATCAACGGCGCCGACACCGGCGGCACCTCGCGCGTGTCGGGGGGCGGCGGCGATTTCGGCGCGCAGCGCGGCCAGGGCGCGGGCGCAGGTGCGGCCATCAACTCGAAATACCGCGGCGCGCAGGGGCTCGATCCTGACTTCATCAAGAAGCTCGAGGTGCAGTTCGGCTTCGACAAGCCGGCGCCGGAGCGGTTCGCGCTGATGGTGTGGAATTTCGCGCGGTTCGATTTCGGCCAAAGCTATTTCCGCAGCGTCAGCGTGCTGCAGCTGATCAAGGAAAAGTTGCCGGTCTCGATGTCGCTCGGCATCTGGATGACGCTCCTGACCTATCTGATCTCGATCCCGCTCGGCATCCGCAAGGCCGTGAAGGACGGATCGCGGTTCGACACCTGGACCTCGGCGGTGATCATCGTCGGCTTTGCGATTCCGGGCTTCCTGTTCGCGATCCTGCTGATCGTGTTGTTCGCCGGCGGCTCGTTCCTCAATATCTTCCCGCTGCGCGGGCTGACCTCGGACGGCTGGGCGCAGTTCCCCTGGTACTGGAAGATCATCGATTATTTCTGGCACCTGACGCTGCCGCTGATTTCGATGGCGCTCGGCGCCTTCGCCACCATGACGCTGCTGACCAAGAACTCGTTCCTCGACGAGATCCGCAAGCAATATGTGATGACCGCGCGCGCCAAGGGCTGCAGCGAGCACCAGGTGCTGTATGGCCACATCTTCCGCAACGCCATGCTGATCGTGATCGCGGGCTTTCCGGGCGCGTTCATCCACGCGTTCTTCTCGGGCTCGCTGCTGATCGAGACCATCTTCTCGCTCGACGGGCTCGGCCTGCTCGGCTTCGAGAGCGTGTTGAACCGCGACTATCCGGTGGTGTTCGGGACGCTGTTCATCTTCTCGCTGGTCGGATTGGTGGTCAATCTGATCTCCGATCTCGCCTATATGTGGATCGATCCCCGGATCGACTTCGAGGCGCGGGAGGTCTGATGACGCTGCTCGCGCCCCAGCCGGTCGAGACCACGACGCAATCGCCGCTCGGCGAGGCGGTGCCCGCCACGCGGCACGGCTTTTCGCCGTCGCCGCTCAACAAGCGGCGCTGGCAGAACTTCAAGGCGAACCGGCGCGGCTATTGGTCGTTCTGGATCTTCCTGGTCCTGTTCGTGGCGTCGCTGTTCGCCAATTTCATCGCCAACGACAAGCCGCTGATGGTCAAGTATGACGGCCATCTCTACTGGCCGGTTGTGCGCACCTACGCCGAGACCACCTTCGGCGGCGACTTCGAGACCGCCGCCGATTATCGCGATCCCTATCTGCAGAAGCAGATCGCCGCCAAGGGCGGCAGCATGATCTGGCCGCCGATCCGCTACTCTTATGACAGCCGCAACCTCGATCCGCCGACCGCGGTGCCGTCGAAGCCGACCTGGCTGTTGACCGAGAAGGAGTGCGCCGATGTGGTGAAGCGCAAGGGGCTGACCGGCTGCCGCGACCTCGAATACAATTGGCTCGGCACCGACGATCAAGGCCGCGACGTCGTCGCGCGGCTGATCTACGGCTTCCGCATCTCGGTGCTGTTCGGCCTGACGCTCACCATTCTGTCCTCGATCATCGGCATCGCCGCCGGCGGCGTGCAGGGCTATTTCGGCGGCTGGACCGATCTGATCTTCCAGCGGCTGATCGAGATCTGGACCGCGATCCCCTCGCTCTACCTGCTCTTGATCATTTCGGCGGTGCTTCCGCCGGGCTTCTTCATCCTGCTCGGCATCCTGCTGCTGTTCTCATGGGTCTCGCTGGTCGGCCTGGTGCGCGCCGAATTCCTGCGCGGCCGCAATTTCGAATACATCCAGGCGGCGCGTGCGCTCGGCGTCTCCAACGGCGTGATCATGTTCCGCCATCTGCTGCCGAACGCGATGGTCGCGACCATGACGTTCCTGCCCTTCATCGTGTCGTCCTCGGTGATGACGCTGACGGCGCTGGACTTCCTCGGCTTCGGGCTGCCGCCCGGCTCGCCCTCACTCGGTGAATTGCTGTCGCAGGGCAAGGCCAATGTGCAGGCACCGTGGCTCGGCCTCACCGGCTTCTTCTCGGTCGCGATCATGCTGTCGCTGCTGATCTTCATCGGCGAAGCCGCGCGCGACGCCTTCGATCCGCGCAAGACGTTCTCGAAGGGCTGACGCATGGACGCGACCAACCAGCCTCTGCTCGACGTCCGCGACCTTTCGGTCGCGTTCGGCCGCTCGCTCGCGGTCGACGGCATCTCGTTCTCGATCAAGCGCGGCGAGTGCGTCGCGCTGGTCGGCGAGTCCGGTTCGGGAAAATCCGTCAGCGCGCTGTCGGTGCTCAAGCTGCTGCCCTATCCGACGGCATCGCACCCTTCGGGCGCGATCCGCTTCCGCGGCCGCGATCTGCTGACCGCGTCCGAACGGGAGATGCGCGAGGTGCGCGGCAACGACATCTCGATCATCTTCCAGGAGCCGATGACCTCGCTCAATCCGCTCCAGACCATCGAGACCCAGATCGGCGAGATCCTGTCGCTGCACCGGGGCATCAGTGGTCAGGCGGCACGGGCCCGGACCTTGGAATTGCTCGGCCAGGTCGGCATCCCGGAGCCGGAGACGCGGCTCAACAGCTATCCGCACCAATTGTCCGGCGGCCAGCGCCAGCGCGTGATGATCGCGATGGCGCTCGCCAACGAGCCCGACCTGCTGATCGCGGACGAGCCGACCACGGCGCTCGACGTCACCGTGCAGGCGCAGATCCTGGCGCTGCTGGCCGAGATCCGCGCCCGGCTCGGCATGAGCCTGCTGTTCATCACCCACGATCTCGGCATCGTCCGCCGCATCGCCGACACCGTCTGCGTGATGAACAACGGCAAGATCGTCGAGCAGGGCCCGGTCGAGCAAGTCTTCACCGCGCCGAAGCACGCCTACACCCAGGCGCTGCTGGCGGCCGAGCCGAAGCCCGATCCGGCGCCGCCGCAGCCGGGTGCGCCGGTGGTGATGTCGGCGGACAATCTCAAGGTCTGGTTTCCGATCAAGCGCGGGCTGCTGCGCTCCACCGTCGGCCACATCAAGGCGGTCGACGGCGTCAGCCTCGCGGTACGCAAGGGCGAGACGCTCGGCGTGGTCGGCGAATCCGGCTCCGGCAAGACCACGCTTGGACTGGCGCTGCTGCGGCTGATTTCCTCCGATGGGCCGATCGTGTTTCTCGGCAGCGACATTCAGGGCCTGCGCTTCAAGCAGATGCGGCCGTTCCGCCGCGACATGCAGATCGTGTTCCAGGACCCGTTCGGCTCGCTCAGCCCGCGCATGTCGGTGGCCGACATCATCGCCGAGGGCCTCGAGGTGCACCAGAAGCAGCTGTCGCGCGAGGAGCGCGAAGCACGGGTGATCAAGGCATTGAAGGATGTCGGCCTCGATCCCGACTGGCGCTTCCGCTATCCGCACGAATTCTCCGGCGGCCAGCGCCAGCGCATCTCGATCGCGCGCGCGGTCGTGCTGGAGCCGAACTTCGTCGTGCTGGACGAGCCGACCAGTGCGCTCGACATGCTGCTGCAGGCCCAGATGGTCGACCTGCTGCGCGACCTGCAGCGCAAGCGCGATCTCACCTACATGTTCATCTCGCACGATCTGCGCGTGGTGGCCTCGCTGGCAAGCCATCTGATCGTGATGAAGTCCGGCAAGGTCGAGGAGGAAGGGCCGGCCTCGGAACTGTTCAAGAATCCGAAGAGCGACTACACCCGCGCGCTGTTCGCCGCCGCGTTCCGCATCGAAGCGGCCGGCGACGGGGCGGTGGCGACGTAGCCATCCTTCTCGTTCCACCTCATCCTGAGGTGCGAGCGAAGCGAGCCTCGAAGGGTGGCGTGGCCCGAGTGGGGCCGTCGATCCTTCGAGACGCGCTTCGCGTTCCTCAGGATGACGGGGTTAGAGCCGCTTGATCGCCAGCACGTCGCTGCCGGCGGCCTTGATCCGCGCGATCGCAGCCTGCGTGTTCTCGATCGCCGTCGCCATGTGATGGGCGTTGGCGTGCACGATCGTCGTCGCATCGCGGACGATCGCGACATGGCCCTTCCAGAAGATCAAATCGCCGCGTGCGAGATGCTTCGATTCCGCTGACGTCAGTTTGCGGCCGAGCCCGTCCTGCTGCATGTCGCTGTCGCGTGGGCAGCCGGTGCCGGCGGCGGTCAGCGCGATCTGCACCAGGCCGGAGCAGTCGATGCCGAGGCTCGACTTGCCGCCCCAGAGATAGGGTGTGCCGAGGAACTGCTCGGCGATGGCGACGAAATCCGGTGCCATCGTGTCGAGCGGCGCGAGATGCTGGCGCGGCAGGTACCATCCCTCGCGGGTCACGGCAAAGCGATCATCCTCGCGCACGACCGCAAGCTTCGTTCCCATCGCCACACCGTCGACCGGCGGCAGCTTGATCGAGGGGCCCGGAAACGCCAGCGTGCGCAGCGCGGTCACCTTGTGGGTCGGAGGTGCGCCGACCCCGAACAGCACAACTTCGGGAATCCAGCCGACATAGCCGTCATCGGCGAGCTGGCCCCAAGCCCAGCCTTCGCCGTTACGGTCATAGATCGTGATGCGCTCGCCCTTCAGCGCCTGCGTCATCAATTCGGCATCGGCGGAAGGGGCCCGGCGCAGCGGTGCGATCGCCTCGAAGACCTCAAACACCTCGCCGTCGACGTAGCGCTCAGCCTTCACCTTGCCCTCGAGATATTTCGCGGCGAGGTCGGCGCGGGCCGGCGTCAGTCTGGCATCATGCATAGCGCTGGCTCAGCAATTTGTAGATCGCGCGCGCGGCCTGGCATTCGCCGCCTTCGGGCCGGCCGGGCTTCGCCGACGGCGTCCATCCGTAGATGTCGACATGCAGCCAGCTCCGCGCGTGCTCAACGAAGCGCTGCAGGAACAGCGCACAGGTGATCGAGCCCGCGAAGCCGCCCGACGGCGCGTTGGTGATGTCGGCGGTCTTGGAATCGAGCCAGGCATCGTAGGCCGGCCACAGTGGCAGTCGCCACAGCGGATCGTTCTCGATCCTCGCGTGAGCCGCGACGTCGCCGGCGAGCGCCTCGTCATTGGTGTAGAACGGCGGCAGATCCGGGCCCAGCGCCACGCGCGCCGCGCCGGTCAGCGTGCCGAGATCGACCAGCAGGTCCGGCGTCTCCTCGTCGGCCAGCGCCAGCGCGTCGGCGAGCACCAGCCGCCCCTCGGCGTCGGTGTTGCCGATCTCGACGGTGATGCCCTTGCGCGACTTGAAGATGTCGAGCGGGCGGAACGCGTTGCCGGCAACGGCATTCTCGACCGCCGGGATCAGCACGCGCAGCCGCACCTTGAGCTTGGCGTCCATCACCATCTGCGCCAGCGCCAGCACGTTGGCGGCGCCGCCCATGTCCTTCTTCATCAGCAGCATGCCGCTCGACGGCTTGAGGTCGAGCCCGCCGGTGTCGAAGCAGACGCCCTTGCCGACCAGCGTCACCTTCGGATGGGCCGGATCGCCCCAGCTCAGCTCGATCAGCCGCGGCGCACGGGGCGACGCCATGCCGACGGCGTGGATCAGCGGGAAGTTCTGCGCGAGCTCGTCGCCCGCGATGCAATTGAATGCGGCGCCGAACCGGCTCGCGAGATCGCGCGCCACCTCGGCGAGCTCGGCCGGGCCCATGTCGTTGGACGGGGTGTTGATGAGGTCGCGCGCCAGCGCTGCCGCATCCGCCATCCGCGTGATCTCGGCAGCATCGACGCCGTCGGGCGGCACCAGGCGGACCTCGGGTGCCTTGTTCTTGCGATAGCGGCCGAAGCGGTAGCAGCCGAGTGCGAAGGCGAGCGCGGCGAGCCGCGTGTCATGCGGCGCATTGGCAAAGCGGTAGACGCCCGGCGGCAGCAGGCCGGGCAGGGCGCCGGGCCGGAACGGATCGCGCGCCTTGTGGTCGGCGTCCTCGAGGCCGAACAGCACCTGCGCGATGCCGCCATCGGCGGCCGGCAGAGCGAGGGCCTTGCCGGGCTTGGCAGCGAAGTCATTGGCCTCGGCGAACTGGCGCGCCGGCGCCGGCAGCTCGTTGCGGATCGCATCCCATGTCGCCTTGGTGACGAAAGTGATCGGCGTGACGGCGGTTTCGGGGGCGGTCTCGAACACGGATGGCATGCGGCTCTCGGCTGTTCTGGCGTCGTCGGTGCTGACTAACACGCCTTTCATGGCGGATGGTAGCGCGCCCGCGGTTCACGTGACCTGCGGGATTGGAACCGGGCACCGCTCGCTGCAGGCGCCAGTTAACCAGACGTTAGGGTTAACAGTCTATTGCTGGCACGCTCGGCTCGATCATTTGCCCGATTTCGTGAGTCACAGTGCCATGCGTCGACAGTCCATTTTGACCCGGCATCTCGCTTCCGCAGCCCTCGTGGCGGTTTTGGCCGCAGGACTTGGCGGTTGCCAGACCATGTCCGACGTGACGGGATCGATCGCGTCCCGCTCCGACCCGGTGCCCGATGACCCGCGTCGCGGGGTCGAGATCTATGGCGAGCGCTATCGCAAGAACCCCAAGGACGTCGACGCCGCAATCGCATACGGCCAGGCGTTGCGCATGAGCGGACAGCGTTCCCAGGCCTGCGCCGTACTGGAGCAGGCCACGCTTGCCACTCCCGGCAGCAAGCCGCTGCTCGCTGCCTACGGCCGGGCGCTCGCCGACAACGGCAATTCGCAGGCCGCATTCGACGTGCTGAGCCGCGCGCACAGCCCTGATAATCCGGACTGGCGGATCCTGTCGGTACAGGGCACCACGCTCGACAAGCTGAACCGGCACGACGAAGCGCGGCGCTATTACGCCAGCGCGCTGCGACTGGCCCCGGACGAGCCGTCGGTGCTGTCCAATCTCGGTCTGTCCTACATGCTGACCAAGGAATTGCCGAAAGCGGAAGAGACGCTGCGCCAAGCCTATGCCAGCGCCCGCGCCGACACCAGGATCCGGCAGAACCTCGCGCTCGTCGTCGGCCTGCAGGGCCGCTTCGCCGAGGCCGAGACGATCGTCAAGGCCGACCTGCCGGCCGACGAGGCGGCGGCCAATGTCGCCTACCTCCGCGACATGCTGAACCGCAAGGACGGCCCGCGCATTTCATCGCGCGCCGCACCCGTCGTCGCCAGGGACGACTAGCCAATATGGCCACCTTCCAGACCTCTCCTTGAAAAAGGGGGCCTTCGCTCGTCGAGCAAAGCGGTGGGGATCATCTCTCTCCATGTGCAGCGGTGTCTGCGGCTGACCCCCATCCCGGCCTTCCCCCTTTCAGGGGGAAGGAGAAGGGCGGCCGGCGCAGCTCAATGCATCGCGGCGATCTTGATGTAGGACGGCCCGAGGATCACGATGAACAGGCAGGGCAGGAAGAACAGGATCATCGGCACGGTCAGCTTGGGCGGCAGCGCGGCGGCCTTCTTCTCGGCCTCGTTCATCCGCATGTCGCGGTTCTCCTGCGCCATCACGCGCAGGCTCTGGCCGAGCGGCGTGCCGTAGCGTTCGGATTGCTGCAAGGCCATGCACACCGACTTCACGCCTTCGAGCCCGGTGCGGCGCGCCAGGTTCTCATAGGCGGATTTGCGGTCCTGCAAATAGGACAATTCAGCGGTCGTCAGCGCGAACTCCTCCGACAGCGCGATCGACTGTCCGGCGATCTCGTTCGCGACCTTTCGGAACGCGACCTCGACCGACATGCCGGACTCGATGCAGATCAGCAGCAGGTCGAGCGAATCCGGAAAGGCGCGCTTGATCTGGAGCTGGCGCTTGGAGATCGCATTCTTCAGGAACAGCATCGGCGCCTGCAGGCCGGCATAGGCCGCGCCGACGCAGATGCCGATCTTGAGCGTGAGCGACCAGTTCGCGCCCGCGATGAAGAACGTATAGATGATGGCGAACACCAGCATCAAGACCGGCGTGATCGCGCGCGCTGCCAGGAAATAGACATAGGGGGCGTGGCCGCGATAGCCCGCCATCACCAGCTTCTCGATCGCCGCTTCCTGGGCCAGCCATTTGGTGAGGTTGAGGTCATCCACCATCTTGGAGACGGCCTGCTTCGGCGTCTGCCGCAGCGTCACCTTTTCCGACTTCGAGAGCCGTTCGCGCTCGCGCTGCCGGAGGCGCTCGCGCTCGCTGGCGACCGCCTTCATGCGCTTGTTGAGATCGCCGCCGGCGAGCAGCGGCATCACCAGCGTGTAGACCGTCGCGCTTGCCGCGAAGAAGGCAAGCAGCATCGTCATGAACCTGACGTCGTGGAGCTTGGCAATCAGAATATCAATCATGCTGCACCGTCAGAAATCGAAATTGATCATCTTCTTCATCACCAGCACGCCGCACGTCATCCAGAGCGCGCAACCGACCAGCATCAGCTGGCCCATCGAGTTGGTCCACAGCAGGGCGATGTAATCCGGCGTCGTCAGGAACACGAGGATCATCACGATCGGCGGCAGCGAGCCGATGATGGCGGCGGAGGCCTTGGCTTCCATCGACATCGCCTGGATCTTCTCGGCCATCTTCTTGCGGTCGCGCAGCACGCGCGACAAATTGCCGAGTGCCTCCGACAGATTGCCGCCGGACTTCTGCTGGATCGCGATCACGATGCCGAAGAAGTTCGCCTCCGGCAGCGGCATCCGTTCATAGAGCCGGGCACAGGCCTCGCCGAGCGGCATGCCGATCGCCTGGGTCTCGATGATCGCGAGGAACTCGCTGCGCAGCGGCTCCGATGCGTCATTGACCACCGCCTTGAGCGATTCGAACAGCGGCAGGCCGGCCTTGATGCCGCGCACGATGACGTCGACGGCGTCGGGCAGCGCCTTGAGGAAGGCCTTCTCCCGGCGCTTCTTCAGCCAGCCGAGCAGCCAGCGCGGTGCGCCGAGGCCCATGGCAAAGCCGATGCCGGCCGCGCCGAGCATGCCGCCGCCGGCGAGGAACGCGGCGCCGAACCCGAACAGGCCGAGCGCGCCGGAGATCATCCAGAATTTCTGCTCGGACCACTCCAGGCCGGCCTGCGAGATGCGCACGCCGAGCGGGACCTTCCTGTCCTTCTGGCGCCGCGCCTCGAGCTCCTTCAGCGATCCTTCGACCTGCTCGCGGCGGGAGCGCTGCGTGCGGTCGGTGCTTCGCGTCGTCGTGGGCTCGCTGCGCGCCACCGTCGCGCGACGCGACTCGGCCTTCTTCTCCCCCGAGAGGTACGGGTACAGGAAGACCCATGCGATGCCGCCCACCGTGGTGGCAGCGAGGAAGGCCAGGGCAAGGGTTTGCGTCTGCATCCTGCGTTCCCCTAGACCGGCGCCGGCGCGTCGGAGGCGTCCAGCGCCGCCGCCAGCCGCTTCTCTTCATTGTAGTAACGCGCACGCTCCCAGAAGCGCGGCCGGCCGATGCCGGTCGAGCGGTGCTTGCCGATGATCTTGCCGTTGGCGTCTTCCCCGACCACGTCGTAGAGGAAGATGTCCTGGGTGATGATGGTGTCGCCTTCCATGCCCATCACCTCGGTGATGTGGGTGATGCGGCGCGAGCCGTCGCGCAGGCGCGCGGCCTGCACGATGATGTCGACCGAGGCGCAGATCATCTCGCGGATGGTCCGGGACGGAAGCGAAAACCCGCCCATGGTGATCATGGATTCGCAGCGCGACAGCGCTTCGCGGGGATTGTTGGCGTGCAGCGTACCCATCGAGCCGTCATGGCCGGTGTTCATCGCCTGCAGCAGGTCGAACGCTTCGGGTCCGCGGACTTCGCCGACGATGATCCGCTCGGGACGCATACGCAGGCAGTTGCGCACCAGTTCGCGCATCGTGACCTGGCCCTCGCCCTCGATGTTCGGCGGCCGGGTTTCCAGCCGCACCACATGCGGCTGTTGCAGCTGAAGTTCGGCGGCATCTTCGCAGGTGATGATGCGTTCGTCGTGCTCGATATAGTTGGTCAGGCAGTTCAGCAGCGTGGTCTTGCCCGAACCGGTGCCGCCGGAGATGATCACGTTGCAGCGGACCCGGCCGATGATCTGCAGGATGGTCGCCCCTTCCGGCGTGATCGCGCCGAACTTGACGAGCTGGTCCAGCGTCAGCTTGTCCTTCTTGAATTTGCGGATGGTGAGCGCGGGCCCGTCGATCGCCAGCGGCGGCACGATGGCGTTGACGCGGGAGCCGTCGGCGAGGCGGGCGTCGCAGATCGGCGAGGATTCGTCGACGCGGCGGCCGACCTGGCTGACGATGCGCTGGCAGATATTGAGCAGCTGCTGGTTGTCGCGAAAGCGGATGCCGGTGCGCTGGATCTTGCCGGCGACTTCGATGAACACGGTGCCCGCGCCGTTGACCATGATGTCGGCGATGTCGTCGCGCGACAGCAGCGGCTCCAGCGGGCCGTAGCCGAGCACGTCGTTGCAGATGTCGTCGAGCAGCTCTTCCTGCTCGGCGATCGACATCACGATGTTCTTGATCGCGATGATCTCGTTGACGATGTCGCGGATTTCCTCGCGCGCCGACTCGCTGTCGAGCTTGGCGAGCTGGGCGAGATCGATCGCCTCGATCAGGGCGCCGAAGATCGTTGCCTTGACCTGGTAGTAATTGTCGGAGCGGCGGGCTTCGACGGCGGGAGCGGGCGGCGGCTTGCTCGGCGCCAGCGGCGGCGACGAGATCGTCGGTGCGACGGGCTCGCGCACCATCGCAGACGAGCCGGCAGGTTCCGGCGCCTGAAAAGCGGGCTTGGGTGCCCGCACGTCCCCATCGTTTCCGCTACGCTTACCAAACACGACGTCTTGACTCCATGCGGACCACTATTTGGACCGCAGCTTTTCGAGCAGGGGCGACAGGAAGGACCCCCTCGGCTTCTTGGTCTCGCCGCGGCCTGTCAGCCGCTGCGCCATCTGCAGGAACATCTCGACCGCGCGGTGATTGGCGGAAATTTCCGCGATCATCTGGCCGTTATTGGCGGCCGACCCGAAGATCTGCGGATCGAACGGGATCGCGGCGATCGGCTGGCTCTCGATCGCCTTGGCGAACTCGCCCGCCGCGATCTCCGGACGCTTCGGCACGCCGACCTGGTTCAGGCAGTACAAGGGCGCGCGGTCGTTGGGCCGCGACGCCTTCAGCAGGTCGAACATGTTCTTGGCGTTGCGCAGATTGGCGAGGTCGGGCGCCGCCACGATCAGGATGTCGTCGGCCGCGATCAACGCGCGCTTGGTCCAGCCGGACCATTGGTGCGGCACGTCGAGCACGATGCAGGGCATCGTGGTGCGCAGCGTATCGAAGATCGCATCGAACGCCTCGGCGCCGAAATCGTAGACCTTGTCGAGCGTCGCCGGCGCCGCCAGCAGGCTCAGATGATCGGTGCATTTCGACAGCAGCCGGTCGACGAAGGCGGTATCGACGCGGTCCGGCGAGAACACCGCATCGGCGATGCCCTGCGCCGGATCCTGGTTGTAGTTGAGGCCGGCGGTGCCGAACGCGAGGTCGAGGTCGGCGACCACGGAATCGAGCGCCAGATCGCGGGCGATCGCCCAGGCGACATTGTGGGCGATGGTCGAGGCGCCGACGCCGCCCTTGGCGCCGACCACGGCGACGATGCGGCCGACCGCCTTGGCTTCCGGCGCCGAGAACAGGTTGCAGATCGCGCGCACCACGTCGATCGCATGTGCCGGCGCGATCACATAGTCGCTGACGCCGCGGCGCACCAGCTCGCGATACAGCGTGACGTCGTTGATCCGGCCGATCACCACCACGCGGGTGCCGGCGTCGCACACCGTGGCAAGCTGATCGAGGCCGGCCAGGATGTCGCCGCGGCCCTCGGTCTCGAGGATGATGACATTGGGGGTCGGCGCCGAGCGGTAGGCCTCGATGGCGGCCGCCATGCCGCCCATCTGGATCTTGAGATGTGCCTTGGCCAGCCGTCGATCCTCGCCGGCCGACTGCACGGCGGCGGCGGTCTCGACCGTTTCGCAGAACGCCTGGACCGAAACCCGTGGCGCCGGAGCAATATGGTCGTCCACGGCCTGCGGCGGGGCGTCCATCTGCTCTTCGGAGTTTTGCTGCGCGTAGGTGATCATTTTCCTGTGTCGCTTAGCTTGGCCCTGTCGGCCTCGGGATAGGTCGTGGCGGTGGTCGTGCCCTTGCGATACTTCTCGAAGGCGATGTTACGACGCGGCGTGTAGGCAGGGGTTTCCGCGCGCGGCTGCACGAGGTCGGTCGGGTCTTCGACCATGGCTGCGAGGTTGCGCTGATTGGCGCAGCCGAAATTGTAGTACTGCTTGTTCTGGATGTAGGACCCGTTGTGAATCGACGGGCCGAGATCCTCCGGCCAGAGACCGCAGGGTCCGGCCTCCGCCTTCATCTTTGGATAGTTGACGCGGATCGCAGGCATCAGGCGCGGATTCTCGGGACGATATTTGCGGACCAGGATCCCGCGCGGCGGCACGCCGGCGGCGGCGAAAGTCGCCTGGATCTCGCGCAGCGATTCCTGGGCGGGCCGTGCGTTCGCCGTGTCGGTGGGCACGTCGATGGTGACGGCGCCGGTTCCTTCGCGCATCCAGTCCTGCGCCATTCCCATCACCTCGGCGCGCTGCTCTGCGGTCAGGCCGCCGCGGCTGCGGCCGACAAAGACCACGATCGAGCGGTCGGCCTCGGTGACCGCGATCGGATGGCGCAGGCGATAGTCGGCCGGCGAATCCGCCATCGCGAAACTGTTGTCGGCGGCGTGCTGGCAGGCGCCCAGCATCATGGCAAGACTGACGAGCGCTCCGGCAAGACCGATGCGCTTGTAATCGGCGGGTGTCCTGGATGTGGTCTGTGTCATCGTCCGCCTCAGTCGGTAATGAAGCCGTAGGTGCCGCGGTAATTACGTGCCGGCTCGGTGGTGCGGCCGGGCGCGCCATAGATGCGATTGAGGCTGCCCAGCAGGTCGGCCTGCGGATCGGACGCGTTGGCGAAACCGTCATCCGGACGCGACAGGTCTTTCTGCGCCACCGCGCGAACGACATAGGGCGTCACCAGAACCATCAGTTCGGTCTGGTTGTTGACGAAGTCGCGGCTGCGGAACAGCGTGCCGAGCACCGGCAGCGAGGCCAGTCCGGGCAGGCCGTTGATCGCCTGCTTGGTCTGGTCCTGGATCAGGCCGGCCATGGCCATCGAGCCGCCCGAGGGAATTTCCAGCGTGGTCTCGGCGCGCCGGGTCTTGATCGAGGGGATCGTCGTGCCGCCGGCACCGCCGGTCAGCGCGTTCTCGGTCGAGACTTCCGACACTTCCGTCATCACGCGCAGGCTGATGCGTCCCTCGGTCAGCACCACCGGCGTGAAGTTGAGCGAAATGCCGAATTTCTTGAAGCTGACGGTCTGGACGCAATTCCCGATCGTGCCCGTCGACGAGGTCTGACAGGTGACGCCGGTCGGAATTGGAAATTCGCCGCCGGAGATGAAGGTCGCCGATTCGCCCGAGATCGCGGTCAGGTTCGGTTCGGCCAGCGTCCGCACGACGCCGGCGCTCTCCATGGCGCGGATCGTCGCCGACACCGACGATCCGAACGACGTGGTGAGGGCATTGCCGGCAACCAGCGGCGCGCTGTTGGCCGTGAACGGGTTGCTGTTGGCGAATTTCACCACGGTCGTGCCGTAGTTGAGGTTCGCGGTGAGGTCGATGCCGAGCTGCTTGATCAGGCTGCGCGCGACCTCGGCGACCGTGACTTTCAGCATCACCTGGTCGCGGCCGCGGACCGCGATGGAGTTGACGACCTTTTCGGGACCGCCGACCAGCCGCGCGGCGATCTCGCCGGCCTGCTGCGCCTCGACCGGGGTCGCGGCGCTCCCGGTCAGCACGACGCCGTCGCCGACGCCCTCGATCTGGATATCGGAATTCGGCATCGCCGCGCGCAGCGCGGCGCGCACGCCGTTGAGGTCGCGCTTGACGGCGATGTCATAGGCCGCGATCTGCTGGCCTGCGGCATCGAAGAACACGATGTTGGTCTGGCCGACCGTCGCGCCGATGATGTAGGCGCGTTGCGCAGAGCGGACCACGGCGTTGGCGATCTTGGGATCGGCGACCAGCACGTCCTTGATGTCCCGGGGCAGGTCGATCACCACCGACTTGCCGACGCCGAGGGCGAGAAAACGCGCGTTCATCTGGCCGTCGGCCGTGCTGGGAGCCGGCGCGGCACGGTAGTCGCTCGCCACCACCGGCGTCAGCGCCGGGTTGAGCGTGAGCGCCGCGACGGCCGAGAACGACAATGCGCGGACCATGAAGGCCCGCATCGTCCGTTGAGTTGCCCCGCCCTTCATCACGTGTGTCCTCATGCTCACTTCTGCATCGTCGCCTGGTTGGCAACGCCGAAGCGGATGACGTTGATCGTCTCACCGCGCTTCTGGTGGTTGTCGTCGCTCTTGGTCTCGGGCGCGTTGTTGTCGGCGATGCTGCGCAGCGCCAGCGACAGGACGCCGCTCTGCCGTGCGCGCGCCAGCGTCTCGGTCTGTTCGGGCTTCAGCTCCAGCGTCACCGTCTTGCCGATCAGCGCGTTGGTGCCGTCCTTCTCCTTCGGCGCCTGGTCGATCGCGAGCACGCGGACATTGGTCAGGATGACTTCGGAATTGACGATGTCGGCGCCGTTGCGATCCGGATTCTTGTCCCGCTTCGACAACAGGACGTCGACCCGGTCATTCGGCAGGATGAAGCCGCCGGCGCCGGTCTCGGGCGAGATTTCGGTCGATACCGCCCGCATGCCGGTCGGCAGGATCGCGGCCATGAAGCCGCTTCCGTCGGCCTTGACGAGCTTCTGCTCGCGGATCGGCTCGCCCTGGATGAACGGGGCGCGCGCGATCGAGCCGGTGACGTCCTTGATGGCGTCGGCGTTGCTGTCCTTGCGCATGAAGCTGGCGCTGGCGGTTGCCGCCGGCCAGGTCTGCCATTGCACGTCGTCGGGCTTCACGGCCTGGCCGAGGCCGATGTCGGTGCGTGCGACCAGGATGTCAACCGTGGGCAGCTGCGCGACCGGCGGAGGAGCCGCGGGCTTGTCGTCGCTTCCGCTCGCCAAATAGAGCGCCGCAAGGCCGGCGCAGCCTGCGATAGCCAAGACCAGAATGCGGGCCCTATCCATTACGCTTCACTTTCCACATGACGCCGCGACGCTGCCGCCGCCGTGATGGGAGTTGACCAGCTATTCGTCAAAGCATGGTTAATGAGGCGTATCTAAATCGCCTTAACGGGCGGTTACCGCTGCTTTCTCAAAGCATCGCGAGGTGCGCGAGATTGATCGTCTTGATCCAGTCGGTCTCGGGGTAGATCAGGAGAGCACCGAGGGCGAGGGCGATGCCGTAGGGGATGCCGGTGTGTTTGTCGTGCAGGCGGCTGAGCCAGGCCTGGGACGCGAGCCGATAGGGCAGCGGCCACTGCCGCAGCTGCAGCAGCAGCACGGTCAGCGCACCGCCGAACAGCGACGCGAACACCAGATAGGGGAGCAGGTGCTCGAACCCGAACCACAGACCTGCCGCGGCCGCGACCTTGGCGTCGCCGCCGCCGACCCAGCCCATCGCAAACATGCCGAACGCCACCACCAGGACCAGCGCACCGGCGCCGGCATGGCTGAGGATCTCGTGGATGCCCATTCCGGTCAGCGGCGCGAGGATGAAGAAGCCGGCCACCAGCGCCAGCGAGATCCGGTTCGGGATCGTCATGGTCAGGAGATCGCTCGCCGCCGCGAAGGCCATCAGGGCCGGAAACAGCATCAAGCGTGCGATGTCGAGGATCATGGATTCATGCCGTCAAGCTGGAGCTGCGGTCGAGACCCGACGCTAGCGGCCAATGGTGAACATTCGGGAAAGGCTGCCATCGCCGCAATCGGGGCGCCGATCACCTGTCCCCCAAATAGCAAAGGTCCCGGGGGTTACCGGGACCTTTGATGCGAATTCGTCGGACCCGGCTTACTTCAGCGAACCGGCGATCGTGCTGAAGGTGCCCGAGAGATTCTTGCCGACGCCGTTGACTGCCGCGATGATCGCGATGGCGATACCGGTGGCGATCAGGCCGTATTCGATGGCGGTCGCGCCGGATTCGTCCTTCACGAAGCGCGAAACGAGGTTCTTCATAAATTCACTCCTGTGTACACGTGGCTGGTCGAACTAGTTTTGGTCCCGTCGGCGTTCTCAGCACCGTGACCATTGCGGCAACGTACGGATCGACAATTTCGGTGCAGTTAATTTGATCGTATAAACACCGCGGGAACCCGCAGTTGTTGGGCACAGTAAATTTGGCATTAAGCGGCCCGCTAAGATTGCAGATTGTTGCCGCGGCCGGCTGCCGGCACCTGTTCACGGCTCCTTAAGCGCCCATCTGTACCCATGGGGCTTCCGTCAAATGAGGTCGTGATGCCCGCCCTTCCCCTTGAAGTCATCGAGATGATCGGCGAGACGATGATGAAGGTGCTGCCGATCACGGTCGCGCTGGCCGTGTTCTTCTCGGTGCTCACCCATTTCTGGGCCTGCAATCCCGGCAAGCCGTGGTGGCAGAAGCGCGAGCTGGTCACCGACATCTGCTACTGGTTCTTCGTGCCGGTGTTCGCCCGCGTGCTGCGCATCGGGCTGCTGGTGGTGGGCGCCGCCGCGGTGTTCAACGTTCACGGCGCCGATGACCTGATCGCGTTCTACGAGAACGGGCACGGCCCGCTGGCGCAGCTTCCGCTGTGGCTGCAATCGATCATCTTCCTGGTCGGCTCCGATTTCATGCTGTACTGGCTGCACCGCATGTTCCACGGCGGCGGCTTCTGGAAGTATCACGCCATTCATCACTCGTCCGAGGATCTTGAGTGGATCTCAGCGGCGCGTTTCCATCCGGTCAATCTTCTGGTCGGCACGATCACGGTCGACGTCATCCTGCTGATGGCGGGCATCTCGCCTAACATCATGCTGTGGGTCGGGCCGTTCACCACATTCCACTCGGCATTCGTGCACGCCAATCTGAACTGGACGCTCGGTCCGTTCAAATACGTGATCGCGACGCCGGTGTTTCACCGCTGGCATCACACCGGGCTCGAGGAGGGTGGCGACACCAATTTCGCGGGCACGTTTCCGCTCTGGGATATTCTGTTCGGAACGTACCGCATGCCCGAAGGCAAGCTTCCGGAAGATTACGGTGTCGACGCCGGGCAGGGCGTGCCGACCGAGATCGGCGGACAGTTGGCCTATCCGTTCCGGCAGTGACGCCGTTGGCCGGCCGGTGCCGTCATGAGCACTGAGACCGCGACGTTCCCGCGGGCGAAAGCCTCCGCCTTCACCGAGATCCCGGCCTGGTTCTGGATCGCATGCGGCGTCTATGCGCTGCTCTTGACCGTCGGCGGCCGGCTGCTCGCCGATCCCGACACCTACTGGCAGATTGCCGTCGGCCGCTGGATCCTCGATCACCACGCGCTGCCGTCGGTCGACATCTATTCGTTCACCAAGGCCGGCGAGCCGTGGGTGTCGTCGTCATGGCTGGCGCAGGTGCTGTTCGCGAAGGCCTATGACCTCGCCGGATGGACCGGGCCCGCGGCGCTGGCCGCGGCCTGCAGCGCCGCCACTTTCGCGCTGCTCGCCGCCATCCTCGGCCGTGCGCTGCCGCCGGTCTATGCGAGCCTGGTCGCCCTTGCGGCGCTGGTTCTGACCTGCCAGCACCTGCTGGCCCGCCCGCATGTGCTGGTGATGCCCATCATGATCGTCTGGGCGAATGGCCTGATGACCGCCAGCGAACGCCGCGAGGCGCCCTCGTTCTGGCTGCTGCCGTTGATTGCGCTGTGGGGCAACCTGCACGGCAGCTTTCTGTTCGGCCTGGTCCTGGCCGCCGCCTTTGCGCTCGATGCGATGTGGAATGCCCTGCCGGCCCAGCGGCCGGCGCTGGCGTTGCGCTGGGCGGCGTTCGGCATCGGTGCGCTGGCGGCGTGCTGCGTTACTCCATATGGCTGGGGCTCGATCCTCGCCTCGCTCAGGATTCTCGGTCTCGGCGAATTGCTGAATCTCATCACGGAGTGGCGGCCGGCGAATTTCAGCGAGATCGACGCGTTCGGAGTGTCCATCCTCGGCCTGATCGGTGCCGCGCTCTATTGCCGGGTGAAGTTGCCGCTGCCGCGCATCGTCCTGGTGCTGGGCCTGCTGCACATGGCGTTGTCTCACGTCAGAAATCTCGAGCTCTTCGCCCTGCTGCTGCCGCTGGCGGTGCTGACGCCGGTCGCAACCCAGTTCGGGTTGCGTGCCGCCGCCGCCCTCCGTTTGAGGGCCGCTCCGGCAGTTATCCTTGTCGTCGCGCTGTGCGCGCTGACCTCGCTCGTCGCGGCGCGCCAGGCCATATCGCCACCGCCGGTCTATGCGCCGGCTGCCGCCGTCGACGCGATGAAGGCGTACAATGCCAAGCGCGTGCTCAACGATCTGGAGTTCGGCGGCTATCTGATCTGGCGTCAGATGCCGGTGTTCATCGACGGGCGCGCCGAGCTCTACGGTGAGACGTTCGGGATGACTTTCTACCGCGCGCTTCAGCTCAAGGACGTCAACGGCTTTCTCGATCTTCTCAAGACCCGCGACATCGATGCGGTGATGCTCGATCCGGCCACGCCGGCCTCCAGATTGCTGGATCACATCGGCGGATGGCGGCGTCTCTATGCCGACGAGCGCGTGGTGGTTCACGTCCGCGCCGGCGGCTGAAGCCGTTGCGGCGAGGTCGCGCGGCCGTGGAAGGGATACCGCTATTGCTGCGGCCTAGGCCGTGCGCACCGACGGCCTCGCAGAGCGACGAACCACCAGGATGGCGGCAATGGTCAGGCCGCCGCCGGCCAGCACGTCGGCGAGGTGATGGCCGCCCACCGGCATCGTCGCCACGATCATCGTGGCATTGACGACCAGCACGGGAATGACGAGCCAGCGCGTGTCACGCGCTGCATAGGTGGTCATGACGCCGAGCATGGTATGAAACGAGGGAAAGCTGACGATGCCGTCGACCGCCGACAGGTCGACCACCGAGAGCGATCCGTCGCGCAACATCGCGAAGGTTCGGCCGAACGTCCACATCTCGCCGTGCGCGGCGAAGTTCGCGTAACTGGGCGGTGCGGGATTGAAATAGGCGAACGCGCCCGCGGCCAGAATCAGCCACATGCCGATGCACAGCGCGACCGCGCTCAGGCTGAGCACCGCGATGAATTCCGCGAGCCGGTCGCCACGCCGTTGCAGGATGAGCCACACCAGGACCACCTGGGACAATACGCCGGTGCTTTGATAGGCCGTGGTCAGCAGCGTCGCGATCAGCGAGTTCGAATTGGTCGCAGCCAGGAAGCTCGGCCAGTCGAAGCCGAGCAGATGATCGACGCCGGCCAGCACGTCGTCTCCGAGCGGCAGCTTCGATGCTGCGATCAGGTAGCTGAGCGTGCTGCCCGCGGTCAGCAGCGCGCTGATCGGCAGGAGTGCACGCCAGAACAACTCGGTCGCAAACAGGCCCCATCGCAACATGACGGCCGGGCGTCGTTGGTCGGTGCCGAGCCGCCTGGAGGCGAAAGTGATGAACGCGGCGGCAATCCCGTAATACGCGATGCATTTCAGGATCGCGATCCAGTTCGAGGCCGCGAATGAAAGGCCGGAGTTCGGCAGCCAGATGATGTCGGCGAGGGTGCATGCGACGATGCAGGACCAGACGATCGCCATGTGGCGCTGCGCGGCATCGCCAAAGTCGCTGAACATCAACCAGCGCGCGGCGGCGTCACGGATCCGGATCGGGTCGACGATCAGGCCGCGCGCGCCGGAATCGACGGCGCGCTTCTCGATTCTTGATATCGACGACACCTGCTGCCCCGCGGTTGTGGCTGGCGCAGAAACTGCTTGGAGACTCTTAAGATAGCTATAATCGCGGACCGACGGGTGCGATGGCGCCGCCGATGCAACCAGCGCTCGGGGCGGGTCGGCGTGTCGGCCCGGGTCGTCGTGACATCTAAGCAATTCGGCGGTCGATTTTTGCTCTTCTTAAATGAATTGCCGTCAGATTTGCCTGCGTCGGGCGCCGGTCCGCTGCGTATCGTTTTTGCCGGCTCGTTAACGTCCCGGGGTAGAGTATGTCGTTTCAGTCCCAACCTATTCGCGCCGTCACGCGCATTGCAATCATCTCGCTGGCCGCAGCCGTGCTGCTGGGGCCCGCGCACGCAACGGCTGCGCCGGATCCCGACAGGATCGCGGTCAATGTCGATCAGGCCAAGCTCGTCAAGCTGCCCGGCGGCATTGCCACGATCGTGGTCGGCAATCCCTTGATCGCCGACGTCACCCTGCAGAATGGCGGGGTCGTCGTCGTGACCGGCAAGGGCTATGGCGCGACCAATTTCATCGCCCTCGACCGCACCGGCCAGGTGCTGGTGGATCGCCAGATCCAGGTCGAAGGTCCGAGCGACCAGCTCGTCACCGTCTATCGCGGCGTCGATCGCGAGACCTACACCTGCATGCCGGTCTGTCAGCGCCGCATCACGCTCGGCGATGGCGAGACCTATTTCCGCGCGACCATGGAACAGGCCGGGACGCTCAACAGCCAGGCGTCCGGCTCTGGCGGCGCCGGCAAGCCGCAGAATTGACGCGTGTCCGCTCCGGCGCCGCGCACGCCGGGGCCGCGGCCGATCGCGGGCCGTTGCTCGATATGGTTAGCAAAGAGCTAACGGATCGGGTCGCCCTGTCTCGATCCGGCGAAATAGTTCGACAATGAGTTTTGGGTAGTTGTTGCCGCCATGTTGATCCGGGGTCGTTGATGCCGCTGCCCACTCGCTCCTTCGCGAGCCTCCTCCGTCGCTTTCACCGCAACCGCCGTGGCGTGACCGCGGTCGAATTCGCGCTGGTCGCGCCGCTGTTTTTCGGGCTGCTGTTTGCGATCATCGAAGTGGCCATGATCTTCTTTGCCAGCCAGGTGCTCGAGACGGTGACGCAGGATTCCTCGCGCATGATCATGACCGGTCAGGCCCAGGGCGCAAATTATACCCAGCAGCAGTTCAAGGACTTCGTCTGCGGGCGGGTCAACGCGTTGTTCGATTGCACCAACGGTGTCTATGTCGACGTGCGCAGCTATCCGGCGACGAGCTTTTCCACCGTCAACCTCACGCCGATCACCGATCCGACCCAGGTGAAATGGTGTCCCGGCAAGGACGGCGACGTCGTCGTGGTGCGGCTGTTCTATCAGTGGCCGCTGTTCGTCACCAAGCTTTTCGCCTCCACCAACCTCACCAACGGCAAGCGGCTGCTGATTGCGACCGCGACGTTCAAGAACGAGCCCTCCGGAACGGCCGGGACGACATGCTCATGAGCAAGGTCATGAAAACGCTGCCTGCTGACGTGCTGCGCTTTGTCGTTGCTCTCGCGCATGACCGCCGGGGCCTCGCCGCCGTCGAGTTCGCTTTCATCGTGCCGCTGATGCTGGTGATGTTCTTCGGCACTGTCGAGTTTTCATCCGGCGTCGCAGTCGACCGCAAGGTTACGCTGATGGCGCGCGCGGCATCGGATCTGACCTCGCAGGCGACCCAGGTGGTGGATGCCGACCTGCAGAACTTCTTCAGCGCCAGCGTCGGCATCATGACGCCCTACGATCCGACGCCGACCAAGGTCACATTGTCGGAAATCTATGTCGATAAATCGAATATCGCGAAGATCGCGTGGAGCAAGGCCGGAGTGATGACCGCAGGCTCCACGCAGGCCTCGGTGACGGGCTCGAGCCGCAGCACGGGCGATATCGTGACGAGCATCGTTCCGGCGGCGCTGCTGGTTGCGGACACCTATCTGATCTTGGGCGAAGTCAGCTACAAATACGTTCCGACGGTCGGCTACGTGATGGCCAAGAGCGGCATCCCTCTCGGCGACGTTGCCTATACCAGGCCGCGGCAGTCGCGTTGCGTCTACTATGCCGCGACGACCGCCACCCTGCCGACGAGTTGCCCGTACTAAAACGCGGTGAGATGAGGCTGAGTCTTTCGGACCGCTTCGCGCTTTGCGCTGGTCCGGATCATGCTTTGACCCGCGCCGGCTTCCGATCCAGCCGAGCCCGCGATCCAGACAAAAAGGGCCGCACCCGAAGGTGCGGCCCTTGATGCTTTAACGACAATTTCCCGGAGCTGCGCGCTCCCGGAAATCGGCTTATCCGGCGGCGCGCAGATTGTCGGCCGAGGATTTGCCGGAACGGCGGTCAGCAACGATCTCGTAGGAGATCTTCTGGCCTTCACGCAGGGTGCCAAGGCCGGCGCGCTCGACTGCACTGATGTGCACGAACACGTCGTTCCCGCCTTCATCCGGCTGGATAAAGCCGTAGCCCTTGGTCGCGTTAAACCACTTCACGGTTCCCATGCTCACGTGGGTAGTCCCTTCTCAGATATACAAGTTCAAGACCCGCTGATCGGCGGGGTGGTGAGATCGAATTTTTGGAAGGGTCGTCAGCGTCTGAACCGGCTGTACCGGTATTGGCTAATGTCGTCCGGCCGAAAATCGATGGGTAGGATATTATTCGATAGAAGGCTTCAAAACAATCCTGACGTGCGCGATTTTTTGGCCGGCGCAGCCGCCGGCCAATTGCTGCGCAGGACATCAAATCGTCATGCGCGCAGCGGTTGCAATGTCGCCGCTAGCGGCGGCGGAACTGGCCGCCGCGCTGCGCTCCGCCCCGCGGCGGACCGCCGGGCGCGCCGCTCGGACGTTCGTCCTTGTGCCGGAAGATCAGGCGGCCCTTTTCGAGATCGTAGGGCGACATTTCGATCGTCACGCGGTCGCCGGCCAGCGTCTTGATGCGGTTTTTCTTCATCTTGCCGGCGGTGTAGGCGACGATCTCGTGTCCGGCGTCGAGTTGCACCCGGTAGCGAGCGTCGGGGAGGATTTCGGTCACCAGTCCTTCGAACTGGATCAGCTCTTCCTTAGCCATATGTTTCTCCAGATCGAGCGACGGCTAGTGCTTCGGTCGGTTGTTGCGGTTGTGTTGCGGATTCGGCCGGCTCTCGCGATGCAAGAAGGCGACGCCCTGGATGCCTTCGCTGTTGCCGGCCTGCGACGGACGCGGCGACTCGCCCCGGCTCGTCTGCGGCGCGCCATTATTACCACCCCGACGGCGGCGGCGGCGAGGGCCTTTTGCGCTTGGAGCGGCCTCATTCCCACGGACATTGTGCGCCCGCGGCGCAGAGCGTCCGCCACGATGGGGGTGGGTGGACTGCGCCGGCGCGGCGGTAGCCTCGCGGCCGCCCTGCTGGGTGCGGCGGTCTTCCCGCGGGACGGTAATCCGGATCAGCCGCTCGATATCCTTGAGGTAGCCGATCTCCTCGGCGCCGGCGATCAGCGAGATCGCGACCCCGTCGGCGCCGGCCCGCGCGGTGCGCCCGATCCGGTGGACGTAGGTTTCCGGGATGTTGGGCAGGTCGAAATTCACGACATGGCTGACGCCGTCGACGTCGATGCCGCGGGCGGCGATATCGGTCGCCACCAGGGTACGGATCTCGCCGGAACGGAACGCCGCCAGCGTGCGCTCGCGGTGGTTCTGCGATTTGTTGCCGTGGATCGCATTGGCCTCGATCCCGGCCTTGGCAAGGCTCTTCACCACCTTGTCGGCGCCGTGCTTGGTGCGGGTAAACACCAGGGCGCGGTTGACCGGTTCCTGCTTCAGCAGCTGGGCCAGAACCGCCGGTTTGGCGGCGAAATCGACCTGGATCGCGCGCTGGGCGATGCGATCCACGGTCGAGGCCACCGGCGTCACCGCCACGCGGGCCGGGTCGCGCAGCATCGCCTCGGCGAGCTCGGCGATGTCCTTGGGCATGGTGGCCGAGAAGAACAGCGTCTGGCGCCGGATCGGCAGCTTGGCGACGATTTTGCGGATGTCGTTGATGAAGCCCATGTCGAGCATACGGTCGGCTTCATCGAGCACCAGGAACTCGACCTGGTTGAGCTTCAGCCCGTTGCTCTGCACGAGATCGAGCAGGCGGCCGGGGGTGGCGACCAGCACCTCGACGCCCTGCATCAGCGAACGCACCTGGCGGCCCATCGGCACGCCGCCGATCGCGAGCGTCGAGGACAGCCGGATGTGGCGGCCATAGGTGTTGAAGCTGTCGAGGATCTGCCCGGACAGTTCGCGGGTGGGCGAGAGCACCAGCACGCGGCAGCTCTTGGGCTGCGGGCGGATGCGGTTCTCGAGCAGCCGGTGCAGGATCGGCAGCGCGAAGGACGCGGTCTTGCCGGTTCCGGTCTGGGCAATGCCGACGACGTCGCGGCCGGCGAGTGCGAGCGGGACGGTCTGGGCCTGGATGGGGGTCGGCGTGAGATAGTTTTCTTCTCGAAGCGCGCGGGCGATGGGATCGGCGAGGCCGAAATCCTGAAAGGAGGTCAAAAGATGTTTCTTTCCATAAAAGCCGTCATCGTCCCGGCCCAATCGGCCGGAATCGCATGAAGGCATTCGGGGACACCCGCGTGTCTGGGGCGTCAAGCTGGGTTAGCTGAAAGGCGAGCCAGAAGCCGCTTGGGGCAGCTTGAACACGCAGCTCGCGAAGGCACCGCGATGTCGCGGGCATGGCGAGGATATGGACCAGGAACTGGGCGGTTTCAAGGTGGTATCGCCTGGATTGGCACCCGAACTTCGCCGAACCATCGCGCAAACTGTCACAAATCGATGCCGGAAATTTAGCCAATGTGGCGATTTTGCCTACAAAATAACCTGATTGCTCCTTCGGCAGTCAATTTTTCGGCTCAATGATTGGGCAGTCGCTGTCCGTATTTGCCCGGAACTCATGAAATTATCTAGCTGGTTCATCAACTTACGGTGCCCCCGCACCGTGGCACAGTTCTTGCGATTCCCTTAACCGCAGGCGGCCAAGCGGCCGTTTCGCGAGCGTTCACGCCTGCGTCAGGGAGACGACATTTCATGCTTACTCAGCTTACTCACAAAATAACGACGATGACCCGCCGCCGCGCGCTCGCGGCGACGGCCGGCCTGGTTTTGGGCTTGGCTGCGTCCTCGTCGTTCGCGCCCGCGCAAGCGGCCGATGACACCATCAAGGTGGGCATCCTGCACTCGCTGTCGGGCACCATGGCCATCAGCGAAACCACGCTGAAGGACACGATCCTTTTCCTGATCGACGAGCAGAACAAGAAGGGCGGCGTGCTCGGCAAGAAGCTCGAGCCGGTCGTGGTCGACCCCGCTTCGAACTGGCCGCTGTTCGCCGAGAAGGCGCGCGAGCTGATCACCAAGGACAAGGTTGCGGTCGTGTTCGGCTGCTGGACCTCGGTGTCGCGCAAGTCCGTGCTCCCGGTGTTCAAGGAGCTGAACAACATCCTGTTCTATCCGGTGCAGTATGAGGGCGAGGAGTCCGAGCGCAACGTGTTCTACACGGGCGCGGCGCCGAACCAGCAGGCGATCCCCGCCGTCGACTATCTGATGAAGGAAGAGAAGGTGAAGCGCTGGGTGCTGGCCGGCACCGACTACGTCTATCCGCGCACCACCAACAAGATCCTGGAAGCCTATCTGAAGTCCAAGGGCGTCGCCCAGGACGACATCATGATCAACTACACGCCGTTCGGTCACTCCGACTGGCAGACGATCGTGGCCGACATCAAGAAGTTCGGCTCGGCCGGCAAGAAGACCGCCGTGGTCTCCACCATCAACGGCGATGCCAACGTTCCGTTCTACAAGGAGCTCGGCAACCAGGGCATCAAGGCGACCGACATCCCGGTGGTGGCGTTCTCGGTCGGCGAAGAAGAGCTCGCCGGCATCGACACCAAGCCGCTGCTCGGCCATCTCGCCGCCTGGAACTACTTCGAGTCGATCAAGACTCCGGCGAACGAGAAGTTCATCAAGGAGTGGCAGGCCTACACCAAGAATCCCAAGCGCGTGACCAACGATCCGATGGAAGCGCACTACATCGGCTTCAACATGTGGGTGAAGGCGGTCGAGAAGGTAAAGTCGACCGATCCGGACAAGGTGATCGACGCCCTCCCGGGCATCGAAGCGCCGAACCTGACCGGCGGTACCTCGAAGATGCTGCCGAACCACCACATCACCAAGCCGGTGTTCATCGGCGAGATCAAGGGCAACGGCCAGTTCGACGTGGTCTGGAAGACCCCGGGCCTGGTGGCCGGCGACGCCTGGTCGAAGGAGCTCGAGGGCTCCAAGGACCTGATCGGCGATTGGGTCGGCAAGAAGTGCGGCAACTACAACACCAAGACCAACAAGTGCGGCGGCCAGGGCTCGTAAGCTCCTGAGCTGATCAACGACACAACACAACCTTCCAACACCGGAGAAGGCGGCATGCTCGCCGCCTTCTCCTCCACTCCTGCCGGGGTACTGACGTGTTTGCCAATTGTATTGATCGCTTTCGCGCGCTGCTTCTCTCGATCCTGCTGCTGAGCTGTCTGGTGGTGCCGGCGCTGGCCGGCCCGTTCGAGGATTCGGTCGCCAAATTCGCCACTGACGATTTCTCCGACACCGAGGCTGCGATCGGCGAGGTCGCCGCATCCGGCAACGCGCTGGCATCGCCCATCATCAGCGCGCTGCAGGACGGCCGGCTGTCGGCCGATCCGGACAGCAAGAAGGTCTTCATCACCCAGGCCGACGGCAAGATCGTCGACGCCGCCACCGGTGCTGCGGTCGACAAGCTGCCCGACAACGCCGCGGCGGTACGTCTCAACAATCGTCTGCGCCGCACCGTGGAGGCCGCGCTCGGCGGCCTGACCTTGCTGTCGCCGGACCCGGCCAAGCGGCTCGCCGCGGCGCAATCGGTGTTCAAGAGCCACGAAGAGAACCTGCTGCCGACGGTGGAGGGCGCGCTCGCCAAGGAGAGCGTCAAGCCGATCAAGCAGGCCTTCGCCGAGGCGCGCGCCGCCATCATCCTGTTCAAGTCGGACGCGTCCGACAGCGACAAGCTCGATGCCGTCGCCGTGCTCAAGGCGCGCGGCGACCAGGAGGCGCTGGCACTGCTCACCTCCCTCGGCACCGACCAGCCGCCGCTGGTCGCCAAGGCGGCCGCAGGCGCGGTGTCCTCGATCCAGAGCAATCTTGCGATGTGGTCGATGGTGCAGAATGCCTGGTATGGCCTGTCGCTCGGCTCGGTGCTGCTGCTCGCCGCGATCGGGCTTGCCATCACGTTCGGCGTGATGGGCGTCATCAACATGGCGCATGGCGAGATGGTGATGATCGGGGCCTACACCACCTTCGTGGTGCAGGAGGTGATCCGCACCCGCTATCCGGCGCTGTTCGACTATTCGCTGCTGATCGCGGTGCCGCTTGCTTTCGTGGTCGCAGGCTTCATCGGCGTCCTGATCGAGCGCACCATCATCCGCTTCCTCTACGGCCGTCCGCTGGAGACGCTGCTCGCGACCTGGGGCCTGTCGCTGGTGCTGCAGCAGGCGGTGCGCACCGCGTTCGGCCCGACCAACCGCGAGGTCGGCAACCCGTCCTGGATGAGCGGCGCCTTCGAGCTCGGCCAGATCACCATCACCTATAACCGGCTCTGGATCCTCTGCTTCACGCTTGCGGTGTTCGCGATCCTGCTCGCGATGCTGCGCTACACCGCGCTCGGGCTCGAGATGCGCGCGGTGACGCAGAACCGCCGCATGGCGGCCTCGATGGGGATCGCCACCTCGCGCGTCGACGCGCTGACCTTCGGCCTCGGCTCCGGGATCGCCGGCATTGCCGGCGTGGCGCTGTCGCAGATCGACAATGTCAGCCCGAATCTCGGCCAGAGCTACATCATCGACAGCTTCATGGTCGTGGTGTTCGGCGGCGTCGGCAATCTCTGGGGCACGCTGGTCGGCGCCTTCACGCTCGGCATCGCCAACAAATTCCTCGAACCGATGGCAGGCGCGGTGCTCGGCAAGATCGCGATCCTGGTCTTGATCATCCTGTTCATCCAGAAGCGGCCGCGCGGCCTGTTCGCGCTCAAGGGCCGGGCGGTGGAAGCATGACGCCGCACATCCTGACCCGTTCGCTCGACCGCGCCGCGACCGCGTTCGTCCTGCTCGTCGCCGCGGTCGGCGTGCTGATCCCGTTGTCGAACCTGCTGTTGCCGCAGGGCTCGATGTTCCAGGTGCCGACCTATCTGGTGGCGCTGTGGGGCAAATATGTCTGCTACGCCATCCTCGCGCTCTCGATCGATCTGATCTGGGGCTATTGCGGCATCCTCTCGCTGGGCCACGGCGCGTTCTTCGCGCTCGGCGGCTACGCCATGGGCATGTACCTGATGCGCCAGATCGGCAGCCGCGGCGTCTACGGCAACCCGGTTCTGCCCGACTTCATGGTGTTCCTGAACTGGGACAAGCTGCCCTGGTACTGGTACGGCTTCGACAAATTCGCCTTCGCGGCGCTGATGGTGCTCTTGGTGCCGGGCCTGCTCGCGTTCTGCTTCGGCTGGCTCGCCTTCCGCTCGCGCGTCACCGGCGTCTATTTGTCGATCATCACCCAGGCGATGACCTATGCGCTGCTGCTGGCGTTCTTCCGCAACGATTTCGGCTTCGGCGGCAATAACGGCCTGACCGACTTCAAGGACATTCTCGGCTTCAACGTGCAGGCCGAAGGCACCCGTGCCGCGCTGTTCCTGCTCAGTTGCCTGGCGCTGATCATCGCTTTCCTGATCTGCCGCGCCATCGTGACCTCGAAGCTCGGCAAGGTGCTGATCGCGGTGCGCGACGCCGAAAGCCGCACCCGCTTCCTCGGCTACCGCGTCGAATCCTACAAGCTGTTCGTGTTTACGCTGTCGGCCTGCATGGCCGGCGTCGCGGGCGCGCTCTACGTGCCGCAGGTCGGCATCATCAATCCGAGCGAGTTCGCGCCGGGCAATTCGATCGAGGCGGTAATCTGGGTCGCGGTCGGCGGCCGCGGCACGCTGATCGGGGCGGCGATCGGTGCCGTCGTGGTCAATTACGCCAAGACATTCTTCACCTCGGGGCCGCTCGCGCCGTACTGGCTGTTCATGCTCGGCGCGCTGTTCATCCTGGTGACGCTGTTGCTCCCCAAAGGCATCGTCGGCACCTTCAGCAGCTGGCGTGAGACGCGGCGCAGTGCGGCGATTGCGGCCGACAGGAACAGCGCCGCGCGCGAAGACGGCGTCGGCGCGCCGAACCCGGCGGAGTAGGCAGATGAACGTGATGGATACCCGCGCCACCTCGGCCATGCTCTATCTCGACGGCGTGCACGTCTCATTCGACGGCTTCCACGCCATCAACAACCTGTCGCTGGCGCTCGAGCCCGGCGAGATGCGCGCCATCATCGGCCCGAACGGCGCCGGCAAGACCACGATGATGGACATCATCACCGGCAAGACCAAGCCGGATGAGGGCACCGTGCTGTTCGACGGCACCGTCGACCTGACAAGGCTTGACGAGACCCGCATCGCCGAGCTCGGCATCGGCCGCAAATTCCAGAAACCGACGGTGTTCGAGAGCCAGACCGTGCAGGACAATCTGCTGCTCGCGCTCAATGTCGATCATTCCGTGCGCGGCACGCTGTTCTGGCGCGGCAGCAAGGCGGAGTCCGAGCGGATCGACAAGGTGCTCGAGACCATCCGTCTGACCGATGCGCGCAACCGCCTCGCCGGCAGCCTCAGCCACGGCCAGAAGCAATGGCTCGAGATCGGCATGCTGCTGGCGCAGGACCCGAAGGTGCTGCTGGTCGACGAGCCGGTCGCGGGGATGACCGATGTCGAGACCCATCTGACCGCGGAGCTGCTCAAGGAGATCAACAAGAACCACACCATCATGGTGGTCGAGCACGACATGACCTTCGTGCGCGAGCTCGGCGTCAAGGTCACCTGCCTGCACGAGGGCACGGTGCTCGCCGAAGGTTCGATCGACCAGGTGTCGTCGAACGAGCGGGTGGTCGAAGTGTATCTGGGGCGCTAGGGCGATGCTGAAGGTCGACAACATCAATCTGTTCTACGGCGCGGCGCAGGCGCTGCGCGGCGTGTCGCTGACCGCCGAGCCCGGCAAGGTCACCTGCGTGCTCGGCCGCAACGGCGTCGGCAAGACCTCGCTGCTGCGCGCCATGGTCGGCCAGTATCCGATCGCCTCCGGCGCGATCAATTTCGACGGCAAGGACATCACCGCGCTAAAGCCCTATGAGCGGGCGCGGCGCGGCATCGGCTTCGTGCCGCAGGGCCGCGAGATCTTCCCGCTGCTGACGGTGGAGGAAAATCTGAAGACCGGCTTCGGCCCGCTGAAGCGCGAGGACCGCAACATCCCCGACGACGTGTTCTCGCTGTTTCCGGTGCTGGAGACCATGCTGGGCCGCCGCGGCGGCGACCTTTCCGGCGGGCAGCAGCAGCAGCTTGCGATCGGCCGCGCGCTGGTGATGCGGCCAAAACTCCTGCTGCTCGACGAGCCGACCGAGGGCATCCAGCCCTCGATCATCAAGGACATCGGCCGCGCCATCTCCTATCTGCGCAACCTCGGCAACATCGCAATCGTGCTGGTCGAACAATATCTCGACTTTGCCTGCGAACTCGGCGACAGTTTTGCGGTGATGGACCGGGGTGCGGTGAAATATGCCTGTGATCGCGCAAGCCTCGATCCCGCCGAGATCAGCCGCCAGATGGCGCTGTGAACAGGATGTGACGCCGCCCTTCGTGGCGTGGGTTGAGGGAGCGTCGGGGGATGCGGACTGGGATCGCAGGCGCGGCAGCGGCGACGTTTGCGGCAAACCGCGCCCAGGGCGCGGTCCGGTTCGACGTGCATCTGAAGGATGGAGCGACCCGCCGCGGCGACCTGCATGAGTCAGGCTCGCTGCGTGTCCGTTTTCCGTCACCGGAGGACGACGGCCTCTCGGCCATGTTCGTCAACACTGCCGGCGGCATTGCCGGCGGGGATCGCTTCGAGATTGGCATCGAAGCCGGCGAGGGCGCCCGCCTGACCTTGACCACCGCGGCGGCCGAGAAGATTTACCGTGCACCGGCGGCTGCGGCGCGGCTCGACATCGCACTGACCGTCGCGAACGGCGCGCATCTCTCCTGGCTACCACAGGAGACGATCCTGTTTGATCGCGCCCGCATTGTCAGGAGCTTTGACATCGATCTTGCCGAAGGCGCCTCGCTGCTGCTCTGCGAGATCGTGGTGTTCGGCCGCGCCGCGATGGGCGAGACCATGCGCCATGGCGAGTTCGTCGACCGCTGGCGGCTGCGCCGTGGCGGCCGGCTGGTGTTTGCCGAGACCATCAGGCTCGACGGCGAGATCGGCGAGAAGCTTGCTCGGCCCGCGATCGCGAACGGCGGCATCGCGATCGGCACGGCGCTGATCGTGCCGGGCGACGAGGCGCTGGTCGAGCGCATCCGCGAGGCCTCGGACAGCTTCGGCGGCGAGGTCGGCATCTCCGCCTGGAATGGCTTTGCAATGGCGCGCTTCTGTGCCCAAGATGCGGCCCGGTTGCGCGCCGACATGATGACGGTGCTCGGCCGCGCCTCCACTGTCCCGCTGCCAAGACTCTGGCTTAACTAAAGGCCTGTGGCTCAACTAATCCTTTTAGAACGATCAGAGTGCACGCATGAATTTGTCTCCCCGCGAAAAGGACAAGCTGCTGGTTTCGATGGCCGCCATGGTGGCGCGCCGCCGGCTCGAGCGCGGCGTCAAGCTGAACCATCCCGAAGCGGTGGCGCTGATCACCGATTTCATCGTCGAGGGCGCGCGCGACGGCCGCACCGTCGCCGAACTGATGCAGGCCGGCGCCAAGGTCCTGAGCCGCGCGCAGGTGATGGATGGCATCCCGGAGATGATCCATGACATCCAGGTCGAGGCGACATTCCCCGACGGCACCAAGCTCGTCACCGTGCACGAGCCGATCCGATAGGAGCGCAACATGATCCCCGGCGAACTCTTCATCAAGGACGGCGAGATCGAGCTCAATGCCGGCCGCAAGACCGTGACGCTGTCGGTCGCCAACACCGGCGACCGCCCGATCCAGGTCGGCTCGCACTACCATTTCTTCGAGACCAACCCGGCGCTGAAATTCGACCGCAAGAAAGCCCGCGGCATGCGCCTCGACATCGCCGCCGGCACCGCCGTCCGCTTCGAGCCCGGCCAGACCCGCGACGTCAAGCTCGTCGCACTCGCCGGCAAGCGCGTGGTCCACGGCTTCCGCGCCGAGGTGAAGGGGAAGCTTTAGTGCCTGCGAGATTCGCCGTGATGTCAGGTGAGGTGAGCACGCTGGCCGGGCTCCCTCCTCCCTTGCGGGGGAGGGTTGGGGAGAGGGGTGAGCCCCGAACTCAGGCAGAAGTGATTTCGCGATTCCCCGCCAATTGCCATGCCATCAGACACGAAGGGACGCTGTAGCCGCATGCTCCCTCCGCTCCGCATGGTCTCCGAAGCCGCCGAGCTTGCCGCACGTCGTCACAACGGGATGGCGCGCAAGGGGCGGGGGAGCGAGCCGTACATCAACCATCTTGCCGAGGTTGCCAACCTGCTGGCGCAGGTGACCGACGGCGCCGATGCCGAGCTGGTGGCGGCCGGCTGGCTGCACGACACCATCGAGGACACCGAGACCACGCGCGACGAACTCGCGCAAAAGTTCAGCGCGCGCGTCGCCGATCTCGTCGTCGAATGCACCGACGACATGAGCCTCGCAAAGCCGGTCCGCCGGCAGAAGCAGATCGAGGACGCTCCGCACAAATCGCCCGGTGCAAAGCTGATCAAGACCGCCGACAAGGTCAGCAATATCGGCGCGCGGATCGTGCCGCATCCGAGCAAGGACGAACGCGACGATCTCGCCGACTATGCGGCCTGGGCCGACAAGGTCGTTGCCGGCTGCCGGGGGATCAATCCGCGGCTCGACCGCATTTTCGACGACACCATTGCGCGCGCCAGGGCCGCGCTGGCTGAAACTGGGGGCTGATATGGCCGTGAAGATCAAGCGTTCCGTCTATGCCGACATGTTCGGGCCGACCACCGGCGACAGGGTGCGGCTCGCCGACACCGATCTGATCATCGAGGTCGAGAAGGATCTCACCACCTATGGCGAGGAGGTGAAGTTCGGTGGCGGCAAGGTGATCCGCGACGGCATGGGGCAATCGCAGGTGACCAACGCGCAGGGCGCGGCCGACACCGTCATCACCAACGCGCTGATCGTCGATCACTGGGGCATCGTGAAGGCCGACGTCGCGATCAAGGAGGGCATGATCGCGGCGATCGGCAAGGCGGGCAATCCGGACATCCAGCCCAACGTCACCATCATCATCGGCCCCGGCACCGACGTGATCGCGGGCGAGGGCAAGATCCTCACCGCCGGCGGATTCGACAGCCACATCCACTTCATCTGCCCGCAGCAGATCGAGCACGCGCTGATGTCGGGCGTCACCTCGCTGCTGGGCGGCGGCACCGGCCCGTCGCACGGCACCTTCGCCACCACCTGCACGCCCGGTCCGTGGCACATGGGGCGGATGATCCAGTCGTTCGACGCCTTCCCGGTCAATCTCGGCATCTCGGGCAAGGGCAACGCCTCGCGTCCGGCGGCGCTGGTCGAGATGGTCAAGGCCGGCGCCTGCGCGCTGAAGCTGCACGAGGATTGGGGCACCACGCCGTCGGCGATCGACACCTGCCTTTCGGTCGCGGACGATTACGACGTCCAGGTGATGCTGCATTCGGACACGCTGAACGAATCCGGATTCGTCGAGGATACGATCAAGGCCTTCAAGGGCCGCACCATCCATGCCTTCCACACCGAAGGCGCCGGCGGCGGCCATGCGCCTGACATCATCAAGGTTGCCGGCCTGAAGAACGTGCTGCCATCCTCGACCAATCCGACGCGGCCGTTCACCCGCAACACCATCGACGAGCATCTCGACATGCTGATGGTGTGCCATCACCTCGATCCGTCGATCGCCGAAGACCTCGCCTTCGCCGAAAGCCGGATCCGCAAGGAGACCATCGCCGCCGAGGATATCCTGCACGATCTCGGCGCGCTCTCGATGATCTCGTCGGACTCGCAGGCGATGGGCCGGCTCGGCGAAGTCATCATCCGTACCTGGCAGACCGCCGACAAGATGAAGAAGCAGCGCGGGGCGTTGCCGCAGGACAAGGGCAACGACAACGACAATTTCCGCGTCAAGCGCTACATCGCCAAATACACCATCAACCCCGCGATCGCGCATGGCGTGTCGAAGCTGATCGGCTCGGTCGAGAAGGGCAAGATGGCCGACCTCGTGCTGTGGTCGCCGGCGTTCTTCGGCGTCAAGCCGGACTGCATCATCAAGGGCGGCTCGATCGTGGCGGCTCCAATGGGCGATCCCAATGCCTCGATCCCGACGCCGCAGCCGGTGCACTACCAGCCGATGTTCGCCGCCTTCGGCAAATCTCTTACCGCGTCCTCGGTGGTGTTCACCTCGAAGGCCGCGGTCACCGGCGGCCTCGCCCGCAAGCTCGGCATCTCGAAGAAGCTCTACGCGGTGCAGAATACCCGCGGAAAGATCTCCAAGAAGAGCATGATCCACAACGACGCGACGCCCGAGATCGAGGTCGATCCCGAGACCTATGAGGTACGCGCAGACGGCGAGCTCCTGACCTGCGCCCCGGCCGAGGTGCTGCCCATGGCACAGCGCTATTTTATGTTCTAAAACCGCTCCCGGTATCCAAAGCCAAAACAGAAAACCGGGAGGAATTTCCGTGATTTACGTCGTTGCCACGCTGACCATCAAGCCCGAGACCCGCGCCGAATTCATCGCTGCGGCAACCGCCTGCATCAAGGAAACCCGCAAGGAGCCCGGCAACATCGCCTACGATCTGCACGAGAGCGTCACCGACCACAGCAAGATGGTGTTCGTCGAGCAGTGGGAAAACGCCGACGCGCTGGTGCCGCATCGCACCGCCGAGCACATGAAGACGTTCGGCCGGGTCGCGGTGAAGTGCATGGCCGCGCCCCCGAAGATCGAGGTGATCACGCCCGAGAAGGTCGACGTCCGCTAATAAAAACAAGAACGGGAGAGCCAGCATGATCTATGTGATCGCCACCACGCCGATGAAGCCGGAAAACAAGGACGACTTCATCAAGGGGCACAAGGCGTGCATCGCCGAGACCCACAAGGAGAAGGGCTGCCTCTCCTACGAGGGCCATGTCAGCGTCAACGATCCCAATCTGTACGTCGTGGTCGAGCGCTGGGAAACCCGCGACGATCTCACCGCGCACAGCAAGGCGCCGCATATGAAGGTGTGGCGCGAATATTCCGCCGACATGAAGACCGGGCCGACGGTGATCGAGATCATCAGCGACGGCAAGGTTCAGAAGCTCTGAGGCATTCGATGATCCGCGCAACCAAGGTCCTGGGACAGCATCGCTGGACGGAAGCCGCAGCCGATACCGTCGTGCTCGATTTCGACGACCGGCACCGGCGGCGGATGGCGATGACCGGGACGCGCGGGCTCGAATTCCTGCTCGATCTCGAGAACGCGGTCGCCTTGCGCGGCGGCGATGCGCTGGTGCTGGAGGACGGCCGCCTCGTCGAGGTGGTCGCAGCCCCCGAGCCGCTCGCGGAAATCCGCGGCAGCGATCCGCATCATCTGATCCGGGTCGCCTGGCATCTCGGCAACCGCCATCTGCCGACGCAGATCATGCCGAAGGGCCTGCGCATCCGCAGGGACCACGTGATCGAGGCGATGGTGACGGGACTGGGAGCCCGCGTCATCGAGATCGAAGCCCCGTTCGATCCCGAAGGCGGCGCCTATGCCGAGCATGCGCATGCCGAGGCGCACGCGCACGCGCACGCTGATGCCGGCCATGATCATGCCCACAGCCATGCGCATGATCATGGTCACCACCACGATCACGGGCATCACCATGATGCCCACGACCACCATCATGATGAGCATTGCGATCATGCCCATCATCACCACGACCACTCCCATGCTCATGACCACAAATGAGCCTGATCCCGCCGCGTTGCGCGGCGGGATGGCGGAGGACGAGGCAGCCGCGCTGTACCGGCTGATGACGTGGCTGTCGCCGTCGTTTCCGGTCGGCGCGTTCGCCTATTCCAGCGGCATCGAGTGGGCGGTGGAGGCCGGCGACATCACCGATGCCGCGACGCTGCGCAGCTGGCTCGCGGCGATGCTCGCCGACGGCAGCGGGTTTTGCGACGCCGTGTTTCTCGCGCAGAGTTTTCGCGCGGCGTCCGAGCCTGATCCGGCCGGGCTGAAGGCGATCGCCGAACTCGCGGCCGCCTTCGTGCCCTCGCGCGAGCGGCAGCTCGAGACCACGACGCAGGGGCGCGCCTTCATCGAGATCGCCCGTGCCGTTTGGAATTCGCCCGGCCTCGACGCCAGGGTCGCGGCCTGCGACGGGCCGATCGTCTACCCGGTCGCGGTCGGCGTGGTCAGCGCTGCGCATGGCATCCGGCTGGCACCCTCGCTGCATGCCTTCCTGCATGCCGTGGTCTCCAACTGGATTTCCGCCGGCAGCCGGCTGATCCCGCTCGGGCAGACCGACAGCCAACGCGTGCTGGCCGATCTCGAGCCGGTCGTCACCGCGACCGCAGCGCGGGCCATTGCGGCCTCGCTCGACGATCTCGGCAGCGCGACGTTTCGGGCCGATCTCGCCAGCCTGCGTCACGAGACGCAATATACGAGGTTGTTTAGGTCATGAGGCGCAATCAAGCGACGATACGTCCGCATCCTCAGCCGTCGTCCCGGCGAAGGCCGGGACCCATAACCACAGGCTTCTGTGATTGTTCAATGCTGTGGCCTCAGCTTCGCGCAACAATTCAATTCGGTGGTTATGGGTCCCGGCCTTCGCCGGGACGACTAGGAAGGAGCATCTGACATGCCCACTTCTCATGGCCCGCTGCGCGTCGGGGTCGGCGGTCCGGTCGGCTCCGGCAAGACCGCGCTGATGGATCTGCTCTGCAAGTCGATGCGTGAGCGCTACGACATCGCCGCGATCACCAACGACATCTACACCAAATGGGATGCCGAATTTCTGGTGCGCTCCGGCTCGCTGACGGCCGACCGCATCGCGGGTGTCGAGACCGGCGGCTGCCCGCACACCGCGATCCGCGAGGACGCCTCGATGAACCTCGCCGCGGTCGCCGACATGCGGGCGAAATTCCCCGACCTCGATTTGGTGCTGATCGAATCCGGCGGCGACAATCTGGCCGCGACCTTCTCGCCGGAATTGGCTGACCTCACGATCTACGTCATCGACGTCGCCGCCGGCGACAAGATCCCCTCCAAGGGCGGCCCCGGCATCACGCGGTCCGACCTCTTGGTGATCAACAAGATCGACCTCGCGCCCCATGTCGGTGCCTCGCTCGAGAAGATGGATACCGACGCCAGGCGGATGCGCGGCGAGCGGCCGTTCGTGATGACCAATCTGAAGAAGAGCGACGGCCTCGACCGCATCATCAGCTTCATCGAGACCAAGGGCGGCCTGCGGCCGCAGGGTTCAGGCAAGGCGGGTTAGGCGTTAATCATTGTGGCGGGGCGAATGCTTATTCCGTCATCCCGAGGAGCGAGCTTTGCGGCGCAATTGCGCCGCAAGGCTCGCATCTCAGATCACGGGGTGGTCCATTGGCTGACCCGCGCCCGCCGCAAAAAAGCTGCGCAATCGCCGGAACAAATTCCAACTTTGACGATTAGCAACCTTTGGCGCCGCCAAAGACCGCCGGGTGGCGTCGTCGTTAATGTTGCCGACCGGCTCCTGTTGCGTACCGATGATCGCTATTCCATATTCCATTGCGGCTGGCGTTCATCGCACCCTGATTTGTCGCCGCTCCCGCAGAAGCCAGATGCCGACCGTCCCCTTTCGCCACCCCCTGATTGCCGAGTAAGCGTGTGGTTCGACTGGGCTTCATCGTTGCATTGATTGCGCTGATCGGAGTTCTGCTCTCCGGTCTTGCCGCCTATCGGGTGCACGATCAGGAGCTCGCGATCGACGGTATCGCGCTGGCGCGGGCGATCGACGTCCATGCCAGCCTGGTGCAGGACCGCCTGACCGAGCGCGAGTTGCTGGCGCGGGTGGCCTCGGGTCTGTTCCGGACGCCGTCGATGGTGAAGGCCAACATGCTGCAGCCGCTGCGCTCGGCGATCTACGCCTTCAAGACCGACTTCGTCGTCGCCGCCTGGATCGCGCGGCTGAAGCCGAACGAGCTGACCGCGGCCGAGGCCGAGCTGAAGGCCACCGGCTTCACCAACCCCTCGATCCGCGATTTCGACGACCAGGCGCTCGACCTCAAGGCGCTCGACAAGCCGATCAACGTGCTGATGGACGTCGAGCCGCGCAATCCGGAGACCCTGAGCATCCCGGGCCGCGCCTTCGATCGCCACTCGGTGGTCGGCCCGATGCTGGCCAAGGCGATGGAGAGTGCCAAGCCCGTGGCCTCGGACCCGGTGCCGCTGCTGCGGCAGAACGGCCCGGTCGGCGTCGTGCTCGCCGCGCCGGTGTTCCAGGAGGGCGCCTCCGAGCCGGCCGGCTTCATCACCTTTTCCTACGAGCTTTCGTCGCTGATGCTGACCAACGACGATTCCTCGCTGTTCGCGGTGGCGCTGAAGGATCCGCGCGATTCCAACGACGAGTTCACCGCCAACGAGCAGGGCATCGTCACCTCGCGCGCGGTGCGCCAGGACGGCCCGTCGCCGTCGATGGTGCGCACGGTGACGTTCGGCGGCCGTGACTGGTCGCTGGATTATTACGCCAAGAGCAACGCCACGGTGCGTGCGCAGCAGACCGCGACCATCGTCGCGGCGATCGGCCTCGCGCTGACCGGCATTGTCTGCGGCCTGTTCGGCTACGTCGCCTACAACAATTTGCGGCTCAGCCGCGAGATCGAGGTCCGGATCGGTTTCGAGCGGCGGCTGACCGCCGTGATCGACGAGCTCAACCATCGGGTCAAGAACATCCTCGCGGTGATCCAGTCGATCGTGACCCGCACGCTGCGGCATGGCGCCGATATCGACGTCGCGCGCGAACTGTTGATCGGGCGCATCCACGCGATGTCGAACGTCGTCACGCTGCTCAGCGAGAGCCAGTGGCAGGGCGTCAAGCTGAAGGGCCTGTTCGAGTCGCGCGCGATCCCGCACGCCGACCGGATCGCGGTGAACGGACCCGACATCACGGTCAGCGCGCGCGCCGCGCAATCGCTGTCATTGCTGTTCTTCGAGCTCGCCTCGCACTCCGACGAAGGGCTGTCGCTGGTCGGCAAGCATCCGCACATCGTCGCCAACTGGGAGGTCACGGGCGAGGATGCCGACGGGGTCTTCCACTTCCGCTGGGAGGAATTCAACACCAGCCAGGCGACGCGTCGCGCCGACAGCGATTTCGGCCTGATCCTGCTCGACCGCGTCGCGCCCGAGGCACTCGGCGGCACCGCAAAGCGCTACTTCACCGACGTCTCCTATGTCTATGAGCTGACCGCGCCGATGGACACCGTGGTCGACATGACCGAGCGCGACCGCACCGAGCAGTTCTCGGCGCCGCTCCGTCCGGTGAAGAAATAGCCGCAGCGCCGCCACAGGTTGTGTGGCTCCGTCGCTGCGCGGATTGATCGAAATCAGGCTTTTGGGAAGCGGCTCCGGTGTCATCCGTGACCGGCGGCCGGTCTCCGTAATAGACCGCAACCGATTGTTAATGCTTCGTTGAACATGCTTCGGCATATACCGAGCAGGATACCGTCTGAGGACCCCGATGAGGCTTTGGGTCAGCCTGACCTTGCTCGCGGCAGTTTTGCCCGTAGGGCTGTCGCTTGCCCTGACCCCGGCGGCGGCGCCCAAGGACAATGCCCAGGAGCCTGCCAAGGACCCTGCGACAATTCGTGCCAGCTATCGCCGTCCGGATGTGGTTCCGTTCCCGAGCACCAATCCCTATTCCGAGGCGAAATCCGCGCTCGGCCGGATGCTGTTCTTCGATCCGCTGCTGTCGCGGTCGAAGACGCACTCCTGCGCGAGCTGCCACAAGCCGAGCCTGTCCTGGGCCGACGGCCTGCCGCGCGCCATCGGCGAGGATCCGAAAGGCCTGCCGATCCGTTCGCCGACGCTGATCGACGTGGCCTTCTTCGAGCCGCTGGGATGGGACGGCAAGTTCAAGGATCTGGAATCCGTCGCGTTCGGGCCGATCCTGAGCCCGATGAACCTGAACATGACCGAGCCGGAATTGATCGCGCGCCTTGCCGCGATCCCGGGCTATGTCGATGCGTTTAACCATGCCTTCGGCGACGGCGCGATCACGCGGCCGCGGATCGAGCAGTCGCTGGCGACCTTCGAGCGCTCCATCGTCGCGGGCGAGGCGCCGTTCGACCGCTGGATCAAGGGCGACGAGAGTGCGATCAGCGCGTCCGCCAAGCAGGGCTTTGAGCTGTTCAACGGCAAGGGGCGCTGCTCGTCCTGTCACAGCGGCCCGTCGTTTTCCGACGGCTCGTTCCAGGATATCGGCACCGCCAAGGGCCACGACATCGGGCGCGGCCGCTTCTTCCCGACGTCGGCGAAGCTGAAATACGCGTTCAAGACCCCGACATTGCGCGACGTCGCGCGCCGCGCGCCTTACATGCACGACGGATCGGTCGCAACGCTGGAAGATGTCATCGAACTCTACAACAGGGGTGGGATCGAGCGGCCGAGCCGGTCGCCGGACATCAGGCCATTGTCGCTGACGACGGACGACAAGAAGGACCTGATCGCCTTCCTGCAAACCCTGACTGCCACGGCTCCGCCGGTGGCGGGGATTCCCAAATTGCCGCGCTGAGGCGCGAGGTTGCCCGGGACAGGGCTCGTCAGGCGAGGTGGGGCAGCGCGGCGCCCAACAGGCCAAGTCCGACCAGCAGGAACGCGCCGGCGCAGGTTTCGAGGGCCGCTGTGCGCGACGCCGACGATTTGGTCACGTAGGCGAGGGCCGACCCCACCCCGATACTCACGACGCTCAACGCTCCGAACATTTAACCGGCCTCCCGATCCGATTTGTCCGGGTTTCACTACGACAGTTGAATTGAGCTCCCGTGCCGGAATTAGCTAAAATTCGATGGAACCAGCTCGAAAGACTGCATCGGGACGCAGGCTGGGGCCCGCCCGATCACGATTAACCACAATGCAACCGAGAGCTGTCGCAGGCGGGCGCAAAGCGTAAAATTTGATATAAGTTAAACAAGTCCTTAAGTGTGTGTGGGCGGTTGGTTCAATGTTTAGTTGGCAGGGGCGAGATGCCGGTTCGGCTGTGCGCTCCTTTTTCGCCACGTGCCTTGCGGCGGTGTTGTTTTGCGTTGTGGCCGCGCGCAGTGCCGAGGCACATGTCAAATGGTTCTGCGCCTACGATGTCGCCGGGCAGCCGCGCGGACTCGAGAATGTGCTTTGCCTCGACTTTGAGCTGCTGCTCGGTATCGCCGTGTTCTGGCTGTTTGCGGGCAGCCTGATCGAGCCGACGTCGCTCGGCGATGCGACCATTCGCGTGCTGGACCGCATCACCGAGGGGCTACGGCTGCACACCGAGACGATGATGCGCGCCGTGGCCGCGTTCTTCTTCATCTCGATCTGGGCGGTGGGCGGCATCCTGCTGACGCCCGAGTTGAAGACGACCTCGCCGCTGGTCGGCGCGTTGCAGCTTGCGATCGCCGCCGGCATGCTGTCGCGGCGTACGCTGCCGCTGTCGGCGGTGGGGATGGCGATCCTGTTCGGCATCGGCGTCCGCGGCTACGGTGTCTTCCATCTCGCCGACTACCCGATTTTCCTCGGCGTTGCCGCCTATTTTGCGCTTATCGGGCTGAACAAGGATCTGTTCGGAATCCGGCCGATCGACGTGATGCGCTACGCCGCGGCGGTGACGCTGATGTGGGCCTCGATCGAAAAATGGGCCTATCCGGAATGGAGCTTCCCGCTCCTGATCGAGCATGCCTCGATGACGCTCGGCTTCGACAACGAGTTCTATATGCGCGCCGCCGGCATGGTCGAATTCACGCTCGCCTTTGCCTTGATCTGGACTCCACTGATCCGGCGCTGCGCCGCCGCGGTGCTGACCGGGATGTTCATCAGCGCCTGCTTCGAGTTCGGCAAGATCGACACGATCGGACACTCGGCGATCATCGCCGTGCTGCTCGCGATCGTCGCCGACAACAAGGTGTTGCCGCGCGATCGCCGCGCGCCGTGGCTGGCGCCGGTCGCGCTCTGCGCCGCGCTGTCGGTGACGTTGTTCGTCTACTATTTCGGCCACGCCGCGCTGTTCAAGACGACGATCCTGTAGATCGTCGCGCTATTTGGCGACGTGGACGGCAAGCTTCATCTTCGGATGAATGCCGCACAGCACGGTGTAGTCGCCGGGGGCCGTAAAGGCGACGTCGAACTTGCTGCCCGGCTGCTGGTCGCCCGAGTCGAAACTGAAGGTATCGCTGCTCAAATAAGCGTGATGCAGCAGCTCGCCGTCATCGTTAATGAATCGTAAAACCTCGCCGCGCTTGATCGAGATCTCCGCGGGCTTGAATTCACGATCCTTTTGCGAAATCACGTAGGGACCGGCACCCAGGGCGGCTCCGGCAAGCGCTCCCGTAACAATCGCCGCGGCAAATGGCACGCGTCCGAACCGGCCCAGGCGCAAGCCGCGCAACAAGCCTGACTGCATGAGACCCCCGCTTGAACCTCGACACCCGACATCGGCTACCCCGGGGGCAGATCGTGCCTCCCGGATTACCTGTAACGATGATTATCGCCAGCTGATCTTAACGATTTCAGCATCAGTTCCAGTCACTACTAATGCAATTTTGAGCAGACAGTCATTTTTCCGCAGCGCTGCGCGTTTCTGCGTGGCTTGAACATCGAGCACTACGGCGAAACGCGGGTATGGAAAGCCTATTAGGCAACCTCAGGGCGAAGAGCGGTGCAGCCATCCGGTTTGCAACCGGCCGCCTGTCGCGTCTTGCCCTGACCAAGGGTTCGATCCGCACCCAGATTCTGATTTTTTGCCTTGCGATGAGCGCAGTCGCGGTTGCGCTCGGCGGATACTCCATCCTTGGCATCCGCCATGCCGGCGATCTGGTGGCGAAGACGTTCGACGAATCCCTGATGTCGATCAACTACGCCCGCGCGGCCGGCGCCGACTTCGCCTCGATGCGGGTCGCCTCGTCGCAGCGCCTGCTGACCACGGATCCGGAGATCCGCGCCAATTTGGATAGCCAGATCGAGAAGCTCGCGAAGACGCTCTCGGAGGATCTGACGATCGCAGCCGACCGGTCGCAGTCGTCGCGGGCCGCGCAGGCCGCCGCCAAGGTGCAGGAAGCCGCCGACGCCTGGATGGCGCTGCACCGCCGCGCCGTCGGATCGCCGCTGGAGGGAGGCGCCGCGGCTGATCCGCAGGCACCGGGCGCCACGGTCGGCGACGTCGATCGCTACTCCAAGATCGTCAGCCAGCAGGTCGAGCTGCTGGTCAACTACACGGCCGGCGACGGCTTCCTGTTCAGGCAGAAGGCGCTCTCGACGATCAAGCGGGATCTGCAGCTCAACGTGGCCGGGCTGACCGTCGCGCTGTTCCTGTCGGCGCTGTTCTCGTGGCTATTGGCGCGCCGCATCATCGGACCCGTCGCCATCGCATCGCGGGCCGCGCGCAGCATCGCCGGTGGCGATCTCGACGCGACCGTGCCCAAGGGCGGCACCGACGAGCTCGGCACGCTGTTGACCGCCATGGAAACCATGCGCGACAACATCAGGCGGATGGTCGATCAGGAGGTATCGCAGCGCCGCTCCGCGCAGGCGCGGCTGTCCGATGCGCTTGAAACGTCGCGCGAAGGCGTCGTGCTGCTCGATGCGGACGGCCAGATCGCGCTGGCCAACTCGCGCGCCAGCGAATTCATCCGGCTCTCGCCGCAGCTGCTGCAGTCGGATCGGCTCGGCGCCCCGAGCCTGGCGCCGGCCGACGGCGACATCGACGGCTTCGCGAGCGAGGCGCAGCTTTCGGACGGCCGCTGGCTGCGCGTCAGCCGCAGCGAGACGCAGGAGGGCGGTGTCGTCCTGGTCTACAGCGACATCTCCGCGCTGAAGCAGCAGAAGGCCGAGCTGCACGAAACCAATCTGCGGCTCGATGCGGCGCTCACGCATATGTCGCAAGGTCTGTGCCTCTACAACAGCGAGGCGCGGCTGCAGGTCGCCAACCGCCGGTTCTGCGAGATATTCGATATCTCGCCGGAGCTCGTGGTTCCCGGCATGACCATGGAAGACGTGCTCGGGCTGAGCGTTGCCGCCGGCAATCACGGCGAGCGGACCGTCGCCGACCTGCTGGCGGAGCGCGAGCGGTCGATGGCGTTGAACGAGGGCGGCACTTATCTGCAGCATCTCAGCGATGGGCGGATCATTGCCATCGCGCAGCGGCCGACGACCGACGGCGGCTGGCTCGTGACCTGCGAGGACGTCACCGAACAGCAGCGCGCCGAGTCGCAGATCGCGTTCATGGCCCGGCACGACGCCTTGACCAAGCTGCCGAACCGGACGCTGCTCGCGGAGCGGATCGAGCTGGCGGTCGCCCAGGTTGGCCGCGGATCGGGCTTTGCGGTGTTCTGCCTCGACCTCGACAATTTCAAGCAGGTCAACGACACGCTCGGGCATCCGGTCGGCGACGAACTGCTGTGCGCGGTCGCGGACCGGCTCAACGCCTGCGTCCGCGAGATCGATACCGTCGCGCGTCTGGGCGGTGACGAGTTCGCCGTCATCCAGTGCGGCGTGCAGGCCGGCGACGAGGCCGAACGCCTCGCCCGCCGCATCGTGGAATGCGTCGGCGCCCCGTACGAGCTGAACGGGCATCGCGTCGTGGTCGGGTGCAGCGTCGGCATCTCGATGTCGCCGGGCGACGGCACCACCGGCGAGAAGCTCCTGAAGAACGCCGACGTCGCGCTGTACCGCGCCAAGATGGAAGGCCGCGGCACCTGGCGCTTCTTCGAGCCTGCGATGGACGCCAGCCTGCAGCGGCGCCGCGCGATCGAGCTCGATCTTCGCGAGGCGATGGCCAAGGACGAGTTCTCGCTGTACTACCAGCCGCTCTACGATCTCAATCTCGACCGCATCTGCGGCTTCGAGGCGCTGCTGCGCTGGCATCATCCGAAACGAGGCATGGTGCCGCCCGACCAGTTCATCCCGATTGCCGAAGAAATCGGGCTCATCATTCCGCTTGGGGAATGGGTGCTCAATCGAGCCTGCGAGCAGGCAGTCACCTGGCCCAGCGAGATGAAGCTCGCAGTCAACGTTTCCGCGGTCCAGTTTCGCGACGCCGACTTCATCGACGTCGTGGTCAATGCGCTCGCGGCGTCAAAATTGTCGCCGCGCCGGCTGGAGCTCGAGATCACCGAATCCGTTTTCCTCGCCAACAGCAGCGAGACGCTGGCAACGCTGCACAAGTTGAAGGCGCTGGGGCTGCGCGTTGCGCTGGACGATTTCGGTACCGGCTATTCCTCGCTGAGCTATCTGCGCAGTTTCCCGTTCGACAAGCTCAAGATCGACAAGTCCTTCGTGCGCGACGCCACCGCGACGCATGGATCGAAATCGATCGTCCGCGCCGTCATCAGCCTCGGCCGCAGCCTCGGCATGACCACGATCGCGGAGGGCATCGAGACCGTCGAGCAGCTGGATCACATGCGGGCCGAAGGCTGCAACGAGGCCCAGGGCTTCCTGTTCAGTCACCCGGTCCCGGTGACCGAGATCGCGGGCAAGATCCTCGAATTGAGGAACGGCTTCAAGCCGCCCGCCGTCAAGCAGGCGATGGCGGGCTAGCCTTTCGTCTTGACGCGTTTTCTTCACGCGGACCGGTGCCCGCTTCGCTCCAAAACGCTCTATCGCGTCTGGCGGTCGCGCGGACGTGATCTGCTCTTCCCCATCAAAAAGGCGGCCCGATCGGGCCGCCTTTTCGCATTCCAGGTTTGCCGTGCTCAGCCGCCATTGCCGCCGATCACGGCGCGCACGGTGTTGTCCGGGCCGAAATCCTCGGCGCTGTCGACATAGAGCAGCGCGGAGAGCTTCGATCGCGCGCGGTTGACGCGGCTCTTGATGGTGCCGACCGCGCAGCCGCAGATCGCCGCGGCATCCTCGTAGGAGAAGCCGGAGGCACCGACCAGGATCAGCGCCTCGCGCTGGTCCTGCGGCAGCTTTTCGAGCGCAGCGCGGAATTCCTCGAACTCCAGATGCGCCGCCTGCGACGGCTGGCTCTTCAGCGTCTTGGCATAGTTGCCCTCGGCGTCCTCGACCTCGCGCCGACGCTTCCGGTAGTCGGAACGAAACAGGTTGCGCAGGATCGTGAACAACCACGCGGGCAAGTTCGAGCCGGGTTGGAACGAGTCGATATTGGCGATCGCGCGCAGCAGGGTCTCCTGCACCAGATCGTCGGCGCGGTCACCATTACCGGACAGCGAGATCGCGAACGCGCGCAGGCTCGGGACCGACGCAAGGATATCGTCGCGAAGTTCATTCGTGAGAGGCATTAGTCCCCTCCATTGTTCTTGTCGGTATCGCCCCCGGCCACGGCCGCCGCGGCGGCCTCGGGCCCGTCGAGTTTGCGGATCAGCTCCGCAAAGCGGTCGGGCACCCCCTGCCGCACCACGTCGTCGTACATGGCGCGCAGCTGATGGCCGATCCTCGATTGAATCTCGGCGTTGAGACCGCCCTGCTTCTTTACTTCCTTCATGATGTGATCCACGCTTCCCCGGGAGTTAAGTCTCTGATTTCCAAGATGTTTCCTCGAAAAAAGAGGCTGGCCGCGTTGCCTCGTCGGTCAGGAGCTAATGCAAAGTTGCGCATAAAGTTCCGGAAGGCTGGAACTATTTCGTGGAACTTTTCCGGCTTTCGCGCGTAGTCGGGCATGCAGGGGAACCGGGGGCGCCCCGGAAACTGGATTCTCTAAACCGGATTCTGTCGTCCCCAGACACGGGTTTCAGGCCGAAAGGCCTCACGAACAAGGATGGAGTGGGAATGTCCCGATCGCAGATCGTTGCCGAACACCTTCCGCTGTTGCGTCGTTACGCTCGCGCACTGACCGGAAACCAGGCGTCGGGGGACGCCTATGTCGGGGCCATGCTCGAGGCCCTGTTGCAGGACGGCTCATTGCTGGATCAGACGCACGGTCCGCGCGCCGGGCTGTTTCGGCTGTTCACCCAGATCTGGAATTCGGTGTCGGTGAACAACAACGACAATGAAGACGTGGCGACGCTCTCGCTGCCGCCGGAGCGCCGGCTCTCCAACATCACGCCGCTGCCGCGCCAGGCCTTCCTGCTGCTGTCGCTGGAAGGCTTTTCGGAGGAGGAGGTCGGCTACATTCTCGGCACCGATGTCGCCGAGACGCGCAAGCTGACCGATGCCGCCGGCCGCGAGATGGCCGCCGAGATCGCCACCGATGTCCTGATCATCGAGGACGAGACCTTCATCGCGATGGACCTCGAGAGCCTGGTGAAGAATCTCGGCCACAACGTCATCGGCGTTGCGCGCACGCATTCCGATGCGGTGGCGCTCGCCAAGAACAAGAAGCCCGGCCTGATCCTCGCCGACATCCAGCTCGCCGACGGCTCGTCCGGCCTCGATGCAGTGAACGAGCTGCTGCGCACCTTCGAGGTGCCGGTGGTGTTCATCACCGCCTATCCGGAGCGCTTCCTGACCGGCGAGCGGCCGGAGCCGGCGTTCCTGATCTCGAAGCCGTTCCAGCCGGCGATGGTGTCGGCGGTGGCGAGCCAGGCGCTGTTCTTCCAGCGCAATTCGCGCAACCGCACGCCGCGCGCCGCGTCGGCATGATCTGAGTTTACGCAACAGGGCAAAGTGCAAGCCGGCGTACCGAAAGGTACGCCGGCTTTTTTTGAGCCGGTTTTTTTTGAGGAGGTCGATGCGACGCAAGCGGAGAGGCTCGCACGCGTAGGAACCGGAACTATCGGTGCGAGTTTGCCTTTGATTGTTCAGGCTTGGCGGGAGCCGTTGTGTCGAGATTGCAAACTCCGGCGACATTGCGTGGCGAGACCACCGAACGACTTTTCATCGGCAACAGCGAACTTGCCGCGCTCAGCAAGGATTTTGACTGGGCTGCCACGTCGATCGGACCACCTGAACGGTGGCCTGACAGCCTGAAGACGGCGGTTCGCATCATGCTGACGTCGCAACAGCCGATCTGGATCGGCTGGGGCGACGATCTGACGTTCCTCTACAACGATCCCTACAAATCGATCATCGGCGGCAAGCATCCGCGCGCGCTCGGCGAGCCGACCCGCGTGGTGTGGCGCGAGATCTGGGATGACATTGCACCGCTCCTCACCAAGGCGATGAGCGGGAGCGAGGGGACCTATGTCGAGGCCCAATTGCTGATCATGGAGCGCAACGGCTTCCCCGAAGAGACCTACTACACGTTCTCCTACAGCCCGATTCCCGATGCCGACGGTCTGCCCGCCGGAATCTTCTGCGCCAACACCGACGATACGCAGCGCGTCATCAGCGAACGGCAGCTCTCGCTCCTGCGCGAGCTTGCCAGCCGCGCCGCCGAGGCGCGAAGCGTCGGCGGGGCTTGCGAGCGCAGCGCCGCGGCGCTGGCGACCGATCCTCAGGATCTGCCCTTTGCGATGATCTATCTGATCGATCCGCAGGAGCAGGTTGCGCGGCTCGCTGCGACCAGCGGCATTGATCGGCATCATATCGGAGTGAAGCCGCAGCTGGCGCTCGACGGCAGCGAAGCGTGGCCGATCGCCGAGGCCCAGGCGGGCCGTGACGGCGTGCTGGTGCATGACCTGAAAACTCTGTTCGGTCTTGATTTTCCATCCGGCGGCTGGCGCCAGGCGCCGGACCAGGCTGTTGTCCTTCCGGTGCTTGCTGCCGGTGATGCGATCGCCGGCTTTCTGATCGCAGGCCTCAATCCATTCCGGCTCTACGACGAACGCTACATCAGCTTCCTCGGGTTGGTATCGGCGCAGATCGCCGCCGCAATCAACAATGCCCAGGCCTATGAGGATGAACGCCGCCGCGCCGAGGCGCTGGCCGAGATCGATCGCGCCAAGACCACCTTCTTCTCCAATGTCAGCCACGAATTCCGCACGCCGCTCACATTGATGCTGAGCCCGCTCGAGGAACTGATATCCAGGGCGGACGGTCATCTGCCGCAAGAGCAGCGTTCGCTGCTCGACATCGCACATCGCAACGGTCAGCGCCTGCTGAAGCTGGTCAACACGCTGCTGGATTTCGCGCGTATCGAGGCGGGTCGAAGTTCCGCCACATACGAGCCGGTCGACCTTGTGGCGCTGACGTCCGACCTCGCGTCGAGTTTTCGTTCGACTGTCGAAAAGGCCGGTTTGGGTCTTGTGATCGAGACCGAGCCACTCCCGGAGCCCGTCTATGTCGACCGCGACATGTGGGAGAAGATCGTCCTCAATTTGCTCTCGAACGCATTCAAGTTCACATTCGATGGAGAGATTGCGGTCTCCATCAAGGCCTCGCCGGACGGTGCTGCGGCCGAGATCGTCGTGGGTGACACGGGGACCGGCATTCCGGCGCCAGCGCTGCCGCACATATTCGACCGGTTTCAGCGCGTCGAGGGCGCGCGCGGCCGCTCCTTCGAGGGAAGCGGTATCGGCCTTGCGCTGGTACGCGAACTGGTGAAGCAGCATGGCGGGCAGATCCGCGTCGACAGCGAGATCGATCGCGGGACCAGCTTCATTATCGTGTTGCCGTTCGGAACGGAGCATCTTCCGGCCGAGCAGATCAGTGCGGGCAACGCGGCCGCATCGAGCAGTCTTCGTGCACAGGCCTATCTCGATGAGGCAATGGGATGGCTGCACGGCGGTGGCCCCGACGACCGACCCGATCCCTCGTCATCGGAGGATCTCGGTTTTGCAGCGCCTGCGGTTGCCGGACGGCGGCAACGCATCCTGCTCGCCGACGACAATTCCGACATGCGCGAATATGTGCGCCGCCTGCTCGCCCCGCTCTACGATGTCGAGGCGGTCGAAGATGGGCAGGCCGCGCTGGAGGCGGCCTGGCGGCAGCGGCCCGACCTCGTACTGAGCGACATCATGATGCCGCGCCTTGATGGCATCAGCCTCCTCAATGCGCTGCGCTCCGACCGGGATCTGAAAGGCCTGCCGGTCATCTTCCTGTCGGCACGCGCAGGTGAGGAGGCGAAGGTCGAGGGCCTGCAGATCGGCGCCGACGATTATCTCGTCAAGCCGTTCAGCGCGAGGGAGCTGCTGGCGCGCGTCGCCGCCAACCTTGAACTGTCTACCTCCCGGTCGGAGCGCGCCGTGCGGCTTGAAGAGGAGGCGCACGTCCTCGAGCTCTTGAACAAGGTCGGCAGTGCGGTTGCGGGCGAGCTCAATCTGGATCGTGCGGTTCAGATCGTCACCGATGCGGCGACCGAGTTGACCGGCGCATCCTTCGGTTCGTTCTTTTATAATGTGATCAACGACAGGGGCGAGAGCTACATGCTCTATGCCCTGTCTGGTGCGCCGCGCGAGGCGTTCTCGCGATACCCGATGCCGCGCAACACGGCGGTGTTCGCGCCGACCTTCAATGGCGAGGCGATCGTGCGGTCCGACGATATCCTGAAAGATCCCCGCTACGGCAAGAACGATCCGCATTACGGGATGCCGAAAGGGCATCTGCCGGTGCGCAGCTATCTCGCGGCGCCCGTCGTGTCGCGCTCCGGCGAAGTGCTGGGTGGCCTGTTCTTCGGTCATCCCGAGCCGGGCGTCTTCGGCGATCGTGCGGAGCAGCTGATCGCCGGTATCGCCGCGCAAGCGGCGACAGCGATCGACACCGCGCGGCTATTCCAGGCCGCCGAACGTGAGGTCGCCGAGCGGCGCCGCGCCGAAGCCGCGCTGCAAGCCCTCAACACGACCCTGGAGCAGCGGGTTGTGGAAGAGGTCCAGGAGCGGACCAAGGCCGAGGAGCAACTGCGACAGATCCAGAAGATGGAGGCCGTCGGCCAGTTGACCGGCGGCATCGCTCACGACTTCAACAACATGCTGGCGGTGATCATCGCCGGCCTCAATCTGATCCAGCGCAAGCTTGCGAAGGGCGAAACCGATGTCGAGCGTTTCGTCGAGGCCGCCGTCGATGGCGCGCAGCGCGCCGCGGGCCTCACCCAGCGCCTGCTTGCCTTCTCGCGTCAGCAGCCGCTCGCGCCGGTCACGCTTGACGGCAACAAGATGATATCAGGCATGGCCGAGTTGCTGGCGCGCACGCTTGGCGAGACCATCGGTCTTGAAACCGTGCTGGCGGCCGGCCTGTGGCGAGTTCGCGCCGATTCCGGCCAGCTCGAAAACGCCATCCTCAATCTCTGCGTCAACGCCCGCGATGCGATGCCGGGCGGCGGCAAGCTCACGCTCGAAACCGCCAACAGCTATGTCGACGAGATCGCGGCGAAGGCATATTCGATTCCGCCCGGCCAGTACGTCATGATCGCCGTGGCGGACAACGGCAGCGGGATGACCGAAGGGGTCATTGCCAAGGCGTTCGATCCCTTCTTCACCACCAAGGGGGTCGGCAAGGGAACTGGCCTCGGCCTCAGCCAGGTCTATGGCTTCGTGCGCCAGTCTGGTGGCCATGTGAAGATCTACTCGGAAATCGGGGTCGGTACGACCGTCAAGATCTATCTGCCGCGGTACCGCGGCGAAGCAGGCCCGGACCTTGTCAGGCGTGCGCCGATCGCCTCGTATCGCGGCCACAACAACGAGGTGCCTGGTGGTCGAGGATGAGGATCGTGTGCGGGGCGTTTCCGTCGAGGCACTCCGGGAACTCGGCTACACCGTGGTCAGTGCTGCCAATCCCCTCGAAGCCCTGCAGCTCCTCGACGGCGGGCTTTCGGTGGCGTTGCTGTTCACCGATGTGGTGATGCCCAGCATGTCGGGGCACGATCTCGCGGTACGGGCGCGCGAGCGCATCCCGGGCCTCAAGGGGCTCTACACCACCGGCTACACCCGCAATGCCATCGTCCACAACGGCATCCTCGACCCCGGCACCAATCTGCTGCCGAAGCCGTTTTCGATCGACGAATTGGCGACCAAGGTGCGCGAGGTCCTGGACGGGATCTAGCGGGTGGTCCGGCGCTTGCTCGAATCTATTTCCGTGTGACTCGGACCGGCATCGTGCTGAGCGCCCGCAGGCCCGAGCTGTCGCGGAACGCCGTGGGGCCTGCGATCTCGAACTGCTTCACGCGGGCCGCGAGCGCTGCGATCACGGCCTCGGCCTCCAGCCGCGCCACCATCTGGCCGACACAGCCGTGGATGCCGACGCCGAAGCCCATGTGGCCGGACAGCCGTCGCCTGACGTCGAACCGGTCGGCACGTTCCCACCGCGTCTCGTCGCGGTTGGCGGAAGCAAGCAGCAGCAGCACCTTCTCATGCTTGCCGATCCCGATGCCGGCGATCTCGGTGTCATGCGGCGTGGTGCGGAACACGAACGGCGCCGGTGAGTCGAACCGCAGCGTCTCGTCGAACGCGGCGCGCGACAGCGACGGATCGGCGGCGAGCAGCGACCATTGCTCGGGATGGCGCGCGAGCGTGTACAGCGCCATGCCGATCGCGCTGATCGTGGTGTCGAGCCCGGCCGAGAGCAGCGAGCGCACCAGCAATGGCGCTTCCTCCGCGCTGATCTCGCCGGCGTCGGCCGCTTCATAGACCTGCGCGCCGAAGCTGCCCGGGCGCAGCGCATCGCGCTGGCAGCGCGCCGCGACCCACGGCAACACGCGCGGCGCCTCTCGCATCAGATCGCGGAAATAGTCGTTCTCGGGCCCGAAGCCCGCGAACACCATCGCGCCATAGGTCAGGAAGTTCTCGCGGCCCTCCTGGTCGATGCCGAGCGCGTCGGGAAACACGCTGACTGGAAACACCTCCGCGATGTCCCTGATCGCGTCGAACGAGCCGCGCGCGACCAGTCCATCGACCAGCGTTGCGGCCTTCGCCTTGAAATCATCCGCGAGCCGCCGCATCGCGCCGGGCGAGAGGATCCGCGCCAGCACCGCGCGGGTCCGCGTGTGCAGCGGCGGATCGGCTTCGAGCACGATGCTCGGCGGCCGCCATGGCTTTTCCTTGAAGTGGTTGGCGAGGCCGGCGCCGCCGGCGTTGCTGAAATTGACATGGTCGCCGAAGATCGCCTTGACCTCGGCAAAGCGCGGCACCGCCCAGATGTCGTATCTGGTCAGGCGAACCACCGGCGCCGCGGCGCGCAGCTCCGCATAGGTGCCGTAGGGATCGGCCCGCGTCGCCGGGCTGAACGGATCGAAATCGCTGCGGACAATGTCGCCGGCAAGGGGGCTCGCATGCGCGCTCATGGCATCCTCCCGTCTTGTGATCAGTTAATTGACCATAGTCAATTAACTGATGTATGGCAAGGGCGCCCCGTTGCGATTCCATCGGAACGGAAAAGGCTCTAGGAGACGGCCAAGAGACGGCCAAGAGACGGTCAGGAGACGGCCAAGGGACGGCAATGTCGATCGAGGAGCGGGCCAGCAAGGGGGCGCGGCGCTTTCAGCGCAGGGCGCGCCAGGACGCCGACAAGGAGGCGCTGAAGGCGCTGATCCTCGCGACCGCGCGCAAGGAGTTCGCCGCCGGCACGCTCGAGACCGTCTCGATCCAGAAGATCGCCGACGCGATCGGCTACTCCAAGGGCACCGTCCTCAAATACTACCCGACCAAGCTGTTGCTGCTGCTCGCCGTGAAGCAGCAGAATCTCGAGGCGGTTGCCGAGCGGCTCGAACGGGTCCGCGCCCAGACCGCCGACAGCGAGCAGCGGCTGCGGCGCGTTATGGAGACCTATCTCGATTACTGGGCCGACAACCCCGATCACTTCCGTTCGCTGTTCTCGATGTCGGGCACGGTCGAGGACCGGCGGTTTCCCGACGGCGTCTATTTCGGCGAGACCGAGATCGCGCGCCGCAGCTACGAGCTGTTCGTGATCTCGGTGCGGGAATATCTCGCGGCGCATGGCGCCCAGCCAGCGCCGGGCCTGCCGCAGCGGCTGGCGACCGCGCTGCTTGCGGCAACCCATGGCGTGGTCGCGCTGACGCTCGGCACGCCGACCATGAAGCTGCCCGACATGCGCGGCACCGGGCGCCTCTTGATCGCAAGCCTGATCGATGCCTGGACCGGCAGGCTTGCCGTCGCACGGAAAAGCGAGAGTTGGCCAAGGATCACGATCGGGACCTTTGCCTGACAGGCGATGCGGCATGCACGCCGCGCTGTGGAATCGCGCGCCGCCGCCTGCTAAGCGCGGCCGATGGAACCGACGCAACGCGATCGAACGATCGGCTTTCTCTGCCTGGTGGTGACGGCGTTCGGCTGGGCCCTGAACTGGCCGCTGATGAAGCTGTTGCTGCAGCAATGGCCACCGCTGTTCGCCCGCGGCCTTGCCGGCACCTGCGCCGCGGTGATCCTGGGCAGCCTCGCGCTGGCCCGCGGGCAATCGCTTGCCGTTCCGCGCGAAGCTATCCCGCGGCTGCTGTTCGCCTCCTTCACCAATGTCTTCGCCTGGATGGGTTTCGGCACCATCGCGATGAAATTCGTCACGGTCGGCGAGGGCGCGCTGCTCGCCTACACGATGCCGATCTGGGCGATGCTGTTCGCCTGGCCGGTGCTGCACAGCCGACCGACATTGCGCGACCTTGCGGCGCTGGCGCTCGGCGTCGCCGGCGTCGCGCTGCTGCTTGGCGGAGGCGGCTTTGCGTTCAGCGCCGACAAGCTCACCGGCATCGCGCTGGCGCTCGCCTGCGCCATCCTGTTCGCGCTCGGCAACGTGCTGAATCGCAAGCCGCTGCCGATGCCGCCGCTCGCGGTGGTCGCCTGGCAGGTCGGCATCGGCTGTCTCGTGATGCTGCTGCTCGGCATCCTGTTCGAGCATCCGAACTATGCCGCGATCACGCCGTACGGCCTTGCCTGCTTCGCCTACATGACGCTGATGCCGATGGGGATCTGCTATCTCACCTGGTTCGAGACGCTGCGCCGCCTGCCGCCGACATCGGCATCAACGGGGATGCTGCTGGTGCCGGTGATCGGCGTGGTCTCGGCCGCGATCATCCTCGGCGAGCCCGTGGGGCTGCGCGAGATCGGCGCCATGGCGCTGACGCTCGGCGGCGTGACGCTGGCGCTGCAGCGGGGCTGAGCGGCGGCCGCAGGAACGGACCTTCGCAAGACACGTTCTCCCCAAAAGGGAGCTTGGTCATGCGCAAGGCGATCGCGCGGCTCGATGCCGAGCAGAAGGCGCAATTGCTTTATCTCGCGGATCTCGGCACGGCGATGTTCACGTCGGCGCTCGTGGTCTGCACCCTGAAGGCGGTCGTGGACCTCGTCGTCGGCGGCTGAGCCGCCACATCAGCGCCAATGCGCGCTACTCCTCTTGCGGCGCGTCCCCTTGGGTGTGCCCATCGGGCCCCCGGTTGAACACCCCATACTCGCTCGACTTCACCCCGGCGCCTCCGTCGATGCCGTTGCCGGCCAGGCCGAGCTTGAGCAACTCGCGAACCGCCGCGGCGCGGGTCGGCATCCGGTGCTTGAATCGGAAATCGTCGAGGGCAGCCAATTCCTCGGGAGACAACATGACTTGAAGACGTTCAGCGCGAAGCTCATTCATCGCAAACCGCCCAGAATTAGTTAGTTGAGTAATTTCCTCAACAAACCAAGTTGCGTTGGGTTCCACAGACTCAGATAAAAACGCCGATTGAGTAGATTAATCAAATAAAATCAATATGTTAGATAGAAATTTGGGGAACGATCCGCCGACCTCCCCGTTGTCTGACGGGAGTGATGTGATGCCATGACCAACCACGTCAAGCTGCCCCGAAAATTATCCGAGGAGCCGGAAGCCCCAACGCCGCGGCGTCCGAGCCATGCACAGGTCATCGATCAACTGGACCGCTGGGCCAATAGTCCCGGTCTGCAACCGCCAAGGATGAGTGATGGAGAGGATGATTCGGAAGCGGAAGCGATCTGAGCCCCACACCTTCGAGCAGCGCCTCGAGGAACACCGGGTACGGCTCGAGAGCCAGCTCGAGGAACTGCCGCGCGGCGCCAAGCGTGAACAGATCGCCGCGCGGATCGAGCAGCTGCGGACCGCGGTCGAGCTGAACGCGATGCTGTCGATGCACGAGTGACGACAACACCGGCGCGGCGGGACACCACTTGCTCCCGCCGCGCCGCTCGCCTACCATTCCCGCGTTGATGGGGATGGAGTCCCCCGATAACCGCCGCAAGGCTGATGACTCCTACCGGGCGCGACAGCGTCGGTAGGAGCATGCGCCACCGCCGATCCGCTGTGTGCCCCGCGAACGAGAAGGGGCAGAGCATGACGGGTCTTCCCGGGTCACTCTCAATCGCATTGTCGCTGGTCGGGTCGATCTGGCTCGTCGGTGTGGTCGCCCTGCTGGTCGACGCGCCGGGCGAGCTGGTCGCCGCGACCTTTGTGGTTGGGCTCGTGACAGGCATCGCCGAGTGGCGAGGCGGAAGGGTGAAGCATTGAACGTTCAGTTGTTGGCGGCGGTCGCGATCGGCGGCTCGCTGGGATCGGTCGCGCGCTATCTGGTGGCGATCGGCGCCGGGCGCCTGGTCGGCGCCGAATTTCCCTGGGGCACGCTGGTGATCAATATCGTCGGCTCGTTCCTGATCGGCGTGTTCGCGGAGTCCTTCGCGCTGAGCTGGAACGTCAGCCAGGCCGTGCGGGTGTTTCTCACCGTCGGCATCTGCGGCGGCTTCACCACCTTCTCGACCTTCTCGCTCGATGCCATCGTGCTGATGCAGCGGGGCGAGCTGTGGTCGGCCGGCGCCTATATCGCCGCCTCCGTCGTGCTTTCGATCCTGGCGCTGTTCGGCGGCCTGCTGCTGGTGCGGGCGTTCGCGGCCTAATGTTCAACGACACGCGCCCGTTTCCGTCATCCTGAGAGAATGTGAATGCATTCAGCGTCGTCCTGGCTTTCGCCAGGACGACGCTGAGGGGATGACGGGTCGATAGGCGCACCCCACGCTAATCGGTGGGATGGCGGCCAGTGCGCGGATTGATCGGCGAGGTCGGCCGCCGCCGCAGCGCTTCGGGCAGGAACGCCTCGCCGGGCTTCGGCGAGGCATCGGCGCGCACATCGGCAGCCCATTGCGCGCGTTCGTGCGCGGTCTGGTTGTCGTCGAAGGTCCGCTTGACGTCGACCCCGCCGACCGGGTCATTGACGCCGTTTCGGCTGGCCGGATGGTCGACGCCGTTGTGGATGTCGCTGGAATTGCCCATTGCTGCCTCCGCATTCGGTCCGGACCAACGTGGCCCGCGCGCGCGCCGTTCCAAAAAGCCGCGCTCCAAAAAAGTGCGAAAAAGTGAAGGCGTGGAGGTATCGTCTGCCGCCCGGAATCCTTGGCGCATGCGGGGCCAGCCGGTAGGATGGAACCCGGATGGCGATCAGGGATCCAGGGAAAGAGCGAGGGATGAAGCATGTCGACGTCGCGGTGATTGCTGCCACGCTGTGGCTGCTGGCGTCGATGGTGCTGGACATCCTGACGCCGAAGTCGATTACCGCGCTGATGATCGCTGCCGCGCTCGCCCCGCCGTTCCTGATCGGGATCGGCATCCATTTCGCGCGCGAATATTTCAAGGCCAAGCGGCGCAGCTATCCGCCGCCGCGGCTCGACGAACACTTCGAGAACTGAAGGGGGCGGGCGGCAGGGCTGCGGGAAGGCCGCACCTGCTGCATTGAACTGCGCGGATGGCTTGTTAAGCTTGGGCCATGACCGAGCATCTCCCCGATACGATCAGCCGCCTCTACACCGACCCCGGCGAATATGTCGACAGCGACCATCCCGCGGTCGAGGCGTTCGCCCGCGGCGCCGTCCCACCCGGCGCCGGCGCGCGCGACATCGCGAGCCGGCTCTACACCGCGGTGCGCGACGGCATCCGCTACAACCCCTATGTCAGCATGCGCTCGGCGGAGAGCTACCGGGCCTCCAGCGTGCTGGCCGCCGGCAACGGCTACTGCGTCGGCAAGGCAGCGCTCTATGCGGCTGCCTGCCGGGTCCACGGCATCCCGGCACGGGTCGGCTTCGCCGACGTCCGCAACCATCTCACCACCGAGAAGCTGCGCCAGAGCATGGGCTCGGACCTGTTCACCTGGCACGGCTTCACCGAAGTGTTCGTCGACGGTGCCTGGCGCAAGGCGACCCCGACCTTCAACGACACGCTGTGCGCCAAGCTCGGGGTCAAGCCGCTCGATTTCGACGGCCATTCCGATGCGCTGCTGCATCCCTTCGACGGCGCGGGGCGCGCCTACATGCAGTATGTCAACGACCACGGCTCCTATCACGACGTCCCCGCCAAATTCCTGATGCGCGAGATGGCGCGCGAATACGCCAACATGCAGGGCGAGGACATGTCCGGCCGCGACATGGAGCGGGAGGCAGCGGAGCAGTAGCGCGCAGCCTGAGAAGGGGGGCGGCGCCGACGCGAGCCGTCCTGGTCAATTGCGCGCCGGCCGAGGGGGTGTCATGGATGCGGAGCCGCCGAAGGCTCAGGTCGGCCGGCCGGCGCCGGGCTGGGAGGACGCGGTCGCGCTGACCGGGTTCATCCTGGTCGCGGTCGGCCAGGCCTCCAACCAGGTGCTGGCGCGCGGCCTTGCCGGCTCGGTGCCGCCGTTCTCGCTGGCCTTCTTCCGCTGGAGCATCATCGCCATTGGCCTCGCGCCGTTCGCGATCGCGGCTGTCAGGGACGGCAAGATCCCGCTGGCGCGGAATTTCTGGCCGATCCTCGCCGCGGGTTTTCTCGGCATGTTCCTGTGCGGCGGCCCGGTCTACATCGCGGGCATCACCACCACCGCGATCCACATCGCGCTGATCTTCGCGCTGTCGCCGATCATGGTGCTGTTGATCTCGGCCGCGCTCGGCATCGAGCATATCGGTCCGCTGCAATGGCTCGGCACCGCGCTGGCACTCGCCGGCGCGCTCCTGATCGTCTCCGGCGGCCATCTGGAAACCCTGACGCAATCCAGTGCGGCCTGGGGTGATCTGCTGGTGGTGTGCGCGATGCTCGGCTGGTCCGGCTACACGCTGGTGCAGTCCCGGGTCGCGCCCGGCGCCTCGCTGCTGGCGCGGGTCAGCCTGTTCTCGGCGGCCGGCGCGCTGTTCTCGCTGCCGCCGGCGCTGCAGGAAATGTGGGCGACGCCGGCTGCGGTGTTCAACACCAGGGCGTTCGAGGCCTATGTCTTCGCCGGCATCGTCCCGGGCCTGCTGGCCTATGCCGGTTTTGCCTGGCTCGGCGCCCGATTCGGCTCGGTGCGGACGTCGCTGGTGCTTTACGTCGCGCCGATCGCGAGCGCGCTGTTGTCCTGGATCATCCTCGGCGAGCCGCCGAAGCTGATCCACCTGGTCGGCGGCCTTTTGATCCTCGGCGGCGTCTGGGCGAGCCTGCGCAAATAGATCCGGTTCCTTCCCAGGTGCAACCTTTTCCGGCCTCGTGCGTTGAATCCAGCGTTGATTCAAGAAGTTAGTTGGAGGTCGTATGAATCTTACTCCCCAGCAGCGCAAGCTCCGCAACGAACAGCGTCAGCAAGACGCGTCGCAGGCGATGAAGGAGCACCTCGCCCACGAGAAGGCGTTCTACGACAATTTCCGGCGCCTCAAGGCCGAGCGGCAGGCGCGCGAAGCCGCGGAGTCACGCAAGGCGCGATCCGCTTCGAAATAAGCACCTGGAGCAAAGCCCATCCGGCTGGCCCGGATCTGACAGACCGAGAGGAGCGGAAGCTAACGGGGCGAGCGCGGCGCAAGCGGGCTCGCCCCGATGACGAGATGAAATCTCCAGGCTTATGGAGGACGTCAGATGTATTTTGCCGATCAGAAAACAGTCACCTGCAAATGCGGCGAGCCGTTGAGCGAGTTGATGCTCGTCGACGACCAGACCACCGGGATCAAGTTTCACGTCGGCCGTTGCCCGTCATGCCGTGAGGTGACGGTTGTTCGATCCCAGGACATGCCATCGAACGACAATGGCTGAAGCAGAGTGTTCGCTCGCCTGCGGGAGGACCGCTGCTTGCGTGTCTTGCTTTGATTGCGACGGGTGAGTGACAGGCCGGCTGACGCATCGGTCGCGGCAACCCCAAAACGACCGCCGAAAAAGAGCAGGGCGCGACCGGCATCACCACGGTCGCGCCCTACGTCGCCGGTCAATGGGGCAGGGGGAATAACCGGCTGTTGCAATGACTCGCAGACCCCCGGACTCGTTCCGTGCGCGTGAAAATAATTTCGTACACGGTTAAGTGATGGCCGGACGCGAGAACTCCACAGGTTTCGCTCGCGTTGTGTCCGTGATCGCCAACGGGAATTTCCATGGGGCGAGGGACATCACCATGTCAAAGATTCAAAAGGGAATTTTCGCTGCGCTGGCGCTCGGATTGACGCTGGGCGCGGTCCAGCTGGCATCCGGTCACGATCTCATTGGCGGTCAGCAGGTCACCACCGCATTGGCGCCGGAGAGCGCCGTCAATCGCGCCGCCAAGACCGATCGCGCCGCGGTGGCCGCGACCGGCCTGCCGAGCCGGACCGTCGCGCTGAAGCTCGATCAGCTTCCCGAGACCTCGGTCCTGGTTCGGGTTCCCGTGGCGCGGGAAGAGGCCCGCAATCATCCCGCATCGCCCGCCCGGGCGCGCCCCGGCGAAACCCGCAAGGTGGCCTGCGAGCCCGTGGTCAGCGTCCTGACCGAAGTCGCCAAGCTGCTGCAACCCGGCCGCTGCGTGACCTGAGCAGGCGCACTTTCACCAAGCAAACGCTGTCATCGCCCGGCCTGTGCGCAATTGCGCACATGGACCGGGCGATCCAGTACGCCGCGGCCCATCCGTATAATCACAACCGTCTCTGGAATACTGGATCACCCGCATGCCGGGCGATGACATGGTGGGGGCGGCTTGCACTTTGCCGGATAACCGCGAGCTATTCCCCCTCGTCCGGCTCGTTGTCGCCGCCGCTCGCAGCGCCGCGGCTGGCCATCAGGCCGAGCGCGAGGCCGCCGACCACGAGGATCGGGACCAGCCGCTTCACGCCGACGGCGCGGACGATCTGCAGGCCGGTGGCGATCAGGGCCGGATCGGCGAACATGGATGCCGCGGCGGATTTCGCGGCCTTCGCCGCCTTCTCGGCACGCCGCTGCATCTCGCGCTTGCGTGCCGTGTAAACGCCGACGGCGATCAGCGTGACGACAAGAAACACCGCGGCGCCGGACAGGCAGGCTTCCACCGGACCATAATGCTGCAGCACGTAGACGAACGCGGCCGCGCACAGGAAGGCGATGGTGATGAACAGCGCGATCGCGGCGGCAGCGGCCAGCGACGTCAGCCGCAGCGCGCTGCCGGTGGATTGCTTGACGTCATTGATCAGCCGCTGAAGCATTGCCAAACCTTGTCCTGAGTCTTGTCTTTAAAGGCCGTCTTGCCTTGAAAAGCGCATCGACAAACGAGCTGGTGACGCGCCAGCGCTGCCATCGCGCCCAGAACAGTGGTTTGCGCACGACCGTCATCGCGGGCCTCCTCCGCGGGGGTGGACGGCGCCTAGCGCCGCCAGGTGACGCCGATCAAAAAGCCGAGGCCGAGCGCGAGGCCGACGGTCGCCAGCGGACGCTGCGTGATCACCTCTTCAAGCGATTCCTCGATCGAGGACGCCGCGCCCTGCGCCGCGCCCATCATCGCGCTGCCGCGCTCCGACATGTCGTCGAGGGTCGATTCCGCGTTGGCGCGCGCATCCTTGTAGTGGCGGCGCGCCTGCTTGCCCGCGTTGTTGGCAAACGCGTTGAGCGCGTCGGTGATCTGTTCGGTGAGGGCTGCGATATCGTTCTTCACGGCGGTGACATCCTTTTCGAGGCGTTCGTAGGTCGCTTTGTCCGTCATGTTCTTGATCCCAAATGCGCTGTCCGTGTTCGACATCGAAAGCTCCCGGAGCACGTGCGTGTCTGGAGAAAAACGCTTCTCGTCACCCAAGGTTCCAGGTGCGAAACCGCGACGCTGTTGTTCGACGTGTCTTCTTCACGCAAACCGGTGCCCGCCTCGCTTGAAAACGCTTTGCTATCCTTCGGGCAGCTGCGGCGAATTGACCGGCATCAAATGCTCCTTCACGATCAACGCCACGATCAGGAGCGGCGACGACAGGAAGGCGCCCATCGGGCCCCACAGCCAGGTCCAGAATGCGAGCGCGAGGAAGACGGCGAGCGCATTCAGCGACAGCCGGCGGCCGACGATCGTCGGCGTCACGAAATGCCCTTCCATGAAGGTCACGACGGCAAAGCAGGCCGCCGCGATCAGCCCCGCGCCGATGGTCGGCGAGGAGATGATGCCGACCACGACCAGCACCACGAACATCGCGACCGGGCCGATGATCGGAATGAAGTTCAGCGTTGCGGCGAGCGCGCCGAGCCCCGCCGGATTGGGCATGCCCGTCGCCGCGCAGATCGCACCGGTAACGATGCCGACTCCGACATTGATCATCGTCACCGTCAGCAGATAATTGCCGAGATGGGTCTCGATCTCATTGAGGATGCGCAGGGTGCGCAGCCGCGCCGGGCGTTCGCTGAAGGTCATCACCAGCGCGCGGCGCAGATCCTTCCAGCTCGCGATGAACAGGATCAGCGTCGCGATGAACAGCAGGAATTCGGCGAAGGTCGGCGACAGGAATTCCAGCGTCGGCTGCACCCACTCGAATTTCGGCATCTGGAAGCTGGCCAGCGTGTCGGAGCCGCCGACCATGCTCTGCAATTCCTGCCACAGCGCGAGCGGCCGGTCGAACACGTGCAGCTTCTGCCGCAGGATCGCGCCGAGCTCGGGCAGCCGCGAGCTCCATTCCATCACCGGCGAGGCGATCAGTCCGACCATGAAGCTGACGGCGGCGCCGACCGTGCTCACGATCAGCACGGCGCCGAGCGCGCGCGGAATCCGGTAGCGCTCGAGCAGGCTTGCCGCCGGCGACAGCATGGTGCCGACGATGAAGGCCATCGTGATCGGGAGGAAGAAGGCCCGCGCCACATAGAGCACCGCGACGATGACGATGACCAGCAGCGTGACCAGCGCAAAGGCCGTGACCTCGGCGCGGCTGATGAGCGGCGGCGTTTCGGCTTTGCTGTCGGGGAAGGGTGTGCTTTCGGGCGCGTTGCCAAGCATGATTTCACTCGGAAAGGCGCGCACCGGTTTCCTCCCGCGCGAGGACAAATGAATTTCGGATCAAATTGCGCGTGACAACGGCGATGCCCTGGCAAAGGTTCCATCGCGCCTTCGTGAGACCTGGCGGATTGACAATCGCGATTTCGCGACGATTCGGACCGGAACCTAGTCGCGATCATGCGCGTTGGCTTGGCATCGCATCACCACGATGCGCATCCCGTCCAGGGGCAGCACATGACACAGCAGTCTCTCTCCAGCCGCGGGCTTGCGTCGCGCGCCGCGCACACCCATGCCCGCACTCACATTCGCACTCTTGCCTTCGCCAGCGTCCTGCTGGTGACGCCGTTCGTCGTCGCCACTTCGGCCAACGCGCAGGTCCGCTCATCCGCGCTCGGCTATGCGTCGACGCAGCCTGGCGGATTCCCGTCCGACGAGGTGATGACCGATCCCTCGACCGGGGCCACCGAGGACGGTGCGTTGCCGGAACGGCTGCGCCGCACCACCGTTGCGCTCAACACGTCGGAGGCATCCGGTACCATCATCATCGATACCGGCAATACCGCGCTTTACTATGTGCTCGGCGGTGGCCGGGCGATCCGCTACGGCGTCGGCGTCGGCCGCGAGGGCTTTACCTGGGCCGGCACCCAGACCATCAGCAACAAGGCGGAATGGCCGGACTGGCATCCGCCGGCCGAGATGATCAAGCGCCAGCCCTATCTGCCGCGCTTCATGGCCGGCGGCCCGGGCAACCCGCTCGGCGCCCGCGCGATGTATCTCGGCTCCAGCGAGTACCGCATCCACGGCACCAACGATCCGTCGACGATCGGCAAGTTCGTCTCGTCGGGCTGCATCCGCCTGACCAATGAGGACGTCACCGACCTGTTCAGCCGGGTCAATGTCGGCACCAAGGTCGTGGTGCTGCCGAAGAACGGGCCGCATATCGCCGCCCGCGAGCTCGTTCCGACCGCGACGCAGATCTCGGTCCGCCCGGCGCCGATGCAGCCGCGCCCCGCTGCCATGACGCAGCCGTCCGGCCGTCAGGCGATGAACATTCCGGCGACTGCCTCGTTGTACTGAGAACGGGCATTGGACTGAGGCTCAGTAATGGCAAGGCGACACGTCAGGCGGTGGGCGTTCGGGACGGCGGCATTGCTCGGCCTGTCCCTTGCGCCCGCGGCGCAAGCCCAGGACTTCTTCTCGCAGCTGTTCGGCGGCTTCATGCAGGGCCGTCCGCCGGTGATCCGGATGCCGTTCGACGACGGCCCGGCGCCGGTGCCCCGAGCCGAGCGGCGCGCCCGTTATGATGTCGGTCAGGCCTACTGTGTACGCAGCTGCGACGGCCGCTATTTCCCGCTGGCGGCGACCGGCAACCTGAGCAAGGCGGAAACCTGCAACAGCTTCTGCCCGGCGAGCGCGACCGAGGTGGTCTATGGCGGCAACATCGACAACGCCGCGACCGACGACGGCACGCCGTATTCCGAACTGCCGAACGCGTTCCGCTATCGCGACGCGATCGTCTCGGGCTGCACCTGCAACGGCAAGGATCCGGTCGGGCTCGCCGCGGTGAAGATCGAGGACGATCCGACCCTGCGCAAGGGCGACATCGTCGCCGGCAAGGATGGACTAATGTCGGTCAGCCGTCCGGACCGGCGCGGCGCATCGCTCAACTTCACGCCGGCGCCTGAACGGATCCGCGCCAAATACGGCCAGCCGCCGGTGGTGGCGCGCGAGTAGCGTCGCTGATGCGAGATGCGCCAGTTTTGGTTCCTGACCTGGAACCGAGCTTTCTCCTGCACGTTAGCAAAACGCGAACCGCACATTCACCGATGCCATCAGGGGGCCCCGCATGCTCGTCGGCGTACTCGTCACTTTCCTTGTCATCATTCTCGTTCTGTATCTCATCAACATGCTGCCGCTCGACGGCCGCGCCAAGCAGATCGCGCGCGTCGTCGTCATCATCATCGGCATCGTCTCGCTGCTGAAGTATCTGGCAGTGTTCTAGCTTCGTCATTGCGATCATCTCCTCGCCCACCGCTGTCATCGCCCGGCCTGTGCGCAATTGCGCACATGGACCGGGCGATCCAGTACGCCGCGGCCTCTCGGCTCAAGCACTGCGGCCTCTGGAATACTGGATCACCCGCCTGCCGGGTGATGACACTGAGCAGGGTGAGCAATCATCCGTCATGCTGAGAAGCGTGCGCATCGGCGGGTGTCTCGAAGGATGGCCACGAGGCCGCACAATTTCGGAATAGTAGAATAGTACCGTTGGCGCCAAGTTGCCGTGCCCGCCGGCTACTGTGCATGGGGTTGTTTTCGATATTTTGGCAGTGCGCCCCTGCGACGGCAGGCTCGCGGGCGCCAACAAAAAAGCCCCGGCTCATCGCCGGGGCTTTTGCTGTGATCGCGGTTGAGAAGATCAGCCGGCCGCCTTGGCCTCGCGGCGGCGCGCGGTGAGGATGTATTCGGTGTAGCCGTTCGGCTGCGTACGTCCCTCGAACACGAGGTCGCAGGCAGCCTTGAAGGCGACGCCGTCGAACGACGGTGCCATCGGCTTGTAGAGCGTATCGCCGGCGTTCTGCTTGTCGACGACGACGGCCATGCGCTTCAGCGACTCCATCACCTGATCCCTGCTGATGACGCCCTGATGCAGCCAGTTCGCCAGATGCTGGCTCGAGATGCGCAAGGTGGCGCGGTCTTCCATCAGGCCGACATCGTGGATGTCGGGCACCTTGGAGCAGCCGACGCCCTGGTCGATCCAGCGCACGACGTAACCGAGGATGCCCTGGCAGTTGTTGTCGATCTCCTGCTTGACGTCGTCAGGCGCCCAGTTCGACTGCGACACCGGAATGGTAAGGATGTCCGAGAGCTTGGCCCGCGGCCCGCCCTTGGCGAGCTCCTGCTGGCGGGCTGTGACGTTGACCTGGTGATAATGCAGCGCGTGCAGCGTCGCCGCGGTCGGCGAGGGCACCCAGGCGGTGGTAGCACCCGCCTGCGGATGGCCGATCTTCTGCGCCAGCATATCCGCCATCTTGTCGGGCGCGGCCCACATGCCCTTGCCGATCTGGGCATGGCCGGGGAGACCGTCGATCAGGCCGTTGTCGACGTTCCAGTCCTCATAGGCCTTGATCCAGGGCTGCGCCTTCATGTCGTTCTTGCGGATCATCGGACCCGCTTCCATCGACGTATGGATCTCGTCGCCGGTGCGGTCGAGGAAGCCGGTGTTGATGAACATGATGCGCTTGGAGGCGCGCTGGATGCAGGCCTTGAGGTTCACTGTCGTGCGGCGCTCCTCGTCCATGATGCCGACCTTCAGCGTGTTCTCCGGCAGAGAGAGCATCTTCTCGACCTCGGCGAACAGGTCGCAGGTCAGCGTCACCTCGTCGGGGCCGTGCATCTTCGGCTTGACGATATAGGCCGAGCCGGTGCGGCTGTTCTTGGTCTTGGAATTGCCCTTGAGGTCGTGGATCGCGAGCAGGCCGGCCACGGCGGCATCGAGAATGCCTTCCGGGATCTCCTCGCCCTTGGCGTCGAGCACGGCGTCGGTGAACATGTGGTGGCCGACATTGCGCATCAGCAGCAGGCTGCGGCCGTGCAGCTTCAGCTCGCTGCCGTCGGGCTTCTTGTAGACGCGGTCGGCGTTGAGCGAGCGGGTCAGCGTCTTGCCGCCCTTGTCGAAATCGGCTGACAGCGTGCCGTTCATCAGGCCGAGCGTGTTGCGATAGACCAGCACCTTGTCCTCGGCGTCGACGGCGGCAACCGAGTCTTCCATGTCGAGAATGGTGGAGACCGCCGATTCCAGGATCATGTCGGCGACGCCGGCCGGGTCGTCCTTGCCGATGACGTTGCTGCGGTCGATCTTGACCTCGACATGCATGCCGTTGTTGACCAGCAGGATCGCGGTGGGTGAGGCGGCATCGCCCTGATAGCCGGCGAACTGGGCGGCGTTCTTCAGCGCGGTCGAATTGCCGCTCTTCAGCTTGACCGAGAGCTGGCCGGCGATCACGGCGTAGGAGGTCACGTCGGTGTGGCTTCCGGTCGCGAGCGGCACGGCGGCGTCGAGGAACGCCTTGGCCTTCGCGATCACCTTGTCGCCGCGGGCCTTGTTGTAGCCCTTTCCGCTCTCGCTCGGATCATGCGGGATCGCGTCGGTGCCGTAGAACGCGTCGTACAGCGAACCCCAGCGCGCATTGGCGGCGTTCAGCGCGTAGCGGGCGTTGGTCAGCGGCACCACCAGCTGCGGGCCGCAGATCTTGCCGATCTCCTCGTCGACATTCGCGGTCTCGACCTTGTGGGTCGCGGGCTCCGGCAGCAGGTAGCCGATCTCCTTGAGGAACGCGGTGTAGGCGTTGATGTCGAACGCCTTGCCCTTGTTGGCGCGATGCCAGTCGTCGATCTTGGCCTGCAAGGTGTCGCGGACCGCGAGCAGCTCGCGGTTCTTCGGGCCGAGCTTCTGGAGGATCGCGGCCAGTCCTGCCCAGAACGCGTCGGGCGCGATCCCACTTTTCGGCGTCGCCTCCTTGGCGATGAAATCGAACAGGACAGGGGCGATCTTCAATCCATGGGCATCGACACGAGTCATGATGGGCTTTCTGAAAGAAATGGGCGTTTAGGCGCTGTTTTCGAAAGAAATCAGCAAAAAACGCGCCAAAGGGCCGCGTTCACGGCTCTTTTAGCCTTAAAGCCACGGCTCTGAGAAGGCCCCTCAGGGCGCCCCGGTCCGGACCTTGGCGGCGATCAGCAATGCGGCGAGCACCAGGGGAATTGCGCCCGCCACGAACACGGCCGGCGCGCCCATCAGATCGAGCACCAGCCCGCCGCCGGCCGCGCCCATGGTGATGCCGAGGAAGATCGAGGCCACGGTCAGTCCGGTGCCGCTCTCGGTCTCGTCGGGCACCATGCGGGTGATCCAGGTCGTGGTCGCGACCGGCACGCCGCTAAAGGCAAATCCCCAGAGTGCGACCAGCACCAGGGCCGGAATGACGTCCTTGCCAAAGAGCGAGAGCAACAGACCGATCACGCTGATCGCCAGCGGCATCGCGATCAGCGTGAGCTTGAGTTTGCGCTCGGCCATCAGCCCGCTGGCGAAGGAGCCGATATAGTTGGCGACGCCGAAGGCGAGCAAGGTCGCAGCCACGCCGGCAGCGTCGAGCCCGGTCACGCTCTCAAGGAAGGGACGGATGTAGCCGAAATAGCCGAAATGTCCGGTGAAGACCAAGGTCGCCGCGAAGATGCCGGCGCCGATCCCCGGCCGTGTCAGGATGTCGATCAGCGTGTCGAGCCCGGCCTCTCCCTTCGGGGCCAGGCGGGGCAGCGCGAGTGCCTGGACGACGAACACCGCTGCGCCCAATGCGGTGGCGAGCAGGAACACGACGCGCCAGCTCGCGACCTCGCCGAGATAGCTGCCGAGCGGAACGGCAATGATCATCGCGGCCGGAATGCCGCTCATCACGATCGAGAGGGCGCGAGCAACCAGTGACGGCGGCACCAGCCTGATCGTGGTCGCGGCCGCCATCGCCCAGAAGCCGCCGATGGCGAGGCCGAGCAAGATCCGCGCCGCCAGCAGGAAGGTGATGTTCGGTGCCAGCGCCACCAGCAGGTTGGAGATCACCAGCAGAATCGAAAAACTCAGCAGCACCGGCTTGCGATTGAAGCTGCGCGTCAGCCTCGGCGTGAACAACGCGCCGACCAGCCCGGCCAGCGAGGTCGCGGTCACCGCCTGACCGGCGAGGCCCGGGCTGACACCGAGGTCCCGCGCCATCGGCGTCAACAGGCCGGACGGCAGGAACTCCGCCGTCAGCAGTGCGGTCACGCCCAGCATCATGGCAACGACGGCGCCCCAGGCCGGCCTGTCATCAACCCCGAGCGCGATTTCGCCCGGCATCAGCGCGCCGGCATCGGCGTGCGCTAAAGCGGGGTTCACTTCTTGATCCATCGGCCGAAACGTCCATCTATGTTGCACTGCCGCAGACATAGGTTGGAAGTTCTGGACAATCTATGCCACAAACACCCGAATGTTTGATCGTTCGTCCAGATCGTCCGCCGCCGATACACCCGACGCCGCCGTCGATCTGGTGAGCGAATTGCTGCTCGGCATGCGGCTCGAGGGCGTTCGCTACCGTCGGGTCGCGACGCGGGCGCCGTTCGGGTTTCGCTTCGAAACGCCGTACGGACGCGCGCAATTCCACTTCGTTGCCCATGGCACGGCACTGCTGCGCCACGCCGGTGCGACGCTGCTTCCGCTTGGATGCGGTGATGCGATTTTCCTGCCGCGTGGCGGCGCGCATGATCTCGTCTCGGCCGCGGACGAGCCGAGTTGCGACGTCGATCGTTTCGAGACCGAGACGCTGTGCGGCAATGTCGATGTGACGTCGGCCTGCCCGGAAGGATGCCCGCAGGACGATCAGGTCGTGGTCTTCAGCGCCTGCATGGATTTCGATCTCGGCGGCATGCGCCCGCTGATCGCGCTGATGCCGGAGGTGATGCGGGTCGACACCTTGCTGGCGCGCCAGCCGGAGATCGAACCGATGCTGAAGGCGATGGAGCGGGAGACCTGCACGCCGCGGGCCGGCTCCGTCGGCGTGATGGCGCGGCTCGCCGACGTGCTCGCCGCGTCGATCGTGCGCGGCTGGGTCGAATGCGGCGGCGACAATGCCATGGGCTGGTTCGAGGCCTTGCGTGATCCGCGTCTCGGCCGCGCGATCGGCGCGCTGCATCGCGCGCCCGGCCGCAGCTGGACCGTCGCCGAACTGGCGGCGGAGGCGGGTTGCTCGCGCTCGCTGTTCGCCGAGCGCTTCCAGGCCATGACCGGGCTATCACCCGCGCGCTATCTGGCCGAACTGCGCATGCGTCTTGCGACACAGTGGATCGAGCATGAACGCCAACCGATCGATGCGATCGCCGAGCGGCTGGGCTATGCGTCGCAGGCGGCGTTCAGCCGCGCGTTCAAACGTATCACCGGGCAATCGCCGGGGATGGTGCGGCACGCGGCCGGAAGCCGTCGCGCGGCGGAATAGGCAATCCACACCGCCGTCATGCCCCGCTTCAAGCGGGGCATCCAGTACGCCGCGGCCTCTCGGCTCAAGCATTGACGTCTCTGGAATACTGGGTCGTCCGGTCGAGCCGGACGACGACAGTTGAGCAAGATCAGATATTCGCCGCGAGGTCGGTCAATTCGTCGAACAGGATGCCGGTGGTGGCCAGCATCCGCTCGATTTCGTCGGTGGCGTCGCTGACCGAGCGGTTCGAGGTGTCGATGGTGAGTTCATTGCCGGTCGGCGGCTGATAATCGTTGCCGATGCCGGTGAAGCCCTGCAGCGCGCCGGATCGCGCCTTGGCGTAGTGGCCCTTGGGATCGCGGGTCTCGCAGACCTCGGCAGGCGTCGCGACATAGATTTCGCGGAACGCGCTGTCGGCGATCCGGCGCGCAGCCGCGCGGTCGGCGGTCGACGGCGACACCGCGGCGACGATCGCGATATGGCCGTTGCGCGCCAGATGGGTCGCGACCTCGGCGAGGCGGCGGATGTTCTCGGTGCGATCCTGCGGCGAGAAGCCGAGATCGCTGTTCAGCCCGGCGCGGAAGGTGTCGCCGTCGAGCAGGATCGGCGAGCCGCCATTGCTGAACAGCCGCCGCTCCAGCGCGCGCGCCAAGGTCGACTTGCCCGAGCCGGGCAGGCCGGTCAGCCAGATCACCGCGCCATTGTGATGGTAGCGCGCCGAGCGCTCGTCGGGCCGCAGCGCGGATTCCACCGGCACGATATCGACCGGCACGGCGGGGCGGCCGGCGTCGACCGACAGCACGAGGCCGCCGCCGGCGATGCGGCCGTTGACCTCGATCACCAGGCGGCCGGTGCGCGGATTGTCGGTGTAGGGATCGGTCGCAACCGGCTGCGCCAGCGAGATGTCGATCTCGCCGACATGGTTGCGCGCGATCGCGCTGTTCTCTTCGTTGGACAGCGCACCGGGATCGACCGCCTTTTCGATCGCAACCACGGTGGCGCGGCTTTCCTTGGTGCCGAGCCGGATCAGGATCTGCTCGCCCTTGGTCAGCGGCTTGTCGTGCAGCCAGAAGATCCGGGCGCGGATGCGGCGGGTGTCGCGCGGGCTCTGCCCGCTATGTCCGATGATGTCGCCGCGCTCGAGGAACAGTTCGCGGTCGAGCGTGATGCCGACCGAGCGCCCGGCGCCGTGCGGACCGTGCAGCGGCGTCACCGGCCAGCTCTCGACGGTCTTGATCCTCGCGATCTTGCCGGTCGGCATGATGACGATCTCGTCGCCGGCCTTCAGGCTGCCGGACTCGATACGGCCGGCCACGATGCGGCGGTCGTCGAACTTGTAGATCGCCTGCACCGGCAGTCGCAGCGGCAGCTCGACCAGCGGACGCGCCGGCTCCAGCGCATCGAGCGCCTCGACCACGGTCGCCCCCTTGTACCAGTCGATCCGCGCCGTGCGCTCGGCGACGCCATCGCCGTCGCGCGCCGAGATCGGGATCACCGCCGTCGGCCGCACGCCGAGGCCGATCAGATGCGCGGAAATCTCGTCGCTGATCTCCTTGAAGCGATCGGCGCTGAACTCGACGCGGTCCATCTTGTTGACCACGATCGCGACCTGCTTCACGCCGAGCAGATGCAGCAGATAACCATGACGGCGGGTCTGGTCGCGCACGCCCTCCAGCGCGTCGATGATCAAGACCGCGCCGTCGGCCTGCGAGGCGCCGGTGATCATGTTGCGCAAAAACTCGGCGTGGCCGGGCGCGTCGATCAGCACGACGTCGCGCGAGCGGGTGCGGAAGCGGATCTGGGTGGTGTCGATGGTGATGCCCTGGTCGCGCTCGGTCTGCAGCGCGTCGAGCAGGAACGACCATTCGAACGGCATGCCGCGCCGCGCGCTGACCGCCTTCAGCATTTCGAGCTTGCCGTCCGGCAGGCTGCCGGTCTCATGCAGCAGGCGTCCGACCAGCGTCGACTTGCCGTGATCGACGTGGCCGACGATGACGATGCGCACCTGCGGCCGCGTCGTGCCGTTAGGCGTTGCCGAGATCGAGGCGGTGGGAAGGATCATGTTCATCGGAACGCTCGCACGAAGTGGGAAGCCAACAGTTGCTGTGAGTGTTGATCAGAGATAGCCGGCGACACGCAGCCGCTCGAACGCATCCTCGGTCTCGTGGTCGAGCGCGCGGCCGGCGCGCTCCGGGATCTTGGTGCCGTCGAGCTCGGCGAGGATCTCGTCGATGTTGGAAGCCGTGGAGGCGACCGGATTGGTGATGTCCTGATCCCCCAGCGAGCGGTAGCGCTTGCCGTCCTTGGCGAGATAGAGCGGGATGATCGGGATGTTCTCGCGCTTGGTGTAGGCCCAGATGTCGGCCTCGGTCCAATGCAGGATCGGATGAATACGCAGATGCGCGCCTTGCGGCGGCGAGGCGTTGAACTGGTCCCAGAACTCCGGCGGCTGGTCGCGGACGTCCCATCCGCCTTCGGTGCCGCGCGGCGAGAACACGCGCTCCTTGGCGCGGGTCGCCTCTTCGTCGCGACGGATGCCGGCGATCAAACCGTCAAAGCCGTATTTGTTGAGTGCGAGTTTCAGCCCCTCGGTCTTGCGCGCGGCGGAACGCGCGGCCGGCGGCAGCGTGGGATCGACGCTGTCGATCGGCGGGCAGGGTTCGATGCGCAGATCGAGATCCCATTCCTTGCCGAAGCGGTCGCGGAACGCATACATCTCCGGAAATTTCTTGCCGGTGTCGACATGCATCGCCGGGAACGGGACGCGGCCGAAGAACGCCTTGCGCGCGAGCCAGATCATCACGTTGGAGTCTTTGCCGAGCGACCATAGCAGCGCCAGCTTCTTCAGCCGGGCGAACGCCTCGCGCAGGATGTAAATGCTCTGCGCCTCGAGTTCGTCGAGGTGATCCATGCTCGGGGCGGCCCGATTGGCTGAAACTTCCGGCACGGAAGATGCACTGCTAAGGGCTGCGGACCGCGTCCTGGCGGCGACGGATTCGTTGTCGAGAAGATGCATCTCTTGGCCTTGGCCTGTGGAGTTGAAAATTCTAAAGTTGCGCTGCAATAGAGAAGAAATAATTTTCTCTTTGCTGGGCTTGATCGAGAGATAAATAGAAAATAATTTCAGTCAACCCCCAAATTGGGGAAGCGAGTGTCTGATGCGATATCTGCCGGTGTTTCTGGATCTGCAAAGCGGCAAGGTGCTGCTCGTTGGAGCAGGCGAGCTCGTGCGCGCCAAGTTGCGGCTGCTTGCGGCTGCCGGCGCCGCGGTTCGCTGGTATGCGACCGACGCCAGTCATGAGCTCGCAGGCATCGCGGCCGAGGACGCCGCGCGCATCGAGCGCGCCGAGGGCGATCCGCTCGCAGCCGATCTTTCTGACATCATCGCCGTGCTGTGTGCCGGCGCAGGTGACATTGGTGTCGCGATGTCGGTGCGCGCCAAGGCGATTGGCCTGCCGGTCAACGTGATGGACGATCTCGTGCACTCCACCTTCATCATGCCTGCGATCGTCGATCGCGGCGATGTCGTGGTCGCGGTCGGCACCGGCGGCACGTCGCCGGTGGTGGCGCGCCGCATCCGCGAGAAGATCGAGGCGGTGCTGCCGGCGCGGATCGGCGATCTCGCCGGTTTCATCGGTCGCTTCCGCAAGGCAATGCACGCACGCATCGACGAATTTCCGCTGCGCCGCCGCTTCTGGGAGCGCATCGTCGACGGTCCGATCGGCGCGCAGGTGCTGGCCGGCCGCAACGACGAGGCCGAGCGGGCATTCAACGCGATCACCGATCCCGCTGCGTTCGCGGGCGCTGATATTGAAGGCAAAGCCGTTGGCCATGTGACGCTGGTCGGCGCTGGCCCCGGCGATCCCGATCTGCTCACCGTGAAAGCGCTGCGCGCGCTGCAGGATGCCGATGTCGTGTTCTATGACGAATTGGTGTCGCCTGAGATTCTCGACCGTATCCGGCGCGATGCGTCGCGGATTCCGGTCGGCCGCCGCGTCGGCAAGCCCGGCATCGGCCAGGACGCCATCAACCGCCTGATGATCGAGGCGGCGCAGGCGGGCCAGCGCGCGGTGCGGCTCAAGGGCGGCGACCCCTTCATCTTCGGTCGCGGCGGCGAGGAGATCGAGGCGCTGCGCGACGCCGACGTGGCGTACTCCATCATTCCCGGCATCTCCGCCGGCCTCGGCACGGCCGCGCAGTTCGAAGTGCCGCTGACTTTCCGGCACGAGGCGCTGCGCATCACCTTCCTCACCGCGCACAAGGCGCGCGATGCCGAAGTCGTCGACTGGTCGGTGCTCACAGACACCAGGATGACCGTCGTGGTCTACATGGGCATGACTGCGGCGCCTGCGATCCGTGAAGGCATGCTGGCCGCGGGCCGCTCGCCGGAGACGCCGGTCGGCGTGTTCGCGCGCGTGACGCGGCCGGACGCCAAGGCCGCGGTCGGTACGCTGGCGCGGCTGCCCGAGCTGGTCAAACAGGTCGATGGCGGTCCCGCCGTTCTCATCATCGGCGACGTGGTTGCGCATTCCGCGCCGTGGAGCCGATCCAACGTCACCCAACTGTTCTCCAACCAGATGTTCTCCGAACTGCTGAAAGCTGCCGAATGACCTCTCCGCTCGAACAGAAGAAAATCAGGATCACAGGCCCGTCGGTGGTGACCGCCAACCGCACCTGGGATGGCGCGGTCGTGTACCGCACCGCCAAGCAAGGCTGGTCCACCGAACTTGCCGATTCCGCGATCGTGAACACCTCCGACGAGGCCCGCGCGCTGTTGGCCGAAGCCACCGCCGACGACGTCGGCGCGGTCGGCCCCTATATCGCGCCGGTCGAGCTCAAGGACGGCGGCAAGGTCAAGCCCGGCAACCTCCGCGAACATATCCGCGCCAAGGGCGTCACCATCGATCTCCAGGTCCCCGCGTAAGGCACGCCGGCGTAAGGCTCATCGCACATGTATGCTTATGACGAACTCGACCGCACGCTGATCAACGAGCGTGTTTCGGAATTCCGCGATCAGGTGAAGCGCCGCCTTTCCGGCGAGCTCACCGAGGACGAATTCAAGATCCTGCGCCTGCAGAACGGCGTGTACCTTCAGCTGCACGCCTACATGTTCCGCGTCGCGATCCCCTACGGCACGCTGTCATCGAAGCAGTTGCGCCGGTTCGCCCACGTCGCGCGCCGCTACGACCGCGGCTATGGCCACTTCACCACGCGGCAGAACATCCAGTTCAACTGGATCAAGCTCGCCGAGCTGCCGGATGCGCTGGCCGATCTCGCCGAGGTCGGCATCCATGCGATGCAGACTTCCGGCAACAACATGCGCAACGTCACCTCGGACCAGTGGGCCGGCGTCGCGCCGGGCGAGATCGAGGATCCGCGGATCTGGTCGGAGCTGATCCGCCAGCACACCACGCTGCATCCGGAATTCTCGTTCCTGCCGCGCAAGTTCAAGATCGCGATCACCGCTGCCGAGCACGACCGCGCCGCGATCAAGATCCACGACATCGGGCTGCGGTTGCACAAGAACGCCGATGGCGAGACCGGCTTCGAGGTGCTGGTCGGCGGCGGCCTCGGCCGTACCCCGTTCATCGCCAAGACCATCAAGCCGTTCGTTCCCGGCCGCGATATCCTGAGCTACATCGAGGCGATCCTGCGCGTCTACAACCAGTACGGCCGCCGCGACAACATCTACAAGGCGCGCATCAAGATCCTGGTGCACGAGCTCGGCATCGAGAAGTTCGCCAAGGAAGTCGACGAGGAGTGGAAGGCGATGGGCGATGTCGGGCTGACGCTCGACCACACCGCCATCGAGGAGGTCCGCTCGCGCTTCTCCTACCCGGCCTACGAAAAGCTGCCGCACATGCCGGACGAGCTGAAGCAGGCCGCGCATGACAAGCTGTTCGAACGCTGGCGCAAGAACTCGGTGTCGGCGCACAAGGTGCAGGGCTATTCGATCGTGACGCTGTCGCTGAAGCCGGTCGGTGGCCCGCCGGGCGATGCCACCGCCGAGCAGATGGACGCGGTCGCCGACCTTGCCGACAAATATTCGTTCGGCGAGATCCGCGTCGGCCACGAGCAGAACCTGGCGCTGCCGCATGTCGCCAAGCGCGACCTGCCGGCCCTGTTCAAGGCGCTCGACCGGCTCGGCCTCGCGACGCCGAACGTCAATCTGGTGACCGACATCATCGCCTGCCCGGGGCTGGATTACTGCTCGCTGGCCAATGCGCGCTCGATCCCGATCGCGCAGGAATTGACCCGCCGCTTCGCCAACCACGACACCGCCGACCTGATCGGCCGGCTGCACATCAACATCTCCGGCTGCATCAATGCCTGCGGCCATCACCATGTCGGCCACATCGGCATTCTCGGCGTCGAGAAGAACGGTGAGGAATTCTATCAGATCACGATCGGCGGCCGCGCCGACGAGAACGCGCAGTTGGGCACGTTGATCGGCCCGGCCGTTCCCTATGCGGAAGTCGCCGACGTGATTGAAGACATTGTCGAAGCCTATCTCGCGCTGCGCGACCGTCCCGAGGAATTGTTCGTCGATACGGTGAAGCGTCTGGGCGTCGAGCCTATCAGGGAGCGCGTTTATGCCACTCGTTAAGCAGGGTAGAATCACGACTGATCTGTTCGTGCATGTCGCCGACGGCGCGGAGCTACCGGGCGACGGCGCGGTGCTGGTGACGGCCGAGCGCTTTCTCGCCGATCCGGAGGCGCTGCTGCGCCGGTCCGGCAAGGTCGGCGTGATCTGGCCGAACAGCCGCAACCTCGAGGAACTGGTGCCGCATCTCGATCGCCTGGCCTCGGTCGCGCTGGTGTTCCCGACCTTCCGCGACGGCCGTGCCTACAGCCAGGCGCGCCTGCTGCGCGAGCGCTATGGCTATGACGGCGAGCTGCGCGCCACCGGGCAGATCCTGCGCGACCAGTTCGTGTTCATGACGCGCGCCGGCTTCGACGCTTTCGAGGTGAAGAAGGACGCCGATGCCGACGCCTTCGCCGCGACCATGAAGCGCTATTCGGTGTTCTACCAGCCGACCGGCGACGGCCGCGTCACCGCGCTCAACCGCCGCATGCAGCTGCGTCACTCGGAGAGCGCCGGCCAGTGAGCACGCTTGCACCAGAGCTGACGGCGCAGCCGAGCGGATTGCCGCCGGCCGATGCGCTGGATCGCGCGCTGCGCACCGCATCGCCGGCCGAGGTGATCGCGGCCGCGTTGAAGACGGTCGGCCGCGAGAAGCTGGCGTTGGTGTCGTCGTTCGGGACTGAATCGGCCGCGCTGCTCAAGGTGATGGCGGATGTCGATCCGGCGATCCCGGTGGTGTTCCTCGACACCGGCTGGCTATTCGAGGAGACGCTGGCCTATCGCGACACGCTGATCAAGACGCTCGGCCTCACCGATGTGCGTTCGATCAAGCCCGACGAGCAGGCGCTGGCGCGCCAGGATCCGGACCGCGAATTGTGGTTCACCGATCCCGACGCCTGCTGCCGCATCCGCAAGGTCGAGCCGCTGGCGCGCGCGTTGAAGCCGTTCGCCGGCTGGATCAACGGCCGCAAGCGTTTCCAGGGCGGCGCCCGCGCCGATATCCCTGTCGTCGAGGCCGACGGCATCAGGCTGAAATTCAATCCGTTCGCCCACGTCTCGCGCGAGGAGATCGAGGCGATCTACGCGCTCGGCAAGCTGCCGCCGCATCCACTTGTCGCATCGGGATATCAGTCGGTCGGGTGTATGCCTTGCTCGAGCCGGTCTTCTGCCGGCGAGGATGCGCGCGACGGCCGCTGGCGTGGCCGCGCCAAGACGGAGTGCGGCATCCATACGATGAAGATGTCGTAGAACACGATCCTGCTCAAACAAGCGCCAGATCGCGATGACGGTTCATCGCGATCTGACGACGCGACAAAGCCTTCGCAGGGTGGCGCCTTCGTAGCACAAGCGCGCTGCGGCGCTGAAAACAAAGAAAACCGGTTTCGTTGACTTAAGACCACTTCACCGTGAGTTATGTCTTGCATGTTCCCTGACATTTTCAGGTTGAATGGAGACAGAAATGATCCGTCGTATCCTGCCGCTGGTTGCGGGATTGTTGTGGGCGAGCTCGGTCTTTGCGGCCGACGTTTCGCTGCTCAACGTATCCTACGATCCGACTCGCGAGCTCTACGTTGATTTCAACAAGGCGTTCGCCGCGGCCTATCAGAAGGACACCGGCAAGAGCGTCGAGATCAAGCAGTCGCATGGCGGCTCGGGCTCGCAGGCGCGCTCGGTGATCGACGGCTTGCAGGCGGACATCGTCACGCTGGCGCTGGCCTATGACATCGATGCGATCGCCGGCAAGGGGCTTCTGGCAGCGGATTGGCAGAAGCGGCTGCCGCTTAACGCCTCGCCCTATACCTCGACCATCGTGTTCCTGGTGCGCAAGGGCAACCCCAAGGGCATCAAGGATTGGGACGATCTGATCAAGCCCGGCGTCGCCGTGATCACGCCGAACCCGAAGACCTCGGGCGGTGCGCGCTGGAACTATCTGGCGGCCTGGGGCTATGCACAGAAGAAGTTTGGCTCTGCCGACAAGGCGAAGAAGTTCGTCGGCGACCTCTATCAGAACGTTCCGGTGCTCGACACCGGCGCGCGTGGCTCGACCGTCACCTTCGTCGAGCGCGGCGTCGGCGACGTGCTGCTGGCCTGGGAAAACGAAGCCTTCCTGGCACTGCGCGAATTTGGCGCGGACAAGTTCGAGATCGTGGCGCCGCCGCAGTCGATCCTCGCCGAGCCGCCGGTTGCCGTGGTTGACAGCGTCGCCGACAAGAAGGGCACCCGCGCCGTCGCCGAGGCGTATCTGAAATACTGGTACACCAAGGAAGGCCAGGAGATCGCCGCGCGCAACTCCTACCGGCCGCGCGATGCCGAGATCGCCAAGGAGTACGAAAAATCCTTCGCCAAGGTCGAACTTTTCACCATCGACGACGTTTTCGGTGGTTGGACCAAGGCGCAGAAGGAGCACTTCGCCGAGGGCGGCATCTTCGATCAGATCTACAAGAACTGATCGGCGGGGGGACAGGTGACTATAGCGGTTGCACGGCGCAGCACTTTGCCGGGGTTCGGTCTCACCATGGGACTGACCCTGACATGGCTCTCCGTTATCATCCTGATTCCGCTGGCCGCGCTGTTCCTCAAGACGTTCGAGCTCAGCCTCGACCAGTTCTGGGGCATCGTCACCAGCCGCCGCACCCTGAACGCCCTGAAGATTTCGTTCGGGCTTTCGTTTGCGGCTGCCTGCGTCAATCTGGTGATGGGCACCATCATCGTCTGGGCGCTGGTGCGCTACCGCTTTCCGGGCCGGCGGCTGTTCGACGCCATCGTCGATATTCCGTTTGCCTTGCCGACCGCGGTCGCGGGCGTCGCGCTGACGCAGCTGTTCGCCCAGAAGGGCTGGCTCGGCGCGCCGCTCGCCGAACTCGGCATCAAGGTCGCGTTCACGCCGATCGGCATCTTCATCGCGATGATCTTCATCGGCATTCCATTCGTGGTGCGCACGGTGCAGCCGGTGCTGATCGATCTCGATCCCGAGATCGAGGAAGCCGCGGCGAGCCTGGGAGCCAACCGCTGGCACACCGTGTTTCGCGTCATCCTGCCGAGTTTGATTCCGGCGCTGCTTACCGGCTTCGCGCTGGCCTTCGCCCGCGCCATCGGTGAATACGGCTCGGTGATCTTCATTGCGGGCAATCTGCCCAATGTCTCCGAGATCGCGCCGCTGTTGATCGTGATCCGGTTGTCCGAATTCCGCTATGCCGACGCCACCGCAATCGCGGTCGTGATGCTGGTGGCCTCGTTCCTGATCATCTTCCTGATCAACCGCCTGCAGCGCTGGGCGCAAGCCCGCATCCCCGTGCATTGAGGTCTTGAGATGTCGATGCAGACGGGATTGGCGACCTCGACGACGCAGCTGCGGACCTACGCGCCCGCGACCGATGTCAGCGTTGCGGCGCCGGCGCCGCGGCTCGAGATCGCGCGCGCGGAGCCGGGCACGGCGCAGCGCAATCTGCGCACCGAGCCGGGCCCGATCCGCTTCATCATCATCGCGCTCGCGATCGCCTTCCTCAGCGTGTTCGTCGTGCTGCCGCTGGTGGTCGTGTTTGCGTCGGCGCTCTCGAAAGGTGTCGTCGCCTATGTCGCGGCGCTGGCCGAGCCCGAGGCGCTCGCCGCGATCAAGCTGACGCTCCTGATCGCCGCGATCTCGGTCACGCTTAACCTCGTGTTCGGCGTGGTCGCAGCCTGGGCGATCTCGAAATTCGAGTTCACCGGCAAGACCTTCCTGATCACGCTGATCGACCTGCCGTTCTCAGTGTCACCCGTGATCTCGGGCCTGGTCTTCGTGCTGCTGTTCGGCGCCCAGGGCTATTTCGGGCCCTGGCTGCAGGCCCACAACGTCCACGTCCTGTTCGCGGTGCCCGGCATCGCGCTGGCGACGATCTTCGTCACCTTCCCGTTCGTGGCGCGCGCGCTGATCCCGCTGATGCAGGAACAGGGCACCCAGGAAGAGGAGGCGGCAATCTCGCTCGGCGCGTCCGGCCTGCAGACCTTCTTCCGCGTCACGCTGCCCAACATCAAATGGGGCCTGCTCTACGGCGTCCTGCTCTGCAACGCGCGCGCGATGGGTGAATTCGGCGCCGTGTCGGTGGTCTCCGGCCACATCCGCGGCGAGACCAACACGATGCCGCTGCTGGTCGAGATTCTCTACAACGAATATCAGTTCGTCGCGTCGTTCGCGATCGCATCGCTGCTCGCGATGCTGGCGCTGATCACGCTGGTGGCGAAGACCGTTCTCGAGCGGCGGCTCGACGAGGCAGAGGTGCCCGATGGCGATTGAAGTCAGGAATATCGTAAAGACGTTCGGCAGCTTTGCCGCGCTCGACAATGTCGATCTCAAGGTCGCCGATGGCGAGCTCCTGGCGCTGCTCGGCCCGTCCGGCTCCGGCAAGACCACGCTGCTGCGGATCATCGCGGGGCTGGACTGGCCCGACTCCGGCGAGGTCGCGATCGACGGCGAGAACGCGCTGTCGCGCGGCGCCAGCGAGCGTCAGGTCGGCTTCGTGTTCCAGCACTACGCGCTGTTCCGCCACATGACGGTGTTCGAGAACGTCGCGTTCGGCCTGCGCGTGCAGCCGCGCGCGATCCGCAAGGACGAGGCGACGATCCGCGCCCGCGTCAAGAACCTGCTCGATCTGGTGCAGCTCGACTGGCTCGCCAACCGCTATCCGAGCCAATTGTCGGGCGGCCAGCGTCAGCGCATCGCCTTGGCGCGTGCGCTTGCGATCGAGCCGCGCATCCTGCTGCTCGACGAGCCGTTCGGCGCGCTCGATGCCAAGGTGCGCAAGGAGCTCCGGCAATGGCTGCGCTCGCTGCACAACGAGATCCACGTCACCTCGATCTTCGTTACCCACGACCAGGAGGAGGCGCTCGAGGTCGCCAACCGCGTCGTTGTGATGGACAAGGGCAGGATCGAGCAGATCGGCTCGCCCGGCGAGGTCTATGACAATCCGGCGACCGCCTTCGTGCACGGCTTCATCGGCGAATCCATCGTGCTGCCGGTCGATGTCGCCGGCGATGCGGTGCGGCTCGACGGCCGTCCGTTGAACATTCCGGCGCTGGGCGCCGCGTCCGGTGCGGCCAAGCTGTTCGTCCGCCGCCACGACATGGCGGTCGGTCCGGCCGGAACCGGGGCGCTGGAAGGCGCCATCCGGCATGTCCGGTCGTTCGGTCCGATCCAGCGCGCCGAGGTGGCGCTGTCGGGCAGCGAGGGCAAGACCGTGATCGAGATCGACGCCCCCCGCGACCGCGAGCTGCAAGCCGGCGAGATCGTCTCGCTGCAGCCCCGCCGCTACCGGATCTTTGCCGCCCAGGAGTAGGGCTGTAGGTCTCGTAGCCCGGATGAAGCGCAGCGAAATCCGGGACTTCGCGCCGCGGATCGACTGTTCCCGGATTGCGCTCCGCTCCATCCGGGCTACCGGGCCACGGCTACGCGAGTCCGGTGGCTATTGCTGGCCAAAAGTTAGCCCCTGTTCACCATTCAGCCACGGTTGGTATGCAACAACGGCGGGCCAACCTTGGGGGTCTTCAATAGTGAAACGGACGACGGTCGCCCTGTTCGGGCTTCTGGTGCTTGCCGGCTGCGGCACGGACACCAAAATCCCGGAAGAACCGGCCATGTATCTCAACATGGCGCAGCCCGGCGCCGTGCTCGACAGCCAGGCGGCGGCGATCATGTTTTCGCAATACCGCCAGAACAATGGCCTCGGCACCGTCGTGGTCGATCCCGACCTGACCAAGCTCGCCGAGCAGCAGTCGCAGGCGATGGCCGCCCGCAACAAGATGGACCATGACGTGAAGGCCCCGCTCGGCAAGCGGCTGGAGGCCGGCGGCTATCCGGCAACGGTCGCGGTCGAGAACATCTCGGCCGGCTATCATACGCTGGCGGAAGCCTTTTCGGGCTGGCGCGATTCACCGCCGCACAAGGCCAATATGCTCAAGAGCGGTGTCACAAAAATGGGCATCGCCGCTGTCTATGCTCCGAATACCAAATACAAGGTGTTCTGGACGCTCATTTTGGCGGCAACCTGATCCCGATAAATTCCGCGTGAACTCCCCTCGATATCTCGTTGATTGACGCGGCTGCGAACAGCCGCCACGGTGCGACCTCAAGTCATTTCGAACCGATCGGTTACGGATGGATACTTCGGATTCCGCGCCGGCCTCGACGCCGGCGCAAGCGCAGCGTGTGCTGGTTCTCCAGGGCGGCGGCGCGCTCGGCTCCTACCAGGCCGGCGCGTTCCAGGCGCTCTGTCATGCAGGCTTCGAGCCGGAATGGATCGCCGGCATTTCGATCGGCGCCATCAATGCCGCGATCATCGCCGGCAACGAGCCGGACAAGCGCGTGCCGCGGCTGAAGGAATTCTGGGAGATGGTGTCGGCGCCGGTGCCGTGGAATCCGGTCTCCAAGCATGAGCGCGCCCGCTCGCTGTTCAACGAGACCTCTGCCGCGATCATCGCGACCTTCGGCGTGCCGGGCTTCTTCACGCCGCGGATTCCGCCGGCGCCGCTGTGGCCGCCCGGCAGCTCGCAATCGCTGAGCTATTACGACACCGCGCCGCTGAAGAAGACGCTGGAGCGGCTGGTCGATTTCGACCGCATCAACGATCTGAAGACGCGGCTGTCGGTCGGCGCGGTCGGCGTCACCTCGGGCAATTTCCGCTATTTCGACAACTACGAGTTCAAGAAGGCCGGCAAGAAGATAGGCCCCGAGCACATCATGGCCTCGGGCGCGCTGCCGCCGGGCTTTCCCGCCGTGGTGATCGAGGGCGAGCATTACTGGGACGGCGGCATCGCCTCCAACACCCCGCTCGACTTCGTGCTCGACGAGGAGACCAGCCGCGATCTGCTGATCTTCCAGGTCGACCTGTTCAGCGCGCGCGGGCCGTTGCCGGAGACGCTGCTGGAGGCCGCCGAGCGCGAGAAGGACATCCGCTATTCCAGCCGGACGCGAATGAACACCGACAAGAACCGGCAGATCCACAACGCTCGCATGGCGGTGCGCGACCTGATCGGCAAGCTGCCCGATTACCTGAAGAACGATCCCTCGGTCGAGCTGCTGCGCAAGGCCTCCAAGGAGAACACCGTCACGGTGGTTCACCTGATCTACAAGAGCAAGAATTACGAGTCTTCGTCGAAGGACTACGACTTCTCCCATGTCGCGATGGTCGAGCACTGGGGCGCCGGCGTGCGCGACGTGCATTTGTCGATGCGTCACAAAGAATGGCTAGAACGGCCGCAGTCCGGGGAAACCATGGTGACTTACGACCTCACGGGGGACGAACCCAAGGCCCCTGAAGTGAAGCCCCCGGCAAGCAAATAGGAGCGAAGAACAATGGGTACGTTGACAGGCAAGACCGCCGTTGTGACCGGCTCGACCAGCGGCATTGGATTGGCTTATGCGCGCGCCTTCGCCGGCGCCGGCGCCAATGTCGTCATCAACGGCATGGGCGTTCCGGCCGACATCGAGAAGGAGCGTTCCGGCATCGAGACCGACTTCAAGGTCAAGGCGGCCTATTCGCCGGCCGACATGACCAAGCCGGCCGAGATCGCCGACATGATCGCGCTCGGTGAGAAGACCTTCGGCTCGGTCGATATCCTGGTCAACAATGCCGGCATCCAGTTCGTGTCGCCGATCGAGGAATTCCCGCCGGAGAAGTGGGAAGCCATCATCGCGATCAATCTGTCGTCGGCGTTCTACGGCATCCGCGCCGCGGTGCCCGGCATGAAGAAGCGCGGCTGGGGCCGCATCATCAACACCGCCTCGGCGCACTCGCTGGTCGCCTCGCCGTTCAAGTCGGCCTATGTCTCGGCCAAGCACGGCATCGCCGGCCTCACCAAGACCGCGGCGCTGGAGCTCGCGCAGTTCAAGATCACCTGCAACTGCATCAGCCCGGGCTATGTCTGGACGCCGCTGGTCGAGCACCAGATTCCGGAGACCATGAAGGCGCGCAACATGACCAAGGAGCAGGTCATCAAGGACGTGCTGCTCGCGGCGCAACCGACCAAGGAGTTCGTCACCTCGGAGCAGGTCGCGGCCCTCGCGCTGTTCCTGTGCGGCGACGACGCCGCGCAGATCACCGGCGCCAACCTCTCGATCGACGGCGGCTGGACCGCGGAGTAGTATTCTGGCGGAATTTGCCAGCCCAAGAACAAGCCGGCCCCGATGCATCAGGGCCGGCTTTTTTAGGGCAGCAAGTCGGCCGACCTAGCTGGCATCAGAATCGGATGGGGAGAACGGCATCCGGGACGCATGTCTGATGTGGAGGATGTCGATTGTATCGCCGCGGACCCGATAGAAAATGCGGAATGGATAGCGCAGGACGGTGACCACGCGGACCGTGGAGCGCTGCGAGACGCGCGGCGCCGCCTCGGGCGCGTGACATACACGGTCAATAACATCGCGGAAGCGGCGCTCGACAGCTGCGGCAATTGCTGGGCTGGCGTGGGTCGAATAGTAGTTCGCGATTTCGTCCAGATCACTCAGTGCTTGCCGCGAGAAGGCGACTTTCATTTGTGACGAAATTTCGCAAACGCGGCTGCGATCTCCTCGTCGGTCGCCAGCTCGCCGGCGTCGATGGATGCCATTGCTGCGTCGATGATTCGCAGTTCGTCCCGGGTCGCGACGTAGTCTTGGGCCTGCAGTTCGCTTTCGATCTGGTTTGCGATCGATACGAATTCATCCTGTGCCGCCTTCGGCCAGGATTGAACGCGATCAAGCAGATTCTTCAGTTCGACGGCTGTCATGCCATCTATTATATGCCGCGGCCCATCGAAATGCTACGGGCCCGACCGCCGCTTCCCGAACGCCAGCACGTGCAGCCCGAGCCGCGAACGCACCACGTAGAATAGCAGGATGGTCTCGAAGATCAGCGACAGCGAGGTCGAGGCGGCCGCGCCCATGCCGCCGTAGCGCGGCACCAGCGTCATGCAGAGGCCGACATTCATGAAGAACGACACCGCATAGGCGGTGGCGCAGATGCTCTGGTGGCCGAGCATGTTCAAGAGGCGCTCCACCGGTCCGATCGCCGAGCGCACCACGAGCCCGATCGCGGCGACAAACATGATGCTGTAGCCGTCGACGAATTTCGGTCCGAACAGCCACAGCAGCGGCTTGCCGAACGCGAGTAGCGCGATGGTCGCGAGCAGCGAGGGCCAGAACGTCCAGCTGATGGCGTGCGCGACATAGGCCGACAGCCGGTCCTTGTCGCCGAGCGCATTGTACTCGGCGAAGCGGTGCGCCGTCGTCGCCGACATCGCGTAGTGCACGAACGACACCAGCGCCAGCGTCTTCACGACGGCGAAATAGATGCCGACCTCCTCGGAGGAGCGGAACTGCTGCAGCATCAGCACGTCGGTGTAGCCGAGCAGGAGATAGAAGCTTTCGACCAGCATGATCGGCAGCGAGATCGCAAACCAGCCCTTGACGTCGTAGGTCTTCTCGCCCACCCCGACATGGGCCTTGAGGCGGCGGTTCAGCACGATCATCTGGCCGATCGCAGCGATGTAGACCGCGGCGGCACTCGCGATCATCGCCGCGGTCGCACCGAGATTGAGCCCGAGCGCCAGCGCGCCGGCGGTGAACGCGATGATCAGTCCCTGCCGCACGATGAACTGCGGCATCAGGCCGAGCTGCATCCAGTCATGCGCGCGTGAGATGCCGTCCTGGGTGTTGGCGACCACGAAGGGCGGCAAGGTCAGGCAGCCGATATAGAGCGGCACGATCGCGTTGGGATCGATCCAGGGCGAAGCAAGGTGGATCACGCCGGCGAGCAGCAGCGCGACCGTGCTGGAGGCGGCGAGCACCACCCAGCGTCCGCCGGAGAGGAAGCCGCGCAGTGCGGCGAGGTCGCCGCGTGCGCGATATTCCGGAATGATCTTCTGTGAGGACGGCGCGATGCCGAAATCCATGGTGCTGCCGAGCAGCAGCACCCAGGTCCAGACATAGACATAGATGCCGTAGTCCGAGCCGCTCATCCAGCGCGCCAGCAGGATCTGCGCCAGATAGGCGATCGCGGCGCTGATGACGCGGATGACGAAGATCATGCCGGCGAGGCGCTTGGTGACCGACGCCTCCTTGGTGCCGCCGAGCAGCCGCGCGGCGAGGCCGCGCAGCCGTGCGGCCGGGCCCGACGGCGCGGAGGTCGCGGCAGAGGATTCGGATCGTGTCTCCATCACAGCCAAGCGGAAAATTCCTAAAGCGCCGCAAGGCGGCAATGGCCCCCGATCTATCAACGAAACGTTAAGATTGGGTTGGGTGAGGGATGTTCCCGTCTTGCGTCGTCCCGGCGAAAGCCGGGATCCATAACCACAGGGAACAGTTGGTGGGCACAGCTTGGCCCCCAGCGTGCCCCAAACTGCCGCTGCGGATTATGGGTCCCGGCCTGCGCCGGGACGACACTGCGGCGGGCGTCAGTTCAAATTGATATTGAATTCGTAGCTTTTGTCGCCGCCGACCAGCGTCAGCTTCAGCGCGGCGCCGTCCGCCTTGGCGCCGGGCGGCAACCCGTCGAGCTCGAACGAGAAGCGCTTCACGCCGGGCGGCGCGTGCGCGACGAGCTTGGGCACCGGCAGCGCCCAATCGGGCGTCGGTCCCTCGACGAACAGGCTGAGGTCCTTGGTGTCGGGTGCTGCGACATCGACCAGCACGTTGTTGCCGTCGCGCTTGACGTCGCGGATCGTGACCGGGGTGGCATCGCCGATATTGGCGGGCTTCGGCACCGCGTTGAGCGCTTCCGACAGCGCCGCGTCCTCGGTCGAGGCGACGCTGGCGAACGCGAGCTCGGCCTTCGCCTCCACCGGCACGCACAGCTTCTCGCACACCGCGTAGTTGATCTCGGCGCGCAGCACCAACGGCTTGTCGGGATTCTTCGCGACGATGCGCAGCGGCAGCACCACCTGGTGCTTGTAGCCGAGCGAGGTGCCGCCGGCGCCGTCGTCGAACTGGCGCGGCGCCGGCCACATCACCGTGACCGCATCGACATTATCCGACTTGGAGAAATCGAACCGCGGCGGCACGCCGGAATCGCCGGGTGTCCGCCAGTAGGTTTTCCAGCCGTCCTGCAACTGGAAGGCGATGCCGCCCAGCAGCACCGCGCCGCTGCGCGATCCCGCGAGCAACCGCACGGCCGAATGGCTGTCCTGCTGCCACGGCGAGGCGTCGTCGGCGCGAACCTCCGTTGCGGCACATGCGACGGAAATCAGGGCGGCAACGCCAAATGCGGCCCGCAAGGGAACTGTGACGATCATGAGACGTCTTTACCTGCAACTTTCGGTGCAAACCATTGAATTGCTTGTGATGCATCGCCGCACTGCGGCCGATGGTTGATTGACAGAACGGCCACCCAATATCAGGATGCCAAATCAGCAGGAAAGGCCTTTGCGGATGCGCCCTGAAGGCAAAACAGGCAAGACTCGCAAGACCGCCGCCGGCAGAGCCCCGGCCGCCGGTCACAACGCGCCCGAGGACGGCTACCTCGATGGCCAGATGCTGATCGCGATGCCTGTCATGAACGACCCGCGGTTCGAGCGCTCGGTGATCTACATGTGCGCGCATTCGTCGGAAGGCGCGATGGGCATCATCGTCAATCGCCCGGCCGGCAGCATCGATTTTCCCGGCCTCCTGGTGCAGCTCGACATCATCGAGAAGTCGGACCAGATCCAGCTGCCCGAGAATGCCGAGATGATGAAGGTGATGAAGGGCGGCCCGGTCGACACCGGCCGCGGCTTCGTGCTGCATTCCAGCGACTTCTACATCCAGGATGCGACGCTGAACATCGATGACGGCATCTCGCTCACCGCGACCGTCGATATCCTGAAGGCCATCGCCAAGGGCTCAGGCCCCAAGCATGCGATCCTCGCGCTCGGTTATGCCGGCTGGGCGCCGGGCCAGCTCGAGAACGAGATCCAGCACAATGGCTGGCTGCATTGCGATGCCGATCCGGAGCTGATCTTCGGCACCGACGTCGACGAGAAATACGCGCGCGCCCTGCGCAAGATCGGCATCGAGGCCGGCATGTTGTCGAACGACGCCGGCCACGCGTAGCTCGCCACACCCACAGTGTCGTCCCTGCGAAAGCAGGGACCCATCACCACCGCATGTCGTTGTGATGCCGCGCTGGGGCCACAGCTTCGCGCAACAACGGCGGCCTGTGGTTATGGGTCCCGGGTCGCGCTTACGCTTGCCCGGGACGACGGCGGTGGGTGTGGTCTACTCCGCTGCTTCCTGCGCCACCGTCGGCTGGGTGCCTGCCACCGTGGCGCGGCGCATGTCGCGGGGCTGCGACTGGTCGTAGCGGCGGACGCGGTGCACGGTCTGGCGGTTGTCCCACATCACGAGGTCATGCACCGTCCATTTGTGCACATAGACGAATTCGCTCTGCGTGGCGTGCTCGGTGAGGTCGCGCAGCAGCACCCGCGCCTCCGGCATGCTCATGCCTCTGATGGCGCCGGCATGCGAGGACAGATACAGCGACTTGCGGCGATGCGAGGGGTGGGTGCGCACCAGCCGCTGCAGCACCGGTTTGAACATCGCCTTCTCCTCGTCGGTGTAATCGAGGAAGCCGAGCGAGCCGCGCGAATACATCAGCGAGTGCTCGCAGATCATGTCCTCGATCTCGGCCTTGGTCTCGTCATCCAGCGCATCATAGGCGGCGCGCATGTCGGCGAATTCGGTGTTGCCGCCCTTCGGGTTCACCACGCGCGCCGACAGCAGCGAGAATTTCGCCGGGATCGGCCGGAACGAGCTGTCGGAGTGCCACAGGCAGTTGCCGAGATTGAACAGGTGGGTGCGATGATCCTTCGGCAGCGGCTTGCCGTCCTTGCCGAGATTGGAGACATCGTTGAGCCCGGCGGAGAGGCGGTAGTCCTCCTTCTTCGCGATGGTGCCGCCGCGCGCATCCTCGCGCTCGCCGAAATTCAGCGCGAACGCCATCTGCTGATCGTCCGATATCTCCTGGCCGTGGAACACGAGCACGGCGTATCTGTCCATGCCGGCCTCGATGTCGACCGCTTCCTGCTTCGTCAGCGGCTTGCGCAGATCGACGCCGGAGACCTCGCCGACGAAATGCTTGTGAAGCTGGCGGATCAGGACCGTCATCGGCGTGTCTCCCCGAATCTTGCGGGCGGTTGTCCCGCTTCGTTTGACGCGAAGGCTACTCCCGATGCGCGGCCTGTCAACGCTTCGCGGCAAGATACGGCGAAGCGCGGATCAGGCATTCCGTGCCATCAACCCGCCGTCGACCGGAATCACGGCGCCGGTCAGGAACGATGCGGCGGGCAGGCACAGGCTCAGCGTCATGTGCGCGACCTCTTCGGGATCGCCGTAGCGCGCGAGCGCGGTGCGGCGCTTGGCGTAGATCGTCTTGTGCTCCTCGGAGATGCGGTCGGTGATCGCGGTGCGGATCGGGCCCGGGCAGATGCAGTTCACGGTGATGCCTTCGCGCCCCAGTTCCACCGCGAGCGAACGCGTCAGGCTGGTGACGCCGCCTTTGGCCGCGGAGTAGGGGCTGTGCAGGCCTGTTGCGCCCAGAGCCTCCGTCGAGGCGATGTTGACGATGCGCGGCGATCGCGACTTGCGCAGGTATGGCAGTGCGGCGCGGATGATGCGTGGATGCGCGGTGAGCATCACCGCGATGCCCTTGGCCCAGGCATCCTCGTATCCGGGATCGTCGATCGCCACACGCACCGAGATGCCGGCATTGTTGACGATGATGTCGAGCCCGCCGAAATGCGCCGCGACATCGTTGACGACTTTTGTGATCGCGTCGCGATCGCTGACATCGAGCGTCCAGGCCTTTGCCGAGCCGCCGCTTGCGGAAATCTCCTTGGCCACCGCCTGCGTGCCCTCTTCGGTAAGATCGGTGACCGCGACATTGGCGCCTTCATCGGCAAACACGCGCGCGGTGGCGCGGCCCATGCCGCTGGCTGCTCCCGTGACCAGAACGGTGAGGCCCTTCACCGAACGGCTGAGCTGCTTGTATTCGGACACGACGGACCTCCCATTTGTTTTTCTTGGTTGTCAGACGCCAACGCTCGCACCGATCTGCAGATACGTCAAACCGGCAATCCTTGATCGCCGCGCAGGCAGCGCGTTAACGCAAGTTTCCCGGTTGGCTTTTCGCAAAGGATCATGCTCAATCAAGAAAACAACAGAGAGGAAACGCGATGAGCGAGCTCGATTTCAGCGGCAAGCAAATACTGGTGGTCGGCGGCTCCAGCGGCATCGGCAACGGCATCGCTCAGGCCTTCCGCGCCAAGGGCGCGCGCGTTGCCGTGTACGGCACCCGCGCGCAGGCAAGCGACTATTCCGCCGAGGAAGGCTCGCATCTCGAGGGCCTCGCCTATGCGCAGCTCGATGTCTCCGATCCGCACGCGATCGAAAGCCTCACGCCGTCGTTCGATCGGCTCGACGTGCTGGTGCTGGCGCAGGGCGCGGTGATTTACCGCCGCGGGGAATTCCAGATGGAAGGCTTCCGCAAGGTGCTCGAGGTCAATCTGATGAGTCTGATGGCCTGCGCGACGAAATTCCAGCCGATGCTGAGCGCAGCCAAGGGATCGCTGATCATTGTCAGTTCGACCGCGGCCTATCATTCCACCATGGGCAATCCGGCCTACAACGCCTCGAAGACCGGCGCGGTCGGGCTGACGCGCACGCTCGGCGAGGCCTGGGCCGAGAACGGCATCCGCGTCAACGGCATCGCGCCGGGCCTCGTCGACACCAAGATGACCAAGGCGACGACCGCGAATCCGAAGCGGCTCGAAGGCGCGCTCGAGCGCATTCCGCTGAAACGTCTCGGCACGCCCGCCGACATGGCCGGCGCCGCGCTGTTCCTGGCCTCGCCGCTCGCCTCCTACATCGTCGGCCAGACCATCGTGGTCGACGGCGGGTTGATCCTTTAGGAACCTGCGCGAGGTTCCGTGGTTGGCTCCCTGACAGTTTCAGGGAGCAGTCATGATGGACAAGGATCGGATTTTCGGAACGGCGAAGGAATTTGCAGGCAAGGCGGAAGGCGCCGTCGGCGATGCGACTGGCGATAAGGAAACGCAGGCCTCGGGCCGTGCACGCGAAGCCGCAGGTTCGGTGCAGGATCTCTACGGCCAAGCCAAGGATGCCGCGCGCGACGCCGCCGACACTGCGGTCAACTACGCCAAGGACGCGTACGAACATCGCGGCGAGACCGTTCGCAGCGGACAGAAGGCGATGGCGCAGACGGTGCAGGACAATCCGCTCGGATCGCTGCTGATCGCCGGCGGCATCGGCTTTGCGCTTGCGCTGTTGATGACGCGGCAGCCGCGCCGTCCGCCACCGTCGCGCTGGCGGTACTACGGTTGAGCCGCACGACGAAATCGTAGGGCGGGTTGGCGACAGCGTAACTCGCCGTCCCGCCTAACCTCGTCCTCACGAGTTCATCCGTCGTCATTGCGAGGAGCGAAGCGACGAAGCAATCCATCCGTCCGCGTCTGCGGATCGATGGATTGCTTCGCTTTGCTCGCAATGACGTGGATCCGCTTACTGCCAGGGATTCCCCGGCCCTGCGGCCCGCTGTCCGACGTTGCGCGGCGGACGCGGCGGCGGGGCGACCAATGGGCGCTGCTGCTGCGGCGCGCCGAAGCCGAAGATATCACGCAGCCAGGGTTGGGTCTGTGGCTGCGGCTGCGGTTGGGCCTGGGCCGGACGGAACGCGCGCCGTTGCGGCTTCGGCGCGGTGATGATCGAGCCATCCGGCGCGATCGCCGTGGTGGAGGGCGGCGGATTTGCGGGCCCGCCGGTGGGCGCAGCCGGCGTGGCCGCGGCAACCGGCACGTCGCCCTTGGCTTGCTCGCGCCCGATCTCGCGGCGCGGCCAGGCGAAATCATCGGCACGGCCGGCCGGCGGCGCCAGGGCCTCGCCCTTCACCAGCGTGCGCGCGGCGAGCGCATCGACGGAGGCGGGCCGTGTTCCCGGTCCGCCGAGCAATTGATCGGTGCCGACGGTGGAAGCGACCAGCGGCAGCACGGGTCCGGCAAGCGGCCGCGGCGCCGGCTTGCCCGGCTCGGCGCTGGTGTCGGGCGTCGCCGGTTCGCTCGGCAGCGCGATCGGGCCGGTGCGCACCGCGAGCAGGCGGGTCACCTCGCGCTCGACATAATGCGCGAGCTTGCGCGCGCCGGCCTTGGTGAAGAACACGCCGTCATCGGAGCGCAGCTTGCGCGGCTGTCCCTCGAAGTCCGGGCCCTTCGGCATGAAGCGGCCGGCCTCGTCGACAAAGCCGTCCCAGACGTCGACATAGGTGATGCCGGCCTTGCCGGCGCCGTCGCGATACAGCGCGTCGAGGAACAGCATATCCGACGTGCCCTTCTGGCCGCGGATCGCGGGCAGGCCGACCCACAGCACCGGCACGCCCTTGCTCTTCAGGACGTTGATCAGCTCCTCGATCTTCTTGCCGTAGAGCTCGACCCAGCGGTCGTCGCGGAAGTCGTAGACGCCGTTGGGCGAGCGCGCGGTCTTTTCCGGCGCGGCCTGCTGGTCGTTGTCGGCATCATCTGCCGGCGGCTCGGTCTCGGCCGGCTTGCCGTCGGTCTTGCTATCTGCCTTGCCATCGGTCTTGGCGGCGGCATCGGGTTTGTCACCGGGCTTGGCATCCGGCTTGCCGCGCGCGTCCTTTTTATCGTCCTTCTTGTCGACCTTCTTCTCGACGACCGGCTCTCGGATCGAGGTGCGATCGTTGAGGCCGAGCATCACCACGATGGCGTCGGGGTTCTCGGTGGCGAGAATGCCCTTGGCGGCCGCCGCCCAGTCCGCCGGATCGCCCTTGGGCTGATAGCGGATCAGGCCGGAGACCGTCTTGTGCTTGCGGATCACGCCCATGTCGGGCTGGTCGGAATAGGCGTCCTCCAGGCCATAGGCGAGCCAGTCGGCCATGGCGTCGCCGATCACGAGCACGTTGCGCTCGGCCGCGGCCTCGCGCTTGGCCGGCGGCGGCGCGCGCGAAAAATCCTCGCGCGGCCGCTGCGGCTGGGACGATTGCGGCTGCTGCTGGAACGGCGCGAAGAAATCGCCGCCGAACCAGCCGCCACCGCCGCCACCATGCTGCGGCGGCGCGCGGCGCTGCGGCTGCGGCGGTCCGCCACCGAAGCCGGGGAAGCCGAAGAACTGCGCCGAGGCGGGCTCGGCAATGCCGATCAACAGCGCAAGCGCGACCGTCAGCGCGACCAGCGGGCCGGCTTCGGTGAATATGCGCAAGAAGGATCTCGGCTTTGGCATCGCGTTCAGTCGCAAATGATCTGGAAGTACGTGAGCATACTAGCGGAATCGGGCCGCAAGCGGGCAGCTTTTCCACCATAAATCGGGTGCCTCCGGCCGCCGTCAAGGCAGCCGGCAAATATCGGATTTCACGGTTAGTTTCGGGGGCGGGGGCGCCGCACCGGAACTGGGCTCCCGCAAGCGCAGAGCCGTAGCCCGGATGGAGCGAAGCGTAATCCGGGACCAGACCAGCCGCGCGGTGAGAACCCCGGATTTCGCTGCGCTTCATCCGGGCTACGGGGCGGCCTACCGCCCCCGCAGCCGATCCAGCACCTCTGATGTGGCAAAGCCGTCGGCCGGTGCGCCGATCGAGACCTGGAAGCCGCGCAGCGCCTCGCGGGTCTGGCCGCCGAACTGGCCGTCGGGCGTGCCCTTGTAGAAGCCGCGCTGGGCCAGCAGCTGCTGCAGTTCCAGCCGCTCGGCGCGCGACAGCACCCGTTCCTGGCGTGGCCAGGGTTGCACGAAGGGTTGGCCGCCGCGCAGCCGGTCGGCGAAATGGCCGATCGCGAGCGCATAGGCCTCGGCCGGGTTGTACTTCATGATGACCCGGAAATTCTGCAGCATCAGGAAGCCCGGCCCCTCGGCACCCGCCGGCGCCAGCAGATAGGCCTTGTCGGACGGCCGCGGGAACGCCTGGCCGTTGGGCCGCTTGACGCCGAGCTGCTCCCATTGCGACAGCGGCATCGCCTTGGCGCGGTCGGCCAGCATGTAGTTGAGGCCCTGCGGCAGCACGACCTCGTAGCCCCAGCTTGCGCCGGTCTGCCAGCCGTCCTTCTTCAAATTGTTGGCGGTGGAGGCGATCAGGTCGCTCGGATTGTCGACCACGTCGCGACGGCCGTCGCCATCGCCGTCGACGGCGAAGCGCTTGAACGCGGTCGGCATGAACTGGGTCGGACCGAACGCGCCGGCCCAGGAGCCGCGCAGCTGCTCGGGCCTGAGATCGCCGCGGTTGAGGATTTCCAGCGCCGACAGGAATTCATCCTTGAAGTAGGCCTGGCGGCGGCCGATGCAGGCGAGCGTCGCGGTCGACTGCACCACGCTGCGATCGCCCATCTGGGTCGAGTAGTTCGACTCGATGCCCCAGATCGCCGCGATGATGTAGCGATCGACGCCATAGGCTTTCTCGGTCGCGTCGAACTGCGGCTTGTACTTCGCGAGGATCTCGCGGCCCTTGGCGAGCCGCGCATCGCTGACGAGGATATCGAGATAATCCCAGATCGCCTTGGTGAATTCCGGCTGCGAATCCAGGAGATCCATGATGCGCAGGTCTGGCGTGAGCCCCGCGGTGAAGCGTTGGAAATTCTCCTGCGTGATGTTGCGCCGCGCGGCATCCGGCCACATCGCCGCGACGCAGTTCGGGAAGTCGGACGCGGCCTGGCGGATCGCGGCTGCCGTCATCAGCGGATGGCCGGAGGCGCCGTCCTCGCCGCTCCAGGGCGGCGGCGCACCGTCCTGTCCAGTCGCGGCCTGCGGCGGCGTCGCGGCGTTCGGGGAGAAGATGCTGTCGATCAAATTGGTCAGGCCGTTGCCGGCCGATTGGGCTTGCGTGCTGCCGGGCAGCAGCAGGGCCAGCGCGATCAGGCTCGCGCTGAAAAGTCTGGTCCTTGATGTTCCCGTCGCGCGCATGTGTCGTGTGCCTGTCAAAATCGTGCCGCCTCAGAAGGCCCCGTCACGGTTTCCAATAGCTTAACAAAGGGCAGCATTTGGGGCGTGGCGAAATCACGCGACGGTTTTGGCCGGGACAAATTGTCCGGCGCATCAATCCGTTCTGACCTGATCCCTGAGATCGGCCAAAACGGCTTCGGCATTCTCAAAGCAGTCGCCGCCCGGCGGGCTCGCTTCGATCCGGGCGATCACGGCTTCCAGTCCGGCCTGGGTTTCAGCCAAGCGACCCCGCAGGGCTGCGACCTCGCGCACCTTGGTTTTGAGCGCGGTCAGCAGTCTGTCGCGGCTCCAGTCTCCCTTGCCGTGCGGCGGCAGCAGGTTCCGGATCTCGTCGAGCGAGAAACCGGCTTGCTGGGCCATCACGATGATCTCGAGCACTTGCCTGGTCCCGCGCGAGTACTGCCGGTAGCCGTTCAGGCCGCGGTCGATCGACCCGATCAGGCCCTCCCGCTCATAAAAGCGGATGCGCGACGGCGACAGGCCGGACTCCCGGGCCAGTTCCCCGATCTTCACGGCGGTGCTCCTTTGGCTGCTTGACCTTAAAGTTCACTTTAAGGTTAGGGTGCGCCCAGATCAACAAGGAACTAGGAAACCTGGCTCATGTCGCCGTTCGATTCCCTCACGCTGCCCAATGGAAGCACTGTTCCCAACCGCATCGCCAAGGCGGCGATGGAGGAGAACATGGCCGATGCCGCGCATGTCCCCTCGGCCGAACTGCTGCGACTCTACCAGGCCTGGGCCGATGGCGGCGCCGGCCTCATCATAACAGGCAATGTCATGATCGACCGCCGCGCCATGACCGGGCCGGGCGGCGTCGTGCTGGAGGACGGCACCGACCTCGAAGCGTTCCGGAATTGGGCGCGGATCGGCCGGGCCAGGGGTGCGCAGATGTGGTTGCAGCTCAACCATCCGGGCCGCCAGATGATGAAGAATCTCGGCCAGCAAACCGTGGCGCCGTCAGCGGTACCGCTCGATCTCGGCAAGCATTCGAACCTGTTTGCGACGCCGAGGGCGATGACCGGGCAGGACATCGACGAGGTGATCGCGCGCTTCGCCGGCGCGGCGCGCCTCGCCGAGCGGGCGGGTTTTTCCGGCGTAGAGATCCATGCGGCGCACGGCTACCTGCTCAGCCAGTTCCTGTCGCCGCTGACCAACCGGCGCACCGACGATTGGGGCGGCTCGCTGCAAAACCGGGCGCGTCTGTTGATCGAAACCGTCAAGGCGGTGCGCGCGGCGGTGTCGCCGGGCTTTTCCGTTGCGGTCAAATTGAACTCGGCCGATTTCCAGCGCGGCGGCTTCGATGCGCTCGATGCGAAGACCGTCGTCGAGATGCTGAATCAATTGCCCGTTGACCTCGTCGAACTGTCGGGCGGCAGCTATGAGGCGCCGGCGATGCAGGGCGATGCCCGCGACGGCCGCACGCTGGCGCGCGAGGCCTATTTCCTCGACTTCGCGCGCGACATCGCAGGCGTCGCGAAGATGCCGGTGATGGTCACCGGCGGCATTCGCCGCATCGGCGTCGTGCAGCAGGTGCTCGACAGCGGTGTCGCAATCGCAGGTATCGGCACCGCGCTCGCGATCCGGCCGGATTTGCCGAATGCCTGGCGCAGGGCGGAGGATCTGCGGCCAGACGTCGCGCCGATCGGCTGGAAGAGCAAGCCGCTGGCCTCGCTCGCCGCCATGGCGGTGGTGAAATTCCAGTTGCGGCGGTTGAGCCGGGGCCGCACGGCCAATCCGAACGTTTCGCCGCTGAAGGCGTTGGTCCTCGCCCAGCTGCGGACTGCGGTGCTCACTCGCAAGTATCGCCGCTGGATCGGGTCATCTGCTGCCGCGACTGCCGTAACCGGGGGCGCGGCAGCCCCGTCGCGCGCCAATTCGCGCGCCGTCGGGATGCCGCGATAGGCGGAACGCTCGGGTCGAACAGGCTTGGGTGCAGAAGGCGGATGGGTGCGCATCACACATCCGCCTTTGTTCTCGGCTGCAAAAACGGTTACCAAGAAGAGATTAAATCTCGCGCGTTCCCACCCGTTGCAAGGCTTCCGATAATCCCATGAAGATCCGCAAAGCCGTATTTCCCGTCGCCGGTCTCGGCACCCGTGTGCTGCCCGCCACCAAGGCGATGCCGAAGGAGATGTTGACGATCGTCGACAAGCCTTTGATCCAGTACGTGGTCGACGAAGCCCGCGAAGCCGGCATCGAGCACTTCGTGTTCGTCACCGGCCGCAACAAGGGCGTCATCGAGGATCATTTCGACCGCATGTTCGAGCTCGACACCACGCTGGCGCAGCGCGGCAAGAAGACCGAGCAGGACATCCTGGCGCAGAACCAGCCTGAAGCCGGCGCGATGAGCTTCACCCGGCAGCAGGCGCCGCTCGGGCTCGGCCACGCCGTGTGGTGCGCGCGCGACATCGTCGGCAACGAGCCGTTCGCGGTGGTGCTGCCTGATGAACTGGTGCTGAACACGCCGGGCTGCCTGAAGCAGATGATCGACGCCGCCAACAAGCTTGGCGAAAAGTCGAATGTGCTCGCGGTCGAGGCGGTGCCCGATGAGCTCACCCATCAATACGGCATCTGCGGAGTGGGAAAACGCACCGGCAACATCTTCGAGGTCGACGGCATGGTCGAGAAGCCGCCGAAGGGAACCGCGCCGTCGAACCTGTCGATCACCGGCCGCTACATCCTGCAGCCGGAGATCTTCGACATCCTGGCCACCCAGGAGCGCGGCGCCGGCGGCGAGATCCAGCTCACCGACGCGATGATCGGTCTTGCCAGGACGCAGAAGTTCTACGGCGTCGAGTTCGAGGGCGAGCGCCACGATTGCGGCTCCAAGCCCGGCTTCCTGCGCGCCAACATCGCCTTCGGCCTCAAGCGCCCCGAGCTGCGCGACGGCCTGATCGCCGAGATGAAGAAGTATCTGGAGAAGTAGGGGCGCGGGAAGATTTGTAGGGCGATTAGCGCAGCGTAATCCGCCGTCGCGTGTCGGCCGGCGAATTACGCCTTCGGCTAATCCGCCCTACGTACTGTCATCGCCCGGTCGATGACATTGCGCCAGAACCATCCACGACGTCGTCCCGGCGAAGGCCGGGACGACGGTTGTGGATGTGGCGCGATGTATGCGTCAAACGAGAATTATATTTCCACCGCAGCATCTCCGCAGTCACGCCACCTTCCGCCGCCCCGCGCGTTTCGCCGGCTCTTTCGCGCCATCCTGCTTCGGCGTGCGCAACTCCCTGGCGGCGAGGCTCACCACTTCGGCGATCTGCTGCAGCTGCGCGGCGAGCGGTGAGGTCTTGCGCCAGACCATGCCGATGGTGCGCGAGGGCTGCGGGTGCTTGAAGCGCGAGACCGTGACCGGCGCCGAGCGGGTCTCGACCGTCACCGCCATCTCGGGGATCAAAGTGACGCCGATGCCGGCGCCGACCATCTGCACCAGCGTCGACAGCGAGCTCGCGTCCAGCACCTCGCGCGGCGGCGAGGACTGTATGTTGCAGAACGACAGCGCCTGGTCGCGGAAGCAGTGGCCTTCCTCGAGCAGCAGCAGCCGCATCTCGCGCAGCATCTCGGCGCTCGGCACCGGCGTCTTGGCGTCCTCGCCCGGCCGCACCAGCAGGAAATTCTCCGAGAACAGCGCGACCTCGGTCAGCGACGGTTCATGCACCGGCAGCGCCACGATCGCGGTATCGAGCCGGCCTTCGGCGACCTCCTTGATCAGCTTCGGCGTCAGCGTCTCGCGGACATGGATGTCGAGCTCGGGATGCAGCCGCGCCAGCGTCTCGATCACCTTCGGCAGCAGATATGGCGCGATCGTCGGGATCATGCCGACGCGCAGCCGCCCGGCGAGCTTGTCGCGCGAGGCGCGCGCGAAGTCGCCGAGCTCGTCGACCGAGCGCAGGATATCGCGCACGCGATGCAGCAGGTCCTCGCCGAACGTCGTCAGCGTCACTTGCCGCGCATTGCGTTCGATCAGCACGCCGCCGACGGCGCGCTCCAGCTCGCGGATCTGCATCGACAGCGCCGGCTGCGACACCGCGCAGGCATCGGCGGCGCGCCCGAAATGCCCGTGCTGCGCCAGCGCATCGAAATACCTCAATTGCCGGAGTGTGACATTTATCATCAGATTATCTTATCGACGCGATCACTAAAGTCAATTTCACCTGATGGATTGGGGCGCGTAGAATCATTCTTGGAAGAGCTCCAGCGCATTCCAGAATCCACCACCTCGGAGAAGAAACATGGACGCAAAAACCGACGAAGGCGCGGGCAAATGCCCATTCACAGGCGGGCCTCGCGGGCACTCGAATCGTGACTGGTGGCCGGAGACGCTCGACGTTCAGGTGCTGCATCACAACTCCAGCCTGTCCGATCCGATGGGCAAGGGCTTCGACTACGCCAAGGAATTCAAGAGCCTCGATCTCAACGCCGTGATCAAGGACCTCACGGCCCTGATGACGACGTCGCAAGAATGGTGGCCGGCCGACTTCGGCCACTACGGCGGCTTGATGATCCGCATGGCGTGGCACTCGGCGGGCACCTATCGCATCACCGACGGCCGCGGCGGCGCCGGCGCCGGTCAGCAGCGTTTCGCCCCGCTCAACAGCTGGCCCGACAACGCCAACCTCGACAAGGCGCGCCGGCTGCTGTGGCCGATCAAGCAGAAATACGGCCGCAAGATCTCCTGGGCCGACCTGATGGTCCTCGCCGGCAACGTCGCGCTGGAATCGATGGGCTTCAAGACGTTCGGCTTTGCCGGTGGCCGCGCCGACGTGTGGGAGCCGGAAGAGCTGTACTGGGGTCCGGAAGGCACCTGGCTCGGCGACGAGCGCTACAGCGGCGAGCGCCAGCTCTCCGAGCCGCTCGGCGCGGTGCAGATGGGCCTGATCTACGTCAACCCGGAAGGCCCGAACGGCAATCCGGACCCGGTCGCCGCCGCGAAGGACATCCGCGAGACCTTCTTCCGCATGGCGATGAACGACGAGGAGACCGTCGCGCTGATCGCCGGCGGCCACACCTTCGGCAAGACCCACGGCGCGGGCGATCCGTCGCTGATCGGGCCGGAGCCGGAAGGCGGCGCGCTCGAGGAACAGGGCCTCGGCTGGAAGAGCAAGCACGGTACCGGCATCGGCGCCGACGCAATCACCGGCGGCCCCGAGGTCACCTGGACCCAGACGCCCACGAAGTGGAGCAACCACTTCTTCGATAACCTGTTCAAGTACGAATGGGAGCTGACGAAGAGCCCCGCAGGTGCGAAGCAGTGGAAGGCGAAGGGCGCGGCGGCCGACATTCCGGACGCGTACGACCCGTCGAAGAAGCATGTCCCGACCATGCTGACCACCGACCTGTCGCTGCGCTTCGACCCGGCCTATGAGAAGATCTCGCGCCGGTTCTACGAGCATCCGGATCAGTTCGCGGACGCCTTCGCCCGCGCCTGGTTCAAGCTCACCCACCGCGACATGGGCCCGATCCAGCGCTACCTCGGCCCGCTGGTGCCGAAGGAGACGCTGATCTGGCAGGACCCGGTGCCGAAGCTCGATCATGCCGTGATCGACGACAAGGATATCGAGGCGCTCAAGGCCAAGATCCTCGCCTCGGGTCTCTCGGTGTCCGAACTGGTGTCGACCGCCTGGGCCTCGGCCTCGACGTTCCGCGGCTCCGACATGCGCGGCGGTGCCAACGGCGCGCGCATCCGTCTCGCTCCGCAGAAGGACTGGGAGGTCAACGAGCCGGCGCAGCTCAAGGGAGTGCTGTCCAAGCTCGAAGCCATCCAGAAGGAGTTCGGCAAGAACGTCTCGCTCGCCGATCTGATCGTGCTCGGCGGCGCGGCTGCGATCGAGAAGGCGGCGAAGGACGGCGGCACCAATGTGAAGGTCCCCTTCACGCCGGGCCGCACCGATGCGACGCAGGACCAGACCGACGTCGAATCGTTCGCTCCGCTCGAGCCGCGGGCTGACGGCTTCCGCAACTATATCAGCGGCAAGCATCAGTTCCTGCAGCCCGAGGAGGCCTTGGTCGACCGTGCACAGCTCATGCGGCTGACCGGACCGGAATTGACGGTCCTGGTCGGCGGCCTGCGCGTGCTCGGCGCCAATGCCAAGGCGTCGAAGCACGGCGTCCTCACCGCCAAGCCGGGGACGCTGACCAACGACTTCTTCCTCAACCTGCTCGACATGGGCACGGTGTGGAGCGATGCCGGCCAGGGCGTCTATGAAGGCCGCGACCGCAAGACCAAGGCGGTGAAGTGGACCGGTACCCGCGTCGACCTGATCTTCGGCTCGCACTCGCAGCTGCGCGCGTTCGCCGAGGTCTACGGCTCGTCGGATGCCAGGGAGCAGTTCGTGAACGACTTCGTCGCGGCCTGGGCCAAGGTGATGAATGCCGATCGTTTCGATCTCGTGAAGTAGTCGGCCGGCAACGGCAATCGGGGACAGGGCGGCGCTTCGGCGCCGCCCTGTTTCATTTCGGGGGTGCCATCGGACGACGAAGCCGTTCCGCGGTCTTGTTCAGTCGTGCAGCTTCATGTCCCGGATCATCTCCTCGAACTCCGCCTGCGTCGGGGCTGTCAACGGCGGTCGCGACGCGCTGCTCGTCGCGTAAGGAGCGTCGCACTGCGAGGCTCCGCGCGAAGGCTCGAAGATTGCGGTCAGGCTCGCCCAGCACACCAGGAGCGCCACGATCCAGTCCAGTACATTGGATGCCGTCATTGCAGCACCATCAGCATTTCCATGCGCCCATGCTGCAGCCTGTGCGGCGCTTGCGCAATTCGGAAGGCGCGAAACGCAACTTCGGCGCAGCCGATTCAATTGCCCCTCGTCATTGCGAGCCACCCGGTCGGCGCAAAGCGCCGCCGGATGACAGGCTCCGCGAAGCAATCCATCTCACCCCTTGTGCAGAGATGGATTGCTTCGTCGCTTCAGCGCAAAATTGCTTTGCAATTTTGTCGCGAGCTCCTCGCAATGACGCGCGGTTGGAATTGAGCGCAATCCGCACGTTGCGCGGTCGCTACTACAGCGACTATCCGGTGCGCGCCCGGCGGCCTTCGATCGGATAGGCGGGATCGTTGAAGCCCGGCGTCGAGGGATGGCCGGCGGCGACCAGGCGGTCGATCAGGGCTTCGTCCTCGGCGGTGAAGCGATAATCGAGCGCGCGGATATAATCGTCCCATTGCGCCTCGGTGCGCGGGCCCGCGATCACGGCGCTGACGAACGACGAGTTCAGCACCCAGGCGACCGCGAACTGTCCCGCGGTGATGCCGCGGCTCTCGGCGTGGCGCTTGATTTCCTGCGCCAGCTGCAGCGATTCCGGCCGCCACTCGGTCTGCATCATGCGCTTGTCGTTGCGGCCGGCGCGGGTATCCGCAGGCGGCGCCGCATCGGGCGCGTATTTGCCGGTCAGCACGCCGCGTGCCAGCGGGCTGTAGGGCACGATGCCGAGCCCGTAATACGCGCAGGCCGGGAAATGCTCGACCTCGGGCATCCGGTTCATCGCGTTGTAATAGGGCTGGCTCGCGACGGGACGGTCGATGCCGAGCCGGTCGCAGATGTTGCAGATCTCGGCGACCCGCCAGGCGCGATAGTTCGAGACGCCGAAATAGCGCACCTTGCCGGCGCGGATCAGGTCGCCCATCGCGCGCACCGTCTCGTCGAGCGGCGTCGCGTGGTCCTCCTTGTGCAGATAGTAGACGTCGATGTAGTCGGTGCCGAGCCGCTTCAGGCTCTCGTCGGCGGCCTGCAACACCCAGCGCCGCGACAGCCCGCCATGGTTCGGATCGTCGCCGATCGGGTTGGCGAGCTTGGTCGCGAGCACCCAGTTCGACCTGCTGTTGGAGATCGCGCGTCCGACGACCTCCTCGGACTTGCCGCCATTATAGGCGTCGGCGCTGTCGATGAAGTTGATGCCGGCCTCGCGCGCCTTGGCCGCGATCCGCGACGACGTCGCCTCGTCGGTCGGTCCGCCGAACATCATGGTGCCCAGGCAGATCGGCGAGACCTTCAGGCCGCTGCGGCCAAGCTGGCGATATTGCATCGATCGTTCCTCCGGTATGACGGCGATCAGCTCTCGTTCTTCAGAATCTTGAACACGCCGTTGGCCATCGCGATGCAGCGCGTGTCGACGGTCACCTCGGCGGTGATGAAGATCAGGCTGCGGGTCGAACGCACGACGCGTGGCCGGGTCGTCAGGATCTCGCCGATCTTGCCGGCCTCGACGAAATGGGTGTCGAGCTGCACCGTCGCAAGCGTCGGCTTGCCCGACACGAAGCGCGCGGCCATGCCGCAGGCGCGGTCGGCGAAGGTCATGATGACGCCGCCCTGCACGAGGCCGCGGCGATTGTGGTGCTTGTCCTCGGTGATCAGCGCGAGCTCGAGCGCGCCGTCCTTCAATCGTTCCCACAACGGGCCGATCAGCGTCAGGAATCCGGTGGTGTCGGCGATCTTCCAGCCGTCGGATTTGAGTTTGTCCGCGGCCTTGGCCGTCATGAGGAGGGGTCCGTTGCTGGCAAGGGATGGATCACGGGAGGCATGTCGTACGGGACATTTCATCAAACGCGCTTGTGTTGTAGTCAAGCGCAATGGCCCGCACATTTGACGATGCCACCCGGCGGAATATCGCAGAGCTCTGCGCCGCATTCGCGCGCCTCGCCCCGCCCGACGCCGCACCGACGCTGAAGCGCGCCGCGGTCGCGATCGCGCTGACCGAAGACGACGGCGGCCAGGGCACGGCCTTCCTGCTGACCCGTCGCAGCGCCAGCCTGCGCGCCCACAGCGCGCAATGGGCGCTGCCCGGCGGGCGCTGCGATGCCGGCGAGACCCAGATTGAGGCCGCGCTGCGCGAACTGCATGAGGAGCTCGGGCTGGCGCTTGGCCCACGCGACGTGCTCGGCATGCTCGACGATTATCCGACCCGCTCCGGCTATCTGATCACGCCGGTCGTGGTCTGGGCCGGTGCGCATGCGGCGCTCACGCCGAACCCGGACGAGGTCGCGTCCGTCCACCGCATCGGTCTCGAGGCAATCGAGCCCGATGATGCATTCACCTTCGTCACGATCCCGGAGAGCGCGCGGCGGGTGATCCGCTTCCGGCTCGGCGGCCAGCAAATTCATGCGCCGACGGCTGCGCTGATCTATCAGTTCCGCGAGGTGCTCGCCGGACGCAGCACCCGTGTCGCCGATCTCGAGCAGCCGGTGTTCGCCTGGAAGTAGGCCGCAAGGATGCAGCTATTTGTGACGCCGTTTGCGGGCGTTCATCTTCATTGCCTTCCCTTGCCCGATGGCACGGGTAGCGGCCTCCGGTTCCGACGGCGCGCGTGACACATTCTCGTAACAAGTCAAACGTGAACGCGTATCCGGAAACGAGCCGCAATCCGGCCGCTCGGCGCGCGCGGGTGCGGCGTGCGCCAACGCGACGGCGGTGAGCCAGAGTGCCATTCGCATCGCAATCTCCAAGGCTTTGTCCGGAGAACACCGCATTGTGGCGAAAATTCTGGAGCTGATCGCGGCATCCGGCCGCTTTCGCTCCGGATATTTCCGGGCTGACTTCGCAGCCGTGCTTGCTACAACGAGGCCATGCGCCCGCAATTGATTCGCCTCGTTCCTGGATTTGTCGCGCTCGCGCTCGCGCTCGCCGCCGGCGCGCCGTCCGTCTCGGCCGGCGAGGCCGATGCGTTGCCGGCGTCCGTCGCCAATGCGATGGCGCAGGCCTCGCCGCAGGCGATCATGGACTATCGCCGCAAGCTGCAGGAATACGAGGAGGCGCGCGCCGCCTTCGAGCAGGATGCCGGCGCCTATTGGAGCGCGATCGCCGACAAGCGGCGCGGCCGCAATGCCAAGCGCCGCGACCGCGTGCAGATCACGCTGGACGACTACGTGCTGCAGCAGCCGCCGGTCTATGAGGGTCCGAAGCGGCCGGTCAATCCGGCGCCGGAAGAGGAGGGCGGCAAGCCGCCGCGTCCGCCCAAGACGATTCCGGTGGTCGCGGATCTGGTCCGGGCGGCGGCCGAACACTTCCAGTTCGCGCCGCAGCGCCCGACGAGCGAGGTCGAGTTCAAGCGCGCCTATGCCCGCTACGCACGCGCCGCGGGGCTGACGCCGGAGCAGGCGGTACGGGTCTATTCGTTCGAGACCGGCGGCACCGGCAATTACGACGTGCAGGCCGGCATCGAGCATGGCGGCAAGCGCGCCATCTCCACCGCGATGGGCTACAATCAGCTGCTCACCACCAACACCGTCGAACTGCTCGCCGAGCAGGGCCACGAATTCGTGCGCGATCTGACCGCGCGGGTTGCGGCGACGCAGGGGCCGGCGCGCAAGGCGATGGAGCACAAGCTCGCGGTGCTGAAGAAGATGGTCGCGTTCACGCTGACCGTGCCCGACGACTGGTCGGCGCATCAACGCCTCGCCGACACCCCGCAGGGCTGGGCGTGTCACGCCATGGTGCTCGATATCGATATCGGCCCGATGCTGCAGACCCACAAGCTGCTGACCTCGGTGCTGTTCGCGCGCGCCAAGGGCTACAATCGGCCGCTGACCGCGGCCGAGCTCGAGATGATGAACCTGACCGGCGACGGCACCGGGCTCGACATGGTGACCATGCCGCAGGCGATGCGCGAGCAGGTGCCGACCACGAACTTCTTCCAGCGCTCGGGCTACGAGCGCAATCCGGTCGCGATCCGCCACAACACCGTGGCCAAGCTGCTTGCCATCACCAACGAGCGGATGGATTTCAACAGCAACAAGCCGGGTGCGAGGGAATTGGCGGCGGCGTTCTAGGTCAGCTGAAGACCGCTAGAGCATCGGTTCTGATTGGATCAGAACCGATGCTCAAGACTCTCCTCTTGACGCGTTTTCTTCACGCGAACCGGGCGTCCACTTCGCTCGAAAACGCTCTAATTCGAGCCGAACATGAACTTGCCGTCGCCCTCGAGATAGGGGCCGGAGCGCATGTAGAGCTGGCCGTTGTGGCCGATGAAGAACAGCGTCCCCCTCGGCACCTTCTTGGCACCCTTCAGCAGCGTGCCGGCATTGCTGGTGCCCATCTTGTAGGCCCAGGTCTTGCCGTCCTTGTCATAGGCGTAGCCCATGTCGGACTTCAGCTCCCAGGGCGCAGCCTCCTGCGCGAATGCGCATGTCGTCATTGCAGCAAGAGTCGCGGTCGCAAAAAAGGTCTTGGTCAAAAAATGCGTCATGATCCACCTCCGGCCGAGAAAAACGGCGACGTCCCCACGTTTCTGAACAAATCACGAACGCCATTCGCGCGTCAATACGACAATCGGCGCGACCGCTCACGCAGACCAGCGACTTTGTGATTTCCCGCATCAAGCTTGGCGACTATTTTCGCGTTACCGTTTACAAACGCTTTGATTGGCGGAAACACTACCTGGGGATGATCGCGATGAACCACATCATGAAGATCGGTATCGGTGTCGCTCTGTCGTTCATCGCGCTGGCGTCAGTCGCGCAGGCGGACGAGTTCAAGCTCTCCAACAACCAGCGGATCTCCTGCAGCCGCGGCCTCTCCGCCGGCAAGCTCAACACGTCGACCTGCAAGTCCTACGCCTATTTGTTCAATGCGAAGACCTCGGAATACTTCCGCTGCCAGGTCTCGCTGGCGCTGACGCGGGACAACAAGGAGGTCATCAACGTCCAGGCCGACGGCGGCTGCACCAAGAAGCCGCGCATCTTCGAGACCGACGGCAATTACACCTTCGACGCCACCGAGACCGAGCCGCCGAACACCAACTCGTTCTTCGGTCCGGGCGGCTATGCGATCTGGGCGAGCGACGCCAACACCCAGAAGATCCGCGGCTGCATCACCATCTCGTCTGGCCTCGGCTCCGATATTTCGAAGTGCCTCGACATGACGTTCCAGTGACGGCGTGATGCGCACGCTGCGCCCGGCCGCGCTCTGCCGCTCCTGGCTGTTTCTCGAAGGCGCCAACGAGGCGGTCCTGCAGCGCGCCGCCGTCAGCGGCGCCGACGTGCTGATCCACGAGCTCGAGGACTTCACCCCGCCTGCGCTGCGCCCGAAGGCGCGGGCGCTCGCGGCCGAGCTCTACGCGGCCTGGCGGGACCAGGGCGTCATGGTCGCGGTCCGGGTCAATCCGCTGGACCAGGACGGCATGGACGATCTCGCCGCCGTGATGCGGGGACGTCCTGACATCGTCGCGCTGCCGAAGGTCGCCGAGCCGCATCATGTCGTCGGACTCGACGCGGCGGTGACGCGGTTCGAGCGCGACTACGGCATCGCCGAGGGATCGACGTCGCTGTTGCCGAACATCGAGTTTGCACGCGGCCTGGTGCAAACGGGCGCGATTGCGGCGGCGAGCCGGCGCACCATCGGCTGCCTGATGGCCTCCGAGGATCTCGCCGCCGATCTTGGCGCCGAGCGCGGCAGCGACGGCCTGGAGCTCGTTTATGCGCGCCAGCGCTTCATCGTCGAATGCCGCGCCGCCAACGTCGTCGCGGTCGACTGCCCTTACACCTGGAGCGATGCTGAAGGCGTCGAGCGCGACACGATCTGGGCGCGGCGGCTCGGCTACACCGCCAAGAGCCTGGTCGATCCTGCGCATGCCGCCATCGTCAACGGCGTGCTGACGCCGAGCGCGGATGAGTTGCTCCAGGCGCGCAGGGTCGTCGCCGCATTCGAGGCGGCACGGGCGCAGGGCCTTGGGCGGGTCGAACTCGACGGCTCGCTGCTCGAGGTCCCGACCTACTCCAACGCAAAGCGCCTGATCGCGCGCGGCGAGGCGCTGCGCGCGATCGATCGCGGCGCGTGAGCCTGACCGGAGGCGGTGCCTCAGGACGCCGGCTCTTTCTCCGAGAAGTGCATGCGTGAGCGGGCGAACTTCTTGACGCCCATCGGCTTGCCGAACAGGTAGCCCTGGACCTGATCGAAATCCATTTCATGCGCAGCGAGAAAGTCCGCACGCGTCTCGACGCCCTGGGCGATGACCTGCGCGCCGGCGTCATGGGCGAGCTCGACGATACGCCGGCACACAGTCTGCTTCAGCCGTTGATCCGCGGAGCCGGTCACATATTGATGGTCGACCTTGAGCTGGACGAACGGAAAGTTCGGCAGTCCCAGCAGCGATGGCCAGTTGGCGCCGACATTGTCGATCGAGACGCCGATATTGTGCAGGCGCACGCGCCGCGCGACGTCGATCGCAAGATCCAGATTGTCGATCACCTCGGTGCTGTCGATCTCGATCAGCAGGCCGGCGAATGCGGCATGATCCGGGATCCGGTAACAGAGCTCGCGCACCGCGTCGTCGTCGGCGAGGAAGGAGATCGGCAGGTTGATCGAGAGATCGACCGGACCGACCTGCTCGAGCAGGTAGCGCCAGTCCTCGATCGCGCGCGCGATCACGAACTCGGACAGCGCGTGGAAATGCGGATCGCTTTCGTCCGGGATGAAATAGGCCGGCGGGACCACGCCCCAGGCCGGATGGCGCATCCGGATCAGTGCCTCGGCGCCGCTCGGGACCAGCGTGCGGAGATGAATTTTCTGCTGATACCACAGCTCGAGCCAGCCAGCCTTCAGCGCTTCGGGCACGTCCACCGCGGGGCTCGGCGCCGGCTCGAGCGGCAGCAACGACGCAAGACTGTCACGAAGCGTTCCGGCGCTGAACGGCGTGGACAGCGCCGGCAGCATGGCGATGCCGTACTCGTCGCCGATCTGCCGGACCGCCTTGACGATGATGGAGTCCGGCTGGCCGATCACGAGAACCTTGCCGCCGTAGTCCTTTCTCACCAAAGTCTCGAGAATTTTACTCACTTCGAGTCCATCCACCGACACGCCGAGCACCAAAAGATCGGGCCGTTCCGCGTCGAGCACGGTGTCGAGTTCCAATGCCTGGCTGCATTCACTGGTGATGAAGCCGAGGTCCTCCAGCGCCTCCGCGAGGAAGGTCCGAAGGTGTTTTTTGCTGTCCGCAATGCATGCGCGTGGGGTCAGCTTGCGATGTCCGAACCAGCCGGCTCGCGTACGTTCGATGTGACTGATGTGGTTCATGCCCCGCCTTATCCGTAATTACCCCGGCCTGACTCGTACATCCAAGAGCGGCGGCAATCATGGAAATTTCTGGTTCATACATTGATTGGTTCGCTAACCTTAAAGGATTCAATTCGACTCAAATGATGCGGGAATCGCGACGTCTCACCACTGTTACGCGTGCAACAAATGCGTCATCTGACGTTCATGAGCGCGATCGCGCGCGACATTGCGCGTCGGCGGAAACGCAGCGCGCGTGTGTCATCGCGAGACGATGTTAATGACTGTGTTGTCGTGTCGATGCTGACATGGAATTGCACCATTGTCGGACATCGGATCGAGTTGCCGTCGCGCAATGACGGCGAATCAGATCATTGGTTCTGCGGTGCCAATGCAGTCGAGCGTGATGTTGCAGCTGTCGTTCGCAACGTCTCCGGCATCAACGCGCAGTAGCCGATCAGCCCGGCACAAGCGACGGCCGCCAGGAACAGAAATGCGGCGCTGTAACCGGCGTGCACAATGATGAATCCGGCAACCGCCGTGCTCAGCGCGCCGCCGATGCCGGTTGCGGTGGCGATCGCGCCCTGGCTGATGTTGAAATGGCCGGTACCGTGGGTGAGATCGGCGACCACGAGCGGGAACAGCGCGCCGAATATCCCGGCGCCGATGCCGTCGAGCAATTGCACCGACACCAGCCAATATGGATTGTCCGACAGCGGATAAAGTGCGCCACGGATCGCCAGCACCGCAAGTGCCACGGCGAAGATCGGCTTGCGGCCCCAGACGTCGGCCTTGCGTCCGACCAGCATCGCAACCGGCACCATCACCATCTGCGCCGCGATGATGCAGACCGACATCAGCGACGTGCCGAGGTTGCGATTGACCAATGCGAGCTTCTGTCCGACCAGCGGCAGCATCGCGGCATTGGCAAAGTGAAAGATCACGGTCGAGACCGCGAAGATCAGCAGCGGCTTGCAGGTCAGCAGCACGCGAAAGCCGGATGGCCGCTCATGCGACGTGCCATGCGCCTCCGCGACATCGTCGAGCCCGCGCGCGACCTGGTGGTCGATCGCGTTGGGCGGGATCGACAGCGTCGCGGCGATGCTGGCGAGGGCCATCGCCGCGAGCAGCCAGAACACGACGATGGGACCGAACCAGTAGGCGGTCGCCCCGGCGATTGCTGCGGCCACCGCATTGCCGGCGTGGTTGAAGGCCTCGTTGCGGCCGGTCCGTGCCGCGAAGCTCTTGGGTCCGACAATGCCGAGCGTCACCGCGGCGATCGCCGGCGCGAACACCGAGCCCGAGGCGGCCGCGAGTGCCTGGGTCGCGGCGACCAGCGCGAAGTGGTCGAGCAACGGCAGCAGCAGGCAGGCGGCGGTCACGGCAATCGCGGCTGCGATCATCAAAGCGCGTTTGGCGCGGCTGCGGTCGATCAGGGCGCCGGCCGGGGTCTGGGCGACGATCCCGGCGATGGCCGCGATCGACATCACCGACCCGATCGAGGCCTCGTCCCATTTGCGTTCGGTGAGCAGATAGATCGCAAGGTAGGGACCGAGCCCATCCCGCACGTCGGCGAGGAAGAAGTTCAACGCATCGAGCGCGCGTTCAACGGTCGTCCCGGGCGGCTTCAAGTGATACCTCGCGGCGAGATCGCGCATCTTAACCCGCTCGCGGACGGGGAGTTCCCGCGCAGGTAAAGTAGTGCTGCCAGCGGAGTTTCTGGCCTGGCATGCGTCATTTGGATGGGTTGACCCGGCGGGGGTGGGCGGCCAATTTCCGGCCCGGCTTAGGGGAGAATAATACATGAAATCAAGGTTGGTGGCTGCCGCGATCGTGGCGGCCAGTGTTTTGTCCGCGCCTGTCGCACAGGCCGAGCAGTTCATTAACGTGCTCACCGGCGGGACTTCGGGCGTCTATTATCCGCTCGGTGTCGCGATCGGGAAGATCTACGGCGACAAGATCGCCGGCGTGAAGACCCAGGTGCAGGCGACCAAGGCCTCGGTCGAGAACCTGGTGCTGCTGCAGCAGGGCCGCGGCGAGATCGCCTTCACGCTCGGCGATTCGCTGAAGGCGGCCTGGGAAGGCGACGCCGAGGCCGGCTTCAAGACCAAGCTCGACAAGCTGCGCACCATCGGCGCGATCTATCCGAACTACATCCAGATCGTCGCGACCGCCGAGAGCGGGATCAAGACGCTGGCCGATCTCAAGGGCAAGAGCCTGTCGGTCGGTGCGCCGAAGTCCGGCACCGAGCTCAACTCGCGGGCGATCCTCGCCGCCGCCGGCATGAGCTACAAGGATCTCGGCAAGGTCGAGTATTTGCCGTTCGCCGAATCGGTCGACCTGATGAAGAACCGCCAGCTCAACGCCACGCTGCAATCCGCCGGCCTCGGCGTCGCCTCGCTGAAGGATCTCTCGACCTCGAGCGAGATCACCGTGGTCGCGGTGCCGAAGGAGACCGTCGACAAGATCGGGCCGCCCTTCGTCTCGGTGATCATCCCGGCCAACACCTATACCGGCCAGGACAAGGACGTGGCGAGCGCCGCGGTCGTGAACTACCTCGTCACCTCGAGCGCGGTGTCGGACGATCTGGCGTATCAGATGACCAAGCTGGTCTACGAATCGCTGCCGGAACTCGCCAACGCCCACGCCGCGGGCAAGGAGATCAAGCTCGAGGCTGCCGCGACCGGCAGCCCGGTGCCGCTGCATCCCGGCGCGATCCGCTATTACAAGGAAAAGGGCCTGATCAAGTAGGGCCGGTTACTTCAGGGGGCATGGCCGGGTTTCAACCCGGCCATCGATCTTTCCAAAGACGTTGATTTTTCGATGGATGCGCGGCCCAGGCCCGCGCATGACGTGCAGCGGGGCGCTATAAACCCCGCGGGCAGGCGGGGGGACTTTTCATATGCAGCAGCAGGTTGCGGGCGAACAGCCCATCAAGGTTGAATTCGACAATTTCGAACACGGCTTTCCGGAAGGGTTCGGCCCGGGCGCCTGGGGGCACCTGGCTTACGCCATCGGGCTCGCCTTCGCGGTGTTCCAGCTCTATGTCGCGGCCTTCAATTATTTGCCGAGCCAGGTGGTACGCGGCGTCCATGTCGGCTTCCTGATCCTCTTGACCTTTGGCCTGATCGGCAATTTCACCGCAAAGACCGATTTCGGCCGTGCGGTGAGCTGGACCGTCGGTGCGAGCGGCTTCCTGTGCGGGCTCTATCAGTGGATCTTCTATGCCGATTTGATCGCCCGCGACGGCGATCCGACCAACATGGATCTTGCGGTCGGCACGCTGCTCGCGGTCCTGATCTTCGAGGGCACGCGGCGGCTGATGGGGGCGGCGCTGCCGCTGATGTGCGGCGCCTGTCTGCTCTACTGGTTCTTCGGGCAGTATCTGCCGTCGCCGTTCAACCATCGCGGCTACGACTTCGACCAGATCGTCACCCATCTCTCGTTCGGCACCGAGGGCTTCTACGGCGTGCCGATCTACGTCTCGGCGACCTACATCTTCCTGTTCATCCTGTTCGGCTCGTTCCTGGAGCGTGCCGGCATGATCCAGCTGTTCACCGACGTCTCGCTCGGCCTGTTCGGGCGCACCCGCGGCGGCCCGGCCAAGGTCGCGGTGTTCGCCTCGGGCATGATGGGCACGATCTCGGGCTCCGGCGTCGCCAACGTCGTCACCGTCGGCCAGTTCACGATTCCCTTGATGATCAAGTTCGGCTACCGCCGCGCCTTCGCGGCCGGCGTCGAGGCCACCGCCTCGATGGGCGGCCAGATCATGCCGCCGGTGATGGGCGCGGTCGCCTTCATCATGGCGGAGACGCTCGGCGTGCCCTATTCGGAGATCGTCAAGGCCGCGGTGATTCCGGCGATCCTGTATTTCGCCTCGGCGTTCTGGATGGTGCATCTGGAAGCCGGCAAGCATGGCCTGGTCGGCATGAAGCGCTCGGAGATCCCGAGCGCCTGGAAGGCGCTGGTGGCGCGCTGGTACCTGGTGTTGCCGCTCGCGGCGCTGGTCTACATGCTGTTCGAAGGCTTCACGCCGCTCTATGCCGGCAGCATGGGACTTGCGCTGACGGTCGCGCTGATCCTCGGCGCCAGTATCACGCTCGGCTTTTCCAACACCGTCGTGCGCTACATCTTCTGGATCGGGCTTGCGCTGGTGGTTGCCGCAGTGTCGCGCCACGGTCTCGAGATCGTTCCGGTCATCAGCGTCGTCGCCGGCCTGATCGTGATCGCGGCGATCACGCGCGGCGGCCGCGCCACGCTCCGGGCCTGCCGTGACTCGCTCGCCGACAGCGCCAAGTCGGCGCTGACCGTCGGCATGGCCTGCGCCATCGTCGGCACCATCATCGGCATGATGACGCAGACCGGCGTCGGCACCATCTTCGGCAGCTGGATCATCGGGCTCGGCGCCAAGAGCCTGTTCCTGGCGCTGATCATGACCATGCTGCTGTCGATCCTGCTCGGCACCGGCATCCCGACCATCCCGACCTACATCATCACCGCGGCGCTCGCCGCCCCTGCGCTCGCCAAGCTCGGCGTGCCCTTGATCGCAAGCCATATGTTCGCGTTCTACTACGGCATCATGGCCGACCTCTCGCCGCCGGTGGCACTCGCCGCGCTGGCGGCGGCGCCGATCGCGAAGGAGAACCCGGACAAGATCGGCTGGGAGGCGATGCGGATCGCGCTCGCCGGCTACGTCATTCCCTTCATCTTCGTCTATTCGCCGGCGCTGATGCTGCAGGCCGGCGACCCGATGGCCGCCCATCTCGGCTTCTACGGCGCGGTGGCGCTGGCGACCTTCAAGGCGCTGGTGGCGATCGCCCTGTTCGGCATCGTCGCGATCGGCTTCCTGTTCACGCGGCTGACCTTGATCGAGATCGCGGTCGCGTTCGGCGCCGCGCTCTGCCTGCTCGGTGATTTCCGCTTCTCGGACACCGCCGGCTTCACGCTCGCCGCGGCGATCGTGCTGTGGCAATGGCGGCAGCGTCCGCGCGACGCGGTGGCGGCGGCTTGAGCCTCTGCCTCGCATCCGCAGGAGTCGTGAAGGCGCTATCGATCGCGGCCTTCATGCTCACCTGGACGCATTCGATCGAGAAGACCGCCTGGCAGGAAGACTGGCTGGTCACGCCGGCCGGGCTGACGCTGCAACAGGCGCGCATCAAGGGCACCGGCGCCGGCATGGAGCCGCCGCCGGAAGCGCGGCTCGTCGACGGCTGGTTGCAATGGTCGCCGCCGCCTGTGCCGAGGGCGGAGGTCGTGCTCGGCAATTCAGGCGCGGCGGGCGAATGGCATCTGTGCGAGGCGGGACGCTGCCAGACGCTATCGGAGATTTTCGAGCATCCGATCGGTGCTAATGTCACGACGATGAGTGTGTGCAAAGGTCCATAGCCCGGATGGAGCGCCAGCGTAATCCGGGGCCAGTGTTCCCGGATTGCGCTTCGCTTCATCCGGGCTACGGATTACGTCAGGCGTCAAGAACAACAAGCGGGAGAAAGACCGATGGATCGGCTCAAGGGCAAGGTTGCGATGGTGGTCGGGGCGGGCTCGATCGGGCCCGGCTGGGGCAATGGCAAGGCGACCGCCGTCACCTTCGCGCGCGAGGGCGCCAGCGTGTTCTGTGTCGATCGCAATGGCGCGGCGGCCGAGGAGACGGTCAAGATCATCACCGGGGAGGGCGGCAAGGCCACCGCATTCACCGCCGATGTCTCGCGCGCCGGCGAGGTCGAGGCGATGGTCGCCGCCTGCCTCAAGGCCTATGGCCGCATCGACGTGCTCGACAACAATGTCGGAATCGCCGAGGTCGGCAGCGTGGTGGACGTGGCGGAAGCCGAGTGGGACCGCGTCTTCGCAGTCAATCTCAAGAGCGCCTATCTGTCGATGAAGCACGTCATTCCCGTGATGATCAAGCAGGGCGGCGGCTCGATCATCAACATCTCCTCGATCGCCTCTATCCGCCATGTCGGCATTTCCTATGTCAGCTACAATGCGAGCAAGGCGGCGATGAACCAGATGACGCGCTCGACCGCGGTCGAGTTCGCCTCCAAGCATGTCCGGGTCAACGCGATCCTGCCCGGGCTGATGAAGACGCCAATGGTCGCGCATTCAGCGGGGCTGGCGCAGAGCTACGCCAAGGGCGATGTCGAGGCGATGTGGCGGGCGCGCGACGCCCAGGTGCCGATGGGGCACATGGGCGACGCCTGGGACGTCGCCAATGCCGCGCTGTTCCTGGCCTCGGACGAATCGAAATACGTCACCGGCATCGAGCTCGTGGTCGACGGCGGCATCACCTCGAAGTCCGGAGCTTGAGGAAGACTACTGCGCCAGCGCCAGGATGCCGCCGGCGAAGGAATGCCAGGCCGCCGAGGTGCTGATCGGCCAGTTCGACAGCTTCACCGCGATCAGCGCCAGCCCGCCATAGATGTAGACCGGGTGCGGACGGCCGCGGCTGCGCCAGTCGAACGCGATCGCGACGACCAGCAGCAGATAGGCGACGAACGCCGGCGCGATCGTGACCGGGACCGGCGGCGGTCCGGGCGGGCCAGGTGGCGCGAGGAAGGTCAGGAACCAGCGTGCGACCGCTGCATCGAGGATCGAGATCGCCGCGAGCAGCATCAGCCGCTTGTGCGCTTCGCGATCGCGGACATAGACGATCGCGAGCGCGAAGACGACGGCAAAGAACAGGATGCCGCTGAACGGGACGATCGAAAAGGCGACGCCTTCGTTGATCTGCCCGATCGCGGCGGAGCGCTTCATGACGCTGATTGAAGCCATCAGGCCAAGCATCGTCATGGCGGTCGCCAGCGACACGCCGATCAGGCCGACCCGGCGATGCCGCACGATCCGCCCTGAAGCCGCCAGCCAGCTCTGGAACACGAAATAGAGCGTCCAGGCGAAGAACAGCAGGCCATGCAAATGGACGACAGGGGGCGCGGACAGCGAGCCCCGCGCCATCGGCACCCAGTAGGTCGGGGCAAAGCCGAGCAGGGCGACCGCCATGCACGACAGCGCCATGTAGAAATAAAAGTACTGCGCCTCGACTGTCGCCGAAGCGCGCGGTGAATTGCGATCGATCAGGATTGTCATGATCTTGGGTCTGACAATTCGGGCGACGGTTCAACCGGGCGGGGCTTGCGAACAATGTTGTGAAGTCCGTGAGGCGGTCACGCTTCGACGCTGAGCTCGGCTCGGTCGAGCTCCTCCTCGACCAGATGGAAGGCGTCGTCGCCGATCGCCTCGGTGCGGCGCAGGCTGAGCAGTGCCTGACGGGCCGCGGCGATGGCGCGGCGGCGCAGCGGATCCGACGGCAGCTCGCGCGAGGTCAGGCCGCCGTCCGGGTCGTTCTCGGCGCGTAGCAGCACGGCGCGGTATTCGAGCCGGAGGATCTCGGCTTCCTCGGACGGGTCCTCGTCGATCTCGTCGAGCGCGGCGCGAAACACCACGCTGCGGGCATGGGCGGCCTCGCGCCCGACCGGATCGTCGTCGTCGAAATCCAGCGCCAGGATCAGCGGCCGCAAGGTCAGGCCCTGGATCACCAGCGAGCCCAGCACCACGGCAAACGCCGTCAGCAGGATCAGGTCGCGATAGGGAAAATACTCGGGCAGCGCAAACGCGGCGGCGAGAGTGACGATGCCGCGCATGCCGCACCAGGACACGATGAAGCCGCGCTTCAGGGTCGGCACCGCGTCCACCACATGGGTGGGCAGCCAATGGCGCGCCTTCAACGCGCGCAGCAGCGCCCCGTACGGCATCACCCAGAGGATACGGGCGAGGATCACGACGGCGAGAATCGCGGCGGCAAAGCTGCAATATTTCCACCGCACCTCGTCGTCGAGCTCGGACCAGATCGGGCGCAATTGCAGGCCGATCAGCATGAAGGCGAGCACGTTGAGCACGAAGACGACGGTTTCCCACACCGCATAGGAGGACACGCGCAGCCGCGCCGAGGTGCGGGCCGGCGCGGTGCGGGCGATGGTGATGGCATAGGCGATGATGGTCAGGATGCCGGACAGCCCGAGATGCTCGGCGACGATCCACACCATGAAGGTGCCGCCGAACTGCGTGATGATCGCGCTCGGCGCCTCGGTGATGCGGCGAGTGATCATCATCCAGACCTGCGCGAACAAATAGCCGGCGGCGAGGCTGCCGACCAGCGCGACCGTGATCGACGGCACGAATTCGCGGATCTTCATGTGCTCGGCGGCGACCAGGCCGACCGCGACCCGGTAGATCAACAGCGCGGTGGCATCGTTGAGCAGGCTTTCGCCCTCGAGGATCTTCTGGATCCGGTACGGCAGGCTGACCTGGCGCAGGATTGCGGTGGCCGCGGCCGCATCCGGCGGCGCCACGATGGCGCCGAGCGCGATCGCAACCGGCCAGGGCATGTCCGGGCGCAGCCAATGCGCGACCACGGCAACCGCCGTTGTGGTGACGCCAACCGCGACCACGACCAGCGTCGAGACCGGCAGCCAATTGTTGCGGAGATCGCGCAGCGAGGTATCGAAGGCGGCATCGAGCAGCACCGGCGCGACGAACAGAGCCAGCGCCAGTTTCGGTTCCAGTGCCCAGGTCGGGGCCCATGGCAGCAGGGTCAGCAGCACGCCGCCGAGCGCAAGAAAGGTCGGATAGGGCACCTTGATCCGCCGCGCCAGCGCCGACAGTGCCACCGCCGCGAGCAACAGGCCGATGATCCATTCGAACGTGAGCAAGACGAACCCCCAAGTGCGGCGCGCGACGTGCGGCCCAACAGCAGCCGATCGTCGCAATTGACGTATAATCCAGCGTGTGGTTTGGCGGCAAATGGCACTGCCGGAAAATCGGGGGCGGGGTTCAGCTGCAGGATGTCTTGTCGGTGATGGAAATGCGACGCAACTCTCCAAATCTGGCCGTCGCGCTGATTTGCGCATGTCTGTCGGTCGTGTCAGGCGTTGCGCGCGCCACCGGCAGCGAGCCGGGCGAGGATGTGCGAGCCAATGCCGGTCCCTGCGTCGCGGCGGCCGATGACGACAAGGTCATCGATGTCTGCGGCGCGTTGATCGACAATGAGAAGGCGGCGAGGCCCGATCGCGTCAAGGCGCTGCTGGCGCGGGCTGGCGCCTATGACCGCAAGCAGATGATCGATCGCGCGATCGCCGACTACGACACCGTGCTCAAGCTCGATCCGTCGCTGGCCGATGCGCATAATGCGCGCGGCGAACTGTGGCGCCGCAAGGGCGACCGGCCGAAGGCGATCATGGATTTCGGCGCCGCCGTCCAGCTCGATCCCAATCATGCCGCGGCCAAGGCCAACTACAAATCGCTGTCGCTGGAGCTGGAGCGGATCGGCGCCATGATGGCGGTCGCCGGCAAGCCGAGCTTCGACTGCCGCAAGGCGCGCCGGCCGGTGGAGAAGGCGATCTGCGCCAATCCCGCGCTCGCCGATCTCGATCGCGAGATCGTCGCATCGACTTTCCGCACCGTGCGCGAGGCGCAGAACCCGGGCCAGGCGCGCGACCTGCAGCGCGCGCAGGATCAGTTCATCGCCCGCCGCAACGCCGAATTCGGCAAGCCGGGCTACGACCTGGAAAAGGCGATGCGCGAGCGGCTGCAGCGGATCAACGGGGTCGACGGGTACTAGAGCCCGGCTTTGCAAACGCGCGCGCCGGAGCCGGCCGAAGGTCGCGGTCATTTCGGCTTGAAACGGCGCCGCTTCCCGTGACAATGGTCGGCAAATGACGCGCGACCGCGCGCGAGGGAGAAACCGCGATGAACACCCAGCAGAGCCGGTATCATGAGGTGTATGCCCGCTCGCTTCGAGACCCCGAGGGCTTTTGGGCCGAAGCGGCGCGCGAGATCGACTGGATCGAGCCGGCCAAGAAGGTGTTCGATCCCTCGACGGGCGCCTATGGACGCTGGTTCGCCGGCGCCGTGGTCAACACCTGTTATAACGCGCTGGATCGCCATGTCGCCGGTGGCCGCGCCGACCAGGTCGCGCTGATCCACGATTCTCCGCTGACGGGCACGATCACCAAATTCACCTATTCCGAGCTGCTCAAGGAAGTGCAGACGCTCGCCGCCGTGATGCAGGATTTCGGCGTCACCAAGGGCGATCGCGTCATCCTCTATATGCCGATGGTGCCGGAGGCGGTGGTCGCGATGCTGGCCTGCGCGCGGATCGGCGCGGTGCACAGCGTGGTGTTCGGCGGCTTCGCGGCCAAGGAGCTCGCGACCCGCATCGACGACGCCAAGCCGAAGCTGATCTTCTCGGCGAGCTGCGGCCTCGAGCCCGGGCGCATCGTGCACTACAAGCCGCTGCTCGACGAGGCGATCCGGCTCGCCGGCAGCAAGCCCGAGAGCTGCATCATCTTGCAGCGGCCGCAGCAGGCTTGCGAGCTCACCGCGGGCCGCGACCATGACTGGGCGACTTTGCGCCGCGCTGCATTGGACGCCGGCAAGGCCGCGCCCTGCGTGCCGGTCGCCGCGACCGATCCGCTCTACATCCTCTACACCTCGGGCACGACCGGAATCCCGAAAGGCGTGGTGCGCGACAATGGCGGGCATCTCGTCGCACTGAAATGGTCGATGGAAAATCTCTACGGCGTGAAGCCCGGCGAGATCTGGTGGTGCGGCTCCGACATCGGTTGGGTGGTCGGCCACTCCTACATCGTCTACGGCCCGCTGATCCATGGCGCGACCACGATCATGTACGAGGGCAAGCCGGTCGGCACGCCGGATGCCGGCGCGTTCTGGCGCGTGATCTCCGAGCACAAGGCGGTCGCCTTCTTCACCGCGCCGACCGCATTCCGCGCCATCAAGAAGGAAGACCCCGAAGGCAAGTTGCTCAGGAGTTACGACCTCTCGCGCTTCCGTACGCTCTTTCTCGCCGGCGAGCGCGCCGATCCGCCGACGGTGGAATGGGCCGAGCAGCAACTGAAAGTGCCCGTGATCGATCATTGGTGGCAGACCGAGACCGGCTGGTGCATCGCCGGCAATCCGATGGGCCTGGGCATGCTGCCGGTCAAGCACGGTTCGCCGACGGTGCCGATGCCGGGCTATCAGGTCGACATCGTCGACGAGGCGGCGAAGCCGGTGGCCGCAGGCACCATGGGCTCGATCGTGATCAAGCTGCCGATGCCGCCGGCCTGCCTGCCGACGCTGTGGCAGCAGGACGATCGCTTCCGCGACGCTTACCTCACGGAATTCCCTGGCTACTACAAGACCTCGGATGCCGGCTACAAGGATGCCGACGGCTATGTCTGGGTGATGGGCCGCACCGACGACATCATCAATGTCGCCGGCCACCGGCTCTCCACCGGAGGCATGGAGGAGATCCTGGCCTCGCATCCCGATGTCGCCGAATGTGCCGTGCTCGGCGTCAAGGATGCGATCAAGGGCGAGGTGCCCTGCGGCTTCCTGGTGCTGAAGGCCGGCGTGACCAAGCAGCCGGTCGAGGTCGAGAAGGAGGTGGTGGCGCTGGTGCGCGAGAGGCTCGGGCCGGTCGCAGCCTTCAAGCTCGCGATCACGGTGGCGCGGCTGCCGAAGACCCGCTCCGGCAAGATCCTGCGCGGCACCATCAAGAAGATCGCCGACGGCGAACCCTGGACCATGCCGGCGACGATCGAGGACCCCAAGGTGCTCGACGAGATCGGCGAGGCGCTGAAGGGGAAGGCGTAGGCGCGTCGTTCGTGCCTTGCTCTCGCTTTCGAGAGAGCACGCCGTGTGGCCACCCCTCTCCCTAACCCTCCCCCGCAAGGGGGGAGGGAACCCATCCGCCGGTGGCTCCCTCACGTCGGACCAACCGAAGGGATGCAGTTGCCGCTGCATCACGTGAGGTGAGCACGAGGGCCAGGCTCCCTCCCCCCTTGCGGGGGAGGGTGGGGAGAGGGGTGGCCCCGGGCGCGGTCGACGACGAGCGCACCATCGCCCAATCCGGCCACGCACCCCCGAAACCCGTCGGAAGCAAATCGGCCTTGATTTTGATGGATTGCCGGGTCATCCCGGCCCTGTCATAGCCCACGAGATACGGACCCACGGATGCGATCCATTTCCGCACGCGCGCCCCTCGCATTACTGCTCGCACTGCCGCTGTTGGCAGGCTGCCTCGAACGCGGGCGGTCGCCGATCGCGGAGAGCATGGGCGACGACGACCAGTATTGCCAGGGTGGCGGCAAGGTCGCGGTCGGCTCGCCCGAATATGTCGCCTGCCGCAAGGACCGTGACGTGCAGCGCCAGAACGCCGAAGCCCGCACCGATCGCCGGCAGCGCAATCTCGGCGAATACATGATGAACAATCCGGACCGGCACTGACGCGTCGCTGGCGCGCGGAGTCCCGTCTCTCGCATACACCACAAACAAAAACGCGGCGGGTTGCCCCGCCGCGTTTTCGTGTTCGGCTCGTCGCGCGGTCCGCGCTTACTCTTGGTCGTCGTCGGGCTTCTTGCCGCCGATCGTCTTCAGCTTGGCGAACACCGCATCGACGTTGAGATCGTCGTGGCGCTCGATCGGCTGATCGTCGAGCTCGTCCTTGCGCGTGGTCTCGGAAGCCGGCAGCAGCGTGGCGCCGCCGTAGACGGTCGTGGTCGGCTTCTCCTTGGCGGCGCGCTGCACCTCGAAATCGAGCTCGATCTGCGAGCACAGGCCGAGCGTCACCGGGTCCATCGGGGTCAGGGTCGAGGCGTTCCAGTGGGTGCGGTCGCGCACGCTCGCGATCGTGGTCTTGGTGGTGCCGACCAGACGCATGATCTGGGCGTCCTTCAGCTCGGGGTGGTTGCGCACCAGCCAGAGGATTGCGCTCGGCCGCTCATGGCGGCGCGACACCGGGGTGTAGCGCGGGCCCTTCTTCTTGGCGGCGGTGGGCAGCACCACCTTGCTCTCCTGCAGCCTGAGGCGATAGTTCTGGTCGCGCTCGCCGCGCTCGATCTCCTCGCGGGTCAGCTGGCCGTTGGAAATCGGGTCCATGCCCTTGATGCCCTGGGCGGCGTCGCCGTCGGCGATGGCGCGGACCTCGAGGGGGTGCATTTTGGTAAAATCAGCCACCTGATCGAAGGTCAGGGCGGTATTATCGACCAACCACACGGCAGTCGCCTTCGGCATCAGCGGTGCGTTGCTCATGGCAAATCTCCTTTGTGCTTCGCCCACCTCTGTCGAGGCGAAGCTGGTAGTCATCGGCGATGACGGGAATTATGCGGCCTATATAAGCCCTCCGGGGGGAATGGCGCAATGGGCCAGCAAAATCGCCTTGACAGCGCCCGAAAGCAGTCCCAAGTCCTTACCTTAACTGGCCGTTCCCCGCCCGCCGGCGAGGGGTGATTCGGTCCCGAGATTGCCCCGAGACAGCCTGATGTCAGCGAAAAAACCCGACCTTAGAATCGTGCTTTGTTCCCCCCGCGGCTTTTGCGCCGGGGTGGTCCGCGCCATCGACACGGTCGAACGTGCCCTGACCATTTACGGGGCGCCGGTCTATGTCCGGCACGAAATCGTCCATAACAAGTACGTGGTGGACAGCCTGAAGACCAAAGGCGCCATTTTCGTCGAGGAACTGTCCGAGATTCCCGACGAAACCAACGCCCCGGTGGTGTTTTCGGCCCATGGCGTTCCCAAGTCGGTTCCGGCCGAGGCCAAATCCCGCAATTTCTTCTCACTGGACGCGACCTGCCCGCTGGTGACCAAGGTCCACCGCGAGGCGGCGATCCACTTCAAGCGCGGCCGCGAGATCCTGCTGATCGGGCATTCCCACCACCCCGAGGTGGTCGGCACCTTGGGCCAGCTGCCGGAGGGCGCCGTGACCCTGATCGAGACGGCGGAGGATGCCAAGACCTTCGTCCCGAAGGATCCCGACAACCTCGCCTTCGTGACCCAGACCACGCTGTCGATCGACGACACCGCGGAGATCGTGGCGCTGCTCAAGGAGCGCTTCCCGAACGTCAACGGTCCGCACAAGGAAGACATCTGCTACGCCACCACCAACCGCCAGCTTGCGGTCAAGAAGGTGGCGCCGGTGGTCGATGCCCTGATCGTGGTCGGTGCGCCGAACTCGTCGAACTCGCAGCGCCTGCGCGAGGTCGCCGAGCGCGAGGGCTGCCCGATTGCGATTCTTGCGCAGCGCGCCAGCGACATCGACTGGAGCCGCTTCGAAGGCATCAGGAGCCTCGGCATCACCGCGGGCGCTTCGGCCCCGGAAGTGATCGTCGAGGAGATCATGGGCGCCTTCGCGGAGCGCTACGAACTGCACGTGGAGACGGTCTCGGCTGCGGAAGAGAACGAATTCTTCCCGCTGCCGCGTTCGCTGCGGCCCGACGCTGCCGCGGCGGAATAGACCATATGGCGGTTTACACCGACGTTGCCGCCGAAGACCTCGCGGAATTCCTCAAGAGCTACGACATCGGCGAATTGCTCTCCTACAAGGGCATCGCCGAGGGCGTCGAGAATTCGAACTTCCTGCTGCACACCAGCCAGGGCGCCTACATCCTCACGCTCTATGAGAAGCGCGTGGCGGAGGACGACCTGCCGTACTTCCTGTCGCTGATGGCGCATCTCGCCGGGCGCGGGGTGTCGTGCCCGCAGCCGGCGCGCAACCGCAAGGGCGAGGTCACGAGCCGGCTCGCCGGCCGGCCGGCGGCGATCATCAACTTCCTCGAAGGGGTGTGGCCGCGGCGGCCGAACGTGGCGCATTGCTCAGGCGTCGGCGAGGCGCTGGCCAGGATGCATCTGGCCGGTCGCGACTTTCCGCTGGTGCGCAAGAACCCGCTGTCGGTGTCCGGCTGGCGGCCGCTGTTTGCTCTCGCCGCCGCGCGGGCCGACAGCGTTCAGCCGGGCTTGCACGATTTCATCGCGCGCGAGCTCGATCATCTCGAGGCCGCGTGGCCCACGGACCTGCCGGTCGGCGTGATTCATGCCGATTTGTTTCCCGACAACGTCTTCTTCCTCGGCGACAAGCTTTCCGGCCTGATCGACTTCCCGTTCGCCTGCAACGACATCCTGGCCTACGACGTCGCGATCTGCCTCAACGCCTGGTGCTTCGAGCCGGATCATTCCTTCAACGTCACCAAGGCGCGCGCGCTGCTCAATGCCTATGGCCGCGAGCGGCCGCTGTCGGCGGCGGAAGAGGCCGCGCTGCCGCTGCTGGCGCGCGGCGCCTCGATGCGCTTCCTGCTGACGCGGCTGGTCGACTTCCTCAACGTGCCCGAGGGCGCGCTGGTGCAGCCGAAGGATCCGCTTGAATACGTCCGCAAGCTGCGCTTCCAGCAGAATGTCGCGAGCCTGCGCGACTACGGCATCACACCGGCAGGATGCGCGGCGTGAGCGACAAGCCGCATGTGATTGTTTTCACCGATGGTGCCTGCTCCGGAAATCCCGGACCGGGCGGTTGGGGCGCGATCCTCCGGTTCGGCGACGTCGAGAAGGAATTGAAGGGCGGCGAGGCGCACACCACCAACAACCGCATGGAGCTGATGGCGGCGATCTCGGCGCTGGAAGCCCTGAAGAAGCCCTGCGTGGTCGACCTCACCACCGACAGCCAGTATGTCCGCCAGGGCATCACCGGCTGGATCCACGGCTGGAAGCGCAACGGCTGGCGTACCGCCGACAAGAAGCCGGTCAAGAATGTCGAACTGTGGCAGCGGCTCGACGCCGCGCTGAAGCCGCACGAGGTGCGCTGGCACTGGATCAAGGGCCATGCCGGCCACGCCGAGAACGAACGCGCCGACGAGCTGGCGCGCGAGGGCGTGGCGATAGCGAGGCTGAAGGGCTGAGCCTCCGGATGATGGTCAATCCCTGCCATCTTCGAACTACCCCAGCATCGTAACCAATCTGATCAGCTCTGACTGGCGATGGGTGCTAGTCTTGAAGAACACCGACTTCAAATGGTTGCGCGCCGTTGCGGGAGAGATTTCCAATTGTTCTGCGGCGGCCTGAATAGGCAGACCGCCCCTTAGCAATGCGGTCAACCTTGCCTCTGCAGGTGTCAGATCGAAAGCTCGGGCAATGAGCTTCGCATCCAGCAGCGGGGGTGGCGACAGGTTGGAGAAGACCAGCATTGCACGAGCGCCCAAGAATACGCTGCTTGCGGCACCGTCGACCAATAACACGCGGATCAGGACGGGAGGCTTTGCTGCGCGACGGACCACGATCGGTTCTGTCGGCAGCGCAGCGCCGTCGGGCGACGTCCGGATCAAATCGACAAGGCGGTGATATTTCGCCATTGCATCCTTGTCGCGAAGCGCAAGCCGCCTGTTCCGGACCAGGATGTCCTGATCGAATCCGGCATCAGCCGCGGCGTTGCAGCTCAGCACAAAGCCCTGCCGATTGAGGACGACGGCGGGCCGCTGAACCTTCTCCAGCACGTTGGTCATCGAGGTGAGGGCCACTCGGCCGACCGCCGTCGCCAATGTCGCGGTCTCGGTCAATCTTGGCGCAAGACGGGCGAGTGCTCGCTTGTCCGCCTCGTCAAACGGCTCCTCGTTTTGGGTGCGCTGAATCGTGAGTGCCCATGCGGCGGTGTCCGCCCAAAAGCCGATGCCGGCAAACCATTTGAAGCCGAACGGAAACAGGACTTCGTTGTACATCGGATCAGCCTGGATCTGCTCGGGCGTCAGCAGGTCCTGATCCGTGACGACCTCGCCGGCCATCATGCGCGGAAATCCGATCGCACGCGGGTCTTTAGTGTGCCAATCGTTGGCAAAATAGAACCGGGTGGCTTCGTCGATGGACTTCGTTCGCGGCACGTCCGGTGTTCGGACGTCGCTCTGCAGCAGCAATGCAGCCGATCCGCCGACCGCCGCGCAGATGCTTTCCATCAGCTCAGGCCACAGCAATGGATCGACGACGGCCTCGCCGAGGCGGCGCATGACCTGGGTCAACTGATCGTGGTCTATGGCTTTCGGACTCAATGGGAGCGTCGTTGAACCTGCGGCGAGAAACATCAAGAAATACAGACGGATGCGGACCGGCAATACCGGGACTGCCGCGGATGTGCGCAATTGCCGCACCCAAATGGGTCAGGATCGAATCCCGACCCGCATGATATCCGGATCGAGGCGTTCTTTTCCTAAGCAAGTATCTGACTGAATTGACGATTTGTTCGATCCGGCGGCTCGGATCGAAGTTATTTTGATTGGGGGATTTGGGAATGGGATCTTTTCAGGGGACCGCGGGTGACGACACGGTTACCGGCACAGCTAACGGGTCGAATACCAACGATACGCTTCAGGGGCTCGCCGGAAACGACACCCTGGTCGGCGGCGACGGCGCGGACGCGCTCGATGGCGGTACCGGCACCGATTTCGCGTCCTACGCGGATGCGCCGGCCGGCGTGGTGGCCAATCTCGCCAACCCTGGCCTCAACACAGGCTACGCGCAGGGTGACACGTACACCTCGATCGAAGGCCTGATCGGAAGCAACAGCAACGACACGCTGACGGGCGACGGCAACAACAACCTGCTCCGCGGCGGACTGGGCGCGGACGTCCTCGACGGCGGCGCCGGCAGCGACACCGCGGACTATTTTGCCGCTTCGGCGGGACTGCTGGTCAGCCTGGCAAATCCCGCCAGCAACACCGGCGAGGCCGCCGGCGACACCTATACGTCAATCGAGAACCTCCGCGGCTCGGCCTTCAACGATACGCTGATCGGCGATGCCAATAGCAACACGCTGCGCGGCGGCCTCGGGGCGGATTCTCTCGATGGCGGCGCCGGATTCGATTTCGTCTCCTATGCGGATTCGACGACGGCCATCACCGCAAGCCTGGCCAATCCGGCATCCAATACGGGAGAGGCGGCCGGCGATACCTACGTCTCGATCGAAGCGATCCGCGGCAGCGACTTCAACGACTCGCTGACCGGTGATGGCAACATCAATTTCCTGCAAGGCGGTCTCGGCGCCGACACGCTGGACGGCGGGGCCGGTTTTGATTTTGCCGACTATTTCAACGCGACCACGGCGATCGTCGCGAACCTCTCGGATGCGTCCGCCAATACGGGAGAGGCCGCAGGCGACGTCTATATCGGCATCGAAGGGCTCAGAGGCGGCGCGTTCAACGATCTCCTGGTCGGTGACAACAATAACAATTATCTGCGCGGCGGCCTCGGCGCGGATACGCTGAACGGCGGCGGCGGCCTCGATGTTGCCGATTACAACAATGCCAGCGCGGGCATTGTTGTGAATCTCCGCAACACCTCGTTGAATACGGGCGAAGCTGCCGGTGACGTGTACATTTCGATCGAAGGCATCCAGGGCAGTAATTTCAACGATACGCTGATCGGATACGCGACGGCGGACACTTTATTCATCGGCGGACTCGGCGCCGACTCGATGGTTGGTGGCAGCAGCACGCTTGACACGGCTTCCTACCTGAATGCGACGTCCGGCGTCACTGCGAGTCTCGCCAATTCGGCAGTGAACACCGGCGAGGCGGCGGGAGATACCTATAGCGGCATCGAGGTGCTGGTCGGCAGTTCCTTTGCAGATCATCTGATCGGCGATGGCGGCAACAATCCGCTCGAAGGGCGAGGCGGGGCAGATACCCTCGATGGCGGCGCCGGCTTTGACACCGCTTCCTATCGACAATCAACAGCGGGTGTGGTGGCCAACCTTGCCGACAACTCACAGAATACCGGCGATGCGGCCGGCGACGTCTATAGCTCCATCGAAGCGCTGTTCGGGTCGAACTTCAACGACACGCTTGTCGGAGATGCAGGCGACAACATCTTGACCGGCTCTATCGGCGCGGATGCATTGAACGGCGGGGCCGGCAACGATATCGCTTCCTATTTTCTGGCCAGTTCCGGCGTGGTGGCCAGCCTTGCAAACCCGGCCGCCAACACCGGCGAGGCAGTCGGAGATACCTACACCTCCATCGAGGGGCTCGAAGGCAGCGATTTCGGCGATACGCTGATCGGCGACGGCGGGAGCAATGTCCTCAGGGGACGGTCAGGTAATGACTCGCTGGACGGTGGGGCCGGCACCGATACGGCGTGGTTCTTCGGGAACAGAAGCGCGTACACGATCACCCGAACCAGTCCCACGAGCTCGGTCCTCGTCGCCGGCGAGGGCTTGGACACGCTGACCAATATCGAACTGCTGCATTTCTTCGACGTGACTTTGAACGTTGCGGATCTGCCGATCGCGAACACCGGCACGGCTGGTGCCGACAATCTTTACGGCGGCGTCGGCAACGACTCGCTCGTCGGCCTCGGCGGCAATGATGTCCTGGTCGGCTTTGCCGGCGACGACGTCGGCTATGGCGGCGACGGTAATGACTATTTCTATGCCGGCTCCGGAAACGACATCCTGGTGGGGGATGCCGGCCTCGACGTTCTGCTCGGCGAAGCGGGCAATGACAGCCTCTATGGCGGGTCCGGCATCAATTACCTGTTCGGCGGCGACGGCAATGACGTCGTGGCCGGTAACGGCGGGACCGGAGCAAACGATATCAACGTGATGTTCGGGGAGGCCGGGGCCGACGTCCTCTATGGTGGCGCCGGCTCCAACAACTTCTACGGCGGTGCCGGGGTCGATACCATGTTCGGCGGCAGCGGTCTCAACGTCTTTATCTCTTCGGGCGAGACCGACGGCGACGTCATCTTCGGCGGTAGCGGCAAGAACTACGTCTATGGCTCCAACGGTGGCGATACCGTCACCGGCGGCAGCGACGTTGACGTGTTCCTGATGGGCTCCGGAGCCGACTACATCACGGGCGGCGGTGGAGTGGATTATGCCTGGGGTGGCGGCGGCTCCGATACGTTCACGATCAGCGACAGTACGCCGGAAATCATGGTGATTCAGGACTTCAACACCGGCGGCGTCAACGACATCGTGAAATTCGCCGGCACATCGCTGCATTCGTTCGCGGATGTTCAGGCGGCCGAGTTCTACGCACCCGGCATCAACACCACCATCATCACCGATGCCGCGGGCAATGCGGTCTGGCTGATAGGTCTCGCTCCGGGACAACTGGACGCCAGCATGTTCAAGTTCAGTTAGGACTTGCTCGACCAATTTGTGAAGTGTTCGCGTGCAATTCAGCCCTCACGAGGCGATGCCACGCGAGCCCTGCCGACGAGATCGTGAATGAGACGGCACCTGAGCCGAGGCAGGTGCCGTTCCAGCCCAGGCGCTTAGCTAAATTTGAACATGCTGGCGTCCAGTTGTCCTGGCGCGATCCCGATCAGCCACACCGCACTGCCCGCGGCGTCGGTGACGATGGTCGTGTTGATTCCGGGCGAATAGAACTCGGCCGCCTGGACGTCGGCGAACGAGTGCAGTGACGTGCCGGCGAAATTCACGATGTCATTGACGCCGCCGGTGTTGAAGTCCTGGACAACCATGACCTCCGGCGTGCCGTCATTGATCGTGAACGTGTCGGAGCCGCCGCCGCCCCAGGCATAATCGACGCCGCCGCCACCGGTGATGTTGTCGCTGCCGCTGCCCATCAGGAAAACGTCGACGCCTGCGCCGCCAGTGACCGTGTCGCCACCATTCGAGCCATAAACATAGTTCTGGCCGGACCCGCCGTAGATGAAATTGCCGTCGGTCTCGCCGGACGAAATGAAGATGTTGAGACCGGAGCCGCCGACCATCGTGTCGATACCGGCTCCGCCGTAGAAGTAGTTGGTGCCGATGCCGCCGTAGAGAGCGTCTGCTCCGTCGCCGCCAAACATGACGTTGACATCGGAAGCCGTCGCGCCGCCGCTTCCGATCAATGTGTCGCCGCCGCTACCGCCGAACAGATAGTTGAATCCGGTGCCCCCGTAGATGACGTCGTTGCCTTCCGCACCCAGCAGCACGTCAAGTCCGTCGCCTCCGACCAGCGTGTCGTCGCCGCCATAGGCATAGACATAATCATTGCCGTTTCCGCCATAAGCCACGTCATCGCCGAGGCTTCCGACGAGGACGTCATTGCCCGCCGCGCCGGCCAGCAATTCACCGGTAACCAGGTCGAAGCCGCCGTCGCTGAACGGTCCGGCGGAATAGACCACGGATGTGGTGGTAAGCGTCCCCGGATGGATCGATGAATCTGCAAACAGTTCGGCCGGCGTAATCGACGACGTGAAGGTGAAGCCACCGAGCGATTGGCCGGGCTGAAGGGCGCTGGAGGCGGAGTCTGCGACCCACCGGACGCTGTAGCCGTTGGTGGGCGGTGCGCCGTCCGTGATGCTTGCGGTCCATCCCGACGGAGCGACGAAGGTTGGAATCTCGGTCAGGTAGCCCTGGCCGGGTAACCAGGCGAACCAGAACGTACCGATCGGGGTGGTACCATTATCGATCAAGGTGAGCGTGTATTCGTAACTCGTTGGAGAAAGCTGCTGCACGAGTGATACGAACGCGGATGCATTCTCAGCCATGGCTGCTCTCCCTGATCGGTATTGCCGAGGACAAACTGTTGCAATTTAATGGACTTGAACCGAAGTCAGCGCAGCATCACCGTTCTGCGTGCTGACCAAACACCGCCGCGCCCGGGAAATTCCGGCAGGCTCCCGGGACTGGAGAGAAAAACCAAAACCGGGAAAGCCCGGGCCAAGGTGGGGCAGGCGCAGCGAAACCCACGATCTCGGCGCACGGCACGAATCTGATCTGTGTCGCTGCGGCTATCGCCACGTCACAACCGTCATCGCCCGCGAAAGCGGGCGATCCAGTATTCCAGAGACGGTGGTGATTGAAACGAGAGGCCGCGGCGTACCGGATCGCCCGGTCGATGTGCTCAATTGCGCACAGGCCGGGCGATGACAGTTCGGTTTGCGGCGAAGAAGTCCGCTCAGAGCTGCCCGAGCAGGGTGTCGCCGCCGGAGACCTCGACCTTGCCCGGAGCCGGCTCCTTGTTGAGCTTCTTCACCACGCCGTCCTCGACCAGCATCGAGTAGCGGTGGGAGCGGATGCCGAGGCCGTTGCCGGAGGCGTCGAGCTCCATGCCGATCGCCTTGGCGAAGTCGGCGTTGCCGTCGGCCAGGAAGATCGCTTCGTCGCGCTGGTCGGTGTCGCGCTTCCAGGCGTTCATCACGAAGGCGTCGTTGACCGAGACGATCGCGATGGTGTCGACGCCCTTGTTCTTCATGGCATACGCGTTGAGGAAGATGCTCGGCAGATGCATCTTGTGGCAGGTGCCGGTGTAGGCGCCGGGCACGGCGAACAGGGCGACCTTCTTGCCCTTGAAAATGTCGTCGGTGGTTTTGACCTGCGGACCCTCGGCGGTCATCACGCGAAACTTGGTTTCCGGCAGCTTGTCGCCAACATTGATGGTCATCGTCATTCTCCCTCGGTGAAGCGGAATTGTCTTAAACCCGGCTGCGGAATGGCACAATACGGGCTCGCCGAGGAACGGCAATGCCCGAGACTAAAGCGTTTTCGAGCGAAGTGGATACCGGTTCGCGTGAAGAAAACGCGTCAAAACAAGAATCTAGAGCCCCGTTCCGATTCAATCGGAACGGAAACAGGCTCTGGTCACTGTTCCGTCATCAGCCGGAAAACCCGCCGGCGTCGAGAAAGGCCTGCTCCTCGGCCGTGGTCTGCCGTCCCAGTGCCCGATTCCGGTGCGGGAAGCGGCCGAACCGGCGGATGATGTCGGCGTGGTCCTCGGCGTATTTCAGGTTGTCGGGATGGCAATCATATTGCCGGAACAGCGTCACGCAGCGCTGCTGGTCGGCGAGGTCCTCCGAATGCTCGAACGGCAGATAGAGGAATTCGCGCAGCACTGGGGCGGTCCGCGCATCGACGCCGCGGTCGATGGCGCGCCTTGCCACGTCACGCGCCAGCGCGTCGGTTGAAAAGGTCCTGGCGTCGCCTCGAAACAGGTTTCGCGGAAACTGATCGAGGACGATGGTCAGCGCCAGCGCGCCCTCGTCGCTCGCCTCCCATGACGACAATTCGCCGGCGGCCGCCTTCTGCCAGGTGGCAAGAAAGCGGCTGCGGATTTCGGCGTCGAAGGCGTCGTCCCGCTTGTACCAGCGGTCGCGGCCGGCCTCTCGCCAGAACACGATGACGTCGGCAGGCGTCGCGAGGCGGGCGTCAGTCATGTCTGTCCAACGCCCGCCTGCCCGCCGTTAGGCCGCAGCCTTCTTCTCGTCGCGCAGCTCGCGGCGCAGGATCTTGCCGACATTGGTCTTCGGCAAATCGGTCCTGAACTCGATCTGCTTCGGCACCTTGTAGGCGGTGAGCTGGGTGGCTGAGTACTTGATGATGTCCTCGGCCGTGACGTTGGGGTCCTTCTTGACCACGAAGGCCTTCACCGCCTCGCCGGACCTCGCATCGGGGACACCGATGACAGCGCATTCGAGCACGCCGGGGTGGCTCGCCAGCACTTCCTCGATCTCGTTCGGATAGACGTTGAAGCCCGAGACCAGGATCATGTCCTTCTTGCGATCGACGATCTTGGTGTAGCCCTTCTCGTCCATCACGCCGATGTCGCCGGTGCGGAAATAGCCGTCCGCCGTCATCACACGCGCGGTCTCGTCCGGCCTGTTCCAGTAGCCCGACATCACCTGCGGGCCCTTGGCGCAGATCTCGCCGGCCTCGCCGAGCGGCAGCTCGTTGCCGTCGTCGTCGCGGATCGAGAGCCAGGTCGAGGGGACGGGAAGTCCGATCGTCCCGGAGAACTCTTCGATCGTCGCGGGATTGCACGTCAGGGTCGGCGAGGTCTCCGACAGGCCATAGCCTTCCGACAACGAGACCCCGGTGACTTTCAGCCATTTCTCGGCGACCGGCCTTTGCGTTGCCATGCCGCCGCCATTGGCGATCTTCAGTTTGGAGAAGTCGAGCTTGTCGAAGCCGGGCGTGTTCAACAGGCCATTGTAGAGGGTGTTGACCGCCGGGAAGAAGCTGACCTGGTACTTCGACAGCTCCTTGACGAAGCCTGCCATGTCGCGCGGGTTCGGAATCAGCAGATTGGTGCCGCCGCAGCGCATGCCGAGCAGATAGCACGCGGTCAGCGCAAAGACGTGATAGAGCGGCAGCGCACAGACGATGACCATCTGCTCGACGATCGGCGGTTTCGCCAGCGCCGGCTGCAGCCAGGCGTCGTTCTGCAGCACGTTGGCCAGGATGTTGCGATGGAGCAGGGTGGCGCCCTTGGAGACGCCGGTGGTGCCGCCGGTATATTGCAGGAAGGCGACGTCATCGAGCGTCAGCGCCGGCTTGTTGAGCTTCACGCCACGGCCGGCCGACAGCGCGTCATTGAAGCCGACGGCGCCGGGAATCGACCAGGCCGGCACCATCTTCTTCACCCGGCGTACCACCAGGTTGACGATCACGCCCTTGAAGCCGAGCAGGTCGCCCATGCTGCCGACGATCACGTGCTTCACCGCAGTGTTCGGCAGCACCTTCTGTACGGTGGTGGCAAAGTTCTCCAGCACGATGATCGCCTCGGCGCCGGAATCCTTCAGCTGGTGCTCGAGCTCGCGCGGGGTGTAGAGCGGATTGACGTTGACCACGGCAAAGCCGGCGCGCAGCACGGCGGCGGTCGCGACCGGATATTGCAGCACGTTCGGCATCATCAGCGCGACCCGCGCGCCCTTCTGCAGGCCCTTGCTCTGCAGGTAGGCGCCGAGCGCCGCCGACATCTCGTCAAGCTCGCGATAGGTGATCGCCTTGTCCATGCAGATGAACGCCTTGCGATCGGCGAACTTCTTGAAGCTCTCTTCCAGCAATTCAACCAGCGACGAGTATTGCGTGACGTCGATATCGGCGGGCACGCCGGCCGGATAATGCTTGAGCCAGATGCGCTCCATGGTGGTCATTCCCCTCTCTCAAATATGCTGATGTCCCGGATTGCTTCCGGGTTTCGACCCTTGACCGGGTTTTTCTTGGCCGCGTGTTTTCAGCAGTATTGAGCGATGCCGCGGCCAATGGCAAGCCGCGCTATCGACGCATTGGGGAGGGCAGGGCCGGCCGGAGTTGCTAGCCGGCCGGCTTGTCGGCGGCCTTCGGCTTGGCGGCTGCCTTGGGCTTCGCGGCAGGCTTTGCCGCCGCCGGCTTGCCGGCGGGCTTTGCGGCGGCCGGCTTGTCCGCGGCCGGCTTCGCAGCTGCGGCATCCGGCTTGGCGTTGGCGTGACGCACCGGCTTGGCCGCCGGCTTGTCAGACTTTACGTTATCAGACTTGGCGGCGCTTTTGCTGTCGCCCTTGGCGTCGTCGGCCGCATCGGGCTTCTTGCCTGCGATGCGGGTGTGCTTGCCCTTGGCGCGCTTGGCCGGCTGCAGCTTCTCGGTGTCGGCCTCGACCGCGGCGATCAACGCTGCGCCGGTCTTGGTCGGCCCCGTATAAACCACGACCGGTTCGGACGCCGCCGCCGGCTGCGCCAGCATGTCGGCCGGCTTGGTCGGCATTGCTGCCTGCAGGCCCGAGGCGAAGAAGCTCACGCCGCCGTCACCATTGGTGCTGGAGCTTCCGGCGCTGGCGACGGTGTCTTCGGCGTCCTCGTCGCTGGCGGGCCGCTTGTGCTTGGCGCCGCACATCTCCTCGCGCAGGTTCGGCGGCGTGGAATCGATCGGCACCAGATTGTCGACGGTGCCGAGCGAGGGCCGCAGCCACGCCAGCCCGTTATTGGCAAAGCCGCGATCCAGCAGCTGCGCGGCGCGGATCGCGCGCATGCGGCCCGAGGAGGCGCCGAGCACCACGGCGATCAGCCGCTTGCCGTCGCGCGTCGCCGACGCCACGAGATTATAGCCGGAGGCACAGATGAAGCCGGTCTTGAAGCCGTCAGCGCCGGGATAGCGGCCGATCAGCTTGTTGAAGTTCTGGGTGACGCGGCGGCCGAAGCGGATCGACGGGATATGGACGAAATACTCGTATTCCGGCAGGTCGCGGATGATGGCGCGGGCGAGGATCGCCATGTCGCGCGCCGAGGTGATCTGGCCGTCGGCGGGCAGGCCGTTCGGGTTGACGTAGCTCGTCTGCGTCATGCCGAGCTTCTGCGCGGTCTGGTTCATCATCCCGGCAAAGCCGTCGATCGAGCCGCCGACGCCCTCGGCCAGCACGACGGCCATGTCGTTGGCCGACTTCACCAGCATCATCTTGAGCGCGTTGTCGACGGTGACCTGGGTGCCGGGCCGGAAGCCCATCTTCGAGGGCGACTGCGACGCCGCGTTCGGCGACACCGTAAGCAGGGTGTCGAGCGACACCCGGCCGTCCTTGACTGCCTTCAGCGTCACATAGGCCGTCATCATCTTGCTGAGCGAAGCCGGATACCACGGCATCGTCGCATTGTCGGCCTGCAGCACCTTTCCGGTATCGGCCTCGACGACCAGCAGCGCTTCGGCCTGCGCGATCTGCGGCGTTGCGATGGCGAGCATCGCGACGGCCAGAATCCAATTCAACGACGGGCGCAGCGGGCGAGGAAATTGCACGAATCCGGTTCCGGTCCTTTGAGACCCGCCTTCAAACAAAGGAGGTCTTGCGATTGTGACGTACGGGTTTCAAGCGTGTCCGGCGCCGCATTGCGGCGATGCAAACCCTATACCGGCTTGCCAACAGAGAACAGAGGCCGGCCCATTATATCGTGGACGAAATCGGCTGAATTTCGGCAGCCGCCTCAATTGGAAACAGGAGAATTATGGTGTCTCGATGCCGGCGCGCGCCTGCTCCTGGACCATGAACTGGGCCCGCGCGAGCTCGGCAAAACGCCCGCCTTTCGCCACCAGTTCATCGAAAGTTCCGCTTTCGATCACCCGTCCCTGGTCGAACAGCAGGATGCGGGTGGCGTACCGGATGGTGGAGAGGCGGTGTGCGATCACGAAGGTGGTCCGGCCCTTCATCACTTCGTCGAGAGCAGCATTCACCTTGGCCTCGGTGACCGCGTCGAGCGCGCTGGTCGCCTCGTCGAGGATCAGGATCGGCGGATCCTTGAGCAGCGCGCGCGCGATCGACAGCCGCTGACGTTCGCCGCCCGACAGCATGCGGCCGCGCTCGCCGGCGTGGGTGTCGAACTTCTTTTCGCTGCGCTCGATGAAATCCAGCGCCTGTGCGCGCGCCGCGGCGGTACGCAGCTCCTCATCGGTCGCGTCGGGCTTGCCGACGCGCAGATTGTCGGCGAGCGAGCGGTTGAACAGCAGCGCCTCCTGGAACACCACGCCGATGTTCCGCCGCAGCGCCGTCAGCTTCAGCGCGCGGATGTCCATACCGTCGATCTTGATGATGCCGGATTGCGGATCGAATGCGCGATGCAGCAGCGCGATCGCGGTGGACTTGCCGGCGCCGGTCGAGCCGACCAGGGCGATGGTCTGGCCGGGCAGCGCGGTGAAGCTGAGGTCCTCGATCGCCGGCCGTTTGCCGTCATAGGAGAACGAGACGTCGTTGAATTCGACGAGGCCCGACAGCCGGCCGGGATCGACGGCGCCCGGCCGGTCGCGCACCGCCGGCACCGCATTGAGCACGTCGAAGAATTCCTGCAGGCGCGGCGCTTCCATGAACACATTGTTGATGAAGCTCACCACCTGCTCGAGTTTCTGGATCAGCATGGTGGCGAACGAGACGAACATCACGATCTCGCCGACCGTGGTGAGGCCCTCATTGTGGAGCGCGATGCCGACGGTGAAGATCGCGAGCACCGTGATCGTGGTCGAGGCCCGCGTGATCACGGTGACCAGCGCCCACCATGACAGCACCGGCATCTGCACCGCGAGCAGCTTGTCGGCGACGTAGCGCAGACCCTGCACTTCGGAATCGATCCGCACGAAGCTCTGCACCAGCGCAACGTTGCCGAGCGCGTCGGAGGCGCGCGCCGAGAGGTCGCTGTAATAGGCCTCGACCTCGCTCTGCATGCCGTAGGTCTTGCGCACCACCAGCGTGGTCAGCACGGTGAACACGACGCAGAGCGCGAACAGCAGGATCGCCAGCCGCCAGTTGATGTAGAGCGCCAGCGGCAGCAGCACGACCAGCGACATGATCGCGGCGAAATGCTCGCGGAAGAAGCCGAGCCAGAGCCGCCACAGCGCATCGGTGCCGTTCAGCATCACCTTCATCAGCCGCCCGGAATGGGTGCCGGAGTGGAATGTCAGCGGCAGTTGCAGGATGTGCTCGAAATAATCGGTCAGCACCGCCTGACGCTGGCGGTGCGCCAGCCGGTCGGCCTGCAACGCGACGACCGCGCTGCAGCCGATCGTGAACAGGCCGAACGCCGCCCAGGCCGCGAGCAGCGGCCATGCCGAGTTGGTCGCGAACAGTCCGGTAACCGGCCGGCCCGACAGCACGTCGACGATCTTGCCGAACAGCACCGGCTCGGCGAATTGCGCGCCGGCGAGCAGCATGTTGGCGGCAGCGAGGATCCAGCCGAGCCGCGCCTCCTTGCCGAGCAGTTCGAGGACGCGGGTGTAGAGGCGGAGCATGGACATGCCGGCGGGACTCGTAAGCGGTGGGCGCCCGGTCAGGCGGGATGCAATCTAATCAGGGTTCGTCAGCAAGGGCCAGCGGTGACAGCGCGTCATGCTCAGGGTGAGGTGAGCGGCTCCCTCCGCCGTCGTCCTGGCTTTCGCCAGGACGACGTTGAACATTTGGCGCCGCGCGTCAGTCGTGCATTCACATGCCTTCAATTCCCCAGCCGGCCGTCGACCGGCGGCAGGAATTGCTCGTCGAAGATGTCGGCAGGGTGCGGCCGCTTCTGGAATTTGGTGTCCTCCGCGAGCTGGTCGAGCGCGCGCTCGAAGCGCTCGGCCTCGATGCCGCCGATGCCGTTGCGCTTCACCTCGGCGGTCAGGATGTTGTCGCGGATGACGGCGGTGAGCCGCTCGAGCTCCAGATCGCGCGAGCCGCCATCCATCCGGCTTACCACCTCGCTCGCCGCACGGGCCGGGTCCTTGATCGCGAGGTTGGTGCCGCCGATCACCGCGCGCACGAACCCCTTCACCACATCCGGCTTCGTGGCGGCAAGGCGCGGGCTGACGATCACGGCCGAGCCGTAGGCCTCGCAGCCATAGTCGGAAAAGCGCAGCACCGCGAGATCGTCGGCAGGCACGCCGCGATCGCGCAGATTGATCGCCGAGAGATAGGAGAAGCCGGTCACCGCATCGACCTGGCCCGCGGACAGCATCGGCTCGCGCACCGCGGCGCTGATGGTGTTCTGCTTCACGCTCGCAAGCTTGATGCCGTTTTGCTTGGCGACCGCCGGCCACAGCCGGATCGAGAGGTCGCCTTCGGCGACGCCGAGGGTCTTGCCCTGGATGTCGGTCAGCGCCTTGATGCCGCGGCTCTTGCGGGCAATGATCGCGTAGGGCGCCTGGTTGAACAGCACGAACACCGCCTTCACCGGGGCGGCACCCGGCTTGTCGCGAAAGCGGATCAGCGCGTTGATGTCGACAACCGCGAAATCGCTGGCGCCGTCGGCGACGCGCGCGATGGCGTCCGCCGTGCTGGTGGCGATGTTGGTGCCGACGGCAAGCCCCTCGGCGCCGAACAGGCCGCCGGACGACGCCATCACGAACGGGGCCGCGGCCGCATCAAGCGGACGGTCGAGCGTGAACTGGATGGTCAGCGGCGGCTGATCGCTGGCGTGCAGCGGCGTCGACGCCGGCCACACGCCGCCCGAGAGGCCGATCGTGCCGGCCAGTATCCAGCGGAGAACGGTGGTCCGACTTACCTGCATCATCAACATCCGGGAGGCGAGACAAAGTGCCGCGCCGGCTGCGCCTGCTTCATGACATCGAATGCGCCAGGGCAAGGTGCAATTCAAGTGTCAATTTCAGGCGTTATTTGCAGGCATTTTGCCCCGGGCAAGGTGAACGGCCGATGACTGGCTTGATTCACTTCAGGGTTGTTCAGCTTGCGTTCGGTTTGGGGAACCTAATCTACAGGTGGTGGTTAGCTAACCAGGGCCCGTCGGGCCGGCTTCCACAAAGGATGACTGCAATGTTTGCGCGAAAAGGTGTTTTTTCGTCCATTGGCCGCGCAGCCACATTGGCAACGGTTGCCGCAGTGGCGTTGACGGCCGTTGAGCCGACGATGGCGTTCGCAGGCTCCGCTTCGGCGGGCAAGGCGACCGCAGTGACCACATCACACGGCACGAGCGGCGCGACCGATATCAGCGCCCGCCGTCGATACTATGGCGGCGGTGGCGCGGCTGCCGCGGCTGCGTTCGCCGGCATCGTCGGTACGGGTCTGGCGATCGCCGCGGCCCAGAGCCGCCGCGACTATTACGACTCCTACGGCTACTATGGTGGTGGCCCGGCTTATTACGATGGTGGTCCCGCCTATTATGGTGGTGGTCCCGTCTACTATGGCGGCGGACCGTACTATGGTTACCACCGCTATTACGGGCGCCGCTCGCAGCTGCCCTATACGCCGTACTGACACAGCTCGGCGACTCTCAGAACTGTCACAAAAGCATCGAATCCACCGGCTGTGAGGCCGGTGGATTTTTTGTGGTCGCTGGCGGCGTTAACACGCTGGCGACGCGTTTGGATTAGGGTCGCAGGATGACTGATTCGATCGAGCGGCTTTACCAGGCGGTGATCGCGGCCAAGGATCTTGATCCGGCTACGTCGCGCACGGCACGGCTGTTCCAGCGCGGGCCGGCCAAGATGGCCAAGAAGCTCGCCGAGGAGGCGGTCGAGGTCGTGATCGACGCGATCAGCGGCAAGCCGGATGCGGTGGTCCGCGAGAGTGCGGACCTGCTCTACAACCTCACGGTTCTCTGGGCCTCGGCCGGCGTGAAGCCGGAGGATGTCTGGCGCGAGATGGAGCGGCGCGAGCGGCTGCTCGGGATCGCCGAGAAGCTGCCGAAGTCGCCGGTCAAGCTCCCGAAGTCCCTGCCCAAGACCGCGCCGGTCCCGGTGGTTCGGCGTCGAATTGTCGCGCTGGAGAACCGGCTGCGCAAACGGTAGCCGTAAATCAATCAAATTCGGCTCATTCCCGGCATGGACAAATCCGCTCCATGATGGTTCATCGCGCCCATGTTGAAACGGATTTACGACTGGTGCGTCGACGCGGCCGACAAGCCCTACGCACTGTGGATTCTCGCAGCCGTCGCCTTCGCTGAGAGCTCCTTCTTCCCGATCCCTCCCGACATCATGCTGCTGCCGATGTCGCTGGCGCGGCCGAAGCGGGCCTGGTGGTTCGCAGCGGTCTGCACCGTGGCCTCGGTTGCCGGCGGCGTGCTCGGCTACGCGATCGGCGCGCTGCTCTACGACTCGCTCGGACAGTGGCTGATCCATCTCTACGGCCTGTCCGACAAGGTCGATGCGTTCCGCGCCTCCTACGCCGAGTGGGGCGCCGTCATCATCCTGCTGAAGGGGCTGACGCCGATCCCCTACAAGCTCGTGACCATCACCTCGGGCTTTGCCGGCTACAACATCTGGCTGTTCGTCCTGTGCTCGATCGTGGCGCGCGGCGGCCGCTTCTTCTTCGTCGCGGTGCTGCTCAACCGTTACGGCGATGTCATCCGCGCCGAACTCGAGAAGCGGCTCGGGCTGTGGGTCGCGATCGGCGCGATCGTGCTGGTGCTGGGCTTTGTTGTCGCATTCAAGCTGATCTAGCGCCTGTCGCCTTTGCCGGCACCCGGGCTTCGGTCTACGCTGATTGCGATGGCGGATGGAATTGAGGACCAGATAAATCCCGCGAGGCTCAACCTCGCCAAGACGCGCGTTGCGCTCGCCGGTCTCGTGCTGTCGATGACGCTGGCTGCGATCGGCAGCGGTCTGGCGCAGACCGCGCCGCCGGCGCTCGGCGTGCAGTCCCCGCAGCAGTCCGTCGCGCCTCAGCCGCAACAGATCGAGCTGCCGCCCGCGCCGGTCGAGCGCGAGAACCCCGGACTGATCAACGAAATCGGCAAGCTGTTCGAAAAGTCGAAGTCGGCGCTGCCACCGCTGAAGAGCCCGAGCGAGACCTTCAACGACCTCTCGAACCTGGCGCGCCCCTCGACGATGGTGACCGGACGCGCGGCCTGCGTGGTGGCTGCGAACGGTGCGCCCGACTGCAAGATCGGCGCCGACCGGCTCTGTCAGAGCAAGGGTTTCAAGGAAGGCAAGGGCATCGATATCGCCACCGCGGAGAAATGCTCGCCGCTGGTCTATCTGCCCGGCCACAAGCGCGGCCCGAACGACTGCAAGACGGAAAATTTCGTGACGCGGGCGGTCTGCCAATAGCGGCGGCGCAGCTTGCCTCTGGGATGCCAGATGCGCCCGGAAAACCGGTTCCTGGATGAGGTTTTGTCATCTTTATTGCAGCGCCAAAACGCAATACTTGACACTGGAAAGATTCTTGTTGGTATGACGGTCAGCATTCGAGACCAACCAATCGACCAGCCTTGAGGATCCGCCGCCAATGTCCATGCCTGCTCTGTTCAAGGGCCGCCTGTCTCTTCCCGTGATCGGGGCGCCGCTGTTCATCATCTCGGTGCCCGACCTCGTCATCGCCCAGTGCAAGGCCGGCGTGGTCGGCTCGTTTCCGTCGTTGAATGCGCGCCCGCCGGAACTGCTCGACGAATGGCTGTACCGGATCAAGGAAGATCTCGCCGCCTATGACGAGGCGCATCCGGAACGGCCCTCGGCGCCGTTCGCGGTCAACCAGATCGTGCACAAGTCGAACAACCGGCTCGATCACGACATGGCGCTTTGCGAGAAGCACAAGGTGCCGATGATCATCTCCTCGCTCGGTGCGCGCGAGGAGCTCAACCAGGCCGTCCACGGCTGGGGCGGAATCGTCTTCCACGACGTGATCAACCAGAAGTTCGCACACAAGGCGATCGAGAAGGGCGCCGACGGCCTGATCCTGGTCGCGGCCGGCGCCGGCGGTCACGCCGGCACGCTGTCGCCGTTCCCGTTCGTATCGGAGACGCGGCAGTGGTTCGACGGACCGATTGCGCTGTCGGGCACGATTGCCAACGGCCGCGCCATCCGCGCCGCGCGCATCATCGGCGCCGACTTCGCCTATATCGGCTCCGCCTTCATCGCGACGCAGGAAGCCAACGCGGTCGAGGGCTACAAGAGCATGATCACCAACTCGTCCGCCGAGGACATCGTCTACTCCAACCTGTTCACCGGCGTGCACGGCAACTATTTGAAGCCGTCGATCGTCGCGGCCGGCATGGATCCGGAAAACCTGCCGACCTCAGATCCCTCGAAGATGAGCTTCGGCACGGATTCGTCGGGCGAGCGCGCCAAGCCGAAGGCCTGGAAGGAGATCTGGGGCTCCGGTCAGGGCGTCGGCAGCATCTCCAAGGTGGTGCCCGCGGCCGAGCTGATCGGCCGCTTCAAGAAGGAGTACGACGAGGCGGTCGATCCGGCGCTCGCCTGATGGAGCCGATCTTCCGCGTCGACGGCGACCGCGTCGTCACCAGTCCCGACGCCGCGGGTCCGTGGGACCCGCGGATGCAGCACGGCTCGGCGCCGGCGGCGCTGGTGGTGTGGGCGGCCGAAGCGATCCCGACGGCGGTGCCGATGCGGATCGCGCGCGTCACCATCGACCTGATGCGTCCGGTGCCGGTGGCGCCGCTGACGGTCTCGAGCGAGATCCTGCGCGACGGCCGCAAGATCCAGCTCTGCGGCGTCAGGCTGCTGGCGGACGGCGTTGTCGTGGTCTCGGCCACCGTGCTGAAGATCAAGCATCAGGCGGCCGAGCTGCCGCCCGACATCGCGGCCCTTCCGGTCGAGCTGCCGGGTCCCGACCAAAGTATGGTCGAGCCGGGTAATCTCGCCAACAGCCCGTTCGTGAAATGCATCTCGATGCGGGCGGCGCGCGGCCGCTTCGGCGTGACGGGTCCGGGCGCGATCTGGTTTCGCGTCAACCAGCCGCTGATCGCGGGCGCCGCCGTGTCGCAGGCGATGCGCGCGGTGGTCGCCTCGGATTTCTCCAACGGCACCTCGCCGGCGCTCGACTTCAACCAATGGACCTTCATCAACGCCGATCTCACGGTGAGCCTCGCGCGCGAGCCGGTCGGCGACTGGATCCTGCTCGACGGCGAATCCTGGATCGGGCCTGATGGCGCCGGGCTTGCGATGTCGCGGCTCGCCGACATCAACGGCTATTTCGGCCGGGCCGTGCAGAGCCTCGTGATCGAGCGGCGCTAGCCGGAGGCTCGGCCGGGGCCAAGCACCTGCCCGCGCGGCAAAAATAACGCCGTCCGCCGGGAACGCTTGGCGCCACCAGCGAGTTTCGCTCCCGTTAGGGGGCGCCCATGATGCGTATCGATCCCGCTGCCGGTCATTTGGCGATAGCCGCCCGGCAGCTCCGTGATGTGCCGGCCGGCGCCGACGCCCGGCCGCCGCAGGCGCGGTCGCGATGAAGCCCGGCCCGTCCTCGGAACGCGCGGTCATCCTCGCTGCGAGCGAGCGGGACGCCGTCAGGACGGCGCATCTGATCAAGGAAGCCGGCTACTACGCCAATATCTGCGGCGACCTCGCCGAGCTCGAGCGCCAGGTCGCAAGCGGGGCCGGCCTTGCCATCATTGCCGACGAGGCGATCAGGACCGCCGATCTTGCCGGCCTCACCAGCTGGCTGAACGAGCAGCCGTCATGGTCGGATTTCCCGATCGTGCTGATGAGCGAGAAGGGCGGACCCGAGCGCAATCCCGAAGCGGCGCGGCTCGGCCGGGCGCTCGGCAACGTCACCTTCATCGAGCGGCCGTTCCCTCCGGCCACGCTGGTCAGCCTGGTCGCCGCCTCCGTGCGCGGCCGCCGCCGCCAGTACCAGACCCGCCAGATCCTGGAAGACCTGACCGAGAGCGAGGACCTGTTGCAGACCGCGCTCAACGCCGGCCATCTCGGCGCGCTCGAGGTTCATCTGCCGGATTTCGCGCTCGAGGCGTCGCCGACCTGCAAGGCGTTCTTCGGCCGCAGGCCCGGCGACCCCTTCACCTATCGGGATCTGCAGGACGCCGTGCATCCCGACGACCGCGTCCGCCGCAACGACATCGTCGAGCAGACGCTGCGCAGCGGTGGCGACTACCGGATCGAATACCGCAACATCTGGCCCGACGGCACCCAGCACTGGGTCGACGTCCGCGCCCGCGCGGTGCGCCGGGCGGACGGCAGCATCCGCTCGCTGGTCGGGGTCTGCTCCGACATCACCGCGCGCAAGACCGCGGAGATCGAGCGCGAGGCGCTGCTGGCGCAGCTCGCCGCCGAGCGCACCGCGCTTGCCGAACTCACCGCGACGCTGGAGCAGCGGGTCGAGCAGCGCACCGCCGACCTGATGAAGGAGGTCGCCGCGCGCGAGCGGGCGCAGGAGCAACTCCGCCATGCGCAGAAGATGGAGGCGATCGGCCAGCTCACCGGCGGCGTCGCGCACGACTTCAACAATCTCTTGATGGCGGTGATGGGCAATCTCGATCTGCTGCGCAAGCGGATGCCGGAGGATCCGCGCCTGCGCCGCCTGGTCGACGGCGCATTGCAGGGCGCCGAGCGCGGCGCCTCGCTGACGCAGCGGCTGCTGGCGTTCGCGCGGCAGCAGGATCTGCGCGCGGTGCCGGTCGATCTCGGTGCCCTGCTGCGCGACATGAGCGAACTGCTCGAGCGCTCGCTCGGCCCGCGCATCGTGCTGCGGCTCGACATTCCCGAGGGACTGCCGGCGGCCTGCGTCGACACCAACCAGCTCGAGCTTGCGGTTCTCAACCTTGCGATCAACGCGCGCGACGCGATGCCGGATGGCGGCGTGATCGAGATCCGCCTCGCGGCCTCGCAGAAAGGCGATCCGGCGCTGCCGCCGGGCAATTACCTGAAGCTGTCGGTGATCGACAGCGGCACCGGCATGTCGCCGGACGTTCTGAAGCGGGCGATCGAGCCGTTCTTCTCGTCGAAGCCGGTGGGCAAGGGCACCGGGCTCGGCCTCTCGATGGTGCATGGGCTCGCGGTGCAGCTCGGCGGCGAGCTGCAGCTGTCGAGCGCGGTCGGCGAGGGCACCACGGCCGCGCTGCTGCTGCCGGTCGCGACAGCGGCGCCGGAAGCGGCAAGCCCCGTGCCGGCGCTGCGCAAGGTCAAGCGCTCGGCGGTGATCCTGCTCGTCGACGACGATCCGCTGATCGCGATGTCGACCATGGAGATGCTGGAGGACCTCGGTCATCGCGTGATCGGCACCAGCTCCGGACAGCATGCGCTCGACGTCCTCGGAAGCGACCAGGAGATCGATCTGATGATGACCGATCACGTGATGCCCGGCATGACCGGCATCGAGCTCGCCGCGGCGGCGCGCAAGGTGCGGCCGCACCTCCTCGTCCTGCTCGCCACCGGCTATGCCGAATTGCCCGAAGGCATCCAGGTCGATCTGCCGCGGCTGGCCAAGCCCTACCACCAGGATCAGCTGCGCGAGCGGCTGGAGCAGCTGCTGGCACAGGGGGCGGGGCAGCCGATTGCCGCAACCGGCGCCGACAGTCTCGCCACGCTTTCCAATCTCTCCCCGTCACACTGAGAGCCGCGATTACAGGGCGTCTCGACGCGCTGCCGCTAACTGCGGCCGACAATGTCGCAAACGTGATCTGCGCGCGATGGCCAGGTGGAAAGATAAACGCGTCACCGGTGTTCCTCACCTTACGTCGACCAACGACGAGCACCGCGCGAGAGCTGCCCGATGATGACGTTTACCCGACTGGCGATCTCTGCCGTTCTGGCCGGCCTGGCCATGCAGGCGTCGGCAAGCGACCTGCAATCGAGCCGTCGGTCGATCTCGTATCGCACGGTGGACGTTCTGGGCCTCAATATCTTCTACCGCGAAGCCGGGCCGGCCGACGCACCCGTCGTGCTGTTGCTGCACGGCTTTCCCTCCTCATCGAGGATGTGGGAGCCGCTGCTGCCTCTGCTCGCCGACAAGTACCATGTGATTGCCCCTGACTATCCGGGATTCGGCAACAGCAGCGCGCCTGCGCCGTCCAGCTTCGAATACACCTTCGACAACCTCGCGCGCGTGACGAACGAGTTCACGACAAAGCTCGGTCTTGGTCACTATGTGCTGTTCATGCAGGACTATGGCGGGCCCGTCGGCTTCCGCCTGGCGCTTGCGCACCCCGAACGTATCAGTGCCATCATCATCCAGAACGCGGTCGCCCACGAACAGGGTTTGGGCCCGGTTTGGGAAGCGCGCAGGAAATTCTGGGCGGATCCGGCCGGCGAGCTCGACAAGCTGAAGGCCAACTTCACCTCCGCCGAGGCGACGCGTTTGCGTCATGTCGGCACGAGCCCGCATCCCGATCGCTACGATCCCGATCTGTGGATCGACGAAACGGCGTTTCTGTCCCGACCGGGCCAGGCCGACATCCAGGCCACGCTGTTCCTGGATTACCGGACCAACGTTGCTTCCTATCCGCTCTGGCAAAAATGGCTTCGCGAGACGCAGCCGCGAACCCTCGTCCTCTGGGGCAAATACGACCCGTCGTTCACCGTCGCCGGCGCAACCGCTTATGCCGGGGATGTACCGAAAGCCGAAGTGCACATCCTGGATGCAGGACATTTCGCGCTCGACGAAGCGACCGACGAGATCGCCGCACTGGTTCTCGACTTCCTTGCGCGTCTGGACCGGCACGAGCAATGACGGCGATAATTTGCGCGATCGTCGCCTCACCCCACCATGCGGTCGCGGCCGGACCAGAAGCGCGCTTTCAGCACCTTCTTGTCGACCTTGCCGACGCCGGTCATCGGCAGCTCCTTGACGAACTGGATCTGCTTCGGTGCGTGCGCCGAGCCTTTCTTCGCCTTGACCAGGCCGATCAGCTCGTCGGCGTTGGGTGAAGCACCCTCGCGCGCCACCACGACGGCGGTGACGGCCTCGCCCCATTTGTCGTCGGGCACGCCGACCACGGCGACCATCGCGACATCGGCGTGCTGCGACAGCACATCCTCGACTTCGCGTGGAAAAATGTTGAAGCCGCCGGAGACGATCATGTCCTTCTTGCGGTCGAGGATGAACATGTAGCCGCGCTCGTCCTTGCGGGCGATGTCGCCGGTGTGCAGCCAGCCGCTTTTCAGCGTCTCCGCCGTGATGTCGGGCCGCTTCCAGTATTCGGCCATCACATGCGTGGCGCGCACGCAGATCTCGCCGGCCTCGCCGGTCGCGACCTCCTGGTCGTCCTGATCGAGGATCTTGACCTGGCAGGCGGTGATCGGGAAGCCGCAGGACAGGAACAGCTCCGGTGTCTTCGGGTCATGGTCGGCCTTGCGTAGCACCGAGACCGGATAGCATTCGGTCTGGCCATAGAGCTGCGAGAACACCGGGCCGATCCGCTCGATGCCTTCGACCAGCCGGCTCGGCGACATCGCGGAGGCGCCGTAGAGCAACAGCTCGAGCGAGGAGAGATCGGTCTTGGAAAGCGCCGGATGATCCAGCATCACATAGATCATGGTCGGCACGAACAGCGTGAAGTTGATCTTCTCGCGCGCGATGGTCGTGAACACGGCTTCCGGATCGAATCCCTTCAGCATGTGCACGGTGCCGCCGCGCATCAGCGTCGGCAGCACTTTCGTACCCGCGACATGGCTGATCGGCGCGACGGTCAGGTAGCGCGGTGTCTCCGGAATCTCGAAGTCGGCGAGGATGGCCGCGGCGAAGCCGCCATATTCGCGGTGATAGCGCAGCGCGCCCTTGGATTTACCGGTCGTGCCGCCGGTGTAGTTCAAGGTCGAGATATCGTCCGCGCCGGCGAAATTTTTGGCGGTCGCGCTGCCGGCATCCTCGACCACCTGCAACAGGTCGGCGCCGTAATCCGCCGGGCCGAGCGTGAATACGGTCTTCAGGCCAGGGGCTTTCGCCGCCAGCTCGCCGCCGCGGTCGAGAAACGTGATGCCGTCGACGATCAGCATCTCGGCCTCGGAATCCTCGATCTGGAACAGCTGGTCGTCGAGCGAGCCGAGCGGGTGCAGCCAGGTGATCGCGAGCCGCGACAATTGCGCGGCGACCCCGGCGCACCAGCTGTCGGCGCGGTTCGCGGTCAGGAAGGCGACGCGGGTGCCCGGCGCAAGGCCGAGCCGCATGAACACGCTCTGCATTCGTCCGATCAAATCGGTCGCGCCCTGGTAGCTGAGCGAGCCGCCCGGCCAGGCGAAGGCGGTGCGCGACGGATAGCGCGCCAGCGCCCGCAGGGTCTGCTCGCACACCGCCGGAAATGCATAGAGCGGATTGCTCATGTCGTTGTCCCTCCCGCCTTTGTCTTTGGCTTCTCTCGTGCCAATGTTGGCGATAACGCTAAAGCATGATCCGGAAAAGTGGAACCCGGTTTTCCGAGAAGATCATGCTCAAACAAGAATCGAGAGCGAGATGCGATGTAGTCGCATCACGATCGAGTATGATGCAGGGAAGAAACAACTTGTCCGCTGATCTTCTTGCGCGTTTTCGCAACCGGCTTCGGCTGCCGTTGATTGCAGCACCGATGTTTCTGGTGTCCGGTGCCGAACTGGTGGTAGCCGCCTGCCGCAACGGCGTGATCGGCTCGTTTCCGACGGTGAATTGCCGTGAGACGGAACAGCTCGATGCGTGGCTCGGCGACATCGAGCAACGCTTGCAGGCGCATGAAGATGCGAGTGGCGTTGCTGCAGCACCGGTCTGTCCGAACCTGATCGTGCATCGCTCCAACACGCGGCTGGAGCAGGATCTCGCGGTGCTGCTGCGGCACAAGCCCGAGCTTGTGATCACCTCGGTCGGCTCGCCCGCGCCGGTACTTAGCCCCCTGCACGATGCCGGCGCGCTGGTGTTCGCCGACGTCGCCTCGATCCGTCATGCCGAGCGCGCGGCAGCGGTCGGCGCCGACGGGCTCGTGCTGCTCACCGCGGGCGCGGGCGGGCAGACCGGCTGGCTCAATCCGTTCGTGTTCGTCCGCGCGGTGCGCAACTTCTTCGACGGCCCGATCGTGCTCGCCGGCGGCATCAGCGACGGCCACGCGCTGCGCGCCGCCGAGGCGCTCGGCTGCGACCTCGCCTATATGGGCACCAAGTTCATCGCGACGCGCGAGAGCATGGCCGATGCGCGGTACAAGCAGATGCTGGTCGAGGCCAGCGCCGACGACATCCTGCTGACGACCGCGTTCACCGGCCTGCAGACCAACATGCTGCGTCCCTCGATCGAGGCCGCCGGTCTCGATCCCGACGATCTGCCGGCGCGTGGCGCGATCGACATCGGCAAGGATATCGACATCGGCGCCCGCGAAAGCCGCCCGAAGCGCTGGCGCGACATCTGGAGCGGCGGTCATTCCACATCGGGGGTGACTGGGGTGCTCGCGGTCGACGATCTCGTGGCGCAGACCATCGCGGAATACGAGGCGGCAAGCGCGCGGGTGCGGCTCGGCTGACCCGCGGAAACATGGTATTATCGCGCAAGCGCCACAAGGCTTAAAGCGAGCGACCCCAGCAACCTTGGGGGCCTGTGTGAAGGGAGGCTGGCTGCTGGGGTCCTCTACCGGCCCGATGCGCCGAGCGCGGTTGCTGTCACTCCACGTACATAACGACGCCAATGATGACGAGCGGGCTTAGTCCGAGGAGCACGATGCAAATGCTTACGAGTAGGTCTCTGCCCATGACACAACTCCTAGCGTTCAGGAGCGTATGCATGATGGAATGCCGTGGGCCAGTGCAGTTTGTGCCTTCAGCAACAGAGCGAAACAGAATCTCCGCCCAGTGCTTAAATTTCCTCCAACACCACCTGCTCAAGTTCCAGTGCCGCAACGCACGCAAGAAAGAAGAGCACGACGCCCTGAGCGAAATGGACGGCATTCGGCGCGCCCGCTTGTGGCGTTTGCGCCATAATACCGCGGAAACATGGTCCCGGATTTCACCGAGCCTCCCGCTTCTCCTTCCCCCTGAAAGGGGGAAGGTCGGGATGGGGGGCAGCCGCAGGCGATGCTGCAAGCTCAGAGAGCGGATCCCCACCCGCTTTGCTCTGACGAGCAAAGCGACCTCCCCTTTCCAAGGGGAGGTTTGAGCATCCGTAGGCGCGGACGGAGCGCAGCGTAAGTCCGCGAACAACCGATGCGAGACGGCCGCTCAAACCCGGCCCGTTCGCTTAACGCGGCATTAACCATGCCAGTCCCAACTATGCGTCATGGGATGGTCCGTCAGCCACGGCTGGCCGCCCGGCAGTTGTGGGAATGCGACATGGCTTTTGAGGCGCTCTCCAAGACCCAGGCCTCACTCGATGAGCTCCGGACCCGGGTGTTCTATGCCCTGCAGCGGCATCCGCTGTGCCGTCAGGTCGAATTCGACATCGTCAGCACGCCGCGCACGCGCCGCACCAACTGGACGGTCAGCATGCACGCGGTTCAGCCCGGGGCGCTGTGGACCGCACATGAGATCGTGGCCGACATCCAGGAAGCCTACGAGCTCGACGTCGCGGCCTGATTTTCGGGCCGTTTCGGGACGATTTCACCTATTTGGCGCCGTCATGGCACGCTAACGCCGCATTTCGCGCGCAGTTTGCGGTGACACCGGCCCGGCAATGGAGTTGTTTTTGACCAGAGCCATCACCCTCGCCGCGCTGACCAGCCTCCTCCTCGCCGGCGCTGCGATCACAGCCATTCTCGGCCGTGACAGCCTGCCGGCGGCGCAGGCCGACATTGGCCCGGTCGCCAACCGGGCCAGCAAGCAGGACAAGCTCGCGGTCACGACGCTTGCCGCTGCCTCCTTCGAGGCGCCCCGGCCGACCGAGCCATCAGCCCAGCCGTCGCCGCTGCTGCTGCGGGCGCAAGCCGCCATTCCGGGCGCGACCGATACGGTGCGTCAGGCCTATGCCTCCGCGGAGCCTGCCGATCTCGGCCTGCCGAAGTTCAACGATCCCGTCGATGCGGCCCAGCCCAAGATCGCCGAGCCCGCACCCGCGCCGGCTGCCGCCGCGCCGCCGAAGCCCAAGGCTGCCGCCAAGCCGGCGCCGCAGAAGAGCTACACGCTGCTCAGCGATGCGCAGATCGCCGGCATCAAGGACCGGCTCAAGCTGTCGTCGTCGCAGGAATATTACTGGCCGGCGGTCGAGACCGCGCTGCGTGCCGTCGCCCGGAAGATCCACGCCAAGCGTCAGGGCGATCCCGCCGCGGGCACCATGCCGATCGACCCCGACTCCGAGGAAGTCCAGCAGCTGAAATCGGCGGCGATGCCGCTGCTGTTCCAGCTCCGCGAGGACCAGAAGAACGAGGTGCGTTCGCTGGCGCGCCTGATCGGCCTCGAGCGCGTCGCCTCGATGATCTAAAGCCTGATCCGGAAAAGTGCGAACGGGGTTCGGATCGCACCGAACCCGCGCTTTTTCAACATCCGCTTCAGCCGAGCCGCATCGACAGCTCGACGTCGTCGCCGAACGGCGTCGACAGATAGCCGTTCGCCGGCGAGCGCACGCGCGCCAGATAGTCGGGGCTGTAATCGGCATTGTCGGCGACGACGAAGGCGCCCGGCTTCAGCCGGCTTTCCACGAGATCGAGGATATCGGGATAGAGCGCCTTGGCGCCGTCGAGCAGCACGAGATCGATCGTATCGGGCAAATCGGCGCGCAGCGTTTTCAGCGCATCACCCTCGCGGATCTCGACCAGGTCGTCGAGGCCGCCGGCGACGAGATGGTCCCGCGCCCGCGCCACCTTCGACGATTCGAACTCGCTGGTGATCAGGCGGCCGCCGCCATTGTCGCGCAGTGCGGCGGCAAGATGAAGTGTCGAGATGCCGAACGAGGTGCCGAACTCGACGATGTTCCGCGCCCGCGCGCCACGCGCCAGCATGTAGAGCAGCGCACCGGTCTCGCGCGAGACCGCGAGCGGCACGTTGTTGAAGCGGCCGTAGAGCGTGCGGTAGTCGGTCCTGCTGCGCATCAGGCGCGCCTGTTCCTCGTCGGAAAGGTCGGCCACCGCGCGCCGGGTTTCTTCCCTCGCGGCGGAGGCTTGCTCGAACAGGCGGTCGAGCAGGCCTGTGAGCTCGGGTGAGATGAGGGCGGTCATGTCGGTCTCCGGTGCAAAAAGCGGCGCGTCCTTGCGCCTCGCCAGAAATACGAATATTTATTCGCATTCGCTAATCGCATTCCCCAGGACGCCCATGGCCGAACGGCGAAGCTCTTCAATTTCCTCGCGAAAACAGCCACAACAGGCCCGCTCGACCGAGCTCGTCGCGGCGATCCTCGATGCGGCTGTTCAGGTTTTGACCAAGGAGGGCGCGCAGCGTTTCACCACGGCGCGGGTGGCCGAGAAGGCCGGCGTCAGCGTCGGCTCGCTGTACCAGTATTTTCCGAACAAGGCCTCGATCCTGTTCCGGCTGCAGAGCGACGAGTGGCGGCAGACCACCGGGCTGCTGCGCGACATTCTCGAGGACAGGGCGCGGCCGCCGCTGGAGCGGCTGCGCGCCTTGGTGCACGCCTTCATCCGTTCCGAATGCGAGGAGGCCGCGGTGCGGGTCGCGCTGAACGATGCCGCGCCGCTTTATCGCGACGCGCCCGAAGCGCGCGAGGTGCGGGCATCCGGCGAGCGCATCGTCGCTGCATTCATGCGCGAGGCCTTGCCGAAGACGTCAGACGCCGTGCGCGCGACGGCCGGCGATCTGATCACGACGACGTTGAGCACGGTGGGCAAGGATTTTTCAGAGAGCCCGCGAACGCATGCCGAGATCGAGCGCTATGCCGACGCCATGGCCGACATGTTCTGCGCGTATCTCGAGAGTCTCGGAAAGCGCTGAAGTTCACGAATAGTATTTGGCGACCAGCAGAAAGCCGAGAACACCGCTGGTCACGGCGAAAACCGCCGCGCCATTGCAGAGACTGACGTACGCGGCCGACCAATAAGAAACCGTCCGAGAGGCCGTCGCGACTATTTTCGGTTTCTGAGGCAAGCGAGTGCATTCCTGAAAAAGGCGCCGCCACCTGGTCAACACAGGTGACGGCGCCCGTCTGAGGGCTTCAGGGCGAAACCCTGAAGCAGCGTAAGCGGCGATCGTGAACGGTTCGTATACCGCTCGGCGTCGCAAGCATTCATATCAGCAGATGTTCGAGAGTTCCCTAAAGCATGATCCGGAAAAGTGCGCCGCGGTTTTCCGACAAGATCATGCTCAAGCGAAGAGCTAAAGCGCGATGACGATTCGACCCGATCTCATCGCGCTCTAGAACGAAGCGTAGGCATTGCGGAATGCGATGGCGCCGGCCAGCGAGCGCGGCCGCGTGCGCACGGCATGGCCGTCGTTGCCGCTCTGCACGATCCACTGGCCGTTCTCGTGACCGACGATCTTGCCGACGTGGTGACGCCAGACCACGATCGCGCCGACCGAAGGGCCGCCTGCATTGCTGCCGTATCGCGCCCAGGAGCGCGCCAGATTGTATTGCGGGCCCGGATCGCTGCCGACCTGCGTGCGCATGAACCAGCCGCACCACGCGGCGGGGCGACCGGAATGGGCAGTGTGCCGATGATGATGACGGCCGCGAGCTTCGGCAGCGGATGAAGCGAAGGCCAGGAGCACGGCGACCGCCGCGAGAGTTTTACGCATTACAAAATCCTCTTGTTGTTGGCAGACCATCCTGGTTGTGGGAGGGGTGCAGTGCTGATCTGCGATTTGGTTGCGAAGCGACCGCATTGGCCGGACGACGCAAAACAGAGGCGGGGACATGGCCCGCGTGGGCCTTTAAGAAACGGCCTATGGCCAAAATATGGCGGCAAATTCCGTCTGGCGGCCGGGATATTGCCGAAGGCTTCGGGCGTGATCGGCGGCTGTCTCAAGCGTCACGTGCAGCGCCGATTCCGTTCGCGCGATCTGCAGCGCAGCGCGCGGCGATGTGTGAATGCAGCGTTGCCAATCCCATGCCGATTTCGCGGAGCAGCCCATCTGGCGCCGCACGCTGACGCGTCTGTGTATTGACGGGGCGCGAGATCGGGGACGACATTCGCGTCAACCAACAACGAGCTCGTAGGCATCTGGTCTAAGTTCCCGGAGAGGACACCATGTCGAAGCGAAGCAGCTCGCGCCGCGATGGCGCGCCCGATTCCAGCCGCCGAAATTTTCTGAAAGGTGCAACGATCGCAGGGGCTGCAGCGCTCGGCACGCCGGCCGCGGCCAACACAGCGATCTCAGGCTTTCCGGAACAGCGTCGCAAAGCCGCGCTGCCCGGTCCGAGGCTCGCGGCCGCCGATGCGTCGCCGCCGCCGGCCGATCCGGTCAATCAAAGTTCGAGCGGCGGCGACTTCATGGTCGACGTGCTCAAGACACTCGACATCGATTATCTCGCGATGAACTGCGCCTCGAGCTTCCGCGGCTTGCACGAGGCCGTCATCAATCATGGCGACAACAAGAAGCCCGAAATCATCACCTGTCCGCATGAAGAGATCGCGGTGCATATGGGCCAGGGCTACGCCAAGATCGAGGGCAAGCCGCTCGCCATGATCTGTCACGGCGTGGTCGGCCTGCAGCATGCCTCGATGGCGATGTACAACGCCTGGTGCGACCGCGTCCCCGTCATCGTGATGGGCGGCAACATCATGGAAGCCGACAAGCGCGCGCCGGGCGCCGAATGGCCGCATTCGGCGATCGACCCCGCGGCGCTGACCCGCGATTTCGTCAAGTGGGACGACCAGCCGGCCTCGCTGCAGCATTTCGCGGAATCGGCGCTGCGTGCCTACAAGATCTCGACCACCCCGCCGATGGCGCCGGTGATGCTGTCGCTCGACCAGGAGCTGCAGGAAAACCCGATCGAGAATCGCGACCGCCTGCGGATTCCGAAATTCACCCCGGCAACGGCGCCGCAGGGCGACGACGCGGCGCTGGCCCAGCTCGCCAAGATGCTGGTGGCTGCGGAGAACCCGGTGATCCTGTGCGACCGCATGGCGCGCACGCCGGCCGGCATGCCGCGCCTGGTGGAGCTGGCGGAAACCCTGCAATGCGCGGTGATCGACAATTACGGGCGGATGAATTTCCCCTCGCGCCATCCGCTCAACCAGTCGTTCCGCCGCTCGATCCTGTCGCAGGCCGATCTGATCGTGGCGATGGAGGTCAACGACATCTGGGGCTCGCTCAGCGATTTCCACGATCGCATCGTGCGCAGCTCCGAGCCGCGCTACAAGAAGACGGCGAAGATCGTCGCGCTCGGCACCCGCGGCCTCTACATGAAAGCCAACTACCAGGATCTCGGCCGCTACCAGGACGTCGACCTCGACATCGCGGGTGACGCCGAGGCGAGCCTGCCGGTCCTGATTGAGCAGGTCAAACGCGGGATCGACGAGGGCCGCAAGGCCGTGTTCGAGGCGCGCGGCAAGAAGCTCGCGGCCGCCAAGCTCGCCACCGTCGAGCAGGCGAAGCTTGATGCCACGATCGGCTGGGACGCGAGCCCGATCACCACGGCGCGGCTGTGCGCCGAGCTCTACAGCCAGATCAAGGATGAGGACTGGTCGCTGGTCGGCACCTCGATCGGCCTGTCATGGCCGCACCGACTGTGGAATTTCACCAAGCCGTACCAATGGAATGGGCTCGCCGGCGGCGGTGGTGTCGGCTACACCCTGCCGGCCTCGCTCGGGGCTGCGCTCGCCAACAAAAGGCACGGACGGCTGACGGTTGCGATCGGCGGCGACGGCGACTTCATGTTCGTGCCGTCGACGCTGTGGACCGCCGCGCATCATCAGATCCCGCTGCTGTACATCGTGCACAACAACCGCGCCTATCATCAGGAATACATGTACTTGCAGGCGATGGCCGCACGCCACGGCCGCGGCATCACCAATGCCGATATCGGCACCACGCTAAAGGATCCCTTCGTCGACTATGCGACCGTTGCCAAGGGCTTCGGCGTCTATGGCGAGGGACCGATCAGCGATCCGAATGCGCTGGCGCCCGCGCTGAAGCGCGCGATCGCCATGGTCAAGAGCGGGCAGCCGGCGCTGCTCGACGTCGTGATGGACCAGCGGTGAGGCGGAGATGGCGATGATGAGGACATCCGTGAAGCATCTTGCCGTCGTTGCCGCGATCGCGGGGGCGTTCACACTCGGCAACGCCGTTGCATCGCGCGCCGAGGACGCGCCGGCCGGCGATCCCGTCAACGGCAAGCGGCTCTATCTCGCCGATGGCTGCTTCGAATGCCACGGCCGCGCCGGGCAGGGCGGCCGCTTCAACTATCTGACGCCGGCGCTGGCGCAGATCGCGCTGCCGGTGGAGTCCTTCATCGCGTTCCTGCGCGAGGCCCCGAACGACATGCCGTCATTCTCCGCCGACGTACTGTCGGACAAGGACGCCGCCGACATCCACGCTTATCTCAGCTCACTGCCGGGCCGGCGCGACGCGAAGGATATTCCGCCGATCCTGAACCAGTGAGGGGAAGGGATTTCGGCGGTCCGTCGTCGCTCTCGCGTGGCTCTGGCTTCGCCGGGCCGCTTCCCCCGTGCCGCCTTCGCAAGGCGTCATGCCCCCGCGCTGACCGCGGCATCGAACTCCACCGCCGCGACACAGCAGGCGGCTCCGCCGCCGTCGCAAGGAAGCGGTCAACCGTCGATCATCATCGTCGAGGTGCTCGGCTATGGTGGCGGAGAGGGATCTTCGGCGCCGAATCCGGATCGCGATCAGCAGCGCGATGAGCGCGGTCAGCGCAGCCAAAATCCGGATAGCGCCTATCAGGTGCTTGGGGCCGGGGAGATGACGATCGATGAAGCAAGGCAACTGATCGCAGATCGCCGGCGTCAGATGCGGCCGTAGTGCCCGATTGGCAGTGCGGACAGCCGGGTCCGCGTCGCTTCGGGCATGTCGGCCTTCCCGCGTGACATGAGATTGTTACACAGCCTGCCTATGGTCCGCGCCCGACCATGACAGGCTTGTAGACGCGAGGAGCCGAGTTGACCGCGGATGCGCCAGCGCGAGCCTGGAGCGCTCGGCTGTGCCGTGCTCTGATGTTCGGCGTCTGTCTTGTCCTGGTGCCGCCGAAATCATCGGCACAGGAGGCGCAGATCGACTTTGATATCGCAGCCCAGCCGCTGGCGGCCGCACTCGAGCAGTATGGCGCCGTGACTGGTCGGAACGTCCTCTACAACAGCAACCTGACCGCCGGGCTGCATTCCAGCGCCGCGCGCGGGGCCATGACGGCGGACATCGCGCTCGCGCGTCTGCTCGCGGGCAGCGGCCTGTCGGCGCGCGTCCTCGGGGAGACGTCTTTCGTGCTCTATCCTGCACCGGCAACGGCGCAGGCGGCGCTGCCGGTCCCGGTGAGTCATTATTATGCGCGGCTGCAGAGCGGCCTGCGGACCGCACTGTGCGCGGAGGCCGATGCACGGCCGGGACAATATCGGGTCGCGTTGCAGTTCTGGATCAATCCGGCCGGCAATTTGGAGCGGTTCGCGCGGCTTGGCTCGGCCGGCAGCGCCGCGGTCGATGCGGGTATCGATCACGCGCTGCGCCGGATGCAGGTCGACGCGCCGCCGCCGGCGGGCCTCACCCAGCCGGTTACCCTGGTGGTCGTCCCGCAGGGGCCCGGCACGACGATGGCCTGTAACGGTGCTCCGGCGCGCCGGGCCGGCGCGACGCCATGACCGAGGCGTCGCTGACGCTGATCAGACGCCTGCTGGTCGAGCGCTATGATGAACTCAAGCGTCGGCTGACACGGCGGCTGGGGTCTTCCGAGCTCGCCGGCGACGCGCTGCAGGATGCCTGGCTTCGCATCGCCCGGGCGGATTCGGTCGGCGTCGTCCACAATCCCGGCAACTACATCTTCGGCATCGCCATGAACGCGGCGCGTGATCGCCAGCGCACTGCCGATAGCCGCAACCTCAGCGCGGCCGAGGTCGACGGATTGCTCGAGATCGCCGACGGCGCGCCCGATCCGGAGCAGGTGGTGGGCGCGCGTTCGGACCTGCGCGGGCTGGAAGCCATCCTGCGCGAGCTGCCGCCGCGCCGCCGCGCGATACTGCTCGCCGCGCGGCTCGACCAGATGCCGCGGCAGGAGATCGCACGCCGCTTCGGAATTTCCCTGCGCCTGGTCGAGCTGGAGCTGCAGCGGGCACAGGAGTATTGTCTGGCGCGGCGCGATCGGAGCGGCGGGTAGCATGCGGTTTCGCCCGGCTGGAAACGTCTTCTTGAGAGCGATGGCGAAGACCGCCGCGTCTCGGCGCCGTTTGGCACGGGGCGGACGCCGGCCATGAGCGCGATGGACAGAGACGACATGGGACTTGATCCGCTCAAGCGGGAAGCGGTGGGTTGGGTCCGGCATCTCACCTCCGGACAGGCCACGACGGCGGACGGCGAGGCGCTGCGGCGCTGGTGCGCCCAGAGCGCGGAGCATGGCGCGGCTTTCGCCGCCGCGAGCCGGCTGTGGCGAGACCTTGCGCCGGCCGGCCGCAATGTCCGGGCGGCAATGATGACCGAACAGCCGTCGCGTGCTTTGCGCCCGTTCAACCGCCGTGCATTGCTCGGCGGCGGGCTCGCGGCCGCCGCCTCGGCGGCGGCCGTCTATGGGCTTGCGCGCCCGCCGCTCGGTCTGTGGCCGGCCTGGTCGGAGCTCGCGGCTGATTACCGGACCGGCACCGGCGAGCAGCGCCAGGTGGCGCTGCCGGGTGATGTTTCGATCCAGATGAACGTGCAGACCAGCATCGCGCTGCGACCCGCCGATCCAGGCGTGGCACGGCTCGAGTTGCTCTCCGGCGAGGCGGCGTTCGCGACATCCGGGCGCAGCTTCGGCGTATACGCAGCCGACCGCTGGATTCTCGCCGACCAGGCGCAGTTCGACGTGCGCTATGTGTCGGCCGGCGGCGAGCGGCCGGTCTGCGTGACCTGTCTCAAGGGCGAATTGCGGGTCCAGCGTGGCGCCCAGGCGACCGCCCTCAAGGAGAGCCAGCAACTGCGCTACGACGCGCGTGGCGAGACACTTGCCGCTGCCGATATCGAGGCTGCTTCCGCCTGGCAGCGCGGCTTCCTGCTGTTCCGCTTCACGCCGCTATCCGATGTGGTCGAAGAGATCAACCGCTACCGGCCTGGCCGCATCTTCATCGTCAACGCCGCGATCGCGGGATTGCCCGTCAGTGGCCGCTTTCGCATCGATCGCATGGACGAGGTTCTGACCCAGCTCAAGCAGGCGTTCGACGCGCGTGTGCGGTTGCTGCCCGGCGGAATCGTGCTGCTGAGCTGAGCGCGATCCCGCGCTCTTCCGACCGCTCTGCGGCGACACGGAACTGTCACAAAAATTCCTTGCGGGTTCGCGTGCGGCTTCCCGTCACGCTGGTGTGACCTCTGCGGTGTTCGCTGGAAGGACTTGTCATGCCGGTTCGAGCTCAAGCCACCCATCATTTCCGTGCGCGCGGTGAAACCGCCGTCGCGCTGCCGCGGCGGATGTCCCGCGGCGGGTTGATGGCCGGCACGAGCCTCGTGACATTGTTGCTCGCGGCATATCCTGCGGGCGCGAGGCCGCTGACCGGCGCCTGGCCCGTCGCGGCGCCGCTTTACGCGGCCGATGCGGCAGCCGCTGCGGCCCAGCAGGCGGCCGCAGCGGCTGCCCAGAGCTCTGGTGCGTTGACGCGGGCCGCCCAAGCGATCCAGGCGTTGCAGGCGGCACAGGCGGCCGCGCGCGCTGCCGCACAGGCCACCGGCACCTCGCGGACCTTGCCGCAGCAGGTGGTGCCCAATGGTCTGGTGCCGGGCGGGCTCCAGGTCGCGCCAGGCGCTGTGCCTGGATCAAACCTTTGGTCTGGCGCCAATCTTCCGACTCAGGCGAGCGCCGACGGACGCACCAGCGTCGGCATCACCCAGACCGCGCCGCAGGCAATCCTGAACTGGCAGAGCTTCAATGTCGGCGCCCGGACCGACGTCGTCTTCAACCAGCAGGGCAACAGCAGCTGGGTCGCGCTCAATCGCGTGATCGGCAACGCCGGGCCGAGCCAGATTCTCGGGCATATCAAGGCTGACGGCCAAGTGCTGCTGATCAATCAGAGCGGCATCATTTTCGGCGGCGCCAGCCAGATCAATGTCGGCTCGCTGGTGGCATCGACACTCAACATCACCGATCAGCAATTCAAGACCGGCCTGCTCAATCGCTCGCCGTTCGACAATTTCGGCAATCTGCTGGCCCCGATCCTCGCCAACGGCAGCGGTCCGACCGGCGACGTCACCGTCGAGGCCGGTGCGGTGATCGTGACGGCACCGCCCGCATCCGTCACCACCGGCGGCGGCAACGTGTTCCTGTTCGGCGCCAACGTGCAGAACAGCGGCAGCATCGTCACGCCGGGCGGCCAGGCCGCGCTTGTCGCCGGCACGTCGGTTTATGTCACGACAAGCGGCAGCGCGAGCCAGCAGGGGCTGGTGTTCAACGTGCTCAATGGCGGCACGGTCAGCAACACCGGTCTGATCGCGGCGCCGACCGGAAGCATCACGCTGGTCGGCATGGATCTGCAGCAGTCCGGCGCGCTGGTGGCGACCACCTCGGTCAACCAAGCCGGCTCGATCCTGCTGTCGGCGCAGCAGGGACTGCAGGGAATGTACGGTTACGACAGTTCCTCGCATTACGCGGTGTCGACGCAGACCGGCACGGTGCGGCTCGCGCCCGGCAGCCTCACCGCGGTTCTCCCCGAGGAGGACGGTCTCACCGCGATGGACACCCAGCCCCAGGCCCAGTCGCGGATTACGGTCGAGGGCGGCTTCGTCAACGTGCAGCCGGGAGCTGCGATCGTCGCGCCGTCCGGACGCGTTGCGCTTCAGGCGTCGAGCCATGGAGACCAGCTTTATCTGCAGGACAATCCGGACGCCAAGATCAACGCGAATTCCAACCCCGACGGGGCGCGTGTGCTGGTCGACACCGGATCCCTGATCGACGTTTCAGGGTTGCAGGCAGTGCCGGTCGCGGCGTCGAGCGATGTGGTGCAGGTCAACGTGCGCGCCAACGAGCTGCGTGACTCGCCGTTGCAGCGCGGCGGCATCCTGACCAGCAAGAACGTGTGGGTCAACGTGCACGATCTCGACCCGGTGGCGCCGGATCGGGTCTACACCGCGGGCGGCCTGCTCGAGGTGTCGGGATGGCTCGGGCAGGTCGCGCGTCCCATCGACCAACGGTTGACGACGGGTGGTTCGGTGATCGCCTATTCCACGGGCGACGCCATCCTGCGGCCTGGTGCGTCGATCGATATTGCCGGCGGCTCGCTCGCGCATCAGGCCGGCTATCTGCCGGTCACCCGGCTGGTCGGCTCGGACGGCAGGATCTACAGCGTCAATCAGGCTCCCGCCGACCTGACCTACGTCTCGATCGGGGTCGGCTTCACGGTCAATCACGCTCATTGGAACGTCACGGAATTCTACGCCAATCCGCTGGTCCCCACGCAGGTGTACCAACCGGCCTATCTTGAAGGACGCGCCGCCGGCTCACTGAGCGTGATTGCGAACGCGGCAGAGGTCGATGCCTCCGTTGTTGCGGCGACGATCAATGGACCCTATCAGCGGACCGCCAACACGATACCGGCCGGTGCCGCATTCAGCATCGGGGCGTCCTCGAGCATCATGCCCAACAGCGTGGTCATCGCGCCGTCGGTCGCGCCGCCGGACATTTCCAGCGCGACCTCGCCGTTGCCGCCGTCCTGGCAGCAGACAGTCTATCTGTCGGCCGATCTGCTTGACCAGGCGAACTATGGCAGCATCACCATCAACGCCCGGGGCGGCGTGACCGATCCGGTGAGCAACGCCGTATCTCCCGCGATCAGCCTCGTGGGCGGCGCCAGGCTTCAGGTTGCCTCCGGCGGCTCGATCACCCTGAATTCAAGTGTGGCCTTGACTGGCGGGGGAATTTCGATCGACGGCCAATTGGTGGCACGCGCCGGCTCGGTCACCGTCAATGCCGCGCAGCAGGGAACTGTAGCCTTCACCGGCGACGTCGAGCTGCATCCGGGCAGCGTGATCGATACGCGCGGCCTTTGGGTAAACGATCGCACCGGCGGCAATGATACTCCGCCTGCGCTCTACAACGGCGGCAACGTCAAGCTCGCCGCCTATGGCAGCGTCCGGATCGACGACGGGGCGGTGATCGATGCGTCGAGCGGCGGCTGGATGCAGAGCACAGGCCGGATCAAGACCAGCAACGGCCTGCCGGTCGGAACCGGCGGCAACATCACGCTGATCGCCGACGGTTTCGGCGCGACGCTGCACAATTCGACGACGCTCGCGCAGACCTACCCGGGCCGGGTCTATCTCGATGGTACGCTGCGATCCTACGGCTTCACCCTCGGCGGCACGCTCAGCATCGCCACGCCCGCGATCCAGATCGGGGGAGACGCCATCCTTCCGCTCCGCACGATCAACAGTATCAACGCCGACGGGACCAGCACCCTCACGCCGGTTGATCCCGCCAGCGTGATGCAGCTGTCGCCCGGCTTCTTTGCCAGCGGCGGCTTCAGCCAGTACGCGCTCTACAGCTACCAGAACCTGACGGTCGCGGGCGGCACCAATCTCGAGCTGCATGGAGTCAATCTGGTCCCCAATGCGCAGGCCGTCCTGGCACCGACCGGCAGCGATGTCGCGAGCATCGCGACTGCACAGACGCTGCCCTCTTATCGGCAGCCGGCGCCCGTCAATCTGGTCCTGAGCGCGATCGACGCCTTCAACGGCAATCTCGATGTTCAGCGCGGCGCCGTGATCAATGCCGATCCCCAGGCGACGATCTCCCTGCACGCACGCCATCAGTTGACGGTCGACGGCACCATCAGCGCGCCCGCCGGAACCATCAATCTCGATTTGACCGGGACGACGGGAACCTGGGTCGCGGTCGGATCTCCGGTCGGCGTGCCGCCCAACAATGGGCCGTCCTATGCAGCCACGCAGACGCTGTGGATCGGCGCGGACGCAAGGTTGCTGGCGCCGGGCCTCGTGACATCGATGCTCGATGCGTCAGGGCGTCCGGTGAACACCGTGCTCGGCGGCGGACAGGTCAACATCAATCAGGATGCCCAGCCCTCGCTCTATTATCCCTATCTGGCCACCCAGCCTTATGGCGAGCAACCGCTCGGTGTCGTCGTGGCGCAGGCCGGGGCGATCATTGATGTGTCGGGGACGTCGGGAGCGGTACAGCAGGTCGCGGGTCGATCCGGTCTGATCCAGACACAGATTGCGACTCCGGGCGGCGGCATCGCGATCCGGGCATCGCTCGGTCTGCTGTTCGACGCCACAATGAAGGGGCAGGGCGGCGGGGCCGGGGCTGCGGGCGGCAGCCTGACGATCGATCAGATGATCGGGAGCTATGTCGCCGACAGCTCCGGAGTCTCGCAGTTCGTACAGCCGGTGTTCCAGACCATCGTGAGCCAGGCTGCGCCGCTGATGACGACGGGCCTGTCGCAGGGCCAGGCGGTGCCGGGCGGCCTGCTCGGGGACCTCTTCATCGGCGCCGACCAGATCTCCAGCGGCGGCTTCGCGTCGGTGTCTCTCGGCGCCGTCGATGCCCTGGTGTTCAACGGCAACGTCAACCTCACCGCGGCGCGCAGCCTGACCATCAACGCCAGCAACATCAGTGCGACGCCGGGCGCGAGCGTCCGGCTCAGCGCGCCCTACGTCGATATCGGCGGCGGTCAGCGCAACATCAATGAATATACCAGCAGCAGCTACGTTCCTCTCGGCAGCTACAGCGCAGTGCCGGTGGCCGGTACGGCGCATCTCGAGGTCAATGCCGACCTGATCGACATCGAGGGCACGCTGCGCAGCGGTGCGAGCTACAGCTACGTCACGAGCTTCCTCGACTTCAGCACTCCGGTTCGGCAGACGGTGTCGCTGCCCGGCTTCGCCGGCATGGCATTCAACAGCCTGGGTGACATCCGCCTGGTTCCGGTCTCGAGAAATTCGCCCTCCTACGCCACCAAGCCGACGACGATGACGACCGCCGGCGACCTGATGTTCACGGGGACGGAGATCTACCCGATCAGCACCGGCCCGGTCAGCAATGCATACACCAGCATCGCGAGTGGTCTGTTCGTGATCCAGGCGACAGGGCCGAACAGCGTGGTCAGCTTTGCCAGCAACGGCCAGGCGCCCTACGTGCCGCTGTCAGCGGGCGGAGCGGTACAGATCGTTGCGCCGACCATCAATCAGGGCGGCGTCCTCGTGGCGCCGCTCGGCCAGATCACCTTCGGCGATCCGAATGACCCTGCGAGCACACGCGCGATCAACCTGCTGCCGGGAAGCATCACGTCGATGTCGGCGGGCGGCATGCTGATCCCATATGGCGCGCCGCTCGGCAACACCGACTGGATCTACGGCTACGACAACAGCGGCACGCCGAACACGATCAGCGCGCCACCCGCCAAGACGATCTCGTTCTACGGCAAGGCGTTGACGGTCGCGGGAGCAACCGGCGGGGCGGCCACCGCGCGCATCGACGAGTCCGGCGGCGGCGATCTCTACGGCGCGCAGTTCGTCAGCGGCGCCGGCGGGTCGGTCGACACGCTCGACGGTATCAAGACGTTCGCGATCCTGCCGAGCCTCGGCAACCGCTATGCGCCGCGCGACCCGCAGATGCAGCTCAGCGATCCGACGCAGGCGGCATCCGCGCCGGTTGCGTTGCAGGTCGGTCAGCAGGTCACGCTGAGCGGAATTCCGGGGCTGCCCGCGGGCACCTACACCTTGCTGCCCGGGCACTATGCGTTGCTGCCCGGCGCTTACAAGATCACCGTCGCGGCGAGCCAGACCACCGCCACCGGACTCTCGAATTTGGCGCAGCGTGACGGCTCCTACCGTGTGCTCGGCTACGGCGAGGTCGCCAATACCGGCTTCCACGATGCGCTTCCCTCGGTCTTCATCGTCACGCCCGGAGCGGTAGTCCGCCGGCAGTCGCAGTATGCCGAGACCACGGCCAATCAGTTCTACGCGTCCAAGGCGGCGGCAAGCGGCATCGCGGCGCCCTATCTGCCGCTCGACGCGGGACAGCTCGTCATCAATGCGACCGACAGCCTCTCGTTGCCGGTCACCGGCGGGTTCGGCGACTTCACGGCTCCGGCGGGCGGCCGGGGTGGACAGGCCGACATCGTGGCTTCGAATCTCGAGATCCTTGCGCCGGGGGGCGCCGCAGCGCCGGGCATGACGGGGTTGCAGGCCAGTGCGATCGACAGCATCGGCGCGCAGAGCATTCTGATCGGCGGCACGCGCAACCTGAACGGCAACGTGCTGACCATCACGCCGGCGGCGCAGCAGCTCCGGATCGATAGTGGGGCGGTGCTGACCGCGCCCGAAATCATGCTGACGGCGAGCAGCGCGATCACGATCGGCGGCGATGCGCAGATCGACACGACGTCGTTCGGCGCGATCTCCACCCTGTTCCCGAACGATCCGAAGACCGGCAAGACTCTCGGATCGATTGCGCTGGCGCGCGTCGGCGGAGGTGGAGCGGGCGCATTCGTGCTGGCGTCCAATGCGCCGGTGCTGCCGGTCACGTTGCCGGCAGGAAACGGTGGCGCGAGCAAACTGAATATCGGCGCAGGCGCGCAAATCTTTGGCGGCAGCGTGCTTGCGCTGAGCGCCTCGGACAGGATCACCATGGATGCGTCCGCCCGCCTTGCGGCGCCGACCGTCATGGTCAGCGTGCCGGTGATCAATTTCGGCACCGGAGGCACGTCGGGCTTCAACCTGAGCGCCGGCCTGCTCGCGCAATTGTCCGAAGGCGATCCGCTGCGTCATCTGCCGGCGACCGGCACGCTGATGTTGTCGGCGTCCTCGGCGATCAACGTCTACGGCTCGGTCGATCTCGGCAATCTGGATACGGCGACCGGTCAGCCCCTGCTCGCCGGACTGACGTTGAGCGCGCCCGTGATCAACGGGTTCGGCACCGCCACGGACCGTGTCAGGCTCCGCGCCGACGCGATCACGCTGAACGGCGGCGCAACGGGTGCAGCTTCGACGGGCAGCGGGCAAGGCGCCTTCGAGATCGATGCGACGCAGCTGACGCTGGGCGGCGGCGGCAATCTTGCCTTCGGTGGCTTCGGCACCGTGACGCTGGCGGCCTCCGAACAGGTCATCGGCGGTGTCGCCTATGCGGGCCCGATCTTCGCGGGCACCATGCAACACATCGGCACGGTGGCCTACGCTCCCGGCCAGGTGATGCCGGGCACCTTCAGCGTCAGCGGCGATCTGACGATCGCGGCGCCGCTGGTGACGGCGCAGGCCGGTGCGGTGACGCAGCTCGTCGCCGATGCCGGTACGGTGCGCTTCGCCGCGCTGCCCGCCGGCGCCGTCCAGCCGGCCGTCAACTCCAACGGCGCGACGCTCTCGGTCTCGGCGCGGGGCATCGTCCAGGGCACCACCATCGACCTGCCGTCCGGCGCGATCACCTTCACCGCGCAGAACGGCATCACGCTGCAGGCCGGGTCGGTCACCAATGTCGCCGGCGCGGTCACGCCGTTCTTCGATGTGGTGCGAATTGCGCCGGCCGGCAGCGTGACGCTGCAGACCGTGAGCGGCGATGTCGCGGTTGCTTCCGGGGCGATGGTCGATTTGCGCGGCGGCCGGCTCGGCTCGGTGACGCTGTCGAGACTCGATGTCGTGGATTCCGACCAGGGCGGCAACGCAGGAACGCTCACCATCGTCGCGCCGAACGGGACCGCGCGTCTCGACGGGCAGCTGCTGGCGGACGCCGATCCGCGCTATACCGGCGGCACGGCGGTCCTCGCGCTCAAGTCGGGCGACGCCGGCGCGCTGCTCGGCAGCATCGCAGGTTTCTCGGGCGAGCAGGCGCTGACGCTGGCGACCGGTGACATCAATGTCGGCAACCTCACCGCGCGTCATGTCGAGCTGACCGCGAGCAGCGGCAGCATCACCGTCACCGGCCTGATCGATGCCAGCGGCGGCAGCGATGCGACCATCCGCCTGATCGCCGGCAACAATCTGGAGCTGGGCGCGCAGGCGGTGCTCAATGCCGGCACCGCGGTCGCCAAGGGCGGCGCGGTGTTCCTCGGCCTCGCTGGCGACAGCACCGGCATGCTGACGCTCGACGCCGGCTCCACGATCAATGTCGCGGGAAGCGGTCCGCAAATCGTAAACGATGGTGGCGTCACCACCAACAATGGCGGTCAGGTCTGGCTGCGGGCGCCGCGGACGGCAAACGGTGTGCGCATCGGCAACAACGGGGTCCAGGTCACCGGCGCGCGCGAGATCGTTGTCGAGGCGGTCAAGACCTATGACGTCAGCGGCACGCCCTATGTCGACGCGAACCTGGCGGCGGCCGATGCCGATGCTCAGGCGTATGTCGCTGCGGCCGCGATCAAGACGGGCATCGGCACGCTGACCGGAAACTCCGTCACCGCCTTCCACCTGATGCCCGGCATCGAGCTGCGCAGCAGCGGCGATCTCCAGCTGCTGCAAAACCCGTCCCCCACCAATTCCGGAATCGATCTGCACACCTACCGCTACAATGGCGAGCCGATGGTGCTGACGCTCCGCGCGGCCGGCAACCTGCTGATCAACGGCAGCATCAGCGACGGTTTCGCCGCGCCGGTGAGTTCGCCGGACGGCAGCATCTTCGCGATCGCGGCACCGCTGCCGGCGGGCTCCGGATCAGCGACGCTGCGGCTTGTCGCGGGCGCGGATCTCGCCGGTGCCGATCCGCTGGCGGTGGTGCCGGCCGTGCTGCGTCCCGCGGCCACGGCGGCTAATCCCGAGCCGGGCTCGATCGTGTTCGCGGCGCCCTATCTGATTGACTCAAACGTCAATGACAGCGGCGTCGTCGTCCAGATTCCGAGCGTGCTCCGCACCGGCACGCGCGATATCGAGCTTGCTGCGGCCGGCAACATCGACATCCAGACCGCGTTCGGCATTTATACCGCGGGCGAGCCGGTAACGCCGAATTTCACGGCGGGACAGCGCGCTCTGATCATGTCTGCCTACACGTACACCTACGACAACTATCTCGGATATACGTTCGATGCGGACTTTAATCTGAAGGCGTACGACTCGCTGTATCCCCTCGCATTCAACGCCAGCTATGCGAGCGGCGGCGGCAATCTCACGGTCAAGGCGCATGGCAGCCTGATCGGCGCCGATACGAGCAATAATGGTGTGAAGAGCTATGCGGCCTCCGAGCTCGACACCTTCTGGCTCTGGACCGAACCGACGGCCGTCAGTCCGACCTGGTTCGTCAATTTCGGCACCTACTACCAACCCTATCTCGATTTCGCGACCGACTCATTTCCATCGGTGGCCGCGTTCAAGGGGCTCGGTGCGTTGGGAGGCGGCAACGTCCGGGTCGCGGTCGATGGTGATCTGAAGGCCGTCGACATCAGCGTGCCCACGACCGGCGGATTGACCGGCACCGGTGCATTGTCGGTGTACGGCGGCGGCAATCTCTCGCTGACCGTCGGCGGCGCCATCAACTACGCCAATCTGCTGGTCGGGCGGGGCACGGCCGACATCCAGGCCGGCGAGATCGGGATGGCGCCGCTGGACACCTCTTCTCTGACAATCGCGCGGGTGGATCTGTTGATCGGCGACGCCCAGTTCAACGTGGTGTCCCGCCGGGGAATCAACGCGATCGTCGGCGATCCGACACGGACGACGCAGCAACCCGACCCTGCGAGAACCGGCTATCGCATCCCGGCCGGCCTGGAGGGCAATGGGCCGCCCACTTTCTACTACAATCCGGTGTCACCCTACGGCTTCTTCACCAGCATGACGGCCGCCAGCGCCTTGACCGAATTCGCTGAAGGCGGCGACATCACGGTGCACGGTGATTTCGCGCCACCGATCTTCGAACTGACGGCGGCCGGCGGCTCGATCCGCGCCGGCTCCATTACGGCGAGCGGCTCCAATTTCAATTATCTGGCCGCACTGGCCGCGCCGACGGCCCGCCTCGATCTGCTGGCCCAGCAGGACATCGTCAGCTTCGGCGTCAGCATGACGGCGGCCCATCTGGAGTCGCAAATTACCGGTACCTCGGCGCCGACAGGCAGCGATTACGCGAGCACGCTGTCCAATCCGGCCTACGACACGTTTGGCGGCGCGTTGTCGCTGCCCTCGAACCTGGTCCAGTTCGACAATCCGCATACCGTGCACGTCTATGCGGTCCAGGGCAGCCTATCGAGGCTCGCGCTGGCGACGTCGGAGCGCGCACAGGTGCGCGCCGGCCTCGATATCCTTCAGCCGATCATCAATATCGAGAACGCCGGGCCCGGCGACGCCTCGCTGGTGCAGGCCGGACGCGACATCGTCAGCTGCCAGCCGTGCAGCCTCGCCTACACGGACGTCTTCAACATTCGTGTGGAGGGGCCCGGCTCGCTATCGGTCCTCGCCGGTCGCGACATTGTCGTGCAGAAGGGCCAATACGGCACGCAAGGGGTTGGCATCACGTCGGTCGGCAACGCGGACAATCCCTTGCTGCCGGCGATCGGTGCCTCGATCGGCATCGCGGTCGGCACCGGCGCCAACGGGCCCGATACCGCGGCCTTCATCAATCTCTATCTCGATCCGCAGAACACCGATGCGACGACGCAAGATTATCTGTCGCAGCTCACCAGCCACATGAGCGGGATCGAGGGTATCGCCCTCAGTCGCGACCAGGCGCTCGCCGATTTCCGCAACCTCACCCCGGCGGCACAATTGCCGTTCATCGAACAGGTGTATTTCGCCGAGCTCAGGGCGGGCGGCGAGGCGGCGGCCAAAGGGCTTGGCGCGGGCGGCAAGGGCTACGATCGGGCCTACCGGGCGATCGAGACCTTGTTCCCCGGCAGCGTGATCGGCGGCAGCACCACGGCCTATGCCGGCAATTTGTCGCTGTTCCAGCTCGCACGCGTCCGCACCGAGCAGGGTGGCAGCATCGACATCCTGGCGCCCGGTGGCGCCGTGTCGCTCGGCATCGAGAACCAGACGCCCGACCTGAGCGGGCAGACCGACACCGCGCGCCCGGGCCTGCTGACGCTCGAAGGCGGCGACATCAACATCTTCACCGATCGCAGCGTGGTGGTGGCGCAGTCGCGCGTCTTCACCGAGCTCGGCGGCGACATCCTGATGTTCTCGACCAACGGCGACCTCAACGCCGGCAAGGGCAAGCAGACCTCGATCGTGACGTCGCCGCCGTTGGTGATCTACGATCAGTATGGCCACGCGGCCAAAACGCCGAACACGCCGCAGACCGGCGCCGGCATCGCAACCCTGATCGGCGTTCCCGGGGTTCCGCCTGGTAACGTCGACCTGTTCGCGCCGCACGGCACGATCGATGCCGGCGAGGCCGGCATTCGGGTGTCGGGCAATCTCACCCTTCAGGCGTTGCAGGTGCTCAACATCGCCAATATCCAGGTGCAGGGCATTTCGGTCGGCGTGCCGGCGGTGCAGGGGCCGCCGGTGGGCGCGCTGACCGCGGCCAACAACACCGCGGGTGCGGCCCAGCAACCGACCGCGGCGGCACCGGCCGCCAGTACCGGACAGCCCTCGGTCATCATCGTCGAGGTGCTCGGCTATGGCGGAGGCGATGGCACGCCGGAGCCCGACGGCAACGACCAGCGCCGCGGCGGCACCGAGCGGCAGAGCTATGATCCGAACAGCATGTTTCGCGTGGTCGGCAGCGGTGAATTGACGGCCGAGCAGGCGCGGCAGCTGACTGAGGACGAGAGGCAGCGTCTGTCGTCGCGCTAGCGATACCGTGCGGGCCGGACTTCACGATCGGCGGTGTAGAGAACGCCTAGGTCGTTCACGTCAGCGTCCGCATCGGGCGCTAAGGCGTGATGGCGTTATCAGCGGCGGCAGGAACCGCACGTCGACTTCATTTGACGCGCGAAATTTGCGTTCCGGCGCGATCAAGCAAGGCGTTGAGTTCGATCAATGCGTTCGATCCGAGTGCAACTTCAACCTGAGCACGCGCCTCGCGCCAAAGGGGAAACGCCTTTTGCAATGTCCGTTTCCCTTTTTGCGTGATTTTCACAACCCGCACGCGGCCGTCCGAACTGCCACGACCGTCCGTCGTCAGACCTTGCGCATCCAGCGCCTTGAGATTCCTGTTCAATGTGGTCGGATCAACACCCGCTTGTTCGGCGAGCTTTCCGATTGACAATCCGTCTTCGTCGGCAAGATCGGCTCGAAACAAATACGCGAGCAACCCAAACTGATTTGCGGTCAGTCCGGCGCCCGCGAGCACGTGATCGTATAGCTGCGTAATCTGTCTGGTCGCGCGCCTCATCCGCAGACAAGGACAGCTCATAACTTCCTTAAGCTCCTTCAGCCCTTCCATCCCGTACCCTTTGGCCCGACTACGAACGTCAACCTGCAGACAATTTATCTGCATATGCATAGAACGAGATTGGGAGTCAATGCGTTCCGGCCACGAAGTCGGGACGCCGGATACCCTGGAGTTCGAAAAGTCAGTTAGCGAACGCACGCGTCGCCGGAAGATGCAGCCTCCCACGTTCGGGCAGCCGCCCGGTCAAATTTGACAATGGGCATTTATCTGCATATACAGATAAATCTAGTCATGTTGTGCGGACAGGCGCGATCCGCGTGTCCATGTGCCTGCTAGGAGCCGTCCAATGCCGCCACGTTTTGCGTTCCGCCTCAGCGTACCGTTCGGCTTGATGGCATGGGGGATCGTCACGGCACTTTACATTTGGCCCACGTTGCGCGGGCTCTCGCCAGCAGACGCAATACGCCCGCTGCTCCTTCTGCACAGTTTCCGATACCTCGGTCTTGCGTTCCTGGTGCCCGGCACGGTCTCGCCCGAGCTGCCTGCTGCTTTTGCAAGGCCGGCCGCTCTCGGTGATCTCATTGCTGCACTGCTCGCGGTGCTCGCGCTCGGCACCCTCGGAAGTCCGTTGGGCACCTCGCTGGTTTGGGTATTCAACATCTGGGGTAGCGCTGACCTGTTGTATGCCTTCTACAACGGGGCTCGCCTCGTGAACGACGGCAAGCTTCTGGCGACGCATTTCGGAGCTGCTTACTTCATTCCGACCTTTTACGTGCCTCTGTTATTGATCACGCACGGTCTCGTCTTTTGGCTCCTCGTGTTCGGTTAGCCAAAGCAAGATGCCCGATTGAGGGATGCCCATCTCAGGGGCGCCGTGGTCGCTCTGCGGGATCCCTGGTCCATTGTTTTCGAAAATTGTCGGCGAACTCGCTGGGAGTTCTGCAAGCGTTCCGCCGTCCAACCGAGCGATCGATGTGGCAGTCGCATTTTCAACGTCGGCCCATTTGTAACTTGTAAAAAACAAGTCGCAAGTTTATACGTAGTCAATAAGATGGATGTCGCGGCGTGTCGTTGCCAAGCGATGCTGGAGAGGAAATCCAAATGACGGACAGCGCACCGATTGCAAGAGAGCGGCATGGATTGGTTACGGTCCTTTCCATGGTTCATAAGCCCTACAATCTGATTGGTCCTACGCTGATCAACGCGCTTCTTGCGGAGCTGCGAGAAGCGCAAAACACCGGAAGCCGGGCAATCGTGATACGGAGTGGATTGCGCCACTTCTCTGCTGGGGCCGATCTCGCTCTTTTCGGCGCGCGCCTGGAGGGCAAGGGCAACGGAGGAGCGCCAGGCGGCGGGTGGTCCGGAATCGACTTTCTCAAGGAAGTCGAATTGTTGCCAATACCCTTGGTCGCCAGCGTGAACGGCGTCTGCCTGGGAGGCGGAGTCGAGCTGGCGCTTGCTTGCGATTACATCATTGCCGGAAATTCCGCCAAGATCGGGTCGGTCGAGTCCGCGCTCGGCCTTCATCCTCTGATGGGGGGGATCCAGCGGCAGGTGCAACGAATAGGAATGGCACGTGCCAAGGAAATGTCGATGCTCGGGCGGCGATACGATGCGGCGACGCTCGAGCGCTGGGGGCTGATCAATCACGTGGTTCCCGACGACGTGCTCGACAAGACGGCGCTGGCGATTGCCGAGGAACTGGCCCACGGCCCCACGGTCGCGCATGCCGCAACGAAGCAAGTCGCCTACATCGCGGCCAATCAGGGCGTGCGGGCCGCCGACGAGCAGATGGGCAAGCTGCAAGAACCGATCTGGGCATCGGATGATTTGCGAGCCGGTTTGACTTCCTTCCGTCAGAACGGTCCTGGCCTTGCCAAGTTCGCGGGGCGATGAACATGAGCGGACCGTTGTCGAATGTTCGCGTGGTCGATTTTTCGCGTGTGCTTGCAGGACCGTTGTGCGCGCGCACGTTGCTGGACCTCGGCGCTGAAGTGATCAAGATCGAGCCACCGCGACCGGACGTCTCGCGGTTTGCGCACCCCGCCAAGCCGGGGATGTCGGGATATTATGCGCAACAGAACGCAGGCAAGCGTAACGTCAGCATCGATCTGAACGCCGAGGGCGCTCGCGAGATTGCGCTGCGGCTCTGCGACACCGCCGACGTCATCGTTGAGAATTTCAGGGCCGGAACACTGGCATCATTCGGCCTCGATTATCAGACGATCGCAAGCCGCAATCCCCGCGTGATCTATGCGTCGATCACCGGTTACGGCCAGGGTGGGCCGTGGCGCAGCCGGATGGCCTATGCGCCGACGGTCCAGGCGGAAAGCGGCTTCACCTCGAACAGCCTCCGGCACTATGGCGGCGATCTGAGTGCCGAGCGGACCGACAGTCTGTCCCACGCCGACGTCTACACAGGGTTGCAGGCGGCGATCGCGATTCTTGCGGCGCTCCAGAGCCGCGAAAAGTCCGGCAAGGGGCAATATATCGACGTCGCGATGGCCGCGACATTGATGGCCGTCAATGAACGTGCGCACGTCGATCTCGGGGACTTCGATCTCGGTGACGAGCCAACGATCCTGGGCGCGACCGACTGTCCGTTCTTCACCGGACCGGGAGGCGAGCGCTTCACCGTCGCGACGAGCATGGTATGGTCGCTGACCTTCCCGAACTACCTGCGTGCGATGCGGCGGGCGGATCTCGCGGATGATCCCCGCTTTGCGACGGCGGCGCTCAGGAAGCAAAACCTGGACGCGCTGCATGCGATCATTCAGACATGGATGCTGACGTTCGCTGACATGGCTGCTCTGGATGCGCAGTTCGACGAGGCGAAGATCGCAATGGGCGAGATCCGCTCGATCGAACACCTGGCGACGACCGACTGGTCGTCTTACTGGGGCGCCGTACAGGAGGTGTCCGACCGCAATGGCGGCACCTATCGCTTGCCGGGACGGCCATGGCACTTCTCTCAAGATGACCTGACCCCGATCGGCGACCCGGCGCTCCGCGGCGAACACAATCGCGATGTTTGCACCGAACTCGGCTTCAGCGAGGAGGAAATCAGCGCAATGGTCGAAAGTGGAGCGCTCGTCGCGCCATCGGCGGCGACCCGCTGGAGCTGAGGGCAACTGAATGACCGCGGGATCCTGGGTTCCGGATGCGGACGGCTCCGGCTTCTCTTTGGCCAATTTGCCCTACGGGGTCGCCGAGCTCGCGACGAACGAATTCCATGTTTGCGTCGCAATCGGCAACCACGCCCTGGATCTTGCGGCCGCCGCCGCCAAAGGATTGTTCGATACCCTCGATATCCCTCTGACGGTATGGCGCCAGGCGGCGTTGAACGCTTTCCTCGGCCTTAGCGCTGAGAAACGTCGCGCGGTCCGGGAGCGGATACGCAGCCTGCTGTCAACTCCCGACCCGCGGAAACGAGCGGCCGTAGAGGCCTGCCTGCTCGACCGCAGTGCGTTGAGAATGACGAGCCCGATCGCGCCTGGGGACTTTGTGGACTTCTATTCAAGCTATCACCACGCGGTTCGGACGATGCAGCTCATGCGCGCCGAACTGAACGCCAATTGGACATCGATGCCCGTCGGGTATCACAGCCGGACGGGTACGATCGTCGGTACCGACCAGCCGATCTTCAGGCCGAAGGGACAAATACTCACGCCTGATGGTCCGATCTATGCGCCGACACGGGCGCTCGATATCGAGCTCGAGATCGGGTTCGTGATTTGCCGGGCCTCGAAGCGCGGACAGCCGATCAGCGTATCCGAGTTTGGAGACTACGTCTTCGGTCTCGTCTTGCTGAACGATTGGAGCGCGAGAGATTTGCAGCGCTTCGAAAGTGCCCCGCTTGGACCCTTCCTGGCAAAATCATTCTGTACGCAAGCGGGGAGCTGGGTGGTGCCCCTCGAGGCACTGACGGAATATCGAGTGGAGAAAAATCCCGAGCATCAACAGCCAACCCTGGGCTATCTCAGGCATGGCGAGAAGTGGTCGTTCGATATCTCGCTTGAAATCTCGATTTCATCGACGGCCATGCGGGAACGCGAGCTGCCGCCTCAGCGAGTTAGCCAGACGAACTTTCGCGACATGTACTGGGACGGCGCACAGCAGCTTGCGCATCTCACGGGCAATGGAGCTTCGGTGCGGGTCGGCGACCTCTACGGATCCGGGACGGTCTCCGGTCCGACCGAAGATAGCGCCGGGTGCCTCGTCGAGTTGACCCAAGGCGGGGTCAAGAAAATCGTGTTGAGTGACGGCTCGACGCGGGACTACCTCCAGGATGGAGACCGCGTCGAACTCAGGGGCGTTTGTGAAAAGGCCGGGCATCCTGCAATCGATTTCGGAAGCCTGGCAGGAACTGTTCATCCTGCGCTCTAGAAGCATTTTTTGAAAACCGTCCCGAGCCCAGGTTCACCGTCTCAGAGCCTCGGCCCCAGGGTTTTATTTCAAATCCTATTGACTATAGTTCTGCAAGTGAGCTTTGGCCCGGCGCCTGCTCTCCGCAAGCCAAGATGGATCGGTATGGCAAACAAGAAAAGTCTCGATGAGTCGTGTCCGGTCGCGCGAACGCTCGACATTGTGGGTCAGCGTTGGACGCTGCTGATCATCCGTGATCTTCTTCCAGGCACCATGCGGTTCCAGGATCTGCAGGAGCGTCTGCCTGGAATGGCGCCGAACGTGCTCTCGGATCGCTTGAAGACGCTCGAGGCCCATGGGCTCGTGCGTCGCGAATTCTATTCCGACCATCCTCCGCGCGCTGCTTATAGTCTCACCGACCGAGGTCAAGAACTTGGCGTGGTCGTCCTGGCCCTCGCACGATGGGGCGTACGAAACGTCGGCGGCAAACTGAACAGGGGACTTCGCCACGACGAATGTTTCAAGCACCTGCAGCAAGCGACTGACGCGCTGGTCCGTCGTCCGGTGGAACGGGTAAAGGCGGCCCGGGAAAGTCGCCGCTAGCTCATATCGCCGACTGCAGGGCGCGGACCTTCCCGGTCCCTCGTCGCTCCCGCGTTGCTCGAGCTTCGCCGGACACGCTTTGCCGTTTCGGCCGTCGCGTGGCTGCGCCACGCGTAGCGCGAAGGACGAAGCGTGGTGCCCCTGGCCGGAATCGAACCAGCACTCCTTGCGGAACTCGATTTTGAGTCGAGCGCGTCTACCAGTTCCGCCACAGGGGCATTCGCGATGGTCCAAGGACGAGAAAAGCCCCGGGGGTCGCGAAGCGCGGCGGACTATAGCGGGCCGCCCGTCACGGTCAACCCGCGCGGATGTGATTGTCCCGCGGCTCGACAGCGGTATTTTCGCGCGATACGACCCGGATCGAGCATGAAGCTGGGGCCATGACCCTTTCGGACGATGCTCGCAGGAGGACTGCCGTGACGCTCGCCACCGCCCATCCGTCAGATGCTTCCACGGCCGGCAATCCGGCGCTGACCTCGGCCCTGGCGATTGCCGTGATCGCGGCGGCGACCTTGGCCGGCGCCTGGTTCTTCCAGTTGGTGCTGGAGATCATGCCCTGTCCGCTCTGCCTCGAGCAGCGCTATGCCTATTACCTCGCGGTCCCGCTCGGCGCCGTGGTCGCACTCGCAGCCGCCCGCGGCGCGCCGCGCCCGCTGCTGCTCGCAGGCCTTGCGGTCCTCGGCCTCGCGGCGCTCGCCAACGCCGGTCTTGGCGGCTATCACGCCGGCGTCGAATGGGGGTTCTGGCCGGGGCCGACCGATTGCACCGGTCCGCTGGTGGATTTCGGCAAGGCCGGCTCGCTGCTGGATCAGCTCGACAAGGTCAAGGTGGTCCGCTGCGACGAGGTGCAGTGGCGCTTCCTCGGCATTTCGCTGGCCGGCTACAACGTGCTGATCTCGCTCTTGATGGCCGCGCTCGCCGGCTGGGGCGTGATGCGGGCCGCGCGGGCATAAGGTTGACACGCACGCTTTCTCGTTATCCCTCATGCTGAGGAGCGCGTAGCGCGCCTCGAAGCATGACGGCCCGGCCGGTGGCCGTTCATCCTTCGAGACGCCGCTTCGCGGCCCCTCAGGATGACGGTTGGTAGACCTAATCGTCGACGTCGTCCTGCGGCCGTCCGAACAGATGGATGATGCCCGGCGTCGAGATGGTGACGAACAAAAACCGCGACAGATGATGCGCGCCGACGAAGATCGGGTCGATGTGTAGTGTCAGCGCCAGCGCCAGCATCGCGTCCATCGCGCCGGGCGCGAAGGCGACCACGACGTCGGCGAGCCGGACATGGGTGGTGAAACCGATCACCGCGACGAACACCGCCGAGATCAGGATCGCAATCGCAAACGAGCCGAGCCCGGCATTGACGTGGCTCAGCAGGGTCGAGGTCTTCATCCGCGCGAAGCGGGTGCCGATAATGGCGCCGATGCCGACCAGCGCGATATTCCGCAGCCAGGGCGGCAGGCCGCCGTCGACCAGGCCCGAGCCGTGCAGCAGGCCGGAGGCGAGCATCGCGCCGAACATCCAGCTGGCGGGGAATTTGATCCAGCGCAGCAGCAGCGAGACCCCGATCGACAAGGCGACCAGGGCTGTGATGCCGAACGGCGAGGCGACCGTGGTCGGCAGCGGCGGGGGCGCCGCATGCGTCACGCCGGTCAGCGCCAGCACCAGTGGCAGCGCCGCGGTCAGGATGATGACCCGCATGGTCTGCACCACGGCGATCGCGGCGACGTCGGCGCCCTTCTCGGCGGCCAGGATCGTGATCTGGGACAGCGCGCCGGGGCTGCCGGCGAGGAAGGCCGAGGTCTGGTCCCAGCCGTGGACGCGCTGCAGATAGAGGCTGGAGCCGAAGGTCGAGCAGAACGTCGCCAGCGCTAGCAGGGCAATGGTCAGCGGATAGGAGCTCATGTGCTGCAGCAATTGCTGCGACATCAGCGAGCCCAGCGAGATGCCGAGCAGCACCAGCACCGACTGCGTCAGCACCGCCGGCACCGCAAGCGGCCGGCCGGCCAGTGCCGCGATCGCAACCGCGGTCATCGCACCCGAGATCAGCCCGCCCGGCAGTCCCGCCCATAAAAACAGCAGGCCGCCGCCGGCGCCGATGACGAGAGTCTCGAGCCCGTTCAGAACTTTGCTGCGGTCGGGAATGGCGGTCGCCATCGAAGCGCGGATCAGGGTCACGCCGCCTTATGGCAAATTCGCAACCACCGGACAATTGCATCTCGCGATTGCAGCATTGCGCCGGAAAACGCGGGCACGCCTTCCCTCACCCTCCCCTGGAGGGGTCGAGACGAGCAAAGCTCGCTCTTGGGTCGCTTCGCATGAAGCGAAGCGCAATGCGGAGCGGGGTGGGGTGGGGTGATCTCTCAACACGGGCAGCACCCGACGCGCGAGACCCGTCACCCCACCCCGCCGCTCATTTCATTCGCGCCGACCCAAGAGCGAGCTTTGCTCGTCTCGACCCCTCCAGGGGAGGGGGGCCGATCGCAAGTCCTACTTTACTTCGTCGCCGCGGGCGCCATGGCGCCGCCGCCCGACTTTTCCTTCTTGCACTCGGAGCGGAATTTCTTGCGCTCCTTGCCGTGCAGGCCCTTGGCATCGGCTTCCTTCGAGCATTCCATCGACTCGGCCGTGCGCGGCTTGGCTTCCTTCGGCGCCTTGGCTGCAGTGGCCGCCGGGGCGGCGTCCTTGGCGGCGGGCGCGGCAGTTTGCGCGAAAGCTCCGCCCATCAGCAGCAGGGAGGCAAGGGCGGTTGCGGTCGCGAGCGTGGAAATTGTCTTCATGGGGCACCTCGTGAGGAAAGGAGCCGAAACGTCGCGCGGCGATGCTGAACCGTGGATGAACATGCCGCGGTCCTGCCGCCACAATATTTTAGCGCCCGGGCGCGCCCGCACGTTGTCGCAAGTCGGGGTTGCGCTAGGATAATGGTCTTACGCCAATGCCCCCCAAAGGGAGACCAGGGATGACCATTCAGACCAGATTGTTGTGCGTGATTGCAGTGTCGGGCTTTGCAGCCTTTGCGGCGAGCGCGCCGGCGCAGGCCCTGACCGCGCAGGAATGCAGTGCCAAGTACCAGGCGGCCAAGTCGGCCGGCACCCTTGCCGGCCAGAAGTGGAATGATTTCCGCAAGGCGCAATGCGGTGCCGACGCGACCCCGGCCGCGGCGCCCGCCGCCGCTCCGCCGCCCGCTGCCGCCGCGCCCGCTCCGGCCGCGCCGAAGGAAGCCAAACGGGAGGCCGCCCCGGCCGCCGCACCGGCGATGCCGGCCGGACCCGCCGTGTTTCCGAACGCGGTCGATCCCAAATATGCCAAGGAAACCGAAGGCAAGCAGCGCATGCACAGCTGCCTCGACCAGTACAATGCCAACAAGACCACGGGCGGCAACGGCGGCATGAAGTGGATCCAGAAGGGCGGCGGCTATTACAGCGAGTGCAACAAGAAGCTCAAGGGCGCCTGAGCCGTTCGACGCTGATTGAAGAAGGCGGCCGGCACCGAGCCGGTCGCCTTTTTATTTGCCGTCGTCGAGCAGCTTGTCCGCCGATTGCGCCAGCAGCTGCGCGCGCTTGCGCGGGCCGCGCTCGAGGAACAAGAGGCTCTGGCCGAAGATGAAGCAGTAGAACAGGAAGGCCTGCGCATCGGCCTCCTCGGCCCCGAGCCCCGTGGCACGGTAGAGCTGCCCGACATTCTTCAGCCGCGCGGCGTCGACGCTCGCGGCGGCGGTGGCGGCGGCCTCGTCGGTGCGCGCCCATTGCCGGATCGCAAGCTCGACCGCCATCGCCTCGGTGTTCATGCGCTCCGAATAGAGCGTGATGATCGCCTTCAGCCGTTCGCGCGCGCTGGCACCGTCGAGCGCGGTCTGCTTCTCGATCGATGCGATGCGGCCGTCGCGCCACCGCGTCAGCATGGTCTCCAGCAGCGCGGCACGATCCCTGAAGCGGCGGTAGAAGCCGCCCTTGGTGACGCCGAGATTCTTCGCCAGCACCTCGACCCGCACGCCGTCGACGCCGCTATGCGCGAGTTCGGCAAAGCCGGCCGCGACCCAGACGTCGCCCTTGCTTTCAGTCATGTGATCTCCGCGGGCCGGGTCTGATACGGCACCGTATTGCTAGCCTGCTTCGCTCCTGATACGCTACCGTATCAAAAACCGGAGGAGGGGTACCATGGAGGGCGAGGCGACCTACCGCGGCACGGTCTATCCCTGGCACTGCGACCACATCGGCCACATGAACGTCATGTGGTATGTCGGCAAGTTCGACGAGGCGAGCTGGAACATGTTCGCGCGGCTCGGCCTGACCCCGAGCTATCTGCGCGAGTCCGGCCGCGGCATGGCCGCCGTGCAGCAGAACATCTCCTACAAGCGCGAGCTGCTTGCAGGCGACCTCGTCGAGGTCAAGAGCCGGCTGGTCGAGTTCCGCGACAAGTCGATCCGCATGCTGCACGAGATGCGCAACGCCGAAACCGGCGAGATCGCGGCGATCTGCGAGATCGCCGCCGTGCATATCGACCGCGCCGCGCGCAAGGCGGCGCCGTTCGCGCCGGCGATCCGCTACGCCGCGATGCCGCATCTCGTGCCGTCAGAACCGGTGAGCGCCTGACCACGATGCCCCGCTTCGAACCGAAGAATCCCGATTACCGTGCGGTCGCCGCTGATACGTTCGCGCGCCAGCGCGCGATGCAGACGCTTGGCATCTCGATCGCGCGGATGGAGCCGGGCGAAGTCGATCTCGCGATGCCCTATGCGCCGGAATTCTGCCAGCAGAACGGCTTCGTGCATGCCGGCATCATCACCGCGGGTCTCGACAATGCCTGCGGCATCGCCGCCTTCACGCTGATGCCCGCAGGCTCCGACATCCTCACCGTGGAGTTCAAGACCAATCTCTTGGCGCCGGCGCGCGGCGAGCGGTTCGTGTTCCGCGGCGTCGTGGTCAAGCCCGGCCGCACGCTGACCGTCTGCGACGGCCGCGCCTATGCGGTGCAGGACGGCATCGAGACGCTGGTCGCGACGATGAGCGGGACCTTGATGGCGTTACAGCGGCGGGCGTAAGCAGCAATCGGGACGAACAACCTTTCCCCGTCATGCTGAGGAGCCGCGTAGCGGCGTCTCGAAGCATGGGCGGCCCGGCTGGCGGCCGTCGACCCTTCGAGACGCGCTGCGCGCTCCTCCAGCGACAAAGGCGAAGCCTTTGCGCGGGGGTGACGGGACTCAGAGACGCGTGCTTGGGGCAGGCGTGCCCAACATCCGCGCAGGCGCTCAAGAGCAGGTGCATTGACAAGCCATCGCCACGCCGACCTGATAGGCACATGTTCCGCGTGAGCGCCTTGTCATGATCGCCAGCCTCAGCCTGATCCTGCTCTGCCAGCTGGTTGGCGAGGTTGCCGTGCGTGCGCTCGCCGTGCCGGTGCCGGGTCCGGTGGTCGGGTTGGTGCTGCTGCTGTTGCTGCTGCTGGCGCGCGACCGGTATCCTGCGCTGGCGCGCGGGCCGCTCGGCAATGACGGCGTCGAGAGCGCCAGCCGCGGCATGCTCGCCAATCTCTCGCTGCTGTTCATTCCGGCCGGCGTCGGCGTGGTGCAGAAGCTCGATTTGCTTGCCGAGCACGGCATCGCGATCCTGGTGATCCTCGCAGTGTCGGTCATCGTCACGCTGCTGGCGACGGTCGCGACCTTCGTCGCGGCGAGCAGTCTCTTCTCGCGCGAGGACGAGGCGCCGTGAGCGACAATCCGTTCTCGCTCTGGGTCTATCTCTCTCAGTCGCCGCTGCTCTGGCTGACGGTGACGCTGGTGACCTATGCCGCGACCGATGCCGTGTCGCTGAAGACGCGGCGCCACCCCCTCGCCAACCCGGTGCTGCATTCGCTGTGGATCATCGGCGCATTCCTGCTGCTGACCAACACCTCCTACACCACCTATTTTGCCGGCGCGCAGTTCGTGCACTTCCTGCTCGGGCCGGCGACGGTGGCGCTCGCGGTGCCGCTCTACGAGAACCGCAGGCGGGTTGCGGCCGCGGTGCTGCCGATGCTGGTTGCACTCACGGTCGGCTCGCTCACGGCGATCGTTTCGGTGGTGCTGCTGGCGCGGGCCTTCGGGCTGCCGCGCGAGATCATCCTGTCGCTGGCGCCGAAATCGGTGACCGCCGGCGTCGCGATGGGCATCAGCGAATCCCTGCATGCCGATCCCTCGCTGACGGCGGTCTCGGTGATCCTGACCGGCATCATGGGGGCGATCATCGTCACGCCGTTGATGAACTTCACCGGCATCACCGATTTTCGCGGCCGCGGCTTCGCCGCCGGGATCGCCGCCCATGGCATCGGCACGGCGCGCGCCTTCCAGGTCGACGAGGTCGCGGGCGTGTTTGCCGGCATCGCGATGAGCCTGAACGCGCTGGTCACCTCGCTGCTGGTGCCGCTGGCTGTGACCTATCTGCTGCGCTGAGCATGATCCGGAAAAGTGGGGACCGGTTTTCCGAAAGATCATGCTCAAATCGAGAGAAGCCCAGTTGCAGGGCAGTTTTGTGCTATTGGTATGGCGCTCGGCAGTAAATCCTTCTAGGGTTGCCGCCACAAACGCGAGTCTGTTCCCCTTGGTCTTCTCCGCAACTCAGAGCCTGCTCGGGCTGGCATCGGGCATGCTGGTCGGCTTTTCGCTCGGCCTGGTCGGCGGCGGCGGGTCGATCCTTGCCGTACCGCTGATGGTCTATCTGGTCGGCGTGCCCCAGCCGCATGTCGCGATCGGCACCTCGGCGATCGCGGTCGCCGCCAACGCCGCGATCAACCTCTCCAACCACGCCCGCGGCGGCACCGTGATCTGGTCCTGTGCGCTGGTGTTCGCGCTGGCAGGCATGTTCGGCGCGTTCGGGGGCTCGATCCTCGGCAAGATGCTGGATGGGCAGAAGCTGCTTGCCCTGTTCTCGATCGTGATGCTGGTCATCGCGGGTCTGATGCTGAAGACCCGCGCGCGGGTCGGGCTGACCGACGTCAAGATCTCAATGTCCAACATGCCCGCGATCATCGGCCTCGGGCTCGCGACCGGAACCATGTCGGGCTTCTTCGGCATCGGCGGCGGCTTTTTGATCGTGCCGGCGCTGATGCTGGCGACCGGGATGCCGATCATGAACGCGGTCAGTTCCTCGCTGGTGGCCGTCACCGCCTTCGGCATGACCACGGCGTTGAGCTATGCGTGGTCCGGGCTGGTTTCGTGGGGGCTGGCGGGGCTATTCGTCGCCGGCGGCATCGCAGGCGGCCTGTTGGGCACACGCAGCGCCCGGCACCTGTCGGAACGCCGCGGCGCGCTCAATATCGTGTTTGCGACCGTGATTATTGTCGTGGCGATCTATATGCTGCTGCGTAACATCAATGTGTCCTGAACGTAGAAGGGCGGGGAGCCCTTCCGAAAGCCAGCTATGAATCATCTGACGACATCGCCCCTGATCAACGCCGGCGCCACCCGGCGCAACGCGCTCGGCCTGATCGGTGCCGGCATCGCGCTCTTGGTCGCGGGGGGCGCGCGCGCCGAGGACGACAAGGTCCTGACCGAGCAGCAGGTGCTGCGCGATCCGGATATTCCAGTGATCGGCAATGCCAAGGGCGACATCACGATCGTCGAATGGTTCGACTACAACTGCCCGTATTGCCGCAAGCTGGCGCCGGAGCTGCGCCAGGTGGTGCAGGACGACGGCAAGGTCCGCCTCGTGCTGAAGGATTGGCCGATCCTCGGGCCGGTCTCCAAGGTCGCGGCGCGAATGGCGCTGGCGGCGAAGTACCAGGACAAGTTCGAAGCTGCGCACGAGGCGATGATCTCGGTCAATTCGCGCATCACCGAGCCGCGCATTGCCGAGTTGCTCTCGGGCGCCGGTCTCGACATGGATCGGCTGAAGAAGGATCTCGATGCCAACGCCAAGGCGATCGATGCGCTCCTCGCTCGCAACAATGAGCAGGCGATGGCGTTCGGCTTCAACGGCACGCCGTCTTTCATCGTCGGCAAGTATCGCGTGCCGGGCGTGCTCAGCATCGATCAGTTCGAGCAGGTGATCGCCGACGCGCGCAAGGCCAATATGGGCCGCAAGACCGAGCAGAACTAGCGGACGCTCAAGCCGAGCCCTTCCGCTTGGCATAGGCGCGCCGTGCGCGCTCGCGATTGCCGCACACTTCGCTCGAGCACCATCTGCGGGTCCGGTTCGGGCTCTCGTCGACGAAGAACCAGCCGCAGCCATCGGCCTCGCAGCATCCGACGCGGCCGGCGTCGTCGGACGCCAGCAGGGCCGTCAGCGACCAAAGCACCGGCCATAGCGGCTCCGTCACATCACTCCCCGCCAGCGCATGGCGATAGCCGCGATCCTGCCGCACCAGGTCGGGTTGCCTTGGAGCCGCTGCAAGCAACCGGTTGACGAGACCGAGGTCCGCGGCGCGGCCACCGCGCAGCGCGTCCGAGATGTTCCAGATGTCGCGGCGCAAGTCATATGCCTTCTGCATCGCGGCCACGGCAACGCTGCTCGCCGCATGCGCCTTCAGCTTCCTGATCGCGGCGAGCGGCAAGGTCCCGCGGCGTTCGCTCCAGGACAGCAGCGCCGCATAATCCGGGATCAGCTCCTGCGGATCGTTCGAGGTCCGCCAGTCGAGCGTGTTCGCGAAGTCGAGGCAGACCCGTCCACCGAAGAACTGTGTCGCTGCCCGCGCGGGATCCCTTGACATCACGGCCTCTCACAAAGTCTAATCTAATGGTCATGACCATTACAAGTACTCAGTCATCCCGACCTGTCGCAACGATGACAACCGCCGGCTTCCGGCGGGGCCTGGTTGCGGCGCTGCCTTTCCTGCTCAGCAATGGTGCCGCCGGCCTGGTGATGGGACTGACCTACAAAGGGCTTGGGTTGGGAGCTGCGCATGCAATCCTGTTCAGCCTGCTGGTCTACTCCGCCACGGCGCAAGCGATCACGCTGAGCATGTGGGCGAGCCCGCTGCCGGTTGCCGCCATGGTCGTTGCCTGCATCGCCACCAATTCACGATACTTACTGATGGGCGCCCATCTGCGCCAGCTGTTTGGCGGACTGGCGCCCCGCAAGATGCTGCCCACGTTGTTTCTGCTGGCTGACGCGTCGTGGCTGATGACGAATTCGGACGCTGACCGCAACGGGCCCGACGCCGGCTATCTGTTGGGATCGAGTATCCCGATGGCGATCGGTTGGGTCGGCGGCACCGGCCTTGCCTATGCCGCGCCGCTCGCCGCCAACGGATCGCTGAAGCTCGCCGCCGCACTGCTGCCGACGATGTTCATCGCGACCCTGCTACCCAGCCAGTGGAAGAACGCGAGATCGCCGTGGCCGTGGCTGACCTCGGCCGTCGCGGCGCTTCTCGTCGCCCGGTTCGTGGATCCCAGCTGGTCCATGCTGATCGGGGGCGGATGCGGCACGCTCGTGAGCATGATGGAGCGGAAGGATGGATGATCTGCAGGTGCTCGGTGTCGTCTGCATCCTCGGCGTCACCTGCTATGCGATGCGCGCCGGTGGATACGTGCTCGCCGCGTCGATGCGCGACGACGGCATCGCTGCGCGGTTTCTCAGACTCGCGCCCGGCAACCTGTTCATCGCATTCATTGTTGGCGGTTGCATGTCCGGCGGGCTGGCAGGTCTCGTCGGGACCGTGGTCGCGCTGGTCACGATGGCCGTCACGGCCAGGGAATGGGCCGCACTGAGCGCGGGGTTCGCTGCGGCCTTCGCGGCTTCAGCGATCGTGCCGTGACGTCGGCGGTTACTTCGAGGCGATCTTGTCCCACTGCTCGCGGGTGCGCGTCTTCAGCAGGTTCCAGTCATGTGCCGCGACGTCCCAATTGACGATGGTCCGCGTATCCTGCGCCACCTCGCCATTGGCGACGCTCGACGTCCGCATCGAATCATAGACATAGACGCCGCAAACCAGCAGCAGCGCGCCCAAAATCATGCCGAAAAACGTCCGCATCGCTCCATCCCTCCGGTGTCGGCAGGATAACGTTGCAGGGTTCGCTGTGGTTCCGGCGGCGGCACGACGGAGCATTTCCCGATGCTGTATGCCACAACGGGCGTTCCGCGTGGAAAACGCCGCCTGAATCGGCTACAATGAACCATGACGGCAACTGGCTTACCGAACGATCTGTTGGAGCAATTTCGCCGCAAATATTTGTGGTGGAAGCCGGGGGACGGACGGCCATTTTCCGAAGAGCGTGTCATCGCCCAAACGATGAATCTCGGGACATATGACGATATTCTCTTGCTTGAGGATGCAGTCGGGCAGGCCCGTCTGGTCGAGATCATGCGCCGCGCGGAGCCGGGCTGGATCAACGATCGGTCGTGGGAATTCTGGCGGGGTCGTCTGACATTTGCCACAGGCTCGACAATTCCCGAGAGGGCCCCCCGCAGGGAATTCCATGCCGCAGTTTGAGCCGCGATTGGATATCCTTCCGGTGGCGCCGCAGGAGAAATTTGGAGACTGCCTATGGCTCCGCTTGCCCGACTTGCTGACCAGCACTTACTAAAGACGATCGCGAGTTTTCCGACTGAGGTCAGGGACGATCCAACAAATCGGACTTTCTATTTGTCACTAGCGATAGTGAGACATTTTCTAGGTGCCGCATGGGCTGACGAACACGTTCAAGATAACGGCGAGCCGGGCTACGTTAGACTGAATTGGAGAGACCGCACTCAAACTCAAATACAATCATTTCGAATTGTTGATCTAGGCGAACTGCTCTTCAACCTTCAGCACATGGTTGGTTTCGACGAGTGCATAAGGCGGATGCGCGATGGAAATATAGAGGGTACTTACGCGGAATTGGACCTTGGTAGAATGCTCTATCAGAGCGGCATCGAGTTTCGGTTCGTGGTCGGATCGGGAAAAAGGGGCGACGACTTCGACATTGAGATGACGTTGAACGATGGTGTCACTGTTTGCGCTGACGCGAAGTGCAAGATCGAAGCGACACAGTTTAGTGAGAAGACATTACTTAATTCGTTGCAGAGCGCACGTAGCCAATTTCCGAAAGACAAACCTTCTATAATTTTCGTGAAAGTTCCGCCCCGGTGGTTGTCAGAACGCTCAGATCTCAAGGAGCAGTTGACGCGGATCGCGAACGACTTTCTGCGCGGAACGGGTAGAGTAGTTTCAGTAAAGTATTACGTGTCGCATATTCGTTGGGAGGACGGACACGTGTCGCATATTCAGGCATTTCAAGAAATCAACAATCACCATGCGATCAATCGCTTTGGCTCGTCTAGAAATTGGGACATGTTTGAGGAGTCGGACGAAACGTCGGGGCCTAATGGTTTTGAGAACTATAGCGACGTACCGATAAGGTGGCGAAGATTGATCTACTACCCTCAGGTGTCAGCAGCTGACAACCGAATGAGAGATGTGCAGTCGTCAAGGACATCATGACAGACGACCATGTCACGTCGTAGTTGGTGATGCCAAAGCGTGTTTTCACTCGGCTATCCGTCGAATATTTTGGCTTCCAACACAGCGGCGCGTCCCAAAGGTCGCCTAGTCAAACGGTAATCAACCCCGCGCGAACGCCCGCATCACATAATCGATGAACACCCGGACCCGCGGCGAGAGCTGGCGGTTGCGCGGATAGAGCAGGGAGACCGGCACCGACGGCGGCAGCCACTGTTGCAGCACCGGGATCAGCGTGCCGTTGGCGAGATCGGTTTCGGCGTGGAAGCGCGGCACCTGCACGAGGCCGAGGCCGAGCCTGGCGCTCGCCAGATAACTTTCGGGGCCGGTCACCGACATCGGCGCCGGCAGCGGAAATTGCTTAAGCGCGCCGTCGATCACAAACTCCATCGGGCGCAAGCGTCCCGTCGTCAGCGAGCGGATGCCGATCATGCGATGGCCGTCGAGCGCGAACGGATCGGTCGGGGTGCCGAAGCGAGCGAAGTAATGCGGCGTGGCGCAGGTCAGCCGCTCCAGCATCGTCACCTGCCGCGCGATCATGTCGCTGTCGGGCAATTGCCCGAAGCGAAGCACGCAGTCGACGCCTTCGCGGATCAGATCGATGAAGCGATCGCTCTCGCTCATGTTGATCTCGATGTCGGGATATTCGGTGAGGAAGCCCGGCAGGTTCGGCAGCAGGAAGTGCCGCGCCAGGGTGCCCTGCACCTCGAGCCGCAGCAGGCCCTTCGGCCGAGCGCCGCCGAACGCGCCCTCGGCGTCTTCGAGGTCTGCGATCAGCGCCAGGCAGCGGCGGTAGTGCGCCTCGCCGTCGAGCGTCGGACGCACCGTGCGCGTGGTGCGCTCGAGCAGCCGCACCCCGAGCCGCGCCTCCAGCCCCTTCACCGCGTCCGTCACCGTCGAGCGCGGCAGGCCGAGGTCGTCGGCGGCCAGCGAAAAGCTGCGCCGCTCCACCACCCGGGTGAACACGCGCATCGCGTCGAAGCGGTCCATCTATTGTCCGAAAATAGCGAATAGTAATGCCGCTTTATGCGTGATTATCCGGCCAATGCCAAGGCTTAGGGTCTCGCCATCGAACGCGGCTCCGCCGCACAATCTGATGGGAGACTAAAATGACCAATCAAACCAACAAGGTAGCTCTGGTGACGGGTGCCTCGCGCGGGATCGGCGCGGCGGTGGCCGAGCGCCTCGCCAGGGACGGCTTCACAGTCGTCATCAACTACTCCGGTGATGCCAAGGCCGCGCAGGCGGTGGCCGACAGGATCGAGGCCGCCGGTGGCCGGGCGCTGACCGCGAAGGCCGACGTCAGCGACGCCAGCGCGGTGCGCGGCATGTTCGACGCGGCGGAAGCGGCGTTCGGCGGCGTCGACGTGCTGGTCAACAATGCCGGCATCATGAAGCTCGGCAAGATCGCCGACAGCGACGATGCGGCCTTCGACCAGCAGGTCGCCGTCAACCTGAAGGGCAGCTTCAACACCATGCGCGAGGCGGCGCGCCGGCTGCGCAACGGCGGACGCATCGTCAACTTCTCGACCAGCGTCGTCGGCACCAGGCTCGAGACCTACGGCATCTATGTCGCGACCAAGGCCGCGATCGAGTCGTTGACCGCGATCCTGTCCAAGGAGTTGCGCGGCCGCGGCATCACCGTGAATGCGGTCGCGCCGGGCCCGACCGCGACCGATCTGTTCCTGCACGGCAAGTCGGATGAGTTGATCGATCGCTTCGCCAAGATGGTCCCGCTGGAGCGGCTCGGCACGCCCGACGACATCGCTAACGCGGTCTCGTTCCTCGCCGGTCCCGACGGCGCCTGGATCAACGGCCAGACCCTGCGCGCCAATGGCGGCCTGGTCTGACGTCATCACCTTCAACTCAACGCTCGTTCAACCCGACTTCACAAGGATATTTGTCATGAAACAGGTCATCGTCATCACCGGCGCTTCAAGCGGCTTCGGCCGCCTCACCGCCAACGCGCTCGCCAAGGCAGGCCACACCGTCTACGCCTCGATGCGCCATACCACGGGTCGCAACGCGGCCGCGGTCGCCGATATCGAGGAGTTCGCCCGCGACAACAAGGTCGACCTGCGCTCGCTCGAGCTCGATGTCGGCTCGCAGACGTCGGTCGATGCGGCGATTGCGCAGATCGTCGCCGAGGAGGGGCGCCTCGACGTCGTCATGCACAATGCCGGCCACATGGTGTTCGGCCCGGCGGAAGCGTTCACGCCCGAGCAGCTCGCCGAGCTCTACGACGTCAACGTGCTCTCGACCCAGCGCGTCAATCGCGCGGCGCTGCCGCAGCTGCGCAAGCAGGGCAGGGGACTGGTGGTCTGGGTGTCGAGCTCCAGCTCGGCCGGCGGCACGCCGCCCTATCTCGCGCCGTATTTCGCGGCAAAGGCCGGCATGGATGCGATGGCAGTGATCTATGCCCGCGAGCTGTCGCGCTGGGGCATCGAGACCTCGATCATCGTACCCGGCGCCTTCACCGGCGGCACCAACCATTTCGCACATTCCGGCCGTCCCGCCGACCAGGCGCGGGTCGCCGAATACGAAGCCGGTCCCTATGCCGGCTTCGGCGAAGAGATCATGAAAGCGTTCGCGGCGATCGTGCCGGAGGATGCCGACGCGTCGCTGGTTGCGGATGCGATCGTTGAGGTCGTCGACACGCCGTTCGGCAAGCGGCCATTCCGCGTCCACATCGATCCGACACAAGATGGTGCCGAGGTCGCATTCGGCGTGATCGACCGGGTCCGCAACGAGATGCTGCACCGGGTCGGGTTCTCAGACCTGCTGAAGCCGCGGGTGAATGAGTAACCGGGCACGCCCTGGCCGCGTCAACGATGAGGATAGTGCCACGCGCACTATCCATCCCCGTCACCCCCGCGCAACGGCTTCGCCGTTGTCGCTGGAGGTTCGCCCCGCTCGCGCCTCAGGGTGACGGGGATACAATCCTTCACGTATCGTCGGTTCGCTCATCATCCAGCCACTGCATGATCTCCGCGTTGATCTCGCGCGGATAGGTGTGGCTGAGATCGTCGATCTCGCGATAGGTGACGTTGGCGCCTGCGGCCGACAGCAAGCCCTGGGTCTGCCGCGCGGTCTGCACCGGGAACATCCAGTCGAGCTTGCCGTGGGTGATGAAGATCGGCAGGCCGCGCAGCCGCTCGGCATCGGCCATTTCGGCCATCAGCGGGTGGAAGGTCGCCGCGACCGGCGCCAGATGTGTGAAGCGCGAGGTGCCGTCGAGCCCGCTGACATAGCTGAAGGTGCCGCCGTCGCTCATGCCGGTCAGCAGCATGCGGGTCTCGTCGATCTTCCAGCGCGCCTGCACCTGGTCGAGGATGCGGTTGAGGTTCGGCGTGTCGGTGTCGTCGCCCATCAAGGCCCAGGTCTGGCCGGTGGCGGTCGGCGCCACCAGGATGGCGCCGCGGCTGCGCGCATCGCGCAGCCAGCTCCACAGAAAGCCGCGGCCGCTGCCGCTGCCGCCATGCAGCGCCATCACCAGCGGCCAGGCGCGGTCGGGCGTGTAATATTCCGGCACGTACATCGAGAAGCCGCCGCGGCTGCCCGGCTCGTTGCGCTCGTGGAAGATGCCGGTGTCGGCGTTCGGCGCGGCGGCGAGCTTCGCCTGCAGGGCGGCGTCCTCGCGCATGTCGGGCGCGATGAAGAAGCCACTGACCGGCGGCAGCTCGGTCAAGGGATAGAGCGCCTCCTGCGCGCGCGGCAGATAGCGCAGCGCGCGGAATACGCTGACCAGGTCGCCTTCGCCGTTCTGCACCGCGCGCAAGCCGGCATAGCCGGCGAGTGCGGGTTCGATCGCGGCTTCCAGCGCGGTCTTGATGTGCGCGAATTTCTCCGGCCAGTCTGCCAGCCGCGGCTGCACCGCCTGCAAGGCCTCCTCCGGCTCGCCCGCGATCTGCATCACCCGATCGAAGTCCGGCGGGTTGAGATTGCGCGCGACGAAGGACAGCGATTCCAGCGTCTGCAGCAGCGGCGGCAGCACGGCCACGATGTCGTCAACCACGGCCTCGCTCATCGCGTCTGCCTTTTCTGCTTTGTATCAGTGCAGCCGCGGCGCCTTCAGCAGCTTCATGCGGTCGATCGAGGTCAGCGTGACGTCGAAGGTGACGCCCTCGTGGTAGACGGTCAGCGGCACGTCGACGCCGGCTGAGCCGAGCGACCAGAGTTTTCGGTAGAAGCCGGTCTGGCTCGTCACCTTGTCGCCGTCGACCGCGAGGATCACGTCGCCGGTCTTCAGTTCGGCGCGCGCCGCCGGCCCCTTGCTGGCGACGCCGACCACCACGAGGCGGTTGTCGATCTCGGTCGTGTACATGCCGAGCCACGGCCGCGCCGGCTTGTTGACCCGGCCGAACCTGCGCAGGTCGCTCAGCACCGGATTGAGCAGATCGATCGGCACGATCATGTTGACATGCTCGGCGCGGCCCGAGCGCTCGCGTTCGAGCTGGAGCGAGCCGATGCCGATCAGCTCGCCGGCATTGTTGAGCAGTCCGGTGCCGCCCCAGTTCGGATGCGCCGGATGGGTGAAGATCGCCTCGTCGAGCAGGTACTCCCAATAGCCCGCGAATTCCTGCTTGGCCGCAACCTGGCTCGCGACCGAGCGGGTGCGGCCGCCGGCGCCACCGAGCACGACATTGTCGCCGACCTGGGTCGCCGCCGACGAGCCGATCGGCCGCGGATCGATGTCGAGCTTGCCGAGTGCCTGCACCAGGCCGAACCCGGATTCAAAATCGAAGCCGAGCGCATGGCCCTCGACCGCGCGGCCGTCGCCGAGATGCAGCCACACCGTGGCGGCCTCGGTGATCAGATAGCCGATCGTCAGCACCAGCCCGTCGTCGATCAGGACGCCGTTGCCGGTGCGCTCGGTGCCGAGCGTCTCGGCGCTGAAGGCGTCAGGCGGAATGATCGAATGCAGCCCGACCACACTCATCAGCGCACGATCGAGATCGTAGCGGTAATCTTCCGGGCGAGGCTGAAAGGCCGCTGGCACTTTCCATTCGGTCGTGGAGGGCATTTGGGATCTCCTGGCGTGCAGCGTGCTGGAACCTCATGGTAGTCCGAGGTTCTGCCGGCAGGGAAGGTGGAATGATATACCGTGCGCGGCAGCCTGCACAGCTCATGTGGCGTGCAGGGCAGCCCCTCGCAAGATAAATTGAACTATTCGCCCTTTGGTGCCGCGCGCGCCGGCATGATGCGGAAGGCGCGATCCTCCTTGATCCAGGCGGCGCGCTCGTCGCGCAGCATGGTACGGCGGACCTTTCCGGAATCGTCGCGCGGCGCGGTGCCGACGCGCTCGAAACTTTCCGGATGCTTGTAGCGGCTGAGCCGGTCCTTCAGGAAGTCGCCCATGCCGTCGGCGATCGCTTGCGCATCGGCGGTCTCGGCGAGCTCGAGGATCGCATGCACGCGCTGGCCGAATTCCGGATCGGGCAATCCGACTACGACGCAGGAGCGCACCTCGGGATGTTCGCTGACCGCGGCCTCGACTTCGGCCGGATAGATGTTGGCGCCGCCGCGCAGCACCATGTCGGCGAGCCGGTCGCCGAGATAGAGATAGCCTTCCTCGTCCAGACGTCCGATATCGCCGAGCGATTCCCAGCCGTCCGGCCGCCGCTTCGGTGACGCGCCGAGATAGTGATAGGTCGAGCCGGCGCCGTCATTGGGCAGGAAGTAGATCTCGCCGGTCTCGCCGGGCGCGACATCGTTGCCGTCCTCGCCGATGATGCGCAAGCGCGCGGTCTCGCCGATCCTGCCGACCGAGCCCTTGTGCGCCATCCATTCGACGCCGGAGATGACGCACGCGCCCTGCCGCTCGGTGCCGCCATAGAGCTCCCAGACCCGCTCAGGGCCGAGCCATTCGATCCACTTCTCCTTCAGCCAGGGCGGCATCGGAGCTGCCATGTGAAACACGATCTGCAGGCTGGAGACGTCGTAGCGCTTGCGCACCTCCTCGGGCAGCGCCCAGATCCGGTGCATCATGGTCGGCACGAAGTTGACCCATTGCACGCGCTCGCGCGCGATCAGCCGCAGCGTCTCCTCGGCGTCGAACTTCACCATGCCGGTCAGCCTCCCACCGCCGAACAGCGCGGCGTGCGACAGGATGAACGGCGCGTTGTGATACAGCGGACCCGGGTTGAGCAGCGATGCCTCGAACGGAATCCCGAGCAGCAGCGGCGTCGTGGTTTCGATCACCGCGGGGCTGTGATCGAGGATCACCTTCGGCCGTCCGGTCGAGCCGCCGCTGGTCATCGCCTTCCAGTAGCGCGCGACCGGCGCGTCGAGCGGCGCTTCGGAAAATCCCTCCGGCACGAAATTCACCGGCAGCGAATTCGGCGCGTTCCAGTCGGCCTCGCCGCCGACCACCAGCGACGGCTTCAGGATCTCGAGCACCGCCGCGGCCTCGCCGCGCGGCAGCCGCCACGACAGCGAGGTCGGCGTCGCGCCGCATTTCCACACCGCGAACGTGGTCTCGAAGAACGCGTTGCTGTTGGGCAGCCCGATCGCGACGAAGTCGCCGGGCTTGACGCCCTTGGCGGCGAAGGCGCGGGCCCGTGCATTGGCGCGGCGCTCGAGCTCGTGCCAGGTCAGCGTGTCCGTGCCATGGCTGACGGCGATCGCGTCAGCGGGCTTGCGTTCGGCATACCAGCGCGGCACGTCGGCGAGGGGGATCAGCATGGGTCGTTTCCGAAGGACTAAGGCGGCTTGAAGCGCTCTTGTTGCAGGGACGTGGCCAGGGCCACGGCCGCCACTTCACCAACGATGCGGTATCCATGTCAAGCCAATGGGGGGCGATGCGGCCGGTATCCCGCTGATGGAATTGTAGAATCCCTGTTCGCTAAAAGCCCCGTCAAGATTCCGGTAAAGTTCAAGCGATCACGCTAAGCCGGACTTTACGGGGCGGCGGCATTGTGGCCCGTGCGGTTTATGCCGGGCGCGTCGATCGACCTGCGCGGTCTCCAGTTTTCAATGACCAATGTGTTCAAGGACCAATGTCTTCAAGGACGAACGGCGATGGCGAGCAATGGAGCACGGATCAAGGTCAGTCGCGAGCCGCGGCGCCAGCTCAACAACCGCGCGGCATGGATCACGATCGATGACGGCGTGACCGAGAACGCCTGCGCGGTGATCGACATCTCGCCCGGCGGCGCCAAGATCAGCACCGAGGTCGAGCTCGACGTCAAGGACCGCCTCGCGCTGACGCTGCTCGCCGACCATGCCAAGCGCTACCCGTGCGAGGTGGTTTGGCGCCGCGGCAAGACCTACGGGCTCAAATTCGTGACTGGTGAAGTCGAGCCGGATGAACCGGCCGCGGAGCCGGCCGCCGCGGAGTAGCCGCGGCGAAGACGCGGAGCTGCGTCAGCGCTTCACGTAGATCACCTCATCCGTTCCGGTGTAGGCCTCGGTCCAGCCGCGCTTGTCCACCAGAAACCGCTTCAGAGGTTCGTGCGCCTTCACCCAGAGCACCGTGTCGATCTTGTATTTGTCGAGCACGGCGTCCCAGGCGGTCTCGTCGATTTCCCATTTGATCAGGCTGAAATAGTCGCGCAGCAGCTCGTCGGGATAGGCGGTGGCCGACCGGCCATCGATGAACACGGGCACCGTGCCACGCGTGTAGAAGATCAGGAGCCCGCCGACGTTCCAGTGGTTCAGCAGCCGCGCGTGCGGAAAATGGGTCTGGAGATAGCGCGCATCCTGCTCCGACAGCAGCTGAGGAAGTGCGAGCGCCGGCTTGACGTATACCAGCGTCAGCGGCAGCGCGCACAGTCCGACGATGCCGGCGGCGAGCAGCGAGCCCTGGACCTTGAGCTCGTTCAGTCTGGGCAGCACCCGATCGATGTGCAGCGCCAGCGGCACCGTCGAGAAGATGAAGAAGAACGACATGTACCTGTATTGATAGAATCCCAGCAGCAGGAACAGCCAGGACAGCAGCCGCGACTCCAGAGGCGCCGGCGAAGCAGCCGGGTGGCGGAGCTCGAACGCGGCGAACAGCGCAATATAGACGATGCCGGGAATGCTTCCGGGCATGCTGAAGTTCGCCGCATAAGACCACCACTCGGTGATGTGCTCCTGCGCGAAGTGGCCGAGCGTGGTCGCGACGCCCTCGTAGACGTGCCAGCCAAGCGGATTGATCAGGATCGCGACCAGGCAACCGGCGGCAGCGAAAGCGTAGGTCTTCAGACCCGCCCAATCCCGCCGGAGCATGGACGCGGCGCCGAAGATGCCAATGATGAAAAGTCCGAGCATGAAGCCGCCATGCAGGTTGGCCCAGAGGACCATCATCACCGGCAGCAGGAACCAGCGCTTTCGCTTCAGGCACTCAGCGTAGAAGATGACGCAGAACAGCATCGTCGGCGTGTTCGGCGAAGCGGACAGATAGGAATTCGGGGCGGTGACAAAGGCGGGATAGAGCAGGCACGCGGAGAGCACGGAAATCCCGACCGCAAGTGCCGAGGCGCCGCTGCGCAGCGTGATGGACGTCAGATATCCGGCGATGACGGCGCCGCACGCAACGACCGCCAGGGTGAGGCCGGTCCATCCGGTGTACTGGACCAGCACGCTGGCGATCACGTCCCAGAGCCAGGACAGATTGTACCATTGCCTGTCGCCGAGGGTGAACGACCATGGATCCTGGAAGGGGACGCTGCCGCGGTCACGTATCAGGTCGCCGGCGGCGAGGTGCCATCCCAGATCAAGATGGCCAAGCAGCAGCGGTCCGTTCGCCAGGTAGTACACGGACGCGAATGCGATCACGAAAATATGGATCCCGAACGTCGCAAGCTTGATCGTTCCTGGTCCGCGATCGAGCTTCGTGCCGTTCCAAGCCGCCAGCGCGTCCATCAATGAGCCCCGCGATCGAAGTGAGCCGCCTGCGGGCTCCGCATGCCTTGTATCTGCCGAACAAACACTCGCTTTAGGACGCGTCCGCTAAAGTCGCGTTAATGCCGGCGGCGCAATTCGATGGCTGTCCGGCCCCGGCCTGGAACTCGGGATCACCAGGCTGGCCGCGCGGCGCTGTTGGCTGGCCTTGGCGGTAGTGGGGTGGTCACGATCAGCGGCGATAGCGCAGCGCCTCGACCAGCAGCGCGAAGGCCGGCGAGGATTGCCGGCGGCTCGGGTAATAGAGGTGATAGCCGGGAAACGGCGCGCACCAGTCGTCGAGCACCTGGACCAGCTGGCCCTTGGCCAGATGCGCCTGCACCTGATCCTCGGCGATATAGGCAAGCCCGAGGCCGGCCAATGCCGCCTTGATCCGCAGCGGGGTGCTGTTGAACACCAATTGTCCGTCGACCCGGACCTTGAGCGGGCGGCCGCGCCGCTCGAATTCCCAGGCATAGATGCCGCCATGGGTCGGCAGGCGGATGTTGATGCAGGCGTGCTGCGTCAGGTCCTGCGGCCGTTTCGGGCGCTCCCGCCGCTTGAAATAGGACGGTGCGCCGACCACCACCATGCGGAAATCCGGCCCGACCCGCACCGCGATCATGTCCTTGGCGAGCTGTTCGCCGAGCCGAACGCCGGCGTCGAAACGCTCCGCGACGATGTTGGCGAGCCCGTTGTCGACGGTAATCTCCACCTTGATGTCGGGATAGCGCGGCAGGAATTTTTCCAGCGCCGGCCACAGGATCGTCTCGGCCGCGTGCTCGCCGGCGTTGATGCGGATGGTGCCGGCCGGTTTCTCGCGCAACGCGCTCAGCGCCGACAGCTCGGCCTCGATCTCCTCGAAGCGCGGGCCGATGCCGGCCAGCAGCCGTTCGCCGGCGGTGGTCGGCGCGACGCTGCGCGTGGTGCGGGTCAGCAGCCGGACGCCGAGCCGCTCCTCCAGCGCGCGCATGGTGTGGCTGAGCGCCGATTGCGACACGCCGAGCCGCGCCGCGGCGCGGGTGAAGCTGCGCTCGCGCGCCACCGCGAGGAAAGCGATCAGGTCGTTGACGTCGTGGCGCGGCATTGATGAATCCAGCTCATAAGTCCATCCCGATTTTTAGGTCTAATGGCGCGCCCGTGCACGCCCTAAATCCCGCGGCGGCAGGTTTCAGTCACGGATACGGAGAGACATCATGCAGACGCGCAAACTCGGTAACAGCAATCTTGAGGTATCGGCGATCGGCCTGGGCTGCATGGGCCTGAGCTTCGCCTACGGTCCCGCGGTCGAGAAGGCCGCAGGCATCGCGCTGCTGCGCGGTGCCGTCGAGCGCGGCATCACCTTGTTCGATACCGCGGAGGTCTACGGCCCCTTCGTCAACGAGGAACTGGTCGGCGAGGCGCTGGCGCCGGTCCGCGACCGGGTCGTGATCGCCACCAAGTTCGGCTTCGATATCGGCTCGATGGCCGAGCGGCACCGGTCGCTGAACAGCCGGCCCGAGCATATCAGGGCGGTGGCGGATGCCTCGCTGAAGCGGCTGAACATCGATGTGATCGACCTGTTCTATCAGCATCGGGTCGATCCGAACGTGCCGATCGAGGATGTCGCCGGCACCGTGAAGGACCTGATCGCCGCCGGCAAGGTCCGCCATTTCGGCCTGTCTGAGGCCGGCGTGCAGACCATCCGCCGCGCCCATGCGGTGCAGAAGGTCACGGCCTTGCAGAGCGAATATTCGCTGTGGGAACGCGGGGTGGAAGCGGAGATCCTGCCGCTGTTGCAAGAGCTCGGCATCGGCTTCGTGCCGTACAGCCCGCTCGGCCGCGGCTTCCTCACCGGTGCGATCAGCGCGTCCACGACATTCGCGAGCGACGACTTCCGCAATTTGGTGCCGCGCTTCACGCCGGAAGCCCGCCGCGCCAATCAGGCGCTGGTCGATCAACTCGGCCGGATCGCGGCCGGCAAGGGCGCGACGGCGGCCCAGATCGCGCTGGCCTGGCTGCTGGCGCAGAAACCGTGGATCGTGCCGATCCCGGGCACCACGAAGCTCAACCGGCTCGAGGAAAACATCGGCGCGGCGCGGATCGAACTGACCGCGGCCGATCTCGCCGACATCGGCAACGCCGTCGCCGCGATCGAGGTCCGGGGCGCGCGCTACCCGGAGCAATTGCTCGAGATGGTCGGGCGTTGAGTCGAGCCACATACGCAGTGTCGTCCCGGCGCAGGCCGGGACCCATAACCACCGATGGCTATTACTTCACGATGTTGGAACGACGGGTCCCGCTCCCGACTTCTGCTGCGGAGTATGGGTCCCGGCCTTCGCCGGGACGACGATTGTGGATGCAGGCCATGCCACACTCTCGCTGTCGTCTTGGCGAAAGCGACGCGCGAGGGCCTGCGCCACCTAACGTTCCGTCAGCTTCAGCTCGATGCGGCGGTTGCGCTTGTAGGCGTCTTCGGTCTGCGCGGTGTCGAGCGGCTGGAATTCGGCGAAGCCGGCGGCGACCAGGCGCTGCGCCGGCACGCCGAGCGAGACCAGATACTGCACCACCGAGATCGCGCGCGCCGAGGACAATTCCCAGTTCGACTTGAACAGCGGGCTGTTGATCGGCCGCACGTCGGTGTGGCCGTCAACGCGCAGCACCCAGGCGATCTCGGGTGGGATCTGCTTGTCCAGATCGATCAGCGCGCTCGCCACCGTGTCGAGCTCGGTCTTGCCCTCCTGCAGCAGCGTGGCCTGGCCGGTGTCGAAGAACACCTCGGACTGGAACACGAAGCGGTCGCCGACGATGCGGATATCGGGGCGGTTGCCGAGGATCGCGCGCAGCCGGCCGAAGAATTCCGAGCGATACTTCGACAGTTCCTGCACCCGCTGCGCCAGCGCGACGTTGAGGCGTTGGCCGAGATCGGCGATCCGGTTCTGCGAATCCTTGTCGCGCTTCTCGGAGGCGTCGAGCGCTTCCTCCAGCGCGGCGAGCTGGCGGCGCAGCGCGCTGATCTGCTGGTTCAGCACCTCGATCTGCGCCAGCGCGCGCGACGACACGCCCTTCTCGGAGTCCAGCGCCTTGTTGAGCTCGTTGGCGCGGCCCTGTGCGTCATTGCCGGAATTGGCGAGGCCCTCGTAGAGCCCCTTCATGCGATCGCGCTCGCCCTCCGCCGAGGCGAGGCCGGCGCGCAGCTGCGCGACCTGGTCGTCGAGCGTCAGCTTGGAGAGCTTCTCCAGCGACAACAGGTCGTTGAGCTGCGCGATCTTGGCGGTGAGCTGTTCCAGCGCCTTGTCCTTGCCGGTCACCTCCTGCGACAGGAAGAACTGCACGACCAGGAACACCGACAGCAGGAACACGATCGAGAGCACCAGCGTCGACAGCGCGTCGACAAAGCCGGGCCAGTAGTTGAAGCCGGATTCGCTGCGGCGCGAGCGGGCGAGGGCCATGGGCTGACTTTCTGGCTAGCTCTTCTCGGGCTGGCGGGCGAGGCGTTCGAGCAGCCGCTTGATCTCGCGGTTCTGCTCGCCCTGGCCATCGGCCCATTCGCGGATCATCTGCTGCTCGGTGCGCATATGCGCCACCAGCCCCTGGATCGCCTCGGCCAGATTGGCCATCGCCGCCGTGGTGCTGCGGCCACCCGCGCCGCCGCCACCTTCCTCGAGCGTTGCACGCAGCCGGTCGATCGCGCCCTGCATGTCGCCGCCGCCAGCGCCGGTCTCGTCGCCGGAGATGCCGCGCACGGTGGTGGCGAGCCAGTCCTCGAGGTCGGTGTAGAAGCGGTTCTGGGCCTGGCTCGACTGCAGATCGAGGAAGCCGAGGATCAGCGAGCCGGCGAGGCCGAACAGCGAGGACGAGAACGAGATGCCCATGCCGCCGAGCGGGGCGGCGAGGCCCTCCTTCAGCGTATCGAACAGCGCGCCGGCGTCGCCGCCGACCTTGAGCCCGTCGATCACCTTGCCGACCGACCCCACGGTCTCGATCAGGCCCCAGAAGGTGCCGAGCAGGCCGAGGAACACCAAAAGGCCGGTCATGTAACGCGAGATGTCGCGGGCTTCATCGAGGCGGGTTGCGATCGAATCGAGCAGGTGCCGCATGGTCTGCTGCGAGATCGACATCCGCCCGGTGCGTTCGCCGCCGAGGATCGCGGCCATCGGGGCAAGCAGCGTCGGGCGGCGGTCGATCGCAAGCCCGGGATCGGCGATGCGGAAATTATTGACCCAGGCGACCTCGGGATAGAGCCGGATCACCTGGCGGAACGCCAGGATGATGCCGATCAGGAGCACCGCGCCGATCAGGGCGTTCAGCCCGGGATTGGCGAAGAAGGCGGTCACGATCTGCTTGTACAGCACGACCCCGACGAGGCCGCAGAGCACCAGGAACACCAGCATCCGCACCAGGAAGATCCTGGGCGAGGACAGCTTGCTCAGTTCGATCTCCATGTCGGAGCGGGAAGGGGGCATTGCCGGATCATCCGTTCGCGAAGGCCGCATCTGCCAGCAATATGGCACAGCGGGGGAGTGAGGAAAGCCGAATCCAAAGGCTGTCAGCAGAACCTTGGGTTGAGACCGGGCAGGGTGTTGCCGCTTTGCGCAGCTTTCAGCTGCTTCGCCGCATCAGCCTGTTCAGAAGGTGCCAATCCCGCGCGCTGGTCGCGAGACGAACGCGGGTTGCCCTCATCGCGGGGCGAGGCGGGGCGGGGCGCGATCGGCGATTCGCGCGCCGCACATTACGACTCTGCAATCTGCGGCATTCTTGCGCAGGTAAACGGCATGTTCCCGCTCACGCAGTCGTTAATGCATTCCCACAGCCTGCGATGGAACCCGCTCACAATGCGGTGAGACGATAAAAGATGCCGCGAAATCAGGGCGATAGCGTTCTGTGACAATGAGCCGCCGAAAAACGCATTGCGTCGCAGCAACGAGATTTTATTTTCTCCGCAGCAACGCGAGCGCTGTCGCTGTGACACCGCCGTTCGTTTGTTCAAACCTTTCAGGGGCGATCATCTCAATGTCTGGACTTCGCGCGCAATCGGCATGCATTGCTCTGATGCTGGCCGTGACGGCGCCACTGCTTGCTGGCTGCGACGAGCCGACCACCGCAACCGCCGCCGTACAAGCACCTGAGCCGGACGTCAGTGTCGTCACCGTGAAGCCGCAGGCGCGCGCGATGGTGCGCGAGCTGCCGGGCCGCATCGCGCCGACCCGTGTCTCCGAGGTGCGCCCGCGCGTCTCCGGCATCGTCGTCAACCGCATGTTCCATCAGGGCAGCGAGGTGAAGACCGGCGATCCCCTGTATCAGATCGATCCGCGCCCGTTCGAAGTCGAGGTGCAGTCGACCGAGGCGGCGCTGTCACGCGCCAAGGCGGTGCTCGAGCAGACCTCGCTGCAGGCCCGCCGCATCGCAACCCTCACCAACCAGCGCGCGACCTCGGAGGCCGAGAACGAGAGGGCGATCGCCAACCTGAAGCAGGCCGAAGCCGACGTGCAGGGCCGCGAGGCCGACGTCGCGCGTGCCAAGCTCAATCTGGACTATGCCACCATCCGTGCGCCGATCGACGGCACCATCGGTGCTGCCGTCATCAGCGAGGGTGCGCTCGTCGTGCAGAACGACTCCGCGAGCCTTGCGACGATTCAGCAGCTCGATCCGATCTACGCCGACTTCCAGCAGTCGGTGACCGAGATGAACCAGCTGCGCCGCGCCTTCGAGAGCGGCGATCTCGACCGCATCGCGCCCGATGCGATGAAGGTGCGTCTCGTGCTCGACGACGGCTCGATCTATCCGCTGCCGGGCAAGTTGCTGTTCTCCGACGCCAAGGTCGACGCCTATACCGGGCAGGTGACCCTGCGCGGCGAGTTCCCGAATCCGCATCGCATCCTGCTGCCGGGCATGTATGTCCGCGTGCTGATCGAGCAGGGCATCGATTCGGATGCGATCGCCGTGCCGCAGCAGGCGATCCAGCGCAACGGCGGCGGCGGCAGCGAGGTGTTCGTCGTCAAGGACGACAATCACGTCGCGGTGCAGCCGGTGCGCACCGGCTCGTTGCAGGGCGGCCATTGGTTCGTGAGCGAGGGCCTCAAGGCCGGCGACAAGGTCGTGGTCGAGGGCTTCCAGAAATTCGCCGCCGGCGACAAGGTGCGGCCGCTGGCCTGGCGTGAGATCGACGCTGCTGCGGCCCCGGATTCGCAGCAGACCGCGCACGCGGTGCGGTGATCCGACATGCCCGCCTTTTTCATCGACAGGCCGATCTTCGCCTGGGTGGTCGCGCTGTTCATCTGTCTGGTCGGCGCGATCTCGATTCCGCTGCTCGCGGTCGCGCAATACCCGATCATCGCGCCGCCCTCGATCTCGATCTCGACCAGCTATCCCGGCGCGTCGCCTGAGAACCTCTACAACAGCGTAACGCGGCTGATCGAGGAGGAGCTCAACGGCGCTGCCAACATCCTGAACTTCGAATCGACTTCCGACTCGCTCGGCCAGGTCGAGATCATCGCCAACTTCAAGCCGGGCACCGACACCAGCCAGGCTTCGGTCGAGGTGCAGAACCGCCTCAAGCGCGTCGAGGCGCGGCTGCCGCGCGCCGTGATCCAGCAGGGCATCCTGGTCGAGGAAGCCTCCTCCGCCGTGCTGCAGATCATCACGCTGAACTCGACCGACGGCTCGCTGGATGAAGTGGGCCTCGGCGACTTCATGATCCGCAACGTGCTGGGCGAGGTGCGGCGCATCCCCGGCGTCGGCCGCGCCACGCTGTATTCGACCGAGCGCTCGCTGCGCATCTGGATCGATCCGGCCAAGCTGGTCGGCTTCGGCCTGTCGGCCGACGACGTCAACCGTGCGATCACCGCGCAGAACGCCCAGGTCGCCTCCGGCAGCATCGGCGCCGAGCCGAGCACGGATACGCAGAAGATTTCCGCGCAGGTGCTGGTCAAGGGCCAGCTCTCCTCGCCCGACGAGTTCGGCGCCATCATCCTGCGCGCCAATGCCGACGGCTCGACGGTCCGTCTGCGCGACGTCGCGCGGATCGAGATCGGCGGCCTCAGCTACCAGTTCAACACCCGCCTGAACGGCAAGCCGACCGCCGGCCTCTCGGTGCTGCTGTCGCCGAAGGGCAACGCGCTGGCGACCGCAAGCGCGGTCGAAGCCAAGATGAAGGAGCTGTCGCGCTTCTTCCCGGCCAATATCTCCTACGAGATTCCCTACAACATCACGCCCGTCGTCAAGGCCTCGATCGAGAAGGTCCTGATGACGCTGGTCGAGGCGGTGGTGCTGGTGTTCATCGTGATGTTCCTGTTCCTGCAGAACATCCGCTACACCATCATTCCGACCATCGTGGTGCCGGTGGCGCTGCTCGGCGCCTGTGCCACGCTGATGGTTGCGGGCTTCTCGATCAACATGCTGACCATGTTCGGCATGGTGCTGGCGGTCGGCATCCTGGTCGACGACGCCATCGTCGTGGTCGAGAACGTCGAGCGCATCATGGCCGAGGAGGGCCTGCCGCCGAAGGAAGCCACCAAGAAGGCGATGTCGCAGATCACCGGCGCGATCATCGGCATCACGCTGGTGCTGATGGCGGTGTTCGTGCCGATGGCGTTCTTCCCCGGCTCGGTCGGCATCATCTACCGACAGTTCTCGGTCACCATGGTGGCGGCGATCGCGTTCTCGGCGCTGCTCGCGCTGTCGCTGACGCCGGCGCTGTGCGCGACCCTGCTCAAGCCGGTCGAGAAGGGCCACGGCCACGCCCGCAGGGGCGTGTTCGGCTGGTTCAACCGCGTGCTCGACAATAGCCGTGCCGGCTATGTCCGCACGGTGCAGGGCGGGCTGAAGCGCACCGGCCGCCTGATGCTGATCTATCTCGTGCTGTTCGCGGGCGTCGCCTACGGCTTCGTGCGGCTGCCCGGCGGCTTCCTGCCGGTCGACGACCAGGGCTTCATCACGACCGACGTGCAGACGCCGTCGGAATCGTCCTATGCGCGCACCGAGGCTGCGGTCGAGCAGGTCGAGAAATACCTGAAGGATCGCGCCGGCATCGAGAACGTCACCTTCCTCACCGGCTTCAGCTTCCTCGGCCAGGGCATGAACACCGCGCAGGCGTTCATCACGCTGAAGGACTGGTCGGAGCGCGGCCCGAAGGATTCGGCTGCCGCCATCGTCGCCGACATCAACCGCGATCTGTCGTCGTCGATCCGCGACGCCAGGATCTCGGCGTTGCAGCCCCCGCCGATCGACAATCTCGGCAACTCGTCGGGCTTCTCGTTCCGCCTGCAGGACCGCGGCCAGAAGGGCTATGCGGCGCTGATCGCGGCAAGTGACCGCCTGATCGCCGAGGCCAATGCCAGTCCCGTGTTGCAGAAGGTCTATGTCGAAGGCCTGCCCCCGGCGCCGCAGGTCAATCTGATGATCGACCGCGAGAAGGCCGGCGCGTTCGGCCTCACCTTCGAGGACATCAACAACACGATCTCGACCAATCTCGGTTCGAACTACATCAACGACTTCCCGAACCGCGGGCGGATGCAGCGTGTCATCGTGCAGGCCGACAAGACCAGCCGCATGAACGCGGACGACATCCTCAATTACAACGTCAAGAACAGCCGCGGCCAGCTGGTGCCGTTCTCGGCCTTCGCCACCATCGAGTGGACGAAGGGCCCGACGCAGATCGCGGGCTTCAACTACTATCCGGCGGTGCGCATCTCCGGCGAGGCGAAGCCGGGCTTTACTTCGGGCGATGCGATCGCGGAGATGGAGCGGCTCGCCGACAAGCTGCCGCGCGGCTTCGGCTATGAGTGGACGGGACAGTCGCTGCAAGAAAAATTGTCGGGTTCGCAGGCGCCGTTCCTGCTCGCGCTGTCGGTGCTGGTGGTGTTCCTGTTGCTCGCCGCGCTCTACGAGAGCTGGACCATTCCGCTCGCGGTGCTGCTGACGATTCCGCTCGGCATTCTCGGCGCCGTGGTGGCGGCGACGATGCGCGGCCTGTCCAACGACGTCTACTTCACGGTCGGCCTGATCACCATCATCGGTCTCGCCGCCAAGGACGCGATCCTGATCATCGAGTTCGCCAAGGATCTGCGCGCCCAGGGCAAGCCGCTGGTCGAGGCGACCATCGAGGCGTGTAGTCTGCGCTTCCGCCCGATCCTGATGACCGGTCTCGCCTTCGTCTGCGGCGTGCTGCCGATGGCGATCGCCACCGGCGCCGGCGGCGCCAGCCAGCAGGCGCTCGGCACATCGGTGATGGGCGGCATGATCGCGGTGGTGATCCTGGCGCTGCTGCTGGTCCCGGTGTTCTTCGTCAGCGTGCAGCGCGTGCTGGGCGGGGATCGCGAGAAGGTCGAGAAGGCCGAAGCCTACGGTCCGCCGGCGTCGGCAAGCTCCGGTCATTGATCCGCAAGATCGGCGCGGGTCTGATCAAGGCCCGGCACCGCCTCTGGCTTGCTTTCGCAAACTGTTCAATCCAGATTGCCGCTCTGGATTGAACGGGGAGCGTTGCCGGCAACCCGAGGATTGAGGGCATGCGATGCGGCCGACCGATATTTCGATCTCGAATTATCGCTCGATTCGGCGGCTTTTCATGTCCATTCAGCCGCTGTCCGTCTTCGTCGGTGAAAACGGTGTCGGCAAGTCCAACCTCTACAAGTCCTTGTCGCTGTTGCGGGACGCTGCGACCGGCCGGATCACGCGCACGATCTCAGACGAAGGCGGGTTGAATTCCGTCTTCTGGTCTGGCGATCGCAGGCGCGGCAGCGATGCGCTTCTACGATTGGCCGTGAGATTCGATCACGTCAGATATTCCATCGAACTCGGATTTCCTAGCCCGGTCTCCGCAGCATTTCCCGGCGAGCCGATGATCAAGTCGGAAAAGATCGAGGCGACCCACGGCAAGCGAACAGTTGTGATGATGGAGCGGACCAATTCACTCGTCAGTGTCCGCGGTGAAAACGGTGCCTGGAGTCAGCACAAGGATGCGGTGCTGCCATCGGAAACGGCGCTCGCCGGATTATCGGATGGCAAGGGGAGCCCCGAGATCGACCTGATCAGAAACGCGATGCTGAGCTGGCGATTCTATCATGACTTCCGTACCGATCCGGCGTCGCCGATCCGAAAGCCCTGTCTTGCGATCACGACACCCTCGATGAGTGCCGATGGCCATGATCTGGCTGCCGTGTTGGCAACCCTGTTCACGATCAGGCAGGATGCCGGTGATCTACAGGATGCGATCGAGGATGCGTTCCCGGGTGCCGAACTGCGGGCTTGGGAGAAAAACGGGCTGTGTGAATTCCAATTGCAGCAGGCAGATATGCCGCGTCCGTTCAGGGCACACGAATTGTCCGACGGGACGCTGAAATATCTCTGCCTGCTCGCGGTGTTTATGGGCTACCGGCTGCCGCCGTTCATCGCGCTGAACGAACCGGAAACCAGTTTGCATCCATCGTTGCTGGCGCCGTTGGCTCGCCTGATCGTCAAGGCGTCGAGCCGTGCCGATATCTGGATCGTCACCCATTCGGAGCATCTGATGGAGGCGCTGCGCAACGAGGGCTCGGTCCCGCTTCGCCGGGTGATCAAGGCGAAGGGCGCCACGACCATCGAGGGTCTGACCCACAGCGGTGAATTTCGCGATGAGACATACCGCGAGAACGAGGACGACGACGAGGATTAGATCGCGCCGTCGCGTTACTGCCCGAGCGGCTTCAGGATCTTGATCAGCTCGCCGTGCACGAACTCGTTGCCGCAGACGACATGACCGGTCTGCAACGGGTCGTCGCTGCCCTGGACGCCGGAGACGGTGCCGCCGGCTTCGCGCACCATGATCTGGCCGGCTGCGATGTCCCAGGGCTGCAGATTGCGTTCCCAATAGCCGTCGAGGCGGCCCGCCGCGACGAAGGCGAGGTCGAGCGAGGCGGCGCCGAAGCGGCGGAAGCCCGCGACCTTGGTCTGCAGCGCGGCCATCTCCTGCAGCGCCACCTGGTGATTGCCGCGGCCGATATGCGGCAGGCCGCAGGCGACCACGCATTCGTTGAGCTGGCGGCGGCCGGCGACGCGCAGCCGCTGGTCGTTGAGGAACGCGCCCTTGCCGCGCTCGGCGATATAGAGCTCGTCATTGGCGGGATTGTAGATCACGCCGGCGATCACGGTGTCCTCGCGCTTGAGCCCGATCGAGATCGCGAATTGCGGGATGCCGTGCAGGAAGTTGGTGGTGCCGTCGAGCGGATCGACGATCCAGGTGTGGCTCTTGTCCGAGCCTTCGCGCTTGCCGCCCTCCTCGCCGAGGAAACCGTAGCCGGGACGGGCCTTCTCGAGGTCGGTGTAGAGCATCTCCTCGGCGCGCTTGTCGGCGAGCGAGACGAAGTTCGCCGGCCCCTTCAGCGACACCTGCAGATGTTCGATCTCGCCGAGGTCGCGCTTGAGGCTGCGGCCGGCGCGCCGCGCGGCCTTGACCATGACATTGATGAGGGCGGAGTAGAGCATGATGAGAACTTGTGATCCGAGAAATGTGAAAGTCGATCAGGCGGCGCGCGCAAATCTCAACCCGTCATCCTGAGGAGCGCGGAACGCGCGTCTCGAAGGATCGACGGCCCGACTGTGGCCGCTTCATCCTTCGAGGCTCGCTCCGCTCGCACCTCAGGATGACGGAGAACGGCCTGCGGCGCTGGAGATTTACCGACTGGGTGCCCTCTGGAAGTGGCGCCGTCAAGGCGTCATTTGACGTTGTTTCCGATCCATTTTCGCGCGGCAGCCTCGCCCTTGGCGCGGTCTTCCGGGCTCATATCGGCGAGGATGTCGTCGAGATCGGGGTCGCCCTTGCCGGCGGTCTTGGCCACGGTGTGCCATTTCAGGGCCTCGACCTTGTCCACCGGGGCGCCGGCGCCGGTCGCCAGCACGTGGGCGAGGCGGTTCTGCGCGATCGCGCTGTTCTGCCGGGCCGCCTTGCGCAGCATCGCCACCGCCGCCGGCACGTTCCGCGGCGTGCCGCTGCCGTTGTACAGCGCGATGGCATATTCGACCTCGGCATCGACATTGTCGGCCAGCGAGGCGGCCTGCAGCAGCCGCGCCGCCTTTTCCAGGTCCTTGGGCACGCCGGTGCCCTCCTTGTAGAAGGTCGCGAGCGCGTATTGCGCCTCCGGGCTGCCGGCGTCGGCGGCCATGCGCAACAGCTCGGCGGAGCGGCGGAGGTCCTGCGGCAGGGTCTGGCCGTCGAGATAGAGCAGCGCGAGATTGTAGGCTGCCTTGGGCTCGCCGAGCTTGGCCGACGAGGCCAGCAGCTTGACCGCGGCATCCTTGTCGACGGCGCCGCCGCGGCCGGCGATCTTCATCATGGCGAGCGCGAACATCGCCTCGCGGTCGCCGGCGTCGGCGGCGCGCTTGTACCACTCGTCGGCCTTGACGTAGTCGCGCTTGACGCCGAGCCCGTTGGCATAGAGCTCGCCCAGCATGGTCATGGCCTTGGCGTCGTTGCCGTTCTGCGCACGCACGGTCGCGAGGTCGAACGCGGTCTTGTACATGCCGCGCTGATAGGCGCCGTAGACGAGATCCACATTGGGATCGTCAGGCGTCGGGGTCGGCGAGGGCGTCGGGGTCGGCGTGGCGGAAGGCTTCGGCGACGGCTTCTTCGCGACCGGCGCATGCGGCTTCGGCTTCTCTTTCGGCGCCTCCTTCTTCGCGGGCGGCGGCGTCTGCGCCGGCGGCGTGATCGAGAGCTGCGCCATCGCGCCGCCCGCCAGCATCGTGCAGCCGAGCGCAACACCTATCGGACGCAGGCATTTCATTCCGCCGTCATCCCTCGGCCTTGACCTTGCCGGCATGGGCAATCGCTTCGCCGATCTCGGCGAGAGCCGCCTTGGCGCCGCGCGGATCGGACCAGATCAAGTCTCCGACCAGCACGAAATCCGCGCCGGCCGCCGCGAACGCCTCGGCCTCTTCGCGCGAGGTGGCAAAGCCGACGCAGGGCGGCTCGAACAATTCGTCCCACCATTCCAGCCGCTCGGCGATCGCCTCGAGCGAGGGCCGCGTTCCCCTGGCGTCGGGCTCGCCGAACAGCACATAGTCGGCACCGGCTTCGCCCGCGGCCATGGAATCATGGCGCGTCGCGAGCCCGCCGACGCCTGCGATGCGGTCGGGCTTCAGCGACGACATCGCCTCTTCCATCGCGGCGAGGCCGGTCAGATGCGCGCCATCGGCGCCGGCGCGGGCCACGATGTCGGGATGGCCGTCGATCAGGAGCGCGGCATCCGCGTTCTGGATCGCGGGCGCCAGCGCCTTGATGGTGGAGATCATGCTGCGCGGATCGCTCTCGCGCAGCCGCACCAGAACGGCCGCAACGTCGGCCGCGGCGAGCAGCTCGGCGAGCTCGGCGGCGAGCTGCGCGGGCTCATCGACCGGCGCGGTTGCCAGATAGAGGCGCGGCGCCGGCCGCGGCGGAACGGGCTTGGTCGCCAACTATGCCGCCTGTTTCTCGAGGCCGGCTTCCCAATGGCCGGTGCTCGCGAGCCCGTTCATCCGGGCGCGATGCGAGAAGGCGCGCTGGCCGGCGGGGACGTTGTCCGGCTTGCCGGACCACGCCTTTTGCGGCGCCGCCTGCAGCGCACGGCCGTAGGAGAAGGTCAGCCGCCAGGGCAGATGGCCGATCTTGTTCATCGCGTCGAGATGCGCGGTCGCCTCCTCGTCGCTCTGTCCGCCGGAGAGGAAGGCGATGCCGGGCACCGCGGCGGGCACGCAGCTCTTGAGCAGGCGGACGGTCTTCTCGGCGACTTCCTGCACCGAGGCCTGCTTCGGGCACTTCTTGCCCGAGATCGCCATGTTCGGCTTCAGGATCATGCCTTCGAGCGCGACGCGCTGCACCCGCAATTCCTGGAAGGTGCGGTTCAGCACGCGCTGCGTCACTTCATAGCAGCGGTCGATGTCGTGATCGCCGTCCATCAGCACCTCGGGCTCGACGATCGGCACGATCTGTGCGGCCTGGCACAGCGCGGCGTAGCGCGCCAGCGCATGGGCGTTGACGCGGATCGCGGTCATGGTGGGAATTCCGCGGCTGCCGGCACCCGAGCCGATATCGATCACGGCGCGCCACTTCGCAAAGCGCGCACCGCGCTCGTAATATTTCTTCAGGCGCTCGGCGAGCTTGTCGAGGCCGACGGTGACGAGTTCGCCCGGGCAGTTCGGCAATGCCTGGGTGCCTTCGTCGACCTTGATGCCGGGGATCGCGCCTGCCTGCTCGATCAGCTTGACCAGCGGCGTGCCGTCCTTGGCATTCTGCCAGATGGTCTCGTCGTAGAGGATGACGCCGGAAATGTACTTGCTCATCGCCTCCTGCGAGCGGAACAGCATCTCGCGATAGTCGCGGCGGCTGTCCTCGGTCGAATCGACCTTGATGGCGTCGAACCGCTTCTTGATGGTGCCGGAGGATTCGTCGGCGGCGAGCAGCCCCTTGCCCGGGGTGACCATGGCGAGGGCAATCTTGTTGAGGTCAGCGAGGTTCATGGAAACGTCCTCCGGAGCGCATTGCCTTTGCGAGCCAAAATAGGCGGTTCTCGGGCAATTGCCTAGAAAACGTTCGTCGCGGCTGGATCGCGAGCGGATTTGGCTTGTTCTGTTTACCTCGCCCCGCTTGCGGGGAGAGGTCGGAACGCATCGTGAGATGCGTTCCGGGTGAGAGGGACCCTCTACGAGTCCATCTGGCAGCGTGAATGTTGAGGCAGCCCCTCACCCCAACCCTATCCCCGCGAAGGGCGGGGAGAGGGAGGGATTGATTAGGCAACCTTGGGGTCGAGCTGGCCCGCGGCGTAGCGCTTGGCCATTTCCGCCGTGGTCAGCACCTTCTTGATCTTGCTGGCCTGGCCCGCGGTGTTGAACTCCTGCAGCCGCTGCTTGCACAGCTTGGTCATCGCCTCCATCGCCGGCTTCAGGTACTTGCGCGGATCGAACTCTTCCGGATTGTCCTTCAGAACTTTCCGGATCTGGCCGGTCATCGCCATCCGGTTGTCGGTGTCGATGTTGATCTTGCGCACGCCGTTCTTGATGCCGCGCTGGATCTCGGCGACCGGCACGCCCCAGGTCGGCTTCATCTTGCCGCCATTGGCGTTGATGATCTCCTGCAATTCCTGCGGCACCGACGATGAGCCGTGCATGACGAGATGCGTGTTCGGCAGCTTGCGGTGGATTTCCTCGATCACGTTCATGGCGAGGATGTCGCCGTCCGGCTTGCGGGTGAACTTGTAGGCACCGTGCGAGGTGCCCATCGCGATCGCCAGCGCGTCGACCTTGGTTTCCTGGACGAACTTCACGGCTTCATCCGGATTGGTCAGCAGCTGGTCATGCGACAGCTTGCCCTCGGCGCCATGGCCGTCTTCCTTGTCGCCCATGCCGGTCTCGAGCGAGCCGAGCACGCCGAGCTCGCCTTCCACCGAGATGCCGCCGAGATGGGCCATGCCGGTCACCGTCCGGGTGACGCCGACATTGTAGTCCCAGTCGCCCGGCGTCTTGCCGTCGGCCTTCAGCGAGCCGTCCATCATGACCGAGGTAAAGCCGGCCTGGATCGCGGTCATGCAGGTGGCGGGCTCGTTGCCGTGGTCGAGATGCACGCAAACCGGGATCTGCGGATAGATCTCGGTGACGGCGTCCATCATGTGCTTGAGCATGACGTCGTTGGCGTAGGACCGCGCGCCGCGCGAGGCCTGGATGATGACGGGCGCATCGACCTCGGAGGCCGCGGCCATGATCGCCAGCGCCTGCTCCATGTTGTTGATGTTGAAGGCGGGTACGCCGTAATCATGCTCGGCCGCGTGGTCGAGCAGTTGCCGCAACGTGATGCGAGCCATTCCATTTCTCCCTGGTGTGCGCGTTCGCGGATGTGACGCGCGATGAGCTCGGATTGAATTGTCATCGCGCTTCAGCTCATTTCTTGAGCATGATCTTTTCGGAAAACCGCGTCACACTTTTCCGGATCATGCTCTAAATCAACCTTTTTTCAGAACTTCGACGCCCGGCAGCGGCTTGCCTTCCATCCATTCAAGAAACGCGCCGCCCGCGGTCGAGACATAGGAAAAATCACCGGCCACGCCTGCCTGGTTGAGTGCCGCGACGGTATCGCCGCCGCCGGCCACCGAGATCAGCTTTTTGGCTTTGGTGCGCTCGGCGGCATGCTTGGCCGACACCACGGTGCCGCGGTCGAACGGCGTCAGCTCGAAGGCGCCGAGCGGTCCGTTCCAGACCAGGGTCGCGGCATCGTCGATTGCCGAATGGATCCGCGCGATCGATTGCGGGCCGACGTCGAGGATCATGCCGTCGGCCGGGATCGCGTCGAGGCCGTAGGCGTGCGACGGCGCGTTGGCCGCGAACTGGCTGGCGACGACGGCGTCAACGGGGAGGATGATCGCGCAATTGGCCGCATTGGCCTTCTCCATGATCCGCAGCGCGGTCGGCGCCAGATCCTTCTCGGCCAGCGACTTGCCGACGCCGATGCCCTGCGCGTGCAGGAAAGTGTTGGCCATGCCGCCGCCGATCACCAGCGCGTCGACCTTGCTGACGAGGTTTTCCAGCAGGTCGATCTTGGTCGACACCTTGGCGCCGCCGATGATCGCGATCACCGGCTTGGTCGGGGCTTCCAGCGCCTTGCCGAGCGCGTCGAGCTCGGCCTGCATGGTGCGGCCGGCATAGGCCGGCAGCTTGTGGCCGAGGCCTTCGGTCGAGGCGTGGGCACGATGCGCGGCCGAGAAGGCGTCGTTGACCCAGATGTCGCCGAGCTTTGCCAGTTCAGCGACGAAGCCGGCGTCGTTCTTTTCCTCTTCCTTGTGGAAGCGGGTGTTTTCCAGGCAGAGGATGTCGCCGTCCTTCAGCGCGGCGACCGCGTTGGCCGCGGGCTCGCCGATGCAATCCTCGGCGAACGCGACCGGGCGCTTGATCACCTTCGACAGCGCTTCGGCGACCGGCTTCAGCGAGTCCTTGGCGTCGCGGCCCTTGGGCCGGCCGAAATGAGCGAGCAGGATCACCCTGCCGCCCTTGTCGGAAATCTCGGTGATGGTCGGGGCAACGCGCTCCAGCCTTGTGGCGTCGGTGACGCGGCCGCCTTCCATGGGGACGTTGAGGTCGACGCGCAGCAGCACGCGCTTGCCCTTCACATTGACGTCGTCGAGGGTGCGGAACGATTTTGTCATGAGCGTTTCCTGTGCGGCCGGACACAGCCGTCCGGGGGACGGCGTCGCTTTCGCTTGCCGATGCCGCGGCCGTCGAGGCCGCGCAGGCGGGGGCAAACACGCAAATGCCCGGCCTTGGGCCGGGCATCGCGAACAGTCGAACTTAAACCAGCTTGCCGATCGCGACGGCGGTGTCCGCCATGCGGTTCGAGAAGCCCCACTCATTGTCGTACCAGGCCATCACGCGCACCAGCGTGCCGTTCTGCACCTTGGTCTGGTCCATGTGGAAGGTGGCCGAGTGCGGATCGTGGTTGAAGTCGATCGAGATGTTCGGCGCATTGGTGTAGCCGAGGATGCCCTTGAGCTGCTGCTCCGAGGCGCGCTTCATCGCCTCGTTGATCTCCTTGATATCGGTCGCGCGCTTGGCGACGATCTTGAGGTCGATCACCGACACGTTCGGGGTCGGCACGCGCACCGAGACGCCGTCGAGCTTGCCCTTCAGCTCCGGCAGCACCAGGCCGATCGCCTTGGCGGCGCCGGTCGAGGTCGGGATCATCGACATCGCCGCGGCGCGGCCGCGATAGAGATCCTTGTGCAGGGTGTCGAGGGTCGGCTGGTCGCCGGTATAGGCGTGGATCGTGGTCATGAAGCCGGTCTCGATGCCGACGGTGTCGTGCAGGACCTTGGCGACCGGCGCCAGGCAGTTGGTGGTGCAGGAGCCGTTCGAGACGACCAGCTGATCCTTGTTCAGCGTGTCGTGGTTGACGCCGTAGACGATGGTGGCGTCGGCACCATCGGCGGGCGCCGAGACCAGCACGCGCTTGGCGCCGGCGGTCAGGTGGGCGGAAGCCTTGTCCTTCGCGGTGAAGATGCCGGTGCACTCCAGCGCGACGTCGACGCCGAGGGCCTTCCACGGCAGCTTGGAGGGATCGCGCTCGGCTGAAACCTTGATCTTGTTGTCGCCGAGGCTGATCGAGTCGCCGTCGACGGTCACGGTGCCCGGAAAGCGGCCGTGCACAGAATCGAAGCGCAGCAGGTGTGCGTTGGTCTCGACCGGGCCGAGGTCGTTGATGCCGACCACCTCGATGTCCTTGCGGCCGGACTCGGCGATGGCGCGCAGAATGTTGCGGCCGATACGCCCAAACCCGTTGATCGCGACGCGGATTGCCATGCTCGTCTCCTCTAAAGCTGTTGTCAGCCCCGCGGGAGCGCTCCCACGAGGTTCTTACGGCGGAACGCCCGGTTCGGCCGGGCGCGTACGGAAAAGATGGAGCTTAGGTAATCCTTTTTCGCGACAAGCTCAACCTTGACCCGCGGGAGGCAGGCCAGCGTCAGACGCGCTTGGTGGCAGCGTTAACGACGGCTTCAGCGGTAATGCCGAAATGCGGGAAAAGGTCCTTCGCCGGGGCGCTGGCACCGAAACCGTGCATGCCGATGAATTCGCCATCATGGCCGATCACGGCATCCCAGCCCCAGCGCACCGCGGCCTCGATCGCGATCTTGACCGGCGCCTTGCCGATAACCGCATTTTGCCGCTCGGCGGGCTGCGCCAGCAGCAATTCCAGCGACGGGACCGAGACGACCCGCGTCGGGATGCCGCGGCCGGCGAGCTGCTTCTGCGCCTCGACCGCGATCTGGACCTCGGAACCGGATGCGAACAATGACACTTTTGCGTCACCCTGCGCCGCGACCAGCTCGTAGGCGCCGTGGCTGCATGGATTGTCTGATGGCACCGTGGTGCGGAGCTGCGGCAGGTTCTGGCGGGTCAGTGCCAGCACCGTCGGTCCGTCGATGCGGTTGAGCGCCAGTTCCCAGCACTCGGCGGTCTCGACCGCGTCGCAGGGACGGAACACGCGCATGTTGGGCATCGCGCGCAGTGCGGAGAGGTGCTCGACCGGCTGGTGGGTCGGACCATCCTCACCGAGGCCGATCGAGTCATGGGTCATGACATAGACCACGCCGGTGCCCATCAGCGCCGACAGCCGCATCGCGCCGCGCGCATAGTCGGTGAAGACCAGGAAGGTGGCGCCGTTCGGCGCGAAGCCGCCATGCAGGAAGATGCCGTTGAGGCACGCCGCCATGCCGTGCTCGCGGATTCCGTAATGGATGAAGCGGCCCTTCGGCGTCTTGGCGCCGAACGCGGTCGCCGACTTGGCCTTGTTGTTGTTGGAGCCGGTGAGGTCGGCGGAGCCCGCGACGAATTCCATCGGCATCGCGGCGGCGATCACCTCGATCGCGGCTTCGGACGATTTGCGGGTCGCGACGTTGAGCGGATTTTCGAGCAGGCCCTTCTTGAAGGCGCGCAGCCCCTTGGCGAGCGACTGCGGCCGCTCGTGACGGATCCGGCGCTCGAACTCGGCGCGCTTGCGGTTGCCGAGCTGCGCGAACTGCTCGTCCCAGGCCTTGTGCTCGGCGGCGCCGCGGGCACCCGCCTCACGCCAGGCCTTCAGCACGTCGTCGGGCACCGAGAACGGCTCGAGCGAGATGCCGAGCTTCTCCTTGGCGCCCTTGAGCTCGGCGGCGCCGAGCGCCTCGCCATGGGCTTTCGCGGTGCCGGCCCTGGTCGGCGCGCCGAAGCCGATCGTGGTCTTGCAGGCGATCATCGTCGGCTTGCTGGACTTCTGCGCGCGGGTGATCGCGGCGGCAATCGCCTGCTGATCGTGGCCGTCGATCAGTTCGGCGGCCCAGCCGGCGGACTTGAAGCGCTTCACCTGATCGACCGAGTCGGAGATCGAGGTCGGGCCGTCGATCGAGATGCCGTTGTCGTCGTACAGCACGATCATCTTGTTGAGCCGCCAGACACCGGCGAGCGCGATCGCTTCCTGCGAGATGCCTTCCATCAGGTCGCCGTCGGAGGCGAGCACATAGGTGTGGTGGTTGACGATCTTCTTGCCGAATTCGGCGGCCAGCATTTTCTCGGCAAGCGCCATGCCGACCGCGGTCGCGATGCCCTGGCCGAGCGGACCGGTGGTGGTCTCGATACCCTTGGTGTGGAAGTTTTCCGGGTGCCCCGGCGTCAGCGATCCGAGCTGGCGGAAATGCTTGAGCTGGTCGAGCGTCATGTCCTTGTTGCCGGTGAGGTACAGCAAGGCATAGAGCAGCATCGAGCCGTGGCCGGCCGACAGCACGAAGCGGTCGCGGTCGGGCCACGCCGTGTCGGCGGCGTCGAATTTCAGGAATTTCGTGAACAGCACGGTCGCGATGTCGGCGGCGCCCATCGGCAGGCCGGGATGGCCGGAATTCGCCTTCTCGACGGCGTCCATGGCAAGGCCACGGATCGCATTGGCCATACGGGTGTGATCGACCTGCGTCATATGAAAAGTCCGCCTGGAATGAGAGCTGATTGCTGGACGCATCGGGGCGGGCAGCCGCGATACGCGCGTGGAGTGGCCTTACGGGTTGGAGGGTGGATTAGCACCTCAATTCCGCAAGTCCAAGGCGATGAAACGCCCCAAAACGGGGAAAAGTTGCTCGAAATGGCCCAATTTCATTGAACGGTGCATAGTTTGGCGCCGCCGTTGCGCTGGGCTCGCTTGCCACGTAAATTTCGTCCCGTAAACGCTTGCCGAACCGCCGCTTTTGCCGTGCGGCAGGCCCGTCTCCAGCAGGCTACCGAGCCAACCGACCAGAAGGGGTCCACGCCGCGTGTCATGAGTGATCGTCTCGCCAACGGGTCTGGCAATACCGAGGCACCGCTCGCCGATATCGATGCTGCGACCAAGCGGCTGATGGCCGCGCTCGATGCGCTGGAAAGTTCGGTGGAGCGGCGCCGCGAGGCCGACCGCGACGAGAACGAACTGGCTGCCCGGATTCAGGCGCTCGGCGCCGATCGCTCGAGACTTGCCGACGAGCTCGACGGATCGCTGGTGAAGACGCGCAAGCTCGAGCGCGTCAATCGCGACATCGCGGAAAAACTCGACGCGGCGATCGGCACCATTCGCGCCGTGCTCGACGGCGGAGAAGGCAGATGAGCCACATCAACGTCACCATCAATGGCCGGCAATACCGGATGGCCTGCGAGGAGGGCCAGGAGGTGCGGCTCTTGAAGCTCGCGGAGAATCTCCAGCAGCGCGTCGAATCGCTGCGCGGCAAGTTCGGCGAGATCGGCGATGCCAGGCTCACCGTGATGGCGGCGCTGACCGCCTGCGACGAACTGGTCGATGCGAGCGCGCGCATCCGCAGCCTCGAGGAAGAGGTCGAGCAGTTGCGCAATGCCCGCACGGCTGCCACCGACCGCGCCCGCGCGACCCAGACCGCGGTCTCCAACGCGCTCAACGCCGCCGCCGAGCGGATCGAGCGCACCACCCAGGTGCTCAACCGCACCATCGGCGGCGGCATCGCGATCGGGTGATTCATATTTTCCGGCGGGTGATCTCATCCTCCCCTGGAGGGGGAGGATCGGTGCGCATGCAGCGCAGCGGAATGCGCACCGAGGTGGGGTGATCTCTCCACTCGGGCACTGCTGACGCGGAGAGACCTTCACCCCACCCCGTCTCGCATTCGCTTCGCTCATAGCGAGCCGACCCTCCCCCTCCAGGGGAGGGTGAAAGCTGAGCAAGATCTGACTGCGTCCTCCTTACCGCTGGCGAATTGCGACAACGATCGCTACATTGCCCCTGCGAAGCTGCGTTGCGCGTCAGGAGCCATATATCCCCGGGGCCTTATCGATCCTTTAGGGAACTGTCCCTGGCCGGGTCCGTGGACCCGGACATATGGTGCCCACCTACTTTCGTAGGGAACTCCGGGATCGAGCGCTCCAACGGCCTCTGCGGCTTCGCACTATTTTTGCTGTTGCCTTGTCGTCGCGCGGCGGCGGTTCGATTGTGGTGCAGCGCTGTCCCCTGCGAAGCGGGGCGTCCAGTGCGCCGCGGCGTGGCCTAACGAATGCTGGCGTCTCTGAATGATGGATCGTCCGTTGTCGCGGACGACGACAGCGGAAGATGGATCATGCACGCATCTCCATCGAAGGCCGAGCTTCGGGCGCTTGCCCTCGCCAAGCGCGATGCGCTGAGCGACGAGCAGCGCGCGACCGCTGCCGAAGCGCTCGCCAGGCGCGGCGCGCCGTTCGAGGTCACGCAGGGCATGATCGTCTCCGGCTATGCCCCGATCCGCAGCGAGTTCGATCCGGCCCCGTTGATGAAGAAGCTGGCGGACAAGGGTGCGCGGCTGGCGCTGCCCTGCATCAATGCGCGCGGCCAGTCGCTGACCTTCCGCAGCTGGTCGCCGCAGGACCGGCTGATGCTCGGGCCGCTCGGCATTCCCGAGCCGTCGCCGGCCGCGGCCGAGGTGCATCCCGACGTCATGCTGGTGCCGCTCGCGGCGTTCGACAAACTCGGCCACCGCATCGGCTACGGTGCCGGCTATTACGACTATACCTTTGCGCATCTGCGCAAGGCCAAGCATGTGATCGGGGTCGGGATCGCTTTTGCCGCACAGGAAACCAAGGCTATACCGGCGCTGTCGCACGACGTCCCGCTCGATTATGTGCTAACGGAGCGCAAGACGTTCGATTTCCGGAGTAGCTAGCCTTGCGTATTCTCTTCGTTGGTGACGTCGTCGGCAGGACCGGCCGCACCGCCATCGCCGACCACCTTCCCGGCATGATCAGGGACTGGTCGCTCGACCTCGTCGTCGTCAACGGCGAGAATTCCGCCGGCGGCTTCGGCATCACCGAGGCGATCTACCAGGAGCTGCTCGATGCCGGCGCCGACGCGATCACGCTCGGCAACCACGCCTGGAATCAGAAGGAGGCGCTGGTCTTCATCGAGCGCGCGCCGCGCCTGATCCGCCCGCTGAATTTTCCGCGCCATTCGCCGGGCCGCGGCGCCACGCTGGTCGACACCAAGACCGGCAAGCGCGCGCTGGTGCTCAACGCGATCGGCCGCGTCTTCATGGAGCCGTCCTCGAACGATCCGTTCAGCGCGATCGATCGCGAGCTCGAGGCCTGCCCGTTGCGCGAGGGCGCCGACGCCATCGTGCTCGATTTCCACGCCGAGGCCACCTCCGAGAAGCAGGGTGTCGGCTTCTTCTGCGACGGCCGCGTCAGCCTTGTGGTCGGCACCCATACCCATGTGCCGACCGCCGATCACCAGGTGCTGCCCGGCGGCACCGCCTATATGAGCGACGCCGGCATGACCGGCGATTATGATTCCGTGATCGGCATGCAGAAGGAGGAGCCGCTGCAGCGCTTCCTCACCGGCATTCCCTCCGGCCGTTTCGAGCCGGCCGGCGGCGTTGCGACGCTCAGCGGCATCGCGGTCGAGACCGACGATGCGACCGGTCTTGCGGTCAAGGTCGCGCCGGTCCGCGCCGGCGGGCGGCTCGAGCCCGCGGTGCCGCCGTTCTGGACAAAGTGAAGCAACCGTAGCCCGGATGAAGCGCAGCGAAATCCGGGGCCTCTCTCGAGTTGAGAGGCTGGTCCCGGATTGCGCTTCGCTGCATCCGGGCTACAAGTCATTTCGGAATAATAGAAGAATACATCTGAGTTGCCCGACGTGTCAAGCGCCATGCCGGGCGCTGGCAGCTGCCGGCTACTGTGCATGGGGTTGTTTTGCATTTTTTGGCAATGCCGGCCGGGGGGCTGGCCTAGCTTTGCCGGAATCCCATCCGGAACGCGCCCCAGTGGCGGCCGTTCACGACGATCGGCGACGACAGGTCCTTCATGAGCACGAAATTGCCGCCGCCCATGTCGCGGCGGTAGGTCTGCAGCAGGAATGGCTTGGTGTTGGCTGCGACCTTGCTCACCGCGCGGTCGTTGAACAGCCGGCGGTTGCGGCAATTGGCGTTGTTCCACACCGGGTCCGGCCCCTGCGGCAGCCGATAGTTCGGATTGTGGGTCGGCAGGTAGCCGCTGCGTGCCCAGGCGACGCAGAACACGATGCGCGGATCGCTCTTCTGGATCGGGTCCTGGATCGCGGGCAGCACGCGGTCGGTGAAGCTGACATAGTCGGTGAGGTACTGCTTCGGATTGGAGCCTGCGATCTCGCGATAATTCTCGTCCATCAATTGTGCGAGCGTGATCTCGCCGCTTGCTACGGCGTTCTCGAACAGCTCGGTGATCTGCTTCGCGGTCTCGATCACGATCCGGATCAGTGGCGTATCGGAAGTCTCGACCCCGCTGTCGGCGATCGTCACGATCAGGTTCTCGGATAGCTCGAGCAGCTTCGCGACGCGCCCGTCGGCATGCTTGAGGTCGCGCGAGGAGAGGTCGACGCCCTTGGCAAGTTCGTTGAGTTCCGCGATCACGCTGTCGCAATGCCCGAGATTGGAGGTCGCGGCGCGTGCCACGCTGCCGATCTCGGCGCCGACGGATGCGAAGCCTTCCTGCACGCGCGAGATGATGCCCGAGATCTGCCGGGCGCCTTCGCCGGCGCTCTTGGCGCGCAGCGAGGCGTCGCTGCTTTCGCCGATCAGGCTGCCGATCTGGCCGTCGAGATCGCGCACGGTGTCGGAGATCTGATGCGTCGCCTGGCGCGTTGCCTCGGCGAGGTTCTTCACCTCGCTTGCGACCACGGCAAAGCCGCGGCCGGCGTTGCCGGCGCGCGCCGCCTCGATGGTGGCGTTGAGCGCCAGCAGGTTGGTCTGCTTGGCGATCGCCTCGATCGAGCCCGAGACCTTGGCAACCTGGCTCAGTGCCGAACCGACCGCGGCGAGCCGCGCCTCGATTCGTCCGACCGCGGTGACAAGCTCGGCGATGTGGCTGACCGCGGTCTCCACCACATGGCGCGACTCCGCGATCTGGCCGACCGCGGCGGATGCGGTCGATTGCACCGCCTGCGATGCGTTGGCGATGTCGTGATTGGCCGAGACCATCGTCTCGGCCGTCTCCTGCAAATGATGGAACCGGTCCGACTGGCTGCTGACCCGGTTGGCGACCTCCTGGACGTTGCCGGCGATGTCGGCGAGCTCGACCCCGAGGCCGCCGATGCGGTCGGCGAGCTGGTCGACCAGCCGTTCGGCCAGCGTCCGGTTCGATGATGTATCCAGCACTGCAAGCTGCGCAGCCGACATGTCAGCACGTCCTCCCGTCACTGCGGCCCGTCGAACCGCCGCAGCATTCCCCATTCCGATCTAGAGCGTGATTCGCGAAGGCCGTCTTGCCTGAGCGCGCAGTGCGTAGCCCGGATGCAGCGCAGCGAAATCCGGGATCCCTTCCCGTGGAATTACGTGTCCCGGATTGCGCTGCGCTTCATCCGGGCTGCGAAGCGTTCAAAGCTTGTAGGCGGTGCGGAAGGCGCCCCAGTGCCGGCCGCGGACGCGGATCGGCACGTCGATCTCGCGCATCATCACGGTGCTGCCGTTGCCCATGTCGCGCGCATAGCTCTGCACCAGATAGGCGCGCTCATTGTGCGCGGCGGCGAGGCCCGCGGCATCGTTGAAGATGCGGCGGTTGCGGCAATTGGCGGTGTTGTAGGCCACGTCGCCGGGCCGTTGCGGATGCGAGTAGATCTTGTTGTGAACCGGCAAATAGCCGTTGCGGTCGACGGTTGCGCAGAACGCCAGGCGCTGGTCCCTGGCGAGGAACGCCTCGAGCGGCGCGGGCAGCGTGCGATCCGCCCAATCCAGCATTTTGGTGCGGTACTGCACCGGATTGGTGCCTGCGATCTCGACATAGTCGGTATCGAACATGTCGGCGAGGGAGAGCGCGCCACTTGCCAGTCCGTTCTCGAAAATCTTGCTCAGCTCGCGGCCGGCTTCCATCGCGCGGGTGATGAGCTCGGCGTTCTCCTCGTGGATCGCCCACATCCGGTCTTCGATCTGCTCGCGCAGCTCTGATGTCGGCGCCTCGAAGCGGGCCTGGCTGCCGGCCTTGGCGCGCTCGCCGATCCTGATCCGGCACGCGCCGACGTCCTGCAAGGTGGCGCTCAGCGTCTCATGGGCCGGCAGCTTCTCGGTCTCCGGCCCACCGATCAGGATGCCGTCCATCGCAAGCTCGTAGACCGGGGCGGTGACGATGCCGCGCGCGGTCGTGATCTCGATTTTGAGGCTGCAGGGCAGCCGCTCGTTCTTGCGCGGATCGCCGCGCTCGTCCTGGCGCAGCAGCACCGCGCAGCGCGCCTTCAGCTTCTGGGCGAACGCGGTCACCGCCTTGCCGGCCCTGGCGACATTGTCGCCATGCGCGGCGGCTTCGCGCGTCGCACTGTCGATCTCGCCGGCGCTGGTGCCGACCGAGACGATGAAGTGGGAGGCGGATGCGGCGTTCTGGCCCATCTCGCCGGTGATCTGGTTCTGCTCGGCGACCGCGCCGTTGACGTTCTCGAACACCGGGCGGATCTTGTCGATCGCCTGCGAGATGCGGTGGACGGCGTCCGCGGATCCGGTAGCGTCCTTCTGCAGCGCCTCGATCTTGCGGGTGATCTCCTCGGTCGCGCTCTGGGTCTGCACCGCGAGCGCCTTGACCTCGGTCGCGACCACCGCAAAGCCCTTGCCGGCGGCGCCGGCGCGCGCCGCTTCGATGGTCGAGTTGAGCGCGAGCAGTGTGGTCTGCCGCGCAATCTGCGCGATCAGGTTGACGACGTTGCCGATCGCGGCTGAAGACTCGCGCAGGCGGTCGACATTGGCGGTGGCCTCGCGCGCGGCGGCGGCGGCATCGTCGGCGAGCTGGCTCGCGCTGCGCACCTGCGCGCCGATGCCCTCGGCGGAATAGGTGAAGCGGTCGGCGGCTTCCGAGAACGTCGTCGCGGTGCTCTGCGCATCGCTGCTGCGCCCGCTCAGCGCATCGGTCCGGGCGCGGATGGTGGTGAGCTTGGCAGCCGTCGCCTCGGCGCCGTCGGCGACCGAGCCCGCGGCGCGCTCGAGCTGGCGGATCATCGCGCCGAGCTCGAGTTCCAGCAGCTCGAGGATCTCCTTGGCCGAATCCTTGGCCGAATCAGTCTCGGTCGAGACGACAGGCGCGGCAGCCGCGTCTGGAACCTGCGGCGCGGTCGCAGGCGCAGCCGGCTCCGGCACTTGCTTTCGAAACAAACCGAACGCCATGGGGGCTCTGTGGGGCTGTTGGACGTTGCCTTGGAAAATTGCGGCGGGACGGCGCGATCCTCGCATCCGGGCATGAAGTCATGGTTAACAAGTGCCTCATATTCCGGCTTGCGGTAGTATTGCCGGGCCGGACGGCCCCCGCCGACCTTTGATTTTGACCGTGAGGGGCCTATAAGGCCGCGTTTTCCACCCCTGTTCAGACCCTAGGCTCGAAGAGACGTCGCATGGCCGGCCATTCCCAATTCAAGAACATCATGCACCGCAAGGGCCGGCAGGATGCCCAGAAGTCGAAGCTTTTCGGCAAGCTGGCCCGCGAAATCACCGTCGCGGCCAAGCTCGGCACCCCCGACCCGGCGATGAACCCGCGGCTGCGCGCCGCCGTGGTCGCGGCCCGCGCCGAGAACATGCCCAAGGACAATATCGACCGCGCCATCAAGAAGGCCGCCGGCAATGAGGGCGAGAACTACGACGAGATCCGCTACGAGGGCTATGGCCCGGGCGGCGTCGCCGTCATCGTCGAGGCGCTGACCGACAACCGCAACCGCGCTGCCTCCGACATCCGCTCCTTCTTCACCAAATCGGGCGGCAATCTCGGCGAAACCGGCTCGGTCGCCTTCATGTTCGATCGCACCGGCATCATCGAGTACGACGCCAAGGTCGCCTCCGACGACGCCATGCTGGACGCCGCGATCGAGGCTGGCGCCGACGATGTGGCTTCCAGCGAAGGCGGTCACGAGGTCTACGCCTCGCAGGACACCTTCCGCGAAGTGGCCAAGGCGCTGGAAGCGAAGTTCGGCGAGCCGCGCAAGGCGGCGCTGACCTGGAAGCCGCAAAACACCGTCGCGGTCGACGACGAGACCGGCGAAAAGCTCTTGAAGCTGATGGACCTGCTCAACGAGCACGACGACGTGCAGAACGTGTTCGCCAATTTCGAGGTGTCCGACGCGCTGATCGCGAAGATGGGCGGCTGATCCACTTGCTCCGCCGTTGTCGCCCGACTTGATCGGGCGATCCAGTATTCCAGAGACCGTCATTTGATCCGAGAAGCCGCGGCGTACTGGATCCCCCGCTTTCGCGCGGGATGACGAGCGAAGGCGGGATGACGAGCGGGGCCGCCGGCGACCACGGCAGGGGATGGGCCTCCGTTTGTGTTTCGTTCTCGCAGGCTAGGCGGTATCACTACCGCATGACAGTCCAGCCGATTCGCACTCCCGTCCGCATCATCGGTATCGATCCGGGTCTCCGCCGCACCGGCTGGGGCGTGATCGAGACCGAAGGCAACCGTCTGGTCTATATCGGCTGCGGCTCGGTCGAGCCGCCAGACAATCTGCCGCTGGCGAGCCGGCTGCTCGCGATCCATGAGGGGCTGGCCGCCGTGCTCGGCGACTTCAGGCCGGCAGAGGCCGCGGTCGAGCAGACCTTCGTCAACAAGGACGGCGTGGCCACGCTGAAACTCGGTCAGGCCCGCGGTGTCGCCATGCTGGCGCCCGCAATGTTCGGTATCTCGGTCGCCGAATACGCGCCGAACCAGGTCAAGAAGACCGTGGTCGGCGCCGGCCATGCCGAGAAGAACCAGATCCAGGTGATGCTCAAGATCCTGCTGCCGAAAGCCGAGCCGCCATCCGCCGACGCCGCCGACGCGCTCGCGATCGCGATTACCCACGCCCATCACCGCCAGAGCGCCGCGCTGCGGCTTCGGGTGGCGAACCTATGAGGATCGCAAGTAAGGAGAGCACGCTGGTCGGGCTCCCTCCCCCCTTGCGGGGGAGGGTTGGGGAGAGGGGTACCGCTTGCTCGACAGCGCGACGCAGTGCGCGAACAACGCTCGCACCGCGCTCGGTCATCTCGCGCGCTTCGTTGCTGGGTCGTCGTCGCATCTCTGAGGTTAGCGCCCGGGGCTTACCCCTCTCCCTAATCCTCCCCCGCAACGGGGGAGGGAACCCTTCCGCCGCTGCGCCCCTCACTGAAGGATTCGAACGCAGCGTGACCACCGAGCCCGGGGGCGCGCGATGATCGGCAAGCTGAAGGGGCTGATCGATTCCTATGGCGAGGATTACGTGATCCTCGACGTCGGCGGCGTCGGTTATCAGGTGCATTGCGCCAGCCGTACGTTGCAGGCGCTGCCACAGCCGGGCGGGGCGGCCGTGCTGTCGATCGAGACCTATGTCCGCGAGGACGCGATCAAGCTGTTCGGCTTCCGCTCGGATCTCGAACGCGAATGGTTTCGCCTGCTGCAGACCGTGCAGGGCGTCGGCGCCAAGGTCGCGCTCGCGGTGCTCGGCACCTTGCCGCCGACCGATCTCGCCAACGCCATCGCGCTGCGCGACAAGGCCGCGGTGGCGCGCACGCCAGGGGTCGGGCCGAAGGTCGCCGAGCGCATCGTCAGCGAATTGAAGGACAAGGCGCCGGGCTTTGCCGATGTCGATCCCGCGGTGGTGCAACTGTCGGGCGCGATCGACAACAACCGCGCGCCGCGGCCGGTGACGGACGCGATCTCCGCGCTGGTCAATCTCGGCTACGGCCAGCCGCAGGCCGCCGCCGCGATTGCCGCCGCCTCGCGCAGCGCCGGGGAGAAGGCCGAGACCGCGCAGCTGATCCGGCTGGGGCTTAAGGAATTGTCGAAGTGAATACGCCGCCCCGCATGGTGACGCCCGAGCGCCGCTCCGACGATGTCGGCGACACCGCGCTGCGGCCGCAGTCGCTGACGGAGTTCGTCGGCCAGGCCCAGGCGCGCAAGAATCTCTCGATCTTCATCGAGGCGGCGAAGAAGCGCGGCGAGGCGCTCGATCACGTGCTGTTCGTCGGTCCCCCCGGCCTCGGCAAGACCACGCTGGCGCAGATCGTCGCGCGCGAGCTTGGTGTCGGCTTCCGCGCCACCTCCGGCCCGGTGATCGCGAAGGCCGGCGATCTCGCGGCGCTGCTCACCAATCTCGAAGAGCGCGATGTGCTGTTCATCGACGAGATTCATCGCCTCAGCCCGGCGGTCGAGGAGGTGCTCTATCCCGCGATGGAGGATTTCCAGCTCGATCTGATCATCGGCGAAGGTCCGGCGGCGCGCTCGGTGAAGATCGAGCTGTCGAAATTCACCCTGGTCGGCGCCACCACGCGCGCGGGCCTGCTCACCAATCCGCTGCGCGACCGCTTCGGCATTCCGATCCGGCTCAATTTCTACACCGTGGAAGAGCTGGAGAAGATCGTCACCCGCGGCGCCCGCGTGCTCAACATCGGGATGAGCGCCGATGGCGCCAACGAGATCGCGCGCCGCGCCCGCGGCACGCCGCGCATCGCCGGCCGCCTGCTGCGCCGGGTGCGCGACTTCGCCTCCGCAGCGGACGCCGATTCCATCGACCGCGGCATCGCCGACCGTGCGCTCAGCGCGCTCGAGGTCGACAGCGCCGGGCTGGATGCGATGGACCGGCGTTATCTCACCACCATCGCCTTGAACTATGGCGGCGGGCCGGTCGGTGTCGAGACCATGGCGGCGGCGCTGTCGGAGCCGCGTGATGCGATCGAGGACATCATCGAGCCCTATCTGATCCAGTGCGGCTATCTGCAGCGCACCCCGCGCGGCCGACTGTTGACCTCGCATGCCTTCCGCCATCTCGGCCTTGCCGAGCCGAACCGCGATCCCTCGCAGTTCGGCCTGTTCGGCGGCAATGGCGACGAGGACTGAGCCTCCGCTCTCGAAGACGTGAAAACACGTGTTGGTGCGACGTGTCACGCTTGACGGTAACCTTGTTGGCTAACCATTGCGAAGCGTCTGCAGGCCGTCTGCACAAACGCGGCCCAATTTCGCTTCAATAGAGGGCCTATGATCGCTCAGGCATCACCGATCACACGTCCATGATTTCACGTCGTCATTTTCTTCGCGGCTTCGGCGGATTGACCGCCGCCGGCGCCTCGACCGCGGCCTACGGTATCAGCGAGCCGGTCGTCCGCCTCACGCTGACGCGCTACGATCTGTCGCCGCGGCAATGGCCGTCGGACTTTCCGCTCAAGATCGTCGCGCTCGCCGACATTCACGCCTGCGATCCATGGATGTCGCTCGATCGAATCGCCGAGATCGTCGAACGGACCAATGCGCTGAACCCCGACATCATCGTGCTGCTCGGTGACTATGTCGCGGGGCTGCGCCATGTCACCCGGTTCATTCCGGCCTCGGAATGGGCCGCTGTGCTGAAGGGCCTGAAGGCGCCGCTCGGTGTCCATGCCGTGCTCGGCAATCATGATTACTGGGAAGACAAGGCGGTGCAGCGGCTGGGGCAGGGCACACCCGTCGCGCGCCGTGCGCTGGAGCGTGCGGGCATTCCGGTCTACGAGAACGATGCGGTGCGGCTCGTCAAAGATAATCGTCCGTTCTGGCTCGCCGGTCTCGGCGACCAGCTCGCCTTCATGGCGGCGCGGCGCTATCGCGAGATCAGGCGCATCGGCGTCGACGACCTCAACGGGACGCTCGCAAAGGTCACCGACGACGCGCCGGTGATCCTGCTCGCGCACGAGCCCGACGTCGCGCTCCGCGTGCCGTCGCGTGTCGCGCTGCAACTCTCCGGTCACACCCATGGCGGCCAGATCCGGCTGCTCGGCTGGTCGCCCGCGGTGCCGGTGAAGCACGGCATGCGGCTCGCTTACGGTCACATTAAGCTGAAATGCGACGTCGTCGTCTCCGGCGGCCTCGGCTGCAGCATCATGCCGTTCCGCCTCGGCGTGCCGCCCGAGATCGTGCAGGTGACACTCGGTGCAAAGGGCCCGGTGGTGTCCTGATCGCGCTTGCGTGATCGCGCGATTTGCGCAACACGATTGGTGTTCCAAAGCATGATCCGGAAAAGTGCGAAGCGGTTTTCCGAAAAGATCATGCTCAAACGACCTCAATCGAGGGGCCGCAATTGACTCTACCCCATATCGACGGCGCGATCCGCGATGGCCGACATCATATGCAGGTCCGCGTCTATTACGAAGACACCGACTTTTCCGGCATCGTCTACCACGCCAACTATTTGCGGTTCATGGAGCGCGGGCGCACCAATCATCTCCGCCTGATGGGCGCCGAACAGAACGCGCTGTTCGAGGAGGCGCAGGAGGAGACCGGCGGCTTCGCCTTTGTCGTGCGCTCGATGACGCTGGACTTCCTCAAGCCCGCGCGGATGGACGACATGCTCGACGTCGTGACCTGGCCGATCGCGGTGAAGGGCGCCTCCATCATGCTGGCGCAGGAGGTCAGGCGCGGCGATGACGTGCTTGTGAAGGCGCAGGTGCGCGTCGCCTTCGTCAGTCAGGGCAGGGCACAGCCGATTCCGAAGTCCATCCGCGCCCTCATGAAGGCCGATCTGGCCTGACTATCGGCCGATAGGGAACGGCCCATCGACTCTGCGCGGCGCGGCGCTAGATTTGCGCTTTAAACAATGAGGGATCGCCGATGTCACGCCCACCGCTGCCGCCGTTCACCCGCGAGACCGCCGCGCAGAAGGCGCGCATGGCGGAGGATGCCTGGAATTCGCGCGACCCGGTTCGGGTTGCCGGCGCCTATACCGAGGACAGCCGCTGGCGCAACCGCTCCGAGGTGTTTCAAGGGCGCGAGGCGATCGTGGCCTTCCTGACCCGCAAATGGGAAAAGGAGCACGAGTATCGCCTGATCAAGGATCTCTGGGCGTTCGACGGCAACCGCATCGCGGTCCGCTTCCAGTATGAATGGCACGATGCCGCCGGCAACTGGTTTCGTTCCTACGGCAACGAGCAGTGGGAGTTCGACGAGCACGGCCTGATGCGCCGCCGCGAAGCCTCAATCAACGACATCGCGATCGCGGAGAAGGATCGCCGCTTCCACTGGCCCGCGCCGGGCCCGCGTCCGGCCGATGTGCCCGGGCTGGGGCAGGAGCCGTTCTGATCGGGGCTCCGTAGCTTCGTAGCCCGGATGGAGCGAAGCGAAATCCGGGGCGGTCTTTCCTGTTGCGCGGTCGATCCCGGATTGCGCTGCGCTCCATCCGGGCTACGGGGCGCTTGTGTGGACTCATCGAAAACGTTTGCGCGTCTCGAAGAGGGCTGATTTATGCTGGTCGGCGGTTGCAACCTCACCGCGTCCGCCGGGTCCATTACATGCCAATTGAACGTTCCACTGCCGTAGTGCTCGCAGGGCTCTTGCTCCCGACCGCCGTCATCCTTGCCCAGCCCGCGGCTGCGCAGAGCAGCGCAGACCATTCCGCAACATGGGGGGCGCTGTTTCGCTCTCAGGTCACCAAGTGTTGGCGTAAACCTGCCCCCGTTGGGGACGAGGCAGCGAGCATAAAGTTGGTTATCGAGGTCAAGCTGACACGGGAAGGCTCGCTGGCGGAGCCGCCGTCGGTGTCGTCGCAGAACAGTCCGGCCGTGTCAGACTACTCTCAGGCCTATCGCAAGAGCGCGCTGCAAGCGATCTCGCTATGCCAGCCATATTCCTTGCCGGCTGAATACTACGATGAATGGAAGTACTTCATCCCGGTGTTTTTTGAGATGCCATCCCCTCCCGGCGGGAAGGGGAAACCCGCGACCGGGGAGCTCGATAAGCGCAAGCTTTCGATTTGCCGAGGCTGCTGACCGCAAGAAGGGTCGACGGCCCCGCGCTTGGGACCGTCGCCTCGCGACGTATCTTACGCCACTGCCTTGTGCCGCGCGATCTCGGCCTTGTAGAGCTCGAACTCTTCCGCGATCGCCTTCGCGACCGACGGCCTCGTGCGCAGGCGCTCGTAATAGGCCTTCAGCGCCGGCCATTTCGAAAGCTCGATCGGCGGCGTTGCCATGGTCCAGTTGATCACCGTGACGAGATAGGCGTCGGCGACGCTGAAGTGATCGAGCAGATAGTCGCGGCCCTTCAGGTGGTTCTCGACATAGTCGAGCCGCGAGACGTACTTCTCCAGCGCGTAGCTCTTGGCCTCCGGCGGCGCCTTTTTGTCGAGCAGCGGCAGGAACAGGCCCTTGTGCAGCTCGGTGCCGATGAAGCACAGCCATTGATGCAGCTTTGAACGCTCGGCGTTCGACGCGGTGCCGAGGCCGGCGCGCGGGAACTGGTCGGCGACATATTGCAGGATCGCGGCGTTCTCGGTCAGCACCACGCCGTCGTCGGTGCGCAAGGTCGGCACCAGCCCGAGCGGGTTGACCTTGTTGAAGTCGGTGCCGTCGTTGCGCACTTGCTTGGTCTTCGGATCGACCTCGAGATAGTTGGCCGGCTGGCCGGCTTCATAGAGCGCGACGCGGGTCGCCATCGAGCAGGCGAGCGGGGAGAAATACAGGTCCATGGTGCCTCCTTGGGGCGTCTGGCGCGGATGTCCCGGCCATTGTTGATTTTTGTACTGTCTTGGATAGTATTGGTCGCGTCAAGGAATTAAATTCGAAATGGTACAAAAAAGTAAGAAGCCGCCATCTGCTGCCAAAATCGACGCGCCGGTCGCGCCGAAGCGGCGCGGGCGGCCGCGCGCCTATGAACCCGACGTCGCGCTCGGCAAGGCGCTCGATCTGTTCCGTCGCGACGGCTTTGCCGCGACCTCGCTCGATGATCTCAGTGCGGCGACCGGCATGAACCGGCCGAGCCTCTATGGCGCGTTCGGCGACAAGCGCGAGCTCTACATCAAGAGTTACCAGCGCTACCGCGACGACGCGCGCGCCGCGATGGTCGATATCTTCCGCGCGGAAGCGCCGCTGCGCGAGCGGCTCGAGCGCATCTATCGGATCGCGCTCGACATCTACCTCTCCGGCGAGTCCGGTCCGCGCGGCTGCTTCACGGTGATGACGGCGGCGTCCGAGGCGGTGTCCGATCCCGAGATCCGCACCATGGTGCTGGCGGGACTGACCGAGCTCGACAAGGCATTCGGCATCTGCTTCCGCGAGGCCAGGGAGCGCGGCGAACTGCCGGAGGGGGCCGATCCGGCGGCGCTGGCGCACCTTGCCTCCGCCACCATCCACACCATCGCGATCCGCGCTCGCGCCCGCGTGCCGCGCAAGGAACTCGAGGCGATCGTGAAGGGCGCCCTCGACGTGATGTGCGGGGCCAAATAACAGCCTCGAATTTTCTCCACATTAAATGTCGGGCGCTGGTTTTCCCGCCCGTCTTCCGTAAGCTCCCTCAACTCACGGAAGTGGAATCTCATGGGAAAAGTCAGGACTTCAGTCTTCACGGTCTCGATCGACGGATTTGGCGCGGCGCCGCGGCAAAGCCTCGAACATCCATTCGGCGAGGGCGGCCTGGCGCTGCCCGCCGCCTGGTTCTTCGAGACGCGGGCGTTCCGCGCGATGGTCGGAAAGGACGGCGGCACCACCGGGCTCGACGACGAGATCGCCCGCAAGGCGATGGAGAACATCGGTGCGTGGATCCTCGGGCGAAACATGTTCGGCCCGATCCGCGGGCCATGGCTGGATGATTCCTGGAAGGGCTGGTGGGGCCCCAATCCGCCGTATCACACGCCGACCTACGTGCTGACCCATCACGCACGGCCTGACATCGAAATGGAAGGCGGCACCACGTTCCATTTCGTGACCGACGGCATTCACGCCGCGCTCGAGCGGGCGCGCGCCGTTGCGGGGGACAAGGACATCCGGGTCGGCGGCGGCGTGTCGGTGGTGCGGCAATTCCTGCAGGCGCGTTTGCTCGACGAGCTGCAATTGGTGCTGCCGCCGGTCGTGCTCGGCGCCGGCGAGAGCCTTTTCGCGGGTATCGATCTGCCGGCGCTCGGCTATGCCGTCGTCTCGCACGTCGCGAGCCCGCACGCCACCCACGTCACCTTCGCGCGCAAATCGTAGATCGTTCACGCTCGCGTCAGCGGCCAAAATCGGCCGTTGACGCGAACGCCGTTCGAGCGTATTTAACCCATAGGTTATTTAACCGATGAGCTAAATAAATGCCGCTCGATCCCCTCAGTTCGACCTTCGCGGCGCTGGCCGATCCGACCCGGCGCGCGATCCTGGCGCGGCTCGCGCTGGGCGAGACCTCGGTGATGGAGCTGGCAGAGCCGTTCGACATGAGCCTGCCGGCGATCTCGAAACATCTGAAGGTGCTGGAGCATGCTGGCCTGATCTCGCGCGGGCGCGAGGCGCAGTGGCGGCCGTGCCGGATCGCGCCCGCCTCGTTCAAGGAGGTCGACGGTTGGCTCGGGAATTTCCGCCGCTTTTGGGACGAGAGCTTCAACCGCCTCGACGGCCTGCTCGAGGAGATGAAGGCGGAGGAGGCCGCGAAGGCCCCGCCGCGCAGCAACCGTAAAGTCAGAGTAAAAAAGGAGAAGCAACGTGGACGCACGCGTGGATAAGACGCTGAGGATCACGACCCCGTCGGATTTCGAATTTGCCATGACGCGCCAGTTCGACGCGCCGCGGCGCTTCGTGTTCGATGCGATGACCAAGCCGGAATATCTGGTGCGCTGGCTCGGCTGCGAGACGATGGCGATGCCGGTGTGCGAGGTCGATTTGCGCGTCGGTGGCCGCTACCGCTTTGTCTTCCGTTCGTCCGAGGGCATCGAGCATGAACTCACCGGCACCTACCGCGAGGTGGTGCGCCCCGAGCGGCTGGCGTTCGGCGAAACCTTTGCGATGCCGGGCTTCACCAGCGACGAATATCTGGTCATCTCGACCTTCGTCGAGGACGGCGGCACCACCACGCTGACCACCACGATCCGCCATCCCACCAAGGAAGCGCGCGACGGCCATCTCAACTCCGGCATCGACAAGGGCGTCGAGCCCGCCTACGACCGGCTCGCGGAGGTGGTTGCCGGGATGGGGTGATGTTGCACGTCGTCATTGCGAGGAGCAACGCGACGAAGCAATCCATCGTGCCGCACATGCGGAGGTATGGATTGCTTCGCTTCGCTCGCAATGACGATTTTGAGACGGGCGCCAGCTTCGTAGCCCGGATGTAGCCAACGGGTCGCGCGAACGCGTGCCCGATGACAGGCTCCGCGCAATCCGGGAGCAGTCTTTCCGCTGCAAGGACCCCGGATTTCGCTTCGCTGCATCCGGGCTACGCGCCGACCTCAATACCCCCGTCCGCGATCGACGACGTTCTCCAGCTCCCCGCCTTGTTCGAAGCGCGCGATCTGTTGCGCGACGTATTTCGAGATCTCGTCGGCGTCGGTGTCTGCGGCGTTGTGCGGCGTCAGCACGACCTTCGGGTGGCTCCAGAACGGACTGTCCTGCGGCAGCGGCTCGGTCTCGTAGACGTCGAGCGAGGCGGCGCCCAGCGTGCCGTCGTCGAGCGCGCGCAGGATGTCGGCCTCGTTCTGCAAGCCGCCGCGGCCGGCATTGATGATGACGGGCGCACCGAGCGGGCTCTCGCGATTGAGCTTGGCGAACGCATCGCGGTTCAGCACATGCCGCGTGTCCGGCGTCAGCGGCAGCAGGCAGACCAGGATGTTGGTCGCGCGCAGGAAGGCATCGAGCCCCTCAGTGCCGTGGTAGCAGGCGATGCCCTCGATCCGCTTCTCGCTACGGCTCCAGCCGACGACGCGGAAGCCGAGCGCGCGCAGCGCCTTTGCCGAGGCCGCGCCGAGGGTGCCGAGCCCCATCACGCCGACGGTGATCGCGCTTGCCGCCCATTGATAGTCCGGCGCCCAGCGCTTCTTGCGCTGCGACTCGCGCAGGTAAAGCTCCTGGCGGTGATGCATCAGCACATGCAGCACGACATATTCGGTCATGCGATCGGTGAGATCGCCGACCGCGACCCGCACCAGCGGCACGTCGGGCAGCGAGCGGTCGGCCATCAGCGCATCGACGCCAGCGCCGAGATTGAAGATGACGCGCAGGTTCTTGAACGAAGCGAGCTCGCCCGGCTTCGGCTTCCACACCGCCGCATAGTGCACCTCGGCGGGATCGAGCGCACCGTCCGGCAGCAGCACCACGCGGCGGTCGGAGCAGACCGTGCCGAACCGCGCCTTCCAGCGCGCCGACGACCAGTTTTCCGAGCCGCCATTGATCAGCAGCGCGAGTGCGCCCTTACCCATCCAGATACCTCCAACTTCAATGTGATGTAGATCACATAACGAGATCCGCCCGCTCCCTAGTCTCCTGCCACCAACAGGGGAGAACTTCCATGCGCAAACTGATGCTGATCGCGGCTTTCATCGCGGCCTCCGCCGCCGCCGCGCATGCCGGCCAGAGCCGTGGCCTCGTGCTCGCAAACGCCGATACGCCCGCCCAGGCGCAACCGGCCGTTGCTCCGGCGCCGGCCGCGGCCCAGCCGGCCTCGTCGCAGGCCCAGCCGGCGGAATCCGCGCGGCCGCAGCCGTCCGGTCCGGCGCAGCGGAGCCACGCTCGCCGCCGCGAGAGCGATGAAGCCAAGGCGCGCCGGATCGCCGCCCGCTACGGCGTCTATTGGTGAATCGCAATCTTGATCGCCGTGGCGATGGCCTGACGCGCCGTCGTCGCGTTGGACAGTCTGCCGAGGCGTGCGACGAAGCCCAGGTCAAATCCACCGCCGGCATCTGGAACCTGAATTTTCTTTCGCGCCCCTTGTCGGCAGCGGGCATAATCGTTCGTTCTTGCAATGAACGGAGATGCCTTTTCGATGCTGTACGCCATCCTCTGCTATCATGACGAAGACATGGTCGGTTCCTGGAGCAAGGAACACGACGCCTCGGTCATGCAGAAATTGTCCGTCGTGCAGGACAAGCTCGCCAAGCAGGGCAAGCTCGGCCCGGTGGCGCGGCTGCTGCCGACCACCGCGGCGACCACGCTGCGCAAGGAAAACCCGCCGCTGGTGCTCGACGGCCCGTTCGCCGAAACCAAGGAGCAACTGCTCGGCTTCTATCTGGTCGAGGGCAAGAACCTCGACGAGGTGCTCGACATCGCGCGCGACCTCGGCGAGGCCAATCCCGGCGGCACCTATGAGATCCGCCCGGTCGGCTACTTCACCCAGGGAGGTACGAAGGCGTGAGCGTGACCGACACCGCCTGGATCGATGCTGCACTGACATCCGCGCGTCCCCAGGCGGTCGGCGCCCTGCTGCGCTACTTCCGCAATCTCGATACCGCCGAGGAGGCGTTCCAGAACGCCTGCCTGCGGGCGCTGAAGAGCTGGCCACAGAACGGCCCGCCGCGCGATCCGGCGGCGTGGCTGATCATGGTCGGTCGCAACGTCGCGATCGACGACATCCGGCGCGGCAGGAAGCAGGAGGCGTTGCCCGACGACGACCAGGCGATCTCCGACCTCGGCGATGCCGAGGAAGAGCTCGCCGAGCGGCTCGACGGCTCGCACTACCGCGACGACATCCTGCGGTTGCTGTTCATCTGCTGTCACAAGGACCTGCCGGCGACGCAGCAGATCGCGCTGGCGCTGCGCATCGTCTCCGGCCTGTCGGTGAAGCAGATCGCGCGCGCCTTCCTGGTCTCGGAAGCCGCGATGGAGCAGCGCATCACGCGGGCCAAGACGCGCGTCGCCGACGCCAATGTGCCGTTCGAGACGCCGGGCGCGGTCGAGCGCAGCGAGCGGCTCGTCTCGGTCGCTGCGATGATCTATCTGATCTTCAACGAGGGCTATTCGGCGAGCGGCGACACCGCTGAAATCCGCTCGCCGCTGTGCGAGGAGGCGATCAGGCTCGCACGCCTGCTGCTGCGGCTGTTCCAGAGCGAGCCCGAGATCATGGGGCTGACCGCGCTCTTGCTGTTGCAGCACGCCCGCGCCGCGGCGCGCTTCGATACCGATGGCCAGGTGATCCTGCTCGACGACCAGGATCGCGGTATGTGGAATCAGAAGCTGATCGCCGAAGGTCTCGCGCTGATCGACAAGGCGATGCGCCATCGCCGCAGCGGGCCGTATCAGGTGCAGGCCGCGATCGCCGCCCTGCACGCCCGCGCGGAAAAGCCCGAGGATACCGACTGGACCCAGATCGACCTGCTCTACGGCGCGCTCGAGGTGATGCAGCCGTCGCCGGTGATCACGCTCAACCGCGCAGTGGCGGTCTCCAAGGTGAAGGGGCCGGAAGCCGCGCTCGAGATGATCGAGCCGCTGGCGCCGCGGCTTGCCAACTACTTCCATTATTTCGGCGTGCGCGGCGCCTTCCTGATGCAACTCGGCCGCAACGAGGAAGCGCGCGTCGCCTTCGACCGCGCCATCGCGCTCGCCAACACCACCGCCGAAGCGGCCCACATCCGCATGCATATCGACCGCCTGATGCGCGACAGCCAGCGCAGTGCGAAGGCGAAGTAGCGGCCGTACTGCTCAAAAGGCCTGCGTTGCTCAAGTCTGGTCCGAGACACTTCCCGTGCGATACCCCTCTCCCTAACCCTCGAGAGCGAGCTTCGCTCGCCTCGGACCCCGCAAGGGGGGAGGGAACCCCTCCGCCGATGCGTCCCTCATATGAGAACAAGAACATCACCAGCCGATCGCGTGAGGTGAGCACGCCAGTCAGGCTCCCTCCCCCCTTGCGGGGGAGGGTGGGGAGAGGGGTAAGCCCCGGGCGCGCTGATCGACGTGCGCATCGCTCGTGCAACTCCTAAAAATTCTTCGCCGTCCCTGTCGGCCCCGCGGGCCTCCGTTCGTCATGAAGGCAGAGAGCATCACCAAGCGTTACGGAGCCCGCCATGCCGACGATCGTCGACACCGAAATCTCAAAGCCCGCCCGCATCACCGGCAGCGTGATGAGCGGTGTGGTCGTCCTGTTCCTGCTGTTCGACGGCGCGATCAAGCTGGTGCCGTTGCAAGTCGTCACCGAGACCATGGACAAGATGGGCTGGGGCGCGAGCGATACGCTGGCGCGCAGCCTCGGCATCATCACCATCGTCTGCACGTTGTTGTACTCGGTGCCGCCGACCTCGATCCTTGGCGCCATCCTGCTCACCGGCTATCTCGGCGGCGCGATCGCTTCCCATGTGCGGATCGGCAGCCCGCTGTTCACCCACACGCTGTTCGGGCTCTATCTCGGCCTGATATTGTGGGGCGGGCTCTATCTGCGCGACGGCAATCTGCGCGCGCTGCTGCCGTTCCGCCGCTGAGCAACATGTTCTGACGCATTTTCCTCAATTCATCCATCCGGAGACTGTCATGTTCGAGACCATTGCCATCATCGCGATCATCCTTGCCGTCGCGATCGCCGTCATCCTGGTCCTCGCGGCGACCAAGCCGAGCACATTGCGCGTCACGCGTGCGATCAGCATCAACGCGCCGGCCGAGCGGATCTTTCCGTTGATCGACGATTTCCGGCAGTGGACGGTCTGGTCGCCCTACGAGAACCGGGATCCGGCCATGAAGCGCATCTACAGCGGCGCCGGGCGCGGGCAGGGCGCGGCCTATGCCTGGGAGGGCGACAAGAATGTCGGCGCCGGCCGCATGGAGATCCTGCAATCCGCCGCGCCGTCGAAGGTCGTGATCAAGCTCGACTTCCTCAAGCCGTTCGAGGGCCACAACACCGCGGAGTTCACAATGCTGCCGCAGGGAGATGCGACCAGCGTCACATGGACCATGTACGGTCCGGCCGTCTTCATGTCGAAGGTGATGCAGGTGTTCATGAACCTGGATCACATGATCGGCAGGGATTTCGAGGCCGGTCTCGCCAATCTGAAGAAGCTGACGGAAAAATAGCGCGTTTTCGAGCGAAGTGGTTTAACGGTTCGCGCGAAGAAAACGCGTTAGAACAAGAATCCAGTTACTCAAGGGAGCATGTGATGCAGGTCAACCCCTATCTCTCCTACGACGGCAATTGCGGCGCCGCGCTGAACTTCTACCAGAAGGTTTTGGGCGCGCGGATCGAAGAAACCTTCCCCTATGGCGAGGGCAACGCGGAGATGCAGACGCCGCCCGGCTGGAAGGACAAGATCATGCACGCCCGGCTGACGATCGACGGCGAGATCATCATGGCCTCCGACGCCCCGCCCGGCCACTTCCAGAAGCCGCAGGGCTTTCACGTCGCGCTGCAGGTCGAGGATCCCGCCGAGGGCGAACGCCGCTTCAAGGCGCTGTCGGAAGGTGGCACGGTCACCATGCCGTTCGGCAAGACCTTCTTCTCCAACGGCTTCGGCATGTGCGTCGATCAGTTCGGCATCCCCTGGATGGTGAACTGCCCGCAGCAGATGTAGGGCGGGAAGTGCGCCCTCTACCACCGTCACCCCCGCGCAACGGCCTTGCCGTTGTCGCTGGAGGAGCGCGCAGCGCGCGCGTCTCGAAGGGTCGACGGCCACGATCCGGGCCGTGCATCCTTCGAGGCTCGCTCCGCTCGCGCCTCAGGATGACGGGATGGAGGGAGCCCTACCTGCACCGCGGATAGATTGCGGCGAGCTCGCGGCCGCGCAAGAGCAGCAGGCGCGAGGTCAGGCCGCCGCGGCGCACGATCCAGCCGCGCACCGGCGCCGGGTAGGCTTCCAGCACCGCTTCGGAGGCTTCCGGCTCCGCATAGGTGCGGCCGCGCCGGTCGATCGAGCGCGCGGCGTGGAAGCCGAGCACGGCGCGCCGCGTCACGCAGATGCGATCGCCCGGCACCATCGAGAGCACCAGCGTGCAGGCCGACAGGCACGGCCCGTCGATCACCACGCGCTCGCCGGACTCGCGCACCTTGTCGAACAGCTCGATGAACGGGCCGACCTGCCCGCCGGGGCTGGCGAGGATGCGAACGTCGCCATGCGCGCAGCCAATTGTTGCGCAGAGGGCTGCCGCCGCGACAAGCATTTTCATCAGCGCAATCCATGCTCGTAATGCGCGCGAGGTCCCGCCGCATCTGAAGTCGCAAGATCTGAAGTCGCAAGATCTGAAGTCGCAAGGCTCGCGCGGGAATGGGGCATCGTCAAGACCGATGCCCCCCATAGGCGATGACAGTCGGGTTCAGGCTGCCCGGTTCTTGAGCGCGCCCACGATCGCGGTGAGCACCGCGCCGGCAACGCCGCCGCCGGCGACCTGTCCGATGATGCTGCCGATGTCAGGCGTCGCGCCGGAATTGGCGAGCAGCGGGATCAGCATGCCCAGAAGCTGTCCGCCGGCGCCGCCGCCGATGGCACCTGCGATGGTGTTTCCGAGCGTGCCGAGATCGATGTTCTTGGCCGCCCCCGCGGCGACATTGCCGCCGACGGCTCCGCTGATGATTTGAATGATCAGATTGATGAGGACTCCCGACATGACGCGATTTCTCCCCGGTATCTGGTTCAGCTTGGCCGAGACGCCGGCGGCGCCCCACCGGGGCAAAGGTTAGGCCTCCAGCGCGTAGAGGTCATGCTGCGCACGCGAAGATTGTCGGCCTGGATCGACGATATGCACCGCCTTCTTCGGCGTGGTTCGGCCGATCCCGCGGGCCTCAGCCCGCGCCGGAAACGCCGGCCTCGGCAAAGGTCGCCATTCCGGAGTGACAGGCGAGTGCGGCGCGCAGCAGCAGGATCGCAATTGCCGCGCCGGAGGCTTCGCCGAGCCGCATTTCGAGATCGAGCAGGGGGGCGAGCGCGAGTTCGCGCAGCAGTTCGCGGTGGCCGAGTTCGGCCGAGACATGCCCGGCGCGGCAATGCGCGAGGGCATTGGGGGCAAGCCGCGCCAGCGGCAGCACCGCCGACGTCGCCACAAAGCCGTCGAGCAGCACCGGGATCGATCTCGCACGCGCTGCCAGCACGGCGCCTGCGATCGCCGCAAGCTCGCGCCCGCCGAGCGCGACTGCGACCGCCAAGGGATCGTCGAGCAGGCTGCGATGCAGCTTCAGCGCGGTATCGATCACCGTGCGCTTGCGCAGCAAGCCGGCATCGTCGACGCCGGTGCCGCGTCCGGCCCAGCGCGCGCCGCGTCCGCCCATCAGGGCCGCGCACAGCGTTGCGGCCACAGTGGTGTTGGCGATACCCATCTCGCCGACCACCAGCAGATCGCATTGCTCGGGCACCGCGCGCCATCCGGTGTCGAACGCGACCAGGAAATCGGCGCCATCCATCGCGGTAGCCATCGTGAAATCGCGGGTCGGCCGCGCGAGCTCGAGCGGCTCGACACGCAATTCGGCGCCGGCAAGCTTTGCGATCTGGTTGATCGCGGCACCGCCCGCGGCGAAGTTCGCGACCATCTGCGCCGTGACCTCGGACGGATAGGCGGAGACGCCGCGCTCGGCGATGCCGTGATTGCCGGCGAACACGGCAATGGTGACCTGGTCGAGCCGGGGGATCTCGCGGCCCTGCCAGCGCGCCAGCCAGATCGCAGCCTCCTCCAGCCGGCCGAGGCTGCCCGGCGGCTTGGTCAGGTTCTGCTGGCGAAGCGCGGCGGCCTTGGCGCTCGCCCCGTCGCCCTCGGGCAGGTCGCGACAAAAGCTGCGGATGTCGTCTAGAGTACTGAACTGCATGCGATTCCCTCGTCGAGCGGGGCGCAAACTAGTTCAATTTTCAGGCCTTCACCATGAATCAGTGGCTCGACGATCTCAGGACCGCGACCGCCTTTCTGACCCGCCTGCCGATGCCGCATCCGGACGGCGCGCGGCCGGAGAGTTTTGCGCGGGCGCAGCGGCTGTTTCCGCTGGTCGGGGCGGCCATCGGGGCGGCGATCGGCCTGTTCTGCCTGCTGCTGCGGGCGGTCGGCGTGCCGGACCTTGCCGCGGCGGCGCTCGCGCTCGGCGGGGGCGCGCTGCTGACCGGCGCGCTGCATGAGGACGGGCTGGCCGATGTCGCCGACGGCTTCGGCGGCGGCCGCGATCGAGCGGCCAAGCTCGAGATCATGCGCGACAGCCGGCTCGGCACCTATGGCGCCCTGGCGCTGCTGGTGAGCTTTGCCACCAAGCTCGCGGCGCTGGCAGCGCTTCCCAACGGCATGGTGGTGCAGGGCCTGATCGCGGCGCATGCGCTCGGCCGCGGCGTGCTGCCGTGGATCGCGATCAGCCTGCCTTACGCGCGCACCGATGGGCTCGCGGCCAATGCCGGCCGGCCCGATGGCACGATTGCCGCGGTCGCCGCGGGTCTCGCGCTGCTGATCGCAATCCTCGCGCTGCCGTTCGCGAGCGCGCTGCTGGCGGCGATCGCAGCCGGCGCGAGCGCGCTGGGCATGGCGCAGCTGGCGAGGTCGCAGATCGGCGGCCAGACCGGCGATGTGCTCGGCGGCGCCGAGCAGGTCGCGGAGACCGCGATTCTGGTGCTGCTCGCGGCGCGGTTCGGGTAAGCGATGGTTGACGAAACGCATCTCTGGCTGATCCGCCACGCGCCGGTCGACGGGCCGCGCGGTGTGATCCACGCGCTGGATGCACCGGCGGACCTCGGCGATGCCGCCGCGTTCGCGACGCTGCAGGCGCGGCTGCCGCTTCACGCCATCGCGGTTTGCAGTCCGGCGCGGCGCACCAGCGAGACCGCGGCAAGGCTCGGCCTGACGGCAACGGAAGACGACGCCTTTCGCGAGCAGGATTTCGGCGAGTGGACCGGCCGACGCCACAGCGAGATCGAAGCCGAACTCGGCGAAGCGGCTTATCGCGCCTTCTGGCAATCGCCGGGCACCAACCGCCCGCCCGGCGGCGAAAGTTTTGCCGACCAGATCGGCCGCGCACGGGTTGGGCTTGCGCGCCTGCCCGCAGGTGATGTCGTGCTGGTCGTGCATTCCGGCACCGTCCGCGCGATCCTCGCGATCGCGCTCGAGCTGGCGCCGGAGCTCGCGCTGCGCTTCGTCATCGACCCGCTGTCACTGACGCGGATCGACCGGCTTGAGAATGCCTGGCGCGTGGTCGCGGTGAATGGGCGCTGATACGTGCGCTGCCTTCGATCCGTCATTCCCGCGCAAAGGCTTCGCCTTTGTCGCTGGAGGTGCGAGCGGAGCGAGCCTCGAAGAATGAATCGGGCACCAGCGGGCCGTCGACCCTTCGAGACGGCTGTTGCGCAGCCTCCTCAGGGTGACGGTGATAGATTGAGCGCGCAGCTCTACCCCGTCATTGCGAGGAGCGTCAGCGACGAAGCAATCCATTTTCTCCATTTGCGGTGCGATGGATTGCTTCGCTTCGCTCGCAATGACGGGGAGGGGACCTGCGCTTCTACCCGTTCCGCCGCTGGCCGCGCAGGGTCGGCAGGCCGATGCCGGCAGCGTCGAAGCCGCCGTCGACGGCGAGGATCTGTCCGGTGATGTAGCTTGAGCGATCCGAGCACAGGAAGAAGATCGCTTCCGCCAGCTCCTCCTCCAGCCCGTAACGATTCAGCGGGATCGCGTCGTGATAGTCGGCGCGGATCTCCGGCGTGTGCACGGCCTTGGCCATCGCGGTCTCGACCGGTCCCGGCGCCACGCCGTTGACGCGGATGCCGAGCGAGGCGAGCTCGACCGCGAGCTGCTTGGTGAGATGCGCAAGCCCGGCCTTGCTGGTGCCGTAGGCCGAGCGCAATGTCGAAGCGCGCACCGCAGAGATCGAGGTGATGTTGACGATCGCGCCGCCGCCATGCTCGCGCATCACAGGCGCCGCCGCCTTGGTGCACAGGAACGGGCCGGTGAGGTTGACCGCCATGATCCGGCTCCAGTCGGCGTCCGAGGTCTCCAGCACCGGCGCGAACACGGCAACGCCGGCGTTGTTGACCAGCGCGTCGAGCCGGCCGAAGCGATCCACGATCGCGGTAATCGCCTGGGCCACGCCGGCGGCATCCGCTACGTCGCAGGTCAGCGCCAGCGTGGTGTCGGGCTGCTTCAGCGCCGCCACCGCGCTCTCCAGCAGCGTGCCCTCGATGTCGAGCAGCGCAACGCGCCAGCCGTCGGCGAGAAAACGCTTCGCAGCCGCAAGCCCGATACCGCGCGCGGCGCCGGTCACGAGTGCGACTTTTTGTGGGGAGGGAGTCATCGGGCGGTCCATCGGTTCGGGCAGGCGGCATGCTTTTGCTGAAAGCAGCGTCTGCGACCTTTGGTTCGCTCTGTCAACCGGGTCCCGTTATCCGTCACCCTGAGGTGCGAGCCTTGCGGCGCAATTGACGGGGAGGGATTAAGGCGCGTCTCGAAGGATGAACGGCCCCCAGCCCGGGCCGTCCATCCTTCGAGGATCGCACCGTGCCTACGCTGCGAGCTCGGCGGAGGCGCGCTGCATGTTGGTCGACATATCCTGCGTCACGATGCTCTGCTCCTCGACCGCGGCGGCGGTGGAGGTGATGTACTCGTTGACGCCGGCGATCGCCGCCTTGATCTCGGACAGCGAGGTGACCACTTCGGCGGCGATCGAGTTCAGCGCATCGATCTCCGAGGAGATCGTGTCGGTCGCCTGCTTGGCCTGGTTGGCGAGGCTCTTCACCTCGGAGGCCACCACCGCAAAGCCGCGGCCGGCTTCGCCGGCGCGCGCCGATTCGATCGTGGCGTTGAGCGCGAGCAGGTTGATCTGGCCGGTGATGCTCGAGATCATCTCGACGATGCCGCTCATCGCCTGCGCTGCGGCATTGAGCTTCTGCGCCTGGCCGTCGGCGGCCTCGACGCGACCGGTGGCGACCGCGGCGTTCTGCTTCGACTTGGTCATGGTCTCCGAGATCTCGCGGATCGAGGCGCTCATCTCCTCGCTGCCGGCGGCGACCGCCTCGATCAGGCCGCGTGCGCTGTCGGCCTTCTTGCGGCCGATCGCCTGTGCGGTGATGTCGGTGGCGTACTTCACCACCTTGTAGGGCTTGCCGTTGAGATCGAGGATCGGGTTGTAGGAGGCCTGGATCCAGATCTCGCGGCCGCCCTTGGCGATACGCTTGTACTCCGCGGCCTGGAACTCGCCCCGGTTCAGCGCGCCCCAGAACTCGCGATAGCCGTTCGAGCTCGCCTCGGTGGGCTCGACGAACATGCTGTGATGCTTGCCCTGGATCTCTGCAAGCGAATATCCCATCGCTCCGAGGAAGTTCGGGTTTGCGGTGCGGATCGTGCCGTCCATGTTGAATTCGATCACGGCCTGCGACTTGCCGATCGCATCGATCTGGCCGTCATTGTCGGCGGCCTTCAGCTTCTGCTGGGTGACGTCGGTCGCGAACTTGACGACCTTGAACGGCTTGCCGCGGTCGTCGAGGATCGGGTTGTAGCTGGCGAGGATCCAGATCTCCTTGCCGCCCTTGGCGAGCCGCTTGAACTCGCCGCCCTCGAATTCGCCGCGGTTCAGCCGCGCCCAGAAATCGCGATAGGCCGCGCTGTCGCGGTCGGCCGGCGGCATGAAGATGCTGTGATGCTTGCCCTGGATCTCGGCCAGCGAATAGCCCATCGCGCCGAGGAAGTTCTCGTTGGCATTGACGATGGTGCCATCCATGTTGAACTCGATCACCGCCTGGGCACGTCCGATCGCGGCGATCTTGCCGGCATCTTCCATGCCGTGGATCTTCTGCGCGGTGATGTCGGTGGCGAATTTGACGACGCCGACCGGCTTGCCGTTCTTGTCCAGGATCGGGTTGTAGGAGGCCTGGATCCAGATCTCGCGGCCGCCCTTGGCGACGCGCTTGTATTGCGCAGCCTGGTACTCGCCGCGATTCAGGCTCGCCCAGAACTCGCGATACTCGCGGCTGTCGCGCGTGGCTGGTTCGACGAACATGCTGTGGTGCTTGCCCCTGATCTCGTCGAGCGTGTAGCCCATCGCATTCAGGAAGTTCTCGTTGGCGTCGACGATGGTGCCATCGAGCTTGAACTCGATCACCGCCTGCGATTTGCCGATCGCTGCGGCCTGCGCCAGTGCGTTGTCGATCTTTGCCTTGTTGCTGAAGCTGAACATCAGGGCTCCGTGAAGGGTCAAACTATGAAACGGGATGGGAAAAGCGGATCGTGGCAACTCACGGAAAGGTTGCAGCGAGCCGTTTAGCATCGGTAAAGCCTGCGGCGTGGCACCAACTGCATAATGTACGGATGCACGCGCGCATCTAATTCAAGTTGCGAGGTATTTCTTCAATATGCACGTTAGCATCCATAGTTCGCATGCGATGTTCACCGTAATCTTACGGACCAAAATCGACGACAACTTTCGTCTGATGCGGATGATCGCAACGCGCCCACTTCAGCAACGCTGATAGGCCTATTACGAAGTCTGATATTGTCCGCTGTTTCGTGGGCTGATCGTGCAAGTTGATTCGCGTTCGCGACAACGGCGCGTCGCGTCGATTCTGATGGGCGCCACGCCCGGCGGCCGCAAAAAAATCGTCGCACGAGATGTCGGCGGGGCGATCTCCGCTTCGTCCTCGTGACACTGGTTCCATGATGGAGTTCTGATGTCGCTCACCCTGCATTACCACCCGCTGTCCTCGTTCTGCTGGAAGGCGCTGGTCGCGCTCTACGAGAACGGCGCGCCGTTCACCCCGAATCTGGTCAATCTCGGCGATCCCGCCGAGCGCGCGGCATTGCTCGCGCTGTGGCCGATAGGGCGCTTTCCCGTGCTCCGCGACGAGACGCGCGGCGAGACGGTGCCTGAATCGAGCATCGTCATCGAATATCTCGACCGGCACTACCCCGGTGCCACACGGCTGATCGCCGAAGACCCGGAGCTCGCATTGCAGACCCGGCTGCGCGACCGCTTTCTCGATCTCTACGTTCATCTGCCGATGCAGAAGATCGTCGGTGACCGGTTGCGGCCCGCCGACGCCAAGGATCCGCATGGCGTCGCCGAGGCGCGGGCGCAGCTCCGCACCTCCTATGCGATTCTCGACCAGCAGCTCGCCCATGGCGGCTGGATGATGGGTGAGGGTTTTGGCCTCGCCGATTGCGCCGCCGCGCCGGCGCTGTTCTACGGCAACAAGGTCGAGCCGATCGGGGAGGGCCACCGGCATCTGGCAGCCTATCTCGAGCGGCTGCAGGCGCGACCGTCTTTCGCGCGTGTCCTGAACCAGGCCGAGCCTTATTTCGGCATGTTCCCCAAGGAGACTTGAGGGGAACCCTTGGGTTCGACGGGCTGCGAAAATAAATCGCGGCCCGCTGTCGCTTTCGGGCCGTTCCATTCGTCTTGCATTTGAGGCCCGGGTTCTGGAGCACTTCGCGCTCCGGAGGCCCGGGCGAATAATGTGGAGACGACATGGCTGCAGCTGGCAACAGGGCGGAGATCATCCGCGGGCTCTTTGCCGCCTATCTCGCCAATGACCGCGCGAGCGTCGAGGCGGCGTTTGCGGAGAATTTCCGCTTCTCGACGCCCTACGGCGAGAACATCGACAAGCCGCGCTATTTCGCCGAGTGCTGGCGCGACTCCGGCTGGATCGGCCGTCACGAGATCGAGCGCATCATGGTCGACGGCACTGAGGCCTTCGTCACCTATCGCTGCGTCGGCCGCGACGGCAAGAGCTTCCGCAACACCGAGTTTGTCGTGTTCGATGGCGACAAGGTGTCGCGCATCGACGTCTATTTCGGTCCGTCACATCAGGACGGCGAACTCGTCAGGCAGGATCGATAAGGCACCCCCGGTGATGGCGCTCGCTCGTCGCCGGCGGGGCGCAAATTCTGAAGGAAACCTGGAAGATGTCCATTGCGCGTGAGAACAGCGGCCTGTCGCAGGCACGGCTCGGACGCATGCACGAGGTGCTGGCACGCCATGTCGATGGTGGCGATGTTCCTGGCCTCGTGGCCTTGGTCAGCTGTCGCGGCGAGATCCATGCCGATGTGCTTGGACGTATGGCGGTGGGCGGAGCGCCGATGCAGCGTGACACCATCTTCCGCATCGCCTCGATGACCAAGCCGGTGACGGCGGCCGCCGCGATGATCCTTGTCGAGGAGTGCCGGCTCAGGCTCGACGATCCCCTCGACCGCTGGCTGCCCGAGCTCGCCGATCGCCGCGTGTTGCGTACCATCGAGTCCGAGATCCATGACACGGTGCCGGCGAGGCGCGCGATCACGCTGCGCGATCTTCTGACCTTCCGTCTCGGGCTCGGCATGATCCCGGTGTATCCGGCACGCTACCCGATCCAGATGGCGCTCGCGGATGCCGGCTTCGCGCCGGGGCCGGTCTTTCCGTCGTTTCCGCCGGACGAACTGCTGCGCCGCTACGGCGCGCTGCCGCTGGCCTATCAGCCCGGCGAACGCTGGCTCTACAACACCGGGAGCCTGATCCTCGGCGTCCTGATCGCGCGTGTTGCCGGAACCTCGTTCGCGGACTTCCTGCAGCAGCGGATCTTCGGACCGCTCGGCATGAACGATACGGCGTTCCACGTGCCGCAGCACAAGCTGTCGCGGTTCGCGACGTGCTATGGCGGCGATCCTGCGACCGGCACGCTGAAAGTGTTCGACGAACCCGCGACCGGCAGATACGCGGCGCCGCCAGCGTTCGAGAATGGCGGTGCCGGGCTGGTGTCGACTGCGGATGATTTCAACGCCTTCGCGCAGATGCTGCTCAATGGCGGCCGGCTCGGCACCGAGCGCATCCTGTCGCGTCCCTCGGTCGAGTTGATGACCTCGAACCAGATCACGCCGGAGCAAAAGCAGGGATCCGAATTCCTCCTCGGCGCCGGGCGCGGCTGGGGTTTCGGGCTGTCGGTGCTCACCGCGCGCGACGATCTCGCTCATGTGCCGGGTCGTTACGGCTGGGAAGGCGGTTATGGTACCTCCTGGTTTTCCGACCCGCGCGAGGCGCTGACTGGAATCCTGCTGACCCAGCGCATGATGGATTCGCCGCAGCCGCCCGCGGTGTTCGCCGATTTCTGGACGCTCGCCTATCAGGCGATCGATGACTAGCGCCTGTTACGTTCCGATTGAAATCGGAACGGGGCGCCAGATTCTTGTTCTGACGCGTTTTCTTTGCGCGAACCGGTATCCACTTCGCTCGAAAACGCTTTAGCGCGGAGCGCACGTCAATGACCTCGGAAATAATTTCAAGCGCCGTGTCGGGATCGCAAACTCTGCACCGTCTTTTCAATCGAGCGCCGATGCTGAGATCGGCTGAGAGACAACGGAGCAAGACGATGAAGTTCATGGTGATCGTGAAGGCGAACAAGGATACCGAAGCCGGCGTGATGCCGAGCACCGAGATGCTTGCTTCGATGGGCAAGTTCAACGAGGAGATGGTCAAGGCCGGCGTGATGCAGGCCGGCGAGGGGCTGCATCCGACCAGCAAGGGTGCGCGCGTCAAATATGCCGGCGGGCAGGGCACCGTGAGCCATGGACCGTTCAGCGTGACCTCCGATCTCGCCTGCGGCTTCTGGATGATCGAGACCAAATCGCTCGATGACGCGATCGACTGGATGAAGCGCGCGCCGTTCGACGCCGGCTCCGAGATCGAGATCCGCCAGGTGTTCGCCGCGGAGGATTTCGGCGAGGCGCTGACGCCCGAGTTGCGCGAGCAGGAAGAGCGCATGCGTGCGCAGGCTGGCAAGAAGTGAAACCGAACGTCATTCCGGGAAATCGCCGGGGCGATGCTCCCGGAATACCAGACCGCCGCCGCGGGTCCTTGATTGCGGGCCGGCGCCGTGTGGGACTTCCAGGGATGACCAAAGTGAAGATTGCGCGTGCTTCAACAGACAAGGAAATCCGACCAATGCGTTTCATGATGCTGATGATCCCGCAGGGCTATGAGTCCGCGCCGGCCAAGCTCGAGCTCGACCCCGAGCGGGTCGCCGCGATGATGCGATACAATCAGGCGCTGAAGGACGCCGGCGTGCTGATCACGCTGGAAGGCCTGCACCCGCCGGCGACAGGTGCGCGCGTCAGGTTCGACACCGGCACGCCCATCGTGACCGACGGTCCGTTCACCGAGGCCAAGGAAGTGATCGGCGGCTTCTGGATGATCGAGGTCGCCTCGCGGGCGGAGGCGGTCGAATGGGCCAAGAAGTGCCCGGCCACTGCCAACGAGATGATCGAGATCCGCCAGGTGCAGGAGATGGCGGATTTCTCCGAGGAGGTGCAGCAGGCGGCCGCCAGCTTCGAACATCCGCAGGGCGGCTGGGGCAAGGCGTTGCGCTGAACCAACATGATCCAAGTCGCGACGCCGCGGCAAAGCGGCTTCGCATCACCGAACCATCGTCAATCAGCAACCACCACAACGGAGACGTACAATGAGCACCAACACCTTCCTTGCCGTCTATCTCGGCGGCGGTAAAACCGGCTCGCGGATCGAAGCCTGGAACGCGCTGCCCGAGGCCGAACGGCGCGCCAAGGAGCAGCAGGGCATGGCCGCGTGGGGTGCGTGGGTCGAGAAACACCACGACGTGATCGTCGAGATGGGCGGACCGCTCGGCAAGACCAAGCTGGTCGGCGCCGGCGGCACCACCGACATCGCCAATCTGATGACCGGCTTCACCGTGGTGCGCGCGGCCTCGCATGAGGCGGCGGCAAAGCTGTTCGAGAACCACCCGCATTTCTCGATCTTCCCGGGCGAAGCCGTGGAGATCATGCCGGTGCTGCCGATCCCGGGCCGGTAGTCCTGGCCGCAGGCTCCCTGAACCTCCCCCGTGTGCGGGGGAGGTCGTCGCGCGCGGCGCGGCGGATGGCGGCCCTCTCCACGGTGTGACCCCCGGGGAGAGGGCCGCTGCTCGCCAGTTGCGGACGTCGCGTCCAGGTCACGCTGGGCAGGTCACGCTGGGCAGCAATCAGAAAACCCAAACCTGAAAATTGCGTGGAGGTCTTGCGCCATGGCGAAGCTCGTCTTCGGACTGAACCAGTCGCTCGACGGCTATGTCGATCACGATCAGCCGATGCCGCCCGAGCCCGGGCTGTTTCGCCATTTCATCGAGCAGCTGCGCAGCCAGACCGGCATGCTGTATGGCCGCCGCATGTACGAGGTGATGCGCTATTGGGACGGCGACCTTGCCGAGTGGGATACGGACGAGCGCGAGTATGCGGCGGTGTGGCGGAGCCGGCCGAAATGGGTCGTGTCGCGCACGCTGACGTCGGTCGGACCCAACGCGCATCTCGTCGATGGTGACCTCGAGGCGGCGGTGCGAGGGCTGAAGGCGCGGCTCGACGGCGAGATGGAAGTCGCCGGACCGGAACTCGCCGGGAGGCTGACCGAGCTCGGCCTGATCGACGAGTATCAGATCTACCTCCGGCCCGTCGTGCTGGGTCGCGGTAAGCCGTTCTTCACCGGGCCCCGCGGCCCGCTCCGCCTCGTGGCGAGCGATCGGCTGGGCCAGAACACGATCAGGTTGACCTACGTCCCGGCCTGACAGCGCTGCGCGGAAGCCCTCGACAGGCTGATCCGTTAATCTTGATTAACGCGTCGTCGCCCCGCTAGTGACCTTTACCGCCGGCTCATGTAAAAGCCGTTCACATGAGCTGGCGCAAGGACCAAGGCCGCGCCGAGCGCGGCTATCATCACGGCAATCTCAAAGAGGCGTTGCTGCAGGCCGCCCTCGACCTGATCTCGAAGAAGGGGCCGGCCGGCTTCACCTTCGCCGATGCCGCGCGGATGGCCGGCGTCAGCCCCGCCGCGCCGTACCGCCATTTCCGTGACCGTGACGAACTGATCGCCAGCATTGCGCAGCGCGGCTTCGAGCAGTTCGAGTCGCTGCTGACGCAGGCCTGGGACGACGGCCGTCCTGACACCGTCTCGGCGTTCGAGCGGGTCGGCAAGGCCTATCTCGCCTTCGCGCGCGAGGAGCCCGCGTTCTACTCCGCGATGTTCGAATCGGGCCTGCCGGTCGATTCCAATCCGACCTTGATGGCGGCAAGCGAACGCGCTTTCGCGATCATCCGTGCCGCCGCCGAGCGGCTCGCGGCGCTGGCGCCGCCCGGCACACCGCGCCCGCCGGCGATGATGATGGCGCTGCATATCTGGTCGATGTCGCACGGCGTCGCCTCGCTGTTCGGCCGCGGCGATGCCGCGCGGCGCAAGCTGCCGATGTCGCCGGAGGATCTGCTCGAGGCCGAAGTGCTGATCTATCTGCGCGGCCTTGGCTTCCTCACCGATCGCAGGCCGGGCACCGACGCAGCCGACGACAAGCCGGCCGGCGAGAAGGCCGGTCCGTGGGGCAAGCCGAAATAAGGTTCAACGGCTGGCCTAAAAATAATCCGAGGGGTGCGTCATCTGCTCTGCTTGACTTTCCCAAGGGCTCGGCTATCTATGTAAATGTTATTTACATTCACAACGGCGTGATTGCCGTCATGGAGAAGGAAATGGCCTACACCGCTGATGTCAATCGCTGGCGCGGCCCCGTCGAAGAGCCCTACCGTCCCTACTTCTACGCGACGCCGTGGCATCCCCTGAAGATCGCCGGGATCATCCTCGGCTTCATGATCTGGTGGCCGATCGGCCTCGCCCTTCTCTTTTTCACACTCGGGAGCAGAAAAATGGCCTGTTGGAGTCACTACGATCAGGATCGCTGGGCGAACAAGATGGAGCGCATGCAGGACAAGATGGAGCGGATGAAGAGCCGCATGGAGCGCCGCGGCTTCCCGTTCGGCGGCTTCGGCCCGCCCTCCAGCGGCAACCGCGCCTTCGACGAGTACCGCCAGGACACGCTGCGCCGGCTCGAGGAAGAGCAGGTCGAGTTCAAGAACTTCCTCGATCGCCTGCGCCACGCCAAGGACAAGGAAGAGTTCGACGCCTTCATGGCGCAGCACAAGACCCGGCCGACCCCGCCGAACGACCAGCCGCCCCAAGGCTGACTTTGAAGGCTGGCTGATCCCGCGAGGCAAGCGCTGAGCCTTCAGGCGATGTGCCCCCATAGAACCTGATGGCCTGAGCCGCCCGTTTGCGATGAGCAAGCGGGCGGTTTGCATTTCGGGATGATGACGCCCACTCTATCGTTCGGACGGACGACGAGGGCAAGACGATGACGGGATCAGCGACGGCTCATTCTGACGATCTCTGGCGCGCGATCCGGCGCGAAGCGGAAGCGGCTGTCGTCGCCGATCCGTTTCTCGAGGCCGCGGCCGCCTTCATCCTCGATCAGGGCGAGTTCGGCGGTGCGCTCGCCTTTCTGATCGGTCGCGCTATCTGCCGCGCCGAGCCCGATCGCGCGCCGTTCATGCGCGTGGCGCGCGAAGCCTATGCGGCCGAGCCCGCGCTGATCGATGCCGCGGCCATTGATCTCGCCGCGATCGTGCGGCGCGATCCGGCGATCACGGGCTTTCTGCCGCCGTTCCTGAACTTCAAGGGCTACGTCGCGCTGCAGGCCTGGCGGGTGTCGAACTGGCTGTGGCGCGAAGATCGTCCCGACCTGGCGCTCATGATGCACAGTGCGGCGGCGGACCAGCTGCAGATCAGCATTCACCCGTCGGCCCGGATCGGGACGGCGGTCTTCCTCGATCACGGCACCGGCATCATCATCGGCGCGCGGGCCTCTGTCGGCGACGAGGTCACGATCCTGCAGAACGTCACCATCGCGCGGCATCAGGACGACCCGTGTCACGCGCCGACCATCGGCCATGGCGTGCTGCTCAGCGCCGGCGCCACCGTGATCGGACATCTCAAGATCGGCGATTTCGCCAGGATCGGCGCCGGCGCGTTGGTCACCTCCGACGTACCCGCCGGCTGCACCGCCGTCGGCGTGCCGGCGCGGCTGACCAATTGCGCAGAGGCGGGGGCGTCAACGCTCTCGTGAGGTGAGCACGCCGCCAAGGCTCCCTCCCCCGCATCCGCCTTCGCCAAGAGGCTTCGGCGGACAAGAGGGGGGAGGGAGCCTTGGCGGCGTGCTCACCTTACTTCAATGATGCAGCGACGCGATCACACCCTCACACATTTGAGCCATGGATCGCGTCGATCACCGCATCGGTCACTTCCTTCGTCGTCGCCTTGCCGCCGACGTCGGGCGTCAGCACGCCGGCCGCGCACACCTTCTCGACCGCGGCCATCAAGCGCGCCGCGGCATCCTTCTCGCCGAGATGCTCCAGCATCTGCGCGCCGGTCCAGAAGGTCGCGACCGGGTTGGCGATGCCCTTGCCGGTGATGTCGAAGGCCGAGCCGTGGATCGGCTCGAACATCGACGGGAAGCGGCGCTGCGGGTCGATGTTGCCGGTCGGCGCCACGCCGAGGCTGCCGGCCAGCGCGCCGGCGAGATCGGACAGGATGTCGGCGTGCAGATTAGTGGCGACGATGGTGTCGAGGCTCTTCGGATGCAGCGTCATCCGCACCGTCATGGCGTCGACCAGCATCTTGTCCCAGGTCACATCGGGGAATTCCTTCGCCACTTCGGCGGCGATCTCGTCCCACATCACCATGCCGTGGCGTTGCGCGTTCGACTTGGTCACCACGGTGAGGAACTTGCGCGGCCGCGACTGCGCGAGCTGGAACGCGTAGCGCATGATCCGCGTCACGCCGACGCGGGTGAACACCGCGACTTCGGTGCCGACCTCTTCCGGCAGTCCCTTGTGCGCGCGGCCGCCCATCCCGGCATATTCGCCTTCGGAATTCTCGCGCACGATCACCCAGTCGAGATCGCCGACGCCGACATTGCGCAGCGGCGAGGCGACGCCGGGCAGGATCTTTGTCGGCCGCACATTGGCGTACTGGTCAAATCCCTGGCAGATCGGCAGCCGCAGGCCCCACAGCGTGATGTGGTCGGGCACGTCGGGCGCGCCGACTGCGCCGAAATAGATCGCGTCGAACTTCTTCAGCTCGGCGAGGCCGTCGGCGGCCATCATCACGCCGTGCTTCTTGTAATAGTCCGAGCCCCAGTCGAAGGTCTTGACGTTGAAGCTGATGTCGCCGCTGCGTTTTGCGAGTGCCTCGAGCACGCGGACGCCCGCGGAGATCACTTCGGGGCCGATGCCGTCGGCGGGAATGGCGGCGATGGAATGGGTACGCATGGGGTCTCTCCGATCTGTTGTTAGCGGGTTCGCACGGGATTGGGTTGGGGTTCGGCAGCAGCAGGTGCGTTCTGCGCACGCGACAGCAGCAAGGTGAGCACGGCCGACAGCACCAGCAGGCCGGCGACGAAGTAGAGGCCGCCGTCGAAGCTGCCGGTGCGTTCCTTGATCCAGCCGATCATCGCCGGCCCGACGAAGCCGCCGAGATTGCCGATCGAGTTGATGGTGGCGATCCCGGCTGCTGCGGCCGAGCCGGACAGGAACATGGTCGGCATGCTCCACAGCGGCGGCTTCGAGGAGGAGATGCCGATATTGACCAGGGTCAGCGCCGCGATGACGGCGGCGAGGCCGGTCCATAGTCCCGCCAGCGCCAGTCCCGCCGCCGCCACCAGGCAGGCCAGCACCACGTGCCAGGTGCGTTCGCCGGTGCGGTCGGAATGCCGCGCCCACAACACCATCGCGATCACGGCGACGGTCGCCGGCACCGCATTGAGGAAGCCGACCTGGATCGACGACAGGCCGAATGCCTTGATGATCTGTGGTGCCCACACACCAAGCGTGTAGAGCCGGGCCGAGGTGCCGAAATAGACCAGCGCCAGCGCCAGCACGCGCGGGTCGGCAAGCCCGCGCCAGATGCTGTGGCTCGCGGTGGCGGCCTTGCCGTCGTTCTCCGCCTTCATGGTCTTGACCAGCCAGGCGCGCTCGTCATCGGCGAGCCATCGGGCCTGTTCCGGCCGGTCGGTCAGGAAACCGAGCACGACGAAGCCGAGCAGCACGGCGGGTATGGCCTCCAGCACGAACAGCCATTGCCAGCCCTTGAAGCCGAGCAGTCCGTCCATCTCCAGCAGCGCGCCCGACACCGGCGAGCCGAGCACGGTCGAGAGCGGTGCCGCGGCCATGAACAGCGCGGTGACGGCGGCGCGCTGCCGTGCCGGGAACCAGTAGGAGAGGTAGAGGATGATGCCGGGGAAGAAGCCGGCTTCGGCGGCTCCGAGCAGGAAGCGGAGCACGTAGAAAGAGGTCGCGCCCTGCACCAGCGCCATCGCCGCCGAGACCAGGCCCCAGGTGATCATCACCCGCGCGATCCAGATCCGCGCGCCGATCTTGTGCAGGATGATGTTGGATGGCACCTCGAACAGGAAATAGCCCCAGAAGAAGATACCGGCGCCGAAGCCGTAGACGGTCGGCGACAGGCCGATGTCCTTGTTCATGGTCAGCGAGGCGAAGCCGATATTGACGCGGTCGATGAAGGCCACGAAGTACAGCAGCATGATGAACGGCACGATGCGCAGGGAGATCTTGCGCAACACGCGCGTGCCAAGCTCGCTTTCCATGGGCTTCCTCAGGGGTTCGTGTTGTTCGTTGGGACGGCGCATGTCGCGCGCCATCGGGAAGCCTAGAAGGCTGTGCCCTTCCGCTTCAACCCGCGCCGGTTTATACAAAAAAATGATATAATCGCCGTAGTCGCCCGTCGTTGCGAGGAGCGAAGCGACGAAGCAATCCACCGCTCCGCGTATGCGGTCCAATGGATTGCTTCGCTTGCGCTCGCAATGACGCCGGCCAGCACTGGAGTATGTCGTGGAACTGCACCAGCTTCGCTGCTTCGTGGCGGCTGCCGAGGAGTTGCATTTCGGCCGTGCCGCGCAGCGCCTGCAGATGATGCCGTCGGCGCTCGGCCGCCACATCAAGCTGCTGGAGGAGGATCTCGGGGTCCGGCTGTTCGCGCGCACCACGCGCGCGGTGTCGCTGACCGAGGACGGCGCCGTGCTGCTGCGCGAGGGGCGCGCGCTGCTCGGCCGCGCCGAGGCGATCGAGGACGGCTTTCGCCGCCGGCTGCGCAAGCCGCAGGCGCGGCGCTTCCGGATCGGCGCGATCGACAGTGCCGCCGCCGGCCTGCTGCCGCTGCTGCTGCGCGATCTCCGCGCCGCCCATCCGGACGTGGCCGTGCAGCTGCTCGAGGAGAAGACCATCCGGCTGCTGCCGAAGCTGTTGTCCGGCGCGCTCGATCTCGCCTTCGTGCGCCCGCCGGAGCGGCCCGACCGCCGCATCGAATTCGTCCCGCTGCTGCAGGAGACCGCCGTGGTGGCGCTGTCGCACACGCATGCGCTGGCGCGGCGCAAGCAGATCGTGCTGCCCGACATCGCCGATCAGCCCCTGATCGTGCCGGAGCGCCGCTCGCGGCCGCACAGCCACGATCTCACGACAAAACTGTTCGACGAGGCCGGACTGACGCCGCGCATCCAGGAGATCGCCGACGAGAAGCAGACCATCGTCAACATGGTCGCGGCCCGGCTCGGCGTCGCCATCGTGCCGCGCTGGACCGCGCGGATGGCGATCCCCGGCGTCCGCTTTGTACCGCTCCGTCTGAAGCGCGGCAGCGCCGCCGGCCGCCTGCCGCTCGCCGCCGCCTGGCTGAAAGGCTCCCGCGACCCGGTTCGCGACCAGGTGATCGCGGTGCTGGAGGCGAGATTGAAGAGTTACGCAAGGGAGGCGTAGGTGCCGTCATTCCGGGGCGTGCGAAGCACGAGCCCGGAATCCATTTCACGGCGCGTTCTGCGGCCTGATGGATTCCGCGCTCGCGCCAAGTGGCGCGCCCTCAGGTGCGCGATTTGCGCACCGGGGAATGACGAGGGGATGGAGGCGTGATCTGGCGAGCGAAAAAAGTGTCGGCTATGTCCCCGAACACGTCGGTCATGTCCCCGGACCAAACATCAGGCCGGGCGATGACACTGAGATGGGGTGTGCGATAGCAGTGCGTTGGATGGCGCGAGAACCATCCTCATTGTCGTCCTGGCGAAAGCCAGGACCCATTACTCCAAATCTCGATTGTTGCGTGACGCTGGGGCCGCGATCCCGTTCATCACTGAATGCGGTGGCTATGGGTCCTGGCTTTCGCCAGGACGACGTTGGAGAGCCCGCGTCCGCCTAGCTCACATACACCAGTCCATACACATACGACTTCGGCCCCTTGCTGCTCACCCAGTCGCCTTCCGGCGGATGGTCGCCCTGGTCGGCCGGCAGCACATTCCAGGGGCGGCCGGCGCAGGACTGGGTCGCCGGATCCCAGCCACCCAGCCCCAGCCAGGCCGGTGCTCGATCCAGTAATCCTGGTCCTGACGCTGGTAGCCGGTGGTTCCATCCGGGCGGGTTTTCCTGACAAAGCGATAGACGAGGTCGTCGCTCTGCCCGAGGCAGCTCAAATCTCTCCCGGTTCTGCGGATCGGGCATGAGTTCCTCGTTTGTAGACTCCCGTTATGTTATAATATAACAACCAATCCATGGCGCACACGCACTCCCACGACCACCACCATCACGGCCACGGCCATCCCCACGGGCACAGCCACGGGCCCTCGGCGCATCCGGCCCAGGCGGCGCACTGGTCGATCCTGCGCATGCCGGTGCCGGCCCGGCTGCTCGCCGCGCTCGCGGTCAGTGCCTGCCTGTGGGCCGTCATCTGGCTGGCGATGAGGTAGACCAATGGGCGCGCTAGTCACTTTCCGCGACGTGACGCTCGGCTATGACCGCCACCCGGCGGTGCATCATCTCAATGGCGCGGTCGAGGCCGGCGCGCTGCTCGCCGTGATCGGCCCGAACGGCGCCGGCAAGTCGACGCTGCTGCGTGGCATCGCCGGCGTGCTGAAGCCGCTGTCGGGCGTGATCGATCTCGACGGGCTCGAGCACCGCGACATCGCCTATCTGCCGCAATCCGCCGACATCGACCGTACGTTCCCGATCTCGGTGTTCGATTTCGTCGGCACCGGCCTGTGGCGCGCGACCGGCTTCTTCGGCGGCATCGGCAGGGCAGCGCGCGGCAAGATCCTGGCGGCACTCGCCGCGGTCGGCCTCAACGGCTTCGAGAACCGTCCGATCGGCACGCTGTCCGGCGGCCAGACCCAGCGCATGCTGTTCGCGCGCGTGCTGCTGCAGGACGCCCGCCTGATCGTGCTCGACGAACCCTTCAACGCCATCGATGCCAAGACCACGGCCGACCTGCTGGCGCTGGTGAAGCGCTGGAACGGCGAGGGCCGCACCGTGCTGGCGGCGCTGCACGACCTCGACATGGTGCGCAACAATTTCCCGGAAACGCTGCTGCTGGCGCGGGGCCCGGTGGAATGGGGGCCGACCGCAGAGACGCTGACGGCGGACAATCTGATGGTCGCGATGCGGATGTGCGAGGCGTTCGACGACTCGGCCGGCGCCTGCGTCGTCGATCCGCGCTCACGGGCCGCCTGACGCCGATGCTGACCGACGCGCTGATCACGCCCTTCACCGAATTCGAGTTCATGCGCCGCGCGCTCGCGGCTGTCATCGCGCTGTCGCTCGGCGGTGCGCCGATCGGCGTGTTCCTGATGCTGCGGCGGATGAGCCTGGTCGGCGATGCCATGGCGCATGCGATCCTGCCGGGCGCTGCGATCGGCTTCCTGCTGTCCGGACTCAATCTGTTCGCGATGACGACCGGCGGCCTGATCGCGGGCTTTACCGTCGCGCTGCTTGCCGGCCTCGTCGCGCGCACCACCGAATTGAAGGAGGACGCCTCGCTTGCGACCTTCTACCTGGTCTCGCTCGCGCTCGGCGTGACCATCGTGTCCATCAAGGGCACCAATATCGACCTGCTGCACGTGCTGTTCGGCAACATCCTCGCGATGGACGATCAGACCCTGCTGGTGATCGCCTTCAACGCCACGCTCACGCTGCTGGTGCTGGCGGTGATCTATCGCCCGCTGGTGATCGAATGCGTCGACCCGGTGTTCCTGCGCACGGTGAGCCGGGCCGGCGCGCCGGCGCATCTCGCCTTCCTGGCGCTGGTCGTGGTCAATCTGGTCAACGGCTTCCACGCGCTCGGCACGCTGCTCGGCGTCGGGCTGATGATCCTGCCGGCCGGCATTGCGCGGTTCTGGTCGCGCGACATCACCACCATGATCTGCATCGCGGTCGCGAGCGCGATGCTGTCGGGCTATGCCGGGCTGGTGCTGTCGTACCAGACCCGGATTCCCTCCGGCCCCGCGATCATCCTGGTCGCGGCGGGGCTCTATATTGTGTCGCTGCTGTTCGGCAATGTCAGCGGCCTGGTGCGGCAGCTGTTCCCCGGCCGCCATCTCGAGGCATGACGACGATGCGGCGGTTGTTCGGTTTGATCTGTCTGGCGCTGATGCTGGCGAGCGGCACGGCGCGCGCCACTGATCGCATCAATGTCGTCGCGAGCTTCTCGATCCTCGCCGACATGGTGCGCAATGTCGGCGGCAATGCCGTCGACGTGACGGCGCTGGTCGGGCCCGACGGCGACGCGCATGTCTACGCGCCGACGCCGGCGGACGCCAGGAAGGTCGCCGACGCCAGGCTGCTGGTCATCAACGGCCTCGGCTTCGAGGGCTGGCTGCCGCGCCTGCTGCAGGCCTCCGGCAGCAAGGCGCCGGTCGTGGTCGCGACCAAGGGGATCATGCCGCGGAAGATGGGCGGCCATGACGATCCGCATGCCTGGCAATCCGTCGCCAATGCCAAGATCTATGTCGTCAATATTCGCGACGGGCTGATCGCCGCGGCCCCTGACCAGGCGGCCGTCTTCAAGACCAATGCCGACGCCTATCTGGCCAGGCTCGAGGCGCTCGACCGCGAGGTGCATGAGGCGGTGGGACGCGTGCCGGAAGCGCGCCGCAAGGTGATCTCGACCCACGGCGCGTTCGGCTATTTCGCCGATGCCTACGGGGTCACGTTCTTCTCGCCGCAGAGCGTATCGACCGATTCCGAGCCCAGCGCGCGCGATATCGCCGCCATCATCGCCCAGATCAAGGTCGCGAAAATTCCGGCAGTTTTTCTCGAAAATATCAGCGATCCGCGCCTGATCGAGCGGATCGCGGCCGAGACCGGCGCCAAGGTCGGCGGCACCCTGTATTCGGACAGTCTGACGGGCGAAAAGGGTCAGGCACCCACTTACATTGATATGGTCAGGCACAATATAAAGGCCCTGACCAGCGCGCTCGCCAACTAGGGCAGGGGCCTCCCTGCCGGGTCGAGCGCCGCGACCAGCATGATCCGGAAAAGTGGGGTCCGGCTTTCCGATAAGATCATGCTCAAACAAAGAGTTCCTTTCGGAGTTGTTATGGCTGAAGCTTCGCAAAAAATTCCAGTGACCGTGCTGACGGGCTATCTCGGCGCCGGCAAGACCACGCTGTTGAACCGCATCCTGTCGGAAAACCACGGCAAGAAATACGCCGTCATCGTCAACGAATTCGGCGAGATCGGCATCGACAACGACCTCATTATCGGCGCCGATGAGGAAGTGTTCGAGATGAACAATGGCTGCGTCTGCTGCACGGTGCGCGGCGATCTCGTCCGCATCATGGACGGGTTGATGAAGCGCAAGGGCAAGTTCGACGCCATCATCGTCGAGACCACCGGCCTCGCCGATCCGGCGCCGGTGGCGCAGACCTTCTTCGTCGACGAGGACGTGCAGAAGAACGCCCGGCTCGACGCGGTCGTGACGGTTGCCGACGCCAAATGGCTGAGCGACCGCCTCAAGGATGCGCCGGAAGCCAAGAACCAGATCGCGTTCGCCGACGTCATCGTGCTGAACAAGACCGACCTGGTCTCCAAGCCCGAGCTCGCCGAGGTCGAGGCCCGAATCCGCGGCATCAACCCCTACGCCAAGCTGCACCGCACCGAGCGTTGCCAGGTCGGGATCACCGATGTGCTGGAGCGCGGCGCGTTCGATCTCGACAGGATTCTCGAAATCGAGCCCGATTTCCTCGAGGCCGGCGACGGTCATGATCATGACCACGACCATCATCATGATCACCACCACCATGATCACGGCCACGGCCACGGTCTGAAGCACTATCACGACGAGGACATGCAATCGCTGTCGCTGCGTTCGGAGAAGCCGCTCGATCCGACCAAGTTTATGCCCTGGCTGCAGAACCTCGTCGCCACCGAGGGTCAGAAGATCCTTCGCTCCAAGGGCATCCTCGCCTTCACCGGCGATGACGATCGCTACGTGTTCCAAGGCGTCCACATGATGCTGGAGGGCGACCACCAGCGCAAATGGAAGGACGGCGAGAAGCGCGAGAGCCGCGTCGTGTTCATCGGTCGTGAGCTGCCGGAGCAGGCGATCCGCGACGGCTTCGAGCAGTGCATCACCACGTGATGAAAGAGTTCGACCCGGGCGAGGCCCCCGCTTCCATCGTTTCGATCACCGACCGCGTCAAGCCGCTGCCGCTTGGCGCTGCCGTCGGTTCGGTGCATTTTCTTGGCGACCGCGCCTTCTTCGTCGGTACCGAAGAGAGCGTTGCGATCGCGACCCTTGATGGCGAGATCACGCGGACCGAGACGCATTTCGGCGCCATCCTGTGCGCGGCCTCCGACGGCAAGCGGCTCGTCACCGGCGGTGACGACGGCAAGCTGATCGCGATCGATGCCAAGGGCGAGACCTCTGTCATTGCAACCGACGCCAAGCGGCGCTGGATCGACAACGTTGCCTTGCATGGCGACGGCACCGTGGCGTGGTCGGCGGGCAAGACTGCGTTCGTGCGCAATCCCAAGGGTGAAGAGAAGACCTTCGAGGTGCCGTCGACCGTCGGCGGGCTGGCGTTCGCGCCGAAGGGCCTGCGGCTGGCGATCGCGCATTACAACGGCGTGACGCTGTGGTTTCCCAACATGGCCGCCAATCCGGAATTCCTGGAATGGGCCGGCTCGCATCTCGCCGTCATGTTCAGCCCGGACAACAAGTTTCTGGTCACGGCGATGCACGAGGCCGCGATGCATGGCTGGCGGCTCGCCGACAACCGGCACATGCGGATGAGCGGCTACCCCGGCCGTGTCCGCTCGATGTCGTGGAGCGTCGGCGGCAAGGGGCTTGCGACCTCCGGCGCCGATACCGTGATCGTCTGGCCGTTCACCAGCAAGGACGGGCCGATGGGCAAGGAGCCGGCGATGCTGGCGCCGATGCCGGCGCGGGTCGCGGTGGTCGCCTGCCATCCGAAGAACGACATCATGGCGGTCGGCTATGCCGACGGCACCGTGTTGATGGTCCGGCTCGAGGACGGCGCCGAGATCCTGGTGCGCCGGAACACCGGTGCGGCGGTGTCGGCGCTGGGCTGGAATGCCAAGGGCACGCTGCTTGCCTTCGGCACGGAAGATGGTGACGCGGGCATCCTGGAAATGTAAGAGATCGCGGCATCCGAAGCGTTTTCGAGCGAAGTGGGACCGGTTCGCGTGAAGAAAACGCGCCAAATGAAGAGCCGGCAGGTGCCATGCGATTTCTCACCACATTCCAGCTCGCCGACTTCCTCGACACGCTGGTCAGCCTGACATCAGCCTTCGTGCTGGGCACGCTGATCGGGGCCGAGCGGCAGTACCGGCAGCGCACTGCGGGGCTGCGCACCAATGTGCTGGTCGCGGTCGGTGCGGCCGCCTTCGTCGACCTCGCGATGCATCTGGCCGGCGCCGACGGCGCGGTGCGGGTGATCGCCTATGTTGTGTCCGGGATCGGCTTCCTCGGCGCCGGCGTCATCATGAAGCAGGGCATGGATGTGCGCGGCCTCAACACCGCGGCGACGCTGTGGGCCTCGGCCGCGGTCGGCTCCTGCGCCGGCGCCGACCTGGTGGCGCAGGCGGCCGTGCTCACCGTGTTCGTGATCGCCGGCAACACGCTGCTGCGTCCGCTGGTCAACGCCATCAACCGCATCCCGCTGAACGAGAAGGCCTCGGAAGCGACCTACTACTTCAAGCTCGCGGTTACCCCCGAGGCATTGCCCGACATGCGCGATCAGCTGGTCGAGAAGCTGGAAGCCGCGAATTATCCGGTCGCCGATGTCGATGTGGTCGAGGCCGGCGACGACTTCCTCGAGATCGTGGCGACGCTGGTCTCGACCGCGGTCGAGCCCAACGAGCTGAACGCGGTGGTGGTCGACCTGCAGCATCAGCCGGGCGTGCGGCACGCCACCTGGGAAATCAGCACCACGGATTGACGCCGGGTTCCCGCGCGGCTGTGCTCAGGAACCATGCGCCGGCCGGATCGTTGACCTCGCTGACAATCGCGGGTGAACGAGATGGCTGCGGATCGGACCAGGCTGCGGAACGACATGCTGATCGCCTCCACGCTGGTGGTCGCGGGCGTTGCGATCGCCGTGCTGTCGCTGCACGCCATCAACGCCGCCCCGCCGCAGGAGATCGCGCAGGCGACCCAGCCGTTGCAGGGGACGCCTATGCCGGAGCCGCAGAAGACGACTGCACCGGCCGAGTCGAAGCCCGGCGGCGAGCGCCCGACCACGCCGGCGCCGCAGCCCGCACGTCCCGACGACGAGGCACAGAAGGCCGGCGCCAAGCCGGCGCTGCCGCCGGCGCCCGCCGAGAAGACCGCGCCGCCGCTCGAGAAGAAGTAGCCGCGCCCGGTCCGCCGAGGGCCTGCAATGTGACGCGCATTTGACTGAGGCTGCCGATTATACGGTCTCGCTTCCGCCGTCCGCCCCCGCCATAATCCGTCGTCTCGCCAACGACAGATGGGGCATTTCATGAAGATCGAGGACGTCCGGCGCACCGCCTATTCGATGCCGCTCACCAACCCGTCGTTTCCGCCGGGGCCGTACCGGTTCTTCGACCGCGAATATTTCATCATCACCTACAAGACCGACCCGGAGGCGCTCGCCGCCGTGGTGCCGGAGCCGCTCGAGGTCGCCGAGCCCGTGGTGAAGTATGAGTTCATCCGCATGCCCGACTCGACCGGCTTCGGCGACTACACCGAGACCGGGCAGGTGATCCCGGTCCGCTTCAAGGGCGAACTCGGGGCCTATACCCACGCGATGTATCTCGACGACGAGGCGCCGATCGCCGGCGGCCGCGAGCTGTGGGGATTTCCGAAGAAGCTGGCGCGGCCCAAGATCGCGGTCGAGAGCGACGTCCTGGTCGGCTCGCTGCATTACGGCTCGGTGCTCTGCGCCTCCGCCACGATGGGCTACAAGTACCGCAAGGTCGATCACGACGCGGTGCTGAATTCGATGAAGGCGCCGAACTTCATCCTGAAGATCATCCCGCATGTCGACGGCAGCCCGCGGATCTGCGAGCTGGTGCGCTTTCATCTCGACGACATCACCTTGAAGGAGGCCTGGACCGGCCCCGCCGCGCTCGGCCTGTTTCCGCACGCGCTGTGCGACGTCGCCCGCCTGCCGGTGCGCGAGGTGGTGTCGGCGCTGCACTACAAGGCCGACCTGACGCTCGGCCTCGGCACGGTGGCGTTCGACTACATGGCGAGGTAAGCGGCTGTCATGGCCCCGGTGCGCAATTGCGCACCTGAGGGACTGGCCCTTCGGACCAGCCCGGAATGACGAGAGCCGGCCCGTCGCCGGCTACTGTGCATGGGGTTGTTTTCGAGATTTTGCCCGGAAGGCCTCTCAGCGCACCAGGATATTCTTGAACTGCCAGGGATCCGAGGTGTCGATGTCTTCCGGGAACAGTCCCGGCCGATCCGTCAGCGGGGTCCAGTCGGTGTAGAAACCCTTGACCGGGCCGAGATAGGGCAGCTGGATCTCGAGCAGGCGATCGAAATCCATCTCGTCGGCCTCGACGATGCCCTCGTTCGGGTTCTCCAGCGCCCACACCATGCCGCCGAGCACCGCCGAGGTCACCTGCAGGCCGGTGGCGTTCTGATAGGGCGCGAGCGCGCGGGTCTCCTCGATCGAAAGCTGCGAGCCGTACCAGTAGGCATTGTTGTCGTGGCCGAACAGCAGCACGCCGAGCTCGTCGATGCCGTCGACGATCTCGTTCTCATCGAGGATGTGGTGCTTCTCCTGCATCTTCGCGGCGCGGCCGAACATCTCGTGCAGCGACAGCACGGCATCGTCGGCCGGGTGATAGGCATAGTGGCAGGTCGGCCGGTAGACCGCCTTGCCCGATGCGTCATGCACCGTGAAGTAATCGGCGATCGAGATCGATTCGTTGTGGGTGACCAGGAAGCCGTACTGCGCGCCGCGGGTCGGGCACCAGGTGCGCACGCGGGTGTTGGCACCGGGCTGCATCAGATAGATCGCAGCGCCGCAGCCCGCTTCGTGGGTGTGTGCATTCTCGGGCATCCATTTTTCATGGGTGCCCCAGCCGAGTTCGGACGGCTGCACGCCTTCCGACAGGAAGCCTTCCACCGACCAGGTGTTGACGAACACATCCGGCTCCTTCGGCGTCTTGGAGCGCTGGGTGTCGCGTTCGGCGATGTGGATGCCCTTGATGCCGGCCTGCCGCATCAGGTCCGCCCATTCGCCCTTGGTCTTCGGCTTGGGGGCGTTGAGCTTCAGATCGGCGGCGACGTTGAGCAGCGCCTGCTTGACGAAGAACGAGACCATGCCGGGATTGGCGCCGCAGCAGGAGACGGCCGTGGTCGAGCCCTTAGGCCGCGCCCTCTTGGCGGCCAGCGTCACTTCGCGCAGCGCGTAGTTGGAGCGCGCTTCCGGGCCCTTCGAGGAATCGAAATAGAAGCCGAGCCAGGGCTCGTTGACGGTGTCGATGTAGAGCGCGCCCAGTTCGTTGCACAGCTCCATGATGTCGGTCGAGCCGGTGTCGACCGAGAGATTGACGCAGAAGCCCTGGCCGCCGCCTTCGGTGAGCAGCGGGGTCAGCAGCTCGCGGTAATTGTCCTTAGTCACGGCCTTCTGGATGAACCTGACATTCTGCTTCTCGCAGTGCGCCTTGCGGCCCTCATCCTTGGGATCGATCACGGTGACGCGCGACTTGTCGTAATCGAGATGCCGCTCGATCATCGGCAACGTGCCTTTGCCGATCGAACCGAAGCCGACCATGACAATGGGACCGGTGATTTTCGCGTAGATCTGCGACGAGGGGCTCATCATGTTCTCCAGGAGCGTGCCTAGCGGCGGTAGAATGGATCAGGGGGTACGGCGTTTCGCGGTGACTTCGATCTCGACCTTCATCTCGGGCCGGTAGAGCCCCACGACGATCAGCAGCGTCGCGGCCGGACGGATCTCGCCGAGCACCTCGCCGCAGACCGCGAAATGGGCATCCGCGTCGTTGACGTCAGTGAGATAGTAGGTCGCGCGGACAATGTCGGCCATCGCGAAGCCACCGTCGTTGAGGGCAGCCTCGATGGTCTTGAAGCAGTTCCGTGACTGGCTCGTGACATCATCGGGCATGGTCATCGTGGTGTAGTCGTAGCCGGTGGTTCCGGCGACGAAGGCGAAGTCGCCGTCGATCACGGCGCGGCTGTAGCCGGCGGTCTTCTCGAACGGCGAGCCGGTGGAAATCAGGCGGCGGGGCATGTTGGACCTCGACGGAAAAGGCGTTGCGCGGGGTTTACGGGCATTTTTGGCGCCCGCGCAACCCCCGGATAGCGACTTGGGATTTTAGCCTGAGAGCTGGCGCTAGTGGGACTGCTGCGTGGTGTCCGGCGGCGACGGCGGCGAGCCGGTCCAGCGCCGGATCAGGATGTCCCTGACGATCATGACCGAGATCAGGACCAGCATCACGGTGGTGACGAGGCCGCGCCAACGCGGGCGCGCGCCATCGGTTGCGGGAAGGTGCTCCGACATGGCCATCGCCCTACGCCGCGTGCGGCACGGCGAGCGGTGCCTTCCGGGTCCGGGATGCCTTGCTCTTGGGCAGCGGCGCGCCGGTCGGCGTGATCATGCCCCAGGCGCCGTCCAGCGCGCCCTCGACCAGTTCGAGGCCGAGCAGCCGCTCGCGCTCGAACGCGCCCGGCAGCGACAGTTCGCCGGTCTTGGCGGCCGTGAAGCCATAACGAGCGTAGTAGGGCGCATCGCCGAGCAGGATCACGGCGCCATGGCCGCGGGCCTTGGCGACATCAAGCGCGCGCCGCATCAGCGCGGCGCCGACGCTGAGGCCGCGGCAGTCGTGATCGACGGCCAGCGGCCCCAGCATCAGCGCGCTGCGGCCCCCCGCGCTGACGTGCCACAGCCGCACGGTTCCAACCAGCCGGCCATCCTGGCGCACGGCCGCAAGGCTCAGGCCTTGGGCGGGCGCGCGTCCGTCGCGCAGGCGCTGGCAGGTGCGCGTATGGCGGTTGTCGCCAAAGCAGGCATCCAGCAGCGCTTCGCGCGCGACGACGTCCGAAGCCCGCTCCGCACGGATCGCGAACGGAGCGGCATTTCGGATGAGGGCAACGGGGGTGTTCCGTTTTGCAGTCATGGCACGTCAGTCCTCGCTCGCAACGGCTGGTCGTACGCCGCAGCAAGCGTCGTTCGAAAATGCAAAAATAGTTCGGAGAGGAGCCGGCGGAGCCGGCTCCCGGTTCAGGCCTCGAATGGGAGGCTAGGTCAGATGTGGTAGGTTCTCAGCGGCGGAATGCCGTTGAACGCCACCGACGAGTAGGTCGACGTATAGGCGCCGGTGCCTTCGATCAGCAGCTTGTCGCCGATCTCGAGCGTCACCGGCAGCGGATACGGCAGCTTCTCGTAAAGCACGTCGGCGCTATCGCAGGTCGGGCCCGCGAGCACGCACGGCGTCATGTCCGCCCCGTCATGCGGGGTGCGGATGGCGTAGCGGATCGACTCGTCCATGGTCTCGGCGAGACCGCCGAACTTGCCGATGTCGAGATAGACCCAGCGCACCTCGTCCTCGTCGCTCTTCTTCGAGATCAGAACGACTTCGGTCTCGATGATGCCGGCATTACCGACCATGCCGCGGCCCGGCTCGATGATCGTCTCCGGGATCTGGTTGCCGAAATGCTTGCGCAGCGCGCGGAAGATCGACCGGCCATATTGCAGCACCGGCGGAACGTCCTTGAGATACTTGGTCGGGAAGCCACCACCCATGTTGACCATGGTGAGGTTGATGCCGCGCTCGGCGCAGTCACGGAACACGGTCGACGCCATCGCCAGCGCACGGTCCCACGCCTTCACCTTGCGCTGCTGCGAGCCGACATGGAACGAGATGCCGCACGGCTCGAGACCGAGGCGCTTGGCCAGGTCGAGCACGTCGACCGCCATCTCCGGGTCGCAGCCGAACTTGCGCGACAGCGGCCACTCGGCGCCGGCGCAGTCATAGAGGATGCGGCAGAACACCTTGGCGCCGGGAGCGGCGCGGGCGACCTTCTCGACCTCGGCGGCGCAATCGACTGCGAACAGCCGAATGCCGAGCGCGAAGGCACGCGCGATGTCACGCTCCTTCTTGATCGTGTTGCCATAGGAGATGCGGTCCGGCGTCGCACCCGCGGCCAGAGCCATCTCGATTTCCGCAACGGTCGCGGTGTCGAAGCAGGAGCCGAGCGAAGCGAGCAGCGACAGCACTTCGGGCGCAGGATTGGCCTTCACCGCGTAGAACACACGGCTGTCCGGCAGCACCTTCGCGAAGGTCTGGTAGTTGTCGCGCACGACTTCGAGGTCGACGACGAGGCACGGCTCGGTGTCGAGACCATCCTGGCGGCGGTTGCGCAGGAATTCCTGAATACGTTCAGTCATGGCACTCTCCAACGGCCCCAGCGACGGGATCCGCATCAACGTGACGTCGGATAAGAGTGCTCTGGCCGCATTGCGCGATGGAGGCGCAACGAAAGCCACAAGACTCAAACCAGACTGTGCTGCCGTGGATTGGTTGGGAGAGTTTCCCGCCCGCACACCTGGCAATGAAGGACAAGCCTTTTCAGTAGCCCGCGCCGGCGTTGGACTGCCGGTAGAGACCAAAAAAGCCCGATCCGTCGTTGCTTTAAGTCGCGTCCCCCGTTGAGAGCGGGGTGCGCCGGTTCGCCTCCGGCTGCCAGTCACGGTTGCAAAGAGTGGTGAGACCTTCAACGGCATCCCTGGAGAGGGAGGCTGGCCGCCTCGTGTCCTGATGGACGTAAGCGACCCTCGGTTCTTCCACCCCTTGGCGGCTGTCCGGCCTCTTGTCCGGATACCTACCGACTGACACACGACCACAGGCACGTGCGAAATTGGGCAAGGCAGGAAATAAGTCTTTTGAATTCCCTTCGCAAGAATTTTTTTGCGATAGCGACAAATTTCCCTAACGCGTGCTTGCCGTCGCGCGCGCGGGAGGTGCTGAAGATGAACGGCTGTTAAGAATGACTAACGAAGCGTGTGCGTTTTAGCCCTGTGCCGCAGCGCTTTCTTGAATCGCGCGGCTTACGCGCGACGCGTGAACGGCTCGACGCGCTGAGCTGCGCGGATGAAGGCGATCATGATCAGGACGCCGATGCCGAACAGCACGGCCTGCAGGATGTGCGCGCCGACATCGTCGAGCCCGAACAGGATCGCGAGCGCCCAGCCGCCGGCGAACGCCGCGCCGAACACTTCCGCGCCGATCAGGATGGCCGCCGAGATCACCGTGATGACGCTCGGCCAGGCGATGGTGCGGTTGGTCGAGCTGGAGGGCTGCATGGTCATGGAATAGGTCCTGTTCAGGGGGCGCAATCTCTCCGAAAAGTGCCCATCTATCAAGCGCAAAAGGCCCAAAAATGCCGTATCGCGTGATATAGATTGGGCCGCATTTTCAAGGCGAAAAACGGGACATTCGATGTCAGAAACCAGCGCAGAGGCCGAGATTCAGCTTTCGGCCAACCCCCTCCTGAAGGCGTGGCAGACGCCGCTCGAGACGCCGCCCTTCGCCGAGATCAAGCCGGAGCATTTCCTGCCCGCCTTCGAACAGGCCTTCGCCGACCATTCGGCGGAAGTGGCTGCGATCACCCATGATCCGGCGCTGCCCGATTTCGACAACACCGTCACGGCGCTGGAGCGCTCCGGCAAGCTGCTGTCGAAGGTCTCGGCGGTGTTCTACGATCTGGTCTCGGCCCATTCGAGCCCGGCGATCCTGGAGATCGACAAGGAAGTGTCGCCGCGGATGGCGCGGCACTGGAATCCGATCATGATGAACGCTGTGCTGTTTGGCCGCATCGCCATGCTGCACGAGAAGCGCGCCTCGCTCGGCCTGACCGGCGAGCAGATGCGGCTCCTGGAGCGCACCTACACCCGCTTCCACCGCTCCGGCGCCGGGCTCGACGACGCCGCCAAGGCCCGCATGGCCGAGATCAACGAGCGGCTCGCCCATCTCGGCACCTCGTTCAGCCACCATCTGCTCGGCGACGAGCAGGAGTGGTCCATGGAGCTCGGCGAGGGCGACCGTGCCGGCCTTTCCGACACATTTGTGGCGGCGGCCAAGGCTGCGGCGGACGAGCGCGGCATGGGAGGCAAGGCGATCGTGACGCTGTCGCGCTCCTCGGTCGAGCCGTTCCTGCAGAGCTCGTCGCGGCGCGACCTGCGCGAGAAGGTCTACAAGGCCTTCACCGCCCGCGGCGACAATGGCAACGCCAACGACAACAACGCGACCATCGTCGAGATCCTCAGGCTGCGCGAGGAGACCGCGAAGATCCTGGGCTTCCCGACCTACGCCGCCTACCGCCTCGAGGATTCCATGGCCAAGACGCCGGAGGCCGTGCGTGGCCTCTTGGAGCGGGTCTGGAAGCCGGCGCGGGCGCGGGCGCTCGCCGACCGCGACGCGTTGCAGGCGCTGATCACCGAGGAGGGCGGCAATTTCACTTTGGCGGCCTGGGACTGGCGCTACTACGCCGAGAAGCTGCGCCAGGCCAAAGCCAATTTCGACGATTCCGCGATCAAGCCCTATCTGGTGCTCGACCACATGATCGAGGCGGCGTTCGACTGCGCCACCCGCCTGTTCGGCGTCACCTTCGAGGAGCGCAAGGACGTCCCGGTCTGGCACCCGGACGTGCGGGTCTGGGAGGTCAAGGGCCGCGACGGCCAGCACAAGGCGCTGTTCTACGGCGACTACTTCGCGCGGCCCTCGAAGCGCTCCGGCGCCTGGATGACCTCGCTGCGCGACCAGCAGAAGCTCGACGGCGACGTCGCGCCGCTGGTCATCAATGTCTGCAACTTCGCCAAGGGCGCCGACGGCGCGCCGGCGCTGCTGTCGCCCGACGACGCGCGGACCCTGTTCCACGAGTTCGGCCACGGCCTGCACGGCATGCTCTCGGACGTGACCTATCCGTCGCTGTCGGGGACATCTGTTTTCACCGACTTCGTCGAGCTGCCCTCGCAGCTCTACGAGCACTGGCAGGAGCGGCCCGAGGTGCTGCAGCGCTTCGCCCGCCACTACCAGACCGGGGAGGCGCTGCCGGACGATTTGCTCAAGCGCTTCCTCGCGGCGCGCAAGTTCAACCAGGGCTTTGCCACTGTGGAGTTCGTCTCCTCGGCGCTGGTCGACCTCGAATTCCACACCCAGCCGGCGGCGGCGAGCTGGGACGTCCGCGCCTTCGAACAAAAGGAGCTGGAGAAGATCGGCATGCCCGCCGAGATCTCGCTGCGGCACCGGCCCACCCAGTTCGGCCATATCTTCTCCGGCGACCACTATGCCTCCGGCTATTACAGCTACATGTGGTCGGAGGTGATGGACGCCGATGCATTCGGCGCCTTCGAGGAGGCCGGCGACATCTTCGATCCGGCCACCGCCAAACGGCTGCATGACGACATCTACTCGTCGGGCGGCTCGCGCGACCCGGAGGAGGCCTATGTCGCCTTCCGCGGCCGCGAGCCCGAGCCGGACGCGCTGCTGCGCCGTCGCGGCCTGCTCGAGACGCCTGAGGCGGCCTGACGGTGCGGCCGTCGCTCAACCGGCTGATCGCCGGGCTCGTGCTTATGGTGTCCGCCGTGCTCGGCACAGCGGCCGCCGAGGCCCATCCGCATGTCTGGATCGTGGCCAAGAGCGAGTTGATCTATGCGCCCGACGGCACCATCACCGGCGTCCGCCACGCCTGGACCTTCGACGACATGTTCTCGACCTACGCGCTGCAGGGCATCGAGACCAAGGTGAAGGGCACCTACAGCCGCGAGGAGCTGGCGCCGCTGGCGCAGACCAATGTCGAATCGCTGAAGGAATACGCCTACTTCACCTTCGCCAACGGCGACGGCAAGAAGCAGAAGTTCACCGAGCCGGTCGACTACTTCCTCGAATACAAGGATTCGGCGCTGACGCTGCACTTCACCCTGCCGGTGAAGACGCCGTTCAAGGCCAAACAGCTGTCGCTCGAAGTGTTCGACCCGACCTACTTCATCGACTTCCAGTTCGCCGAGAAGGACCCGGTCAAGCTGGTCGGCGCGGCTGCCGACTGCAAGCTGCAGTTCGAACGGCCGAACAGCGACGGCACCGCCGCCGCGCAGAAGCTTGGCGAGCAGAATTTTCTCGACGGCGGCAACGGCAATTTCGGCATGATGTTCGCCAACAAGATCACGGTGGATTGCCCATGACGCCGATCGCCTCCCGCATGATGCGCGGCCTCGCCGTCTCCGCGGCCGTGTTGGCGGCGGTCGCGGTGCTCGACGGTGCGGTCCATGCGCTGCTGGCGCAAAATCCGTTCGGGGCGCCGCGTGCGGCGGAGCCGCAGGGCGGCATCGTCGGCTGGCTGTTGGCAAAACAGTCGGAGTTCTATCGCGAGATCTCGCAGGCGATCCGCGCCGCGAAATCCGACGGCTCGGCGGTCTGGACGCTGCTTGCGATCTCCTTTGCCTACGGGATATTCCATGCCGCCGGCCCCGGCCACGGCAAGGCGGTGATCTCGTCCTACATGGTTGCCAATCGCGAGACCGCGCGGCGCGGCATCGTGCTGTCGTTCGCCTCGGCGCTGATGCAGTCGCTGGTCGCGGTTCTGATCGTCGGGATCTGCGCCTGGCTGCTCAACGCGACGGCCAAGACCATGTGCGGGGCCGAGAAGGCGATCGAGATCGCGAGCTACGCGCTGATCGCGGCGTTCGGCGCCCGGCTGGTCTGGCTCAAGGGCGGCGGTTTTTTCCGCGCGCTGCAGGCGCCGCGTTCCGCACTGGCGCTGGCCGGCGCGCAGCATCACGATCACCATGATCACGATCACCACGACCATGGCCATGATCACCATCATCGCCACGCGCATGACGATCATGGCCATCATCATCACGGCCACGATCACGGCGATGACGCGGGGCACGTCCATGACGAGCATTGCGGCCATTCGCACGGGCCGACGCCGGCCGAACTCGCCGGTCCCGGCGGCTGGCGGCGCGGACTGGGTGCGATCCTCACGGTCGGGATCCGGCCGTGCTCGGGCGCGATCCTGGTGCTGGTGTTCGCGCTGGCGCAGGGCCTGTTCTGGGCCGGCATTGCCGCGACCTTCGTGATGGGGCTCGGCACCGCCATCACGGTGGCGGCGATCGCGCTGGTCGCGGTCTCGGCGCGCGGCGTGGCCGAGCGGCTGAGCGCGGCGCGCGACGGCGGCGGCATGCTGATCATGCGCGGCCTGGAATTCGCCGCCGCGGGCCTGGTGCTGCTGTTCGGGCTCGGGCTGCTGCTCGGCTATGTCGCGGCCGAGCGGGCGACGTGTCTTTGAGGTGACTTGTCTTACCCTCCCCTGGAGGGGGAGGGTCGCTACGCATGAAGCGTAGCGAAATGCGTAGCGGGACGGGGTGACGGTCTTCCCGCGCCCGACAGCGCTCGAGTTGAGAGATCACCCCACCCCGGATCGCTCCTCGCTTCGCTCGTTTCGATCCGACCCTCCCCCTCCACGGGAGGGTGAGCGCGCTCAGCTCGTCGTCAAATATCCCCTGATTGCCGGAAGGAAGAAGATCGCGATGTTGATCGCGAAACCGATGCTCCAGAGGATCGAGCGCAGCGTCGGGCGGTTGCCGATATAGGTGAAGACGTAGGCGATCCGCACGATCAGGAACAGCACGGCAAGCTCGTCGATCAGCCGCAGCGGGCCGACGCGGAATTCGGCGAGCAGCACGGCGAAGGCGAAGAACGGGAACGCCTCGATGCCGTTCTGGTGGGCGCCGAGCGCCCGCGAGCGGATCGGGTCGTCGTAGAAATCGGGATCGCGGGGGTTCGAATTGTCGAAGCCGCGGATGCCGGCCCATTTCACCGAGACGATCGTCAGCAGCGAGAGCATCAGCGTCCCGAAGACGCACCATTCGGCGATCGTCATGGTTCCTCCCCACATTCCGGACGGGAACGTAGCCAACCCGCACTCGGCTTGACAAGGTTGGAGCAACGCGCGAAGCCCAAAGCACCCAGGCGAAGGACCAAACGCAAGGCCATCATGAGCACGGTGATCCCGTTCGAGAGCGCGAAGCCCGCCGCGGCGCCGAAGCCGGAACGCGTCGGCGTGCTGCTGGTCAATCTCGGCACGCCGGACACGGCGGATGCCGCCGGCGTGCGGGTCTATCTCAGGGAATTCCTGTCCGATCCGCGGGTGATCGAGGACCAGGGCCTGCTCTGGAAGCTGATCCTCAACGGCATCATCCTGCGCGTCCGCCCGGCCCGCAAAGCGCGCGACTATCTGAAGATCTGGAACACCGCGAAGAACGAGTCGCCGCTGAAGACCATCACGCGCTCGCAGGCCGACAAGCTGGCGGAGGCGATTTCCGATCACGATCACGTCGTGGTCGACTGGGCGATGCGCTACGGCAATCCCTCGATCAAGCAGCGCATCGAGGCACTGGCGGCGCAGGGCTGCGGCCGGCTGTTGGTGGTGCCGCTCTATCCGCAGTATTCCGCAGCGACATCGGCGACGGTCTGCGACGAGGCGTTTCGCGTGCTGGCGGCGATGCGCGCGCAGCCGATCCTGCGGGTGACGCCGCCCTATTACGACGACCCCGAATACATCGACGCGCTCGCGGTCTCGATCAATGACCATCTCGCGACATTGCCGTTCCAGCCCGAGATGATCCTCGCCTCGTTTCACGGCATGCCGCAGGCCTATGTCGACAAGGGCGATCCCTATCAGGCGCAATGCATCGCCACGACCAACGCGCTGCGCAAGCGGCTCGGGCTCGATGCCGACCGGCTGATCCTCACCTTCCAGTCGCGCTTCGGCAATGCCGAGTGGCTGCAGCCCTACACCGACAAGACGGTCGAAAAGCTGGCCAGGGACGGCGTGCGGCGAATCGCCGTGGTGACGCCCGGCTTCTCGGCCGACTGCCTGGAGACGCTGGAGGAGATCGCGCAGGAGAACGCCGAGATCTTCCGGCACAATGGCGGCGAGCAGTTCGCGGCCATCCCCTGCCTCAACGACAGCGACGCCGGCATGGACGTGATCCGCCAGCTCGTGCTGCGCGAGCTGCAAGGATGGATCTAAGAAGGCTGGATCTGATTGTTAACGATCGGTGACACCGGATGCGGCTATTCGATCGCATCTTGTAGTCTCACAGCAGCTTCCGATGTGCTAGGGAGAACAACAGCCGGCTGAACCGGCGGAGCGGTCGTGCCGACCAATGCACGACCGTGCCTGGCGACGGTCTCGCCAGCCTTGGAGGACCTTATGACTGGCTTCGACATTTTCGCGATCGCGTTTGTTCTTCTCGTCATCGTCACGCTGTTCGCCGGCATCAAGACCGTTCCGCAGGGCTATGACTGGACCATCGAGCGGTTCGGCAAATACACCCGCACGCTGTCGCCCGGCCTCAATCTGATCGTGCCGTATTTCGATCGCATCGGTCGCAAGATGAACATGATGGAGCAGGTGATCAACATCCCCGAGCAGGAGGTGATCACCAAGGACAACGCCACCGTGACGGTGGACGGCGTCGCGTTCTTCCAGGTGTTCGATGCCGCGAAGGCGAGCTACGAGGTCGCCAATCTCAACCAGGCGATTATCGTGCTGACCATGACCAACATCCGCTCGGTGATGGGCTCGATGGACCTCGACCAGGTGCTGTCGCATCGCGACGAGATCAACGAGCGGCTGCTGCGCGTGGTCGACGCCGCGGTGTCGCCCTGGGGTCTCAAGGTCAACCGCATCGAGATCAAGGACATCGTGCCGCCGGCCGACCTCGTCGAGGCGATGGGCCGGCAGATGAAGGCCGAGCGCGTCAAGCGCGCCGACATCCTGCAGGCCGAAGGCCAGCGGCAGTCCGAGATCCTGCGCGCCGAGGGCGCCAAGCAGGGCCAGATCCTGCAGGCCGAAGGCCGCCGGGAGGCCGCCTTCCGCGACGCCGAGGCGCGCGAGCGTCTCGCCGAGGCCGAAGCCAAGGCGACCCAGATGGTGTCGGAGTCGATCGCCAAGGGCGACGTCGCCGCGTTGAACTATTTCATTGCCGACAAGTATATCAAGGCGTTCGGGCAACTGGCGGAGTCGCCGAACCAGAAGATCCTGATGCTGCCGATCGAAGCCACGAGCGTGCTGGGCTCGCTGGCCGGCATCGGCGAGATCGCCCGCGCCACCTTCGGCGAGAGCGCGGCATCCGCCACCGCCGCGGCGCGCCGCGGCGGCTCGGTGCCGCCGGCTGGCCCGACACCGCCGGTGCCGCCGCAGCGGTAAGTGACGGCGTCGCGCCCGCAATGTGAGAGGTCACGTCATGGCCGAGATGTTTTCGACATTGGGTACCTGGAACTGGCTGATCTTCGGCTTCATCCTGATGGCGCTGGAGCTCGCGGCGCCCGGGGTGTTCCTGTTCTGGCTCGGGCTCGCGGCGCTCCTGGTCGGGCTGCTGTCGTTCGTCTTCACGCCGTCCTGGCAGACGCAGCTTTTGATGTTCGCGGTGTTCGCCGCGCTGGCGATACCGGCGTGGCGGCATTTCGCCCGCGGCGCGACCGAGGCGAGCAAGACCAATCCGTTCCTCAACCGCCGCAACGAGGCCCTGATCGGCCGCGAGTTCACCTTGGAGAAGCCGATCATCGACGGCTCGGGCACGGTGCGGATCGACGACACGGTCTGGCGCGTCGCCGGCCCCGATGCGCCGGCCGGCAGCCGGGTGAAAGTGGTCCGCGCCGACGGCGCGAGCCTGACGGTGGCGGCAATCTAGCCGTTGCTCTGTTTACTCCAGCGCTCGGCGAAGCGGTTGAGCGGCGTGAAGGTCGCAAACAGCTCTCTCCCGAGCGTGGTGAGGCTGTAGCCCTCATCCGTCAGCTCGACAAACCCCGCCTCGCGCAGCTCGGTCAATCGCGTCTGCAGGATGGTCGGTGAGGCCTCGTCGCAGGCGGTGCGCAGCGCGCGCGAGGTCAGCGCGCCCTCGCGCAGCTCCCAGACGATGCGCAAGGTCCAGCGCCGTCCCAACAGATCGAGCAAGGCCATGATCGGGCGGCCGGTCCGCGAGCCGCGGACACCGGGTTTTGCGGTCGGAACCTGCTTCGCCATGTCGCGAATCCCTCTCGAATCTCGCTTGCGCGAATCTCGCTTGCGTCATCCGCTACAGATATTGTAGCTTCACGCTACATTAAATGTAGCAATGGGATCAGCCCATGTCACGCATCGCGCCGCTCGATCCGCCCTATGCGGCGGACGTTCAACAGCATTTCGACCGCATCATGCGCGGCAAGCCGCCGCTGGTGCTGTTCCGCATGATGGCCGGCCATCCGCGCGCCTGGGAGAAGTTTCGCGGCGGCGGCCTGCTGGACCGCGGGCCGCTGCCCCTGCGGGAGCGGGAGATCGTGATCGACCGCACCTGCGCGCTCAACGCTTGCGAATATGAATGGGGCGTCCACGTCACGGCGTTCGGCGCCGCCGCCAGGCTGTCTGACGAGCAGGTCCGCGCCACCGTGCGCGGTGCGGCCGATGCCGATTGCTGGTCACCGGCCGAACGGGCGATGCTCGCGGCGGTCGACGCGCTGCATGCCCGGGCGACGCTGAGCGAGGAAGAATTCGCCGCGCTGTCGTCGCATTATGATGAGGATCAGATCCTGGAGATCATCCTGCTGTGCGGCTTCTACCGCACCGTCTCCTACCTCGCCAACGCGCTGGCCCTGCCGCTGGAGGAAACCGCGGCGCGGTTTCCAAGGTAGTCGTCATTCCGGGGCTCGCCGCTTCGCGTCGCCCTCAGATGCGCAATTGCGCATCGGGGAATGACAATTACGCCACGCCGGCGCGCAGCAGATCGTGCAGATGGATGATGCCGACCGGCTTCTTCGCGTCGGTCACGATCAGCGTCGTGATCTTCGAGGCGTTGAGCAGCTCCAGCGCTTCGCCGGCCAGCGTGTCGCGGCCGATCGTCTTCGGGGTTTTGGTCATGACCTCGTCGACCGACAGCGTCAGCAGGTCGGCGCGCGTCAGCTGCCGGCGCAAATCGCCGTCGGTGACGATGCCGGCGAGATGGCCGTGGCGATCGACGATGCCGACGCAGCCGAAGCCCTTCGAGGTCATCTCGACCAGCGCGTCCGACATCTTGGTGCCGAGCGGCTTCAGCGGCAGCGCGTCGCCGCTGTGCATCAGGTCGCGGGCATATTTCAGCAGCGCGCCGAGCTTGCCGCCTGGATGCAGCACGCTGAAATCGGTCGAGGTGAAGCCGCGGCCTTCGAGCAGCGCGATCGCCAGCGCATCGCCGAGCGCCAGCATCATCAGCGAGGAGGTGGTCGGCGCCAGATTGTGCGGGCAGGCCTCGCGGGCCTTCGGCAGCGTCAGCTGCACGTCGGCGGCCTTGCTCAGCGTCGAATCCTTGTCGGCGGTCATCGCGATCAGCGGGATGCTGAAGCGCGCCGCATAGGCGATCAGGTTGCGCATCTCCGGCTGCTCGCCGGACCAGGACAGCGCCAGGATCGCGTCGTCGGCGGTGATCATGCCGAGATCGCCGTGGCTCGCTTCGGCGGTGTGCACGAAGAACGCCGGCGTGCCGGTCGAGGCGAAGGTCGCGGCGATCTTGCGGCCGATATGGCCGGACTTGCCGAGCCCGGTGACGATCAGCCGTCCCTTGGCGTTGCGGATCAGCGCGGCCGCCGCCGTGAACGACGCGCCGAGGTCGGACTTCAATGCCGCGGACAGCGCAGCGACGCCGCTGGCTTCGGCATCGAGAGTGCGGAGCGCCGATTGAACGGCGCCGTCATCGGGGCCGGATGATTTGGTCATCAGCGGTTTCGATTTGGCCATTTCGGATTCCAGGGGAGGGGTTTTGCACCCGGGCGTCTCCCTTAGCACGTTCGATTCCGCGATGCGACGCGCGGCGGCGGATCCTCAACGGCTCATTAACCATAATTGTTTTAACTCCATTAAGGACGTTTTCCGCCACCCGGTGGAATGCGTACGTCAAGTGCATGAATTCGTTGGAGTATTTCCATCGTGTGGCGGCGGCCAGTAAGCGGCCCAAATCGGCGCGGATGCTTCATTCGCGTGGTTTTGCCATGCCCTTTGCTGACTTACCTTGCGCTGATTGCGACTTCCGGGCTCGCGAGCGCCCAGACCGTGACCCCCGACCTGTTCAGCCCGAACCGGCAGAGCCAGGTGATCACGCAGGACTCGCCGCTGCGCCGGACGACGGCCGACGCGATGGATCCGCTCAACGGCCTGAAGCTGCCCGACGTCGACCGGGACCGGCGCTCATCGTCATCGACATCGACGACACAGCGCATCGGACAGGTCCCGACTTACGGTCTGCCGGCTGCGAACGGCGCCGCGACCTCGGGCTATGACTCGCTCAACCGCAAGCGCCTGAAGCCGAAATATTATCCCGGCCAGGCCAAGCCGAAGCCGCCGCCGGGACCGGGCTCGCCGGTGCCGACACCGCCGCCGCTGACCGCAGCCGGGCAGTTGCGGCTGTCGATCCCGCCGTCGACGACCGCGAACAAGCCGCCATTGCCGCCGGCGATGGCCGGCACCATCGTCGGCCAGCCGCCGCGCAAGCAGCTCAAGATCGACGACGATCCGTTCGGTGCGGTCGGCGATTACGCCGGCTCGTTCATGGTCAAGACCGCGGTCGAGGTGATGGCGGGCTACGACACCAATCCGGGCCGCCTGAATTCGCCGCAGGGCAAGGCATTCTACATGGTCGCGCCGGAATTCGTCGCGATGTCGGACTGGGAGCGCCACGCCGTCGTCGCCGATCTGCGCGGCTCGTTCACCGGCTACGGCTCCCAGCTCACGCCGATTGACGGCACGCCGCTGTCGGCGCCGCTCGATGTCGACCGCCCGAATTTCACCGGCCATATCGACGGCCGTCTCGACGTCAGCAGGGACACGCATCTCACGGCGCAGGCCCGCCTGCTGGTCTCGACCGACAATCCCGGCAGCCCGAACGTGCAGGCCGGCCTCGCCAAATATCCGCTGTACTCCACGGTCGGCGGCACCTTCGGCATCGATCAGCATTTCAACCGCATGCAGGTCTCGCTCGGCGCCACCGTCGACCGCACCGATTATCAGTGGTCCAAGCTGACCGACGGCACCTCGTCCTCGAACGACGACCGCAACTTCACCGCGTATGGCGGCATCGGCCGGGTCAGCTACGAGCTCAATCCGGCGGTGAAGCCGTTCATCGAGGTGCAGGGCGACAGCCGCGTCCACGATCTCTTTCTCGACCGCGCCGGTTACGCGCGCGATTCTTCGGGCGGCTACGCCAAGGCCGGCACGTCGTTCGAATTCACGCGGCTGTTGTTCGGCGAGGTCTCGATCGGCTATGCGATGCGCGACTACGCCGACACCCGGCTCAACCGGCTCGAGGGCCTGCTCACCACGGCCTCGCTGACCTGGACCGCGACGCCGCTGACCACGGCCAAATTCTATTCCGACACCCAGCTCGGCGAGACCACGCTGCCCGGCACCTCCGGCGTGCTGTCGCGCAGCTACACCATCGAGGTCGACCACGACTTCCGCCGCTGGCTGACCGCGATCGGCAAGTTCACCTACGGCACGCTCGAGTACAAGGGCGACAACCGCAACGACACGGTCTACTCGGTGTCCACCGACATCATCTACAAGATGACGCGCAGCCTCTGGATCAAGGGCACCATCCGCCGCGACTGGCTGGATTCAAACCTGGCGGGACAGAGCTCGGCGTCGACGGTGGTGATGCTCGGCGTGCGGGTGCAGAACTAGCTGATTTCGCTTCCCCTGCAGCCTCACATCCAGCCGGTCGCGTGCAGCAGCTCGGGCACCCGATCGAGCGTGCCGGCCGTCGCGTTCGGCACATAGTCCGGCAACGGCTGCCGTCCGGTGCCGCGATCGATCCAGATCGCCCTGAACCCAAGTTCGCGCGCGGCCGCGAGGTCGAGATGCGGGCTGGCGCAGATGTGCAGCAGCTGGTCCTTGCCGACGCCGATGGCGCTCCAGGCGTGTTGGAAGATCCGTGGCGACGGCTTGTAGGCTTCGGCCTGCTCGGCGGTGATGACGCGATCGATGTGGCCGCCGAGTTGCGCGACATTGCCGGCGATGATCGCATCATCGGTGTTGGAGATGATCGCAAGCTTGAAGCCGGCGGCCTTGAGGCGGCTCAGCGTCCCGACCACCTCCGGAAAGGGCGGCATCGCGCTGATCGATGTTATCAGAATCTCGGCCTGGCTGGCGTCGAAGGGCAGCGCCAGTTCCGCCATCGTCAGGCGCAGCGCTTCGGCACTGACGTCCCTGAATGACATATGCGGGCGCTGCTGCTCCAGGCGATGCTCGTGGCGGTCGTAGATCGCGAGCAGCTCATTCGGATCGGCCGATCCGCCGCTGCGGGACAGGATGCTGCGAACCGCAGCGGCCAGGCCTTCGTCCCATTGGATCAGCGTCCCGTAGCAATCGAAGGTCAGCCATTCCGGCCGCGGTCCTGCCAGCATCGTTTCAATTCCTCGCCATGCGGCGATCCTGACAGCTGTGACGGGCGCGGTGAAATGAATTGAGCCACTGATCCTGATTAAGAATGCAAATGGTGGCGATCAGCCGTGGCGCCGGAATATCGAGCAGACGCTTCTGGAATACTGGATCGCCCGCTTTCGCGGGCGATGACAGTTCAGCTGTGGAGATCGTTTGCCGAAACGGCCGGGGCGCTTACCCCGGCAAGTCGGTCTTGCCCATCAGGAAGCTGTCGATCGAGCGCGCGCACTGGCGGCCTTCGCGGATCGCCCAGACCACCAGCGACTGGCCACGGCGCATGTCGCCGGCGGAGAAGATCTTCGCCCGCGAGGTCTGGTAGTCCTGCAGGCTGGCCCGCACGTTGCCGCGCTGGTCGAGCTCGACGCCGAGCGTCTTGAGCAGGCCCTCATGCACCGGATGGACGAAGCCCATCGCCAGCAGCACAAGCTCGGCGTCGAGCGTGAACTCGGTGCCGGGCAGCGGCTTGAACTTGTCGTCGACCTTGACGCAATGCAGCTTTGTGACCTTGCCGTCGGCGCCTTCGAACTTGGTCGTCAGCACGGCGAATTCGCGCACCGCGCCTTCGGCCTGGCTCGACGAGGTCCGCATCTTCAGCGGCCAGTTCGGCCAGGTCACGCCCTTGTTCTCGTGCTCGGGCGGCGCCGGCATGATCTCGAGCTGGGTCACCGACTTGGCGCCCTGACGGAACGAGGTGCCGATGCAGTCCGATCCGGTGTCACCGCCGCCGATCACGACGACATGCTTGCCGTCGGCGAGGATGTCGGCGGTGCCGTTCAGCGGCTCGCCGGAGACGCGGCGGTTCTGCTGCGGCAGGAAGTCCATCGCGAAGTGGATGCCGGCGAGGTCGCGGCCGGGGATCGGCAGGTCGCGCGGGGCTTCCGCGCCGCCGGTCAGCGCCACCGCATCATACTGCCTGGCGAGCTCCTGCGGATCGATCGCACCCGGCGTCGAGCCGCCGACGGCCTTGCCGTAGTGGAAGGTGACACCCTCGGCTTCCATCTGCGCCACGCGGCGGTCGATGACGTCCTTCTCCATCTTGAAGTCGGGAATGCCATAGCGCAGCAGGCCGCCGGCCTTGGCGAACTTCTCGTAGACATGCACCTCGTGTCCGGCGCGCGCGAGCTGCTGGGCTGCGGCCATGCCGGCGGGGCCCGAGCCGATCACGGCGACCTTCTTGCCGGTCTTCGAGGCTGCGATCTCCGGCTTCAGCCAGCCATTGTCCCAGGCGCGGTCGACGATCGCGCATTCGATGGTCTTGATGGTGACCGGGTTGTCGTCGATGTTGAGCGTGCAGGACGCCTCGCACGGCGCCGGGCAGATCCGGCCGGTGAATTCGGGGAAATTGTTGGTCGAGTGCAGGTTGCGCGAGGCCTCTTCCCAGTTGCCCTGATAGACGAGGTCGTTGAAATCGGGGATCTGGTTGTTGACCGGGCAGCCCGGCGTGCCCGGCGCGGTCGAGCCGGTGCCATGGCAATAGGGGATGCCGCAATTCATGCAGCGCGCGGCCTGGTCGCGCGTGTCCTTCTCGCTCAGCGGAATGACGAACTCGCTGAAGTTCTTGAGCCGATCGGCGACCGGCTCGTACTTGCGGTCATGCCGCTCGATCTCGAGAAAACCTGTGATCTTACCCATTGAAACCCGATGCCCCTGCATCTCAGTTGTCCGTCATTCCGGGCTACGCCGCGAGGCGCAGACCCGGAGGTCTCGAAGTGGTTTGGCGAGATTCCGGGCTCGCGCTCATCGCGCGCCCCGGAATCACGCCCGGTGATATTACGCGCCGATCGCGATTTTCGGCTCGGCGTCGGCGTTGGCCTTCATTTCCTTCAGCGCGCGGCGGTACTCCACCGGCATCACCTTGCGGAATTTCGGCAGCCAGGCCTTCCAGTTGGCGAGGATCTCCGCCGCCTTCCTCGAGCCGGTCAGCTTGGCGTGACGCGTGATCAGAACGTGCAGCCGCTCCACGTCGGAGTCGAGCAGGTTCTGGAACACGTCGACCCGGCCATGCGCCTCGAGATCGCCGGAGTGATGGTAGGTGTCGGCGTTGATCATCTCTTCCGACAGCACGGGCTCCAGCTCGACCATCGACAGGTTGCAGAGCTTGCTGAAGTCGCCGGCCTCGTCCAGCACATAGGCGATGCCGCCGGACATGCCGGCCGCGAAGTTGCGCCCGGTCTTGCCGAGCACCACCACGATGCCGCCGGTCATGTACTCGCAGCAATGATCGCCGGCGCCTTCGACGACCGCGACCGCACCGGAGTTGCGCACGGCGAAGCGCTCGCCGGCGATGCCGCGGAAGTAGCACTCGCCCGCGATCGCGCCGTACATCACGGTGTTGCCGACGATGATCGACTCTTCCGGCACGATGCCGGAGTTCCTCGGCGGCTTGACGATGATGCAGCCGCCGGAGAGGCCCTTGCCGACGTAGTCGTTGCCTTCACCCTCGAGCTCGAAGGTGACGCCGTTGGCGAGCCATGCGCCGAACGCCTGTCCCGCCGTGCCCTTCAGGCCGACATGGATGGTGTCCAGCGGCAGGCCGGCATGACCGTAGATCTTGGCCACCGCGCCCGACAGCATCGCGCCGGCGGAACGGTCGGTGTTGTTGATCTCTTCCTCGATCCTGACCGGTGCGCCGCGATCGAGCGCGGACTGCGCCTGCTCGATCAGCCGGCGGTCGAGCACGGCGTCCAGATGATGGTTCTGGCTCTCCGAGTGATAGATCGTCTGGCCCTTCTCTTCCTTCTGCCGCACGAACAGCTTGGAGAAATCGAGGCCCTTGGCCTTCCAGTGCGAGACCAGCGCGGTCTGGTCCAGCATCTGGACCTGGCCGACCATCTCGTCGAACGACTTGTAGCCGAGCTGCGCCATGATCTCGCGGACTTCCTCGGCGACGAAGAAGAAGTAGTTGATGACGTGCTCGGGCTGGCCGGTGAAGCGCTTGCGCAGCACCGGATCCTGGGTCGCAACGCCGACCGGGCAGGTGTTGAGGTGGCACTTGCGCATCATGATGCAGCCCGCCGCGATCAGCGGCGCGGTGGCGAAGCCGAACTCGTCGGCCCCGAGCAGCGCGCCGATCACGACGTCACGACCGGTGCGGAAACCGCCGTCGACCTGGACCGCGATGCGGCTGCGCAGCTGCTGGCGCACCAGCGTCTGATGGGTTTCGGCAAGGCCGATCTCCCACGGCGAGCCGGCATGCTTGATCGAGGTCAAAGGCGAGGCACCGGTGCCGCCCTCGAAGCCCGCGATCGTGACATGGTCGGCGCGCGCCTTGGCGACGCCTGCTGCAACCGTGCCGACGCCGACCTCGGACACCAGCTTGACTGAGACCTGGCCGTCAGGATTGACGTTCTTGAGGTCGTAGATCAGCTGGGCGAGGTCTTCGATCGAGTAGATGTCATGATGCGGCGGCGGCGAGATCAGGCCGACGCCGGGCGTCGAATGCCGGACGCGGGCGATCGTCGCGTCGACCTTGTGGCCGGGCAATTGGCCGCCCTCGCCGGGCTTGGCCCCCTGCGCCATCTTGATCTGCATCATGTCGGAGTTGACGAGGTATTCCGTCGTCACGCCGAACCGGCCCGAGGCGACCTGCTTGATCGCCGAGCGCATGCTGTCGCCGTTGGGCAGCGGCTTGAAGCGGTCGGATTCCTCGCCGCCTTCGCCGGTGTTCGACTTGCCGCCGATCCGGTTCATCGCGATCGCGAGCGTGGTGTGCGCCTCGCGCGAGATCGAGCCGAACGACATCGCGCCGGTCGAGAACCGCTTGACGATGTCCTTGGCGGGCTCGACGTCCTCGAGCTTGACCGGCTTGCGCTTGTCGTCCTCGGCGCTCTTGATCCGGAACAGGCCGCGCAGCGTCAGCAGACGCTCGGACTGCTCGTTGAGGATCTTGGCGAACGCCCGGTAGCGCTCCAGCGAGTTGCCGCGCACGGCATGCTGCAGCGTCGAGACCGATTCCGCGGTCCAGGCGTGGTCCTCGCCGCGGGTGCGGTAGGCATATTCGCCGCCGACATCGAGCGCGGTCTTGTAGATCTGGCCGTCACCGAACGCGTCGGTGTGGCGCCGCACGGTCTCCTCGGCGATCTCGCCGAGGCCGACGCCCTCGATCCGGGTGTGGGTGCCGGCGAAATACTTGGCGACGAAATCCGCCTTGAGGCCGACCGCGTCGAAGATCTGCGCGCCGCAATAGGACTGGTAGGTCGAGATGCCCATCTTGGACATCACCTTGAGCAGGCCCTTGCCGATCGACTTGATGTAGCGCTTGACGATCTCGTAGTCGTCGAGCGCGCCGGGCAGCCGGTCCTTCATCGCGAGGATGGTTTCGAACGCGAGATAGGGGTTGATCGCTTCGGCGCCGTAGCCGGCGAGGCAGGCGAAGTGATGCACCTCGCGCGGCTCACCTGACTCCACGACGAGGCCGACCGAGGTGCGCAACCCAGTGCGGATCAAATGATGATGCACGGCGGCGCAGGCGAGCAGCGACGGGATCGGAATCCGGTCGGTGCCGGTCATGCGGTCCGACAGGATGATGATGTTGATGCCCTCGCGCACCGCGCCCTCGGCGCGCGCACAGAGCTCGTCGAGCACCTGCTCCATGCCCGCCGCGCCGAACCCGGCGTGGAAGGTGGTGTCGAGCGTGCGCGACTTGAAGTGGGTCTCGGCGACGTCGGAGATCGAGCGGATCTTCTCCAGATCCGCGTCGGTCAGGATCGGCTGCCGCACCTCGAGGCGCTTGGTCGAGGCGACGCCCTGCAGGTCGAACAGGTTCGGCCGCGGCCCGATGATCGAGACGAGGCTCATGACGATTTCCTCGCGGATCGGGTCGATCGGCGGGTTCGTCACCTGGGCGAAGTTCTGCTTGAAGTAAGTGAACAGCTGCTTCGGCTTGTCCGACAGCGCCGAGATCGGCGTGTCGTTGCCCATCGAGCCGGCGGCTTCCTCGCCGGTGGCGGCCATCGGCGTCATCAGGATCGCGATGTCTTCCTGGCTGTAGCCGAACGCCTGCTGGCGGTCGAGCAGCGGCAGGTTGGAGCGCACGCCCTTGGCCGGCGCGTCCGGCAGCTCCTCAAGCTGGATCTGGGTGCGATGCAGCCAGTCGCTGTAGGGATGGCTCTTGGCGAGGTCGGCCTTGATCTCGTCGTCGGGAATCAGGCGGCCCTGCTCGAGGTCGACGAGCAGCATCTTGCCGGGCTGCAGCCGCCACTTGGTGACGATCTGGTCCTCCGGAATCTTCAGCACGCCCATTTCGGACGCCATCACGATGCGGTCGTCCTTGGTGACGAGATAGCGCGCCGGGCGCAGGCCGTTGCGGTCGAGCGTGGCGCCGATCTTGCGGCCGTCGGTGAAGGCGATCGCGGCCGGGCCGTCCCACGGCTCCATCAGCGCGGCGTGATATTCGTAGAAGGCGCGGCGCTGCTCATCCATCAGCGGATTGCCGGCCCACGCTTCCGGAATCATCATCATCACGGCATGCGGCAGCGAGTAACCGCCCTGCACCAGGAATTCGAGCGCGTTGTCGAAGCAGGCGGTGTCGCTCTGGCCCTCATAGGAGATCGGCCACAGCCGGCTGATGTCCTTGCCGTAGAGCTCCGAATGCACGGAAGCCTGCCGCGCCGCCATCCAGTTGACGTTGCCGCGCAGCGTGTTGATTTCGCCGTTATGGGCGATCATCCGGTAGGGATGCGCCAGCGACCAGGTCGGGAAGGTGTTGGTCGAGAAGCGCTGATGCACCAGCGCCAGCGCGCTGTCGAAGTCCGCTTCGTGCAGGTCGGGATAGTACTTGCCGAGCTGGTCGGCGAGGAACATGCCCTTGTAGATCACGGTGCGGCACGACAGCGAGCACGGATAGTAGCCCGCCATGCCGCGGTCGCGGCGCTGATAGATCGCCTGCGAGATCGACTTGCGCAGGATGTAGAGCCGGCGCTCGAAATCGTCCTCGTTCTTGGCCGCACCGTTGCGGCCGATGAAGACCTGCATGTGGTAGGGCTCGGTCGGCTTCACGGTGACGCCGAGCGAGGAATTGTCACTGGGCACATCGCGCCAGCCGAGCAGCTTGAAGCCCTCGTTCTTGATCTCGTCGGCGATGATGCTCTTGATCACGTTGCGCCACGCGGCATCGCGCGGCATGAACAGCGCGCCGATGGCGTATTCGCCGGGCTGCGGCAGCTTGAAGCCGAGCTCGGAGGTCTTGCGCGCGAAGAAGGTGTGCGGGATCTGCACCAGGATGCCGGCGCCGTCACCGGCGCGCGGGTCGGCGCCGACGGCGCCGCGATGCTCCAGGTTGCACAGGATGTTCAGCGCGTCGGAGACGATCTGGTGCGACTTCTGGCCCTTGATGTTGGCGATGAAGCCGACGCCGCAGGAGTCCTTCTCCAGGCTCGGATCAAACAGGCCTTCGGCCTCGGGACGCCATGTGTGGAGCTCACGCGCGGGTTCGGCGGCTTTCGAGTCCGCGGTCGCCGACAGCGTTTCTGCCACGATGTTTTCGCGCTCGAATTCCGACCCGCTCATGTGTCCTCTCCCTTGCGTAAGGGCCCCACCGTATTTGGCGCACCTTGGACGTTGCGGCACCCACCGGGCCACCGCTCGTCCGCCGCGAGCCGCATTTTCCTAAATTCAGACGACGGGCATTTCAACGTCCCCTGCGGGACGGCCCTGCCTGCAGCATTCTCGGAGCCCGGGGCGCCGAGGTCCTCCTTGCGGAGGGTCTCGTTGCAATCCCTGTGCCGGGATGGCCTCGAAATTGAGACAGTCTTACTGTCCTAACTCCGACCTTGCCAAATTTTTGTCTATCACACAAGCGCGAGTAAGTCCTCGCCCGCATGCTTGGATCGAGCGGCTCGGCCGGCGGCACGGCGCCCCTGATTCGAAGCAAACACGCCGTGATCTGGCCCAAGGAGGGACCAAGGACCGCCGAATTTAAAACCGAAATTTTGCCCCTGGGCAAGCCAGCGAGAGAGAGCGGGAACGCTTCCAGGGCGGGGCAGACAGGAGTTACGGCGATGAAGTTGTTCACAGGTTCGGTTGCAGCCGCCGCCCTCGCGCTCAGCGTAGCCTCGGCCCAGGCCCAGCTGGCGACCTCCGCCAGGATCGGCAGCCCGCTTCTGGTCAGGGTATCCGACATGGACGGGCCCTACGCCGCCATGCCCGAGGTTCCGCCGCCGCCGCGCTTCGGCCGTGTCCCGAGCCTGCTGCCGCCGGTGGAGGTCTACACAGTGCTGCGCGAGAACGGCTATCTGCCGCTCGGCGCGCCGCAGCAGCGCGGCTTCGTCTACACGATCTCGGTGATCGACCAGGGCGGCGACGACGGCCGGCTGGTGATCGACGCCCGCGACGGGCACATCATCCGCTTCACCCCTGCCTATCGGCTCGGCGACAATTACGAGGAGGAGATGAGCGCGACCTACGGAGCGGTCGGTCCGATGCTGCGGCCGATCCAGGCGAGGGTGCCGCGGCCACCGGCCCCGATCCCGCATGTCGCGAACCGCGTGCCGGTGCCGAAGCGGAGCCCGCTCGCGGCCAAGGCCCAGGTTCCAGCGGCCCCCGTGCCGGCCGAACAGGCAGCCGCAGCACCGAAACCGTCCGAAGCCCAAGCGACCCAGGCCCAAGCGACCCAAGCCCCGGCGGCGCAGCAGCCCGTTCAGCGGGCGGAAGTGCCGACCGTCGGTCAGGCCGCTCCGCCACCGGTACCCCCGCCGGCGATCCTGCCGACCCAGGAAATGCCCAAGGTGCAGGGGTTGGAGTGAACAAGGTCGCTGCGTAGCCCGGATGGAGCGCAGCGCAATCCGGGGACCTTCGCCGCGGCGGGACCGTCCCGGATTTCGCTGCGCTCCATCCGGGCTACAAACTGTCGACAACAAAAAACGCCCCGGTTTCCCGGGGCGTTTTCGCGTTCAGCCAATATCTGCTGACGCGGATGTGTCGCTTAGGCCGCGACCTTGCCGGCCGAGCCGTCAACCACCTGCGGAGCCCTCTCGGCGCCGCCGATCGGAATGCTGCGCGGCTTCTTGGCCTCGGGAATCTCGCGGACGAGATCGACGTGGAGCAGGCCGTTCTCGAGCGAAGCGTTCTTCACCTGCACGAAGTCGGCAAGCTGGAAGGCGCGCTCGAAGGCGCGGGAGGCGATGCCGCGGTAGAGCACTTCGGAGCCATTGCCGGAGTTCTCATTGGCGGATTTCTCGCCCTTGATCGTCAGCGTGTTCTCCTTCGCGACGATCGAAAGCTCGGCCTGCGAGAAGCCGGAGACCGCAACGCTGATCCGGTAAGCATTCTCGCCGGTGCGCTCGATGTTGTAGGGGGGATAGCCGGGGCTGCCGTCCGAGGTCACCTGATCGAGCAGGTTGAAGAGGCGGTCGAAGCCGACGGTGGAACGGTAAAACGGAGTGAGGTCGTAGCTACGCATAGAATAGTCCTCCAGTGAGCGACTGTTTCAGTTACCCGCCCGCCATCGGGCCGGGCTTAGATGTGTGCAGCCTCATGTTCGGGGTCCCGAAACACTGGTAGCGGCCTGCACTGAAGTGATATGGGAGGGGCCACGTCGCGTTCAAGAGGCGGAAACCGCGTCGCTTTTTTCGGGCGCCGGCGTCCTTGATCTCCACCCTGTCTCACCATTCCGGTCTCCTGCATGACGCTCGTCTCGATTCCCGCCAACCCGGTTCCGGACGACGTTGTCAGTGGCACCATCAAGACGCCTGACGGCGCCGAGCTGCGCTTTGCGCGCTGGGCGCCGCCGCCGGGCCGCAAGGGCACGGTCTGCGTGTTCGGCGGGCGCGGCGAGATGATCGAAAAATATTTCGAGACCGTGCGCGATTTGCGCGATCGCGGCTTCGCGGTGGCGATGATCGACTGGCGCGGGCAGGGCCACTCGTCGCGGCGGCTGCGCGATCCGCGCAAGGGCTATGTGCGCGACTTCGCCGACTACGAGGTCGATGTCGAGACCTTCGTGCAGCAGGTGGTGCTGCCGGATTGCCCGCCGCCCTATTTCGCGCTGGCGCATTCGATGGGCGGCGCGGTGATGCTGCGGGTCGCGCATGCCGGCAAGCGCTGGTTCGACCGCATGGTGCTGTCGGCGCCGATGATCGACCTGCCGCGCCGCCGCGTCTCGTTCTTTCCGAGCGCGCTGCTTCGCATCATGCGACTGGCCGGACAGGGCGGCCGCTACGTGCCTGGCGGCAGCGACGAGCTGGTCGGGCTTGCGCCTTTCGTAGGCAATCCCGTCACCAGCGATCCGGTGCGCCACGCGCGCAATGCCGCGATCCTGGACGAAGACCCGACGCTCGGCATCGCGGCGCCGACGATCGCCTGGGCCGACACCGCGTTCACCGCGATGCGCACCTTCCGCGGGATGTCGTATCCGTCCGAGATCCGCCAGCCGATCCTGATGCTGGCGGCAAGCAATGACGAGGTGGTGTCGACGGCAGCGATCGAGGAATTCGCCTATCACCTGCGCGCCGGCTCGCATCTCGTGATCGCCGGCTCCAAGCACGAGATCCTGCAGGAGCAGGACCGCTACCGTGCGCAATTCTGGGCGGCGTTCGACGCCTTCGTGCCGGGCACACCGCTGTTCAAGTGAGCCTTGGCGTTGTTGAAGTGAGCCTTGGCGTTTTCGAAGGCGCTATCTAGCCCTTGAGCAGCGCGACGATGCGCTCGGGAAAGCGCTTCTCCACGAACAGGGTCCTGACTTCGGCGACGCTGAGATAGCGGTCCTTGCCTTCGCCCTTGCCCATGATGTCGAGCAGCACCGGCCACTCGCCGAGCATCAGCAGCGGATAGTAGCAGTGCAGGACACCGTAGGACGGCGGATGCTCGTCCTTGGCGCGCTGGAAGTTCGCCGCCATGAAGGTCTTGATCTCGGCGGCCGACAGCCCGCGTTCGACGCTGCCGCCGGGTGCCTTGTAATCGCTGCCGAAGGTGGCAAGCCGCGCGATCTCGTCCTCATGCACCACGGCATGCTGGTCGAGGATGCGCGAGCCGGCGCCGTGCTTGTCGAGCGGGCCGTTACGCAGCTCGTCGAGGATCGCGCCCTGCAGCAGGCTGCGCACCTGGCTGAAGGGACCGACGCCGTTGGCCATCTGCGCGACCATGAAGATCTTGGCCTTTGCGTCAGCGCCCGCCAGACCGGTCTTGCCGGTTGCGCGCCCGATCGTCCCGGTCAGTTCGGGCAGCGGCACGATATGACCGCCGACATAGTCGCCGGCGACCAGCGCGCGCAGGAACGGGCAGGGATTGTCTGGGGAGACCTGCGGGGCGGGCAGAGCGCTTGCAGCCGTATCGGACATCAAACCACATCCTGAAAAGCGTCAGCCTAAAAAGCATCCATTACCGGTGGATGAATTCGCTCAGGAATCAACGGCGAATTTCGATGTGGATGCAACCAGAGCGAGTTTGCCGAAGGGGAGGCCGGCTTTCAAGAGGCCGTCGCGATAATGCGCGATGTCGGCCGGGTTCTTCCAGTGGAAATTGCGCAAGTGACGTTCGACCGTCAGCTCGGGATGGTTGGCGAGCAGCGCCTCTGCCGCCTGCGCCGCCTCGTCGGTGCGGCCGAGCTGGGCGAGCGCCGCGGTGCGCACCGCGAGGCACTGCAGATGGTTCGGATTGAGATACAGCCCCTCGCGCGACCACGACAGCGATGCATCGTACTGTCCGAGCAGATAATGGCTGAACGCGTTCAGCGCGGCCCATTGGTAGCGCGGGTCGCTGTTGCCGCGCTGGACCGCCGTCGAGAACAGATCGACCGCCTTGCGATGATCGCCGATCACCATGTGGCAGATGCCGAGCACGCCGCGCGCGCCCATGTCGTAGGGGTTGAGCTCGATCGCCCGCTTGATTGCGTCCATTGCGGCCTCGTAATGGCCCTGCATCGCGTGCAGATAGGCCAGCAGCGAGAACGCGAACGAGGAGCGCGGGTCGAGCCGGACGCTGCTCTCGGCCAGGCTGACCGACGAGGCCCACAAGTCGCGCGTGCTCGCAATCCAGCCGAACTGCACACTCTGGATCTGGATCAGCGCCAGATAGGCGCGCGCGATCGAGAGCGCGGGGTCGAGCTCGATCGCCTCCTTGAACAGCGCGATCGCGGTTTCGCAATCGTCCTTGGTCTGGTGGTAGTAGTGCGACAGGCCCTTCAGGAAGCGATCCCACGCGGTCAGTTCGGCGTTAGGCGAGCGCGCCGGTGCCGAGGCCTCGGCGCGATAAATCTCCTGGGCGACTGCGGCGGAGAGATTCGCGGTGATCTCGTCCTGCATCGCGAACAGGTCGCCCATGTCGCGGTCGTAGCGTCCGGTCCATAGCTGCTCGCCCTTCTCGGGTGCGATCAGTTCGGCGGAGACGCGGATCTTGTTGCCGGCTCGCCGCACCGAACCCTGGATCAGATAGGTCGCGTCGATCTCACGCGCGATCAGCCGCGTGGAGACGTTCTTGCCCTTGTAGGCGAAGGTCGAGTTGCGGCTCAGCACACGATAGAAGGATTGCAGCGACAGCGCGTGGATCAGGTCCTCGGTCAAGCCGTCCGAGAAATACTCGTCGGCGCCGCCGCTCAGATTGTCGAACGGCAGCACGCCGACGATCGCGGTCCGGTATTGCCCCGGCAGATGCGGTCCGTCCTCCGGAACCTGCTCCTGGAGATCGGATCCGGCCGGCGCCCAGGTCCAGACATTGACCGGTTCACTGATGTTCTTGAAGCGGTGCGGGCCGGCATCGATCAGGCTGACGGCAAGCCGCCGCCCGGCCTCGGTGCGGGCCTTGTCCGATACCGCGATGCCGCCGGGCACTGCGACCGTCTCAAGACGGACGGCGATGTTGACGTCGTCGCCGAACACCTCGTCCTCGTCGGCCATGACGTCGCCCATGTGGACGCCCATCCGGAAATGCATGGCGCGGTCGGCCGGCAAATGCTCGTTGCGCTCGGCCATCAGGGTCTGCATGGCGACGGCGGCCTCGATCGCGCCGATGATGCTCGGAAATTCCAGCAGGAAGCCGTCGCCGGTGTTTTTGACGATTCGGCCGCCATGATTGAGGATGATGGGGTAGATCGCGCTGCGGTGCGCCTTGAACGAGGCATGCGTCCCCGCCTCGTCGACCCCCATCATGCGGGAATAGCCGGCGATATCGGCGCAAAGAATGGCAGCGAGCCGTCTTTCCATGTCTCCTGTGCCCTGGAATGGCCACTCAGCCGATGTGACCGAATCCGATACTTACAAGATGGGCCGGGTCCGGCGGAAGCTCGGTTTGCAGGCACCTATAATGCATAGTAGCAGGAATTGGCATGCGACCAACGGATCGTACAGTCGTTTCTCTACTGAATTCGTGTGTCGCCGGGATGGCGGGTCGCCTTTCCGGACGGTTACTCACATAGGTTAAGTTCGCTGACATGCTGGGAATTCACGAACTTTGGCTCTTCGTCCTGTCCGGGCTGCTGCTCAACATCACGCCGGGGCCGGATACCGCTTATATCATTGGGCGCACGATTCAGCTCGGATGGCGTGGCGGCGCCGCTGCGGCGATCGGTATCAGCGCCGGCTGCCTGGTTCACGTGCTCGGGGCGGCGATCGGGCTGTCGGCGCTGCTGATGGCGTCCTCGACCGCCTTCCTGGCCGTCAAGCTGATCGGCGCGGCCTATCTGGTGCTGACCGGTCTGCAGATGCTGCTGTCGCGCGCCAAGCCGGTCGCCGACATCACGGGGCAGGGCGGCGAAACCTCGATCTCGCGCGTGTTCTGGCAGGGCGCGCTGACCAACATCCTCAATCCCAAGGTGGCGCTGTTCTTCCTGGCCTTCCTGCCGCAATTCGTGGCAGCGGACTCAGCCCACAAGACGCTGGCCTTCCTGGTGCTCGGGCTGATCTTCATCACCGGCGGCACGCTGTGGTGCTTCGGTCTCGCGGCCTTTGCGGCACGGGCCGCCGGCCGCATCCGGCAATCGGCCGGCGTGATCGCCTGGATCAACCGCTCGCTCGGCGCGCTCTTCATCTATCTGGGCGTCCGCGTCGCGATGCTGGAGGCGCGCTAGTCATCACTTGCGCATGATGAACCGCTACACGCTTTTCCGGATCATGCTCTAGCCGTGGATCTTGAGCAGCGCACTGCCGGCCAGATAGATGCCGAGCAGGATCATCGAGATCAGGAACCAGCGGCGGAACACCTCGGGCTGCATCCGGGTGCGGACCGCCTGGCCGATGAACATGCCGATGAAGGATGCCGCCATCGCCACCGCGCCGGGCAGCGCGGTCGCCGCCGTCAGCAGGCCCGAGGCGGTGAGGTTGAAGGCAAGCGCGATCGTTGCCGTGGTGAAGAAGACGCCGAGCGCCTGCACCAGCTCGTCCTTGTCCATGCCGATCGCCTGCATGAACGGCATCGACGGGATGACCTGCACGCCGGTCGCCGCCGAGATCATGCCGGTGATGACGCCGACGATGCCGCCCACCCATTTCTCGTGGCGCCGCGCGACCTTGAAGTTGAATCGGCTCAGCCCGACGATCGCGTAGATCACCAGCAGCGCGCCGAGCACGACGGTGCCGTAGGCCGCGTACGGTCCGGTCAACAGCCCGGCATTGATCCAGATGCCGAAGACGGTGCCGAGCATCAGTGGCCATAGCCGCTTGAGGATGTCGCGCAGATAGGGACCGACGAAGGTCTGCCAGATATTGGTGACGATCGCCGGCACGATCACGATCGCAATAGCCTGGCCCGGCGCCATCGTGGTCGCGAGCAGCCCCATCGCGACCGTCGGCAGACCGAGGCCGAGCGTACCCTTGACGAAGCCGGCGAGCAGGAAGGCGAAAGCGATGAAGATCAGAAGATGGTCGACCATGCCGACACATTGACCGGTCGAGCCGATCGGCACAATCTGGAGGTTACGGAGTCAGCCTTCGGGCAGACCGAAGGGCGGGGTGGGAAACGTCATGCGATTCGACCTGATCGATCTGCAACTGTTCATCGCGGTGTCGGATGCACGCAGCATCACCCAGGGCGCGGCGCGCGCAAACCTTGCGCTGGCCTCGGCCAGCGAGCGGATCAAGGGGCTCGAGGAGGCGCTCGGCGTCGCCTTGCTCAAGCGCGGCCGCCGCGGCGTCGAGCTGACAGCGGCGGGCGAGAGCCTGCTCGGTCACGCCCGCATCGTGATCCACAATGTCGAGGCCCTGCAAAGCGATCTCGCCGCCTACGCCAGCGGCGTCCGCGCCAACGTGCTGCTGCTCGCCAATACCTCGGGCCTGTCCGAGCATCTGCCGCGTGCGCTGGCGGCCTTCCTGCACGAGCATCCCGACATCAGCGTCGACGTCGAGGAGCGCGAGAGCACCGATATCGCGACCGCGATCGCCAGCGGTGCCGCCGATCTCGGCTTCGCCGCGGAACACGCGCTGCCCGACAGCGTCGAGCGCTTCCTGTTCAGCGAGGACCGCCTGATGCTGGTGGCGTCGCGGCGCAGCGATCTCGGCGGCCGCCGCCAGATCGACTTCCAGGAGGTGGTCGGCCGCGATTTCGTCGGCCTCACGGCGACGTCAGCGCTGCAGGTCCATATTTCCCGGCACGCGGCAAAGCTCGGGGCGCGGCTGCGCTTCCGCGCCCGGCTGCGCGGCTTCGATGCGATCTGCCAGATGGTCGCCGCCGATGTCGGCATCGCCGTGATCCCGGAAACCGCGGCGCGGCGCTGCGCGGCGGCGATGCCGATCACGACGATCCGGATCCGCGACGCCTGGGCCAACCGCCGGCTGACGATCTGCGCCCGCAGCTTCAAGGCGCTGCCGCGGGCGGCCAAGCAGCTGGTGGAATATTTGCGCGCCGAAGCGCAGCGCTGACCGCGCTCCTACTTCGTCGTCACCACGCCGGCGTCCTGGATCACCTTCGCCCATTTCTTGATGTCGGCGGCGATGAAGTCGCGGAAATGCTCCGGCGTGTCGCCGGCCAGTGTCAGGCCTTGCTCGGCGAGCTTTGCCTTGACTGCCGGATCGGCCATCGCATCGGTTGCGAGCTTGTTCAGCCTGGCAACGATCGCAGGCGGCGTTCCGGCGGGGGCGACCATGCCGTACCAGTTCTCGATGATCAGGTCGGGCATGCCGGCCTCCGCCGTGGTCGGCACGTCGGGCGCGGTCGGGGCACGCTCGCGATCGCCGAGCGCGATCGGCCGCAGCGCGCCCGCCTTGATCTGCGGCAGGATCACCGGCAAATCGAGGAAGGTCATCTGCACCTGCTGGCCCAGCAGATCGTTCACCGCCGGCGCCGCGCCGCGATAGGGCACGTGCACGATGTCGATCTTCGCCGTCAGCTTGAACAATTCGCAGGCAAGATGCGGCAGGCTGCCGGGACCGGAGGAGGCGAAGTTGAGCTTGCCCGGCTGCGCCTTGGCGAGCGCGACCAGCTCGCTCATGTTGTTCGCCGGCACGTCGGTGGCGACCACCAGCATCTCCGGCACGGTCGCGACCAGCGTGACGGGCGCGAGATCCTTCAGCGCGTCGTAGGCGACCTTCTCCATGCTCGGGCTGATCGCCAGCGCCCCGGCGCTCGCGATCGCAACGGTGTAGCCGTCGGGCGCCGACTTCGCGACCGCGTCGGTGCCGAGCACGCCGCCCTGGCCGGCGCGGTTGTCGACGATGACCGGCTGCTTTGCGAGCTCCGACATCTTCTGCCCGATCACCCGCGCGATGATGTCGTTCGGCCCACCGGGCGGGAACGGCACGATCAGCCGGATCGGCTTGGTCGGGAACTGCTGGGCACTGGCTGTGACGGACGCGAAAAGGAGAATGGCTGCCAGCAGCCTGCCGCACATCGTCATGTCGCCCATCCCTGACGTTTCTGGTTGCGGTCAGGATGGGCGCAGACCGATCGCCCGGCAACTCAAGAAATCAGGCGAAGGAAGACTCAGCCGTTGAGCAGCTTCATCGCGGCCTCATGCACGCGCGGATCGCCGGCGGCGATGATGCGGCCGCCGGTTTGTGCCGGCTTGCCGTCCCAGCTGGTGACGACGCCGCCGGCGCCGGTGACGATCGGGATCAGGCCGGCAATATCGTAGGGTTTCAGCTCGGTCTCGATCACGAGGTCGAGATGGCCGGCCGCGAGCATGCAATAGGAATAGCAGTCGCCGCCATAGCGCGACAGCCGCGCCGTATTCTCGACGCGGCCGAAGCGGGCGCGGTCGTCCGGATTCATCAGCAGCGGGCTGGTGGTGAAGACGGTCGCTTCCTTCAACGCGCCGCAGCGCCGCACCGAGAGCCGCCGCTGGCCCGACGGGCCGGAGTAATGTGCCGAGCCGCTGTCGCCGGAGAAGCGCTCGCCGATATAGGGCTGGTGCATCATGCCGAATACCGGCGTACCTTTGTGCAGCAACGCGATCAGCGTGCCCCAGATCGGAAAGCCGGCGATGAAGGACTTGGTGCCGTCGATCGGATCCAGCACCCAGACATAATCGGCGTCCTCGCGCTCATTGCCGAATTCCTCGCCGACGATGCCGTGCTGGGGGAAGTTCGACTTGATCAGCCGCCGCATCACCGCTTCCGCGGCCCGGTCGGCCTCGGTGACCGGATCGAAATCGTTCGAGCTCTTGTTGTCGACCGACAGCGAGGTGCGGAAGAAAGGCAGGATGGTTTCGCCGGATGCGGTCGCCAGGCGGCCGATGAAGGCGGTAAAGTCGATGACCGTCACGGCATGTCCCTGAAAATGCGCAAACGACGCGATAGATGCGTTCTTGCCTAGCCCAATCCGATCCGGCGCGCACGATTAACGGAGTGTTATCCCAGTCTGATGGCGGGTTCCGGACTTTCGATTTGCTTCGGATTCGAAAGCCTCCCCGGCCCAAACCCGGATCACGAAGTTGCGAGTTCTGGTATACAAGCTATGCGCAGAGCGCTGGCCGGCCAGGACTTCCGCTGTAAGATATTGATACTACATACGGAAAGCCGTTCCCGTCGGCCTGTTGCAGTTTCGCCAGCCTTTCTAACATTACCCAGGAAATGTTTCGAAAGTTCTTGCGTTTTGTGCAGCGCGGTCGCATATTGTTGCGGTGCGGTAGCGCCTCGCGCTATCGCTGCCCTCCTTGGGCGTTTCCTCCCTAGACTTGGGCCGCTTGTTCATTCAAGCGGCCCTTTTTTCTTTGGGCCGTCATTTCCGCAAGTGAACTGAGAATCCAATTCGGCGCTTAAGCGCGTCGTCGATTTGAATTCCCGGTTCACGACTTCATCGGCATCGCAGTGCCCGACCAAGGATTGTCTATTCCGCAGCCGCCTGGAACGGGCCGAGATCCCCGAACGGAATCTTCGCCAGCGCATCCGCAAGCGTCGCAAAGTCTGTCGCCACCTGGGCGAAGCGCGGTCCGCGCTCGCGCCGCCGCTCATCCATATAGACCGCGCGGTTGAGCTCGATCTGAACGGTGTGCAGGCCGCTCGCCGGGTTGCCGTAATGCTCGGTGATGAAGCCGCCGGCATAGGGCTTGTTGCGGCCGATCGAATAGCCGAGCGAGCCCATGATCTCCTCGACCAGGTCGGGCAATAGCGGCGCGCAGCTTGTGCCGTAGCGGTCGCCGATCACGACGTCGGGCCGGCGCGGCTCGTCGCGCGACACGCCGACCGACGGCATCGAGTGGCAGTCGACCACGATCACGGCGCCGAACGCCTGATGCGCCTTGTTGATCAGCCGGCGCAGCGCGCGGTGATAGGGCTTGTAGAGCACCTCGATCCGCCGCAACGCCTCGTCGACGTCGAGCCGCTCGCGGTAGATCTCTTGGCCGTCGCCGACCACGCGCGGGATGGTGCCCAGCCCGCCGGCGACCCGCATCGAGCGGGTGTTGGCAAAACTCGGCAGCCGCCCGGTGAACATGCGCGGGTCGAGCTCGTAGGGCTCGCGGTTCACGTCGACATAGGAGCGCGGGAAGTTGACGCGGACGATCGGAAAGCCGCGATCGCTCAGCCCCGCGATCAACTCGTCCATGAAGCTGTCTTCGGAGCGGCGCAGCGCCGCCACATCGATTCGCGACGCCTCGAGGAATTCGGCCGGATAGACCGAGCCCGAATGCGGGGAATTGAAGATGATGGGCGCGCGCCAGGCCGGCGGCTCAACGATCTCGAACGGGGGCGACAATTCGCCAGCAAATTCGCTCATTCCCTTGGCGCCGTCCCTTGCGTCCGCCTCGCCCCGCAACAACTGATTCTGCCGGAAAAGCGGAGATTTATAGGCGGGCATTGTCGGTAATCGCGATCATTCTGCCAAGTGAAAAGAGCGTGCCATCGACTGGAACGCGTCTTAAAGGCAGCAAATGCCGCACCAGGTTGCTTCGCGGCGTGGTTCAGTCCACAAATAGGTGCCGCTCGACGCCTCAGGCTTGACGCAAATTTCACCCGAAATTTACCCTCTGTCGGGCTTACTGTTCGGACAGGTCCTCCAGCCGGATTCGACGATTCCAGTCATGCCTAAAATTCTTCTCGCCGAAGACGACACCGATATGCGCCGCTTTCTGGTCAAGGCGCTGGAAAACGCGGGTTTCAAGGTCTCGCCGCACGACAACGGCATGTCGGCCTACCAGCGGCTGCGCGAGGAGCCGTTTGAAATGCTGCTCACCGACATCGTGATGCCCGAGATGGACGGCATCGAACTGGCGCGCCGTGCCTCGGAACTCGATCCCGATATCAAGATCATGTTCATCACCGGCTTCGCCGCGGTGGCCCTGAATTCCGATTCGGAGGCGCCGAAAAACGCCAAGGTGCTGGCCAAGCCCGTGCACCTCAGGGAATTGGTTAGCGAAGTGAACAAGTTGCTGGCGGCCTGATTCGCCAAAAAACCTTCACTTTGTATCCTTGCCTGCCCCGTCCGGGTCCGTTATAGGGACCCGATCCAAACATGGCTTTGGGTGCGTAGCTCAGCGGGAGAGCACTACCTTGACATGGTAGGGGTCACAGGTTCGATCCCTGTCGCACCCACCACGCTTCGCCCTGACGGGCTTTGCGTGGCGCAGCCACGCTGGAGACCGTCAGGTCGAAGCGTGTCCGGCGTAGCTTGAGCTTGCGAAAGCGAAGACGGACTGTCGCCGCAAGCAAACTGGTTCGTCACGAAGCGAAAGAAGGATGCCGCGCCCAAGCCCAACGGCGGCGGGCCGTTGGCCGCGAGCTTCGGCTCGGCAAGGCACACTTCGCGATGACGGCTGCTTTCAGATTCAACCTGTCAAACGGCGCGTTCGACGGCACGTCCCTATCCGCGTCGTCCTGGCTTTCGCCAGGACGACGATGTGGATGCGTCGCAATTCAAGATGGCGCGGCGTTGATTCAGTGCTGCAGGTTCCTGCCGCTCCAGGGCGAGGGCCGCGCCGGCGCGGCTGCGGCGCCGACCAGCGGACGCCGATTCCAGTCCAGCACGGAATCGCTGTGCAATTGCTCGACCACCCACAGGAAATAGACCGAGGCGGGAATCCCGATCAGGTCGAACATCAGCATCGACCCGCTGCCGTGCGTCGTGGCGTCGATCAGATGGATCAGGGCGCAGCTGAAGAATACACCCGCCAGCGCCGTCCCCGACAGCGACCAGACACCGGTCGCCAGATAGCGGCGCACCTGATGGTCAGCCAGATACCAGCCGACCAGGCCGTAGGTCACGGTGACGAACACATTGGCGTAGAACGTGGCCGAGGCAACGTCGATCCAGCTGCCTGGGGCCGCCACCCGCGCGGCAAGATCGGCCGACGTGCAAAGGAACGGGACGTTGGCGCCGGGCTGGGCCATCGCCCAGGCCGCAAGCCAGCCGGCCGTGATGGCGAAGCCTGCGACCAGCAGCATCGCGCGATGCGGCGAGAGGGCGATCGACCGCTCTCCCTGACCGCCCAATATCGTCTCGAACCGCAGGAACACGAAGGTCAGACCCGCCGGCAGCCCAAGCAGGGTGACGGCGAACATCGACCAGGACACGCTCTCGCCCTGCAGCACCTGGACGCCATGCACCAGATGATGCGGGCCGCAGCTCGCGGCCATCATCGAAAATCCGATGCCGAAGCGGGACCAGCCCCGATAACGATGCAGGCTGACGGTCTCCCAGGCCGACAACACGCCAAGGCCGGCGTAAGCCAGGCCAATCGCCAGATTGCTCAGACCAATGACGAGATACATCATCGCGAAACCATCGCCTTGGTGCCCATCGGAGCGCCGATGTGATCGAGGAATTCATCGATGAAATAGTGATGGCCGCGCCGCACCGGTCCTTCCACCGGCTGCGCGGCGTGCAGTGCGCGTCCCGAACTCGGATGCCAGAGCGCCTTGCTCAGCATCGGCGCGATCTGGTCGGCCGCAACGGGCCGCGAAAAGAAATAGCCCTGGGCGACGTCGCAACCCATGCGGAGCAGCATTGCGGCCTGCTCGCTGCGTTCCACGCCCTCGGCGATGGTATGCTTGCCCATCGCGTAAGCGAGGCTGAGGATCGACGACACGATCGCCGTATCGCCGGGCTCGCTGCTGAGACCGTCGATGAAGCTGCGGTCGATCTTCAACACTTCGGCCGGCATGTCGCGCAGGCGCGACAGCGAGGAGTGCTCGGTGCCGAAATCGTCGATCGCGACGAACACGCCGAGCTGGCGGATCTGATCGAGCACCTGGACGACCTCCTCCGGCGCGCTCATCATGACGCTTTCGGTGATCTCGAGACACAGCGTGGTCGGATCGACATTGGTGTCGGCGAGAACCTGGCACAGCTGCTGGATGAAGGTCGGCTCCGCGATCTCGCGCGGCGACACGTTCACGGTCATGGCGAGCGGGCAGCCCGGCATCTGCCGGGCCCATTCGGCGAGCTGGCGGCAGGATTCCTGCAGCACCTGCCGTCCGATCTTGACGATCAGCCCGCATTCCTCGGCGACCGGGATGAAGTCGGCCGGCGAGATGATGCCACGCTCGGGATGCCGCCAGCGCACCAGCGCCTCGACGCCGACGACGCATCCGTCCTTCAGGCGGACCTGCGGCTGATACTCCACGAACAGCTGTGATTCCCGCAGCGCCGCCCGCAGATCGGATTCGATCTGGACGCGCTTCTCGGCGCGGGCATGCAGCTCGTCGTTGAACTCCGCCAGGCGCGCACGGCCACGGACCTTCGCCGCGTAAAGAGCGGTGTCCGCCTCGCGCAGCAATTGCTCGGCGCGCTTGGTGCCGGGATTGCAGTGCGCGAGCCCGACGCTTGCCGATACCACGACCTCCTTGCCGGAGAGCAGGATCGGCTCGGCCAGCGCGGCAAGGATCCGCCTGCCGAGGTCCGCTCCGGAACCGGCCGAGGCGCGCGGATGCAGCACCACCATCTCGTCGCCGCCGAACCGGCTCGCGGTGTCTTCCGGTCCAAGGCAGGTGAGGATACGCCGGGCCATTTCGCACAGCACCTTGTCGCCGCTGCTATGGCCGAGTGAATCGTTGACGAGCTTGAAGTTGTCGAGATCGACGAACAGAACCGCGATCCGCGTGTCGTCGTCGGCCTCGCGCGCCAGCTCGCGATCCAGCCGTTCGAGCAGCAGGCTGCGCCTCGGAAGCCCGGTCAGCTGGTCGTGCGCCGCCGTGTGCATCAGGCGCGCAATCACGCCGCGCAGGCGCTCGATCTCCGAGATTGCTCCGGTCGACGGAACGGCAGCATCACCCCCGACGCCGGAATGCAGTTCCCTGATCGCGGCCCCCAGCCGTATTGGAATATTCGGCCGCAGCCCAGCCATTTGCCGTCCCCACTATCAATAGAATATCCGGCGACGGTAGGCAGTCTGGAGTTTGCAAAAGGTTGCGTGAAGGCGGTGCACGAGTTTTGCGCGATAACGATTTGCAAGATGGTTACAAATCTACGACGGGTGCGCGGTCCATTTGTTGAGACTTTCGTCGTGAGTAAAATTACCGTGCCGACCCAAGGGTTATTCGAGGTTGTTCGGAGACGGATATGGTGGAACGCATGATCGGCAACCCAATGGTTCCAACATGCGAGACGCGCGACCATCGGGTTCCGCGGACGCGCAATGTCCGCCGGCGGTGCCATCGCCGGTGGGTCTCGTCATCATGCCGGACGAGCAGCCAAGCCCGCGCGCAATGCGGCGGGCTTGTTTTTGATCGTTACCAATGGTGCCAGCGATGATGCCAGCGCGGATAGCCGCCGCGATAATAGGCGTATGCCGGCCGCACCACGTGACGATGGCGGTAGCCGTAATAGCCCGGCTGATATCCGCTGTAATAGGTCGTGGTGTATCCGCCGCCCCAACGATACGGCGCGTAGCCGTAGTCGTCGTCATAGCCGTAGGCGCCGTAGCCGGACCCATAGTAGGCGGGTGCGTAGCCATCATAACCGTACGCTGGATAGCCGCCGTAGCCGTAACCGGGGCCCCAGCCATAGGCTGACGAGGCGATGCCGCCGACCACGGCGCCGGCGATCAATCCGCCTGCGAGCGCGGGACCGAATCCGCCGCGCGCTTCGGCCGGCGCCGGGGCCGCGACTGCGCTCACCCCAAGCGCAGCGGCTGTCGCCAGAACAAGGGCTGTTCTCCTCATGAGATCCTCCTCGATCGTGACTGCCCGGCCGGTCAACGGCGCAGGATAGTATTGGTTGCAAACGTCAGCGCTGCGCGGAACAGGTTCGCGAAGCGAACGTCGGACCGCAACACGCATGGCGCCGGGCCGCCGGGCAGTTCGGCGATCCGCGTCTCGACGATCGCCGCGCGCCGGGTAATAAAAGGCGAGGAGCAGGTCGCACGGGGCTGCTGGCGCGATCACGGACGGTCGAAGGAGACATCGCAGTGCTCGATCATATCCTGAAGTTCATGACGCTCGGGACCATCATCGTCGGCATCACCGCGATCTACACGGCGCTGCATACCAACAACCGGCGTCTGGGAGCCGACATCTTCCTCAGATATTCCGAGCGCATATCCGATCTGCGGCGTCGCCTGCCGACGGCGGCGTTTCATGACGCGGGTGCTGACGGCACCATCGAGATGACGCCGGACGAACGCCGCATCGTGCATGAAGTCATCTTCTCGATCTTCGAGCTCTATGAGCTCAAGGTGCATGGCTTCGTTCCGCCGGGAATCTGGAAGATCAGGGAGCCCGACATCGAAAGGGTGCTCTCGCTGCCGGTCTTTCAGCAGGAGTTGGCGGTCGTGCAAGGAAGGTTCGCAAGGCATCCGCGCTTTACGGCATGGCTCGATCGGATCGGGCAAAGCGGGGCATAGCCGGGCGACGCGCGATCGCGGATTGCATTCTCCGCCGTTGCGGGCGTCGGTGCATCGCTGGCACGGCGCGTGCTAGCCGGGCAAATATGACGACCGTTGTGACGTTCGTCATCTCGACGTCGACGTGAGAATGTCGCAGCCTACGACAAATTGTGCGCCTTGTGCGGTGCGCGCATTCGCATCGATTGCATTCACGTCGCACGTGGTGGATTGCCGCATGATTAGGCAAACGGTCTCGGGCGCGGTCGACGCGAATCCCATGCGCCGGCTTCCGGATATGTCGCGTACCGTGCGTAGATCGTGGTTCTCTTGCGAGACGCGTTTCGTCGCAGCGCGGAGATCGAGAAAATTTTCTGAAGACTCCGCGATGATGCGTTGCCCGAGCGCATCGCATCAACGCAATCTTGATTTCTGCACGGCGTCGCGTTGCCGCCCCTCTGGTTCTCGCGCAGATTGTTGTCTAGATCAGTCAAATCGACTCGGTGATGAAGCTTCCGAGCCGGACCCGGCCATGACGCGACAATGATGAATGCCATGTGTGAGCAAGACTGCCGCAGGAACCGTCGGCCGTATCAGGAGCGGCCGGCGTAGGCGGGTGATGTCCGCAACCGAAATTCCGCTTCCTTGTCCGCTCGAAATTCGCCGGCCCGCCAGCGGCCGGCGACGCAACCTTGGGAATGCGCCCCCGTTGAGACGACGTTCGTCGTTTGCGACAGCGGGGGACGAAAGTACATGCAAGAAGACGACAACACGCCGGTGAGCGCAGCGAAGCTCCTGGAGCAAGTTCCCTTGCCGCGTGAACCCAGCAACATCAGGGACAGGGCTGCGGCGGCGCCGCGGCTCTTCACGACGCTTCTGTATCCGCCGTCGGAGCAGTTCGAGGTCTGGCAGACGCGCATGGCCTCGCTGGTCGATGTGGCGCCCGCGGACGGCCACAGCCCTGCGCAGGGATTCGAGGTCGAGTATCTGACCTGCAACATGGCCGATGTCATCTTCACGTCAGGACGCTTTGCCGCGCAGACATTCGCGCGCGCCGCCGAGCCGTCGCAGGGCGCGCCGGTCGATCTCTGGTGGCTGTTCCGCCTGCGCTCGGGCGAAGCCCGCTTCGAAACCGCTGGCCGGCACCTTCACGCCGGGCCGGGCGCGATGTTCCTGATCTCGCTCGATGACGATTTCCGCGGCAGCTTAACGGACTTTGAAGGCCTGGTGCTGGCCTTGCCGCGCCGGTCGTTCGTCGATGAGGCCGATCAGCTCAACGACGTCTGCAACATCCTGCTCTCGGGCAATTTGGTCGAGCTGTTGGCCGACTATCTCGACAGGCTGGAAACGCGCGTCGTGCTGATGTCCCCCGATGAGTTGAGACGGGCGGGGCGAGCGACCGCGCAGATGATCGCCGCGTGCATTCAGCTGTCCTCGGATCGGCTGGAGCAGGCGCGCGGCGCGATCGAGCCGGTGCTGTTCGAGCGTGCGCGTCTTTATATAGAGACGAACCTGCGTGACTTCGACCTGACGCCGGATCGCATTGCGCAGCAATTGCGGACCTCGCGCTCTGCACTCTACCGTGCATTCGAGAGCGTCGGCGGCGTCGCCGGCTATATCATGCGCAAGCGGCTGCGCGCGGCGCATGCCGAGCTGATCGCGGCCACCGACCGGCAGGTGCAGGAGATCGCCTATCGTCACGGCTTCAAGCTGGCGTCGGATTTCACACGTGCGTTTCGCCGCGAATTCGGCGTCAGTCCACGCGAGATGCGCGAACGCGCGCGCCGCAAATCAACTGGCGGTTGAGGTGTGCGAAAACAACTCATGGTGCATCGAACATATCATTCAACTTGTGAGACGATCTGCCCGATATTTGGACGGCCTGCTGAGTGACGTTGCGGAATATGTGTCTATCATTTTCATTTATGACGACTCGGGGCACATTGATGGGGCAGTCGAGCGGGCGCGGGGTGGCAACATGCGCTCGTTGAGTTCGACACATCATCGGCCAGGACAAGAAGGCAGGCGCAGGTCGCGCTGTCTTCATTTCGTCACATGCGGTCCCAAGGGGCGCGCATGTCGGCACAGTCCGCGGCATGGCACCCCCGACGTCTGGACAAGATGTCACAAAGGGGTCGCACCATGGTTGTCGCACGCAACGCATCCGAATCGCTGAAGCGTCAAGGCCGCGCCGGCTTCGTCCGGAGCTGGGTTGCTTCGGGCGACGCGGACAGCCGCTCGCTGCGGCGCCGGCTGCTGGCGGTGCTGCGCCAGGCGCATCGGGTGCTCGGCGTGAAGCGCGACCGGCTTGGGCTGGGTTCGCTGGGCGTCTCGGGAGCCGTAGCACCACGGTTGTTCAGCGGTGGGTTCGCTGGTTGGGCGTCGTTCGTGCTGGTAGCAGCGAGTTTTGCTGCCATCCCTCAAACGGCGAGCGCGCAGGCCTACCAGGCAGGAGGAGGTTCCGCGACAGGCGGCAATGCCGTGGCGGTCGGACCTGGCTCGACGGCCAGCGGGTTGCGTGGCCTCGCGCTTGGAAGCGGAGCAGCGGCTTCGGGACTCGATTCCGTCGCCCAAGGCACGAGCACGAGCGCAGGCGCTCAGAATGCCGTCGCGATCGGCTTCCAGGCGATCGCGTCCCAGTTGAACTCCATCTACCTTGGCTCGCGCACTGTTGTGGGATCGGGTGCTACCGCTGCAAGCGCCATCGGCATTGGCACGGACGTGACAGCATCCCAGGCCGACGCCATCGCGCTTGGACGTACGTCCGTCGCATCGGCACAGTATTCGGTGGCGCTCGGCCTGAACGCGAAGGCCACGGGCACTGGCGGCGCGATGGCGTTGGGCCAGGGCACGGTCTCAAGCGGCGTCAACTCGGTTGCGCTCGGCGTTCAATCCGTCGCGACCGGCGCCGGCACGAGCGCCTTGGGCACTTTCGCCAATGCCACGGGAGGCAATGCCACCGCGGTCGGCGTCAGCTCCTTGGCGAGCGGCAACTTTTCGTGGGCCGGAGGCTGGGCATCCGTTGCCTCGGCGGACAGCGCGACCGCGCTTGGCAAGCAGGCGACCGCGTCGGGGATCAACTCATTCGCCGGAGGCAGCTCCAGCAACGCAGCCGCAGATTTCGCCGTGGCTGTAGGCAACCAGGCGCAGGCGCTGAGCACCGGCGGCTCGGTCGCGATCGGATCGGGCGCAATCGTCAACAGTGCAGCGACGGGCGGCATCGCGATCGGCAACAATGCGGCATCCGCCGGCATCAGTTCGATCGCGACCGGCGTTGGGGCTAGTGCCTCCGCCGCCGCCAGCACTGCGGTTGGCAATACGGCCGTTGCCAGCGGCCAAAACGCCTCCTCATTCGGATCTGGAGCGAGCGCGGCAGGAGACAATTCTCTCGCTGCCGGCGTCAGTGCCAGCGCCAGCGGAACCGCCAGCACCGCGCTCGGCATCGGCGCCAAGGCGTCGGCTACAAGCGCCGTCGCTGTCGGTAACAATGCCGCGGCCAGTTCCGCCAATGCGGTCGCCGTGGGCACCAATTCGATAGCCGCCGGCGGTCAGGCCGTCTCGATCGGCGCGAACAACACCGCCTTTGGCAACGGCGCCGTGGCGATCGGCGATCCCAGCTATGCCAGCGGCACCGGTGCCTTCACCGGCGGCGCCAACAACATCGCCAACAGCGACGGCACGGCCAGCGCCACCGCCGCGAACCAGGCCAACGGCGCGGTTGCGATCGGCAACAACAACAAGGCGATCGGGCAGGGCTCCGTGGCGCTCGGCAACGGCTCCACGGCGGGCGGTGCCGGTCTTGCCGGCAATATCGCACTGGGCGACGGCGCCACCGCGGCGGCGAAATCCGGCGATGTCGCGCTCGGCTCGGGCAGCGTCACGGTTGCCGCGGTCGGCACGCCTAACGCTGTCATCAACGGCATCACGTTCGGGAACTTCGCCGGCACCACGCCCGGGTCCACCGTCAGCGTCGGCGCGGTCGGCGCCGAACGCACCATCACGAACGTGGCGGCAGGCCGGGTCACGCAGACCTCGACCGACGCCATCAACGGCTCGCAGCTCTACAGCGTCGCCAATACGCTCTCGAGCCAGATCACCGCCGGCGCGATCCACGACTACAGCGTCAACAGCGTGACGCCGGGAACCGACACCAACTACAACAACGCCGGAGCCACCGGCGCCAACGCGCTCGCGGCCGGCGTCAGTGCGAGTGCCGCCGGCGCGAGCAGTGTTGCGGTCGGCGCTGGCGCCGCGGCAGCGGCGTCATCCGACACGGCACTCGGTTCGGGCGCGCGTGCCGCGTCGCTCAGCAATTCGCCGCTGACCGGGGCGATTGCCGTCGGTGCGGGGCAGGCCACGAATGATGGCGCCATCGCGATCGGCGACGGCTTCGGCGGCGGTCCGAAGGCATCCGGTCGCGATTCGGTTGCACTCGGCACCGGTACCACCGCGTCAGGCTCGGCGTCCACCGCCCTTGGCGCCGGTGCGACGGCGTCGGGCACCAGCGCCTTTGCCGGCGGTACGTCCGCGACGGCCAGCCAGGCCAATTCGCTGGCGCTCGGCGCCGGCGCGAACGCCGCCAACGCCGGTGCTGTCGCGCTCGGCTTCAACAGCGTCACCGTCGCCGCGGTCGGCACGCCCAACGCTGTCATCAACGGCATCACGTTCGGGAACTTCGCCGGCACCACGCCCGGGTCCACCGTCAGCATCGGCGCGGTCGGCGCCGAGCGCACCATCACCAATGTCGCGGCGGGCCGGGTCACGCAGACCTCGACAGATGCCATCAACGGCTCGCAGCTCTACAGCGTCGCCAATACGCTATCGAGCCAGATCACCGCCGGCGCGATCCACGACTACAGCGTCAACAGCACGACGCCGGGAACCGACACCAACTACAACAACGCCGGAGCCACCGGCGCCAACGCGCTCGCGGCCGGCGTCAGTGCGAGCGCCGCCGGCACGAGCAGTGTTGCGGTCGGCACCGGCGCCACGGCAGTGGCGTCATCCGACACGGCACTCGGTTCGGGCGCGCGCGCCGCGTCGCTCAGCAATTCGGCGCTGACCGGGGCAATTGCCGTCGGTGCGGGGCAGGCCACGAATGATGGCGCCATCGCGATCGGCAACGGCTTCGGCGGCGGTCCGAAGGCATCCGGTCGCGATTCGATAGCTCTCGGCACCGCTGCGACCGCCGCCAATGACGGCGCTGTCGCGCTCGGCTCGGGCAGCCAGACCACCGCGGCGGTCGGCACCTCAGGCATCACCATCGGCACCACCGCCTACAGCTTCGCCGGCACGACACCGCTCTCGACCGTCAGCGTCGGCGCCGTTGGTGCCGAGCGCACCATCACCAACGTCGCCGCGGGACGGATCAGCAACGGCTCGACCGACGCGATCAACGGTTCGCAGCTGTTCGCCGCGACCTCGGCGATCGACAGCCTTTCGACCGTCGTCAACAGCGGCCTGACGCATTACTATGGCGTCAACGACGGCGGCACCCAGCAGGCCAACTACAACAACAACGGCGCGACCGGGACCAACTCGATGGCGGCCGGCGTGGCCGCGTCGGCAGCGGCGGCGAATTCCAGCGCGATTGGCTTCAACAGCAGCGTCACGGTCGCCGACGGCGTCGCGATCGGTTCGGGCTCGGTGTCCAACCGCGCGATCGCGCCGGCATCCGGCAAGATCGGCGGCACCGTCATCCCCTACAACACCACCGATCTCACCCTGCTCGGTGCGCTGTCGGTCGGCAATGCGACGAGCTATCGGCAGATCACCAACGTCGCCGACGGCACCCAGGACAGCGATGCCGTCACCGTGCGGCAGCTGACCGGCGCGCTGACCTCGTTCGCGACCACGACCACGAAATACTTCCACGCCAACTCGACGCTCGCCGACTCGCTCGCGGTCGGCAACAACTCGGTCGCGGTCGGACCGCAGACCGTGGTCAATGGTGACAACGGCATCGGCATGGGCAATGGCGCAACCGTGGCGCAGACCGCGCCCGGCGGCATCGCGATCGGCCAGAACTCGACGTCGAACTTTGCCGACTCGATCGCGTTCGGCACCAATGCGACGGCCAACGGCATCCAGTCGGTATCGATCGGCGCCGGATCCCAGACCACCAACCCGACCAGCGTCGCGCTCGGTCCGAACGCCAAGGCGACGGCGCAGGCCGGCGACGTCGCGCTCGGCGCCAATTCCACCACCTCGACGGTGGTCGCGACCAAGAGCACCACGATCGCCGGCACCACCTACAACTTCGCCGGCACCACGCCGACCTCGACCGTCAGCGTCGGCAGCGCCGGAGCTGAGCGCACCATCACCAATGTGGCCGCCGGCCAGATCAGCGCGATCTCGACGGACGCGATCAACGGCTCGCAGCTCTGGGCCACCAACACCTCGCTCGCCGCTCTCTACACCACGGTGAGCAACATCTCGACCGGCGGTGGCGGCGTGAAATACTTCCACGCCAATTCGACGGCGGCGGATTCCATCGCGAGCGGCGCGGAGAGCGTTGCGATCGGACCGCAGTCGGTGGCAAGCGGCGCCAATGCGATCTCGATGGGCAACGGCTCGGCCGCCTCGGCCGACAATTCGGTCGCGATCGGCGCCGGCGCCAAGGCAACGGCGGCCAACTCGCTGGCATTGGGCGCCAACTCGACCACGACCGCGAATCTCAGCGATGCGGCCTATACGCCCGTGGTCGGCAAGGCCGTCGCGGGCGTTGCGACCGGCGAAGTCTCGGTCGGCTCGGCCGGCGCCGAACGCCGCGTCACCAATGTCGCCGCCGGCTCGGCCGCGACCGACGCAGTCAATGTCAGCCAGCTGCAGGCGGTTGCGTCGAGCTCGATCCGCTACGACAGCGACGGCGCCGGCGGCACCACCAACAGGGTGACGCTGAACAGCGGCAATACCGGGCCGGTGACCATCAGCAACGTGGCGGCGGGCGTCGCCGGCACCGATGCGGTCAACGTCAACCAGCTCAACAGCGCGTTCCAGCAACTCAACGGCCAGATCGGCGAGGTGCGGCAGGACGCCTGGCGGGCAGCCGCGATCGGCATGGCCGCGGCATCGCTGCGCTATGACGACCGGCCCGGCAAGATCAGCGCCTCGGCCGGCGGCGGCGTCTGGCGCAGTCAGGGCGCGCTTGCCTTCGGCATCGGCTACACCAGCGAGAACAGCCGGCTGCGCAGCAATCTGGCGGCGACCACCGCCGGCAGCGACTGGGGCGTCAGCGCCGGCGTGAGCCTGACGCTCAATTGACCCTGACGGCGACGAGGCGGCTGGCGTGTCTGGCTTTGGCGATCTGGCTCGGGGCGGCGGCAAGCGCCGCCGCGCAGGGCACGCCGCCACCTGCCTACAGCGTGAAGCCGTCCGACGTCGTGGTGCCGGAAGGCGAGACGCTCGGCGAGTTCAGGCGGATGATCCAGCCGTTCAAGAACTGGACGCTGATCTGCGACGAGAGCCTCAAGTCGAAGCGCCGGGTCTGCAACGTGACGCAATCGATCGTCAACGCGCAGGGCGCGGTTGCCTTCAACTGGTCGCTGATCGCGACCGCCGACGGCAAGCCGCTGATGGCGATGCGGATCCCCGCAGCCGCCGGTGCCGGTGCGCGGATCGAGCTCGCGATGGGCGATAGTCCGGACCACATCGTCGCGCAGACCGATCGCTGTGACGGCAATTTCTGCTTCGCCACGGTCGCAATCGGCAACGTGCTGAGGCGGCACATCCGCGCCGCGACGCCGTGCCTGGTGTCCTATCAGCTTCCGCAAGGGCCGGTCGCGCTGGAGGCGCCGCTCGACGGACTGTCCGGCGTGCTGGCGAAACTCAAATGACAGGGAATTGGATGCGGACCGCAATTCGGAGCGCCGCGTCGAGCTGCAGGACAACACGATGAAGACGCCGATGCGACTGAAGACCCCCATCCTGATTTTCACGGCGGTCGTCGTGGCGGCGCTCAGCGCGGCCGGCGTCGTCGTCTACGCGCAACAGAGCCAGCCGGTCCCATTGCAGCCGGCCGCGCCAGCACCGGCCAAGAAGCCCGCTGCCGCCGCGAAGCCGCAGCCGCACAAGCAGCGTGCGCCGGAGACGCCGCCGGCCGCAGCGGCGGCCGTTCCGCCGCAGCAGGGCGGACAGCAACCGACCGTGTTCGACGAGCAGGCGCGGCAGGCCAACATCGCGACCTGTGCCAATCTGTTCGGGACACTCGGCCGCGGTCTCGCGATGAACTCCACCTACACCGCGCAGTCGCAGTGGGACGCCAAGGCCGGAAATTCGCATTCGGTGCAGTCGCTGGTCGCGCTCGCACCGAACCAGGCCCCGCAGAGCCAAACCGCGCAGGGCAGCGCCGCTAGCCAGCCGGCGGCCGGCATCGTGTTTGCCGCGCCGGTCGGATCCTCCTGCGAAGGCAATCTGGTGCGGGTGACGCCGCGCGCCGAGAATTGTTCGACGGTCGCCGCCGAGCTCGCCAAGCTCAATGGCCAGGCCGGTGCGCTCGGCGAGCTTCCGACGGTGGCGCTGCCGAACGGCGCGCAGGTAGTGTTGATCCCGTTCGGCAATGCCTGCATCGCGGTGACCGCGCTCAGGATCGCGGGATAGTTCGGCGCTCTTGCATCGTGGAGCCGCCCGATCAGAGAACGTAGCCGCCGTCGATGGTGATGCTGGTGCCCGTTATCAGGCTCGCGCCGTTGCCGGCCAGGAAGCAGACGGCCGATGCGATGTCGTCCGGATTGTTCAGGCGGCGCAACGGAATCTTCTGCTGTAACCAATCGGCCATGCCGGCGGTCATGTCCGTGGCCGTCGGTCCCGGCTGCAGATTGTTGACCGTGATCTGCCGCGGGGCCAGGTCGAGCGCTGCGGTCTTGACGAGTGAAGCGACCGCGGCCTTCGTCATTGCATAGGCGCTGCCGCCGGCGGCGCCGGTCCTGATTGCCGTATTGCTCCCGATCGTGATGATCCGCCCGCCGTCACGCATGGCGGCCGTGGAGGCCTGCATCGCGAGGAACACGCCGCGGACGTTCACATCGAGCAGCAGATCGAGGTCCTCTGGGTTGAATGACTCGATTGATCCGAGGCGAAGCACGCCCGCATTGATGACCGCGACGTCGAGCAGTCCGAGCTGATCGGTGGCCTCAGCGACCGCGCGCCGGATCGCGGCGGGTTCGCCGCTGTCGGCATGGATCGCGACCGCCTTGGCTCCGGCCGCGGAAATCGCATCGCACACCTCACGTGCCTTGTCGGGGCTGCTCACATAGGTGAGGGCGACCGAGAAGCCCTCGTGCGCAAGGCGCCTGGCGATCGCGGCGCCAATCCCCCGCGAGCCACCGAATACGAGGGCGTTCCGCGGCTTTTCCGATGCAGTAGAGGTCATGTCCATGCTTCCTTTCTTGGTGGAATGATCGTTCCAGAATAGGCCAAAAAAATTACGCGAGGGCCCGCAGCGCCAACTGGCCGAGTGCCCGCAATCGCCGGTGGCCGGCGCCGCCGCGAGCGGCGACCCGGATCCCCGCAAACGATGCTTGGAGGAACTCGGTTGCGCTCGACGGGTCGATGTCGGGGGCAACGTCGCCCTCCACTTGAGCCTCGCGGATTCTCGCTACGATGGCCCTGGTCAGCGTCCGTCCCGCATTGTCACGGATCGCCGCAAGCTCCGGCTTGCCGGTGCCGAACTCGCAGATCGAGTTGACACCAAGACACGCCTCCGCTGCGTCATCGACCACGCGCTCGACCATGGCCCGGAGACCGTCGACCGCGCGCGGCGCGCTTGCCAGGGCTGAAAGATGTGCCTCGGTCTCTCGCGCGGCGTAGCGCTGCACCGCGGCGAGATAAAGCTGCCACTTGCCGCCGAACGTGTCGTAAAGGCTTTGCCGGCCGATGCCGAGCGTCCGCACCAGCATCTCGGCCGACGTGCCTTCGAAGCCGTGCTCGCGGAACACGCCGATCGCGGCATCGAGCGCCTCTTCCGCAATGAATTCCTTCGGTCTTGCCATTGCCTGGACATGCCTGATTTGGAACGATCAGTCAAGAATGAATGAGATCACGGTCGCGTGCAACCCGATACCTCCGCAGGCCGGCCGCTAACATCTTGGCGATCAGCCATCAAAGGGCTGGATTTCCGGCCGCGGATAGTCAATTCTGATTTGGAACTTACCATCCGTGCCATACGCGGAGGAGATGTCCCATGGAGGAAGCGCGTCCGGAGCGGTTTGTCCGCAAGGTCGGCGGTGAACTTGTGTCGTCCGTCATCGCGCGGTCGGAGCCGATCAGGGTCGAGCTGCTCAGCCGAACCTCGCGGCCCCGCATGAACTGGCACTTCCGCCAGCCCGAGCTGACGTTGTTCTGGTTCCGCAACGGCTGCTCGCGACTGCAGGCCACGATCAACGGCCGTCCGGTTGAGTATGATTTCTCCAGGGCCGCCAACCTCGCGCTGTTTCCCGCCGGCACAGAGATCGAGGGCGAGTGGTCGGTCGGGCCGGCGTTCGACTATGTGGTCGTCTTCGTCGACCCAAACTTCATGCAGAGCCGTCTCAATGGCCTGATCGAAACACCGGCGATTGCGTTCGGCCATGACCAGCTCTGCCGTGGTCTCTCCGAACTTTGCCAGGAAGCGACCACGCCGGACAATCTGTTCGATCTGTTCGCCGAAGGCTGGGCCAGCCAGGCGCTGGCGCACATGGCGCGGCTGTCGCGCGGCGCGGAACCGGCGAAGCCGCCGAGCCGCGGCGGACTGCCGGCGCTCAAGCTGCGCAGGATCGAGGAGTTCGTCCGGGCCAACCTCGGCGAGACGATCTCCCTGTCGGCACTGTCAGATGTTGCGGGCCTCAGCAAACGGCATTTCTTGCGCGCGTTCCAGGAGAGCACGGGCACCAGCCCCCACCGCTATTTGCTGGGCCTCCGCATCGAGGCCGCCAAGCATCGCCTCAGCGATACTGACGAGAGCTTGACCAGCATCGCGCTGGCGTCGGGGTTCAGCCACGCCCAGCATTTCTCGTCGACGTTCAAACAAGTCACGGGTGTCAGCCCGTCGGTGTTCCGGCAGCAGGGGAGGGCGTGAGTTTCGGCGCTTTTTTGCAAATCGGGGCGCTTTCCCGCAAGCGCCGGCGCCGGGTCCATCGTATGCCGAGGGTGCGCGCAAGGCTTGGTGGTGTCCGCGCATTTGGAGAGGGATGCAAAGCATGCCAGGGCCATTGGCGGGAGTTCGCGTACTTGATCTGACCGGTGTCGTCTCGGGCCCGTTCGCGACGATGTTCCTGGCCGATCAGGGCGCGGACGTGCTGAAGGTCGAGCCGATCGGCGGCGACATCACCCGCCGCAGCCGGGCCAATGTCGACAAGACCGGCGAGTTCTCGGCGCTGTTCATCTCGTCGAATCGCGGCAAGCGTTCGCTCTCGATCGACATGAAGACCGATGCGGGCCGCGAGGTGCTGGGCAAGCTCGTCATGCAGGCCGACGTGCTGGTGCAGAATTTCCGTCCCGGCACGATGGAACGTCTCGGGCTCGGTCCGGACCAGGTGCGCCAGAAGAATCCACGGCTGATCTATGTCTCGATCAGCGGCGTCGGCGAAGACGGGCCGTACGCCAGGAAGCGGGTCTACGATCCCATCGTGCAGGCCCTGTCGGGCTTCTGCGATATCCAGGCCCAGCCGGTGACCAACCGTCCGCAGATGATCCGGACCATCGTGGCCGACAAGACGACGGCGGTCTATGCTGCGCAGGCGATCACGGCGGCGCTCTACGCGCGGGAAAAATCCGGCAGTGGCCAACACATCCAGGTGGCGATGCTCGATGCGATGATCGCCTATCTGTGGCCGGAGGGCATGATGCAGTACACGGTGGTCGGCCGGGAGCAGACCACGTCGGATCCGAACGACCGGCCCGATCTCGTGTTCCAGACCTCGGACGGATACCTCACCTGCGGGACGATCTCCGATTCCGAATGGCAGGGCTTCTGCAGGGCTACCGGCGATCCGGAACTGGCCAACGATGCGCGCTTTGCCACGCCGGCCTCGCGCTCGGTCAATGCCACGGCGCGCATCAACAAGATGCAGGACTATCTCGGCAAGCATACTACAGCCGAATGGCTGGTGCGGCTTGATGCGGCCGACGTGCCCTGCGCGCCGATCCTCAGGCGCGGCGAAATCATCGCCAACGAGCAGGTGGTCGCCCGCGGGCTGATTGCCGAGCTCGAGCAGCCGGGCGTCGGAACCGTGCGCCAGCCCAAGCCCGCGGCGCGCTTCGAGGTCGATGCCGCAGCGATCGGCGGCCCGGCCCCGCGTATCGGCCAGCATACAAGGCAGGTGCTCTCCGACCTCGGCTACGGCGATGCCGCGATCGCAGAGATGATCGAGCAGAAGGCCGTGCGCGCGGTTTGAGCGGCCGCGCCGCGCAACGTCATCATTGCTGAACCAAAACAACCGCCGTCGGTGGGAGATGTCCTATGGCCGAGACGAACAAGACTGCCTTATTGGTTGGCGCGGGCGATGCGATCGGTGCTGCGGTGGCGCGGCGCTTCGCCGCCGGCGGCTACTCCGTGTGTATCGCGCGGCGCGATGCCGCGAAGTCGAGCGCACTGGTGGAGGAACTGACCGGCGCCGGACGCCAGGTGCATGCATTCAGTGTCGACGCGCGGCGCGAGAGTGAGGTGCAGGAGCTCTGCGAGCGGGTCGAACGCGAGATCGGGCCGATCGAGGTCTGCCTGTTCAATGCCGGCTCGAACGTCAAGAAAGAGCTGCATGAGACCAGCGAAAAACTGTTCTTCAAGGCCTGGGAGCTCGCCTGTTTCGCCGGCTTCCTGGTCGGACGCGAGGCGACCCGGCACATGCTGCGGCATGGCCGCGGCACCATGCTGTTCACCGGCGCGACCGCGAGTGTGCGCGGCAGCAGCGGCTTTGCCGCCTTCGCATCCGCCAAGTTTGGCTTGCGCGCGGTCGCCCAGGCGATGGCGCGCGAGCTCGGGCCGAAGAACATCCATGTCGCGCATCTCCTGATCGATGCCGGTGTCGACAGCCCGGCCATTCACCAGCGGATGAAGGCCGCCACGGGCGTCGCTGCATCGGAGATTCCACAGGATTCACTGACGCGGACGTCCTCGATCGCAGAGGCCTATTGGTTCCTGCACCAGCAGAGCCGCGACGGATGGAGCCATGAACTCGACCTGCGTCCGTCAGTCGAGAAATGGTGACGCCATGTCGGACACGCTGACGCTGTGGGGGGTAGGGACATCGCGGACGATCCGGGCCCACTGGGCCTTGCACGAGTTGGGGCTGGACTATCACTGCAAGCCGATCCTGCCGCGCTCGGGCGAGACCAAGACACCGGAATACACCTTGCTCAATCCGAGGCAGAAAATTCCCCTCCTGCAGGACGGCGACTTCACGATCGGGGAGAGTGCGGCCATCGTCGCCTATCTGGCGCGGCATTACTCCAACCCGAAGATGTCGCTCGTTCCGGTCGCGGAGCGCGACTTCGCGCGGTGCCTGGAATGGTGCTTCTTCATCGTGGCCGAACTGGATTCGACCAGCCTCTACGTGATGCGCCGCCATGACGTCCAGGGCCTCGCCCACATCTACGGCCATGCGCCTGACGTGGTCGTGAAAGCGGCCGAGTATTTCCGCCAGCAACTGCGCCACGTCGAGGTCGCCTTGTCGGACGGGCGGCAATATCTGATGGGCGATCAGTTCACCAGCGCGGATATCCTGCTGACGACCTGTCTGGTGTGGGCGATCGACTATGGTGTCGGGGTCTGCGACGTCGCAACGCCCTATCTCGACCGCGTCACGTCGCGGCCGGCCTACAGGGAAAGCGTCGCGGTCAACACCGCGAAGAACTGACCGGTCACACGCGCCAGAGCCTGGTTCTCGCCGGACCGCCGACATCGCATCGCGGCGTCAGGCCGTAGCGGCCATGCAATCCGCGCCAGAGGGCAGTCAAGAGCCAGCGCATCGAACATCCTCTCGACATCAGCGATAGCAGGCATCCTGCTGACGTCGTCGGCGGAATGACAGAGCCAATTCTGGGCACGCCTGCGTAGTTTTTGAGCAGAGCGCTCTCGCGGCCGCGCCGCGCGTGCCGAAAAATCCCATGAGATTCAGCTACCGGCGCTGTGGCACGTCTCGTGCATCAAAGGCCGCGAGTTGGCCGCTAGGGTTCCGGTCTTGCCAGGCAAGATGCTGGTCCGAGAGCAGCCGCTTGCGGGGGAGACATCCCCGCAGGTGCACGGCGGGATAAAAGCCCGGGAGACCTCGTTAGCCAAGGGATTGGCGGAGCGATGGTCTTTTCGCCAGTCCCTTTTTGTGAAGTTTCGCAAGAGGGATCGGCAATGAACAAGTTCTCTTTCTTCCTCCGCTCTGTTGTCGTCGGCTGCGCGATCGTGCTCGCGGCGGCGCCTGCGGCCGACGCCGCACCGAAGAAAAGCTTCAAGGTCGCCTGGTCGATCTATGTCGGATGGATGCCGTGGGGCTATGCCGCCGACACCGGCATCGTCAAGAAATGGGCCGACAAATACGGCATCACGATCGAGGTCAAGCAGTTCAACGACTACGTCGAATCGATCAACCAGTATACCGCCGGCGGCTATGATGCCGTCACCATCACCAACATGGACGCATTGTCGATTCCCGCGGCCGGCGGCGTCGACACCACCGCGGTCGTGATGGGCGACTTCTCCAACGGCAATGATGCCGTGATCCTGAAGAACAAGTCCGACCTCGCCGCGATCAAGGGACAGACCGTCAACCTGGTCGAGTTCTCGGTGTCGCATTATCTGCTGGCGCGAGCGCTCGAGACCAGCAAGCTGAGCGAGAAGGACGTCAAGGTCGTCAACACCTCGGACGCCGACATCGCTGCCGCCTACAAGACATCAGACGTCAATGCGGTCGTGACCTGGAATCCGATCGTGACCGAAATTCTTGGCTCGCCCGACGCCAAGAAGGTGTTCGACTCCTCGCAGATCCCCGGCGAGATCATGGACCTGATGGTGGTGAACACCGCGGTCGCCAAGGACAATCCGGATTTCGCCAAGGCGCTGGTCGGCATCTGGTACGAGACGCTCTCAAAAATGACGGCGAACGATCCCGCCGCGAAGGCCGCCAAGGAGGCGATGGCCAAGGCCTCCGGCACTGATCTGGCCGGCTTCGACAGCCAGCTCTCGACCACCAAACTGTTCGACAAGGCAACCGACGCCGAAGCTTTTACGCGCAGCAAGACCATCGGCGTGACCATGGATCGGGTCCGCAAGTTCCTGTTCGAGAAGGACCTGCTCGGCAAGGGCGCAAAGTCGGCTGACGCCGTCGGCATCGAGCTCGCCGACAAATCGGTGCTGGGCGACAAGGCGAACGTCAAGCTGCGCTTCGACCCGACCTTTATGGACGAAGCCGCCAAAGGCAAGCTCTGACGCGCACAACGCCGACCTCTGGCAGGAGCCGACGATGCGACTTGTGAACATACGGCCGGGACGGCAGACGCGGTTCTATCTGCTCGCGCTGCCGTTCCTGTTGGTCGCGATCGCGTATTTCGCCGGCTCCAGCGCGCGGCTCGCGCAGAACCCGAACGACAAGCTGCTGCCGGCGCTGCCGAGCATGGTGCAGGCCGTCAAGCAGATGGCGTTCGAGGTCGACCCGCGGACCGGCGGCTATCTGATGGCCTCCGACACCGTCGCCAGCCTGGGACGGTTGGGGTCGGCGCTGGCGATCTCGACCGTGGCGGCGCTGGTGCTCGGCATCGTGATCGGGCTGTTGCCGGGCGCCAACGCCCTGCTCGGGCCGTTCGTGTCGGTCACCTCGATGGTGCCGCCGCTGGCATTGCTCCCGATCCTGTTCATCGTGATGGGATTGGGCGAGAACTCGAAGATTGCGCTGATCGTGATCGGGACGCTGCCCTGCATGATCCGCGACCTCGCGATGAAGGTGCAGGAGTTGCCGCGCGAGCAGATCGTCAAGGCGCAGACACTCGGCGCCTCGACCTGGCAGATCGCGCTGCGGGTCGCCATGCCGCAAACCCTACCGCGGCTGATCGACGTGCTCCGGCTGCAGCTCGGCCCGGCCTGGCTGTTCCTGATCGCGGCCGAGGCGATCGCCTCCGATTCCGGACTCGGCTACCGGATCTTCCTGGTGCGGCGCTATCTCGCGATGGACGTCATCATTCCCTACGTCGCCTGGATCACGCTGCTGGCGTTCCTGATCGATGTCGGCCTGCGCGTCCTGCAACGCAAGGCGTTTCCCTGGTTTGCGTCGGTGAGGGCGGAATGAGCGCGATCCGGTTCGATGACGTCTGGAAGGAATATGGCGACCACATCGTGCTCGAGCGCATCACGATGGAGGTCGAGCCGCGCGCCTTCATCGCGCTGGTCGGTCCGTCCGGCTGCGGCAAGACCACGCTGCTGCGGATGCTGCTCGGCGAAGAACAGCCGAGCCGCGGCCAGATTCTGGTCGACGGCAAGCCGCTGCCGGCCGAACCGGATGCCGACCGCGGCGTGGTGTTTCAACGCTACTCGGTGTTTCCGCATCTGACCGTGCTGCAGAACGTCATGCTCGGCCGCGAATTGCGCGATGCCAAATTCTCCGCGCGCTTGTTCGGCGCCGCGCGCCGCGCCGCCATGGACGATGCGATGAAGCTCTTGGCCGAGGTCGGGCTTGCCGGCCAGGAGAGCAAATATCCATCCGCGTTGTCCGGCGGCATGCAGCAGCGCCTCGCGCTGGCGCAGGCGATCATGCGCGGGCCGAAGATCCTGCTGCTCGACGAGCCGTTCGGCGCGCTCGATCCGGGAATCCGCGCCGATATCCATCTGTTGATGAAACGGCTCTGGACCGAGACCCATCTGACGGTCGTGATGGTGACGCATGACCTCAGTGAGGCGTTCGGCCTCGCCACGCGCGTGATCGCGCTGGAGCGGTCGCGCAACCGGCCCGAGGAGCGCGAGCGCTACGGCGCCACGGTGTCGCGCGACCTCGAGATCTTCCCACGCCGCAGCGCCGAGCTGCGGTCATCGGTTCAACCAGCTCCGGCCGGGACGACCCGGTCAGGCAAGGAGCATCAGCCGGGACGGCCCGGCGCTCTCGTCTTGAAGGAGCAACCATGATCCTCACAGAGGAACAGAAGGCCGAGATCGCGGCACATACGCGGCGCTACAACGAGCTGAAAGCGGCCGGGCAGGAGCACGCGCCCCGGGCGCTGCCGGCGCCGACCTCGCGCGACGCCGCGCCGATCGCCGTTGATGCAATCATCCATCGTGAGACGGTTCCGGCCGGCTGGTACTGGACCACGCAGCTGAACCGTGGCGAGACGTTGCGCATCGTCAACACACAGGGGATATCGACCGTCAGCCTGCTCGCCTGGAATGCCGCCGACACCACCGAGCGGCTCAACCACGCCGACACCATCAAGGTGCAATGGGCGGCGCGACTGCAGAAGGGCCGTGTGTTGCTGTCGGACATGGGCCGGGCGCTGCTCGGCATCACCGAGGACAGCAGCGCCGCGCATGATGCCGTGGTCGGCGGCTCGACCGCGGCGACCAACCGGGCAAACTACGGCGAAGGCGATTTTCGCAACACGCGCGACAACTTCATTCTCGCCGCGGCCAAGCTCGGGCTCGATCGCCGCGACGTCCATCCCTGTGTCAGCTTCTTCGCGCCGGTCGCGATCGACGCCGACGGCAAGTTTGTCTGGTCTGACGCGCGCAGGCAGAAAGGGGACTTCGTCGAGCTGCGCGCGGAAATGGATCTGCTGATTGCATTGTCGAACTGTCCGCATCCGCTCGATCCGGTCAGGACCTATCCGCAAGCGAGCGTCGAGATCGTGCGCTATCGCGCCGGTGCGCCCGCGGCTGACGATTTGTGCCGGACCGCGACCGCCGAGGCGGTCCGCGCCTATCAGAACAATGCGCTGTATTTCGGCGAGACCAGCGAAGGAGCCGGGCAATGACCATGCAATCCGTTCGGACCGGCCGCATCGTTCTCGATGCGGAAATTGCCGCACGCAAGCCGTGGTCGGCTGTCATCCGCAAGGGCCAGGCGCTGCGGATCACCGATACCCATGGCCAGCAGGCGGTCGATACGCTGTTCTACCGCGCCGACGACTATCAGGAGCGCTACAGCGGCCAGGATACGCTGCGCGCGCAGGGCTCGGCCTATGTCGGGCTCGGCACCAGGATCATGTCCAATGAGGGCCGGGTGATGCTGCGCGTCACCGCCGACAGCTGCGGCCTTCACGACACTTCCGCGGGCGCCTGCTCCTGCGAGAGCAACACCGTACGGTTCGGCCACCAGACCCGCTACCAGCACGCATGCCGCGAGAATTTCGTCATCGAAGCCGCGAAATACGGCATGTCGAAACGCGACATCGTGCCGAATCTGAACTTCTTCATGAACGTGCCGATCGATCCCGCCGGCAATTTCACCGTGGTCGACGGCGTCTCCAGGCCCGGCGACGCCATCGAGCTGGTCGCCGAGATGGACGTGCTGTGCCTGATCTCGAACTGCCCGCAGATCAACAACCCCTGCAACGGCTTCTTCCCGACGCCGGTCCAGGTGACGATCTACGAGCCCGCGATCGTCGAGCCCACGATTTTCAAGTCGGGAGCGTGAGGCATGTTCAGCAAGGTCCTGATTGCCAACCGCGGCGAGATCGCCGGGCGGATCGGCAGAACATTGCACCGCTTGGGCATCGCTTCGGTCGCGGTCTATTCCGATGCCGACCGCTTCACCCGGCCGGTGCTCGACGCCGACGAGGCGGTGCGGATCGGCCCCGCGCCGGCAGCCGAAAGCTATCTCAACGTCGATGCGATCATGGCGGCGTGTCTTGCGACCGGCGCGCAGGCGGTGCATCCCGGTTACGGTTTCCTGTCGGAGAACCGCCGCTTTGCCGAACGGCTCGCCGAGCACGGCATCAGATTCATCGGGCCGCGGCCGGAGCATCTTGACGCCTTCGGCCTCAAGCACAAGGCACGCGAGATCGCCGAACGCAGCGGCGTGCCGCTGCTGCCGGGCTCCGGCCTGCTGGAGACCATCGACGAGGCGGTGCGCGAGGCTGAGAGAATCGGCTTTCCGGTGATGCTGAAGAGCACGGCGGGGGGCGGTGGCATCGGCATGCAGCTCTGCCACAATATGGCGGCCTTGCGCGAGCGATTTGAATCCGTGCAGCGCACGGCGCGCGCAAGCTTCGGCGACGCCCGGGTCTATCTCGAACGCTTCGTCGCCCAGGCGCGCCACATCGAGGTGCAGATCTTCGGCAACGGCAAAGGCGACGTGGTCGCGCTCGGCGAGCGCGACTGCTCGCTGCAGCGGCGCAACCAGAAGGTCTTCGAGGAGACCCCGGCGCCGGGGCTGTCCACCGAGATCAGGCGGCGGCTGCATGCGGCTGCGGTGTCGCTTGGCAAGGCGGTGGCTTACGAATCCGCTGGCACCGTCGAGTTCATCTACGACGTCGCGCGCGAGGATTTCTACTTCCTCGAGGTCAACACCCGCCTCCAGGTCGAGCATCCCGTCACCGAGCAGGTCACCGGCGTCGACCTCGTCGAATGGATGATCCGGCAGGCGGCCGGAGAAGACGTGCTGGGCCAGGCGGGTCAGCTCGAACCAAAGGGCGCGGCGATCGAGGTGCGGCTCTATGCCGAGAACCCCGGCGCCGCCTTTCGCCCGAGCGCGGGCCGGCTGACGAAGGTCAGCTTCTCGCCAGACGCGCGGATCGACGGCTGGATCGAGACCGGGACAGAAGTGTCGCCGTTCTACGATCCGATGCTGGCCAAGATCATCGTGTCGGCTGAGACGCGCGAGGCCGCGATCGCGAAGTTGAGCAAAGCGCTCGATCAGACGGTGGTGGCCGGGATCGAGACCAATCTCGACTATCTGCGTGCGATCGCTGTGTCCGACGTGTTCCGCAGCGGGCAGGTGGCGACCAGCGTGCTTGGCGCCTTCGCCTATCGTCCCCGTACCATCGACGTTGTCGCGCCCGGTGCGCAGAGCGGCGTGCAGGAGCTGCCCGGCCGCCTGCATCTCTGGCATGTCGGGGTGCCGCCGAGCGGCCCGATGGACGAGCGGTCGTTTCGCCTCGCCAACCGCGTCGTGGGCAATCCGGAAGTAACGACCGCACTGGAGCTGACGGTCAACGGGCCGACCCTGCACTTCAACACCGATGCGATCGTCGCGCTGTCGGGCGCGCAGATGAAGGCGGCGCTCGACGGTGCCGATGTCGGCCATGACGAGCCGGTCGCGGTCCGCGCCGGTCAGACGCTTGCCATCGGCAGCATCAAGGGGCCGGGGCAGCGCACCTATCTGGCTGTGCGCGGCGGCATCGACGTGCCGGAGATTCTCGGCTCGCGCGCCGTGTTCGCGCTCGGCGCCTTCGGCGGCCATGCGACGGGTTCGCTGAAGGCCGGCGACGTGCTGCATATCGGCGCGGAGAGCCCTGACCTTGCGGCGCCGCGGTGCGCAACGGAGGACGAACGTCTGCAGCTGACATCTGCCTGGAAGATCGGCGTGGTCTACGGTCCGCACGGCGCGCCGGATTTCTTCCTCGACGACGACATCGAGACGCTGTTCGCATCGAGCTACGAGGTGCACTTCAACAGCGCCCGCACCGGCGTGCGGCTGATCGGGCCGAAGCCGCGCTGGGCCCGTGCCGATGGCGGCGAGGCCGGACTGCATCCGTCGAACATCCACGACAACGCCTATGCGGTCGGCTCGATCGACTTCACCGGCGACATGCCGATCATTCTCGGGCCCGACGGACCGAGCCTCGGCGGCTTCGTCTGTCCGGCGGTGGTCGCGCGCGACGAACTCTGGAAAATCGGCCAGCTGCGGCCCGGCGACACCGTCCGCTTCGTGCCGGTGAAGCGTGACGATCCGGTTGCCGGTCCCACGGTGCTGCATGCACCCGAGCTCGGCTCGGCCATCGTCGGACGCAATGATGATGGCCCGATCCCGGTGGTGTATCGCCGCGCCGGGGACGACAATCTCCTGGTCGAATATGGCCCGATGGAGCTCGACATCGCGTTGCGGCTGCGCGTCCATGTGCTGGCGCAGGCGCTCGATGAGGCGAAGCTCGGCGGCCTCATCGACCTCACGCCCGGCATCCGCTCGCTGCAGATCCATTATGACGGCACTACGCTGTCGCGAACGAAGTTGCTCGACCTGCTCAGGCGGATCGAGCGCGAACTGCCTGATGTTGATGCGATGCGGGTGCCGAGCCGCACCGTGCATCTGCCGCTGTCATGGCGCGATCCGCAGGCCGAGCTCGCGATGCGCAAGTATCAGGAGCTGGTGCGCGCGGATGCACCATGGTGTCCGTCGAATGTCGAGTTCATCCGCCGCATCAACGGGCTCGGCAGCGAGGATGACGTCCGCCGCATCGTGTTCGACGCGGACTATTTCGTGCTCGGCCTCGGCGACGTCTATCTCGGCGCGCCGGTGGCGACCCCGCTCGACCCGCGGCATCGCCTCGTGACCACGAAGTACAATCCGGCGCGGACCTGGACGCCGGAGAACGCGGTCGGCATCGGCGGCGCCTATATGTGCATCTACGGCATGGAAGGGCCGGGCGGCTACCAGCTGTTCGGCCGCACCATCCAGGTCTGGAACAGCTGGCGCACCACGCGGGTGTTCGAGCCTGGCCATCCCTGGCTGTTGCGGTTCTTCGACAAGATCCGCTTCTTTCCGGTCGATGCCGACGAGCTGCTCGACGCCCGCGCCGCATTCCCGCACGGCCAATACGACATCAGGATCGAGGAGGGCGAATTCTCCTACGCCGACTACGCGAAGTCGCTGGCCGAGACGCAGCCGTCGATCGCGGCGTTCAAGGCGACGCAGCAGGCCGCATTCGATGCCGAGCGTCAGCGCTGGCGCGCAATGAAGCTCGACGAGGCGCCGGTGGAGTCGATCGATGTCGGGGCCTCGGCAACCGGCATTCCCGACGGTCAGCTCGGGGCCTTCTCTGAAGTACCCGGCAACATCTGGAAGATCCTGGTCGAGGAGGGCGCCAAGGTTGCGGCCGGCGACGTGCTTGCGATCATCGAGTCGATGAAGATGGAGATCAGTGTGCACGCGCCAAGCGCGGGCAGCATTGCGTCGATACCGGTCAAGCCCGGCCAGACGCTGAAGGCGGGCGATGTCGTGGCGCTGATCCGGCCGGAGTAGATTCAGCCGTGTCACGAGTTTTTCGTGCAGATCTGTTGCGGTCCTGTCTCCGTCATTGCGCTATGGCGGGCGATCGGACGGCAGCCGACAGCGCCACGCTTCGCTGGCAAGCAGCCGGCGCTGTCGGTCGGCGATGGCAGGCCATCCGGAGCGCACCACGCTGAGCACCGCAGCGTCGGCGGATGGGCCTTGATTACAGGCAAAATAGCCGCGAAGCCGTCCTTCGCAGTGGAAGCCGAGGCCGGTGTAGAGCTCGAGCGTCCGCCGCAGGCGCCAATCCAGATGCACCTCGGCCCGCTCGACCGCGAGCACCTCGAACGCATGGCGCGTCATGAGATGCGTGACATGGCTGATGAGCACGACCTCGTCCAATCGTCCGCTGCTCCAGATCGGCGCCAGCGTCGCCCGCTTCTCCTCCGGCTCGAGCGCCGCGACAGCGGTAAGGCCGATGATGTCGCCTGACCCGGCGTCCTCGATCGCCAGGGCCGCCGTGACATTCGCGCAGCTCAGCGTGGCCGCCACGCGCGCGGCCGCCGCCTGGCCGGAGCCGCAGCGATCGAGCTGCCGAAGCGTGCCGGCGTCCCCGAGCTCCTTCACCCGCGAGATCCCGGAACCGTGGATCCTGGTGAGCAGGATGCGGTCGGTAGCCAAGGCTTCATGGCTGTCTGCGAATTGCATGCCCTATTGACGCATCGAACCAACATGCCGTCAAATGACTGGAATGGCAGTTCATATGCGGATTGGTCATGTCCCTGAATCCGAGACACGTTGACCTGTTTCGCGAGGTCGTGCGTCACAACGGAATCACCAAGGCAGCGCTCAGTCTGCGGATCGGGCAGCCCTTTGTCAGTCGCGCCATCGCGCGGCTGGAGCGCGAGATCGGTTTCGCGCTGTTCGAACGCGGGCGCGGCGGCGTCACGCTGACGCCGGAAGGCGAGATCTTCCTGCATGAGGTGGAGCGCAACCAGGCCGGGCTGGAGTATCTGGCGCGTGCGGCGCGCGGCATTCGCGCGCGGGGCAGCGGAACGCTGAGGATCGCCTGCCTTCCGGCATTCACCTATTCGTTGATGCCGCGGATCGTCAGCAGCTTCTCCAGGAAGAACCCCGGCATCATGCTGTCGGTCGCCGTGCACAGCCCTGAACGGGTCTGGAGTCTGGTCGCTGCAGGCCAGTGCGATGTCGGGCTGGCGCGACCCCAGTCAGGTTTTGCGGCGGTCGACGACGAACTGCTGATGACGACCGACGCAATCTGCGTGCTGCCGCGTCAGCACGGGCTGAAGTCCAAGCGATTGATCAGGCCAAAAGACCTGCACGGCGAGGCGATGATTGCGCCGGCGCCGGGCGCGCCGCATCGCACGCGCCTCGAGCGCGCCTTCGAGGACGCCGGGGCCGAGGTCAGAACGGTGGCCGAGATTCAGTACAGCATGCAGCGCTGCGCCCTGGTTGCGCAGGGACTGGGCTTCTCGATCGTCGATCCCGTGGTGGCGCGCGATTTTGCCAGCGCCCGGATCGTGCTCAAGCCGTTCACGCCGCGGCTGGAGCTCACCACGGTGCTGCTGTTTCCGTCGCAACGGCCGCGCAGCCGTCTTGCGCTCGAATTCTGCGAGCTGGTTCGCGCCGAGACTGCGGAATACAGAAAGCCCGCCCGCGCTCCGGTCTGACCTCTGTGTCACGTTCCGGACAATGCCACTCCGATCGGCGACAGCTGGGCTTCTGGTATCAACCTCTGATCTGTTCTACACTATGCCAACCGGTTGGATTGCCAGTCATGGTGCAAGAGCAGCCAGCGCGAGTCGAGCGTAGATTGTCGGCGATACTGGCCGCCGACGTGGCTGGCTACTCGCGGCTCATGCACGATGACGAAGAGACCACGCATGCAAAGCTTGGCGGGCTCCTGACAGATGCCGTTGAGCCCGCAATCACCGAACACCGTGGCCGCATTGTCAAGCGAACCGGAGATGGGTTCCTGGCGGAGTTTCCGAGTGCGGTCGAGGCGGTCAGAGCTGCTGTACGGTTTCAAGCCCGTATCTCCGAGCTCACGGCCAGTGACGCGAATGACAGGCGCATTGCTTTCCGTGTCGGCGTCAATATCGGCGACGTCATCGTCGAGCCGCATGACATCTTTGGAGACGGCGTTAACATTGCCGCGCGGCTTGAGGGCATTGCAGAACCCGGTGGCATCTGCATCTCGTCTTCCGCTTACGAGCAAGTCCGAGGCAAGGTTGGCGTTGAGTTCGTCGATTTGGGCGAGCGGAGTCTCAAAAATATCGATCGCCCGGTCCGCGCCTATGCCACGGTTCCGTCGACACGAGCGGAAGGCGCAAGAGCGAGCCCGATTTCACCGCCGCCTCTTTCGATCATTGTATTGCCGTTCGCGAATCTCAGTGGTGATCCCAAGCAGGATTACTTTGTCGACGGTGTCACCGAGAGCCTGACTACCGACTTGTCGCGCATCAGGGGCTCGTTCGTGATCGGTCGCCACACCGCATTCACCTACAAGGACAAATCGATTGATCTCAAGGAGATTGGCCGTGAATTGAGCATCCGCTATGTGCTTGAGGGCTCGGTTCAGCGCAGCGACAACCGGCTTCGAGTGAACGTGCAGCTTGTCGATGCCGAAACCGCCCACCACCTCTGGGCCGAGCGTTTCGACAAAGCTGTTACCGATCTTTTCGACGTGCAGGACGAGATCGTGTCCCGGCTCGCGAACACCTTGAATGCTCAACTGATCGCGGCTGAGGCGAGGCGAGCAGAGCGCTCATTACAGCCCAATTCCTTGGATCTCTATTTTCGAGGCATGGCGCACTGGAACAAGAGTTGGACCCCGGAGCACATGAAGCGAGCGCGGGGCTATTTCGAACGTGCGCTGGAACTTGATCCTGAAAATGTGGATGCATTGGTGGGAATTGCAGCGATCGACACGGCCAGTGCCGTCCATTTTATTGTCGATGATGTGTTTTCCCGGTTTCAATCGGCCGAGGCATATCTTGTGAAAGCCTTGTCGCTGGCCCCGGAACATGCCGCGGCCCACATGTTCCTGGGCTGTGTCCAAGTCTGCTCCGGTCATGCAGCGCAAGGCTTGGCGGAATGCGAGCACGCACTGGTCTTGAACAGGAATCTGGCCGAAGCGCATAGTACGCTCGGTGCCATCAAGGCGATGGTTGGCCGGCCGACGGAAACCGAGGCACACATACTGGAAGCGCTTCGATTGTCCCCGCTCGACGGGGCGGCGCATCGATGGATGAGTTATGTGGCGTTTTCCAAATTGTACGTCGGAGCCGATGCCGAGGCGGTGATATGGTTACGGCGATCTCTGAAGGCCAATACAAACTATCCTTGGGCTCACTTCGCACTCGCCGCGGCATACTCGCTTTCCGGTGAGCTGGAAGAGGCGAAAGCTGCTGCGAAAGCCGGACTCGCGCTTGATCCCGGTTTCACCATCCGCCGATTGAAGGCCTTTCCATTCTCGGGCGATGAGTCGTTCCGAGCCGGAATCAGGCGATTGATCAAGGGCATGCACTTGGCCGGGCTACCGGAGGGGTGAGTTCGGCGATGTCGGAATTGGGTGAGAACCGGCAATGCTCTGATTGAGAGCAGGTTTCTGCTCAGCACCGAACAGGCAATATTGCGAAGGCTGGTCCGGTTCGGCCGGCCGCCGCCTCACACCTCGAGCCATTCCTCGCGGACCGCGGCATTCGCCTTGAGCTGGTCGGGGGTGCCTTCGAACACCACGCGGCCGTGGCCCATGATGTAGACCCGGTTCGAGATCTTCATCGCGATCGACAGCTTCTGCTCGACCAGCAGGATGGCGACGCCGGCCTTGGCGATCCGCGCGATCAGCTCGCCGACCTGCTGCACGATCAGCGGCGCCAGACCCTCGGTCGGTTCGTCGATCATCATCAATTCGGGATCACCGAGCAGCGTGCGGCAGGTGGTCAGCATCTGCTTCTCGCCGCCCGACAGCACGCCGGCCGGCGTGTCGGCGCGGCGGGCGAGGTTGGGGAACATGTCCAGCATCTCTTGCAGCCGCCACTTGCCGGGGCGGCGCGGGTCCTTGATGCCGAGGATCAGGTTCTGCCGCACCGTCAGGCTCGGGAAGATGTCGCGGTGCTCGGGCACGTAGCCGAGGCCGAGGCGGGCGATCTTGTGGCTCGGCAGGCCCGCAATGTCCTGGCCCTTGAAGCGGATGGTGCCCTGCGGCGGCACTTCGCCCATGATGGCCTTGACGGTGGTGGAGCGGCCGACGCCGTTGCGGCCGAGCAGGCTGACCACCTCGCCGGCGGCGATGTCGAGATCGACGCCCTGCAGGATGTGGCTCTTGCCGTAATAGGCGTGAAGATTCCTGACCTCGAGCATCAGTCGACCTCCTCGCCGAGATAGGCTTCCTTGACCTTCGGATTGCCGCGGATCTCCTCCGGCGTGCCGGAAGCGATGATGTGGCCGTAGACCAGCACCGAGATGCGATCGGCGAGGCCGAACACCACGCTCATGTCGTGCTCGACGATCACGAGCGTGCGTCCTTCGGTGAGGCGGCGGATCAGTGCGACGGCGCGCTCGGTCTCGGCGTGGCTCATGCCCGCGGTCGGCTCGTCCAGCATGATGACGCTGGCGCCGCCGGCGATCGTGATGCCGATCTCGAGCTCGCGCTGCTCGGCATAGGTCAGGAGACCCGCCGGCACGTCGCGGCGATGGCTGAGATGAATGTCGTCGAGGATCTGCGCGGTGCGCTGCTTCACTTCGGGCAGAGTGTCGACGTTCTTCCAGAATGCGTAGCGGTGGCCGGTCGCCCACAGCACGGCGCAGCGGACGTTCTCCCACACCGTCATGCGGGCGAACACGTTGGTGACCTGGAACGAGCGCGACAGCCCGCGGCGGTTGATCTCGAATGGCCGCAGGCCGGAAGTGACCTCGCCGTTGAGGCGGATCTCGCCCGAGGTCGGCTTGATGTGGCCGGAGATCAGGTTGAACGTCGTCGACTTGCCGGCGCCGTTCGGGCCGATGATGGCGTGACGCTCGCCCTTGGCGACGCTGAGGTTGAGGTCGCGAATGATCTGGACGTTGCCGAAGCTCTTCTCGACGGCGTTGACTTGGATGGCTGCGGTCATGCGAGATACCCCCGATCACGGGCCACCGTCGCGGCGCGATCCCAGGCTTCCGCGACGCGCCGCCAGGTGATGCGGGCGACCAGGAAGCCACCGATCACCAGGACCGCCGCGGCCGCCCAGGTGGTCGGCGCGGTCGCGACGAAGGGAATGCCGAGCAGCTTGATGGCGTCGCCGCCGGAAAACCGCGCGACGGTTTCGATGGTCAGGATGATGCCGAGCGCCAGCGCCAGCGTCGGGATCGCCGCAACCAGATAGGACGGGATCACGGTGCCGAGCGTGCCGGCGCGGATCAGCGGACGGTGCTTCATCAGGATGCCGGCGATGCCGCCCGGCGCGAACATCACGATGCCGATGAAGATGACGCCGAAATAGAGCTGCCAGACCGAGGTCACGCTGGTCAGGCCGAGCTGCAGATAGGTCACCAGGATGGCGCCGAGGATCGGGCCGAAGAAATAGGCGGTGCCGCCGATGAACGCCGAGAACAGCACCAGGCCCGATTGCGTCGCGCCGAGATAGGCCGAATTGGCGATCTCGAAATTGATCGCGGTCAGGCCGCCGGCGATGCCGGCGAAGAAGCCGGCGAACATGTAGGCGAGATAGCGCACCACATGCGGATCGTAGCCGATGAACTCGACGCGCTCCGGATTGTCGCGCACCGCGTTGCAGATGCGCCCGAGCGGCGTGCGGGTCAGCGCGTACATCGCGATCGCCGACACCATCACCCAGAATGCGATCAGATAGTAGACCTGGATCTGCGGCCCGAAGGTCCAGCCGAACATCGGCATCAGCGAGGTGCGGTCGGTGGTGATGCCGGACTCGCCGCCGAACACGCTGCGCAGGATCAGCGACGACGAGGCGACCAGCTCGCCGATGCCGAGCGAGATCATCGCAAACACGGTGCCGGCGCGCTTGGTCATGACCCAGCCGACCAGCAACGCGAACGCCATGCCGCCGATGCCGCCGGCCAGCGGGATCACCGGCAGCGGGATCGGCCAGTTGTGGCTGGCGACCGCGTTCATGACATGCACGGCGAGGAAGCCGCCGAGGCCGTATTGCACGGCGTGTCCGAACGACAAGAGGCCGGTCTGGCCGAGCAGGATGTTGTAGGACAGCGCGAAGATGATCGCGATGCCGATCAGGCTGAACGAGGTCAGCGAGCCGCCCGACGAGAAGATCAGCGGCAGCACGACGAGCGCGATCGCGCCCAGCAGCCAGACGCCATAGAAGCTCAGGGCGCCGCCGGGCTCCTGCTTCGCCGCGGCAATTGAGGGCGTGGGAGCGTTGCTCATGACTCGCGCGTCCCCAACAGGCCCATCGGGCGGAAGATCAACACCAGCACCAGCAGCACGTAGGGCAGGATCGGCGCGATCTGCGCGATCGTGACGTTCCAGATGTCGGTGAGCGGCGAGGGGCCGAGGCTTGGATCGAGCGGACCGAACACGCTGGCGAGCGAGCCGTTGAGCGCGACCGCAAAGGTCTGGATCAACCCGATCAGCAGCGAAGCGACGAAGGCGCCGGGCAGCGAGCCGAGGCCGCCGAACACGATGACGACGAACAGGATCGGGCCGAGCAGCGCGGCCATGTCGGACTGCGTCACCAGCGAGGGGCCGGCGATAACGCCGGCGAGGCCCGCCAGCGCGCTGCCGACGCCGAACACCAGCATGAAGACGCGGCCGACATTGTGGCCGAGATGGCCGACCATGCTGGGATGGGTCAGCGCGGCCTGCACGATGAGGCCGACCCGCGTCCGCTTCAGCGTGACCAGCAGCGCGATGAAGATCACGACGGAGACCACGAGCATGAAGATCTTGTAGGCGGGGTAGTTGGTCGAGAACACGGTGAAGGCCGGGAAGTCGAGCGCCGCCGGGACCCGATAGTCGACCGGGCTCTTGCCCCAGATCATCGAGACGATCTCCTCGATGGCGAAGGCGAGCCCGAAGGTCAGCAGCAGCTCGGCGACATGGCCGTGCTTGTGGGTGTTGCGCAGGCCGTAGCGCTCGACGCCCATGCCGACCACGCCGACCAGGAGCGGTGCGATCACCAGCGCCGGCCAGAAGCCGATCCAGCGGGTGAGCTGATAGCCGAAGAACGCGCCCAGCATGTAGAAGCTCGCATGCGCGAAGTTGAGCACGCCCATCATGCTGAAGATGACGGTGAGCCCGCTGGACAGCAGAAACAACAGCATGCCGAACAGCACGCCGTTGAGCGTCGAGATGACGATGAGTTCAGCCACGGCGCACCCGCTTGAGACCGGAACGGTTCACGTGATCAAAGACCTGTCGGTGAAATGAACTCCGGCACACCACGCTGCCGGAAGACGAACGCCCCCGCAACCCCGTGGTCGCGGAGGCGCCTTGCGGTGGCCGATCAGGGCCGCTTCATGTTGCAGGTGGTCGGAAGCATGGTCTGATCGGTGTCGATCTTGGAGACGATGCGCCAGCCCCAGCCGGTGTTTTCCTCGTCGAACGGCTCCTTGGCCTTGTCGGCCGGCGCGCCGAACGCGGAGATGTAGATCGGCTGGAAGAACTGGTGGTCGTCCTTGCGCATGAAGCCCTCGCCGCCGTCGAACACGTCGAACTTCATGCCTTCGAGCGCCGCCGCGACCTTCACCGGATCGATCGAATTGGCCTTCTCGGCGGCCGCCTTGAACATCCGCATCTCGTTGACCGCGCGCGGATACCACACGGAAATGCCGGTCTTGGCGCGGAAGTCCTTCTCGAACTCCATCGCCGCCTTGTTGCCGGAGTTCGGCACGCCTTCGCTGATCTGGAACACCTGGTTCTCGAGGCCGGTCTGCTTGATCGCAGTCGGTCCGCCGGCGCCGCCGGCATAATAGGTGTACCAGTTGACCTTGAGGCCGGCGTCAGCCGCCGCCTTCAGCAGCAGCGCGAAGTCCTGGCCCCAGTTGCCGGTCACGACGGTGTCGGCACCGGACGCCTTGATCTTGGCGATGTAGGGCGAGAAGTCGGTGACCTTGAGCATCGGGTGCAGTTCGTCGCCGACGACCTGGATATCCGGCCGCTTTTCGCCCAGCATCTTGCGCGCCGCGGTCCGCACCGACTGGCCGAACGAATAGTCCATGTTGATCAGATAGACCTTCTTGATGGACGGCTGGCCCTTCATGTAGTTGGTCAGCGCTTCCATCTTGATGTCCGAGTTCGCATCCCAGCGGAAATGCCAGTAGCTGCACTTCTCGTTGGTCATGCTCGGATCGACCGCGGCGTAGTTGAAGTAGAGCACTTCCTTGCCGGGGTTGCGCGAATTGTGCTTGGTGACGAAATCTTCCAGCGCCGCACCGACCGACGAGCCGTTGCCCTGCGTGATGTAGTGGACGCCGGCGTCGACCGCCTTCTGCGCCTGCACCAGGCTTTCCTGCGGATTGGTCTTGTTGTCGAGCGGGACGATCTCGACCTTGTGGCCGAGGATGCCGCCCTTGGCGTTCAATTCGTCGGCGAGATACTGGAACGTCTTCAGGCCGCCTTCGCCAACGCTGGCGCCGCCGCCGGAGAGCGGGTCGATATAGCCGATCTTGATGGTTTCCTGCGCGGACGCCGCGCCTCCCAACACCGTCAGCGCTGCCGTAGCGGCAACGATCAGCTTACGCATCCTGGTTTCTCCCTTGCTCGTGTTTCTTGATCTTGGCGATCGAAGCCGTCTCATAGCCTCAATTGCCGAGCCTCCGCAACTTTCGCTTTGAATACTGCGTCAAGTTTTAGCGGAAGGTATTATAATGTTATAGGCTATCCATCAGCTGGGTCCGGCACAATTTTGAATTGGCAGTAAACTTTTGGATGAGGGCACGCGCTGGTTTCCGGTCGGGAACCAGTGCCATTCCGTGGTCAGGGGGAGGGAGAAGGTCGGATCGCGGCCGTGGCGGATCTAGCCCGGAAGCCGGCGCGGCTTGAGGCCCGCGAGAAACAGCCGCGCGAAATGATCTGCGATCTCTGCCGGAGACCAGTCGCGCCTGGTCTTGAACCAGATCGGATACCAATGGCCCATTCCGGTCAGGATGCGCTCCGCAAAGTATGTATCGATGCGGCGGAAGCGGCCCTCGTCGATCCAGCGCTGATAGCTGTTCTGGTCCTCCCGGATCGTCGCCAGCACGTCGCCGACATAGGCCTTGCGGTCGACGTCGCTGAGATAGTTGATGTTGTGGTAGGTCGCCTTCGGGCCGCACGGCGTGTCGTGCAGCATCAAGAGCAAGCGGATGCGCTGCACGATCTGATCGAATGCGCCGAGGCGCTGGGCTTGCAGATGCTCGCGGATGCCGACCTCGCCGGCGAGCCCGCGTCGCAGGCAGGCCAGCAGCAGGCTCTCTTTCTCGCTGAAATGATAGTAGATGCCGGCGCGCGTCATGCCGGCATCCGCGGCGATGCTTTCGAGCGACGTGCCCGACGCGCCCCTGCGGTTGAAGCTGTCGGAAGCAATCGACAGCATCCGGTCGAACTTCGCGGCGCGCTTGTTCAATGCCGCGCGCGCCGCGAGGAAAGGCGCGATGCTGAGCGGTTCGGGCATCTCGGGGATTGCGATCCCGCGCCGGTAGACGCCGTGCGTGATGATGTCGTCGATCGCATCGATTGCCTGCTGGCGCGTGTAGTAGTCGCGTTCGGACAGCCAGAACGGCACCCAGTCGAGGATCGAGATCAGCGCCACCGCCGTCAGCAGCGGTTCGTCGCAGGCGATCGAGCCGTCGGCAACGCCGCGTTTCAGCACGTCCGCCAGCAGTGCGGCGTTCTGCCAGCGCTTGGCGTGGACCTCACTGCTGTAGGGCGCGGCCAGCGCATCGATATCGCTGAACAGGATCATGCGCTGGCCTTCGGGCCGCAGCCTGCCGCGGACGAAGCGCCTGACGATCTCGAGCCCGTCGATGCCGGGCTCGGCGGCCGCCTCGATCTCGTGCCGATAGATTGCAAGGCCCCGCAGATAGCAGTGGAAGATCAGATCTTCCTTGTCGCGGAAATAGTGATACAGCGCGCCCGGCACGGCCCGCACCGACGCCGCGACCTGCTCCATCGTGACGTTCGCGTAGGAGTGGCGGGCAAACAGCCGGGACGCCGAGACGAGGATTTCTTCAGCCCGATCCGTCGGGTCGGCGGCGACTTGCAAGCTCGAATGCCCTTCCTGATCGCGGAACGAAAATCCGCACGCGAGATAATCCCCTTGGCAGCCGCTTGTCGATCTGCGATAGACGGTGGCATACCATACACCAGCGGTCTTTTGGAGAGAGCATGGCGCGCAACATTCTGATCCTTGGAGCTTCCTACGGCTCCCTGCTGGGGACCAAGCTTCTGATGGCGGGTCACAACGTGTCGCTGGTGTGCCGCAAGAACACCGCCGACCTGATCAATCGCGAAGGCACCGAGGTTCGGATCAAGCTGCGCGACGAGAAGGAGCACCGCTCGATCTTCTCGCGCGACCTGCCCGGCAAGCTCGACGCCGTCACGCCCGCCGATGTCGACGTGTCGCGCTACGACATGGTTGGCCTCGCGATGCAGGAGCCGCAATACACCAACCACACGGTTCGCGTGCTGATGATCAAGATCGCGGCGGCGAAGCTGCCGTGTCTCTCGATCATGAACATGCCGCCGCTGCCGTATCTGAAGCGGATCCCCGCGCTCGCCGGCATGGACCTCGAGGAGGCCTATACCAACGCGCAGGTCTGGGAGCGCTTCGAGCCGGGCCTCGTCACGCTGTGCTCGCCGGACCCGCAGGCGTTCCGTCCGCCGGAGGAGAAGGCCAATGTGCTGCATGTCGGCCTGCCGACCAACTTCAAGGCTTCGGCCTTCGCCGACGACAAGCACAACAAGGTGCTGCGCGAGCTCGAAGCCGACATCGACGCGGTGACGCTCGACGGCCAGGACGTGCCGGTGAAGCTGAAGGTGTTCGATTCGCTGTTCGTGCCGCTGGCAAAGTGGTCGATGCTGCTGACCGGCAATTACCGCTGCATCACGCCATCAGAGCCGCAATCGATCCGCGACGCCGTGCACGGCGACCTGACGCGCTCGCAGGCGATCTATGACCATGTCGACGGCATTGCCCGCAAGCTCGGCGCCGACCCGGCGGACCAGGTGCCGTTCGCGAAATACGCCAAGGCGGCGGAAAGCCTGCTCAAGCCGTCCTCGGCGGCTCGCGCGGTCGCCGCCGGCGCGCCGTTCATCGAGCGCGTCGATTTGCTAGTGAAGCTGATCTCGCACCAGCTCGGCACGCCGAGCGCCGAGATCGACCGCACGGTGGAGACCGTCGATCAGAAGCTGAACGAGAAGATCGTGCAGGGCGGCTCCGGCGCGGAGTGACGCGCGCTGATGGCGGGGGCAGCAACGCCCTCGCCATGCATCGGCGATCGGCAAGGCGCGCGATTGCGGCCGCCGAACGCATGGCTCGGCCCTGTCCGCTGAGGTAGGCTCACCCAGCTGCGGTTGGGAGCCACCGACATGCCGATCAAATCGCTTCCTCACCTTGCCATCTACGGCGACCTCGATCGCGCCCGCGACATCCTGCGCGCCTGGCAGCCGCTCGACCATCTCTCTCCAGACGACGCCGAGATCGTCGTGAAGGCGATCGCCGAAGGCATCGCCCGCGGCCGCCGGCACGGACTCGAGATGGGGCAGTGCCATCTGGCGGCGTAGGCGGCACGCCCAGCATTGATAGCGCACGTCAGGTGAGCACGCCGCTCGGGCTCCCTCTCCCCTTGCGGGAGAGGGTGGGGAGAGGGGTGGCCCCGGGCGAGACGATCGACATGAAGTCAGCGCCCGCAATCTCGGCTCCGTGCCGCGTGCTCGACTGAGTGGAGAGAGTTCGCCGTGTGGCACCCTTCTCCCCACCCTCCCCCGCAAGGGGAGAGGGAGCCCATCCGCCGGTGGCTCCATCACATGACGGAGCCCCTCGAAGCGCGGCTAGCCCTCATGCTCCACGGCCAAGATCGTCACCGCGCGCGTCTGGTGGCTCGGCGTCTGGAAATCGATGGTCTGGCCGACCGACAATCCGATCAGCGCGGCGCCGACCGGGGTCAGCACCGAGACGCGGCGCAGCGCGATGTCGGCTTCGTGCGGATAGACCAGCACGACTTCCCTGACATCGCCGGTCTCGTCGTCGCGATAGCGCACGCACGAGCCCATGCGGACCACGTCGTGCAGCTCGGCATCGTCGTCGACGAGTTGGGCCCGGTCGGTCTCGCGGGCGAGGAACTGGGCGACGCGCGGAAACACCGCCATGCTGGAATCGGCCAGCGCGCTGAGGCGATGCGCTTCGCTCGCGGTGATCACGATCGGTGGCAATGCGGCGGCGGCAAAGCTGTTCTGAATGTGTCGGGTCATGTCGGATGATCTTTGCGGTTGATCGGAGACGCACCAATGCCGGCGCGCGGATCTCTCGCGCGACGCGACAAGCTGAAATGATTGGGATGACGTTCAGGGAATCCGGACGGCGCGCGATCGCCGGCCGGCTAATTGCCTGCGTGCAGACGTCCGGCGCGCAAGCCGAGGCGCGCAATGCGGGTGTCGATGCTCAACATGTCGATCATGGCACCATCAACATAGCCGCTCGTGACGCCGCATCCATTGCGGCGAAAGCGCGCACGCGCGATCGCCGCAGCAGCCTTGCGTCAGGGCTGCCCGATGCCGGTGAGGCCGAGCACGGCGCCCGCGGCGAGCGCGAGCAGCGGATGGATGCGGGTCGTCGTGGTGGCGATCGCGACGCCCGCCGCGATCAGCACGGTGCCCCAGCTCGAGACCGAGGCGTGGGTGATGACGATGGCGCTGGCGGTGACGAGGCCGGCGGTGACCGGAACCAGCCCGGCCTGTACGGTGCGCCGCCAGGGCCGGTCCTTGAAGCGTTCCCAGAGCCGCAGCGCAAATCCGGTGACCAGCGACGACGGCCCGAACTTGGCGAGCGACGTCACCAGCACGCCCGAGAAGCCGGCGACATGCCAGCCGACCAGCGGCACCACCATCATGTTCGGCCCGGGTGCAGCCTGCGCCAGTGCGAACAGTGCGCTGAACTCCTGCGCCGTCATCCAGTGATGGATATCGACCACCTGACGCTGCATCTCAGGCAGGATGGTGTTGCCGCCGCCGAAGGCGAGCAGCGACAGCTCGGCGAAGATCAGCGCGAGCGTGACGAGGGTTGCGGTCATGATGCCTGCCTCGATCGCAGGAAGATGCTGAGCGGCGCCAGCGTCAACAGCGTCGGCAGCAGCGGCAATCTGAACACTGCGATCGCCAGCACGCACAGCGCGCCGATGACGAGGCCGAGCACGTCGCGGCGCAACGGCCAGGCGATCTTTATCGCGGTGGAGATCAAAAGCCCGGCTGCCGCGGCGGCGAGACCGCCGAACAGATGACGGACGACCGGGTCGTCGGCGAAGCGGCCATAGATCACGCCGAGGCCGATCACGACCGCGGTCGGCACCGCGATCAGGCCGAGGATCGAAGCGAACGCGCCGGGAAGGCCGCGAAACTTCAACCCCACCGCCACCGACATGTTGATGATGTTGCCGCCGGGCAGGAACTGGCAGAGCCCGAGCAGGTCGGTGAACTCGGCGCCGGTGAGCCAGCCGCGCTTCTCCACCATCATGTGGCGCGCCAGCGGCAGCACGCCGCCGAAGCCGGTCAGCCCGAGGATGAAGAAGCCCGTGAACAGCTCGCCGACATCAGGTGCAGGATGCCTGGTGGTTTGTGCGGCGGGTATGGCGTCCATCGGCGGGGCGGCTCCGGTTCGTTCGTTGTTGCGTTGACTCTAGTTGGCCGCGTGCCAAATATCCAATATATGGATAAGGTAATTTGCATATCTAATGCATATGGGTCGTCCCGATGATCGAGCTGCGCCATCTCCGCTATGCCGTCGCGGTCGCCGAGGAGGGCCATATCACCCGCGCCGCCGCGCGGCTCGGCATCCAGCAGCCGCCGCTGAGCCAGCAGATCCGCGCGCTGGAAGCCGCGATCGGCGCGCCGCTGTTCCGGCGGCAGCCGCGCGGCGTCGAGCTGACCGCTGCCGGCCGTGCCTTCGTCGGCAAGGCACGCGCGATCCTGCGCGACACCGAGCTCGCGGTGGAAGCCGCGCGCCGCGCCAGCCGCGGCCAGGAGGGGCAGCTCGCGATCGGCTTCACGTCTTCAGCGGCGTTCCATCCGTTCGTCACCGGGGTGATGCGCGAAATGCGCGAGCGGGCGCCGGCGATCACGCTGTCGCTCGAGGAGGCCTCGACCGGCGAACTGATCGAGGCCGTCGAAGCCGACCGGCTCGATGCCGCGTTCGTGCGCTCGCCGAGCGAGCGTCTGGAGAATCTGACGATCACGCATCTGCTCGACGAGGAGATGGTGGTGGCGCTGCCCGATCATCATCCGCGCGCCCGCAAGGACCCGCGGCGGCGGATTGCGCTGGCCTCGCTCGCCGACGAGCCCTTGATCCTCTACCGCCGCCCGACCGGGCCCGGTCTCTACGACAGCATCATCGCCGCCTGCCGCGCGGCGGGCTTCAGCCCGAAAGTGGCGCAGGAGGCGACACGGATGGTGTCGACGCTCAGCCTGGTCGCGGCCGGGCTCGGAATTTCGATCGTGCCGGAATCGATGGCGCGGCTGGAGACCGCAGGCGTGTCCTATCTCCGCCTCGAGCGCGCTACCGGCCTGGTCGCGCCGCTCGCGCTGGCGCGCAAGAAGGGCCCGGCCGGCGGCACGCTCGGCCGCCTGCTCGCCATCGTGACGCGGCGGGTGAAGGATCGCGCCGGCGTTTGAGGGACGTAGCTGAATGTTCCGCTGCCGCCTGTGGCGCGGAATGTGGGGAGTTTGGCGAACGCGCGCGTCCCGGTGCGGCTAGATCATTCGCATCGGACCCCCGATGCCGGCGCGTCGATCGCAACAGTTCAGTTGCGTCCGGCGGCTTCGGGTTCAATCACCACAGCGAAAGGCAGTTCAATGGCACGTTTTCCTGTCCATACGCTCGACTCCGCACCGGAAGCTTCAAAGCCCGCCTTGCGCGACGTCGAGGCGCGGTTTGGCATGATCCCGAACCTTGCGGCGACGATGGCGACGTCGCCGGTGCTGATCCAGAGCTTCATCGGCATCTTCGACAAGGTTCACGGCGGCAGTTTCACCGAGCAGCAGATCCAGACCGTGCTGCTCACCGACGCCGTGACCAATCGCTGCACCTGGGCGGTCGCGCTGCATTGCGCGCTCGGCTTGCAGGCCGGCCTCGATCCCGCCGATGTCGACGCGATGCGGGCCGGTCGCTCGCCTGCCGACAAGACCCTCGGTGCGCTCTCGACGCTGGCGCGGTCGCTGATCGAAAAGCGCGGACGGCTCGACGAGGAGGAGATCGAACGGTTTCTGGCGGCCGGGTTCTACAAGGACCTCGTGCTCGAGGTCATCACCATCGTGGCAGCGTCGACCATCACCAACTACACCGGCAGCGTGACCAATCCGCCGCTGGAGGCTGGGTTGCAGGACCATGCCTGGAACGGCTGAACTGACGCCGCACGCCCTCTCCCCGTTCTTACGGGGAGAGGGTTGGGGTGAGGGGCTGTCTCCGCGCATACGGCGCTAACCGGGTTTGCGGAGACTCCCTCTCACCCGGAACGCAGCTGACGATGCATCATAGCCGAAGCTCCGCTTCGGCGTTCTTGAGAACGGCCGCCGAAGGTGGCCTATGCCTCTCCCCGCAAGCGGGAAAGGTGAAGCAGAGACCATCGCTGGATTTGAAATAACGTCGTCATGCTTCAGCCCGCAAACCTGGCGCGGTAATCCTGCGGCGTGGTCGACAGCAGGCGCAGGAAGCTGCGCCGCATCGTCTCTTCCGATCCGAAGCCGCAGCGCTGCGAGATCCGCTTGACCGGCAGGCGCGTCTCCGAGAGCAGGTGGCGGGCGCCCTCGACCCGCAACCGCTCGATCGCGCGTGCCGGCGTCAGTCCGGTCGCATCGGCGTAGTGCCGGCTGAAGCTGCGCTCGCTCATGCCGGCTTGTTGCGCCAGCGTCGCAAGCGAGAGGTCGTCGGCCAGATGGCCGCTGATCCAGTCATGCAGCGCGCCGAACCTGTCGTCGGTCGTTTGCAGCGACAGCGCTTCGCTGAACTGCGCCTGGCCGCCGGGGCGCTTGAAGAACACCACGAGATAGCGGGCGACGGCGAGCGCCGCGGCGCGGCCAAGATCCTCCTCGACCAGCGCCAATGCCAGATCGATGCCGGAGGTGACGCCGGCCGACGTCCAGAACGATCCGTCGCGCACGAAGATCGGGTCGGACTCGACCCGAACGTCGGGAAAACGCTCGGCCAGTTCCGAACAGAATTGCCAGTGGGTCACGGCACGACGGCCATCCAGAACGCCCGATGCGGCGAGCAGGAACGCGCCGGTGCAGACCGATGCGGTGCGGCGCGCCTGCCCGGCGCGGCCGCGCACCCAGTCCACCAGCGCACGATCGGCCACCGCGGCGTTGACGCCGTCGCCGCCCGGAATCACCAGCGTGTCGACCGCGCTGCCGATCGCGGGCAGCGGATGCACCGCTATCCCGACGCCGGCCGATGCCTCGATCGTCGGGCCAGCCTTGGCGACGACGCGGACCTCATACGGCTCGGCGTTGCCCGCCTTGGCCGCCAGTGCATTGGCGGATGCGAACACCTGCAATGGCCCGGTGACGTCGAGCAACTGCACCGCCGGGTAAGCCAGCACTTCGATCGGGCGGCGATCTTTTGGCGAGAAACGTGGGCTGGTTGGCGTCATCGCCGAAGCCTGCCGCGCTAGTTTTGCTTTGTCCATAGCGCAAAGAAAGTTTGAGGGAAGTTCGATGATTGCTCACGATGTCCACCTGCGGATCGGATCACTGCTGTTCGAAGGCGTCGATCAAATCGACTTGACCGGACCGTTCGAGGTGTTGTCGCGGATTCCGAATTCGACCTACCGCATCTACGGCAAGACCGCCGAGCCCGTCCGCGACATCAAGGGATTGCGGCTGACGCCGGATGCGACGCTGGCCGAAGCGCCGCCGCTCGATGTGCTGCATGTGCCGGGCGGCTTCGGTCAGCAAGCCCTGATGGAGGACGCGGAAGTGCTCGACTGGATCAGCCGTCAGGCGGCCGGGGCATGCCGCATCTTCTCGGTCTGCACGGGCGCGCTGATCTGTGGAGCGGCCGGCCTTCTGAAGGGACGCAGGGCGACGACGCATTGGGCGTCGTTTCATCTGCTGCCGTTCTTCGGCGCGACGCCCGTGAACCAGCGCGTGGTGGTGGACGGAAGCTTTGTCTTTGCCGCCGGAGTCACGGCAGGCATCGATGGCGCATTGCGGCTTGCGGCTGAATTACGCGGCGACGATGCCGCGCGCGCGATCCAGCTCTATATGGTGTATGCGCCGGAGCCGCCGTTCGACAGCGGCACGCCGGAGACCGCGCCCCCCGAGATCCTGCAGCAGTCGCGCGAGGGCGTGCGCGCGATCACGGCGCAGCGGGAGGAAACCGCACGCCGCGTCGCCGCCAGGCTGGGCGTCGCGGTGTAGGGAGATTGAGCCCGGACTAATTGCCCGGCTCGAAGCTGCAGTCGGCGCCGCCGCCGGCCTTGTCCTTGATCACAGCGGGATCGAGCGTGCAGGACAGTTTCGACAGCGCCTCGTAGATCGTGCCTGCGGCGCCGTCGGGCGGCACGCCGGCCAGTGCCACGGTCGCGTAGATCGCGTTGGCTTCGGCGCCCCTCACGGTATGGGTGTTGCTGCCGAAGATCAGTTCGCAGGAGCGCGAGGTGATGGCGACATCGCTGGCGCGGCAGACAACCTTGTCGGCGGTGACGGTGATCTTCGTGGTGATGGGAACATTGCTGTCGCCCGCGAAGAACGCGGCGACCGCCTTCTTCTGCTTGGCCGGCAACGGCGAATAGGGCGCCACGACGCCGGCGAGCGCCAGCGCTACCGAACCGGAGGTGGTCGCGGGCGCGGCCGATACGGCTGACGCGGCCAGCGACCATGAACATGCGAGGATCGCCAGTCGGCCTAGTCTCAATTCCATTCCGATCTCCTGTATCTGCGCCTTCCGCGGCGCGGAATCGCTAGCATGTCTCGTGGCCTCATTGGGTGATGCCCTTCACTTGGCGTCCAGCAACTTCGCGTGAGGCGCGGATGCGCGCGCAGGGCAGGGCGGCCCCGCGTGGAGTGGCTTGCACGATCGCGCCATCGGCGGCACAGTCGGATCTGCGGCTGCGATGCCGCCAACAATGACGACAAGAAGACCCATCGAGGAACGCCATGGCGGCCACGCGCATCGACTGCGACATCCATCCCGCGGTGGGGGGAACGCGCACCACGCTGCTGCCCTATCTCAGCGATCACTGGAAGGAACAGGTCGTCAGCCGCGCCATCGATGGGCTCGATCTGAATTCCTATCCGCCGTCGATGCCGTTGTCCGGCCGTGCCGACTGGCGGCCTGCCGACGGCAGCAAGCCCGGCAGCGATCTTGCCATGGTGCAGCGCGGCGCGTTCGACCAACTCGGCGCCAGCCACGCCATCTGCAATGTCGTCTACGGTGCGCAGGCAGTGTTCGATTCCTACATGGCGGCCGACTTCTGCAAGGCGATCAACGACTGGATCGCGGCCGAATGGCTCGCGAAGGACGCGCGGCTGCGCGCTTCGATCGTGGTGCCGATCCAGGCGCCGGACCTTGCGGTCGAGGAGATCGAGCGCCGCGCCGGCGACAACCGCTTTGTCTCGGTGCTGGTGCCGTCGCAAAACGAAACGCTGCTCGGCCGGCGGCACTACTGGCCGATCTACCAGGCCGCGGAGAAGTACAAACTGCCGATCGCGATCCACGCCGGCAGCGCCTATCGCGGTGCGCCGAGCTCGATCGGCTGGCCGTCCTATCGCTACGAATATTACCTCGCCGAGGCGCAGGCGTTCCAGGCGCAGGCGCTGAGCCTGATCTATGAGGGCGTGTTCGGGAAATATCCCGGATTGACCGTCGTGTTGATGGAGTCGGGGGTGAGCTGGCTGCCGGCCTTCATGTGGCGCGCCAACAAGACCTGGCGCGGCGTCCGCGTCGAGGTTCCCTGGGTGGAGCGCGAGCCGGCCGCGATCATCCGCGACCATTTCCGTGTCACCATGCAGCCGTTCGACGCGCCGCTGGATGCAACCGGTGTCGCCGACATCATCGACCAGATCGGCTCCGACAAGATGTTCCTGTTCGCGTCGGACTATCCGCACTGGCAGTTCGACGGCGACGATCCGGTCCCGCCGCATCTGCCCAAGAGCCTCGTCAAGCGAATGAGCGAGGACAATCCGCTGGAAACGTTCCCGCGCCTGAAGCTTGATGCCTGACTCATTTAATGGAGGATCGCATGAGTGACGTCATCGACCGCCCGATGCTCAACCAGGAGACCACCGCCGCGACGCGGCTGAAGATCATCGATTGCGACATCCATCCGAGCATCCATGCGCACAGCGACCTCAACGAGTTCTTGCCGAAGCGCTGGCAGCAGCATCTGAAGGAATATGGCAGCCATCTGCGCACGCCCTATATCGGCACCACGCCGTATCCGCGCTCCTCGCCGCTGATCGCGCGGCGCGACGCCTGGCCGCCGACCGGCGGCGTGCCCGGCTCCGATCTCGATTTCATGCGCAAGCAGCACCTCGATCCCTTCGATGTCGAGTTCGGCATTTTGCAGGTGCTCGACCTCTTCATCTTCTCGCAGCAGAACCTGGAATTCGGCGCCGCGATCCAGCGCGCCATCAACGACTGGCAGCTCGCGTTCTGGGCGCACCGCGATCCGCGCCTGAAGGCCTCGATCCTGGTCGGGCAGGACGGCTCCGACCTCGGCCTCGCCGAGATCGAGCGCTGCGCCAGGACCGGTGAATACATCCAGATCAACGTCTCGCCGCGCGCCAACGAGCCGCTCGGCCGTCGCCGCTACTGGCCGATCTACGAGCGCGCGCAAGAGCTCGACCTGCCGCTCGGCATCCATGTCGGCGGCTATGGCGGACATGCGCCGACCGGCGGCGGCTGGCCGTCCTATTACTGCGAGGAGCACCAGTCGAACGCGCACACGGTGGCCTCGAACCTCACGAGCCTGGTGCTGGAGGGCGTGCCGGAGCGCTTCCCGAAACTGAAGATCGTGTTCATCGAGGGCGGCTTCGGCTGGATCCCCGCGACGATGTGGCGGATGGACCAGCATTTCGAGCGCTTCCGCAGCGAGGTGCCGCATCTCAAGCGCAAGCCGAGCGAGTATGTGAAGCAGAGTTTCTGGTTCACCACCCAACCGATCGACGAGCCCGATGAAGCGCGGCACCTGCGTCAGCTGATCGAATGGGTCGGCATCGACCGGCTGCTGTTCTCGTCCGACTATCCGCACTGGGACTATGACGACGCGCGCTACGCCTTCAAGACGCCGCTGACCGACGCCGAGCGCCGCAAGATCTTCAACAGCAACGCCCGCGCGGTCTACAAGTTTTGACTCTTGTTTTGACGCGTTTTCCTCACGCGAACCGGAGGTCCACTTCGCTTGAAAACGCTATGAGGATTCCGATGACCCGTCACATCGTCGCGCGCACCAGCGAGATCCCGGCCGGCGGCAACAAGGTGTTCGGCCTCGAGGGCCGCGACATCGTCGTGTTCCACGTCAACGGCGAGTTCTTCGCGCTGCTCAATCGCTGTCCGCACGAAGGCGCGCCGCTTGAGAAGGCGGCATGCGTCGCCCGCCTGACCTCGCCGGAGCCCGGCGTCTATCAGCGCGACCGCGTCGGCGAGATGCTGCGCTGTCCGTGGCACGGCTGGGAATTCGACATCCGCAACGGCCAGTCCTGGTTCGATCCCAAGCGGTTCAGGATCCGCTCCTATCCGGTCGCGGTCGAGAGCGGCGCGGAGTTGCAGAAGGGGCCGTATGTCGCCGAGACCTTTCCGGTGCACATCGAAGACAATTACGTGATCGTCGAGGTGTGAGGTACGCGTCAGAGCCGAGCGGCAGCGTTCGGTGGCAGATCAAGCAGAAATCAAGGAGCCGGCTTCTCTCGCAAAAAAAAGTACTCAATTGAGCGGCGGCTTCGGTAAGCCATCCAGGGGAATTGGGTTTGCCAAACCGGGCCGAGACATTTTTGGTTGATCGGCTGGCAAGAGTGTTTGAAGGGGAAGCAATGGCGCCGGCTTAGCGGTCGCCTTTCGCGTCACCCTCGGGTTGCTTTGTGGCGAATAGCTCTTTTCAAAAACGGAAAGCTGTCTCTTCACCTCCTCAGAAGTGAAGCGCCTCTCGTATTTTGTTCCATCGTATTCGAGTTCTATCGTGAATGGAACGAAATCGTTCATGAATTTGGAGAGCGGAATTCCATCTTTGCCAGTTTCGATGAATGGCTTTTCAGAGCTGCTAATCTCAAACTCGGCGAGAGGCGGAATTCCGAAAGTATCATCTGCGGAAGTTGGTATCCATGGATGCGGGAAACATGCGATGGCTTTTGATTCATCCGGATCTTGAGCGAGCAAGAGCAAAGGTATTGTCATATTTGTTTGCTCAGAACGCATAACCCCGCTGAACTTCGCTATGGGCTTATCAGAAATGTTTCTTCCTTTGCCTCCGAACGAAACAACTCGAATTTCGGGTTGATCGGACAATTTTTGCATTGTCAGAAAGTACCCGAGACCGTTTGCTGTCTGATCAAAATTCCAGACAATGTTGCCGACCGCCGCAGGTTCTGACAATCGAGACGGGCTTGCGAAAAACGTCCCGATAAAAATTCCTGTTCCTAGAAAAACTGACGCCGCCAGCGCATAGGCTACATAAATAATTGCCTTGCCGACCAGTTTTGCTAGCGAGTTCCATTTTACGGCGACGAGAAAAGTAGCAACGAAAAGGGTCGCGTTGACGGCCCCAGCACGGAATTGACCTTCGGTGAATTTCTCTGCGGCGATAAGGAAAAAAACGAAAAGCGCGATACCTGCTATGGCCCACCGAAGTGCCGGACCAATTTTGTCGGGAATTTCAGAATCGGACATAGGAGGTGGCCAACAAGAATCATCGATAGTTTTCAATATCACTTCCGAATGTAGGGCTTGAAGCGCTCGCGCTAACCGCGATCACGCTAACCAAGCCATTTCTTTCGTGGACAGTTCTCAAACTGCCCCGGTTTGGCCAGGAAGCGATCCCGCTGAGAATGAGAGTTAATGAGTTTATTGCAATTATTGCAATAATGAAGTGCAATAGTCGGCAATTATAATGTAATGTGCAATGGGCCATTTTGAGTGGGCGGTCGGGATCACCCCGTCCACCACATCAGGAACGGCACCATGAAGCTCTATCACTTTGCCCTCTCCGGCCACGCGCATCGCGCGCGCCTGTTCATGTCCCTGCTCGGCATTCCGCACGAACTGGTCGACGTCGACCTGAAGTCCGCGGCGCAGAAGACGCCGGAATTCCTCGCGCTCAATCCGTTCGGCCAGGTGCCGGTGCTGGACGATGACGGCACCATCATTTCCGACTCCAACGCGATCATGGTCTATCTCGCGACCAAGCTCGGCCGCACCGACTGGCTGCCGCAGGATGCCAAGGGTGCCGCCGCCGTGCAGCGCTGGCTGTCGGTTGCCGCCGGCGATCTCGCGTTCGGGCCCGCCGCGGCGCGGCTCATCACCGTGTTCGGTGCCAAGCACAATCCGGACGACGTGATCGCGCGCGCCCATGTGCTGCTCAAGCGGCTCGAGGCGCATCTTGCCGATCGCGACTGGCTGGCCGGCACGGGCCCGACGATCGCCGATGTCGCGCTCTACAGCTATCTGTCGAGCGCGCCCGAAGGCAATGTCGATCTCTCCGCCTATGTCAGCGTCAACGCCTTCCTGCGCCGGATCGAGGCGCTGCCGGGCTTCGTGCCCTTTGCCAAGACGGCCGCCGGTCTGGCGGCAGCTGCGTGAGATGTCGACCGGGCGTGCCCCGCGGGCGCGCCCGTCCAACCCCGAAAGGGAGGCGACGCGATGAGCGACAGGCGAACCAGGAGCAAGCTCGCGACCTGGCATCAAGGCGAGCTGGCGATCCAGCAGAAGGTCGGCGTCGTCGAGAAGATGGCGGCGGTCGGCCAGCGCGCGGTGCGCGACTTCATGCCCGACCAGCATCGCGATTTCTTCGCGCAGATACCTTTCATCGTGGTCGGCAGCGTGGACCGAAGCGGTGACGTCTGGGCCTCGCTGCTGGCCGGCCGGCCCGGCTTCATTGCCTCGCCGACGCCGCGGAGCCTCGAGATCGATGCGCGGCCCGACGCCAGCGATCCCGTCAGCGAAGGCATGCGCGAAGGCGATGCGATCGGCCTGCTCGGAATCGAGCTGCACACGCGGCGCCGCAACCGTGCCAACGGGCTGCTGCGCGCATCGTCAGGCAAGGCGCTCAGCTTCGAGCTCGATCAGAGCTTTGGCAATTGCCCGCAATACATCCAGCTGCGCGATTTCACCTTCGTGCGTGCGCCGGATGAGCCGTTCAAGGGAGAGGTCGAGGCGAGCACGACGCTCGATCAGGCCGCGCGCGACACGATCGCGGCGGCCGATACCTTCTTCGTGGCGTCCTATGCCGAGCGCGAGGACCGTCGCCAGGTCGACGTCTCGCATCGCGGCGGCAAGGCCGGCTTCGTGCGCGTCGCCGCCGACGGCACGCTGACGATCCCCGATTTCGCCGGCAATCTGTTCTTCAACACGCTGGGCAACATCCTCGTCAACGGCAAGGCCGGGCTGCTGTTCGTCGATTTCGAGACCGGCGACATGCTGCAGTTGAGCGGCGATGCCGAGGTGATGCTGGACTCGCCCGAGATCGCGGCGTTCCAGGGCGCCGAGCGGCTGTGGAGTTTCCGCGCCCGCCGCGTGGTGCGCCGGCGCGGCTCGCTGCCGCTGCGCTGGGCCTTTCGCGCCGACGGCTGGTCGCCGAATGCGCTGATGACCGGCGACTGGGCGCAGGCCGCCGATCGTATCCGGGCAACCGAGCGCGCGAGGCAGTGGCGTCCGTTCAGGGTCACCGAGATCGTCGACGAGAGCCGCGCGATCCGCTCGTTTCATCTGCAGCCGGTCGATGGCGCGGGGCTGCTCCCCCATCAGGCCGGACAGCATCTGCCGATCCGCCTCTCGTTGCCCGGCTCAGAGAAGCCTGTTATCCGCACCTACACGCTGTCGGTCGCGCCGTCGGACGGCATGTACCGCATCAGCGTGAAGCGCGACGGGCTGGTGTCGCGGCATCTCCACGACACGATCCATGTCGGCGACATCATCGAGGCGCGAGCGCCGGGCGGCGGCTTCACGATCGATGCGCGCGAGAAGCGGCCCGCGGTGCTGCTCGCCGGCGGCGTCGGGATCACGCCGCTGCTCGCGATGCTGCGCCACGTGGTCTACGAAGGGCTGCGCACCCGCGGCATCCGGCCGACCTTCCTGTTCCAGGCGGCGCATGCGAAGGCGGACCGCGCGTTCGGCGACGAACTGCAGCAGCTGGCCGATGCCGCCGGCGGTGCTATCAGGATCATCCGCGTGCTCAGTGACGTCGCTGGCGCCGAGCAGGGCACGGATTACGACGCCGCGGGCCGGATCGACATGGCGCTGCTGTCGCGCGTCCTGCCGTTCAACGACTACGACTTCTATCTGTGCGGGCCGCCGCGGTTCACTCAGTCGCTCTATGACGCCTTGCGCGGCTACAACATCGCCGATGGCAGGATTCATGCCGAGTCCTTCGGCCCGTCGTCGCTGCTGCGGAAGCCGGACGTCGTCACCACGGCGCCGCCGCGCCGGCCGGCCGCGACCGCGCCGGTCCCGGTCGCCTTCACCGCATCGATGAAGGAGGCGCGCTGGACGCCGGAGTCGGGAACGCTGCTCGACCTCGCGGAGGCGCGCGGCCTCAGTCCCGGATTCAGTTGCCGCGAAGGCAATTGCGGAAGCTGTCGAACGAAACTGCTGGCGGGCGCCGTCACCTATGTGAAGCAACCGACCGCCGAGTTTGCCGATGACGAGGTGCTGATCTGCTGCGCGGTGCCGGCGCAGCCGGATGGCGATGGCGAGGAGCGGATTCAGCTCGATCTCTGAACAGCCGTACGCATCCTGCACAGCGCCTTCGCCGCTCAGCCCATGCTGCCCGGCATGAAGCAGCGTGGCCGCGGGTGGCCGTTCAGGTAATACGGCCAGACCATGGTGCGGCCGGCGCGGTTCGGGCCAGTCACGACGGCCTCATCGGGAACGTCGACCCACTCACCCTCGAGGCGGACGCGGTAGTGGCCGTCCTTGGTGTCCCAATCGGCATCGTCGACGCGCTGCGCGTCGCTGCCGTCGCAGCAGGGACCCTTGCCGCTGTGCAGGCTTTCATACCAGCCGTTCAACTCGGGATGGTCGTGATCATGGGCCTGGCCGGACCGATCGCCGGCATCGACAGCACGGCGGTGAGCACGGTGAGCGTCATACGCAAACGCGGTTTGTTCATCTGGTTCCCAATTCCGGGCGCCCATCTCGGGCCAATCCGGAAGTGGTCACCGGGTTCCTGACATCAATAGGATGACAAATATCATATAATCACGTTCGCGAGAGGGTACGGCGTGCCGCCGGGTCGGGCCGGGTGCCGGCAATTCAGGCAAGCAGGCCCATCACCTGGTCGATCACGGCCTTCACCCGCCTGGCATCCGGCCTCTGATGCGCCAGCGCCAGCAGCCCGGCATGCACCACCATGATGGTCTGCGCGGTGACGTCGGGATCAAAGCCCTTGCTGAATTCGGCGCGGCCGGCGCGCAGCCGCGTGCGCAGCAGGTCTTCAAGCCGCCGGTTGTAGCGCTCGATGCTCTTGCGGAGCTCGGCCTGATCGAGCGAGCCGTCGGTCGCCGAATTGATCGACAGGCAGCCGCGCTGTCCCTTCTCGCCCGAGCAATAGGGGATGAAGCCGGTGAGCCATTGCCGGATGGCCTCGCGGGCCGGTCCCGGTTGCGCCAGCACGCGCTCGGCCCAGCCCAGGATGCCGTCGTGATAGCGGTCCAGCACTTTCAGGAACAGCGCGTTCTTGTCGCCGAACGCCGCATAGAGGCTGGGCTTGGCGACGCCGCTCATCGCGGTGATCTCGTCGAGCGAGGTCGCCTGAAATCCCTTCTGCCAGAACATCTGGCGGGCGATTTCCAGGACGTCGTCGGGATCGAAGCTGCGCGGCCGTGCCATATCTCTCTTTTATTTACTCCTGCGTCGGATGTGAAGCCTTCACCTTGCTGTGAAAGCAGGCTTGACCATTGACGTGCGCCGCATTCTGTACTTACAAGTACATAATGAAATCGGGAGATCGTGCCATGAAGGCGGTTCAGGTCGTTGCGTTCGGGCGTGCGGCGGACGTAGTCAAGCTCAACGAGGTGCCGGATGTCGGCGCTCCCGGCCCCAACGAGGTGGTGGTCGCAGTCGAGGCCGCGCCGATCAACAATTCGGATTTCATGATCATCGCGGGGCGCTACGGCTATCTGCCGACGCCGCCGGCCACGCTCGGGATCGAGGGCGTCGGGCGGGTGGTCGCCGCGGGACCGCAGGTCAAGAACCTGAAGGCCGGCGACCGCACGCTGATTCCATTCACGGTCCCGACCTGGACCGAGCGCGTCAAGTTCACGGCGTCGTGGCAACGGCCGTTGCCGGAAAAGGCGGATATCCAGCAACTCTCCATGATCGGGGTCAATCCGGCGACCGCCTATCTGCTGCTGACCGATTTCGTGAAGCTTCCACCCGGCGGCTGGGTGATCCAGAACGGCGCCAACTCGGCGACGGCGCGGGCGGTGATCGCGATTGCCAGGTCGCTCGGCTTGAAGACCGTCAACATCGTCCGGCGCGAGGAGGTCGTCGACGAGGTCAAGGCGGCCGGCGGCGATGTCGTGCTGGTCGACGGACCTGACCTCGCCAAGCGCGTCGCCAGGGAGACGGACAAAGCGCCGATCCAGCTGGCGCTCGATGTCGTTGGCGGCACATCCGCCTTGAACCTGATGAATTGCCTCGCGCCAAAAGGCGTGCTCGTCATCTACAGCGCGATGAGCGGACAGCCGTTCTCGGGCTCGGCCCTGAGCGTGATCTTCAACGAGGTGTCGGTGCGCGGCTTCTGGCTCGGCCATTGGGGCAAGACCGCAAGCGACGAGGCGCTGGCGAGGATGTACGATCATCTGGTGCCGATGGTCGCATCGGGCGCGATCAGCGCGCCGGTGGTGGGCAGCTACGGTCTGGAGAAATTCCCGGAGGCGATCGCGCAAGCGGCGGCGTTCAAGGGCAAGGTCATCTTCACGCCGAACTGGGCCGTGTAGCTATCAATGCCGGCGCCGCCCGGAATGCAGCCTCGTTTACGGCGAACCGGCTGCGACCAGCTTGCGCCGCGCCGCGACCAGGTCAATGAGCCCCGACCTGTTTTTGTTATATGCCTTGTCGAGCTCGCGAGCGTGGCCGAGCAACACCCATGGCGCCACTCTCGCCAAGTGCGCCATGACCTCGGCAGTTTGCGCCTTCCGGGCAGAAGCCCGCATCTTCTGGTCGGCGAAGTAAAGCATCAGCGAATGCGAGCGGTTGGTCGGTATCACGCCGTACAGCAGTGTCGTTGTCGTCATGCTATAGGCATAGAGCATGTCCGACAGCGGCATCAGTCGGAACCTGAACCAGCCCCTTTGCAACACGTGCGTGTCGGTAATCCGCACGTGGCCGCGAAGCTTCAAGCCAGATCTGGCCGTCGTAATGTCATGCTCCAGCCGCGCGCTGAGCATTTCCAACGCATTGGCGGCCTGCCCGCAGACCGCACGTAAATCGGGATGCGATGATGGCGCGTTAAATCGCGAGAGTGCTCGCCAGCCGATCAAGATAGCGAGCGCCAATGGTACCGCAATCAAGATCAGCACGACCGCGACGGCGGCGGAGGTGTATTGCTCCGTGTCGAGCATGACAGGGAGAAACGCCGCGCTGGCATCGCCACTCCGCTTGGTGAGGCGACTGATCCGGCCGATCGTCTCCATGTCGGCGGCAAGCAGGCCGCCGCTCAGCGCTTTCGCGTCGAGAACGCGATCCGGGAGCGCCTTGATCAAGAGCAAGCGGTCCCCGAGCTGGGCAATAGAGAATATCGTGTGGTCATATTTGCCCCGGGAGTAGACGCCGGTCGAAACGACCTTGTCGGCCTGCAGCGCGACCCAGTTGCGCGATAGTTGCGGAAGACCCGTCACCGCGCGCACCTGGTCTTGCGACATCGCAACCGCGCCTCTGGCGTAGTTGTCGAGAAACTGTACGTTTTTCAGCACCATGACAGCTGCAAACGCCAGCAGCACAAGGCACGCGCCGAGCTGACGCAAGCTCGTGTTGCGGATCTGGCGCTCGACCCATGTCATGCTCATACCTCTGCTTCCGGTCGGACCCGCCTATCGTTCGGGCGTTTGTCTGCCTGGTCCTTCGAGGCAGGCACCCTGGGAACGTCGCGCGAATGCAATCTCCGATCGTTCGGGAAGCTCGGCCGGCCGCCGCGACGATGAACTCAGGCGTATAGTCTTGCTTCGGGACTGCTGCCGGAGGCTGCAGCGCAGGTGATTAAAGTGACTTTAACGGCGGGGGCCTGGCTTGGTGTCGGTCACGTTTCGATTGCTTGAACTCATAAAATTTGAGCTTTGGTCTTCCCCGCTCGTGCACTACGGCGCGGCAAGCGGACGCGCTACGACAGGCTCGCCGCTCAATTGGACGCTGCCGGCGCGCTGGTGTAGAGATCGCGCATGACAGCGCATGCCAGGATCGAAGCGATCGCCAACGAGGTCCTCGCCTCGTGGGCCAGCCACTCCCAAATCCAGACGTTTTCCTCGCGGCCGGACGGCATCACGCTGGCGCAGGCCTATCAGGTCACGCCGTTGCTTCGCGCGGCGTTCGAGGCCCGCGGCGAGCGAATAACCGGCCGCAAGATCGGTTTCACCAATCGCCAGATGTGGCAGGCCTACGGCGTCGACTCGCCGGTGTGGGGATACGCCACCAGCCGCACCACGCGCGACCTCGCGGACACGCAGGTGATGGCGCTGGATGATTTGTGCGAACCCCGCATCGAGCCGGAGATCATGTTCGGCATCGGCGCGCAGCCGTCGCCGTCCATGAGCGATGATGCGCTGCTCGGCTGCATCGCGTGGGTCGCGCTCGGCTATGAGATCGTGCAGTCGATCTACCCGGATTGGAAATTCGCCGCCGCCGACACCGTGGCCGCGAACGGCGTGCACGGGGCGCTGCTGATCGGCACGCGTCATGCGATCGCGCCGCGCAAGAGCGCATGGCAGCGTGAGCTCGCCACCTTCGAGGCCGAGCTTCAGTGCGACGGCAAGACGGTGCAGCGCGGCGGCGGCGCGCTGGTGCTCGACAGCCCGCTGCAGGCGTTGCGCCATCTGGTCGAACTGCTGGCCAAGGACCCGCACAATCCGCCGCTGGCTGTGGGCGACGTGATTTCCACCGGCACCCTGACATTGCCGATGCCGATCAAGCCAGGCGAGCGCTGGACCGCCAAGGCCATCGGCATTCCCCTCGAAGACGTCACTGTTCAATTCGCCTGACCGTGTCTCGCGCCGCCGGGCACCCGTAATAATCGCGTGGTTGCCCGATGTTAGGCCGTCGGTGCCTCGACACGGTGGTGCGCGGCATCATTGCCATTGCATCTTGAGACCGGTCCGGCTTACCGCTACCAGTGCAATTCGGTTGCGGGCCGTCGCGAGCCGCCGGTGGAGACCGGTGCGGATGTCGCAGGGGCCGACGGAAGCAATGCCAGGCGCATTGGAGAGAGGACGTTTCTCATGGCAAACACGACGGCGGAGCTCGAAGCGCTCCTGATGCAGCGGTCGCTGACCGATCCGCAGCTCTTGGCGACGGCGGAGGCGGCATCGGACTTCCGGATCCTGCCGGATGCCACGGTGATCAAGATCGGCGGGCAGAGCGTGATCGACCGCGGCCGCGCCGCGGTCTATCCGCTGGTCGACGAGATCGTCGCGGCCCGCGAGGCGCACAAGCTGCTGATCGGGACCGGGGCGGGCACCCGTGCCCGGCATCTCTATTCGATCGCGGCCGGGCTTCGGCTGCCGGCCGGCGTGCTGTCGCAGCTCGGCGCCTCGGTTGCCGATCAGAACGCCGTGATGCTGGGCCAGTTGCTGGCCAAGCACGGCATCTCCGCGGTCAGCGGCGCCGGGCTTTCGGCCGTGCCGCTTTACCTCGCCGAGGTCAACGCCGTGATCTTCAGCGGCATGCCGCCGTATGGCTTGTGGATGCGGCCGGCGCCCGAGGGCATGATCCCGCCCTACCGCACCGACGCCGGCTGCTTCCTGGTCGCCGAGCAGTTCGGCTGCAAGGCGATGATCTATGTGAAGGACGAGAACGGCCTCTACACCGCGAACCCGAAGACCGCGAAGGGCGCGACCTTCATTCCGAAGATTTCGGTCGCCGAGATGAAGGGCAAGGGATTGCAGGATTCGATCCTCGAATTCCCGGTGCTCGACCTGCTCGCCACCGCACGTCATGTCCGCCAGGTGCAGGTCATCAATGGCCTCGTCCCCGGCAATCTCAGCCGCGCGCTCGCGGGCGAGCATGTCGGCACCATCATCACCGCGAACTGAGCGAGACACGACCATGGATGACACCATCAAGCACGTCGCTTCGCCGCTCGCGCGCCAGACCCTGCTCGACAGCGATCTCACCCGTCCCGTCGCCGGCGGACGTCCGATTCCCCTGCTGCCCTGGGTGCAGGTGATCAAGATCGGCGGCCGCTCCATCATGGACCGCGGCCATGAGGCGATCTTGCCTGTTGTCGCCGAGCTGCGCGCGCTGTTGCCCGAGCACCGCATGCTGATCCTGACCGGCGCCGGCATCCGCGCCCGCCATCTCTACAGCGTCGGCCTCGACCTCGGGCTGCCGGTCGGCTCGCTGCAGCCGCTCGCGGCGAGCGAGGCCGGGCAGAACGGCCATATTCTCGGCTGCCTGCTCGCGCCGGACGGCGTGTCCTACATCGAGCATCCGACCATCGCGAGCCAGCTTGCGATCCATCTCTCCGCGGCCCGCGCGGTGGTGGGCAGTGGCTTCCCGCCCTATCACCACCACGAGTTTCCGAACTCGCGCATCCCGATGCATCGTGCCGACACCGGCGCCTTCCTGATCGCCGATGCGCTCGGCGCGGCCGGCCTCACCATCGTCGAGGATGTCGATGGCGTGTACACCGACGATCCCAATGGTCCGAACGGCAAGAAGGCGCAGCTGCTGCGCGAGGCCAGCCTCGCCGACCTTGCCAAGCTGAAGGGCACGCTGCCGTTCGATCCCGCGCTGCTCGAGGTGATGGCCAATGCGCGGCACCTCGAGCGGGTGCAGGTCGTGAACGGCCTCGTTCCCGGCCGGCTCACCGCGGCGCTGCGCGGCCAGCATGTCGGGTCGATCATCCGCGCCGGCGCGCGGCCGGCTAACTAGCGCAGCGGACTCCGCTTCACCTCGCCCCGCGCGCGGGGAGAGGTCGCAACGCATCGTTAGATGCGTTGCGGGTGAGGGGAGTCTCCACGGATCTAGCTATCACCGTACGCGCGGAGGCAGCCCCTCACCCCAACCCTCTCCCCGTAAGAACGGGGAGAGGGAGCACAATGCCATCGCTCCTCGCGCTAGTCTTATTGCGCTTTGGTCCAGCGCGCGCCCGGGTGACTATTTGATCGTCGCGCGCACCGTGATGACCGAGGTGCCGGACGCCTTCGGCCCCTGACCCGTCGCCTTGATCGCGAACGTGTCATTGCCTTTGTACTTAGCCTTCGCCCGGTACTCGAAGGTCGATGCGTTGATCTTCTTCAGTTTGCCGTAGGCCGGCTTTTGCGAGATCGACGAGTCCGTCACGGTGCCGCGGATCCCGACCGGGATCTGGCAGCTCTCGCCGGAGGCGACATCGATATCGCCGCTCGAATTCTCGCCCCAATCCGCCAATGTCACCGACATCGAGCATTCCGGCACGGGCTGCGCCGATGACGCTGGCCTTGCTCCCGATGCCGCAAGGATGATCGCCAGGGCGGCAACCGCCGGCGCCCGCGTCGTAACGATGCTCGTTTTCATGCAAAGCGCCCACTGCTGAAAGGTGACTGCGCAGGAATCCTGCAACGTGGGAGCAGGGGTGGCAAGGGCTTCGCCGCGCCGGTGTGACAAGTGTTGAAATGCCTGGGCGCTTGTTGCGTCGTCGGAGCGCCGCCATAGTCGCGCCCGATCCGAGCGGGACAAAGGCGCGTGTGACCAGGGAAGGGTTCCAATGGCTGAAAGCAACACCAACGCCCAGCAAGCCGGGTTTGCCGGCGTCACGCGCAAGACCCTCGAGCGACTTGCGCTGCCCGGCGATCATCGTGAGCTGGTCGTGGCCGAGGTGACCTATCCGCCCGGCGGGGTGGCCCCGCTGCACCGGCATCCGGTCGGCGGCGTGATCTACATCGTCGAAGGCACCGCCGAGTCCGCCTATGGCGACGAGGCGCCACGAACATATCGGGCAGGCGAGACCTTGCAGGATCGCCCTGACGTTCCGCACACGCTGTTTCGCAATTGTGACCCGGAACGGCCGCTGCGCTTCCTGACGATCTACGCGCTCGAGCCCGGCCGCGCTTACACGATGGAGCCGTAAGACTGCGGAACGCTACCGCTGGCTCGCCTGAGGTTTCGAACTTGCGCTGGCCAGCGGCAGGGGAACGGCCAGCAGAAGGCAAACCGATTCCACCAGCAGTTCATGGGCACGATCGACGATGTCGTCCAACGAACTGGTCTTCGCGAACATGGCCTGGGCTTCGGCCAGCAACCGCTCACGCGTCGGGATGCTGGGCAGATGCAGATCGGCACGGTGCTGCAGCAGCGCAAGCGCTTCCCGCACCGACAATCCGGTTTCGTGGACCGACGATCTGATCGCCTGCGCGATGTATTCGGGATTGAAGCGGCCGGCGAGCTGCTCGGCCGTTCGCTTGATCACGCGTGATCCCAAGCGCTGCTCGTTGCGGAGAACCTGCATGGGCGGCGCCTTCATGTCCCAGACAATACCGAGCCAGGACAAGGCCACCAGAACATAATAGGTCGCATCAATCTCCCACCACCGGAAGCCCTGCCGCGCACTGCTTTGGTAGGCGTGATGATTGTTGTGCCAACCCTCGCCCATCGTGAACAGGGCCAGCAGCCAGTTGTTGCGGGAGTCGTCGCCCGTCACATAGCGCTTGCGTCCGTGAACATGCGCGAGCGAGTTGATGCAAAACGTGGCGTGATACAGCAGCACCGTGCTCCAGAAGAAACCGACCACGAGCCCCGACCAGCCCGCAACGAGGAAGCACAGACCTGCGACCACGATCGCCGGCAACACCTCCGATTTGTGCAGCCACATCAACTCCGGATACGAGGCAAAATCTGCAACTTTCGTCAGATCAGTTACATCGTGCTGCCGATAAAAGATCCAGCCGAGATGACTGTACACGAAGCCTTTATGCCCCGGCGAATGCACATCGTGCTCGGTATCCGAATGAAGATGGTGATGCCGATGTTTCGCGGCCCACCAAAGCACGCTCTTTTGGGCGCTGCTCTGGGCAAGGAATGCAAGGATGAACTGAAACGTCCGGCTCGTTGCGTAAGCCCGATGCGAGAAGTAGCGATGATACCCCGCCGTGATCGCAAACATGCGCAGCCAATAGAGCGCGACGCAAATTGTGATCGCTTGCCATGAGACGCCCGACCAGATCGCCGCCAGACACCCGACGTGGACCAGCAGGAACGGGAGCACCTGCGGGTACATGATGTCGTCGTGCTGCTGAGCCGGATCGAACTTGGTGGACACGCTCACGACCTCGGCTGCTTCAATGCGCGGGGCCGCTTCGCCGGCAGACGGTTCAAGTCCTGGTCCTGGCGGGCATCGCGCGCGGTGTTGATAAAGAAAACCCCGCGGCCGGGTGACCAGTCGCGGGGTCGCGTAACCAGAAGCTTTGCCAGTTCATCCGTGGTCAAAGCAGCATGGCCGATTGTCGCAGCTTACACCGCGCGCAGGTTGTCCGCTGCAGATTTGCCGGTCCGGCGGTCTGCAACGATCTCGAAGGAGACCTTCTGTCCCTCGTTGAGGGAGCTCATGCCGGCGCGTTCGACCGCGCTGATATGAACGAAAACGTCCTGGCCGCCGTCGTCCGGCTGAATGAAGCCGAAACCCTTTTGGCCGTTAAACCACTTCACTGTTCCCATGCTCATGGAAAATAGTCCTATAGATGCGTGTTTGGAGCCGCACCCGAGGGCGCGGCAGGTGAACTCGAAGTTTGGGGGGTGAGGGTCGTCAGTCAGGCACGCTATTAGCGGCGAGGCCAAGTCGTTCGGCCGAAACTCGATCCAAGGTAAATAACTACAGTTCGATCGTTTCGCAAGGGGCTTGTCCCTTTCTGACCTCGACCGCTGCGCGCCTTTGGGGCCACGGGGCCTAATCCTTCTTCGCCGTCAGGCCATCGACCATCGCGCGCGTCAAGGTCGCGATCTCGCTGCGCAGTTGGCCGATCGGCACCGCGATCAGCTTGTGCTCCAGCCCGAGCGCGACCATGCCATGCACGGCGGAGAACAGGCTGCGCGCGGTGACGCCGAGCTGCGCCGGCGAGCGCTGCGGAAACAGCGCGGCGAGCGGCTTGTAGATGTGGCGGAACAATTCCATCTGCTCGGTGATGGCCCATTCCGGCACCGGCTTGCCGGGCTGCATGCGGTGCTCGAACAGCGCGCGCCACAGTTCGAGATTGTCGGCGGCGAAGTCGCAATAGGCGACCGCGATCCGCACCAGCATTTCGCGCGGCGCCGCGGCGGCGCCGATCTCGGCCAGCGACAGCGAGGCGTCGAGCCGCGCCAGCGTGCGTGAGCCGACGCGCAGAATCAGCTCGTCGACATCCTCGACCAGATTGTAGACGCCGCCATTGGCGACCCCGATTTCCTGGGCCAGTTCACGGGTTTTCAGGCCGCCGAGACCTTTTGCCGCAATCGCCCGTTCCGCCGCCTCGATCAGCGCTTCGCGCAGTTTTGCACGTCGTTCCAATGCTTTGGACATGTTTTACCTACCGTTAACCATACGCTTGAGCGATGCTCAAATAATTCTTGAGCGTCGCTCAGTATGTGGTACAGATTATTCATGAGCGATGCTCATAACAGGGAGCGATCAAATGTTCAAAACAGTTTTCACGCTTTTCCGCGGCACCGTGGCAGTGGCCGAGGAGGAACTGCAAGACCGGACCGCGCTGGTCATCCTCGACCAGCAGATGCGCGATGCCGCCGCCGCCGTCGAGCGCTCGAAGCGGTCGCTGGCCCTGGCGATCGCCGGCGACCAGCAGGAGGGCCGCCGGCTCGAGGCCACCAACTCCCGGATCGCCGATCTCGAGGTGCGCGCCTCGGCGGCGCTCGAGGGCGGCCGGGAGGATCTCGCCCGCGAAGCCGCGCAGGCGATCGCCAACCTCGAGGCCGAACGCGACGCCGCGATGACCGCGCGCACCCTGTTCGCCACCGAGATTACCCGACTGAAGCGCCACGTCGCCAATGCCGAGGCGCGCATCGCCGAGCTCGATCGCGGCCGGCGCCTCGCCCGTGCCTCGGAGGCGGTGCGCTCGCTGCGCCGGAGCGGCATCGAGGCGGCGCGGCCCTACGAATCGACGCTGCCCGAAGCGGAAGCGACGCTGAAGCGGCTGCGCGAGCGGCAGATCGAGATGCAGGCGGCCGATGACGCGCTGTTCGAGATCGATACCGCGTCGGGTCCGCTCGTCGTCGCCGAACGGCTCGCCGAGCAGGGTTTTGGCCCGCGCATGAAATCGACCGCCGACGACGTGCTGGCGCGGCTGAAAGCCAGGCGCCCGCCTGCCGCCTGAAATCTCAAGTCTGAAACCAAGCCATCTTCAAATCATCTAACATCGAGGAGACCACCATGAACCAGACCATCCAACCCCACAGCGGCAGCTGGGTGACCTTCACCTACGCGTCCTTCGCAGCGTGCGCTTTCCTCGTCGCCGTCGGCGTGTTCTTCCTGCCGATCGATCTCTGGATGAAGGGCTATCTCACGATGGGCATCGTGATGCTGGTGCAGACCTGCGTCACGCTGACCAAGACGGTGCGCGACAATTACGAGAGCAGCAAGTTCGTCAACCGCATCGAGGACGCCAAGGCCGAACGCCTGCTGATGGAAGTCTCCAAGGCGGGGTGAGCCGGAGCCAGGACGAAGCGGCGGGTGGTTTTCGCCCGCCGCCTTTGCCTAAGTAGCTTTGCCCCGATCGGGCGCCCGATCTAGTAGTCCGGTCATCCTGAGGTGCGAGCGCAGCGAGCCTCGAAGGATGCACGGCCCGGCCGGTGGCCGTCGACCCTTCGAGGCTCGCTGCGCTCGCACCTCAGGGTGACGGTGAAGGAGCTGGCGCTCTGCAGCCACGCGTTTTGCTCTCAATGAAGCTGTCTGGCGCTTACGACCAACTTGTTCCGTTTCCGGAAGGCCTTGTTTACCCTGCGGCCAACAGCGTCAGGTTGCGCTCATGGCTCCTTAACAGGGGTGAATGCAGAGATCGCGCCCGAGGGACAGAGAAATGGCGTCCACCGACAATCGCCCGCCGGCTTCGCGCGGCGGCAGGAGCCTCGCAAAGGCGCGCGCGGCCTTTGACGGCCTGCGCAGCCATGGCGGCTTCTGGCTGAAGGCGCTGTCGCAGCCGACCATCGATCTCACCTTGCGCACCCAGCCCGGCCAGCGCACCCGCATCGTCGAATCGCCCGGCCTGTCGCTGCCGAAGGCCGAGCTCGACGTACTGGTCGCGCAGCTGCGCATCGTCGCGGCGAAGACATTGCCCGAGGAGAGCCTGAGCTACGGCATCTTCTCCGGCGAGCCGGAGCGGCTGTCGCGCGCCATCGTCACTTTGATCTCGGAGGAAGACACCGGACGGCCGATCGCCTTCAACGCGCTGTCGGTGATGGATGTGCCGCTCGACGGTGAGCCGGCCGAAGTGACCCATCTCGGCCTCGTGATGGTCGATCCCGATGTCCGCGGGCAAGGGCTGTCCTGGGTGCTCTATGGCCTCACCGCGCTGGTGCTGTTCGCCCGCGACGGGTTGCGGCCGAAATGGATTTCCAACGTCACCCAGGTGCCGGCGGTGGTCGGCATGGTCAGCGACACCTTCTCGGACGTGTTTCCGTCGCCGCAGCCGGGTGCCCGGCAGAGCTTTGCGCATCTGCAGCTCGCGCGCGGCATCATGGCAAAGCATCGCGCGGTGTTCGGCGTCGGCGACGAGGCCGGCTTCGACGAGGCGCGTTCGGTGATCACCAATGCCTATACCGGCGGCTCGGACGCGCTGAAGAAGACTTTTGAGATCGCGCCGAAGCATCGCGACGCGATCTACAACGAATTTTGCGAACGCGAGCTGGATTACGGCCGCGGCGACGACGTGCTGCAGATCGGCCGCATCGATCTCGCCGGCGCGCGCCGCTATGTCATGAGCGAGGTGCCCTCGGGCTCGCTGCCGGCGCTGCTCGCGGCCTCCGCGATGCTGGCGCTGCAGCGGCTGGTGCTGCCGGTGGTCTACTGGATGGACGACAGCCGCGCCTTCGGCACCTTGCGCCCGCGCCGGCAGGATAACGGGACGGTGCGATGAACTTCGACTATTACTCGTTCACCGGCCGCAACATCGGCTTCATCGACGAGCACGAGCAGCAGCTGTTGCGCCAGGCGCGGGTGTTCGTCTGCGGCGTCGGCGGCATGGGCGGCGCCGCCTTCATGGCGCTGGCCCGCGCCGGCATCGGCAAGTTCGTGATTGCCGACATCGACCGCTTCGAAGTCTCCAACCTCAACCGCCAGGTGTTCGCCTTCGCCGACGAGGTCGGCCGCGAGAAGGCGGCGGTCGCCGCCGAAGCCGCCAAGCGCATCAACCCGACCATCGAGGTCGAGGTGCTCGGTGAGAACTGGACCAGCGAGCTCGCCGGCATCGCCGCACGCTGCCCGGTCATCGTCAACGGCATGGACGATATCGCCGCCGGCGTGCATCTGTACCGGACCGCCAAGCGGGCCGATGCAACGGTGATCGACGCCTACATGTCGCCGCTGCCGTCGGTGATCGTCGTGCGTCCGCATGATCCGCGGCCCGAGCAGCGCCTCGGCTTCCCGACCCTGGCCAAGGACTGGACCGAGATCACCGAGGACGATCGCCGCGCCGCGATGCGCGCCGAGATCGAGCACGTGATGCTGCACTCCTCGTCGCGCAACTATGTCGATCTCGCGATCGCCGGCGAAGTCGCCGCCGGGCGCCGTAGCCGGATGTCGTTCGCGCCGATGGTGATCTCGACCGGCATGCTGATGGCCTATGAGGCGGTCGCGCTGATCCTGGGGCGCACGTCCGGCACCGATTGCCGCGGCTGGTTCCTCAACCCGCATCGGCCGGCGATCGAGCGGCCGCGCAATGCGCTGATGGCCGCCTTGATGCGCCCGCTGGTGCGGCGGGCGATCGATCAATTGACGGGCGCCGCATGACCTCGGGGGTGATCGCCGATTCCATCGTCAATCTCTGCGGCGCCATCGGCGTCGTGGTGGCGATGATGACGTTCTACCGGCGCGATCCGAGGAGCCCGCTGACCCGCCGCCTGCTGCTCGCGCTCGGCGTGATCGCACTCCTGTTCCTCGACCGTGGCGTTGCGTGGTGGAGCGGAAGCCGGCTGCTCGACCGCCTCTCGGTGATCCCGGCCGCGCTGATCCCGCTCGGCGCGCTGATCGTCACCGAAGGCATCCTGCGCCGGCACGCGCCGCGCGCGGTCAAGATCGCGGCGCTCGCGGGCGCCATCCTGCTCGGCCTCGGCGGCCTGTTCGGGCTGCAGCGCTTTGCGATGCCTTATGCAGTCGCGGTGGCGCTGTTCCAGCTGGTTGGCTTTGCGACCTGCGCGCTGCTGCTGGCAACACGCGACCGCGCCGCGCTGATGGCTTCGGAAAACCGCAGCATCGGCCGCATGGCGGTCGGCGCGCTGGTGGTGATCCCGTTCATCCTCACCGACTTCCGCACGCTATTCCCGGACATTCCGGTCCGGCTCGGCGCGCTGGGAGCGCTGCTCACCGTGACCGTGATGCTGATCGCCGGCGGCGGCGCCGAGACGCGCCGCCATGGCCTTGCGATGATGGCGCTGCGGCTGATCTCGTCGGGTCTGCTCGGGCTTGCCGCCGCCTTCATGGCGCCCGACGTCGACGCCGCGCAGATGGTCCGGTTCGTCGCCGTCGCAATCGCCGGCGTGCTGACCATCGGGCTGATGACGGATGCGCTGCGTGCGCTGTTCGAATCGCAGGAGCCCGGCGTGCTCAATTCGGTCGCGGCATCGCCGGCGCAGACCCGTGAGCAGCTGATCGCCGAGCTCGCGCGGCATCCGATCTTCGAGAGCGCGCGGCGCTTCCGCGAAGACGAGCTCGCGCTTTACGATCCGCCGCTGCTGCGCGATTTCCTGTCGGCCCGGCGCGTGCTGCGCAGGCCCGACGCGCCGTGGGGACTGGCGCCGACCGACCCGGCCGCCGAGCGCATGGTCTCGCTGATGTCGGCCAACAACGCCACTCATGTGATCGTGCTCGCGCATGATCCGCTCGACCTGATCGTGCTGGCCGTGCCGGTCACCGCCGCCGATCCGGCCACCGAAACCGCGCTGGCGCTGGTGCGGCGGCTGCTGGCGCTGACCCCGGAGGCCAAATGACGCCCGAGATCAGGGAGGGTGATCGCAAGGCGGCCTTCGACGCCGCGCTCAATGCCTATGGGCCCGACAGTCTCTATGTGCCGCCGCTGTGGAGCGATTTCGACCGGATGTTCGATTCCGCCAAGAACCCGTTCGTCACCGAAAGCCATGGCCGCTATGCGCTGTTCTCGGCGCATCGCGACGGAAAGCCGGTCGGCCGCATCGCCGCCTCGATCCACGATGCGTCCAACCGCAAGCACGGCACCCGCCACGGCGCGTTCGGCTTCTTCGACTGTATCGACGACGTCGAAGTGGCCGATGCGCTGCTGCGCGCCGCCGAGCAATGGCTGTCGGCGCGCGGCATGAGCCGGGTCGCCGGCAATTTCAATCTCACTGCGATGCAGCAGATCGGGGTGATGACCGACGGCTTCGACCACGCGCCGTTCACCGACATGATGTGGTCGCCGCCGCATATCGCGCAGCATCTCGAGCGCACCGGCTATGCGGCGACCTTCCCGATGACGACGTTCGAGATCGCGCTCGACGGCGGCAGGCCGGAGCAACTGCTCGGCGACAAGCAGCGCGCGGTGCTGGCCGACAAGGACTTCGTCTGGCAGCCGATCAAGCGTTCCGCCTTCAAGGTGCGGCTGGAGGATGCGCGCCTGATCCTTAATGACGGCTTCGCCGACAATCCGATGTTCGTGCCGCCGACCGCGGCCGAATATCTGTTCCAGGCCGGCGACATGATGTGGATCATCGACAAGCGGATTTCGACCGTGGTCTATCACCGCGGCCGGCCCGCCGGCGCGATCATCGCGATTCCCGATCTCAATCCCTTGATCAAGGCGGTCGGCGGCCGGATCGGGCTGACGGCGCCGTTCAGATTCGTGGCGCACCGCATGATGAACACTCGCGCCGTGCTGATCTATCAGTCGGTCTGCCGCGATCTGCACAATCGCGGCCTCAACGGCGCGATGCTCTACCGCACCGCGCTGGCGCTGCAAGAGGCCGGCTACCGCACGCTCGGCGGCACCTGGATCGCTGACATCAACGCGCCGTCGCTACGCCAGGTCGAGAAGGCCGGCGCCACGCCGCTGCACCGGCTGCATCTGTTCACCAAAAGGCTGGCCGCAGCATGAGCGAGCTGTCGCCGGATTTGCTGCGCGAGCTGGTCGCCGAGGCGCGGCTGGCGCCGAGCGTCCACAACATCCAGCCGACGCGCTGGCGCCTCGTCGATGGCGGGCGACTGGCGCTGGTCGACGACACCACCGTGCGGGCGCCGGTCGCGGATCCCGCCGGGCATGATGTGCTCGTGTCGCACGGCGCGGCACTGGAGGGCATGAGCCTTGCGCTCAACCGCCGCGGCTTCGCCATCACGGGCATGACCACGATCGAGCAACCGCTGTCACCGCAATTTGCCGCGCTGTGCAGCTTTGCGATCAGGCAAGGTGTCGCGCCGGATCCGTTGGCGGATCACGTGGCGCACCGCATGTCGTGGCGCGGCAGGTTCGTGGCGTCGCCGGACGATGTCGCGCCGTTGGCGCAACTTGCCGTCGCGCGTGACGATCTGATCTACATCGGTCATCGCCAGGCGATTGCCGAGATCGCCGGCTGGGCCGACCAGGCCGAGTTCTCCTTTGTCCGCGGCGACGCGTATCGGGCTGAGTTGCTGGCATGGATGCGGCTGTCGCCCGAGCATCCGCATTATCTGCTGGACGGTCTCAACCGTGATGCGCTCGCCATGAACGCGGTCGAGGCCACCGCCGCCCGCTACGTGCTCGGCGGCCTGTTCAAACCGCTCGACCGTCTCGGCATCGCCGCGTCGTTGCTGTCGGACGGCGCCAAGACCGCGTCGGCCTCGGCGATCGTCCTGTTCTGTCGTCCGGTCGGTGAGGATCCACTCACGACGGGACGGCATTTCTACCGCTGCTGGCTCGAGATCGACCGCGCTGGCTTTGCGGCGTGCCCGATCTCGGCGCTGGCAGATCACCCCGACTTCAATGATCGGCTGCGGCAGCTCGGCAGGATTGGCGGCGACCTGCGCCTCGTCAACGTGTTCCGCATCGGCCGGCCGCCAAAGCCGTTGAAACCGCGGCATTTCCGGCTGCCGGTCGATCGGCTCGTGGTCTGAAAAATAAGCTGCAATCCCCGCTGTCAAAGCTTCACGGGGTCGTGCTATGACGCCGCCCGCGAACCAATGACCGGTGAGATGATGTCGAAGCAATCGCTGCGCGAGGAGGCCGAGCGCCTGATCCGCGAGACCATGGAAAAGCGGAACCTGGTCATCAAGCAGGGCACGACCCGGATCGAGGCGGTCTGCGGCAAATGCGGCGCGCCGAACCGGGTGCAGGCGGAAAAGGGCCAGACCCGCGTCAAGTTCACCTGCAAGAACTGCGACCAAAAGCAGGAAACGCTCTGAGCGAGGGTTCCGTCATCCCCGCGCAAAGGCGAAGCCTGTGCGCGGGGGTGACGGGATAGTCCGCAGCTGTCGGGGCCGAGCGTAACCCGCCCCACGAAGCACCCTACTTGAACACTTCGCAGACTGTGGTGTGATCCGGCGGGATCTGGCGCGCGGTCCGCAGCGAGACGTTGTGCCACCAGGCCTCCAGCGCGTGGCGGTCGCAGGCGAGCTTCACGCTCATGCCGCCGGCAAATGTGATCCAGTCCGCAAAGCTCGACCGCGACACCGCGATCACGACCGGAATATCGGCATCGAGCGCGCGCTCGATCACGAAGCCGAGGCCCTTGCCGTCGCGTTCGCGCTTGCCGAAGCGGTTGATGATGACGAGATCGGCGCCGTCAGCGAGCGCGTCAGCGACACGGGCGCCGGCGGCCTGCAGCCGCGACAGATCGAGCTTGCAGCCGGTGGCACCAGAACTTGTAGCACTCGGTGCCGGCGGCTGCGCCAGCAGCAGCGTCTCGCCGCTGTGCACCAGCACCGCCGACAGGCTGGAATCGGCGCATTGGCCCGTCTGAACCATGCCGACCACGCGGGTGCCCTGCGCCTTCAGCTCGACGGCGAAATCCCGCAGGATCGCGTCGGGATCGTCATTGTCGTCATAGACCAGGGCGGCGAGGTCGCATTGGGCGTCGAACATGATGGGCTCTGTTCGTTGTGGGGGAGAACGGCGGCCGCGGCGCCAAGGGGGGGCCAAGAGGGGCGTCAAGGCGTCGCGGCCGCATGTTTTGGGGATCAGGCGGCCGGCGGGCCGTTGATGATCTGCAGCTGGGTGAATTCGGCGAGGCCTTCCTCGGCGAATTCGGTGCCGATGCCCGACTGCTTGGCGCCGCCGAACGGAATGTTCGGCGCCATGTCGAGGTGCTTGTTGATCCACACCGTGCCGGCCTCGATCTGGGTCGCGATCTCATGCGCCCGCTTGATGTCGGACGACCACACCGATGCGCCGAGGCCGTAGGTGGTGGCATTGGCGCGGCGGATCACGTCATCCTTGTCGGAATATTTGATCAGCGGCAGCACCGGACCGAATTGCTCCTCGTCGACCAGCTTCGAGCCCTCCTTGATGTCGCGCACGATGGTCGGCTCGATGAAGTAGCCGGGACGATCCATCGCGGAGCCGCCGGCAACCACCTTGCCGTTCTTGTGCGCGTCTTCGAGGAATGCCTTCACCTTCTCGTACTGCATCTTGTTCTGCAGCGGGCCGAGCTTGGTGCCCTGCTTGGAGCCGTCGTCGACCACGGTGTTCTTGGCGATCGCGACCAGCTCGTTGCAGATTTCGTCATAGACCGACTCGTGCACATAGAGCCGCTTGATGGCGAGACAGACCTGGCCGGAATTCTGGAACGCGCCTTCGAAGATGCCGGGCGCGACCTTCTTCGGATCGACGTCGTCGAGCACGATGCCGGCGTCGTTGCCGCCGAGCTCGAGCGTGATCCGCTTCAGGGTCTGCGATGCGCTCGCCATCACCTTCTGGCCGGTCGCGGTCGAGCCGGTGAAGGAGATCTTGCGGATGTCAGGATGCTTGGTCATGTGATCGCCGAGATCGTTGGCGTCGGCGATGAAGTTCAGCACGCCCTTCGGCAGGATGTCCTTGACCAGTTCGGCAAAGCGCAGCGAGGCCAGCGGCGTGGTGGGCGCAGGCTTCACCACCAGCGTGTTGCCGGCGAGCAGCGCCGACGGCAGCTTGAATGCCAGGATCAGCAGCGGATAGTTCCAGGGAATGATCGCGCCGACCACGCCGAGCGGGCGGCGATAGGCCTCGACCTTGCGGTCGCCGGAGTTCTCGATCACGCGCATCGGCAGCTCGAGCGAGCCGAGATAGCGGAAGAAACCGGCCATGCCCATCACCTCGCCGGTGGCGTCGGCGAGCGGCTTGCCCTGTTCGCTGGTCAGGATGTGCGCGAGCTCGTTGGCGTTGGCCTCGATCGCCTCGGCCATCTTGATGACGAGCTTGCGGCGCTCCTCCATCGGCGTGGCGGCCCAGGCCGGGTAGGCGGCCTTGGCGGCGGCGACGGCCTGGTCGAGCTGCTCCTTGGAGGCGCGCGGGCACTGCGCCACCACCTCTTCGGTCGCCGGATTGAGCACCGGCATCGTGCTGGCGCCGGGTACCATCTTGCCGTCGATGAGAAGACTGTAATCGCTCATAGGCTTTGCTCTCCCTGGTCAAACGGGCCGTTCGGGCCTCGCTATATCCTGTCATATATCACGGCTGCGGAACGGAAGCCACGGCCATAAGCTGCGCGCCCGGCACTGCCGAGCCGCCTGAACCCTCGAGAAAACGTCGAAGAAAATGCAGCCGGAAATTCGATCCCGCCTTTGTGACCATTAATTCGCCGTTGCCGGCCCGGCGTCAACCGGAGCCGCGCGCGCTTCAAGCAATTCTAACGCCGCCTGCGATCGTGCCGGATGGAACAGCCTCTATAGTCGGGGCTGGACGCTCGTCGTCTTCACGATATATTGGAGTGAATATAACGATAATCCGGAGTGCTCGCATGCAGATCGAAACCCAGGAGCTCACCACCTGCGAAGTCGCGTCCGATGGCTGCGCGATTTCGCTCGGGTTCGTGGACGGCAAGGGCGAGCCCGCAACCATCCGCCTGTCGATCAACCAGGTCGGCGCGCTGGTCATGACGTTGCCCGGGCTGATCAGTAAGGCGCTGCAGACCCGTTTCGGCGACCAGTCGCTGCGCTACGCCTATCCGCTGGACTCATGGATCATCGAGCAGTCGACCGATCCGGCCCAGGGCATGATGACGCTGAAGACCTCGGACGGCTTCAGCGTCTGCTTCTCGATCCCACGCGCCCAGCAGAGCGAGCTCGGCGAAGCGTTGGTGTCGCAGCCCGCGACGCCGGTGCGGGTACGGGCGAATTAGCTGGATGCGGTGACATCCGCCCGGACTCAATCTTTCGTCATTCCGGGGCGCGCGATCGCGCACCGGGGAATGACGAGAGGGTGGGTTACGTTTCGCCAACCCATCCTACGCATCTACATCCCTTGCCTTGCGCGCCTCCGGCGTAGCCCCGGCCCGGTGCCGGGTTGAGTTCCGAAAGATCTCGATATTTTCGGCAAGCCATTGCGGCAGCGTTCTCGGCGACTTGCCGGTCAATAGCTCGACAGTCGAGGTGGTCTCTCCGAGAGCGGATTCGCGAAACATCTGGTCCAGCCCGACCAGCAAATCGGCGACCAGAGGCGGGAGGCCGTCCGCCAGCAGCGTGGCTCGCTGTTCCTCGGTCGATCGATGGCTGTAGACGACCGGGTGGCCGAGCAAATTCGACAGTTGCTCAGCAACCTGCGGCATGGTCCAGGCCTGTGTCCCGGTCAGATGATAGGCGCGCTGCGACTCCGGGCTGAATTCCTCGAGCAGTGCCACGCGTGCCACGCTGGCGACGTCACGGGTATCGATGAAGTTCACGCTCCCCTCGCCAGCCGCGCCCGCCCAGGAGCCGGCGGCGATTTGATCAGCCGAGCGCTTGAGGATGTCGACGTATGCCGAAGGCCGCAGGACTGTCGACGCCACCGGCTGCTGAGCCAGATGTGCCTCGATTTGCATATGCCAGGCAAAAGGATTGAGGCGAGATGCCGGCCCCAAGGCGGAGAGCTTGACAATATGGCGGACGCCGGCAGCCACGGCGGCGTCGATCAACGCGATCTCGTTCGCCACTTGCCGTGGCGACGTACCGTGCGAAACGAACAGCCGATCGGTACCACGAAGCGCGTTCTGAAGCGTATCCGGCTGATCGAAATCGACAGCGGCGATGCTGGCACCCTTGGGCAGTTGAGGCGCGTCGGGCCGCCGGGTCAGCACCGTGATATCGACCGGATCGGAAGCGAGGAGGCTGGCCAGCGTCGAGCCGACGCGACCTGTGGCACCGGCGATCGCGATCCGCGGCTTGTGCGACACCGTTTGGATTTCCTTGGACATAGCGAAATCTCCCTCGTATCTTGGAACGATCGATCCAACATACATGGAACGATCGTTCCAAGATGTCAAGCGGGGTGCTTATGAGCGGCAAGCCACAATTCGATGAAGTCGCCGTGATCGCTGCGGCAATCGAGGTTTTCTGGCGCAACGGCTATGCGGCCGCTGCCATCAGCGATCTGACAGAGGCCACGGGCCTGTCGCGCTCCAGTCTCTATCAGCGCTTCCAGGACAAAGACGGCTTGTTCCGGGAAGCCCTTGCAGCTTATACGCAGCGCGTCTTGCGGCGCATGAACTCTGCCAAAGCCAATACCGCGCGCGGGCGGCTGAGCGCGTTGCTGCGCGCATTTTTGCCGGACAGATCCCGGCCTGCGGGATGCCTGATCGGGCGAAGCTGTGCCGAGATTTCGGCACTATCCAAAGCAGGACAGACCGCCACACTGGCAGCTGCGGCGCGTCAGCGTGACGTTTTGGCAGGCATTCTGCGTGAAGGCGTGGTGGCGGGTGAGCTGGCCGAGGATACCGACATCGATGCTATGGCTTGGTATTATCTCGGTGTGCTGCAGGCCGTATTGAACTTCCCGCAAGTGGGTGGTGATCCGAGCATGCTCGATCGCATGATCGACGTCGCCATGTCGGTTTGGCCCGGCACTCGTCTCGGCGGCTCATGACGTCAGTGCAAGCCAACGGGCCGCGCGAATGCGCGCCCGATGACTGGCTTCGTCGCCTCGCTCTTCGCAACTGACGGTGTAATTACTTCCCCTTCACGAACGCCGCGAACGCATCGCCGTAGTCCGGATGCCAGCGCGACAGTGGCGGGCGGTTCTCGACGATGTCGCCGGCGGCCCACAGGATGCGGCGTTCGTCGAGCGCGCGCGGCACGTCGTTGTCGGGGCAGAGGATGTAGAAGTCGCCGGCGCCGAGCCGCTCGATCATGAAGTCGACCGTCTGCTCGGATGTCCATGCCGCAGCCGGCTTCTCGGTGCGGCCGCGCGAGGTCAGCCCGGTAAAGACGAAGCCCGGGATCAACAGATGCGCCGTGAGCTTGCAGCCGTCGGTGTTGCGCAGCTCGTGCTGCAGCGCTTCGGTGAACGCCTTCACGCCGGCCTTGGAGACGTTGTAGGCGGGATCGCCCGGCGGCGTGGTGATGCCCTGCTTGGAGCCGGTGTTGATGATCAGCCCCGGCCGGCCGCGCTTGATCATGTTGGGCGCGAACGCCTGCGTGCCGTTGATCACGCCCCACAGATTGACGCCGAGGATGCGCTGCCAATTGTCCGCGGGACCGAACATCGCGCTGTCGGGCTGGATGCCGGCATTGTTCATCAGGATGTCGGTGCCGCCGAATCTCTTCGCGACCGCGCCCTCGAGGCTCGCGACCGCGTCGGCGTGGCTGACATCGACCGCCGCGGTCATGATGGCATCAGCGCCGCCCGGTGCCGCAGATGACAGTTTTGTCGCAGCCGCCTGCAGGCGGTCATCGCCGAGATCGGCGATGCAGACCTTCATGCCGGCCTCGGCAAACCGCAAGGCGGCAGCAAGTCCGATGCCGGAGGCGCCGCCGGTGATCACGGCAACATGATTGGCTGATATCACGGGGTGGGGCATCTGTCGTCTCCGGACACATCTGTGGCTGACGTTCAAAATCTATCGTACCATGCACGCATTCGCATGGGAGGTTTTCATGCGTGCCGTCCTCGACAACGCTTGCTCGGCTTTACGGTTTCGCGCCTGCGCTGTAGAATCCCCGATATAACGCCTCCAAAAGACCTCAGCCGACAATTTGACAGGGAGTGCAAACATGGCTGTTTCGCAGGCTATTCCGATCACGCGCCATCCTTATGCCGATGGCTCCTACAAGCAGATGCTGATCGACGGCAAATGGGTCGACGCCGCCTCCGGCAAGAAATTCGAGACGCACAATCCCGCGACCGGCGAACTGCTCGCGACCGTCGCCGAGGGCGATGCCGAGGATATCAACCGCGCGGTCGCGGCGGCGCGCCGTGCCTTCGAAGGGCCGTGGAGCAAGGTGAAGCCGTTCGAGCGGCAGAACATGCTGCTCAAGCTCGCCGAGCTCGTCGAGGCCAATTTCGAGGAACTGTCCCAGCTCGACACGCTCGACATGGGCGCGCCGATCAGCCGCACCCGCGGCAACAGACTGCGCGCGCTCGGCATGCTGCGCTACTACGCGGGACAGGCCACCGCGATCCATGGCGAGACCATCGAGAACTCGCTGCCCGGCGAGATCTTCTCCTACACGCTGAAGGAGCCGATCGGCGTGGTCGGCGCCATCATCCCCTGGAACGGGCCGCTGACCGCCTCGATCTGGAAGATCGGCCCGGCGATCGCGACCGGCTGCACCGTGGTGCTGAAGCCGGCCGAGGAATCGCCGCTGACCTCGCTGCGCATCGGCGAGCTCTGCATGGAGGCCGGCATTCCGCCCGGCGTCGTCAACGTCGTGCCGGGCTATGGCGAGACCGCAGGTGCTGCGCTCGCCAATCATCCCGATGTCGACAAGGTCGCCTTCACCGGCTCGCACATCACGGGCCAGTCGATCATCCGCGCCTCGGCCGGCAACCTCAAGCGCGTGTCGCTCGAGCTCGGCGGCAAGTCGCCGGACATCGTGTTCGCCGACGCCGATCTCGATGCGGCGGTGCCGGGCGCCGCGATGGCGGTGTTCGCCAATTCCGGGCAGATCTGCAGCGCCGGCACAAGGCTGTTCGTCGAACAGAAGGTCTATGACGAATTCGTCGGCCGCGTCGCCGAGTTCGGCAAGAAGCTGCAGGTCGGCAACGGCCTCGATCCGAACACCCAGATCGGACCTTTGGTGTCGAAGGATCAGCTCGATCGCGTTTCGGGCTATCTCGACATCGGCCAGAAGGAAGGCGCCAAGGCGCTGGCCGGCGGTGGCCGCCTCACCGAAGGCGCGCTGTCGAAGGGCTATTTCGTGCAGCCGACGGTGTTTGCCAATGTGCAGGACAACATGCGCATTGCGCAGGAGGAGATCTTCGGCCCGGTGATCTCGGCAATCTCGTTCAAGGACCCGGACGAGCTGATCAAGCGCGCCAACGCCACCACGTTCGGCCTCGGCTCGGGTGTCTGGACCACCAATGTCAGCAAGGCGCACCAGGTCGCCAAGGCGCTGCGCGCCGGCTCGGTCTGGGTCAATTGCTACCAGGCGATGGATCCGGCGGTGCCGTTCGGCGGCTACAAGATGAGCGGCTACGGCCGCGAGTCCGGCAAGCAGCACGTTGAGGAGTATCTCAACGTCAAGGCGGTCTGGATCAAGACGGGCTAGCCGGTGCTTCCTGCCTCTCGCCGCCTGCGGCGGGCAATCGCAGATGGCATTGTAGTCATCCTTCGAGACGCCCGCCGTTGGCGGGCTCCTCAAGATGACGGGGTGATTGCTCAGCTTGCTCAGCGTCATCACCCGCGCATTGTTTAGCCCGGACAGATCACTGACGGGTGTTCGGAGACATAGCTGACACATCAACTTGGCTGGATTGGTCCGATTCGGGAGGCCGTCCATGCCGTGGAGTGA
>NZ_BQUV01000004.1 GCF_022835695.1 Bradyrhizobium sp. Ce-3
ACGAGCAGCGTCTCACCGTGCAGGATCACCTGACGACGACGTTCCGCTGCTATGGTTTGCCGGAGGCCTTCTACACCGACAACGGCTCACCATGGGGCGATACCTCCGGCATTCACTGGACCGGATTGAAGGTGTGGCTGCTCAAGCTTGGCATCAGAGTGGTGCATGCCAGGCCATGTCATCCACAGGCCCGCGGCAAGAACGAACGCTTCCATCGCACCCTGAAGGCTGAAGTCTTTGCGATGCGTCGCTTCCGCACTCTCCCGGAAGTCCAACGCGCCTTGGATGCCTGGCGGCCGATCTACAATCTGGAGCGTCCCCACCAAGGCCTCGATATGCACGTTCCTGCCGATCGCTTCCGACCGAGTATCCGTGCGATGCCGGCCCGCGTCCCGAACGTCGAGTACGACAGCGGCGAGATCGTGCGCAGGGTCTCATCGACGAGACCCTACATCTCCTTCAAGGGACGCTTCTGGAAGGTTCCACGGGCCTTCGTGCGCGAACGGCTTGCCATCAGGCCGCTGGATCGCGACGGCCATTACGGCGTCTTCTTCGCCAGCTGGCAGGTCGCATCAATCGACTTGACCAACCGCCAACCTGTCAGTGATGTGTCCGAACAAGTGTCAGCCATGTCTCCGGACTAAACAGAAGGCGGGTGATCCAGTATTCCAGAGACAGCGGTTATCGAACCGATGGGCCGCGGCGTACTGGATCGCCCGGTCAAGCCGGGCGATGACAGTTGGGGTGGGACGCAGTTACGCCCTCATCACCACGCATCGATGCACGGCCGCTTGCGATGCGTGCGCGGCTCGACCTTCGGCACCGAGCGCAAGCCCGCCATGATCCAGTGCCGCGTATCGGCGGGGTCGATCACCTCGTCGATCTCGAGCACCGAGGCGATCGAGACCGCCTTGCCGTTGGCGTAGAGCTCGGCGACCTTGGTCTGGAAATACTTCTCGCGCTCGACGGGGTCCTCGATTGCCTCCATCTCCTTGCGGAAGCCGAGCCGGACATAGCCTTCGAGGCCCATGCCGCCGAACTCGCCGGTCGGCCAGGCCACCGTGAAGAACGAGGCGTGGAAGCCGCCGCCGATCATCGATTGCGCCCCTAAGCCATAGCCCTTGCGCAGCACGATTCCGAACAGCGGCACCGTGATGCTGGCGCCGGTGACGAACATCCGCGCGACGTGGCGCACGATAGCGGTCTTCTCGGCTTCCGGGCCGACCATGAAGCCCGGCGTGTCGCACAGCGAAACGATCGGGATGTCGAAGGCATCGCACAGCTGCATGAAGCGCGCGGCCTTGTCGCCGGCCGCAGCGTCGATCGCGCCGCCGAGATGCTTTGGATTGTTGGCGATCAGGCCGAACGGCTTGCCTTCGATGCGGATGAAGGCGGTGATCATGCCGACGCCGAAATCGCGCCGGATCTCCAGCACCGAGCCTTCATCGGCGATCAGATCGATCACGTTGCGGATGTCGTAGACCCGCAGGCGATTTTCCGGGATCGCGCGGCGCAGCAGCCGCTGGTCCGGCGCTTTCCAGTTTTGCACCGCGCCCTGGAAATAGGACAGGTATTTCTGCGCCACCGAGGTGGCCTCTTCCTCGTCCTCGACCAGGATATCGATCACGCCGTTCGGCGACTGGAACGAGACAGGGCCGACCTCGGCCGGATGATAGACGCCGAGCCCGCCGCCCTCGATCATCGCCGGGCCGCCCATGCCGATCGAGGCGTTTCTGGTGGCGATGATGACGTCGCAGACGCCGAGCATCGCGGCGTTGCCGGCGAAGCAATAGCCGGAGACCACACCGACCACAGGCACCAGCCCCGAGAGCTTGGCGAACTGCACGAAGGACGGACCGTCGAGGCCGGTCATGCCGAGCCGGTCGGTATCGCCGGGACGGCCGCCGCCGCCCTCGGCATAGAACACCAGCGGCATGCGCCACTGCTCGGCGAGGCCGAGCATGCGGTCGATCTTCTTGTGGTTCATATGGCCCTGGGTGCCGGCCAGCACGGTGTAGTCGTAGGAGATCACCATGCAGCGCGCGCCGTCAGCGCCGAAGTCTTTCGCGTTGACGGTGGCGACGCCTGAGATCAGGCCGTCGGCCGGCGTGTTCTTGATGAGGTCCTCGACCTTGCGGCGGCGGCGCTGCGCCGCGATCGCCAGCGATCCGTATTCGACGAACGAGCCCTCATCGACCAGCTGGGCGATGTTTTCCCGCGCGGTGCGCTGGTTGGTCTTGCGGCGCCGCTCCACCGACGCCGGGCGGTTCTCGTCCAGCGTGATCGCCTTGCGCGCGATCAGCTCGCCGAGATCGGGGCGGATGTGATCGAGATCGATCGCGGCCTCCTCGGCAGCAGTATGGCCATCGACCTCGGCCGGCTCGAGGAACAGGATCGGCTCGCCATGCATCAGGGTGACGCCGATGCCGCCCGCGATCTTCGTGACCCGGCCGCCGTGCGGCGCGGTGACGAGATGCTCCATCTTCATCGATTCCAGCACCGCGATCTGCTGGCCGGGACGCACCAGATCGCCTTCCGCGACCTCGACCGCCACGATCGTGCCCTGCAACGGCGCAGGCACCGGGAGCGACCCTTCGGGCGCCTCGGCGGCCACGGCCTTGGTCGTCGCCGCCTCGCTGACCTCGAGCAGCGGCGCGGCATGCTCCTGCGCGGCACCGACCAGCGCCGCCACATGGGTATCGATGAAATTGGTGCTGATCTTGTTCCGCGCAAAACTCTGATGCGCCAGGATCGCGCCGAGCAACGGGATGTTGGTGGCGACGCCGCCAATCCGGAATTCGCGCAAGGTGCGCGTTGCCTTGTGCACCAATTCGGTCCATTTCGGGCTCGGCGAATGCACGATCACCTTGGCCAGCAGCGAGTCGAACGCGGCGCTGGTCCGGTAGCCGGAATAGCCGAACGTATCGACCCGGACGCCGGGGCCGGACGGCAGGTCGAACACGCTGAGCGTGCCACCGGTCGGCTTGGTCACGCCCTTCTCGTCCATCACCTCCATGTTGACGCGGAGCTGCATGGCATAGCCGCGGGGCGGCGGCACCGCCGACTGCGCCAGCCCGAGCGAGGCCAGCGTCGCGCCGGCGGCGACCGCGAGCTGCGAACGGACGAGGTCGATGCCGAGCACCGCCTCGGTGACGGTGTGCTCGACCTGCAGCCGCGGATTGGCTTCGATGAAGGCGAACGCCCCTTCGCCCTCCCCGGCTTCGTCGTCGACCAGGAATTCGAAGGTGCCGAGATTGTCATAGCGCGCGGCGGAGGCGAGCTGCTTTGCCGCCTCGATGATGCGCCCGCGCAGGCCATCGCTCAAAGACGGGCTCGGCGCCACCTCGATGAGTTTCTGGTTGCGGCGCTGGATAGTGCATTCGCGCTCCCAGAGCTGGCTGATCGCGCCGTGACGATCGCCGATGATCTGCACCTCGATGTGGCGCGCCTTGCGGATCAGTCGCTCGACGTAGACCGCATCGTTGCCGAACGCCGCCTTGGCCTCCGACTGGCAGCGCGCATAGGCTTCATCCAGCTTCGTCAGGTCCTCGACCACGCGCATGCCGCGCCCGCCGCCGCCGGCGATCGCCTTGATCATGACAGCGGCGTTGGCGCCGAGCGAGGTGAAGAAGGCTTTTGCTTCGTCGAGCGAGGTCGCGCCAGAGGTCCCGGCAATGATCGGCACGCCAGATTTTTTCGCCAGCGCCTTGGCCTTGGCCTTGTCACCGAACAGATCGAGCGCCTCCGGCGACGGGCCGACGAAGACGATCTTCTCCTCGGCGCAGCGCCGCGCGAGCTCTGTGTTCTCGCTGAGGAAGCCATAGCCCGGATGCAACGCATCGCAGCCGGTGGCCTTTGCCGCCGCGACGACCGCCTCGATGTCGAGATAGGCGCGCGCGCCGCGGCCCGGAATCTCCTGGCTGCCGTCGGCAGACCGGACATGCAGCGAGGCGACATCGTCGGCCGGATAGATCGCGACGGTCGCGATGCCGCTCTCGGCCGCGGCGCGGGCAATGCGGATCGCGATCTCACCACGGTTGGCAATCAGCAATTTCTTGAACGACATCACAACACCATCAAAGGTCAACGATCCTTCATGGTCGGATCGAGCACGACACGCAAGGATTCCCCGAGCGCATTGAACGCCAGGGAGACGACGAGAATGGCAAGGCCCGGCGCATACATCTGCTCTGGCGCGATTTCCATGTATTGATAGGCGCGCGCCAGCATGGCGCCCCAGCTCGGGTCCGGCGGCTGGATGCCGAGGCCGAGGAACGACAGGCTGGCTTCGGCCAGGAGCGCCGCGGCAAGCAGCAGCGTGACCTGCACGATGACCGGCTGCAGCGTATTCGGCAGCACGTGGCGCCACAGTACGTGCCAGGTCGGCGCGCCGAAGCCGCGCGATGCGTCGACATAAAGCTCCTGCCGCACGATCAGCGCGCGGGCGCGGACGATCCGGGCCAGTGCGGGAAACATCGTGATGCCGACCGCGATCATGCCGTTGGTCAGCCCGATGCCGAGCGCGCCGGTGACCGCGATCGCCAGCACGATCGCGGGGAACGACAGGAAGGTGTCGATGATGCGGCTGATGATGTCGTCGATCCAGCCGCCGAAATAGCCGGCGATCAGGCCGACCGGCAACCCGATCAGCACCGCGACACCGACCGCAAGCAGGCTGGCATAGACGGTCGCTGGCGCGCCGTAGATCAGGCGGGAGAAAATATCGCGGCCGAGATCGTCGGTGCCGAGCAGATGCAACGGTCCCGGCGGCGCCAGCATGTTGTTGACGTCCTGCGCGGTCGGCGCATAGGGCGCGATCCAGGGCGCGCCGATCGCGACGACGACGAGCACGGAGAGCACCAGGATCGACAGCGCCGCGCGCAGATCGCCGGCGAGCCAGCGCACGAAGCGGCCCAGCCGCGTCGGCCTCGCCGGTGCCTTGAGCGGAGCGAGCGCGGTGTCGGTCATTGCTCGATCCTCGGATCGACCGCGGCACACAGCAGGTCGGTGATCAGATTGACCGCGATCACGACCACCACCATGGTGAAGACGACGCCCTGCACGATCGGGAAATCGCGCTGGATCGCGCCGCGCACGATCAGGCTGCCGAGCCCGGGAATTGCGAATACTGCCTCGATCACCACGGTCGCCGCCAGCATGCGATTGACCAGGAGGCTGATGATCGTCAGCAAGTTGACGCTGACATTCTTCAGGCCGTGCTGCCAGAGGATGCGGGACATCGACAGCCCCTTGGCATGCAGCGTGCGGACATATTGCGACGACAGCACCTCCAGCAGCGCGCCGCGCAGCTGGCGCGCGACCTCGGCCATGCCATAGGCCGCGATCGCAATCCCCGGCAGCAACGCGTGCCTGATCGCCTCGATCGGCGCGGCGCTGAAGGATTTTGCGCCGGTCGCCGGCAGCCAGTTCAGCTTCAGCGAGAACTCCGCGACCAGGATCATTGCAAGCCAGAAGCCGGGCACCGCGACGCCAAGCGAGGCGATCATGCTGATCAGCTTGTCGACCCAGCCATTCGGCTTGATCGCCGCCAGCACGCCCATCGGAATGCCGGTGACGAGCGCCAGCAGCAGCGCGATCACGACGATCAGGAGCGTATTCGGGAACGCACGCCCGATCGAAACGGCGACCTTCTCGCCGGTCAGCAGCGATTGCGAGAGATCGCCCTGCGCGACATGGCCGAGCCAGGCGCCATATTGCACCAGGAACGGCCGGTCGAGGCCGTAGAGCTGCCTGATCTCGGTGATCCGCGCGTCGGTCGCGTTGTCGCCGGCCAAGGTCACGGCGATGTCGCCGGGCACCAGCTTGAGCAGCGCGAACACCATGAAGGTCGCGAGCAGGATCACGGGCAGCGCCTGCACGAGGCGGCTGCCGATGACCTTGACTGGTGACCGTCGCGCCATCGATTAGTTCTCCAGCCAGACGTCGTCGTATTTCGGCTTACCCAGCAGATTGGGCCGATAGCCCTGCACCTTCTTGTTCATGGCGACCAGCTCGAACTGGAACGCCAGCGGCGCGACGAAGGCGTTCTCCATTACCAGCCGCTGCACGGTGGAGAAGGCCTTGCGCCTGATCTCGATATCCTCGGACGCGCGCGACGCCTTGATCGCGGCCTCGAGCTCGCTTGGCACCGGCGCGCGGCCGGCGTTGTAGTAGGCGTCCTTGGTGAACATCAAAGAATAGGTCAGGCTCGGATCGGGCCGCCCGGTCCAGGCCGAGAGCAATCCCGCCCCCTTCTTCTCCGCGCCGAAGAAGGCCGCGGACGCTTCCGCGACCGGGGCGTTGACAAAGCGCACGCCGATGCCGGCCTTGCGCAATTGCTCGATCAGGATTTCCTGACGCTGCACCGAATCCTGGTCCGGATAGCCGCCGAGCTCGATCGGGGTGCCCTCCTTGAAGCCGGCCTCGGCGAGCAGCTTGCGCGCGCGGTCGGGATCGTAGGGATAAAGTTTTGCCACCTCGGCATCATAGGCCCAATGCGCCTTCGGCAGATTCATGGCGGCGGGTTCGGCAAGGCCGGCGAGCGCGGCCTTGACGAAGGATTCGCGATCGATCGCGAAGTTCAGCGCCTGACGGATTTTGACGTTGTCGAACGGTGGCTTCGCCCAGTTGAGGAAGATCTGGAGCACGTAGAGCGTCGGGCCGTGCACGACCTTGACGCTCGGGGCGCGCTCGATGATCGCCTTCTGCCGCGGCGGCAGCTGATAGATCAGATCGTTCTGCCCGGCGCTGACCGAGCGGGCGCCGGTGGTCAGCTCCGGAATGATCGAAATCTCGATGCCGTCGGGATACGGCCGGTCCGGCTTCCAGTATTTCTCGTTGCGCTTGACCACGATCTTCTCGCCATCGGCCCAGCTCACGAAGGCATAAGCTCCGGCGCCGACCGGCTTGCGGGTGACGACGCCGCCCTCGGCCGCCTTCAGCGCCGTCGGCGACACCATCATGCCGGCGCGGTCGGACAGGATGCCGGGCAGCGCGGTATCCGGCGTCTTCAGCTTCAAGGTGACCTGCTGCGGGCCGGTGACCTCGACCGCCTCCACCGACAGCAGATCGGCCTTGATGTTCGACTTGGCATCACTCCGGTTGCGATCGAGGTTGAACTTGACGGCCTCGGCATCGAGCGGCGTGCCGTCATGGAAGCTGACGCCCGAGCGGATGTTGAGCACCAACGTGGTGGGATCGGTGAACTTCCAGCTCTCGGCGAGCCCCGGCTTCGGCTTCAGCGTATCGAATTCCCACTCGGTCAGCGTGTCGTACATCGTGAACAGAAAGGCGTGGTCGGAGCCGGCGCCGCCGGTCGCCGGATCGAGGCTCGATGGATTGGCCGGCGCCGAGATCCGCAAGGTGCCGCCCTTCTTCGGCGCGCCTTCCGCAAATGCGCGGCCGCCGAGCGTGGTGCTCGCCAGCGCGCCCGAGATCAGCGCCATGGCCTCGCGTCGTGTCGTCATCGTCATGGCGTCGTCTCCGGCTGTGCATTCGGCGAGAAATTCGGGCGGTCGGCGAAATGACAGGCCACCCAGTGATCGGGCTTCAGCTCGCGCCACTCCGGCACCCGGTCGGTGCAGAGCGGCTGCGCGTGCGGGCAGCGCGTGCGGAAGCGGCAGCCCGACGGCGGATCGATCGGGCTCGGCACCTCGCCCTGCAGCACGATACGGCTGTCCTGCCGCATCGACGACGGCAGCGGCCGCGGCTCGGCCGACAGCAGCGCGATGGTGTAGGGATGCAGCGGCCGCTCGGCGACCTCTTCGGTCGGGCCGAGCTCGACGAACTGGCCGAGATACATGACCGCGACCCGCTCGCTGATATGCGAGACCACCGCGAGATCATGGGTGATGAAGACATAGGTCAGCCCGAGGTCGCGCTGCAAATCGGCGAACAGATTGAGCACGTCGCCGCGGATCGACATGTCGAGCGCGGCCACCACCTCGTCGCAGACGATCAGCTTCGGCTTCAAGGTCAGCGCGCGGGCGATCACGACGCGCTGCTTCTGGCCGCCGGAGAGCTGATGCGGATAGCGCTCGCCGAACTCCTGCGGCAGCCCGACCCGCTCCAGCGCTTCCCGCGCCTGCCGCTCGCGCTCAGCGCTATTGCCGACGCGCGCGAGCTCCAGCGGCTCCAGCACCGAGGCCAGGATCGTCATGCGCGGATTGAGCGCCGCGTTCGGATCCTGGAAGATGATCTGGTAGTCGCGGCGATGGTTTTGAAACGCGCGGCGCGACAGCGCCAGCGGGTCGATGCCGTCATGCAGGATGGCGCCGGCGCTGGGATTGAGCAGGAACACCAGCGCGCGGCCGATCGTGGTCTTGCCCGAGCCGGACTCGCCGATGATGCCAAAGGTTTCGCCGCGGCGGACGTCGAAATTGACGCCGTCGACCGCCTTCACGGTGGCGCGGCGGTCCGAGGTCTGGAAGCGGACCTGGAGATCGCGCACCGAGACGATGGGCTCGCGGTGCGGCTCGGCGGCTGCTGCGGTCATTGCGTCGCGACCTTCGCAGCAGCCGGTGCGCTCGGCGGATGCAGCGCACCGGGCAGATTGAGCTCGGCAAAGCGCCAGCAGCGCACCCTGCGGCCGCCGCCGGCGTCCAGCAGTTTCTGCTCGGCCTCGCAGCCTTTCGTCGCGTGCGTACAGCGGGCACGGAAGCGGCAGCCGGCAGGCATCTCGGCGATCGACGGCACCCGGCCAGGGATCGACGGCAGCCGGCCATGCCGCGGGCTCAAATGCGGCAGCGAGCGCAACAGCCCCGACGTATACGGATGCAGCGGCCGGACCAGCGCCTCGTCGACGGTGGCGTCCTCGATCACCTCGCCGGCATACATCGTGATCATCCGCGTGCAGGTCTCGGCGACGACGCCGAGATCATGGGTGATCAGCATCAGCGCGGTCTTCGAGGTCTCGCTGATGTCGCGCAGCAGTTCGAGGATCTGCGCCTGCACCGTGACGTCGAGCGCGGTGGTCGGCTCGTCCGCGATCAGGAGCTGCGGCCCGCAGATCAGGCTCGCGGCGATCATCACCCGCTGGCGCATGCCGCCGGAGAGCTGGTGCGGATAATCGTCGATCCGCCGCTCCGGCGAGGCGATGCCGACGCGGCGCAGCATCTCCAGCGTTTTCGCGCGGGCTTCCTCGTAGCTGACATCGGTATGGACGCGTAGCGTCTCCGCGATCTGGTGGCCGACGGTGAACACCGGATCGAGCGCGCTCATCGGCTCCTGGAAGATCATCGCGATCCGCTTGCCCCTGATCGCGCGCATCTGCCGCGCGCTGCAGGAGGCGAAATCAGTGCCGTCGAACAGGATCTTGCCGTCGAGGCCGGCAAAATTGCCCGGCAACAGCCGCAGGATCGACAGGCCCGTGATGGTCTTGCCGCAGCCGCTCTCGCCGACGATGCCGACCCGCTCGCCGGGCGCGATATCGAAATCGATCCGGCGCGTCGCCTGCCAGATGCCCTGCGCGGTCTTGAAGCGGATGCCGAGCCCGCGCACCGACAGCAGCGGCCGCGCGCCGTCGCGCGCGCCCTCCGTCCCGCCCTGTGCCGGTGGCCCTGCTCCCATCAACCCGCCGCCCGCTTCTTCTCTTCCACCAGCTGCTCCTCCATCAGCATCTCGGTGCCGATGATGCCCTCGCGGCTGAGCTCTTCAAGCTCGGCGTCGGACAGGCCGAGCATGCCGCCAAGGATCTCGCGGTTGTGCTCGCCGAGCGTCGGCGGCACCGAGCGGATCGCAAACGGCGCTTCGCCCTCGCGGAACGGCATCGAGGGCTGCGGATGCTTACCGATGAAGGCGCGGTCGACCTGCTGAATGAAGCCGCGCGCGTGCAGCTGCGGGTCGTCAAGCAGGTCGATCGGCAGCCGCGCGACGCCGGAGGCCACACCTTCGGCCTGCAGCGCGGCCATCGCCGTGTCCGGATCGCGCTCCGCAGTCCAGGCCGTGATCGCGGCCTCGATCTCGGCCTCGATGGCGCGGCGGCCCGCGGCGGTCCTGAGCTTGGCGTCCGTCGCCCAGTCCTCACGGCCGAGCAGCCGCGCAAGCTTTGGCCACATCGCGTCATCGGACACCGCGACCACGATCCAGTTGTCCTCGCCGTCGCAGCGAAAGCAGCCATGCGGCACGAAGTCGGGGTGGCGGTTGCCGTATTTGGTCGGCTCTCTGCCGTCGATCGAATGCGCGACGATCCAGGGCGCCGCGAACGGCATCATGCATTCGATCTGCGCGAGATCGACGAACTGGCCCTGTCCCGTCAGCCTGGCGTGGATCAATGCCGTCAGCACCGCAGCCGCACCGTTGAGCCCGCCGACGGCGTCGCCAAACGCAGTATGGCTCATGACCGGAGGACCATCGGGATCGCCGACCACGCTCGGCAGGCCGGAGCCCTGCTCCAATGTCGAGCCATAGGCGCGGCAGTCGCGATGCACGCTGCCGGCACCGAACGCCGACATCGACATCATCACCAGCTTCGGATTGAGCTTGCTCAGCACGTCGTAGCCGAGGCCGAGCTTGGGCAGCACCTCGACCGAATAATTGTCGACCACGAGGTCGGCATCGGCGAGCAGACGTTTGGCCAGCGCAAGCCCCTTCGGCCGGGTCAGATCGAGCGTGATGCCGCGCTTGTTGCGGTTCATGATGCAGTAGCGCACCGATTTCTCGTACATCTGCTCCAGCACATAGGCCGGACGGCGATCGACGCCGCGCCACCAGTCCGGATATTGCGTCGCCTCGATCTTGATGACGTCGGCGCCGAGATCGGCGAGCGTGCGGGTGCAGATCGGGCCGGCCCAGCCCATCGAGAAGTCGACGACACGGATGCCCTCGAGCGGCAAGCGATTGGTCGCAGCAGGCTCGCGCACCGGCACGTGCGGCACGGCGGCGCGCGCGGCCTGCTGCTCGCCGATATCGGGCACGCGGCCACCACGCAGCGGCGGCGTTCCGGTCAGCCGCTGCATCGTGCCGGCGGAAAACCCGGTCTCGTCGCCGACCGTGATCGGGACGATCGCGCCCCGCGCACGCTTCTCTCCATCGGCGATGAGGTCTGAAATCTCCGGCACCGGCACGATCGGGATCTTGCGCCTGAGGCCCTCGGCGAACCATTCCTGCGCGGTGCGCTGCTTCAGCCTCGGCAGGATCTTGGCTTCGATCTCGGCGACATGGCGCAGCCGGTCGACACCCATGACCAGCGTCGGATCGTCGCGCAGCTCGCTGAGCCCGAGCATCTCGCAGAACGCGCGCCACTGCGCCGGAGTCACCGTGGTGACGCCGAGCCAGCCCTGTTTGGTCTCGTAGATGCCGACCGGAAAGGTCGGCCAGAACCGGTTGACGCCGATCCGTCGCATGATGTCGCCGCGCTGGAACGCCTCGAACATGATGTATTCGGTGACGGCGATCGAGGCCTCGAACAGGCTGAGATGACTTTCGCGTCCACGCCCGTCCTGCATGCGGCCGAGCACCGAAGATGCCGCGGCGATGAAGCCCCACAGCCCACCCAGGATCCCGGTCTGGAAATCCGGTGCGTGCATCGGCGGCCCCTGCTCGGGGCCGACCAGCTTCACGAGCCCGGTCAGCGCGCGGATCGTGGAGTCCGTCGCGGCGAAGCCGGCGTAAGGACCGCGATCGCCGAACCAGGCGAGGTCGAGATGGATCAGGCCCGGATTGTCGCGCCTGATCGCGTCGAGATCGATAGCGGGACAATCCGCCGCAACGATACCGCGCCCATCGAGCAGGATGTCGCAACCGGTAATCAGCTCGCGCAGACGGGCTGCATCATCCTTGCCAAGTGCGACGCTCGATTTGTTGAAATTGAGAAACGCAAACCACGCGCTGTGCCCCTGCTGCGTCAGCGGCGCGGCACGGCGCAGCGGATCCCCCGCCGGCGGCTCGACCTTCTGCACATCGGCGCCGAAATCGGCGAACAGCCGCGCGCAATAACTCGTCGCCGCAGCACTTCCGATCTCGACAATCCGCAGATGCGACAACGCGCCCATCAGGCTTCCTCGCGTACAACATGACCAGCCGGTGACAGCGGCTGATTCAGTTTTCTTGTTGGGTGAACTTGAAGCCGCGTCGACTGTGTGATGCAAGTGGAATTTTCTTCCGCTTGACGGAATTAGCGCGCGTGTGATCGGCGCTGCTGTTCAGCGCGAGGCGACGATTGTGCAGCTAATTGCAGGTGAGTTGCGCTTCGAACCAACGCTGTAGTGAGCTCGACAATCGCGGCCATGCGCGCAAGACATGCGCGTATGTGGCCGCGCTCGCGCGATGGATGCCACGCAGTTCCTGCTCAACGGCGGCAAGGTCAACACCAAGGCACCGGCCGGCCTTGGCGACTGTGCGACCATCGACCACAAGCTCCGAGATCAGCGACGCATTGCCGCGTGCGAACAGCAAGTCGAGCGGATCGGCCTCGAGAATCTGACCGCGCTCGAGACGGTCGAGATCGATGCTGACGAAATCGGCCGGCGTACCGACCGCGAGTTCGCCGGTGCCCGGCGCGCCGGTGGCGCGTCGGCCATTGCGGATCGCGAGCGCGAAGAATTCCTGAGCAGTCCAAGTGCGCCTGAACCCGAGGCCACCGTGCGTCATCTGCACCAGCCGCATCTCGCGCAGCACGTCGTCATCCTCGTCGAGCGCCAGGCCGTCGACGCCGACCGCGATCGCGCAGCCGCAGGCGTGCGCCGCCGCGATCGGCGCCAGTCCGGAGCGCAGATGCAGGTTGGAGGAGAAGTTGGTGACGATGCGCGCGCCAGATGCTGCGATCATCTCGATCTCGTCGGGCCGGGCGTGGATGCAATGCGCGAGCGTCAGGCGTTCCGACAGCAAGCCGATGTCGCGGAGATAGCGCACGATGCCGCCGGGAAAATGCTGGTCGGCCCAGGCGCGCTGATAGACCGTCTCGAGCAGATGCATGTGGATGCGGCGGCCGGTCTGCGCGGAATTTTCCGCGACCGCCTCCAGCAGCGGCTTCGAGCACCACTGCACGCCCGCCGGCCCAAGCTGGACGTCGACCTTCGGCCCGCCGATCGCCGCAGCGATCGCATCGGTCAGCTCGATATAGGCTTTCGGCGCCATCGGAGCACGCACGAACAGCTCCTCGATCGTCTTGCGGTCGTCGGCCGCAAGGCCTGACAGCACGCCTTCGCTGTCGCCGTAGACGATCGGGTTCTGGTCGCGCACCGCGATCGCAAAGGCGATGCGGATGCCGACATCGCCGGCGGCGCGCGCGATCGCCCGCGCCTCCTCGACCAGCGGCATGGTGCCGCTCGGCCGCGTGTAGTGCACCATCATCGCCGCGCAGCCGGCCTGGGCTGCGCGGGCAAACGCCGAGACCGCGGTGAGATAGGGATCAACCGGTGTGCCGGCCACCGTGCGCAGGATCCAGCTCTCCAGCGGCATGCCGACCGCGCCGAAGCTCGATGCCCGCGGGCGGGCGTGGTCGTGGGCGTTGACGAAAGCGGGCAGGATGAGCGAGCGCGGGGCTGCCGCTACGCCCTCGGAGATGTCGGTGATGAGACCGCCATCGTGATGCAGCACGACGTTGTCGCGGATGCCGCGGTCAGGAGCGGAGAACAGGCGGGTTGCCGTGACATCCATTGCTTCCCTCCGCCGTCATTGCGAGGAGCGGAGCGACGAAGCAATTCATCCTTCCCAGTGCCGAAGAACGGATTGCCTCGCTTCGCTCGCAATGACAAGCAATACTCAGTTCGCCGTATACACCAGCTCCCGCTCCGCACGCGGCGGCAGGAACTCGCGGGAAAACACTTCGGCAGGTGTTGGCGTGCGGGCGAGCTGGTAGCCTTCGACGATGAAGCCGATGGCGCGGGCCATGCGGTCGTCCTTGACGTCGCCGATGCCGATGTCCTTCATCTCCGGCGAGACGATCAACTTCTCGAAGGAATATTGTAGCCGGCGCTTCTCGACATCGACATTGATCAGATTGTCGTAGTTGAGCGCCGCCTTCATCGCGGCGTTCTGGTCCTTGGCGACCGCGATCGCGCCCTTGTTGATGGCGCGCACCAGGCCGGCCACCGCCTTCGGGTTCGAAGCGATCAGCTTGCGCGAGACCATCACGCCGTTGGAATAAAGGTCGAGCCCGTAATCGCCGAACGAGAACCATTTGAAGTCCTTGTCGGGGTCCTGACGATTGAGCACCAGATTGAAATAGCTCGTGATGTTGAACACCAGCGCAGCGTCGATGTCGCCCTTGATCAGCATCGGCTCCTGCAGGTTCGGCGCCATGTTGGAGATCTTGATCTTCTCGCCATCGAGCCCATTCTTGTGCACGAACACCGGCAGCAGCCGCGTCGTCGGCGTGCCCTGCGCGCCGCCGAGCGTATGGCCCTCGAAATCCTTGATGGTCTTGATGCCGCTCGAGTTCTTGGCGACGATCGCGAATGGCGGCTGGTTCCACATCATGTAGACCATGACCGGCGCGTCCTGCGGCTTGGTCGAGGCGTTCTGGATGATCGCGTTGACGTCGCCGAACCCTGCGTCATAGGCGCCCGACATGATGCGTGTCACGGTCGCGCCGGAGCCTTCGCCCTGGTCGATCACGACATTGAGGCCTTCCTCTTTGAAATAGCCGTTGTCCTTGGCGTAGAAGAACGCGGCATCCGAGCCCTGCGTCTTCCAGCCCAGCGTGAACTTGATGGTGGTGTCCTCGGCGCGCGCGGATCCCGCGACGACAGCCAATCCCAACAGCGCGGCGCTTATAGTCTTCAGCATGACGACCTCCTCAACTCCAGTGAACGGCGGAACGATTCAGGTAGCGATGAAATTGTCCTTGCGCGTCGCCCAGCCCGTCACCCGGCCCTCGATCAGCGAGAACAGGACGTAGAGCGCGACCCCGAGGCCGGCGAGCACGAACAGCCCGGCGAACACCAGCGGCACGTTGAAATTGGAGGACGCGGTCATCATGACGTTGCCGATGCCGCGGTTCGAGGCGACGGTTTCCGACAGCACCGCGCCGACGAAGGCGTAGGACACCGCGACCTTCAGCGAGGCGAAGAAGAACGGCATCGTCCGCGGCAAGCCGACATTCCACAGGATGTCGAACTTGCTGGCGCCGAGCGCCTTCAACACGTCCTCGAGCTCCGGCTCGGTGGTGGCAAGGCCGGTGGCGATGTTGACGACGATCGGGAAGAAGCAGATCGACAGCGCGGTCAGCACCGCCGGCACGGTGCCGGAGCCGAACCACAGCACGAAGATCGGCACCACCGCGACCTTCGGGATCGAGGAGAACCCGACCAGCAGCGGATAGCAGGTGTCGTAGGCGGTTTTCGACACCCCGATCACCGCACCGAGCGCGACACCGAGCGCCACGCCGAGCACGAAGCCGATCATCGTGGTCACCAATGTCTGGACGATATGCGGCCAGAGGATCGGGAATTTCTCGAACAACGTGATGAAGACCTGCGAGGGACGCGGCAGCACGAGATCGGACATGCCCGTCATCAGGCAGAACAGCTCCCAGGCGACGAAGAACAGCACGATCAGGGCGGCGGACCAGGCCTTCTGCCTGATATCTGACACGGACATGGTCAGGCTCCCTCGCGCGCCGCGGTGCGCGCATCGACGATGAACGCGCGGAGTTTCTGGTTGAGCGCGACGAAGTCCGGCTCGAACGTCATCGCCACGGTGCGCGGGCGGGCGAAATCGACCCTGGAATCGTCGAGGATGCGGCCGGGCCGCGCGCTCATCACGCAGATGCGGCTGGCGAGGAAGCCGGCCTCGCGCAGGTCGTGGGTGACCAGCAGCACGGTCGGCTTGTGGGTCATCCAGAGCTGCTGAAGGATGCCCCACAGCTCCTCGCGGGTGAACTGGTCGAGCGCGCCGAACGGCTCGTCGAGCAGCAGCATGCGCGGCTCGTGGATCAGCGCGCGGCACAGATTGGCGCGCTGGAGCATGCCGCCCGAGAGTTGCCAGGGATAGCGGCCGCCAAAGCCCTTCAGCCCGACCTGCTCGAGCAGCGCATTGGCCTTGTCGCGGAACGCGGTCTTGCGCAGCCTGCGGAATTGCGAGCGGAACGGCTCGACGATCTTCAGCGGCAGCATGATGTTCTTCTCGATCGTCATCCACGGCAGCATGGTCGGGTTCTGGAACGCCATGCCGACCCGCAGCGCGCGCGCCGCGACCTCGCGGCCACCGACGATGACGACGCCGGTGGTCGGCCGCGCCAGGCCCGAGACCAGCCGCAGGATCGTGGACTTGCCGCAGCCGGAGGGCCCGACCAGCGCCACGAACTCGCCGTCGGCGATCCGCAGCGTGGTGGTCGACAGCGCCGGCACGGCGCGGGCGCCGCGGCCGAACGTGACGGAGGCTTCCGACAGCTCGATCGCGGCCGGCGCGGATCCGGCGGCGGTCAGCTCGCCGGCAAATTCGGAGTTTGGTTGCATGCGCATCACAAGCAAAGTGCATGCAAGCTGGATGCCAGCGGCCGGCCCCTTGAAAATCAAGGGGATCGCGCGATCGGCGCCGCAGGACCCGGCTTCGCTTTGGGCAATCTGCGGCTCAAACTGCATGCAATTCGGGCGGTCGATTGTTTCGGCGGTATGATAAAGAGGCGTTCGAAGCACCTTCAGAGGGATTCGCGGCAATGGCGGGACGCGCCGACAGCAGCAAGACGGCGGAGCCGTCGGACAAGGTCAGCGTGATCTGCCGCGCGCTGCGGCGGGCAATCATCGAGCAGGCGCTGGAGCCCGGCGCCAAGCTGCCCGAGGATTCGCTCGGCGAGCGGTTCGGCGTCAGCCGCACCATCGCGCGGCATGCGCTCGGGCAATTGGCCGCGGAGGGCCTGGTCGAACTGCGCCGCAACCGCATCGCCGTGGTGGCAACGCCGAGCTGGCAGGAGGCGCGCGATGCCTTCGACATCCGCATCGAGCTGGAGCGGCTGGTGGTGCGGCAACTCGCGGGCAAGCTGACCAAGCCGCAGATCGCCGAATTGACCGCCCATGTCGACGCCGAGGATCGCGCACGCGACGGCACCGATGCGGTCTCGATCCGGCTCGCCACCGAATTCCACATCCTGCTCGCCCACATGACGAACAGCCCGATCCTGGTGCGCTATGTCAGTGAGGTCGCCTACCGCTGTTGCCTGACGCTGTCGCTGTACAGCCGGCCGCATTCATCGGAATGCGCGATCAACGAGCACCGCGCGATCATCGCAGCCCTGGTGAAGGGCGACGTCGACAAGGTGATGGGGCTGATGCACAGCCATCTGGATTCCGTGGCGACCCGCGCTCTGGTCGCGCCGAGCCCGCAGCGCGGCCGCGATCTGCTGGACATTTTGGCGCCGTACGCCGATGAGGCGAGCAGCGAGAAGGTGGTGAAGCTGCCGAAGGCGGTGCGGGGACGGTAACCCCAATCTCGGTGTCGTCGCCCGGCTTGACCGGGCGACCCAGTATTCCAGAAGGTGTTGTTGTCCACCGGGAGGTCGCGGCGTACTGGATCCCCCGCGGGGCATGACAGTTGTGGCTACCCCTCGATCCCCCGCTGCACCAGGATCCGCTCGGCGCTGTCGTTCCAGACGTCCATCTTGACGATCTGGCCGTCCTTCACCACGAAGCGGTCGACATAGCGGTTGCCCTCGAACGGCGTGCCGTCGATCCATTCGCCGTACAGCGTGCCGACGCTGTAGACCACAGTCTCACCTGCTCCCGGGCAGACGTCGAAGCGGTCCATCCGCTTCTTCACCCAACGGTAGCGCTTGGCGTTGAAGCCGGTCGGTCCGCGCGGATGGTCGAACTCGCGGCCGCCGGTGAAGGTGATCACCGTCCCCGGCTTCATATAGGCCGCCGCAGCATCCGGATCGGGGATCATCGACGCCGTCAGATAGGCCTCCACGATCTCGGCGTCGGACAGCGGGCGGGCATCGGCTTTGGCGGTGATGGACATCACGGGTCTCCGGCGGGGGATCGTCGGACTCTACAATCCGGCCGCCAAAGTGTATGCACATTTTTTGGACAATCTGGCTGGCAGATTGCACACAATCTGGTGCTGCCGGTTCCCTGCCCTTCCGCTAGGCTCAGACCATCCTGATGTCTTCGTTCCGATGATCGCGAAACCTGCCTTCGACCTGGTCTTCCGCAATGCCGTGACGCGCAGCTCCGCCGTCCCGGTCGATATCGGCGTCGCCGACGGCCGGATCGCCGCGATTGCGCCGCAGCTTGCCTGCGAAGCCGTCGAGGTCGACCTCGGCGGGCGGCTGGCGCTGCCCGGCTTCGTCGACACCCATATCCACCTCGACAAGGCCTGCCTGCTCGGCCGCTGCGGCCACGACCATGCCAGTGTCGCGGACGCAATCCGCGCGGTCGCGGCAATGAAGCGCGATTTCACCATCGAGGACGTCTACGCGCGCGGCGCAAAAGTGATCGAGCGCGCGATCACGGCAGGCACCACGCGGATGCGGACCCATGTCGAGATCGACCCGCGGATCGCCCTGCGCGGCTTCGAGGCGATCAAGGCGCTGAAGCGCGACTATGCCTGGGCGCTGGACCTGTCGCTCTGCGTCTTCCCACAGGAGGGTCTGACCAACGATCCCGGCACCGACGAACTGCTGGTCGCTGCGCTTAATGACGGCGCCGGGGCGATCGGCGGCTGCCCCTATGTCGACAGCGACCCGAACGCGCAGATCGCGCGCATCTTCGACCTCGCGCAGCAATTCGACATCGACGTCGACCTGCATCTCGATTTCGACCTAGATCCCTCCTGGTGGCACATGGAGGAGGTTTGCCGGCAGACCGAGCGACGCAACTATCACGGCCGCGTCACGATCGGGCACGCCACAAAACTCTCCGCGCTGCCGCCCGAGCGGCTGAAGGCGGCGGCCGCGCGCCTCGCCGCGGCCGGCGTCGCGGTCACCGTATTGCCCGCGACCGATCTCTATCTGATGGGCCGCGAGGCCACCCACAACGCGCCGCGCGGGCTGACCGCCGCGCACCGGCTGGTCGCCGACGGCGTGCTGTGCTCGGTCGCGACCAACAATGTGCAAAATCCGTTCACGCCGTTCGGCGATGCGTCGCTGCTGCGGATGGCCAATCTCTACGCCAACGTGGCGCATGCCGGGCTCGGCGAGTTCGACACCTGCCTCGATCTCGTCACCGAGCTGCCGGCGCGGCTGATGAACCTCAGGGATTACGGCATCGCGGTCGGCAATCCCGCCGACATCGTGGTGCTCGACACCGACAGCGGAACCAACGCCATCGCCGAACTGCCTGATGTGCTGCTGGGTTTTAAGCGCGGCCGCAAGACGTTCGAACGGCAGCGGCCGAAGCTGTTCCGGCCCTGATCGCAAAACCCCTCCCGTCACCCTGAGGAGCCGCGAAGCGGCGTCTCGAAGGGTCGACGGCCACCAGTCACCTCCGCCAATCCGCCTAAGCGCTCTGCACCCGGCGCGAATTGACGCGTCCGGCGATCCGTTGTTGAACTTGCTCAACACCAACAACAAGCCGGGCAGGAAACCATGAGCAAATCAACCACCATCAAAAGCGTCGAGACGCTCGCCTGCGATGCCGGCTGGCGGAATTATCATTTCGTCAAGGTGACGACCACGGACGGGCTGGTCGGCTGGAGCGAATATGACGAAGGTTTCGGCGCGCCCGGCGTGACCGCGGCGATCGAGCGGCTGTCGGCGCGGGTGGTCGGCAAGAACGCGTTCGAGCACGAGCGGATCTATGTCGAACTGTTCGCCGCGACGCGCCCGGCCGCCGGCGGCGTGGTGGCGCTGGCGCTCGGCGCGATCGAGAACGCGCTGCTCGACGTCAAGGCCAAGGCGCTCGGCGTGCCCTGCTACGATCTGCTCGGCGGCAAGATCCGCGACCGCGTGCGGGTCTACTGGTCGCATTGCGCGACCTGGCGCATCAATCATCCGGATTGGTACAAGCCGGCAATATCAGATCTCGACGGCGTCAAGGCGATCGGGGCCGAGGTGCGCGAGAAGAAATTTACGGCGATGAAGACCAACATCTTCGTCTACACCGATGGCAAGCCTGTGGGCTGGCGCCCCGGCTTTGGCTCGCCGTTCCAGCCCGAAATCAATGTCGACCGCACAGTGCTGCGCAATCTCTGCATGCATCTGGAGGCGATCCGCGACGGCGCCGGGCCGGATGTCGACCTGCTGCTCGACCTCAACTTCAACGCCAAGACCGAAGGTTATCTCAAGATCCTGCGCGCCATCGAGAAGATGGACATGTTCTGGGTCGAGATCGACACCTTCAACCCGCAGGCGCTGGGTTACATCCGCCGCCAGAGCCCGCACCCGATCTCGTCCTGCGAGACGCTTTTGGGCCTGCGCGAATTCCTGCCCTATTTCACCGAGCAGGCGATGGACGTCGCGATCATCGACACGCCGTGGAACGGGGTCTGGCAGTCGATGAAGATCGCCGCTGCCGCCGAGCATTTCGAGGTCAACGTCGCGCCGCATAATTTCTACGGTCACCTCTGCACCATGATGAACGCGCATTTCTGCGCGGCGGTGCCGAATTTGCGGATCATGGAAACCGACATCGATCGGCTGGCCTGGGACCACGAGCTGTTCACCCACGTGCCCGAGTTCGTCGACGGCCATCTCGTGATCCCTGATCGTCCGGGCTGGGGCACCGAGCCGAACGAAGAAGGCCTGCGCGCGCATCCGCCGAAGAACAAGGGCGGGCTGTTGAATTACGGGCTGAAGAAGTAGCTCTCCATCGTCGTCCCGGCGAAGGCCGGGACCCATAACCACCGCTGCGCGGTGTGAAAAAGTTTGTTGCCCCAGCGGCGCAAAACAATTTCCAGTTGGGGTAATGGGTCCCGGCCTTCGCCGGGACGACGCCACCTCAACCACCGTGCCTCAATTGTCCTCGCGCACCGGCGTGAACGCGCTCTCGATCACGTCGCCGATCGGCTGCCAGGCGTTGCCGTCGAACTGCACCAGCCGCATCTGCTTGATCGGGCGGAAATCCTTCGGCCCGGTGTTGATCACGATCCCCGGCAGCGCGATCGGGCTCTGATAGTCCTTCAGCGAGGCGGCCTGCCGCATGATGTTGTCGCGCGACAGGTCGTCGCCGCACTGGCGCAGCACCTGCATCAGCGTATCGGCGGCGGCATAGCCGAATACGGCGTAGATGTCGTCCTTGTCGCCGTCGGGATAGTACCTGTCCATGAAGGCGTCCCACGCCTTGATCTGCGGATCGTTCTTCCAGGCGGCATCGCCGGCGTCCTTCAGGAACGAGGTCGAGATCACGCCGAGCGAGTTCTGCAGGCCCGCCGGCCGCAACGCGCTGGCGATCGACGCCGAGGCATTGTCGAGGATGAACACCGGATGCCAGTCGAGATCCGCTGCAACGCGGATCGCGCGGGCCGCGATTGCGGGCGCGCCGTCGAACACCAGGATGTCGGCACCGGAGTTCTTCAAAATTCCGATCTGGTTCTGGATCGCGGTCTCCGATGCATCGAAAGCCAGATCGGCGACGATCATCCCGGCGGTATCGCCGAGCCCTTCCTGCAATCCCCGGAACAGATCGCGGCCGAATTGGTCGTTCTGCCAGAGCACCGCGATCTTGCGCGAGGGATAGGCGGCCTGGATGTAGTTGGCGTAGATCTGCCCCTCGGCGCGGAAGGTCGGCTGCCAGCCCATGGTCCAGGGAAAGGTCTTCGGATGCGCCCACTCCTCGTCGCCGGAGGCGACGAACAGCTGCGGGATGTTCTTCTCGTTGAGGTACTTTCGCACGGCGAGGTTGCTCGGCGTGCCGAACGAGCCGAACATCAAGAGCACGTTCTGCTTTTCGACCAGATCGCGGGTCTGCTCCATCGCGGTCTTCGGATTGGAGCTGTCGTCGACCGAGACGAACTTGACCTTGCGGCCGTTGATGCCGCCATGCTCGTTGACCATGTCGAAATAGGCCGCTTCCGCCCGCCCGATGGTCGCGAACGCGGCGAGCGGCCCGGTGTATGGCATCACATTGCCGACGCGGATCTCGCCGCCGCTTGCTTCCGGCGCCTGCTGCGCGCGCAACGGCGCCGCCAGGACAACTGCGGAGACAGCTGCGAGGACAAGGGATATCGAAAACGCAGTTTGTCTTTTTGCTTGCATCAACATCGCCACATACGCCGGCACGCAACCAGCGCTCCTCCCGAGCGACCCGACCTTATCGCCCAAGCCAACGCCGGAAAAATGAAATGTTGATGGCGGAGGCCGGCCTCAGCGCAATGTTATGTCGAGCCAGCCCAGCGGATTGACCGTGACACGATCGCCGCTGTCGACCAGAACCGTGGTGGTTTCGGCCTCGATGATGGCAGGACCGGCGAACGTGTGTCCAGGCGTGAGATCGTCGAGCGCATAGACCGGCACCTCGCGCCAGGCACCGAGCCAGGCCTGCCGCTTGCCGCGCGGCGCGCTGGGCGCAGCGGACGCGGCCTCGCCGGCATCGCTGCCGCCGCGCGCCACCTTGCCGACCGCAGCGACCCGGGCGTTGACGAACACGACCTCCTGCCCGCGCGAAGCATAGGTGTAGAGCTCCTCATGGCGGCGATGGAAGCGCTCCTCGATCTGCGCCACCAGGTCGGCGGCACCGAGATCGAGGTCGCCGAGCGGCACGTCGATCTCGAACACCTGCTCGCCGTAGCGCATCTCGGCCGAGCGCTCGATCGCGATGTCGCCCTTGAACCAGTCGCGCAAGCGGACTGCGGCCTGCTCGTCCAGCGCGGCGAACAGCGCCCGCACCTCATCGGCGGAGATCCGGCCGGTCCCGTAGTGGGTGCGGCTGACCTCGTAGCGCAGATCGCTGGTCAGCATGCCCCAGGCGGACAGCACCGAGGCCACCGTCGGCACGATGATGCGCTTGATCTCGAGCTCGCGCGCGACCTCGGCGGCATGCATGCCGGCGGCGCCGCCGAAGCTGAGCAGCGCGAATTTGCGGGGATCGACACCGCGGCGCAAGGTCATCAGGCGGATGCCGTCGGCCATCTTCAGATTGATCATCTTGTAGATGCCCGCGGCTGCCTCGATCCGCGACAGCTCGAGCGCTTCTGCGATGCGATCGACGGCGGCTTCCGAGGCCACACGATCGAGCGGCCGCGCGCCGCCCATGAAGGCGCTCGCATCGAGATAGCCGAGCACGACATTGGCATCGGTGACGGTGGCGGCCGTGCCGCCATTGCCATAGCAGGCCGGGCCCGGCACCGAGCCAGCGCTCTCCGGCCCGACCCGCAAGGTGCGGCTGCCGTCGACACCAGCAATCGAGCCGCCGCCGGCTGCGATGCTGGCGATGTCGAGGCTGCGCAGCGCGATGCGCTGGCCCGCCAGCATGCCGTCGGCCGACAGCGACGCCTCGCCGTCTGCGATCAGCGAGATGTCGGTCGAGGTGCCCCCCATGTCGAACGGCACCAGATCGGGAATCCCAAGCATCTCGGCGCAGCGGCGGCTGCCGGAAATGCCGCCGGCCGGGCCCGACAGCACGGTGCCCGCGGCGAGCCGCGAGGCTTCCTCGACCGGCGCCATGCCGCCATGCGACAGCACGACGAACAGCGAGCCCTTGAAGCCGGCGTCGTGCAGGCTGCGCTCCAGATTGGCGAGATAGCGCCGCACCGTCGGCTCGACATAGGCGTTCACGATCGTGGTCGAGACGCGCTCATATTCCTTGATCTGCGGCAGCACGTCACTCGAGCGCGACACACTGACCTCGGGCAGCTCCTTCGCCAGACGTTCGGCCGCGGCGAGCTCATGCGCCGGGTTGAGATAGGCGTGGAGGAAACAGACCGCGACCGAATTCGCACCGGAGCGTTTCACCTCGGCGATGACGTCGCCGAGGGCGGCGCCATCGAGCGCGACCGCCGCACTGCCGTCGGCCTTCAGCCGCTCGCGCACGCCGAAGCGGCGCTCGCGCGGCACCAGCGGCTCGGGCGGCGGCGTGCGCAGATCGTAGCGATCCGGCTTCAGCCCCTCGCGCATCTCGACGATGTCGCGATGGCCCTCGGTGGTGAGCAGCGCGACCCTGGCACCCTTGCGCTCCAGCAGCGCATTGGTCGCAACCGTCGTGCCGTGCACCAGGCGATCGGTCGCAGCCAGCATCGCCGCGCGGGTGACGCCGAGACGGCGCGCCAGCTCTTCCAGTCCCGCCATGACGCCGATCGACTGATCTGCCGGCGTGGATGGTGATTTCGCGAAAACGGTGCGTCCCGTTTGATCCGTCGCAACCAGGTCGGTGTAGGTGCCGCCGACGTCAACCCCAATCGTATACATCGCTGCCCTTTACCGCCTTCGAAACCAGACCTTGCGCTGCGTCGCGCGCCCGCGCCTCCGCCGATCGCTTCTCCGATGGACCCCAGCCGCCGCCACCGGACGAGCGGATCTCCAGGCAATCGCCGGGGCGCAACTCGATGCCAACCTCCTTTGTCTTCAGCACGCGTGGCGCGCGGCCTTCCGACAAGAGGCGATAGTGATGCGGCTCGCCGTCATTGCCGCCGAGCATGCCGCACGGGCCGTGCCGCGCCCCGTCGCCCGCGGTGTTGCCCTTGGCGGCCTTTTCAATCTCCAGCACCATGTCGAGCGCGACGCCGAGGCCGCCGCGATGCTGGCCGTCGCCGCCGGAATCCGGCCGGAACTCGTGCTGGCGGAAATGCAGGGGAAAGCGCACCTCGGCGACCTCGATGCTGCCGAATTTGAGGCCGCCGACCGAGTGCCATTCGCCGATCGAAGAATAGCCGTCACCACCGGGCGATGCGCCGCCGCCGGGGCGCGCCTGGAACATGTGCCAGATGAAATTGCGTCCGTTGCGCGGATCCTCGCCCTGGATCGCGATCCGGAATCTGCGGCCCCAGCCGCCCATCACGCGATCCGGACAGGACGCCGACATCGCCTTGATGATGGCCTCGACGATCTCGTTGGAGGGATGGCTGGTGCACAAGGTCACGGGGCGGCCGGGATCGGCCCACACGATGGTGCCCTGCTTCGCCACCACTTTGAGCGGCCGCAGCGCGCCGGTGTTCTTGGGGATGTCAGCATCGATCAGATAGGCAAAGGCCATCGCCACCGCGGCCTGCATGTTGGCATGCGAGGAATTCACAAAGCTGGTCGACTGCGGATCGGAGCCGGTGAGATCGACCTCGATGTCGCTGCCGTTTTTCGTCACCTTGGCGGCGATCTTGATGTCGGTGCGGCCATGGCCGTCATCATCGAGCAAGGCTTCGCCGTAGAACACGCCGTCCTTCCAGCTCGACACCACGGCGCGGGTCTGCTGCTCGGTGGCGTCAAGAATGGCCTCGATCGCGGCTTCGACCGTCTCCGCGCCGAACTCGCTGAACAGCTTTGCGACCCGGCGCTCGCCGAGATGCGCGGCGCCGAGCATCGCCGCGAGGTCGCCGCGGAATTCGCGGGGGTTGCGGATGTTGAGCGCCAGCAGGTCGAGCAGATCCTCGCGCGGCTTGCCGGCCTCGTAGAGCTTGATCGGCGGAATCCGGATGCCTTCCTGATAGATCTCGGTCGCGCCGGGATTGTAGGCGCCATGGGTGGCGCCGCCGATGTCGCTCTGATGCGCGCGCACGATGGTCCAGAGCAATCGCTTGCCGCCGTCGAACACCGGCACGAAAGCGGTCAAGTCGGGCAGATGGCTGCCGCCCTGATAGGGATCGTTGAGCAGGATGACGTCGCCGGGCGCGACGTCCTTGAAGCGTTCCTCGACCGCGAGCGTCGCCCACGGCAAGGCGCCGACATGCACCGGAATGTGGTCGGCCTGCGCGATCAACCGCCCACCGGTGTCGCAGATCGCCAGCGAGAAATCGCGGCTGGAATTGAGGATCTGCGAATAGGAGGTGCGAAGCATGGCTTCGCCCATCTCCTTCACGATCGACGACAGGCGGTGCTGGACGACGGAGCGGGTGATCGGATCGATCTTGGCGGACATTTTTGCCCTTGTGGGCGCATGGAACTGCGCGGAGAGGATCGAGGAACCGGCCGATCGCGACCGGAATTCCCCCTTATAGCCAGTGGCTTGCCAATCGCAAACCGGCCGGTTCGGCCGTAACCGGGTATTCCGTCGATCAGCAAGTCGTGATCGAGAAGACTCCGCCCAGCGACGGAATAGAACTCACACTGCTGCGTCCCACCCATGCAAGCCAACTGGATCGCGGAGGCCCTTCGCGACAACCTTCAGGGTGACACATCATGATCCTGCGATTCCCGAGACCCGGCTTAGGTGCGGCGGTGTTCGGCATGCGTGTCCTGTTCGCCGTCGCGGTTTCCCCGGTGGTGCTCGCCCAGGAAGCGCATCATCCGGCCGAGACCGCGCAGTCGACGGCGGAGAGCGCCTTCCTCGCCGAGAACGATGCCGCGATGACCAAGATGATGAACGACATGGCCGCCAAGCCGAGCGGCGACATCGACCGCGACTTCGTCGCGATGATGACGCCGCATCACCAGGGTGCGATCGACATGGCCGTGATCGAACTGCGCTACGGCAAGAACGAGCGGCTGCGCCGGATCGCACAGGAAATCATCGTCGAGCAGCAGCAGGAGATCGACGCCATGAAGCTCGCGATCGGCGAGCCGGTGACGGCATCCGCGCCGGCCCCGACGCAGCCGGGCCCCGCGCCTGCCGCGCACGATCACATGAACATGTCCCACGAGATGAAGCACTAGGAGCCTCAATCGATGAACCGTCTGATCCTCACGAGCCTGCTGGCCACCACCGTGCTCGCGATGTCGAGCTCCGCCTTCGCCGGACAGGCGCCGGGCGCGGCATCCTCCCCCGACATTCCGATTAGCCACCACGACCGCGTCTACGCCGCCGAGCAGTTCTCCAACACGGTCTCGGTCACCGATCCCGTCGACAACAAGCTGCTCGGCGTCATCCGGCTCGGCGACCCGCAGCCCGGCAATTTCAGTCCGCTCTACAAGGGCCAGGTCCTGGTGCACGGCATGGGCTATTCGCCCGACCATCATACGCTTGCCATCGTCTCGATCGGCTCGAATTCGGTGAGCTTCATCGACACCGCGACCAACACCGTCAAGCACGTCACCTATGTCGGGCGTTCGCCGCACGAGGCCTTCTTCACGCCCGACGGCAAGGAGGTCTGGGTCACCGTGCGCGGCGAGAACTACATCTCGGTGATCGACGCCTCGAGCTTCAAGGAGACGATGCGGATCGAGGTGCCGGCGGGACCGGGCATGCAGATCTTCTCGCCCGACGGCAAATACGGCTACATCTGCTCGTCGTTCAATCCGGAGACCGACGTGGTCTCGGTGGCCGACCATCAGATCGTCGCCAAGGTGAAGCAGGAGAGCCCGTTCTGCCCCAACATCGCGGCTTCGCCGGATGGCGAGCAGGTGTGGTTCACGCTAAAGGATACCGGCAAGACCCAGGTGTTCAACGCGAAACCGCCGTTCAACCCGATCAAGACGATCGACACCGGGGCGATCACCAACCACGTCAATTTCGCCAAGACCGCCAAGGGCACGTTCGCCTATGTCACCATCGGCGGCACCAACGAGGTTAAGGTGTTCCGCACCGACGACTTCGCGCAGGTCGCGACCATTCCGGTCGGCAATCTGCCGCATGGCGTCTGGCCGTCCGGCGACGGCACGCGGATCTATGTCGGCCTTGAAAATGCCGACGCGCTCGCCGCGATCGACACCGCGACCAACAAGGTGATCGCCAACATCCCGATCGGCCAGGCGCCGCAGGCCATCGCCTACGTGCCGAACGCCGTGCCGAACCCGGATGACCGCCAGAACCTGCAGGCGCTCGGCGCTGCCGGCCAGGCCGCCCACCTCGCGCTCGCGGCCAAGAACCAGGCCAAGGGCGACAAGCCGCCGACCAGCGTCTCGCTGTTCGATCAGGGGCTGATCCAGGTTCTGCAGGCATCGGTCACCGGGCTCGAACCCAAGCAGCATTACGTGCTAGCATTGGCCGAACGTGCCGATGGCACCGGCTCGGTGGAGCCTCTGGCAGCCTTCATGACCAATCCCGCCGGCTCCGCCATCGTCAACACCACCGGGCCGATCCGGCAGATCGTGCAGAGCGCGGCCAAGGCCGAGCGACGCTATCTCGTCATCACGTCAGGCGAGCCGGCCAAGCTCGGCGCCGTCGTGCAGGTGCAAACGCCATGAACGACATGCTGCGCCTGGTCGAGCCGTTGATACCCGCCTTGCGGCGGTATGCGCGGGCGCTGGTCCGCGACCACGCCGCGGCCGACGACCTGGTGCAGGATTGCCTGGAGCGCGCCGTCATCCATTGGGAGCAGCGGCGGTCGGACAATCCCCGGCCGTGGCTGTTCGCGATCCTGCATAACCTCGCCATCAACCAGTTCCGCCGCGCAACGTCGCGCGGCGTCCATGTCGCGATCGACGAAACCAACGAGGACACATTCGGTCAGGAGGCCGAACAAGAGCACAAGGTGATGTATCGCGACGTCATGGCGAAGCTCGCAAGGCTTCCCCATGACCAGCGTGCGGTGCTGCTGCTCGTCGGCGTCGAGGATTTGTCCTACGCCGATGCCGCCAAGGTGCTCGGTGTGCCGATCGGCACGGTGATGTCGCGGCTGGCGCGCGCCCGCGAGCGGCTGCATCAGGAGCTGGAGGGCACTGCCGACGATCAGAACAGTAATATCGTGCAATTGCGGAACAAGACATGAGCAATCGACCCATTACCGAAGACGATCTGCACGCCTTTGTGGATCGCGCGCTCGAGCCGGAACGCGAGGCTGAGGTCAGCGCCTATCTGGAGAAGCATGCTGATGTCGCCGAGCGCATTGCGGCCTACGCCGATGAACGTAACCTTTTGCGATCGGCGCTGCTGCCGATTGCCGAGGAGCCGCTGCCGCCGCAGCTCAACCTCGCCAGGATGCTCGAAAGCCCGCGCCGCCGGCCCTCGTCGTTGCGCTGGGCCATCGCGGCGATGCTGATGCTGTCGATCGGCGGCCTCGGCGGCTGGGTGATCCGCGGCGCGACACAGGCGCCGGCCGGCGGGCTGTCGGCGCTGGCCCAAGAGGCAAGCGCGTCCTACAAAGTCTACGCTTCCGACCGCGCCCGGCCGGTCGAGCTGCGTGACAGCACCGAGCTCGTGCAATGGGTCTCCAACCGCCTGCATCAGCCGGTCAAGCTGCCGGACCTGACCAAGTCGGGTTATCGCTTCATGGGTGGACGCGTGGTGCCGACCGAGCACGGTCCCGCGGGCATGTTCATGTATGACGACGATCGGGGCGACCGGCTCGTTGTGCTCACGCGCCCGATGACGACAGATCAGAACGGGCCAATGGCTCCGCTATCGGGCGGCGACGTCGCCGGCTTCTCCTGGGCCGACGGAGGAATGGGCTACAGCCTGGTCGGACCAAGTGCAGCCGAAACGTTGCGGCCGATCGCCAACGAGATCCGTAAGCAGGTGCAGACGATCTAGCTCTTGGTATAGACCAGAAACAGCACGGTCCCGATCACCAGCGCGCCCGCGATGAACAGCAGCACCGCGGGCAGTCCGAACAGCGCGGCGACGCCGGCGGTGCTCGATTGCAGCAGCGCGGCGCCGAGGAAGAACGCAAGGTTGACCGACGACAGCGCCTTGCCGGTATTCTGGGCGTCGACCAGCTGCCGCGTCATGCCGTAGATCAGCGGCTGCGCCGAGGTCGCAAGCCCGATCAGGATCAGCAGCACCAAATCGTATTGCGACGGCATCACCGCAACGCCGAGCAGGTTCGAGACCGGGAAATGCGGCGCGCCGGCCGCCATCAGCACCAGCAGCAGCGCGGCGATCGCATGCGTTGCCGCAACCATGGTGCGGCGATGGCCGAACTTGCGGTCGAACGCGCCGATGCAGGCCGGGCCGACGATCATCGCCAGCGTGAACAGGCCGAGCACATTGCCGGCCTCGATGCGGCTCAGCCCCTTCACATCCATCAGCCACGGCCCGCCCCACAGGCCGCGCAAGGTCAGCGACGCGCCGAGCGACACCAGCGACAGCGCGATCAATCCGCGCAGACCGCGCGACAGGCCAAGCCGCAGCACCTCGGCCATCTGGTGCAGCGGCGAAGACTCATCCGCATGCGCGGCGGGCTGCCGCGGCACCAGCGCAAACACCGCGATCAGCACGACGATGCCGAAGCCGGCCGAGACCCAGAAGCCGGCGCGCCAGCCGAACTGATCGACCACGAAGGCGAGCGGGCTTGCCGACAGCAGCATGCCGATATTGCCGATCGAGAGGATCAATCCCGACCACAGGCCGAACTTCGCCGCCGACATCTGTTTCGCCGCCAGCGTCATCGGGCACATCAGCATGCCCGAGGTGGCGATGCCGAGCATCAACTGCCCGAGCACGAAGCTCGCAGGCCCTGCCGCAACCGCCGACACCAGCGTTCCGACCACGGTACCGGCGAGCAGGCTCAGCGACACCGGCCGCACGCCGAAGCGGTCCATCGCGGCACCGACCGGGATCTGCGAGGCGGCAAAGGAGAAATGATAGATCGAGGTGAGGCTCGCCAGCGCCTGCGGCGAGGTGCCGAAATCCCGCGCCATCAGATCGAGGCTGATCGCCGGGATGGTACGCAGCAACGTCGACAGCATATGGCCGGAGGCCAATGCCAGAAGTGCAAGAACCAAGGCGCGGAACCCGATCCCCGCCGCTTCCTTCGTCACCACGCCGTCCACGAATCGCCTCTTCCCTGAGCGTCTTTGGAGAGCGGCGTAACATTATTGGGACGGCGGCGCCAATCTCGCCAGCCCTCCCCCCGTTCTTACGGGGAGAGGGTTACCCCAAGCGGGGCGAGGTCACGTCACTGCTTGTGGAACACCAGCGTGCGGAGCTCGATGCTCTCGCGCGGCGCGGCGTCGGCCGGCGTGGTCGGGTCGATAAACGCCGTGTGCGGCCCAAACCGCGTGCGGCCGTCGGTCGCCGAGTCGTAGCATTTCAGCAGGATCGCCTCGTCCGGCGTCATCTCGGGAATGTAGAACCAGCGATGGTTCGGATTGTACTTCACCGAATAGGTCTCGCCGCTGCGGTTCGGGTAGATCAGATCGGAGGCAATCAGGTCCTCCGGCGCAATCGTGGTGCCGTCGGCCATCGCGAGTGGTGAATCGCGCAGGGGACCGCGGATCGGGCGCCACAGATTGATCACCTGCACCCGGCCCTTGACGAGTTGCTCGGCCTCGTCGGGCAGGTGCTCGAACACCCTGTTGTGGCCGGAGACGGCGGTCTGGTCGACATGAACGCGGGTCGCGGGCTGGCGCGGGCCGCCGCCGCGGATATCAGCCGCGCCCTCGACACGTTTGCGCACGGTGTGATCGAAGATGAAGACACGATCGGCCTTCAGCGTCGCCTTCAGGAAGGCTTCCACCGCGGGATAGTAGACATTGCGGACTTCATTGTCGTCGTAATAGTCCTTCACGCTGGTCGGATGCTTGACCAGCGCAAAGCCCTCGCGGTCGAGCGAGAAGCTGTCGGCGACCAGCCGTCCGTCGAAGATCGGGACGTTGTGGGCTTCGGGCAGCGCGGTGGATTTGGGTTCGCCGGGCGGCGGATCGAAAGCGTAGGTCCGGGGCTTGCCCGGCGTCGGCGCGAGATAATTCAGTTCAGCGGTCACAAACGGCAGCGACTCGATGCGAGTTTCTTGAAGGCCCATGGTGATCTCCCGGACTCGATTGTTCGTGTGTTTGATCTTGGCGGCGCTCGCGGGTGCGGCAAGGGCGCGGCGAAAATAGCAATGTTGCTATTCTCTCCGGTGAGGAACGGGAAAAATCGTGCTGGTTGAGGCAGCGACACGTGGATGGTTATTTCGCACTCACGCGAATAGAGGCGCCCGCGGCTTACCCCTGTCCCCACCCTCCCCCGCAAGGGGGGAAGGGAGCCCGACCAACGCGCTCACCTCACGAAGATAAGGATCGTACGCTAGCCGCACCGATGTGAGGGAGGCACGGACGGAACGGTTCCCTCCCCCCTTGCGGGGGAGAGTTAGGGAGAGGGGTGCCACACGACGTGCTCTCACAGTATGCGCGACACAGGTGCAAGAGGTCGCGCATTCGCAAAGCCACAGCCCCGCGTCCCTCCGCGCCCGTCGTCCTGCCGAAAGCCAGGACCCACTACCAACGAATTTGATGGTGAGCGGGATCGCGGCCCCAGCGTCGTGCAACAACTGCCGTCCAGGGTAATGGGTCCTGGCCTTCGCCAGGACGACGTTGAATGTTCGGCGTCGCTTGCAAACTGCCTACAGCCCCGCGCCCTTCTCGACGGCCACGCCGAACGACCGGTCGACAATATCCGCAGCGTTGATCTTCTGCCGGATCAGGCCCCAGCGGTCGTAGAGATCGATGGTCTTCTGCTCGTCGGCCACCACGCTGTCGTCGATCGGCGCGATCCGGATTTTGGCGCGCGTCAGCCAGTTTACCGCCACCGCGGGCGGGATGTTCATCAGCCTGCCCCAGGACGCGGCGTAGCCTTCGACATTGTGCTGCGACCAGGCGCGCGCCGCCGCCAGCCTGCGCACGAAATCCTCGAGCTCGGCGCGCTTGGCCTTGATCGCGTCGGGCGTTGCGACCTGGAAGCCGAGGCCGGGCGTGATGCCGTCGGCCGTGATGACGCGGCGCGACTTGAACAGCACCTCTTCCTGGCTGACATAAGGCTCCCAGGTCGACCAGGCGTCGACCGCGCCTTGCGTGTACGCAACCTTCGCGTCCGATGGCGCGAGGAACACGATCTGCACGTCGCTCGCCTTCCAGCCCCTGGATTCCAGCGCGGCCAGGATCAGCTGATGGCCGATCGAGCCGCGGCCGGTTGCGATCTTCTTGCCGCGCAGATCGTCAAAGCTCTTGATGGCGGAATTCTCCGGAACCAGCACCGCGAGCCCGTCGCGCGACTGCCGCACCGCCGCGATCGCCTTGACCGGAATTTTCGCGGCCGCCGCGAAGGTGAACGGCGCGTCGCCGACCAGGCCGGTGTCGATCGCACCTGCGCCGAGCGCCTCCAGCAGCGGCGCCGCCGCGGCGAACTCCTTCCACTCGATCTTGTAGGGGACGTCCTTGAGCACGCCGGCCGCTTCCATCACGGCCTGCGAATTGCCCTTCTGGTCGCCGACGCGCAGCGTGGACTGCGCGGCGGCAACATCGATAGCGGCGAGCACAAGCGCCGCCGCGACAATGAGACGGATCATTCGGCGGCGATCCCGCGCTGCTGGTCGCGCGCTTCGATCAGCTTGCGGGTCAGCGGGATCAGTGCACGGCCGTAGTCGATTGCATCGACCAGCGGATCGAAGCCACGGATCAGGAAGTGGCTGACGCCGAGATCGTAGTAATCAGCGAACACCTCGGCGACCTGCTCGGGCGTGCCGACCAGCGCGGTCGTGTTGCTGTTGGCGCCGGTGAGCTTTGCGATCTCGGTCCACAGCCGCTTGTCGATCCGTGTGCCCTGATCGGCCAGCGCCAGCAGCCGCTTGGCGCCGTCGGTCGCGTGGTTGGGCCGGCGATAGCCGGTCTGGTCCTGCAACGCGGTGGCGCGCTCGAGGATCTGCTCGGCCTTGGCCCATGCCTTCTCCTCGGTGTCGGCGAGGATCGGCCGTACCGACAGGCTGAAGCGCGGCGTCGGCCGGCCATGCTTGGCCGCGGCGTCGCGCACCCGCGCGGTGACGTCGCGCACCTGCGCATAGGATTCACCCCACAGCGCGAAGGTGTCGGCATGCTTGCCCGCGACCTCGACCGCGGCATCCGAGCCGCCGCCGACGAAAGTGTAGATGCCGCCCTTCTGCAACGGCTTCACCTGCGAGAAGCCGTTCTCGACGTTGTAATACTTGCCGCTGTAGTTGAACGGCTTCTCGCTGGTCCATTCCAGCCGCACCACGTCGAGGAATTCGTCCGTGCGGGCATAGCGCTCGTCCTTGTCGTCGAGCGTGTTGCCGTCCTGACGCAGCTCGATGGCGTTGCCGCCGGTGATGACGTGCAGCGAGACGCGGCCGCCATAGAACTGATCCAAGGTCGCGAGCTGGCGCGCCAACAGCGTCGGTGCGGTGAAGCCCGGGCGCTGCGCGATCATCACCTTCAGCGATTTGGTGATGGTGAGGACATGCTGCGCGACCTGCAACGCGTCAGGCGTCGTCGAGTGGAACGCGAGCAGCGCGCGGTCGAAACCGGCGAGCTCATGGGCCTTGGCGACCGTCTCGATATAGGGCGGATCGAGCACCGGCCCTGACCGGACGATGGTCTCGGAGGCATTGTTGTTGGTGATGAAGCCGATGAACTCGACCGGCATGACGGGAACTCCGTTTTTGTTGGCTGTTGTTTTCAGACGCCCAGCGCGGAACGTCCGGCGGAGACACGGGTGGCATCGTCTTGCGGGGTATGGACGCGGCCGCACAGCACGTCGCGATAATGCCGCTCCAGCGGATTGGTTCGCGACAGCCCGTGGTTACTGGTCAGCGACAAGGCATCCTCCACCACTGCTGCGGCGTTATTGGTCACCGTCAGCTTGACGATGTTAGACTCGATCGCGGACAGCGGGAAGCCGTTATCGAAATCGGCCGCGAAGCTGCCGATCAGGCGGGCATTGACCGCAAGCCGGGCCTCGATACCGCCGACGACCTCCTGCATCCGCGGCAATGTCGCCAGCGGCGCGCCGAGATTGGCGGGCACCCGCTCCGTCAGGAATTTGACCAGCCAGTCGCGGGCCGCACGGGCGATGCCGTCATAGATCGCGGCGACGAAGATCGCATGCACGGTCGCCTGGGTGAGGTCAGGAACTTTCCAGTCGTCGGGCCTGCGGACGTCGATCTCGTAATCCAGCGGAAACACCACATCGTCGAAGATCACGGTGTGGCTGCCACTGGCGCGCAGGCCGAGATGATCCCAGGTCTCCTCGATCCGCGTTCCCGGCAATCCGGCCGGAACCAGAAACAAGCCGACACGGGTGTCCACCTCGTCGGTCTTCGCCCAGACCGAATACCATGTCAGGATCGGCGCGCCGGTCGAATAGATCTTGCGGCCGGTCAGCCGCCAGCCGGTTTCGGTGCGGCGCGCCGTAGTCTCCGGAAGGCCGCCGCGCGCCGGCGAGCCGAGCTCGGGCTCGACGCGCAAGGCGTTGATCAGCGCCACGCCTTCGACCGTCTCCTTTGCGAGCTTGCGCGCGAGGCGTCCCGGCCACCGCGTGCTGCGCGCCATCACCAGGTGCTGGATGTAATGCATCGACAGCACCAGCGCGGTCGACGGGTCGGCCTTGCCGATGATGCCGAGCACGCGCATGGCGTCGCGGGCGCCCGCACCCGTGCCGCCGAGCGCCGCGGGTACCGTCAACGCCAGCAGGTTTTCGCGCGACAGGTCGGCGAAGTTCTCGAAAGGAAAGCTGGCATCGCGATCATGTACGGGTGCGCGCGCCGCAAACACCTCGGCGAGCCGCAAGGCGCGCGCGATATGCTCAGGCTCCGCCGCCGGCGGCAGCTCCCTCGCCGCTGATGTCACCATGTCGCCTCCAGTCCGAGCAGGCCGAGGATCTGCTTGCGCAGATCGGCCAGATAGGGATCGCCGCGATGCCGCGGGTACGGCCGCTGCACGGCGATATCGGCCTTGATCCGCGCCGGCCGATCGGACAGCACGATGACGCGGTTGGCGAGCACCAGCGCCTCCTCGACGTCATGGGTGACCAATAGCGTGGTGAAGCCCTTGCGCTGCCACAGCGCCACCAGCTCGGCCTGCATCGCGATCCGCGTCAGCGAGTCGAGCTTGCCGAGCGGCTCGTCGAGCACCAGGATCTTCGGATCGTTGACCAGCGCCCGCGCCAGCGCGACGCGTTGCGCCATGCCGCCGGAGAGCTGGTGCGGATAGGCATTGCGGAACGCGGACAGACCGACCAGCTCGATCACGGCATCGACCCGGTGCCGCTGCGTCTTCAGGATGCCCTGCGCCTCCAACCCGAGCGCGACATTGTCCCACACCGAGCGCCACGGAAACAGCGTCGGATCCTGGAACACGACGACGCGTGACGGATGCGGACCATTGATGCGGACGTCATCCTCGCGCAGCGAGCCGCTGCGTGGCTTCTCCAGCCCCGCGACCAGCCGCAGCAGGGTCGACTTGCCGCAGCCGGACGGGCCGAGCAGCGCGACGAACTCGCCGGGCGCGATCGAAAGGTTGACGTTGTCGAGCACCGGCAAGGTTGCGCCGTCGATGTCGAAGGCGTGGCTGACGCCCTCGATATCGAGCTCGGCGCCGACCGCCGGATAGGTGATCGCCTCGGCCGTGGATTGCACTACCATTTGACGACCCCCTTCTGCCAGACCAGCAGGCGGTCACGGGTCTTGAACAGCAGCGTGATCGCGCCGGAGCAGAGCAGCGACATCACGATCAGCGCCGCGTACATGTTGGCATAGGCCGCCCAGCCCTGCGCCCATTGCAGGTACCAGCCGAGCCCGGCCTTGACGCCGATCATCTCGGCGACCACGAGCACGGCAAAGGACGAGCCGAGCCCCATGAACAGGCCGACGAACACGTGCGGCAGCGCGGCTGGGATCGCGACCTTCAGCACCAGGAACGATGGCTTGGCGCCCAGCGTGCGCGCGACGTCGTAATACGCGCTGCTGACGCTCGCGACGCCCGACCAGGTCAAGACCGTCACCGGGAAGCCGGTGGCAAGCGCGATCAGGAAGGTCGAGGCGCTCCAGCTCGACGGAAAGGTGAAAAACGCAATCGGCAGCCAGGCAGTGGCCGGCAGCGGGCCGATGAAGCGCAGCACCGGGTGCACCCAGTAGCCGATCTTCTGCGACCAGCCGATCGAGACGCCGGTGATGAAGCCTATGGTCGCGCCGATGAGGTAGCCACCGAGCTGCAGCCTGATCGAGGCGAGCACGCTGTCGAGCAGTTTTGGCAGATCGTCGGTATAGACTTCCAGGATCGACTGCGGCGGCGGGAAGAACGGCAGCGGCAACCAGGCGAATTTCGCGGTGGCGACCTCCCACAGCGTGACGAACGCGCCGAACGCCACCAACCAGGGCGCACGCTTGCGCAACGCCTGCCCGGCGCTGCCGAGATAATCCGCGCTAAAGGTGCCGAACAGGATGAAGGCCGCGATGACGATCGCGCCGATGCCGAGCGATTCCGTCCGCGACCAGTCGCCGACATCGGGCCAATACAGGCACGACAGCCCGAACGCGAGCCAGACAAAGCTCGCCGCAAGCCCGACACCGTAGCTGCCGGAGAGGTTCGAGAACGTGACCGCGGCGCGCGGCGACCCTGCGGCCGTCGTATCAGACACTGAATACGTCGACATAGATCCGCTCCGCGAATTTGGCCGTGTCGGTGCTCTGCTTGAACACCTGCACCGATTTCAGATCGTCGGCGTAGCCCTTGAGCTCGCGCTTGAGCACCTCGCCGGTCGGGTGATGGTGATGGGTGTGGTAGCGCGCCATCGCCTCGAGATCGGCGAGGCTCGCCGCCTTCGGCGCATAGGGCTGGAACGATTTCGCCGCCTTGTCCGGATTCTGCGAGGTGAACATCGCGGCATCGAGCAGCGCCTGGGTGATGGCGCGCGCGACATGCGGCTCCTCCCGCACCAGGCTGCCGCGCAGGCCGACGATGCAGCAGCTCTTGTCGCGGTACTCGCCGTCGAGATTGGAGGCGACTTCCTTGTACTGCGCATCCTTCAGCCAGAGATAGGCCAGCGGATCCGACGACAGGAAGGCCTGCACCTCGCCCTTCTCGACCGCGACGTTCAAGAGATTGCCGGGATAGGCGCGCCAGTCGACATCCTTGATCGGGTCGATGCCGAGCTTGGACAGCTGGATCGAGAAGAAATTCTTGTCGGGACCGGCGAGATCGCCGACCGCGACGATCTTGCCCTTGAGATCGGCGAGCTTGTCGACGCCGGAGCTGGTACGGGTCAGGACGCGCATGCAGCCGCCATGTGTGCCGGCGGCGATCTTGACGTCAAAGCCCTGCTCGAGCGGCTTCAGCCAGCGCAGCGCCATGCCGAGCCCTGCGTCGCTCTTGCCGGTGGCAATCGCCTCCAGCAACTGGTCGGTGGAGCCGGAATAATTGACGAGCTCGACGTCGAGGTTCTGCTTCTGGAAGAAGCCATGGTCGATCGCGACCGGCAGCGGCGCGAGGCAGACTGCGCCGGCATTCCAGGACAGTTTCAGCTTGCGCGGCGCACCGGTCAGGGGCGGTGCATCCGAGGCCGTCTTGCAGATCGGGAATTCGGAGAAATCGATCGCCGGGGCGATCGCGCGCGGTGCGAAGGCCTGCGCGTGATAGGCACCGATCGGTGCGGCAAGGGCCGCGGCGGCGCCCGCACGCAGCAAGGTGCGGCGATCCATCACCGTCTTCTTGTTGGTCGACATCATTACTCCTGCATTTCGGCAAGGCTCCGCCCCGCGCGCAGACGTCGCCGTCTGTGCGCCCCGTCGTTCGAAGCTCATGGTTCAGAAAAAGCCGATTTCTCCGGCGCTATTGCCCTCAAAGCAACGCGCAAATGATGCGGCGCGGCAAGTTCACCGTCAATGAAATGGAATTTCGAATGTCATCGGCGCGGCAGTCGAACTCTCCACGATCGCAGCGCGCGACGATGAAAGGATTTTCGCCTCTGTCGCAACTCGAAGCCGCAGCGCGGGCACTGCAACTGCATCAAATCCAGGCAGTTCGCGGTCGCACGCACGGTGTCTTCTCCATTCGGCATGCGCGACGAAATCATCCTTGCCGTACGGCAGGCGAATTCAGATTTCCGTTTCGTTGACGGCAAACGGCTTGCCCATAGACTTGATCAACGCTGCCGCACTTTCCGCCGCGCAGCGAATGAATCAGAAAGAAAGTCGATATGCGCAAACTGATCCGCTCCGGTCCTTCCAATCCCTTCACGCGCCGCGCGGCGGCCGCGCTGATCACGGCGGTGATCACGCTCTCGACATCGGCGGCGGCGTTCGCGGCCGACGCGATCGTGCTGCGGGTTGGCGACCAGAAGGGCGGCAACCGCTCGCTGCTGGAGATCTCCGGCTTCGCCAAGGACCTGCCCTACAAGATCGAATGGTCGGAATTCCCGGCGGCCGCGCCGATCCTCGAGGCGCTCAATGCCGGTGCGCTCGACGTCGGCTATACCGGCGATCTCGCCTTCCTCACGGTCTATGCCGCAGGCGCCCCGATCAAGGCGATCGGTGGCACGCGCGCCGATCCGAAGACCCAGGCGATCCTGGTGCGCGCGGATTCGCCGATCGAGACTGCGGCCGATTTGAAGGGCAAGCGGCTCGCCGGCACCCGCGGCGGCTGGGGCCAGTTCCTGATCGACGCGACCTTGGAGAAGGCCGGCAACAAGATCGAGGACGCGACCTTCGCCCCGCTCGGCCCGGTCGACGCCAAGATCGCGCTGCTCGCCGGCTCGATCGACGGCTGGGCGGTGTGGGAGCCCTACGTCTCCTATGCCAGGCTGAAGGACAATGCGCGCGTCGTCGCCGACGGCGAGGGGCTAACACCGACCGTCACCTTCATCGTCGCCTCCGACAATGCGATCGCGACCAAGCGCGCCGCGGTGCAGGACCTGGTGCAGCGGCTCAACAAGGCGCGGCTGTGGTCGCTCGACCATCTCGCCGAATACGCGACGAGCACGGCCGAGCTCACAAAACTGCCGGAAGACGTGCTGCTCGCCGCCTACACCGCGCAGAAGACGAGCCCGATCGCGATCGACGAGGCCGTGGTGAAGGAAGTACAGGCCGCCTCCGACCGCGCCACGCGCTACGGCATCCTCGGCAAGACGCTGGATGTCGGCAAGGCGGTCGACCGCAGTTTTACCGCGGCTGCAAGTTTGAACTAACCGGCGCTTTCACCTCCCCTTGAAAAGGGGAGGTCGGATTGCGCGGAACGCGCAAGCCGGGTGGGGATCCTGCCTCCGCAGACGCCGGCATTCGCGGAGAGCAACCCCCACCCCTCCCTCCCCCTTTCAGGGGGAGGGAGACAGACAGCGGTGCTCACCCGCACCACCATGGAGACAACAGATGCCCGGACCGCTCCATCTCGCATTGATCGTCACGGCACACCTGCTCTGCATGACCTTGTTGGTCGCGCTGTCGGTTTGATAGCGTTCTCTCAGGGCCAGCCCCAGGGAGAACAACAATGAACCTATCAATGAAGGACCGCGTCGCGGTGGTCACCGGCGGCAGCAAGGGTATCGGGATCGCGGTGGCACGCCGGTTTGCGGAATCCGGCGCCAAGGTCGCAATCCTCGCCCGCGGCGCCGCCGACCTCGCGGCGGCACGGGAGGCGCTGGCCAAGGACGGCCTCACGGTACGCGATTACGTCTGCGACGTTGCGAAGGCCGCCGACATCACCAAGGCCCATGACCGGATCGTCGCCGATCTCGGCAACATCGACGTGCTGGTCAACAACGCCGGCACCGCTCGCACGCTGGCGTTCGAGAGCATCAGCGACGAGGCCTGGCAGGAGGACCTCGACCTGAAGCTGTTCGCCGCGATCCGCTTCAGCAGGCTGGTGTGGCCGGGCATGAAGCAGCGCAAATGGGGCCGCATCATCAACGTGCTCAACACCTTCGCGAAGGCGCCGGCCGGCAATTCAGCGCCGACCTCGGTGTCGCGCGCGGCCGGCATGGCGCTGACCAAGGTGATGGCCAATGAAGGCGGCGAGCACAACATCCTGGTGAATGCGCTCCTGGTCGGCCTGATCATGAGCGATCAATGGGTCAAGCGGCATGCCGCCCAGGCGCCGGACACCGATTTCGGGGAATTCGCCAAGAACCTTGCCAAGGGCACGCCGCTCGGCCGCATCGGCACGGCGGAGGAGTTCGCCAACCTCGCCTGCTTCCTGGCCTCGGAGCAAGGCTCCTACATCACCGGCACCGCCATCAATGTCGATGGTGGCCGGTCGCCGGTGGTCTAGAGCTCCGGTCCCGGTCTAGCCCGGTCCGGAGCTCCAGACTTTGCTTTGGCGCGTTTTCTTCACGCGAACCGGTGTCTACTGCGCTCGAAAACGCTCAAGCGGGCAACCAACGGCAGGAAGCGACGGCTCAAAAGCAAAAGGCCTCCGTCACCGGAGGCCTTTCATCTTAAACCGCGTCCTTGGCGGCCTTGACCGGCCGTGCGCGGACGATCTTCCGGGCCGGCTTGGCCTTGAACATCATCTCTTCGCCGGTGAAGGGGTTGGTGCCCTTGCGCGCCTTGGTCGCCGGCTTCTTGACCACAACGAACTTCGCGAAGCCCGGGACGAGGAACACCCCGGCCTTCTTCAGCTCCTTGTGGCCGACATCGACGAGCGAGTCCAAAACGTTCTTGACGTCGCGCTTGGAGAGTTCGGTGGTGGTCGCGATCTTCTCGATCACTTGCGACTTCGACAGTTGGGTAGCCATGGTTGCTCCATTGATTCTGGAGTGGGCACGATATGGCGGAAAACGCCGAGAAAAACAGTGTTTTCTGCACTCACCACAGCAATAACGTTGTGGACAGCCCCCGAATCAGGGGTTTTTCCAGTGTTTTTTCCAGTCAAGTCGCTTCCGACCCCTGAATTTACAGGGTTTGCGCGGCTTCGGCGCTCCCGAAACGCCCCCGCGAGAGAATCACTCGAGATATCTCGCGCGGCCCGGAGTGCGACAATGCTGCGCGCAATCCGGGTTGCGCAGCACTGCGGCCGGCCACTTCAGGTTTCGGAAACGATCCTCCAAAAGTCCGAGGCATTAGAAAATGACTTGGGTTCCCATTCCAAGGTAACATCGGCGAGCTGCGGCCGCGACCGATCGGCCGGCCGCCCGATGCAAGCCTTTATGCAAGCCTTTATGTATGTGCTGGAGACCCGCGTATGGATTTGAGCCGCCTCGAGATCAACCGCCGCACGGCCCTTCTGACCTCGGCCGCGATTGCGGCCAATGTTATCAATCCGATGCGGGCCTTCGCGCAGGAAACCCCGCGCAAGGGCGGCGTGTTCAACGTCCATTACGGCGCCGAGCAGCGCCAGCTCAACCCCAGCATCCAGGCTTCGACCGGCGTCTACATCATCGGCGGCAAGATCCAGGAGAATCTGGTCGACCTCGACGCCCAGGGACAGCCGGTCGGGGTGCTCGCCGAGAGCTGGGAGGCGACGCCTGATGGCAAGACCGTCACCTTCAAGCTGCGCAAGGGCATCACCTGGCACGACGGCAAGCCGTTCACCTCGGAGGACGTCGCCTTCACTGCGATGAACATGTGGAAGAAGATCCTCAACTACGGATCGACCTTGCAGCTGTTCCTCACCTCGGTCGACACGCCCGATCCGCAGACCGCGATCTTCCGCTACGAGCGGCCGATGCCGCTGAACCTGCTGCTCCGCGCTTTGCCCGACCTCGGCTACGTCTCGGCCAAGCATCTCTATGAGAGCGGCGACATCAGGCAGAACCCGACCAATCTGGCGCCGGTCGGCACCGGCCCGTTCAAATTCGTCAAATACGAGCGCGGGCAATACATCATCGCGGACCGCAACCCGGATTACTGGCGGCCGAACGCGCCCTATCTCGACCGCATCGTCTGGAAGGTGATCACCGACCGCGCCGCCGCGGCCGCCCAGATGGAGGCCGGCGAGCTGCACTACAGCCCCTTCTCGGGACTGACGATCTCGGACATGGCGCGGCTCGGCAAGGACAAGCGTTTCATCGTCCAGACCAAGGGCAATGAGGGCAACGCCCGCACCAACACCATCGAGTTCAACTTCCGCCGCAAGGAACTGTCCGATATCCGCGTCCGCCGCGCCATCGCGCATGCGATCAACGTGCCGTTCTTCATCGAGAATTTCCTGGGCGATTTCGCCAAGCTCGGCACCGGCCCGATCCCATCGACCTCGACCGACTTCTATCCCGGGCCGAACACGCCGCAATACGCTTACGACAAGGCCAAGGCGATCGCGCTGCTCGACGAGGCCGGTTTCAAGGCCTCCGGCGGCAACCGCTTCGCGCTGAAGCTGCTGCCCGCGCCCTGGGGCGAGGACATCTCGCTGTGGTCGACCTTCATCCAGCAGTCGCTGGGCGAGGTCGGCATCCAGGTCGACATCGTGCGCAATGACGGCGGCGGCTTCCTCAAGCAGGTCTATGACGACCACGCCTTCGATCTCGCGACCGGCTGGCATCAGTACCGCAACGACCCCGCGGTCTCGACCACGGTGTGGTACCGCTCCGGCCAGCCCAAGGGCGCGCCGTGGACCAACCAGTGGGGTTGGGAGGACAAGACCGTCGACAAGACCATCGACGATGCCGCCACCGAAGTCGATCCGGCCAAGCGCAAGGCGCTCTATGCCGACTTCGTCAAGGAGGTGAACACCGAGCTCCCGGTCTGGATGCCGATCGAGCAGATTTTCGTCACCGTGATCACGGCCAAGGCGCGCAACCACTCCAACACGCCGCGCTGGGGCTCCGCGAGCTGGCACGATCTTTGGCTTTCGGCGTAATGCGGCCGCTCCCCCCTCTCCCCGTTCTTCACCGGGAGAGGGTTGGGGTGAGGGGCTCTCTCCGCAATAGTGCTCCATCGATAGACCTGTACCCCCTCACCCGGATCGCATCTTGCGATGCGATCCGACCTCTCCCCGCAAGCGGGGCGAGGTAAGAGAGGCCGGTGTCCACGTCGTTCGAAACCGCTATAGATAACCGATGCGTATCCTGAGCCTTGCGGGGCGGCGGCTGGCCGCCTCGATTCCGACCCTGTTCCTGATCCTGATCGGCGTGTTCCTGCTGCTGCAGCTCGCGCCGGGCGACACCGTCGATGCGCTGATGGCGCAGATGGGCGGCGGCGATGCCGCGACCGCGCAAGAGCTGCGCAAGTTCTACGGGCTCGACCTCTCGGTTCCGGCGCAGCTCGGCAACTATCTCTGGCATTTGGTGCGGCTCGATCTCGGCTTCTCCTCGATCTACGGCAAGCCGGTGGCGACCGTGATCCTGGAACGGCTGCCGCCGACCATCCTGCTGATGACCGCGTCGCTGTCGTTCGCGTTCTTCTTCGGCCTGCTGTTCGGCGTGATCGCCGCGCGCGGTGTCAACCGCTGGCCGGACACCTTGATCTCGACGCTCGGCCTGATCTTCTACGCCACCCCGTCGTTCTGGTTCGGGCTGATGGCGATCGTGGTGTTCTCGGTCTATCTGCAATGGCTGCCGCCGGGTGGCTTCGAGGACATCGGCAACGTCCAGACCGGGATCTGGCGCGTGCTCGATATCGCCTCCCATCTGGTGCTGCCGACGCTGACGCTCGGGCTGATCTTCCTTGCGATCTACCTGCGCATCATGCGCGCCTCGATGCTGGAGGTGCTGAACCTCGATTTCGTCCGCACCGCCCGCGCCAAGGGGCTGGACGAGACCCGCGTCGTCACCCGCCATGTGCTGCGCAACGCGCTGCTGCCGATGGTGACGCTGATCGGATTACAGGCCGGCACCATGCTCGGCGGCTCGGTCGTGGTCGAGAGCGTGTTCTCGCTGCCCGGCCTCGGCCGCCTCGCCTATGAATCGGTGGTGCAGCGCGACCTCAACACCCTGCTCGGCATCGTGTTCGTATCCGCCCTGCTCGTCATATCGGTGAATTTCGTCGTCGACCTGCTCTACGCGCGGCTCGATCCGCGCATCGCGGCGGAGGGCTGACGATGGACGCGGTGAAACGCTATTTCCGCAGCCCGGCCGCGGTGATCGGCCTGATCCTGCTGCTGCTCATCATCGCGATGGCGGTCAGCGCGGGCTTCCTCTATCCGCGCGATCCCCTCGCTCTGGCGGGCCGGCCGCTGGTCTGGCCGTTCTCCAACCCGCGCTTCCTGCTCGGGACAGATAATTCCGGCCGCGACATCGCCGCGCAGATCTTCTACGGCGCGCGGATTTCGCTGCTGATCGGCGGCGTCGCTACCGTGATCGCGATCCTGATCGGCATTCTGGTCGGCGCCTTCGCCGGATACTACGGCGGCTGGGTCGACAATGTGCTGATGCGGATCACCGAGGCGTTCCAGACGCTGCCGAACTTCGTGCTGTTGCTGGTGCTGGTCGCGGTGTTCGGCTCGACCCTAACCACGGTGACGATTGCGGTCGGGGTGGTGTCGTGGCCGGCGCCTGCGCGGCTGACCCGCGCCGAATTCCTGTCGCTGCGCAACCGCGAATTCGTGCAGGCCGGCAAGACGCTCGGCATGAGGGACGTCCAGCTGATCCTCGGCGAGATCCTGCCCAACGCGCTGCCGCCCGTGATCGTCTATGCCAGCGTGGTGATGGCGGTCGCAATCCTCTTGGAAAGCGCGCTGGCTTTCCTGCGGCTGTCCGATCCCAACGTCGCCTCCTGGGGCAATCTGATCGGGCTCGGCCGCGACGTGCTGCGGGTGCAATGGTACGTCTCGGCGATCCCCGGCATTGCGATCCTCGTCACCGTGCTTGCGGTGTCGCTGGTCGGCCAGGGCCTCAACGATGCGCTCAATCCGAGGCTGAAGAGCCGATGAGCGACACGGTCCTTTCCCTCGACGGGCTGACGGTGCGCCTGCCCAAGGGCGCCGACCGGCCGCATGCGCTGTCCGATGTCTCGCTGTCGATCGCCTCGAACGAGATCCTTTGCGTGGTCGGCGAGTCCGGCTCGGGCAAGTCGATGATGGCCAACGCCATCATGCGGCTGCTGCCGAACGAGGTTGCCATCGAGCAGGGCCGGATGATGTTCGACGGGCGCGACCTCTGCGCAGCCGATGGCGCCGAAATGCGCGAGGTGCGCGGCGCCGGCATTGCGATGATCTTCCAGGAGCCGATGACCGCGCTCAATCCGCTGCGCACCATCGGCGACCAGATCGGCGAGATGTTCGCGGTCCACACCGCGCTCTCGAAGGCCGATATCCATGCGCGCGTGCTGGCGCTGCTCGAGGACGTGCGGATTCCCCATCCCAGGGCCGCCGCAAAGGCCTATCCGCACGAGCTATCCGGCGGCCAGCGCCAGCGCGCCATGATCGCGATGGCGCTGGCGCTCGACCCCAAGCTCCTGATCGCGGACGAGCCGACCACCGCGCTCGACGTCACGACGCAGGCACAGATCCTGAAGCTGATCCGCGACCTGCAGCAGCGCAAGAAGACCGCGGTGCTGTTCATCACCCATGATTTCGGCGTCGTCGCGGAGATCGCCGACCGCGTCGTGGTGATGCAGCACGGCGCGATCGTCGAGCAGGGCACCGCCGACAAGGTGCTGAACGACCCACAGCATGCCTATACCAGGCAACTGATCGCAGCCGTTCCACCGCTGAACGCGCCGCCGCCTCGTATCCTCTCCAGCAAGGACATCCTGTCCATCGACAGCGTCTCGAAAACCTACCGTACCGGCGGCTTCCTCGGCCGCGGCGCGCGGGTCACCGAGGCGGTCAAGAACGTCTCGCTGCACCTGCCGCGCGGCGCGACGCTCGGCATCGTCGGCGAATCCGGTTCGGGCAAGTCGACGCTCGCACGCTGCATCGTCCGCCTGATCGATCCGGACACCGGGTCGATCGTGCTGGGCGGCAAGGACTGGGCCAAGCTCGACCGCGAGGAGATCAGGCGCGAGACCCGCCACATCCAGATGGTGTTCCAGGATCCGTTCGCCTCGCTCAACCCGCGCCGCAAGGCAGCCGAGCTGGTGGCGCAAGGACCGATCGTGCACGGCACCGACCGCGCTACTGCGATCGCGGAAGCGCGAAAACTGTTCGAACTGGTCGGGCTCGACCTGTCTGCCGGCGATCGCTATCCGCACGAATTCTCCGGCGGCCAGCGCCAGCGTATTGGGCTCGCGCGGGCGCTGGCGCTGAGGCCGGATGTGCTGGTCGCGGACGAGCCGGTCTCGGCGCTCGACGTCTCGGTGCAGGCGCAGGTCTTGAGGCTGCTCGCCGAACTGCGCCAGCAGCTCGGCCTCTCCATCATCTTCATCACCCACGATCTGCGGGTTGCCGCGCAGATATGCGATCTCGTCGCTGTCATGAAGGACGGCGCCGTGGTCGAGCAAGGGCTGACCGCCGAGGTGTTCGGCAGACCGCAGCATCCCTATACGCAGGCGCTGCTGTCCGCGATCCCCGGCGGCGATTTCACGCGCAAGCGCGATGCTCTGATCGCCTGATCGAGCCGCGCGCGTGGCGTCGGCGTGCGTTCACCGTGAGCGGCGCGAGGCGAGCAAATGCTCCGCCCAGCGCAGCAGCTCGAAGCGATCGCCCCTGACCAGCTCCTGGGCATCGCGCTGCCGGTACAGCACCAGCATCCACGGCGCGAGCTTGCGCAGCAATCCATGCGCCATGTACTGCACCGGCTCGGTGAACGGCAGCGCCAGCTCGTTCTCCGGCACGCCCTGCACGGCCCGCGCCAGCTCACGGCCGAGCGGGATCGTCAGCGCCACGGCACGGCCGTTGCAGCCGGTCCAGCCATAGGCGTTCGGTCCGAGCCGATGCATGCGCGGCAGGAAATCCGCGGTCATCCCGACATAGCCGTTCCAGACATAGTCGAAGGAGACGTCGCCGACCTGCGGCCACAGTCGCTGCAACCGCTCGGTCACCCGCGCCTTCAGCCGCGCGGTCTTGTCGCCCGGGCCAAGCACGGCGCCGCCGGTGACGAGCCGATTGCGCGCGTCGTAGCGCGCGAAATACAGCTCGCCATGGGTGTCCGACATCGCCTGCCGGCCGGGAATGATGGTCTTGCGGACATTGTCCGACAGCGGCTGCGTCGCCATCTGCCACGACAGCACCGGCATCACCTCGGTGGCGATCTCAGGCACCAGCGTCTTCGCGAACTCGCCGCTATAGGCATTGGTCGCGACGACAAGCGCGCGGCCGGAGATTTCACCCTTTTCGGTCTTCACCACCCAGCGGTCGCCGCGACGCTCGAAACTCAGCGCGGGCGAACGGGCGTAGATCCGCGCGCCGTGGCCGAGCACGGTCCGCGCCAGGCCCCGCGCCAGCGCCAGTGGATTGACGTGACCGCCGGTGCGGTTCCAGAAGCCGCCGTACCATGCATCCGAACCGAGCATATCCCGGGTCTGGTCGCGCGACAGCAAGTCCACCGGCGCGCCGAATTTCGACCATTGCTGCACCCGCCGCTCCGCGATCTTGATCCGGCCCGGCGAATGCACCGGCTGCACCCAGCCGGCCTGCTCCTGCTCGGCATCGATGTTGTAGCGCTTGACGACGTCGAACAGCATGGCCGCGCTGTCGCGCAGCATCGCGACGAAGCGCTCGCCGGCGGCACCATGCCGCTTGATGATGTCATCGGGATCGGGACGCGACAGCGTCGGAATGACCTGGCCGTTGTTGCGGCCGGAGGCACCCCAGCCCGGCTCGGCGGCCTCGACGATCGCGACGTCGACATTGGCCTCGCGCAGATGCAGCGCGGTCGACAGGCCCGTGAAGCCGCCGCCGATGATCACGACATCGGCCTGTTGCGCGCCGGTCAGCTCGGGGCAATCAGGCCCCGGCGGCGTCGCCGCGGCCCACAGCGAATTGGGCCAGCGCACGGCATTGCTGCTCATCATGATCCTTTCTTGCGGGGCCTACGCGTTCTGGTTAGGTTTACTCTACTCTCTCATTCCAGCCGGGAAGACAAGAAGTGGCACTCAAGAACGTCATCGGAATCGATCACGCCGTGGTCATGGTGAAGGACCTCGACAAGGCGGCCGAGAACTACAAGCGGCTCGGCTTCACCGTGTCGCCGCGCGGCACCCATAGCGCGCATATGGGATCGGGCAACTACACCATCATGTTCGACCCCGACTACATGGAATTGCTCGGCGTGCTGACGCCGACGGAACATAATGCGCCGGCACGCACCTTCCTCGAGAAGCACGGCGAAGGCATCGAACGGATCGCTTTCACCGCGTTGGATTCCACTGCCGGCGCCGAGGAGATCCGCGCCCGCGGCTATCCGCCGGTCGGGCCGACCGATTTCGAACGCCCCGTGACCTTGCCGAGCGGCACCGTCTCCGCGGCAAAATTCCGCACCTTCCAGTGGCCGACCGCGGAGGCGCCGGGCGGCGTGCGCATCTTCGCCTGCCAGCACAAGACCCGCGAGACGGTGTGGATTCCCGAACTGATGACGCACGCCAATGGGGCAAAACGTCTCAAGCAGGTGCTGATCGTCTCGCCCGATCCCGCATCGGACGCCGCGCAGCTCTCCAAGATGATCGATATCGCCGTCAGAAACGATCCCGACGGTGCGGTTGCGGTGCCGTCCGGCGGCGATCGCGCCGACTTCGTGTTCCTGACCAGGGATCAGCTCGGCAAACGCTATCCCGGCGTGTCGCTGGATGGCCTGTCCGAGCGCGGCGGCGCCGGCCTCGTGATCGCGGCCGACCTTGCCGGCACCGAAAAGGCGCTGGGCTCCGCCGGCGTCAAGGGCGGCGGCGGCATCACCGTGCCGCCGGCGGCTGCCAACGGCACCCTGCTCGCCTTCGTCAAGGCATAACTGCAATCCGACGCGCGGCGCGGCGTTATGCAGCGGCGCCGCGCATCCGGGGCAGACAGACCAGCGTCACGCTCAAGCATCGACGCGATGCGGCCGCATCAATGCGCGTCCTGCATCGGTTGATGCACAGTCGGTCCGGAAAACCGGTGTTCACTTTTCCGGATCATGCTCTAGTATCTCTCCCAAACAAGAAGACCGTCCTGGGAGGGAAACATGTCGCATCACCTGATCTCGCGCCGCCAGATGCTGGCGGGCACGGCCGCCGCGGGTGCGGTCGGATTGACCGGATTTCCGGCCCGCGCCGAGATCAACTGGAAGAAGTACTCCGGCACCACGCTCGAGGTGATCCTCGCCAAGGGGCCGCGCGGCGACAATCTGCAGAAGTACATCAAGGAATTCACCGAGCTCAGCGGCATCAAGGTCGAGTCCGAGCAGATCCCCGAGCAGCAGCAGCGCCAGAAATGCGTGATCGAGCTGTCCTCGGGCAAGCCGAGCTTCGACGTCGTGCATCTCAGCTATCACGTGCAGAAGCGGCAATTCGAGAAGGCGGGCTGGCTCGCCGACATGTCGGGCTTTCTCAAGGATCCGAGCCTGACGCCGCCGGACCTCGTCGAGAGCGACTTCTCGGCGGCCGGCCTGCAATATGCGCGCAACGACAAGGGCCAGATGCTGTCGCTGCCGTGGTCGGTCGACTATTTCATCCTCTACTACAACAAGGAGCTGTTCCAGAAGAAGGGCGTCGAGGTCCCGAAGACGCTGGAGGAGATGGCGGTCGCCGCCGAGAAGCTGACCGATCCGAAGGACGGCATCTACGGCTTCGTCGGCCGCGGCCTGCGCAACGCCAACATGGCGATGTGGACCAACTTCTACCTGAACTATGGCGGCGAATTCCTCGATGCCAAAGGCAACATCCTGACCGACGGCCCGGAGGCGGTCGAGGCCACCAAGCTCTATCAGAGGCTGCTGACGAAATGCGCGCCTCCCGGCGTCGCCGGCTTCAACTGGATGGAGTCGATGGCCTCGTTCACGCAAGGCCGATCGGCGATGTGGATCGATGCCGACGGCTGGGCGCCGCCGCTGGAAGACCCCGCCGCCTCGCGCGTCGTCGGCAAGGTCGGCTACACGCTGGTGCCCGCCGGCCCCAAGGGCAAGTTCTCGTCGACCTATGGCGACGGCGTCGGCATCGCCGCTGCGAGCAAGAACAAGGAAGCGGCCTATTTGCTGTGCCAATGGGTGGTCTCGCGGGGCCAGGGTGCGCGGCTGCTGCAGGCCGGCGGCGGCGTGCCGTTCCGCAACTCGATCGTCGACGATGCCGAGGTCGCCAAGGGCGTCAAGACCAAGGAATGGCTGCAGTCGGTGGTCGATTCCGCCAAGATCTCGAAGCTCGGCCTGCCCGTCATCATCCCGGTCGCCGAATTCCGCGACATCGTCGGCGCAGCGCTGACCGCGACGCTGTCGGGCGCCGATCCGGCCACCGAGCTGAAGAAGGCGCACGAGCAGTTCCGCCCCATCCTGGAGCGTAGCGAAAAAGCGTGAGCGTCGTTACACAGACTGAGCCGGTCGCGGCCGACAAGACCGCGCCGGCGCGTGAGTGGCGTCCCCCGTCCTATTGGCCGTTCGTGATCCCGGCGCTGGTCGTGGTGCTGGCGGTGATCATCTTTCCCTGGGTGTTCACGATCTGGATGAGCCTGCAGGAGTGGAAGGTCGGCTCGCCGACCGTCTTCGTCGGGCTCGCCAATTATTTGCGGCTGCCGACCGATCCGCGCTTCGTCGAGGCGGTCGGGCATACGCTGTCCTACACCGCGCTGTCGGTGGTGCTGCCGCTGGTGTTCGGCACGCTGGCGGCGGTGGTGTTTCACCAGAAATTCGCCGCGCGCGGCTTCCTGCGCGGCATCTTCATCATGCCGATGATGGCCACTCCCGTCGCGATCGCGCTGGTGTGGACCATGATGTTCCACCCTCAGCTCGGCGTGCTGAACTACCTGCTGTCGCTGGTCGGCCTGCCGCCGCAGCTCTGGGTGTTCAACCCAACGACGGTGATCCCCTCGCTGGTGTTGGTCGAAACCTGGCAATGGACGCCGCTGGTGATGCTGATCGTGCTCGGCGGCCTCGCCGCGATCCCGACCGAACCCTATGAGAGCGCGCAGATCGACGGCGCCAATTTCTGGCAGGTATTCCGCTTCATCACGTTGCCCCTGATCATGCCGTTCCTGTTCATCGCCGGCATGATCCGGATGATCGACGCGGTGAAGAGCTTCGACATCATCTTCGCGATCACGCAAGGCGGGCCGGGCTCGGCGTCGGAGACCATCAACGTCTATCTCTACAGCGTCGCCTTCGTCTATTACGACCTCGGCTACGGCTCCGCGATCGCGGTGGTGTTCTTCCTGCTGATCGTGGCGCTGGCGGCGCTGCTGCTCTACCTGCGCAAGCGCCTGCTGTGGACGTCAGCGCTCGGGAGCGACGCATGAATCCGCGTCAGATTCTCGGCCAGATCGGGCTGTGGCTGTCGGTGTTGGTCATCGTCTCGCCGGCGATCCTGTTCTTCCTCTGGATGGCCTCGCTGTCGCTGAAATTCGAGATCGACAACGCCTCCTATCCGCCGGTGTTCTTTCCCGAGCATATCGCCTGGAAGAACTATGCCGACGTGTTTGCCTCCAACCGCTTCCTGACCTATTTCGCTAACAGCCTGATCGTCACCGGCTGCGCCACGGGACTTGCGATGCTGGTCGGCGTGCCCGCGGGCTACGGCATCGCGCGGATGGCCGCGCATAAATCGGCGATCGTGATCCTGATCGCGCGCATCACGCCCGGCCTGTCGTATCTGATCCCGCTGTTCCTGCTGTTCCAGTGGCTCGGCCTGCTCGGCACCCTGGTGCCGCAGATCATCATCCACCTCGTGGTGACCGTGCCGATCGTGATCTGGATCATGATCGGCTATTTCGAGACCACGCCGCTGGAGCTGGAGGAAGCCGCGCTGATCGACGGCGCGACGCGCTGGCAGGTGTTTCGCCATGTCGCGCTGCCGATCGCGAAGCCCGGGCTCGCGGTCGCCTTCATCCTCGCGGTGATCTTCTCCTGGAACAACTTCGTGTTCGGCATCGTGCTGGCCGGGCGCGAGACCCGCACGCTGCCGGTCGCGGTCTACAACATGATCTCGTTCGACCAGCTGAGCTGGGGCCCGCTCGCCGCCGCCGCACTGATCGTGACGGCACCGGTGCTGCTGCTCACCGTGATGGCGCAGCGGCAGATCGTCGCCGGGCTCACCGCGGGCGCGGTGAAAGGCGGCTAGAGCAGGATAGAGCTATGGCGCCGTCGCGGGGGGGCGCTACCAAAATATCGAAAACAACCCCATGCACAGTAAGCCGGCGGCGCCCGGCGTTCGATCAGGCAACTTGACACGTCGGGCAACTCAGGGGTATTCTTCTAGTATTCCGAAATCCTGCAAGCGTCCCCTCGGCAAGCCGAGGAAAAGTGCGGGCAATGTCCGCTCATCCTCCAACAGCTACCCAAATCCGCACATCGTGGAAGGTCCGAGTCGGGCCAACAGCGGACGTAAGTCCTGACCGACAACGAATGCTTTCCGCGAGTCGGGCTTTGTGCCATCATCCCGGTGCGGACGAGCGGATGGTTACCGGATCGGTCCCTCGGATTGATGATGTGATCGAGTCGAGGCAATCGTCGTGCGAACGCCTTCATCCGATATGCGCTCCACGCCAGGCGTTGGCTCGCGGCCGTCGCGCCGACAGGTGCTGCGGGCAAGCCTCATCGGTAGCATCGCTGTGTACGTTGCGCCCCTCGGCAGCCAAGCCTATGCGTCGCTCTTCGAACAGCAGTTGCTGGTGCGACCAGATTGGGATGCAGCGGCCGGTGTTCTGAAATATCGGATCGATGGCCTCTCAAAGGTCACCGGCGCGAAAGTGTTCGCGCGCGACATTCGCGCCCGGGACATGCCGCATTGGCCGCAGCAGCAGGCGCACGCGCTGGTGCTGCGCACCACAAGGGCCGATTGCAGCTATGACGGCTTCGACCTGTCATTGCTCGGCGACGAGCTCAAGCCGGACCGCGTGGTAACGGCAAATGACCTGACGCGCGACGGGCTCAGATTTCCCGACTTCTATGGCGAAGACATGCTGCTGCCGGAAGGCAAGACGCCGGCCTATCTCGGCCAGGCGGTCGCCATCCTGATCTTCCAGGATTTCGTCCGCTTTCGTTTCGCCAAGGAAAAACTCCAGTTCAACGACGCCGTCATTCGCTATGGCGCGATCACGGGGCCACTGCAGCGCGATCCGTGGGAGGCGGTCCGTTTCGTGCGCGTCGGCGGCGCAACGCCCCATGACGACGACGTATTTTCCAGCCTCAAGGACGCCCCGTTCTCGCCCGGCTACGAAAAGCACGAGCCGGTCTGGCCTGCTCCGGCACGCGATGGCAATCTTGCGGCGCGGGGCATGTACCATGCGAGCGCCATCGGCGAAGAGCTGGAGCACCCACCTGCCGATTGGGTTGTGCTGAGGCGTCGCTACGCAACGCAATCGGCCGATACCGCAGCGCTCGAACCTGATAACGCCAATGGCTGGTACGACAGCGAGAAGCAGGAGCTGCACCTCGTCGTGCCGACGCAGTCGCCGCAGGAGATGGCGCAACGCGCGGCGACCATGCTGCAGCAGAGCCGCATCGGCCTGAAGCAGCTGTTCCTGCATCCTTGCTACACCGTCGGCTATGGTTCGAAGGACAGCTTCGCCTTGCCGTATTATGCGCTTGTGGCCGCGGTCTACGGCGGCGGCCGGCCGGTGCGTCTCGCCAACGATCGGTTCGAGCAATTCCAGGCCGGCCTCAAACGCCACCAGTTCAATATCGACTACACCGTGGCCGTGGAGCGCGGCACCGGCCTGTTACGCTCATTGCGGGCCGGGATCATCGCCAATGGCGGGGGCCGCAAGAATGTCTCGGACCTTCTCGTCAGGGTGGGCGCGACGTCGCTTGGCTCGGCCTACTATTTCCCGAAGACCGATGTGGCAACGACCGCCGTCGCATCGCGCGCCGTCGACGCAGGTTCGGCGCGCGGTTACGGCGCACTCGAAACCATGACCGCGACCGAACTGATGATGGACGAGATCGCTGGCGAACTCGGTCTCGATCCCATCGAGTTTCGCCTGCGCAACGTTCTGAAGACGGGGATGAGAAACACCCAGGGCGCGATTCCAACCGGCACCCTGCGCGCCGAGACGGTGATGCAAAAGGCTCGCGTTCATCCGCTGTGGAGCGGCCGCCTCGCGCGCAAGCAGGTCTACGAAGCTGCTCATCCCGGCAAATATTACGGAGTCGGGTTCGGCTGCATCCAGTGGCGCTTCGGCAACGGGGTGGAAGGCAGCCTTTCCAGGGTCGAGCTCGCCGGCGACGGACGCATCGCGGTTTTCAACAGCGGCGCCGAGATCGGCACCGGCACGTCTTCAGGACAGGCTGTGGCCTGCGTGCGCTGGCTCGGCCGACCGGCCGATGCGGTCGAGCTTGCCGTCACCGACTGGACGGATCTGCCGGTCGAAACCAGCGGCGATCCCCGAAAGATGAGCCAGGACGAACAGGATCGCCTCGCGCAGAATCCGCGATGGAGTCCGGCCTATGCGTCGGCGTCCAGCGCGAGCAACTCGTCCTACTACCTCTCGCATACGACCCGCGAGGCAGCGCGCATCGTTTTCGTCCACGGACTGTGGCCGGCCGCCATCGCGATCTGGGCGAGCGACGCCGCGGCGGGTTCGCGCGTGCCGGCGCTGGAAGAGGCGCGCTGGCGCGAGGGATCACTGACCGCCGGGGGCCTGGAGCCATTGCCGCTGGCTCGCCTCGCCCAGGAGGCGCACAGGCGCGGCCTGGTGACCGGCGCGGCGGTACACGGCTTCAACCGTTGGCGATGGGCCGAAGCCGAATTTGTCGTGAACGGCCTCTCTGTGCGCGCTCCCATCGACGCGCTGTCGGTGCGCTATGGCGAGGGCAGCGACGCGTCGGCCGCCACCGCACCGGGTCGTTATCAGGTGCTCGACCGTCAGGCTGTGTTCTTCCCGCCGACCCAGAACTACAACGCGATGGTCGGGCTCAGCACCGCGGCCGGCACGTTGGCCGAGCTCGTGGTGGACGCCGCGAGCGGACAAGTCACACTGCTCGCACATCACACGCTGCTCGACTGCGGCACCATGCTGGTGCCGGACCTCGTATCAGGCCAAATCCAGGGTGGCACCGCGACCGGCATCGGCCTTGCGCTGCATGAGTCCATGCCGCTCTACGAGGACGGTCCTGGCAATGGCACCTGGAATTTCAACCGCTATCACCTCCCACGTGGCAGCGACGTGGCGACCTGGACGCAGACCGCCGAGATCTTGCAGCCGCTGTCGGAAGACGAACCGCCAAAGGGCATGGCCGAAGCGGCGGCGATACCGATCATGGCCGCGATCGTGAACGGGATCGCGCATGCGATCGGCCATCGCTTTCGTACGCTGCCGGTCACGCCGGACCAGATCATGGCGGTGCTCGGATGAGCCTGCCGACCCGACCGCTGGCAGTCACCATCAACGGCCATCGCCGCGGCCCGATCGACGTGCCGGAAGGCCTGATGATGATCGATGTGTTGCACGAGATGCTCGGGCTGACTGGTCCGCGCCTCGGTTGCGGCATCGGCATCTGCCACGCCTGCGTCGTGATCTGGGACCGGGACGATCGCACCAGCGAGGAGGTCCGGACCTGCATCACCGGCGCCCACTTCTTCGAAGGCAAAAGCATCCGCACGATCGAGGGCATCGCCCGCCGCGACGACACGGGGCGGGTGCTCGCGCTTTCTCCTGTGCAGCAGGCCGTCCTGGACAAGTTCAGCTTCCAGTGCGGCTACTGCACGCCAGGCTTCGTGATGGCGGCCACGGTGCTCGTCGAGCGGCTCGCGCGCGTCCCCGTGCCGCGAAGTGAAGTGGAGGCAACGGTATCCGCGGCCCTCGAGCCGCACATCTGCCGCTGCACCGGGTACGTCCGCTATTATCAGGCCGTGCGCGACGTGATCCTTGCGACCCCCGGCCTGACGCGGGACGCCGGATGAGCCTTCGCCGCCGCCGGGTCCTGCTCGTCGCAAGCGTCATCCTGCTTGCGGTCATCGCCGCAGCCGCCCTTGCACTCCACAACCTGCTGGCCGGAAAAAGCGGCGGCGCTATCCAGGCTGTCAAAGCACCCGCCGATGTCATCGCGCGCGGAAGATATCTTGCCGCGGCGGCGGACTGCGCCGCTTGCCACACCGCCCCGGGCGGCGCGCCATTTGCCGGTGGCCTTGCCATGCAGAGCGGCTTCGGCACCATCTATGCCACCAATATCACGCCCGACCCGGATGAAGGCATCGGCCGCTGGAGCGCGGACGATTTCTGGCGGGCGCTCCATGACGGGGTCAGGCGCGACGGGCAACAGCTCTATCCGGCGATGCCGTACACGTCCTATCGCGGCATGACGCGCGCCGACTCGGACGCGATCTACGCCTATGTGATGCAACTTCGTCCGATGAAGGTAGCTCCTCCCGTCACCGACCTGAAATTTCCCTTCAACGTGCGCCTTAGCCTGGTCGGCTGGAATTTGCTGTTTCTGCACGATCAGCTGCCAGCAGTGTCTACAGGGCGATCTGCAGGTTGGCAGCGCGGACGATACCTGGTGAACGTGCTGGGCCATTGCGGCGAATGCCACACGCCGCGCGGCATCGTGGGTGAGATGGAGTTGTCGCGATCGTTGACCGGGTTCGCGCTTGGGCGCGTCGCGGCGCCGGACATCACTCCGGCAGGTTTGGCGGCCCGCGGCTGGACTGCCTCGGGATTACGTGCGTTTCTGGGAGGCGCGACCACGCGGGAAGGCTCGGCCTTTGCCGACATGCGTACGGTGGTCGCGCTGAGCACCAGGAACATGACGGCCGAGGACCTTGAGGCCGTAACAACCTTTCTGCTCGGCGATAATCCGCCTCCAATCGGCCCCTCTCCCTTCGATAAAGCGCAAGTTCAAGCTGCGACAACCGGCCTGGGACGATCGAGCTACGTGGCGCTATGCTCGGGTTGCCATGGTCTCGACGGCAACGGCGTGCCCAACACGGTGGTCGCACTGCGCAACAACAGTACGCCGCGCCTCTCTGATCCTCGCAATCTGATCGTTGCAATGCTGGACGGCGTCGGCCTCGAGAACTTTCCGCATCGCAAGAACATCGAGGCGATGCCGGGCTTCGCCGACAAGCTGAGTGATGGCGAGGCAGCAGAGCTGGCCAATTATGTCCGTCTCACCTTTGGCGGACGGAAGGCCGACGTGACGGCGGCTGACGTGCGCGCGCTACGCAGGAAATGAAGTAATCGCGCAAGCGATTGTTCCGCTCTGGGTCACGAATGACAAGACTCATCCCGCTTCGACCGGGCGCGGAACCAGCTTGCTGGCGCCGCGACGGCTGAAGCGGTGCAGCGCGAGGTAGACCACCGGCGTGGTGTAGAGCGTCAGGAATTGCGACACCAGCAGGCCACCGACGATCGCGTAACCGAGCGGCTGGCGGATTTCCGCTCCGGTGCCGTGCCCGAGTGCAAGCGGAAGGGCGCCGAGCAATGCTGCGAACGTCGTCATCATGATCGGGCGGAAGCGCTTGAGCGCCGCCTGGAAGATCGCCTGCTCCGGGTCCATGGCCTCGGTCTGCTCGGCATGGATTGCAAAATCGATCATCATGATGGCGTTCTTCTTGACGATGCCGATCAACAGGATGATGCCGATCAGCGCGATGACGCTGAGCTCGAGGTTGAATGCCATCAGGATGAGAAGTGCGCCGACGCCGGCCGACGGGATCGTCGAAAGGATCGTGATCGGATGGATCAGGCTCTCATAGAGCGCACCCAGGATGATATAGACCGCGATCACCGCAGCGAGGATCAGGACAGGCTGCGTCTTGAGCGAGTCCTGAAACGCCTGAGCGTTGCCCTGGAACGAGGTGATCAGGGTGGCCGGGACGTTGAGATCCCGCTTTGCTTTCTCGATCGCCTCGACGGCCTCTCCGAGCGCGGTGCCTGCGGCCAGGTTGAACGACAGCGTGATCGCCGGGAACTGGCTCTGATGGCTGACCGATAGCGACCGCACGGTGTGCTTCTGTTCGACCAATGCGCTCAGCGGCACTTGCCGTCCGCTGCTGGATGGCACGTAGATCAGATCGAGCGCGCTCGGATCAAGCTGGAATCGCGGGTCGACTTCCAGGATCACCCAGTAGCTGTTCTGCTGCGTAAAGTATTGCGCGACCTTACGCTGCCCGAACGCATCGTAGAGCGTGTCGTCGATCGCCTGCGTCGCGACGCCGAGCCGCGATGCCGTATCTCGATTGATCTCGAGTCGCAGGGTCGGACCAGCGATCTGCTGGTCGGTCGCGACGTCGCGCAGCAACGGAATTCCCTGCAGGGATCGAAGCAGGATCGGCGCCCAGTGATCGAGCTCGTCGAGGTCGCTGTCCTGCAGCGTAAATTGATATTGCGTGCGGCTCGCGCGTCCTCCGACATTGATGTCCTGCGACGCCTGCATGAACAGGGCAATACCCCGCACAGCGGCAAGTTTCGGCCGCAGCCGGTCGATGATCTGGCTGGCGCTGGCATCGCGCTGGTCGCGCGGCTTGAGATTGATGAACATGCGGGCGTTGTTCACGGTCTGGTTGACTGTGCCGGCGCCGACCGCCGACATCACGCCGTCGATGCCGGGATCGGCCATAAGGATGCGTACCAGTTCCGACTGACGCTCCAGCATGGCTGGATAGGAAATGTCCTGCGAGGATTCCGATACCGCGACGATGAACCCGGTGTCCTGCTGGGGAAAGAACCCCTTCGGAATCAGGACATAGAGACAGCCGGTCAGGATGATGGTCGCGACGGTCGCAGCCAGCGTGAGCCGCTGGTGACGCAGCACCCAGCGCAAGCCCGTCTCGTAAGCCGCGAGCATGCCTTCGAAGAACCGCTCGCTCAGCGCATAGAGCCGGCCGTGCTGCTTGCCCTTTTCGTCCCGCAACAGTTGCGCGCACATCATCGGCGTCAGCGTCAACGAGATGACGGTCGACACCAGGATTGCGACGCTCACCGTGATGGCAAATTCGCGGAACAGCCGCCCGATGATGCCGCCCATCAGCAACACCGGAATGAACACCGCGATCAGCGACAGGCTCATCGAGATGATGGTGAAGCCGATTTCGCGCGAACCCTTCAGCGCCGCCGCGAGCGGCGAGTGGCCCTGCTCCAGGTACCGTGCCACATTCTCAACCATCACGATCGCGTCGTCGACGACGAACCCTGTCGCGATCGTCAATGCCATCAGGGAGAGGTTGTCGAGGCTGTAGCCGAGCACATACATCACCGCGAATGTGCCAACCAGCGACAGCGGAACAGTGATGCCGGGGATCACGGTGGCCCAGCCGTTGCGCAGGAACAGGAAGATCACCATCACCACCAGCGCGATGGTGAGCATCAGCGTGAACTGAACCTCTTCGACCGAGGCACGGATGGTCTGGGTGCGGTCGGTAACGACGTGGACGTCGACGGCGGACGGGATCGCGGCCTTCAGTCGCGGCAACGCCGCCTTGATATGCTCGACGGTGTCGATGACGTTGACGCCGGGTTGCCTCTGAATGATGAGGATGGCCGACGGTTGGCCATTAAAGGTGCCAGACCCGCGAATGTTTTCGGCGCCATCCACCACGGAGCTGACGTCGCCGAGCCGGACGGACGAACCGTTGCGCCAGGCGACGATAACCTGCCGATAGCTGGCGGCGTTGAACAATTGATCGTTGTTCTCAATCGTAACGCCCTGGCGCTCGCCGTTCAGCGTGCCCTTGGGGGCATTGAGCGTGGCGGTCGCGATCGCTGACCGCAGATCCTCCAGGCTCAGGCTGCGGCCAGCGAGTTCGAGCGGATTGGCTTCGACGCGCACGGCAGGCTTCAGCGCGCCGGCAATCAGCACGGTGCCGACTCCGTCGACCTGGGAAAGCTGTTGCGCGAAGATATTGTCGGCAAGGTCGCTGACCGTCGTCATCGGCAGGGTGTCCGATGTCAACGCCAGCACCATCACCGGCGGGTCCGACGGATTGGTTTTCCGATACGTCGGCGGTGACGGCAGATTCTTCGGCAATTGCCCGCCGGCGGCGTTGATCGCGGCCTGCACGTCCTGCCCGGCGGCATCGATATTGCGGTCAAGGTTGAACTGGATCGAGATCACCGATATTCCGATGCCGCTCACGGAGGTGAGCTGGGCTACGCCGGACATCTGCGCCAACTGCCGTTCCAGCGGGCTTGCGACCGAGGACGCCATCGTCTCCGGGCTCGTGCCCGGCAACTGGGCCGTCACCTGAATGGTGGGAAAGTCGACCTGCGGCAGCGGCGCGACCGGCAAAAGCAAATAGGCAACGAGGCCGACCATTGCGAGGCCCGACATCGCCAGCGCGGTTGCGATCGGACGCCGGATAAAGGGTTCGGAAATATTCATCGTGCGCCGCCTTATTCCCGGCCTTGTGCGGTCGAGGCGGTGCGTTCTTTCGCAGGAGCCGCCGGCGAGGGAACCGGCGCGATGCGTGTGCCGGGCCGAAGCTTGTAGTGGCCGTCCAGGACGATGGTTTCACCGGCGGCAAGGCCGCTCTCGATCAGCGCCTCGCCGTTGCGGCTGGCGGCGATCCGGACCGAGCGGGTTTCGACCGTGGAATCCTGTCGAACGACGAACGCATAGCTGCCGTTAGGTCCCGATTGCAGTGCGGATCCCGGCACGACCGGTCCGCGGCGGACCCCGAGCAGCAGGCGGGCGCTGACGAATTGGCCGGGCCAGAGCCGGCCGTCGAGATTCTGAAAGATCGCCTTGAGCCGGATCGAGCCGGTGCCCTGATCGATCTGGTTGTCGATCAGCTCGAGCCGGCCGTCGGCAAGCTTGATGCGGTCGTCCTGATCATACGCCGATACGACAAGCGCACCTCCCCGCATCGCATCGGCGATCTCCGGGAGATATTTCTGCGGCAGGGTGAAGATCAGGCCGATCGGCGCCAGCTGTGTGACGACGACAAGTCCGCCCGAATCGGAGGCATGAACGATGTTGCCCTGATCGATCAAGCGGATGCCGGTGCGGCCGGCGAGTGGCGAGACGATCGTCGTATAGCCGAGCTGCACGCGTGCATTGTCGATCACCGCCTGGTCGCGCGCGATCGCAGCTTGATACTGCGCGACCAGCGCCTCCTGGGTATCGACGCTCTGGCGGGTGGCGAACTCCTTGACCACGAGCTTGCTGTAACGCTCCAGATCAAGCCTGGCATTGGCGAGCAGCGCTTCGTCGCGCGCCTTGTCGGCCTCGGCTTGATGCAGTTGTGCCTCATAAGGGCGCGGATCGATCTGCGCTATCAGGTCGCCGACCTGCACGTCCTGGCCTTCGCGAAACGCGATCTTCTGCACTTCGCCATCGACGCGCGCCTTCACCGTCACGGTGTTGTAGGCCTGGACCGTGCCGAGCCCGACGCGCGAAATCCCGAATTCCTGATCCTTCACCACACCGGCCGTCACGGGCACGGGCCGCGCAGTTGCAGGATTCGCGGCTGACTTCATGACGCTGGACGGAATGCCTTCGCGCCACAGATAAGTGCCCGATAGCGCAAGCGCGGCGGCAGACAGTCCCACAATCCAAAACCTGGGAATCTTCATCCTGTTGTCCTGTCATGAAGGGGCGACTTGTCCCTTCGCTGCCGCTTCCTTGCGGACGGGTAATTATTTATACAACGTATAATTTATACGGCGTCAAAGCAACCTGTCAAACGCTGACAGAGGCTGGCTCACGGGATCTTGAAGGAGGCGCTGCGCGGGGAGATGTGGCTATCCGCGATGATTGCGCGGTCCGGCACCGAGCTAAGGGCTGCGGGCTTCCAGAACTAGTCTACCTTGAAGAGAAACGGACTGACCGAAACAAGCGGCGGTCTTCCATCGGTCGTTTGCTTCACGCTGAATTCGATCTCTTTTTCCGCGCTCGTATCCAAAACGGCAACGGACAGGATCGCAATGCAGATGACTTCCCGCCCGGCCTTGTCCCTTGATTTCACGAGTATGGTGCCATCCAAGCTGTAGACGGCGCTCTTCTTCGCACTCTCCAGGATCGCCACCTTTTCAGTTTCCGATTTCGCGGCATTCATCATTGCCTCAAGCGAACTCGAGTATTTGAGAGTGTAGGTCACCAGCTTATTGTTTTCATCGTCCGAAAATACCTTGAGTACCGAACCGCGGGCATCCGAAGAACGGCACTCGCGCTCCGCCGACTGGTCCGCTTCTCCGCAGCCGCTCAACAACAGCAGCAGAACGAAGCGTGCCAAAAGCGACGGCCCTTCCCTGATAGGTCTCATTGGACTGCCTGCGTCCGCGGTGCGGAACACCTCGTCAAAGCGCCGTCCACGTTACTTGAATTCGGCGGCATGGAGTTTCACGAAATCGCGCATGTTCATGGGTGCCTGGCCGGTCAGCTTGCGCACGGTATCCGTCATGCGGTCGTAGCGCCCCTCCTTGTTCAACTCGGTCATGGCCGAGAGATGGCTGACAACGTGCTCAGGAAACCCCGCCCGCCGCAGGCCTTCGCTCCACGCGGAAAGCGGCACGTCGCGATATTGGATCGACCTGCCGAGCGCTTCGGAGAACGCCCGCGCATGATCGTTCAAGTCGGCGGATTCCGGTCCCGTCAGATCGTAGATCCGGCCGATATGCGGCGCGGGATCGTCGAGGATGACAGCAACCGCGCGCGCCACGTCGACCGCCGAGATCGGCGAGGTCCTGCCATCACCCATCGGCAGCGCCAGTGTGTCGGAGGCCTTTACCCCGCGGGCGGCGATCATGAGAAAGAAGCCCTCGAGGAAAACCGTCGGCCGCACCGTGACGACCGGCAGGCCCGACCAGGCCAGGGCCTGCTCCGCCAGCCAGTGCAGCTTGTGTTGCGGGCTGCCGGTGGTCTCGCTGATGCTCATCTGCGAAACCGTCATCTGCGACATGTTCACGAAAGCCTCGACCCCATGGTGGCGGGCCACCGCGGCGGTGTTCACGGTGGCTTCCAGGTAGGCCGCCGAGACCGACATTCCGAAATAGATCCGCCTGCAGCCTTCGATGGCGCGGTGCATCGCGGCGAGGTCCGTCAGGTCGCCTTGCACGACCTCGGCGCCGAGCCGCCGCAGAGCCTCGGCGCGGGCGTCCTCGCGCCGAACCAGGGCGCGCACCTTGTGGCCCTTGTCGATCAGGAATTCGGTGAGGCTACGGCCGATGCCGCCCACAGCGCCGGCTGCGCCGGTCACGAGAATGGGGTTGTCGTGATGATGTCTCGTCGTCATGTTGCTGAGCCTTCGGTTGCGTCAAAAAGGCGAACTGGCGTGATATCTCTGAGGCCTGGAGCTTGAATTTAGGTGCGATGCGCATTGTACGGCGACCCGACCTCAGCGGATTGGCAATCCGGCCTGCCGCATGACGAAGCGCTGGATCCGCGGGATGACGATGATCAACATCGGGACGATCACGACGTAGCTCGTTGCCGCGGCCTTCAGCCAGCGCAGCGCGAAATCGGACTGGAACCCATAGTTCATGGCGAGACCGACGAACGACATGCTGGTCGACGTGATCAGGCCGGTGATCATGGAGATCGAGGGTCCAATCAGTTTCGGGGAAAGGGCCATTTGCTTGCTCCTGGGTATGGGCTATTATTTATACGACGTATAACTTATACGATGTAAAAGCAAGAGGGCCAATGCCGAGAACTGCCGATCCGGAACTGCCTCACAGAATCTTGAAGGCCGCCGACGCGCTATGGCAGTCGGGCGGCGAGGAGGCCGTGACGATACGCGGCGTCGCGGCGGAAGCCGCCACCACGACGCCGACGGTCTATAGCTACTACGCCGACCGGGAGGCGTTGCTGACGGCGTTGCGCAAGCTTGCCTTCCAGCGCTTCTCTGCCCACTTGGCAAAATCGCGCGACTTCCAGGACATGTGTGCACGACATCTCGAGTTCGGCACCAACCAGCCCCGCGATTACGAACTGCTCTACGGGCGCGGCTGGATGGAGCGCGTCACAACGGGTGCGCAAGCCAACGAGATCGAACGATACACCAGCCATATCGTGCGCGCCGGCATCGATGAAAGCAAAGCCGCGCACATCGCCTATCCGATCATGATGATGCTGCACGGCGTGGTGATGCATCGGCTCTTGAACAAGAAGCCGGGGCCGCTTGGCCGAACGATTGCGGCAGCCTGTCTCGATGCCTGCATGACGCTGCTCGAAAGTGCGCGGCAGGGGAAATAGCAGTTGCCACCTGGAATTTCGGAGACGATCGGCTCGATGCGCCGAAAGCCAGGCTCCGGGCAAGCCGCGCGGCGCGGCGGCCAATTGCCTCGCCTTCATCGAGATCCCGCTATGGCTGCGCGTCACCGCAGCCCTAATGTCATCCTACGCCAGGCGGCGAGTGCCTTTGGCACCGCGTCCGCGCCGGGCCGTGAGCGGACATCCGGGCCAAGGTCATTCGGCAACTTCCGCTTCCTGAACGTCGCCTTGCCTTCGTCCGCCGTCAGACCGTCGAGCCGCTCGGTACCGGCCAGGCGACAGGCCGTGATGCCGTTGGAACAGCTTCGAAAACGCCGCCGCTGTCTCGTAACCGACCCGGCTCGCAATTCGCGCGATCGGCTCGTCGCTGGTTTCAAGCAGGAACGCCGCTTCCGCCATCCGGCGTTCGATGACGTAACGATGCATGGACTGGCCGACGAGCCTGGTGAAACGGGCTGAAAATGCCGAACGACCGAGCCCCACGCGCTGGCCGAGGTCGCTCAGGGTCCAGAGCCGCTCCGGGTTTTCGTGGATCAGCTTGAGCGCCGGTCCGATATGAGGGTCTGATATGGCCCCGAGCCAGCCGCCTTGTCCTGGACTGAGGGACGCAATCCAGCTTCGCAGCACCTCGACAAAGAGCACTTCGGTCAGTCGTGAAAGCGCGACGCGTTGGCCGGGACGCTCGAGCGCGGACTCGCTGACCATGCGGCGCAGGATTGCCTCAAGCCAGCCACCGTCCGCCGTCGGCTTCAGCAGGAGCACCGGCGGAAGCAGTTCCAGCACGCTGCCGAACAGCGGCCGTGACACCGTGAAATTGCCGCAGATCATCGTCGAGAGCGGCTTTGCACGACCGCCGTGACGAACCACGCCAAGGCGCGGCGACGATCGATCGATATCCGTGATCCGCAACGGCTTGGCGTGGCGATCCGAATAGAAAACGTGAGGCTCGCCGCGTGTGATCACGACAAAATCGCCCTCGGTCATCTGGATTTGCTGTCCCTGTGCAAGCGCGAGGGTCGCTGAGCCCTGGCTGAGATAGTGAAACAGGGCGTAGGGGCGCGCCGGCAACTCCAGATTCCAGGGATGGCCGAGCTCGAAGTGAAACAACAGCGTCCCGCCGAGGCGAACGCGATCGAGCACTTGGGCGAGGATGTCCATGCCGCCCAGATTAGTCCGGTGGACGATCGGACACAACATCCGGACGATTGACGCCTATCGTCCGGATCGTCCGCGGAATAGGTCACGTCGCGGCGGGCCGACGTCACGTGCGGCAACCATTTCGCCGACGGCGGATGGAAGAACCGCGACCTTGCTGGAAACGCCTGTCCATTCCTCCGGACCATGTTCGTCCGATACGCCAACAGGAACAATCAATGCGAAATATCTTCCTCTCAGCCGCCGCCGTACTTCTGGCCGGAACGACATTGGTCGGCTCCGTCCATTCCGCCGAACTGCCCAAGGGAGCAGCCCACAACATCGTGCTCGTGCACGGCGCTTTCGTGGACCAGACGAGCTGGCAGCCGGTTGCCGATATTCTCACGAAGAAAGGCTACAGCGTCACGCTCGTCGAAAATCCGCTCACGTCGCTCGCCGCCGACGTCGATGCCACCAAACAGGCGCTTGCGAAGCAGGACGGCAGGACCGTCCTGGTCGGCCACTCCTGGGGCGGCGTGGTGATCACGCAGGCCGGCAACGATCCGAAGGTGTCGGCGCTGGTCTACGTCTCCGCTTTCGCGCCGGATGTCGGTGAATCGCTGGCGTCGCTGGCAAAGGCCGGCCCGCCGACCGAAGGCGGCAATGCGATCCATCCCGATGCGAAGGGCAATCTGTACATCGATCCAAAGGTGTTTCCGTCGGCCGTCGCGGCCGACCTTCCTCCGGAAATTGCTGCGCACCTGGCCAACTCGCAGCTCCCGTTGAACCACGTTGCGTTCGAGGCCCCCGTCGACATTGCGGCCTGGCATGACAAGCCGACGTTCTACGTCATCAGCACAAAGGACAAAGTCCTTGCGCCTGCGGCCCAGAAGTCGTTCGCAGCCAGGATGAAGGCGCAGACGACGGAAGTCGCAGGCAGCCACGCCTCGCTCGTCGTCCACGCGACGCAAGTCGCCGAGGTCATCGAAAAGGCCGCACTCGCGAGGTGACGGCACCGCTCCCGGCGCGTTCGCGCCGGGAGCGCACACGCTTACTCAAAGAATGCGGAACGCATCGAACGGAAACTCCTGCATGTACAAGACACTTCTTGTCGCCATCACTGCCTTAGCTCTTGCCATCGGGACTGCCGCGTCTGCTCGCCCTGTCAGGGAAGAGCCGCTGGATGCTGCCACGCTCAGCGCGATCAAATCGAAGTTCGGCAGGCTGATGGAATTGGCCAACAAGCATGACTTCAAGGCACTGCACGGGATGTTCTGGCAATCGCCCTCGACCCTGTTGGTGGCCAAGAGCGCGATCCAGTCCGAGGGAAACTGGGCCGGCTTTTGGGGCAACGATGCAATCGATCAAAAGCTGCATGATATCGGCAGCTCCGGTCCGGTCGTGCTCGAGCCGGATTATTCGAAGCTCAGGGTTGTCGGCCTGACGCGCGACGTCGCCGAGTCCTACGTGCCGATGAACATCACAGTCTCTTATGCGGGGCAGGATGGAACAGCCAGGCCGTTTCTCATGATCATCAATTGGCTTCGGGTCGGAAAGGACTGGAAGGTCGCTTCCGAAATCATTCTGCCGGTGCCGCCCGTACCCGCCGCCAAGGGCTAGGCACGTCGATCCGGCCATGGCTGCGCGTTGATGAGTCCGCGTCCTGATCGCATCTCACTCTATGCAGCCAGTGCCTCCAGCACCGCGGCTGAATCGGTGACCCAACCGAAAATGCCGCCCTGGGCCTTGATCATCTTCAGGCCCATCTCGTGGAATTCCGGGAAGTAGGACGCGCAGCCGTCTGCTATCACGACGCAGCGATAGCCGCGGTCGTTGGCCTCGCGCACCGTGGTGTTGACGCAGACCTCGGTGGTGACGCCGCAGACCAGGAGATTCTCGATGCCGTATTTCTGCAAGATGTCGCCGAATTCGGTGGCGTAGAACGCGCCCTTGCCGGGCTTGTCGATCACGATCTCGCTGCCCTGCGGATAGAGCTCGGGAATGATGTCATGCCCCGCCTCGCCGCGGATCAGGATCCGCCCCATCGGGCCGGGATCGCCGATCCGAAGCGACGGCGCGCCGCGCTCGACCTTCGCCGGCGGCGCATCGGAGAGATCGGGCAGATGGCCCTCGCGGGTATGGACCACCAGCAGCCCGGCGTCGCGCACCGCGGCCAGCACCGCGGCAATCGGCTGCACCGCGCGAGCGAGCCGGCTGACGTCGTTGCCGAGCGTCGCGCCGAAGCCGCCCGGCTCCATGAAATCGCGCTGCATGTCGATGATAACGAGCGCGGTCTTGCTCCAGTCGAGCGTGATCGGTGCCGGCTCGGCCGCGATTGTCCCGCTTGAATTCGCCATGACGCACGCCCCGAATGCGAGAAAACCCACGCCTGATTAAGCAAACCGCGTGCCATTGCGCAATGACGCGGCGCGCACCGCCTCACCCCACGCAACATTTGTGCTGCCTCCGATCTTGCTGGCATGATCGTTGCTAGCGAGAGAGCCGGACGCGAGCCCGAGCGAACCACGACGATGGTTCACGACATGACGCAACGCGTCTGAAAGAACGGGAGGACAGGCATGAATGGACTTGGCGGTCTCAACAAGTCACCCAATGGCGTGGTGATCGGGCTAGTGCAGCTGCAGCTGCCGGTGGTGGCGACCAGGGCCGATCTGGCACGGCAGACCGAGCGCATCGTCTGGATGGTCGGCAAGGCGCGGCGCAATCTCGCCACCATGGATCTGGTCGTCTTCCCGGAATATTCGCTGCACGGGCTCTCGATGGATACCAATCCGGAGATCATGTGCCGGCTCGACGGGCCCGAAGTCGCGGCCTTCAAACAGGCCTGCATCGACAACAGGATCTGGGGCTGCTTCTCCATCATGGAGTTCAACCCGCACGGCAATCCCTACAATTCAGGGCTGATCATCGACGATCACGGCGAGATCAAGCTCTATTACCGCAAATTCCACCCCTGGATTCCGGTCGAGCCGTGGGAGCCGGGCGACATCGGCATTCCCGTGATCGACGGACCGAACGGCGCCAAGATCGCGCTGATCATCTGTCATGACGGCATGTTCCCGGAGATGGCGCGGGAATGCGCCTACAAGGGCGCGGAGATCATGATCCGCACCGCAGGCTATACCGCGCCGATCCGCGACAGCTGGCGCTTCACCAACCAGGCCAATGCGTTCCAGAACCTGATGGTGACGGCCAATGTCTGCATGTGCGGCTCGGACGGCTCGTTCGACTCGATGGGCGAAGGCATGATCGTCAATTTCGACGGCAGCATCATCGCGCACGGCACCACGGGGCGGGCCGACGAGATCATCACCGCGGAGGTGCGGCCTGATCTGGTGCGCGAGGCGCGGATCAACTGGGGCGTCGAGAACAACATCTATCAGCTCTGGCACCGCGGCTATGTCGCGGTGAAGGGCGGCGCGATGGATTGCCCCTACACGTTCATGCAGGACATGGTGTCCGGCCGCTTCCGCCTGCCCTGGGAAGATCAGGTCAAGGTGACCGACGGCACGTCCTGCGGCTTTGCCGCGCCGACACGGATGTTCGGCAAGACCGCGAAGGCCGCCGAGTAGCCGGGCATTTCATTTGAGCATGATCTTTTCGGAAAACCGCTACACACTTTTCCGGATCATGCTCTACTTGAAAAAATGCACGAGGCCGATGCTCAGGCCCAAGAGCAGCATCAGCGACAGCGTGACGGCTGCCGTCACGCGGCCGCCGACGGTCGAGAGCACGCGCACGTCGACGCCGAGCCCGAGCGCGGCCATCGAGACGACGGTGAGGATCGCCGCCGTCTTCGTCACGGGCGCGATCGCAATGTCTGGCACCAGCTGGAACGAGCGCAGCGCGGCCAGCACCAGGAAGCCGATGATGAACCACGGCACCAGCTTGAATGGGCTGATCGCGGCGGCCTTCGCGCTGCCCTCCCCGGCGGTTCCCGTCTTGCGCCGCCGCGCCACCAACAGCGAGAGCGCGACCACGATCGGGCCCAGCATCAAAACCCGCACCAGCTTCACCAGCGTGCCGATCTGGGTCGAGACGATGCCGGCCGGCACGGTTGCCGCCAGCACCTGCGGCACGGCGTAGACCGTGAGGCCTGCGAGGATGCCGTATTGCGTCGCCGTCAGCTTCAACAGCGGAATCAGCAGCGGCAGGCCGAGCACCATCAGCACGCCGAGAATGGCGGTGAACGAGATCGACGAGGCGATGTCGTCGCCATCGGCCTCGATGACCGGCGCCACCGCCGCGATCGCGGAATTGCCGCAGATCGAGTTGCCGCAGGCGATCAGGATCGCGAGCTTGGTCTTGAGCCCGAGCATCCGGCTGAGGCCGTAGCTGACCGCCAGCATGATCACGACCGTGACCGCGATGGCACCGATCAGGAGCCAGCCCGAGGCCAGGATCGCGGCAAAACTGATCGAGGCGCCGAGCAGCATCACGGCGACCTCGAGCAGCTGCTTGGCGCTGAAGGCGATGCCCGAGCGCCAGCGCGCCGCCGGTTCCCAGAGGGTCCGCACCGCCATGCCGAGCAGGATCGCGACCACCAGGGCCTCGATATAGGGATGGTCGAAAACCCGCTCCTCGACGGCCTGGATGCCGAGTGAGACGACGGTGACCACCCCGCAGAGCAGAATGCCCGGAATGAGCAGGAATATGCGCTTCAGCGCCCCCTGCTTCTGCCCCCTGTCTTGTTCTTGTTCCGGCACGAAATCCTCTTTTCGGAGAAGATTTTATGCGCCCTGACGCGCGCCTTGGCTAATATCTTTTCGGACTGCCCCGATAGAGAGAAGTTATGTCCCTCAACCTGCATCTGCTCCGCCTGTTCGCGGCCGTGGCGAGAACTGGAAGCTTCTCCCGCGCCGCCGACCTCCTGCACATCAGCCAGCCGGCGATCTCCAAGGGCGTGCGGGATTTCGAGCTGCAGGTCGGCTGCCGGCTGCTCGACCGGACCCCGAAGGGGGTGCGGCCGACCCGGGAGGGCGCGGCGCTGGCGCGGCACGCCGAGACGCTGTTCGCGGCCGAGCGCGCCGCCGAGGACGAATTGCAGGCGCTGCGCAACCTCGACAGCGGCTCGCTGCGGATCGGCGCCAGCACCACGATTGCGACCTACATGATCCCGGAATATCTCGGCGTATTCCACCGCGCCTTTCCCGGCATCGATCTCCATGTCGTGAGCGCCAACACCTCTGACATCGCCGCGCTGATGCTCGGACATGAGATCGAAATCGCCCTGGTCGAGGGGCCGGTCGAGGACGAGAACCTGACCAGCGACGCCTGGCGAACCGATTTGATGGTCCTGATCGCGGGCCCCGATCATCGCTTCGCGGCCGCCGCAGGCCCGATCGACGTCGGCCTGCTCAACGACGAGATCCTGATCGCGCGCGAACCGGGCTCAGGCACCCGCGAGGTGGTCGCACAGGCGCTGGCCGCCCACCGCGTCGAGCCGCAGCGCACCCTCGAGATCGGCAGCACCGAGGCGATCAAGCAGGCGGTGGCGGCAGGCGTCGGCGTTGCCATCGTGTCGGTGGCGACGATCGACGATCAGGTGAAGCTCGGAAAACTGAAGGTGATCCCGATCAAGGGCGTCCATATCGAGCGCACGCTGTGGCAATTGAAATCGCCCGGCCGGCTCGATGTGCCGGCAGCCGTCGCGTTCGAGGGGATCGTTCGGGAGACACGCGCGGCGACGGCGGCGGCGCGGATTGTGGCGGCTAAAGTGCGGCGAACAGACCCTGCGCCCAGGCAACGGCACGCTCGAAATTGAACACGCCGGGCTCGAAATAGACGGCGCGCGCCAGCACGATCCCGACCACCAGCACCCAGAACACGCTGGTGCCTGCGGTCTTCAGCCATTTCGACACGCCTTCGCTCGCGGCCGAGGAATCGACCGCGGGAACCGGCTCGCCGAAGGGATCGAATGCGGATTGGCTCATCGTCGTACCATCAGTGAATATGGTGACAATGTCGCAACGACGGGGGCGGAAGCAAGGGTCGCGGAATGCCTTTTGCGCCGATACCTTGGAAGGACGTTTCCCGGCCCCATGACCGGGGAGTATTTCCTTCTCGGCACCCCAATCCGACGTCAACCGTCGGTCCCGCGCTGCGGCGCCAGGCGCGGCAACGTGATCCGCACGCTGGTCCCCATGCCCGGGGCGCTGTCGAGATGGAGTTCGCCGCCGAGCCGGTTCGTGACGACGTTGTGCACGATGTGAAGTCCGAGCCCGATACGGCCGAGGTCCCGGCGCGTGGTGAAGAACGGATCGAAGGCCTGCCGCAGCACCTCGCTACTCATCCCGCAGCCATCGTCGGCGAACAGGATCTCGACCTGGTCCGCGCCTGACGCGCGCAGCCGGAGCGTGATGGTGCCGCCCTTGCCATCCGGAAATGCGTGCACGACGGAATTGACGAACAGGTTGGTCAGCGCCTGGCCATAGGGGCCCGGATAGCTGTTCATCGCAAGACCGGACGGACAATCGACCTCGAGCGCCAGATTGTTCTTCGGCAACGCCGGACGCAGGTTCGACAGCACCTGCTCGGTCACTTCGCCGAGATCGAACTGACTGCGGTCGAAATAGCTGCGATCGACGGCGACCTGCTTGAACGATTGCACCAGGTCCGCCGCGCGCTTGAGGTTGCCGACCAGCAGCGACGACGCGCTTTCGACGACCTCGATGAAATCGCTCAGGCTGGAGCGCTTCAGCTTGCCGCGCGCGGCTTCCGCAGCGAAGTCGGCGCATTTCTGCTCCAGCACCGAGGCGACCGTCAGGCTGGTGCCGACCGGACTGTTGATCTCATGCGCGACACCGGCCACCAGGCGGCCGAGCGCCGCGAGCTTTTCCGCCTCGATCAGCGACGCCTGGGTCTCCTGCAGATGATGCAGGGCCTTCTCGGCCGCGTCGCGCGCGGCGCGGATCTCGCGTTCGCTGCGCTTGCGATCGGTGATCTCCTCGGCCGCGACGTTGACGCCGACGATGCTGCCGTTCGGCTCGCGCTGCGGATGCCAATGCGTGATCCAGCAGCGCTCGTCATTGTGGCCCGGGCGCTGGCCGTACACCTCGACGCCGGTCACGGGTTCTCCGGTCTCCATGATCGAGCGCACGATGCCTTCGACCGCGGTGGCGAGTGCGGGCACGCAATCGTGCACGGTGCGTCCGAGATGACCTTCGACGGAGATGCCGCAGATTTCGGTGAGCCGCTGGTTGATCTGGAGGTAACGGCAGTCGGGCGAGAGGTAGGCAAGACCGATCGGTGCAGTGTCATAGATCAGCTGCAGCGCCGGTTGTTTTGGGAACTGAACGTCCTGGACGACGGACGACCGCATGTCCTTCCCCCCGTTGCGCGAAGTCTAGCGCGTCGGGGCCGGGTCGCAAATAGGCTCAGCCGGGCTGGAAGCGACGAGTCTGGTCCGTCCGGATCTGGCACGGGTCGAACTTCACCTGAACCGTCATCCCCGCGCAAAGGCCTCGCCTTTGTCGCTGGAGGTGCAAGCGGAGCGAACCTCGAAGGATGCACGGCCACCGGCCGGGCCGTCGCCCCTACGAGACGCGCTGCGCGCTCCTCCAGCGACAACGGCGAAGCCGTTGCGCGGGGGTGACGGTGTCAGAGTCGCAACGCGGTTGGCCACCTCAGCTATTCACTGCACCGTGCGGATGGAAATTCTCGACGAAGCGCAGCAGCACAAGCGCGCCGGTGTCGGCATCGGCGAGCTCGACATGCTCGGCCGGATTGTGGCTGATCCCGCCGCGGCAGCGCACGAAGATCATGCCGATGTCGGCGACGTCGACCATCGCCATGCCGTCATGCCCGGCGCCGCTCGGCAGCTCGAACACGGCATGGCCTTCGGCTGCGACCGCCTCGGCAATCTGCGTCTTCAGCCACGGCGCGCAGGGCACGCTGCGGTTCTCGTGGGTGACGTCGATCTGCAAGGCGAGTTCGCGGCGCTTCGCGATCGCCTCGATCTGCCGCACGATGTCGGCAACGGCACGCTTGCGGTGCATGTCGCTCTGCGAGCGGATGTCCATCGTGAACGACACCTTGCCCGGGATCACGTTGGTAGCGCCGGGCATCGCGTTGATATAGCCGACGGTGCCGACCAGGCCGGCTTCGTCGCTCCGGCAGAATTGCTCGATCGCGACGATGCATTCGGCAGCGCCCGCCAGCGCATCGCGCCGCAGCTGCATCGGCACGGTGCCGGCATGCCCGGCCATACCGGTGAGACTGGCGGCCAACCGCGTCGCCCCTGAAATCGCGGTGACGACGCCGACCGGCAGCGCCTTTTCTTCCAGCACGGGGCCCTGCTCGATGTGCAGCTCGACATAGCCGAGCAGCTCGCGGCGGGCACGCGCCGCCTTGCCGATGTGATCGGGATCGAGGCCGAAGGCGATCAGCGCATCGCGCATCGACGTGCCGGCGCGATCGCGTGTATTGAGCACGCTCTCGTCGAACGTGCCGGCCACCGCGCGGCTGCCGAGCAAGGTCGAGGCGAAGCGCACGCCCTCCTCGTCGGCGAAGCCCACGATCTCGATCGCGAACGGCAGCCGCCTGCCGCGCCGGTTCAGATCGGCGACACAGGCGATCGCGGTGATGACGCCGAGCGGGCCGTCCCATCTTCCGGCGTCGCGCACGGTGTCGTAATGCGAGCCGAGCATCAGCGCCGGCAGGCCCGGCCGTTCGCCCTCGTAGCGGCCGCAGACATTGCCGATCGCATCGAGATGCGCGCTCATCCCGGCCTCGCGCATCCACGACAGGATGAGATCGGCCGCCTTGCGATGCTCGGGTGTGAGGAAGACACGCGCCAGATGCTCCGGCGTCTCGGAGATCGCCGCGAGCTGGTTGATCCGCGCCACGATCTCCTCGCCAAGCGAAGACAATTTCGAGGACGGTTTTGTCTCGCTCATGCTGTTTCCCATCAGTCCAACCCGGCGGCGGGGCCCGCCTCACTCGTAGCAGGCCCGATCCGATTCACCAGCCGGCAAATGGCGCCTTGTGTGCCGCCCCCGGCCGCGACCGTAACGGCCGCCCGGCGGTTAGCGACTGCTTAACGGCATTGCATACAACAGAGATTGATCGCCTACAAAATGGGCATGCCGATCCTGGGCGACTTGTGAATTCGATCCCGACAATCACCATTTCCATTTATATTCAACGACTTACGCATCGATGACCGCCAAACGTGCTCTGGCACGAAGCTTGCGACACTCCGTTCAAGCGCCGCCGTCGGGCGGCTGCGGCAAGGACAGGCGGGCCGGACCCGCCGGAGGGAGCAGGCGATGGATTTTGGCAGGATTTCAAGAAGGCATTTGTTGCAGGGAAGCGCGGCATTGGCGCTCGGCAGCACGCTCGGCATTCGCGGTGCGGCGGCTGCGGAAACCACGGTCGGCTTCATCTATGTCGGCTCGCGCGACGACTACGGCTACAACCAGGCCCACGCGCAGGGCGCGGCCGCGGTGAAGAAGCTTCCCGGCATCAAGGTGGTCGAGGAAGAGAAGGTGGCCGAGACCGACGCGGTGGAGAAGACCATCGAGTCCATGGTCAATCTCGACGGCGCCACGCTGCTGTTTCCGACCTCGTTCGGCTATTACAACCCGCACGTCGTCAAGATGGCGGGCAAGTTTCCCAAGCTGCATTTCGAGCATTGCGGCGGGCTGTGGTCCGACAAGGACCCGAAGAACGCCGGCAGCTATTTCGGCTATATCGACGAGGCGCAATACATCTCCGGCATCGTCGCCGGCTATTCGACCAAGAGCGGCAAGCTCGGCTTCGTCGCCGCCAAGCCGATCCCGCAGGTGCTGCGCAACATCAACGCGTTCACGCTCGGCGCCCGGCTCGCCAACCCGAAGGCGACCACGCAGGTGATCTTCACCGGCGACTGGTCGATGCCGGTCAAGGAAGCCGAGGCCACCAACAGCCTGATCGACCAGGGCGTCGACGTGCTGACCTGTCATGTCGACGGACCGAAGACGATGGTCGAGAACGCCGCGCGCCGCGGCGCGATGGTGTGCGGCTATCACGTCAACCAGTCGCCGCTGGCGCCGAAAGCCTATCTCACCGGCGCCGAATGGAATTGGGAAGCGCTGTACCCGAAATTCGTCAAGATGATCGTGGCTGGAGAAGCGATCCCGAACTTCTATCGCGGCGGCCTCAAGGAAGAGATCGTCAAGGTGTCGCCCTATGGCGAGATGGTCTCGGCGGAAGCGCGCAAGCATGCCGACGACGTCAAGGCCAAGTTCATGTCCGGCGAGTACACCATCTTCAAGGGCCCGATCGCCGACAACAAGGGCAAGACGGTGATCGCCGGCGGCACCGACCGCGGCCAGCAGGATCCCGAACTCGAGAAGATGGATTATCTGGTCGAGGGCGTGATCGGAGCCACCGCGTGACAACCGAGACGGCGGAAACGGTGGAGGCGGCCGGCGTTGCTCCGGCCGCCGATCCCGGCTTCCTCCAGCGCCACGGCGCAAGCATCGAATATATCCTGATCCCCGCTGCTGCGCTGGTCGGCGCGCTCGCGGTGTTCGGCGGCTTTGTCGCGCTCTACGGCAAGAACCCGCTCGACCTCTATTTCTACATGTATTACGGCGCGTTCGGCACCGCGTTCTCCTGGCAGAACACGCTGACCCGTGCGGCGCCCCTGATCCTGACCGCGCTGTGCACGGCACTGCCGGCGCAGCTCGGCATGGTGATCATCGGCGGCGAAGGCGCGCTGCTGATCGGCGCGCTGTCGGCGACGTCGGCGGCGCTAGCGTTGCAGGGCGCCGCGCCGATCGTGGTGCAGATCGCGATGGTAATCGCGGGCATGATCGGCGGCGGCCTCTGGATCGCGCTGTCGGGCGGCCTGCGGCAGTATCGCGGGGTCAACGAGACGATCTCGAGCCTGCTGCTGGTCTATATCGCGCTTGCGATCCTCAACCATCTCGTCGAAGGGCCGATGCGCGATCCGGCGAGCCTCAACAAGCCGTCGACGCGCGAGATCGGCGCCGCCAACATGATCGGCAGCATTCCCGGCACCGACGTGCATTGGGGCCTGGTGTTCGGCCTGGTCGCCGCGGTTGCCGCCTACATCCTGATCTATCACACCACCTTCGGCTTCGCCGCGCGCGTAGCCGGCGGCAACATCCGCGCGGCAAAGATTGTCGGGCTTTCGGTCGGCAAGCTGATCATGACTGTCTGCTTCCTTGCCGGCAGCTGCGCCGGGCTCGCCGGCATGATCGAGGTCGCAGCGGTGCAGGGCCGCACCAATGCCAATCTCGCGGCGGGCTACGGCTTCACCGGTATCCTCGTCGCGTTCCTGGCGCGGCAGAATCCGCTGGCGATCATCCCGGTCGCGATCCTGCTCGGCGGCATCTCCGCCTCCGGCGGATTGTTGCAGCGGCGGCTCGGCCTGCCCGACGCCTCCGTGCTGGTGCTGCAAGGCATCATCTTCGTCTTCGTGCTGGCAAGCGATGCGCTCTACGGGCGGATCGGTCTCCTGAAGGGAAAGTCCTGACATGGCGGACGCATCGCTCGGGCTCTGGACCGTTCCGCTCGCCGTGTTCGGCGGCGCCATCCGCGTCTCGACGCCGTTTTTGTTCGTCAGCCTCGGCGAGTGCATCACCGAACGCAGCGGCCGTATCAATCTCGGCCTCGAAGGCACGCTGGTGATGGGCGCGATGAGCGCCTACGGCATCTCCTATCTGTCGGGCTCGCCATGGTTGGGCGTGCTTGCGGCCGGCATCACCGGCGCCCTGTTCGGGGCGCTGCATGCCGGCATCTGCTCGCTGCCGCGGGTCAACGACATCGCGGTCGGCATCGCGCTGATGCTGCTCGGAACTGGTCTCGCCTTCTTCCTCGGCAAGCCGCTGATCGAGCCGACGGCAGCACGGTTGCCGGCGATCGATTTCGGCTGGTGGAGCGACGTCCCGCAGCTGCGCGCGGCGCTGCGCATCAACGTGCTGTTCCTGATCGGTGTCGCGATCGCGCCGCTGCTGTACTGGGCGTTCAAGACCACGCGCTGGGGCCTGCTGATCCGCACCGCCGGCGAAAGCGCCGACGCGGCGCGCGCGATGGGCCATTCCGTGCTGCTGATCCGGCTGCGCGCCACCATGGTCGGCGGCTTCCTCGCCGGCATCGGCGGCTCGTTCCTGTCGCTGTTCTATCCCGGCAGCTGGAACGAGGGCCTCTCCTCCGGCCAGGGCATCACGGCCGTGGCGCTGGTGATCTTCGCGCGCTGGGACCCGATGCTGTGCCTGTGGGCCTCGCTCGCCTTCGGCGGCGCCGCAGCGCTCGGGCCGGCGCTGCAATCGGTCGGCATCACCTCCGGCTACCATCTGTTCAATGCCGCGCCCTACATCCTGACCTTGGCGATCATGATCATCACCTGCTCGCCGAAGCGCACGCTGACCGGTGCGCCGGCCGAATTGTCGATCACCCGATAGACCGCGAGATCATTCCATGCCCGAGCGCTTCATCAAGTCCGAGCCCTACGCGTGGCCCTACAATGGCGATTTGCGGCCGCAAAACACCGCGCTCATCATCATCGACATGCAGACCGATTTCTGCGGCGTCGGCGGCTATGTCGACAAGATGGGCTACGACCTCTCGCTGACCCGGGCGCCGATCGAGCCGATCAAGAAGTTGCTTACGGTGATGCGCGCGCAGGGTTTTCACATCATCCACACCCGCGAAGGCCACCGGCCGGACCTGGCCGACTTGCCCGCCAACAAGCGCTGGCGCTCGCGGCAGATCGGCGCCGGGATCGGCGATCCCGGGCCCTGCGGCCGCATCCTGGTGCGCGGCGAACCGGGCTGGGACATCATTCCCGATCTCGCGCCGCTGCCGGGCGAACCCATCATCGACAAGCCCGGAAAAGGCTCGTTCTGCGCCACCGACCTCGAACTGATGCTGCGGCTGCGCGGCATCGAGAACATCGTGCTGACAGGCATCACCACCGACGTCTGCGTCCACACCACGATGCGCGAGGCCAACGACCGTGGCTTCGAATGCGTGCTGGTCGAAGACTGCTGTGGCGCGACCGACAAAGGCAACCACGACCACGCGCTGAAGATGATCAAGATGCAGGGCGGCGTGTTCGGCGCGGTGGCGACATCCGCCGACCTGATCGGGGCGCTGTCGTGATCATCGGCGAACCGCCCGCCCCATCAGGCGCGTTCGGCGTCGACGCCATCGCCATGACGATGCGGTTCGGCGACTTCCTTGCGCTCGACAATGTCGAGCTCAAGGTGCGCCCCGGCTCGTTCCACGCACTGCTCGGCGAGAACGGCGCGGGCAAGAGCACGCTGGTGAAATGCATCATGGGTTACTACCACGCCACCGAAGGCGAGATCATCGTCGGCGATCGCCAGCAGGCCATCGCCAACCCGAAGGACGCGCACGCGCTCGGGCTCGGCATGGTCTACCAGCATTTCACCCTGGTGCCGGCGATGACGGTCGCGGAGAACCTGGTGCTGGCGCGCGATGACGTGCCCGCCATGGTCGACTGGCGCAAGGAGAAGCAGGAGCTCGAGGCTTTCCTTTCGCGGATGCCGTTCAAGGTGCCGCTCGACGCCAAGGTCTCCGACATCTCGGCCGGCGAACGGCAGAAATGCGAGATCCTCAAGCAGCTCTACCTGAAGCGCCGCTTCCTGATCCTGGACGAGCCGACCTCGGTGCTGACACCGGGCGAAGCCGACGAGGTGCTCGGCATGCTGCGCGCCATGGTGGTCGCGGGCGAGCTGACCATCCTGATGATCACCCACAAATTCCGCGAGGTGATGGCGTTTGCCGACGATGTCACCATCCTGCGCCGCGGCAAGCTCGCGGGTACTGGTAAAGTCTCGGAGCTGACGCCCGACGAGATGGCCCGCACCATGATCGGCGCCGAGCAGCTGACGGTGCAGCCGCCGCGCACCGGCGAGACCGGCGCGGCGCGGCTCGAGCTCGACCAGCTCACCGCACGCGATGATGCCGGTGCCATTGCCGTGCATGGCGTGTCGCTGACGGTGAAGAGCGGCGAGATCGTCGGCATCGCCGGCGTGTCCGGCAACGGCCAGCGCCAGCTGGTCGAGGTGCTGGCCGGCCAGCGCGAGGCCGAGAGCGGCACCGTCCGCGTCCAGGGCGAGACCTATGCGGCAAGCCGCGAGGAGATGCGCCGCCACAAGATGTCGCTGCTACCGGAGGAGCCGCTGAAGAACGCCTGCGTCGGCGGCATGAGCGTCGCCGACAACATCGCCTTCCGCGAATTCGACCGCGCCCCGTTCGCGCGCGGCGGCTGGTGGCTCAACCGCTCGGCCTTCCGCGACGACGCCGAGCGCAAGATCAACCGCTACAAGATCAAGACCCGGACGCCGGAGACGCCGATCGCGGCGCTGTCGGGCGGCAATGTGCAGCGCGCCGTGCTGGCGCGCGAGCTAAGCGGCGACGCCGAGGTGCTGATCGCCGCCAATCCCTGCTTCGGGCTCGACTTCGCGGCGGTGGCGCAGATCCATGCCGAGATCATGGCCGCCCGCAACCGCGGCGCGGCGGTGCTTTTGGTCAGCGAAGACCTCGACGAGCTGCTGGAGCTGTCGGACCGGCTGGTCGTGATGTTCCACGGCGCCTTCGTGCACGAGGCCCGCGCCAGCGAGGCCGATCTCACCGAGATCGGCCGGCACATGGCCGGGCATTGAATCATCCGCGTCATTGCGAACCACTCTGGACCATACAACGATGTCGTCCCTGCGAAAGCAGGGACGACACGGAGTTCGCGGCGCGCGCAACGCCGGCCTAACCGATCTCGAACGCATCCACTGCGAGATGCTTGAGATTGGCGTGCCAGTGTTCGGCGATCGCGAGCCGCGTCGGCACCCAGACGTACTCATGCTTCTGGATGTAGTCGAGGAAGCGCATCAGCGCGGCGGCGCGGCCGGGACGGCCGACGACACGGCAATGCAGCCCGACCGACATCATCTTGGGTGACGTCGCGCCCTCGGCATAGAGCACGTCAAAACTGTCCTTCAGATAGCTGTAGAATTCGTCGCCGCCGCCAAAGCCCTGCGGGTTGATGAAGCGCATGTCGTTGGCATCGAGCGTGTAGGGGATCACAAGATGCGGCTCGGTGCCGGCGGCCTTGATCCAGTACGGCAGATCGTCGGCATAGGAATCGCAGAGATAGCGCAGGCCGCCCGTCTCCATCAAAAGCCGCAGCGTGTTGATCGAGGAGCGGCCGGTGTACCAGCCGAGCGGCCGCGCGCCGGTCGCCTCGGTATGCACGGCGATAGCGCGCGCGATCTCCGCGCGCTCCTCGTCCTCCGACATGTCCTTGTGCTCGACCCAGCGCAGGCTGTGGCTGGCGATGTCCCAGCCGGCCTGCTGCATCGCGGCGACGACATCCGGATTGCGCTTCAGCGCCATCGCGACGCCGAACACGGTGGTCGGCAGCTTGCGCTCGGTGAACATCCGCCACAGCCGCCAGAAGCCGGCGCGCGAGCCATATTCGAACATGGTCTCGATATTGGCATGACGCTGCCCGACCCAGGGCTGCGCGCCCAGCACGTCCGACAGAAACGCTTCCGAGGCGCGATCGCCGTGCAGGATATTGTTCTCGCCGCCTTCCTCGAAATTGACCACGAACTGCACGGCGACGCGCGCGGCGTCGGGCCATTTCGGGTCGGGCGGATTGCGGCCGTAGCCGCGGAGATCGCGCGGATAGCGGGCCTCGGTCACATCAGACTTCCTCGAAGCGGATGTTCTGCGCGCCCTTCCACAACACGGTCTTGCCGAAGGCGGTGAGGTTTTCCAGCCCCGAGGTCAGTGTGATGAAATGGTTGCCGGCGAGCTGGCCCATCTTGCTGGCGAAGTGCACGCCGCCATAGGCGAGCAGGATCTCGGTCTCGCTGATGCCGCCGGGATAGAGGATGATCTGGCCCGGGGCCGGATAGCTGGTGTGGTTCTCGTAGGAGACGCCGAAATCGAGATCGCCGAGCGGCATCCAGACGCCCTCGCCGCTCCAGCGCACATGGATCGCCTGGCTCTCGAACGGCATCGCCTTGCGGAACGCGGCGACCGTCTTCGGCGCGAGTTGCTCCTCGAAACGGGCGTCAAAGGTGAAATCGCCTGCACGGACAATCAGTTTGCTCATCGGACTCTCGTGGGTAGCTGGAAGAAGTGATGCCCCAACCATTGCCGCCGGCCCGCGCAGGACGCAAGGCCGATTCCGGCCCAAAATGCCGGTTTTTTGCCGCAAGGGCGTCTGCCGCAACGCAGATTTGAGCAGGGTTGCATTGCACCCCGGCTCCCGCTTTGCGACCCTGCATCCAGTCGCAATGGAGGATGGCCGATGACAACGAACAGTCTGCACGGACATGTGGCGCTGGTGACCGGCGGCTCGCGCGGCATTGGTGCCGCCATCGTCAAGATGCTGGCGGAGGCCGGCGCTGCCGTCGCCATCAATTATCGCGAACGCGCGGCGGAAGCTGAAACGCTGGCAAAGGGCATCGTGGCCGCCGGCGGCCGGGCGGTGGCGATCGCCGCCGACGTCTCGGAAGCGGCTGCCGTCGCCGGGCTGGTCGAGCGCGCCAAATCCGAGCTCGGCCCACTCGACATCCTCGTCAACAATGCCGGGATCGCCATCGTCAGGGGCGTCGACGACCTCACCGAGGAGGATTTCGACCGCACCATCACGGTCAATCTCAAATCCGCATTTCTCTGCACGCAGGCCGTGCTGCCGATGATGCGGAGGCGGAAATGGGGCCGCATCGTCAACATCTCCTCGGGTGCGGCGCGCGGCGCCGGCTCGATCGGCCCGCACTACAACGCATCCAAGGCGGCGATGGAGGGCATGACCCGCGGCTATGCCGCGCGCCTCGTCAAGGAAGGCATCACGGTCAATGCCGTCGCGCCGTCGCTGATCGAGACCGACATGATGAAGGGACAGAGCGAGCTGGTCAGCCGGATCCCGGTCGGCCGCTTCGGCACCGCCGAGGAGGTGGCGCAGGCCGTGATGCTGCTGGTCAACAATCCCTACATGACCGGCCAGACCGTCGCGCTGAGCGGCGGCATGGCGTTCAACTAGGGCGCGCCGGCTTGACCGCACCGCGCCTTTGCCCTACCGCTTGCGGCATGAACCGCTCGATCCTGATCGCCAATTTCTGGTGGCTCGCCGACTGACAGGCGGGCCGAACGCGTTCATGCATTTTCGGGGCCGCCGCATTTGGGCGGCCTTTTGTTTTCACCTGATCCGGCCCGCATGCGGTGTCCCCATTCAACCGAATGGAGATACCTTATGACGAAACCGATCATCCTCACCGGCGACCGCACCACGGGGCCGCTGCATCTCGGCCACTACGCCGGCTCGCTTCGAAGCCGCGTGAAACTTCAGGACACGCATCAGCAGTTCCTGCTGCTCGCCGACATGCAGGCGCTGACCGACAATGCGCATGACGTCGGCAAGGTCCGCAGCAACGTCATCGAGGTCGCGCTGGATTATCTCGCGGTCGGGATCGATCCCGACCGAACCTCGATCTGCCTGCAATCGCAGCTCCCGGCGCTGGCGGAGCTGTCGATGCTCTATCTCAACCTCGTCACCGTCGCGCGGCTGGAACGCAATCCGACCATCAAGGATGAGATCCGCGCACGCGGATTTGGACGCGACATCCCGGCGGGTTTCCTGTGCTACCCGGTGGCGCAGGCCGCCGATATCACCGCGTTCCGCGCCACAATCGTCCCGGTCGGCGAGGATCAGGCGCCGTTGATCGAGCAGACCAACGAGATTGTCAGGCGGGTCAACGCGCTCGCCGGCCGTCCACTGCTGCAGGAAGCCGTGGCCATCATCCCGCGCGCGGGGCGGCTGCCCGGCGTCGACGGACGCGCGAAGATGAGCAAGTCCGCGGGCAACGCGATCCCGCTATCGGCCTCGCCCGATGACATCTCGGCCGCCGTGCGCGCGATGTTCACCGATCCCCATCACCTGCGTGTCGCCGACCCCGGCAAGGTCGAGGGCCATGTCGTCTTCACCTATCTCGACGCATTCGACGACGATCACCACGCCGTCGCGGAACTGAAGGCGCACTATCGACGCGGCGGTCTCGGCGATGCGACCGTCAAGCGGCGGCTGGAGGATATCCTGCAAGCCTTGATCGCACCGATCCGGACCCGGCGCGCCGAGCTGGCGACCCATCGCGACCACGTCGTCGACGTGATCAGGCGCGGAACCCTGAAGGCACGAGAGGTTACGGAGCGCACCAGGCACGAGGTCATGGCAGGACTGGGCTTGTTCCAGCTCTGAACCCGCTGTCATCAAACCACGGCAGGAACTGTGCTTGGCTGCAACCGTTGTCCGCTAGAGCCTTTTCCGCTCCGATTGAATCGGAGCGGGGCTCTAGACTCCTGTTTTGACGCGTTCTCTTCACGCGAAGCGGTATCCACTTCGCTCGAAAACGCTTCAGGCGAAACCGGATTTGGAGCTTGTCGTGATCGATCCGAAAACGCTTCTCGAACGCGCCGCGCAGCTCGCCGATCAGGCCAAGGGCGAGGAGGATACCGGCATCCGCGAGCGGCTGCTGCGCATGGCCGAGCACTACCGCGATCTCGCCGCGCACGAGGCTTGGGCGCATGAAAATCCGCCATCGGTGGGCGCGCTCACGGGTGCGCTCAGCCCTCGTGCGCATTGATCTGATTTTCGATCAGCTCACGCGAATGCGATAGCCCAGCGACTGGCGCGCACCCGGCGCGATCTGCAGCAGGCCGGGCTTGTCCGTGAACTCGCCGTCGAATTCGGCGGGACTGGCAAAGCCGTGCCACGGCTCGATGCAGAGGAACGGCGCGCCGCCGACCTTCGACCAGACGCCGAGTTCGCGAAAACCACGCCACGACATTTCGATTGCAGGGCCGAGCGTTGCTGCCGCCGGGCCTCGTGTCGCCGTGAAGAGGATCGATGTACTTGCGGCCTGATCGAAGACCATCGCGTCGTCGTCGAACAGCTCCTCCGCCAGCGCAAGCGTTCTGCCCTTGACCGGATTGGGTTCAGGCTGCCGCCGCATCAATCCGTCCTTCAGGCGCCGGATCGGCGCGGGTTCAGTCTTGCCGAAGGTCAGCGTGTAAGCCTCCTTCGGCAACCCCGGCACCAGCGGCCAGTTGAAGGCGGGGTGGCCCCCGAGCGAGGCGGGCAGCATCTCGTTGCCGGTGTTGATGATGTCGAAGCCGACATCGAGATCGGCGCCGTCAACCGTGTAGGTGACCTCGAGCCTGAACGCGAACGGATAGCGCGCATGGGTTTCCGCATCGTCGGTGAGCGCGAGCTTGCAGGATCGCGGCCCCTGCTCCAGCCAGGCAAAGCGGCGGTCCCGCGCGAAGCCGTGCTGCGTCATCGGATAGGTCTTGCCATTGTGACGCAGCGTGTCGTTCTTCAGCCGGCCGACGATCGGGAACAGGATCGGCGCATGGCGCGGCCATTGCGGGCCGGCCTGCCACAGCAGTTCCCTCCCCTCGGCGTTCCTGAGCGACGACAATTCGGCGCCCTCGGCTTGAATGGTCGCGGCTACTCCATCGCCGCGCAGCGTGTGACTGTCGCTCATGCCTCGCCTCGCCGGTTGCGCCATGCCCTGACACGAGATGTTCGATACGAACGAAACCGTCAACCCCAAAGCGATGGGGCCGCCGACGCGGGCGGCCCCATCTGAGCTTACCCGGCGATCCCGGAGAAATCAGGCTGCCGCCGCTCGGCAAAGGCGGCAAAGGCCTCGCGCGCTTCCGCGCTCATCAGCCGTTCCTGGAAGATTTCGCCCTCGCGCGCCATCTGCGCGCTGATCCTCACCGGATCGCGCATCAGCGCCTTGGTGTGCTGCAGCGAGCCGAACGGCCGCTTCGCCAGCGCGTCCGCCGCAGCGCGCGCCCTGGCGCGGAGATCGGCGAGCGGTACCACGGCATTGGCGAGGCCGATGGAAACCGCGGTCTCCGCCTCGAGCGGCTCGCCGAGCGCAAACATCGCGTAGGCCCGCGCATAGCCGATGCGCTGCGGCAGCAGATAGGTCGACGCCGCCTCCGGCACCAGCGCGAGATTGACGAACGGCGTAATCAGCCGCGCGGTCGGCGCGAGATAGACGAGGTCGCAATGCAACAGCATGGTGGTGCCGATGCCGACCGCATTGCCCTGCACGGCGGCAACCAGCGGCCGCGTCGCCCTGGCAAGGCCGGCGAGGAAGCGCGACACGTGACGCTCACCCTGCACGCCGCGCGACACCGCCGCGAAATCGGCAAGATCGTTGCCCGCGGTGAAGCTGTCGCCGTCGCCCTGCAGCAGCACGGCGCGGATCGTCGTGTCGCTTTCCGCGCGTTCGAGCGCGTCGGCCATCGCGCCGTACATCGCATTGGTGATCGCATTTTTCTTGTCCGGACGCGCCATCGTCACGGTGAGCACGCCACCGTCCAGCGCCACGACCACTTCGCTCATGTCTCACTCCTTTGATTGCTGCTTCGCTTGGAAACGCTCTAGCCGTCTTTGTCTTTCGGAAACTTCTCTTGCAGGCTGGTCAGCCAGCGCGACACCACCTCGATTTCCGCTTCCGAAAATCCGTCCATCAGGCGGTTGTTGATCACCCTGGTCCGCGTCGCGGCGCGCTTGCCGAGTTCCTGCCCCGCCACGGTCAGATGCAGCCGCTGGCTGCGGCCGTCCTCACCGTCGCGCCGGCGCTTGACGAGGCCCGCACGTTCCATCCGGTCGGCCAATCCCGTCATCGCCGACGGCACGATGTCGAGCGCCTGCGAGACGTCGCCGATCAGCGCACCATCATTGCGCCCGAGGAAGAACAGCACGCCGGCCTGGGCCGACGTCAGATCATGCGCAGCCGTCTCCTGATCGATGGCGCGCTGCAACCGCCGATAGGCCACGGTCAGAAGGAAGATCAGCCGGTGTTCCGCTCTCATGCCGCAATTATATATTTCGCGTGCGAAATATCAAGATAGTTCGCGCGCGAAATATCCGATGCGGCGCCGCCGCCGGGACGAAACCGCGCGGATTGGGTGGAATCGGCCCCCTCGACCGGGTGGACTTGCGACATTTTGATCGCGCCGCCTTATCGCTGCACTGCGCTCCAGCAGAAAACCCTTGATCGACAACGTTCAAACGGGAAATCTTGCGCCCGGGAGCCGCGGTTCGCATCGCGGCGCGGGCGGCGCCACGGGAGTGTCATGACGTCAGCGGCAAGTCCGGACAGGGAGCGCGTTGTCCGCCCGAAGCGGGCACGCCATCTCAGCGAAGCCATGCGTTGCGAGACTGCCTTTCGCCTGATCCTGTCCGAATGCCTCGAAGAAGTCGCGACCAATCACGAGGCCCTGAGTTCCGGCGATCCGGCCGCGCTGCATCAGACCCGTATCGCATTGACGCGGCTGAAGGCCGCGATCGCGTTCTACGGCCCGATGGTGGCGGACACCGAGTGGACGCGACTGAAATCCGAGCTGAAATGGCTGAGCGCCCATCTCGGCGCAACGCGCGATCTCGACGTCGCGATCGAGAACAGCAAGGGCCTGCCCGAAGAGCGCATGCTGCAGACCGCGCGAACCGACGCGTTCGAGGCGCTCAGGGAAGCGCTGCAAAGCGACCGTTACTGGCAATGGTTCGACGGCATGTGGGACTGGGTCGGCAGCGGCCCCTGGACCACGCGGCAGGATCCCCGCGCCGCGCAACGACGGGCCGTGCCGGTCGCGGTGTTTCACGCGCGGCGGCTGGCGCGGTGGCATGGCAAGCTGTGTCAGAAGAGCCGCGGGCTGCAGGGCATGGGCAAGAACAAGCGCCACCGCGTCCGGCTCGCCAGCAAGCGGCTGCGCTACGCCATCGAATTCTCGGAAGGCGGATTGCCGCCGGACGAATACGCGTCATGGCGCAATGTGCTGAAGCATCTGCGCAAGGGGCAACAACTGCTCGGCGAATTGAACGACGACGAGGTCCGGCGCACGCTGCTTGAAAGCGCCGATCCCCCGGCGCCGCACGCCGACGAGCGCAAGGCCAAGCATCGGCGCGTGCACGAGCGCAAGCGCAAGAGCCGGCTGCTGCGCCGCGCCGCAGCGGTCTACCGGAAGATTGCCGAATGAACGCAGCCCCGCTTCCGCGGCGATCGCCCGCGCCGACATTTGCCCGTATGTCTTTCGCATCCGGTGCTTCCGCTCGTTGTCCTCATCCTCTGCCTTGTGGTCATCCTCATGCCTGACGGCTCCTCTACGACACACCTCTATCGTCCCAAGCTCGTTACCACCCTGACCGAAGGCTATGGCCTCGGCGCTTTCCGGCACGACGTGATGGCGGGACTGACGGTGGCGGTGGTGGCGCTGCCGTTGTCGATGGCGATTGCGGTGGCCTCGGGCGTGACGCCGGAGCGCGGGCTGTTCACCGCCATCGTCGGCGGCTTCCTGGTCTCGGCACTGGGCGGCAGCCGCTTTCAGATCGGCGGGCCGGCCGGTGCCTTCATCGTGCTCGTCGCGGCAACGACCGCGAAGTTCGGCATCGAAGGCCTGCTGCTCACCGTGCTGGTGTCCGGCCTGATGCTGACGCTGATCGGCGCGTCGGGATTGGGCTCGCTGATCCGCTACATCCCGCATCCCGTCACGGTCGGCTTCACCTGCGGAATTGCCGTCACCATTCTGGCCAGCCAACTGCGCGATCTTGGCGGGCTGACGCTTGCAGGCAGCGAGCCCGGTCCGTTCCTGCCCAAGCTCGCGGCGCTTGGTCACGCTCTGCCGACCCTGAACTGGTCGGCGCTCGCCGTCGGCGCCGGCTCGGCGGCAGTGATCTTCGTGCTGCGCGCCTTGAGGCCGGCCTGGCCGGCGATGCTGATTGCGATTGCGATCGCATCGGTCGCAGCGCTGCTGCTGCATCTGCCGGTCGAGACCATCGGCACCCGGTTCGGCGAAATCCCGCGCGGCCTGCCGGTGCCGCATGTGCCGGACTTCTCCTGGGCACTGCTGCTGCAGATCCTGCCCGCGTCGCTCTCCTTCACACTGCTCGGCGGCGTCGAGAGCCTGCTGTCGGCCAAGGTCGCCGACGGCATGACCGGCCGCAAGCACCGCTCCAACATGGAGCTGGTGGCGCAGGGCATCGCCAACATCGCATCGGCGTTCTTCGGCGGAATCAGCGTCACCGGCACGATCGCGCGCACCGCGACCAATATCCGCGCCGGCGCGCGCAGCCCGCTGTCCGGCATGCTGCACGCGGCGTTCCTGCTGGCGTTCATGGTCGTGGCGGCGCCGCTTGCGAGCTATATCCCGCTCTCGGCACTGGCCGGCGTGCTCGTGGTCGTGTGCTGGTACATGGCGGAGAAGGAAGATTTCCTGCATCTACTCACGCGCTGGCGGGGCGCCGCGGTGCTGATCCCGACCTTCGGCCTGACGGTGTTCGAGGACCTGACGTTCGGCATCATCTCGGGATGCGTGATCGCGGCGCTGCTGGCCGGCGTCGAGCGGTGGCAGCGGCGGGCGGCGAACTAAGGCGTGTTGTCACAAATGACAGCTCCCGAGGGGAAAAGCGGAAGGCGCCAGCTTTATCGTCATTGACGGCTGGTGACCCAGAGCAGAAGCCTATCGCCAGAAAATTTGCATTGTAGGTTCAGTTCGCGGAAGCTTCCAAGACAGCTTCGTCTTTTTTTCCATCGAGCACTTGGCTAAACTGCTTGGCAAATCCAGCGACAGCCGCGTACTCAGTCAGAAAGCTGATTGTGGCACTGTTTCGCAATTCGGCATGACCAGCGTTATAGGCCGGCGAGGCAAGATCAACGCGCACTACAAGTGCTCCGCGCGTATTATAGGGCTGGATGCTAATCCTCAGATGGCACTGATCAAGACCGCCCTCGCGGTTCGGATAGCCTCCTTCCAGCATCGGCGGATTTGCTGACGCCAGCGGGAAGGCTTGAAGGTTGGCAAGAAAAAAAGCCTTCACGCGATCGGGATTAAACCATGCCGATCCTTGCGCAGCGAAATCGCCCGATTTTGCCGTTGCAATGATTTCGCCGGTCCCATCTTCATCGGGTTTATAAACAACCCGCAAGCCTTCCGCGCTCATCGTACAGTATGCTCCATGCTTTCCGAGATGCAAGCAGGCGAAAATCTACATCACCTGTGAAATATCGCCTATTGGCCCAAAGCTGACATGCATTGGTGGTGCGTTCCACGTCGCCTCTAGCAGGCAAAGCGGATTTGGCAAATCTGTGAGAAGGCGCCCTAGCCGCTGTCGCGCAGCACCAGCTCGAAGCCGAGGTCGATGCGGCGCTCGCCGCCGCGCTCCAGCGTCAAGGTCGCCGCGGTGCGGCCGATCGCGTCGCCGTGCACGCTGATCGTGCTCAATGTCGGCGAGATCAGCTGGCCCATCTCGAGATCGCCGAGGCCGATCACGGCGACCGGCTGCGCCGACGCAGGACCCTCGCGTAGCACGCCGGCCTTGCGCAGCCCCGACATGAAGCCGATCGCATGCGCATCGTTGGCGGCGAACACCGCATCGACACCTGGCAGCCGCGCATGCGCCGCCACGCTGCCGGAGTCCTTGCGATCGAGGATCAGCCGGCGCGGCTCGGCAAGACCGCTTGCCAACGCCTCGTCCCTGTAGCCGAGCCAGCGCCGCGTGCCGCGCGGATCGTCGCCGCCGATGAAGGCGAGTTGCTTGCGTCCCTGCGCGGCCAGATGCTTCGCGACGGCGACACCGGCCTGGTAATTGTCGAAGCCCGCGACCGCATCGATCGGATTTGCCGGCAGATCCCAGGTCTCGACGATCGGAATCCGCGCATTGCGCAGCAGCCGGCTGCCCTCCTCGGTCGCCGGCGAGCCGACCATGATGATCGCCTCAGGCCGCCGCGACAGCAGCGCCGCCAGCATGCGGTCCTCGCGCGCGGCGTCGTAGCGCGACTGCGCCAGGATCACCGAGAACCCGAGCGGCTCGAGCTTGTCGGACAGGCCCTGCACCGTGTCGGCGAAGATCGAGTTGGCGATGGTCGGCACCAGCACGCCGACCGAATTGGTCCGCGCACTCGCCAGCGCGCCCGCCACCAGATTCGGAACATAGCCGAGATCGCGCATCGCCTGCTCGACCCGTGCCCTTGTCTCCGGGGCGACCAGGTCGGGCATCCGCACCACCCGGCTCACCGTGATCGAGGAGACGCCGGCGCGCTTGGCCACCTCTGACAGGGTGGGCGCGGCACCGGCCGGGCCGGTCGCGAGGTCGGGCAGTTCGGAGCTCATGGGCCGGAGCCTGCACGATTCCAGGTTGCCAAGCCATGATGTTAGCGCTAGCATCGCCTTATGTTAGCGCTAACATGGAACAAAGAGGGAGAAACGGCATGATTTCGGACGAGCAGGCCCAAGCCTACAAGCGCGACGGGGTGATCGTGGTCCCCGAGGTGCTCAACCAGGAGACGCTCGCCAAGGTGCGTACCGTGCTGGCGGAGCTGGTGGCCGGCGCGGCCAGCGTGACAGAGCACACCGACGTCTACGACCTCGAGCCGGGCCATACGCCGGAAACCCCGCGCGTCCGCCGCATCAAGGCACCGCACAAGGTGCACCCGCTGTTCGACGAGATCGTCCGCAGCCCGGCCGTGATCTCGATCCTGACCAAACTGATCGGCCCCGGGCTTCGCCTGCACGGCTCCAAGCTCAACATGAAGTCGGCACAATACGGCTCGCCGGTCGAATGGCATCAGGACTGGGCGTTCTATCCGCACACCAATGACGACATCCTCGCGATCGGCGTGCTGCTCGACGATTGCGACATCGAGAACGGCCCGATGCTGGTGACGCCGGGGTCGCACACCGGGGCCACGATGTGGGACCACCACGGCGAGGACGGCCACTTCGCGGGCCTGATCGATCCGGACCAGATCGAGGGCGACATCAAGCGCGCGGTGCCCTGCATGGGCAAGGCCGGCAGCATGTCGTTCCATCACGTGCGCGCGCTGCACGGCTCGGCGACCAACACGTCGGACCGGCCGCGCAACCTGCTGCTCTACGAAGTCGCCGCCAGCGACGCCTGGCCGCTGATGGGCGTGAAGGATTTCGACGAATTCAACAGCCGCCTGCTGGCGGGTCCGCCGGTGGTCGCGCCGCGGCTGACCGACGTGCCGGTGCGGATGCCGCTGCCGCCGGCCAAGCGGCAGGGATCGATCTACGAGACCCAGTCGGCGTCGAAGAAATCCTACTTCACACGCGCCGCTTGAAACTGACGACAATGCCCGCGGCTCGTCGCGGGCATTGCTGCTTTCACGGGTGCGATCCCCCGCGACAAACGCAAAACGCGTTCGCGCCGGGATCGTGCCCGATCAAGACGACATAAAAACAAAACAACGGGGAAACGAATGACCGAGATGGCAAGAGATGGCGCGCGCACGTCGCGCCTGCGTGTGATCCTGGCCGCAAGCATCGGCTCCGCGCTCGAATGGTACGACTTCTTCCTCTACGGCACCGCCGCCGCGCTGGTGTTCGGCGAGCTGTTCTTCCCGAAGAGCGATCCGGTGGTCGGCACGCTGCTGTCGTTCCTGACCTTCGGTGTCGGCTTCGTGGTGCGGCCGTTCGGCGGCCTGTTGTTCGGCATCCTCGGCGATCGCTATGGCCGCAAGCCGGTGCTGGTCGCGACGCTGCTGATGATCGGCATCGGCACCACCGCGATCGGCTTCCTGCCGACCTATGCGCAGATCGGCGTCTGGGCGCCGGTCCTGCTGGTCGCGATGCGCGTCATCCAGGGCCTCGGCGCCGGCGCCGAGTATGGCGGCGCGGTGATCTATCTGGTTGAAAATGCGCCGCCGAAACATCGCGGCTTCTGGGGCGGCTTCGCGCCGCTCGGCGTCTCCGTCGGCAATCTGCTCGCCGCCGCCGCCTTCGCGCTGGTGACGATGCTGCCGCGCGAACAGCTGATGAGCTGGGGCTGGCGTCTGCCCTTCCTGGCGAGTTTCCTGTTGATCGTGGTCGGCATCTTCGTCCGCATGCGCATCACCGAGACGCCTGTTTATACCGAGGCGGTGGTCGCGCGCGGCAAGGTCGAGAGCAATCCGGCGATGGAGGCGTTGCGCCGGCACCCGCGCAACTTCTTCGTCGTGCTCGGCGCGCGGATGGCCGAGAACGGGCTCGGCTATTTCTTCCCGGTGTTCGGCCTGAGCTACGTCATCACCACGCTCGGCGTACCGAAAGCCGACGCGCTTAGCGCGCTGATGCTGGCCTTCACGATCGAGTTGTTCGCGATCCTCGGCTTTGCGGCGTTGTCGGACCGGATCGGGCGGCGGCCGGTGTACATGTTCGGTGCACTCGCCGGCGTGGCGCTTTCCTTCCCGTTCTTCTGGATGGTCGGCACCAAGGAGTGGATCATGATCGCGCTCGCCTTCATCCTGGCGCGCGCCGTGGTGACGGCGGCGATGTTCGGACCGCAGGCGGCGTATTTCGCCGAACTGTTCCCGCCGCAGCGCCGCTTCGCCGGCTTTGCCTTCGCGCGCGAGCTCGGTTCGCTGCTGTCGGGCGGTCCGGCGCCGTTCGTCGCCACCGCGCTGGTGGCAGCCTACGGCACCTGGTGGCCGGTCGCCTGCTACGCAATGTTCCTGTCGGCCTGCACCGTGGTTGCGATCTGGATCGGGCCGGAGACCTATCAGGAGAACATCGCCGCCGACGAAAGCGAACAGGCCGAGCTGCCCGTGGCGATCCCGGCGCGGGCCTGACCGGTGGCGCAGCAGCTGCGCATCCTGCAGTCGCTCTGGGCGATGGAGCGGCGGCTGGCTGATGAGCCCGAATGGCCGCTGCAGACCCAGCTCGCGATGATCCGCGATGCCGGGTTTGACGGCGCCGGCGTGCGCTTCATCGACCCGACCTTCGCGCGCGAGGTGACGAGCTTTCTGCGCGCGCACGGCATGATCTGGCAGGCGCAATGCTATCCGAAAAGCGTCGACGATTTGAAGCCGGTGCTGGAGCTGGTCGCGCGGCTCGGCGCCGACCACGTCAATTTGCAGCCGGACGTTCGGCCGCGGCGATTGGCGGACTGCATCCCACTCATCGAAGGCTGGCGGCGGCTCGCCGCGGAGGCCGGGATCGCCGTGCATGTCGAGACCCATCGCGACCGCATGACGACCGACCTGTTCTTCACCCTCGATCTGCTCGACTGCTTTCCCGATCTGCGGCTGACCGCCGATCTCTCGCACTATCTGGTCGGCCGTGAATTCGCCTGGCCGGTCGACGACGTCAACCATGCGATGATCCATCGCATCCTCGACCATGCCTGGGGCATCCATGGCCGGATCGCGAGCCGCGAGCAGGTGCAGATCTCGCTCGGCTTTCCCCAGCACCAGGGCTGGGTCTCGCTGTTCATGGGCTGGTGGGACTACGGCATCCGCTCGTGGCGCAAGCGCGCCGGACCCGATGCGACCCTGACCTTCCTGTGCGAGCTCGGTCCCCCGCCCTATGCCATCACCGGGCCCGACGGCAGGGAATTGTCCGACCGCTGGCAGGACGCGCTGGTCATGAAGGACATGATCCGCGCGCTATGGGACCGCATCGCAAGCGAGCCGCAAGACCCGCGTTGATTCAGGCAAGCCGTGGCGGCATTCTGAGCCATCGCAATCCGGAACGCCGCGAGGACCCGTGCGCGCCGCCAGCGCATATCCGCTTCGCCGCATCGCATGCGCCGTCGGGGCCGCCTTGGCCTGCACGAACGCGATCGCGGCGGACCTGACCCTCGACGTCGCGACCATGCCGCGCGTCGCGACGATCGACCCGCGTTTCCAGTCCTACAATATCGAGATGGTCGAGGTGACCGGCGGACGGTTCTGGAAGCCGTATGGAGCCGGCGGTACAAAAGCGGAGCTTTTCTCGGCGCGGACGCCGATCGATCTGCACGATGGCAGGCTGCGCAAGCTCGCAACAGCGCTCTCACCGGCGTATCTGCGCGTCAGCGGAACCTGGGCCAACAGCACGTTCTTTGCGGATACCGAGATGCCACCGTCCGCACCGCCGGCCGGTTTCAAGGGCGTCCTGACGCGACAGCAATGGCGGGACGTGATCGAGTTCTCGCGCGCCGTCGACGCTCCCATCGTCACATCCTTTGCGATCAGCGCCGGCACGCGCGACGCCGAAGGACGATGGACGTCCAGGCAGGCACGCCAGCTTCTCGCGTTCACCCGATCGGCGGGCGGCCGGATCGCCGCAGCCGAGTTCATGAACGAACCCGATCTGCCGGCGATCGGCGGCGCCCCCGATCGCTACGATGCCGCAGCCTACGGCCGCGATTTTGCAACCTTCCGCACGTTCATGAAGAGCACCGCGCCCGACGTCGCGATCCTCGGCCCGGGCACGATCGGCACCGGCGCCGAGGCCCGGGCGCGCTTCGCAGTATCGGCGGCAGATGCGGATGCAGTCTCCTACCATCACTATGGCGCGCTCTCGGCCCGCTGCTCCGGCGATCGCACGGCAAGGCAGGCGTTGTCAGACCGATGGCTGGCGCGAACCGGCGAGACAATTGCCGTCACCCAAACGCTGCGCGACCGGCTTGCACCGGGCAAGCCGATCTGGCTGACCGAGACCGCGGAGACCGCATGCGGCGGCAACCGCTGGGCCGCGACCTTCACCGATACGTTCCGCTACCTCGACCAGCTCGGACGGCTCGCCAGGGCCGGCGTTCAGGTGGTGATGCACAATACGCTTGCCGCGAGCGACTATGGCTTGCTCGACGAGCGAACCCATCTGCCGCGGCCGAACTATTGGGCGGCGCTGCTATGGCGACGGTTGATGGGCACCACCGTGCTCGATGCCCGCGTCCCCAGGCAAGCCGGTCTCCACGTCTATGCCCACTGCGCGCGCGACATGCCCGGCGGAATAGCCCTGCTCGTCATCAACAATGATCGACGGATGCGACACAGCCTCACGCTGTCGGCTGCCTCGCAACGCTACACACTGACGAGCGAAAAGCTCGTCGACAGCAATGTGCGGCTCAATGGTCGCGCGCTCGCGCTTGGCGCGTCCGATCAGATGCCCGATCTGAATGGCGACGCCGCCGCGGCCGGCACAATCATGCTCGCTCCCGCAACGATCACGTTCCTGACCGTTGCCAACGCGGGCAACACCAATTGCCGCTAGCGATCCAACCTCGCCTTACGCCGCGTCACGGCTGGCGTCGGAGGTCTCCGCCGGCCGTGCCAACAGATGGCCGAGCATGATCGCGGTCATCAGCCGCTCCATCTCCAGCCACGCGGTGACATGCGACATGGTCGGCCGGCCACCGAGCGCGAGCCGATTGACGTCGTCGACCGCGGTCAATCCGCGCGGATAGAATTCGCGGAAGATCACGCGCTCGGCCAGGCCGTCGACCAGGCGGAAGTTCAGCGTCTTCGACAATTCGCCGAGGGCCTCGCCGACCAGCCGCTTGTTGCGCGAACCGAGCGTGGAGAGACGGTTGCGCAGCACCACCCACTCGAATGGCGGCTGCTCGTGCGCGCTGCGCTGGCGCCGCGCCTCCTCCACCATCTTGGAATAGTGGCTGATGCCGGTCACCTTGAAGTCGTTCGGATCGACGGTGCCGAGCACGTCGAAGTCGAGGAAGCTGTCGTTCAGCGGCGTGATCAGCGTGTTCGCCAGCGAATGCGTGAACGTCGTCAGATAGGTGTCGTGGCCGGGACAGTCGATGACGACGAAATCGTGCGACCGGCTGAGCCGCTCGACGATCTCGGCGAGCGCGCTGCGCCCGAGCGTCTCGACCTCGCTGCCCCTGCCGCTCACCGTCTCGAAGCACATGTGCGTCGGCACGCCGAGATCCAGCGAGGTTTCCCGCGCCCAGTCCCGCCGGTTATCGACGTAGTGCGTCAGCGACTTCTGCTTATTGTCGAGGTCAATGGTGGCGACACGCTGACCCGCCTTGATCAGCGCGATGGCGACGTGCATGGCAATTGTCGACTTGCCCGAGCCGCCCTTGTTATTTCCGACAACAATTACTCGTGCGTTTGTCATGGGAATCCATACCGGACGCTTGAGTGAAAGCAGGACGAAATTGAATTTAATGAATGGCTCGAATCTCCCTGATTCGACGAATCTCGACAAGAGTCGTCGCACGATCGTCGTGATCGAAATTGATGCGGCTGCGACAACATTGTCACAACCGCAATCCGAGCACGTATCGTGAACGCAACGCGCGGCGCTGGAGCTACCGCGCCAAGGGCTGGCGCTTCGCCGACTAGCGTCCCTGGAACACCGCGGCGCGGCGTTCCACGAACGACTTGATGCCCTCGGCCGCATCAGATGTGTTGAGCACGCGTTCGCGGATCTGCGGAATGATCGCAATCGCCGCCTGCTCGCCGGCCTCGATGAACTTGCGGCCTGCCTCCTTCGTCACCTGGATTCCGAGCGGCGCATTGCGTGCGATGATCTCCGCAAGCGCCATCGCGCGTTCGATCTGCTGACCGGCCGGCACCACCTCCTGCACGAGACCGATCCGGTGGGCTTCGGCGGCAGTGAACTCGTCGCACAGCAGGAGGTGATACATCGCATCGCCCCACCCGGCGCGGCTGATGTAGCGGAAATGCGCACCCGCCAGCGGCGCGATGCCGCGTTTCGCTTCCATCTGGCAGAAGCGGCTGTCGTCCGCGGCGACCACGATGTCGCCGGCCAGCATCATCTCGATGCCGACGGTGAACACGATGCCCTGCACTGCCGTGACGATCGGCTTCCGGCACCGCTTCGACAATCCGAAGGGATCGACGTTGCCATCCGGCAGCGGCTTGCGCGATGCGGTCGGGCCGAAGAATTTCGGCATGTCGAGACCCGCGGTGAAACTGCCGCCGGCGGCGCAGAGCACGCCGACCCAAAGACCGTCGTCATTGTCGAGCAGCGTCAGCGCGTCGGACAGCTCCGCCATCATCTCCGGACTGAACGCGTTCTTCTTCGCGGGATTGTCGATGATGATCTTCAGGATGCGATCATGCCGCTCGTGGCGGACCTGCCCTTCGCTCGCGCTGCCGGACATCTGTTCCTCCCTGCTTTGTGACCAGACATTTTCAGGATGATACTTGTCATCCAGATGCATGATGGTCATAATCCAGAACGAGAGTCAAACAGGGGCACTGCGAGATGGGCCATTCCCAGGCCGACAAGGCCAGGAGCCGTGAGCGCATTCTGAACGAGGCGGCGACGCAGATTCGCGACAAGGGACTAGACGCGCTGAGCATCGGCAGCCTGATGCAGCAGGTGAAGCTGACCCATGGCGGCTTCTATGGGCACTTCGCCTCGCGCTCCGACCTGATCGCCGCGGCGCTGCAACAGGCGCTGAATTCAGGCGAAGCGTCGGCGCACGCAGCGCGCGATCCCGACAAGCCGGTCAGCGTCAACGCGCTGGTGCGAAGCTATCTCAGCCGCAGCCATCGCGACCAGCCGAAGTCAGGCTGCGCGATCGGCGCGCTGATCTCGGATGTCGGCCGCGCCGACGCGCAGTGCCGCGCAGTGATGGAGCCGCACATCGAATCCTTCATCGCCAAGGTCGCCGAGACGTTCGGCGACGACGATGACGACAGCAGCGCAATCGTCGCGGTGAGCGCGATGGTAGGTGCGCTCGCGATCTCGCGCGTGCTTACCGACACGAAGCGGTCCGACGCCGTTCTGCGCACGGTGCGTGATGCCATCATCGCGATGGCGTCCGACGAATGATTTTTGCCCGCGCCGCGGGCACCTTGATGGAGCAAGCCATGAACGACCATTCCGGCCTCGGGCCGACCGCGGTGCAGGGCAGCGTGCTGATCGCGGGCGTCGGCGCCTCCAACGGCCTCGGCGCCGCGATCGCGCGCCGCTTTGCGGCCGGCGGCTATCCTGTCGCGATCGCGGGTCGCAATGCAGAGAAGCTCGCTGCGACGGCGGCCGAACTCGCGGCAAGCGGCGCCAAGGTCGCCCATGTCGTCGGTGATGCGTCCATCGCAGCCGACGTTGCCCGTTTCGTCGAGACCGCGCAAAAACTCGCGCCGCTGGCGATGGCCGTGCACAATGCAGGCTCCAACCGGCCGGCGCCGTTTCTCAAGGTCAGCGAGCAGCGCTTCGAGGAGCACTGGCGCGAACACGCGCTCGGCGGCTTCCAGCTCGCGCAGGCCGCGATCCCCGCCTTGCTGGCGCGCGGCGGCGGCACGCTGGTGTTCACCGGCGCCAGCGGCTCGCTGCGCGGCAAGGCCAATTACGCGCCATTCGCCTCAGCCAAGGCGGCGCTGCGTGCGCTGGCGCAGAGCGTGGCGCGCGAGTTCGGACCGCAGGGCATCCATGTCGGCCATGTCGTGGTCGATGGCGGCATCGAAGGCGATCGCCTGCTGAGCCTGCGCCCGCAATTGAAGGACGAGCGCGGGCCGGATGGCATGCTCAACATCGCAGCGATCGCGGACGCGTATTGGGTGCTGCATCACCAGCATCGCAGTGCATGGACGCTGGAGCTCGACCTGCGACCGTGGGCGGAACAGTTCTGACGGCACGTCGCCGTTCTCCCGTGGAAATGGGTTGCGATCGGCCGAAATCTTGTCAGGCTATGCGGCAAGGTCCGTCGAGATCTCACCATATCCCGGGAGAAGGCCATGTCGCTGCCCACGCCGATCCTGCATCATTTCGATCAATCGCCGTTCTCCGAGAAGATCCGCGTCATCTTCGGATTCAAGAAGCTGGCCTGGAACTCGGTACGGATTTCCCGGATCATGCCGCGGCCGGATCTGATGCCGATGACCGGTGGCTATCGCCGCACACCGACGATGCAGATCGGCGCGGATATCTATTGCGACACCCAGATCATCATCCGCGAGCTGGAACGGCGCTATCCGACGCCGACGCTGTTTCCCGCAGGCCATGCAGGGATGCCCTGGGCGCTCGGCATGTGGACCGACCGGCCGTTCTTCCAGAATACGGTCACCCTCGCGTTCGGCTTCATCGGCGACAAGGTCCCGCAGGATTTCATCGCCGATCGCGAGAAGCTGCGCGGCGCCAAGTTCGACGTTGCCGCCATGACCGCTGCACTGCCGCAGATGCGCGACCAGTTCCGCGCCAATGTCGACTGGATCGAGGCGCAACTCGGTGACGGCCGGCCCTGGCTGTTCGGCGAGTTCAGCCTCGCCGACGTCAGCACTTACATGAACGTGTGGTACGCACGACAGAGCGTCGCTACGATCGACGAGATCATGAAGCCGTTCCCGCGCGTGGCCGCCTGGGAGGAGCGCATCCGCGCCATCGGCCACGGCGCGCGCACCGAGATGTCGTCGGCCGACGCACTCGAGATCGCGGCGAAGGCGCGGCCGGAGTCGCCCGCTTTCGGCGATCCTGCGGATCCGAACGGGCGCGAGCCGGGCGACATCGTCAGCGTGATGCCGGATGACTACGGCAAGGTCCCGGTCCGCGGCGAGATAGTCTCGCTGTCGGCGCAGCACATCGCGATCCGCCGGTCCGACGAACGCACAGGCGAGGTCGTGGTGCATTTCCCGCGGGCCGGCTTCCTGGTCATCCCGGACTGATCGCCGCGGGGGGGCAGCCCCGGCTGCACACCGGCGCGACTGGAAACCCAGCGTTTCGCGGCGTGACCTTGTCGGGCCGCGAACAGGCCATAGCTCCAGATCATCTCCAACCGAAGGCTCCACAGCGCAGGCTTGCGGACAATTCCGCAGCAACACGACCTTCCGGCCTGCGTGCGATGGGTGGCCCGTGGCGGATCTCTGCCACGCCGACAACTGGACTACTGATGACCACCTCCCTCGAATTCGGGCTCGACACGTTCGGCGACGTCACCAAGGACGCTGCCGGCGCGCCGCTGCCCCATGCCCAGGTGATCCGCAACGTCGTCGACGAGGCGGTGCTGGCCGATCAGCTGGGGATCGATTTCATCGGGCTCGGCGAGCACCACCGGGCGGACTTTGCGATCTCCTCACCCGAGACCGTGCTGGCGGCGATCGCCGCGCGCACCCGGAACATCCGCCTCGGCTCGGCGGTGACCGTGCTGAGCTCGGATGATCCGATTCGGGTGTTCCAGCGCTTCGCCACCGTCGATGCGGTCTCGAACGGCCGTGCCGAGGTGATTCTCGGCCGCGGCTCCTTCACCGAATCGTTCCCGCTGTTCGGCTTCGACCTCCGGCAATACAACGAGCTGTTCGAGGAGAAGCTCGACCTGTTCACCGAGCTACTGAAGCAGGAGCCGGTGAGCTGGGAAGGCAAGCTGCGGCCGCCGCTCAAGGGCCAATCGGTCTATCCGCCGATCGAGCACGGCCGGCTGAAGACCTGGATCGGCGTCGGCGGCAGCCCCGAATCGGTGGTGCGCGCGGCGCATTACGACCTGCCGCTGATGCTCGCCATCATCGGCGGCGATCCCAAGCGCTTTGCCCCCTATGTCGACCTGCATCAGCGCGCCTACCAGCAGTTCGGCCGGACGCCGAAGCCGATCGGCGTGCATTCGCCGGGCTACGTTGCCGAGACCGATGCGCAGGCGCGCGAGGAGCTGTGGCCGGACTACAAGGTGATGCGGGACCGGATCGGCAAGGAGCGCGGCTGGCCGCCGATGAGCCGCGACGAGTTCGTACAAGAGGCCGAGCACGGCTCGCTCTATGTCGGCGCTCCGGAAACCGTGGCCCGCAAGATCGCGGCAACCGTGAAGGCGCTCGGTGCGGCGCGCTTCCAGCTGAAATACTCGGCCGGCCCGCTGCCGCACGAGAAGCTGATGAAGAGCATCGAGCTCTACGGCAGCAAGGTGGCGCCGATGGTGCGCGACATGCTCGCCGCGTAACGCAGCAGCCGGCACCACAAAGCAAAACCCCCGGCGTTTTGGCGCCGGGGGCTCTGTTAGATCACATCAGATCAACCGGGGATCACCAGTTGCGCTGAGCGCGGAGCAGCAACATGTAGGTGTTCTGGTCCTTCAGCTCGTACACCTGAGCCGGCTTGCCGATGGCGGCGCTGCCGGGATAGGCGATCGTGCCAGCATAGCTCTGATCCAGGCGGGTGTAGGTGAAGTCTGCCGAGAAGGTCAGGTTCTTCACCGGGGTCCACTGGGTCTGGGTACCGAGCTGCGCGATGCTGTAGTCCGGGTTGCACGAGGTCAGGCCGGCGGTCCCGAAGGTGGCGCCGAACGAACCGCCAACACCATTGCCGGCCGGGCCGCAGATGTAGCCCTTGGCAGTGCTGTTGTAGTTAACCTGGGCCCAAGCACCGTAGATGCTGGTGTTCCAGTAGGGGTTCCAGTTGTGGATGTACGCACCACGGAAGCCGTAGGTCGTAACCAGCTGCTGCGAACCACCGTTGATGAACACCGAGTCGGGCGCAATGCCGAAGCCGATGCTCTGATAGGCGCCGGGAACGCCCGTGCCGCCGAAGATGGTGGTGCCCGACGTGCCGGACAGCTCCTGCAGGTTATAGCGGGTCGCGCCGTTGGTGTAGACGCCCTGCAAGTTGATGGTGTCGCCAGGTCCGGTCGGGATGTTCTTGATCGACAGGGCCAACGCACCAGCCCAGCCCCACTTGTCGTCCGGATGACCGGTCAACTCGGTGCCGCCGTAGTAGGCTGCGTGGTTGTTATGCGCCGCGAACGACGCCTGGAACAGACCCCAAGCCTGGTCGACGCGGAGAGCCGCGATCAGGTCCGGAGCGATCGTGCCGGCATAGTCGCCGGCGCCGTACGGGCCGAGCGCGCCCGGGGCAGCACCGAGGTTGAACACGCCACCCTGGGTGTAGGCCACCTGGTCCTGAGCCGACAGAGACAGCGACACGCCGTTGCCGAACTGCGCGGTATAGCTGAACTGGTTCACACCAGTGATCGTGCTGTTGCCGCCGACGAGGCCGTCGAAGTTGTTGCCCGGATAGTTGGCCCACGGAGCCGAGAACTGCGAGACCGCCTTACCGATGGTGAAGCCGGCGAACTGGATGAAGGCGTAGTAGACGCCGACCGTACCAGCCGCAACCGCGCCGCTATTGGCGTTGTTCGGCGCCGCAGTGGTGCCGATCGCGCTGTAAACGGTGCTGCCGTTGCCTTGCCCAGCATACGAGTCGCTGGTCCAGTTGAAGGTCGCATCGAAGAAGGTGCGGACCACGCCGTATTCGGTCGCGGTGCGCGTATCGATGTTCAGGTCTTCACGAGAGCGCCAGGTGTAGCCGTTGGTGAAACGATTGTTCGCACCGCCAGCGCCACCGTAGTTACCGGTGTGGTCCGAGTTGGTGTTCGCCACGACGTCCACGCGCAGGTAGCCGCCCAGCTTGATACAGGTGTCGGTGCCCGGGATGTAGTAGAATCCGGGACCATACAGGGAGCAAACCTTCACGTACTCGACCGCTTTGGCCTTGACGGGAAGATCGGCCGCCTGAGCTCCGCCGACCGCGACGAGAGCCGCCGCCGAGCCGAGGATAAGGCTCTTAACCATCTTCATGTTAAACCTCCAAGTTGCTCTATCTCAGGGAAGGTTCCGGATCCGCCGGGTAAACACCCTCAGGTTGGTTCCCTTGTCCCTTAAATCCCCGCTCAGTCGCTTCGCGCCTTCGGACACACCCGCATGAACGCGAGGGACTTAAGCGAACCACCTAATACGGGACGACCTTGGGATGCCCCCCTCCGTCGCAGTTCCATATGAGACAGAAGGCCCCCGATCACGCAACAAAAGTCCGCTTGGTTTGGGCTCGGTTGCGGCTGTTTTCGGGCAAATGTTGCACAAATATCACGGGCATTTGATCTGTGACGCCCCCACAAGTTATTGAAATATAACGCGAATGTTTAAGTTACCGCTGGCGGGCACAAGTTTGGGCAACACCGGGCGGAACGATGTGCAAAACGGGTAATCCTACGGAGACAGCAACAAACGGCGCCCGTTTCGGCGCCACTGATTCCGGCTACGGATTGGGCAATTTGGCCTAAAAACACCTGTATCTGAAACAGGATAGCCCGCTCCGGATACCGCCCGACTCGCGCCTGAAGGGGGCATTCCGATGGCTCGGAGCAGGCCGGAAGACGGCGGGCAGACCGCCACATCTGTCCAGTAACGACGCTAGATGTCACTGCGATGTCAGTGCGCAGGATCAGTCGGTTTGTTCTCCGCAGTCGGCGTACGCTGAAATTTCTTTACTGCGCGCGAAGCAGGCGAAAGGACAGAGATCAGCGCACGGAGCCGCGGAACGACGCCGCACTCACTCATCCAGAATATCCAGGAGATCTTCGATCCGCTCGAACGGCGGCTCGTGCGTCTTTTCCGCGTAGAACACGCGGTCGCCGTCGCGCTCGAGCGATCGTGCCCTCGATTTGGGCAGCCTGCCGGGAAGGAACGTCGCCGCGACGGCCTCGGGTCCGACGTCGAGCCGCACGATGCCACGCCGCTTGCAATCGATCCTGAGTCTCGCCGCCGCGAAGAAATCGCGGGCCGCCGGCGGCAGCCTGCCGAAGCGGCGCGAGGTCTCCTCCTCCAGGTCTTCCAGATCGTCCTCGCTCCGGCACCTCGCGGTGCGGCCATAGATTTCGAGCCGCATCGCTTCCGACTGCACGTAGCTTCGGGGCAAGAGGTCCGCGAGCGGAAGGTTGAGATCAGGCACCCACAGATCGGCGGCCCGATCGTTGCTCTTCTCCGAGGCCTGTTTGAGAAGATGGCTGTAGAGCACCGGTCCGAACACCTGCACGTGACCGGATTGCCGCTCGGACAGCAGATCGCCGGCACCTCTGAGGTCCAGATCGCGCTCGCTGATGGCAAAGCCTGCGCCCGGCCGGCTGAACTCCTCCAGAACCGCCAGACGCTTGCCGGATTGTTCCGAGATCTGTTCCGTCAGCATGTAGGCGAAGGCGCGTGTCCCGCCGCGCCCGACCCGCCCTCGGAGCTGGTGGAGCTGTGCCAGACCGAACTTCTCCGGCCAGCACACCACGATGGTGTTGGCGCGCGGGATGTCGAGGCCGCTCTCGACGATGTTGGTCGCAAGCAGCACATCCGCCTCGCCTTCGACGAAACTCATCATGCGGTCGTCAAGTTCGTCGGCCGGGAGCTTGCCGTGCAGGCACACGATGCGCAGCTCCGGAGCGACCGACTGCACGCGCGCCAACAGCGGCTCGAGATCCTGGATGCGCGGACAGATCAGGAAGCTTTGTCCGTGACGCCGCTGCTCGCGCAGCAATGCAGCGGCAATGGCGGCGTCCGACAGCGGCGCGATCTTGGTCGCGACCGGCAACCGATGAACCGGCGGCGATGCGATCACGCTGAGATCCCGGAAACCCGCGAGGCCTGCCGCGAGCGTGCGCGGGATCGGGGTGGCGCTCATCCAGAGCGTATGGACGCCCTTCGCCAGGCCCGACAACTTCGCCTTCTCCGCCGCCCCGAAGTGCTGCTCCTCGTCGACGATAACCAGGCTCAGCTTGGCGAATTTCACGTCCTTCGCGGCGATCGCCTGGGTGCCGACCACGACCTTCATTTTTCCGCTGCGCAGCGCTTCCTTCGTCTGCTTCATCTCCGCAGCCGACGTCGCGCGCGACAGGCTTCCGACCTCGATGCCGAGCGGCGCGAACCTCTTGCGGAACGTCGCGACGTGCTGCCTCGCCAGCACCGTGGTCGGCACGACGATCGCAACCTGCTTGCCCGACAGCGCCACGGCGGCCGCCGCGCGCAAGGCAACCTCGGTCTTGCCGAATCCGACGTCGCCGCAGACCACGCGATCCATCGGATGCCCGGACGCAAGATCATCCAGCACGTCCCGGATGGCCTTGGCCTGGTCGACCGTCGTGAAATAGGGAAAGCGCGCCACGAACCGCTCATAGGCGGGACCGGGAGCGACCAGCCTGGGCGCGCGCCGGCGGCGCCGCTGCGCGATGTGCTTGGCGAGCGCCTTGGCGGCGATCTGAATTTCCTGCTCGGCCTTGCCGCGTCGTGCCCACCACGTGCTGCCATCGGCCCGGTCCAATGCCAGCCTGCCGAGCTCCGCCGCATACGGCCAGATCAGCGCGAGGTCGGCGGGCGGAACCAGGACGGCGTCATCTCCCGCAAATGTCAGCCGGATCATCTCGCGGGATGATCCCTTCCCCGATTCCTTGCCCGATTCCTTGCCCATGTCGAACGTCTGCAAGCCGTCGAGAACGGCGAGCCCACGCTGCAGATGAACCACGACCGCGCCGCGCTCCGGCACATCGGGATGATCGAACGCCGCACTCCATGCCCTGGCCATCGGCTGCGGATGATGGGCGCGGCTGCCGAGCACGTCGGTCGCCGTCACCACGACAAGCGGCTTGCGGCCCGCACCAATGAAACCGGTGTCGAAGTCGGCCAGCAATGCAGCTTCACCACCCCGTCCGCTCGCCGCCTCGTCCCAATCGGCAACGCGCTCCGCCTTGATCCCGCTCATCCGCTCCATCGCGCGCAAGTCGTCCTCCACCGCCGCGACGAACAGCAGCCGCGATCCGGCGCGCTCGGTGTCCGCAACGAATGCGCGGAGAGCCTTTCGCGACGAGGCGACCTTGGAGAAATCGGGGGTCGGCGTGAACGTGGCCTTGCGCGGCAGCGCGCTGATGCGTTTGGCCAGCCGCTTCCAGTCGCCGGGACCGAGATATTCGCGCTCCGTCTCCCGGCGGCCGGCCGCCTCCTTGATCGTGCCGAGCCAGCTGTCGGCGTGGCCTGAAACTCCGGCGTCCGCGATCCAGCGCGCGCGATCGCAATAATCCACCAGCGCCGCACGCTGCGCCCGCTTGCCTCCCAACGCGATCCGTTCCGACATCGGATCGATCACCAGTTCCTGCGTGTCGAACACGACGTCGTGCTCGTCGGGATCGACGCGCACGATCCTGCGGATCACGCCGGTGGAATGCTCGATCCTGAACGGCCCAAGCGCGCCGGCGGGAAACACTTCGAAGGTCATGCCGTGGAACAGGACGCTGCCCGGATAATCCGCCTCTTCGTCGAGATCGTATCCGAGCGCTTCCAGACGATCCTTGAGATCCTGCTCGGAATAAAGCGCGCCGACCTTCAGGCTGATGCTGAGGCGCGCCCAGCTTACCGGCAACGGCAGCCGCTCCATGATCGCTTCCGCCGTCGACACCAGGAAGGCCGGCTTCTTGCTCCTGGCGAGACGCCGCAGCACCGAACTGCGCCGGCCGGCGATCTCGCGCGACGGCTCCAGCCCGTCGAACGGCAAGGTATTCAGCCGCGGGAAAACCAGCACCTCGAGCGAAGGGTCGAGCGAGTGCAGCACGCTGCCGAGGCGCTCCGCCCGGTTCTCGCTGTCGGCGAGGAACACGATGCCGTCACGGCCGGACTTCGTCCACTGTTCGAGCAGATGCAGCGCCAGCATGCCGAGCGGTGCGGACGATGAGATCGCGGAACGCGCCGATGCCTTGCCTGTCTTCTTCGCGCCAGCAGCTGCGCGGGCCTTCTTGGTCTTCGCCACGTCAAATCCATCGCTATTTCGTCAAGTCCGATCGCCCGGTGACAAGCGCCCACGGTCGATCGCAGCCCGGCGGCGCCCCCCGACGCACGCGGCCAACGCTCTCCTTACAGTCTCGCCATCGCGTTGAATAGCTTCCGGTTCAGGATCAATTGCGGCAGTGAGATGTCCTGCTGCGCGCCATCGTCCTCTTCGTGGCCGAAGCTTCGCATCGGATCGCGTTGCTCGCGCATCACCTCGGTGAGACGCAACAGCCGCCTCATCCGAGACCTCATCCGCCCGAAAAATCACCGCAAGCTCGCTGCGCATCGCACCAATTCAGATTGTCTTAGGGGTGTGAGCCACATCGGCGCCGAGCCGACGACGACGTGCAGGGTTGTTCGCCCTGCGCGGCGAACAACTTCGATTGTCTTGAGACGTTCCTGCAAGGTCTTCTTCATCGCCGTCCCATTCACAGCCATCGAACGAGACGTTCCGGACATCACGAGGCCGTCAGGCGGTCGCGCGGCGCTGCCGTGTCACGCAACAAAAACAGGGAAGGTTATCATGAAGACGAAATCGTTCGCCGAACGCGTGCTGGGCACGACCTCGCTGGTCGTGTTGTCGGCCGCTGCCATGATCGGAGCCCAGCAACCGGCTGCGGCCCAAACCGGCATCTATGGCGGCGGCAGCACGCTGTCGTCGCTGGCGCTGCGGCAGATCTTCGACTGCTATGCCGGCGCGACGCTGGCCAATGACGGCCAGGCATTCTCGCCGAGCTTCTCGACCGCGGTGCCGAGCCCGAACCTGCTGCCGGCCAGCTGCACCATGTTCTCGACCTCGGTCGAAGGCTTGTTCGCCGCCGTCGGCTCCGGCAACGGCCAGCGCGCCTACATCGCCGACGATGCGCGCCAGCTGTTCCGCGGCAGCCCGGATACCGCGCCGGCCGTGGTGCGGAAGCCTTCCGCCAAGCCGCCGTTCCGCGACACCGCCAATTCGGCTTTCAAGAGCTATCCCTATCCGCGGCTCGACTTCGCCGCCAGCGATGCGCCGCTCGCCGGCTCGATTGCAAGCCTGACCACCATCTCGTTCAGCAATTTCCTCCCCTCGACCAATTGGCAGAACACCCTGCTGATCGCCGCCCTGAGCAAATCGGCCGCGAGCTTCAACACGTCGTCCGTCGGCGCGCCGATCCAGGTCCCGGCCATGGAGGTCCCGGTTGCAATTGCGGTCAACACCGCGAATTCCGCCTCGGGCATCATTTGGACCAACCAGTCGGCGCTGTCGCCGAACAACCAGGCCGGCGGCGCGATCCAGCTCTCGGCCGCCCAGCTCTGCGCGATCTTCTCGGCGACCGTGACGGACTGGCACGACACCTCGACGCTGATCCCCGCACTCGACGCCAACGGCGTGCAGCAGTTCCAGCACTTCTACGACGCCAACACCAACGGCTCGCTGACCCCGGTCGCCTACACCAGCGGCCGGTTGCCGATCAAGGTGGTCTACCGTGCGGATGATGCCGGCGCGAGCTTCATCCTCACCAACTACCTCGCCAACCTCTGCCCGCTGCTCGACCCGACCGGCACCTACAATTACAAGAAGATCTTCACCGGCGTCGGCGTCGGCGGCAGCACCACGGCGAACCTGCCTTCGGGCAAGTTCGTCCGCCTGCTCGACAATATCAAGGCGGTGAAGGCATCCGACCAGAGCGATCCCTACGACGTCGATGACGACGAGGAACGTCCGGATCCGCGCTGGATCAGCGCCTCGGGCAGCAACCACGAAGCGCTCAAGATCGGCACCGATCCGCGCTTCGCCGGCCGGATCGGCTATCTCAGCGCCGACTTCACCCAGCCCTATGCACAGACCGTGACCGAGGAGATCGCCGGCAACACGATCTCCGCCGCGGCGCCGCTCTCAGCCAGCATCCAGAACGAGCGGCAGCGCCTGCTCGGCGTCTATCATCCCGGCCAGGTCGGCAGCAACGGCAGGGCGCAGAACTTCGTCCCGCCGACGCCGAACAATGCGCAGCAGGCGTTCGCCAACCTGAACGCGCCGGACATCTCCAGCAGCTACGATGCCTGGAACCTGTATGCCCAGGTCTATCCCGCCGGCACCGTGCTCGGCGGCGTGACCTATGACGGCCTGTCCGTGATCGGCATCCCGCTGCAGTCGCCGACCGACTATCCGGTCACCGGCGCAAGCTTCCTCAACGTCTATAGCTGCTACAGCGACACCGCTGGGACTCGGGTGCCCGCCGTGAAGAACTGGCTTGCCTGGTTCTACGGCGGATCGATCACCGGGCTGCCGAACTACAATCCGGCAACCGCGAACTCCGACAATCCCGGCTACGATCCGAACGTCGCCAAGGTCATCCGCAACAACGGCTTCCACGAGCTCGACGGCGTGTGGGCGACCAACATCCTGAATGCGTACCTGACCTCGAGCGCGGCCGGCGGTTCGTCGACCGCGATTGCGGCCTACAGCACGTCGGGCACCCAGACCGACGGCTGCACCGGTGTCACCGGCGGCGCGAAGTAATGCCAATATAAGATCGTGATCCGGAACGCTCCGGGTCACGATCTCCGCAAAGATTTCAGCAGCCGGGCTCTCGATTGGGGCCCGGCTGTTTTCTTGATGCCTCAGCTGGCTTTGGTCGCGGCGCGGTGCGCCGCGGCGAGCTCGAAATAGCGGCTTCCCGCCTGGGCGACGATCGCATCGCGGTTGAGCAGATGCTGGATGCAGATCGCCGCGAGATCGTAGGAGCCGTAGCAGTGATGCGCCACCAAAGCGAGATGCTTGAGCTGCTCGGCGCTCATCGCATCGGCCTTGGTGAAATCGCGGACGTAGACGGCATCGGCTTCGAGCAGCTGATTGAACGCCTCATAGGGATTGACGCCGCGCATCGGCCAGATCATGCGCTTGTTGAGCTCGATCAGGGCATGCGGAATGAAGCCCTGGCTGCGCAGCTCGAGGTCGATCTCGCCGAACACCGGCTGCTTCTTGTACAGCGGGAGGAATGAGACTTCGGCCTGGATGACGACAGCTTCCGCGAGCCGGCGCCGCCCGTTCTGGAAGATCGCAAGCTCGGAACCCTGCACGTCGACCTTGAGATAATCCATCGCATCGATCTCGCCGATCTCGTCGAGCCGGTGGGTGGCGATCCTGGTGTCGGCGACGATGCGCCCCCACTCGTTGAAGCCCTGAAAGTGCTTCAGCATCTGCGGATCGGGCTCCAGCAGGCTGGTCATCCCGGGCGCGGCACAGATCCGCAGGCGGGCCTGCTCGCCGTTGCCGACGACATGCGGCAGATAGGTTTCGAGATCGGTCTTGCGGGCGTTCAGCTCGGCCAGCGCGTTGGGTTGCGGCTCGAAGCCGAACAGCCGGCACAGGCGCTTCTGCAGCAGCGGCGCATAAGGCGGGACAGCGATCGGGTTGGCGCCGATATCGACCACGGCGGTGAGCCGTTCAGGCGCGAGCAACGCGCTCAGCGCATCAGGATCGGCAGCCGGGGCGGTTGACGGAGTTGACATCATGGAACCTCACGAAGAGTGGCGCGGAGCGCGCCGAACCTCGAGGCTAACGCGCGCAGCTCTATCCCCGTCATTGCGAGCGAAGCGAAGCAATCCATCCTTCCGCACACGCGGGCCATGGATTGCTTCGTCGCTTCGCTCCTTGCAAATGACGAGCCGGACCACAGCAAGAAGACTACTGCTCGCCTCCGCGGCGGCGGCGCTCGTCGTCGCTGCTGTTCGGCGTCTGGCTGTCGCTACCCCCACCGCTGTTACCCGGCGTCGCATCATCGCCGCCGCTGCCGCCATAGCCCAGCACCTCGACGATCACGATCGAAGGCTGGTCATTGGGCTTGCTCGGCGCGGGCTGGCCGGCCTGCTGGGTCGCAGCCGTCGCGTTGGTGGTGACCGCGGCAAGCGTCGTGCTCGGCGTCGGCGTGAAGGCGAGGCCCGTGACCGTGCCGGTGGCCTGGACGTTGAACGCGTTGAGCACGACCAGCGCCACCAGCGTGATGTCGTTGCCGCGGATGCCGGCGGCGCCGAGGTCGATGGTGCCGCGCGGCGCCACCAGCGTGACGTTGCTCTTGGTCGGATCCTGGCCGGGCAGCGTGACCAGCGCGGCGATGCCGGCACCGGTGACCAAACCTTGCGGATTGATGTAGCAGTAGCCGTCGACGGTGCAGATCTCGCTGAGCGCCGGGCTCGAGACATAGGTCTTCGGCCCTGCGCCGGCACTGATGTCGCCATTGGCGGTGAACAGGCCGATGTCACCACCCTGCTGGGTCATGATGCGGCTCTGGTTCACCAGGATCGAGTCGTTGGCAAAGGCGCGGATGGCGCCGCCGCCGAGCGTCAGGATGCCTTCCTGGTTCGGCGTCAGCGTATCCAGCGAGGCGTGGCCGACGGTGATGCCACCGCCCGGCCCGATGATGTTGATGTCGCCGCCCATCTGGGTCTCCAGCACGGAGGCTGCGACATTGAGCTTGCCGGTGGCGATCTTCGGCGCCGCCTTGCCGCCAATGCTCAGGCTGTTGTCGGTGTAGCCATCGCCGGCCGGGAACAGCGTGGAGATCGCCGTATAGGCGCGGGCGTACTGGCCGAAATAGGTGCTCGCCGGGTTCTTGAAATCCTTGCCGACCTGGATCAGGAAATCGAGGAAGGCACGGTTGACGAGCAGTTGCTGCCGCGCCTGCGACAGACCCTGGAAGGCGGCCCAGGCCTGATCGCGCGGCTGGCCGAGGACAGCGGCGATGTCAGTGAGGAAATCGATGCCACCCGCGCCGGCGTTGGCCGGATCGACATATTGCGCGATCGCCGCCGCATAGTTGATGCCGGGCTTCACACCGAACAGCAGATCGACCTCGGCGCCCTGCGACGGCAGATAGGGCTTGAGCGGATTGGTGAGACTGAACGCGCTGCCGACTGCGCTGCCATTGCCGAGCGTCGCGATGCCGCGGGTCGACGTATCGGATGCCGAGAACGGCCCCAGATCGTGCCCGGCCTGCAGCACGAAGGTGCCGGGACCGTAAAGAAGATAGGAGCCGCCGACCAGATCATTGCCGGCGGCGATGCTGGTGATGTCACCCGGGTCGTTGTTCTGGCCGACGAAAACAAAGCTGCTGGCACCGGACAGCGGCGTGCCGTTGCTGGTCGTCGAAACGCCGCCGCCCGGGGCAAGTCCCGCGTAGATGTTGTTGCCCGCCTCGATCCGCGCCGGCTTGATCAGCGTCACGCTGGCCGCAAAATTGGTATCGGGGTCGACGGCATAGATGTCCTTGCCGGCTGCGACGACGACGGGCACCGGATCGTTCGCATGCAGCGCCTGGGTCAAGGTCGCCCAAGGCAGCCCGAGCGGGTTGATGGAGTTGCTGACGAGCTTGGTTAAATCAATGTTGTTTGAGCCGATGTATCGCGTGATGTCGGGATCAAGATCGGGCATCGCAAGACCCAGTCCGAGGTCAATGGTTCCGGCCGCGACGAGGCTGACGTTGCCACTGCTGCTCGGCAGCACATTGCTGATGTCGGTTTTGCTGAGGGTCAGATCACCGCTGAGAGCCGCCAAATCGAGCGTGGCGGGAAGCAGCAGCCCGACGATCGAGGCGTTCGCATTGCCGCCCAGCGACACCGTGCCGCTGTTGGCATTGTGCACAAAAAGCCCTGGGATCAACACCGGCGAAACAGTCGGGCCGCTCACGTCGCCGGTTAGACTGGTCAGTGAAATACCGCTGCCGGGACCATAGCTGGTGAAATAGCTACTCCAGGCGCCGTTGCCCCCGTCAGGCGCGGCACCTGGCAGATAACGATAGCTGTCGGTCAACACCGCGGCGTTGAGCGGCAACGCGGCAGGATCGTAGACGTTGCCGAGCGTCACCGAACCTCGCGCAGCCAAGGTAATGAAGCCGTCCTGCACCGCGAGCAGCAACGGGAGCGCGTAAGTGCCGACGACAGAGTCCGCGGAGAGTACAATTCCAAGGGTCGGCAGGCCCTGATTCAGCGGATTGCTGGTGGTAGCCTGGACGACGCCGCCCACCTTGATCTGGCCGGCGCCGCGGCCAACCAGGAAATCGCTGCTCAGAAGGTCGCCGCCGACGGTGACGTTGAGATTGCCGCCGCCGTAATAAGTCACCTTCGGCGGATCGGCCGCGGTGAAGCCACCGCCGACGACGAGTGTCTCTGGCAACGACGCGCCGATATCGATGATGTTGGCGCCCGCCGCCAACGTGACGTTGCCGCCGCCGAGTGCCCCGAAGCCCTGGAAGAAGGTGGCGTAGTTGATCCAGCTGGCGGTCTGGCAGGCAATCGAGCCTGCGGCCGCACAAGCCGCGAACGGGATCGATGTGCCGTTGGAGAGGCCATAGTGGATGTACCAATCGCTCCACATCTGGCCAGTCGAGCCGCCGACGACACCGAATTGGCTGCCATCGGAATCGGTCGGCATCTCGATGCCAATGATCGATCCGCCCGCCGTCACGGTGACTGCACCACCTCCGGTCGCCCAGGTCGGCGTACTGACGAGACCGTTCGGCCTGAGACTATAGGCGAGAGCCAGCGTCGGTGCGTTGAAATCCGCCGGGGTCGCCGTGCCAACCCCGGCAGTGTAAACCGCACCGGGCGACAACTGGTCGCGCAGTTCGACATTGCCGGCCGCTGCGATTGTGATGGAGCCGGTACCGGTGCGCACCAATGTTGGGATGTAGACTGTGCCGCCAACGATCGCCAGCGAGCTCGAATAGGAGGTGTGGCCATCGATGGCGACGTTGCCCGTGACGGTGGGCGACTGCGACGACAACGAGATCACCGCATGAGGATCGACCGGCGATGCATTGCCGGTGAAGGCAGCGCCGGCAACGATGTCATAGGAGAAGCTGCCCTTGCCGCTCACGGCTGCCGACATCAGTTGCGACGCCGACGTGGTGTTGAAGACGACGCTAGGGATTCCGCCAGGCGGATTATAGATCGCAGGGTTGTTGGCGATCCGGTCGGCGGGAGCGATCGGATCTCCCGCAGGCATGTAGCTCCCCTGCAATGCAGTGTAGGCCGGCGGCGGTGCCGGCGGCGTAACCGCGATCGCGGCGAGAACTCCGCCGGCGAAATCTAACCCGCCGGCATTGTCCAAGCCCGCCGACAGGCTTGCCGAAGGAATCAGATTGTTCAGTCTGCCCTTACCGCTGTCGACCAGGTTGGTATTGATGACGCTGAGGAAATAAGCCGTCCACTTCGTCGCATAGTCCCCTGACGCAGCGACCACGTTGCCGCTCACTGAATTGTACACCAACCTGCCGGGATTGCTTAGATTGTAATACACCGTTGATGTGGTGGGCGCGGCCGGGATCGCGTTGAGGGACGGATCCAGGTTAAAAGTGTTTCTTGCCTGAGCGTATGCCACGAAATCGGCATAGGACAGCACGATCCCGCCTTGCGCCGAAACGCCGGTGGACGGATTGATCCCGTTGACATTGACCCCGATCAACTCGGTCTCGTAGGCGCGGAACATCCGCAGATACTGCGAATAATACAGATTGTACTGATCGATCACCGCCGGATCGCTGGAGGAGATGACGACCGGCTGCGCCAGTTTGAACTGCAGCGCCAGCGCGTTGTAGGCGGCGTCCGACAGGCCGAAGAAAGCCGCGTTGGGCGAGGCCGTGGGCGCTGAAGGGCCTGACCACGAACCATTGGTCTTCACCAGATAATCGACGATGCCGCTCGAGCTGTAGACCGGATTGGTGCCGTCCGGGAGCATGCTGAAATAGGCTTGATAGAGGCTCGAATTGATCTCGCTCGCATAAAGCGAGGCGGCGTCCCCGCCGAGTGACCTGTAGTTGACGAAGAAACCGTCGCTCACCGACGCGTTGATGTTGACGTTGTTCCTGGCCTGCAGCACCAGCGATCCGGGCTCGCCGCCACCGGCGGTGCGATACACCAGCGAGACGTGGCCGGACGCATCGACGCTGCCGGCGCCGAGATTCCAGTTGCTGGCGACCGTGATGTTGCCGCTGTTGATGTCGAGGCTCGGATTGATCAGGTCGATCTCAGGCCGCACATGCATGCCGCCGAATCCCGCGCCGCCGCCCGCAGGCGTCACGGCGACGTTCTGGACGAATTTGGCCAGCGTGTCCTGATAGAAGCCGACGTGATCGTCATTGGCCAGCGAGACGATGAAGACGTTCCCGGTCGCCAGCGGCGCCTGCGGCGTCGGCGCCACGATCGGATTGCCGTTTGGATCGGTCGTGCTGCCGTCCTGGTAGGTGCCCGGCAGCGGATTGCCGGCCGCGTCGAACCATCCGGCGGGATCGATGATGCCGTCGAAATGCAGCTTGCCGGTCGAGCTGTCGGTGGTGCTCCACACCGCGTAGGGATTGAGCACGACGCCCCTGCCGATCGGATTGCCACCGCCGTCGACCACGCCGATGACGGTACCGCGGAAATCGACGTTGACGGTGTTGTTGGCGAGGATCGGCGCACGGATGATGACCGAGCCGCCGGAATTGTTGATGTTGGCCCCGCCCGGACCGCCGCTGACATTGAACGTCGCGCCCGGCGCGACGCTGATCGTGCCCGACGTCGTGATGTTCTGGTAGCCGTAGGTGGCATTGACGGAGCCGTCCGGCGTGCCCGTGGTGCCGAGCGTGATGGTGCCGCCGGTCTGCACCAGGCTGGCCGCGGCGTAGGCCGGATCGGACGGATCGCCCGCGACGTAGGACGCATTGAGCACCGCGCTGCCGCCGATGCTGACGCCGCCGGTCGTGACCGTGCCGGTGGTGATGCCGGCGCCGTACAGCGAGATCTGGCCGCCGCTCGGCCCGCTCGCATCGATGGTGCCGTCGACGATCACGCTGCCATTATTCGCAACCAGCAGAACCTTGTCGGAGCTGAGGGTCTGCCCCGCCTCGATGCGGATGTCGCCATTGCCGAGGCGCACCGAGAAGCCGCCGCCGAATGCCGTGAGCGGCAGACCGGCCGCTCCGCCGAGATTGGCTGCCTGCAGCGTGAAACTGCCGCCGAGATCCTTGAATGCCGCGCTGCCGTCGAGGGCGCCGTCGAGCGTCGCGGTGTTCGCGGCCAGGATCGACAGCGAACCGGCGAAGCCGCGGCCCGAGCCGGCCACACTGACGATGGCGCCCTGCCCGATGATCACGTTGCCGGTCGTCGACGCGAGTTGCACGTCGCCGCCCGGTGCGTCCTGAACCACATCGAGAATCGTGATCCGCGAGCCCGACGCATCGATGACCGCGCCGCTGCCAAGCACCACATCGCCGGCGGTCGCGGTCAGGCTGACCTTGCCGGACAGCGCCTGGATCGTCGCAGTATCGGAGATCGACGCGCCCGCGATGGCGAGGACACCGCCGATATTGCCGGCGACGCTCGCCGGCTTGGTGCCCGCGCCGGTGACGAGACTGACATTGCCCAGTGTGCTCAGCGATTGCGTCGCGCCGCTGTTGACCACGATGACCGGCGCCGACAGCACCATGTTCGCAGCACCGCCGCCGCCGCCCGAGAACGTCACCACGGGCAGGCTCGAATAGCCGGTGCCGCCATTGGTCAGCTTCACGCCGGTGACGGCACCGCCCGACACCGTCGCTGTGGCGGTCGTGGTCGTGCCCGTCGTATTGGTTCCGCTGATCTTGATGGTCGGGGTGCCGAGGTAACCGTCACCCGGATTGGTCAGGTTGATTCCGGTCACGTTGACGACGGCCTGCGCCGCCGTGCCTGCGCCGCCGGCATTGGCGAACGAGAACGTGGGCATGCTGGTATAGCCCGTCCCCGGATTGGTGACGGTCACGCCGACCACGCCGAGCGACGCGGTGAAGTCCGCGCCGCCATCGCCCGTGGCGCTGTCGATCGAGATGAAGTCGACAAAGCCGGGGAAGCCAGACCCCGCCGAGGTGAGCTTGACGCCGGTAACCGCGCCGCTCGAATTGACGACGGCCGTGCCGGTCGCGGTGATCGGGTTGCCATTGTTGTCGGTTCCGAACACCGTGACGAGATCGCCGTTGTTGTAGCCCGAACCGCCGCTGACCACGGCAATGCTGACCACGCCGAGCGATGCGACGGCCTCGGCGCCGGATCCGCCGCCACCCGAGACGATCACGTCGGGGATGCCGAAGTAGCCGCTGCCGGGGTTCGCGATCGTGATGCCGCCGATATTGAACGTCAGCGCTGCACTCGCAACCGATGCTGAATCGAGCGTGCCGTTGCCGGTGAACGCAACAGCCTTGCCGGCGTTGAAATAGATCTGGCTGAAGCCGCCGAGGTGCTTGGTGCCGACGTCCTCGGTGATGACCTCCGAGGCATTGAGGGTCAGCGTGCCGCCGGCGCCGGTGATGCCGGTTCCGGTGGCGCCGCGGGTGTTGGCGAGATCGATGTTGGTGGCGTTGACCGTGGTGTTGCCGCCCTGCCCGTACAGACCGGCGCTGTCGAACGTCAGCGTGCCGATCGGATGCGCGGCATCGCCGATCTGCAATCCGCTGGCGTCGTAGAGATTGATCACGGTGGCGCTGCGCAGCCGCACCGAGACCGCGTCGTTGAAGTTTGCGAGCACCGCGGAGTTCAGCACGATGCCGCTGCTGCCGCCGCCGATATTGATCACCGATCCGGCGATGTCGTAGTTCCTGGCGTTCAGGCTGGCATCGGAGGCGAGCGTGCCGCTGCCGCTGGTATCGAGCGTCAGCGCATTGCCGCCGTCGATGACCGCGCCGGCGCCGACTGAGAACGCCCCGAGCGGCACCGGGCTGCTCGGCGCCGGACCGCTGCCGGCATATTGTCCCGGCACATAGAGGCGGTTGACCTTCACCGTGTCGCCATTCGAGACACGCAGCAGCGCGCCGTCGCCGCTGGCGAACACATAGCTGTTGTCGGCCTGCTTGACCGGCAGCGCGCCGATCGTGATGTCACGGTCGGTGCCGCTGGGCACCGTGCCGACCGCCCTGACGACGCTGCCGTCGCCGATGACGAGGCCCCTGCCGACGGCGAGCCCGCCATCGCCGGCCAGCGAAACCAGAAGCAGTTCAGGACCGGTCAGGGGATGCGCCGCGTCGGTCAGGACCTCGAGATTGAGCGCGGTCGCGGTGATGTTCTGCACGCCGTTGACGATCTGTGCGGTGCCGCCGATCAACACCGACGACGCCCCGAGCCCGCTGATCTGATCGGCATTGAGCACGAGATAATTCACCGCGCCGGTGCAGCCGGGCGCGCTGCCGCCGAGGCAATCGTCCGCCGGCACGGTCTTGTCGGCAGCGAGCACCAGAATGTTGCTGCCGCCGATCTGAACCTGGCCGCCGCCACCGACCAGCCCCGGTGCGAGAACACTGGTGCCGGGCGCGAAGCGGTTGGTGCCGGCAAGGTCGAGCGAGTTGATGGCGCCGAGCACCAGCACGCCGCCGTCGATCGGCAGCGGTGGCGGCGCCTTGCCCGCGGCGAGCGCCTGGTTGCGGAAATAGGTCGTGCCCGAGGTGATGTCGATCCGGGAGTATTGCGACCACACCGCCTGCGACTGCAGCTGGAAGACTGCCGATTGCGACGCGCGCGCGCCGGTCAGGCTGTTGCCGAGCGTGCCGGTGACGTATTGCGAGCCGTCGGCGCTGGAAGTGCTCGCGACCGTGTTCGGATTGACGTTGTTGGCGACCTGGACGACGCGGTAGGCGCCGGGCAGCGTGGCATACATTCCCGGCAGCAGCGTGTAGGTGCCGGCGGGAATGCCGCTGCCGGCGCCGATGGTCACCGACTGGCCCGGCGCGATCGCGTTGGCGAATGGCTGCCTGGATCCGGCCGCTGCCGTGGCGTTGGTGCCGGCCGGAATCACCAGGCCGGAATAATACGGAGCGAAGGCCAGATTGGAATCATAGGCCGCAACCGTCGCCGAATAGGTCGGGACCAGGGCATAGACCTGGCGGCCGTCGGCGTAGGTCGATGTGATGTTGCCGTTGGCGAGGTTCTGCTGGTAGGTCGCGAGCACGTTGCGGCTGCCGCCGGTGCCAGCGACAAACTCCGTGGCATAGACATCCCCACCGCCGTTGAGGTCGAGCACGGCGCCGGACTGGGTGGCCACGTCAGTGCCGAACAGGCTGATCGATTTGCTGGGCGGCGCGGCGAGCACCGGCGGCACGATGGCTGTGCCGTTGATATTGCCGTCATACCAGGTGGTGCCGTCGATGGTGTAGCCGTCGGGGATGACGAGGCCCGCAGCAGAGACCGAGGTCAGGCTGCCCGCGGTCAACTTCACGCTCTCCGTTGGCGCTAATGCCTGCTGAGTAAAGTCGAGGCCAGTCGCATTCTTGATCGCGCTGCCGATCTGGGCCGGGAGGTCGCTGGCCGTTCGCAAGCCCAGGATGATGTTGCCGAGCGGCGCCCAGAGCGTGCCGCCCTGCACGATCGTCTGCGCGCTCACTACGATGCTTCCGCCCGCCGAGAGCGGTGCCGTCGGCACACCGTTCTGGCCGATGGTGATCGTGCTGGCGGACGGCGACGTGCCGGTCGACATCAACAGGAAAGCGGTGTTGCTGACCGGATAGATCTCCGCTGCACGCAGCGCGAGATTGCCCGGAACGACCAGCGCCCCGCCAAAGGTCGTCTCTCCAGAACCCGGACCGCCGTCGATAAAGCCATAGTAGTTCGGCAGCAGCCGGATGGCGCCGGCACTGGTCAAGTTCGCATTGCCGACATTGTCGAGCCCAATGGCGCGCTCGAGGTCGATCCATTGCGCAGTCACGTTCAATGTGCCGGCGCCGGTTGCCGGCACGATCGACCCGAGCGCCCCGGTGCCGCCAACCACGCGAACATAGCCGGCGTTGAGATTGACGGTCGAAGCGTCCGAAATCGCGAAGTGTCCGTTGCGCGCATAGAGGGTCAAGGCGCCGGGGATCGTGACATTGAGCGAACCGTCGAACGCAAGGCTTCGCGAATTCAGCGTCACGGAATCGAAACCGCTGTTGCTCAGCGTATCGGCGCCGATGAATGCGCCGGGCGCAGCTGTCGCGCCCGACGCCGGCAGGTTCGTTGCGACCACACCGGGCTGCTCCACGACGATCGTGTCAGGCGTCGGCGGAGCGCCAACCGCAGTGTTGTTGATGACGCCGATGGTCAGGCTGCCGCCGGTCGCGAGCGGCGCGCCGCCGGCCGCATCGACGGTGCCGGCAAAATAGACCGTCGTGCCGGAGAGCTGCAGGCTGCCGCCATTGCTCCACGCCGCCTGCCCGACGAAGTGCGGCCCGGAACTGCTCGCCGGCAATTGGATCAGGTTGCTGTCTGCGGTCACGGCTGCGCCCTGCAGATTGAACTGCGCAGCCGGCTCCGCCACCACGGTGGTGGCCAACAGCGAGATGCTGCCGCCGTCGCGCACCGTGCCGGTGGAATAGCTGATCACCTGCGGATTGGGCACGAACACGCCGCTGACGTCGAGCACGGCGGTCGCGCCGACGCGCAGGTCGACCGTATTGACGTTGATGCTGCCCGCCGGCGCCGTGATGCTGCCGAGAATGGTCGCGCTCGCGTTCGAGTTCAGCGAGACGCTCGCCAGCGGATCGGTGACGATGGCTGCGCCGCGATCGATCAGGATATCCGTCCCGCCCAATGTCAGGCTGACCGGCTTGCGCAAGCCGTCGGGCAGCACGCCGAGCGTCGCGAAATCGCGCACCCGTGCGCCGGTCGGAATCCGCACCTCGCGGCCGGTGGGCATGGCGGTCGGCTGTTGAGTCAATTGCAGCTGCGTGCCGGCGGTCACGGTGACGCCGCCACAAATGCCAGTCAGGGCATACTGGGCGAAGCCACCGCTCGTGAAAAACGAAGGCGGCAACACAAGCTGGCCCGCCCGGTTGTCTGATACGCCTGCCCCCGCAATCGACGATCCAGCGTAGTTGGCGATCGCGTTGGCCACTGCGCCGGAAAAGTACGATGTGACGTCCGCCGTCGCGCCATCGACCGCAATGGTGGACGTCTGCAGCGTCAGCGTCCCGCCGCCGTCGAAGCCGCCCGCGTAGATCGTGCCACCCAGCAACACATTGGCCTGATCGGGATGATTGACAGTGCCGTCGGGATTGGTTCCGTGAGGGGGAACGTTGAAGTCCGATTGGCCTTGGTCGCTGCCTGGATGGCCGGAGAAGGTGCCGGTGTAGGTGGATAGGGTCAGGCTACCACCCTTGCCGACCGGCAGGCCATCGGTCCCGATCTTGATCTTGCCGGTGGTATCGACATAACCGCCGCCGGACACGTCGATCACGCTTCCGGGGGAAAGTACGATGCTCTGGGTGACGTCGACGAATGCGCCGTCATGGTCATCCGGCCCATAGCTGGCGGAGATCGTCGTGATGCTCACGCTGCCGCCGTTGACGTAGGCACGCCCTTCGAGCTGATCCGACGACAGGCCGGTGTCGTTGACCCAGCGACCGCGGACGTCAAGGACCGCATGCGGCCCAAGGACCACGGCCGGCACAGGCGGCTGGTGTGACGGCTTCTTGATGGGATAGGTGAAGCCGGTGAGGCTGATCTGGCCGGCGGGCGCGCTGAGCGTACCGTCGATGATGGCGACATTGTCCAGGGTGATGCTGCCGCCCGGTCGTACTGACAAGGTGGCGTTGGTCGCCATGTCGAGCCGGCGCGCCCCTTTGATCGAGACCGCGCCGAGCGCCGCATTGGACAGCACATCGGTGAAGACCGGAAATATGCCGTTGGCGAGCGTCGGCGACCAGTTGGACGCGTTGGCCAAGTTCAAGCCGTTCAGGCCGTACGGGTCCGATCCCGCATCGGCCTGCGGAGTGAGCACGACATGTTGCGTGCTGTCGCTCTGTGCCGGAACGGCGAACGTGATGTTCAGCGACGCGCCATTCGGCATCTGGTCGGCGGGTGCGAGATTCGACGATCCGGCCAGCGCGCGCTGGCGGCTGCCTGCCACCACATTGCCGATGATGTCGTTGACGATCGGATTGATCGCCGCGACGGTGACCGAGCCGGCGTTGGCGCCGCTGATGTAGCTCGCCTCGTAGTGCGTATTGCTGCCGCCGCCCCATGGACTGAGATAGATCTCGGTCAATTTGGTATCGACGACGCCATTGACCTTGTGCAGCACCGTGAAACCGCCGCCGACGCCGACATAGGCGATGGTCGGATCGGCGCGGCCGATGTCGTAGATGCGCCCGTCGGCGCCCAGCAGGCGGGTGGTGCTGATCGTGCCGCCGGTGTACTGCACATAACCGGCCGACACGTTGATGGTCGCGCCCGGCTGCTGCACGACATTCTTTCCCGATGTCGCGAAATTGCCGCCGACGGTGAGGATCTGGTCGATGCTCTGCGGGATCAGCCCGACATAGCCGGCTGCGTTGAGCAGCGGCGAGCCGACCCATTGCACGCCATCGGCGCGGGTGCCGCTCAGCCGTGCATCGATGGTCACGGTCTTGCCGATCAGCGCCTGGGCAAGCGGGCTGTCGGCGACTTCGGCGGCTGTGACGAGGATGCTGATCTGGTTGATCGACATCGGCAGCGTCACGCCGGCGATGCCGGAGAGATCGATGGTGCTGCCGTTCTCGAGCAGGACCGTGCCGCTGGTGGGGACGGCGCCAGGATCTGCCACGACCCCGGCGCGAATGCTCAGCGCCGCGCCGGGCGCCTTGATCAGCGCGCCGGCATCGCCCGCGCCGCTGCCTCGCACGTCGACGCTGCCCGCCGCCGTGATGTTGATCTGCGGCTGCAGCACCGTCTGGAAATACGGCGCGTTGCTGGCACCGTTCGCCGACGTGGTGGAATTGAGCGTCGCGGTCGGCAACGTTCCGCTGGTCTCGTCGGGCAGGATCGCCGTGAGGCTCGCCGATCCCAGCACGATGTTGCCGTCGGCGCCCGACAAGCAGCCACCTTGCGCGCAGGTCGTACTCAAGCTGATCGAGCCGGTCCGCGTCGTGCTGGTGGTGGCGACGATGCCGCCGAGCTGGTTGATCGATCCGCCCGCCAGCGTGACCGCGCCGGAGCTGGACGAAAGCAGGCCCGAAGCTTCGTTGCTGACCACGCCGCCGCCGGCCAGGACCCGCATCGCCGTCTGGCTGCCGACGGCAGTGGACAGCGGCGTGACCAAGGTGACGTTGCTGTCCGCGGCCAGGATGATCTGACCGTTCCTGGCGGTGATCGCGCCGGCATTGCTGACACCGCCATCGGCGAGCAGCGCGACATAGCCTCCGTCGCCGTTTGCGCTCAGCTTCCCCGTCGTATCGATGATAGCACCGGGCTGAACCGTGACCTTGCCACCGGTCCCCTGATTGAAGATCGCAGCTCCCGACGCATTTGCCGTGGTGATGTTCGCGGCTGTCGGAAGGTCGCCCAGCAGCGAGAACAGACCGCTCTGCAGGAACCCCTGGTAGTTGCTGCCGCTCAGCTTGGTCGGTAGATCCAGCGTCGAGGCGATCAGGGTGTGAACGTTGATCTGGCTGGTGCCGCCGAAGATGATACCGCTCTGGTTGATCAGATAGACCGCGCCGTCGGCCTTGATCGATCCCAGAATCTGGCTCGGTACGCCGGTCGATGCGATCCTGTTGAGCGCCGCCCAGTTCGCGTTGCCCTGCTGGTTGAAATTGACGGTCGTGTCCCTGCCGACATTGAACGATTGCCAGTTCAGCACCGCCTGAGCCTGGGTCTGGTTGATATTGACCGTGGTCTGGCCGCCGCTGCCGGTCTGCGTCGGCGTGTTGGCGCCGACCCAGTTGGTGACGGGATTGGCAACACCGGACGCGGCAAGGCCGCTGCTCGGCACCAAGCCGCCGGCGTTGAGACCGTTCGGCACCGCGCTCGGCGCGCTCGCTGCAAGCCCGCGGGCGGCGCTCTGGGCCGCCTGCAATGCCTGGATCGCCTGTGCAGCGCGCGTCATCGACGCTTGCGAGTTCTGCGCGGCCTGCTGCGCCTGTTGTGCGGCAGTTTGCGCAGCGCTGACGGCGGCCTGCGTGGCCGCGCTGTTCACCCCGCCCCAGGTGCCGAAAGGGCGCGCTGCCGCAGGCGAACCCATTGCGATCGCGATCGAACTTACACCTGCGAGCAACAGGCCACGGCGCGAGGTCGAGCGAGGGAGCGAATCCATGCGGGCCTTCCAATGCAGCAAGCGATGCGAAACGATCGTGACGCAACGAGGCACCGGCCAGCCTGCAACCAGTTGGCCCGATGCCGACAACTCAATGAAAAGCGCGCAACCCAACCGGCGCGACCGCCCCCAAGCGGACGCGCCCGACCGTCCGGAACGCCTCTCCTGTTGTTAAGACAGTTTGGGGCGGGCTAACGCGAAGCGATTTCGCAAAAAAGTTTTAACCCTGCGCTGGAACTCAACCTCGGCGCGCAGCCGCAAATTCGCGCGGCAGGCCAAAAGCGGCAGCGAGTCAATTGCTTGGCGATGTGGCCTTGGTCTGCCGGATCGGCCGCTCGACAGGCTTCGAGGGCTTCGCAGCGGTGGTGAACAACGCGAAATCCACCGTGCGCTCGCCCTGCTTGAGAACCAGCCGGCGCGGCTCGATCCGCTCGACCTTCCAACCGCCGACGTCGTCACCCGTGCGCACGCGCACCACCTTGTCACCTTTGCCTGCGGCGCGGATGGCAGCCTGGCCGTCGCCGTTCTCGCTGACGATGCCGAGCACCACCACGCTCGGCGGCGGTGCGGGTGGCGGCGGCGGTTCCTGCCGCGCCACCGGCACGACCGGTTTGGCCGGCTGTCGCCGTGCCGGCGAGAACAGAGGCTTGTCCCTGGTCGTGCTCAGCTGCTCCAGCGGCTGAAGCTCGACCGGATTGTTGACGACGACCGCGTTGCCCGTCGACACCTCCGCAGCGCGAGCAAGCTGCGCAGAAAGACAAATCACAACGACCATCAACATCTGCAATGCGATCGGCATATGTCTGCTGTCCATTTGTCAGCGTGCAGCATCGTCGACGGATCGTCATCGCCGCGTGCGACAATCAAACTGCGCCAGGCGCGCGCGTGTTGCAAGCCTCCTCGGCACGCGACGGACAAAAGGCCACGCATCGCAACCTGTATGCGTCAACTCTGTGAAGGTGAATCACAGCCGGGCATTGTCGCCATGCGCATCGCGCCGGAGCTGCTGTTACGACCGCGTCATCCAAGCCGCACACACTGCAGGCGTGCAGCAGACGCCTTCATGCCGACGCTGCGGCTTCCTATCGACATCAAGACCGTCGAGACGAAACACATCGGTATCAAAGACGTGGCGTCATGTGTTCGAGTCGCATCCGTGCCGGCCTCACGCCGTTGCTGCTCGGCGCCCTGTTGCTGGCGCTGGATTTCATTGTGACGTGCAGCACCGGGGCCGGGCAGGCGCTCGCCGCGTGTGAGCTGCGCGCGCGCGGCGGTGCGATCAAGCACGTCGTGCAGATCGAGCTCGACAACGTTCACCTGCGCCGCGACAACCCGAACGTGCCCTCCGATCTCGAGCAGATGCCGCATCTGCGCGACTTCCTCACCCGCGACGGCATCATCGCGAGCAATCATCAGGTCTCGCCGCTGGCTGAAACGGAGCCCGACACTCTCACCATCCTGACCGGCTTGCATGGCGACCGCATGGGCGTCCCGATCGGCGACAGCAGCGCCGCGTTCCGCAGCGACGGAAGCGTCGGCTTTGCCAGCGCCTTCGCCTACTGGACCGCGAGCAGCAGCGACGGCAAGCCGTTGATGCTGGCCGACACCGGCCGGACGGTGCCCGCGCCCTGGGTGCCGTTCACCTCGGCCGGCTGCGACGTCGGCGCGTTCGCAACGACCGGTCTGACGCTGCAGCAGATCGGCCCCGAGATCGTGGCCACGCTCGGCGGGGCTGATGCGCTTGCCGCCGTCAACGATCCGCGCAGGGCACGCGCCGATCTGCTCGGGGTCGCCATCCATTGCGCCCGCGGCAGCCCATTGTGCAGCAATGGCCATGCGCGGCCCGATCTGTTGCCCGACGAGCCCGGCGGCTATGCCGGCTTCAGCGCTTTGTTCGGCAACCGCCATGTGCAGCCGGTGATCTCGCCGGACGGCCCGGTCAGGGATCTGGACGGCGATGTCATCGACGACGACGCCGGCCATCCAGGCTTTCCCGGCGCAGCGGAGACGACCGCCGCGCAATCGCTCGGCTATGCCGCGGCGATGCTGGAGGCCGGCGTGCCCGTGGTCTATGTCGGGATCGGTGACGCACACCGGCCGGCCGCGCCGCGCCGGCGCGCGTTCGGCCCCGGCGAACGCGACCATGTCGTAAGGCTCGCCGCGGACGATGCCGCCTTCAAGGCCTTCCTCGATCGGCTCGCCGCGAGCGGGATCACGACGCGCAATACGCTGTTCATCGTCGTGCCCACAGGCAACGACCGCTTTGTCGGCGGGCCGCCCAGCCCGCCAGCGTGCGATGGCGTCGCAGTGCCTTGCAGCTACGGTCCGACCGGCGCGATCGGCATCGCCGTCGATCGCCTGCTCGCCACCGAGCGGCGCAACGTCACCGCCTTCGATGTCCAGGCCGGCAACGCACCGCCGCTCTATATCCGCGGCAATCCGCTCCCTGCCGATCCGCTGACGCGCACCCTCGCACAGGACGTCGGCAAGCTCGGCGTCCTCAATCCGCTGACCGGCAAGAGCGATCGCCTGACATCGATGGTCGCCGACCGCGCGCAGATGCAGTTGATGCACATGGTCACCGCGAGCCCCGCACGCACCCCGCATCTCATCATGTTCGCGGATCCCGATTACGTCATCCGGACCGCCGCCAGCCGCATCGACTGCGCGCAGCCGCCGGCCTGCGTTGCGGTCGATCCCGAGACGACGTGGGTGCGCGGCGACATCGCACAGATTCTCGGCGGTAGCTGGTTCGGCATGGCCGGACCGGGCGTCGCGCACCGCGGCGAGACGGCGGACATTATTTCGCACCACGCGGACCTGCGGCCCACGTTGCTGGCGCTGCTGGGGCTGGGCGACCGCTACGTCCATGACGGCACCGTGCTGGTGGACGCACTCGAGGCGGGCGCATTGCCGGCGGGGATCGCGAACGATCGCGAGACCTATGCGGCGCTGGCGCGCGCCGGCAAGACCATCAATGACCCGCTCGGGCAGCTCGCGCGCAACAGTCTTGCCCTTGCGACCCAGGCCATCAAGGGCGGCGATGCCGGCTATCAGCGCTATCTCGGCACGATCGGCGCGATCACCGCCAGGCGCGACGCACTGATAGGCGAGATCAACGCGCAGCTCGACGGCGCAGCTTTCGCGCATCGGCCGATCAATCCGTCTTACGCCCGCGCACTGATTGGCCGCGCCGAGGCACTGGTCAACGAGGTCGAGGAGCTCGCCGGCAACGGCCTGGCTCCCGCCGATCGTCCCTGGAAGGCGGCAAGCGATGCGCATTGACAACCGGACTGCCGCTGACACCGCCGGGCTCCAGCACCGCGGCCAACGGAGAACCATCGTGCACAATGTCCGACGGCTCCGTCTCCCGCGCGCGGCGTCGATTGCCGCTGTCGCCGGCACCTGGCTTGCGTTCGCCGGCCTGCTCGGCGGCTGCATGATGGACAAGGCCATCGACTTGCCCGGCCGCGATCAGGTCACGGATCCGATCCGCGATGCCGATCTGCGCGCGCGCTGGACCGGCCCGGTCGGCGGGACGTCCGGCGCAACCGCAGCGGTGCGGACGCAGCAGCCCATGGTGTTTCCCGGCGCCGATCAGGATCTCGCGCCCTCGCCCACGCAGCAAGATGCCCGGGATGTAACGGCGGGAACCGCGACCCGGATGGCGAGCGCGGTTGACGGCGACGTCATCGCCGAAGGCGGCGGCATCGAACTGAATTTCGACAATGCCGATATTCCGACCGTGGTGAAGTCCGTGATCGGCGACAGCCTCGGCATGAACTACGTCGTCGACCCGCGCGTGCAGGGCGTCATCACGCTGGCCTCCGCGCAGCGGATTCCGCGCAAGGACGTGCTGCCGATTTTCGAGAGCGTGCTGCGGATGTCGAACGCGGCGCTGCTGCGCGAAGACAATCTGGTCCGCATCGTGCCGCTGCCGGAAGCCGCCGGCGCCGGTGTCTCGGTGATCGGCGCGGGACAGCCCGGCTATGGCGTCTCGATCGTACCGTTGCGCTTCGTATCGGCCGCAGCGATCGGCAAGACCGCGGAAAGCTTCCTGTCGCGGCCCGGCGCGGTGCGGGTCGATCAGGCGCGCAACGTGTTGTTGATCCAGGGCACCGCCTCCGAGCGCCAGGCTGCGCTCGGCGTCATCGGCACGCTCGATGTGGAATGGCTGCGCAACCAGTCGGTCGGGCTCTATCCGCTGAAGTCGACCGCGCCCGATACCATGATCCGCGAGCTCGAAAAAGTGTTCGACACCGCCGACGGCGGACAAGGACAGGGCGTGATCAAGTTTCAGCCGGTGTCGCGCATGAACGCGGTGCTGGCGGTGAGCAAGAACAGCAAGGTGCTGGAACGCGCCACGCAATGGGTGCGCCGGCTCGACCGCTCCGACCCGACCGGCACCACGGTGCGGGTCTACAGCCTGCGCTTCGGCAACGCGCGCAGCATCGCCCGCACCCTCAACGAGATGTTCGTGGGCCGCAGCTCGCAATCGGCCGGTGACAGCCAGACCAGCGCGACCGCGCCCGGGCAGAACGGAACGACATCGCGTATCGACTCGCTCGGTGCCGGCACGCTCGGCAGCAGCAACAATAATAACAACACCCAGGGCGCGACGGGCGGCAGCACCGATGTTTCGGGCAATGCCAACAAGACCCAGGTTGGATTTGGCGACCGCAAGGACGACGACCAGGATAATGCCGGGCCCGCCGGCGGGACGGCGCTCGGCTCGCTGCCGCGCGGCGTGTTCCAGAATGTCCGCATCAGCGCCGACAAATCGACCAACGCGATCATGGTGTATTCCAACCAGGAGGATTACCTCGTGATCGAGCGCGCGCTGGAGCAGCTCGACCGGCCGCGGCTCCAGGTCGCCGTCGACGCCATGGTTGCCGAGGTCACGCTGACGAACCAGCTGCAGTATGGCGTGCAGGCCTATCTGACCAGCGCCAACGCCGGCGCCGGCCCCGACAAGGGATCGGTCGGCCTGTTCACCGCCGCGCAATCGGCGGCACAGACCGCCTTGCTCTCGCGCGTGCTGCCCGGGTTCAACGCAGTGCTCGGCGCCGAAGCCAATCCCAAGCTGGTGCTCAATGCGCTGTCCACCCTGACCACCGTCAAGGTGCTCTCTGCTCCCTCGCTGGTGGTCGCCGACAACGAGCCGGCGATCCTCGAGGTCGGCGACCAGGTCCCGATCTCGACCGGCAGCACCGTCACCGGGCTCAACGTGGTGAGCAGCATCAGCCGGCAGAACACCGGCATCATCCTGAAAGTGCTGCCGCATGTGCACCCGAACGGATCGATCGAGCTCGAGATCGAGCAGGAAGTCTCCAACGTCGTCAATCCCGCCGGCGCGAGTGCCCAGAACCTGACGCCCACCATCTCGCAGCGGCGCATCCACTCGACGATTGCCACCAGCAGCGGCCAGACCGCACTGCTCGGCGGCCTCATCAAGGAGGACGATGAGCGAACGGTGTCCGGCCTGCCCGGCCTCAACGAGATCAAATATCTCGGCGATCTGCTCGGCCAGAAGAGCGACAGCAAGACCCGCTCGGAGATCATCGTCTTCGTCACCACCAAGATCGTGCGCAATCCGCACGACGCCCAGGTCGTCGCAGAAGAGTTCCGCGAGCGCCTCGACAGCATGCGGCGCGCGCCGACGACGTTCGATGCGCAGGCGGCACCGCCGGCTGTCGCGCGCAAATGAAGCAAAGGCCGCCGATGGCGATCGTTTCGTCCATGCTGAGGGTGCTGGGTGCGGCGGTCTTCAGCACCGCCGCGACCGCCGCCGAATTGAGCAGCGTGACACTGAAGGGCGACGTCACCATCATCGCGCTCAGCGGCGACGTGGCAGCCGGTGACACCGAGGCGGCGGAAGCCCTGATCAAGACCGCCAACGACGGCAACCGCCTGATCTCGGCGCTGCGGCTCGATTCACCGGGCGGCAGCGTCGCCGAGGCGGTCAAGCTGGCCGGCCTGATCCGCAGGGCAAAGCTGCCGACCATCGTCGCGACCGGATCGCGCTGCGCATCGGCCTGCTTCATCGTGTTCGCGGCGGGAAACGAGAAGTTCGCTAGCTATGAGGCCGCGATCGGCGTCCACGGCGTGTCCGACAAATTCGGCCACGAGACCGCGCAGACCGAAGAGGCGACGATCGCCATGGCGCGGGTCGCAAGCGGGTTCGGCGTGCCGCCACGGATCATCGGGCAGATGGTGACGACGCATGCCCATGAGATCGCGTGGCTGACGCCCGACGATCTGCGCGCCATGGGCGCCATCATGACCGATCGACCGGGACGCCGCAGCCCGCCTCCCGCATCGCCTGACGATCGATGGCTTGCCGGGCTCGAGCCTCATCTGGAAGACGGAACGACGGACTCGCAACCGGTCGATCAACGTTTGCCCGCGGCCGCCGGCAGACCCGGCCAGCACGTGTTGCCGAGGCAAAGAAGATAGCAGCGTGCTCGCGGCAGCATCACTGGTTGCTGGCCGCGCTCGTCAGCTTGTCCAGGGAGATGTCTCCGGCGGTCCCGGTGCCCCCCTCCTGACCATCGGAGCCGTAGGAGAGGATGTCGTAGGCGTCATGTTCGCCGGGCGCCCGATAGAGATAGGGATGGCTCCATGGATCATTCGGAACCAGCCCGCCCTTGAGGTAAGGACCGTTCCAGTTGGCGGCGCCCGACGTCCGCTGCACCAGCGCCGTGAGCCCTTCCGCCGTCGACGGATAGCGGCCGGTATCGAGCTGATACAGATCGAGCGCGCTCGCGAAGCTCCGCATCTGGATCTTGGCCGCCTTGACCTTCGATTCACTCAGATAGCTCAGCACGCGCGGGCCGACCAGTCCCATGATCAGGCCGATGATGGCGATGACGACCAGCATCTCGACAAGCGTAAATCCCCGCTCGCCTTGCCGCGTCACGTCGCGCGCGATACGCGCTGAACCAAGGATGGCGTCTTGCTTCGACATTGTTGTTCGTCCGATGTGCCAGGGGCCGCGCGCCATCACGTGTCGCGTCGACGCTCCCGCAATGGTTCCGGGCGCCTCGATCGAGGCGCCCGGCCGTATCATGTGCTTGGCGCGATCTCGGTACGGCGCAGTTGGGATTGCGCCGCCCGCCATTGCGTCAGTCTACCTGAGCTTACTTGGCGCCGCCGCTGGCGCCGTTGGCGACGTTCAGGCAGCCGTTGGCCTGGGTGGCGGCTGCAGCAGCGATGTTGGTCGTGTTGCTGCCCCAGTACTGCTTCTGGATGTTACGCACATAGGTCACCGGCAACAGATGGAAGCCGGCGTTCTCGGCGACCTGCGCGACGTCCGGATCGCCGGCGTCGGCGCCCGCGAAGTACCAGGTCAGGAAGTTGACGAGGTTGGTCACGCGGTTGGTATCGGCCTGGACGTTGTAGCAGCTGTACAGGTCGAGGAAGGTGGTGCCGCTCAGCGGATAGGCGTTCAGCCTGTTCGTCAACGGCAGCACCGGCAGACCGGTCACCGTCACGCCGGATTGGGTGACCGTGCCGAACACGTTGGCGTAGATGTTGTAGTCGTTCCAGGTCCAGGTCGTGACCGGGGTCTTGAGACGGGTGTCACCCCACGCGGCGGCGGCAGCGTCCGGCGTCGGTGCGATGAACTCGAGGGTCGTCGGGGTCGCGTTGTTCGGAACGTAGGTACCGGCACCGCGCAGCTGCTCGTTCTGCAAGGCCGCCGAACGCGGCGCCGCGATCGTCCCAACCTGGGTGGTGTAGGGCTGGGTGAAATCGGCGCTGACGTAGCCGATGCGGCCAGCATTGCCGCTGTTGGTGCTGATCGCGGATGCTACGCCGCTGCTGCCGGTCGCGCTGATCCAGGTGTTGGTCGTCACCGTGGTGGACGCCGACCACGGACCGGAGCCGCGGACGGCGTCGATGCGGGCGATCAGGTTGGCAAAGGAAGTGCTCGGCAGGGTCGTGGTGTTGAAGATCGACTTGTAGCCGAACGCGCCGGTGGAATCGAGCAGCGGGCAGACCGCCTTGAGATAGTTGGTCAGGATGAAGCTGGTGCCGCTGCCATCGCCGCGATACACGATCCGGATCGGGAGCGACGAGCTCGAGTAGGCCTGCAGCGTGCCGCCGCTGTTGGCGTTGGTATAGTTGAAGGCCGCGAGCACCTGCGTGCCGGCGTTGTTGAGGTACGGGATCTTGTTGGCGGTGACGTCGTTCCAGTCGGTCACGAGGCCAGTGAAGATCGCGCACATCTGCGCCGTCGAGAGCTGGATGGCGGCGCCCTGATTGGCCTGGGTGCCCGGCGTGGCGCCGGTGCCGGCGACCGCCGAGTTCACCGTCATCGTGCTGGTGTTGACGCCGATCGCGACGTTGACCTCGAACGCCGGAACCTGGATCGGGTTGCCATACACCGTGGTGTTGTAGGCAACCGACGCCGTGAACGTGCTGTTCACCGTGACGGTCGCCAGCGCGCCACCGGTGGTGGTCCAGCTCTGGGTCGGGTTGAAGCTGACCGACGACGTCGTGAGCGCGGCCAGGGTGGTGCCGAGCGGCGAGTCCGACAGGCCGATGTCGACGCGCGGATAGGGATAGCTGCCGAACTTGGTCGCCGGGGTCCCCGGATTAGCCAGATCGATCATCGCGGGCTGGTTCGCCGGCAGCGGCGGAGCGCCCGAGCTGCCCGGCGTCGCCGTGCCGTTGTACCACTGCTGCGGATTGTTGGTGATGAAGCCGCGGACGCCGTTGCCGCTGCCGACACCGGCATACATGCCTTGAACCGGCACGCTCACCAGCGTGCAGGTGGTCGGCAACTTGCCCGGTCCGGTGCTCGAAGAGAACGCAAAGCCGTCGGGATAGCTGGTGCCGGAGCCGACGATGCCACCCATGTAGCAGTCGAAGATCTGGCGGAAGGCTTCCGAGGCGAGCGTGCTGCCGCCCGCGTAGATGCCGGCAGTGGCCGTCGAGGCCTGCGCGTTCGCGGGAGTGATGGTCGAGGACGCAAGCAGGGCAAACACCGAAGCGGTGCCGAGCATGTATTTGGACGATTGCATTTTCATTGCGCTGTTCCTGTGGGGTTGATCACCACCGGCACATCGTCATCGCGTCGTCATGAGAGCGCAAAGTAATCTTCAAATAATATGAAGCTTATTTTGCCACCGAATCCCAGATTCTCGGAATGAATCTAAGCTTAGGTAAGTACCTCTGCCGCCGACGTCATGTCTCCGCCGCCGATGATTGACTTCACGTCTGTTAGACAATTCGACGATCGGCTTAGCGCAGCGATTATTTTCAGTCAGTCTCCGAAAAATATCTTGGCAATACATGACGCGATGCTCTATGGACTCTCCATCAGATGGCTCGCTGTCTGATCGCAAAATATCTCTAGAGCAATCTCCGCGGGCTTTCATTCAAGCGAGGCCTCCCACATGGAAGACAACTCGAGCGGGCGACTTGCGATTCGTGTGGGGCATGGCGGCCATGCAATTTTGGCGCGCCCGCAGATTGGCGGCAGCTATCCATCAACCGACCTGAAGCGAGCGCAGGCGCTGCATCAGGAGGGCGTCGCGCACGCGCGGCAGGATCGCTGGCGCCCGGCGCTGCGCGCGTTCAACGAAGCCGCGCGGCTCGCGCCCGACCAGTCCGGCTTCAATTATTGCAAGGGCGTCGCGCTGTGCCGGTTCGATCGCTTCGACGACGCGCGCGAGGCGTTTGCCGCGGAACTCAGGGTGACGCCGACCCATGCACCGGCACTGGCCGAGATCGGCACCTGCCTCGCCCGGACCGGGCGCACCCGCGACGGTATTCCCTATCTCCAGGATGGATTGCGTCTGCTGCCGAACATGCCGCTGGCGCAATTCAGTCTCGGCCTTGCGCTGCTGACCGAGAACCGGCGCAGCGAAGCGCTGGTGGCGCTGGACAAGGCGATCGAGCTCGATGCCGGATACGGCGAAGCCTATCGCACCCGCGGCCTCGCCTATGTGATGGACGGACAGTTCGACAAGGCGGTCGATGATCTCCGCGCTGCCTCGACCATCGACAGCGACAATTACAAGGCGATCATCGAGCTCGGCATGAATTTCGGCATCGCCGCGCGGGATCAGCAGGCGGCGCGGCTGTTCGAGATCGCTGCCGACGGCGCGCCGACCGTCGCGCTGCCGCAATATCTCTACGGCCACTTCCTGATCAATCATCGCGCCTACGAGCGCGGGCTGGTTTACGTCGACCGTGCGATCGCGATCGATCCGCTGCAGGCCGAGCATCATGTCGGCCGCGGCTTCGGATTGCTCGGACAGGGCCGCATCGAGGAGGCCGTCGCAGCCTATCGGCGCGCCGGCGAGCTCGATCCCGGCAGCGCAGCGATCGCCGGAACCGTGCTGTTCGCGCTTCAGCACAAACCGGGCGTGACGCGTGACGAATTGCTGCGCGAGCATAAGCGATGGGCGACACTCTACCGGCCTAGCGCGCCGCTCAACCGCTTCGAATTCCCCAACATACCCGATCCGGCGCGCAAGCCGCGGCTTGGCCTGGTGTCGGCGGACCTGCACCGGCATGCCGTCTCGTTCCTGGTGCTGCGCGCCTTCGAGGGCCTCGCAGCGCTCGGCTACGAGATCTTCTGCTACAAGACCGACAGCAAGCGGCAGGACGACGATTTCAGCGAACGCTACAAGGACATCTCGTTGTCCTGGCGCGACGTATCCGGGGTCGACGACGCGGCGCTGGCGCGGCAGATTGCCGAGGATCGCGTCGACGTGCTGTTCGATCTCGCCGGTCACACCGCCGGCAACCGCCTCTCGCTGTTCGCGACGCGCGCAGCGCCGATCCAGCTCAGCTGGGCCGGCTATGTCGGCACGGTCGGGCTCGATACCTATGACGGGCTGATCGCCGATCCCGTGGAGATTCCGCCGGAGCACGACGCGAGCTATGTCGAGCGCCCGATCCGCCTGCCCGACTGCTATGTCTGCTATCACCCGCCGGCGAAAGCTCCCGAGGTGCCGCAGCTGCCAAGCCTCGGCGGCGGCCGCTTCACCTTCGGCTGCTTCAATCGCCCGGCGAAGCTCAACAGCGAGCTCGGCAAGGCATGGGCGCGCATTCTCGAGCAGGTGCCGGATTCGCGCATCCTGATGGTCTATGGCGGTCTCGGCGAGACCAGCACGCGTGACGCCGTCTATAACGTGCTCGGCCAGGGCGGCGTCCCGCGCGAGCGCGTCGAGCTGGTCGGCGAAACCGAGCAGGACAAACTGCTCGTCGCCTATGGCGAGGTCGATCTCGCGCTCGATCCGTTCCCCTATTCCGCCGGCGTCACGACGCTGGAGGCGATGTGGATGGGCGTTCCGACCGTGACCTTCGTCGGCGATACCTTCGCCGGCCGTCACTCGGCGACCCACCTCACCGCGGCCGGACTGGGCAGCTTCTGCGCGCACAGCATCGACGACTACGTCGCCATGGCCGTCGGCTTGACGCAGCGGCGCGACGAGCTCGCCGAGTTGCGCCGCGGCCTGCGCGACCGTGTCGCCGCCTCTCCGCTCTGCGACGCACCGCGCTTCGCCGACAATCTCTCGCACGAATTGATGAAGCTCTGGGCGGAGTGGTGCGCCGCCCGCACGACGAACGCAGCGGCCTGACCGCCGCCGGATTGGTCAAAGCGTACCCGGCCGCGATATCGCCAGCGATAGGCAGGCCGACAGTAAGGGTGCATCGATGTCGAAGGCAGAGATCAGCGAAGCGCAGGCGATGCGTGCGGGACTAGCGATGCTGAACCAGGCTTCGTCCGAGCGCCGCGCGGAATTCATCCAGACCGTCATGGACCGCGCCCTCGCACTGTTTCGCGACGGTCAGCTCGACAGCGCCGACGTGTTGCTCGAGACCATGCAGGATGAACCTCTGGTGCGGCCGCACGTGCTGCACGTCCGCGGCGTGATCGCGCTGCAGCGGGAAGAGGATGAACGGGCGCTGGAACTGATCGAGGAGGCGATCCGGCTCAATCCCGCCGACGGTGAGGCGCACGGCAATCTCGGGGTCCTGCTGCTCAAGGGCCGCCAGTATCCGCAGGCGCTGGCCGCCTACACGGCTGCGCTGACGCTGCGGCCGGACAATGCGCCCGCCCAGCTTGGCCTCGCCCGCGCGCTGGCGATGCTCGAGCTGAGCGATTTTGCCGACGACGTGTTTCGCGACCTGATCGCAAGCGCTCCCGACTATATTGATGCGATCGTCGATTTTGGCTGGTTGCTGAGCGACACCAATCGACACGACGTCGGCGTCGCGCTACTGCGTGATGCGCTGCTGCGCTATCCGATGCGCGCGGAGCTGCGCACCGTGCTTGCCGTCTGCCTGTTCGGCATCGGCGACTGGTCCGCGGCCTGGGCGGAGTATGAGGGACGGTTGTCGGATCCGCGCGTCAACAAGCACCTGATCCCGACCGACCGGCCGCGTTGGCAGGGCGAGGATCTCGCCGGCCGAACCATCCTGCTGCAATCCGAGCAGGGTTTTGGCGACACAATCCAGTTCGTGCGCTATGCGCCGATGGTGAAAGCGCGCGGCGGCCGCGTCATCCTGCGGACGCCGCAAGTGCTGACGTCCTTGATGAAAACCGCTTGCGGCATCGATGATGTCATCAGCGACGAGGAGACCGTGCCGGCATTCGACGTGCAGGTCCCGCTGCTATCTTTGCCGCTGATCTTCGATACCCAGGTCGATACGGTGCCAGAGGCAGTTCCCTATCTCGCTCCCGATCCGGATCTGGTCGCGCGGTGGCGCGAGCGGCTTCATGAGCAATTTGGCCAGCGTCTTGAAAATTCCGCCCGCGGCATGACGGTCGGCCTGGTCTGGCAGGGCAATCCCGGTCATCTCAACGACCAGCGCCGCTCGATCCGGCTCGATCTGCTGAGTCCCCTGCTCGGTTGTCCGGGCGTGCGGTTTGTCAGCCTGCAGATCGGCCGCGGGCGTGAGCAGCTCGCCGACTTCGACCATCGTATCTTCGATGCCGGCGCGCATATCGACGCCGCATCGTTTGCCGACGCGGCGGCACTCATCGGCAATCTCGATCTCGTCGTCTCGATCGACAGTGCCATCGCGCATCTGGCCGGTGCGATGGGCAAGCCGGTCTGGATCCTGCTTGCCAATGGCAGCGACTGGCGCTGGCTACGCGATCGCAACGACACACCGTGGTATCCGCGCGTCCGGCTGTTCCGGCAAACAACACCGGGCGATTGGGTAGAGGTGATCGGGCGGCTGAACTCCGAGCTCAGGTCCCTCGCCGGCGCTTCCACTGATTTGCCGGCCGAGCAGTTCAGCGATCCCATCATGACCTCGACGCGCGGCATGACGGTGCCACAACAGGAGAATGACGCGTTGACCTGCGACGCGCTGTTCGTCGAGGCATGCCGCCAGCACGGTGCAGGCAAGCTGGACCGCGCGCGGCGACTGTTCGAGCACGTGCTTTCGCTCGATCACGGACACGTCAATACGTTGTGCAATCTCGGTGCGATCGAGCTCGGCCTCGGCCATCATGAACGCGCCAACACGCTTCTGCACGCCGCGGTAACGGCGGCGCCCGATCTGGCGCCGGCACGCATCGCGCTCGCCGACGCGTTGCTCGCCACGCACAGGACGGAGCAAGCGGTCGCTCAATACCGCAGGGCGATCGAGCTCGCACCATTGAGCGTCGATGCTCACGCGGCGTACGCAAATGCGCTGCGAAAGCTGGCCAATCTCGAGCAGGCGAGCGGCATGCATGCCGATATGTTGAAGCGCCAACTTCATCAGCATTACCGCAAGGCGCTGGAACTCGCGCCTGCCAGTGACGCACTGCATGCACAATATGCACTTGCGCTGTCCGAGCTCGGCGACCTCGACAATGCCATGCTGCACTTCCTGGCGGCGACAAGGATCAACCAGCGGCAGTCTTCGGAATTTTACGAAGCGCTTGGGCGCGCCTGTGCTGTCCGCGGCAATTCGCAGGGCGCCGAAATCAGCCTGAAGCATGCGGTCGCGCTCGATCCGTACCGCGTGACCGCCCATTGTGCGCTTGGCGATCTCTATCTGCTGCTCGAGCGTCACAACGATGCTTCGGCAAGTTTTCGTGAAGCGCAGGCTCTCGACGCGGAAAGTGCTGCGGCATTGCATGGGATTGAGCGGGTGCAGGCGGCGCAGCAGAGCGCAGCCGTCAACGGATGATTGTGACATGCGTGCGGTTGCCGGCGATCAGAGGCATGGTTGCACCGGACTTGGCGCCGCGCGGGCGCCGTGCGGTCGCGCAATCCTCGCTGCGCGCAGCGCGGCACGCTCGTCGCGTGTTCCCTGCGCAGATCAATTCTGCATCATCGACTGCGGTCAGACGTGTCGCGACATGAGCACTCGTTGTGGTTTCATTTCCATGTCACCAAGCGCCGCTAGAAGTGTCGCGACCGAATTGAAGCGCTGCGGTTGGGGATGGGGCCCCTGCAATGAGCGACACCAATCGAACGGCGTTGCTCGCGCTCCTCGTCACAAGCTACGACGATCTCAAGCAACGTTTGACGCGACGAACCGGATCGGCGGATCTCGCCGACGAGGCCTTGCAGGATACCTTTCTGCGTCTCAGCAAGGCCGACGGCATTGGACCGGTCCGCGATTTGCCTGCCTATCTGTTCCGCGTCGCGATGAGCGCCATCAGCAACCGGCGCGTCGCCGAGCGGCGGCGGCGCACGGTGCCGCAAGCAGATGCGCTGTTCGATCTGCCGGACGACACTCCCGGCCCGGACCGCATCATCGAGGCGCGATCCGAGATCAATGCGCTTCGGCGCGCCATCCAGGAGCTGCCGACCCGTCGCCGCGAGATCTTCATGGCGATATGCGTTGAAGAAATCCCGTTGCAGCAGGTCGCCAAGCGGTTCGGCGTCAGCGTCCGCACCGTGCAGGTCGAGATCAAGCAGGCGCTGGTGCATTGCGCAGTGTGTATCGACCGGAACGCGCAGATGTCGAGGGTGGCGTTTCGGCGCCGAGCTGCATTCAGCGAGCGGGACCGTGCCGCGCTGCTTTCGACGGGCGAGAGCGACACGGTGCTTGGCCGGCAATTACCGTTAGGCGGCAGCAGGTGACGTGCGATGGCAGGCCAGCGTCCATCAGCATCTGCCAGCGCGAACGCTGGGTGGCATAGTCGGCCGGCTGTGCAGGCCGGTTCAACCGGAGTGGCGCAATGCTAGCGCATGAAACGAATGCGCCCGCAACACCTACCGCACCGCCGGTCGACTTCATGACGTATCTCGCCGGCAAGGGCGTATTGCGCGACGGTCAGAAGGACGACACGGCGGGTCGTGCACGCAACGGCGACGGCTCAGCCGGCCACGTCGACTGGAGCGCCGTCACCAAGCTGACGCCCTCGGCGCTGGCCGACGAGCTCGCCAGCTTCTACCGCTGCGATCGGGTCCGTCGCGACGATCTGGTGGACGGACGCTTTGCCGGCGGCGAGATGTCGATCCGGTTCCTCAAGGAGGAACGCCTGTTTCCCTATGAGAGCGCGACCGGCACGTTGCGTCTCGCACTGGCTTCCCCAATCGACGATGAAACGTTGCGTGCGGTGGAGCTCATGCTGCGCCGGCCGGTCGCGCTGGCGGCAGCCACCGCCGACGATCTGGAAGCCGCGTTGTCGCTGCGCCTCGAGCCGGACCAGGCGAGCGATGCGCCGCTGGCCGGAACGGCCGCCGGCGAGGACGACCTTGACAATCTGCGTGACCTCGCGCGCGGCGCACCGGTGGTGCGAGCACTCGACGACCTGCTGCGCCTCGCCGTCGAGCAGCGTGCGACCGACCTGCATATCGAGCCTGCCGGCAATGTGCTGCAGGTTCGGTTGCGAGTCGACGGCATGCTGAAGAACGTTCCGGCACCACCGATGGCGATGGCCAAGGGCATCCTGTCGCGCCTCAAGATCATGGCCGGGCTCAACATCACCGAGCGCCGCCTGGCACAGGATGGACGTGCGCACATCCTGGTCGGCGGCAACGAGATCGATCTGCGCGTCGCCACCATGCCGACGATGCACGGCGAATGCGCCGTCATCCGGCTGCTGCGCAAGGGAGCCGGCCTGGTCTCGCTCGACCAGATCGGCCTCAGCGCGCATCATGAGGCGGTGCTGCGCAGGGCGTTGCTCGCGCCGTATGGCATGGTCATCGTCACCGGCCCAACCGGATCCGGCAAGACGACGACGCTTGCCGCATCGCTTGCGGTGATCAACGAGCCGACCCGCAAGATCCTGACCATCGAGGATCCGGTCGAGTACCAGATTCCGGGTATCACCCAGACCCAGGTGCATCCGGGTATCGGGCTGACCTTCGCATCGGCGCTGCGCTCGTTCATGCGGCTCGACCCCGACGTCATCATGGTCGGCGAAATGCGCGATTCCGAGACCGCCCATATCGGGGTGCATGCCGCGCTGACCGGCCATCTGGTGCTGACGACGCTACACACCAACACCGCCGCGGGCGCCGTCACGCGCCTGATCGACATGGGGATCGAGAGCTTCCTGCTGGCGTCGTGTGCGCGGGTGATCGTGGCGCAGCGCCTGGTCCGGATCCTGTGCGACCATTGCAAGGAACGTTACACGCTGTCGGCGGCGGACATCGCGGCGGACGAACGCTATTCGGCGCTCGGCATCGAGGCCGGCGAAGTGGTCTGTCGGCCCAAAGGCTGCGACTGGTGCGGCAACACCGGATTCCGCGGCCGCAAGGGGGTGTTCGAGATCATGGAGATCGGTGCGACGCTGCGACGCTCGATCGGCCCGAAGACCGATGCCTCCGACCTCGAAGCCGTCGCCCGGCGCGCCGGCATGATTTCGATGACCGAGGACGGCGTCGCGAAACTGCGCGCCGGACAGACCACGCTCGACGAAATCTTCCGACTGACCATGAGCCTGTAGGAAGGTCATGCCGCACTACCGCTACCGCGCGTTGACCAAGGCCGGCGAGATCATTCTCGGCGATGTCGATGCGCCATCGCGCGAGGAGGTCCTGCGGCGTATCGAGTATCTCGGCCACCTGCCGGTCGAAGCCGAGGTCGCCGGCCGCACCGCGCTGCGCGCCGGAAGTTCGGGCGGAAGCTTGCCCCGGCAGCGCGAACTGACCACCTTCCTGCGCCTGCTCGCCCTGCTGCTCCGCTCGGGGCTGACGCTGGAAGCTGCGCTGCAGACGCTGGAAGAAGACACCAACAAGGCGGTGGCCCGCTTTGCCGGCGGGCTGCGCTCCGCGGTCTCCGGCGGCGACGGTTTCGCCGAGGCACTGGAGCGCCACAACCAGGTCATCGAACCGATCTACATCGCGATGGTGCGCGCCGGCGAAGCGTCCGGCAAGCTGGAAGTGGTCTTGCGCGCGATCGTCGAGGACCGGACGCGGCGCGAGCAGCTGTCGCAACGGATCTCGGGGGCGGTTCGCTACCCGATGTTTCTGGTCGGCTCGGCGGTCGTCATCCTGTTCTTCTTCCTGCTCTATGTCGTGCCGCAGTTCGAGTCCGTGTTCGCGGAGCTGCGCGGACGGCTCAATTCCGGCGCGGCCTTTGCGCTCACGATGTCGACCTGGTTGCGCGCCCATCTCGACAGCTTCCTTGGCGGCTGCGGCGCGGTGCTGCTGCTCGGCTGGCTGATCCTGCGCCAGCCTTCCGCGCGCGCATCGCTGATCGCGGTGCTCGCGACCATCCCCGGCGTGTCCGGCCCGATGAGCGATCGCCGCACCGCCCGCTTCATCGGCACGCTCGGGCTGTTGGTCGAGAACGGGGTCGCGTTGCCGACCGCACTGAAGATCCTGCGCGATATCATGACCGAACCGCGCTACGCGGCGGCGGTGGAGCAGGTGCACGAACAGGTGCGCAACGGTCGCCGCTTCATCGAGGCGTTGGCCGATAGCGACCTGGTGCCACCGCTTGCGGTCCGCATGCTGCGGGTCGGCGACGAGACCGGCGATCTGTCGGCGATCGCACAGCACGCCGCCGACCTCTATGAGCAACGGCTCGCGATCGGCCTCGACCGGCTGATGGGCGCGATCGGCCCGATCACCATCATCGTCGTCAGCATCGGCATCGGAACGTTGATCGTGTCGATCATGAGCGCGCTGCTCAGCATCACCGAGCTTGCGATGTAGGGATGACCGATGGCGCGAACGACGATTACCGGCTCGGCTGCGGGCTCCACCCTGATCGAGATGATGGCGGTGATGCTGATCATCGCGATGCTGGCGTCGCTGGTGGTGGCGACGGTTCCCGGCACGGGACGCAGCAAGCTGAAGGCTTTGGCGCTGCAGACCGCCGCGCTGCTGCGCCGCGAGCGGCTTGCCGCGATCCTCACCGGGCAGAGCCGCCTTGTGTCGCTCGACGGAAATGCGCGAACGATCGTCGGGCAAGGCGGAACGATCGCAGTTCCCCGCGACGTCATGATCGATGTCACGGGTGTGGACGAATTCTGGTCGGGACGCCGGGCGGTCGTGCGGTTCGAGCCGGACGGCGCTTCAACCGGCGCGGTGTTGAAATTCTCGTGGGAGAATGTGCGCTATGAGGTGGACGTCAACTGGTATAATGGCCGCGTTGCAGTCGACCTGCCCTGACCCTCGCGATGCACGTGCCGGCTTCACGCTGATCGAGGCACTGGTGGCAATGGCGTTGCTGTTGGGATTCGTCTCCGTGCTCGGCCCGCATCTGTTTTACGCGCGCCGCATCGCCGACAGGATCGACGGCCGCGTCGCGGCACAGGTGCTCTTGCGCACACTGCTCGATGCGCCGATCGACCGCGCGATCCTCGCAAACGGCACGCGCGACGGCGAGACCGCCGGGCTGCGCTGGTCGGTCACGTCGGAGCCCATGTTCGTCGATGCCATGGTGGCGCGACGGGACGCTGCGGCCGGCGCCGCGGCGGACAAGAAGCAGGAACCCGCCGCCAAACGCCCGAACTGGATCGCCTACCATCTTGTCGCAACGGTGTCGTGGGCACCCGGACAGAGGGTCAGCGCGGACACGCTGCGGCTCGGGCTCGGAGCCGACGAATGACCGCAACGCTACGATCGGGCAGCCGTGCCGGCTTCACGCTGATCGAGGTACTTGCGGCGCTCGCCATCGGCTCCGCGGTGATTGCCGCAACCGCGGCGCTGGTCAACAATGTCGCGCTGAATTTCGACCGCAGGACAGGCCTGGTCGGAAAGACCGATCAGTTGCTGCTCGCGGTCGACCGCCTCGCGGCGGACATCGGGTCCGCGCGGCAGGTCAAGCAGGGTGACGGTGCCGAAGCTGCGGCCGCCTTCAATGGCGATGCGAACCAGCTGACGTTGGTCACCGGCAGCGGCGCAGGTGGCGGCCAAACCGAGGAGATCGTCAGCCTGCAGGTCGAGGAGACCGATGGCATCAACCGATTGGTCCGGCGCCGGGCCCGATGGCATGGACCACGCTCGCCGTTCGCGAGCGCCACGCTGCACGACCCGGTCCGGGTGATCGAGGGCCAGGTCGACATCGCCTTTGCGTTCGCAAGTCCTGGTCCTGACGGGACCATGTCCTGGAGCACGACATGGACCGGACAGCAGCTGCTGCCGCGGCTGGTGCGGTTGACCATCCGGGACCGCGCCAGCGGCGCCGATCTCCTGCCCGGCGTTGAGTTCGCGCTGCACGCCGACGCGCCGATCGGATGCGCCCAGCCCGGCGCCAGCGCCGAATGCGTCACCGGCAAGTCCGCGTCGCCGAAGGAGACGCCGGCGAAGGACGCGTCGGCCGGAGCACGCCGATGACGAGCCGGCACAGCCAACGCGGGATGGTGCTGCTCGCCGTGCTGTGGGCGATCGCGCTGTGCGCCGTCCTCGCCATGGCGACGTCGACGACGTTTCGCAGCCTCGCCGGCATCGTCCGGATCCACCGGGATCGCGTGCAAGCCGACGGACTCCTGAGCGCGGGGCTCGAGGCCGCCGCCGGCATCGTCGCGGCACTGCGCGATGCGCCGCTCACCGAGCGCAGCACCACGCTGACTTTCGCAACCGGGTCCGTGCAACTCACCGTCAGCGACGAAGGCGGCCGCATCGACATCGGAAGGGCCCCGGTCGAATTGCTGATCTCCCTGCTTCGCTCTGTCGGAGCCGATGATGACGATGCCGGCATCGTGGCGCAACGGATCGTCGCGCTTCGCGACACCGCCGCGCAAGCGCAACCGAACGATGCGCAGGCGCAGCCGAACGATGCAGCGAAGCCGCCAGCGGCGGGCAAGCCTGAGCAACCGGCCGCCACGCCCACTCCTGCACCGTTCACCGATATCGGGCAGATCGCCGATGTTCCGGGCATGCAGCCGCAATGGATGGCGGCGATGGCGCCCCTGATCACCGTGTTCGGCAGCGACAGCGTCAATCCGCTCACCGCGCCGGTCGCGGTGCTGCGGGCCTTGCCGTCCTTCGATACCGAGCGGATCGACGCCTTTCTCGATACGCGAAGCTCGCCGTTCGTCGATCCCGACCGCCTCGGCTTCCTGCTCGGAGCGGCGCAAAAATACCTCAAGGTCCAGCAGACTCATGTGGTCGCGGTGGACCTCGTCGCCGGCACGACCGACGGATACACCGCGGCGGCCAAGGCGTTCATCGTGCTGCTCCCCGAGGACAAGCAGCCGTATCGGGTTCTCGCCTGGACGCCGGTGTCGCGGTTCGCGAGGACAGGCGCTGTCGTATCGCTGGAGGCACGCTGATGAACATCGAAATGATGATGCGGCGCTGGATCGATATCCTTGCCCGGCTGTGGCTCGGCTGGCAGGAGCTGCGGCGCGCCCGGCAGTGGGTGCGGATCAGCCGAGACGGCGGCCAATGGGTGTTTGAGGACGCGAGGAATTCGGCGCGGTTCAGCTTCACAGCCGGGCCTGCGGGCAACGCGCTCCCGGACGAGATCCTGCGCGCCGCGCAAAAGTCGTTCGTCATTCTGGAGCTCCCCGCCGGTGATGTGGTCTCGCGCGCGATGAGCGTTCCCGCGCAGGCGCGAGACCTGCTCGCCGGTATCGTGCGCAATCAGATCGAGCGGCTGTTTCCGTGGCGGGCGAGCCAGGCGGCCTATGGCTTCAATGTGGCGACCGGCGAGGATCCGAATATCCTCAACGTGCAGGTCCTCGCGACCTCTCGTGTGACGCTCGACGCGGTGTGCGGCGAACTCGGCGCACGGGGACTCCGGGTCGATCGTGTCGTTGCCGGCAAGGGCGGTGACGGCGCGACGCCGCCGATCACATTGTGGTCGCGCCTCGCCGACGCGACCGACGCCAACCTTTCATGGACACGCCGGATGATCGGCGGCCTGATCGTCGCGGCGGTCTGCCTGACGCTGGCGCTGAACATCTGGGCTTTCATGGCCGCGGCGTCCGCGGACGGCGAAAGCGACGAGATCGGATCGCGCGTTGCGACGTTGCAGCGTCAGATCAGGGGCAGCACGTCGAAAGAGGCGATCGCCTCGCTCGCGCCGGCGGAGCGGGCACGCGCCCTGAAGGAGACGTCGCCGGTTGCGGTGGTCGTGGTCGAGGCGCTGTCGCGCGCCCTCCCCGAGACGTCCTACCTGACGGAACTGAACATGGACGGTCCGACGCTGCGCATCGTCGGCCTCGCCGGCGACGCGCCGGCGCTGATCGCACCGCTCGAACGCTCCGGGCACTTCAAGGACGTGCATTTCTTCGCCCCGACGACACGCAACGCCGACGGCGGGCGCTTCGTGTTCCACATCGAGGCACGCGTCGAGCCGCATGTCAGGATCGATGGAGAGTAGATCGTGCTGAAGCTCAATTTCAATTTTGACATCAAGCGCGAGCAAGTCCTCGCGGTGGGCGGCTTCGGTACGCTGCTACTGATCTGCGCGATTGCGATCGCGGGGGCGTTGCAGACGCGGGCCAATGCCCTGCAGCATCTCGTCGAACAGCGCGACCAGCTGGCCGCACTCGAGGCGCATGCGCGACCAGCCGCAAACAGGCGCGCGCAAACCCAACGCCTCGCGGCGCCGGCGGCCGCGTTCCTGGATGCGCCGACCAGCGGCCTCGCCACCGCGCAGCTCCAGGCTTACCTCGCCGAACTGGTGGCGAACCAGCACGCGATCCTGATCTCGTCCGGGATTCCCGCCGATCGCGACGACAAAAGCGACGCGATCCGGCTTCAGATCTCCCTGAACGCCACGCTCGCCGCGTTGCAGACGCTGCTCTATCGGCTGGAAAGCGGCGCGCCCTATGTATTCGTCGACGCATTGCTGGTGCAACCGGGCGGATCGACCGAGCGAGCAGCCGGCGACCCTGTCCTGAAGGTCAATCTGACAGTGCGCGCGTTCTGGCGCCGCCGGACGGCGTGAACGATCGCAACCGCGTTGGTCGGCCAATTCAGAGGATGCTATTCGGCCGCGGCTCGCAAATGGCCACGGAAATAGTCAATCGTTCGCTCCAGGCCCGCGCGCAGCTCAAGGGTCGGCTCCCAGCCGAGCACCGCGCGCGCCAGCGAAATGTCCGGCTGCCTTTGCCGCGGATCGTCGGACGGCAACGGTTCGAACACCAGCTTGCTGCGTGACCCGGTCATCGCAATGACCTGCTCGGCCAGCTCGCGGATGGTGAACTCCCTGGGATTGCCGATATTGATCGGCCCCGTGAAATCGTTCGGCGTGTTCATGGTCCGGATCATCGCCTCGATCAGATCGTCGACGTAGCAGAAGCTGCGGGTCTGGCGGCCATCGCCATAGATGGTGATGTCGTTGCCGCCGAGCGCCTGGACGATGAAATTCGACACCACGCGGCCGTCGTTCGGATGCATGCGGGGACCATAGGTGTTGAAGATCCGCACGACCTTGATCCGCAGGCCGTGCTGGCGCCAGTAATCGAAGAACAGCGTCTCGGCGCAGCGCTTGCCTTCGTCATAGCAGGAGCGCAACCCGATCGGGTTGACGTGTCCCCAGTAGGATTCGACCTGCGGATGGATTTCCGGATCGCCATAGACCTCCGAGGTCGAGGCCTGCAGGATCTTCGCCTTCACGCGCTTGGCAAGTCCCAGCATGTTGATGGCGCCGTGCACGCTGGTCTTGGTCGTCTGCACCGGATCGAACTGGTAGTGGATCGGCGATGCCGGGCACGCCAGATTGTAGATCTGGTCCACCTCGACATAGAGCGGAAACGTCACATCGTGGCGCATGATCTCGAAGCGGGGATTGCCGATCAGATGCGCAATATTGGCCCTGCTGCCGGTGAAATAGTTGTCGACGCAGAGCACATCATGGCCCTGCGCGACCAGCCGCTCACACAGATGCGAACCAAGAAATCCGGCTCCGCCGGTCACCAGCACCTTTGCCACGTCACTCTCTCTTGATGTCCGAGCTTGAAGCCGGTTGCCAGACCCACGGTTGCCGGCGCGCGGGAACATAGCCCGCGACATGCGAGCAATCGCCGCTCTGCGAACCGAACACCGTCCACTGCGTGACCTTCCAGACTTCGTTGCGGCGAAGCGACGCCCCGGCGAGGACGCAATTGTTCCAGGGCGCGACGACGAACTGAATGTCGTAGCAGCCCGGCGCGATGCGCGAGACGGTGTGAAATCGCGAAGGCGGCAACGCGCCGGCAAACTGGTCCGGCCCCCACTGCCCTGCCCCACATGGCGAGATGTAGAGATGCTGCAGCGGCGTGTTCGACGCGTTGACGATGGTGAATTCAGCGGCATCAGCAGCAGACGCGAGCATCGCCGCCATCGCCGTCACAACGAGTTGTCGATTACATAGGCGATGCATGGGAGGCGTACGCACTGCGGACATTCATTGCAGCTGCCGCGTGGCAGACAATGGACGTTAGCATCGCGCCATTGCAGTTTTGTGGCGTTTCCCGTTGTAATTGTCTCGTCCGCACTGCGTGACGCGAATGACTGCGCAGCGCTGCGCCTTCGTTGCGCGCCATTCGGCCGCACTCGCATTCTGCGTTGCGTGATGTGAGCTGATGCGACTTCGCGCAAGCTGAGCGCACGCGATGAACTACGACGATTCACGTTGCTCTAACGTGCAGAAATTTCTCCGCGCGTGGATTGGATTCAGTTCAACATCCGGAGATCTCGAATCCGAGAACCCCGTCGTGACGGCGCGAGCAATCCGCAGACGCGCCGCGATGTCGTCCGACCACGACCGACCGCACAGCGCACATGATCGCCAACGCATCGCCGAGCAACCGGGCCGGCGGTTGTGGTGTCCAGCCAATCCCGGCCAGATTTGAACGCCGCTCAATTCCGCGCCAGACCGCGACTCGGCGCCTGCCGTCCATGACAACCAACACGGCACGGAATTCCTAGATCAACGGCCAGATCCCCTTACCCGAATGCGGGTGGAAGCCCGGTCCGGGACGGATAAGTTTCTACATTTAAATCAATGGCTTGGTTGCTGGCTGGGGCGGGAGGGATCGAACCTCCGAATGGCGGAATCAAAATCCGCTGCCTTACCGCTTGGCTACGCCCCAACGTGCCGATTGAAGGCCACGCCGGTCTATAGGGTGAGTCCCGCCATTTCAACAGGGCGGCGATCGAAAAGGCACGAAAGCCGCAGGATGATGAAGGTGACATTATTATAGGCCGGCGCGGCGGTGGCCGAAACTGACCGCGCGATGTCCGCTCGGACAGTTGAGAGGCCGCCGGTTTCATGGGATGACAATTCCAAACGCCTCCCCGGGAGTAACGCCATGACCTACCGTGCGCCGATCAACGATATCTTGCTGTCCCTCAATCATGGTGCGGGGCTCGCTGCCGCTGTTGAGGCCGGCCATTACGGCGATTTCGACGGCGATATTACCGCCGCGGTTCTGGAAGAAGCCGGCAAGTTCGCGTCCGATGTGCTGGCGCCGCTCAACAAGGTCGGCGACGAGCACGGCATCAAGCTCGACAACGGCAAGGTGACGACCGCGCCGGGCTGGCCCGATGCCTATCAGCGCTGGACCGCCGCCGGATGGAACGCGGTGTCGGGTCCGGAAGCGTTCGGCGGCCAGGGCCTGCCGCTCGCGATCAACGCCGCCTGCACCGAGATCTGGAGCGCGTCGAATGTCGCGTTCGGCCTCTGCCCCTTGCTGACGCTGTCCGCGATCGAGGCGCTCGACGCCCATGGCAACGACGAGCTGAAAAAGATCTATCTCGAGAAGCTCGTCACCGGCGAGTGGACCGGCACGATGCAGCTCACCGAGCCCAATGCCGGCTCCGACGTCGGCGCGCTGCGCACCCGCGCGGAACGCGCAGGAGACGGCACCTACCGCATCAAGGGCACCAAGATCTTCATCACCTACGGCGAGCACGACATGACCGACAACATCGTGCACTTCGTGCTCGCACGATTGCCCGATGCGCCTGCCGGCACCAAGGGAATCTCGCTGTTTCTCGTCCCCAAATTCCTGGTCAATGCCGACGGCTCGCTCGGCGCGCGCAACGACATCCATGCAAGCGGCGTCGAGCACAAGCTCGGCATGCACGCTTCGCCGACCTGCACCATGACCATGGGAGACAAGGGCGGCGCGATCGGCTTCCTGATCGGCGAGGAAAACCAGGGCATGCGCTGCATGTTCACGATGATGAACCAGGCCCGGCTCGGCGTCGGCCTCGAGGGCGTCGGCGTTGCCGACCGCGCCTATCAGCAGGCGCTGGCCTATGCGCAGGAGCGCAAGCAGGGCAAGGCGATCGGCCACAAGAGCGACGGCATGGATCCGATCATCGTGCATCCCGACGTCAAGCGCATGCTGATGCAGATGCGCAGCATGACGGCGGCGGCACGCACGATCTGCTATGCCACCGCGGTCGCGCTCGACGTCTCGGTGCGCGCCAAGGACGCCAAGGTCCGCGCCGATGCGGCCGCCCGCGGCGCGCTGCTGACCCCGATCGCCAAGGCGTTCTCCACCGACATCGGCAACGAGGTCGCCTATCTCGGGGTCCAGGTCCATGGCGGCATGGGCTTTATCGAGGAGACCGGCGCCGCGCAGCACTATCGCGACGCTCGCATCACCTCGATCTATGAGGGCACCAACGGTATCCAGTCGATCGACCTCGTCACCCGCAAGCTCGGCGCCAATGGCGGCGCCTCGGTGTGGGCGCTGCTCGACGAGCTCGCCGCAACCATCAAGCAGATCGAGGCCTCCAACGATCCGGCCTTCGGCACGACCGGCGCAAAACTGCGCGATGCCCATGCCGCGCTCGAACGCAGCAGCAAATGGCTGCTCGAGCGACTGGCCTCGGCACCGAACGAGGCGCTGGCCGGCGCGACGCCCTATCTGCGGCTGTTCGGCGCCACGCTCGGCGGCTGCATGCTGGCCGGCGAGGCGCTGGCCGCCAAGGCGAACGGCGAAGCCGAGCCGCAGCGCTATGTCGCGCTGGCGCGCTTCTTCGCCGAGAACGTCGCCGTGCAGGGGCCGTCGCTGGAGAAGACGGTGACGGAGAGCGCCGAGGCGGTGACCGGCGCCGACGCGGTGTTGGCGGGGTAGGCCTCGCAATCTCGCCCAGGCACAGGCGGAACTCATCGTTGTCGTCCTGGCGAAAGCCAGGACCCATAGACACCGCATTTAATCGTGAACGAGATCGTGGCCCCGGCGTCGCGCAACAATGCACATTTGGGGTAATGGGTCCTGGCTTTCGCCAGGACGACGGCGAGTACGCCGCGCTGCCGGTGGATCATACCTTCGCGTTCGAGTGATCCGATTAATCCGAGCTTTTTGCATTCTCGTTCCGCCCTGCCGTGAGCGGAGGGCGCAGGGAAGCCGGAGGCCGATCAACGATCCTTGCGCGACGCGCGGAACTCCCTGGGACCATCCAGCAAATCACGCTTGCGGGCAGACTGATCGATCTGGCTTGCCGAACGATCTGCCATCGTATTGATGGCCGCGCCGGCCAGGTTCTGCGCGCGTTGCCGCCGCTTCTCGCCCCTTGACCGAACATCGCGATCCTGGACTTGCCGACGACAGATTTCATCGGAGAGACGTTCCTGGAGGCATCCGTTGCCTCGATAAGGTCGCTGCTTCATCTTGCTCGCTCCCTCCAACAGGATTGCGGGACGGACTAACGCTCCGGCGCGCCGTTTGTTCGCGTCGGCGATTGCCCCGCTGCCGTGGCTCTTGGCGCCAGTTTGGGCTTCCTCGGCGGAGCTGCAATCAATCCCTCGCGGATCGCCTGCTTGCGGGCAAGCTTGCGCGCTCGCCGCACTGCTTCGGCCTTCTCCCGAATCCTCTTTTCCGACGGCTTCTCGAACGATCTGCGGCGCTTCATCTCTCTAAAGACGCCCTCGCGCTGCAACCGCTTCTTCAGAACGCGCAGTGCCTGGTCGATGTTGTTGTCCCTGACGAGAACCTGCAATGGATCACCTCTCTCGCGCTACAACGCACGTTGAATGAACAATACGAGCGCCCGCTCTATCACCGAGACGGCGGGCCGCACTGCCGTTCCAGTACATCCGTGAAACGGCAGCCGATCATCGACGTGACGAAACTGCAGCCGCAGTGCACCGAGCACACGTTCGCCGCCATCCGACGATGTCTTTGGAAAAGGGTCCATTGGGACCGATCTACAAGGCGCAAGGCCAGTCGATTCAACAAACCTATGCACTGATCTCAGCTATGCAAGGCGCAATCGCCAGTTCCGGGATTTGCCTCTCACGGTTCAGGCGCGTTCGAAATCGGAGCCCGAAGACGACAGCGGCCAGCCGAAACGAGCGCGTGAGCGGTTCCTCGCGCGTGCGCAATGCCTTGAATCGATATCATTGTTGAGCAGCAAATTCGAACCGCCTGACGCAGAGTGCCGCGCTGCCGGGTCAACGGGTGGCCGCGCAACCGGACTAGCCATTCGACCGGAGAATGCGCCACGCGATGCCAACCTCGAGGATCGGCCCGTTGTGGTCCCGGACTTCGACCGCAGCCCGATCAAGATTTTGACCGCGAACGGAATCGCGGATCATGTCGGCCAGAGCGCGCGCGGCCTCCTCTTGAACCGCCGCGAGATCGGGCATCTCCAGGCCTTCCTCGTCGATCGCCAAGCCGCAGCCATCACGCAGATCGAAATAATAGCGCGCCATCGCCACGATAAGATGGCCCGGCTCTCGATCGTTCCTGCCCAGGTTGCGAAATGTGGCGGCGAGATCCAATGCGGACGGACGGCGCGAGCCGCCCGGGTGAGACGGCCTCGTCGTGACGGTCGCCAAATAGACCGCCTCAGCGGCGTGATCGAGGACGTGCGTGCGCGGCCTAGCGCACGATACGCTTGATCCGCTTGCTCCTCTTGGCAGCCGGCGCCGAGGGTGCCGGGCCAACCTGTGCCGCCGCGGCATCGCGTGTCTCACGGAGAGCCCGTAGCCGCTCCATGTTCTTGCGCACGGCGATTGCATCGCGCTCGATTTCCGCGATCGCCTGCGCACCGGACTCGGCGGCAAGCCGCCGGCGCTCGGCTTTGGCCAGACGCTCAGCAGAAAGTTCTTCCGTCGTCTTGGCCATCGGCGAATGAGCCCTTCAAGCGCAGCGAACCCGCCCAACCCATCACGGGATCGAGCGGGGCGCAACTGTCATCCCAGTACATCCGTGGAATGACAGGGCGGCTCAGGCCAGACGAAGATCTTCGGCGCTGGTCTTGCCACGCATCTTGTCGGTCTTGAGCTCAAACGACAGCTTCTGGCCTTCGGCGAGACCGCCAAGTCCGGCCCGCTCGACAGCGCTGATATGAACGAACACGTCCTTGCTGCCGTCATCAGGCTGAATGAAACCAAAACCCTTCTGGCCGTTGAACCACTTCACAGTACCTGTGGGCATTTCTCTTCTCCAAAGCGGACGCACGTCTATTCGCGCTGGGCTCCGCGTCATCTTTCAACCGACGATGTTCTTTGGAAAAGGGCCGCTTTGACCATTCAACAAGGCACAACGGCAAATCGAACGCAATAAGTATACACACTTTTCCCGCGAGGGCAAGTTCAGCGGGATCGGCCATCAACCGATCGACGTTACGGGCTCGACGTGTTGGAACCTTGGCGCGACCCGGATCAACGACATGGAACTCGGCCAGATCTCGCCAAGCGCAAATCGCGCACGCGCTTGACCGTCACCCGCTCCAGACTCGATGTTTCGGTTTGCGCCGGCGGCCCGTCTCGCAAAGCGGCGTGCCCGGCCTCGGCAACGCGGATACATGCCGCCTAGTGCTCGGACAGGCTGCCGACGATCGATGCGCGGCGGGACAGTTCGATCCAGTTGCCGTCGGGATCGAGGATCATCGAAATCCTTGCGACCTCGCCGAGCGTCACCGGCGCGAGACCCTCGCGCACACCCTTGCCGCGCAGCTCCGCGTGCACCGCGTCGATATCGGCGACCTGCAGCGTGATGTAGCGCCAGCCCCGCGCGCCCCGAACCGGATCGACGGTCGCGGCACGATCTTCCCTGAGCAGGATCAGGCTGTCGCCGAGGCGAAAGGCCGGACCGTCCGACCATGATTGCTCGGCGAAGCCGAGAATGTCGCCGTAGAATTGGCGATGCGCGGCGAGGTCGCGGACGGCCATCGCGACGCCAATCTGAGTAATGCCGTCATGTCCCGGCGGCACCAGGCAAACGCTGTTGCCGTCGGGATCGGCCATGCGCTGCGGCGCCTCAATGCCCTCGCGTGCAATGATCAGCTCGCGATAGCCGCTCGGCGCCGCGTCCGGCAGCGGCTCGACATGATGGTTGAGCTTGATGACCGAACCGTGCGCGTCGTGCCGGTACTGTTTCTGGCCGCGGCGGATCGGCTGCACGTGATCGAAGCGCAGCCCGGCGTCATGCTGCCAGAACCGCAGCATCGGCTCGAGATTGCTCGAGGACAGGCCGATGTCGATCACGTTCTTTGCGAGTTGCATCTGCTGCCGACCTTGGACGAAGTGCCCGCGAGGGGCCGGATTAGCTATGCAAGGATCGGCTCATCGCGCAAGCACCACGATTACTTCCGCACCAGCGGGATCTGCAGATTGGTCGGCCGGTTCTGCTCGGTATCGAAGCCGCGCCCGTCGACATTGCGGGCGCCCCAGAACAGCAGGTCGCCCCTGAGATAGACGAGGTCGTATTCCATGAAGTTGGTGCCTTCCTTCAGCGCGAAGGGCGCGAAGGATTTGCCGAAGATGCTCTGCGGCGCATCGACCGCCCACGGCGCGTAGCCGGCGGAAGCGACCTTGTTGAGGACATCGGCAAAGCCCTGCGCCAACGGCGTCACCTCATAGGCCTCATCGGCGATGAAATCGACCTTCTGCGCGCCCGGCGCGATCGGATGCACGCCCTGCCACTGCATGTGCCCGACGATCCTGATCCGCGCCAGCGGCACCTTGCCGTAGGGATCGGCCGAGTTGACGACCACAAGCTCGAACCGGTCGGAGGACTGATAGGTGAAGGCGCGCTTCAGATAGAATGGCTTGATCGAGCCGTCCGGATTCTTGCTCGGCCGGATCTCGGGCGCGATGCTTTCCCAGCTTCCGGCGAGTGCCTGCTTGATCGTCGCGACATCCGTATCCATGGCGCTTGCCCTCGTTTGATTGCCGGATTGCGCCGCAGCACCGCTGAGCCCCGTCAGCACCAGCGACGACAACAGCAATGCTGCAAGGCTCATCCGCATGCGCAGGCTCCGGCTTGGCTTCGCACGGGTCCTCTGCCTGCGAGGCAGAGCCCGCAATGGGAACACGGCCTGCTATAGAGAGCGCTGGCCGGCTTGAAAAAGACTTTGTAGGCTGGCCCCATGCCTGCCGGACATGACCGCGGCAGTTGGGAATTTGCGATCGGGAGACGGTGATGGAGCTCCGGCATCTGCGCTATTTCGTTGCCGTGGCCGACGCCGGCAGCCTGACGGTTGCCGCCGAGCAGAAGCTGCATACCTCGCAGCCCTCACTCAGCCGGCAGATCCGCGATCTCGAACAGGAAGTCGGCGTGCAGCTGCTGAACCGCGGCGCGCAGGGCATCGCGCTGACTGCGGCGGGCAAGGCGTTTCTCGACCATGCCCGCATGGCGCTGCTGGAGGCGGAGGCCGCCAAGGAAGCCGCGCTGCGTGCGGCGCAGCCGCCGAAGCCTGTCTTCACGCTTGGATTCCTGTCCGGCGCAGAAATCGATCTGCTGCCGGAGGTGAACCGCATCCTGCGCGATGAATTTCCCGGCATCGATATCCGCCTGTCGAGCGATTACTCGCCGTTGCTGGCCAAGGCCCTGATGCGGCGCAAGCTCGATGCCGCCTTCATGCGGGCGGACGACAACATGGCGGACCTGGCTTGCAGGCGCGTGCGCACCGATCCACTGGTGTTCGTATTTCCGAGCAACCACCGCCTGGCGGCGCAGGCTGCCATCGCGCCGGAGGACATCGCGGGCGAGACCTTCTACCTGCCGTCGAAATCCGCACCGGCGGTGCGCCGTGTCGTGCTGGACTATTTCAGCCGCGCCGGCATCGATCTCAGGCCGGAGCACGAGGTGCATAACGTCGTGCACGCGATCTCGATGATCACCTCGACCCATGCCGTGATGCTGCTGCCGGCCTACACGGCGCACTATCTGCCCGATACGATCACCACCCGCCCGGTGCGGGGCGAGGCGCCGACGCTCGACCTCGTGCTCGCCTACCACACGGCCAACAAATCCCCGATCCTGAAGCTGTTGCTGTCGCGGGTCGGTCGGTTGGCCGCGGTGCCGGCCTGAAAACGATCAGTGAGGACCGATATGCAAGCAGGCCTCGTTCAGACCTTTCGCGCTTTTGCCTACAACAATGCCTGGGCCAATCATCGCCTGCTCACGGCCTGTGCCGGTCTCAGCCAGACCGAGTTCGCCGCGGCGCGGACCGGGTTCTTCCCGAGCTTGCAGGCGACGCTGAACCACATCTACGTCATCGATCTCTTCTACATCGATGCGCTCGAAGGCGGCTGGCTCGGGCCGAAGGCGTGGGCGAATGAAGTGCCCTACCCGGCGGTCGTCGAACTCAAGAGCGCGCAGCGCTCAATCGATCAACGCCTGATCGTTCACTGCGATGCGCTGACCCCGGAGCGGCTCGACGATGTGGTGAAGATCAATCGCGACACCTCCGTGCAGGCCGAGCGGCGCGACCGCCTGCTGATGCATCTGTTTCAACACCAGATCCATCATCGCGGCCAGGCCCACGCGATGCTCTCCGAAACCAAAGTGAAGCCGCCGCAGCTTGATGAATTCTTCGCTGCCGGCGAAGCGCCGCTTCGCGCGGCCGAGTTCAGCGAGCTCGGATGGACGGAAGCCGCGGTGTGGGGCGGCTGAGCGCGCAGTTGCGCCCGTGATCGGGCGATGGGAACGGTTCCCGATCTGAAACCGGGCCTTGAATACGCCCATCTCCACGCTCACCTCTGGTGAAACGTGGGGAACTCCATCTATGCCTTTCGCCAGTCATCGGGGCCAGCGCATCCATTACACCGTCGAAGGATCCGGGCCGCTGATCGTGCTGCAGCACGGCCTGCTGCTCGACGCCGCGAGCTGGAAGCAATGCGGCGTGGTCGACGCGCTTGCCGATCGCTTTCAAGTCGTCTGCGTCGACTCGCTCGGACACGGCGCGAGCGACAAGCCCGCCGATCCCGAACTCTATGATCAGGAACAGCGTGCCGGCGACATCGTCGCCGTGATCGACGATCTCGGCGGCGAGCGCGCGCATGTGGTGGGCCATTCGATGGGCGGCTGGGTCGCGGTCGGCGTCGCGCGGTTCTTCCCGTCGCGGCTGGCGTCGCTCTCGATCGGCGGCTGGGATTTCCTCACCGGATTGCCGCGCGGCAATGCCGGCCCGCTGACCTATGCCGCCTTCATCACCTTCGCCCGCCGCACTGTGCCGGAGCTCGCCGAATGGGTGACGTCCGATCTCGAAGGCGGGGTGCGCGCCTGCTTCAATGCGCTCGGCCAGGTCGACGGCGCCAGGGATGCCACCTCGGCGCCCTGTTCCAGCACGGCGCCGCGATCGGCCGCGGCATCGGCTCGTTCGTCGGACGCGGCTAGACCGGCATCCCTGCGAGCAGCTTGTCGAGCGTGATCGGGTAGTCGCGCACCCGCACAGCGGTCGCATTGTGGACCGCGTTGGCGACCGCGGCAGCGACGCCGCAGATGCCGAGCTCGGCGACACCCTTGGCCTTCATCGGCGACGAGATCGGATCGGTCTCGTCGAGGAAGATCATGTCCTGATGCGGGATGTCGGCGTGGACCGGCACCTCATACCCCGCGAGGTCGTGATTGACAAACAAACCGTGCCGCTTGTCGACTGCGAGATCCTCCATCAGCGCGGCGCCGACGCCCATCGTCATCGCGCCGATCACCTGGCTGCGCGCCGTCTTCGGATTGAGGATGCGGCCCGCGGCGCACACCGCCAGCATCCGCCGGACGCGGATCTCCGCCGTGTCGGCATCGACGCCGACCTCGACGAAATGCGCGCCGAAGGTCGATTGCTGGTAGGTCTTGGCGAGATCGCCATACTCGATGGCATCCTCCGCCACCAGATCACCCGCGCCGGCGGCCTGCGCCAGCGGCACACTGCGATTGCCCGAGCGGACCGCGCCGTCGGCGAACACGGCTTCTTCGGAGTTGAAGCCGAGTTTCTGCGTGATGGCCTCGCGCAGCTTGGTGCAGGCGGCATAGACGCCGGCCGTGGAATTGTTGCCGCCCCACTGCCCGCCTGAGCCGCACGACACCGGAAAATCTGAATCGCCGAGCCGCACGACGACCTTGTCCAACGGTAGGCCCATCATCTCGGCGGCCGTCTGCGCAATGATGGTGTAGGAGCCGGTGCCGATATCGGTCATGTCGGTCTCGACCGTCACCCTTCCCTGCTGGTCGAGGCGGACGCGTGCCGCCGATTTGGTGACGAGATTGTTGCGGAAGGCCGCAGCAACGCCCATGCCGACCAGCCAGCGCCCGTCGCGAACCTGGCCCGGTTTCGCGTTACGCTTGTTCCAGCCGAACCGCGCGGCGCCCTCGTTCAGGCACCGCACGAGCTGCCGCTGCGAGAAGCGCCGCTGCGGATGCTCCGGATCGACCTGGGTGTCATTGGCGATGCGCAGCGCGACCGGATCGATGTCGAGCTTGTCGGCAAGCTCGTCGATCGCGATCTCGAGCGCCATCATGCCGGAGGCTTCCCCGGGCGCGCGCATCGCGTTGCCTTCGGGGAGATCGAGTGCCGCGAGCCGCGTCGCCGTCATCCGGTTGGCGCCGGCATAGAGCAGCCGGGTCTGGCTCACCGCCATGTCGGGCTCGCCCTCGCTGACATTGCCGGACCAGCTTTCGTGACCGATCGCGGTGATCCTGCCGTCGCGCTCCGCGCCAATGCGGATCCGCTGGATCGTCGCCGGACGGTGCGTGGTGTTGTTGAACATCAGCGGGCGTTGCAGCGCGACCTTGACCGGCCGGCCGGCCGCGCGGGCACCGAGCGCGGCGAGCAGCACGTCGGCGCGCAGGAACAGCTTGCCGCCAAAGCCGCCGCCGATATAGGGCGACACGAGGCGAACATTCTCCTTGGGGATGCCAAGCGTCTTCGCCATGTCCTCGGCGCCCCAGGCGATCATCTGATTTGAGGTCCAGACCGTGAGCCTGTCGCCGTCCCAGGCCGCGATCGAGGCGTGCGGCTCCATCATCGCGTGGCCCTGATCGGGCGTGGTGTAGCTGGCATCGAGCTGCACCGGCGCTGCGGCGAAAGCGGTAGCGAAATCGCCGATGGCGGTGTCGGCAGGGCCGCCGATCTTTGGGTCCGGGACGCTCACATGGTCCCGCTCCGCGGCCAGATCGAATTTGCCGTCACCTTTGACGTAATCAATCCGGACGAGCTGTGCCGCGGCGCGGGCTTGCTCGAAGGTGCCGGCAACCACGACGGCGACGGCCTGATGATAATGCGCGATCTCGGGCCCGCCGAGCAGCGGCGCCGCATTGCGCGCACCCTTGCCAAGCTTGCCGGCGTTTTCCGCCGTAACGATAGCAAGCACGCCGGGCGCGGCCTTCGCCGCATCAAGATCGATCGCTGCGATCCGGCCTTTGCCGATCGCCGCGCCGACCACATAGCCATAGGCCTGGTCGGCCACGACATCGTGCCGTTCATAGGCGTAAGGCGCGGTGCCGGTGGTCTTCAACGGCCCTTCGATCCGGCTGGTCGGATGGCCGATCACCTTGAGCTGGTCGATCGGATTGAAGGTCGCGGGATGTTCAAATCGCATGATGCTAAGCCCTCACCTCAAACTTTGATCTCAGACCCTGGCCTCGCGCAGCACCGCCGCGAGCGTTCGCTCGGCGAGCGGCAGCTTGTACGCATTGTCCCTGGTCGGCTTTGCGTCGGCGAACAGCCGCGCCGAGACGGCCTTGGCGCCGTTAGGCAGTTCCGCTTCCGCCGTCTCGACCCGCCACGGCTTGTGTGCGACGCCGCCAAGCGCGACCCGGCCGCTGCCGTCGGGCTGCACGATGGCGGCAACCGAGACCAATGCGAAGGCGTAGGATGCGCGGTCGCGCACCTTGCGATAGAGCTGCGTTCCGCCGACTGGCTTCGGCAGCATCACCGCCGTGATCAGTTCGCCCGGCTGCAGGACGGTCTCGATCTCCGGGCTGTCGCCGGGCAGCCGATGCAACTCGGCAATCGGGATGTTGCGCGTGGTGCCATCGGGCCGCACCGTCTCGACCACAGCGTCGAGCGCGCGCATCGCCACCGCCATGTCGCTCGGATGGGTCGCGATACAGGCGTCGCTCGCACCGACGACGGCATGCTGGCGGCTGAAGCCGCCGATCGCGGCGCAGCCGCTGCCGGGCTTGCGTTTGTTGCAGGGCAGATTGGTGTCATAGAAGTACGGACAGCGCGTCCGCTGCAACAGGTTGCCCGCGGTGGTCGCCTTGTTGCGCAGCTGGCCGGAGGCGCCGGCGAGCAGCGCGCGCGCCAACACGCCATAGTCACGCCGTACGCGCCGATCCGCGGCGAGATCGGTGTTGCGCACCAGCGCGCCGATCCGCAAGCCGCCGTCCGGGGTTTCCTCGATCCGGTCGAGCGCTAGGTCGTTGACGTCGATCAGATGCGCCGGCGTCTCGATCTCGAGCTTCATCAGGTCGAGCAGGTTGGTGCCGCCGGCGACGAATTTTGCATGTGCGGTGGCGGCAGCCGCTGCGGCCGCGTCGCCCGGTGAAGTGGCGCGTTCATAGCTGAAAGATCTCATGCACTCCTCCCGGCGACCTCGCTGATCGCCTCAGCGATGTTGGAATAGGCGCCGCAGCGGCAGATGTTGCCGCTCATGCGCTCGCGGAGCTCGGCATTGGTCAATCGCACCGGTGCGTTGAGGTCATCGGTGACGTGGCTCGGGATGCCGGCCTTGACCTCGGCCAGCATCGCGACCGCCGAGCAGATCTGGCCGGGCGTGCAGTAGCCGCATTGGTAGCCATCGTGTTCGACGAACGCCGCCTGCAACGGATGCAGTCCGTCCGGCGTGCCGAGCCCCTCGATCGTGGTGATCTCGTCGCCCTGATGCATCACGGCGAGCGTCAGGCAGGAATTGATCCTCCGCCCATCGACGATCACCGTGCATGCGCCGCATTGACCATGGTCGCAGCCCTTCTTGGTACCGGTCAGGTGCAGATGCTCGCGCAAGGCATCGAGCAGCGTGGTCCTGGTATCGAGCTCGAGCTGATGGGTTTCGCCGTTCACGTCGAACGATACTCGCGTCATCACAGATGCTCCGGTCGGGGCTGATTGGGCAGCCGCAGGCGGCGGCGCCGCGATCGACGACGCTGCCAGCGAGGCGGCTCCAACAATCAACAGATGGCGCCGGGATAGTTCCAAACGTCCGGAGATCTGCATGCGCTCTCCTCGAGTTCAGCCGCAATGGAGCACGGAACTGACGCGCGCCTGTCGGCGGCTTGGGTGAAATGCCGCGAACCGCGAAATGTTTCTCGCCGAGCGCCAGCCGGCTGCCCCGCCGCGCCAACGCGGCCCTCCTGCGGCCTACGACCAACGTCCCCCGCCCCGGAATCGCGAAATTACGGTTAACTGCATTGCGCCGGCCTCATGCTCGTCCGGGGGGAAAAGCGATCCAGAACACTTGGGGCTTGCACGGGATCATGTAGGATAGTTGGCACGACCTCCGCTCGGCGACGACGCCGGCCGACCCTGGGACCGCTTGATGACCGCGCATGTCATAGTGACCGACGAAGCCGCCACGCGCGTGATCCGGCTGCGCAGGCCCGAGAAGAAGAACGCGATCACCCAGGAGATGTTTCGCGCGATCAGCGATGCGATCGACAAGGCGCAGAACAATCCGAAGATCCGCTGCCTGATCATCACCGGCGGCTCCGGCGTGTTCACCGCGGGCAATGACATCGAGGACCTGCTCGCGCAGGGCACCTCGACCAGCGAGACGCCGCCTGCCTCCGACCTGGTCAAGTTCCTGTATTCGCTGGCCCACAATGTGAAGCCGATCATCGCGGCCGTCGACGGCGTCGCGATGGGCATCGGCACCACGATGCTGTTTCACTGCGACTACGTGCTGGCCAGCAAGACCGCGCTGTTCTCGACACCGTTCTCCAATTTCGGCCTGGTGCCGGAGGGCGCTTCGAGCCTGTTGATGCCGCGCATGATGGGCCACCAGCGCGCCTTCGCAATGCTGGTGATGGGCCGCACCATGTCGGCTGACGACGCCCGCGTCGCGGGCTTCGTCAACACCGTGGTGGCGCCGGGCCATGCCGAGGTCGAGGCGCACAAGGTGGCGCGCGAAATCTGCGCGCTGCCGGCCGAGGCGGTGGCGATATCGCGCCGCCTGATCCGGTTGCCACCGGAGGACGTCACCCGCCGCATCGAGCAGGAGAACCATCTGTTCAGCGAACGGATGCGCTCCAAGGAAGCGGTCGATGCCTTCCGGGCCTTCATGGCGCGCACGAAGGATTGAAACGAAGCGTCGCAAAATTGTAGTGGCGCCGCGCCATGATCGTGTGTTCCATGATCGTGCACACCATGGACAGGTCATGAGACAGCCCCGCCTTACGCTCCTCGCCGCGCTCTGTGCGCTCGGATTGGCCGCAGCCAGCCCCTGCCTAGCGCAGGACGCCGCGCCGGTCGACTTGCGGATTCTCGCGATCAACGATTTCCACGGCTATCTGCGGCCGCCGCCGGGCGGCATCCGCATCGCCGATCCCGCTGATGCGGGCAAGAAGATCATGGTGCCTGCCGGCGGCGCCGAGCGCTTGGCCACAACCGTCAAGCAGCTGCGCGACGGACACAAGAACAACATCTTCGTTGCGGCCGGCGACCTGATCGGCGCGAGCCCGTTCCTGTCGGCGATGTTTCATGACGAGCCGACCATCGAGTCGCTCTCGATGATGGGGCTTGCGGTCTCCTCGGTCGGCAATCACGAATTCGACGAGGGCAAGGACGAGCTGCTGCGGATGCAGAATGGCGGCTGCCACCCGGTCGACAAGTGCCAGGGGCCGCATCCCTTCACCGGTGCGAAATTCCGTTATCTGGCGGCGAGCACCTTCGACAAGATCACCGGCAAGACCGTTTTTCCGCCCTACGAGATCAAGGAGTTCGACGGCGTGCCGGTGGCCTTCATCGGGCTGACGTTGAAGAACACCCCGAACCTGGTGTCGCCGGCCGGCGTCGCGAGCCTCGACTTCCGCGACGAAGCCGAGACCGTCAATGCGCTGGTCCCCGAGCTGAAGGCGAAGGGCGTCGAGGCCATCGTGGTGCTGATCCACGAGGGCGGCTTCCCGACCGGCGACTACAATGAATGCCCGGGCATCTCCGGGCCGATCGTCGATATCGTCAAGAAATTCGACAAGGCAGTCGACGTCGTGATCTCCGGCCATACCCACCAGGCCTATGTCTGCCAGATCGACGGGCGTCTGGTCACATCAGGCGACAAATACGGCACGCTGGTCACCGCGATCGATCTTCGGCTCGATCCGAAGAGCCATGACGTGATCAGCGCCAAGGCCGACAACACCATCGTCAAGATCGGCGGCACCGCCAAGGATCCGGAGCAGAGCGCGCTGCTGGAGTCCTACGACCGGCTGGCCGCGCCGATCGCGAACCGCGCCGCGGGCTCGGTCACGGAAACGCTGTCGCGTACGCCGGCCGAGACCGGCGAAAGCGTGCTCGGCGATATCGTTGCCGACGCGCAGCTCGCTGCGACCGCTGCCGAGCCGAACGGCGGCGCGGTGATCGCCTTCACCAATCCCGGCGGCGTGCGCACCGACATCGTCAAGCGCGAGGACGGCGCCGTCACCTATGCCGACATCTTCGCCAGCCAGCCGTTCCGCAACCAGCTGGTGACGATGACGCTGACCGGCAAGCAGCTCAAGGACGCGCTGGAGCAGCAATGGGCCGACCCGAAGCGGCCGCGCGCCCTGCAGGTCTCGAAGGGGTTCTTCTACGCGTGGGATGCGAGCAAGGGCGACGGCGCGCGCATCGTCGCCGCGCGGATGTCGCTCGACGGCAAGCCGATCGACCCTGCCGCGAGCTATCGCGTCACCGTGAACAACTATCTCGCCGAGGGCGGCGACGGCTTCACCGTGTTCAAGGAAGGGACGGCGCAGCAGTTCGGCATCTACGACGTCGACGCACTCTACACCTACTTCAAGGCCAACAGCCCGGTCGGCCCGGCGGCCGGCAAGCGGATCGAGCGCATCAATTGAGGTGGAACACCTCCGTCCTTCAGCTCGCGCGGAGAGATGGGATTGCTCTAGGCCCTTTCCGGTCGGCCGCTAACGGCCTAGATTAGGGGCTTCTCTTGCATGATCTTGTTCGGAAAACCGCTGCGCACTTTTCCGGATCATGCGTCCTCGCACGCGCATCGATTGCGCCGGGAATTTGCATGACACTGCTTCTGACGCACTCGGCCTGCCTCGATCATTTGACCCCACCCGGACATCCCGAACGCCCCGACCGGCTGCGTGCGGTCGCCGAGGTGCTCGGCGAAGACCGCTTCAAGGCGCTGGTGCGCGACCTCGCGCCGGAAGGCGACCTCGACACTGTGCTGCTGTGTCATGGCGAGCACTATGTCGGAGAGCTGCGCCACATCGCGCCGACCTCCGGCATGATCTATATCGACGGCGACACCTCGATGTCGCCGGGCACCTGGGAAGCCGTGATGCGCGGCGTCGGCGGCGCGGTGGCTGCCACCGAAGCCGTGATGGAGGGCAAGCACCAGAACGCCTTCGTCGCGGTGCGCCCGCCGGGCCATCATGCCGAGAAGTCGACACCGATGGGCTTCTGCTTCTTCGACAATGTCGCGATCGCCGCACGCCATGCACAGCGCAAATACGGCATCAAGCGCGCCGCGATCATCGATTTCGACGTCCATCACGGCAACGGCACCCAGGACATCTTCTGGGCCGATCCGACCGTGATGTACTGCTCGACGCACCAGATGCCGCTGTTCCCCGGCACCGGAGCAGCCGGCGAACGCGGCGAGCACGACACCGTCGTCAACGCGCCGCTGGCGCCCGGCGACGGCGGCGCCAGGTTCCGCGCAGCCTTCGAGAACCTGATCCTGCCGCAGCTGGAGAAGTTTTCCCCCGAGCTCGTCGTCATCTCGGCGGGCTTCGACGCGCATCACCGCGATCCCTTGGCGTCGATCAACCTGACCGGCGAGGATTTCGGCTGGGTCACGCGCAAGCTGATGGACCTCGCCGACAAGAGCGCCGGCGGCCGCGTCGTCTCCGTTCTGGAGGGCGGCTACGACCTCGAGGGCCTGAAAGAGTCGGTAGCATCTCATGTCACCGCATTGATGGGCGCCTAATTCCCCGCCACAATACGCCCGCAAAAATTCGATTGATTCTGCGCCGGGGCAAGCATGGCCTGCGACGGGTCATGTTTGGACGACAAGATCAGGTTGCGATCTGATCCACGCAATCGGGAACGCAAAGAATGGCCGAAAACACTCAAGCCGACGTCAAAAAGCTGTCCTTTGAACGCGCGATCGAGGAGCTCGAATCGATCGTCAAGCGGCTCGAGGACGGCAAGGTCCCGCTTGAGGAATCGGTCGCGATCTACGAGCGCGGCGAGGCGCTGAAGCGGCGCTGCGAGGAATTGCTGCGCCAGGCCGAGGCCCGCGTCGACAAGATCACCACCGACGCCTCCGGCCAGCCGACCGGCACCGAGCCGCTCGACGTGCAGTAGCGCCGCACGGCGCGACCCTGCGACAGGATGTCCGCCACGGCGGGCAATTGTTGCTGCCTGTTTCCGGCAATCCATCACGCCGCGGGCTGACCGCGGCGACCGGCTGCGGCTGCGAATCCGGCCGATCCGGACCGGCCGGCTGCAGCTAAAATGGCCAAATTGGAACCCGCCTTTGGCCCCAACCATTGAAAAGTCTAGGTTTTTCAAGACAACGCATAGGAACCCTGCATGCCCTATCGGGTTGGCTTTGGTTACGGCTTTGGTGTAATGCTTCCAGTTCTATGGGCATTTGAGATTGGCGGGCGGCCCGAATTCTTCGGGCGGCATGCATCTCAAATGGTTCGACAAAACTGAACCGGGACGGGTGAAGAGCGACCAAGGTGATGCGTATCACGTGGTCCAATCCGGAGTGAATCTAGTCTTACAACCAGGCACGGTCTGCCGGGGCGGCACCCAGTGTCTGGCATTCGCTGCGCGATGTGCGCGCCAACCCATCTCGCGTCGGGCGGTTCGTTCCGACAGGCAAAAATTGGAAATTCGCTGTGACCACATTTAGTAAAACGCCGCTTCTTGACACTATTCACACGCCCGATGACCTGCGCAAGCTGAAGGTCGAGCAGGTCCGGCAGGTGGCCGACGAGCTCCGCCAGGAAACCATCGACGCGGTGTCGGTGACCGGGGGCCATTTCGGCGCCGGCCTCGGCGTGGTCGAGCTGACCACCGCCATTCACTACATCTTCGACACCCCGCGCGACCGCCTGATCTGGGACGTCGGCCACCAGGCCTATCCGCACAAGATCCTGACCGGTCGCCGCGACCGCATCCGCACCCTGCGCACCGGCGGCGGCCTCTCCGGCTTCACCAAGCGCACCGAGAGCGACTACGATCCGTTCGGCGCCGCGCATTCGTCGACCTCGATCTCGGCCGGCCTCGGCATGGCCGTGGCGCGCGACCTCTCCGGCGGCAAGAACAACGTTATCGCCGTGATCGGTGACGGCGCGATGTCGGCGGGCATGGCCTATGAGGCCATGAACAACGCCGGCGCGATGAACTCGCGCCTGATCGTGATCCTCAACGACAACGACATGTCGATCGCGCCGCCGGTCGGCGCGATGAGCGCCTATCTGTCGCGCCTGTACTCCGGCAAAACCTATCGCTCGCTGCGCGAGGCCGCCAAGCAGATCAACAAGCGCCTGCCGAAGATCCTCGCCAACCGCGCCAACCGCGTCGAGGAATATTCCCGCGGCTTCATGATGGACGGCGGCACGCTGTTCGAAGAGCTCGGCTTCTATTATGTCGGCCCGATCGACGGTCATAACCTCGACCATCTGCTGCCGGTGCTGAAGAACGTCCGCGACATGGAGACCGGCCCGATCCTGGTTCACGTCGTGACCCAGAAGGGCAAGGGCTACGGCCCGGCCGAAGCCTCCGCCGACAAGTATCACGCGGTCGTCAAGTTCGACGTCGCGACCGGCACCCAGGCCAAGGCCAAGCCGAACGCGCCGGCCTACCAGAACGTGTTCGGCCAGAGCCTCGTCAAGGAAGCGCAGAAGGACGACAAGATCGTCGCCATCACCGCGGCGATGCCGTCGGGCACCGGCGTCGACATCTTCAACAAGGCGTTCCCGGACCGCACCTTCGACGTCGGCATCGCCGAGCAGCACGCGGTAACCTTCGCCGCCGGCCTCGCCACCGAGGGCTACAAGCCGTTCTGCGCGATCTACTCGACCTTCCTGCAGCGCGGCTATGACCAGGTGGTCCATGACGTCGCGATCCAGAGCCTGCCGGTCCGCTTCGCGATCGACCGCGCCGGCCTGGTCGGCGCCGATGGCGCAACCCATGCCGGTTCGTTCGACAACGCCTATCTCGGCTGCCTTCCGAATTTCGTGATCATGGCCGCCTCCGACGAGGCGGAAATGGTCCACATGGTGGCGACGCAGGTTGCGATCAACGATCGTCCGAGCGCGCTGCGCTATCCGCGCGGCGAAGGCCGCGGCGTCGAGATGCCGGAAGTCGGCGTTGCCTTGCCGGTCGGCAAGGGCCGCATCATCCGCGAAGGCAAGAAGGTCGCCCTGCTCTCCTTCGGCACCCGTCTTGCCGAGTGCGAGAAGGCAGCCGACGAGCTCGCCGCCCACGGCCTCTCCGCCACCATCGCCGATGCGCGCTTCATGAAGCCGCTCGACGAAGAGATGATCATGAAGCTCGCCCGCGACCACGAGATCCTGATCACGATCGAGGAAGGCTCGATCGGCGGCTTCGGCTCGCATGTCATGCAGTTCCTGTCGGACAACGCGATGCTCGACAGCGGCATGCTCAAGTTCCGCTCGATGATCCTGCCCGACGTGTTCCTCGATCACGACTCGCCGGCCGCGATGTATGCCCGCGCCGGTCTCGACGCCAAGAGCATCGTTGCCAAGGTGTTCGAGACCCTCGGCAAGGATTACAAGACCGAGACCGTCAAGCTCGCGTAATCGTTTCGGGCGGCCCGAACATTTCCGGTTCTGATTGAATCAGAACCGGAGCTCTGTTCACTCGAAACGCCATAGCACCGGCAAGTCCATGAAAATCTATCTGGCAGGTCCTGACGTGTTCCTGCCGGATGCCGTGGAGATCGGCCGCCGCAAGGCGGAGGTCTGCGCCTATCATGGGCTAAGCGGGCTTTATCCGCTCGACAACAGCATCAATCCCACGGTCGCCGGCGCGTCACTCACCATCTTCAAAAGCAATGAGGCGATGATGGAGTCTGCCGACGCCATCATCGCCAATTTGACGCCGTTTCGCGGCCCCAGTGCCGACGCAGGCACGGTCTACGAACTCGGCTACATGGCGGGACGCGGCAAACTGTGCCTCGCCTATTCGAACGATCCCACGTCCTACGCCAATCGCGTGGCGCGGCAGCAGCAGGTCGTGCCGGCATCCGACGGACGCCTGATCGACGCGGAGGGGCTGACGGTGGAAGAGTTTGGACTGCCGGACAATCTGATGATGATGCACGCGCTGGACCTGCACGGCAGCCCGCTGGTGACGCCGCGGGAGCCGTCCGCCGATCTCTGGCACGATCTCACCTCCTTCGAGGCCTGCGTGCGGCTCGCCGCCGCGCAGCGCCGGCAGAGCGCCAAGTAGCGAAACAGGTGACCAAACCGGTGACCAGAGCGGGTGACAACGACAACGCCGCATCCGCCGGCAAGCGGATCGACGTGCTGCTGGTGGAACGCGGCCTGTTCGAAAGCCGCGCCCGCGCGCGCGCCGCCATCGACGCCGGCCTCGTCACCGCCGATGGCAAGCCGATCGCGAAAGCATCCGAACTCGTCACGCCCGGCGCCGAACTCACGGCCGAGCCGGCGCATCCCTATGTCTCGCGCGGCGGCGTCAAGCTCGCCGGCGCGCTCGAGCACTATCCGATCGAGGTCGAGGGCCATGTCTGCCTCGATGTCGGCGCCTCGACCGGCGGCTTCACCGAAGTGCTGCTCGCCAACGGCGCGAGCCTGGTGTTTGCGATCGATGTCGGTCACGGCCAGTTACATTCCTCGCTGCAGGGTCATCCGAAGATCGTCTCCATGGAGGCGACCGACATCAGGAATTTCGAGGGCAAGCGGCTGCCGGCGCGGCCCGATGTCGTGGTGATCGACGTCAGCTTCATCTCGCTGAAACTGGTGCTGCCGGTGGCGCTGTCGCTGGCGGCCGCGCCGATGCATCTGCTGGCGCTGATCAAGCCGCAGTTCGAGGCGGCGCGCAAACACGCCAAGCGTGGCGTGATCCGCAACGCGATGGTCCACCAGGAAATCTGCGACGATATCGCCGCTTTTGCCGCCTCGCAGGGCTGCACCGACATTCAGGTGTTCCCGTCATCGATCACGGGCGGCGACGGCAATATCGAATTCTTCCTCGGCGCACGCCGTGGCTGAGACTGTCACCATCGACCATGTCGGCCACCGCGGCGACGGTGTCGCGATCGAGGGATCGCAGCCGATCTTCGTGCCCTACACGCTCGGCGGCGAAACCGTCGAGGTCGAAGACGTTCCCGGCAATCATCCCGACCGGCGGCGGCTGCTGCGGGTCACGCAGGAAAGCCCGGAGCGGATCGCGCCGCTCTGTCCGCATTTCGGCGTCTGCGGCGGCTGCGCGATCCAGCACTGGAACGACGGCCCTTACCAGGCCTGGAAACGCAACATCGTGGTCGAGACCTTGGCCCAGGCGAAGATTGCTGCCGAGGTCGCGCCGCTGCTCGACGCCCATGGCGCGGGCCGCCGCCGCATCACGCTGCACGGACGCATGGGCAACCACGGAGTGCTGAAGGTCGGCTTCGCCGCTGCCGGTTCGCACGACATCGTCCCGGTCGACCGCTGCCCAATCCTCGATCCCGCACTCGACGGCGCGCTCGAGGCGGCCTGGGCAGTCGCCGAACCGCTGATCGTGATCGGCAAGCCGCTCGACATCCAGGTGACCGCGACCAGGAACGGCCTCGACATTGACGTGCGCGGCTCCGGCGCGCTGCCGACCAGCCTGATCACCACCTTGTCGCGGGTCGCCGAAAAGCACCGGCTGGCGCGGCTGACGCGGCATGGCGAACTGGTGCTGCAGCGCGGCTCGCCCGAGATTGCGATCGGCAACGCGAAGGTGGTGCTGCCGGCTGGCGCGTTCCTGCAGGCGACCGCCAAGGGCGAGGAGACGCTGGCGGCGCTGGTGCGCGAATGTTGCGGACGCGCCAAGCACGTCGCCGATCTGTTTTGCGGCGTCGGTCCGTTTGCGCTGCGCCTCGCGGAGAAGGCGCGGATCGCCGCCTTCGACAGCGACGCGGGCGCGATCACGGCGCTGCAGAAGGCCGCGCAAGCGACGCCGGGGTTGAAGCCGCTGAAGGCCGAGGCGCGCGACCTGTTCCGCCGCCCGCTGATGCCGCAGGAATTGCGCGACTACGACGCCGTCGTTTTCGATCCGCCGCGCCAGGGCGCACAGGCACAGGTCACCCAGCTGGCGGCGAGCAAGGTGCCTGTCATCGTTGCGGTGTCCTGCAACGCCGCGACGTTTGCGCGCGACGCCAAAATCCTGATCGATGGCGGCTACAGGATCGCCGGTGTCACGCCGGTCGATCAGTTCCGCCACACGCCGCATGTCGAGTTGGTAGCGCGCTTCGCGCGTTGAGGCTGCGACTATCGCGGTGCACAGAGGCCTCGCTATAATCTGCGCATCATGTCCCACGATCCGTTGCTCGCTCGCATCATTCCCGTTCTCGCCGCCGTTCCTGGCGTCGCCGCCATCGTGCTCGGCGGCTCGCGGGCGCGCGGCACGGCGCATGACGGCTCCGACACCGATCTCGGCCTTTACTATCGGGATCACGCCGCGCTGGACGTCGATCGGCTGCGCGCGGCCGTGACGGGTCTGGTCGATGATCCCGCTGCCGCCCATGTGACACCGGTCGGCGAATGGGCCCGTGGATCGTCGGCGGCGCCTGGCTTGCGATCGGCGGCCGCAAGGTCGACCTGCTCTACCGCAGTATCGATGAGGTCACCGATATCGTCGGCGCCTGCCGGAACGGCGAGATCAGCATGCACTACCAGCCAGGGCATCCGCACGGCTTCTGCTCGGCGATCTGGATGGGTGAGATCGCGCTGTGCCGTCCCCTGCACGATCCCGACGGACTGATCGCGGCACTGAAGGCGAAGACCGCACCCTACCCGCCCGCGTTGCGCGAAGCCCTGCTCCGGCGCTTCCGATGGGAAATCCTGTTTGCGATCGAGAATGCCGAGCTCGCCCTGCCGCGCGGCGACAGCACGCAGATCGCCGGCTGCGCCTATCGCGCGCTGGCCTGTCTCGCGCAGGTGCTGTTCGCACTGAATGGACAGTACCTGATCAACGAAAAGGGAGCGCTGGCGCAGGCCGGGAATTTTCCCATGACGGTTCGCGACCTCGCCACGCGTGTCGCCGAGGTGTGGCGGCAGATCGGCGCCGGGCAACATGCAACCGCGATGCAGACCTTGCGCGAACTCGATAGCGACGTTCAGAAGATTTGTAGGGCGGATTAGCGAAGCGCAACCCGCCGCGCCTCCGCGGAGCGAATGGTGGGTTACGCTTCGCTAACCCCACCCCGCAAGGCTGCTACCGTCCCCAGCGGTCCTGCCAGATCTTCTCGCCGATCGTGCAACTGACCCGCGGCTCCTTGTCGGCGGTCCGTACGACCGGGCGCTCGGGGGTGCGGCCGGCGACCTCGAGCAGCAGCTTGGTGCGGATCGCCTCCTTGAACTTCTCGCGATCCTTGATCGTCACCACGAAGGAGCCCGGTCCGCCGATCACGCAGTCCTCGTAATAGTAGTCGAGATTTTCGATATCCATCGTCGAGTAGGACGGCTCCTTCACCATGATCGGCAGGCCGTTGATGACGATGCCCTTGTCGAGCGCCGCGTCGCGTGCCGGCGTGATCGGCGTGCCGTTGTTGTTGGGCCCGTCGCCGGAGATATCGATCACGCGGCGCAGGCCGCGATGCGGGTTCTCGTCGAACATCGGGATCGCGAAGTAGATCGCACCCGAGATCGAGGTGCGCGAGGCGCGGCGCACCGGCGTCTTCATGATTTCGGCGGAGACCGCGTCCGCCGATTCAGGGCCGTCGATCACCCGCCAGGGAATGATCACCTTCTGGTCGTTGGATGCGGCCCATTCGAAATAGGTGATCGAGATCTTGCCGTTCGGACCGGCCTTCAGCGCCTGCAGGAAATCCTTGGAAACGATCGCCTGCGCATAGCCCTCGCGCTGGATCGCAAGCTCGTCCATGTCCATCGAATAGGAAACGTCGACCGCGATGATCAACTCGATGTCGACGCTCGGTGAGGATTCCTTCTCGGCAACGCGATGGCCGGGCTGAGTTCCCGGGCCGGGCGCGGCAACACCGGCCACATCGCCGCTGGCCAACATGCCCGCGACAAGCACCGCTCCGATCGAGACATACCAGCGCATTGCGGCCCTCCCGTCGTATGGTGTCATGGTGACACGCAAATCAGGCGCCGAAAAGCGCAGATATCATCTGTCCTTCACATTCAGGTTAGACGCCTGCCGGTTAGACGCCCACAGACTGGACTCACTTGCCGCGAATGCGGCAGCACGCGCCGTGCCGTTGCCGCAATGACGCCGTGCAAATCGACCGGTTCCAAGGCGCGCCGGAAGACGGTATTCTTACGGGGCAATCGCGAGGGAGTGCCGAGGGACTGCAATGCCCGATAGCGTCGTCAAGCCGAAAACCAGGACGAAGACCAAGGTCGAGCGGCCACGCCTGCACAAGGTGATCCTGGTCAACGACGACTACACGCCGCGCGAATTCGTCGTCACGGTGCTGAAGGGCGAATTCCGCATGACCGACGACCAGGCCTACAAGGTGATGCTGACCGCGCATCAACGCGGCGTCTGCGTGGTCGCGGTCTTCACGCGGGACGTCGCCGAGACCAAGGCGACGCGCGCCACCGACGCCGGTCGCGCCAAGGGCTATCCGCTGCTGTTCACCACCGAGCCGGAAGAATAGCGGGCGTCACCGCCGCGCCGGCCCATTCCGCTGGCTGACCACGATGTCGGCAACGACCGCGCCCATCACCAGCGCGCCGCCGATCAGGGCGCGCAGCGACGGCACCTCGGCGAAGGCCAGCCACACCCAGAACGGCATCAGCGGCGTTTCGAGGGTCGCGATCAGCGAGGCCTGTGCGGACGGCAGCAATCGGGAGCCGACCGTGAACAGGGTGAGGCCGAGGCCGACCTGACAGGCGCCAAACATCGCGAGCACACCGAGATCGGCGCCGGTGACCGCGCCGATGCCCAGCCCCAATGGCAGGCTGACGGCGCTGCCGAGAAAGTTCGAGAGCGCGGCGGCGGCGATCATCGGCGTGCCCTTGTGCCGCCGGATCACCACCGTCATCAGCGAGATCGCCAGCACCATCACGCAGGCAAGGCCGATGCCCCTGTAATCCGTGATACCCTCCGCGCCGCTGACCGTGATGGCGACGCCCGCAAGCGCGACGAGGTCGCGTACGCCGCCCCGGCCCTGCGTGACGACCAGGAACAGCGCGATCGCGCCACCACCGAACAGCCCGCGCCAGAACAGGATGGTCCAGGAATCGAAGTGCAGCAGCCGGGTGAAGAACGGCGCCGTGCTCCAGGCCGCGGCGGCGGCAACGACCAGCGCGATCCCCTTGCGGTGCTGCGCGTCCGTATCAGTCACCGCGCGCAATCGCTAGCTGGCGGCAGCGACCGGTGCCTCGTCGAACAGGCCATAGACCCGCTCGGCCTTGGCAAAGCCCGCGATCGGAAACTCGCCGAGATCGCTCCAGCCGCCGTCGCTGATGCCGGCGAAGCGCTCAGAGGCCACGACGGTGCGGCCGAGACGGCCGGCGATCTTCTCGAGCCGCGCGGCGAGGTTGACCGCCGGACCGATGCAGGTGAAGTCGAGCCGGTTGCCGCCGCCGATATTGCCGTACAGCACACGCCCGAGATGCAGCGCGAGGCCGAAACGAAAGCGCTCGACCGCATCGCCATTGGCAAATTGCAGCGCGTCCACGCCGGCGCGGGATGCGCGCGCTGCCTCCAGCACCCGCGTGCAGACCTGCACCTCGTCACCGAGATATTCGTCGACCGGGAATACCGCGAGCAGGCCGTCGCCCATGAATTTGAGGACCTCGCCGCCATGGTCGCGGATCGCGGTGACCTGGCAGTCGAAATACAGGTTGAGGATCTCCACCACCGTCTCGGACGGCAGGCGGTCCGACAGCGCGGTGAAGCCGCGCAGGTCGGACAGCCAGATCGCGGCGTCCATCGTGTCGGCATGGCCGCGCCGGATCTGGCCGCCCATGATGCGCTCGCCGGCCCGGTTGCCGACGTAGGTGTCAAGCAGCAGCGACGCGGTACGGCGCAACGTCACGATCTCGATATAGCGCGACAGCGGAACGGTGATCGAGCGGATCGCGTCGAGCTGCTCGTCAGTGAAGCCGCCCGGCTGCTTGGTGGTCCAGCTCGAGGCGTTCGGGGGGCCATCGGTGTTGATCAGCGGCACCGCGATGTAGTCGGTGACGCCCTCGGCCTGCAGGTCAACGACAATGGGAAAGCGCTTGCTGGCGGGGTCGTCGAGCCGCGCGCGCACCTCAACGCCCTGCTTGAGCACGATCGCCAGCGGGCTGACGGCAAATTCCGGAGCGTCCAGGATGTTGTGATCGACGCTGCCGGTGTCGACCTCGGCGCCCGGCTTCCAGATGAAATGGCGGCCGTAGATCTCGGGATGCAGCGTGCGCACGAACACGCCGATGCGCCACAACGGCAGGCCGGCCCTGACCAGGCGTTCGCAGCATTCCGCCATCATCTGCGCCGGGGTCGGTGCCGACCGCGCGCCGCCGATCATCCATGCGATGATGTCCCGAAGCTCCGACGCGTTCATGGCAATCCCCAGGTGAGCACCCGATCCGGTGATCACTATATAGGGGATCAGCGCCCGGTCTGCCCGCGGTCGCGCAGAAAATGATCGGCCAAAACGCAGGCCATCATGGCCTCGCCCACCGGCACCGCCCGGATGCCGACGCAGGGGTCGTGGCGACCCTTGGTCAGGATGTCGGTGTCGGCGCCCTTGCGGTCGACGGTCCGGCGCGTGGTCAGGATCGAGGAGGTCGGCTTGACCGCAAACCGCACCACCACCGGCTGGCCGGTCGAGATGCCGCCGAGCACGCCGCCGGCATGGTTGGACAGGAAGCGCGTGCCGTTGTTGCCGGTCCGCATCTCGTCGGCGTTCTCTTCGCCGGTGAGCTCTGCGGCGCCGAAGCCGGCACCGATCTCGACGCCTTTGACCGCGTTGATGCTCATCATCGCCGAAGCCAGATCGCTGTCGAGTTTTGCGTAAATCGGCGCGCCGAGCCCGGCCGGCACGCCCTCGGCGACGACCTCGATGACGGCGCCGATCGAGGAGCCGCTCTTCCGGATGCCGTCGAGATAGCTTTCGAAGAACGCCGCCTTGTCCTTGTCGGGACAGAAGAACGGGTTGTTGGCGACCTCGTCCCAATCCCACTTCTCGCGGTCGATCTTGTGCGGACCCATCTGCACCAGTGCGCCGCGCACCTTCACCTCGGGCAGCACCTTGCGTGCGATCGCACCGGCCGCGACGCGGGTCGCGGTCTCCCGCGCCGAGGAGCGTCCGCCGCCGCGATAGTCGCGCAGGCCGTATTTCGCTTCATAGGTGAAGTCGGCGTGGCCGGGGCGAAACTTGTCCTTGATCTCGGAATAGTCCTTCGAGCGCTGGTCGGTGTTCTCGATCAACAGCGCGATCGGGGTGCCGGTGGTGACCTGCACGCCGCTCTCCGGATGCGCCATCACGCCGGACAGGATCTTCACCGCATCCGGCTCCTGGCGCTGGGTGGTGAAGCGCGACTGGCCGGGCCGGCGACGGTCGAGGTCGTGCTGGATCTCCTCCACGGTCAGAGGGATCAGCGGCGGGCAGCCGTCTATCACGCAGCCGATCGCGACCCCATGGCTCTCGCCGAAGGTCGTGACGCGGAACATATGGCCGAAAGTGTTGAAGGACATGGCGTGTCGTAACGCGCAGGGTCGGCAGCGTCAAACGGGTTTCATGACCCCAAGGACGCGGCTGGCGGGGCGCCCTTAACTATATTTCCGCAGGCCTGCCGCGCCGAACACGTAGACCGCGCCCTGCTCGATCGTGAGATCGGCGGCCGAGGCCGGGGTCTCGAAGCCGAGCGCCACCATCAACGCCCGCGCGGTGCCGCCATGGGCAACCGCGACCGTGTCCGAGGTCACCGAACCGTACCAGTCGGTCATCCGCGCCTGCACGTCGACATAGCTCTCGCCGCCCTCCGGCGCGACCTGCCACTTCTCGGCCAGGCGGCGGGCGTACACGGCGGGGTCGGCGGCCTGCGCCTCTGCCAGCGTCGAGCCTTCCCATGTGCCGTAGCCGATCTCGCGCAGCCGCGCGTCGAGGGCGTAGCCGCCCGGCGGCAGGCCGAGCTCGGCCCGCACCAGCTCCATGGTCGCGCGCGCCCGGATCAGCGGGCTTGCGACGAAAGGCAGCGTCGTCTTGTCACGGCCGTCGCGCGTCAGCAGATCGGCAAGGATGCGCCCGGCATGTGCCGCCTGGGCGCGGCCGCGCTCGTTGAGGGCGATGTCCTGCACGCCCTGGAGCCGGCCTTCGGCGTTCCACGAGGTTTCGCCGTGGCGGATGTAGTAGATCGTTGGCACCGGCATTCCCGTAACGGCTGGTCCTTGCTGAGCGAGCTGTCGGGCGCCTCACCTAAGGTTTCCACGCTTCGAATTTTTTCGGCTCGGAGGTACACCAGCGCTTCGGCTGGCGACAAGCCCAAATCGGCCGCAGCCGAGGCGGTATGCACGCAGCTCGGCGCAACCGGAATAGCCACGCCATTAGGGTGTTATGCTGGAGAGGCGGCGATTGCCGCGACCATCGAAGACTGGATGCATGACCGCGTTTCGCCAAAGTGTCGAAGCCATGATCCCGGCGCTCCGCCGCTATGCGCGCGCGCTGGTGCGTGACAGCGATATCGCCGACGATCTGGTGCAGGACACGCTGGTGCGCGCGCTGCGCTCGGAACGGCTGTTCCTCGGCGGCGACGTCAGGAGCTGGCTCTATACGATCCTGACCAATCTGAACAAGAACCGCAGGCGTTCGCTGGCGCGGCGGCCGGCCTTCATGCCGCTGCTCGACAACAATGCCGACGCCAGCGGCACCGAGGCCGAGGGGCGCGACATCGAGCGCGCGCTGTCGACGCTGGTCGAGGAGCAACGCTCGGTGCTGCTGCTCGTGATGCTGGAGGGCATGAGCTACCGCGAGGTCGCCGACATCCAGGGCGTTCCGATCGGCACGGTGATGTCCCGCCTCGCCCGCGCGCGCGCGCATGTGCGGGCCTCGATCGAGGGCCAGCGCCCGGCGCTGCGGCGGGTGAAATGATAATGTGCACGATGACAGGCGTTACCGATGAGCGATTTTCGAACAAGATTTGGCAGAGACGACTGATATGACCGACCCGAACATCCCCGTCACCGAAGACGAGCTGCACGCCTACGTCGACAACGAGCTGCCGGCCGAACGCCGCGGCGATGTCGAGGCGTGGCTCGCCACGCATCCTGACGACGCGGCGCGGGTGCAATCATGGCGCGCGATGGCCGAGACGCTGCATGCGCGCTACGACACCGTGTTGGACGAGGCGGTGCCGAAGCGGCTCGAGCTCGAGCGGCTGGTGCGCCAGCCGCGCCGCTGGGTCTATGGCGCGGTGGCGGCAACGCTCGCAGCCTTTATCGCCGGCGGCGGCGTCGGCTGGATCGCGCGCGGCGCCTCGGCGACACCGTCGACCTTCCAGAGCTTCACGCTCGATGCGCTGGATGCGCACCGGCTCTACGTGGTCGAGGTCCGCCACCCCGTCGAGGTGCCGGGCAGCGAGCGCGACCATCTGCAGCAATGGCTGACCAAGCGCTGCGGCTGGGACGTCCGCGCGCCGGAGCTCAGCGGGCTGAAACTGGTCGGCGGCCGCCTGCTGCCGGGGCCGAGCGGGCCGGCGTCGTTCCTGATGTATGAGAGCACGTCCGGCGAGCGCTTCACGGTCTACACCGCCAAGGCCAAGACCGAGGCGACCCAGATGCGTTATGCCGTGCAGGGCAGCGACGGCGCGCTGTTCTGGGCCGATCGCGGCGTCGCCTATGTGGTCAGCGGCGGGACCGACCGCAGCCGGCTGACCCAGGTCGCGCAATCCGTCTACGATCAGATGGAGAAGAGCGGCGGCTGATCTCCCGTAATTCTACGGGAGATCACGGCGGGAAATCGTGCCGTTTCGAGCAAGTGAATCCAGCCTCACCCGGCGTCCCAATTCCGACATTGAAAATTTCGATTCGCGTCATGGACGCGTCTCATTGTCGTACCGGATGCTCACGCGAAGATGATCTGCGCCCGATCCGCCGATCGGCGCACGCGGCCTCGATTGGGGTTTTGTGTACCGCGCTGGTCCCCCTCTCGAGGCCGCACTCTTTTCCGCCATCCGGTCTGCACGCCGCAGACACGGACCTCGGGCGGCTGGTAATCTTTTGACGCGCCCGCAATACCCGCGTCTACCCCGATAGAGTCCGGGGTAGGTGCAGTTTCGCGTCTTCGCGTCTTCTGGGACACGCTCCCGGCGGTCAGCCGAGATCGCTGCGCGGATTGTAGGGATTTCGCTCCCGCCACGTCTGCATCAATGCCTCGAGCTCGGCATCGTTCCCGTCGGGAAGGATGATGCGGGTCGTGACATAGAGGTCGCCGACGGCGCCCGCCTTCGACAGCCCCTTGCCCTTGAGACGGAAGGTGCGGCCGCTCGAGGTGTTCTTCGGGATCGACAGTTCGACTGCGCTGCCGAGCGTCGGCACCCGGACCTTGCCGCCCAGCACCGCCTCGTAGAGGGTAATCGGCAGGTCGATCCTGAGATCGTTGCCCTCGATCTTGAAGAACGGATGCGGGGCGATCGATATCGTGATCAGGAGGTCGCCGGGCGGATGGCCCTGCGCGGTGTCGCCCTGCCCCTTCAACCGGATCTGCTGGCCCGCGGTGACGCCGGGCGGAATCTTGACGTTGAGTTCGCGGCCGGTCGGCAGCCGGACGCGCTTGTCGCCGCCCCTGACCGCCTCCTCCAGCGACACCGTCATGGCGACCGACAGATCGAGGTCGACGCCGACCCCGCCGCCTTCGAATTCGAACGGACTGGCCCGGCCCGCACGGGCGCCGCCGCCACGCGCGGCATTGCCGAACATGCTGTTGAGGATGTCCTCGAAGCTGCCGCCGCCCGTGCCGCCGCCGGGCCCGGAGCGAAAGTTGTACTCGAACCCGCCCGGACCGGCACGGCCGCCGGCACCACCGCCAGGGAACCCCTGGAAGCGCGGCTTGCCGTCGGCATCGATCTCGCCGCGGTCGAACTGCTTGCGCTTGTCCTCATCGCCGACGATCTCGTTGGCGGTGTTGATCTCGGCAAAGCGGGCCGCCGCCTTCGGGTCGTTGCTGTTGTTGTCAGGGTGATGCTTCTTGGCGAGCTTGCGATAGGCGCTCTTGATCGTCGCAGCGCTGGCGCTCCGCTGCACCCCCAAGACCTCATAGGGGTCGCGCATCCGTCACGTCTCCTTCACGGGAAAATCGGTTCTGGCCGGGAACCCATCCGGGCCCACTTTGCCTTGATGTGGGGGCTCAGTGGCATTTTTGCAACTAGTCCAGGACCGGTATCAGCCGGAACTCTCAGGACTTTCTCCACGGCTTCAAACTATGGATTTCCCAGCGTCCCTGTCCAGCCTTGCAGGCGGCGCCCTGCAGCCAGCTTTCGGTGGCGCCATTGACATAGCTGGCGAGGAAATCCCGGCACGTCTTGCCGTCCTCGCCCGAATAGGCCTGAGCCAGCGGCGTCACCGAGCCGCGCGCGCCGGTTTGAGGGTTTTCCCAGGGCTGGCTGGAATCCTTGTCGCCCTTGGTCAGCACGTCGGAGGCGGCGTTGCGCGCGAAGGCCAGATCGCTCTCGGTCGGCATCGCCGCGTTGACCAGGGTCGGGCTGATCGAGCCCGTCACATCCTTGTCGTCCATCCTGGCGAAGGCATCGGTGCGCGACAGGCTGCAGCCGCTGGCGCCGACACCGACCAGGATCAATGTCGCCACCGCGCCCGCGGGACGGATCGCCGATAGGCCAACGCGCTGCCATGCCCTATATAGGGCCAGTAACGCGTTCTCGGACGCGGGCAGATGCAAATCGGGACTCCTGACATGACCGACACGACCTCCATCAAACACCCGACACCGTTAACATCGGGTGATTTCACTGCGGCGGAGGAGCCGTTCGCCCTGTTCGGGGAATGGTTTGCGGAGGCGATCAAGTCCGAGCCGAACGATCCGAACGCGATGGCGCTCGCGACCGTCGATGCCGACGGACTGCCCGACGTGCGGATGGTGCTGATGAAGGGCTTCGATGCCGACGGCTTCGTGTTCTACAGCCACATTGCCAGCGCCAAGGGCCGCGAATTGGCCGCAAATCCCAAGGCCGCTTTACTGTTCCACTGGAAATCGCTGCGCCGCCAGGTGCGCATCCGCGGGCCGGTGACGCCGGTCGCCGATGCCGAGGCCGACGCCTATTTCGCCACGCGGCCGAAACAGGCGCAGATCGGCGCCTGGGCCAGCAAGCAGTCGCAGCCCCTGGAGAGCCGCTTCGCGTTCGAGCAGGCGATTGCCAAGGCCGGCGCGAAATACGTCATCGGCGAGGTGCCGCGGCCGCCGGGCTGGAGCGGCTGGCGGATCACGCCGCAGCGGTTCGAGTTCTGGCACGACCGCCCGTACCGTCTGCACGACCGCATTGAATTCCGCCGCGACGGCGCCGGCAGCGCCTGGTCGAAGGTGCGGCTCTATCCCTGAAAAATCGCGACCGTCATGGAAGGGCGAAAGCACGAAGCGTGTCTTCGTGTAAGATCGCCCCGGCCATCGACAGTCTTGATCTGCAATCGTTCCGAGACGTCGATGCCCGGCACGCCGCCGCGCGCGGCGAAAACGAGAGAAACCGTCGATGACCCGCCCATCCAATGCGCCGCGGCGCACGCTGCTCCTGACCGGCGCGAGCCGCGGCATCGGCCATGCCACCGCGATCCGGTTCTCGTCCGCCGGCTGGCGCGTCATCACCCTGTCGCGGCATGCGTTTCCCGAGGTGTGCCCGTGGGGCGCCGGACCGGAAGACCACATCGAGGTCGATCTCGGCAGCCATGACGACACGGTGCGTGCGATCTCCGAGATCCGGCAGCGGCTGGACAACGACGAATTGCACGCGCTGGTCAACAATGCCGCGATCTCGCCGAAAGCGCCCGACGGTGGCCGGCTCGGCACCATGGATACCGACATCGAGACCTGGACCCACGTTTTCCACGTCAACTTCTTCGCACCGGTCATGATCGCACGCGGGCTGATCGAGGAGCTGAAGCACGCCAAGGGCGCGGTGGTGAACGTCACCTCGATCGCCGGCTCGCGCGTGCATCCGTTTGCCGGCGCGGCCTACGCGACGTCAAAGGCCGCGCTTGCGGCGCTGACGCGCGAGATGGCGTCGGACTTCGGCCGCGTCGGCGTTCGCGTCAATTCGATCGCGCCGGGCGAGATCGACACCTCGATCCTGTCGCCGGGCACCGAGAAGATCGTCGACCAGCAAATCCCGATGCATCGTCTCGGCACCCCGGACGAAGTCGCCAAGATCATTTACGTTCTCTGTACGGAGACCAGCTCTTACGTGAACGGTGCGGAAATCCACATTAACGGTGGTCAGCACGTCTGAGCTTGGGATGAGCCGTCATTTCGGGGAAGGAAGTTTGGAGGCGATCCCGGCCGCCGCCGCGGCCGTCACATTGGGATTGCTTCACTTGCAGGCGCAACAACGCAAACGAGGCTTCTGCCTCCGAGGCTTCGGCCTCTAGTCTGCGTAAAACCGACGCGACTTCTTCTCGGGCTGCCGCAGCGCGACGTCGTTCAGCGCGCTGGAGCATTCGTCTTCGTCCTCGCCATCAAGCAGCGCCGCGTCACAGTAACGGCAAAGTCTCGGCGAGATCGCCTGCACCTTGCCTGCTGCGCGGTCCTGTTGATAGCGCGCAAAGTCGATGACGTTACGCCGTGGCGTTATGATCTTCTCAACCATTGCTGTCCTCCGGCTTCGAGGCGGGCGTTATCGCAGACAAGTTTCGCCCAAACGTTCAGCGCAACACTCAAATTTTAGGAGAGGAAATAAGGCAGAAAAGCGCGTCCCAAAACGCGACGCTGGAACAGCGCTACAGCCACTTCTTCCACTTGAAAATCCAGTACGGAACAATCGCCGCAATCAGCATCAGCACCAGCGCGAACGGATAGCCGTGCGTCCATTCGAGTTCCGGCATGATCTTGAAATTCATGCCGTAGATCGAGGCGATCAGCGTCGGCGGCATCAGCACCACCGCCATCACCGAGAACAGCTTGATGATGTTGTTCTGTTCCAAATTGACCACACCGAGCATGGCGTCGAGCACGAACGTGATCTTGCTGGAGAGATAGGAGGCGTGGTCGGTCAGTGAGGCGACGTCACGCTGCATGGTCTTGAGCTGCTCGCGCATGTCCTTGGACCATTTCACCCCTTCCACGATCGCCGAGAGGAAGGTGACGAGGCGTCCGATCGACACCAGGCTTTCGCGGACCTTCGAGGTCAGGTCGCCCTTGCGGCCGATCGCGATCAGGATTTGCGAATATTGCTTGGCGTGGCCGTGCCGCTCGCTCTCCGGCTCGAAGATGTCGTGGGAGACCTGGTCGATGTCGGCCCCGCAGCGCTCCAGCAGGTCGGCACAACGGTCGATCACCGCGTCCAGCAATTCCATCAGCACCTGTTCGCCGGTGATCCCGGGGGAGCAGGCGCGGGCCAGCTTGTTCTCGACCAGCGCAAACGGTTTCGGCAGGTCGTAGCGCACCGTGACCAGCCGATGGCTGGTCAGGATGAAGGTGACCGCCGTGGTGCGCGGCATATCGGTGTCGGATTGGCACATCAGCGTCGCGGTCATGTAGCGCGCGCTGTTCTCGATATAGAGCCGGCTGGAGATCTCGATCTCCTGCATGTCTTCCCGGGTCGGGACCGCGATCCCCGCGAGCTTCTCGACGGCCCGGTCCTCCTCCACGGTCGGGTTCACCAGATCGACCCAGACCGCGCCCTCAGGCAGCGCGCCGAGGTCTGTCGCGGCGGCCTTCTTGAGGGAGAAATCGGAGGGAACGAACACCGACAGCATCACGAACTCCGGGATACAGGGCAGGAAACAGGGACTTGTAGGAACAGGACTCGCAGGACCCGCCGACTTAGCGCGATTCTGGCGGGCGCTTCATGACCGGGGCATTAACCGGGCGTCCATATTTGTGGCAGCCGGGTGGCGGCGACGGAGCACCGACTCGACGACCGTTGCCTGTTTGCACAAAAAACCGACCCACGCCAGAACAGTTGCGGCAAAAAAGCCACAGATCACGTCCCGCGATGCGGGAAAGCCATCTAAAGTCTGGGAAGAACGGCGGGTTTCAGCGATAATGCCCCTCATGGAATCGTGGCGTTTGGGGCGTTTTGTTGGCGCTTTCGGGCGCGGATTTTCGATTGGAATGTAATCATGTCGTCGCTCAAAGTTACCTTCGGGATCCTGGCCGCGGGCCTGATGTTGTCGGGCTGCATGCAAGCCACGACCTACGAGGCAACCAATACCGCTGCCTTCAAGCCGCGTGACAAGGAACTCCTGGCCAAGACCACCTACGTCAAGACCCCGGTCGCCGAACCGTTCCGCCGCGCGATCGTCGAGTATCACCGCAAGGAAGCAGCCGGCTCCATCGTGGTCGACTCCGACAACCATTACCTCTACTACGTGCTGAACGACGGCAAGGCGATCCGCTACGGCATCACCGTCGGCGAAGAAGCCATGGCCTGGTCAGGCATCGCCAAGGTCGGCAGCATGACCGAATGGCCGGCCTGGCACCCGACCCCCGGCGAAATCTCGCGCCTCGGCGTTCCGACCTTCGTGGCTCCGGGCCCGGACAATCCGATGGGCTCGCGCGCGATGTATCTCTACTCGGGCGGCAAGGACACCCTGTTCCGCATCCACGGCACCAACCAGCCGGAATATATCGGCTCGTCGATCTCCTCGGGCTGCATCCGCATGACCAACGAGGATGTCATCGACCTCTATAACCGCGTCAAGCTCGGCACCATCGTCGTGGTGCTGGAGCCGAAGCACGGCGACTCGCCCTACAAGCCGCAGATGGCCCTGCAGGGCGGCGCCAACATCACCTACTGATCACATCGCACTGATCACATCGCACTGATCACATCGCAATCGCGATCAAAGGCGCCGGCTTTGCCGGCGCTTTTTTGTTGGCTGCGGCTTGCTCTCGACCGCGGCGTCGGGCGCGGCCGCATCATCTGATTTCGTCGCATCCTGCTTGCTGCCGGCATCAACCTTGCCGTGGTCAGCCTTGGATGCGTCCGGCCTGGACGCGTCAGTCTTGCCCCCGTCGGATTTCGCGGCGACCTCGCGCGGCGGCGCCTCTTCGGGGCGCTCGGCGGGCAACAGCGGTGCGACATGCGGCAGCGGGTCGTACACGTTCCACTGGCAGATCCGGTAATTGCCGCGACGCTCGATCAGGTCGAGATGGATGTGGTCCTCGTGGTACCAGTCCGAGCCCGGCCCGAGCACGGTGGAGAAGCGGGCGCAGACCGAATGCAGCACGGTCTCGCGCAGATCGCGCGGCACGCTGCGATCGGTCAGCGAGATCGACTTGCCGTTGGCGAGACCGAAGGCGCGCACGTCGAGCGCATTGGCGCGGCCGTGCTCGGAGAGCTGCGCGCCGGCGACGCGATTGCGGCCGCGGCACTCGAACGAATCGAGATTGTCGAGATTGCTGATCCCGCCGCCGAGGCTCTGCGCCAGCGGCGCGATATCGGCGCGGACCCAATCCACGACCGCAGCCGCCATCTTGCAGCGAAGGATCGCGGCGGGCTTGACCGCGACCTTGCGTCTGTCCGGCAGCACGATGGCCTCGAGCCGCACCAGGTCCTCGCCGCCGCAGCCGCCGGCGCCGTGGATATCCGGAATGCTCGGCGCGATCGCGATCTCCTCGGTGAGCGCCTGCCGGCAGGCCGACAGCTGCGGCCTGGGCGGCTCGGCCGGTTTTGCGACTTCGGCCGGCTTGGCCGTTTCGGCAGGCCTGGCAACCGCCGGAGGCTGCGTCTCGGCCGCGGGCGGCGCAGGCTCGGCAGCGGGGGGCGCCTGTTCTGCTGCCGGCTCTTCCGCCGCAGGCGCCTCGGCAGGGCGCGGCCTCGGCAGCGGCACCGCCGAACGGCGAACCGCCTTGTGCGCCCGGTGCGGCCGGACGCCGAACAAATCGTCCCATGGAAAGCTCGGCGCGCCGCGGGCGGCCTCAGCCGGCCCCGCTTGCATGCCAAGGCAAAGCAACGCGGCGGCAGCGGTAACCATTGCCGCGGCCCCGCGACGAAACGCACCATCAGGCCATTTTCGGCTTGCTTTCTCCGCGCTACAGTTCATGTCAGTTCCATGATTTTACTGCCGGCCGTCCAAGATGCCGGCAGATCATGCGTGAGGATCGAGGAGGGATTTGCGTATGCTTGGCTTGATGCAAGACTGGCCCCTGCTGTGCCACAAGATTATTGAGCACGCCGCCAAATATCACGGCACGCAGGAAGTCGTGACCCGGTCGGTCGAAGGCCCCATTCATCGCACCACCTACGCCGAAATCCATGCCCGCGCACTGAAGGTCTCGCAAAGCCTGGAGCGCGACGGCATCAAGCTCGGCGACCGTGTCGCCACCATCGCCTGGAACACCTGGCGCCACCTCGAGGTCTGGTACGGCATCATGGGGATCGGCGCGATCTGCCATACGGTCAATCCACGCCTGTTTCCGGAACAGATCGCCTGGATCGTCAACCACGCCCAGGACCGCATCGTCATCACCGACCTCACCTTCGTTCCGGTGCTGGAGAAGATCGCAAGCCAGCTGCCGAGCGTCGAGCGCTACGTGGTGCTGACCGACAAGGCCCACATGCCGCAGACCACGCTGAAGAACGCGGTCGCCTATGAGGACTGGATCGCGGCATCCGACGGCAAGTTCGAATGGAAGACCTTCGACGAGAATACCGCGGCGGCGATGTGCTACACGTCCGGCACGACGGGCGATCCCAAGGGTGTCCTGTATTCCCACCGGTCCAACGTGTTGCACGCGCTGATGGCCAACTCGAAGGACGCGCTCGGCACCTCCGCCTCGGACACAATGCTTCCGGTGGTGCCCTTGTTCCATGCCAACAGCTGGGGCATCGCGTTCTCCGCGCCCTCGATGGGCACCAAGCTGGTGATGCCGGGCCCGAAGCTCGACGGCGCCTCGGTGTACGAGTTGCTGTCGACCGAGAAAGTCACCCATACCGCGGGTGTCCCGACGGTGTGGCTGATGCTGCTGCAATACATGGCCGCCAACAACGTCAAGCTGCCGGATCTGCAGATGGTGATCTGCGGCGGCTCGGCGATGCCGCGCTCGATGATCAAGGCGTTCCTCGACATGGGCAGCCAGGTCCGCCACGCCTGGGGCATGACCGAGATGAGCCCGCTCGGCACGCTGGCGACGTTGAAGCCGCCGTTCACCGAACGCACCGGCGAAGAGCGTCTCGACATCCTGCAGACCCAGGGCTATCCGCCGTTCGGCGTCGAGATGAAGATCACCGACGATGCCGGCAAGGACCTGCCGTGGGACGGCAAGACTTTCGGCCGTCTCAAGGTCTCCGGCCCCGCGATCGCCAAGGCCTATTTCCGGGTCGACAGCAACATCCTCGACGATGCCGGATTTTTCGACACCGGCGACGTCTCGACGATGGACGAGCACGGCTACATGCGGATCACCGACCGCTCCAAGGACGTGATCAAGTCCGGCGGCGAATGGATCTCCTCGATCGATCTCGAGAACCTCGCGGTCGGCCACCCGGCAGTGGCCGAAGCCGCCGTGATCGGCGTCCATCACCCCAAATGGGATGAGCGGCCGCTCTTGATCGTGCAACTCAAGCAGGGCGAGAGCGCCACCCGCGAGGACATCCTGAAGTTCATGGACGGCAAGATCGCCAAATGGTGGATGCCCGACGACGTCGCCTTCGTCGACGGCATTCCCCACACCGCGACCGGCAAGATCCTGAAGACCGCGCTGCGCGACCAGTTCAAGGACTACACTTTCCCGACCGCCGCGGCGTGACGCAACACGAGAAACCGTAGCCCGGATGGAGCGAAGCGTAATCCGGGTTCGGCGACGGAAAGACCGACCCCGGATTTCGCTTCGCTCCATCCGGGCTACGACCTATACCCCACCCAAATCCCTTGAATTCGCCGCAGGTCCGTGGTCTCACACGATGATTGGCGGCGGCTGAGGTCGCCGGGGACAGCAACCGGCAGATTTTTCGACGATGGCGCGCAGGTTTTCCGCTCCCTACCAGCAGGAGCCCGTGTCCGGTCTCGCCACCTGGTCGCGCAACCTCGCCATCTTCTCCGTCGTTGCGGTGGTGGTCTCGATCCTGATCGTCCGCTTCGGGTTCCTGGAGGTCAAACCGGCGCTGGCGACCTTCTTCGGCGCGCTTGGGCTCGCCGGCCTGTCGATCCTGCTTGGGCTCGCCGCCTTCGCCGCGATCTGGCAGAACGGCACCCGCGGCATGGGCCGGATCCTGTTGGCGCTCGTGATCGACGCCGCGATCCTCGCCTACCCGGCCTACCTCATCTACCAGTACCGCAAGCTGCCGCGGATCTACGACGTCACCACCGACGCGATCGATCCGCCGAAATTCGAGGCGCTGGCACGGCTGCGCACCGGGGAAGGCACCAACCCGGCCGCCTATGCCGGTCTGTATTCGGCCGAGAAGCAGCGTGCGGCCTGGCCCGATATCGAAACCGTCGAGCTCGAGATCCCGGTCGACCGCGCCTATGAGCTGACCTTGCGGCTGGTGAACCGCCGCAAATGGCTGGTGATCGACGCCCGCGCGCCGCAGCCGCCACGCCGGATCGGCCGCATCGAGGCGGTGGCGCGCACGCCGATCATGGGTTTCCGCGAGGACGTGTCGATCCGGGTCACCCCCGACGACGAGGATTCGCGCGTCGATATCCGTTCGGCGTCGCGCTATTTCGACACCGATCTCGGCAGCAACGCCGCGCGGGTCAAGAAGCTGATCGAGGACCTCAACACCGCCGCCGAGAACGATAATTCCAAGCCGGCCAAGAAGGCAGCTCCGGTCGCGCCAAAGGCACCCCCGGCGAAGACGGTGAAGAAGTAACCTCTCCCGTCATTCCGGGGCGCGCGAAGCGCGAGCCCGGAATCCATTTCGTCTCTGAGCTTGCGGCCCGATGGATTCCGGGCTGTCGCTTCGCGAGCCCCGGAATGACGAATGGATGGCGGTGGCTAAGCCATCCGGTACGTGCCACCGATCACCGGATCGCCGTCGGTCGCCACGACACCGCGTGCGACGAGGTCCTCCAGATGCGCCAGCACCGAATAGCCGGCGGCATTGGCGAGGCGCGGGTCGAGCCCGATATAGATCGCCCGTACCATGGTCGGGATGTCGGCCTCGCCCTTAGCCAGCCGATGCAGGATCGAGGCCTCGCGAGCCCGGCGATGCCGCGCCAGGAAGCGCACATAGCGCGGGCCTTCCGGAATCTCCGGGCCGTGGCCGGAGAAATAGAGCTGCTCGGGCCGCTGCTCCAGCCGCTCCAGTGAGGCCATGTAGTCGATCATCGAACCGTCGGGCGGCGCCACGATCGAGGTCGACCAGCCCATCACATGGTCGCCGACGAAATTGATGCTGCGCTCGGTCCAGGCGAACGCCAGATGGTTGGCAGTGTGCCCCGGGGTGGCGACGGCTTCCAGCGCGAAGCCACTTCCCTCGATGACGTCGCCGTGCTTGACCTCGATATCGGGCCGGAAATCGCGGTCGGCGCCGGATTCCGGATTGTGCTTCTCGCTCTCGAAGCGCGGCCGCGAGGCGCGGTGCGGGCCTTCGGCATAGACTGGCGCGCCGGTCGCGGCCTTGATCCGCGGCGTGTTCGGCGAATGGTCGCGATGGGTATGGGTGACCAGGATGTGGGTCACGGTCTCGCCCTTGACCGCATCGAGCAGCGCCTTCGCATGCGCCTCGTCATCGGGACCGGGATCGATGATCGCGACCTTGCCCTCGCCCACGATGTAGCTGACCGTGCCGGTGAAGGTGAACGGGCTCGGATTGTTGCAGAGGACGCGGCGCACGCCGGGGCGGACCTGTTCGACCACGCCGGGCTTCAGCGGAAAGTCGCGGTTGAACGGGATGTCGTCGTTGTCGGCCATGGGATCCGATTCCTTGTGAGCCGTCATCCCCGGATGAGCGCTCCGCGCTCACTCGGGGGTGCGAGCTCTTGCGAGCCTCGAAAGATGTCGGGCACCACCTCGCGTCATCCTTCGAGGCGCGCCGAAGGGGCGCGCACCTCAGGATGACGCCTCCGGGATTTACGAGAACGCCTGGATGCCGGTGATCGCGCGGCCGAGGATCAGCGCGTGAACGTCGTGCGTGCCCTCATAGGTGTTGACCGTCTCGAGGTTCGCGGCGTGGCGCATCACGTGATATTCGATCTGGATGCCGTTGCCGCCGTGCATGTCGCGCGCCATGCGGGCAATGTCGAGCGACTTGCCGCAATTGTTGCGCTTGACGATCGAGATCATCTCCGGCGCCATCTTGCCTTCGTCCATCAGGCGGCCGACGCGCAACGAGGCCTGCAGGCCGAGCGCGATCTCGGTCTCCATGTCGGCGAGCTTCTTCTGCACCAGCTGGGTGGCGGCGAGCGGGCGACCAAACTGCTTGCGGTCGAGGGTGTACTGCCGCGCGCGGTGCATACAGTCCTCGGCGGCGCCGAGCGCACCCCAGGAGATGCCGTAGCGAGCGCGGTTGAGGCAGCCGAACGGGCCCTTGAGGCCGGAGACGTTGGGCAGCAGTGCGCTTTCCGGCACCACCACATTGTCCATCACGATCTCGCCCGTGATCGAGGCGCGCAAGCTGAGCTTGCCGCCGACCTTCGGCGCCGACAGGCCCTTCATGCCCTTCTCGAGGATGAAGCCGCGGATCTGGTTGTCATGCGCGGCCGACTTGGCCCACACCACGAACACGTCGGCGATCGGCGCATTCGAGATCCACATCTTGGCGCCGTTCAGCTTGTAGCCGTCGGCCACCTTCTCGGCGCGGGTCTTCATGCCGCCGGGATCGGAACCGGCGTCCGGCTCGGTCAGGCCGAAGCAGCCGACCCATTCTCCGGTCGCAAGCTTGGGGAGATATTTCTTGCGCTGGTTTTCGTCGCCATAGGCGTAGATCGGATACATCACCAGCGAGGTCTGCACCGAATTCATCGAGCGATAGCCGCTATCGACGCGTTCGATCTCGCGCGCCACCAGGCCATAGGCCACGTAGCTCGCATTGGCGCAGCCATATTCCTCGGGCAGCGTCACGCCGATCAGGCCGAGCTCACCCATCTCGTTGAAGATCTCGCGGTCGGTCTTCTCTTCCAGATAGGCCTTGGTGACCCGCGGCAGCAGCTTGTCCTGCGCATAGGCCCGCGCCGTGTCGCGGATCAGGCGTTCGTCTTCGGTGAGCTGGTCGTCGAGCAGGAACGGATCATCCCACTGGAAGCTGGCGGCAGCCGGCTTGTCCTTGGCCTGGGGGCGCACGCTCATGAAATATCCTTTCGTATCGTCACTCGGAATTTGGCGGATAAATTAAAGCGCTATGCTGCGAAGCGCAATTGAATTGGGCGCATGCATCCCGGGGGCGATGCGCGCATCGCGCCCGGAATGGCCCGCGTCAGACGTCGAACTTCTCGTTCGACACGATCTCGATGCCGAAACCGGACAGGCCCTTGTAGTCGTGCACCGACGAGGTCAGGTGCCGGATCGAGCTAATGCCGAGATCGCGCAGGATCTGCGCGCCGACGCCGACCTCGCGCCATTGCTTGTTGCGGTCGGCCTCCGCCGACTTCTGCTCGCTCACCGGCTGGACCGGAACACCGGCGGCACCGTCGCGCAGATATACCAGCACGCCGCGGCCGGCATCCTTGAAATGCCGCAATACGGCTTCCATGCGTGCCGGGCCGGTGAACAGGTCCTTGACGATGTTGGGCTTGTGCAGCCGCGTCAGCACGTCCCGGCCGTCGCCGATGCCGTTATAGACGAAGGCGGCATGCATGATCTCGTCGAACGGCGAGCGATAGGCGTAGCCCTGCAGCGGACCGATCGGGCTTTCGGTAGTGAAGGTCGCGACCCGCTCGATCAGCTTCTCGCGCGCCTGGCGATAGGCGATCATATCGGCGATCGTGACATGCTTGAGCTTGTGGCGGGCGGCGAACTTCGCGACCTGCTCGCCCTTCATCACGGTTCCATCGTCGTTCATCAGCTCGCTGATGACGCCCACCGGCGGCAGGCCCGACAGCCGGCACAGGTCGACCGCCGCCTCGGTGTGGCCGGAGCGCAGCAGCACGCCGCCGTCGCGCGCGATCAGCGGGAAGATGTGGCCGGGGCGGGCGAAATCATTGGCGCCGGCATTGGGATTGGCGAGCGCACGGCAGCAGGAGGCGCGCTCCTCGGCCGAGATGCCGGTGCCGCCATCGGGCTTGTAGTCGATCGAGACGGTGAAGGCGGTGGTGTGATTGGACTCGTTGTGCGCCACCATCGGGTCGAGCCGCAGCCGGCGGGCGTCCTCGGTGGTGATCGGCGCGCAGACGATGCCGGAGGTGTGGCGGATGATGAAGGCCATCTTTTCCGCCGTGCAGAACGACGCCGCGACGATCAGATCGCCCTCGCCTTCCCGATCGTCATCGTCGGTGACGACGACGAGTTCGCCCTTCGCAAAGGCTTGCAGCACTTCCTGGATCGTATCGGCCATTGTCCTGACATCTCGCTATATGCAGGCAGTGGATTAGCCGGGTTCCGATGTCAGCGCCAGTATCATTATGCAACCCGCCATGCGTCCGGCAGGCATCGTCGGCAGGCATACCAGGAGCCGGTAGCCCGGATGAAGCGAAGCGCAATCCGGGCATTTCCACGTACACGGTCCCCGGATTTCGCGGAGCCTGTCATCGGGCGCGCGTTCGCGCGACCCGTTGGCTTCATCCGGGCTACAGAGCCGCCTTCTTAAGGCAGCACCTCGCGCCGATCGCTGAGCTGGGCGTCCATTTCGGCGCGCTTGTCGTCGAGCAGGCCGGCGTCGGCGGCCTCGATCACCGAATAGAGCTCGCCGGCGTCGCTGAGCCGGGTCACCGTCACGTAGTCGGCGCCGGCCGCGTAGAGGTCGTCGACGCCGGTCAGCAGGTCCGCGGTGGCGACGATCTTCGCGGTCGGATTCAGGGCGCGGACGTGGCGCACCAGCTTCTCATTGTCGGCGCCGACCAACAGGAAATCCGGCACGCTCAGGATGATGACCTCGGCCTTGCCGATGCCGGCATGGACGAGCGTGTCGACATTGCTGATGTCGCCATAGATCACGTGCATGCCGCGGTCGGACAGCGTGCGGAACACCAGCGGATTGAAGTCGATGACGCTGATCTGCTCGAGCAGCGACTGGTTCTGCCGCTCGATCTGGCTGATCAGCGCGCTCGCGGCGCGGAAAAAGCCGAGGATCACGATGCGCCGGATTTCACCATGCCCCTCCTCGTGCCCGGCCTCGCCACGGCCCTCGCCCTCCTGGTCGAGGTCGCGCAGCCCGATCCGCTTCAAGGGGCCGATCAGGCCGCGCACGATCTGATCGCTGCGGGCCATCGCGAAGGTCGAGAGCACCGCCAGCACCACGAACGCGAACGAGACCGCATTGGCGGTCTCGGTCCCGATATGGTTGGCGGCGATGCCGGTCTGGATCACCACCAGCGAGAACTCGGAAATCTGTGCCAGGTTGATCGCCGGCAGCAGGCTGGCACGCAGGCCCTGCTTCATCAGATAGAGCGGCGTGAATGTCGTGACCAGGCGGCTGATGACCGTGAAGGCCGCAATGACCAGCGCAAGCCAGATCACCGATAGGCCGGGAATCGGGATCGTCATGCCGAGCGCGACGAAGAACAGCGTGATGAAGAAATCCCTGAGCGTCGTGACCTTGGCGGTGACGTCGAGCGCATAGGGGAAGGTCGAGATCGAAACGCCGGCGACCAGCGAGCCCATCTCGCGCGACAGATGCAGCCGCTCGGCGATCTCGCCGATCAGGAAGCACCAGGCGAGCGCGCCGAGCAGCACGAGCTCGGGCCGCCGCGCGATCTGGTGGAACAGCCGCGGCAGCACGTAGCGGCTCAGCACCAAAGCGGTCGCGACCAGCACCGCAACGCGGGCGATCGACAGCAGCACGACGCTGATCTGCAGATTATCGAGGCTCGGCTGCACCGCCAGGAACAGGATCGCGAAGATGTCCTGCAGCACCAGCACGCCGAGCGTGATGCGGCCCGGCAGCGTGTCGAGCTCGCGCTTTTCGTACAGCACCTTGACGATGATCACGGTCGAGGACAGCGCGCAGGCGACGCAGAGATAGACCGCGTCGAACTTGCCACCGCCGATCGCAAGCCCGATTGCCGCGAAGAACGCCACGCCGATCAGGCAGCCGCCGATCAGCTCGCCGGCGCCGGCGAACAGGATGACCTTGCCGGCACGGATGATCTTCTTGAGGTCGATTTCGAGCCCGATCATGAACAGCATGAAGATCAGGCCGAGCTCGGAGATGACGCTGATCGATTCCTGGGACTTGACCCAGCCCATGCCGAATGGACCAATGAAAAAGCCGGCGATAAGGTAGGCCAGTATCAGCGGTTGCCGGGAGAAATGGGCGAGCAGCCCAATCCCCCAGGCGAACAGGATACAGAGCGTGATATCGGGAATCAGTTCATGCATGCGTGAAAGACTTCCTTTGCCGCAACCTAGAGGGCCGGGCGTGAGGATCAACCTAGCAATGTGTCACATCCGCGCAGGCGGCATTTTTCTGGCAGTTTTGCTCTGCCTGCTCACCGTGCGCGTGACCGACGCGCTAGCACAATCCCCGGCAGGTATTGAACAAAATTTTGCGAACTCGCTGACCACGGTGCCATCCGAAGGCCTGACCGCTTCCGGTGCATTCTACGTGCCGGTGTATTCCAGCGTATCGATGAGCCAGGGCAAGCTCAGGGCCGATTTCTCGGTGACGCTCAGCGTGCACAACGCCTCCGAGACGCGGCCGCTGGTGCTGAAGCGGATCGCCTATTTCGACACATCAGGCAAGATGGTGGAGAGCTACCTCAAATCGCCGGTCGCGCTAAAACCGTTTGCGACCGTCGAGGTCGCGATCGCCACCACCGATACCCGCGGCGGCACCGGCGCGAATTTCGTGGTCGATTGGGCGGCCGCCGGCGAAATCGCGGAACCGGCGGTCGAGGCCTTGATGGTCGGCAGCGTCGGCGCCGGGCACTACGCCTTCATCAGCCAGGGCCGCCCGATCCGGCTGATCGGCAAGAACTGACTTCACAGAGGGCCCTTCCCAGCGGCCTTCTCAACGACAACAACACGGAGCGAAACGTCCATGTCCACCACAGCCCAGTTCGACTTCACACCGCTGCTCCCGGCCGGCCTGCCTGCGCCCGCCGCGCGCTGGACCGGGCTCGCCAAGTACAGCTTCGTCGGCGGCAACAACGACCCGGACCAGGTCCCGGTCGACGGGCTGCTGGAGGCGATGAACGCGGTGCTGAAGCGCGAGGGCAGGAATCTGGCGACCTATAACCTCGCACACGGGCCGCAGGGTTATCTGCCGCTGCGCCGGTTCCTGGCCGAGAAACTGAAGCGCGATGCCGGAATTGCCTGCACGCCGGATGAGATCATGATCGTCTCCGGCTCGCTGCAGGCGCTCGACCTGGTCAATCAGACGCTGCTCGCCAAAGGTGACACCGTGCTGATCGAACAGGAAACCTATCAGGGCTCGCTGAACCGGCTGACCCGGCTCGGCGTCAACGCGGTCGGCATTCCCCTCGATGGCGAGGGCATCAGGATCGATGCGCTGGCCGCAGCGCTTGCCGATCACAAGCGGCGCGGCATCACGCCGAAATATATCTACACCATCCCGACGGTGCAGAACCCGACCGGCTCGATCCTGCCCGAGAGCCGCCGCGCCGAGATGCTGAAGCTGTCGAAGGAATACGGCGTGCCGATCTTCGAGGACGATTGCTATGCCGATCTGATCTGGAGCGGCGAACGGCCGCCCGCGATCTACGCCATGAGCCAGCATGGCGGCGTGATCCATATCGGCTCGTTCTCGAAGTCGATCGCGCCGGCGCTGCGGGTCGGCTTCATCGTCGCGCCCTGGGCGATCATGTCGCGGATGCTGCCGCTGAAGACCGACGCCGGCTCCGGCGCGCTGGAGCAGATGGTGCTCGCCGAGTACTGCGCGCCGCATTTTGCGACCCATGTGCCGCGGTTGACCAAGGGGCTGCGCGCCAAGCTCGACACGCTCATGGAGGCGCTGAACGAGCAGTTCGGCACGTCGGCCGAGTTCGAGGCGCCGAAGGGCGGCATCTTCCTCTGGGTCAAGCTGCCCGACAATGTCGACACATTGAAGCTCTACCAGGCGGCGCTCGCCGCCGGGGTCTCGATCAATCCGGGACCGGAATGGTCGACCAGCAAGGCGCATTCGGCGAGCCGGCTCCGCCTCTGCTTCGCCAGCCCCTCGCACGACCAGATCCGCGAGGGCGTCGCCGTGCTCGCCGAAGTGTGCCGCAAGGAGTTCGGCGTGCCGGCGCGCAGCAGCAATGTAGAGAAGCGCGGCTAGCTGCTTCGCTCGCGGCGAGATGGATTGCTTCGCTTCGCTCGCAATGACGGACTAACCTCTCTCCATGTGATTGCGAGGAACGCAGCGACGAAGCAATCCATCTCTCGACTTGCCTTCACCGCACCGAAAACGGCGCCTGATAGGGCCGGCCGAACGGCACGCCATTGACCACGGTCTGCACCGGCTTCAGTTGCAGATTGCCGTCGCGCTTGTTGTTGCGGGTGTCGACGAAGGTGACCGGGCCCTCGACCAGGTCCATGATCGCGACGTCGCCGGGGGCGCCGCGCTGCAGCGTGCCGATCTTCGGCGTGCGGTTGATGATCCGCGCCGGCACCGAGGTCGCCATCGCGACGACCTGCTCCAGCGAGGAGCCCATCGCCAAAAACTTGCTCATCACATTCGGCAGGAACGGGATGCCGGGCGAATTGCCGGAGAACACGTGGATGTCGGAGGAGATCGTATCCGGCGTGCAGCCGGCAGGGATCGCGATCTCGGCCACCGTGAAGTCGAAGCTGCCGCCGCCATGGCCGACGTCGAACAGCACGCCGCGCTGCTTGGCCGCGAGCGCCGCCGGCAGCAGCTTGCCGTCCTGCACGATGTTGGTGAAAGCGCCTGACATGTTCGGCGCGCCGGAATAGGCGTGGGTGAGGATATCGCCCGGCCGCAGCAGATCGAGAATGTCGGACATCAACTCCTTGGTCTCGACGCCGCCGATATGCACCATCATCCGCGCCGGCCAGCCGCACATCTCGCAGGCCTGGATGCCGCGCTTCAACGGCTCGACGCCGTGCTTGAAGATGACGTTCTCCGACATCCGCACCTTGACCCCGATCAGGAAGTCGGGGTTCTCGGCCAACGCCATCGCGCAGGCTTCGACCTGGGCGTTGTCGATGTTGTAGAGCTCGGCCACCGGGAAGGCCGACAGGCCGTTATTGGCGATATGGACGAAGGCATAGATCCGCGCCCGCGACTGCGCCACGATGAAGCGCCGCAACGCCGCGAGATTGTTGACGCCGGCATCGCCAGCCGAGACGACGGTCGTGGTGCCCTGGAATTGCACCAGCTCGTCGGCGGGAATGCCGATCGCCGAGCCGTAGGGATAGACGTGGCAGTGCAGATCGACGAGGCCCGGCATCACCAGCTTGCCCGAGGCGTCAATGGTCTTGCTGGCGCGCGCGGCCGGGATCTCATCCTCGATCGCCTCGATGAAGCCCCAGCGGATGCCGATGTCGCGCTTGCCGCGCAGCGACTGGCTGGGATCGATCATGTCGCCATTCTTGATCACGAGGTCGAACTTGTCGTCCGGCCCCATCGCCGCCGCTGCGGCCGGCCCCGCAATGGCGGCCGCAGCGGTCGATCCCGTCGCTCTCAAAAAGTCCCGTCGTGAAAATCCACTCACAGCAACGCCCCCCGACATTGATTTTTATAGCGCGATGATGCGTCGGACGCAGTGGTTAGGCAAGGCCACCTGAACAGCCGTTCAGAAAACTCCGCCGGTTCCTGAGGAACGTTTCGATGTCTGCCCGGTTTCCCCCTCGCATCATTTGAGGAGGACGAAATGAAGAAGATTGGTTTTGTTCTTGCGGCGATTGGTACGCTTGCCGTGGCCGTTCCGTCGATCGCGAGCGCCGAGACCGTCGTGATCAAGCGCGGCCATCACCACCACTGGGATCGCGGCTGGGGTTCGCGCGCCGAGATGCGCCATGACCGCGGTTGGCATCGCGGCTGGCATCACGACCATGACCGTGCGGTCGTGATCCGGCGCGATCGCTACTGATCGCCGATACATCCAAGAGACCGGCACAAGAGACCGAACAACGGAAAATGGCTCCTCGCGGAGCCATTTATTTTTCAAGATTCGTATTGGCTGGTCGACAGGCTCAATCCCACGCCGGCGCAAAGGCCGGATTGACGCAGCGCATGTCCTTGCGCAGCGCGGCGATCGCCTTGCGGTCATCGTCGTCGAGCTTGATCTTCAGCGCGTCGAGATTGGCCTGTTGGCTTTCGGCGCGCGACGCCTTCGGGATCGCCGCAACGCCGTCCTGATCGAGCAGCCATTTCAGCGCCACCTGCGCCGCGGTCGCATCGTGCTTCTTGCCGATCTTCGCCAGCGTCTCGTCGGTGGCGAAGCGGCCCTGGGCGAGCGGACAATACGCCACCAGCGGGATCGATTTCGCCGCGAGATATTTCCGCACCGCCGTCTGGTCCAGCATCGCGTGGTATTCGATCTGGTTGCAGGCGATCGGCGCCTTGATGTCCTCGACCACGGTCTTGAGCAGCGCGGTGGTGAAATTGGCGACGCCGATGGCGCGGACGCGGCCCTCCTCCTTCAGCTGCAGCAGCGTCTCGAACACGGCCGGCAGCTGCATGCTCTTCGACGGCCAGTGCACCAGGTAGAGATCGACGTGATCGAGCTGCAGCTTGTTCAGGCTGGCGTCGAAGGCCTTGCGGATCGCGTCCGGCGCCAAATTCTCGTGCCAGACCTTGGTGGTGACATGCAGGTCCTTGCGCGCGATGTCGGCGGCCGCAATCGCGGCCCCGATCGCCTCTTCATTGCCGTACATCTCGGCGGTGTCGATGTGGCGATAACCTAGCCCGAGCGCGCTCTCGACCGCCGCGCGGCAGGCATCGCCCTGCATGCGGAAGGTGCCGAGCCCGAGCTGCGGCAGGCTGATGCCCTGTGTCTGCAGATTGTCCATGGATAGCTCCTGACGCGTGGGGCGCCGAGGAAATCGACGACGTCACGCCAGCAAATCGTTTGGTGGGAATGAAATTGGCAGAACTGCCACGCACAGTCTGCCCGTAAACCGCCCCTTCGGGCAAGGTATCCGCAAATCAAGATGTCGCGACGGCTTTGGCGGGCTCAGATATGTTCCGCCAGGATCTGGCCGGGCCGCGCGTCCGGCCGCGGCGCGATGTCGACCGACCACAGATCGTGGTCGTCGACGTCCTTCAGCGTCACCGTCATCACGCCGGTCTCGCCGTCGATGTCGACGCGGCCGAAGAACTGCAGGCCGAAACACGGCGCGAGGTTGTCGCCCTGCTCCGCCGAGCAGCCGTTCTGGTACATCGCCTTCGGGCCGAACGTATTGTCGAGCTGGCCCGGCGACCAGGTGCCGGCATGCAGCGGGCCGGAGACGAACTCCCAGAACGGCTCGAATTCCTGGAACACGGCGCGGTCCGGATCGTAATGATGCGCGGCGGTGTAGTGCATGTCGGCGGTGAGCCACACCGTGTTGCGGACCCCGGCGCGCTTCATGAAGGACAGCAGATCGGCGATCTCGTGCTCGCGCCGCGCGGGCGGGCCATCGCCGAGCGCGACCGCGTCCAGGCTGACAAGGCCGATCGGCAGGTCCGCCGCGATCACCTTCCAGACGGCATCCGACGCCACCAGCTCCCGCTTCAGCCAGGCGAGCTGGCTCTCGCCGAGGATGAAGGCCTGGTCCGGATCGCCCTGCTTGTTCCAGCTGGAATCGCGGTAGGAGCGCATGTCGATGAGAAAGACGTCGAGCAGCGGCCCATAGGCGATCTTGCGATAGACCCGGCCGTCGCGCTCCGGCATCAGCCGCATCGGCATGAATTCATGGAAGGCGCGGCGCGCCCGCGCCACCAGGCGCGAGCCGCCGTCCGCGTCATAGCCGGTCGCGTCAGCGGTGCCGATCGGCGACCAGTCGTCGGCCACCTCGTGGTCGTCCCATTGCGCGAACATCGGGACTTCGGCGTGGAAGGCGCGGAAGTTCTCGTCGAGCCAGTTGTATTTGTAGTTGCCGCGGAACTGCTCAAGAGTGTGCGCGACGACGGACTTTTCCTCCGTGACGATATTGCGCCAGACCTCGCCGTTGGGCAGCGCCTGCTCCAACGGCACCGTGCAATCAGCATAGATGTGATCGCCGGAATGGATGAAGAAGTCCGGGCGCTCGTTCAGCATGGTGCGGTAGCTGCGCAGGCCGCCGCGCGCGGGATCGATGCCCCAGCCCTGCCCGACCACGTCGCCGGACCAGACGAAGGAGACCGAGCGCCGGTCGGCTGGCGCGGTGCGGAAATGCCCAATGCGGCTTTCGCCCGCGACACCATCGCGGTCCTCGAAGCTGACGCGATAGAACAGGTCCTGGCCTGGCGGCAGGCCGTCGAGCAGCAGCTTTGCTGTAAAGTCGCGCTCGGCGAGCGCATCGGCGGTCGCACTGTGCAGGATGGTGGCGAAGCTCTCGACCGCGGCGCATTCGATCCGCATCCGCGCGGCGCGATCGGCGCGGGCCCAGATCACCGCGGAATCGCTCGCGACGTCGCCGGACTGGATGCCCGCGATCGCGGGCCGATCCGCGGCGCGGCTGAGATATGGTCTTGCCAGCGCGCCCACTCCCGCCAGCGCCGCCGTCGACGCCGAGCGCACCAGCAGCTGACGCCTTGTGAGGCCTCGCCGCCTCGCGGAGATCGCTGTCGGCATCTGATAACCTTCGTCGAATCGCAACGAAGGTTTTGCCTGCGCCGTTTGACTCCGCCCTTACGGTTTCTTGACTCTCCGCCGACGGTTTTGCGACGGCGGGATGACTCGGGGGAGGGATGGATCGCAGAACGGTGTGGAATGCCAAGCACTCAAAGCCATGCCCGGCATCCTGAGGAGCGCGTAGCGCGTCTCGAAGGATGCACGGCCCCGCCTGTGGCCGATTCATCCTTCGAGGCTCGCTCCGCTCGCGCCTCAGGATGACGGGTTAAGAATTAACACGTGAGTGGGAAGGCAGGCGCGGCGCGCCGCCTCACCGATGCCAGTTGCAGATGCCGCCGGAGCGGCACGGCCAGGTCTGGATCCTGACGTCGCGGGCTTCCGCATCGAGTGGGTTCGAATGTCGCCGCGCTAGCTTGGCGCGGGCGGGCACATGCGTGGCCGCGCGCTTCCGCTCTTGCGGCGCGGTCACCCTGGCGGTCCGCACGGCCTTCTTCGGCGCGACTTTCGGCTCTTCGACTTGCGGCTCGACATTGGCGTGCTGATCCGGACCGCGGTCGGTCTTTGCCTCGACCGGAACCGGCTCGAACTGCGCCGCCGGGCCCAGCGGCTTCGGCGACAGCACGGCGCGGGAGAGATCGAGGCTGAAGAACTCGCTCGGGCGATACTCGTCAGCCAGCGCCACGCCACCCAATGCCAGGCACGCGGTGCAAACAGCTGCAACCAAAACGCTTTTCAGGACCGTCAAAAGGGCCTCCTGAAATCACTCGAACAGAACAGCCATCATGTAGGGGCCCGGCCGCGCAAATCCAGCCGCAGGTTGCGGGCAGGGTTACCGGTCAACCAAGGCGGCCCTGGAAAGTTCCGGAGCCCCGTTCCGATGGCATCGGAACGGGGCTCCAGGTTCTTCTTGTTTTAACGCGTTTTCTTCACGCGAACCGGTAGCCACTTCGCTCGAAAACGCTTCAAGCCTACTCCGCCGCCTGCGCCAGCGGCTGGCCGATCGCCCGCTCCAGCCGCGCACATTCGGTGCGGTAGCGCGCGACGTTGCCCTCCTTGATGTGGCCGTAGCCGCGCACGAGGTCCGCGGCCTTGGCCAGTGCGACCAGGCGCGGCAGATCGAACGGCCTCTTGCCGTCGAGGTGACGCAGGATCATCGCCGCGTAGTCCACCGGCAGCGCGCGCTCCATCCTGCGCTCGGCGGTGTAGCCGAAGATGTCGAACGCGGTGCCGCGCAGGCGCTTCAGCCCCGCCAGCAGGCCGAACGCCTTGAAGATCCACGGCCCGAATTCGCGCTTCTGCAACCGCCCGGTGACCGGATCGCGCTGCGCCAGCAGCGGCGGCGCCAGCAACACCTTCAGACCGGAATTGCCCTCGAACTGCTCCCTCAAGGCCTTGTTGAACTCGCCGTCGGAATAGAGCCGCGCGACCTCGTATTCGTCCTTGTAGGCCATCAGCTTGAACAGGCCCTTGGCAAAGGCCTCGGTCAGATCCTGCGAGCCCGGCGCCGCGGCGGCTTCCGCCGTGCGGACGCGCGCGACGTCGTCGAGATAGCGCTTGGCGTAGGCCGCGTCCTGATAGTCGGTGAGGAATTTAACGCGGAATGCAATCGTCTCATCCAGCGTCTTCTTCGCCGGAGCTGCACCCGCGTTCTTGAAGCGGGCGGCGCTGACCACGCGCTGCAGATCGTGCGCGGCGAGCCGGCCCCAGGAGAACGCGGTCTTGTTCATCTCGATCGCGGCGCCGTTGAGTTCGATCGCCTTCAGGATCGCCTCGAGCGACAGCGGGATCGCACCGCGCTGGAACGCGAAGCCGAGCATGAAGGCGTTGGTGGCGATGCTGTCGCCCATCAGCGCGGTCGCAAGCCCGGTGGCATCGAGGATGTCGAGATCGTCGGGTCTCACCGCGCCGTTCAGCGCATCGCGCATCGCGCCGGCTTCAAAGTCGATGTCGGGATCGATCACAAAACTCGCGGTCGGCAGCAGATCGGCGTTGACGACGGCGCGGGTGACGCCGCGCTCGGCGCGGCTCAGCGCCGGAACGCTGGTTGCCACGACAAGATCGCAGCCGAGGATCAGATTGGCATTGCCCGGCGCGATGCGGACCGTGGTCAGCATGTCCGAGGTCGGCGCGAGCCGGACATGGCTCATGACAGCGCCGTTCTTCTGCGACAGGCCGGTGAAGTCGAGCGTCGAACAGGCCAGCCCCTCGACATGCGCGGCCATGCCGAGCAGCGCGCCGATGGTGATGACGCCGGTGCCGCCGATGCCGGTGATCAGGATGTTGTAGGGATCGCTCAGCGCGGCCACAGGCGGCGTCGGCAGGTCGGCGAACAATGCCTTCGGATCGGCGGCGGTGCGGTCGGCCTTGCGCAGCTTGGGGTCCTGCACCATCACGAAACTCGGGCAGAAGCCCTCGATGCAGGAGAAATCCTTGTTGCAGTTCGACTGGTCGATGCGGCGCTTGCGGCCGAGCTCGGTCTCCAGTGGCTGCACCGAGACGCAGTTCGACGCCACCGAGCAGTCGCCGCAGCCTTCGCAGACGCGCTCGTTGATGAAGACGCGCTTGGCCGGATCGGGAAACAGCCCGCGCTTGCGGCGGCGGCGCTTCTCGGCGGCGCAGGTCTGGTCGTAGATCAGGACGGTGAGGCCCTCGATCTCGCGCAGGGTGCGCTGCACGGCATCGAGTTCGCGGCGATGATGGATGGTGGCGCCGGACGGAAAATAATTGGCGGGATATTTGTCGGGATCGTCGGAGACGATCGCGAGCTTCTTGGTGCCCTCGGCCCAGACCTGATGCGCGATCTGCGACACCGTGAAGCCGCCTTCGGCTGGCTGGCCGCCGGTCATCGCCACCGCGTCGTTGTAGAGGATCTTGTAGGTGATGTTGACGCCGGCCGCCGCGGCCGCGCGCAGCGCCAGCAATCCGGAATGGGTGTAGGTGCCGTCGCCGAGATTCTGGAACACGTGCTGTTCGCTGGTGAACGGCGCCTGCCCGATCCAGCTCACGCCCTCCGCGCCCATATGCGAGATGGTCTGGGTGTTGCGGTTCGGTACCGACAGCGCCATGCCGTGACAGCCGATGCCGGCCATGGCGCGGCTGCCCTCGGGGATCTTGGTCGACGAATTGTGCGGGCAGCCCGAGCAGAAATACGGCGTCCGCTGCAGTTTTGCCGTGCCGGTGCCCTCGGCCGGGCGATCGAACGCCTCGAGCTTTGCCAGGCGCTGCTCCAGCAGCGGGCTGTGATGACCGAGCCGGCGCAGCCGCGCCACGACGGCGGCTGCCACCATGGTCGGCGTCAGTTCGCCTTCGCTCGGCAGCAGCGGCGCGCCGCTCTCGTCGCGCTTGCCGACCACCGAGGGGCGCTTCGACGCGTCCATGTTGTAGAGGATGCGAACCAGCTGGTCCTCGATGAAGCCGCGCTTCTCCTCGACGACGAGCACGTCCTGCAAACCTTCGGCGAAGGCACGCGCGCCGCGCGCTTCCAGCGGCCAGGTCAGCGCCACCTTGTAGATGCGAAGGCCCAAGTCTTGCGCATCGGCATCGGTGATACCGAGATCGGCGAGCGCCTGGCGCAGGTCGAGATAGGCCTTGCCGGTCGCCATGATGCCGAGCCGCGCCGGCTTGGAATCCAGCACGATGCGATCGAAGCGGTTGACGCGCGCGAAAGCCGCGACGGCGTCCATCTTGGGCCCGTGCAGACGACGTTCGGCCTCCAGTGGCGGATCCGGCCAGCGGATCGAGAGCCCGTCCGGCGGCATCTCGAAATCGTCGGGCATGATGATCTTGATGCGATCGGGATCGCTGACGATGGAGGCCGAACTCTCGACCGTTTCGGAGATCGCCTTGAAGCCGACCCAGCAGCCGGAATAGCGCGACAGAGCAAAGCCGAGGATGCCGAGATCGAGATAGTCCTGCAGCGTCGCCGGATTGACCACCGGCATCAGCGCCGAGGCGAACACCTGCTCGCTCTGGTGCGCGAGGGTGGAGGATTGGCAGCCATGGTCGTCGCCGGCCAGCGCAATCACGCCGCCATTCGGCGAGGTGCCGGCGGAGTTGGCGTGCTTGAGCGCATCGAGCGAGCGGTCGACGCCGGGGCCCTTGCCGTACCAGATGCCGAACACGCCATCGACCTTGGCGCCCGGGAACATGCCGACCTGCTGGCTGCCCCACACCGCGGTCGCCGCCAGATCCTCGTTGAGGCCGGGCACGAAGGCGATGTCGTGTTCCCTGAGGAACGATTTGGCGCGCCACAGCGCGTGGTCGTACATGCCGAGCGGCGAGCCGCGGTAACCGGAGATGAAACCCGCGGTGTTCAGCCCATGCGCGCGGTCGCGTTCGCGCTGCAACATGGGCAATCGGACCAGCGCCTGGGTACCGGAGAGGAAGATTCGTTTCGTATCCAACCGGTACTTGTCGTCCAGTCCAACTTCCATCAACGCCATCAGTCTCAGGCTCCCCGCCCTTTAGTCGTGCCGGTCCGAACCGGTCTCGTTATCTTGCCGAATGATCATGCATCAGCATGCACTGATTTTGTTATGCATGAACAGCCCCGTTCCATGGCCGCAGCACATATCTCATGTTGCGCGTGCGAGGCCTCGGTGCTCTGCGAGGGTTTGTTGCTCTGCTAGGCTTGGTGCTCCGCGAGGCCTTGCCGAACCCCGGCATCTTTGAAACGGTGGCGCGCAAAGGGAGACCAAGGATGATTACAGTCGAATCCGCGTTCACGACGGAAATCGTGGAGAACGGCAATCTGCTGGTAGGCCCATGGCGCGGCCCGAAGCAGATGCTGCAGGCCCAGACCTACGATTCCCACGCGTCGATTCACGACGATGCAACCGCGCAGAAGCTCGGCTTCCGCGGCGGCACGATCGAGGGACCGACCCATTTCAGCCAGTTCGCGCCGCTGTGCGAGCGGATCTGGGGCCGCGCCTGGTTCATGACCGGATGCCTGTCCGCGCATTACCGCAACCCGGTGTTTGAAGGCGAAGAGGTGCAGGCCCAGATGGAGAAGCCAAAACCGGGCCAGACCGTGTGCACGATCGGGATGATCAAGCGCGACGGCACCGAGATCCTGCGAGGCACTGCCTCGATCGACGGCGACGGTACCGAGACCGCACTCGCGCACCGGCTCGGCGAATTGAAGCCGCTGGCCGATCCCGTGATCCTCGCCGACATCAAGGTCGGCATGAAGACGCCACGGCAGGCGATCAAAATGGATTTCGACCGGAACATGGGCGATCTCTACCCGTTTTCGCTGACCGACAAGCTCAAGGTGATCACCGAGCCTTCGGATTATTATTCGCTGGAGCACAATCCCTGGGGCCGCGCCATCATCCCGATGGAGATGCTGAGCGTGCTGTTCCAGTACCGCGCGCGCGAAGATCGCCTGCCGGTTCGCGGCCCCGCCGTTGGGCTGTTCGCCGACCAGGAAATCCGGCTTGTGCGCGGTCCGCTATTCCCCGGCGAGACCTATTGGGTCGAGCGCGAGGTCGTCGCGCTCTCCGGCAGCAAGCGCACCGAGAGCATGTGGGTGCGCTCCACCGTGTTCGATGCCGACAACGCCGTGGTCGCCACCATGCTGCTGAACGGCGCCAGCATGAAGGACTCCTACGCCAACTACGAGCGCGAGCACAAAGCCCTCTACGGCTGAAGTAACATCACCTCCTCTGCAAGCCGCCGCAACAAGGACAACAACAATGGCCCGCCTGCCCTATCTCGAAGCCGATCAAGTCGCCCCCGAATACCGCGACATGCTCAAGCGCAACACCAATCTGCACAAGCTCTTGGTGAACTCGCCGGACATGGCGCGCGCCTTCAACGGCATCGGCGGCTACATCCGCTTCAAGAGCAAGCTCGATCCGCGGCTGCGCGAGCTTGCGATCCTGCAGGTCGGCTGGCTGGAGAAGTCGGAATACGAGTTCACCCACCATGTGAAGATCGGCAGGGAATTCGGCGTCACCGACGAGGACATCAAGGGCCTGATCGCGGAGACCGACGACAGGCCCTCGAACCTCGAGCCGCTGACGAAGGCGATCCTGAGGGGTGCCCGCGAGATGGTGCGCGAGCTTGCGATGCGGGAGGAGACCTTCGCCGAGATCAAGCGAGAGCTGTCCGACGAGCACATGACCGATCTGGTGCTGACGATCGCATTCTATTGCGCCGTGGTACGCGTGCTGGCCACCATGCAGATCGACAACGAGCCGACCTACAAAGAGGTACTGCAGCAGTACCCGCTCCAGGGAGTGAAGTGAGATGCGCCTTAAAGATCGCGTCGCCATCGTCGTCGGCGCCGGCCAGAGCCCCGGCGAGGGCATCGGCAACGGCCGCGCCACCGCGCTGACCTTCGGGCGCGAAGGCGCTAAAGTGCTGTGCGTCGACCACAACCTGGCATCGGCGCAGGAGACCGTCGACCTGATCGCGGCCAAGGGCGGCACCGCCGTCGCCTGCAAGGCCGACGTCACCAAGAATACCGACATCAAGACGATGGTGGCGGATGCGCACGACCGCTGGGGCAGCGTCGATATCCTGCACAACAACGTCGGCGTCAGCCTCTCCGGCGGCGACGCCGAGCTGCTCGACATATCGGAGGAGGCATTCGACCGCTGCGTGGCGATCAACCTGAAGAGCTGCATCCTCGCCGCCAAGCACGTCATTCCGATCATGCGCCAGCAGCAGCGCGGCTCGATCATCAACATCTCGTCGATGGCCGCGATCACGACCTATCCCTACGTCGCCTACAAGGCGACCAAGTCGGCGATGATCGCCTTCACCGAACAGCTCGCCTACCAGAATGCGCAATACGGCATTCGCGCAAACGTGATCCTGCCGGGATTGATGAACACGCCGATGGCAGTCGACACCCGCGCCCGCGAATTCAAGAAGAGCCGCGCCGAGGTCGAGGCCGAGCGTGACAGCAAGGTGCCGCTGCGTCACAAGATGGGCACCGGCTGGGATGTCGCCAATGCCGCGCTGTTTCTCGCCTCCGACGAGGCCAATTTCATCACCGGCGTGACGCTGCCGGTCGATGGCGGCGCAAGTGTGCGGCGCGGTTAACCCAAGCGGTTAATCTTTGTGACGATGTGCGGTTAATCACTGTGACGACATCACGCGTCAATGCGCCGCAATGATTCGAAAAAATTGAAGCATTCCAATGACACGGCGATGTGACGACGCGTCCACATAAATCGAAATCCTGACTCGTTGTGGTCGCACGAAATTCATCTGCGCTCTGTATCTCGCACGCCAAGAACTTCTGGAGTGCCTGGAGCAATGAGCGAAGAATTCGAACTCAGACCCGATCAGTGGGATGCGCTGAAAGCGCTGCGGGCTCCCGCAGCAAACCCGTCACGGCTGAACCGGTTCGCCGTCGAAAGCCTGATCACGCTCGGCTATGTTGCGCTGCGAGGAGACTCGTTCGAGCTGACGCCCGCGGGCCGCAAGGTGCTGGTCCGCGGTTCGTCACTCCTGCTGCTCGATATCGCAGCCTGATCGGTTCAAAGCTGACATCAAGCTTACACACGCGGCATCATGCCGCGTGTGCCTTTCCAGGGATGGTCGCCTCGCCGTGCTGCGTCAGCGGCTTCATCCCGGTGACGGTGCGCAGCAGCACATAGAACACCGGCGTCAGGAACAGGCCGAACACCGTGACGCCGATCATGCCGGAGAACACCGCGACGCCCATCGCGCGCCGCATCTCCGAGCCCGCACCGGTCGACAGCACCAACGGCAGCACGCCCATGATGAACGCCATCGACGTCATCAGGATCGGCCGCAGCCGCAGACGGCTCGCCTCGATGGCGGCGCGGATCGGTGAGCGCCCGGCGAATTCGAGCTCGCGCGCGAATTCGACGATCAGGATGGCGTTCTTGGCCGACAATCCGACCAGCACGATCAGGCCGATCTGGGTGAAGACGTTGTTGTCGCCCTTCGACAGCCAGACCCCGAACATCGCCGCCAACAGCCCCATCGGCACGATCATGATGATCGAGAGCGGCAGCGCCAGGCTCTCATAGAGCGCGGCGAGCACCAGGAACACCAAGAGGATCGCCAGCGGGAACACCCAGATTCCCGAATTGCCGGCGATGAACTCCTGATAGGTCAGGTCGGTCCATTCGAAGGCAAAGCCCGGCGGCAGGGTTTCGGCTGCGATCCGCGTCGCCGCCTCCTGGGCCTGGCCGGAGGAGTAGCCCGGTGCCGCAGCGGCGTTGATGTCCGACGACAGGAAGCCGTTGTAGCGGATCGCACGCTCCGGACCCGCGCTCTGGCGGACCTTCAGCAGTGCCGACAGCGGCACCATGTCACCCGACGACGAACGCACCTTGAGCTGCCTGATGTCGTCGGCACGAGCACGGAACGGCGCGTCGGCCTGCACGTAGACCGAATAGGTACGGCCGAATTTGTTGAAGTCGTTGACGTAGTAGGAGCCGAGATAGATCTGCAGCGTGTTGAAGACCTCCGTCACCGGCACACCGAGTTGCAACGCCTTGGTGCGGTCGATGTCGGCGAACAGCTGCGGCACGTTGACCTGGAAGCTCGAGAACGCACCAGCGATCTCCGGCGCCTTCTGGAGCGCGCCCATGAACGCCTTGGTGGCGTCGTTCAGCGCCTCATAGCCGAGGCCGGCGCGGTCCTCGATCTGCAGCTTGAAGCCGCCGATGGTGCCGAGGCCATTGACCGGCGGTGGCGGGAACATGGCGATGAAGGCATCCTGGATTCCGGCATATTTCTTGTTCAGCGCCATCGCGATCGCAGGTCCCGAGAGCGACGGATCCTTGCGCTCGTCGAACGGCTTCAAGGTCGAGAACACGATGCCGGCGTTGGAGGAATTGGTGAAGCCGGAGATCGACAGGCCGGGGAATGCCACCGAGCTCTCGACACCGGGCTGGGTCAGCGCGATGTCGCTCATCTTGCGGATCACTTCCTCGGTGCGGTCGAGCGTGGCGCCGTCGGGCAACCGCGCAAAGCCGACCAGATACTGCTTGTCCTGACCCGGCACGAACCCGCTCGGCACCTGCTTGAACAGCACGCCGGTCAGGCCGATCAGCAGCACGTAGAGGCCGATCACCACGGCCTTGCCGTAGATCACCTTGGTGACGGTGCGGCCGTAGTTCTCCGAGGACCTGGTGAAGACCTTGTTGAAGCCGCGGAAGAACCAGCCCAGCGACCTCTCCATGATCCGGGTCAGCCAATCCTTCGGCTCGTGATGGCCCTTCAGGAGCAGCGCCGACAGCGCCGGCGACAGCGTCAGCGAGTTGATCGCCGAGATCACGGTCGAGATCGCGATCGTCAGCGCGAACTGCTTGTAGAACTGGCCGGTGAGGCCGGAGATGAAGGCCAGCGGCACGAACACCGCGATCAGGACCAGCGCGATCGCGATGATCGGGCCCGACACTTCGCGCATCGCCTGGTTGGTGGCGTCGCGCGGCGACAGGCCGGATTCGATGTTGCGCTCGACGTTCTCGACCACGACGATGGCGTCGTCGACCACGATGCCGATCGCGAGCACCAGGCCGAACAGGCTGAGCGCGTTGATCGAGAAGCCGAACAAATGCATCACCGCGAAGGTGCCGACAATCGACACCGGAACCGCGATCAAGGGAATGATCGAGGCACGCCAGGTCTGCAGGAACAGGATCACGACCAGCACAACGAGCGCGATCGCCTCGAGCAGCGTGTGGATCACGGCTTCGATCGAGGAACGCACGAACTGCGTCGGATCATAGACGATCTGGTAGGACACGCCTTCGGGCATGTTCTTCTTGATCTCGGCCATCGTCGCGCGGACGTGGTCGGAAATCTCCAGCGCATTCGATCCCGGCGCCTGGAAGATCGGGATCGCGACCGCCTGCTTGTTGTCGAGCAGCGAGCGCAGGCCGTATTCGGAGGCGCCGAGCTCGATCCGGGCGACGTCGCGCAGCCGCACCACTTCGCCGGCTGCGCCGGTTTTGACCACGATGTCGCCGAACTGCTCCTCGGTCGACAGCCGTCCCTCGGCGTTGACGGAAAGCTGGAGGTCGAGACCCTTGACGCTGGGCGACGAACCGACCACGCCGGCGGCGGCCTCGACGTTCTGCGCCTGGATCGCGCGCACCACGTCGCTCGCGGTCAGCGCATGCTCGGCGGCCTTCTGCGGATCGACCCAGACCCGCATCGAGTAGTCGCCGGCGCCGTAGAGCTGGACGTCGCCGACGCCGTCGATCCGCGCCAGCCGGTCCTTGACGTTGAGCACCGCGTAGTTGCGCAGATACGTCATGTCGTAGCGGTTATTCGGCGACAGCAGATGCACGACCATGGTGAGGTCGGGCGAGCTCTTCTTGGTGATGATGCCGAGCTGGCGCACCACGGCCGGCAGGCGCGGCTCGGCCTGCTGCACCCGGTTCTGCACCAGCTGGGTCGCCTTGTCGGGGTCGGTGCCGAGCCGGAACGTCACCGTCAGCGTCATCGCGCCGTCGGTGGTCGCCTGGCTCGACATATAGAGCATGCCCTCGACGCCGTTGATCTGCTCCTCGATCGGCGTTGCCACCGTTTCGGCGATCACCTTCGGATTGGCGCCTGGATAGGTCGCGCGCACCACGACCGACGGCGGCACCACGTCAGGGTATTCCGAGATCGGCATCGCCAGCAGCGAGATCAGGCCGGCCAGGAAGATCAGGATCGATAGCACGCCGGCGAAGATCGGCCGGTCGATAAAGAATTTGGAGAGATTCATGGCTCCGCCCCCGCGCGCAGCGCCTAGCGCTGCACGACGTGCTGGTTGGTTTCAGTGGATGCCTGCTGCATGCCGCGCGCGCCCATCTCGGCGACTTCCATCTTCAGAAGGGCGCCGGGCCGCACGCGCTGCAGGCCGTTGACGACGATACGGTCGCCGGACTTCAGGCCGGCGGTGACGATCCGCAGGCCGTCGACCGCACCGCCAAGCGTGACGGAACGATAGACGGCGCGGCTGTCGTCGCCGACCAGCATGACGAACTTCTTGTCCTGGTCGGTGCCGACGGCGCGCTCGTCGATCAGCACCATTGTCTGCTGCTTGGGCTGGCCCATGCGCACGCGGGCGAACTGTCCCGGGATCAACCGGCCGTCGTCGTTCTGGAACACGGCGCGGACCCGGATGGTGCCGCTCTGCCCGTTGACCTGGTTGTCGATCAGCTGGATGTGCCCCTTGGCGCTGAGGCCGCCCGAGGTCACCATGTCGACCGGGATCTGATCGAGATTGCCGCGCTTGCCGGAGGCATCCGCGATCGAATTAAGCGCCCGCAGCACGACTTCCTCGTCGGCATCGAAGCTCGCATAGATCGGATTGACCGAAACCAGCGAGGTCAGGACCGGCGAAGACGTCCCCGCCGCGACCAGATTGCCGACGGTCACCTCGATCCTGCCGACCCGGCCGTCGACCGGTGCGCGGACCTCGGTGTAGTCGAGATTGAGCTTTGCGGTCTGCAGCGCGGCTTCGGCGGCCTTGACGTTGGCGACCGCCTCGCGATTGGCGTTGTCGCGCTGGTCGAAATCGCGCTTGGTGACGATGTTGTTGCCGACCAGCTGTGCGCCGCGCTCGACTTCACTCGTGGTGAACACCACACGGGCCTTGGCGGCCTCGAGCTGGGCCTGGGCGCGGTCGACCTCGGCCGCGTAAGGTGCCGGGTCGATCTTGAACAGGATGTCGCCGGACTTCACCAGCGCGCCCTCGGTGAAATTGGTCGACAGGATCGCGCCGGCCACCCGCGGCCGCAGTTGGACCCGGTCGACGGCCTCGAGCCGCCCCGAGAAGTCATCGAACAGGGTGGTCGCGCGAGGCTGGATCACGGCGACGGTGACCGGCACCGCCGGTTCAGGGGCGGCGGCCGTGGCGGTCGCCTGGGCGGCATGGAAATAATGGCCGGTCGCGATCGAACCGGCCACCGCGAGGGCGCCAAGGATCACGACACCGCCGACGACGCGTCGGAAACGGCCGGAACGGGGATTTTGGGTTGACGGGGGCATTCACGCGCTCCAGATATCTGTAGTGTTCGCTACAGATGTGGAGCTGGACGCCGGTTCGCAAGATACTTATGTATCGAGCACTATGAATTTATTATCTCATTCGTGGGGAAATGGGAAGACGCGCAAAAACATCACGTGCAACAAGAGGATAAGCTAGGGACAATCCGGCACAGAAACGGCACCCGGCTTACGGAGTAACGAAAAATGGGAATGGGACGCCCCCGCGCCTTCGACGCGGACGCCGCTTTGGAGCGGGCCATGGACGTGTTTTGGCGCCACGGCTACGAGGGCGCGACGATCGCGCAGCTCACCGAGGCGATGAGCATCAATCCGCCCAGCCTCTACGCCGCCTTCGGCAGCAAGGAAGGCCTGCTGAAGGCTGCGCTCGACCGTTACACCGAAAAGCGCGATGCCTGGATGGACAAGGTGCTCGATGCCCCGACCGCGCACCAGGTGGCCGAACGATTTCTGATGGAGCATGCGGACGCCCAGACCGACCCCGCCAACCCACCCGGCTGCCTGCTGGTCCAGGGCGGCCTTGCCTGCGGTACCGGCTCGGAGAATGTTCCGTTTGAGCTGGCGGCGCGCCGCACCCGAACCGAGGATCAGTTGCGCGAACGGTTTGTCCGCGCCAAGGCCGAACGCGACCTCGGCGACAGCGCCGATCCGGCAACGCTGGCGCGTTATCTCTCCGCGGTCACATCGGGCATGTGCGTGATGGCCTCCTCGGGCGCCGACCGCAACGCGCTGCGCGAGATCGCGGCGGTGTCGCTGAAGGCGTTTGCAGAGCAGGCGAAGGCCTGATCGGCCCCAACGTCACCACATCGTCTGTCGCGCGCGCTCCGGCCATTCGCGATCGTATTTCTCGCCGCCGACGGTGTGCTCGCTCATCTCGGCGAGGATCTGGCCCGGCGTCGGCAACGCCCTCGGGTCGACCTGCTTGTCCGGATTCCAGAGGTCGGAGCGTACGATCGCGCGGGCGCACTGGAAGTAGATCTCGTCAACGGTCATCACGATCACCGTGCGCGGGGCCTTGCCTTCCATCTTGAAGGAGGCCAGCAGCTCCGGCTCGGCCGAGACATGGGCGCGGCCGTTGACGCGGAGTGTGCTGCCCGAACCCGGGATCAGGAACAGCAGTCCGACGCGGGGATCGCGAACGATGTTGCGCAGCGAATCGCAGCGATTGTTGCCGCGGCGATCCGGCATCATCAGCGTCTTCGGATCATGGATTCGCACGAAGCCCGGCAGGTCGCCGCGCGGCGAGCAATCGAGCCCCTCGGGGCCTGAGGTCGCAAGCGACACGAATGGCGATTTCTCGATGAGCACACGATAGAGCGGCGTCACGTGATCGGCGACCTTCACGGTCGACGCGTCGTTCGGGAAACCGTAGATCGCCTCAAGCTGCTCGATCGTCTCGATCACCGACATTCGTGCTGTTCTCCTTTGTGGCTGCTCGTTGTTGCTACTCGTCCCAGCGCTCGCCCTTGATGATGCGGACAAGCTGTCGCGCGTGATAGTCGGCGGTGCCGGAATTGATGATGGTGAAATCGGGCGTCGAGGTGCTCTCGTCGACGGTGCGGGCCAGCCGCTGTGCCAGCAGGCCGTCGCTGCTGCGGGCCCGCGCGGCCAGCCGCGCGGCCAGCACCTCCGGCGGTGCGGTGATCGACACCACGACCGCGTTGGCATAGTTGCGCCGCGCCGCCGCGATCACGGTGCGCGAGACGTTCGCGATCACCGTGCGTCCGGCGCGGATCTCATCGTCGATCGCCCGCGACAGCGCATAACGGTGGCCGTGCGCCTCCCAGTGCATGGCGTAGTCGCCGGCGGTGGCCGCGCGCTGGAAGGTGTCCGCGCTGACCTCTTCATTGTCTTCCGACGCCGAGGCCTGACGAGTGATCAGGCGGCGTGCGAACACGACATCCCGGTCGTCGGCGCAAGCCGCCTTCGCGAGCCCCAGCAGCGTATCCTTGCCGGCACCGCTCGGGCCGACCACCAGGATCAACCGGCCGGGACCGATCGTGGTGGCATGCTGCGCGGCGACGGCAGGGACTTCGTTCATGCGACCCTGGCCCCTTCGCGCCAGACGCTGCGCACCACAGGCAGATCGCGCGCGACATGCACGCGGATCAGGTCGGCGCGCCTGCCGACCGCGATCTCGCCGCGATCGGACAGACCAACTGCCTCGGCCGGCGTCTTGGTCACGGTGCGAACCGCGGAAGCGAGATCGATCGCTGGCACATGCCGCGGCAATTGCAGCGCCGCCATCAGCAGGCTCGACGGGATGTAGTCCGACGACAGGATATCGAGCATGCCCTCATTGGCGAGATCGACGGCGGCGATATTGCCGGAATGCGAGCCGCCCCGCACCACGTTCGGCGCGCCCATCAGGATGTCGATGCCGGCGGCATGCAAGCCGCGCGCGGCCTCCATCGTGGTCGGGAATTCCGCGACCGCGACCTTGTCGTTGATGGCGTCGACCACATTCTCCTCGGTGGTGTCGTCGTGGCTCGCCAGCGGGATCTTGTACTCATGCGCCAGCGCGACGATCGCGCGCATGTTGGGGCCGGCGTATTCCTTCTGATAGGCGAAGCGCCGCGCGAACAGCACATCGAGCTGGGCGTCGGTCATGCCGCCGCCCTTGCCGCGGTAGTAGTCGCGCAGCTTCACCTCGTCGCGGAACTGGCGCTGGCCCGGCGTATGGTCCATCAGCGACATCAGCCGCACGTCCGGCCGGTCGATCAGCTCCTTGGCCTCGGCGACGACATCGGGCATCGGCACCTCGCAGCGCAGATGCAGGAAGTGATCGGCACGCAGCAGGTTCTCCTCGCGCGCGGCCGAGATCGCCGCCGCCAGCACGCCGGCGCGGCCGTCGACATCCTCGGCGCCGTCCTCGCGCCAGACCCGCAGCGAATCCAGCACCGTGGTGATGCCCGAGGTCGCGAGCTGCCCATCATAGGAGATCACGGCCGCGACCGGATTCCAGAACACCTTCGGCCGCGGCACGTAGTGCATCTCGAGATGGTCGGTGTGCAGCTCGATCAGCCCGGGCATCAGCAGATCGCCACCGGCGTCCTCCGCGGCCTCGGGCGCCCTGCCCTCACCGAACTCGGCGATCTTGCCGTCTGTTATCGCGACCCAGCCCTGCTCGATCACGCGATCGGCGAGGACCAGCCGGGCGTTGCCGATGATGGTGTCTTGCTTGGCGGTCATTTCAAACGGTCCTTCAGGCAGCAGCGGCGAACGAGGTCACATCGACGATACGGTCGGCAATCAGATGACGGATTTCGTCGTCATGGACAATGGCGACCATCGCGACACCCCTGGTTTTCTTCTCCGCGATCAGCTCGACCACCACTGCGCGATTCGCCGCATCGAGCGAAGCGGTCGGCTCGTCGAGCAGCAGGATCGGCAGGTCCGAGATGAAGCCGCGCGCGATGTTGACGCGCTGCTGCTCGCCGCCGGAGAAGGTCGAGGGCGGCAAGGTCCAGAGACGTTCCGGGATATTCAGACGGCGCAGCAGACGGCCGGCGCGGTCGCGGGCCTCCTCGCGCGCCACTCCGTTGGCGATCAAGGGCTCGGCGACGACGTCGATGGTCGCAACCCGCGGCACCGCGCGCAGGAACTGGCTGACATAGCCGATGGTCGAGCGTCGGATGCTCAGCACCTGGCGCGGCTCGGCGGTCGCGAGGTCGACGACCTTGCCACGGTGGCGAATGCCGATCCGGCCGCTGTCGCAGCGGTAATTGCCGAAGATCATCTTCAGGATCGAGGATTTGCCGGCGCCCGACGGGCCCGACAGCACCACGCACTCACCGGGATCGGCGTGGAACGAGACGCCGCGCACCACCGGCAGATCGACGCCACCCTGCAGGTGCATGGTGAAGGTCTTCTCGGCGTTGGCAAGTTCGATCATCGCGGTCATTGGCAAGCTCATGGCGGCAGAATCGAGGAAACGAGCAGCTGCGTATACGGCTCGCGGGGATCGTCGAGCACCTGGTCGGTGAGGCCGGTCTCGATGACGCGGCCGCCCTTCATCACCATCACGCGATGCGACAGCAGGCGCGCGACCGCGAGGTCGTGGGTCACGACGATGGCGGCAAGGCCAAGTTCGCTGACCAGGTTGCGCATCAGGTCGAGCAGGCGGGCCTGCACCGAAACGTCGAGGCCGCCGGTCGGCTCGTCCATGAACACCAGCCGCGGCTCGGTGACGAGGTTGCGCGCGATCTGCAGCCGCTGCCGCATGCCGCCGGAATAGGTCTTCGGCGCATCGTCGATGCGGCCGACATCGATCTCGACCCGATCCAGCCAGGTCGATGCGGTGTCTCGGATACGGCCGTAGTGATTCCAGCCGACCGCCATCAGCCGCTCGCCGACATTGGCACCGGCCGAGACGCCCATGCGCAGGCCCTGTGCCGGATCCTGATGCACAAAGCCCCAGTCGGTGCGGAACAGGAAGCGCCGCTCGGCTTCGCCCAATTCAGCGAGATCGCGCAGCACGGCGTCGCGCATCCGGTAGGACACATGCCCCGCGCTCGGCGCGAGCTGCGCCGAGAGCAATTGCAGCAAGGTCGACTTGCCCGAGCCGGATTCGCCGACGATCGCCAGCACCTCGCCGGGATAGAGCGCGAACGAGACGTCGCGGCAGGCCGCGAGCCGGCCGTAATTCTTGGCCAGCCCCTCGGCCACCAGCAACGGCTGGTCGTTGTCGAGGCTCGCGAGCTCAGACATGCGCCTTCTCCTTGTGCGGCGCCGCGCTTTCGGTGCCGTGATGGCCGGCGGCCTGGCGCTGCTCGCAGAAGTCGGTGTCGGAGCAGACGAACATCCGCCCGCCTCTGTCGTCGGTGACGATCTCGTCGAGATAGGAATTGTCGGCGCCGCACAGCGCGCAGGGCGCGTTGAAGCGATAGCGCGTGAACGGATGATCCTCGAAATCCAGCGACACCACCGTGGTGTAGGGCGGGATCGCGTAGATGCGCTTCTCGCGGCCGGCGCCGAACAGCTGCAGCGCCGCGCAATTGTCCATCTTCGGATTGTCGAACTTCGGCGTCGGCGACGGGTCCATCACGTAACGCGCGTTCACCTTGACCGGATAGGCATAGGCGGTCGCGATGTGGCCGAAGCGCGCGATGTCCTCGTAGAGCTTGACGTGCATCAGGCCGTATTCGGCGAGCGCATGCATGCGCCGCGTCTCGGTCTCGCGCGGCTCGAGGAAGCGCAGCGGCTCTGGGATCGGCACTTGGTAGACCATCACCTGGCCGGCGTGCAGCGTCGCCTCGGGAATGCGGTGCCTCGTCTGGATCACGGTCGCATCCGTCGTCGAGGTCGTGGTCGCGACACCCGCGGTCTTGCCGAAGAACTTGCGGATCGAGATCGCGTTGGTGGTGTCGTCCGAGCCCTGGTCGATCACCTTCAGCACGTCGTCGGGACCGAGGATCGCGGCCGTCACCTGCACGCCACCGGTGCCCCAGCCGTAGGGCATCGGCATCTCGCGGCTGGCAAACGGCACCTGATAGCCGGGGATCGCGATCGCCTTCAGGATCGCGCGGCGGATCATCCGCTTGGTCTGCTCGTCGAGATAGGCGAAATTGTACGTCGGCGCGTTCATTCCGCGGCCTCCTGCATTGCCACGGCCTCGTTGGCCTCCGCGAACTCCTGCCGCAGCTTGCGCAACAGGCCGAGCTCGGACTGGAAGTCGACGTAATGCGGCAGCTTGAGATGCTCGACGAAGCCGGTCGACTGCACGTTGTCGGAGTGTGACATCACGAACTCCTCGTCCTGCGCCGGCGCCACCGCCTCCTCGCCGAGCTCGCCGGCGCGGAGCGCACGGTCGACCAGCGCCATCGACATGGTCTTGCGCTCGCTCTGGCCGAACGCGAGGCCATAGCCGCGGGTGAAGCACGGCGCCTCGGTCGTCGAGCCCTTGAACTGGTTGACCATCTGGCACTCGGTCAGCTCGATCGCGCCGAGCGGCACGGCGAAGCCGGCATCCTCGGCGAAGAACTCGACCTCGACCTCGCCGAAGCGGATCTCGCCGGCGAACGGATGGTTGCGGCCATAGCCGCGCTGCGTCGAATAGCCGAGCGCGAGCAGAAAGCCTTCATCGCCGCGCGCCAAATTCTGCAGCCGCAGATCGCGATCGGCGGGAAAGCTCAGCGGCTCGCGCGTGAGGTCGCCGACCGGCGCGTCGCCATCGGCCTGCGGCGAGGATTCGATCAGGCCGTCGCGGCCGAGAATGTCGGTGACCCGCGGCGTCGCGGCCTGCGAGGCTTCGGCGGTCGCCGGCTGATCCGGCACGAAGCCTTCCGCGAGCTGCGGATCGAGCAGGCGGTGGGTGTAGTCGAAGGTCGGTCCGAGGATCTGGCCGCCCGGAACGTCCTTGAAGGTCGAGGAGATCCGCCGCCGCACCTGCATCTCGCCGGTATTGACCGGCTCGGTGGCGCCGAACCGCGGCAGCGTGGCGCGGAAGGCGCGTGCCAGGAAGATCGCCTCGATCATGTCGCCGCGCGCCTGCTTGATCGCCAGCGCCGCGAGCTCGCGGTCGTACAGCGAGCCTTCGGTCATCACGCGATCGACGCCGAGCGCGAGCTGCTCGGAGATCTGCGCCAGCGTCACCTCGGGCACATCGCGATCGCCGCGCCGCTCATGCGCGAGCAGCCGATGGGCGTTCTCGATGGCGCGCTCGCCTCCCTTGACGGCTACATACATCGCTCACACTCCGCTTGCGATCAGCCGCGTGGTGCGCGGGATCGCGACAATATTGTCGTCATGGACCAGCACGACATCGATGCCGCGCGGGAACAGGGCCTCGTTGATCGACAGCCGCTGGAACAGATCGCGCGGCTTGATCATCGCCTGCAGCAGCGCGCTGCCGTCGATGCCGGGCCCTTTCAACTCGAACGCCGGGCCCTGCGTCAGGCTGTCGACCTGCAGGATCAGCGTGGTCGAGCGATCGGGATATTCACTGCTGCCGAACGCGAAGCGCTCCAGCGCCGGCAGGTTCGCGGCATCGCCGATCAGCGCGAAGCTTGCGATCGCGGAATCCGCGATCACCGGCGCGCTGGCATGAAACTTCAGCCAGCGGGCGACATCAGGCGTCGCCGACATCGCGGCATCGAGCCAGATCGGCGTGTCGTGATCGAACAGCGTCAGCGCGATCGCGGCCGAACCGCGCATCATGCCGGCCGGCGTGCCGACATCGGCAGCGACGCGCTGCACGCTGCCCGGGCGCGCCATCGCATCCATCACGGAGCGGAATGTTGACTGCGCCGACAGCACCTTGTCGGCAAAGCCCGCGGGCATTTCGGCAATCGTCGTCATTGCATCACCCCTCACCGCGCACCATCGTGTAGAAATCGACCCGCGTCGCCGCGGTCTCCGCGGCCTTGCGGGCGCGTTCGGCATTCACAGCGACGCGCAGCGGCGCGATCACCTTGGCCTCCACCTCGCCGGACAATGCCGCCGATTGCACCATGGCGTCGCACAGCGCGATCATCCGCGCCTTCTGCGCATCGCGGCCGAGCGTGTAGCCGAAGCCGACCTCGCCGGTCGCAAGCCGCACCGCCGCGCGCGACACCGTCGCCTCGCCGAGATTGAACGGCGCTCCGTCGCCGCCGATCCGCCCGCGCACCATCACAAGGCCGTTTTCCGGCTCGCGCAGGTTCTCATGCGCAGGCACCGCGATCGCCGCCAGCAGGCCTGCGATATCGGCGGCGGCGGAGTGCGCCAGCACGGCCATCGCGGCCTTGCGCTGCGCCTGCTTGCTGTCCGGGCCGGTCGAACTGGTCGTCGAACTGGTCGTCGAACTCATGGGCAACCTTGTCTGCATCAAGTTGTCTATGATAATAGACAACTTGTTAGCCGAGCGCCATGACTGTTTCGTGACAAACGGAAGATTTCTGGTATCACCGCGCCATGAGCATGCAGGAAAGTTCCGGCGTCGCCTTGTGGCGGCAGGTCGCCGACGGCATCGAGCGCGGCATCGCCGACGGCCGCTTTGCCGCCGGCGAAAAGCTGCCCGGCGAGGTGGAGATCGCCGAGACTTACCGCGTCAATCGCCACACCGTGCGGCGGGCGCTCGCCGCGTTGGCCGAGCGCGGCCTGGTGCGCGCCGAGCGCGGCAGCGGCACCTATGTCGAGGCCCAGCGCCTCGCCTATCCGCTGCGCTCACGCACACGATTCTCGGAGATCGTCGGCGCCGGCGGCCATGAGCCGCGCGGCCAGTTGATCGATGCCGGCAGCGATGTCGCCAACCGCGAGATCGCGCGCGAGCTCGGGCTGAAGATCGGCGCGCCGCTGATCCGGATCGAAGCGGTACGCCTCGCCGACCGCACGCCGATCTGCGTCTCCACGACCTGGCTGTCGGCCGAGCGGTTTCCCGATGCCGGCAGCGTGTTCGCCAATGTTCGCTCGATGACCAAGCTGCTCGGACACTACGGCGTCAGGGATTACCACCGCGCCTCGACCCGGATCACCGCGGCGATCGTCGATGCCACCGACGCCGCGCGGCTCGATCTGCCGCTGGGACGCCCGGTGCTCGTGGTCGATGCCACCGACGTCGACATGCTGAACCAGCCGCTGGTGACCAAGCGCTCGCGCTTCGCCGCCGAGCGCGTCGAGTTTTTGGTCGAGAACGGCTGATCTCTCTGCTCCCTCGCCCCGCTCTCTTGTCCGCCGAAGCCCGCCTTCGGGCGAAGGCGGGTGCGGGGAGAGGCGAAGAAGAAACTACACCACCGCCCGTTGCCCGATGATGGCGAACCGCAGCTTGCTCGAGATGAAATCGATCGCGGCGACCGCGATCAGGATCATCAGGATCAGGAACGACACCTTCTGCCATTCCAGCACGCGGATCTGCTCGGCGAGCTGCAGCCCGATGCCGCCGGCACCGACGATACCGATGATGGTGGCGGAGCGGGTGTTCGACTCGATGAAATAGAGCACCTGGCCTGCGATCACGGGCAGCACCTGCGGCAGCAGACCGAAACGGATCTCGTGCAGCGCGCTGCCGCCGGAGGCGCGGATACCCTCGACCTGCTTGCGGTCGGCCGCCTCGATCGCCTCCGAGAACAGCTTTCCGAACGCACCGAAATCGGAGACCATGATCGCGAGCACGCCGGCGAACGGACCGAGGCCGACGACATTGATCCAGACCAGCGCCCAGATCAGCGTATCGACGCCGCGGATCGAATCCAGGAAGCGGCGCACCGGAAAGCGGATCAGGTTCGAGGGAATGATGTTGTGCGCCGCCAGCAGGCTGACCGGGAGCGCCAAGATCGCTGCAAGCGTGGTGCCGAGCACCGCGATCGACAGCGTCTCGCCGAGCGCCTGCATGTAGAGCGGCAACGACGCGCCCGGATTCGGCGGGAGCATCAGCATGGTGATCCAGCCGAGCTGGCCGAGGCCCGAGATCAGCTTGGACGGCGAGAAATCGAGATCGACCAGTCCGAACACGAAGATCGCCAGCGCCGCCACGATCATGACCGGCATCGCCAGCCGTGCCGATGCGGGACGCTCGAACACGCCGGGGTATTTCGCGCGCAGTTCCGCGGTGTCCGGCCTCGGCATCTGGCTCATCGGCGGGTCTCCTTGCCGAACAGCCTGCCGCGCAGCCAGCCGGTCGAGATGTCGATGATGAAAACCGTGATGATGATGGTGACGAGGATGGCGCTGACGTCGGAATAGTAGAACTTGCGGATCGCGACCACGAGCTCCTGGCCGATGCCGCCGGCGCCGACGAAGCCCATCACCGAGGCTTCACGGACGTTGATCTCGAAGCGCAGCAGCGCATAGCTGGCATAGCCCGCCGAGACCTGCGGCAGCACGGCAAAGCGCATGCAGGACAGCCAGCTCGCGCCGGTGGAGCGGATGCCCTCGACCGGCTTCATGTCGGCATTCTCGACGATCTCGGCAAACAGCTTGCCGAGCGCCCCGGTGGTGTGGATCGCGATCGCCAGCACGCCGGCCATCGGCCCAAGGCCGAACGCGATCACGAAGATCAGCGCGAACACGATGCCGGGGACGGTGCGCGCGAATTCCAGCAGGCGGCGGATCGTGAAGCGCACCCACGGGCCCGGCGAGGTATTCTGCGCCGCGAAGAAATTGAGCGCGAAGGCGAGCACCGCCCCCGTCAGCGTGCCGACATAGCTGATCAGGATCGTCTCGCCGAGCATCTTCAGCCATTTGTGCCAGCCCCAGAACCATTCGGCGGGATCGGTCCAGACCCGCGCGCCGGAATCCAGCGTCAGGATGCGATCGAAATAGCTGACGAAGTTGCCGAAATAGGTGAACAGCGTGCGCAGGTTCACTTCCGCGCCGAACGCCGCGATCACCAGCACCGCACAGAATGCCGCCGTTGCCAGCGCGGCCTTCAACCGCTTGCGTGCGACGGACTTGCGGTAGGCGTCCTCCAGCGTCGCCAGTTGCTGCGCTGGAAGAATGGATACGGCGGTCGCCATCGGCGCGTGCCAGTCCGGTTCGGAGTTGAGTGGAGAGAAAGGGCCGGGCTATGCGCCCGGCCCTCGTGACGTCGGGCGTGCGATCAGCTCGCCTTCTTGCGCAAGCCGTCGACGAACTTGATCAGCTCGATGGTGCCGTCCCAATCCTTGGTGGTGGCGGGGTGGAAGCCCTTCTTCTGGCCGTCGGAGAGGCGGTCGAAGGCGGCCTTGTCCTTGGTCGGGGCGTCGAAGAAGGCCTTGGCGATCGCCGCCTTCAGGTCTTCCGGAAGATCGGCGTTGTACGCATAGGGGCCGTTGATGATCAGCGCCGACTTGTGGATGATGCGGAAATCATCCTTCTTCATCGCCGAGCCGTCGGCATTCTTCAGCATGCCCTTGGTCAGCATCTGGGCGAGCGTGGAATCGTCCTCGTTGGTCCACTGGTTGGCGGCGACATCGACGGTTCCCTGCGACAGCGCCAGGACGGCGTTCTCATGGCTGCCGGTGAACACGACCTTGCCGAAAAAGCCTTCGGCGTTGCCGATGCCCATCTTGTTGAGTTCGAAGCGCGGCACGTTGTTGCCGGACGTCGAGTTCGGATCGACCAGGCCGAGATTCTTGCCTTTCAGGTCCTCGACGGTCTTGTACGGGCTCGATGCCTTGACGAAGAACACCGAGTAGTAGCCGGTCGAACCATCGGCGTTCATGTCGTTGGCGAACGCGTCGGTCTTGACGCCGGTCAGGCGTGCGCGAGAAAACGAGGCCGAGCCGTAGCTCGCGATCTGGATGTTGCCGGCGCGCTGGCCTTCGATGACGGCGGCGTAGTCGTTGGCGATGCGCAGCGTGACCTTCACGCCGAGCTCCTTCGACAGATACGCCACGAACGGCGTCCAGCGCTCGGTGACGCCGGAGGCGTTCTCGGCCGGAACCACCGCGAAGGTGAGCTCCGGATATTTTGCCTTCCAGTCCTGCGCGGAGGCCGAACCGGCAAATGCCAGCGCGGCAGCGCCAGCCAGGATGATGCGACGAGTGAACATGACTACCCCTCTTTTGTCGTAGTTGCACCTGTTGGCCGGGCAAAATGCCCGGCCTCCCAGATTGAAAAATGCGCGACGCTCAGGCCGCGGCTGCGGTGCCGAGTGCCGGAGCAGTTGCGCCGTCGGGCGCCGGCAGCGGTGCCGCGCCGATCACGTCATTGGCCTCGAGGTCATAGAGCTCGCGGGCGATATGGTCGGTGAGCGCCGCGGGCGCGCCGTCGAACACCACGCGACCCGCGGCCATGCCGACCAGGCGGTCGCAATAGGTCCGCGCCAGATCGAGCGAGTGCAGATTGCAGAGCACCGTGATGCCGAAATGCTTGTTGATGCGCAGCAGCGCGTCCATCACGATCTTGGTGTTGCGCGGATCGAGCGAGGCGATCGGCTCGTCGGCGAGAATGATGTCGGGCTCCTGCACCAGCGCGCGGGCGATCGCGACACGCTGCTGCTGGCCGCCGGAGAGCTGGTCGGCGCGCTGCGCCGCGAGCTGGGCGATGTCGAACTGCTCGAGCGCCGACAGCGCGAGCGCCCGGTCCTGCTCCGGCCAGACCTGCGCCAGCGAGCGCCACGAGGGAATCTGGGCCAGCCGGCCCATCAGCACATTGGTCAGCACGTCGAGGCGGCCGACCAGATTGAATTGCTGGAAGATCATCGCGGAGCGCGCGCGCCACTGCCGCAGTTCCTTGCCGCGCAAGGCGGTGACGTCGGTGCCTTCGAACAGGATACGGCCGGAGGTCGGATCGGCGAGACGGTTGATCATCCTAAGCAAGGTCGACTTGCCGGCACCGGAGCGACCGATCACGCCGACAAAGCTGCCCGGTGCGATCGAGAAGGACGCGTTGTCGACTGCGGCTTTCGTGCCGAAACGGCACGTCAAACCTTCCACCACCAGCATGTAATGCTCCAACCGCGCCTCGTTGGGCCATCGCTATCCCTGGCGTTTTACAGTTATGTGACGGCAGCGCTGCGGTGCGGCGATCGTCCACACCCCTGCCTTGTCGTTCCCTTGCCGTCATTGCGACGTCATGATGTTGTCATCAAGCGTCCCGATGACGAGCGCGCATTCCCCGGAAGGCCAAGATTCTCGAAGATTTGCGGAGGCCCCAATGGCCGGAAAAACACTCTCGGTTGTGCCGACCGTCGATCCGACTGCGTCGGTGCGCGAGAGCAAACTCGGCAAATATACCGAGGTCGGCGCGCGCACGATCCTGCTTGAAGTCAGCATGGATGACTATTCCTACGTCGTGAACGACAGCCAGATCACCTACACCTCGATCGGCAAGTTCTGCTCGATCGCGGCGATGACCCGCATCAATCCCGGCAACCACCCGATGCATCGCGCGACCCAGGCGCATTTCACCTACCGCGCCAGCGCCTATTTTCCCGGCGAGAGCGACGACACCGACTTCTTCAACTGGCGACGTGCGCATCACGTGCATATCGGCCATGACGTCTGGATCGGTCATGGTGCGATCCTGTTACCGGGCCGGAACGTCGGAACCGGCGCGGTCGTCGCCGCCGGCGCGATCGTGACCAAGGATGTGCCGGCCTATACCATCGTCGCCGGCAATCCGGCGCGTCCAGTCAAGCGGCGCTTCTCCGAGACGACAGCCGATCGCCTCGCCGCGCTCGCGTGGTGGGACTGGGATCACGAAACACTTCGCCGTGTCCTGCCCGACTTCCGCAAGCTCGCGGTCGAGGAATTCCTCGACAAGTATGAGGCCGAGGCCGTATCCCAATCACAAGACAAACAACGGAGCGCCGCATCGTGACGGACATTTTCATCGAAGGCGGACGCACGCTGGTTGACGGCGCACTGGTCGAGACCTCGCTGCGGACCGCAGGCCGCGACATCGCCGCGCTCGACGCCGAGCAGGGTCGCGCCGCGCTCCACATCGATGCGGCCGGCCTGCTGGTGCTGCCCGGCATCATCGATCTGCATGGCGATGCCTTCGAGCGGCAGATGATGCCGCGCCCGAGCGTCGACTTCCCGACCGACGTGGCTCTGCTCGACAGCGACCGGCAGGCGATCGCCAACGGCATCACCACCGTATTCCATGGCACCACCTGGTCGTGGGAGCCGGGCCTGCGCAGTGCCGAGAATGCGTGCAAGCTGCTCGATGCGATCGAGGCGTTGCGGCCGCAGCTCGCCGCCGATACCCGCTTCCATCTCCGCCACGAGACCCACAATCTCGAGGCCGAGGCCGAGATCATTCAATGGCTCACCGAAGGCCGCATCGACCTGTTCGCCTTCAACGACCACAGCAACGTCAAGCCGAAGAAGCGCAACCAGCTCGCCGAACGCACCGGGCTCTCGATCGAAGCGGTCAACGACATGCTCGACCGGATCGTCGCGCGCCGTCCCGAGGTGCCGGCCTCGATCGCGCGACTGGCCGCCGCCGCGCGCGCGGCTGATATCCGCATGCTCTCGCATGACGACAACAGCCCGGCGATGCGTCAGGAGTTTCGTGCGCTCGGCGCCACGATCGCCGAATTCCCCGTCAATGAGGAGACCGCGCGCGATGCCGCTGCCGCGGGCGATTTCATCGTGTTCGGCGCGCCCAATGTGGTGCGCGGCGGCAGCCACACCGGCTGGACCAAGGCATCCGACATGATCGCGCAGGGCCTCTGCTCGGTGCTGGCCTCGGACTATTATTATCCGGCACAGCTGCTTGCGGCGTTCCGCCTGGCCGGCGACGGCATCCTGCCGCTTGCCAAGGCCTGGGACCTGATCTCGATGGCGCCGGCCCGCGCGGCCGGGCTCGCCGACCGCGGCGTGCTCGCCGCGGGCCATCGCGCCGATATCATCATCGTCGATGACAATGTGCCGCTGCGGCCGCGCATCGTCGCCGTGATCGCGGCGGGGCGGCTGGTGCATCTGGCGGATGCGAGCTGCCTCGTTCATTCGCTCGCGCCGCGCAAGACGGTTGCGGCAGCATAGTCAGGCCCTATTCTGCTGCCATGGCCAACACTCCCCGCTACGCGATCTACTACGCGCCGTCGCCCGACAGCGCCCTGCACCGCTTCGGCTCGACGCTGCTCGGCTACGATGCGGTGTCGGGCGACGACCTGCCGTTTCCCGCCGGCGTCACGCCCGACTGGCGCAAGGTGACGGAAGATCCACGCAAATACGGTTTTCACGCCACGCTGAAGGCGCCGACCGCGCTCGCCGAAGGCAAGAGCGAGTCAGAGCTCCTGGATGCCTGCGCCGCCTTCGCCGGCCGCGCCCGGCGCATTCCCGTGATCGCACCTGTAGTCGATGCGATCAGCGGCTTCATCGCCGTGATCCCGGCCGGCCGCTCGGATGATCTGCAACAGCTCGCCTCCGACTGCGTCACCGGGTTCGACGCGTTCCGCGCGCCGCTGACGCCGGAAGATCGCGCACGGCGCAAACCCGATCGGCTCACGGAGCGGCAGCGCGACTATCTCGACCGCTGGGGCTATCCTTACGTCATGGAGGAATTCCGCTTCCACATGACGCTGACCGGGCGGTTGAGCGACGAGCGGCGCGGTCCGATCGTGGCGCGGCTGCGCGAGCGGTTCGCGGCGATCGAGCTTGCGCGGCTGGCGATCGACCGCATCGCGCTGTTCAAGCAGGCCGACGGCGCATCCCGCTTCCGCATCATCGGCAGCTGGCCGTTGCTCGACGACCAATAACGACGCCTCCCTCCTCCTGAGAGAATGTGGCGCTCTGCGCCACCGTCATTGCGAGGAGCGATAGCGACGAAGCAACCCATGGTTCCGCGTGTGCGGTGCGATGGATTGCTTCGCCCCGCTCGCAATGACGGGCACCATGAAGGGCTCGTGACACGAGCACCGCTAATCCGAGAGCTCGGCCAGCAGCCACTTCTTGAAGGTCTGCAGCGCGCGATTGCGCTGCGCGCCGGGCGGATGAACCAGCCAATAGCTGCCGGTCACGTGTCCGACCGGCAGGAGCCTGCGGACCGTGCTGCGCCGTTCGCTTTCGGCGATGAAGGGTTCGAGCGCGAGCGCGACGCCGGCGCCGCGTTCGGCAGCCTGCAGCGCGGCCACAAAGCTGTCGACCGAGATCGCGCGCGTCGCCGGCGGCACAGGCTCGCCGGCGTGCTTGAACCAGAGCGGCCAGGCCGCGGGAAATGTCGTCACGTGGATCAGCGCGGCGCGGCCGAGGTCGGCGGCGGTGCGTAGCTTCAACCGCCGGGCCAGCGCCGGCGCACCGACCGGAACGGTCCTCACCTCCATCAGGCGATGCGCGACGACGCCCTCGGGCTTGTCGGGCCCGAAGCTGATGCCGGCGTCAAATGTCTCGGTGTCGAAATCGACATTGCGGTTCGACGTCTCGATCGCAAGATCGAGCTCGGAATGCCGGGTGAGGAACGAGGACAGCCGCGGGATCAGCCAGGCCGACGCGAACTGCGGCAGCACCTTGAGCCGCAGCCGGCGCTGGCCGGCCGCCTCGACGGCCGACTCCGCCTGTGCCAGCAGCCCGAACGCGCGACCGGTCGCGGCGGCCAGCTTCTCCCCGGCAGGCGTCGGCCGAACGATGCGATGTGCGCGCTGGAACAGCGCGACGCCGAGATGGACTTCGAGATTGCGGATGCGATGGCTGATCGCGGAGGCGCTGACGTTGAGCACGCCCGCGGCCTCCTTGAAGCTGCCGAGCCTGACCGCGACATCGAACGCCTGCAGCGCCAGCAGATGCGTAGGCCGGAGGCTCGCAGCCGCAAGATCGTCCCTCGTTTGGGGCCGTGACCGACGCGCCGGCCTTGGGTTGTTCCTGCTCATCGGCTGATCCTAGCGGCCGGCCGCCGTCGATGTCGCGCGAAAAAATAGGTTCGGATGAATGTCATTCATCCGAACTCGGCTAGTTTCACTTGTCGCGCGAGGCGCAATGCGAAATCCTGCCGCTCGAACCGGACCGGCGGCAAGCCCGGCCGACAGAGCGGGAGGACGGCGAATGACGGCACGGCTCGCGGACGAAGCATCCATCGTCGATCGTATCCTCAGGCATATCGACGCCAAATCGACCGATCTCAGCGACGGCATCTGGCACGAGCCGGTCGCGCATTATCTGTCGCAGGATCGCTTCGCGGCCGAGATCGACCGCGTGTTCCGCCGGACGCTGACGCCGTTCTGCCCGTCGGCCGCGCTCGCCGAGATCGGCGCCTATGTCGCGCGCGACGCGGCGCTGACGCCTGTGGTCGCGATCCGCGGCGCGGACGGCGTCGTCCGCGCCTTCCGCAACGCCTGCCGGCACCGCGGCGTGCAGTTGGTCGACGGCGCCGGCTGCAAGAAGGCGTTGACCTGCCGCTATCACGGCTGGACCTACGGCCTCGACGGCCGGCTCCGCGGCATCCCGGACGACTATGGTTTTCCCGGCCTCGACAAGGGCACGCACGGCCTCGTGCCGGTCACCTGCATCGAGCGCGACGGCCTGGTGTTCGTCTCCCAGGACAACGCCGCCGCGGCGTCGGATGCCGGCGACATGCCGACATTGTTCGGTGACGGCTGGACGCTCTACGCGACCGTCTCGCAGGAAGTCGAGGCCAACTGGAAGATCGTCGCCGAAGGCTTCCTCGAAGGCTACCACATCCGGTCGACGCATCAGGATACGTTCTATCCGCTGCAGTACGACAATCTCAACGTGATCGAATCGTTCGGCCGCAACAGCCGGATCAGCTTCCCCTTTCGGCGGATCGAGAAGCTGCGCAACATGCCGCCGGGCGAGCGCGGGACGGCCGGCATGCTGACGCATGTCTATCACTTGTTTCCGAACGTGATGCTCTCGACCTTCCCGACCAACCGGCTGATGACCGTGCTCGAGCCGCTGGCGGTGGACCGCACCCGGCTCGTCACCTACACGCTGTCGAACCAGATCGCAGCGGAAGACGGCCGCGCCGCGGTCGCCCAGGGACGCGACTTCGTCACTGCAGGCGCGGCCGAGGATCGCGAGATGGCCTGCGCCGCGCAGCGCGGGCTCGCAACCCGGGCGAACGATCACTTCACCTTCGGCCTGTTCGAAGGCGCGATCAGGCATTTTCACCAGAACCTGGCTGCGATCATCGAGAGCCGCACAAGCGCACGCTGATCCATTCCAACATGGGATATCGAGGAGCGAGCATGCTGGACCATCCGACCGTCAAGTACCGAACCGAACAGGCCGTCGCGATCGTGACGATCGATCGCTATGACGAGGCGCGCAACGCGGTCAATCCGGAGACCGCACGGGGGCTGGCACAGGCGTTTCGCAGCTTCGATCGCGATCCGGCGTTGTCGGTAGCGATCCTGACCGGCGCGGGCGGCGCGTTCTGCGCCGGCTTCGACCTGAAGAACACCGCGGCCGGGCATCGCGGCCACCGCGTCGAGAACGGTGACGGGCCGATGGGCCCGACCCGGATGAAGCTGTCGAAGCCGGTGATCGCCGCGGTCGAGGGGCCGGCCGTAGCGGGCGGGCTCGAGCTTGCGATCTGGTGTGATCTCCGGGTCGCAGCAACCGACGCCACCTTCGGCGTCTATTGCCGGCGCTTCGGCGTGCCGCTGATGGATCTCGGCACCGTGCGTCTGCCGCGGCTGATCGGGCACAGCCGCGCGATGGACATGATCCTCACCGGCCGCGGCGTCTCCGGCGAGGAGGCCGGACGGATCGGGCTTGCCAACCGCGTGGTCGCGCCCGGCAGGGCACTCGCTGAGGCACGCAGCCTCGCCAGCGATCTGTGTCGCCTGCCGCAGGCAGCGTTGCGCAGCGACCGGCTCTCCGCGATCGAGCAATGGGAACTCGGCTGGGAGCAGGCGACGCTCAACGAGTTTCGCCTCGGGCTTGCGACGGTGGCGAGCGGTGAAACCGAAGCCGGCGCGCGCCGCTTCGCAGCGGGCAAGGGCCGGCACGGCGATTTCGCCGACATCGCCTGAAGTACCGTACGCGGCGGCGCTACTCGTCCACCCTCGTGCGGGCGATGATCTCGGCGGCGCCCTTCTCCAGCAGCGCCATGCCGACGGCGCGGCCGAGCTCGCGCGGCCGGTCCGCCGGTCCGCGCCGTGTCACCTCGATGAATCCCGCCCCGGCCTCGTCGAGCACCGAGGCACGCAGCGTCAGCTCGGCCCCCGCGAGCGTGGCGTGGCCGGCGATCGGCGAATTGCAGTGACCGTTGAGCACCCACAGCACCTCGCGCTCGGCCTCGGCGGCCAGCCGCGACGGCGCGTTGTCGATTTGAGCCAGCCGGGCCCGGGTCGCCCAGTCGGTCTCGACGCATTCCACCGCGACGATGCCCTGCCCGACCGCGGGCAGCATTTCGTCGACGGAGAAATCATGCGCGATGCGCGCGGTCATGCCGATGCGCTCGAGGCCGGAGCGCGCCATCACCAGCGCATCGGCCGGCCCGACCTCGCCGCCACCGGGCAGCCGCTGCTTGTCGCCGCGATCGAGTTTTGCAACCCGCGTGTCGGCGGCGCCGCGATAATGGATCACGGTCGCTTCCGGAAACAGCCGGTGCAGATAGGCGGCGCGGCGCACCGCATTGGTGCCGATCATGAAGCCCTTGCCGCGCGCGGCGCGCAGCGTCTCCAGCGACAGGCCGGGCCGCAGCACGAGGCTGTCATTGGCGGCATCGCGCGCCAGCATCGCGGCGAGGACGAGACCCGGCGTCTCCTCATTGCCCGGTACGTCCTTCAGCGAATGCATCGCAGCCTGCAGCGTACCGGCGCGCATGGCTTCGCGGATCTCGGCGACGAAGGCGCCGCCCTTGCCGCCGTGACGCAGCAGCTTGCTGGTCTGGTCCTGGTCGCCGCGGGTCTCGAACTTGACGATGTCGACGGCCAGGTCCGGCGCCGAGGCGCGCAGCAGCCGCGCGACCTCGTCCGTCTGCGCCAGCGCCATCGCGCTCTTGCGCGTCCCTATCCGCAAAACCTGTCCCGACACGAAAGCTCCGCTGGGTGATCATCAACGGCTGGGGATTAGAACAAAAGGCCAGTCAAAACAACGGTTTTTGCCCCTGTCCGGGGCCGCTCAGGCGATCTCCTCGACGAGCGCCACGCCGGCCTCGCGCATCGCGGCGGTGGCTGCCGCAAGCGAACCGCCGAGATCGATGGCCCGGCAGCCGGACAGCGCGACGGTGGTCTCGAAGCCGAGCCGCCGCGCATCGAGCGCCGAATACTGCACGCAGAAATCGGTCGCGAGCCCGGCCATCACGACGCGCTTCAGGCCGCGCTCGCGCAGATAGCCGGCGAGCCCGGTCGGCGTGGTCCGGTCGTTCTCGAAGAACGCCGAATAGGAATCGATCGCGCCGCGGAACCCCTTGCGGATCACGAGTTCGGCCCGGTCGGTCGCGAGCTCGGGGTGAAACGCGGCGCCGGCGGTGCCCTGGATGCAGTGATCCGGCCACAGCGTCTGTGCCCCATAGGACATGGTGATCTGGGAGAACGGCGCTGCGCCGGAATGCGAGGTGGCAAACGAGCTGTGGCCCGCCGGGTGCCAGTCCTGGGTCAGCACGACATGGTCGAACCGCGCGGCGAGCCGGTTGACGACCGGCACGACGGCATCGCCATCAGCCACCGCCAGCGCGCCGCCGGGGCAGAAATCGTTCTGCACGTCGATGATCAGCAACAGATCGTCGGGCCCGATCTTCATCACGTCCCGATCCGCAACGATGCGCGCAGCTTGCGCAGGCAGGCGATCACCGACAGTGCGGTGATGCGGCCGGTCTTCGGGTTCTCCGAGGGGATGTTCTCGATCATCATCGAGAACCGCGCCGAATCGGAATCGACCTCGATGCGGTGGGTGTTGCGCGTCACGGTCGGATCGGCCCAGATCTCGACCCTTGTGCGATCGGGGCCGATGCCGGCGAGCGACAGCGCCACCGCGACGTTGAGATTGGCCGGAAAGCCTTTTGCCGCGTCACGCGCGCTGCCCTCGAAGACGCGCAGCGGCTCGGTGATGCCATCGATCCTTATGTCGTTCTCGACCAGATGCGGTGCGCCGAGCAGGCCCGCGACCGGCTTCCGCGTCACGAGCCTGGCCGAATGAATGGTCCCGACGGCCGCCGCGGTCACCGCATCGAGCCCGATCAGCGCGCCGGTCGGCACGATGATCTGGCCGCCATGCGCTTTGGCAAGATCGACCAGGTCCTCGTTCTGCAACAGCGCGCCGACGCTGAGCACGATCGCGGTCTTGCCGCGCTCGACAACCGGCGCCACGATCGAGCGCACCACCTTGCTTGGCGCGCACTCGACCACGATGTCGGCGACGTCGGCGAGCTCGTCGATCGGCACCAGTCTCGGCGCCGACTTCAGCTCCGCGACCCAGCCGCGGTGCTTGTCCGGGCTGTTCGCCGACACCGCGACCAAGGTCAGGCCCTCGATGCCCTGATCGAGCGCCTTGACGATTTCGGTGCCGATCGCGCCGAGGCCTGCGACCGCAACCCGCGTCTTTGTCCTGCCGTCAGCCATCATTTACCGCCAGCGAGCATCTTGACCAGGCGATAGAGATATTCCTCGCCTTCGTAGAACGACTTGACCAGCACGCGCTCGTCCTTGCCGTGGTTCCTATTGTCATCGACATCGGCGCCGAGCCCGGAATGGCCATAGGTCGGGATCCCGGCATTGCGCAGATAGCTGCCGTCGGTGGCGCCGGTGCTCATCACGGGGACGATCGCCGCATCCGGCCAGAATTCCTTCGACAGCTTCTCGATCGATCCCATGATCTCCTCGTTCAGCGGCGACGGCGGGCTCAGCACGGCCTTGCCGGTCGGGGTCACCTCGATCTGCTTGTCGGCGAGCACACGCTCGATCGCGGCCTGGACGCCGTCGACCGGCTCGCCGGGCAGGATCCGGCAATTCACCTTGGCGCTCGCGAGCTGCGGCAGCGCATTGATGGCGTGGCCGCCCTCCAGCATGGTCGCGACGCAGGTGGTGCGGAGCTGCGCGTTGTAGCCGGGCTTGTCCGACAGCCGTGCCAGCGCCGCCGGATCGGGCTGCGGTGCAAGGATGGCCCTGATGTCGTCGGCGTTCTCCTTGCTTTCAGTCTCGGCGGTCTTGGTGAAATAGATCCGGGTGGTCTCGTTGAGGTTCATCGGGAAGTCGTATTTGGACAGCCGCACCAGGCCTTCGGCAAGGCGATAGATCGCGTTGTCCTTGCGCGGCAGCGACGAGTGGCCGCCGCGATCCTTCACCGTGAGCTGGTAGCCGACCGACACCTTCTCGCTGGTCTGCACGCTGTTGCGGATCGCCTTGCCGTTCTTCAGGCCGACGCCGCCGCCTTCGTTCAGCGCGAACTCGGCATCGATCAGGTCGCGGTGGTTCTTGATCAGCCACTGCATGCCGAGAGCGTTGGCATCGAGGATCTCCTCGTCGGTCTCGAGGGCTACGATGATGTCGCGGTCGGGCTTGTAGCCCTCCTTCTTGTAGCGGATCAGATTGGTGATGAAGGCCGACGCCATGTATTTGTCGTCGCTGGAGCCGCGGCCGTAGAAATAGCCGTCCTGCTCGGTGAGCTTGAATGGATCGACCGTCCAGTCCTCGCGGTTGGCGGGCACGACGTCGATATGGGCGACCAGCAGGATCGGCTTGCGCGCGCCCGAGCCGTGCAGCCGTGCCACCAGATTGCCCTTGTGTGGCGCCGGCGAGAACACATGCACGTCGGCCTCGGGGAAGCCCGCGGCGCGGAGCCGCGCGCCCATCGCCTCGGCCGCCTTCTGGGTATCGCCGGTCGCGGTGGTGGTGTTGATCTCGACCAGTTCCTGGTAGATGCCGCGGGCAAACTGCTGCTGCTCGGTCAGCCCCTGCGCGGTCGCGCCGGTCGCGAGCAGCAGCGGAGCGACCGCCGCCGCGAGCCGCAGCGATCGAACCAAATCTCCAGCGTCGTGCGACATCGTGCTCTCCCAGAATTCCACCGCCTGATCGGAGATGGATTCAGACAGGCGACACGCGCTTTGGCAAGACGGCGAGCCCTTCAATTTGCGCGCGCATGCTCCGCAGTTTCGAGCACGCTATTTGGAGTCCTTATTTCGCGTCCTTATTTCGTATCCTTGGCCGCGATCACCTCGATCTCGACCAGAAAGCCGGGATTGGCGAGCGCTGCGACGCCGACCACCGAGCGCGCCGGCAGGTTCGGCTGGCTGCCGCCGAAGAACTGGGTGTAGCCCTCCATGAACGCCTTGAAGTCCATCGGCGCCGACGCGGTGTGCACCAGAAACACCTGCATCTTGACCACGTCGCCCATGCCGAGCCCCTGGCCCTCCAGTATGGCCTTGATGCGGTTGAGCACGCCGACGGTCTGGGTCTTGGTGTCGCCATAGGCCTGCGGGCTCGACGGATCGGCGTCCTTGTTGACGGCGGGCGGCACCTGGCCGCTGACATAGACCGTCGTGGTGTTGCCGGTGACGGTGACGGCTTGCGCGATCGGGAATGTCGAGTTGGGAATCGGATGCCTGACCACGTCCGCGACGGCCGCGGTCGCCATCGCCGACAGCGCGGCGCCCAATACGATAGCGGTGAATTTCATCAAACTCTCCCCGGAATGATTAGCGGCGGGCGTCCTGGACATCCTTGGTCGTCACCGCGTCCTGATAATTGTTGCCGAAGTGCGTCCGCAGATAATTCACAACCGCGGCGACCTGACCATCGGTCATCATGTCGCCGAATGCCGGCATGCCGCGGCGGCCGTTGACGACGAGGAAGATCGGATAGCCGCCGGATTCGAGATTCTTGTTGCCGGCGAGCGACGGATAGGTGCCGGCGCCGCTCGCACCGGTCGCATCCGGCATGTGGCAACCCTGGCAGACATTGCCGAACAGCTCCTCGCCGGTCATCTCCACGAAACGGTAGCCCGAGGAGAAGGTGCGCTTGGCCGCCCCGCTGTCCTGCCCAAGAGCCGCGGGCGCCGACAGCAGCGCCAGCGCGGCGATCACAGATGTGCCGGTCCGCATCATCACGTCTTCACCACGCGTTCGTGCAATCGGGTAATGGCGTCGAGCGCGGACAGGATCGCGCCCTCCTGCCAGGCCGGCAGCTGCGAGGCGTGCTCGCCCGCCAGCGCGATCCGGCCGTCGATCTGGCAGAGATTGCGGTAATGCTGCGCCCGCCCGGCCTCGGTCCATTCGCCGGCGCAGCCGAGCGTGAACGGCACGCGATGCCACGCCACCGCGACGCCGTTCTCGAACTCGCTCTTGTATTGCGGATGGATCGCGGCGCCGAACTCGACCGCGCTGGCGACCCGCTCGGCCGGCGTCATCGCGGTGAACTCGAAGGAATTGGCGCCCTCATACAGATAGGCGCCGAGCAGCACGCCGCGGCCGCCGCGGTTGAAGCCATAGTTCGGATAGCCGATATTGCGGATCGGCAGGTCGGTGTAGCTGATGCCGCCATAGATCGCGTCATCCTCCTCCCAGAACCGCCGCTTGAATTGCAGCCCGACCTTCACCGAGGCGGCGTAGGGCAAGGAATCGATCGCATTCTTCATCGGCCCGCTGACGTCGACGGGCAGCTGGCTCAGGATCGGCAGCGGGATCGTGCAGATGCACCAGTCGGCGGTGGCCTGCTGCACCGCGGAGGGACTGGCGGTGTCGACATAGCTCACGGTGACGCCGGAGCCATTCTGCTGGATCTGCGTGACCTTGGCGTTATAGCGGATCAGGTCGCCGACCTCGCGCGCGAACGCCTTGCCGATCATGTCCATGCCGCCGACCGGCTGGAACATCGTGGTCTGGAAATCATAGCGTGCATAGCTCTGCAAATAGCGCCACATCCGCGACCGCAGCAGTTCCTGCAGCGGCACCGGGTCGCTGGGCAGCGGATCAGGCATCAAGCCGCCGCCGGGATCGCGGGCATAGCCGCGGAACTCGGCGGAGCGAAGATTGGCATTGTACTTGTAGTCGCGATCCAGCGCGCCCCAGTCGCGCAGCGCCAGCAGCAGGATCTCCTGGTCTTCCTTGGTGACGAACTCGTCGAGCCGGCCCTGCTGGCTGACTTTGGCGAGCAATTCCGCTACGCCGCCCTGGAAATCCGCCTTGATGCTGCGAAAGCGCTGCGGCTTGCCCTCGAATGCGCGCGTCGCGTGCAGATAGGCGTTGTGGTTGAGCTGGATGAAGGGTTCCAGCGTCACGTTGAGCCGGCGACAGTAATCGAGCAGCGCGCGGTGATGATAGGGAATCCGCCACGGACCGGGATTGAGATAGAGTCCCTGCTCGAACTGGCAGGTCTGCTTGAAGCCGCCGAGTTCGGTGAAGCTGTCGCCGCCGCGGATCGTCCAGTTGCGGCCACCAGGGCGATTGTTGAATTCGAGGATCTGGACCTTGTAGCCGGCCTTGCGCAGTTCCAGCGCCGCCGTCATGCCGGCAAGCCCGGCACCGAGAATCAGCACCGAGGCGCCCTTCACGTCGCCCGCGAGCTTGAGCGGTCCCTTGTAGGCGGACTCCGATGCGAAGCCGAGGCTCGTCATCGCATGATACATCGCCGAACTGCCGGCGATGGTCCCGATCAGCGCCAGCAAATCCCGCCGCCTGATCACAGATTCGTTCTGCACCCGCGTTCACCCAGCCGCTGACGTCGATGACGGAGGGAAACGGTTGACGCGATCCGTGTCAAGAAAGGCCGCACGCTTCCACATGCACCCACACGCGCTTTTGATGCGTGACGCGACCGTTGCATCACACCACGCGTTCGCGGTGCACGCGCCGGCAGTCCATTTCGAAATCAAGTCCGACCACCGGCGGCCGGTCGAAATGCCAGGTCAAGCCGTTGCGCAGCACGCCGCGACGACCGAATTCGCTGTCGAGCACCGGGTAGGCGTCGTGCACCGTGTAGAGTTGCACCGCGGTGGTGTCTCGCCAGGAACCACCGAACGCGCTCATCCGGCGCTCCATCTCGCCAAGCACGAATTTGGCCTTCGCCAGGAGGCCGGCCGGGCTGGTGTCGCCGAGGGCTACGGTATGATCGCGATAATTGGCCTTGCCCTCGACCGACTCGCCGCTGCCGGCCACGACGAAGCTCGCCGGCGCATCCTTCGCAGCCGGCACCGTGTAGCAGAAGGCGTGGAAGCTCGGCTCAGCCGGCGGATCGAATTTCGGACAGACATTGCTGCGCGCCACCGGATTGACACCATCGCGCATCACGCCCCAGGCGATCAGCGTCTGGATGTAAATCTCGTTGAAGGCCCTAAAGCCCTCCTCGGTAAACGGCGCCGGCGAGCGCAACTCGCAGGCCGCGAACGCGGTCAGCGGGCGGCCGGCCGCTTTGATGATGTCCGCAATCCCAGCAAAACCGGCGCTCAAGGGTACCGGCTCGCTGAACCTGACCCGCTCGATGGCATAGCCGGGCAGCGCACCAATGCCACAGGAATACTGACTGACGCCGGGCATGAAGCGGTAGCCGCCGTCTTGAGCCTCGATGGTGCTGGTCATGGTGCCTCGTGATGGATGCTGGATGCGGTCGTCGCAATGATGGTTCGCGATGGAGGATATGCGCGATTAGTGATGCCAAGCAACGCGGTGTCATCACCCGCGAAAGCGGGTGATCCAGTATTCCAGAGGCAGTGATTGTTGAGCCGAGAGGCCGCGGCGTACTGGATCGCCCGGTCCATGTGCGCAATTGCGCACAGGCCGGGCGATGACAGTGCGGCTGCCATAGGGACGACACCGAATGCTTTGCCCGTCGAGCAACTCGATGGCACGCGCGCATGAGGGACGTACCGGCGACCGGGTTCCTTCCCCCCCTTGCGGGGGAGGGTTAGGGAGAGGGGTGCCACACGACGTGCGCTCTCCGAATTCGTCACAGCGACAGGCGAATAATTTTGCAAGAACGAAACGCTCGCCCGACCAGTTCGCCCGGGGCCGCCCCTCTCCCCACCCTCTCCCGCAAGGGGAGAGGGAGCCTGACAGCGTGCTTACCTCACGGCATTCCCGGACATGCGCCTCGGATCGCTTCAATGCCCCTTGGCAACATAGGGGCAGCCACCTTCATCGAGCGGACGGAAGGCCTGGTCGCCCGGCACCGTCGCGAGGTATTCGTAGAGATCCCATTTGCTCTTGGACTCTTCCGGCTTCTTGATGCGCATCAGATACATGTCGTGCACCATGCGGCCATCCTCGCGCACCAGGCCGTTCTGGGCGAAGAAGTCATTGACCGGGGTCTTGCGCATCTGTGCGATCACGGTCTCGGAATCGACCGAGTTGGTTGCGGCGACCGCCTTGAAATAGTGCCGCAGCGCCGAGTTGACGCCGGCCTGGTAGGCGGTCGGCATCGCGCCATGCCGCTTGAAGAACTCCTGGGCGAAGGCGCGGGTCTCGGGCGTGCGATCCCAATAGAAGGAATCGGTGAACAGCAGGTCGTGCGCATGCGCCAGCCCAAGCGCCGGCACGTCGGTGAGCGTCACCTGCAGCGCGACGAGCTGCATGCTGGCGCGGATGTTGAACTCGTCGGCCTGCGACACCGCGTTGCGGAAGTCGGAGCCGGCATTGGCGAGCGCCAGGATTTTTGCGCCGGAGGACTGCGCCTGCAGCAGGAAGGACGAGAAATCGGCGGTGTCGAACGGATGCCGGACCGCGCCCAGCACCTTGCCGCCGGCCGATGTCACGGCCTTGCTGGCGTCGCGCTCCAGCGCCTGGCCGAACGCATAGTCGGCGGTGAGGAAAAACCACGGCGTGCCGCCGCGCGCGACCACCGCCTTCGCCGTCGCGTTCGAGGAGGCATAGGTATCGTAGGTCCACTGCACGCTGGTCGGCGAGCATTGCTTGCCGGTGAGATCGGACGAACCGGAGCCCGAGATCAGGAACAGCTTCTTGCGTTCGCGCGTCACGGTCTGGATCGCCAGCGCCACCGCTGAGTTGACGCCTTCGGCGATCACGTCGACGCCCTTGTTGTCGATCCAGTTGCGCACGATGCCGGTTGCGACGTCAGGCTTGTTCTGATGATCGGCCGAGATGATCTCGATCTTGCGTCCGGCGACCGTGCCGCCGATCTCCTCCGCGGCCATCTGCGCCGCGATCACCGAGCCCGGGCCGTTGCCGTCGGAATATTGCCCGCTCATGTCGGTGATGATGCCGACCCGCAGGACGCCATCCTCCGCGCGAGCTGCGCCGGCCGCAAAGGAGAGACACACGGCGGCAATTGCGACCAGGAGATGCGAGCGCTTGGTAATTGACATTTCTTTCCTTGGGGGTTTGGACGTTTCCGATGATTTCCTGAAGCAATCGGCGATCACCGGCAACCCCGGCGCCGGCATGGCGCCCTGCGATTCCGAACCAAAATTCCGGGAGGAGGAACGCGGCCGGTGCGACGACACACGGGGACGCCGATCATGCGAACGCCGCGACGAGAATTCGCCGCGGCGTCATACGATGTCCAATACGAGATGGCGTCGAGACCGCCTCAGCGCCGCTCCCACAATTGCCTGACCAGAATGCCCACCTTGCGCTCGATCGCCTCGGCGGCATCGAGACACATGTCCTCGCGATAGCGCGAGCCGACGATCTGGACACCGACCGGCAAGCCCTCATGCAACCCGACCGGCACCACGGCCGCCGGAAGCCCCAGCACATTCATCGACGAGATGAAGCGTAGATCGTTCCAGAACAAATCCTTCACGCGCTGGTCGCCACCGAGATCGGCATTGACCTCCGGCGTCTTGCGCACCGAGGTCGGCATCAGCACCAGAGGATACTGTTCGAGGAACGTCATCCAGTTCCTGATGTGGCGCGAGCGCTCGGCGATCGCCTTCATGTAGCCGGCCTGATCCAGCTGATTGGCCAGCGCCATGAAGCCATGGAACGTCTTCTGGAAGTCGGCGCTGGAGGTCGCCAGCATCTGGTCCTGCAGCAGGATGCGGGTCTCGGTCATGATCAGGTCGCACCAGAGCTGCCAGACCTTGTTGAGATCGGGCACCTCGACCTCGTTGACGGCATAGCCGGCATCGGCCAGATGATCCGCCGCCTTGCGCTGGAGCGCGATCACGCCGCGATCGGCCGTCATGTCCTCGGGGATCTTTGCGAGCGCGACCTTGACCGGCGCGGCAGGCTTCGGCCCCTGCAACGGCGCCGGCACATACCAGGGATCGCGCGGATCGCGCTGCGCCATCACCTCGAGGCCGAGGCGCACGTCAGCGACGTGGCGCGCCAGCGGTCCCTGCGACGACATGAACTGCGCCATCAGCGGCCGCTCCGCCGTGGCGCTGGGATTGAACGCGGGAATCCGGCCCTGGGTCGGCTTGATGGTGGCGATGCCGTTGCAATGCGCCGGCCAGCGCAGCGAGCCGCCGATGTCGTTGCCATGCGCGATGGTGCCGATGCCGGCCGCGATCGACGCGCCGGCGCCGCCGGAAGATCCGCCGCAGGTCACCTCGGCATTCCAGGGATTGCGCGTCAAGCCGTGCAGCGGGTTGTCAGTGAAGCCGCGCAGCGAGAATTCCGGCGTGTTGGTCAGGCCGATGATGACAGCGCCGGCCTTCTTCAGATTGGCCGTCACCGGCGAGTCGCCCGGCGCGATATTGTCCTTGAACGCGACCACGCCGTTGGAATTGGCCTGGCCCTCGACGTCGATGTTGATCTTGATCGTGACCGGCACGCCGTGCAGCGGCCCAACCTCACCGCCCTTCCCCTTGCTCGCCGCCAGCGCTGCATCGGCGGCCTTGGCGGCGTGCATCGCCGATGCGCCGAGATCGACGACGACGGCGTTGAGCGCCGGGTTGGCCGCCTTCATGCGGTCGAGATGGGCGCGAACCACCTGCTCCGAGCTCACTTCGCTTTTCTTGATCGCCGCTGCCGTCTCGACGGCGGACCATTGCCAGATCGGTGCATTCGTCACGTTGTTCTCCCGGTTATGTTGAGCGCTTTGTTGTTGGTTCAGTCGCGCGGGTCGATCGGCGTCAGCGTCGCGGCGCGCGCCTCGATCACCTCGGCGACGGCGAGACAGACGTCCTCGCGGAAGCGGCCGGCGATCACCTGCACGCCGACCGGCACGCCACCGGCGGTCCCGGTCGGCACCACGACCGACGGAAAGCCGAGCGCGGGCACCGCGAGCAGCGGCCGCTGCGCGTCGAGCAGCGCACGCACCACATCAGCGTCTTCCTGATCCTGATCGAAGCGGAACGGCAGTTGCGCCGAAACCGGCAGGATGATGACCGGGCAGCGCTCCTGGAACAGCTGCCAGGCCCGCACGATCGAAAGCCGCTGCTCGAAGCAGGCCAGCACCTGATCGCCGTCGAGCTCGGGCGCATACGCAATATGGCAGTCCAGATTGTAGCGGCTCCGATCGTCGCCGAACTTGCGGATCATCGGCGCCAGCACGCGCCGCTCCTCGTTGATGACGAGGCGATGCCAGAGATCGGCAGCCTCGGCGAGCCGCGGTGGTGTGGTCTCCTCCACGGCAAAGCCGGCCTCAGCGAGCCAGCGTCCGGCGGCACGCACCGCCGCGCTGACTTCCGGCGCCTCGTCGCCGAACGGCGCAGGCGCAATGGCAACGCCGACCGGACGCTTGAGCGGCCCGCCTTGCAAGGGCACCGGCAGCCACGTGCCGTCACGCGCATCCGGCTGCGCCATGGCAGCGAGACCGGCGCGCAGATCGGCGACCGAGCGCGCGAGCGGCCCCTGCACCGACATCATTTGCGCCGTGATCGGACGATCGGTCGTTGCCGACGGATTGAAGGAGGGAATTCGTCCCGGCGTCGGACGCAGGCCGGCGACGCCGCAGGCATAGGCCGGATAGCGGATCGAGCCGCCGAAATCATTGCCGTGTGCGATCGCGCCCATTCCGGAAGCGACCGCCGATGCGGCGCCGCCGCTGGAGCCGCCCGGCGTCAGCCGCCGGCCCCACGGATTATAGGTCGCGCCGTGCAGGTCGTTGTTGGTGAACCAGCGGTGCGAGAACGCCGGCGTGTTGGTGCGCCCGACAATCACCGCGCCCGCCTTGCGAAAATTCGCGACCACCGGGCTGTCCTCGGTGGCGATGACGTCGCGGAAGGCGACGACGCCGTTGGTGGTGGCTTGGCCGCGCTGGTCGACATTGACCTTGATCGTGACCGGCACGCCGTGCAGCGCGCCAAGCTCCGCACCTGATTTCACCGCAGCGTCCGCGCTATCTGCCGCAGCCAGCGCTTCGTCGGCGAGGACAGCGACGATGGCGTTCAATGCCGGATTGACCTCGGCGATACGGTCGAGGCTGGACCGCACGGCTTCCCGGCTCGAAATCGCGCGCGTCGCGATCGCCCGCGCCAGATCGACGGCCGACCAGCTCCACAACTCATTCTCGCGCCGCGTGACCATTGTTGTTTCCTCCAACGCGTATGCAACAGCCGGCCGATGCGGTTCAGTCGAGCCGCAACGGCTGGTGAAAGACGGGCAGATCCATGCGCCGGTCCTCCGCGGGGACGACCACCGCTTCGGCGCTCAGCACATGGTCGAGCATCACGCGCTTTGCGCGCGCCGCGTTGCCGGAGCGGAACGCGGCCATCAGACGCTTGTGAAACTCGATGTTCTCGCAGGTGAAGCTGGACGCGAATTCCTGCACGCCGAGCTTGCCGATCAGATGGCGGATCGCCTCGTTGACGAAGCGGGCGACCAGGCCGAGCAGCGGATTGGGACAGGCCTCGATCAGGATGTCGTGGAAATCGATCTCGGCGTGGCGGTGGTGCTCCCAGTCCGCGTCGCCGCCGGGATGATGCTCCTGAACCGCGATCGCCTTGTCGAGCGCCGCGAAATGCTCAGGCGTGAGGTGGCCGACCACGCTGAAGGCGAGCTCCGGCTCGATCAGGCGGCGGATCTGGTAGATCTGCGCGGTCGAGATCGACTGGAAATAGAAGTAGTTGCTGAGCAGGCCGACGATCCGGTTGATCGATACCGGCGCCACCCGCGCGCCCCCGCCGGGACCCGTGGTGTTCTGCACCAGCCCCTGCACCTCCAATGATTTGAGCGCCTCGCGGATGGTCGAGCGGCTGCACCCGAACATCTCGATCAGCTCGCCCTCCTGCGGCAACCGGTCGTTCGGCCGCAACCCGGCCTGGAAGATGTGGCTGCGGATCAGGTCGGCGACCGCATCCGAGCGCTTGCGCTTGATCGAGGCGCGCCGGGAGGGGTCCAGGGACGGAAGAGCCGATTTATCCATTTTATGATCATAAATAGACCGGGACAGCTCTGCAAGCCTCCGGTGGCCCCAACCGGTCGGTTTTAAGGCTCGCTACTGGTTGGCCGTGACGCGCATCCGGCGACAGAACCCGTCAATGAACTGCGCGAGCGCTTCGAGATTGGCTAGCAGACCTTCGGCCAGTTCGCGATCAACCGATCCGGGGGCAAACGACGACGCCAGATACCGTTGACGATCGGCCCAAGCCCGGCAGGTTGCCGCCTTGCTTTCGGCAAACGCAACTTGCTCGCTTCGGCGGCCGCGGCTGCTGTCTTGCTCAAGCAACCGCTCGCTGGGCATCGATCTCATGTCGGCTGGAACGTGCGGGCGCTTGAGCGGATCGAGGTGGCGATCAAGGTTTGCGCGCGCGATGGACTCGTTGACGTACGTGCCTCCCGCCAGCCGCAGTCCGGATCGGCGAGGCGCGGCTTCAACGCTCACGAACCGCTCGATCTCTGCCAGGAGTTGACGAAGCTCGTCAGCCGAAAACGCCTGCAAGACATCGTGGACCTGGCTTCCGGTGCTCTCCGGATGGACGGCGTTGTCTTCGGCCATTGGCGTACAGCAAAAATCAGAAATAAAGCCCTGTCGGGCGCGCATCATGCGTTCATATCAACAAAGCAGCGGCAGCTATGGCGGTCGGGCTCAATCCAAACAGGACAATGCCCAGACGAACAATGATTTCTGTCATCGCGCACACTCGCGAACCAATGACTCAAGATAAATTAAAGGTGGAGCTGCGCCAAGTGCACTCTGTGCCAGCCGCGCTCTGCGCCAATCACCGGCCAAGTCTTGGTTGCCACATCCTTAAGGCCAGAACAGGCCGTTGCAAAAATCAAAGCAGGCGGCTGCGGATGCATGTGAGTGAAGCAAGCGACGGAGAATCCGGATCGCTCAGCCTTGCGTGCGCTGCGCCTCGAGGCTGCGGCTATAGCGCGACATCGCAAAGCAGAACACGAAGTAGATCACGCCGACGAAGACGTAGACCTCGACGCTGAAGGACTGCCAGGCCGGATCGACGATCGCGGTCTTGGCGGTCGTCAAGAGGTCGAAGATGCCGATGATCAACACCAGGCTGGTGTCCTTGAAGAAGGCGATGAAGGTGTTGACCAGCGGCGGGATGACGTGGCGGATCGCCTGCGGCAGCACGATCAGCGCGTGCTTCTCCCAGTATGACAGCCCGAGCGCATCGGCGGCCTCATACTGTCCGCGCGGCACCGCCTGCAGGCCGCCGCGCACGACTTCGGCGAGGTAGGCGCCGGCATAGAGGATGAAGGCGATCTGCGCGCGCAACAGTTTATCGATGTTGACACCGTCGGGCATGAACAACGGGAACATCACGCTCGCCATGAACAACAGGCTGATCAGCGGCACGCCGCGGATCAGTTCGACATAGAGCACGCAGAGCGATCGGATCGCCGGCAGCTTCGAGCGGCGGCCAAGCGCAACGAGAATGCCGAGCGGAAAGCCAAACGCGAGCCCGAAGGTCGCCAGGATCAAGGTCACCGGCAGCCCGCCCCAACGATCCTGGGTGACAAAGGACAGGCCAAGAAAGCCGCCCCACATCAGGCAGCCGATCACGATCAGCGCCGCGGCCCATAGCAGGAACAACTCCTTGCGCCAGAAGCTGCGGCGGCTCGACACCACGAACAGCGCGATGAAGATCAGAACCGCGAGCGCCGGCCGCCACTGCTCGTCGAACGGATAGGTGCCGAACAGGATGAAGCGGTACTTCTCGGGCACGACCGCCCAGCAGGCGCCGATGCCGCGCAGCGCGCGGCAGGCGCTGCTGTCATTGCCGGAGACGATCCAGATCGCGTTGGCGATGCCCCATTGCCAGAACGCGATGCAGGCCTTGCCGAGCAGGACCAGCATCAGCAAGGTCATGATGCCGGACGGGATCGACGCAAACAAATTGGCACGCACCCAGGCGGTGAAATGGCCGCCGAGCGCCCGTGGTGCGGGCCGCGGGCCGATCGGCAACGGATCTTGCGGCAGGTGGGCGACCGAGCTCATGTCAGCGCTCCACCAGCGCGATCCGCGCATTGTACCAGTTCATGAACAGGCTGATGCCGAGGCTGATGGTGAGGAACACCATCATGATCAGCGCGATCGACTCGATCGCCTGCCCGGTCTGGTTCAGCGTGGTGTTGGCGATCGAGACGATGTCCTGGTAGCCGACCGCGACCGCGAGCGAGGAATTCTTGGTCAGGTTCAGATACTGGCTGGTCATCGGCGGGATGATGACCCGCAGCGCCTGCGGCAGCACGATGTGCTGCAGTACGAAGCCGCGCTTCAGGCCGAGCGCCTTGGCTGCTTCCGATTGCCCGCGCGGCACCGCCTGGATGCCGCTGCGCACGATCTCGGCGATGAACGCCGAGGTATAGGTGACGAGCGCGATCAGCAGCGCGAAATATTCCGGCGCCAGCGTCAGGCCGCCGACGAAGTTGAAGCCGCGCAGCTCCGGCAGCATGATGCTCCAGCTCGCGCCCAAGAGGAACGACACCAGCACCGGCAGCGCGACGACGAGGCCGAGCGCGTAAGGCCAGGCCGGCCGCGTTTTGCCGTCGCGCATCTGCTGCGCGATCAGGCGGCGCCTGACGAAAGTGAAGACGATCGCGCCGGCAACCAGCGCAAGGATGGTCCACCAGTTCGCCTCGTGCAGCGGCACCGACGGCAGGATCAGACCGCGATTGGACAGATAGACGCCCTCGACCGGCTTGAACGCCTGGCGCGCCGCCGGCAGGCCTTGCATCAGCACGTACCAGAACAGCAGCTGCAGCAAGAGCGGCAGGTCGCGCAGCACCTCGACATAGACGGCGGCGAGCCGCGCCAGCAGCCAGTTCGACGACAGCCGCGCGATGCCGACCAGCGTGCCGATCACGGTCGCCAGCACGATGCCGATCACGGCGACGCGCAGCGTATTGACGATGCCGACGATGAAGGCGCGGAGATAAGTGTCCTTCGGCGTGTAGTCGATCCAGCTGTCGGCGATCGGCATGCCGGCTTCACGGCCGAGGAAGGCGAAGCCGGTCGAGATGCGCCGCACCGAGAGATTATGCAGCGCGTTCGACCACAGGAAGGCGACGACGGCGACCGCGATGCCGACCACCAGGACCTGCCAGAACAGGCCGGCGACGCGGGGGTCGCTGAGCGAAAGCCGCCAGGGACGAGACGGAGGGCGTTTCGGCGTCGATGTCGTCACAGCACAAGGATCCCGGTGAGAAGCGATCTTCTGCCATGCGCAAGCGCGTATTCGGGGCTGCGCACTTCATATGTTGCACCAAATTGATATTCGTGCAACATATGTTTCATGGCCCAGGCTCAGCCGAAACCATCGCCCCTCAACGAATTGTGCAGCGCATTGCCGTCGCTGCCAATGCGGTTGCAGGAGGTCGGTCGGTTTGTCGCAGCCAATGATTACGACGCCACCACCCGCTCGATGCGCGAGCTCGCCGCGGTCGCCGGCGCCGATCCTGCCTCCTTCACCCGTCTTGCCAAGGCGCTCGGCTATTCCGGCTGGGACGAATTGCGCGCCGCACTCACCGAGGCGCGCCGGCCGGCGCAAGGCTCGCCGTTCTCCGGCCGCGCCAAGAGCCGCCGCGCCGGGCCGAATGCCGACGTCAAGCTGGTGCACGACAAGCTGGAAGCCGAAGCCGCGGGGCTCGCGCGGATTTCCGCGAGTGCGATCGCCGACGCCGCGCGTGCGCTGCACGCTGCAAACCGGATCTGGATCACGGGCTTTCGCAGCTGCCGCAGCGTCGCGGAACTGCTGACCTACCAGCTGCGGCTGTTCCGTCCCGACGCGGTGCAGCTGGTCGGCGGTTCCGGCCCGTTCGATCTCGACCACGGCGCCTTCCGTGCCGACGACGCCGTGGTCGTGATCGGCTTTGCGCCCTACACCCTCGTCAGCGTCGAGACCGCGCGCGCGGCGCACCAGGCGCGCGCCACGCTGATCGCGATCGCCGACACGATCAGCGCGCCGATGGCCGAGGGCGCCGATCACCTCTTGCTGTTCGAGGCCGCCGCCTCGCCCGGCTTCTTCCCGAGCCTCACCGGCGCGATTGCCGTGGCGCAGTCGCTCGCCGCCGTCGCCTTCACGCTGGGCGGCGCGGGCGCCAAGCGCAAGCTGGAGGAGACCGAGGGCCGGCTTGCCGAGATGTCGCAATATTTTGCCGAGAAAGGATAAGTATCATGGCCGCCAACAAGAGCCGCGTGATGCATCGCAGCCTGCGCGAAACCCCGCCCAAGGCCATCGGCGGGGACGGCGTCTGGCTGATCGCGGAGGATGGCCACCGCATTCTCGATTCCTCCGGCGGCGCCGCGGTGTCGTGCCTCGGCCATCAGCATCCGCGCATCCTGGCCGCGATCGCCAGGCAGGCCTCGAAGATCGCCTATGCGCATACCGGATTCTTCTCGTCGGAGCCGGCGGAAGAGCTCGCCGAGCGGCTGGTCGGCCACGAGCCCGGCGGGCTCGGCTATGTCTATTTCGTCAGCGGCGGCTCGGAGGCGATCGAGGCCTCGATCAAGCTGGCGCGGCAATATTTCATCGAGCGCGGCGAGCCGAAGCGCGCGCGCTTCATCGCCCGCCGCCAGAGCTATCACGGCAACACGCTGGGCGCGCTGTCGGCCGGCGGCAACGCCTGGCGCCGCGAGCCCTACGCGCCGCTGTTGTCGCCGTCGTTCAGCCACGTCACCCCCGCTTTTGCCTATCACGAGAAGCGCGACGATGAATCGGAGGCGGCGTTCGTGGCCCGCCTCGCCGCCGAGCTGGAAGCCGAATTCCAGCGGCTCGGCCCCGACACCGTTGCGGCCTTCATCGCCGAGCCCGTGGTGGGCGCCACCGCCGGCTGCGTGCCGGCACCGGAAGGTTACTTCAAGGCGGTGCGCGAGATCTGCAGCCGCCACGGTGCGCTGCTGATCCTCGACGAGGTGATGTGCGGCATGGGCCGCACCGGCACGCTGCATGCGTGGGAGCAGGAAGGTATCTCGCCCGACATCCAGGCGATCGCCAAGGGGCTTGGTGGCGGCTATCAGCCGATCGGCGCGATGCTCGCGAGCGGTGCCATCGTCGACACCGTGCGCAACGGCTCCGGTGCGTTCCAGCACGGCCACACTTATCTGGCGCATCCGCTCGCCTGCGCCGCCGCGCTCGAAGTGCAGAAGACGATCGCCGAGGAGAGACTGCTCGACCAGGTCAAGGAACGCGGCCGGCAGCTCGAGCAGCGGCTGATCGAGCGCTTCGGCAATCACCGCCATGTCGGCGACATCAGGGGCCGCGGCCTGTTCTGGGGGATCGAGCTGGTCGCCGACCGCGGCACGCGGCAGCCGTTCGATCCCAAGCTGAAGCTGCACCAGCGCATCAAGTCGGCGGCGTTCGCCGGCGGCCTCGGCTGCTATCCGTCGGGCGGCACCGCCGACGGCCAGCGCGGCGATCATGTGCTGCTCGCCCCGCCCTATATCGCAACGTCCGGCGACATCGACATGATCGTCGAAAGGCTCGGCACGGCGGTCGACAGCGCATTGAAAGATGTTGGTCATTAGGAGGAGGAAGACATGCTGAGGGGTATCATCACTGCAACCGTTCTCGCTGCCGGCATCGCCGGCGCAAGCGCGGCGACGCTCGACACCGTCAAGCAGCGCGGCACGCTGGTGTGCGGCGTCTCGACCGGCTTCGCCGGCTTCTCGGCGCCGGACTCGCAGGGCAACTTTAAGGGCCTCGACGTCGACTATTGCCGCGCGCTCGCCGCCGGCATCCTCGGCGATCCCGCCAAGGTCCGCTACGTCGCGCTGACCGCGCAGAACCGCTTCACCGCGCTGCAGTCCGGCGAGATCGACGTGCTCTACCGCAACTCGACGCAGACCTATCTGCGCGGCACCACGCTCGGCCTGCGCCAGGGTCCGGTCAATTTCTACGACGGCCAGGGCTTTGTGGTGAAGAAGGACCTCGGCGTGAAGGAGCTGAAGGATCTCAAGGGCGCCACCGTCTGCGTCGCCCAGGGCACCACGCATGAGGTGACGCTCGGCGACTACGGCCGCGCCAACGGCATCGACTGGAAGCCGCTGGTGTTCGACCGCCCCGACACCATGTACCAGACCTTCTTCGGCGGCCGTTGCGATGCCATGACCCAGGACGCCTCCGCGCTTGCCGGCGCGGTCGCAACCGCGGCGCCGAAGGCCGACGATTATGTCGTGCTGCCGCAGACCATCAGCAAGGAGCCGCTCGGCCCGTTCACCCGCAACGGTGACGAGGTCTGGAGCGACATCATCACCTGGCTGCACTACGGCCTGGTCGAAGCCGAAGAGCTCGGCGTCACCCAGGCCAATGTCGACGAGATGGCGAAGTCGCAGGTCCCGGCGGTCCAGCGCCTGCTCGGCGCATCCGGCGATCTCGGCAGCCGGCTCGGCCTCGACAACAAATGGCTGGTCGGGGCGATCAAGGCCGGCGGCAATTACGGCGAGATCTTCGAGCGCAATGTCGGCAAGGCGAGCCCCCTGAAGCTCGAGCGCGGCCTCAACGCCACCTGGAGCAAGGGCGGCTTGATGTACGCGATCCCGTTCAAATAGTGCTCTTCGCCTCTCCCCGCGAAGAGCGGGGAGAGGCAAATTAATCGGCAGCAGTTCATGCGCATCACCCTCATTCACGCCCTGAAGCATTCGATCGTGCCGATCGAGGCGTCATTCGCGAAACATTGGCCGGAGGCGCGGCTGATGAACCTGCTCGACGACAGCCTGTCGGCCGATCTCGCCCGCGACGGCAAGCTGACCGAGCGGATGACCGAGCGGTTTCTGACCATGGGCAACTACGCGGCAAGCACCGGCGCCGACGGCATCCTCTTCACCTGCTCGGCGTTCGGGCCTTGCATCGAGGCGGTGGCGCGCGCCCATGCGCCGATGCCGGTGCTGAAGCCGAACGAGGCGATGATCGAGCAGGCGGTCGCGAAGGGCAAGCGGATCGGCCTGCTCTCCACCTTCCCGCCGACGCTGGTGTCGATGCCACCCGAATTCCCATCCTCGGTGACGCTCGTGCCAAAACTCGCCGAGGGCGCGCTGGCGGCGCTCGATCGCGACGACCGCGCCGAGCACGACCGCATCGTGGTCGAAGCGTCCAGGGAGCTGCGCGACTGCGACCTGATCGCGCTCGCGCAATACAGCATGGCGCCGGCGGCCGAGCGCGTCGCCGAGGTGACCGGCCGCGAGGTGCTGACGACGCCCGACAGCGCGGTCAGGAAGCTGAAGGCGATGCTCGGAATCAAGTAGGCGCGCCCGTCATCGCCTCTCCGGCGCTAGTGGCTTTTGTCCCGTAGCCGACATTGAAGTCTATCGATAGTCTGCAGCGCAGCCTCGGCGGATTCGTGTGACGTCACCTTCTCTCGTCACACAATATTCCCTGGCTGGGGTGGCCAACTTCCGGCCGAGATGAGGGCAGACTCCCGATGCGAAATACCCGCTTTCTTGCGATTGCAGCGATCGTTGCATCTCTCGAACCGGCCGCCGCCCAGCAGGCCCCGCCTGCGTCGCCAGCCACCGCGCAACTGACGCAAAAGATGAACGCCTATGTCGGCTGCATCAATCGTCTCTCATCGCGGTCGTACGAATCCCGCGAACGCTACTTCTCCTGGGCCGCCAAGAGCGGCCCCACCGGCAAGGAGCGGATCATCTACGGCACCTACACGATCTACGACACGTCCGACTGCAAGACGAACGTCGCGGCCGCCAATGCAGCGGAGCCGCACGATGCCGGGCTTGAAGCGGCTGCGAATGCTTACGTTGCCGCGGTCACCACGCTCGAGCCGCTGCTGAAGGAGGCGGACGACTATTACACCCAGGAGAACTACAAGGACGACAAGATGGCCAAGGGCAAGGCGTTGCATCCGCGCCTGGTCGCGGCATGGGATGCGTTCGCCGGCGCCGACAAGGCGCTGCGCGCCGGCGTCGAGTCGATCAATGACAAGCGCGCCGCCGAGCAGCTGGCCGCGATCGAGGCGAGCGAAGGCCGCAAGTCGCACTATTATGTCGAGGCGCTGATGATCCAGGCCAAGCGCGTGCTCCGCGCGCAGCAGGCCGACAAGCCCGACCTCGACGCGATCACCCAGGCGCTCAGCGAATATGAGGCCACGGTGAAGGCAGCCGAGGAAGCATCGGGCAAGGACGGCGACGTCAAGCTCGGCTCGATGTTCATCGGCAGCGCCAAATCATTCCTCACCACGGCGAAGCAGCTGATGCGCCGCGTGCGCGACAAGGTGCCCTACAGCTCCGGAGAGAAGATGATGCTGAGCAACGCCGGCGCGGGCTGGATGGTGGAGGGATCGCCGCCCCGGCTGATGCGCGACTACAATCAGCTGGTCGACGGCTACAATCGCGGCGCCCGCATCTGAGCGTGCACCGCTGCGTAGGGTGGATTAGCCAACGGGTCCGCCCGAAGGGCGGCCCGATGACAGGCTCCGCGTAATCCACCGCGAAGCAAGGACCGCGGCGGATTGCGCCTTGCGGCTAATCCGCCCTACTCAAACTACGTACCCGCGTCCTTCACGTTCAGATCGACGCCCTGCGGATCCCTGATCGTCGACACTGTGATCAGCGAGATCAACGACAGCACCGCGATATAGACGCCGACCCGCCAGGACTGGCCGTAGCTGCCGATGATCCATTGCGCGATCATCGGCGCGAAGGCGCCGCCGGAGATGGCGCCGAGCGCGTAGCCGATCGAGACGCCGGAGTAGCGCACCTTGGCCGGAAACAGCTCGGCATAGAGCGCGGCCTGCGGGCCATAGGACAGGCCGAGCGCGATGGTGAGGCCGACGGCGCTGACGAAGAACAGCAGCAGGTTCTTGCTGTCGATCAGGAACCACATCGGCACCGCCCACAGCACCATCAATGTGTAGCCGATCTGGAAACAGCGCACGCGGCCGATTCTGTCGCCGAGGATGCCGCCCAGCAGCGTGAAGATGAACCAGCTCACCGCCGCCAGCGTGCCGATCAAAAGCAACTGCTCCGACGGCATCTTCAGCGTGTTGGCGCCGTAGCTGATGATGAACGCGATCAGGATATAGCCGGCCGCATTGTTGGCCATGAAGATCAAGGCGGTGCGCAGGATCTCCTTGCTGTGATTGCGCATGAGTTCGCGCAGCGGCGCGGAGGATTCCTTGTGCCGGCGCTGCATCGCCTTGAACACCGGCGACTCTTCAACCGTGCGGCGGATCACGATGCCGACGACGATCAGCAGGATCGAGAGCAGGAACGGAATCCGCCAGCCCCACTCGATCATCGCCTGCTTGCCGAGCGTCGTGGTCAGCACCCACAGCACGCCGGTCGCGAGGATCATGCCGAGCGGGGTGCCGACCTGCGGAAACGAGCCGAAGAAGCTGCGCTTGTCGACGGGTGCCGATTCCACCGCCATCAGCGCCGCGCCGCCCCACTCGCCGCCGGCCGAGAAGCCCTGCAGGATGCGCAGCAGAATGAGCAGTGCCGGCGCCCAGGCGCCGATCTGCGCATAGGTCGGCAGCAGGCCGACCAGCGCGGTCGCCGCCCCCATCAGCAGCAGCGTGACGACCAGCATGTTCTTGCGGCCGAAGCGGTCGCCGAGATGGCCGCAGACGATGGCCCCGAGCGGACGGAACAGGAAGGAGAGGCCGAGCGTCGCAAACGAGACGATCTGCGCCAGCAGCGGATTGTTGGCGTTCATCGGCGCAAAGAACAGCGCACCGAACACCAGGCCGGCGGCCTGGGCGTAGACGAAGAAGTCGTACCATTCGATCGTGGTGCCGACGAGCGTTGCGGTGAGGACCTTGCGCTCCTCCTCCGACAGCGTAGCGCCGCGCGAGCGCGCGGAGATTTCGATGGACATGTGGCCTCCCCAAACCCGTTCTTGTCCGTGCGGCGTGATCGGCGGCGACGCGCCTGTCCCGCACGGGTGCTGGTATCGGAATAGCAGAGGTTTTCGCCAAGCACGAGAAAATCGTTGCAGTCGCAACGATATTTCCGCGAACTGTGCTTTTGGCCCAAGTCCCCGACCAAGTTCCCAACCGGGTTCCCGACCAGGTTACCTCGACCGCCAACGGCGGGCAGCCATCCCGAAACGACGATTGTGCATCGCAGCAAGATCGTTACGATCTGAGGATTCCCAAGAGGTTGCTAAGTGTCTGACATCAATGCCGATGCCTGGGTGTCCTCAGGCCACCGCCCGATGGGCTTTCCGGAATTCGTCGTCGTTATCGCCTCCATCATGGCGCTCAATCCGCTGGCGATGGACATGATGCTGCCGGCACTGCCGAACATCCGCTCGGCATTCCAGATCGCCGACGCCAACCGCCCGCAGATGGTGCTGTCGATCTTCCTGGTCGGCTTCGGCGTCGGCCAGTTCGTGATGGGCCCGCTGTCGGACCGCTTCGGCCGCCGCCCGGTGCTGCTCGGCGGCATGACCGTCTACACCATCGCCGGCCTGCTTGCGATCATGGCGCCCTCGTTCGAGACGCTGCTGCTGGCGCGCGCGCTGCAAGGGCTCGGCACCGCGGCAACGCGCGTGATCGCGACCTCGATCGTGCGCGACTGCTACGCCGGACGGCGGATGGCGAGCGTGATGTCGCTCGCCATGATGGTGTTCATCGCGGTGCCAGTGATCGCGCCGTCATTCGGCCAGGCAGTGATGCTGCTGACGCATTGGCGCGGCATCTTCGTGCTCTTGATGATCTACGGCGTGATCGCACTGGCCTGGAGCGCGATGCGGATGCCGGAGACGCTGCCGCTGGAACTGCGCAAGTCGCTGGCGATCCCGGACGTGCTGTCTGCGTTCCGCCAGACCATCACCAACCGCACCACGCTCGGCTATGCGCTCGCCGCCGGCGGCGTGCAGGGCGCGCTGTTTGCCTTCGTGTTCTCGTCGCAGCAGATCTTCACCGAGGTCTTCAAGCTCGGGCATTACTTTCCGGTCGCCTTCGCGGCCTGCGCGGTCGGCGTCGCGATCGCCGGCTTCCTCAATTCGCGCATCGTCGGCCGCATCGGCATGCGGGTGATCTCGCACGCCGCGCTAACCGGTTTTGCCGTGGTCGCCGGCGCATTGCTGCTGGCGGTGAAGACCGACACGCTGTCACTGCCGCTGTTCATGGTGCTGGCCGGCCTGATGATGTTCGCGTTCGGGCTGATGATGGCGAACTTCACGGCGCTCGCGATGGAGCCGCAGGGCAAGATCGCCGGCACCGCCTCCTCGCTCTACGGCACCATCACGACGCTGCTCGGGATCGGCGTCGGCACCACGATCGGCCAGGATTACGACGGCACGCTTGGTCCGTTCGCGACCGGCTTCTTCCTCTGCACGCTGGCCGCGCTTGCGGTGGTGCTGGTGACGGAAAAGGGCCGCATGTTCCGGCCGCATCATCATCCGATTTGATGAACCGGTAGCCCGGATGCAGCGAAGCGCAATCCGGGACGGTCTTGCCTGCGGCACGAACCCGGATTTCGCTGCGCTCCATCCGGGCTACGAGGCCTCAACCCGCGTCAGGCCTCGCGAGTCCGGCCGACGCCATTGCGCGCCCGCACCGGCGCCGCCACCCGCCGCGTCGCCGCAAATCCCTCCATGCCGAGTTGCCATTGCAATCCGACGATTGCGCCCTTGGTCGGCTGCAGCAACCCGAGCGCGCTGAACAGCGTGAACGGCAGCCAGATCGCCAGTTGCAGCCAGGCCGGCGGCGCGTAGGTCATTTCCATCCAGAGCAGCGCCGGCACCACGACGTGGCCGACCACGACGATGACGAGATAGGCCGGAAAGTCATCCGCGCGCTGCGGGGTGAAGTCCTCGCCGCACACCTCGCAATGATCCACCACCTTGAGGAAACGGCCGAAGAGATGGCCGCGCCCGCAGTTCGGGCACTTCATGGTGAAGCCGCGCAACATCGCCTTTGGCAGGGAAACCGTCTCGGTCATTGTCGTCGTCCTTGGTCGTTGTCCTTGACCTGATGTGATGATCCATACAATATGCGTTGACGAGCATACAATCAAAGACAAAGCATCAAATTGCATGGATTGGATCCCTACGGTTTCGGAATGGCACGGCCCGATGTTCCTGCGCATCGTCGATGCGCTGGCTGCCGATATCGCGAGCGGCCGGCTGATCCGAGGCCAGCGGCTGCCGACCCACCGCGCGCTGGCCACCGCGCTCGACATCGACCTGACCACGGTGACGCGCGCCTATGGCGAGGCGCGGCGGCGCGGGTTGCTTGATGCCCGCGTCGGCCAGGGCACTTTCGTTTCGGAGACCACCGCACGCGCGGCGTCCGAGCTATCGGCGCCCGTCAACATCGACCTGTCGATGAACCTGCCGCCGCAGCCGGTCGAGGCCAATCTCGACCTGCGCATCGCGCAGGGACTGGAGACCATCCGCTCTGCCGCAGGGTTTTCGGCCTATCTCGGCTATACGCGTCCCGGCGGTACCACCGAGGAGCGCGAGGCCGGCGCCGCATGGCTGCAACCGCGCGTGCCGAATGCGTCGGCCGAGCGCATCGTGATCTATCCGGGGTCGCAGGCGATCATCTTCAACGCCCTGCTGGCGCTGACGTCGCCCGGCGACGTGGTGCTGACGGAGGCATTGACGTTTCCCGGCATCAAGGCCGCGGCGGCGCGGCTCGACGTCCGCCTGGTCGGCGTTGCAATGGACGCGGAGGGCGCGAGGCCCGACGCACTCGACGAGGCCTGCCGCAAGCACAGACCGAAGGCGGTCTACCTGATTCCGACGCAGCAGAACCCGACCACGGCGACGATGGGCGCGGCAAGGCGCAAGGCGATCGCCGATGTCATCAGCAAGCGCGGCTGCGTCCTCATCGAGGACGACGTCTACGGCCCGCTCGAGCCGCAGATGGCGCCGATCGCAACCCTGATCCCCGGGCACACCTATTACGCCGCGAGTATCGCCAAATGCATCGCGCCGGCCTTGCGCGTCGCCTACCTGCTGGCGCCCGATGCGAGCGCCGAGCAGCGGATGCGCGCCGGCATGCAGGCGACGATGCAGATGCCGCCCTCGCTGATGGTCGCACTGGTGACGCAATGGCTGCGCTCCGGCGTCGCCACTGAGATCATCCGCGCGATCCGCAACGAGGCCGCCGCGCGGCAGCAGCTCGCGGCCCGCTTCCTCAAGGGCGTCGCCTACGCGGCGCGGCCGGCCAGCCATCATCTCTGGATGCCGCTGCCGAAACATTTCGACGGCACCGACCTGCTGTCGCATCTGATGCGCAACGGCCTCGCCGTGGTCGGCGAAGATGCCTTTGCGACCGGCGACGCCGCGCCGCGCGGCCTGCGCGTCTCGCTCGGCGCCGCGCGCAACCGCGCCGAGCTGAGCCAGGCGCTGCAGGTGCTGTCGAATGCCGTGCGCACGCCGGTCGGTGCCACGCAAATTGTCTGAATTTCGACCATCGTCAGGGAATAAACTCGCTCGAAAATGATTATGGTGCGGGGGCGCCTGCGCTACAACGTGGCGTTCAGTGCATCAGGCAGGGGCGGGCTTCTCAATGTCGTGCAGCTATGACCGGACAGCGCGGCCTGTCATGCGGACGCTCCTCGGGGCGGCAAGCGCGATTGCGTGTCTTGGATTTGTCATATCCGGCGTGGCGCGCGCCAACGACGCCCCTGCCCCGTCGCCGGAGAAGCTCGAACGGATCACCGCGTTCTTCGACAACGAGGTTGCGACAGGAAAGATTCCGGGCGCGGTCATTCTGATCCAGCAGCACGGCAAGCCGGTCTATCTGAAAACCTTCGGCTATCGCGACGTCACGACCAAATCGCCGATGCGCCCGGACACCATGTTCGCGCTGCATTCGATGACCAAGCCGATCACCAACACCGCCGCGATGATGCTGGTCGACGAAGGCAAGCTGTCGCCGCAGGACCCGCTGTCGAAATACATTCCCGCCTTCGCCGACGTGAAGGTCGCCATCGAGCCGGACGGTGGCAACGATCCGGCCAAGGTCGAGCTGGTGCCGCCGATCCGGCCCGTGACCATCGAAGATATCATGCGGCACACGTCGGGCATCACCTACGAATATATCGGCGCCGACTGGATCCAGAAAATCTACCGCGCGGGACATTTGTTCGACGGCCAATTCGACAACAAGGAGTTCGTCGCGCGGCTGGCCAAGCTGCCGCTGTCGCGGCAGCCGGGCACGATGTGGCGTTACGGTCACTCCACCGACGTGCTCGGCCGGGTGATCGAGATCGTCTCCGGCAAGACGCTCTATCAGTTCGAGAAGGAGCGCCTGTTCGATCCCCTGAAGATGAACGACACCAGCTACGTGCTCAACGCCGAGACCGAACGGACACGGCTCGCCGAGCCGCTGCCCTCGGACACCATCCTGATCGAAGGCGAGAACGACCGGCGCGCGCATCCGGAATGGGAATCCGGCGGCGGCGGCCTGGTGTCGACCATCCTCGACTATGCGCGCTTCGCGCAGATGCTGCTCAACGGCGGCGAGCTGGACGGCAGGCGCTATCTGAGCCCCACAGCCTTCAAGACCATGACGACGGACCATATCGGGCCGGGCTCCGGCGTCGGCCGCGACTATTGGTACTTCCCCGGCGACGGTTTTGGCTACGGCTACGGGATCGCGGTGCGCACCGATCCCGGCATCGCCAAGCCGCCGCCACCCGGCTCGATCGGCGAGTTGAAATGGGACAGCGGCAGCGGCACCTATTTCGGCATCGATCCGAAACTCGACATGATCTACATCATGCTCGAGCAGACCCAGAACGAACGCCAGCGCATCACACCGGCCTTCCGCAAGCTGGTGTATGATGCGTTCAGCCCGGATTGAGATCAGTCACTGGCTCCGTCATTGCGAGCGCAGCGAAGCAATCCATTTCTCCGCACGGGACAGATGGATTGCTTCGTCGCTTGCGCTCCTCGCAATGACGGGGTGAAAACATCCCACCTTACGATTTCCGCCGAACCATCTCCTGCCGGCGCCGTGCTGCGGCCGCGATCAGGCTCGCGGTGCATTCGTTGCAGACGAACGCACACGCATCCGTAAACAAGCCGATCCGTGCATCGAGGCCGATCGCATCGTCGTCGATGATCCCATCGATGATACCGGCGCAGCACGCGCATTGGTGGCGCGACGCCAATTCCCGCTCCATGACGAGGCCTCCGGCCATCGCTGCTTCCCTCACGCTATATACTATCGTATATATCGAGCCGACAAGGCAGGCGGGTGAACAATCCGGTCGGGAACCCTGCAGACAACAACCATCGACCGGAGACGATCGCCAAAAAAATCCTGCCTGGTCCAACCAGGTTCATTGAGGAAACGCGATCATGACAAAGAAGAATGGCGACGCGGGACGTCCGCGCGCAACGGGAGAACTGCTCGAGATCCGCCGCGCGTCGCTAGCGAGTGCTGCGGTCACTATCTTAGCGCTTGGCACGGCCGGCATCGCCTGCGCCGAAACCGCTCCGGTCGGCGTTCCCGACAAGAGCTTTCCGGAAAGCGTGACCTCGACCTCCGACGGGACGCTTTACGTCGGCAGCTTCAACCATGGCGGCGTGACCAGGATCTCCGGCGGCAAGGCCGAGCAGCTGGTCAAGCCGGGTGCCGCCGACAGCCGCTCGACCTTGGGCGTGCTCGCCGACGAGAAGAGCGGTACGCTCTATGTCTGCTCCAACGACATCAGCGCGATGGGCGTTGCCGGGCCGAGCGACGTCAAGGGTGCCTGGCTGAAGACCTTCGATCTCAAGAGCGGCGCGCCGAAGGGCAGTTTTGCCCTGAGCGATCCGAAATCGTTCTGCAACGACATCGTGGTCGGCGCCGACGGCACCGCCTATGTCAGCGACTCCTTCGCGCCGTACGTCTACAGCCTGAAGCCCGGCGGCACGGCGCTGGCGACGTTTGCGACCGATCCGCAGCTTGCGCCGGCCAAGGACGGCGTCGGCCTCGACGGCATCGCGATCGGCGCCGACGGCAACCTCTACGTCACCACCTTCATCCCGGCAAAACTGTTCAAGATCGAGATGAAGGACGGCAAGGCCGGCGCCGTGACCGAGCTGAAGCCGTCGCGGCCGCTCGACCACGCCGACGCGCTGCGCGCCCATGGCAGCGGCTTCCTGCTGATCGAGGGCAATGGCAAGCTCGACAAGGTCACGGTGAAGGGCAGTGAAGCCACCATCGACACCATCAAGGATGGTCTGGCCGAGCCGGTCTCCGTGACGCAGGTCGGCGATGTCGGCTGGATCGCCGAGGGCAAGCTGTCCTATGTGATCGGCGACAACAAGGGCAAGGACCCCGGCCCGTTCAAGCTGACGCCGGTGGCATTGCCGCAGTAGCCACCGTTGTCATCGCCCGGCCTGTGCGCAATTGCGCACATGGACCGGGCGATCCAGTACGCCGCGGCCTATCGGCTCAAGCACTGCGGCCTCTGGAATACTGGATCACCCGCATGCGCAGGTGATGACACTGAGCGAGCTGAACAATCACCTCGTCACTCTGAGAGGACGTGACGCTCCGTGCTCGCCCACCGCTGTCATCGCCCGGCTCGATGTTCAGCCCGGGGACATGACCGACGGGTGTTCGGGGACATAGCCGACACATCATAGTGGAGGGATTTGGCAAAGTGGGAGGCCAAGTCCATGCCCTGGCGTGAGGTGTCGGTGATGGATCAAAGGCGCGAGTTTGTACGGCTTGCGATGCAGGAGGGCGCGAACCGGCGCGAGCTCTGCCGTCGGTTCAACATTCATCCCGACACGGCTTACAAGTGGCTCGCACGATGGCAGGCGGATCAATCCGTCGCGGACCGATCGCGCCGGCCGCATTCGAGCCCAGGACGAACCGATTGCAAGCTCGAAGAGCGCATTTTGTCGGTACGCGATGCTCATCCGGCGTGGGGAGCTCGCAAGATCGCTCGCTGCCTGGAACGAGAAGGCGATCATGCGCCGGCAGTTTCGACGGTCCATGAGATCTTGCGTCGAGCCGGCCGCATCAAGCCTCCGCTCGGCGGCGCAGTGGCAAGCCAGCGTTTCGAGATGCCGGCCCCCAATCTGTTGTGGCAGATGGACTTCAAAGGCTGGATTCGGCTCGGCAACGACGCTCAATGCCATCCTCTGACAGTGGTCGACGACCACTCGCGCTATGATCTGTGCCTACAGGCCTGCGCCGATCAACGCACCGATACGGTGCGTAACCGTCTGGAGAAGACCTTCCGTCATTACGGTCTGCCGGAGGCCTTCTTCGTCGACAATGGTTCACCGTGGGGGGATCCTTCTGGCGAGCGGTGGACGCGGTTCTCGGTCTGGCTGCTCAAGCTCGGCATCGCGGTCATCCACAGTCGCCCCTATCATCCGCAAAGCCGTGGCAAGAACGAACGGTTCCATCGCACGCTCGCCGCCGAGGTCTTCGCGCTGCGGCACTTCCGTGATCTCGCGGAGGCACAGCGCGCCTTTGACGCCTGGCGGGAGGTCTACAACTTCGAACGGCCGCATGAGGCGCTTGGCCAGCAGGTGCCGGCCAGTCGATATCGGCCGAGCCTGCGGGCCATGCCCGATCGCTTGCCGGAGGTCGAATACGACAGCCACGAGATCGTGCGCCACGTCTCCACGACCAAGGCCTACATCAGCTTCAAGGGATGCCTCTGGAAGGTCCCGCAGGCCTTCCGCGGTGAGCGCCTTGCCATTCGCCCCTCACCAAACAGTGCGCAATACGGGGTCTTCTTCGCCGCCCACCAAGTCGCTATCATTGACTTGGCGAGCAGAAAAAGTGTCGGCTATGTCCCCGAACACCCGTCGGTCATGTCCCCGGGCTGAACACTCGACCGGGCGATCCAGTACGCCGCGGCCTATCGGCTCAAGCACTGCGGCCTCTGGAATACTGGATCACCCGCATGCGCGAGTGATGACACTGAGCAAGAACCCCCGACAGCCTGCCAACGGCGGGCGGCTCGAAGGACGGCCTGCACGATTTCGGAATAATGGAAACGTACCGCTGAGTTGCCCGACGTGTCAAGTCACCATGTCGAACGCCGGCAGCCGCCGGCTACTGTGCATGGGGTTGTTTTCGATATTTTGGCGGAGCGCCCCTGCGACCTGGCACCGATGCGGTCGCGCCACCGTCACCGCGTCATCCGCTAGATCACATAAAACCCGTGGGTGCCGTCACGGCGCAGCTGCTCGACCAGGCCATATTCCCAATCGAGATAGGCCTGCATCGCCTGCTCGGCGACGCCGGCGCCTTCATAGGGACGCCGGTAGCGGTGCGCGGGGTCGGGCTTCGGCACGACGCGCGGCGGACCGATCTCGAGCCGGCCGTCATAGCCGCCCTCGAGCACATCGACCTCCCAGCCCATCTGCGCAAGCCAGGACGCCGTCATGTCGGCACGGATGCCCCTGTCGTCGGTGAGCACGATGCGCGCGCCGCGCACCGGGGCGGCCATGTCGATTTCCTGCACCAGCTGGCCACCGGCATAATGGCGGAAGCCGGCGAGATGGCCGGCGGCGTATTCGTCGGCATCGCGGACGTCGAAGCGATACAGCGTGCGCTGCGCGTCCTTTTCCAGTGCGGCCAGTTCAGCCGCGCCGATGTGACGGACGCCGGCGCGATAGGCGACGTCGCGGGCATTGCCGGCCGCGCCTTCGAACGGCCCGACGCCGCCGCGCTTGCCGGCACCATGTTCGAGATCGTGCTTGGCGAGCGTCCAGCCGATCGTGCCGTTGCGCAGCGCCCGCACCTTGTTCGGCAGCCCGGCATTGATCAGCGACTGCGTGCCGATGATCGAGCGGGTGCGGCCGGCGCAGTTGACGATGACGGTGGTGTCGGGATCGGGCGCCGCGCTGCCGGCGCGCAGCACCAGCTCGGCGCCGGGCACGCTGACCGAGCCCGGGATGTTCATGGTGGCATATTCGTCGAAGCGGCGGACATCGAGGATCGCGATGTTGGCCTTGTCCGAGATCAGCGCGGCGACCTCGTCGGCGCTCAGCGACGGCGTATGCCGGCGCGACTCGACCAGCTCGCCGAACGCCTTGGCGTAGGAATTGACGTCCTCGAACACCTCGTAGCCGGCCGCCTTCCAGCCCTGCAGGCCGCCGGCGAGCACAGCGACGCCGCTGTAGCCCAGTGCCTGCAACTCCCGAGCCGCGGCTTCGACCAGCCCCTCGCCATTGTCGTAGAGCACGATCGGCACGTCCTTGCGCGGCAAGCGCAGCTCGGCCTCGAACGCGATCCGGCCCGCCGCCATGTTGGCGGCGAACAGCGGGTGGCCGGTGGCGAACTCCGCCTCATGCCTGACGTCGAGCAGCGCGATCTCCCGGCGCAGCAGCAGCATTGCACGGATGTTCTGGGGTGTGACGGAAGAAACTGTCATGGAATGCTGGCCTGGGCAGGAAACGGGCAAGCTTGCTGTAGGCCGAAATCGCGTGCCGTCAATAGCCTTAACCAGCCCGCAACCCCGATCTTCACGAGAAGGGGTTGCGGGAACGAAAGTCTGTCATCCCGCTTTGCCCAACCGGGGCGCGCTTGCTACGTTCCAATCGGCCCCGTCGGCGCCCGATCAGGCCTTCCGGACAAGAGAAGGCAGCGGGGCCAACCTGAAGTTCTGGGAGGATGACCATGAGATCAGTCGGAAATGAACCCTTGTCGCGTCACGCCCTCGCTTTCGTGCTGGCCGGCGGACGCGGCAGCAGACTTCAGGAGCTCACCGACAAGCGCGCCAAGCCGGCGGTGTACTTCGGCGGAAAATCCCGCATCATCGATTTCGCGCTCTCCAATGCGGTGAATTCCGGTATCCGCCGCATCGCGGTGGCGACCCAATACAAGGCGCACAGCCTGATCCGGCATCTGCAAGGCGGCTGGAACTTCTTCCGCCCGGAGCGAAACGAGAGTTTCGACATCCTGCCTGCGAGCCAGCGCGTGTCCGAGACGATGTGGTATGTCGGCACGGCCGACGCGGTCTACCAGAACATCGACATCATCGAGGCGCACGGCACCAAGTACATTTTGGTGCTGGCCGGCGACCACGTCTACAAGATGGACTACGAGATCATGCTGAAGCAGCATGTCGAGAGCGGCGCCGACGTCACGGTCGGCTGCCTCGAGATGCCGCGGGCGGAATCCTCCGGCTTCGGCATCATGCATATCGACGAGAGCGGCCTGATCCAGTCGTTCCTGGAGAAGCCGGCCGACCCGCCGCCGATGCCCGGCAAGCCCGACAAGTCGCTCGCCAGCATGGGGATCTACGTCTTCAATTCCGAATTCCTGTTCGACGAATTGCGCCGCGATGCCGCCGATCCGAACTCGGCCCACGATTTCGGCAAGGACATCATCCCCTATATCGTGAAGCATGGCCGGGCGATCGCGCATCAGTTCAACGATTCCTGCGTCCGCTCCGGCGACGATCCGCGCTCCTATTGGCGCGATGCCGGCACCGTCGACGCCTATTGGGGCGCCAACATCGACCTCACCGACGTGGTGCCGGAGCTGGATCTCTATGATCGGTCATGGCCGATCTGGACCTATGCCGAGATCACCCCGCCCGCCAAGTTCGTGCATGACGAGGACGGCCGCCGCGGCCAGGCAGTGACGTCGCTGGTCTCCGGTGCCTGCATCATCTCGGGCGCGTCGCTGCGACGCTCGCTGCTGTTCACCGGCGTCCACGTCAATTCCTACGCCAATGTCGAGAACGCGGTGATCATGCCCTATGTGAATGTCGGCCGCGGCGCGCGGCTGAAGAACGTGGTGATCGATCGCGGCGTGCGAATTCCCGAGGGGCTCGTGGTCGGCGAGGATCCAGAGTTCGACGGCAAGCGCTTCCGCACCACCGAGAACGGGATCACGCTGATCACGCAATCGATGATCGACAGGCTCGGCACATGACGCCAATCCGCGTCCTCGCGGTCGCTTCGGAAGTCTACCCGATCGTCAAGACCGGCGGCCTCGCCGACGTGGTCGGCGCGCTGCCGGCCGCGCTGAAGGATCACGGCGTCGCAACGCGGACGCTGGTGCCGGGCTATCCTGCCGTGCTGAACGCGCTGGCCGCGGCAGAAACGCTGCTGCATCAGGACGACTTCTACGGCGGGCCGATCCGACTGCTCAGCGGCTCGCATGACGGCCTCGATCTTCTCGCCCTCGACGCACCGCACCTCTATGCGCGTCCCGGCAATCCCTATGTCGGCCCCGACGGACGCGACTGGCCCGACAACGGCATCCGATTTGCGGCGCTGTCGCGGATGGCGGCCGATATCGGCCGCGGTACGATCGCCTCCTTCGTCCCCGACGTCGTGCATGCGCATGACTGGCAGGCCGGCCTCGCGCCGGCCTATCTGCATTATGCCGGCCAACCGCGGCCAGGCACCGTGATGACGGTGCACAACCTCGCCTATCAGGGCCAGTTCTCGCCGGACATGCTCGCGACCTTCGGCCTGCCGGGCGAAGCCTATTCGCTCCACGGCGTCGAATATTACGGCACCATCAGCCTGCTCAAGGCCGGCCTGCAATTCGCGGACCGCATCACCACGGTGTCGCCGACCTATGCGCAGGAAATCCAGACCGACGAGGGTGGCATGGGGTTCGGCGGCCTGCTGCGCGAACGCGCCGACGTGCTGAGCGGCATCCTCAACGGCATCGACATTGCGGTGTGGAATCCGGCCACCGACCCCGATATCGCCGCGCGCTTCAGCGCCGAACAGATGGCCGAGCGCGCGACCAACAAGGCGGCGCTGCAGCGGCGCTTCGGCCTCGAGCCGGCGCCGGATGCGATGTTGCTCGGCGTCATCAGCCGGCTGTCATGGCAGAAGGGCCTCGACCTGCTGCTCGAGAACATCCCGACACTGCTCGGCGAAGGCATTCAGCTTGCGCTGCTCGGCAGCGGCGATCACGATCTGCAGGATCGCTATGCCGCGCTGGCGCACGACAATCCCGGACGGATCGCGGTCGTGATCGGCTATGATGAGGCGCTGGCGCACCTGATCCAGGCCGGCTCCGACGCGCTCGCGGTGCCATCGCGCTTCGAGCCCTGCGGTCTCACCCAGCTCTGCGCGCTGCGCTACGGCGCGGTGCCGGTTGTCGCCAATGTCGGCGGCCTGGCCGACACCGTGCTGGGCTTCGACGAAGCCGCGGTCACAGGCAGCGCCGCCACCGGCGTCAAGTTCGCACCCGTGACCTCGGAAGCGCTGGCCCACGCACTGCGCAAGGCGAACCTGCTGTTCAACGACAAGGTGACCTGGCGCCGGCTGCAGCAGGCCGGCATGGCCACCGATGTCTCCTGGCACAATCGCGCCGGCCGTTATGCCGCGCTGTATCGCGAGCTCGCGGCGGCGCGCAGCTAGGCCGTCGTCAAACGCGCTGCGATCAGTTCAACAGATCGCACGACGCGATGCGGTTGATGTCGGCGAGGCGACGGTCGGAATTTCCCTTGAAATCAAGGCTTGCGACGAGATCGAGCAGCCGTCCATAGGCGCGGTCGGCAACCGCGACCGGCAACGGCTCCTCGTCGAAGGTCTCGATGTAATTGCCGACGAGACCGCTCAGCAGCCGGCACATCGCCCGTTGCTCGGGGTCATGCCTGCTCAAGGTCTCGAGTTTGTCCTGGAGGGTTCGGTAAGTCCGCAAGCCATGCGGCTGTTGCGAAAGCCAAGTGTATAAATCAGGGGTATGCAAATCAGTATTGTGAAAATCAGTCATATCAGCCTCTTCAAGCAGGAGAAGAAGCTACCGGCTTATACAGCCGACTATGGTTCCGCGCCATGACAATTTTTGCATGCGACCCCTGCCCGCCCACACCGGCCCGTGTCATCGGACCGGCACGCGATACGGCTAGAGTATGTTGGTTTGATCAGAGCCGCGCGAGCGCCGGCAGAATTCTGTAGCGCGCGATCTCGTGCGGATAGTCGCCGCGATTGGCGAGCAACACGATGCCGAACCTGCGTGCAGGCACCAGGCCGATATAGGCGGACGCGTTGTTGAGACCGCCCGGTTTGTCGACGACGGTGACGCCGTCGAGCCGCACATGCTCCCACGCCATTGCCTGGCCGAACTTCGCATCGACACGAAAACTCTCGCGCTCGGTCATCTGCAAGGCCGCGCGCAGCTCGGGATCGATCACCGCACCGTCGAGACAGGCCCGCAGCAGGATGCCGAGATCCCGCGCGGAGGAGAACATCTGGCCCGTCCCGGGAAAATCGTAATAGCTCTGCTGATTGCCGGGTGGACCGATCGGCGTGCCGTCGTGCGCGTAACCCTGCACCATGCGCGGCATGAACTCCGGCGCCATCGACGCGCGGTTGTCCTCGCCGCGGTCGGGAAGGAAGGTCGAGGTCATGCCGAGCGGCTTGAGGATGCGGCCCTCGATCAAGGTCGCGATCGGCATGCGATAGCGCTGTTCCAGCACCAGCTGCAGCAGGACATAGCCGGCATGGCTGTAGATGCGCTGCTTGCCCGGCTGCTCTCCGTTCAGGGGCGTCCATGCATTGAGCATCGCGATGAACTGATCGCGGCTGAAGCTCTCGTTCGGCCACGGCGGGTGATCGGTCGGCAGCAGCAGTCCCGACGTATGGTTGACCAGCTCGCCGATGGTGACGCGGCTGACGTAGCCGCCGTTGAGTTCGGGCAGATATTTGCTGACGGGATCGTCCGGCTGCAGTTCGCCGCGCTCGGTGCCGAGCGCGACCAGTGTCGCCTCGAACAGCTTGCGCAGCGAGGCGAGGTTGAACAGCGTATCCGAAGTGATCGGCCGCTTCGCCGCAGAGTCGGCGAAACCGTAATTGAAGAAGGCGACCCGGCCACCCGCATAGACCGCAGCGGCGAGGCCGCCGGGATCGGACGCCGTTGCGGTCGGCACCAGCTCCGTCGTGACGATATCCCTGATCTGCGCATCCATGTCGGAATCCGCGCGCGCGCCTGCAAGCGCGCTAACCGCGACGGCGAGCAGGATGGACGCGAAGCGGATCGGGAACCATTGTTTCATAAAGCGCCGAATCGGAACGATGCGATGTGCCCTCTGGCGACCACGTTCAGCCATCGAGAGATGGCGACATCGCGATCCTAGCGATTTAACTCAGGCTTCCGCATTCACGATTGCGCGCATTCCACCGTTACCGGTCCCGGCTGGGGATGGGGCGGCCCGATCGCAGCTCCGGTGGTCAGATCCGGAAACCGCGATCGCGACCGCCCTCCCACTCCAGCCACGGTGCGGGGACTGCAATCACACTAAGAAATGCGGGGCGTTTGAAAATGCCGGGAGCGAGTTTCGACGGGACTGCAAAACCAATGCTTGCCGGGCCGACCGCCGATATGTCCGACTTCGTCACATTCCGCTCCCAACCGGGGACCGTTTCCCAATAGCAACAATTCGTCAATCGAAGGTTGCATAGGCCGCGCGGATTCGATTGACAAGACGTGGTCGCCCGCGACGAATTGTCCTGTTCCAGATGCCGGACGCATGCGAACGTCCGATTAAGCGCGAGTTAACCATTGTCCGCGCGGTGCGAGACCTATGACGCGCGCAATCGGACGATCGACCGCGGCAGCGACGCCAGCAGCAGCACGAGACAGACGCACAGCAGCACGATGTCCTTGAACAAGAACTCGCCGGCCAAGTTCCAGGCCATCGGATCGGTCGACAGGCTCCATTTCACCACCCCGGGCGTCGTGAAAAAGAACGACCACGTCACCGCGAACGTGACGACGCCCATCAACGCGCCAATCGCCGAGAGCAGCGGATTGAACGCACCGGCGGCCAGCAGGATCGCGATGCCGAACTCGGTGACGCCAAGCACGTAGGCCTCGCCCCGCAATCCGAACACCGACAGCCACGACACGAACGGACTGTTGCTGATGAACTGCGCGATGCCTTGCGCCGATTGCAGCGTGAACTTCTGCATGCCGAACGACACGAAGATCACCACCATGACCCAGCGCAGGATCGCGAGCGGACGATAGGACCCCTCGCCTTGCTCGGCGATGTTGAACGACAAATTCATGCGGATGTGCTTCCCTCGCTGCGATGCCACCATCGGCCGCTGTTGCGGCGCTCGTGGGCATCTACGCAGCGCGTCGCGTACGCGTTACGCGCAGGACACGTTCGCGGCCTTCACGATCCCGTGCAGACGAGGTGATGAAGATGGTCGTCTGCCGCGATGAGCTCACGCGCGCTGGCGCAGCGGCCGCGCGGCATCCTTTGCCGGCACCGGCATGGTGAAGCCGTACAGGAACAGGTCCACCACCATGTCGGCAAACTCGCCGGGATCGACGCCGCCCTTCGGGTCGTACCAGGTGTGGCTGAAGTTCAGGATGCCGAACAGCATCATGCTGTAGATCTTCTTGGTCCGCTTGACGATCTTGCCTTCCTTGTCGAGCTTGACCAGGAGATCCGCGATCGTATCGACCAGCTGGCGCTCCAGCGCCTTGATCGCATCCTGCTCGGTCTCGCCGAGGAAGGAGAGGTCGTTGAGGATCACGCGCTGCTCGTCGCTCGAGCGCGCGTTGAGCGCGACGATGGCCTGGATCGCGGCGCGGAACTGTTCCAGCGTCGTCGCCTTGCCGGCCATCGCGGCTTCGACATCGGCGATCATCTCGCGGATATGGGCATCGAGGATCGCGAACAGGATCGCTTCCTTGGAGTCGAAATAATGATACAGCGCGCCGCGCGACAGCTTGCAGGCATCCGCAAGGTCGGCGATCGAGGCACGCATGTAGCCTTGCCGCGCGAACAGGCCGCAAGCGGTGGTGAGAATGCCCTGCTGGATCTCGTCGTAATTTTCCGAGCGCGTCCGCGCCATACCCGTCTCTTTCGTGCACCATCGGCGCCGCCGGAATCGGACGACACCCGTCTCTCTATACTACCGCCGCTCCGCGCTCTCCTCCCCTTTGCGGGCACCATCCACCAGAACTCGTCCATCGCTTTCGATACGCACGGCCCTGCGTCAAAAAATAATTTGAACGACCGGTCGGATTATATTAGGGTGCCTGCCGTCAAGCAAGCAGATTGCGCACGCCGGGACCAACCCGGCGGTATCGAGGGAGGCTGCGCGTGGGTGCTCACAAGGTCGATGCTGTCGTGATCGGAGCCGGTGCCGGCGGGCTGTGCGCCGCGGCGCGGCTTGCCCATGGCGGGCTGCATACGCTCGTCGTCGACGACAAGGATCGGCTTGGCGGGCGCGCCTCGACCGAGGAGATCGACGGCTTCAAGGTCAATATCGGCGCGATCGCGATCGAGTTCGGCGGCGTGTTCGAGGAAACTTTCCACACCGTCGGCGCGCCGCTCGACATCCGCGCGCCGGAGCCGGCGAGCTCGTTCTTCATCGACGGCAAGGTGATCGATGTCGGGCGCGGCGGCTGGTCGCTGCTGCTCGGGCAGCTCACGAAACAGGCCTCGCGCATCCTGGAGAAATTCGCCGACGCCCGTTCCGGCAACCTGCCCGACGGGCGGCAATCGACCGAGGACTGGCTTAAGGGCTACACCAGCAACGCCACGGTGCATGCCCTGTTCCGCAACCTGTGCGCGGCGATCTTCGCCTGCAACGCCGCCGAGCTGCCGGCCCGCGCCTTCCTCACCTATTTCACCAGCAAGGGCGCCTTCAAGAAGTTCGGCTTCTGCCCGCAGGGCACGATCGGGGTCTGGAATAGCCTCGGGAATGCGATCCGGCGCAATGGCGACATCTGGCTCGGCACGCCGGCGACCACGATCCACACCTCGAATGGCAAGGTTGAAGGCGTCACCGTGCTTAGGGACGGCGAGAAGGTTCGGATCGACACCGATCTCGTCATCAGCAACGCCGGACCGAAGGCCACCGTCGCGCTTGCCGGTAGCGAAGCCTTCCCCGCGGATTATGTTGCCAGGGTGAAGAACGACCTTCGCCCGGCCGCCAACATCGTCATCAACATCGCGAGCCGCGAGCCACTCATCAATCATCCCGGCATCGTCACCTTCGGCAAGACGCGCCGGCTCTGCAACATGGCGAACCTCTCCGCGACTTGTCCGGAGCTGGCGCCGCCCGGCTGGCATCTCTATGTCGCCTATGCCGTGCCGGTCCCGGCGCTGGGCGATTTCGACAGCGATGCCGAGGTCGCGCTGGCACTCGACGACCTTCGCGAGCAGTTCGCGAATTTCGAGCAGGCAAAAATCCTGTCGATCCGGGTGATGCGCGACGACTGGCCGGCGCAACGCAGCTGTGCCGGTTACGACCTGCCGCGCGAGACCGGCATCGAAGGCCTGTGGTGCGTCGGCGACGCCGTGAAGCAATATGGCAATGGCGGCACCCAAGCTTGCGCCGAGACCGCCAGGATCGTGACCGATGCCATCCTCGCCGCGCGCCCGCGCTTGTCGGCCGGCCGGGTCTGAGCACGATGCCGGCGACCGTCTCCCATCCGACGCCGCAAGAAGCGCCACGCTCCGCGCCGGCGCAGGACGCCCTGCTCGAATTCCGCAACATAAGGATCGTCTACGACAACGCGATCGAGGCGATCCGCGACGTCTCGATCGCGGTGCCCGAGGGCAACATCGTCGCCCTGCTCGGCTCCAACGGCGCCGGCAAGTCGACGTTGCTGAAGGCGATGTCCGGCATCCTCTACACCGAGGAAGGCGTGATCGAGAACGGCAGCATCCGCTTCCGCGATGACGAGGTGCATCGCCTCGCGCCGGACGAACTGGTGCGCCGCGGCATCGTGCAGGTGCCGGAGGGCCGCCGCGTGTTCGCGGCGCTGACCATCGACGAGAATTTGCAGATGGGCGGCTACACCAGGACCAGCGCCGAGGCGCGCGAGCGCCGCGACAAGGTGTTTGCGTTGTTTCCGCGGCTGCATGAACGGCGCGACCAGATCGCCGGCTACATGTCCGGCGGCGAGCAGCAGATGCTCGCGATCGGCCGTGCGCTGATGACCGATCCGGTGCTGCTGGCGCTCGACGAGCCGTCGCTCGGCCTCGCGCCGCTGATCATCGACCGCATCTATGAGGTGATCGTGCGCCTGCGCGACGAGCTGAAGATGACGGTGCTGCTGGTCGAGCAGAATGCCCAGCGCGCGCTCGACATCGCAGACTACGGCTACATCCTGGAAACCGGCCGCGTCGTGCTCGACGGCACGGCAAAAAGGCTCACCGCCAACGAGGACGTCCAGGAATTCTATCTCGGCGTCTCCTCCACGGGGCGCAAGAGCCTGCGCGACGTCAAGCACTACAAGCGCCGCAAACGGTGGCTGTCGTGACCGCGCTGCTCACAGTCGAGAGCCTGTCGAAACGCTTCGGCGGCCTGCAGGCGGTCGCCGACGTCAGCCTTCAGGTCGCGCCCGGCGAGATCTGCAGCGTGATCGGTCCGAACGGCGCCGGCAAGACCACGCTGTTCAACATGATTTCGGGCGTGCTGCGACCGAGCGGCGGCCGCATCACCTTCGACGGCATCGACCTCGCGACCATCTCGCCGTGGAAATTCGCCGCCGTCGGCATCGGCCGCACCTTCCAGAACCTGGCGCTGTTCAAGCACGGCACTGTGGTCGAGAACATCCTCACCGGCCGTCATACCCATCTGCGCTCGACCGTGCTCGATGCCGTGGTGTTCTTCGGCCGCACCAGCAAGGAAGAGATCGCGGCCCGGCAGCGCGTCGAGCACATCATCGAATTCCTCGAGATCGAGCATGTCAGGGACGCCGTGGTCGGCACGCTGTCCTATGGACAGCAGAAGCGCGTCGAACTCGGCCGCGCGCTCGCCTGCGAGCCGAAGCTGCTGCTGCTCGACGAGATGGTCTCCGGCATGAACCAGGAAGAGACCGAGGACATCGCGCGCTTCGTGCTCGACATCCGCGACCAGCTCGGCATCACCGTCGTGATGATCGAGCACGAGATGCGCATTGTGATGGACATCTCCGACCGCATCCATGTGCTGAATTTCGGCCGCAAGATCGCCGAGGGCGCGCCCGACGAGATCAGGCGCGATCCGGCGGTCGCGGAGGCCTATCTGGGCGGCCAGCGCGCCGAGGCCATGAAGGTGGGCGCGTGATGTCGACGATGGACAGTTTTCGTACCGTTCATTCGCCGTTGCAAGCCAGCGCGCCACGCAACCTGCCGGCGGCGGGCGCCGACGCGTTGCAAGCAGCGCTGGCGGATGCCGCCATCACCATCCCGCAACTGCTGCGGCAGCGCGCCGCCATGCATGGCGACGCGCTGGCGCTGCGCGAGAAGGACTACGGCATCTGGAATCCCTATTCCTGGTGGCACTATTACGACACCGCGCGCGCGGTGGCGCTGGGCCTGCTCTCGCTCGGCATCAAGCCGGGCGACCGCGTCGCCATCGCCGGCGAGAACACGCCGGAATGGTTTTATGCCGATCTCGGCACGCAGATGATCGGCGCGGTCGCGGTCGGCATCTATCCGACCAATCCCTGGGTCGAGCTGCAATATATCGTCAAGCATTCCGGCGCCCGGATCGTCGTCACCGGCGACCAGGAGCAGACCGACAAGGTGCTCGACGCGATGGCCAACAATGGCGGACTGCCGGACCTCGAGGCCATCGTCTGCATCGACATGAAGGGCCTGCGGCACTACCGCCAGTCGGAACTGATGTCGTTCGAGGCACTATGCGAGCGCGGCAAGGCCTATGCCGAGGCGAACCCGGGCGCCAACGCCACGCTCGACCGGCTGATCGGCCAGGGCGCGCCCGACGACGTCTGCATCCTGGTCTATACGTCGGGCACGACGGGCCCGCCCAAGGGCGCGATGCTGACGCACCGCAATCTGGTCTACGCCGCCTATGCCTACGCCGAGACCGTCGGGATCGCCGACAAGCCGTTCGAGGCGGTGAGCTATCTGCCGCTGTGCCACGTCGCCGAGCGCTGCTACGGCACGGTGACGCATCTGGTGCTCGGCGGCACCGTCTCGTTCGCCGAATCGATCGACACCGTCGCGCTCAACATCCGCGAGATCGCGCCGACATTCTTCGTCGGCGTGCCCCGCATCTACGAAAAGCTGCAGCAGGGCTTCCTGTTCAGGCTCGGCGAGAGCGGCCGGCTGCGGCAGGGTTTTACCAGGGCCTGCCTCGGCTGGGGGCGCACGCTGTCGGATCGGCGGCAGGCCGGCAAAGCCAACTGGCTCGATCACGCCGTATACGGGCTGCTTTACCTGCTGATGTTCCGCAATTTGCAGCGCCATCTCGGCTTCGCCCATAGCCGGCACCGGCTGTGCGCCGGCGCCTCGATCTCGCCGGAGACGTTGCGCTTTTTCGACATCATCGGCCGCCCGGTGTCGCAAGGCTACGGCCTCACCGAGAGCGGCGGCGTAGCCTTCATCCAGACCGAGAGCCATCACCGGATCGGGGGCTGCGGCGTGCCGCTGCCGCAGACCGAATGGAAACTCGACAGCGACGGTGAGATCCTGCTGCGCAACCCCGGCGTCTTCAAGGGCTACTTCCTAGACGAGAAGGCCTCCACCGCCTCGCTCGAACCGGGCGGCTGGCTGCGCACCGGCGACATTATCGATGTCCTCGACAATGGTGAAATCGCCGTGGTCGACCGCAAGAAGGCGATCATCATCACTGCCGGCGGCAAGAACATCGCGCCGTCGGAGATCGAGAACGCGCTGAAGGACTCCGAATTCATCAAGGAAGCGATCGTGGTTGGCGAAGCCAGGAAGTACCTCGGCGCCATCGTCCAGGTCGATTACGACAATGTCGGCCGCTGGGCCCGCGACCGCGCGCTGGCCTACACCAACTACAAGTCGCTCTCGCAGCTGCCTGAAGTGCACGAACTGGTCGAGCGGGCCGTCAATGAAACCAACAAGCGCTTCGCCCGGGTCGAGAACATCAGGCGCTTTGCCATTCTCGAGAAGGAGCTCGACCATGACGACGGCGAGCTGACCGCCACGCAGAAGGTGCGCCGCGCCATGATCGAGAAGAAGTTCGCGCGCGAGCTCGCCATCATCTACCAGGCGGAGGGCTGAATGCAGTATCTCGTCCAGCTCCTGATCTCCGGGCTTGCGATCGGGGCGATCTACGGCCTGATCGCGATGGGCTTTGCCGTGATCTACAAGTCCACCGGGCTGGTCAATTTCGCGCAGGGCGAGATGACCATGATCACCGCCTATATCGCCTGGACGATCTCGACCACGGTCAGCGGCAATGTGTTCGTGGTCGCGGCGGGCGCGATCCTCGCCGCGGTCCTGCTTGGCCTCATCATCGAGCGCCTGGTGATGCGGCCGATGCTGGGGGAGCCGGTTTTCGCCACCGTGATGGTCACGATCGGGCTCGCGGTGATCCTGCGCTCCGCGATCAACTTCATCTGGGATGCTTATCCGCATGGGCTCGATATCGGCATCGGCCGCGGCATCGTGCATCTGGGCAGCATCGGCGTACGCACCGGGCAGATTGCCGTCATCGTCACGCTGCTTTTGCTGCTCACCGCGATCTGGGCGTTCTTCCGCTATAGCAAGGTCGGCGTCGCGATGCGCGCGGTCGCGGCCGACGATCGCACCGCGCTGTTGATGGGCATCAGCGCCACCAGGGTGCATGCGCTGGCCTGGGCCGCCTCCTCGGTGATCGCCGGCATCGGCGGGGTGTTCTTCGCGCTGTCCTACGATCTGTCGCCGGCGATGTTCCAGCTCGGGCTGAAGGCGTTTCCGGCCACGATCCTGGGCGGGCTCGATGCGGTGCTCGGCTCCGGCCTCGGCGGCCTGCTGATCGGCATCACCGAAAACCTCGCCGGCGGCTACCTCGGCTCCGGCATGAAGGAGGTCGCGGGCTTTGCCATGATCATCGTCGTGCTGATGGTCCGCCCGTTCGGCATTTTCGGCGAACGCGACATCGAGAGGGTGTGATGCGCACGGGCGATTACAAGCAGAGCTATGGCGAGCTGGTCGCGCTGATCGATTCCCCGCCGGTGTGGTTATGGTCGGCCGTGCTGCTGCTGGCGTTGATCGCAGCACCCTTTGTGTTGAACTCCTACGCGCTGTCGTTCCTGATGATCATCCTGATCACGATGACCGGCGCGCTCGGGCTCAACATCCTGACCGGCTACACCGGGCTCATTTCGCTCGGCCATGTCGGCTTCCTCGTTACCGGCGCCTATGCCTATGCGGTGCTGGTGTCGAAATATCACATGCCGCCGCTGGTCGGCTTTCTCGGCGCCGGCGTGGTGCCGGCGCTGGCGAGCCTGATCGTCGGCGCGCCGTCGTTGCGGCTCAAGGGACTCTATCTCGCGATCACCACGCTTGCCTTCTCCTTCATCATCAACACCGTGATCCTGGAGATGCGCTGGCTCACCAACGGCGCCCGCGGCATCCAGGTGCAGCGGCCCGAGATCTTCGGCATCAGCTTCGACAGCGATGCGGCCTTCACCTATCTCTGCCTCGCGATCGCGACACTGACGCTGCTCGCCACCCTCAACATCCGCCGCAGCCGGGTCGGCCGCGCCTTCGTCGCGATCCGCGACAACGACACCGCGGCGCGCGTCATGGGCATCAACCTGCACGCCTACAAGCTGTTCGCCTTCGTCACGTCCGCGTTCATCACCGGCATCGCCGGCGCGCTCTACGGCATCTATCTCTCCTTCGTCAGCGTCGAGGGCTTTCCCTTCCTGCTGTCGATCGAGGCGCTGGCGATCCTGATCGTCGGCGGGCTCGGCTCGGCGCTCGGCGCCGTGCTCGGCACCATCCTGATCGTGCTGCTGCCGGAGGCGACACGGCTGGTGTTCAGCCTGTTCAGCGCCCAGATGGACGCGACCTTCACGACGGGCGCGCAGGAGCTGAAGAGCATGCTCTATGGCCTCGTCATCATCCTGTTCCTGCGCTTCCAGCCGCGCGGACTGGTCGGCGCCTGGCACGACATCAGGCGGACCTGGGTGCACTGGCCGCTGCGTTACTAACAAAAAAAGACACACATCATGAGGAGGAAACAATGATCAAGCACCTGGCGGCGGCCTCGCTGCTGCTCACCACGGCCTGTCTTGCGATCGGCCCCGCTGCCGCCGCCGACCCGGGGTTCACCGACACCGAGATCCTGATCGGCGACGTCGAGCCGCTGACTGGCCCGCCGGCGCTGCTCGGCGTCGCCGCCTCGATCGGCCACAAGATCGCGATTGCGGAAGCCAACGCCGCCGGCGGCATCAACGGCCGCAAGATCAAATATGTGCTTGAGGACGACGGCTACGTCACCGCGCGCACCATCCAGGGCGTCAAGAAGGTGATCGACGTCGACAAGGTGTTTGCGATGCTCGGCATTTCCGGCTCGGGCCAGTCGATCGCCGTGATGCCGGTGCTGGAAAAGTCCGGGATCCCGACCGTGATCGACGTCGCGCCGGTGAAATTCCTGTGGGAGCCGGCGCGCAAGAACGTGTTCGTGGTCGGGCAATCCTACGAGGAGGGCATCGTCCATCTCGTCAATTTCCTCGCCGACAAGAACCCCGGCAGGAAATGGGGCCTGATCACCCAGGACGACGATTACGGCATCACCGTGCGCGACGGCTTCGATACCGTCGTCAAGGCCAAGAAGCTGAACGTTGTCTACAGCGGCAATTACAAGAAGGGGCAGCAGGATTTCTCGTCCGACATGCTGCAGCTCAAGGACGCCGGCGCCGAGGTGTTCCTGGCCGGCGGCATCATCGGCGAGAACATCGCGATGATGAAGGAGCTCGAGAAGCTCGGCATCAAGCCGGTGACCGGCATCTTCTGGCCCGGCCGCATCGAGCCGGTGCTGAAGCTGATGGGGCCCGCCGGCGACGGCATCTACGCGGTCGACTATGTCGAGCCGTTCGCCGGCGCGGCCGGCAAGGCGTTCCTGGAAAAGGCCAAGCCGCTGGTGTCGGAAGCCGAGTTCAAAGGCATCAACCGCTACACCATGACCGGCTATGCCGCCGCGAAGGTCCTGATCGCGGCGATCGAGCGCTGCGGCAAGCAGCCGACCTGGGCCTGCACCATCTCGGAGCTGGAGAAGACCAAAAATGTCGAGACCGGCGTGATGGCGCCGATCAGCTTCGGCCCCGGCGTCCGCTTCTCCAACCAGAAGCTGCAGATCATGCAGGCCGATACGGCAACGCTCAGCTTCAAGCCGGTGGACTAGAACCATGAAGGTCCTGATCGTCTTTGCTCATCAGGAGGCGCAGTCGTTCAATGCGGCGCTGCTGGCGCGGTCGGTGGCAGAGCTGACCGCGCTCGGGCATACGGTCAAGATCTCCGATCTTTATGCCATGCGCTTCAATCCGGTGGCGACATCAGACGATTTCGGCGCGCGGCGGTTTCCCGACCGGCTGCAATATGACCGCGAGCAGAAATACAATCTGCAACAGGGCGCGCTCAGCGGCGATATCGCCGCCGAGATCGAGAAGCTGCTGTGGTGCGACGTGCTGATCCTGCAGTTTCCGCTGTGGTGGTTCTCGGTGCCTGCCATCATGAAGGGCTGGATCGACCGTGTGTTCGTCAACGGCGCGGTCTATGGCAGCGGCCGCCGCTACGACACCGGCGGCCTCGCCGGCCGCCGCGCCATGGTCGTGACCTCGACCGCCGCCTATCCCGGGATGTGCGCACCCGACGGGCTGGTCGGCGCGCTCGACGTGGTGCTGTGGCCGATCCAGAACGGCACGCTGGCCTATGCCGGCTGCAAGGTGCTGCCGCCCTTCGTGTCGTATTCGGTGAATTTCGTCGACGAGGCGACGCGGCACCGCTATCTCGACGATTATGCCGAACGGCTGCGACGGCTCGAGACCACCGAGCCGCTGTTCTTCCATCCGCTGGAGGATTTTGGGCAGGACTGGCGGCTGAAGCCGGGCATGGCCGCAAGGACCGTTGGGCAGCGGTCGCCGACGGAGCCATAAGGGCGGCCCATTCACATCCGCTTGGCGACTTCCTCCAGCATCACTTCGGTGGCGCCGCCGCCGATCGTCAGCACGCGGGCGTCGCGCACCATGCGCTCGATCGCCGTGCCGCGCATGAAGCCCGAACCGCCATGCAGCTGCAGGCAGCCATGCACGACCTCGTGCAGCACCTCCGGCGACAGCGCCTTCACCATCGACACTTCGCGGAGGCAATCCTGTCCGGCCGTGGCGAGCTCGGCGGCCTGATAGGCCAGCGCGCGCGCCGCAGCCGCTTTGGCGGCGAGCTGGGCGAGCTTGAGCCGCACGCCCTGCTGGTTCCAGAGCGGGCCGCCGAAGGCCTGCCGCGTCTTCACATAGTTCGTCGTCAGCTCGATCGCCTTGGCAGACTCGCCGGCGCAGATGCCGCCGATGCAGATGCGCTCGTTCTGGAAGGTCTCCATGATGCCATAGAAACCCCTGTTCTCCTCGCCGAGCAGATTCTCCGCCGGCACACGCACATCCTGGAAGCCGAGCTCGGCGGTGTCGGAGCAGAGCCAGCCATGCTTGTCGAGCTTGGTTGCCGAAATGCCCGGCGTGTTGCGTTCGACGATGAACAGTGAGATGCCACGGCTGCCCTTGGCGTGCGGGTCGGTGCGCGCGGCAACGATCAGGATGTCGCCATAGACCGCGTTGGTGATGAACATCTTGGCGCCGTTGATCACCCAATGATCGCCATCGCGCCGCGCGCGGGTCTTGAGGCCCGCGACGTCCGATCCGGCATCGGGCTCGGTCACCGCGATCGAGCACACCGTCTCGCCGCGGATGATCGCCGGCAGGTATTTCTGCTTCTGCTCCGGCGTACCGCGCAAGGAGATGTGCACTGCCGACATGTCGGTATGAACCAGGATCGACGAGGTGAAGCCGCCGAAGCTCGAGCGACCGAGCTCCTCGGCGAACACCATCGAGGCCAGCGGCCCCATGTCGGTGCCGCCATATTCGGGGGCATGGCGCATGCCGAGGAAACCGAGCGCGCCCATGCGGCGATAGATCTCGCGCGGGATCTTGCCGTCACGCTCCCACGCCTCGGCATGCGGCACCACTTCCCTCTCGACAAAGCGGCGGACCTGCTCGCGCAGCATCCGAAGCTCCTCCGGCAGATTGGGCTGCTCCGGGAAATGGAATTCGGTCTCAGAGAGCTGGCGCGGATCCGAGGTCATGACGTTCATTGTGGCGCCCTTTGATGGCCGATGTGAAGATGGTTGCGCAGGAAATCCGCGAGGGCCGCGATCGCCTCTCGCGCCTGCGGAATCTCCGGGAACATCTGGAACACGTGGATCATGCCGTCCCAGACCTGGAGTTCGACGTCGACGCCGGCGGCCTTTGCCTTCGCGACCAGCTCCGTCGAGTCATCGCGCACGGTCTCGCGGTCGCCGACCTGCACCAGCAGCGGCGGCAGGCCGGCGAGATCGGCATAAAGCGGCGAGGCCAGCGGATCGCGGGGATCGCCGTCCTTGCCGAGATAGTTTCTGGCGAGCGCCAGGATCATCGCGCGCTGGTGGATCGGATCGGCTGCGGCCCTGCTCTGATAGCTCGCCCCGGTCGCGGCAAGATCGGTCCACGGCGACATCAGCGCGCCCGCCGCGGGAAGAGGCAAGCCACGATCCCTCGCCGCGAGCATCGCAGCGAGCACGAGATTGCCGCCAGCCGAGTCCCCGGCGAAGGCAATCTGCGCAGGACGCGGGCCCTGATCGCGAAGATACTGAAAGGCAATCAACACATCATCCAGCGCCGCTGGAAAGCGATGCTCCGGCGCGAGGCGATAGGCGATCGTAAGCACACGGCAGCCGGATGCATCCGCAACTCGCGCGGCCAGCTCGCGATGCGAGGCGATCGAGCCGATGCGGAAGCCGCCGCCGTGAAGATACAGGATCGCCTTGTCGCGCGGTGCGCCTGATGGCACCAACCATTCCCCGTCGACGCCGTCGGCAGAGACCGGTTGACACGTCACCGGCACTGAGCAGCCGGCAAAGGCTTGGTCCCAATCGCGGCGCATCTGCGCCACCGATGTCTCGCGGGTCCAGCCGCGATAGATCGCACGCAGGCGCTCGATTGCGCGCTCGACCGGCGCCACGGCGATATCGTCGCCCTCGATAGCCATCAGCCGCCGATTCCCATGCCGCCGGACACGCCGAGCGTCTCGCCGGTGATATAGGCGGCCTGGTCGGAGGCCAGGAACAGCGCGGCTGCCGCAACCTCCTCCGGCTCGCCGAGCCGGCCGAGCAGCGTCGCGGCGGTCATCGCCTGCAGGATCTTGTCGCCGCCCTTTGCTACCGCCTGCTCCAGCATCGGCGTGCGGATCGGTCCAGGCGCGATCGCGTTCGCGGTGATGCGATAGCGCGCATTCTCGCGCGCAATGCTCCGGGTGAAGGAGATCACGCCGCCCTTGGCCGCGGAATAGACCGCGCCGCCCTTCGAGCCGAGCCGTGCCGCCTCTGAGGTGACGTTGATGATGCGGCCGAAGCGCGCCGCCTGCATCGCCGGCAAAGCGGCGTGGGTACATGCGAGCACCGAGGTGAGATTGACCGCGATCAGGCGGGACCAATCCTCCGTAGATGTGTCGGTGAAGAAGGCGTGCTGATCGACGCCGGCGTTGTTGACGACGATGTCGAACGGGCCGTCCTGGGCCATCACGGCCTTTACCGCCGTGGCATCGCTGACATCGAGTCCTGCGACCACGGCACCGGTGTCGCGCGCGAGTTCCGAGGCCGCGGCGACGTCGAGATCGGCGATCACGACCCTGGCGCCGGCGCCGGCAAAGCTGCGGACAATCGCAGCGCCAATGCCGCGCGCGCCGCCGGAGACGAAGGCCCGGCGGCCGTCGAGACGCCCGAATGGCAAGGTCGCCACCTCAGCGCCCCGTGAAGACAGGCTTGCGCCGCTCGATCACGGCGGCAAGCCCTTCGCGCGCGTCGGCCATCCCCGAGAGCTCGGCCACCGTGCGCGCCTCTTCCGACAGGCATTGCTCGATGCTGGTGCCGGTACCGGCCCAGACCAGCCGCTTGGTCGCGGCAAGCGCCTTCGGCGCACCGGCCGCGAGCTCCCGCGCCAGCGCGAGCGATGCGTCGGCAAGCTCCGCATCGGGCACCACCTTGGTGACGATGCCCATCTGCAACGCGTCCGCCGCCGGGATCACCGGGTTGGTCAGCAGGATCGACATCGCCCGCCGCAGGCCGACCAGCCGCGACAGCGTCACGGAGACGCCGGCATCGGGTGCCATCGCCACCCGCGTCGCACCGGCGAGGAATTTTGCGGACTCCGCTGCGATCACGATGTCGGAGGCGCAGACCAGGCCGAAGCCGCCGCCGCCCGCCGCAAAGCCCTGCACCGAGGCGATAACCGGCGCTTCGAGCCGCAGCAATCCGGTTACCGCATTCTGCAGATAGGCGGTGGCCTGGCGGATATAATCGGGCAGCTTCTCGCCCCTGGCGGCAAAGGCGCGGACATCGCCGCCGGCACAGAAGTTCGTGCCCTCGCCGCTCAACAGCACGACGCGCAGATCGGGATGGCCGTGGCACACCATGATGGCGTCGCACAGCGCGCTTAACAGCTCGGCACTCATGCCGTTGGCCGCATCAGGACGGTTGAGCCGCAACCGCGCGATGCCGTCGGTGATGTCGAGCAGGACGGGGCCCTTGTCGATCATGGCGAGACCTCCCCTAAACCAGGAATGACAGCGTGTAGATCGCCTTGTCGTTGTTGACGAGGATCACCTTCTTGCCGGCCATCCGCAATTCGCCATCGACATGACGCAACCGGTATTCATTGCGCGCCGCCCACAGCGTGTCGTCGCGCAGGCTTGACTCGAAGATCAGGCTGTTGCTGGCAACCGCGATGTCGCCATCGTCGGGCTGCTCGTCCATCAATTCGATGTTGGAGATCAGCCGGCGCAGGTTCGACTGCGGTGTCTGGGTGAAGTGCTTGCCGGTCATCAGCTGGCGGACGCGCAGCGCGATCCGCGAGCGGTTGTCGTAGATGATCGACATCTGCCGCTCCGGATCGATGTCGGCGCCGTTGGCCGGCACCCAATAGACGCCGTCGTCGGTCCAGAGCTTCTCCCAGGCCTCGTATTGATGCTCGTCCTGCAGCCGCGCCTCGCGATAGAGGAAAGCAGTGATGGCGCTCATCAAGGTGGCGCTGCTCTCGCGCGACAGCATCAGGCTGGCTCCATCAGCTTGCGATAATGGGTCCAGATGCCGCGCGACGGCACCTCGTCGGTGACGTGGCCGACGGTGAAGCCGAGCTCATCCTGTCGCTGGCGCTTCTCGCCGCGGCCGAGGAAGATCCATTCCGGATTGCGCGCCAGCACCCCGCGATGGCAGCGCTCGTACATCTCGGAATCGTCCGCGAGCAGGAAGCCGGCCGGGCCGACCGAGCCCATGGTCTGCTGGCGCAGCCTTCGATTCAGATCGGGCGCGCCCTTGAACTGCAGCGCCGTGACGTGCTGCACGCTGTCGTCGACGCCGAGCGGCTGGATCACGAACATCTGGATCTCGGCAATGAACAGATTCGGGAAGATCATCACATGCGGCGTGCCGTCGATCATGATCTGGCGCGCCGCAGTGTCGCCATAAGCCGTCTTCATCCGCGCGGTGTAGTCGGGCAGCCGCTCCTCGCTGGTGCCGAACCAGCTCATCGGCGCGTCGCGCTTGCGGAACTCGGGCCGCAGATCGATCTCGGTATGGCCGTTGCCGTAATCGCGGGTCAGCGCGGTCGAGGCGCCGCCGTAGAGCTTGCCGATCATGCTGTCGGCGACGCCGAAGATCGAGGTGTGCACGAAGGCCGGGTGATAGCCGTCGCACTCGTTCTCAAGGATGAACTTCCAGTTCGCCTTGACGCGATGCTTGAGGAAGCCCGCCGTGATCTCGACCTCGCCCTCCGGCGATGATCGTACCAGGCGATCGATGGTCTCGGCGGCACCGCCGAGATGTTCCTTCAGGGTCGGGCCTTCGGCTGCGAACGAGCCGAACACGAAACCGCGGTAGGACTCGACGCTCGTCACCCGCCCGAGCGCGAGTTGCGACTTGTCCTGTCCCTCATAGCCGTCAGGAAAGGCGTAGCCGACTAGGCGGCCGTCATTGGCGAAAGTCCAGGAGTGGAACGGACAGGTGAACGAGCGCGCGTTGCCGCGCTCAAACGAGCAGACCTGGTTGCCGCGGTGCGAGCAGCGATTCAGCAGCAGATTGACCTTGCCCTGCTCGTCGCGCGTCATGATCACGGATTGCGGGCCGATCGACTTGACGACGTAGTCGTTGGCGTTCGGGACCTCGCTCTCGTGTCCGACATAGACCCAGGTGCGGTACCAGATGTTCTTGAGCTCAGCCTCGAAGACGTCAGGGTCGGTGTAGAGCGATCCGTGCACCCGGTCGGGCCGGATCAGCCGTTCCCATGGCGAGACGCCGGTCATCATGTTCATCGCTCCGTCTCCCTCGCCGGCCACTTGCCGCGAACGTCTTTGCTGCTCGCTCAATAATAATCCGAACGACCGTTCGGTGAATTAATAGCACGGGCGCTGCGGGGCGGCAAGCTTCTTTCGAACGTCGCGGCTCATCCCGGAACGGCGCGCAACGATGCAATTCCTAGTAGCTGGCGCCGCAATCGTCTCAACCCTGTGCGGCGCCGCCGTCGCGTTCGCCACCCGCGATCTGCTGCAGCATCGACTTCGGCGTCGTTGCGAGCTCGATCTTGAGCTGGTCGCAGATCGCCCGCCGCAGCAGGCGTTCGATCTCGGTCGCAGCATTGGGATTGGCTGCACGCGCCTCCTCGCCGCTTGCCCACAGCAGAAGCTGCCCTAGCCGCCGGTCGCCATCGTCGCGCAACGCCTCGACCGCAGCGGCGTCGGAGGTGTCGCCCCGGATGCGTGGCGTGGCGGGGGTCTCCGGATGCGCCATGCCATCGGCCAATCGTTTGACTGCCGCAAACGTATCGTCCTGCAGCCGTAGCTGCTCAAGCAGCGGCCCTACCTTCCAATCGGCGGCGAGCTTCAGCCCGTTCAGCGCGTAGATCGCGGAGAACACCTGGCCGCGGACGAAATCATCGTTGCTGTTCGGCACGACATGGCTTTGCAGGGCATCGATGATGCCGTCGATCAGCCGCTCGAAGGATGCACTCATGCCGCGGCCTCCAATGCGCGCTCGAAGGCCCGCACGATCGAGGGCATCTGGCTTGCCATCACTGCAAGCCTCATATCGTTGAAACGGTCGACCTCGAAGGCACGCACCGCGCACATCTGGATCGCGGCGGCCTGATACAGCGCATAGGCCTCGTAGAAGGCGAGGCTCTTGTCAGAGACCGCAATGCCGGAAGCGCGCTGATAGAGATCGATCACCTCCGCGCGCTCGAGCACGCCGTAGAGCTTCCGGCTCCTGGCATTGAAGGTCGGCATCATTGCCCAGGCCAGATCTTCATGCGGATCGCCCAGGTGAGTGAGCTCCCAATCGAGAATGGCGGCAATCTTCCGCTCGTGCTCGATGAAATTTCCGATCCGGTAATCGCCATGCACGATGGTGCGGCGCGGCGGCTGCGGACAATTGTCGTGCAGCCAGCGTCCGCCCCAATCGAGCAACGGATAATAGCGCGCCGTCGGACGTGCCAGCGAAGCGCGCCAGCCGGCGATCGCCCGCAGCTCGGCGCGCTGCTCTCCCTGTTGCGGCGATGCGAATGAAGTCACGCCCGGATCGATCCGGTGCAGTGACGCGAGGATCTCGATGAACTGCTGGGCGATGGCGCGCTTGTGGTCCGGATCGAGCTCGCTCGCCGCCCACGGCGCGGGAACATCACCTTCGATGTGAGCGCAGATGAAGAAGGGAAAGCCGATCTCGGCGCCGTCCTGCTCTGCCGACACCAGCGCCGGCACCGGCACACCGCTGCCATGCAGCGCCTGCAGCGCATAGACCTGCGGCAGCACCGAATACGGCGCAAACAGCCCGTTCGGCGGACCGACACGCAGGATCAGCTTGCGATCCGCTTCAGCGGCGGAGCGCGCCACGAAGGCGTAGGTGATCCAGGAGAAGCCCGACGATTTACGGCCGAAGCTGACAATCTCCGTCCGGCTTCCGAATATCCGCGACAGATGCTGCGCGAGCGCCGTCCGCACTGCGTCATCATTTACCGCAGCGGGACGAGCCGGTTCCGGCACAGCATCCCGCACATCGTCGGATTGTTTCGCAGCCTCCTGCATCAATTGACCGACCTCGTATAGCCCTGCCACTTCTCCTCGCGCAGCGCCGACTTCATGATCTTGCCGGAGCCGGTCAGCGGCAACGGTTCGAGACGGATGTCGACCGAGCGCGGACATTTGTAGCCCGCGATCAGGGTGCGGCAATGAGCGATCACGGCCTCCGAATCGAGCCGCGCGCCGTCTTTCGGCACCACGATCGCGTGCACCGCCTCGCCCCATTGCGGATCGGGCACCGCGATCACGGCACATTCCTTGACATGCTCATGCTGGAAGATGGCGTTCTCCACCTCGCCGGAATAGACATTCTCGCCGCCGGAGACGATCATGTCCTTCAGCCGATCGACGATATAGACAAAGCCGTCCTCGTCCATCCAGGCGCCATCGCCGGTGTGCAGCCAGCCGTCGCGCAGCACGCGCGCGCTTTCCTCGGGCTTGCGCCAATAGCCGAGCATCACGCCGGCGCCGCGGATCGCGATCTCGCCGACCGTGCCGCGCGGCACCTCATTGCCCGCGGTATCGACGATGCGGATTTCGACGCCAGGCGCCGCCCGCCCCGCCGACTTCCGCTTGGCCGCGAGCGGCCCTTCCAGCGCGTGGTACTCCCAGGGCAGGATCGTCGCCAGCGCCGCGCTCTCGGTCATGCCGTAGCCTTGGTGGAAGCGCCAGCTCGGCAGCACCCGCATCAGCTTGATTAGCAGCGCATCCGGCATCGGCGAGGCGCCATATTCGCAATCCCTGACGCTGCTCAGGTCATATGTGCCGAAGGACGGATGATTGAGCATCATGTTGAGCATGGTCGGCACGAACAGGCAGTAATCGATCTTGTGCTCGGCGATGGTCCGCATCGCGAGCTCGGGCTCGAATTTCGGGATGGTGACGTGAGTGCCGCCCACCAGCGTCAGCGCGATCATCGGTGAGGTGCCGGCGAGATGGAACATGCCGGCCGAGTGCAGATACCGCGTGTCCTCGCGGAAGCGGAGCGCATAGATCCAGACCAGCGATTCATAGATGATGTTGGCGTGCGACAGCATCACGCCCTTGGGAAAGCCGGTGGTGCCGCCGGTGTAGAAGATGCCGGCGAGATCGTTGTAGGCGCCGGAGGCATCCTCGACCGGCGCGTGCGCAACGAGCTTGTCATAGCCCTGCATGCCGTCGGGGACCGGCCCCTCGTCCAGATAGACCATCGCGGTGAGTGATTTTGCGCCGCGCAGCGCCGAGCCGATCTCGGTGAAGGCCTTGTCGACCAGCAGCAGTTTTGGCGTGGAATCGTCGATCGCATAGGCATTCTCGGCGACCGCCCAGCGCGTATTGAGCGGCACCGCGACCGCGCCGGCCCAGGCGATGGCATAGAGCGCCTCGATATAGAGGTCGCTGTTGTGCGCGAGGATGGCGACGCGATCGCCGGCCTCGACGCCGAGCCGCCGCAGCCCGCCCGCGGCACAGGCGACGCGATGGCCGATCTCCTTCCAGCTCCGCGACCGTCCCGCATGGATGGTTCCGGGTGCGTCCTTGCGCAACTGCACCGCCGCGATCAGCGCCTGCGTCAGTTTCATGTTTCCTCCTCGCCGCCATGCGGCCGCGCACGCCTGCGGATGTTTCCGTCGTTGCGTGATGCCGAACTGCCGCCGGAGATTTCAGTTGATAATCCGGACAGACGGTCTATTATTACATAGCCGACGCGAGGGGTAAAGCCTTTCAAGGCTTCCATCGCCGGATCAACCAGCCCCGCAAAAGAGGGCGTCATGGGAGGGGAAGATGCGGAAGCCAATGGTCACGCTTGCCGTGTGGGCGTTCGCGCTCACCGGCGCGCTCGGAACTGCGAACGCCCAGAAGGCCTATGGTCCCGGGGCCAGCGACACCGAAATCCTGCTCGGCGCCAATGCGCCCTACAGCGGGCCGGCATCGATCTATGCGAGCTTCCCGAAGACCATGCTCGCCTATTTCACGATGCTGAACGAGAAAGGCGGCATCAACGGCCGCCACATCAACTTCCTGACCCGCGACGACGCCTATAGTCCGCCCAAGACCGTGGAGGTGACGCGCGCGCTGGTCGAGAACGACAAGGTGCTCGCGATCATGGCGCCGTTCGGCACGCCGACCAACGCTGCGATCCAGAAATATCTCAACAGCAACGGCGTCCCGCATCTCTTGGTGCAGAGCGGCGGCACCCGCTGGAACGATCCGAAGCAATTTCCCTGGACGACGCCCTACTCGCCGACCTACGTCAACGAGTCCCGGATCATCGCGCGCTACGTGCTGCGCGAGAAGCCGGACGCGAAAATCGGCGTGCTGCTGCAGGCCGACGACATCGGCAAGGATTTCGTGCTTGGCCTGAAGGAAGGTCTCGGCGCCAAGGCCGACACCATGATCGTCAAGGAGGCGATGTATCAGTCGACCGAGCCGACGATCGACTCCCAGATCGTGAATTTGAAGGCGTCGGGCGCCGACACCATCCTGATCGCCGCACAAAACAAGTTCGCTTCGATGGCGATCCGCAAGATCCACGAGCTCGGCTGGAAGCCGCTGATCTTCCTCGGCTCGACCGCGAACTCGATCGCCGGCGTGCTGGTGCCGGCGGGCATCGAGGCCTCGACCGGCATCCTGACCACGACCTCCTACAAGACGCCGAACGATCCGGCTTGGGCCAATGACAAGGGCATGACCGACTATCTCGCCTTCGCTGCGAAATACATGCCCGGCATGGATCCGAACGACGTGATCGCGGTGACCGGCTACACCACGGCCCAGCTCGGCGCAATCATCCTGCAGCGCTGCGGCGACAACCTCACGCGGGAGAACGTGCTGAAGCAGGCCACCAATCTCAGCGGCATCGAGCTGCCGATGCTGCTGCCGGGCATCACCATCCAGACCACGCCGCAGGACTACGCGGCGATCACCGAACGCCGCTTTGCCCGCTTCGACGGCAAGACCTGGGTGCTGTTCGGCGACATCGTGGGCGCGGGGGCGGCCAAGGACTGACCTCACGACGCATCGACTGACCGAGGCTCAAACACAAGGACAAGAACAATGCTGACAGCCCAGGACGATCTCATCGGCCATCAGACGCCGCAGCCGTTTGCCAAGGCAGGCGGCGGCGATGTCAGGTTCACCGAGCGTTACTGGTACACCGCGCACCCGATCGACGGCAGCGAACTGCTGATCGATATCGGGCTCGGCTATTACCCGAACCGCAACGTGATGGACGGCTTCGCCGGCATCACCATCGGCCGCCGCCAGCACAATTTCCGTGCCTCGCGCCGGCTCGGGACGCGCCCGCTGGAGACGGAAGTCGGCGGGCTCAGGATCGAGATCGTCGAGGGTAACAGCCTGCACAGGGTCTCGCTCGCCGACAATCCGTCCGGCATCAGCTTTGAGCTCGAGTTCAAGGCGAGCTTTCCGGCGGCGCAGGAGAAGCAGAACTTTCGCGAGCGCAACGGCGACGTCGAAGAGGACCTTGCGCGCGTCTCGCAATTCGGCCGCTGGCGCGGCTGGATCGTCGCCGACGGCAAGCGCTACGAAATTGAACCGGAACAATGGTGGGGACAGCGCGACCGCTCCTGGGGCCTGCGCTCCGAGATGCGCACCGACGAGACGCGGCCGCCGGTTGCGACCCATCGCAATTTCTTCTGGACCTGGTCGATGTTCCAGTTTCCGCAATCGGCGCTGTCGATCTTCATCAAGGAGCGCACGCCGGGCAAGCCGCACTACCTCTCGGGCACCGAGTTCCGCCGCGAGGCCGACGGATCCGTGTCGCATCGCGAAGTCATTTCGGTGGAGCACAAGATCGAATGGACCGATGATCCGCTCGGCCAGACCATAGCTGTGGCCGATTTCACCTTCGCCTTCGAGCGCGGCGAGCCGCGGCGTGTCAGGATGCACGGACTGCCGACCCGCTTCTATCTCAAGGCCGGCATGTATGGCGGCCTGCAAGGCTGGACTCACGGCGACGACCGTGGCGAGAGCCACGCCGCGCACGACATCTGGAACCTCGACGACCCTGCAACACGCGCCATCGCACGCACGCTGTCGGACCATGTCGTTCGGCTCGAAAGCGGCAGCGAGACCGGATTTGGCATCAGCGAGTACGGCGTCGCCGCCGGCTATCCGCTCTATCCGGGACCGCAGAAATTCCCGGCGATGTGACCGGGATGGACGGGCAAGGCATGCGCGTCGCGGAGAGCAACGAAGCCGCGTGCGAACCATGGGACAACCGGGCCGCCGAAGCGCTGGTCTCGCTCGAGACCAGCGCCCCATTGCGCTATCGCAGCCGGTTCGGCGACGGCAACCTCAACTGCCGGTCCTATGGCGGTCAGATCCTCGGCCAGGCCATGATGGCCGCAACGCTGAGTGCGCCGGAGGATCGGCCCGCCGCGATGCTGCAACTTGTGTTCCTGCGCGGCGCCGATCCCACCCGGCGCATTACCTTTGCCGTGGAAGTGCTGCAGGACGGCAAGCGGTTCTCGTCGCGCCATGTCGTCGGCACACAGGGTGACGGGCGCACCGTCCTGAGCGCGCAGGCCACGTTCTGCGCGCCGCAGCCGGGTCCGCGGCACGCAGCTCCGTTCGCACCGTCGGAGGATCCGGAAAGCCTGCCCGATCTGACGGTGATCCCCGACCGACTGATGGCGCAGTTGCGACCGCTCGGCCCTTATTCGCCGCACATCAAGCCCAGCATGGATTTCCGCATCCCCGAGATCGAACGGCAACTTTCGGCCGCGACGGCCGAGCCGCGCCTGCGCTTCTGGATCAGGAGCAGGCAGCCGCTAAAGCCTGGTTCCCGCGCCCAGGCCGCGGTGTTCGCCTATCTCTCGGACTGGTGGCTCAACTTCTCCAGCGTCGGCGGCCATCTCCACGACCTGCAGGCGCGCGCGCCGCTCTATCTGTCGAGCCTCAACCATTGCATCTGGTTTCACCGCGCATTCTCGCCCGACGGCTGGATGCATGTCGAAACCGAGAGCCCGTGCGCCGAGGGCGGCCGTGGGCTATCGATCGCCCGCGTCCATGACCGCGACGGATCGATGCTCGCGACCTCGATCCAGGAAACCCTGATGGTGCATCCCGACGGCGATGCGTAAGCCCGCAGCGCCGCAGTTGAGAGCGCGTCGCGGTCGCAGCCAGGTTACGGTCGATGCACGTCGCCGGTTCCACCGTCTGTTGAATCCCGGCAACACCGCCAGACAAAAACGCGCAATCGCGCAGATTGCGTGCCCGGAATCACGACTGTGCCGCATCTCTGTCAAATCCTGCGTGCGGGTGGCGCAACAAGAACACTATGGGGAAAACCTACATGCAGCAGGCACCGTCGACCGCACGGAGTGCGGAATCGTCTGGATATGTTCTCTACTTCCAGCTTGCCAGCAATGGCGCGAGACGCGCTTGCAGTCTGACGATCCAGGCGGAGAGCGCCAATGAGGCGGCGCGGATCTTCCGCGAGAACTGGAATGAGATCGAATCGATGGCTCGCGACGGCGTGAGCACAGGAATGGTCGGCAAGGCGCCGGTGAGCCTGGCGATGTCGTGAGGCGCATCGCACTACGCGACCTACACTACGCCTGAGGCGTGACAGGACGACGACTGTCGTCTCTCGTCGGAATCGAGCGACCAATTGACGCGCTGACGCGACAACCAAGTCATGACGTGCAGGGCTCGCGCACACGCGCGAGCCCTGCCGCTTCTTAGAACGATTCAAATCCACCGCAGTTAGAGGGATTCAAGTCTGCTCCGGTTCTTTTCGCGCGCGCCGACTGCTAGAGGCGCGGCACGAACGAGTTCGCGTGAATCGGAAGTCCAAGAGTGCCTGTGAATGCTGATCGCCGGGTTGTCGGCGACCGTCGACATGCCGCCGACAGGGGCCGCACCCACCTGCTGATCGGCGCGGCCTTCCTGCTCGCCGATGTCTCCTCCGCGGTGACGCCGGCAAATGCTCAATCGAGCGTCCCGTTGCCACCGGTCACGGTCGACCAGCCGGCGCAGAAGCGCAAGCCGGCAGCCGCTGCGGCAAGGCCGGCGCAGCGAACGGAGGCAGCGGCACAGCAGCGCAGCCGGAATGCGCAACCGGCGCCGCCGACACCGTCGCAGCGCGCGGCCGCTCGCGCCGCCGCGCTGAACGAAGCCAAGCTCCACTATCGCGCGATGCCAAGCTCGACCACCTTGCGCAGCGGCGCCTCGCCGCTCGACACGTCGCAAACGGTCAACGTCGTGCCCGAGCAGGTGCTGAGGGATCAGCTGCCGCGCAATCTCGACGACGCGCTCGCCAATGTCAGCGGCGTCACCCAGGCCAACACGCTGGCCGGCACCCAGGATGCGGTGATGCGCCGCGGCTTCGGCGACAACCGCGACGGTTCGATCATGCGCAACGGCATGCCGCTGGTGCAGGGCCGCAGCCTCAACGCCGCGGTCGAAAGCGTCGAGGTGCTCAAGGGCCCGGCGTCGCTGCTCTACGGCATCATGGATCCCGGCGGCATCGTCAACACGATCAGTAAGCGCCCCGAGCTCTACCAGCACGGCTCGGTGACCCTGCTCGGCTCGACCTACGCCAACAACAAGAACGGCGCCGACGGCACCGTCGACATCACCGGCCCGATCGGCGATGGCGGCCTCGCCTATCGCTTCATCGGCTATGGCGTGAGCGAGGACTATTGGCGCAATTTCGGCCGCCACCGCGAGATGCTGGTCGCGCCGTCGCTGGCCTGGTACGGCGACAACACCACCGTCCAGCTCAATTACGAGCACCGCGAATTCATCTATCCGTTCGACCGTGGCACCGCGTTCGATTCCGTGACCAAGGCGCCGCTGGCGATCCCGGCGACGCGCCGGCTCGACGAACCCTTCAACAACATGTGGGGAACCTCCGACCTGATGCAGGCCTCGGTCGAGCACCGCCTGAACCAGGACTGGAAGCTGTTCGCGGCCTACAGCTACAACACCGAGACCTTCAGCGCCAACCAGCTCCGCATCACCGGGATCAACAGCAAGACCGGCGTCGAGACCCGCAGCAATGACGGCACCTGGGGCTCGCTCAGCAATGCGAGCTACGGCACCTCCTATCTGCAGGGCAATGTCTGGCTCGGCGGTTTCCGCAACGAGGTGCTGTTCGGCGGCGACGGCCAGTACCGCACGATCTACCGCGATAATCTGATCCGGCAGGCGACGCCGAGCTTCAACTTCTACAACCCGGTCTACGGCCTGATCACGCCGGGCACCACGATCTCCGCCGCCGACAGCGCCCAGACCGACAAGCTCGGCCAGTGGTCGCTGTTCTTCCAGGACACGCTGCACCTGACCGAGCGCTTCGCGCTGGTCGGCGGCGTGCGTTACATGGATTACGACCAGATCGCGGGCAAGGGCAGGCCGTTCATCACCAACACCAATGTCTCGCAGGACAAGGCGCTGCCGCTCGGCGGCGCCATCCTCAAGCTCACCGACGAGGTCTCGCTGTACGCGAGCTACACCCAGTCGCTGAAGCCGACCTCTACCATCGCGCCGCTGACGGGCGGCGTCGTGATCGGCTCCAACATCGCGCCCGAAGAAGGCACCCAGTGGGAGACCGGCGTCAAGTTCGACTTCAACAAGCGGATCTCCGGCACGCTCGCGCTCTACGATATCGACAAGAAGAACGTGCTGGTCTCGCAGCTCAACGCCGCGACCGGGATCGTCGAGTACCGCACCGCCGGCAAGGTTCGCTCGCGCGGCGTCGAGCTCGACGTCACCGGAAGGCTGACCGACAGCTGGAGCATGATCGGCAGCTATGGCTATACCGATGCACGGGTCACCGAGGATCCGACGCTCGCCGGCAACGCCCTGCAGAACGTCGCGCTCAACACCGCCTCGCTCTATCTGGTCTACGATTTCGGCACCACCCTGCCCGGCCGGCTGCGTCTCGGCGGCGGCGCGCGCTATGTCGGCGACCGGCCCGGCGATGCCGCGAACAGCTTCGTGCTGCCGGCCTACACGGTCGCGGATGTCTTCGCGACCTACGAGACCAAGGTGCAGTCGTTCCCGGTGATCTACCAGTTCAACGTCAAGAACCTGTTCGACACGGTCTATCATCCATCTGCCAACAGCATTCTCACAGTCGCGATGGGCGACGCGCGGCGCTTCTCGCTCTCGGCGACGGTGAAATTCTGATGAGTGACGTCCGACGCCCGATCAAGGCTGCGCTGTTGCAGGTCCATTCCGTCGTTGGCCTTGTGCTGGCCCTGCTTTGGGCCGTGGTCGGCCTCACCGGCGCGACCATGGCCTTTGAAGACGAGATCGAGGCCAGCCTGAACAGCCACATCATGCGGGTCGACGCCAGTGCGGCCCGGCGGCTCACGCCGGACGAGTTGGTCGCGCGGCTTCAGGCGGCGGGCGACTTCGGCAAGGTCTCGGCCGTGACGATGGCCAGCGATCCGACGGCCGCAGCGCGCGTCCGCTTTGCCCGCAGCGAAGGCGGCTCACGCCCCTCCTCGGTCTATGTCGATCCCTATGACGGGCACGTGCTCGGCTCGCCGCGCGGCGAGGACTTCTTCGCCACCGTCCGCAAGCTGCATCGCTGGCTGCTGCTGCCCGGCGACGGCAATGGCATCGGCCGCAAGATCACCGGGTCAGCTGCGATCTGCCTGATCGTGATGCTGGTCAGCGGCCTCGTGCTGCGCTGGCCGCATCGCGCACGCAGCGTGAAGATGTGGCTGAAACCAAATCTGGGGCTGCGCGGACGCGGCCTGCATCGCTCGCTGCACGCCGTGATCGGCACCTGGGTGCTGCCGGTCTATCTGGTAATGACGCTGACCGGCCTGTGGTATTCGTTCGAGTGGTACAAGGCCGGCGCCAACTGGCTGCTCGCGCGGCCGCAGGCGACTGCGATGCAGTCCAAGCCTCCGCGCGGCGCCGCGGCCGCCGACAGCAAATCTGACGTGAAGGCCGAGCCAAAGCCGCTCGTCTTCGATCACGTCTGGTCCGCATTCCTGCAGCAGGAGAACAACAGCTACGCAAGGGCGCTGCTGACCATGCCGGCCGGCGCGGGCACGGCGGTGCGCGTGCGGTCGTGGCCGCGGGATTCGTCGCTCGAGAGCGTGCGCGACGAATTCCGCATCGATGCCGTGACCGGCCGTGTCATCTCCAGGGACCGCTACGCCGACAAGACGTTCGGCGAGCGCGTCCTTGCCGGCGTGCTCGACATCCACCGTGGCGCGATTCTGGGATGGCCCGGCAAGCTCGCCTTCATGCTGGCGGCCGCCGTGATGCCGCTGTTCGCCGTGACGGGTTTGCTGCTCTATCTGTCCCGCCGCGGGCACCGGCGCCTCGCTCGGCCCCCGGTCGGCCACCTCGTTCCAGGCGAATAAATCTCACCCGCCCGTAACGCGCAGCGAAAGGCAGCGCGCCTGCGAGAGAGCGAGGGCAGCGATCAGCCGAAGTCGCACATCGCGAGCCGGGCGCGCAGCGCAGCGTCGGTCTCAGCCGCGAGGTCGAGCAATCCGCGATAGGGATCGCCCGCTATCCCGAGTGCGGCAGCAAACGCAGGCTCGGTCTTGAGGCCCTCCGCCCGCAACCTGCCGACCGCGCGTCGCAGCCCTCCGTCATCAAGCGCAAGCAGCCGCCGTTCGACCTCGAAATGAACCCAGCCCCGTTGTTGTTCCACCGGATGCTGATCGCCGAACAGTTCGAACGGCCAGCCGTCCCACACAAAGCGGGCCACCACCGGCCGTGGTCCCGCGGTCCATCGGTAGATCACGAAATCATCCGCTGATTGATAGTGGGTCCAGATGATCTCTGCGAAAGCGTTCGGATCGGGCGCATGGCAGACGATGTCAATGTCGCTGCCCGGCACGGCAAGGTCGAGCGGCAACGTCCCGACGATACGGGGATCGAACGGCTTGAGCCGCTCCAACACGGCAGAGCTGGTGACGGCGGATTCGTAGTGCCCGACACTCATCGCGTGGCATGCCCTCGAGATCGAGCTGACGCAATACCACGCTCGCGCGGAACGAAGGAGCCTCTCCAGACGGACGTAAGCCTGATGGCAAGCGGCCTTGCAAACGTTACGGGGCGATCTCGACCACGTCACCGTGGTCGAAAATCGCCCCGCCGCCGGCGGACGGGCCAGGCTGCTCGCGCGCCAGGCCCTCCAGCCGATCGTCGAAATGATCGGTTCGGTCGATTAGCCGAACTGGTTCATCGTGTTGTGGGCGCCGCCCGCCTTGAGGGCGGCTTCACCAGCGAAGTATTCCTTGTGATCGTCGCCGATGTCGGAGCCCGCCATGTTCTGGTGCTTGGCGCAGGCGATGCCCTGACGGATCTCCGCGCGTTGCACGTTCTTGACGTAGCCGAGCATGCCCTGGTCGCCGAAATACTCCTTGGCAAGGTTGTCGGTCGACAGCGCAGCCGTGTGATAGGTCGGCAGCGTGATCAGATGGTGGAAGATGCCGGCGCGCTTGGCCGAATCCGCCTGGAAGGTACGGATACGCTCGTCGGCTTCCTTCGCCAGCGGGGTGTCGTCGTATTCCGGCTTCATCAGCTCGGCGCGGTTGTACTTGCTGACATCCTGGCCGGCTTCCTTCATCGCGTCGTAGACCTGCCAACGGAAGTTGATGGTCCAGTTGAAGGACGGCGAGTTGTTGTAGGCGAGCTTCGCGTTCGGAATGACCTTGCGGATGCGATCGACCATGCTGGCGATCTGCTCGATATGCGGCTTCTCGGTCTCGATCCAGAGCAGGTCGGCGCCGTTCTGCAGCGAGGTGATGCAGTCGAGCACGCAGCGATCCGCGCCCGTGCCGGGACGGAACTGGTAGAGGTTGCTGGGCAACCGCTTCGGACGCATCATCTTGCCGTTCTGGTTGATGATGACGTCGCCGTTGCGCGCATTGGCGGCCGTCACTTCCTCGCAATCAAGGAAGCTGTTGTACTGGTCGCCGAGGTCGCCGGGCTTGTGACTCACGGCGATCTGCTGGGTCAGGCCGGCACCGAGCGAGTCGGTACGGGTCACGATGATGCCGTCTTCGACGCCGAGCTCGAGGAACGCGTGGCGGCAGGCGCGGATCTTCGCGATGAACACCTCATGCGGCACGGTGACCTTGCCGTCCTGGTGGCCGCACTGCTTCTCGTCGGAGACCTGGTTCTCGATCTGCAGGGCGCAGGCACCCGCCTCGATCATCTTCTTGGCGAGCAGATAGGTCGCCTCCGCGTTGCCGAAGCCGGCGTCGATGTCGGCGATGACGGGCACGACGTGGGTCTGGAAGTTGTCGATCTTCTCGATCAGCGCCTTTTCCTTGGTCTTGTCGCCTTCCTTGCGGGCGGCGTCGAGCGCACGGAAGATGTCGTTGAGCTCACGGGAATCCGCCTGACGCAGGAAGGTGTAGAGCTCTTCGATCAGCGCCGGCACCGAGGTCTTCTCGTGCATCGACTGGTCGGGCAGCGGGCCGAACTCGGAGCGCAGCGCCGCGATCATCCAGCCGGAGAGATACAGATAACGGCGGTCGGTATTGCCGAAGTGCTTCTTGACCGAAATCAGCTTCTGCTGGGCGATGAAGCCATGCCAGCAGCCGAGCGACTGGGTGTACTTGGTGCTGTCGGCGTCATAGGCGGCCATGTCGGCGCGCATCAGCGCAGCCGTGTAACGGGCGACATCGAGACCGGTCTTGAAGCGGTTCTGCAGACGCATGCGCGCCACGGCCTCGGCGGTCACGCCGTTCCAGGTGTCCTTGGTCTTGAGCAGCGCTTCGGCCGCCTCAAGCTCGCTCTGATACGAAGCCGGCCCCTGGATGGCCCGGTCGCTGATCCCGCGCGGTTGGAAGTTCATGTCCGTGATCCCTTCGGTGACGAAATAACTGCACCGTTTGTGACCCGCGGCGTCATCGGGAGCTAGACCTGGCGCGGAAAACTTGTCATAACTTACAAGAAACCGATGTATTGTTGTAAGAATCTTACAAGAACTGGATGAGGCGATGGTAACCTCAAGCGCCCGCTCCGTTTTCATGGGCCCGCGACTGCGCCGGCTGCGCCGCGACCTCGGGCTGACCCAGGCGGACATGGCCGCCGATCTCGAAATCTCCGCCCCCTACGTCGCGCTGCTGGAACGCAATCAGCGGCCGGTGACGGCCGACATGCTGCTTCGCCTGGCCCGAACCTACAAGATCGATCTGGCCGATCTCGCCGGCGACGGCGGCGCCGATCACACCGCGCGGATGCAGTCTGTCCTGAAGGAGCCGATGTTTGCGGACATCGACATCCCCGCGCTCGAGGTCAGCGACCTTGCGGTCAGCTATCCCGGAATGACTGAAGCGTTCCTTCGCCTCTACACCGCCTATCGCGAAGAGCAGCTGGCGCTGGCGGAACGACGTGCACCGGACCTGGTGGGCGGCACGTCGCACCCGGGTCAGGAGAACTTCGACGCCAACGATCCCGTCGCGGAGGTCCGGCGATTTCTCGCCGCGCGCCGCAACAATTTCGCCAATCTCGACGATGCCGCCGAGCGTCTGGTCCATGAACCGGCCGGACCAGCCGGATTCATCGAGCGGCTTCGCGAGCGTCACAAGCTCCAGGTCCGCTATTTGCCCCCCAACGTCATGCTCGGTTCGGTCAGGCGACTGGACCTGCATCGCCGGCAATTGCTGCTCGAGGACTCGCTCGATACCGCAGGTCTCAATTTCCAGCTCGCCAAGCAGCTCGCCTATCTCGAGCTCGAAGACGAGATCGGCGCCGCGGTGGAAGACGGCAAGTTCACCAGCAAGAGCGCCGAGCTGCTGGCTCGCCGCGCACTGGCAGCCTACGCCGCGGCCGCGCTCATCATGCCGTACTCCGTATTTGCGAAGGCGGTCGAGACGCGCCGCTACGATCTGGAGGCGCTGGCGCGCCAGTTCGGCACCAGCTTCGAGCAGACCGCGCACCGCGCCACGACGCTGCAGCGGCCGGGGCTGGAGAAGGTCCCGTTCTTCCTGATCCGCGTCGATCCGGCCGGCAACATTTCCAAGCTGCTCGACGGCGCCGGATTTCCGTTTGCCAAGCACGGCGGCGCCTGTCCGCTGTGGTCAGTGCACGATATCTTCAAGACGCCACGGCAAATCGTGACGCAATGGCTGGAATTGCCCGACGGGCAGCGGTTCTTCTCGATCGCCCGCACCGTGACCGCAGGCGGCGGCGCGTTCGGCGCCATCCGCGTCGAGCGGGCGATCGCAATCGGCTGCGCCGCCGAACATGCGGGCCAGCTGATCTACACCCGAGACGGACAGGGGCCGAACGCGGATGAGCCGACGCCGATCGGCGTCGCCTGCCGGGTCTGCCATCGCCCGAGATGCGCGGCACGATCGGCGCCGCCGATCGGGCGCGAGATCCTGCCCGACGATTTCAGAACCTCGAGCGTCCCGTTCGGGTTCTCGGCGGACTGACGCGCCCGATCCCGCCTGCGGTGGGGTCTGGTCGTGCAGCCCCCGCGCGCTGACGGTGCCGTCGATGGCTCTCAGAGCGGCGAGCAGTGCCTCGCCCTCGCCGCCGCTTGGCTGGCATTCATTCAGCCGGAGGAAGGCTCTTGCATAGCGCTGCGCCGCGACGCGGATCTATTCTTGAGAAGAATGGATGGTCACAAAAAACGAAGTTCTCCAGAACGAGGCCGTTGCCGTCGAGTTTTATGCGATCGCAGCCCTCGAATTTGAAGCGGCCATCGGCGTCCGTTCCTGTAGCGGTCCAGCGAACGAAATGGAGATTGCCCGATTGCGCATATTCCGGCACTTCCAACTTCCAGTCCGGACAAATCGTCAGGATATCAGCGATGATACCGAGATAAAGATCCGGGTCCGTGATGTCTCCGATCGGCCTTGGCCAGTGACCGATGATGTCACCAGCCATCACCTGACGAATTGCTGGCACGAGCGAAAGAACCGGTGCGGCCCAGAATGTCTTGAACCCCTCAACTGACCATTGGCTCGAAGGGATTATCGCTGCCGGCTGAGTCACTTGCTTGCTCCTATCCTGTCATCCTGCGGAAAGTTAAACGTCGTATGGTGTATCAGGACGAACACACGGATGCGTTTGAGCACTCCGCCGGCGGATCAGCAATTACGTGCCAGGTAAGAGCTCGCGCGGCATGGCACCTCTCAGCTGGACATACAACTATCAGCAGCGCACGCACGCCGCTTCCTCGGTACTCCAGCAATGATGAACGCCGCCATGAGCTGAAGCGCCCCAGCAGTCGCAAAGGCCAGCGTGTAGTTTCCCAGATAATCTCGCAACATGCCGAAGATGACTGGAGCCAACGAATAGATCGCCTGATTTATGGCCGCCGCCTTTGCAACGACATCTGCCACTTCCTCCTCACGAAAGAGTTGCTGCGCTATCAATGGGAGCAACGTGTTGGTGTTGCCCGCTCCCGCGCCAAAAATCACGCAACCGAGGCCAAGGATGATCCAGTCGCTACCAAACGCGAGGAATGACGTGCCGATAGCCTGAAGGACGAAATTTCCCGCCGCAATAGTGCATCGATCTCTACTATTCAGAGCTTGCGCAAGCAGGAAACGACCGGCGATCGCGCAAAGTGCCGTCAAGCTCACCGCGTAAGCAGCCAGCTCGATCGAGACCTGCGAAGACATTCGCGAAACGAGGTGGGCGTATAATCCCATCTGCGAAAATAGACTGAACGTGAATGCGGTGGTCAGCCAAAGATATCGTCTGTCTTGCAGCAATCCCCGGCGCACCGCGGTTCGACGCCCTGCGTTTGACAAGGGTGAAGCTTCCAGAGGACTGGAGGAAGCGGCCACGCTGCTTGCAGGAGCCGACGCGACATATAGGCTGATGAGCGGTCCAAGAACCATGACCATCGCGCCTGCGATGACGCAGGCAGCGAACTCCAATCCCTTGCTCGATATGAGGGCCGACCAGACCGGAACGAAAATAAGACCACTGACGCTTGCGCCATTCAACGCGTAGCTCAACGCCTTGTGCCTATCCTCTTTGAACCACGGCGCCAGGATCGCGTTCACCGCTGGTCCGCTCGTACCTGCCCAGCCGATGCCTCCGAGGAAGGCGGCCAGGAACATTTGCCAGGGAGATTGCGCGTTCGCCCAAATCAAGATCGCAATTGCCGCAAATACGACGCAAGCGAGTGTGACGCGCGCCGCCCCTGCTGCCCGGTACCAGTCGGGCGATAGCCAGATCATCACAGCGCCGATCAAGAACTGAGCGGTTATTGCGGACGAGACGAGTGATATGGACCAACCGCGATCCGCATGCAGAACTGGCAAACAGACGAACGGACCGTAGAAGCCGCTCGTCCAACCGAACGTAGCGATCACGAAAGCCGCAGTTGCGACTTTCCAGCGGAAAAGCATCGAGCTGGTACCTGTAGTGAGCGTTGTTGACGGCGGAGGATCCGCTGGCCGGCTGAAATAGAGCGACGGTCACCAGCGCTTCTTGCGATCGTCGTGTCATTGCCTGTGACGCTCACATCGGCCAGGACTCAAAGCAATTACGTCTAACGTAATGCCTTGGCCCAAGATCCATGGCACGACGCCCGTCGCCTGTTTGCGACGGGTCCGGCTTGAAGCTATCCACGAAGAGCTGTCGCGGCCGGAGAACTTGCTTCCGATCAGCGAAGTTGCGTTGACGTGGGGCTTTTCCCGTATGGGCCGGTTTGCCGCGTAATACCGGTCGGCTTTCGGCCTGTATCCCTCCGATACGGTGCGCCACGCGCGAGGGCTCTGCGCCTGGAGCCTGGTCCGTTCGGATTGAATCGCAACGGGGCTCTGGATTTTGGATCCGACGCGTTTTCTTCACACGAATCGTTGCCCAGCTCGCTGGGAACCGCTGCAACGAGCGCTCGATCACCCCTGCGGTCGGGTCTGGTCGTACAGCACCCGCGCGCGGATGGTGCCGTCGATGGCTCTCAGATCGGCCAGCAATGCCTCGCCCTCGCCGCCGACAACGTCGGTTTCCAGCACGACATAGCCGACTTCCGGATCGGTCTGCAGATACTGCGCCAGGATGTTGATGCCATGCCGCGAGAGTGCGTCGTTGACCTGGCGCATGACGCCGGGAACGTTGCGGTGAACGTGGATGAAACGGGTGCCGGTCGGTCGCGCCGGCAATTGCACTTGCGGAAAATTGACCGCGCCGAAGGTCGACCCGACATCGGAATAGTCGATCAGCTTGCGTGCAACTTCGCCGCCGATGCGATCCTGCGCCTCTTCCGTCGAACCACCGACATGCGGCGTGAGGATGACGTTGGGCAGCCCCTGCAGCGGCGAGACGAAGCGCGCCTCGTTCGACACCGGCTCGACCGGAAACACGTCGACCGCGGCACCCGCCAGCTGGCCCTCACGCAGGGCGCTCGCCAGCGCATCGAGATCGACCACGGTGCCGCGCGAGTTGTTGATCAGATAGGCCTCGGGCTTCATCAGCTGGAGCTGGGCCGCGCCGATCATGTTGGCGGTCGCAGGCGTCTCCGGCACATGCAGCGATACGACGTCACTGGCCGCGAGCAGTTCGTCGAGCGTGTCGACCGGCTCGGTGTTGCCGTGACGCAATTTGTCGGTGTGATCGAAATAGATCACGCGCATGCCCATGGCTTCGGCGAGGTTCGAGAGCTGCGAGCCGATGTTGCCGTAGCCGACGATGCCCAGCGTCTTGCCGCGCACCTCACGGCTGCCTTCGGCGGACTTGTCCCAGCCGCCGGCATGTGCGGAGACCGAACGCGGAAAGATCCGGCGGAACAGCATGACGATCTCGGCGATGGTCAGCTCCGCCACGCTGCGGGTGTTGGAATATGGCGCGTTGAAGACGGGAATCCCGAGCTTTCGCGCGGCGTCGAGATCCACCTGATTGGTGCCGACCGAAAAGCAGCCGACAACCAGCAACCGGTCGGCGGCCTCGAGGATTTCAGCGGTCAACTGGGTCCGCGACCGAATCCCCAGCATATGGATGCCTGACAGCGCCTGCCTGAGTTCTTTCGGTCCCAGCGCCTTGGGCAGACGTTGCAGCTCGGTGTAGCCGTTCGCCTCGAACATCCGGGCCGCCGAATCGTTCACGCCCTCCAGCAGCAGCACACGTATTTTGGTCTTGGGAAGCGACAACATCTTCGGGATCCGGATTCGTAAGGCTCGGGCAGGCCGCACGAGCACAGTTTCGACGGATCACGTGATAACATAGAAAATCATCGCATCAGAAGCCGCCATGGGCGGCCCCGACCCGCGATTCCCGATCAAGTCGCCTCGATCCGCTCCCCTGGACGCAGGGCGGGAACCTGTTGCGTCAAATGTCTGGCCGATTCCCCGGCACGGCACCTTCGGCGTTCAAACGCCTGCTCCGGCCCATCGGCCGGAGCGTGCTCGGCCCGTCGCCGAGGGCTATACCCCGGAGCGGCGGGTCCAATTCCCCCGCTCCGGTGGCCGCAAGCCCACTGCAGTGGTCGCGGCAGCCGAACCGGCTACTGGCAGGGATAGCGCCGGCCGTCCTTTGCCTGGAACGTGTTCGACGCCGCATCGTATGAGCGATAGCGCTGAGCGCAGGACGCCGCGTGCTGCTGGGCGGCGGCAGCTTCCTGCTGCGCGGCGGCGTTGGCCGCGCCGGCCGCGATGACGCCGCCGATCAGGCCGCCGACCAGTCCGCCGACGGCAGCGCCGCCGCCGTTGTCATAGCAATTCCCGTAACGGCACCAGACCTTGTCGGTCACCGACGGCACCGCAGCCGCAACACCGGCACCATGCTGGAGCGGAGCCGAGATCGCGGAGGCGGAAAACATCATAACGCCGGTGGTGGCCGTCAAAACGATTTTCAGAAAGCGAGCCCTACGCATCATATCTCCTGCTTTATTGCTGTGGGCGCAGGCCGGCGCTGCATCCCAATTCCTCGACATGGATGGCTCGCCCGGTCTCAGACCGGGCGACATCCCTACACGCGCGGCCGGTTACAATTCGCGCGTCAGCCTTGCTTCACAGATGGATGGAGTTCACTGACCGGCTGCGTTCACGACACGGCAAAGGTTGTCGCCGACTCCAGGAGCCAGTTGTCCCGGCGGCAAGATGAAGGTCGCATCGACGCGGCTGCCTTTGCCGTCCTTGCGGACCACGACTTGCAACGTTTGTGGCCGGCCGGATCCGGTGGTCTCCTGCTGCGTGGTCACGGTGCCGAGCTTCTTGTCGACGTTCACGCCGACGAAACCCTCCGCCAGAACGGCACGGGACACCTTGTCGAGCGCGGCAGCGGAATTGACCGACGGGAAGATCATCCAGGTCTTGTGGGTCATGCCCGTGACCATCGGAACGCCGGTGCTCTGGACGTGATCGGCGCAGCTATCGGCTAGCGCGGGTATGGAGGAAAGAACCGTGAGCGCGAATACGCAAGTAATCCTTGTAAGCATGCTTTCATAACCCGTTTGAGTTGGTCGTGACGATTTAGGCCAAATGGGCTACGAGTCCATGGATGCCATCGCATTCTGGATGGAGACATTCGGATTTTGGCTAGAGCGATCGATCGCGAGCGTTGTCACGCCCGCGGAGCTCCGGAACACCAGCACGGCAACAGGCGTGACGTCAGCGAAGGCACGGCGAGTGCTGAGCGGCGCGGCATCGACGTCAATCGAGGCAGCCGAATTGGATCAGATCCTACCTTTTGCGGCCCGGTTTTTCGCAATCTGGATATTCTATTCGGTAATTGGATATTGAGAGAGATGAAAAAGAGAACACGAGCTGAATTCCCCAAGGCTGTGCTAATGTGATCGTACGGTTTGTGCGTGTGGCAGACGTCCTCAATGATGGACCGCGGTTCTGATGGATCGGGTCATGCCGCGCACAGCAAATTGGTTAGGACTAATGATCGAAGACGTACTCGCTGCTCCGCCCATACGATCGGGGTCTTCGTTTGAAGATCTCCTTGAGATGCTCAGACCGCACGGGATCAATGCCCATTCTTCGCCGCAGCCTGATGAATCGTTTTGCTGGCACGCGGATATTGCAATTGGAGCGGAAGTTGACGTCGTCCGGGCGGACCTCTCTGCAGGCTGGGATTGGCGCTACTCATACGAGGACTCCGCCGGAGAACTCGCAATAGGCCTGCTGAATGCCGGCAAGGCCGAGACGCTCATTGCAGGAAAGAGCGTCGAGCGAACCCCGTCCGAGATCGCCATCGTCCCCCTCCCGACGATGCAAGCGCAGCGCGTCGAGGCGGTCGATCGAAGATACTCCAGCGTAACCCTTACGCTGCATACGGGCATCGTCACAAAGGTGCTGTCGGCGACATTCGGCAGCGCAGCGCTCGAAGATCTCAATTTGACGCCGATCGTCGACTTGTCGACAGGAGCCGGGCAAACGCTGCTTCAGCTTGTTCGTACGAGTGCGACCGGCTTGTATGACGGGACGCTGGCGCGCTCTCCGAAGGCCAGCGCGCTACTCTCGGAAGCTACCATACAGTTCATCCTCGAGAATATCCCGCATCGGCTGATCGACCGGTTGAACCGCCACTCGCTGGATGCTCCGCCGCGTTACATTCGGCGTGCGGTTGAGTACATGCGAGCCAATCCTCATCTGCCGCTGACGGTATCGGACATTGCCGCGACGGTCGGTGTCAGCAGCCGGCTGCTGCAATTGGGCTTTCGCAAAATTCACGGCACGACGCCCGTCGCCTATTTGCGGCAGATTCGGCTCGAGGCAATCCACGATGAGCTGTCACGACCGGAGAACGTGCTTCCGGTCAGCGAAGTTGCCCTGAAGTGGGGCTTTACCCATATGGGCCGCTTCGCTGCGGTGTACCGCTCGGCTTTTGGCCTGTATCCGTCCGACACCGTCCGGCGAGTGCGAGGGTTCAGCAGCTAGGCAAGCAGCTGTTGAGCAGCGCAGGCCGATCAGCAAATCGCCTTCCCTGAGGCCTTGTCGAACAGATGGGTTCGCTCGAGATCGAGCGCGACGTCGATGGCATGATCCGGCTCCGCGGCGACGCCGACCGGCATTTGGGCCGTGAACGCGAACGCGCCGACGGTCCCGATCACGAGCGTATGCGGCCCGAGCGGCTCGACGTCCTTCACGAGTAGACGGATGGAAGAACCCGCAGGCTTACCTTGCGCCAACACGTGATCGGGCCGCACGCCGAGCACCACGGGCTTGCCGACGCTACCCGCATAGGCCGCCTCACGCGACTTCGGCACTCGCAATGCCGTGCCCGACGGCTCGGTGAAGATCAGCGCGCCGTCGCGGGCGGCGATCTCGCCATGAATGAAATTCATGCTGGGGGCACCCATGAAGCCCGCGACGAACAGATTGCTCGGCTTCTCGTAGATCGTGATCGGATCGGCGGCCTGTTCGATCCGGCCTTTGTTCATCACCACGACGCGATCTGCCATGGTCATGGCTTCGACCTGGTCGTGCGTGACATAGACGATGGTCTTGGCGAGGCGGCGGTGCAGCGCCTTGATCTCGGTCCGCATCTCGATGCGCAGCTTGGCGTCGAGATTGGACAACGGCTCGTCGAACAGGAACACGTCGGGGCTGCGCACGATGGCGCGGCCGATCGCGACGCGCTGGCGCTGGCCGCCGGACAGCTGCTTGGGCCGGCGCTGCAGGTATTGCTCCAGGTCGAGCACGCGTGCCACGTCGTTGACGGCCCTCTCGATGCTGGCGCGCGATTCACCGCGCACCTTCATGCCGTAGCCGATGTTCTCGCCAACCGTCATGTGCGGATAGAGCGCGTAGTTCTGGAACACCATCGCGCAGTTGCGCAAGCCAGGGCGCAACTGGGTCACATCGCGGTTGCCGATGCGGATTGTGCCGCTGGTGACGGCTTCCAGTCCCGCGATCATGCGCAATGTCGTGGTCTTGCCGCAGCCGGACGGCCCGACCAGCACGACAAACTCCTCGTCGGCCACGTTGAGGTCGAGCCCCTCGATGATCTTGTAGGGCCCGTATGCCTTGCTGACGTTCTCGATCTCGACGTGCGCCATGGAATCCTTTTCCGTCCCTTCGTCGACGGCAGATAAAGTCCCGGATGACACTTGCGCATCACCCGGGATGTCTCGGTTGAAAGCTAGTTCTTCGGCGGCAGGCCCATCGCCGCGCGATAGGCCGCGAGCTGCTTGGCCCGGCCGAACTCGTCGGTCAGCCGGTTCCACTCCTTGGCCATCGCATCGAGCGCCGCCTGCGGTGTGGTCTGGCCGGCGAGCGCCTTGCCGAGCTCGATCTCCACGACCTCCGTGTAGGAGAAATAGCCGGGCAGACGCATGTCGAGCGCCACGTTCTTGGCGTTGATCGAGTCCGACTGCGCGCCGAGATATTCCTTGGCCTCCTGCGGCGTGAAGATCTTGCTCCACAGTTCCAGATTGGCGGTGTGCGACTTGCGATACGGATTGACGCCGCTGCCGCCGGTGATCGCCGCCTGGCCCGACACCGCGGGGCTGGTCAGTGTCTTGACGAAGTCCCAGGCCGCCTGCTGGTTCTTGCCGGCCTTCGGCACGGCGATCTGCCAGCCGCCGAATGCCATGAACGGGCCCGGAATGACGCTCGGGAACTTGTCCCACTTCTTGCTCTTCGCATTCCAGATCTCGTCCGAGCCGGGCAGCATCGCCGAACCGACCTTGCCCGAGATCTTCGACTGCTTGGGGTCGGCTGCGATCACACCGGTGTCGCCCCAACCGATCGACTCCGCCACCTGGCCGCCGGCCACCGCCGCGTTCACCTCGCCGAACGAGAAGTTCAGCGCGTTCGGCGGCCCGAGCTTGGACGCGCGGATGTATTCCTCAAGGCCCTTCACCCAGCCCGGGTTGTTGATCTGCGCGTCCATCGTCTCGGGATCGAAGAACATCGCGCCCGGATAGTTGGGATTGTTGGCGTAGGCCGCCGCGTGGCTGAAGAAGAACCAGAACTGCTGACCGCCGCGGCGGAACGCTTCCGCCGTGCCCCACAGGCCCTTGTCGGGCCGCTGGAAGAACTCCGCGATGTCGAGATACTGCTTCCAGGTCTTCGGCGGTGCAAGGTCGTAGCCGTATTTTGCCTTGAACGCGTCCTTCTCCTTGGGATCGCTGAACAGGTCGGTGCGGTAGGTATAGGTGTGGACGTCGCCGTCCATCGATTGCGAATAGATCTTGCCTTCCCACACCATCAGGCGTTCGCGATAGGCCGGCTCGATATCGTCCCAATCCTTGCCGGACTGCATTTCCTTCGGCATCTCGCTGAGATAGGGCACGAAGTCCGGCAGCCAGGCCGGCGCGAAGCTGACGAGGTCGAACGTCGCGTCCGACGCCGTCAGCGACGTCGCGATCTTCGGATAGAGCTCGGACCACGGAAACTCGACGACATTGACCTTGCCGCAGGTCTTCTTCGCCCATTCGTCGGCGCCGAGCTTGAGCGCGGAGGCGATATACGGTCCGGTCTGCGACGCCACCGTCAGGGTGACGCCGGTGTAATCCGGGCTGCAGGCCGCATTCGCCTGGCCCGCGGCGCAGGCCATCGCGAGCGAGGTGGTCAACATCAGGAACGTCCGTCGCAACATCGTCTAGTCCTCCCTACAAAGTCTTTTGCTATTTGATGGCCCCGAGCAGCAGGCCCGACCGCATCATCCGGCTGAGCAGGGCCGCCATGATCATCATCGGAACGATGGCAACCAGCGCCGCAGCCGATATCGCCCACCATTCGTCGCCGCGCTGGCTGTTCTGTCCCGCCACCAGGATCGGCAGCGTCTGCCATCTGGAATTGGTCAGGAACAGCGCGAACAGAAACTCGTTCCAGACGAAGGCCAGCGTGATCATGAATGTCGCCAGCAGCCCGTTCATCGACATCGGCACCACGATGCCGATGAAGATGCGCCAGCTCGGCACGTTGTCGACCATCGCGGCTTCCTCGACCTCGATCGGGATCGCCTCGAAGAAGTCGCGCATCAGCCAGACCACGATCGGCAGCGAAAACGCGACGTAGCACAGCGTCAGGCCGACGAAGCTGTCGATCAGCTGGAAGCCGAGCCGGCCGATCTCGCTGTAGAGCAGATACAGCGCAAAAGCCGTGACGATCGGCGGGAACATGCGCTGGCTGACGAACCAGAACAGGATGTCCTCATTGCCGAGGATCGGTCCGGGCAACGGCAGGCGGTTGGCGACGACAGCGACGATCAGCGCAATCGGAAACGCAAGCAGCAGAGCCTGCGGCCGGGTCAACCCGAACGTCGCGTTGAACAACAGATAGCCGCCGAGCGCGAGCAGGAAGAACACCAGCCCCGCACCGAGGCGCACCTTGAATTCGAACCGCACCAGGGCATAGGCCGCCATCGCGCCGATCGCGGTGGCGATCGCCGCCGCCGACAGGCCGACGATGGTCGAGTTGAGGAATGTCCTGAAGAACTCGCCGCGGATCCCCTGATAGAGATCGATGAAGGGCTGCAGGGTCGGCGTGAAGTCGATGAACGGCAGATAGGTCGGCCCGCCGACGACACCCGGCGGCGTCTTGAATGCGGTCACCACCACCCAATACAGCGGAAACACCGTAACCAGGCACCAGAGCAGAACGCCGACCGCAACGAGGCGGCGGCTCCATGGCGACAATCCGGTCAAGCCCTGCCCGCTCATCGGCGCTTCTCCAGATGCGGCCGCAGCAGCGCCAGATAGGTGACGCCGATGATCGTGATCGCGATCAGGAACAGGAAGCTGAGCGCCGACGTGTAGCCGAGATTGAACTTCTTGAAGCCTTCCTGATAGGCGAACAAGGTCAGCGTCTCGGTGTCGACGCCCGGGCCGCCGCCGGTCATCACGAACACCGTGTCCATGATCTTGTAGCTCTCGATCAGGCGGATGAAGACGACGGCGGCCGAGATCGGCAGCATCATCGGAAAGGTGATGCCCCAGAACTGCTGCCAGGCACTGGCATTCTCGAGCTCGGCGGCCTCATAGACATCCTCGGGCAGCGTCTGCAGGCCGGCCAGCATCATCAGGATGATGAACGGTGTCCACTGCCAGACTTCGACTGCGATGATGCAGGCCAGCGCCCAATGTCCATTGGTGAGGAACGGCAGGTTGACCAGGCCGAACTTCGACAGGAACTGATTGAGCGGCCCCATCGTCGGGTTGAAGATCATGCGTGCCACCAGCGCGACCGCGACCGGCGCCAGCAGCATCGGCAGCAGCAACGCGACGCGAAACAGCCGCTCGCCCGGCACTCGCGCGTTCAGCGCCAGCGCAATGCCGAACCCGATCGCGTATTGCAGCCCGACCGCGATCAACGCGATCAGCGTCGTCGTGAACAGCGCATTCCAGAACCGCGGCTCCTGCAACAGCGTGACGTAGTTGCCGAGCCAGACCACCCGCGGCGGGATCGGCGGAATCAGGCGATAGCTCAGGAAGCTCGTGGTGAGCGAATAGATCAGCGGAAAGATCGAGATCGCCAGCACGACGAGCACCGCCGGCCAGATGAAGACGTGCTTGATCGGATCGTTCCGCATCATCGCGCGATCATCCCTTGAGCAGCGCGTCGATCTCCACGCGCTGCGGCATCGCGGGCGCGGTGCCCGGTCGCGTCACCGAGATTCCGGCCGTGGCCGAACCGAACCGCGCCGCTTCGAGCGGATCGGCACCGTCAGCGAGCGCCGCCGCGAAGCCGCCGACGAACGCATCGCCCGCACCGGTGGTCTCGACCACCTTGCCGGCGGCGAAGGGCGGCACATGCAGCGAACGGTCCCGCGTATGGAACAGCGCCCCGCGCTCACCGAGCGTGATCAGCGCCGTGCCAGCGCCCTTTGCCAGTAACGCATCGCCGGCGCGGCGGGCGCCGGCGAGATCGCTCACCGCGATCCCGGTCAGCGCCTCGGCCTCGGTCTCGTTGGGGACGACATAATCGCAGAGCGCGAACAGGCTATCGTCGAACTTGATCGCCGGCGCCGGATTGAACACGGTGATGCTGCCGGCGGCGCGCGCGATCTCGAGCCCGCGCCGCGCCGCATCGACCGGCTGCTCGAGCTGCGTCACGAATACGCTGGAGTCGCGAATGGCATCCGCCACCGCATCGACATCGGCCGGACCGATGCCGCCCGCCGCGCCCGGGACCACGATGATCGCGTTGTCGCCGCGCGTCTCGTGGACATAGATGAACGCCGCTCCAGTCGGCGCCTCCGCGGTCCTCGCCACACGCGGCCGGATTCCCTCGGCCTCCCAGGTCTTGATCGCAAGCTCGCCGAAGGCGTCGCTGCCGATCCGGGAAATGAAGCTCACGCTGGCGCCGGCCCGTGCGGCCGCGACAGCCTGGTTGGATCCCTTGCCGCCCGGCCCCATGGCAAATCCCGAGCCGGCGATGGTCTCGCCGATCGCCGGCATGTTGCCGGCGCGGAACGCCAGGTCGACGACGAAGACGCCGAGGACGGCGACGGCATTCTTGCTCATGTCGTCACTCCCCGTCCGGCGCGATCACGCCCTTGCTGAACAGGAAGCAGCCGTAGAAGCGGCGCTCGCCGGTTGCGATCACGCAATAGGCCGCCTTGGCCTGCTCGTAGAACGCATGGCGCTCGACGCCGACCAGCGGCCAGGATCGTCCTTCGGCGCGATCGATCGCGGCCTGCACCTCGCGCTGCACGGGGGGCACTTCCTGCGGTTGTCCGACGATCTCCATCCGGATCGCGGCATCGTCGACGAACGTATCGAGCGGCATCACCGAGAGGACGGCTTCGACCGCCTTGGCGGCACTCACATTGTCGATGCGCAGCAACTCGCCAAACACGGTCTGGCGCGCGATCGAGTCGGCCGGAAAATTGGTGTCGCACACCACCAGGCGATCACCGTGCCCCATCGCCCGCAAGGCATAGAGCACGTCGGCATTGAGCAATGGATTGATGCCCTTAAGCATGTTGCGTCCCTCCCTCGTCTTCAAGACTACCGAACTCTGACGGTCCGGATCCCCATCCGTATCACCGCAAGGTGACTTCTTTAGTCGCCATACGGAATCCAGATGTTCTTCACCTGCACGGCATGGCGGAGCAGGATCGGCCCCTCGCTCGCGGCCTTGTCGTACCAATCAAGCGCGAGGCCGTGATCGACCAGCGTCCGCTTGAGATTGCCGACCGAGTACCGTTCGGCCGCCGTCGACGCGTCCTGTGATCCAAACGCCCAGAGCGCATCGACATCGTCGTGCTCGGCGAGCACCTTGACCAGATCTTCGCGATCGCCGGTGACGATGTTGACGACGCCGCCGGGCACGTCCGAGGTCTCGAGCACCTGGTAGAAATCGGTCGCGGCCAGCGGATGCCGCTCGCTCGGCACGGCGACGACCCGGTTGCCCATCGCAACCAGCGGCGCCACCAGGCTGATGAAGCCGAGCAGCGGTGCCTCGTCGGGACAGGCGACACCGACCACGCCGATCGGCTCGTGCATCGCGAGCGCAACACCGCGCAACGGCGGCGCATGGATGGATCCCTCGAATTTGTCGGCCCAGGCGCCATAGCTGAACAGCCGCTCGATGCTCGCATCGACCTCCGTGCGCGCTTTTGCCGCCGAGACGCCGGTCATGTCGGCGATGCGGCGGCTGAACTCGTCGCCGCGCGCGGACAAATTCTCGGCAAGGTAATAGAGGATCTGGGCGCGATTATGCGCCGTCGCCCGCGCCCACCCCTCGGCGGAGCGCGCCGCGGCCACCGCGTTGCGGATATCCTTGCGATTGCCCTCGCCCGCCTCGCCAAGCCGGCGGCCTTTCGGCGAGAGCACCGCGCGCGAATAGTTGCCGTCCGGGCGCACCTGCTTGCCGCCGACGAACAGTTTTGCGGTTCGATCGATCGGCGGCACGTCGAAGCCGGCGCTGACACCGGACGCCGCCGGCAGCGGCGACGCCTTGGCCCGCGCCTTGCGCCCGCTCCAGGCCTTCGGCTTGAGATACTCGTACATACCTTCACGGCCACCCTCGCGGCCGAATCCGGACTCGCGATAGCCGCCGAAGCCGACGCTGGCGTCGAACAGGTTGGTCGCATTGACCCAGACCACGCCGGCCAGGAGTTTCGGCGCGATGTCGAGCGCCAGCCCGATCGTCTCGCTCCACACGCTGGCGGCAAGGCCGTAGCGCGTGTTGTTGGCGAGCAGCACCGCCTCATCGGGCGTGCGGAACGTCATCGCCACCAGAACCGGGCCGAAGATCTCCTCGGTCGCTACCGTCGAGGATGGGTGCACGTTCCACAGCAAGGTCGGCGGATAGAAGCATCCCTCCGCCGGGATCGCGCCGGACGCCTGGTACTTCTCGGCGCCCTCCTTCACCCCGGTCTCGACCAGCGACTTGATCCGCTCGAGTTGCACCGGCGCGACCACCGCGCCCATGTCGATCGCCTTGTCGAGCGGCATGCCGACGCGAAGCGTCTCCATGCGGCGGATCAGCCGCCGGCGGAAGGTCTCCGCAATGCCCTCCTGCAGCAACAGCCGCGATCCGGCGCAGCACACCTGGCCCTGGTTGAACCAGATCGCGTCGACCACGCCTTCCACGGCGCCGTCGATATCAGCGTCGTCGAACACGATGAACGGCGATTTGCCGCCGAGCTCCAGCGTCAGCGACTTGCCGGTGCCGGCCGTGGTCTGGCGGATCAGCCGTCCGACCTCGGTCGACCCGGTGAAGGCGATCTTGTCGACGCCGGGATTTTCGACCAGCAACGCGCCGGTCGCGCCGTCGCCGGTCACGACATTCAGCACGCCCGGCGGCAGTCCGGCCTCGGCCGATAGCTCGGCGAACAGCAGCGCGGTGAGCGAGGTGAATTCCGCCGGCTTGAGCACCACCGTATTGCCCGTGGCGAGCGCCGGCGCGATCTTCCAGGCCAGCATCAGCAGCGGGAAATTCCACGGGATGATCTGGCCGATCACGCCGATCGGCACCTGATCGGCGAATTCGCGATCCTGTAGCTGCGCCCAGCCTGCGTGATAGTAGAAATGGCGCGCCGCCAGCGGCACGTCGAGATCGCGGGTCTCCCGGATCGGCTTGCCATTGTCGATCGCCTCCAGCACCGCGAACAGCCGGGCGTGACGCTGCAGCATGCGCGCCAATGCATAGAGATGGCGCGCACGGCCGTGGCCGCCAAGCTTGGCCCACGCGACCTGCGCGGTGCGCGCGGCGTTTACCGCAGCCTCCACGTCGACAGCAGTGCCCTGCGCGATGCGCGCCAGCGTCTTGCCCGTGGCAGGCTCGCTCGTGGTGAGATGCTTGCCCGCCTGCGGCGCCGTGAACTTGCCGGCGATGAAATGCCCGAACGTGGCGCCATGCCGCGCCAGCCAGGCGCGGGCCTCGCCGTCCGCCTCGGGCGCGGGGCCATACTCCATGGTCTCGAAATAGTTTGCGACGCTCATCGCTGGAGTCTCATCCCACGGGGTGGCGGTTGAAGGCCGAGTAGTGGCCGGTCACGTGATGCTCGAGCTGCCGCTCGATGTCAGCAAGCAGGCTGGAGGCACCGATGCGGAACAGATCCGGCTCGAGCCAGTCGCGTCCCAGCTCCTCCTTCATCAGGAACTGGTAGTTGAGCACGTCCTTTGCCGTCGAGATTCCACCGGCCGGCTTGAAGCCGATCTTGTAGCCGGTGCGCTCCTGATAGACGCGGATCATCCGCAGCATCGCCAGCGTCACCGGCAGCGTCGCATTGACGCCTTCCTTGCCGGTGGAGGTCTTGATGAAGTCGGCACCGGCCATCATGCAGACCATCGAAGCCTTGGCGACATTGCGCAGCGTCTTGAGATCGCCGGTGGCCAGGATCGTCTTCAGATGCGCATTGCCGCAGGCGGCGCGGAAATCCCGCACCTCGGCATAAAGCGCCCGCCAATCGCCGGTCAGCACATGCTCTCGCGTGATGACGATGTCGATCTCCTGCGCGCCGTCGCGGACCGACGCCTCGATCTCCTTCAGCTTGACATCGTGCGGCACGAGACCCGCGGGAAACCCGGTCGAGACCGCAGCGACCGGGATGCCGGATCCATCGAGCGCTCCGACGGCCGTCGCGACAAAGCGATGGTAGACACAGATCGCTCCGGTATGCAGCTCGCGGCCGGCAAAGCCGAGCTTCTCGATGACATCGCCGCGCACGGGCGTCTTGGCCTTGGCGCAGAGCCGCTTCACCCGCTCGGTCGTGTCGTCGCCGTTGAGGGTCGTCAGGTCGATGCAGGTGACCGCCTTGAGCAGCCACGCCGCCTGTGCATCCTTCTTCACGGTTCGCCGGCCCGGCAGGCTCGCGACCCGCCTTTCGGCGGCCGACAGATTGATCCTGATCTCGTCGACCCAATCCATCTCGAGCGCGCGGCCAGCGTTGCGCGGGAGCGGGTGCAGATGCTCGCCGCCGGGGGAAGGCGATTGCACGGCCAACGGGGACGGATTCTGGATGAAGACGCTCTGCGTCATGGCGGCGCCGTGCGGTCCTAGCGAATCGAGGAGGTGGCCAGATAGACTGAATGTGTCGATCGCAACATGTGATCCTCCCCTGACCTTGCCGCTGGGTTTGCCGACTGCCACGGAACGACAACGTTCCCGACACTCGATCAGCCCGCCGGACTGGATGTTATTATTGTAACAAAACGACGTTGATAAACTCACAACATTGTAAGATCATTGTCAATCAGATAAGCAAGCTCGGCGATCAAAATGGCTGAAACCCCCACCGCACGACCAAGCGAGACACGCGTCCAGCGCCTGCAGAGGCTGCGCCGTGCCGTCGAGTCGAGTGGCGCGCTGCATCTGAAGGACGCCGCCGAGCTCCTCAGGGTTTCCGAAATGACGGTGCGGCGCGACCTTGCGGGTCCGGAAGCCGCGCTCGCTCTGCTCGGCGGCTACGTCGTCAACGCGGCGTCGCCGACCGGGATCAAGTACGCGTTCGAACAGGAGATCGACCAGCACACCCAGGACAAGCGCCTCGCCTGCCGGGCTGCCGCCGCCTCCATCAGGGAAGGCGATACGATCTTCATCGATTGTGGCACCACGATGCAGTCGCTGGCGGACTGCCTGCCCGAGGATCTGCCGCTCTCGGTGATCTGCTATTCGATGAACGTGGCGTCGATCGTCACGCAACGACCGGCCACGCAGGTGATGCTGATGGGCGGCCTCTACCATCCGTCATCGCAGTCCTTTGCGTCGGACGACGGCCTGTCCTATCTGCGCCGGCTCGGGATCAACAAGGCGTTCATTTCCGCCGGCGGCGTGCACTGGACGCGCGGCGCGAGCTGCTCGAACTTTCACGAGGTCGCGGTCAAGCAAGCCGTCATCGAGACCGCGATGGAAAGCATCCTGGTGATCGACGCCAGCAAGCTCGGCAGCCTCAAATCGGCATTCTTCTCCGATATCGGCGCGTTCTCGCAGATCATCGTCGGCGGCGCGGCATCGGCGGACATGCGCAAGCACTTCCGCAGCCTCCCCGTTGAGTACGTGACCAACGCAACCTGATCCGAGCGGGGGCTGGCACGCCCGGATCAGGCTGCTCACAATGCGCGGGCTCGCGGGACCACGCATCGAACTGCTGCGGCTCAGTTGCAGGCAGGCTTTGCCTTGTTGCAGGCGTCGGTCAGTTCCGTCGGCGGCTCCTTCTTGAACACCGTCCTGTAGGACTCCAGCACGTTCGACTGCGTCACCGGCAGCGACTGCACACCGACCCAGGCCGGCGTTTCCTTGCCAAGCAGCGCATTCATCATCGCCATCGCTTCCGCGACGCCCTGGTCATAGGGACGCTGCGACCCGGTCGCCTTCAAGGGACCGCCCTTGGCAATCTCGATCGCCGATTGCAGGCCGAGGTCGACGGTCGTGACCGGAATGTCGATGCCCTGCGCGCGCATCGAGCTCAGCGTATCGAGCGCCGGCTGATCCCAAACCGCATACACGCCCTTGACGTCCGGATTGCCGGTGAGGAAGTCGCCAGCGATCTGCGACACTTTCGGCGGATCGGTAAAGTCGACCTGCTTCATCTTGATGTCGGGACGGTTCTTCTGCATCCACTCGCGAACACCCTTGGTGCGCTCGTTGGTGCTGAAATAGTCGACGCCGAAATTGACGAGGCCGATGGTGCCGCCCTGCGGAATGCAGGAGGCCAGGATCTGGGCCGCGATCAGCCCGTTACCGAGGTTGTCCGCCGAAATCATCGAAGCATATTCCTCGGGATGCTTGAGACCGGTCGGGATGCTGTCCATCAGCACCAGCTTGATGCCGGCCTTGGCGACCTTCTTGTAGGTCGGCGCGGTCGCGGTGAAATCGACCGGGATCGAGATGATGCCGTCCGGATGCTGCTGGATGGTGTTCTCGATGTCGGCGATCTGCTTGTCGACCTGATATTCGGCGGAGGCGACGCCGGTCACCGTCACGCCATACTTCTTCAGCGTGTCGGTGATGCCCTGGATCTGCAGCTGCGCCCAATCGAGGTTGACGGTCTGCATCGAGATGCCGACCTTGAAATGCTTCTCCTTGACCTTGGCGGCATCGGCGTCCGAGAGCGCGAGCACCTCGGGCGACGCGGCCTTCTCGCCGTGCGGCCCCTGACCGACGATTGACTTCGGTCCTAGCGTCGCAAGGTCGACGCCCTTGACGCAGGTTGCCGGCACTTCGGCCCGCGCCGCGGGGGCGATCGAAATGGCCGTCGCCGCGATCAGTGCGGTCAGCGGCGGGGTTTGTCGCAAGATTGGCTTCATTGTTTCCTCCCTTTTTGGTCGCCGATTGACCGGAGGCCGGCGACCTTGCCCCTACCCTCGCAACGCCTGACCCTGCGGCCAATGCGCTGCACCATCACGCGCTAGCGTTTCGTGAAGGCGACCGCGGCCACGATGATCGCTCCCTTGATGACGAGCTGCATCGGCGAGCTGACGCCGAGCAGCACGAGGCCGTTGTTGAGCGTGCCGATGATCAGGCTGCCGAACAGCGTTCCCAGGATGTAGCCGCGGCCGCCGAACAGGCTGCAGCCACCGAGGATCACGGCGGCGATGACGTCGAGCTCCATGCCCTGCACGACGTCGGGCCGCGCGGCATGCGAGCGCGCGGACAACACCAGCGCCGCCAGGCCGGCCAGCGCGCCGGTCAACACAAAGGCCGCGGTCGTCACCCATTTGGTGTTGATGCCGGAATACAGCGCCGCGGTCGGATTGCCGCCGACCGCATAGATGCGGCGGCCGAACACGTTGTAGTGCAGCAGCAGGATGCCGACGATCATCGCCACCAGCGTCCATGCGATCGGAACGGGGATGCCGAGAAATGATCCTTCGCCGAAGATCGCGAAGTAGGTCTCGTTGGTGATGATGACAGGCTTGGTGTTGGTGACCATCATGGCGAGGCCGCGCGCCATGCTGAGCGAGCCGAGCGTCACCAGGAAGGACGGGATCGAGAGTTGCGTGGTCAGGATGCCGTTGAGCAGCCCGACCAGCGCGCCGGTACCGAGCCCGGCAACCGCGCCGACGATCCAGCTGTTGTTGATCTGGCTCATGGCGAGCGCAGCCGCCATGCCTGAGAGCGCCAATGTCGATGCAACCGACAGATCGATCTGGCGTGCGATGATCACGAAGGTCATGCCGACCGCGATGATCGACACCAGCGTCGTCTGGCGTCCGATGTTCAGGAAATTGTCGACCGACAGGAACCAGGGCGAGGACAGGCTGAACACCACCAGCAGCACGACGAAGGCGATGTACAGCATGTAGGGCCGCTCGCCGCGCAGCAGGTTCTGCAGCAGCTTGCGACGGCGATCGGATCGCGTCGACGCGGCGACGACATTGGGCGCGGTCAATTCAGTCATGCGGGCAGCTCTTGCGGTACGCCTTGTCCGGCAGCCTGGTACATCTGCAGCAAATGATGGAGCTCTTCGGCATCGTCGATCTCGCCGCGCACCAGCGTTCGCGCCACGCGTCCGTCGACGATCACGGAGATGCGGTCGCAGAGCTCGATCAGCTCGACGAGATCCGACGAGACGACCAGCACGCCGCTGCCGTCGCGGGCGGCATTCCTGATCACGCCATAGATTTCCTCGCGTGCGCCGACGTCGACGCCGACTGTCGGCTCGTCCAGCAGCAGCACGCGCGGCCGCGGATCATTCCATTTTCCAAACACGACCTTCTGCTGGTTGCCGCCAGATAACGTCCTGACCAGGCTGGAGGCGCCCAGCGCCTTCACCGAAAGCCTCGCGATCGCCGTGTCCGCGCGCCTTGTGGCGGCGCGCTGCTGCATGAAGCCCCAGCGCGAGAAATGCGGAATCCGCGGCAAGGTGATATTGCGTTCGATCGAATGATCGAGCACCAGGCCCTGCACATGCCGGTCCTCCGGCACCAGCGCAACGCCACGGTCGATCGCATCGGCCGCGCTCTGCGGCAGCCACGGCTGGCCCTCGATCTCGAGCGTGCCGCTCTCGGCCGGCCGAAGTCCGAAGATCGTCTCCAGAATCTCGGTGCGCCCGCTGCCGATCAAGCCGGCCAGGCCGTGGATCTCGCCCTTCATCACCGACAAGTCGACGGCCGACAGCCGGTCATTCGACACACCCGACAGCGAGAGTACGGGCGACGAATCGAACGAGCGCGTTGCCGCGGGCGCGGCGCGCGACGCAGCCGGTGCCGATCGATCGGTGCCGATGATGGCGTTCACCAGCCGTTTCATATCGGTATCAGCGGTGACGAAGGTGCCGGCATTGGCGCCGTCGCGCAGCACGGTGACGCGCTGGGAGATCTCGAACACCTCGTTGAGCCGGTGCGTCACGTAGATCACGCCGACGCCGCGGCGCGTCGCCTTGCCGATCGCGTCGAACAGGATGCGGACCTCATCCGATGTCAGCGAGGAGGTCGGCTCATCGAGGATCAACAGCCGCACCTCGCCCATCAACGCCTTGGCGATCTCGGTCATCTGGCGGTAGGCGAACGGCAGCGAGCCGACCGCAGCTTTCGTGTCGAGGGGAATGCCAAGCTCGCTCAGGAACGCCTCGGCCCTGGCCATCAGCTCGCGCTTGCGGACAAAGCCGAACCGCGCGCGCGGCTCGCGGCCGAGCAACAGATTGTCGGCAACGCTCAGGGATTCGACCAGGCTGAGATCCTGGTAGACGACGGCGATCCCCGCCTCGCGCGACCTTGCCGGACTGTCGAACGCGACCTGCTTGCCGGCGATCTCGATGGTGCCGCTGTCGGCGGCATGAACCCCGCTGAGGATCTTGATCAGCGTGGATTTTCCGGCGCCGTTCTCGCCCAGCAGCGCATGCACCTCGCCGGGACGGACCTCGAGGCTGACATCGCGCAACGCGCGCACGCCACCGAAGCGCTTGTCGATGCCGCCGACCATCAACAGCGACGACGACGGCCGAGGCTCTGCCGCGATCGAACCGGACAATTCCATTTTCCTCCCGCGTCAGGCGCTGATGCGATGATGACATCTTGTTATTTTTGCAACTTATTGTGTTATAATTCTATCACATCGGGCGGCCTGTCAATGGGAGATCGCGCCGCCAGGCGCCCGATTTGGGGCGGCCGCACCGTCCGGCCGACACCGCCGGCCTCCCCATCCACGATGGCGTCGGCAGGTTGTGCTACGCTGCAGCCGCTCTCTTCATCAAAGCCAACGCCGGTGCATCACGATGAAACTGAGTGCTGCGATTGCCGTCGTCCTGTTCTGGTCCTGCCTGCCCGCGACAGCGCAGCAGGGCGGTGCCGCCCTCTACGCACAGCGCTGCGCGCAATGTCACGACGGCAGCAACACCGATGTTCGCGCGCCGGGCCGCGCCGCGCTGCAAGCAAGATCGTTCGACGAGGTGCTCGGTGCGATCACCACGGGCCCGATGGCATCCTTCGCGCAGGGACTGAGCCATGACGAGCGGGCGGCAATCGCCTCGCTCGTCACCGGCAAGGCCGCCTCGCACGCGGCGGCCGAGAATGCAGGGCAGTGCGCGCAGAACGAGACCGGGTTTCCGCAGCCGATCGACGGGCCGCGGTGGAACGGTTGGGGCGCGGATCTCAACAACAGCCGGTCTCAGCCCGCGGCCGCGGCCGGCCTCACGCCAGACCAGGTTCCGCGGTTGCGCCTGAAATGGGCGTTCGGATTCCCTGACACATCCACGGCCTTCGCGCAGCCGAGCGTGGTCGGCGGACTGCTGTTCGTCGGTGGCGGCGACCGCAAGGTCCACGCCCTCGATGCCAGGAGCGGATGCACCCGCTGGCTGTTTCCGACCGAGGCACCGGTGCGCACGGCGATCAGTTTTGCCGCGCTCGATAACGGCCAGCCGGCCATCTTTTTCGGCGATGTGCGAGCCAACGTCTACGCCGTCGATGCTGCGACCGGTGCGCTGATCTGGAAGAGCAAGGTCGACGATCATCCGGCGGCCCGGATCACCGGCGCACCTGTCCTTCATGCCGGCGTCGTCTATGTCGGGGTGTCATCGATCGAGGAGGCCACGGGATCCCGCCCCACCTACCAATGCTGCACCTTTCGCGGCAGCGTCGTTGCACTGAAGGCCGACACCGGCGCGCAGATCTGGAAGACCTACACCATCCCTGACGCGCCGCATCCGACCCGGACGAACGCCATCGGGACCCAGCTGTTCGGTCCGGCCGGCGCGTCGGTCTGGTCCGCGCCGACGATCGATGTCGAGCGCCAGGCGCTCTATGTCGCGACGTCGAACAGCTATGCCGACCCGGCGACCGACACCAGCGATGCCATCCTCGCGTTCGATCTCGCGACCGGCCGCATGCTATGGCATCAGCAGGCGACGCCGAAGGATAGCTTCGTGGTTGCGTGTTTCGGCGCCGACCAGAGCAACTGTCCGCAGGACCGCGGTCCCGACCATGACTTCGGACAATCGCCGATCCTGGTGAAGCTGCGCGATGGACAGCGCGCGCTGGTGATCGGCCAGAAATCCGGCGTCGTCCACGCGCTGGATCCCGACCATGACGGCACGATCCTGTGGCAGACGCGGATCGGCAAGGGTGGCGCGTTGGGCGGAACCGAGTGGGGCTCGGCCGCGGACCAGGCCCGAATCTATGTCGCCAATTCCGACGTGCGATTCCTGAGGGACGGCTCGCGGCGTCTCAACTCAAGCGAAGGCGGCGGCCTGTTCGGCCTCGATCTTGCGACCGGGAAAATCGAAATGCAGGTGGCGCCGATTGCCTGCGGCGACCGCCCGCAATGCAGTCCCGCCCTCTCCGCAGCAGTCACTGTCATTCCCGGCGTCGTGTTCTCGGGCGGCGTGAGCGGCTTCCTGCGCGCCTACGCGACTGATGACGCAAGACTGCTGTGGGAGATCGACACCGCCCGTGACTACAGCACGGTCAACGGCGTTGCGGCCCATGGCGGCGCCATGGACGGACCCGGCCCGGTCGTGGTCGATGGCATGCTGTACGTCAATTCCGGCTACGCGCAATGGAGCGGCCTGCCCGGCAACGTTCTGCTGGCCTTCGAGGTCGGCAACCCCTGACAGGCGCATATTCGAATCCGCGATGGCACGCTGAGCACTACTCGCGACGGGGCATTCGTGCTTTGATGTCGGTCAAGAACCGCTCAAGGATCGGAAGGGAGGCTGCCCCATCGGCTCTGGTTCCGAGTGGCGCAAGATGGTGGCGACCCATTCGTGCGACTCGCCGGTATCAGGGACATGCGTGCCGAAATCGACGGAACATGGCCGCCGCGCCAGAAATCAATGCGCATTTCGTTGCACACAAAAAACGCAGAAACTATAAGTGCTTGGAAAGATGGTCGGAGTGGCAGGATTCGAACCTGCGACCCCTGCGTCCCGAACGCAGTGCTCTACCGGGCTGAGCCACACTCCGACTAAGAGCCGGGCTTATAGCGTCGCGTTTCGGGGACCGCAAGGGACCACGAGGCACCCAATTGAGGAATCTAGTCACAGTGGATACAGGCCTGAAAACGCATGTTCTGCCCGCCGGCGCCGCCGCCACGGCGACCGCCGCCGGAATCCTCGCCGAGGGCGGCCTGGTGGCGTTTCCGACCGAGACGGTTTACGGGCTCGGCGCCGACGCCGGCAACGCGCCGGCGATCGCCCGGCTCTACCAAGCCAAGGGCCGGCCGGCGTTCAATCCGCTGATTGCCCATGTCGCCGATCTCGGCGCCGCCCGCCGGATCGCGCTGTTCGACGGGCAGGCGTTGCGGCTGGCGGAGGCGTTCTGGCCCGGTCCCTTGACCCTGGTGCTGCCGAAGGCGCTGTCCTGCCCGGTGGCGGAACTCGCGACTGCCGGCCTCGATACGGTCGCGATCCGCATTCCGGCCCACAAGGTGGCGCGCGACATCATCAAGGCGTTCGGCGGTGCTGTGGTAGCACCGTCGGCCAATCTCTCGGGCCACGTCTCGCCCACCACCGCCGAGCATGTGAACGGCGATCTCGCAGGCCGCATCGACCTGATCGTCGACGGCGGCCCGGTCGAGGTCGGCGTCGAATCCACCATCGTCGGCTGCTTCTCCGATCCGGTGCTGCTGCGTCCAGGCGGGCTGACCCGCGCCGAGATCGAGCGGGTGCTCGGCCATCCGCTGCAGTCGCCGCCGCAGGACGCCGAGAACGACAGCCAGCCGATCGCCCCGGGCATGCTGGCCTCGCACTATGCGCCGCGGACGCCGGTGCGGCTCAATGCCAGCGACGTCCATATCGGCGAAGCCCTGCTCTCGTTCGGGCCGGCCAAGGTCGCGCGGCGCGAATGCGCCTCCGTGGAGATGAACCTGTCCACACGCGGCGATCTCGCCGAGGCCGCCGCCAATCTGTTCGGCTACCTTCGCACGCTCGACAAGAGAAACGCGGATGCTATCGCCGTGATGCCTATCCCCGAAGACGGATTGGGCGAAGCCATCAATGACCGGCTGCGCCGCGCAGCGGTTGGGCGGTAACAAGCATGACCCGGAAAAGCGCGATCCGGATTCCCCAGCGACAAACGCGACGCGTTTGCGCAGAGGTCATGCCGCGATAAAGATCCCGACTGAGTGAAAGACCAAGAAAAAATGAACATCGTCCAATCAGCGGTGCCCCCGCTTCCGCCCGAATTGCTTGCCAAGTTCCGCGCCATCGTCGGCGACAAATATGCCGTGACCGATCCCGCCGACATCAAGCCTTACGTCACCGAGGAGCGCGACCTGTTTCACGGCCGCTCGTCGTTGGTGCTGCGCCCGGGCTCGACCGCTGAAGTCGCCGCGATCTGCAAGCTGGCGAGCGAGTACCGGATCGCGCTGGTGCCGCAGGGCGGCAACACCGGCCTGGTCGGCGGCCAGACGCCGCACAATGGCGAGGTCGTGGTTTCGCTGCGGCGGCTCGACAAGATCCGCGACATCGACGTCGAATCCAACACCATGACCTGCGAGGCCGGCGTTGTGCTGCAAATCGCGCAGCAGAAGGCAGCCGACGTCGACCGGCTGTTCCCGCTGTCGCTCGGCGCCGAGGGCAGCTGCACCATCGGCGGCAATCTCTCGACCAATGCCGGCGGCACCGGCGCGCTCGCCTATGGCGTGGCGCGCGAGATGGCGCTCGGTGTCGAGGTCGTGCTGGCCGACGGCCGCGTGCTCAATGCATTGTCCAAGCTGAAGAAGGACAACACCGGCTACGATCTGCGCAACCTGTTCATCGGCGCCGAGGGCACGCTCGGCATCATCACCGCAGCGACCTTGAAACTGTTTCCGCGGGCGCGTGCAGTCGAGACCGCGTATGTCGGTCTGAAGTCGCCGTCGGCAGCGCTCAAGCTGCTGTCGATCTCGCGCGACCAGGCGGCAGGCAGCCTGACGAGCTTCGAACTGCTCGCCGACATCGCGGTCGAGTTCTCGATCCGCCACGGCATCGACATCCGCGATCCGCTGGAGAGCAAGCATCCCTGGTACGTGCTGATGGAATTGTCGTCGTCGCGCGACGATGCCCGCGACACGCTGGAGGCGATCCTCGCCCAGGGCATGGAGGACGGCATCGTCGATGACGCCGTGATCGCGGCCAATCTGAGCCAGCGCCAGGCGTTCTGGAAGCTGCGCGACGAGATGTCGGCGGCGCAGAAGCCGGAGGGCGGCTCGATCAAGCACGATATTTCAGTGCCGGTCGCGGCTGTACCCGCCTTCATCGCGGAAGCCAATGCGGCGGTGGTGAAGCTGATTCCCGGTGCACGGCCGGTGCCGTTCGGCCATCTCGGCGACGGCAACATCCATTACAATGTCAGCCAGCCGGTCGGCGCCAATGCGGCCGACTTCCTGGCGCGCTGGCACGACGTCAACGCCGTCGTGTTCGAGATCGTGCTGCGGATGGGCGGCTCGATCTCGGCCGAGCACGGCATCGGCGTGCTCAAGCGCGACGAGTTGCCCGACGTCAAGGACAAGGTCGCGATCGAGCTGATGCGGCAAGTCAAGACGATGCTCGATCCGCTCGGCATCATGAATCCGGGCAAGGTGCTGTGACCGTGCAGGCGCCAATGCCCTCCTCCTCTTCACTCGCCATTGCACCAGTCACCGATGCCGACATCGCCGACGTCGTCGCGCTGTGGCAGGCCTGCGGCCTGACACGGCCGTGGAACGATCCCTCAGCCGACATCGCGCTGGCGCGGCGCGGACCGAGCTCGGCCCTGCTGGTCGGTCGCAGCCCCGAGGCGATCGTGGCAACCGCGATGGTCGGCCATGACGGCCATCGCGGCTGGGTCTATTACGTCGCGGTCGACCCTAGCAGCCAGGGCAAAGGATTCGGCCGCACCATGATGGCGGCGGTCGAAGATTGGCTGCGAGCGGCCGGCGTGCCGAAGCTGCAATTGCTGGTGCGGCGCGAGAACGCCAAGGCCGGCGCATTCTACCAATCGCTCGGCTATGAGGAATCGACCTCGGTGATGCTGGCCAAATGGCTCGACGGCCGCGAAGCGACGTCGTGACGGAATTGAAGGGTTACGCATGAGTATCGGCGACCGCGTCCGCATCAAGGACGTCCAGCTGCTGTCGAAGCGCCGCTACGAGCTGAAGAGCGCGACCTTCGACTATCGCCGCAGCAATGGCGAATGGCAGACCCAGGTGCGCGAGGTCTATGACCGCGGCAACGGCGCGGCGCTGTTGCCGTACAATCTCAAGACCCGCAGCGTGGTGCTGGTGCGCCAGTTCCGCTACCCCGCTTTCGCCAACGGCTATGACGACCTCCTGATCGAGACCGCCGCCGGTATGCTCGACGATGCCGCGCCCGAGGCGCGCATCCGCGCCGAGGCGGAGGAAGAGATCGGCTATCGGCTCGCGCATGTGCGCAAGGTGTTCGAAGCCTTCATGACGCCGGGCGCGGTGACCGAGAAGCTGCACTTCTTCGTCGCCGAATACGACGCCGCGATGCGCATCGGTGACGGCGGCGGGCTCGCGGACGAGGGCGAGGACATCGAGGTGCTGGAGCTGTCGCTCGACGACGCCCTCGCCATGATCAGCGACGGCCGCATCGTCGACGCCAAGACCATCATGCTGCTGCAATACGCCGCGCTGCATCTGTTCAAGTGAACTCCGGCCCGGCCTGGACCGAGGCGGCATCGCGGCCAGCTGACAAAATATCGAAAACAACCCCATGCACAGTAGCCGGCGGTAGCCGGCGCGCGACTTGACACGTCGGGCAACTCACGGGTACGCTTCCAATATTCCGAAATTGCGCAGGCGCACGCCGGCCCTGGGGTCATTTCCGTTCCGATGAATCGGAGTGGGGCGATAATGCTCTCCCTCCGTCATCCCCGCGCAATGGCCATGCCATTGTCGCTGGAGGTGCGAGCGAAGCGAGCCTCGAAGGATCGACGGCCCCGCTGGTGGCCGATTCATCCTTCGAGACGGCCGCGTTGCGGCCCCCTCAGGATGACGGGGATGGTGTGAATCCGGCTCGACGATCAGCTGTCGCTAGTGCCGCTCCACATCGTCTACTGCATCGTGATCGCAAGGCCGCTCAGATCGGCGTTGGCCATCAGGCCGACCTGGTGGCCGGTCAGCTCGAGCACCGCGCCCTTCTGGTTGGTCAGCACGATCGCACGCGCACCGCGGCCGACCGCAAGCCCCGCGCCCGCTGCGCCGTAGACGCCGGCAACATCCGACGGACGATTGATGTTGCTGACGCGGCCGCGCAGCACGGTCTTCGAGCCGCCGAACACCAGGCCGTAATCGAGACCGCCGGTGGACAGCCGATAGGAGCGGCCGCGGAAGGTCAGCACGCCGCTGCCGCCGGAGCCGCCGATGATCCATCCGGCCTTGTAGATCGTGAGCGTCACGAAGCCGCTGTCGGCACGAGCGGCGGTGGAGAAGGCCGCACCCGTGAAGGCCATCAGTGCGACCAGCGCGGTGCGAAGCGTTGATGAAAGTTTCATGTGTGGTCTCCCCAAGATCTGCTCACATCGATTTACTCACGTCGATTTGCCCGCGTCGCGACGCGGGCACGAATCGCAACGCGCCGACTGTAGCAAGCGCACAATCCGGCGCAATTTGGCACAGCACCGGCGTTGAACCTGTTCCCGGGGTTGCAACACTCACTGCATGTCCGGGGCGATCGGCCCCTGAGCTCCAGGACTGCCCCCGCGGAGCATACATATTTCAAACCGGAGATTTTCGATGCGTCGTCTTGCGATTGCCTGCGCCACCATTGCCGCCACCGTGTCCGTGCTTGCCGCCGCAAGCCCGGCCAGCGCCAACCCCTATCATCTGATCCGCTGGCAGGACACCGGCTTCTGCCAGATCTGGGACCAGAGCATTCCGACCACGCCGTGGCCGGGAAACTTCGCCGTCGTCAGCGAGGAGCTGCCGACCTTCGACGCCGCGTTCAGCTACAAGACCGGCCTGCTCAACAACGGCACCTGCTCGTTCTGAGCCACCGTTAGTCGATCGCGCACAGGGCGGACACGCGGCAACAGCGCGGCGTCCGCCCTTGTGCTGTCAGGCCCGATCGTGCGTCAGTGATGCTTGATCAGCGCGTCGCGCGCGGCGGCGAGTTCGAGGAACGCCGCGCCGTTGCCGCCGCCGTCGGGATGCACCGTCTTGGCGGCGCGCTTGAACGCCTGCTGGATTTCGGTCGCCGCCAGATGGCGGCCGAACGGCAGGCCGAGCAATTGCCGGTAGCGCTCATCCTGCGTCAGCATCTTCGGCGTCAAGCCGCGCCGACCGAATTGCGGCGCCGACAGCATGTGCAGCGCATCGTTGACGATGCCGAGACGGCGCAGCGCCATCGATCTGGTCCGGCGGTCGGCCGATTTCAGCGCCGCCTGGCGCAGGATCGGCAGCACCTGTGCGGCGGCTTGCCGCAGCGTCTCGTCGATATCGGTCGTGGCGATCTCGGCGATCATTTTCGCCATCTCGCGATAGTCGGGATCCGGCGCCGCGCAGCAGCGCTCGATCGCAACTTTCCAGTGTCTGATATGCGGGTCCATGATCGGTCCGTACTGTCATCCGAATCCGGATAACAGCAACGCGCAAACACGGCTTGGCGTTTCGGTTGGCGCAGTTTTGAATAGTGTTGTCGACAACGCTCACAAATCAGAACGAGGAAACGCCATGGCCCTTCTCGACAATCACATCGCCGTCATTACCGGTGCAGGCTCCGGCATCGGACGCGCCATCGCACTGGGCTACGGCCGCGAGGGCGCGCGCGTGGTGCTGCTCGACATGAACGGCGATGCGGCGGCGGAAGCGGCCAAAGAGATCCGCAACGCCGGCGGCAAGGCCGACAGCTTTGCGCTCGACGTCACCAATCGCGACGCCTGCATCGCGATGGCGAAGCAGGTGGCCGACAAGGTCGGACCGGTCTCGATCCTGGTCAACAATGCCGGCATCGCGCGCCGCAACGGCATGCTCGGCACCGATGAAGCCGTGATCAAGGATTGGGAAGACATCATCTCGATCAACCTCACCGGCGTCTTCAACGTGACGCATTCGTTCCTCGCGCCGCTGCGCAACAACAAGGGACGCATCGTCAATATCGGTTCAATCCAGTCGTTCGTGCATCTGCGCACGCCGAGTTCGCCGGCCTATACCGCCTCCAAGCACGGCGTGCTCGGTTTCACCAAGGCGCTGGCCGCCGAGCTCGGCAAGGACGGCGTGCGCGTCAATGCGATCGGGCCTGGGTTCATCGAGACGCCGCTGAACGAGAAGGTGCGCGCCACCAATCCCGACCTCGTGAAAGTCTTCATGGACCACACCCCGCTCGGCCGCTCCGGCAAGCCGGAGGACATCGTCGGACCCGCGATCTTCCTTGCCTCCGATCTCTCGGCCTATGTCTCGGGATCGATCGTGATGGTCGATGGCGGTTACCGGACATTGTGACGGATGGAACCGCAATCGTGGCGATTTCTGGGTATTTTGCTTACAAAGCAGGGAGTTAGCGGCGCGTTAAGGACCTGTTAACCAAACCGTCCCACCGTGGATCTACGGGGTAGTTGGTTCTCGATGTCTGCGCCTCATCGACGAGGCGGGCGTTGATCGGGAGGAGTTCATGTCTTACGCGTCCACCGTACCGTCGCCGGAAGCATTGCTGCCGTCGCTGGCTCCGAATGAAATCGTCCCATTGCTGATCGGCGCGACCGTCGATGAAGTCGAGCGCGAACTGGTGCTGCAAACGCTCGCGCGTTGCGACGGCAACCGCACCCGCGCCGCGCGCGTGCTCGGACTGTCGGTCCGGACCTTGCGGAACAAGATCCGCGAATATTCGGCCGACGGCATCGACGTGCCGCTGAGCGAACACGCCGCGGCCTAGCTCAGATCGGCAGCTCGATCGCAAGATGCCGCCAGCGCGACAGCAGCGCGCTGTCGGCGTTACCGAGGCAACGTACGAGACGCACGTCGGCCGCCGCGATCCGTTGCAGCGTCTCGGCCACCAGCGCGGTCGCATAGTCCCAATAGGCGCGCCGGCCGCTCGGATCCGCCGCGACCAGGGATTTTGCCAGGATCTCGACATAGATCGCGGTGACGGCCTTGTGCCACAGCGGCCCAGCGCGCGTTTCCACGGAAGGTGTGCCGGTCCGCGCCTGCCACATCAGCCAGTAATTGTCTTCGCCGCCTGCCCACTCCGATGCGGGCTGGGACGGATCAAGACATGGCGAACGGCATGACAACGGCCGCACGGTGCGCGCATCAGAGAACACCGAATAGCCGAGCTTGTCGTACCAGCCGACGCGGAGCAATCTGCGGATCGCGGCCTGCTCATCCGCCGCGAGCTGCCGCCTGCCCGTCCGCTCGAGATCCGCGATGGTCGCTTCCAGAAGATCGCGATCGAACGGCTCGACCTCGAGCACCACGCCGATATTGCGCGGAAACAGCGCATCGAGCATGCCGAGCATCTCGCGATAGAACGCGCGCGCCAGGCCGCCGCCGCGCCACGTCTTCGCGATGCCGACATGGTTGCAAAAGATCAGCTCGCTTGCGTGATCGTAGGTGAAGAAGCCGAGCCCGATCGCGCGCCCGGCGGCGCGCAGGATGAAGCAGCGCGAGTCGAGACGATAGGACATCTCGTGGCCGCCGACACTGAACTGCCGCCGCGCGCCGACATCGTCGGACAGCAGCCAGCGCACGATGTCGTCGGGGCTGTCGCGCTCGCTCGCGGGAAACAGCTCGGCATAGAGATCGAGCACGCCGGTGCCGCGAAAGCTCGCTTCGTCAAGGACATCGCGTCGCGTCACGACGATGTCGAGCGGTTGCGATCCTTCGCCGTAGCTGCCGTCCAGAACCCGCAACACATCCTCCGTCACAATCGTCGCATCGAATTATGACTGTTGATCGCTCGCATCGGCGCCTTCAGGCAGAATTGAAGCGGTCGTCCAACCTCTGTTACAAGCGGCTTCACATCGCGACGGAGCATATCAGTGGCTGACGAGACAACTTCCCGCCAGGGGGCACGAGGCGCACAGGGGCCGCAGGGCCGTCAGGGCGAGCCGGGAAAGCCCGGACCGCAAGGACATCCGGGGCGACCGGGGCCGGAAGGTGCGCGCGGCAAGCCGGGTCCACAGGGCAAGGCGGGCGTGGTCGGAAAGGCCGGTCCCCAGGGCAAGCCGGGCGCGCAAGGCAAGGCAGGCGCGCAGGGTCCACGCGGCGAAGCCGGTGCACAGGGGCCGCAAGGTCCGGCGGGACCGCGCGGTGAAGCCGGACCGCCCGGCCAATTGCCGTCGATCGAGCAGGTGATGCCGTGGCTGCACATGATCTTCGACGCCTGGGAAGACTACAAGCGCACCAGGGAGCGTGAGGCCGCAGAGCTTGCCGAGCGAGAAGCCGCGGAGCTCGCCGAGCGCGCGGCCGCCGAAGCGATCGCCCTCGATGTCGACGCGATCGACTTTGCCGATGATGACGACGAGGACGACGATCACAAGAAAAAGAAGAAGCACCGCAAGAAGGACAAGAAGTGACCCGTCCTGTCATCGCGCGAAGACACGGCCGGCGAAATCCGTGTCGCGCAATGCTCAGCGCTCGGCGCCCGGCGAGGTCGGAGGATCGGATGGCCGGGCGAGCCGCATCAGCTGGAACACCCAGCGCATCGCGTAGTACCAGGCGACGCCCGCGAACGCTCCGCATGCCGACAGGATGATGACGTTGGCGAGGTCGATCGTGCCGCTCGACCACAGCATGCCGCAGGTCCAGAGCACGGCAAACGCAATCGAACAGACTATAAGCAGGGCGGCGGGCTTCATGGGGTGGCTCCAGGTCGGCTGAACGACCATGCTGCCCGGAAACGTGACGCGGTACCGTGACCTGCGTCACGGTATGCCTCGCCTCAGCCGAACCGCAGCCGCGAACGCTCCCTCGCCTTCTCCGCCTCGACCTCGCGATCGCGCGCCGGCGCCGCGGTCTGCAACGAGATCAGCAGCTTGCGCGCGGCGTCCGAGACCTCGGTCACGGCAAGGTTGAAGGCGGCCTCATTGGACTGCGACGGCTTGTTGAAGCCACTCAGCTTGCGCACGAATTGCAACGCCGAGGCGTGGATCTCGTCCTCGGTAGCGGGCGGCTCGAAGTTGAACAGCGTCTTGATGTTACGGCACATGTCGGTCTCCCTCGCCCCCACGGTCGGGCGGCTCTCTCCAAGACGATCGGCTGCTGCAAAATACGACATCGTGGTCTATTCTGGCAGCCTCATCGTCCACGGCGGAAGCGAGGTTCCGGATGAGCCACGTGATCTACAAGGTGGTCCAGCACGACGGCGGCTGGGCCTATACCGTCAACGGGGTGTTCTCGGAACCGTTTCCAACCCATGCCGCGGCCCTTGCCGCCGCCCGGCGCGCCGCCAACGAACAGCGCGTTCCCGGGCGCACCGAGGCGATCCAGTACGAGACCTCGGACGGCAAATGGCTGACCGAAACCGCCTCCGGCAATGACCGCCCGGAGACCGAGGTCGAGGACGGCCGCTAGGGCGGGACTTTTCCGGATCATGCTCTAGCTCGCGCGGCTTCAGAACGGGATCTGCACGCCGAGCCGATCGAAGAAGGCCCGCCCGCGATCGGTGATCCGCAACGCGCGCGGAATCCGATGCGGCGCAACGGCGCGGATCTCGACCAGCCGCGCCAGCACGGCATTGGCGAACGGACCGGCGAGATGCGGCACCCGCTCGGTCCAGTCGTTGCAGAGCCGCAGATGCGGTTGCCGCGCCGGATCGAAATCGATTGCTTCGGCCTGGCACCAGGCCAGCCCCTGCTCGGTCACGCGCCCCTCGCGGCCCTCGACGATGACGAGGCGGCGGCGGATCAGCGCATTCGACAGCAGCACGCCGAGCTGGCCCGCAAGGTGATGGTAGCAGGTGCGCGATTGCCTGAGCTGCTCGGCCGGCATCGCACGCTTGCGCCCCGGCGCGGCTTTCGCCGCGAGATCGACCAGGTTCTCGATCAGCGCCGCGACGTCGTCGTCCCTGATCCTGTAATATCTGAACCTGCCCTGGGCCCACACCGACAGCACGCGGGCATCGACCAGCTTCTGCAGATGCGCGCTGGCGCCTTGCGGAGAAATGCCGGCAACCGCGGCAAGCTCGCCCGCAGGCAGCGCCTTGCCGTCGGCCAGTGCGCTCACCATCGCCTCGCGCGCCGGATCGCCCAATGCCTCGGCGATCCGCGAAAATCCCGTCTGCACCGATTGGGGTGATCCCACCGTCGTCCTCCAGATCACGCCGGAACGTCCTACCGACATTCGCGACGTTGCGGAACTCATTTCAGATTTTCCTGAAACGTCACGATGACCGCTTCCGATCAAATCGGTGCAGTTCAACCGAATGCAAGGGAACAGTCATGACTGCCGGCAGCAACGACGCGGAACGCATCTACAGGCTCTGGGACCAGGCCCTCGGCAACAAGGATCTCGAGGCGGCGCTGGTGCTCTATGCGCCCGACGCCTCGATCGAGAGCCCGCTGGTCCAGCATCTGATGCAAACCAAAGACGGCATCGTCAGCGGCCGGGATGCGTTGCGCGAGTTCATCACGCGCGTGTTCCGTACCAATCCGCCGCAACGGCGGCGCTTCAAGCAGGGCTTCTTCAGCGACGGCCGGATCCTGACCTGGGAATATCCGCGCCAGTCTCCGGACGGCGACCAGATGGATCTCGTCGAGGTGATGGAGATCGAGGACGGCCTGATCCAGCGTCACCGTGTCTATTGGGGATGGTATGCGCTCAACGTGCTGAAGGCGAGTTAACCGGACACTTGTGCGTCAAGCGCGCGGCGCAGCTCTCGGACAACGCTTTCCCTCATGCTAGGCTTGCACCGAAGCGGCTGGACAAACACGCCGCGGGTGGGAAGAAGCATGATGTTCCGTTGGTGCGCGGCGCTTGTGGCCGCTCTCGTCTCGATGTCGGTACCGGCCATGGCTGCAGATTATCCCGCCCCGCAGGATGGCGAGTGGATCGCGAAAGACTTCAAGTTCCATAGCGGCGAGGTGATGCCGGAATTGCGGCTGCACTACACCACGGTCGGCGCACCGACCGGACAGCCGGTGCTGGTGCTGCACGGCTCCGGCGGCTCGGCCGCCAGCATGCTGACGCCGACCTTTGCCGGCCAATTGTTCGGCCCGGGCCAGCCGCTCGACGCGACCAAGTATTACATCATCATCCCCGACGGCATCGGCCACGGCAAATCGTCGAAGCCGTCGGATGCGATGCGGACCAGCTTTCCGAAATACGACTACAACGACATGGTCGACGCGCAGTACCGGCTCGTCACCGAAGGGCTCGGCATCAAGCATCTGCGGCTCGTGATCGGCAATTCGATGGGCGGCATGCACACCTGGATCTGGGGCGTGCGCTATCCGCAGATGATGGACGCGCTGGTGCCGATGGCCTCGCAGCCGACGGCGATGGCGGCGCGCAACTGGATCCTGCGGCGGACGATGCTGGACACGATCCGCAACGATCCCGACTACAACAACGGCAACTACATCAGCCCGCCGCGGATGATGAAATACGCCGTCGCCGCCTATCGCTTCGCCAGCGCCGGCGGCACGCTCGGCTACCAGACGCTGGCGCCATCGACGGCGCAGGCCGACAAGATGGTCGATGACCAGCTGGCATTGCCGGTCACCGCCGACGCCAACGACACCATCTACCAGTGGGAGGCCTCGCACGACTACGATCCGTCGGCAGGGATGGAGAAGATCGAGGCCACGCTGCTCGCGATCAACGCGGCCGACGATGAGCGCAATCCGCCGGAGACCGGCGTCACCGAGGCCGCGGTGAAGCGGATCAAGAACGGCAAGATCGATCTGATCCCGCCGAGCAGCGAGACACGCGGGCATCTCACGACGGGCGATGCCAGATTCTATGCCCGGCAATTGCAGGAATTGCTGCAGAGCGCGCCGCAGCGGACGATGTAGCGAGCGGGATCACGATTCCGCACTGCATCACACGGCACTGCGCGGCTTCGCTGATTCTTTGAGCATGCATCCCGCGCACGCTTCGTGCCTAATCGCGCAAACACCGGATTCGCGCGGCGCGATGCGCGGGTCACGCAGAAGTTTCCGCCGGAGGAAGGCAATGCGAAAGCTCATGCATGTCGCAGTGCTTGCGCCGCTCGTCGTCATGGCGGGCGCGGCGCTGGCGTTCGACAATGGCCAATACGACAACGTGCCGCCGGATATCCGCGCCTGGTTCAAGAGCGTGATCGCGCCGAATGGCGTGCCGTGCTGCGACATCTCCGATGGGCATCGCACGAGCTATGACGTGCGCAACGGCGCCTATTGGGTGCCGATCGAAGGCGAGTGGATGATGGTGCCGGAGCGCGCCGTGATCCGCGATCGCGGCAACCCGGTCGGCGAGGCCGTCGTGTGGTACGTGCGCCACCGCGGCAGCATCATCATCAGCTGCTTCGTTCCGGCGGACGCCGCCTGAACGGCGCCTGCCGTCTGCGCACGACGCCGCGCGCGAGATCGCGCCAATTTGAGACAATTACTCCTTGTTAACCTTACTTTTTAACCAATAATTAAGGATGAGTTTGCGGGCGCTACGCGGCCCGGCCTAGCGTCCGCACAATGCTCCGTAACCGCGAGTTGGTGCGCGCCATGCCCCTTCGAACAATGGCCTATCGAACAAGCGGGGCGCTGATGGCGTCCCTGATGGCTTTCCTTGTGGCTTCCCTTGGCGCCGCAGCGCTGCTGCTCGCTGTCTCGACCGAGACCCATGCGAGATCCGGAATCGCGCCGCGCGGCACGTTCTCCTCGCACCATCCGGCGTTCCGCCATCATGTCCGGACGCCAGGCATCGTGTTGCCGGGGACCAGCGGATATTACGACGACGCCGTCGCCGGCGTGCCCTTCGCCGCCGAGGTCCCGGCGCCGGCCTCGAACGACGTCCGTTACACCTACACCCAGGACGTGCCGTGGGACTGGGCGCATCGCTATCCGCCGGCCGTGGTGCCGTCGGATCGGCCCTATGTGTCGAGCTGCCCGACCGAGAGCGTCACGGTGCCCGGCCGCGGCGGCGACCGCACCATCAACATCATCCGGTGCTACTGACGGCCACCGCAGCAATCCGGATCGCGAAAGCAAAAGAGGCCGCCCGCAAGGACGGCCTCTCGCATTTCAGGCGCCGCTCTCCGCGCGCGAAGCAGCCGCTCAGGACTCCTCGCCCTTGAGATGGCCGACGTGCTTCTGGGTGTAGAGCTCAAGACCAATGCGCTTGATCAGGTCGAGCTGGGTCTCGAGGAAGTCGATGTGATCTTCCTCGTCCTTCATCAGCTTCTCGAACAGGTCGCGGGTGACGTAGTCCTTGACGCCGTGGCAGTAGGTCGCCGCCTCCTGGTAGAGCGTGCGGGCGCCGATCTCGGCGGCCAGATCGGCCTCGATGATCTCCTTGACGTCCTGGCCGATCTTCAGCGGATCGAGCACCTGCAGGTTCGGGAAGCCGTCGAGGAACAGGATGCGATCGACGAATTTGTCGGCGTGCTCCATCTCCTCGATGGACTCCTTGCGCCAGACCTTGGCCATCTCCAGGAGGCCCCAATTGTTGAGCATCCGGTAATGCAGCCAGTACTGATTGATGGCGGTCAGTTCGCTGCGCAGCCCCTTGTTCAGATAATCGATGACCTTCGGGTCGCCTTGCATGATCCACTCCACCTGTCGTGGCCACCGTTGGCCACCTGAATTTAGAACGCTTCTAAGTCAGATTACCGGAGAGAGCAACCCTTCGCGGAAGCAGCGCGTGGATAACCGGATTCGGATGGATCGGCAGAGGCTAAGGCGTTCCGGCGACGGCAAAGCCGGTTCGCGGGGAAGAAAACGCGTCGAAACGGGAGCTGGAGCTTCGGTTCGGACCCGAAGATTGACTTAGCAGGCCGCGAGCGCGAATTCGGTGGCCGGCTCGGCGTCTTCGTTGGCGGCGTGGGGATGGCCGCTGTGGGGGCAGCCGGAGCAGCAGGCCTTGGCGCAGGGACCGAGCGCCTCGTCGATGATGGCCTTGATGGTGCGCGCGCAGCGGCCGCATTCGGCACTGCAGCCGAGGCAGCCGTACACCTGCTTGGCATTTCGGGTCACGGACCCACCGCCATTGACGGCGTTGCGGACATCGTGGTCGCTGAGGACGTTACAGGAACAGACAATCATCAGAGAAGGCAGGGTCCAACGGGTGATGCTTGCCAATATGGATATTGTCGGCGCCCGCGGGATGCAAAAGGAAAAAGCAGTTCTTGTAGCAATTCCAAACTGATGCGGGATTCATATTGGAATGAATCTAAATCGGCCGGCCCGGGCTTTCGGGAATACCAAGCCCGCCGGGCCGGTCTGGCAGGCCCAATTCCCGCTGCCGTCGCCGCGAACCGCGGCGAGCACCTGCGCTCAGGCATGTGCGTTGCAAGATATTCCAAAAGCTGCAAGCATTTGGACGCGAATACGGCAGCGTCGTTCATTGATCATTCAAGCGGAATATGGAACCCTCAGGCGAGACAGATCGCCAACGCACGCTGTCCCTGCTCCCGTGAGAAAGGTGAGGTCATGAAGAAGACATTGCTGGCGCTTTGCGCCGCCGCCACTCTGGCGGTTTCGGCTGTGGCGGTGCCCGCCCCCGCCCAGGCACAACGCGGTGTCGCCGCCGGCGTCGCTGCGGGATTGATCGGCGGCGCCATCGTCGGTGGCGCGATCGCTTCGCAGAACGGCTATTACGGTCCGGGCTATGGCTACTACGCGCCCGGTCCGGCCTATGTCGCCGAGCCCGGTTACGGCCCCGACTGCTTCTGGCAGCGCCAGCGCTTCTGGGACGGCTACACCTGGCGCGTTCGCCGCGTCCGCGTGTGCGATTGATCGCCGTTCATCGAGATTAAATCGAACCAGATGTCCCGGAAAACCGACTGTTTGTCCGGGACGTCTGCTGTAGATGGCCAGAAAAAACCGCTTTTTTGCGCGATGAGCCTGCGGGCGTTTACTTTCGGTTGACTGTTCTGCGCTGTTTAGCAAGACAGCAGTTCGAGATCAGCGTGCGAGTCACCTCAACCCGGCGTCGGAGCACGACGCCACCACCTTCCAGGAGAGCCAAAGACATGAAGAAGACTTTAGCTGCCCTTGTCGCCGTTACCACGATTGCCGGTTCGCTGGCGGTTGCTCCGGCCGCCAAGGCTGGTGACGGCGGCGCCGTCGCGGCCGGCGTTGCCGGAGGCCTGATCGGCGGCGCCCTGCTCGGCGGCGCGATCGCGGGCGCTCGCCCGGCCCCGGTCTATGTTGCACCGGCCCCGACCTACGTCGAAGAAGCTCCGTGCCGCTGGGTGCGTGAGCGCTTCTGGGACGGCTACGGCTGGCGTTTCCGTCGCATCCAGGTTTGCGACTGATCGACCGACACGCTTTCAGCATCACACTCGAAAACCCGGCCTCGCGGCCGGGTTTTTGTTTTCCGTCACCGAGCGGACCTTGGGATCAGCGCTGCCCGTTCATCGCGCGCAGCACCGCCTCGCTCGGCCAGCAATCGACCTTCAGCCCGGCCTGCTTCTGATAGGCGCCGAGCGCCGCGCGGGTCTGCATCCCGGCCTTGCCGTCGAGCTTGTCCTTGTAGAGGCCGATCTTCGTCAGCTGCTGCTGCATCGCCTCGACATCGGCGGAGCGCAGCTGCTTCGACGCCGACCATGGCGTCGCGAACGGCTGCGGGCTCGTCATGCGGTCGGCGAGATGGCCGACGAACAGCACGTAGAGATCGGAGAAATTGTACTCCTTGATCACGAAATAGTTCGGCGTGGTCAGGAAGGCCGGACCGTAGATCCCTTCCGGCTGCAGCAGCGAGGCCGATTGCGCCTGCTCGGCGGCGCTGAGCTTCTCGCCGCGCACCGGCACGAAGCCTGCCCGCAGCCACTGGCCGATCGGTTTCGTCACCTCAGGCACGCCTGTCGTGCAATCGGCATTGGCGGGTGCCGTGACCTCGTAGGCCCAGCGCACGCCGGGCTGCCAGCCCTTGTTGACCAGCTGCTGCGCCGCGGAGGCGAGCGCGTCCGGCACCGAATGCCAGATGTCGACACGGCCGTCGCCGTCGAGATCGACGCCGTGCTTGTAATACTCCGACGGCAGGAACTGGGTGTAGCCGGTCGCCCCCGCCCAGGACGACCGCATCTCCTTGCGCGTCACCACACCCTCGCCGAGGATCTTCAGCGCCAGAATGAACTCGGTGCGGTACTGATCCTTGCGGCGGCCGACATAGGCCTGCGTCGCCACCACGCGCAGCGTGTCGTAGGGCAGCGAATAGCGGCCGTAGTCGGTTTCGCGGCCCCAGATCGCGAGCACGATCGTGGCGGGAACGCCGAACCGCTTCTCGATCGCATCGAGCGAGGAACGATGCTTCTGCAACAGCCGCTGCCCCTCCGCGGCAAGCCGCGCGATCGAGGCTTCCTTGATGTAATCGGCCGGCACCTGCACGAACTCGGCCTGCGCCGGCGCGCCGGTCTTCGGACGTCCGGGCAGGATCAGGTCGGGCAGCTTGTAGTCGGGCTCGAGCGAGCGCGTCTCGCGATCGAAGGTTTCACGCGACACGCCGGCGGCCTCGGCTTCCGGCCATACCGAGGCGATGAACTGGGCGAACGCGGCGTCGGCGGCGTGCGAAGGTGACACGACGGCGGACGAGGATGCCAGCAGGAGCCCGAAGGCAAGCGCGCGGAGGAATGCCAAATGCAACGACCTGTTCACGCAGCGGTCCAACGGGCGCGCCCTTCGGCGAACACCCGCGATATCCAGTGCCGTGAGCCTTATCACGACACCGGATTGCTGTGAACCTTCAGCGGCCGCGCTAGAGCATGATCCGGAAAAGTGCGAAGCGGTTTTCCGAAAAGATCATGCTCAAACAAAGAGCTGAAGCGCGATGACGATACAACCTGATCTCATCGCGCTTTAATGCCCAACCTGCTGCTTGGCGCCTTCGATCGAGTCGTTCGACAGCTTGTCGACGATGGCGATGCCGATGGCCGACAGGATGAAGACGCAGTGGATGATGGTCTGCCACATCACGCCGGTCTCGGTATAGGTGCCCTTGCCGGACGACAGCGCGCCCGCCTCGATGAAGGTGCGCAGCAGATGGATCGAGGAGATGCCGATGATCGCCATCGCCAGCTTGATCTTCAGCACGCTGGCATTGACGTGGCTGAGCCATTCCGGCTCGTCCGGATGTCCCTGCAGATTGAGCCGCGAGACGAAGGTCTCGTAGCCGCCGACGATCACCATCACCAGCAGGTTCGAGATCATGACGACGTCGATCAGGCCGAGGACGGCGAGCATGATCTGCTGCTCGCTGAAGTCGAAGGCATGGGCGAACAGGTGCCACAGTTCCTTGAGGAACAGCACGACATAGACGCCCTGGGCGATGATCAGGCCGACATAGAGCGGCAGTTGCAGCCAGCGCGATCCGAAGATCAGCATCGGAACGGGACGCAGCGAGCGGCCCTTTAGAGGGGCACGCGCGTCGGAAACAGCGGACATGTTGGAGTGCTCGCGGAATTGAAATTGCGGAGCGCTCTATCTACGCAATCCCGCGCGCTTGAAAAGCGACAACTGGCCGCAGATTGCGCCGCGATGCCGTCACGATCCTGCAAAGGGGAACAACCGAGCGCGGCGCGATGGCCGCGTTCGACCGCTTGAACCGGTTACCGCGTCAGCTTCTTGTACTTCACGCGGTGCGGAATGATGCTGTCCTGGCCGAGCCGGCGCATCTTGTCCTTTTCATAATCCTGGAAGTTGCCCTCGAACCATTCGACGTGGCTGTCGCCCTCGAAGGCCAGGATGTGGGTCGCGATGCGGTCGAGGAACCAGCGATCATGGCTGATGATGACGGCGCAACCGGCGAAATCCTCCAGCGCCTCTTCCAGCGCGCGCAGCGTGTCGACGTCGAGGTCGTTGGTCGGTTCGTCGAGCAGCAGCACGTTGGCGCCCGACTTCAGCATCTTGGCGAGATGGACGCGGTTGCGTTCACCGCCGGACAGCGCGCCGACCTTCTTCTGCTGGTCGGCGCCCTTGAAGTTGAACGACGAGCAATAGCCGCGCGAGTTGACTTCCTTCTTGCCGAGCAGGATCAGCTCGTTGTTGCCGGAGATCTCCTCCCACACCGTCTTCTTGCCGTCGAGCGCGTCGCGCGACTGGTCGACGTAGCCGAGATGAACGCTTTCGCCGACCGTGATGGAGCCCTTGTCCGGCTCCTCCTGCTTGGTGATCATCCGAAACAGCGTGGTCTTGCCGGCGCCGTTGGCACCGATCACGCCGACGATGCCGCCCGGCGGCAGCTTGAAGGTGAGATCGTCGATCAGCATGCGGTCGCCGAAGCCCTTGCTGAGGCCTTCGAAGTCGACGACGTTCTGGCCGAGACGCTCGGCCACCGGAATCGTGATCTGCGCGGTCTGGGTCTGCTTTTCGCTGGCCTGCTTCAGCAGATCCTCATAGCGCTGGTAGCGTGCCTTGGACTTGGCCTGACGCGCCTTTGGCGAGGACGCGATCCACTCCTGCTCGCGGGCCAGCGTCTTCTGATGCGCGGCATCTTCGCGACCTTCCTGCTCGAGCCGCTTCTGCTTCTGCACCAGCCAGGACGAGTAGTTGCCCTCGTAGGGGATGCCGCGGCCGCGATCGAGCTCGAGGATCCAGCTCGTGACGTTGTCGAGGAAGTAGCGATCGTGGGTGACGATCAGGATCGCGCCGGGATAGTTGCGCAGATGGCCTTCCAGCCACGACACCGACTCGGCGTCGAGATGGTTGGTCGGTTCGTCCAGCAGCAGCAATTCCGGCTGGTCGAGCAGCAGGCGGCACAGCGCGACGCGGCGGCGTTCACCGCCCGACAGTTTCGTGACGTCGGCATCGTCGGGCGGGCAGCGCAGCGCGTCCATCGCCTGGTCGACCTTGCTGTCGAGATCCCACAGGCCCTGCGCCTCGATCTCGTCCTGCAGCTTGGTCATCTCGTCGGCGGTCTCGTCCGAATAGTTGACGGCCAGCTCGTTGTAGCGGTCGAGGATCGCCTTCTGCTTGGCGACGCCCTGCATGACGTTCTCGCGAACCGAGAGCGTGGCATCGAGCTGCGGTTCCTGCTCGAGATAGCCGACGCGGGCGCCCTCGGCGACCCAGGCCTCGCCGTTATATTCCTTGTCGAGACCAGCCATGATCTTGAGCAGCGTCGACTTGCCCGAGCCGTTGACGCCGAGCACGCCGATCTTGGCGTCCGGGTAGAAGCTCAGATGGATGTTATCGAGCACTTTGCGGGTCGGGTACGCCTTGGTCAGACCCTGCATGAAATAGATGAACTGGCGCGCCATTCGCGGTCCCTGCAAACGAGAGGATTTTTGGAAATTTTGCTGCCGCCGATGTAACGGCCGGCCCCCGAAAGCGCAACCGCGGGGCGTGCGTTTTCCATCCGTTCACCACGTTGCGTCCATTCACCACGGGTGATTACGGGTTCGACACCATGTGTGCGCCGAATCACGACAATTGAAACCATCTTTTAATAAATCAGGCCAAAACTCGTTCGCAACGCCGGAAAACGGCGATTTTCGCGGCAGAACCGCGACCAAACAGTTGAGGCCACGTCATGGCTACCATTATTTCAGCACCCCTTTCGCGTCCGGCGATCAAAGGCGAGGCGACGCTGTTCGCCGAATTCCGCGCCTTCTGGCGGGCTTTCGTCGCCAAGGCTTTCCATCCCTATCGGCCGGAACTGCACTATATGCGCGGCCCGGGCCCGGCCTGCCGTGCCAAGCAATTGGCGCTCTCACCGGCCGTCCGGTCGATGCTCGCCGATATCCGGACCGCGAAGACGCGCAAACCATCCTGACCCGCGCGGCAATCGCCGCTTTTTGAAAGCGCGGCCGCTTGCGCGCCTGCCGATTGCGCGCGACCATGACGGGCATCCCGACGGTCGATCTCCCACCGTCGTCCTCACCCTGAATGGACCTTTCCGATGACGCGGCTCCGCTGTGCAATCCTCGACGACTATTTCGACATCGCGCTCTCGCTGGCCGACTGGCCGGCGATCGAGGATCGGGTCGAGGTCACCGTGTTCGACAAACCGTTCGCGAGCGAGGCGGAAGCAGCGGCCAAGCTGAAGGACTTCGAGATCATCTGCGCGATGCGCGAACGCACTCCGTTCCCGAAGAGCCTGCTCGACGCGTTGCCCAAGCTGAAGCTTCTGATCACGTCGGGCATGCGCAACGCCGCGATCGACATGGAGGCCGCCAAGGACCGCAAGGTGATGCTGTGCGGCACCCAGTATAGCCGCGATCCCACCGCGCCCCTGACCATGGGCCTGATCCTGGAATTGACCCGCGGCATCGGCCGCGAGAATGCGCGCATGCACGCCGGCGGTGCCTGGCAGACCTTTGCCGGCACCGAGATCGAGGGCAAGACGCTCGGCGTCATCGGCCTCGGCAAGCTCGGCAGCAAGGTCGCCGGCATGGCCAAGGCGTTCGGCATGAACGTGATTGCCTGGAGCCCCAACTTGACGCCGGAGAAGTGCAAGGAGGCCGGCGTCGGCTATGCCGGCAAGGACGAGCTGTTCGCGACATCAGACGTCATCACCATCCACGTGGTGCTGAGCCCGCGCTCGCGCGGGCTGGTGGGTGCCGCAGATCTCGCCCGCATGAAGCCATCGGCCTATCTCGTCAACACCGCGCGCGGGCCGATCGTCGACGAGGACGCCCTGCTTGTCGCGCTGCGTGAGAAGAAGATCGCCGGCGCCGGCATCGACGTGTTCTCGGTCGAGCCACTGCCGATCGATCACCCGCTCCGCAAGCTCGACAATGTCGTGATCACGCCGCATCTCGGCTACGCGACGCGCGAGAGCCTGCAGACGCATTATCAGCAGATGGTCGCGTGCATCGATGCCTTCACCAGGGGTGGCGAGCCGCCGCGGCGGCTCGCCTGAGCAGCGGACGTCCTCCGGCAACAAAAAAGGCGCGCTGTTCGCGCGCCTTTTTCAATGACGAATGTGCCGGTTGGTCTAGCGTACCGTGACCGGCGCGGGCAGCGGCTGCACCGTGGTCGGCTGCGTGCCGGGCAGCGGGGCGGCCTGAGCCTGGGTCGGTGCGGGAGCCATCGGGTTCGGCGGCGGTGCGGCGGACGCCGTCGTCGTCCCCGGGGCAGCGCCGCCGGGCAGCACGACCACGCGGGTGCCGACCTTGGCGCGCTCGAACAGGTCCGAGACGTCCTCGTTCAGCATGCCGATGCAGCCCGACGAGACGAACTTGCCGATGGTCGACGGCTGGTTGGTGCCGTGAATACGATACACGGTCGAGCCGAGATACATCGCGCGCGCCCCGAGCGGGTTGCCGGGTCCGCCGGCCATGAAGCGCGGCAGATAAGGCTGCCGCTCGATCATCTCGGTCGGCGGATGCCAATCCGGCCACTCGGCCTTGCGGGTGATCTTCTGCACGCCGGTCCAGGTGAAGCCGTCGCGGCCGACGCGGACGCCGTAGCGGATCGCCCGGCCATTACCCAGGATGTAATAGAGGTAGGTGTTCGGCGTATCGACGACGATGGTGCCGGCCGGCTCCTTGGTCGCGAACGCCACTTCCTGGCGGCGCAGATTGGGGGCCAGTTGCGCCGGGCCGTCTTCCGGCTGCTCGTCCGCAGGCAGCGACGCGATCTGCAGCGGCTTGCCATTGGCATCGACCGGCGCCTGCTGCTGCGGCACCGCACCGGTCACGCCCTCGGGCGGACGCATGCCGCCGCGGTCGTCGCCATAGGACACGCCGGCGGCCGGAACACCATTGTCGCGATTGGCCTGCTGCGCGCCGGGACGATCGCCATAGATCACCGGCGGCGGCCCCATCGGCCGGCCATAGCGCGGATCATCGGGCGACATCACCGGACCAGTCGGCGCGCCACGGTCGGAATAGACCGGGGGAGCGTTCATCGGACGGCCATAGCGCGGATCGTCGGGCGACATCACCGGACCGGTCGGCGCACCGCGATCGGAATAGGCCGGCGGACGGCCATAGCGCGGGTCGTTCGGCGACGTCACCGGGCCGGGCGGCGGCAGCGCAGCCGAATCCTGCCCGTCGTCGTCATTGAGCGCGTCGAAATCCGGCATGCTGCCCTGGGGGTAGGGCTGCGGCGCCGTCGAATAGGCCGTGCCTTGCGGCGCCGGATAACCCTGCTGCGCATGCGCAAACGAGGTTCCTGCCACGCCGAGAGCCGCGGCAGCGCAAATCGTCAGAATGCGGTTGATCATCATTGCTCTTGTATAGTCCCCAAGCCACACCGGACCGTTAACGGCCCAATGCAGGAAGATAGCGGCGCATTCAAGACAAATCCGCGAAACCCGGGCTATTCCGGGCCTTTTGTGATCACGCGTCAGCGCTGCGGCAAAGATGTCTCATGGTCCGGCAAAGTCTGTCTACGTGGCCAAAGTCACCAATCGCCCGCATTTTGTAACAAACAGTCCCGGGACGTTGCGATATCCTCGAATCGGCCTGATTCGCGGCTCGCGATCCGGCTTTCTCGTGTGGTCACCGCGTTCCCTGGATATCAACACCCTCCCGTAGAAGGGGGAACCCGCGCCCATGCTCCCCGGCCTTCGTTTCCTGTTCGCTGCGATCGTGCTGGCGACTTCACTTCTGGTGTTCGGATTGGGAGCAGCTGCGCTGTTTCGCGCGGCGCATGAGGAATTCGCCAGCATTCCCGCCCGCCGGGCACCGCTCGAGCCGCAATTCGCACAGCAGCCCGAGGTGCCGCCGGCGCTTGCCATGGTGCGCGTCGAGCCGCCCGCACCTGACAAGGTGGCGACCGAGACTCCGGCAGCCCAGCCCGCGTCCGACCCGGCCGCATCCGAGCCACCTGCATCCCAGCCTGCCGCTCCCGCCGAGGTCTCGGCTCCGGCCGAGCCTGAAAAGGTTGCAGCGTTGAAGGCGGATGATCCGGCGCCGCCCGCCCCGCCGAACCCGGAAGCCCAGGCTGCGGAGACCCGGGCACCGGCCCAATCCGCCGAGGCCGCTCCGCAGGCGCAGACCGCGGATCCCTCGCCCGCAGCGCAGCCCGCGCCGGCTCCGGCCGAAGCGGCACCTGCCGCGGCTGAGCCCAAGGTCGTCGCGTTGGCCGATCCGCCCGCCGCGGCCAGCGAACCCGTGCCTGCTGCTCCAGCACCCGCGATGGCGCCACCGGAGCCCGCACCGCCGCCGTCACCGGAGGCGATCGCGGCCGCAACCAAAATTGCAACGCTGGGCGGACCTGAAGTTGTCGTCGAGGCGCCAGCGGCGCCCAAGGCCGTTGAGACAAAGAAGCCGGAGCACAAAGCGAGCGACAAGCCGGCACAGCGCAAGGAGCGGCGGCGGATTGTCCGCGCGCGCCCGGTCCGGCAGGTGATGCAGCAGCAGATCGATCCGTTCGGCCAGACCACCATGGTGCCGGTCACGCGGCGCTAGGGCTTGTTGCTCGATGCGCTTGCTTGCGCGAACCGGGGTCCACCTCGCTCGGGAGCGCCCGGCTGTTGGTCAGGCCGGTCCCGTCGCGATCGGCGGACCGCTCGCCTGTCCCCATTCCGACCACGAGCCGTCATACAGCGCGCTCTCGGTGACGCCGAGCCGGTACAGCGCGAGCGTCAGCACGCCGGCCGAGACACCCGAGCCGCAGCTCGTCACGATCGACGCATCGAGCTTCACGCCGGCACCACTGAACGACTTGCGCAGATCGTCGAGCGGCTTCATCTCGCCGGTCACGGCATCGAACAATTGGTTGTAGGGCACGTTGCGGGCGCCCGGGATGTGGCCGGCGCGGATGCCCGGCCGCGGCTCCGCCGCGCGGCCCTCGAAGCGGTCGGCGGCGCGCGCATCGATCACCTGCTCGGCACGGCTTTCGACATTGGCGATCATCTGCTCGATGCTGCGCACCCGCTTCGGATCGTAGCTTGCCTTGAAGGTCGCAGGCTTCGGCTTCACCTCGCCGCTCTCGACCGCCCGGCCCTCGGCGCGCCATTTCTTCAGGCCGCCGTTGAGAATGCGCACGTTGCGGTGGCCATAGGACAGGAACATCCACCACGCGCGTGGTGCTGCGACCCAGCCGCCCGCGTCATAGATCACCACGGTGTCGGCATTGCCGACGCCGAGCGCGCCGATGTCGCGGCCGAACTGCTCGGCGCTCGGAAACATATGCGGCAGCGGATTGGCATGATCGGACACCGCGTCGACGTCGAAGAACACCGCGCCGGGCAGATGCGCGGCGAGATAATCGTCCTTCGGCAGCGGCAGCACGCCGGGCAGCTTGAAGGTCGCGTCGAGCACCTTGACGTTGGCGTCGCCGAGATGCGCAGCCAGCCATTCGGTCGAAACGAGCGGATCGTCGGCAACAGTCATGATCTGATGTCCTTGCGGGCGTGAGGCCTTTCAGCCCTTCTTCTTCGGCTCCCAGGCCTCGATCGGACCGCCGGCCTCGCGCCAGGCGGCGAAGCCACCGCCCATATGGGCGACCGGCTTCAGGCCCATATCCTTCGCGGTCTTGGCGGCGAGCGCCGAGCGCAGGCCGCCGGCGCAGTGGAAGATGAACTTCTTGTCTTCCTGGAAGATCGGCTTGGCGTAGGGGCTGTTCGGATCGATCCAGAACTCGAGCATGCCGCGGGTGCAGGAGAATGCGCCGGGAATCTTGCCGTCGCGCTCGATCTCGCGCGGATCGCGGATGTCGACGATGACGACGTCGTTCTTGCCGATCAGGGTGATCGCGTCGGCCGCGCTGATGGTCTCGATCTCGGCATTGGCCTCGTCGATCATCACCTTGATGCCGCGGTGGATGTTCTGGGGCATGGGGCTCTCCCTGGATGTTGTTGGCGCGCCCGCCGGCGCGCGACGCATGTAGCGTTTTAGCGCACCAGCTCCCGCATCGCGTTCTCCAGACCCTCGATCGTGATCGGATACATGCGCTCGGAGAACAGGCGGCGGATGATGGTGGTCGATTCCGAATAGTCCCAGTGCTTCTGCGCCACCGGATTGAGCCACACCGCGTGCGGATAGGTGCGGGTGATGCGATCGATCCAGACCGAACCGGCTTCTTCGTTGACGTGTTCGACCGAGCCGCCGGGAACCATGATCTCGTAGGGCGACATCGAGGCGTCGCCGACGAACACCACCTTGTAGTCGTGCGGGTACTTGTGCAGCACGTCCCAGGTCGGCGTGCGATCGGTGAAGCGCCGCTTGTTCTGCTTCCAGACGCCTTCATAGAGGCAGTTGTGGAAGTAGAAATATTCCATGTGCTTGAATTCGCTCTTGGCGGCCGAGAACAGCTCCTCGACCTGCTCGATATGCGAATCCATCGAGCCGCCGATATCGAAGAACACCAGAACCTTGACCGCGTTGCGCCGCTCGGGACGCATGTGCACGTCGAGATAGCCGTGGTTGGCGGTCTCCTTGATCGTGGTGTCGAGGTCGAGTTCGTCGGGCGCGCCGGTGCGCGCGAACTTGCGCAGCCGCCGCAGCGCGACCTTGATGTTGCGGATGCCGAGCTCGACATTGCCGTCGAGATCCTTGAACTCGCGCTTGTCCCACACCTTCACGGCGCGGTTGTTGCGGTTCTTCTCCTGCCCTATCCGCACGCCCTCGGGATTATAGCCGTGGGCGCCGAACGGCGAGGTACCGGCGGTGCCGATCCACTTGCTGCCGCCCTGGTGGCGGCCCTTCTGTTCCTCGAGCCGCTTCTTCAAGGTCTCCATGAGCTTGTCCCAGCCCATGGCCTCGATCTGCTTCTTCTCTTCCTCGGTGAGATATTTCTCGGCGAGCTTCTTCAGCCACTCTTCGGGGATCTCCGCCTTGCCCATCGCATCGAGCAGGCTCTCGAGCCCCTTGAACACCGTGCCGAACACGCGGTCGAACTTGTCGAGATTGCGCTCGTCCTTGACCAGGGCGGCGCGCGACAAATAGTAGAAGTTCTCGACCGTCTGTTCGGCGAGATCGGCGTCAAGCGCTTCCATCAAGGTCAAATATTCCCGTAGCGTCACGGGGACCTGAGCGTCGCGCAGCGATGTGAAGAACTGCAGGAACATATTTACTTAAATCGCCCGCCCTGTCGGTGCCGTCAAGGGCCCCTGCCCCGGTTGCGGCCGCGGACCAGCCATTCACTTTCACTTAACCACCCCGGCCAGCTTCGGCTCCCGGGGCCGAAACGTGACGTTAAGATGGGACGTTGATCACTGGAGGCAGCACAACACCAGTGGACCCGACCGGATTGCCCAACAGCCCAGCCAAGCTGCCGAAACTGTTCTCGCCGACGGCGATCGTCGCCGCCGTGGTGACGGCGATGAGCATCTTCGTGCTCGGCCTGCTGATCTGGAAGGCGGTCGAGGCGCGCACCATGGCGCTCGCCCAGGGCGAGCGCGACATCCGTAACCTCACGCATTCGCTGGCGGAGCACGCCTCGCATTCGGTCCAGGCGATCGACGTGTCGATGAACGCGATGGTCGACCTGCTGAAATACCAGAAGCCGCGCGTCGACCGCTTCAACGCCGCCTTGCGCAAGACCGCCGACGCGCTGCCGCAGATCCGGGAGATCGGCGTGATCGACCCCGACGGCAACCGGATCTACTCGTCGGCCGCGGAATTGCCGGCGCACAACAATGCCGATCGCAGCTATTTCATCGGCCATCGCGATTCGGCCGATGCGACGCTGCATATCAGCGAGCCGCTGCAGTCGCGGCTGACCGGGCAACCGACCATCGTGCTGTCGCGACGCGTCACCAAGGAAGACGGCAGCTTCGGCGGCGTGCTGTTTGCGACCATCGAGAGCAGCTATTTCGACAATTTCTACCAGGCCTTCAAATTCGGTCCGCACGCCGGAATTACCCTGCTTCGCCTCGACGGCATCGTGCTGGCGCACTGGCCGGCCGGCAAGTGGAACAAGGAGGTCTCCGCGGCCTTCAAGGCACAGATCGAGCAGGACCGGACCGGCTACACCAAGACCACGTCGCCATTCGACGGCCGCGTCAAATATCTCGGCTTCGAGCGCGCATCGCAATATCCGATCGTGGTCACCGTCGCCTTGCCGGAAGCCCAGGTGCTGGCCGCATGGCATGAGGATTTGCGCAACGACCTGTTCGTCGCCGTGATCCTGATGGGCAGCGTGATCCTGTTCGCGATCCTGCTGGGCCGCGAGTTCGCCAAGCGAACCAAGGTCGCGCGGATGCTCCGGGAACGGGAGGCGCGCTACCGGCTGCTGGCCGACAACATCGCCGACGTCGTGATCCTGCTCGACCGCGATGGCCGCTTCCTGTTCGTGTCGCAGTCGGTCGAGACCATCCTCGGCCGCAAGCCGGACGACCTGATCGGCAAAACCTGCTTCGAGTTCGTGCACCCCGATCACCTCGCCGACGTCGCCAGGGCGACATCGGAATTGACCAACTGGACCACCACCAAGACCGTCGAGTTCAAGACCTTCCACGCCGACGGCAGCGAGGTCTGGGTCGAGATCAACTTCAAGCTGGCCGGGCTTGCGGAAGATCATCACGCCATCGAGGTGGTCGGCGTGCTGCGCGATGTGACCGAGCGCCACAAGATGGAGGACGAGCTCAACGCGCTGAACATCCGCCTGTCCGAGCTTGCAACGACCGACGGCCTGACCGCGCTCGCCAACCGCCGCAGCTTCGACAACGCGCTGCCGCGCGAGTTCCGCGACCGCGAGCAGATTTCGCTCATCATGCTCGACATCGATCACTTCAAGGGCTTCAACGACACGCAGGGCCACCAGGCCGGCGATGAATGCCTGAAGCGCGTGGCGCGCGTGATCGCGGACGCCACCGACAACACCACCGCGCTGGCCGCGCGATATGGCGGCGAGGAATTCGCGGTCATCCTGCCCGGTGTCGGCGAGCAGGATGCGCTGAAGGTCGCCGAAGCGATGCGGCTCCAGGTGCGCTCGCTTTCGATCGCCAATCCGGCGGCGCGGCGCGGCGTGGTCTCGATCAGTCTCGGGATCGCCAGCAGAACGGCCGCGACCGCGAGCGAGAGCGAATTGCTCGGCCAGGCCGACCTCGCGCTCTACGAGGCGAAACGCTCCGGACGCGACCGCACGGTGCTGGCCTCGTCGCTCGCCGGTGACAATCATTCCGCGGGGCGGAAACAGTACGCCTGACATACTATGCGCCAAGCGCCCTCTATGCGCGAAGTGCCGTCCAGGGTACCGCTGCGCTGCGGAATCCACCCTAGACCGCCCGGCTTTTTCAATTACAATTGCGCCTGACAAGACATCGGGCAGGACGTTTGAATGGGCATCATTGCGGCACTGGTGATCGGTGCGATTGCCGGCTGGCTCGCTGGCCTGATCGTGCGCGGCGCGGGCTTCGGACTGATCGGCAACATGGTCGTCGGCATCATCGGCGCGCTGGTGGCGAGCTGGCTGTTGCCGCGGCTGGGCATCAGCCTCGGCGGCAGTGCGATCCGCGACATCGTCAACGCGACGATCGGCGCCGTGATCGTGCTGGTGATCGTGTCGTTCGTCAGACGCGCGTGACCGGACAATTTGCATCTCCGACGGCCGCTGCGAGAGCGGTCGTTTCATGTTGAGGCCGAGACGGCCAACGAACGAAGCAAGGCGAAGAGATAGATGAAATTCACGGGTACCAAGGACTACGTCGCAACCGATGACCTCAAGGTCGCCGTCAATGCCGCCATCGTGCTCGAGCGCCCGCTGCTGGTGAAGGGCGAGCCCGGCACCGGCAAGACCGTGCTGGCCGAGGAAGTCGCCAAGGCGATCGACGCGCCGCTTCTGACCTGGCACATCAAGTCGACCACCAAGGCGCAGCAGGGCCTCTACGAATACGACGCGGTGTCGCGGCTGCGCGACAGCCAGCTCGGCGACGCGCGCGTCTCCGACATCAAGAACTACATCAAGCGCGGCAAGCTGTGGGAGGCCTTCACCCACGAGAAGCGCCCGGTGCTGCTGATCGACGAGATCGACAAGGCCGACATCGAATTCCCCAACGACCTCTTGCTCGAGCTCGACCGGATGGAGTTCCACGTCTACGAGACCGGCGAGACCATCAAGGCGAAGCTGCGCCCGATCGTGATGATCACGTCGAACAACGAGAAGGAACTGCCGGACGCGTTCCTGCGCCGCTGCTTCTTCCACTACATCAAGTTCCCCGACGCCGACACCATGGGCCGGATCGTCGACGTGCACTTCCCCAACATCAAGAAGCGGCTGGTGGAAGAGGCGCTGCGGATCTTCTTCGAGGTCCGCGAAGTGCCGGGCCTGAAGAAGAAGCCCTCGACCTCCGAGCTGCTCGACTGGCTCAAGCTGCTGCTCAACGAGGACATCACGCCCGAGATGCTCAGGGAGCGTGACCCGCGCAAGCTGATCCCGCCGCTGCACGGCGCGCTGCTCAAGAACGAGCAGGACGTGCATCTGTTCGAGCGGCTGGCGTTCCTCAGCCGCCGCGAAGTCTAGTTACGAGATCGGCAAACGCCGGGGCGATGGCTCCGGCGTTTTGCTTCCAGTGCCCAACGAACAAGCCAACAAGCAAGAAGACCAGGGAAGATGAACGTCCAGACCCAAATCCGCGCCGCCGAGCCCGTCACGACCGAGCATTTCGACGTCCTGATCGCGGGCGCCGGCATCTCCGGCGTCGGTGCCGCCTATCACCTCACCACGCAATGCAAGGGCACCAGCTTCGTGGTGCTGGAGACGCAGAAGACCTTCGGCGGCACCTGGTCGACGCACCGCTATCCCGGTATCCGCTCCGACAGCGACCTGCACACTTTCGGCTATCGCTTCAAGCCGTGGACCAGCGCGCCGATCGCCAGCGCGGCCGAGATCCTGAAATACATGGGAGAGGTGATCGAGGAGAACGATCTCGCCCGCCACATCCGCTATCGCCACACCATCACCGCAGCGGAGTGGTCGAACGAGACCAATCTCTGGACCATCGATGCTGTGCGCATCGACACCGGCGAGCAGCTGCGCTTCACCACCAACTTCTTCTGGATGTGCCAGGGCTACTACCGCCACGACGCCGGCTACACGCCCGAATGGACCGACATGGCGAAGTTCAAGGGCACGGTGGTGCATCCGCAGACCTGGCCCGACGACCTCGACTACAAGGGCAAGCGCGTGGTCGTGATCGGCTCCGGCGCGACCGCCGCGACCCTGATCCCGGCGATGGCCAAGGACGCCGGCCATGTCACCATGCTGCAGCGTTCGCCGACCTATTTCCGCACCGGCCGCAACGCGATCGAGATCGCCGAGGAATTGCGCCGGCTGCAGGTCGACGAGCACTGGATCCACGAGATCACCCGCCGCAAGATCCTGTTCGAGCAGGACGCCTTCACCAAGCGCACCTTCGCCGAGCCGGAGGGCGCCAGGAAGGACCTGCTGGCGGCGGTCGAAGCCGTTCTCGGCAAGGACTACGACATCGCCACCCATTTCACGCCGCGCTACCGGCCGTGGCGGCAGCGCATCGCCTTCATTCCGGACGCCGACCTGTTCCACGCCATCAAGGACGGCAAGGCCTCGGTCGTCACCGACGAGATCGAGCGCTTCACCGAGACCGGCATCCTGCTCAAGACCGGCAAGCAGCTCGAGGCCGACATCATCATCACCGCGACCGGCTTCCACCTCTCCGCCAATGGCGGCATCGACTTCGCGATCGACGGCAAGCCGCTCGATTTCAAGGACACCGTGACCTATCGCGGCATGATGTTCACCGGCGTGCCGAACCTCGTCTGGGTGTTCGGCTATTTCCGCGCCAGCTGGACCTTGCGCGTCGATCTGGTCGGCGACTTCGTCTGCCGCATGCTCAACCACATGAAGGCGACCGGCGCGAACAAGGTGACGCCGGAGCTGCGGCCGGAAGACCACAACATGCCGCTGCTGCCGTGGATCGATCCGGAGAACTTCAACCCCGGCTACATGATGCGCGGCATGCACCTGCTGCCGAAGCGCGGCGACAAGCCGGAGTGGCAGCACAACCAGGACTACTGGGCCGAGAAGGACGAATTCCCGGCGATCGACCTCAAGGACAAGGCGTTCGTCTACGGCTGAGCGCCTGATAGCAGTCCCGTCATCCTGAGGGGCTAACGGTCGCACACTCTCCGCTGTCGTCCCGGCGAAGGCCGGGACCCATACTCCGCGGCGGATATTGCCCACGGGATTCGTCATTCCACCGGCACACAACAATAACCATCGGTGGTTATGGGTCCCGGCCTCCGCCGGGACGACGCTGAACGATGATCGTCGTACTTATCAACTTCCTCACGCATACTCCGGCAGCTTCGCCGCCGCCTCGGGCGTCTTGCCGCGGATCATGTCGGAGGCCTTGTCGGCGATCATCAGGGTCGAGGCGTTGAGGTTGGCCGAGATCATCCGCGGCATGATCGAGGCGTCGATCACGCGCAGGCCCTCCATGCCATGGACCCGCAGCTGGTCGTCGACCACGGCCCACGGCGCATCGGCCGGACCCATCCGGCAGGTGCAGCCGGGATGGAAGGTGGTGGTGCCGCGCTGGGTCGCGGCCGCGAGCAGCTCGTCGTCGCTGGTGACCTTCGGACCCGGAAAGTCCTCATAGGCGTAGTACGGGCTGAGCGGCTCGGAGGCGAGCAGCCGGCGCGCCAGCTTCATGCCGGCAACAACGACGCGGCGGTCGATCTCCTCGGCGAGGTAGTTGGTCTGGATGATCGGCGGTGCGAACGGATCGGCCGAGCGGATCCGGACATAGCCGCGGCTCTCCGGCCGCTGCTGCCATGACGCGACCGTCATGCCGGGCTCGTCCTCGAGCTGGCCCTGCACGCCTTCCTTGTAGCTCGCCGGCGTGAAGGTGAGCTGCAAATCGGAGCTCTCGGTGGTCTCGCCGGAATGCCAGAAACAGTAGACCATGGTCGGCGACAGCGACAGCAGGCCGCGCCGCGTCGTCGCCCATTTGATCGCCTCGCCCCACAGGCTGAAGCCGCGGCGCATTTCGTTGATGGTCCTGATATTCTTGACCCGCGCCACCGAGCGCGGCGCGTAGTGATCCTGCAGGCCCTCGCCGACGCCCGGCAACGCGTGGCGCACCTCGATGCCGTGCGACTGCAAGAGGTCGGGCGAACCGACGCCAGAGAGCTGCAACAGCTGCGGCGAGTTGTAGGCGCCGCCGGAGAGGATGACCTCCTTGGTGGCGCGGATCTCCAACGGATCGCCGTGCTTGCCGCCGCGGTTATAGCGCACGCCGACCGCGCGCTTGCCCTCGAAGATGATGCCGGTGACATGGGCATGCGTCCGCACATCGACATTCGGCCGCTTTCGCGCCGGATGCAGGAACGCGGTGGCGGCGCTGACCCTTCGGCCGTTCAGGATGGTGCGCTGGCAGTACGACACGCCCTCCTGGATCTGGCCGTTGTAATCGGGATTGCGCGGAATGCCGAGCGAGACCGCGCCCGCCATGAAGGCCTCGCAGAGCGGGTCCTGCCAGTCCATCGTGGTGACGGTGAGATTGCCGTCGCGGCCACGATAGGTGTCGTCGCCCTCGCCGATCCTTCGCTCCATGCGCCGGAAATACGGCAGCACGTCGGGATAGCCCCAGCCGCGATTGCCGAGCTGCGCCCAGGTGTCGAAATCCTGGCGCTGGCCGCGATTGTAGATGTGGCCGTTGATCGAGGACGAGCCGCCGAGCGTCTTGCCGCGCGGCGCATAGATGCTGCGCCCGCCGGTGTAGGGACCCACCTCCTGCTGGTAGGCCCAGTTCACGCTCTTCATGTGGAACGTCTTGATGAAGCCGGCCGGCAGATGGATGTAGGGATGCCAGTCGCTCGGCCCGGCCTCCAGCACGCACACCCTGACAGCAGCGTCTTCGCTCAACCGGTTGGTCAGCACGCTCCCGGCGGAGCCTGCGCCGATGATCACATAATCGAACGTTTCCATCGTCTCGTTTCTGGCGCCGACCAGGATGTCAGCGCGGCTTTTCGTTGAGTTGATAGTTGAGATGCGCCTTCACCGTCGGCCATTCGCTGGCGATGATGCTGTAAACCACGGTATCGCGCAACGTGCCGTTGGGCGCGATCTGGTGGCTGCGCAGGACGCCGTCCTGCTTGGCACCCAAGCGCTCGATGCCGCGCCGGCTCTGGTGATTGAAGAAATGCGTGCGGAACTCGACCGCGATGCAATCGAGCTTCTCGAACGCGTGCTGGAGCAGCAGCAATTTGCACTGCGTATTGACCGCGCTGCGCTGCACACGCTTGGCGTACCAGGTCGAGCCGATCTCGACGCGGCGGTTCGGCGTATCGACGTTCATGTAGGTGGTCATGCCGGAAATCTTGCCGTCGGCGTCGAACACCGTGAACGGCAGCATGGTCCCCGCGGTCTGCAGGCCGAGACGGCGGTCGATCTCCTTGGCCATGTTCTCCGGCTGCGGGATCGCGGTGTACCAGAGGTTGGAGAGACCACCGTCTTTCACGGCTTCCGTCAGTCCATCGACGTGAGCGTGCGACAGCGGTTCAAGCCGCGCATGCGCGCCGCGAAGGGTGACAGGTTCGAGCCAGGGCATTTTATATCCTTTCCGTCATTGCGAGCGAAGCGAAGCAATCCATCTGTCCTCAGATGCGGCTCGATGGATTGCTTCGTCGCTTCGCTCCTCTCAATGACGTTCTTACGTCACTTGTTCAGAAAATTCAGCGGCAATCCCGGCCGCGACCAATCCATCGCGATCAGCTCGCCCTTACCGGACAGCGTGATGTAGGCGGTCTTCAGGTCGGGGCCGCCGAACGCGATATTGGTGGTGACACGGTCGCCGGTCGGCACCTGCTCGACCAATGCGCCGTCGGGTGCGATCACCGAGATGCAGCCCGAGATCAGCGTCGCGACGCAGACATTGCCCGACGCTTCGACCGCGAGCGAGTCGAACATCTGGTAGCCGCCGAGGCCGGCAATCGGCTTGCCGCGCTCGCCGCGATAGATCACGTCGCGCGGCTTGATGGTGCCGGGCTCGGAGACCTCGTAGGCCCACAGCCGCGCGGTCGGCGTCTCCGCGATGTAGACGGTCTTCTCGTCCGGCGAGAGACCGATGCCGTTGGCCGGCAGGATGCCGTGCACGGCCTCGACGATCTCGTTCATGCCGGGCTTCAGATAATAGAACGCGCCGACATCCATCTCGCGGGCGCGGCGCTTGCCGAGATCGGAGAACCACAGGCCGCCCTGCCTGTCGAACACCAGATCATTCGGTCCGCGCAGTTCGTGCTCGCCGCACTTCGCCACCACGGTCTCGACCTTGCCGGATTGCAGATCGACGCGCTGGATCGAGCCGCCGAGATAATCCTCCGGCTGCGGTCCGGGCATGATCATGTTCTTGGTCGGGATCCAAGAGAAGCCGCCATTGTTGCAGATGTAGATCTTGCCGTCGGGGCCGAGCGCGGCGCCGTTCGGGCCACCCGGCACCTTGGCGACGATCTCCTTGCGTCCGTCGGGATAGATCCGGGTCAGCCGCTGGCCGCGGATTTCGACCAGCACGACCGAGCCGTCGGGCATCACGACCGGACCTTCGGGAAATTCGAGATCGGTGGCGAGAACTCGGATATTGGCCATGGCATCCTCCCGGCTCTTTGGCTGCCGGCGGTCTCCGAACGGCCCCGCACGCGCAACGTTGTTGTTCATCCTGTTATGGCAAACGGGATTTGGCTTGCCAAGCAACCGGGGGTGCAAGGCTGCCCGGCGTTGCGGCGGGATGATGCCGCAGATGCCGCCGTCGTCATTCCGGGGCGTGCGAAGCACGAGCCCGGAATCCATCAGGCCGCATCATCCATGGATGAATGGATTCCGGGCTCGCGCTGCGCGCGCCCCGGAATGACGGAGAGGGAGAATGGACGCGCGCTAGCTCAGCGCGCCCGCATGCACCCACCAGCCGGGATGCCCGGCGCGGAGCTTCTCGCCCGCGGCCTCTGCGTCGGCGTCGGTGGCGAAGATCGCAAAGCAGGTCGCGCCGGATCCCGACATGCGCACCAGGCGAGCGCCGCCGGTCGCACGCAACGCCGACAAGACGTCGCTGATGACGGGCTCGATGCGCGCGGCCGGGGCTTCGAGATCGTTGGTGCCGCGTGACAGCGCCGCGATCCAGTCATCCACCGCGCGGCCGGCGTCCGGCCAGTCCGGCGCCTGCATCATCACATCGGTGGCGCCGATCAGCAGCTCGCCGTGACGCAGGCCGAGCGCGTTGAAGACATCCTTGGTCGCAACCGGCACGCGCGGATTGACCAGCACGCAGGGCATTTTCGGCAAATCGAGCGGCAGCAGGCCTTCGCCGACGCCGGTCATGTCGCAGGCGCGCGAGGCGACACACACCGGCACGTCGGCGCCGGTCTGCAGCGCGACCTCCATGATCCTGCTGTCGTCGAGCGAGAGCTCATTGAGCCGTGCCAGCAACCGCAGCGCGGCCGCGGCATCCGCCGAGCCGCCGCCGATGCCGGCTGCAACCGGCAGCACCTTCTCCAGCGTGAAGTGGCCGACCTCGAGGTCCGCGACGCGCTCGCCGAGCAGCCGCGCGGCCTTAAGCACCAGATTGTCCGAGGTATCGCCGCACGCGTCGGCCAGCGGCCCCAGCATCGAGAGCGACAATTCGGGCCCCGGCTCGAGCGTGAGACGATCGGCGCAATCGGCAAACGCGACCACGCTTTCGAGGTCGTGAAACCCGTCGACGCGCCGTCCGACAACCCTGAGCGTCAGGTTGACCTTGGCACGCCCTTCTTCAATCAGCGCCGGCACGGCGATAAACCCCTAAAAAACAAACATCGTGCTGCGATTAGCGTAAATCGCCGCACGATCCTATCCCTTTGTTTGCATGGAAATTCCAGGGGGCATCCGGCCCAAGCGCCGCATCCACCGCCGCCATCCCTGCCCGGTGCGCAATTGCGCACGGGAGCAGGGACCCATAGCCGCGGCGGATGGTGTGAACGGGATTCGTCGTTCAGGCAGTCTGCAGCAACAACCGTCGGTGGTTATGGGTCCCTGCTTCCGCAGGGACGACACCGAATTTGCCGCACGAGCTAGCCCTAGCCGCCCTTGCCGTCGTCGTCCTTCTTCTTGTCGGCGGCGGCGGCGGACGAGTTGGCATCATCCGGCAGGCCGTTGTCGATCTTGGCCTGGATCTTCGGCAGCTCTTCCGGCTCGGGCTTGAGATCGCGCGCATGCGCCCACTGGAACCTGGCTTCCAGCGTGCGGCCCACGCGCCAATAGGCATCGCCGAGATGGTCGTTGATGGTCGGATCTTCCGGCTTCAGGTCGATCGCGCGCTCGAGGTTCTTCACCGCCTCGTCGTAATTGCCGATCCGGTAATAGGCCCAGCCGAGGGAGTCGACGATGTAGCCGTCATCAGGGCGCTGATCGACGGCACGCTTGATCATCTTCATGCCTTCGTCGAGGTTGATGCCCTGGTCGATCCAGGAATAGCCGAGATAGTTCAGCACATGCGGCTGCTCGGGCTGCAGCTCGAGCGCCTTGCGCATGTCGGCCTCGGCCTTGTTCCACTGCTTGGAGCGCTCCTCGCAGATGCCGCGGTAGTAATAGGTGACCCAGGCGTTCTTGTCGCCGCCGGCCGGCAGCGCGTCGATCGCCTGCGAATAGGTGGTGGCGCAGTCGGCGAACTTCTTGCGGCCGCGCTCGATATTGCCGAGCGCCAGGATCGCCTCGATGTCCTTCGGCTGATCCGCGGTGACTTCCTTGAGGATCTTGATCGCCTCGTCGCTGCGGTCGGCGGCGTCGAGATTGGTCGCGAGCTGGATCTGGGCGTTGCGCTTCAGCGGCGAGGACGCCGGCATCCGCTCATAGACCTTGATCGCCATCTGCGGCTTCTTGACCGATTCATAGAGATCGGCGAGCGACAGCAGCGCCAGCGGATGGTTCGGCTGCAGATAGAGCGCGAGCTGCAGATAGACCAGCGCGAGGTCCTCGCCGCCGCGGCGGGTCAGCGTCGCACCGATGCCGTACAGCGCCTCGGCGGCGCCGGCCTGCGGTGAATCGACCAGCGGCGGCAGCTTCTTGCCGGCCTTGGTCTCCTTGATGCCTTCCAGCACCAGCGGGTGTCGCGGCAGCTTCTTGTCGAACGCCTCGTACATCGCGGTCGCGGCGGCGGCGTCCTTGTTGCGCGAGGTCCAGCGCGCATATTCATCGACCGTGCGCAGCATCGAATCGTCGAGCTTGTACACCTTCTCGAAGCGGGCGCCGGCGTCCTTCTCCTTGCCGGAGAGCTCGTAGATCATGCCGGCGTGGAGATCCTTGAAGATCGGATACCACTCGGGACCGGTCAGCTTGTCGATCGAGGCGACCGCCCCCTTGCCGTCGCCGGCGCCATAGGCCGCCCAGGCCGACAGCAGCGTGGCCACCAGGTCGGTGATCGGGCCGCGGATCGACTGGTTGATGTTGGACTGCGCAGCGGCGTACTTCTTCAGCTTGAGGTCGCGCACGCCGACGACCAGGCGCGCGACGCGGTTGGCCTTGTCCTGGGTCAGGATGCGGTCGGCGAGCTTGACCGCCTCCTCGATGTCGCCGTCGGCGAGCGAGGAGATGAAGGCGCGGTCGAGCAGCTCGGAATTCTTCGGGTCGGTGCGCAGCGCGGAGCGGTAGAACGCCGCGGCCGAGGACGCATCGCGCTCGACGCTGGCGTGGCGGGCGGCGAGATAGCTGCCGGCGGTGGTCAGCGATTTCAGGTCGTTCTTGGACGGGAACTGCGCAGCATTGTCGGTCGGATGGTCGGGCGTCTGCGCCGAAAGCTGCGCAGGCACGGCAAGCGCCGCGGCAGCGAGAACGGCAATCGTCAGGCGGTTGAATCGGGTGGACAGCATCACGGTCGCCTTGCTCCAGGGATTTACGCCAAGATGGATTTTACGGCCAAGAACTCTACAAGCTAAGATCTTGCGATCAGTCTCAAAATGCGAACCCAAGCGGCGGCATCACGGCGGGGGACAATGCCGGTTTTGGCGTCTATCCGCAAGGATCGCCCGGGGGCAATCCGTGACGAATCAATTGGCAGATTAGGCCCTTAGACCCGCCGATCCAGCCAGCCTTCGCAAGACGCTTCCACTATGGCGGTATCGTGACCGGGCCGCGCATATTCGCGTGCGGACGCAAAAAGCGCCTCAGGGGGCTCGCCACGCGGTCTGTTCCACCTTTCCCCTTGCGGGAGAGGTGAAGCCGAGCACGGAGCCTGACCGCGGCGCCTCACGCAAATGTGGTCGGCCGCCGTCGCCTCACCCTGGCCTTACATCGCCTCGTAGTTCGGGCCGCCGCCGCCCTCCGGAGGAACCCAGGTGATGTTGCCGTTGGGGTCCTTCACGTCGCAGGTTTTGCAGTGGACGCAGTTCTGGGCGTTGATCTGGAAGCGCGGGCTGGCGCCCTCCTCGACCCACTCATAAACGCCGGCCGGGCAATAGCGGTTGGAGGGGCCGGCGAACACGTCGTGCTCCGACGTCTTCTGCAGGTTCATGTCGGCGACCTTGAGATGGACCGGCTGGTCCTCCTCATGGTTGGTGTTGGACAGGAACACCGACGACAGCTTGTCGAACGAGATCTTGCCGTCCGGCTTCGGATAGGCGATCGGCTGGTGCTGCCTGGACGGATCGAGCGTCTTGCGGTCGGGCTTGGCGTGCGACTGGGTGCCGAACAGCGAGAAGCCGAGCGTGTTGCACCACATGTCGAAGCCGGACAGCGCCATTCCGAGCAGATTGCCGAACTTCGACAATAGCGGCTTGGCGTTGCGGACCTTGAACAGGTCCTTGCCGATCGCCGACGAACGCCAGGCATTCTCGTATTCGACGAGCTCGTCATTGGCGCGGCCGGCGCCGAGCGCGGCGGCAAGATGCTCGGCGGCGAGCATGCCGGAGCCCATCGCATTGTGGACGCCCTTGATGCGCGGCACGTTGACGAAGCCGGCCGCGCAGCCGATCAACGCACCGCCAGGGAACGAGAGCCGCGGCACCGACTGGTAGCCGCCCTCGGTGATGGCGCGCGCGCCGTAGGCCAGCCGCTTGCCGCCCTCGAACAGCTCGCGGATATCGGGGTGGGTCTTCATCCGCTGGAATTCATCGAACGGCGACAGATAGGGATCGTTGTAGTTCAGATGGACGACGAAGCCGACCGCGACGCGGTTGTCGTCGTAGTGATAGAGGAACGAGCCGCCGCCGGTCTTGTCGTTCAGCGGCCAGCCCAGCGTATGCTGCACCCGGCCCTTCTTGTGCTTCGCCGGATCGATCTGCCAGACTTCCTTGAGCCCGATGCCGAATTTCGGCGGCTCGGAGTTGGCGTCCAGTTTGTAATTGGCGATCAGCTGCTTGGTGAGCGAGCCGCGAGCGCCCTCGGCGAACAGCGTGTACTTGCCGAGCAGCTCCATGCCGCGGGTGTAGGAATCCTTGTGGCTGCCGTCCTTGGCGATGCCCATGTCACCGGTGGCGATGCCGCGCACCGCGCCCTTGTCGTCATAGAGCACTTCCGCGGCGGCGAAGCCCGGATAGATCTCGACGCCGAGCGCTTCCGCCTTCGGCGCCAGCCAGCGGCAGACGTTGCCGAGCGAGCCGATGTAGTTGTGATGGTTGTGCATCAACGGCGGCATGATGAAGTTCGGGATGCGGAACCAGCCCTGCGACGTCGTCCAGTAGAAGCGGTCGCTCGTGACCTGCGTCTTCAACGGACAGTCGGCATCCTCGCGCCAGTCCGGGATCAGTTTGTCGAGCGACACCGGATCGATCACCGCACCCGACAGGATGTGCGCACCGACCTCGGAGCCCTTCTCCACCACGACGATTGAGAGCTCCGGATTGAGCTGCTTGAGCCGGATCGCAGCCGACAGGCCCGACGGGCCGGCGCCGACGATGACGACGTCGAATTCCATAGACTCGCGCGGAGGAAGGTCTTCAGCACTCATGATCTTGGTCTCAGCCCATTGAGAACGCTTCTAAGCTTTTCAAAAGTCGTTGTTTCCGATTTTTGGCGGAAGGACAACCATGGAATTGCGCTTCCATGGATTTGCACGGTCTAGAGCCCTTCCGTTCCGATGAAATCGGAACGGGGCTCTAGATTCTTGTTTTGACGCGTTTTCTCCACGCGAACCGGTATCCACTTCGCTCGAAAACGCTCCGGATACCGCAGAGAATAATCTTTTCCGAAAAGGAGCCTGCACTTTTCCGGATCATGCTCTAGATTGCAGCGATGATGGCCCTGCCGCCCGAGCCCACCCCTACACTGCAGCAATTGCTGGCCTTTTACCTCGAGGCCGGGGTCGATTGCGCGCTTGGCGACGAGCCGATCAACCGGCTGGAAGAGGCGGAGCCAGTTCCCGCGCCCGCCGCGCCGCCGCGGCCGCCGGTCGCGCTCAATCCGCTGCGTCCGCCGCCGATGCCGGCCGTTCCGCGCAGCGAAATCACCGTGGCACCGGAGGCCGCGATCGCCTCCGCGCGCGAGGCCGCGCGGACCGCGCCGACGCTCGAAGCCTTGCGTGCGCTGATGGAGACGTTCGACGGCTGCGCGCTGAAGCACACCGCAACCCGGCTGGTGTTCGCCGACGGCAACCCCGAGGCGCGCGTGATGTTCGTCGGCGAGGCGCCGGGCCGCGAGGAGGACATCGAGGGCCTGCCGTTCGTCGGCCGCTCCGGCAAGCTGCTCGACCGCATGATCGCCGCGATCGGGCTCGACCGCAGCAAGGCCTATATCGCCAACGTCATCCCGTGGCGGCCGCCGGGCAACCGCACGCCGACGCCGCAGGAGACCCAGGTCTGCCTGCCCTTCATCCAGCGCCATATCGAGCTGGTGAATCCCGACGTGCTGGTGACGCTCGGCAATCCCTCGACGCAGGCGCTGCTCGGCACCCGCGAAGGCATCATGCGCACGCGCGGCAAATGGATCGACTACGACACCGGCACGCGCACGATCCGCGCCGTCGCCACCTTCCATCCGGCCTATCTGTTGCGCTCGCCGTCCTACAAGCGGCTGTCGTGGCAGGATCTGCGCGCGATCGCGAAGGTGCTGCAGCAAGCGATGGCGTAGCTTGTAGCTTCGTAGCCCGGATGGAGCGAAGCGCAATCCGGGTCCGACAGCGCAGGTTGAGGAAGTGGCCCCGGATTTCGCTTCGCTCCATCCGGGCTACGGCTTCACATCACGACCCCTTCGGCCGCACGATCGCCCAGCCGATCCGCAGCACCGGCAGCCGTCCATTGACCAGCCGATCGAACGAGCGCGGCACTTCGGGCACCAGGCCCGGGAAGCGCTGCGCGAGTTCGGGCGGCGGCGTGCCGGCGGTGTCCTGCGCGCGCCAGACCACGACGCCGCCGGTCTCGTCGAATTTCGCGACCGACAGCCATGGCGTCCGTTGCGGCGCGGCGTCCAGCAACAGATGCGGGCGGCGCCCGTTCATCGCGATCAGGCTGGCGATCTCGGGATCGCCGGCCACCGCGCGCAGCCGCTGGTTGGTGCGGCGCTCATAGCTGTCGTCGAAGAAGCGCCCCATCGCGGCCGCCGGCAGCGACGTCGGCGCCTCGGTGCTGCTGGTCCAGGGCAGGAACAGCGCCGCGGCCAGCGCGAGGGCGGCGGGCGCCGCCACCGCGAAGGCCCAGACCGAGCGCAACAGCCGCTGCCGCCTGAGCGGGATGAGTTCGCCGGTCGCGACAACGACGGCGAGCCCCGACATCAACAGCGCGACGCCGGCGCCGCCAAAGGCGCGATCGAGATCGAACAGACCCGCGATGAAGCTGCCCGCGATCGCCGGCGCGAACGCGAAGAAATAGACGAATTGCTGCGCCAGCGGACTGACCGGCGGACGGTAGATGATCGGCGCGTCCTCGGCATCGCGGGCGAACGGGCGCGAATTGAGGATCACCAGCACGACGATCCCGCCCGTCGCCACGATCAGTCCGCCGAGCACGACGCCCCAGCGCAGCGCCCGCGCCTTGAGGTCGGCAGCCGCCGGCAAGGCCGGCAGCGCCAGCACGTCGGCGCGGATCAGCCAGATCAGATAGGGCAGCGCCAGCACGATGATCACCAGCAGCGCATAGAGCGGATCGACCGCGCGCAGCGTGCGCCGGCCGCGCTCGGTTGCGAGTGCGAAGCCGACCACGAGCAGGATCATGCCGATCGCCGCCGGCGTCGTCAGCAGCAGCAGGCCGCAATCGATCGACCAGGCGAACCAGGCGCTGCGCCGGTTCTGCCCGATCAGCTGCCAGGAATGCAGCAGCAGCAGCGCCCACAGCGGACGCGCCAGGATCAGCGGGCCGAACTCGACGCTCGGCGAGGAGAACACCACCACCGTCATCGACAGCAGCACCGCGAGCACGCCCTGCGGGCCGCCGACGATGGCGCGCGCCAATTGGTAGAAGGCGATGAAGGTGGCGATCTCGCAGAGCTGTGCCAGCAGATAGACGCCGAACACGTGGTTGCCGGCGGCGCGGAAGGCGATGTCGGCAAGCCAGAACGCCAGCGGCGGCCCCATGTCGGTGCCGACCTGGTATTCGCGGCCGAAGGCCAGGACGGTGGCGAGATTGCCGGGCGGGCTGCCGTAGAAGATCAGCGGCAGCAACAGCCAGATCGCCGCCTGCACCAGCACGACGACCCACACCACGAGGCGCGGCCGGGCGCGGATCAGTTCGACAACCAGGGAGGTAAACCGCATGAAACGCCTGAAATGCCCCAGCCACTAATCAGCGGCGCCATCTGATCCCGAGGGTTTTGATAAACGGCGGCGGCGGTCGAGGCAACCGGGGCCGGATGAGTCCACGGTGCAAAGCCAATACAGGTGTCATGCCCCGCGAAGGCGGGGCATCCAGTACGCCGCGGCGGTTGGGCTTGAGCACAGCCGCCTCTGGAATACTGGATCGCCCGGTCGAGCCGGGCGATGACAGCGTTGAGTGGGGTGATGACGCGTTAGGTCGGCTTGGGACGGTGAGCGCTACGCCGCTTCGGAGGCCGCGGCCTCGCTTTCGGCATCCACCGTGAACAGGTCGGGCTCGGTGGGGACAGGGAAATGCTTCAGCCGCGCCGCGACGACGGGGGCGAAGAAGCTGCGGTGATGGCTGCTGGGTCCGAGCCGGTCCAGCGCCTCGAGGTGTTCGGGGACGCCGTAGCCCTTGTGCTGCTCGAAACCGTAGCCGGGGCAATCCAGCGCCAGCGCGCACATCAGGCGGTCGCGCGTCACCTTGGCGATGATCGAGGCCGCCGCGATCGAGGCCACGATGCCGTCGCCGCCGATCACGGCGTCGCAGTCGCAGGGCGTGGCGAGCTTGTCGCGGCCGTCGACGAAGACGTGCTTCGGCATCTCGGGCAGCGCGTGCACCGCGCGCGCCAGCGCCCACAGCGAGGCGCGCAGGATATTGTCGCGGTCGATTCGCGCCGGCGAAGCCACCGCGACCGAGAACGCCGCAGTCGCGCAAATCTCCTCGAACAGTTCCTCCCGGCGCTCGGCGGTCAGCCGCTTGGAATCATCGAGGCCCTTGGGAACGCGATTGGGGTCCAGCACCACGGCGGCGGCGACCACGGGCCCGGCCAGCGGACCGCGGCCGGCCTCGTCGCACCCGGCGACCGGCCAGACGCCGCGCTTGATCAGCGCGCGCTCGCGCCGGAAGCTCGGCCGCGCCACCGCAACGACTCGCTTGGCCGGCTTGGCCGGCTTGGCCGATTTGGCCGGCGCCTGCTTCGGCGCGGTCTTTGACGCGCTCTTGGAATTATCCCGAATCATGCGGGGATGGTGATCAAGCAAGGCCCGCGGCGCAACCGGGAACCCGGCGCCCTTCCCCGCTATTCAGTCCGGCGCGCTTTAGTCGGGAATCGACACAAGTCCGCTCTCCAGCACCTCAAAACCCGGCGCGCGCACCACTTCCCAGGCATGGCCGTCGGGATCGCCGAAATAGCCGCAATAACCGCCATAGCTGGTCGGCTGCGCCGGCTTCAGCAATTTGGCGCCTTTCGACAGCGCGAACGCCATCACGCGATCGACCTCGGCATCGTCGTTGCAGTTCCAGGCGATCGAGACGCCGTGGAATGCGGCCGGGCGCGGCTGATCGGGCAGCCCGGCGTCGTCGGCGAGCAGATGCCACGGGAACAGCCCGAGCACGGTGCCGCCGGTCTCGAAGAAGGCGACCTCCTCGCCGGTCGCGCGCATCTTCCTGGCGAAGCCGAGCGACTGGTAGAAGGCGATGCTGGCGCGCATGTCGCTGACGCCGAGGGTGAGGACGGTGAAGCGTGCGGTCGGGGCGTTGCTCATGATGTGCACTCACTTTTGTAGCTTGGTCGCCATATGGGTTCTTCGTAGCCCGGATGGAGCGAAGCGTAATCCGGGACCTCATTCCACGGCCACAGGTTTCCCGGATTGCGCTGCGCTTCATCCGGGCTACGCATGTTACCTAGAACAGACTGAGCTGCTGGCCGTTGCGCTTCGGCTTGGCGAAGTGATCGGTGGTCAGCTTGGTCCGCCGCTTGTTGAGGCCGAGCTTCTCGCAGGCGATCTCGAAGCGGCGGCCGATCATCCAGGCCATCGGGCCGGTGCCCTTCATCCGCGTGCCCCATTGCGAGTCGTAATCGCGGCCGCCGCGCATGTCGCGGATCAGCGTGAAGACGTGGCGATAGCGATCCGGATAGTTCGCCATCAGCCATTCGCGAAACAGATCGCGGACCTCGAGCGGCAGCCGCAGCAGCACATAGCTCGCCTCCTTGGCGCCGGCATGCACGGCGGCATCGAGGATGCGCTCGATCTCGGAGTCGTTCAGCGCCGGGATCACCGGGGCGACCATCACCGTGGTCGGGATGCCGGCGTCCGCGAGCCGCTTGATCGCCTCGAGCCGCTTCGGCGGGGTCGAGGCGCGCGGCTCCATGGTGCGCGCGAGCTTCGGATCGAGCGTCGTCACCGAGAGCGCGACCTTGGCGAGATTGCGCTTGGCCATCCGCGCCAGGATGTCGATGTCGCGGGTCACCAGCGCGGACTTGGTGACGATGCCGACCGGATGGCCGGCGCGCTCCAGCACCTCGAGAATGCCGCGCATGATCTTTCGATCGCGCTCGATCGGCTGGTAGGGATCGGTGTTGGTGCCGATCGCGATCATCCGCGCCTCGTAGCCGGGCGCCGCCAGCTCGGTCTCGAGCAAGGCCGGCGCATCCGGCTTGGCGAACAGCTTGGACTCGAAATCGAGCCCCGGCGAAAGACCGAGATAGGCGTGGGTCGGCCGCGCGAAGCAATAGACACAGCCATGCTCGCAGCCGCGATAGGGATTGATCGAGCGGTCGAAGCCGATGTCGGGCGAGTCGTTGCGCGTGATCACCTTGCGCGAGGTATCGAGCGCCACGCTGGTCGTAAACGGCGGCAGGTCCTCGAGACTCTGCCAACCATCGTCGAAGGCAACCCGCGCCTCGGCCTCGTAACGGCCGCTGGCATTGGACTGCGCGCCGCGGCCACGCCGCCGCTCGCGCTCGATCGCGACCGCAAGCTCGGGAAAAGGGGCAGGGACAGGTGAAGGTGCACCCGCCGGGTTATCGGAGGGCGCCGTTACCGGCGGGTGCTTGAGGGCATGAGAGGATGCTCGGCTCATGCTTTGAAGCTAGCACATCGAAAGAACAAATCAAGAACACGGCGCAAGAAAATCCACAAACTGATGACGCAAAAATCTGCAGGCGCACAGGCTGCTTTGAATATGACAAGGTGATAACACGGCGCGAGTTTCTTGAACCGTTTGAGCCAGCGAAGCCTCAATTCATGCTGAGCGTGATCATTCCAACCGACGGGGTCGAGCGCACTGCGGTCGCGACGCTCGCAGCGCTGGTGCCGGGCGCGGCCGCCGGCGTGGTCCGCGAGGTGCTGCTGGTCGACCGCACCGACACCGACGTGATCGAGCGCGTCGCCGACGTCGCCGGTTGCCACTTCCTGCGCTTCGCGGGCACCCGCGCGGCGGCACTCGCCGCCGGCGCCCGGCAGGCGCGGTCGCCCTGGCTGATGTTCCTGCATCCGGGCGCGGTGCTCGATGCCGGCTGGATCGAAGAGACGACCCAGTTCATCCAGATGGTGGCGGCGAGCGGCAAGGACCGCGCCGGCATCTTCCGCTACGCCCGCGCGCCCTACACCGATCCCGGCCTGCGCGACGGCCTCAAATTCGTCGCCCGGATGATCTCAGGCCCCTCGGCCGAGCAGGGGCTCCTGATCGCGCGCGAACATTATGAGCGGATCGGCGGCTACCGGCCGGATGCCCGCCGCTCCGAGGCGCGGCTGCTGCGCCGGCTCGGCCGCTCCTCGCGCACCATGCTGCGCAGCCGGATCATGGTCGCGTAAGGCATATTCAACGCAAAGCGGGCAGCAGTTCGCGCAAAAAAGCGCGTTATGCGCCCTTGCGGATTATTTGATTTCATCAAATAATATGTTTGATGAAATCAAATTCCAATGACACCGCCCTCGAGAGCCAGGTCGCCGCGATCCGCGGCTTCAGCCGGTTCTACACCCGCAAGCTCGGCATCATCGAGCCGAAGCTGTTGCGCTCGATCTTCACGCTGCAGGAAGCGCGCATCATCTACGAGCTCGCGCATCGTGCGAACTGCACCGCGACCGACCTGGTGCGCGATCTCGACCTCGATGCCGGCTTCGTCAGCCGGACGTTGGCGGCGCTGCAGCGCCGCCAGATCGTGACGCGCAAGCCGTCAAAGGTCGACAAGCGCGTCAATGAGGTCGCCCTGACCGCCAGGGGCCGCACCGCAGCCGCCGATCTCGACCGCCGCTCGCGCGACGAGGTCGGCGCGCTGCTGAAGCAGATGGACGGCGACCGCCGCGCCGCGGTGGTGCGCGCGATGGGCACGATCGAGCAGTCGCTGGAGCCCGCGGCCCAAAAGCCGGTCGGCTTCCTGCTGCGCAGCCATCGGATCGGCGACATGGGCTGGGTGATCTCGCAACAAGGCCGCGTCTATGCGGAGGAGTATGGCTGGGACATCAGCTACGAGGCGCTGGTGGCCGAGATCTGCGCCCAGTTTCTGCGATCGTTCGATCCGGCCCGCGAGCATTGCTGGATCGCGGAGGTCGACGGCGAGCCGGTCGGCTCGGTGTTCCTGGTCAATGGCGGCGACGGGGTCGCCAAGCTGCGGCTGCTGGCGGTCGAGGACAAGGCGCGCGGGCTCGGCGTCGGCCGCGCGCTGGTCGAGCAATGCATCCGCTCGGCGCGCGAGATGGGCTACACGAAGATGACGCTGTGGACCCAGAGCATCCTGCTCGCCGCGCGCGGCATCTACGCCCGCGCCGGCTTCCAGCGCATCAAGGAAGAGAAGCACCATAGCTTCGGCGTCGACCTGGTCGGAGAGACCTGGGAGATGGAGCTTTAGGACTCCACATCCTCTTCCGTCATTCCGGGCTCATTGCTGCGCGATGCCCCGGAATGACGTGGATAGAGCGTGCTTACGCGCTCGCGCCTTTCGCCTTCGGGCGGCGCAGATGTTCGTCCAGCCGCGGCATGATCTCGACGAAATTGCAGGGCCGCGTGCGGTAATCGAGCTGCGCGGCCAAAATGCCGTCCCAGCCGTCGCGGCAGGCGCCGGGCGAGCCGGGCAGGCAGAAGATGAAGGTGGCGCCGGCAACGCCGGCGGTGGCGCGGCTCTGGATCGTCGATGCCCCGATCTTGGCGTGGCTCAGCATGTGGAAGGCGATCGAAAAGCCGTCCATCCGCTTCTCGAACAGCGGCTCGACCGCCTCCGGCGTGACGTCGCGCCCAGTGAAGCCGGTGCCGCCGGTGGTGATGACGGCATCGACGGCGGGATCCGCGATCCAGCGCCGGATCACCGCGCGGATCGCCTCGACGTCATCGGTGACGATCTCGCGCGCCGCGAGCTTGTGACCGGCCGCGGTGAGACGGTCGGCCAGCGTGGTGCCGGACTTGTCATCCGCCAGCGAGCGGGTGTCGGAAATCGTCAACACCGCGATGCCGAGCGGGATGAACGATTTGGATTCGTCGATCGAGGACATCTGCACCTCTTTCCAGACCCACAGCCGTCATCCTGAGGTGCGAGCCCTTGCGAGCCTCGAAGGATGGGCCACGGGCGCTTTATCCTTCGAGGGGCTCGCCGAAGGGGCGAGCACCTCCCGAGTGAGCGCGAATGCGCTCATCCGGGGATGACGCGACGTAGAGCTGACTACCCCCCGCCGAACGTGTTGCAGGCCTGCACGGTGCCCTGCTGGTAGCCGGTCATGAACCATTGCTTGCGCTGCGCGGCGGAGCCGTGGGTGAAGGAATCAGGCACCACCCTGCCCGTCGCCTGCCGCTGCAGCGTGTCGTCGCCGATCGCGTTCGCGGTGGTCAGCGCGGCGTCGATATCGCCGGCCTCGAGGAAGCCCGGCCGCTTCTTCTCCTCGCGGTTGACCCAGACGCCGGAGAGACAGTCGGCCTGCAACTCGACCTTGACCTGCAGCGCGTTGGCCTCGGCCTTGCTTCCGGCCTGTTGCTGCAGCCGGTTCACGCGCGGGATGATGCCGAGCAGGTTCTGGATGTGATGGCCGGCCTCATGCGCGATGATATAGGCCGCAGTGAACTTGCAGGCGTTGCCCGAGCAGCCGCGGAAGCGCGTCTCGACCTCGCGGAAGAAGCCGGTGTCGAGGAAGATGGTCTTGTCCGGCGGGCAGTAGAACGGTCCCATCGCCGATTGCGCCATGCCGCAGCGGCCGCCATTGGTGGCGTTGCGGAACAGCACGATCTTCGGACCGGTATAGGTCTGGCCCGAGGCCTGGAAGATCTCGCTCCAGCGATCGTCGATTTCACCGAGGATGCCGGCGATCATGCTGCCCATCTCGTCGGTCGGCGCGCCGCGCTTGGCCTGGCCGCCCGACGACTGGCGGTCGGTCTGGTAGGTCGGCGCCTGGCCGCCGCCGGTGAGAATCTCGGCGCCGCCGATCAGGATGCGCGGGTCGATGCCGAAGGCATAGCCGAGCAGGCCGAGCACGATGACCGTGCCGATGCCGAGCCCGCCACCGCCGCCCATCGGAATGCCGAAGCCGCCACCACCGCCGCCGCCGCCGCCACTGTCGTCGCGACGGTCTTCGATGTCGTCGCTGCGGCGGAAATCATCATAGCGCATGGCGGTTTCCCTTTATTCCAGTCGGCGACCCAACGTGGGACACACCAACTTAAAATTTCCATTCTGTTAATCAATATCCTGCCCGGCAATAATTGCCTAGTCCGGAAGACGCACACGCTTGCGGTGCAAACGGCTGCGAATGAGGCCGTATCTACCGGCTGAATCGTGCCGGTTTGATGATCCGCAAATTTTTCGCCGAACGCGCTGATGTTGCAGCACAACGCCGATCGCAATGCGCCACGCCGTTCAAAAGATGCTGCAATCTTTTGCATGACGATTTCCAATTAAGTCGATTTTTACTTTGCCCGGTCAATGTGACGCCAGTCGGTTGTTTAGTCCCGCGTCGCCGACAGCGTCGCCTGAGTCAGAGTTCTTGAGTCATGGTAGTGTCGCGTCGCGGGGCGTCTGCAAGGGCGCCCCGCACTAAATTTGAGAGTGCCCCGTCGAGCCACATCGTCATTGGCGATTGCGTGGCCGAGATGTCGAAGCTTCAGGCCGGCTCGGTCGACCTGGTCTTCGCAGACCCTCCCTACAATCTGCAGCTCAAGGGCGACCTCAAGCGCCCCGACGAATCGCATGTCGATGCCGTCAACGACGACTGGGACAAGTTCTCGTCGTTCGCCGCCTATGACGATTTCACCCGCGCCTGGCTGCTTGCCGCCCGCCGCGTGATGAAGCCGTCGGCGACGCTGTGGGTGATCGGCTCCTATCACAATATCTTCCGCGTCGGCGCGATCATGCAGGACCTCGGCTTCTGGCTCCTGAACGACATTGTGTGGCGCAAGTCCAATCCGATGCCGAACTTCCGCGGCCGCCGCTTCACCAACGCGCACGAGACCATGATCTGGGCCGCGCGCGACGAGAAGGCCAAGGGCTACACTTTCAACTATGAAGCGCTGAAGGCGTCCAATGAGGACGTGCAGGCGCGCTCCGACTGGCTGATCCCGCTGTGCACCGGCGAGGAGCGCCTCAAGGGCGACGACGGCAAGAAGGTTCATCCGACCCAGAAGCCCGAGCAGCTGCTCGCCCGCGTGCTGCTGTCGTCGTCGAAACCCGGCGATCTCGTGATCGATCCGTTCAACGGCACCGGAACGACAGGTGCGGTCGCCAAGCGCCTCGGCCGCAACTATATCGGCTTCGAGCGCGACCGGACCTATGCGGCCGCCGCCGAAGCCCGCATCGCCGCGATCGAGCCGCTGCCGGAAGCAACCCTGGCGCCGTTCATGACCGCACGCGAGGCGCCGCGGGTGGCGTTCTCCGAGCTGATCGAGCGCGGCATGATCGTACCCGGCGCCAGACTGGTCGATGCCAAGAAGCGCCACGGTGCGCTGGTTCGTGCCGACGGCGCCATCATGCTCGGCGACAAGGTCGGCTCGATCCACCGCATCGGCGCGGTGGCGCAAGGCTCGGGCGCCTGCAACGGCTGGACCTTCTGGCATGTCGAGACCAAGAACGGCCTGCGGCTGATCGACGAGCTGCGCGCCGAGATCCGCTCCGGGATGACGGTGGGCTGAACGCCCACCGTGTAGCGGCGCTTCGCATTCGCCGCGCAGCCGCCGTACCTCGCCTCGCAGGATGAGACGGGATGGCATTTTTCGGTCTGCTTTATCTCCTGATCTTCCTCCGCGGCGCGATCATCTACGCGCTGACGCTGATTCCGATCATCATCGGCCTGTGGCTGCTCCGCCGCGGCAAGGCCGGCTGGGCCCTGATCGTGCTGGGGCTCGTGACCCCCGGCTATTTCGCCGGTCAGTGGATGACCGCCAGATCGCTCGCCTCCACGCGGGCCGCCGACATTGCCTCGTGGCCGCGCGCCAAGCCGAGCGCCAACGATCATCCGCGGGTGCTGATCATTCAGAGCAGCCGGCAAGAGGTCGAGCCGTTCGCGTACTTCCTCGCCGAAACCGGGCTGTTCGAAATCTATGCGGTGCTTGGCCCCCGCTACGACGCCGCCAACCTGAAGAAATGGCGCATCGAGGTCGCGGCGCGCGACGACTGCCGCAAGCGGCGCACCGAGCGCGACGAGATGGTGGTGCTGACCGGATGGCGCAGCTGCGCGATCGCCGTGCCGGCCGACAAGGTGCCGAGCGACGGGCTCGTGTTCTACCCCGATCCGTTCACCGCGCCGCATTCCTGGATCACGACGCATCGCGACTTCAATACGCCGGTTACCTGGACGCTCGAGCTCGCGCTGCACCAAGGCAGCGATGAGCGCGTGGTCGCATACAACGAGTTCATCGGCTTCCCCGAGATGCATTTTCATTGGGTCGTCGGACCCGTCATGCGGCCGCGCGAACCACCGCGGTACCGGGCCGTCGCCGGCTCGCAAATCGCGGCGCCGGAGCCGGGTCAGTTCGTGTTGAAGGCGCTCGGTATCGACGAGCACACCATCGTGCCGCCGCAAGCGCTGAGTATCGAGGACCAGCGCATGCTGGCCGATCAGCTCAGCGCGAGCGGCCAGCCGGACGACACGCAGCGTGCCGTCGAGTTGATCGCGGCCGCGCCGCTCGACCAGGGCCTTTGGGCGACGATGCGACGCCTCGCCGCCGATCCAGCGACTTCGGTGCAAATGCAGCTGCGCAGGCAGGTGCGCTGGTGCGAGAAAGTCGAGCGGCTGACGCGCTATCGCAACGTGCTGGCCGAGGCGTGCGCCGCCAATTCGGTGCCGGCCGACACCTGCGGCCTGGTCGGACATCCGGCGGGATGGATGAACTACTGCGCCGATGACACCCGACCGGTGTGGCGCCGCGGTGACCCGCCGGCGCGCCGTGTCTTCATCGCCGATGTCCTCGACGGACAGGAAACCCCCGTCTTGCTGCCGCGCGCCGCGACCGCCCACGAAATACGAATCCCCGGCGATCGCGGGCCGCTCGACATTGTGATCCGCAATCAAAACCCGAGCATCTTCGTCTTCACCGGCGCGGCACCCTGCATCGCGCGGCTCACCGTGGTGTCCAACGATCCTCGCGGGGTTCCGGGAGTCGTCGGCGTTGATCCGTCGCGCATCCGGTTCATAGCACCCGTGGGCAGCGGCAGTTGGATCAATCCCGCCGCACCCTATTCAGGAGACTTCGCCACGCTGCTCGGCATCAAGCCGGACGTCACGCTGGTGCACCACCGCGGCGGCGACATCGACCTCGCCATGTTCCTTGCGCCGGACGGCGCTGCGACGCCCTGCGCGTTGGACGGCCTGCAAAGCGGCGGCCGGCTCAAGCTCGACACCAGCCAGATCGTCACGATGCCGACCATCGTGCCCTTTGTCAGGACGGGCACCGCCACGCGCTGAGCGCAGGGGACGCAGGCCAGCCATTTGATTTTCGATTGCCACGCCGCGACGCCGGGGCCTAGGATATGGGCTCGTCACTCGCCGTTTCGATTGGTCGCCTGATGCGAAGACAATCCGAGACACTTCTGCTGGTGCCGCTGCTGCCGATCTTCCTGCTCGGCATGTTTCCGATGCTGCTGATCGGCCTGCTCGGATTCTTCGGCCTGATCATCTTCGGCATCCTGCTGGTCTGCGTCGGACTGACGCTCGGCCTCGAGGCGCATGGCGAGTTCAATGAAGCGGTCATCGTCCACGGCGTTGCCCGCGGCTCCGAGCGTGCGACGCAGATGTCAAACCTGCACGCCGCGACCCGCTCCGCCGTCGTGCTTGATGTCGCGGGAATTGCGCTGGTCGTCGCGGGTATCATGGGCTTCCTCTGGGTCGGCTGACCAGCGCGCCACGCGACCCTGATTCACAAACTCGTCGCTTGCGCATTGCAGCGAATTTTGCGCATGAGGGGCCGTCTGCGGCGCTCGCCCGCCGCGTCCCGTCTCGCCGGTCGCAAGAACCAAGGGAGTCACTTCATGATCAAATTCTATTTCAATGGCGCGCCGAACCCGAACAAGGTCGCCCTGTTCCTGGAAGAGTCCGGCCTGCCGTTCGAGGCGATTCCGGTCGACACCCGCAAGGGCGAGCAGTTCGCGCCCGAATTCCTCAAGGTCAACCCGAACGGCAAAGTGCCGGCGATCGACGATGACGGCGTGCTGGTGTTCGACAGCAATGCCATCCTGCTCTACCTCGCCGAGGAGCACGGCAAGTTCCTGCCCGCCAACACCCCGGCCAACCGCGCCGCGACGCTGTCATGGCTGATGTTCATCGCGACCGGCGTCGGCCCGTATTCCGGCCAGGCGGTGCACTTCAAGCATTTCGCGCCGAAGGATCTCGACTACGCCAACAACCGTTACCAGTACGAGGCGAACCGCCACTACAAGATCCTCGACGATCATCTGGCGAAGCAGCGTTACATGGTCGGCGACAGCTACACCATTGTCGACATGGCGTTCTGGGGCTGGGCGCGGATGGCGCCGTTCGTGCTCGGCGAGGAGAACTACGCCAAATACCCGAACGTGAAGCGGCTGGTCGACGAGATCTCGGCGCGACCGGCGGCGGCGCGCGCCATCGCGCTGAAGGACAAGCACACCTTCAAGGCCGAGATGGACGACGCGGCGCGCGACATCATGTTCGGCCACCTCAAGAACAAGGTGGCATAAGCCGTCGTTAGACGCTGCGCAGGGTGGGCGCGCTGACGCGTGACCCACCCTGCGCACTTCGCATCGCAGCTTACGGCGGCCAGTACTGGCTGCCATTCTCATCACGGCGATGACGGACGACGTCGGCACGGCAGACGCCGATATCCTGCAGCTCGCGTTCACTCATGACGGCAAGCTGCCGCCATGCGCGCCGATTCTCGCGCCATTGGGCGAACCAGACCAGCGCTGCCGTCAGTGCTTCAACCCGCCGCGCGAACCGCGGCCGCCGGAAACGGGCCGAGCGCCGTCTCGGTCAGGACCGAGTCGCAATATTCCCGCACCTCCTTGATCCGTCCGCCGTCGAAGCGGAACACCAGGCAATAATCGTTGTCGTAGCGCTGCCCTTCCTTGGTCAGGTTGTTGCCCTTGGCCTCGATCACGACGATGTCGTCGTCGGCGATGATGCGATGAGCGACGGTGCGGCCGCGCTCGACCAGCCGCGAGCGGACATGGCCGTGCAGATCGTTCATGATCGATTGCTTGCCGGTAAAGGTACGCGACCAGGAATATTGCCCGGTCACGGTCCAGATCGCGTCGTCGGCAAGCGTTGCCATGAACAGCGATTTTTCGCGCACCGCGGGATCGGGGCTGCCCGCGATCACGAACATCTCCTGCACCAGTTTCTTGTTGTCGGCTGCGCTCATGGCGCGTCTCCTTGCGATGGGGTGACTCTGATGTCAGGCGCTTGCCCGCGCGAAACGGTGACCGCTTCGCGTGAAAACGCCTTGCCTCGCAACATGCCGCCCTGATCGACATTCTTCCAATCGATAGGTGGTATGATATATATTCACCTGATGAATTTGAATTCGCTTGACCTCAATCTGCTGGTCGCGCTCGACGCGCTGCTGCGCGACGGCAGCGTCAGCCGCGCCGCGCTGCGGCTCAATTTGTCGCAGCCGGCGACCAGCCATGCGCTGCAGCGGCTGCGCGACCTGATCGGCGATCCCTTGCTGGTGCGCAACGGCGCGCGGATGGAGCTGACGCCACGGGCACAGGCACTACGCTCGCCGCTGGCGCAGGCGCTCGAACAGGTGCGCACGCTGTTCGTGGCGGACGATTTCGACGCCGCACGCAGCGAGCGGCACTTCCGTCTGATGATGCCCGACCTCGCGGTCGAACTGTTGATGCCACCGTTGATGGAGAAGGTCACGCGACTGGCGCCGAACGTCACCATCGACGTGGTGCCGTGGCGGAGCTCCACGATCTTCACGCCGGACTACGCCCGCACCATCGATCTCGTGATCTCGATCGGCAATGCCTTCAAGGGCTTTCACCGCCAGCGGCTCTACACCGACATCGATGCGCTCGCGGTGCGCCGCGGCCACCCCGCCGGCGCGAAGCTCAGGAAGCGCGAGGCGTTCCTGGCCGCGCGGCATGTCGCCGTGATCATCCGTGGCCACAACGAAGATCTGATCGACACCTGGCTGCGCGCCAAGGGCATCGAGCGGCGGATTGCGCTGGTGGTGCCGGGCTATATCGAGGCGCTGCACGTCACCGCGCGCACCGACCTCGTTGCCTTCGTGCCGCGCCGCCTGATCGCCGCGCTGGCGAAGCAATTGTCGCTGGTGACCGTGACGCCGCCGCTCGATCCCGGGATCGACGAGCAGCACATGTTCTATCCGACCCGGGCGCAGATGGATCCCGGCTCGATCTGGCTGCGCAAGCTGATGCTGGAGACCGGACGGGAGCTGGAGACCGGGAAGGCGTGACGGCGCGCTCCATCCACACGTCGTCCCGGCGCAGGCCGGGACCCATAACCCCGAATGTTTGTGTGGAGCGACGCTGGGGCCCCAGCGTTCTTGAACGACGGGCAGCGGTGGTTATGGGTCCCGGCTTTCGCCGGGACGACACCGTTTTTTTTGCGACACCGAGTTTTTGGTGCCTTACCCCCTCTGCTCGGCCAGCACCTTCTGCACCGCAGGCCGGCTCTCCATCGCCGCGCGATGCGCCTTCACCTTGGGCAGGGTCGCGATGTCGACGCCGTCGCCGTCAAGCCAGAGGGTGAGCGTGTAGAGATAGGCGTCGCCCACCGTGTAGCTGTCGCCCATCACCCACGGGCCCCTGAGCATGTCGCGCTCGATCAGGTTGAAGCAGGCGCCCATGGTCTTCGGCACCATCCCCTTCATGTCGGCGAACGAGGTCTCCTGCGTCGCCCAGCGCGCGCCGCGCATCTTGTGGGCGTGGCAGACATGCACGGTCGAGCACAGATAGGAATTGAAGGCCTGCAGCCTGGCGAATTCGAAGGCGTCGTCGAGCGGCGCGAGCTTCGCCTGCGGATAGGTCTGCGCGATATAGGCCAGCATCGCCGGCGTCTCGGTGAGCACGCCGCGATCGGTCACCAGCGACGGCACCCGGCCCTTCGGATTGATCTTGAGATATTCCGGGCTGTTCTGCTGGTTGACCTTGAAGTCCAGCCGCTCGACCGTGTAGGGCGCGCCGACTTCGGCCAGCGCGATATGGGAGGCGAGCGCACAGGTGCCGGGGGCGGTATAGAGCTTGAGCATGTCGTTGTCCTCTGCAGGCCTTGTCGGCTCGTTGCGAGCCTGGCCCTGGTTTTTTATGGGATGCGCTGGAGGTTAGCGGCGGCATCCGTTGCCGTCCACCCCGCGCCGTGCCGCAGACCTTGCCCGCGGCACGGCCGCCATGCGATGACCATGGTCAATCGAGAGGGCTTTTTTCATGACTGTGCTCATTGCAGGTGGCGGAATTGGCGGGCTGACGCTGGCCCTCAGCCTGCATCAGATCGGCGTGCCGTGCCGCGTGTTCGAGAGCGTGCCAGAGCTGAAGCCGCTCGGCGTCGGCATCAACGTGCTGCCACATGCGGTGCGCGAACTGATCGAGCTCGGCCTGCACGATGTGCTCGACGCCTCAGCCGTGCGCACTCGCGAGCTCGCCTATTTCTCCAAGCACGGCAAGCCGATCTGGAGCGAGCCGCGCGGGCTCGAGGCCGGCTACAAATGGCCGCAATTCTCGATCCATCGCGGCCGGCTGCAGCAGCTGCTGCTCGATGCCGCGACCGAACGGCTGGGAGCCGAAAACATCCTGACCAGCCACCACCTCACCGGCTGGACCGAGACCGCTGACGGCGTCCGCGCCGACTTCATCGACCGCGCCACCGGCAAGCCGGCCGGCAGCCATGACGGCGCGGTGCTGATCGCCGCCGACGGCATCCATTCGGCGGTGCGCGAGAAGCTCTATCCGCAGGAAGGGCCGCCGATCTGGAACGGCCGCATCCTGTGGCGCGGCATCACGCGGGCGAATGCCTTCCTGACCGGCCGCACCATGATCATGGCCGGCCACGAGATTCTGAAATTCGTCTGCTATCCGATCTCGAAGCAGGCCGGCGCCGACGGCAAGTACGACATCAACTGGATCGCCGAGCGCCACATGCCGCCGACCTATCAGTGGCGCCGCGAGGACTATAACCGGACCGCCAAGCTCGACGAGTTCCTGCCGTGGTTCGAGAGCTGGAATTTCAACTGGCTCGACGTCCCCGGCCTGATCCGGAACTGTGCCCATGCCTACGAATATCCGCTGGTCGACCGCGATCCGATCCCGCAATGGACCTTCGGCCGCGTCACGCTGATCGGCGACGCCGCGCATCCGATGTACCCGATCGGCTCCAACGGCGCCTCGCAGGCGATCCTGGATGCCCGCACGCTGACGCGCGAGATCCTGGCGCATGGCCCGACACAGGCGGCGCTGTCAGCCTACGAGGCCGAGCGGCGACCCGCGACCACGGATCTCGTGATGCTGAACCGCCGCAACGGCCCGGAGCAGGTGATGCAGCTGGTCGAGGAGCGCGCACCCAACGGCTTCGGCGTCGTCACCGAGGTGCTGTCGCAGCAGGAGCTGGAAGACATTGCCGCCAACTACAAGCGCGTCGCCGGCTTCCAGGTCGAGGGACTGAACGCCAAGCCGCCGATCGTGCAGCGGGCGGGCTGACGTCGACCGAGCTGCAATCTTTTTCCGTCATGCTGAGGAGCGCGGAACGCGCGTCTCGAAGCATGCACGGCCCGGCCGGTGGCCGTCGACCCTTCGAGACGGCCGCGTTGCGGCCTCCTCCGGGTGACGGGACAGGCTGCAGCGCGCGGCATCACCGCAGCGCGCGTGCCGCTTCCACCAGGCGGATGCTGCTGCTCGCTGTCGCGAGCAACGTGCCATCTTCGGCGATCAGTCTACCCTCGACAAAGGCGATGGTCTTGCCGAGCTGGGTCACGGTGGCCTCGCCGGTGATCGGCCCGGGCCGGGCCGGCGCGAGATAGTTCACAGTCATCGTGATGGTCGTGGTGAACAGCCTGCCCTCGGTCATCACGAACACCGCCGGCCCCATCGTGTCGTCGAGCATCGCCGACAGCATGCCGCCCTGAATGAAGCCGGCCGGATTGCAAAAATCCGGCTTGCCGTCGAAGGCCATCTTGATCCAGCCGTCCTGCGGACGTGCATCGACCAGGCGCCAGCCGAGCAGTTTGGCGACCGGCGGCATCGGGATGTGGTCGAGCGCAGTTGCGATCATGGTAGCCTCCGTTGTCCCGGAGGTCGTAGCCGAGCGCTGCTGCCAGCATGATGTCAGCAGGTCGGAGCATGATCCGGAAAAGTGGGAACCGGTTTTCCGAAGAGATCATGCTCAAAAATAACGAGCCGACGTCAGAGATCCAGCCCGTGCGCGATGACCTTGCGCATCACATTGGGAAACGCCTCGCCGTCGAGCGTCGCCAGCGGCACCCAGCGCATGCCGTCGGGCGCACGGGTCCGCGCCGGAACTGTCGCCGTGTAGACAACGAGCTCCAGCGGGAAATGCGTGAACACGTGGGTCACGACGCCGGTCTTGCGGTGCCAGCGCGTGACGCCCTTGAGTTCCGGCGCCTGCGCCAGCGCGGCGGCATCCGCCTGGTCCGCAAGCCATTCCGATCCCGGCACCTCGGTCATGCCGCCGAGCAGGCCTTTTGCCGGGCGCGAGCGCACCAGCAGCTCGCTGCCGCGCGTCACCACGAAGGCAGCGCCGCGGCGCAGCGTGCCGGTCTTCTTCGGTGCCTTGCGCGGGAACGTCTCCTGGTCGCCGCGGGCGCGGCCTGCGCAATCGTCATTCAGCGGACACAATGCGCAGGCGGGCTTCTTCGGCGTGCAGATGGTGGCGCCGAGGTCCATCAAGGCCTGAGCACTGTCCCCCGCGCGGGACGGCCCGAGCAATGTTGCCGCCATCTGCTTGACCAACGGCTTGGCCTGCGGCAGCGCCTCCTCGATGGCGTAGAGCCTGGTGACCACGCGCTCGATGTTGCCGTCGACCGGCATGGTGCGGCGGTCGAAGGCGATCGCGGCGATCGCCGCCGCGGTGTATGGCCCGATGCCCGGCAGCCCGCGCAGGCCCTCCTCGGTGTCCGGGAACACCCCGCCATGGTCGCCCAGCACCGCGACCGCGCAGGCATGCAGGTTGCGCGCCCGCGAATAATAGCCGAGCCCGGCCCACATCCTGAGCACGTCGTCGAGCGAAGCGCGGCCGAGCGCGGTGACGTCGGGCCAGCGCGACACGAATTTCTCGAAATAAGGTCCGACCGCCCTGACCGTGGTCTGTTGAAGCATGATCTCCGACAGCCACACGCGATACGGATCAGCCCGCTCCCCCGCCGCCGCGCGCCACGGCAGCGTCCGTCGATGCCGGTCGTACCAGGCCAGCAGCTGCGCCGGGCGGTCGGCCTGGTGATCGGTCGGTCTGGTTTTGGCGGCCGCGCGCGAGCTCATGGACCCATCTTAAGGCAAATCTCGCGACGTGATGCCCCGGCTTGCCCCGGACATCCACGTCTTTCTTGTCCTTCCTGTCCTTGCTTATCCTCGGGCGGACACGCGGCCGCAATGATGAACACGGTTTCGGCCGCGTCGCCTCCGCTCTATAACCCCCTGATGTCCAAACCCGGCCCGATCAGCGCAAAGCCCCTGTCGATCCTGCTCAGCGACGTCTTCAAGGACGCCTATGCCAAGCAGGGCTTTGCCGCGCGCGAACTGGTGACGCGCTGGACCGAGATCGCGGGCGAGCGGATCGCGGCCTATTGCGAGCCCATGAAGATCCAGTGGCCGCGGCCGGTGGAGGGCCAGCCGCAGGAGCCGGCGACCCTGGTGCTGCGGGTCGAAGGGCCGATGGCGCTGGAGATCCAGCACTCCTCCGACGTCATCCTGGAGCGGGTGAACCGCTTCTTCGGCTGGCACGCGGTCGGCCGCCTGACCATCCGCCAGGCCCCGCTCTCGCGCCGTGGCCGGGTGGCGCGGCCGCGCCCGCCCGACGCCAAGACCGTGGCCCGGGAGGCCGCAAACCTCGGCGCCGTCGAGGACGACGATCTGCGCGCGGCGCTGGCCCGGCTGGGTGCCTCGATCAAGCGAAATTGACGCTTTTCGCAGGCGCTGCCGCGAGACCCCGGCATTGCCACAATGGTCGTTTCAAGCTAGCGAAGGCTTCTTTTCGGGACCCCTTCATTGTGGCGTGAATGCGCCAATCCGGGAGCTGACCTTGATCATCACGCGCCGCGCCTTCACCACCGCCCTCTCGCTGACCGGGCTTGCCGCCCTCGCCGGCCTGTCGCCGCTGCGCCTGATCACGGAAGCCTTCGCGCAGACCGCCGCCGACGTCGCCAAGCCGCAGTCGCTGCCCGACATGGGGCTCGGCCCGCAGGACGCCAAGGTAACGATCGTCGAATACGCCTCGATGACCTGCCCGCACTGCGCCAATTTCAACGAGACCGTGTTCCCGAAGATCAAGTCGACCTACATCGACTCCGGCAAGGTCCGCTACGTGTTCCGCGAATTCCCGCTCGACATCAAGGCCGCCGCCGGCTCGATGCTGGCGCGCTGCATCGCCAAGGACGACGCGCCGAAGTATTTTGCCGTGATCGACCTCCTGTTCCGCCAGCAGAACGACTGGGTGGTCAAGAACACCACCGAGACGCTGACCCGGATCGGCAAGCAGGCCGGCCTCACCCAGCAGCAGGTCGAGGACTGCCTGAAGGATCAGAAGCTGCTCGACAAGATCGCCGCCGACCAGAAATACGCCAATGACGTGCTGAAGGTGAATTCGACGCCGACCTTCTTCGTCAACGGCGAGATGCTGAAGGGCGAGACCTCGTTCGAGGAGTTCAGCAAGCACATCGATCCGCTGCTGAAGAGCTGATCACGCCTTCGAGCCTGACGTCGTCGTGCTCCGCTTGCGAGTCGGGGCACGATAATTGTGGATGATTTGCGATCACGGCACGCGGCCGTCGCATTATTTCGTTGTTGAAAACCTGATTCGCCTGATGCGAATCTTCGAGGACATGCAGAGGCCACAAAACCCTGCAAATCCCCTGTAAATCCCTTGGGAAAAGCTTGGTCGAGCGGTTGCCCTGACGCGCCCGCATCGCCATTGTCGCCGCTCATGAGAGCTGCACGCAGCTATTCACCCCAGACACCGACATTGCCTTCCATGGTATTGTCACGGCAGGGAGATTCGCGCCCAGCCAAACGAGATTTGTGTACATGAAGCTCACGCGCCTCCGCCTGCACGGTTTCAAGTCGTTCGTTGAACCCACCGATTTCATGATCGAGCCGGGCCTGACCGGCGTCGTCGGACCGAACGGCTGCGGCAAATCCAATCTCGTCGAAGCGCTGCGCTGGGCGATGGGCGAGACCTCGCACAAATCGCTGCGCGCCGCCGACATGGATGCGGTGATCTTCGCGGGTTCCGGCAACCGCCCGGCGCGCAACCACGCCGAAGTCGTGATGACGATCGACAATTCCGATCGCTCGGCGCCGGCCGCGGTCAACGACAGCCAGCTGCTCGAAATCTCCCGCCGCATCGAGCGCGAGGCCGGCTCGGTCTATCGCATCAACGGCCGCGATGTCCGTGCAAGGGATGTGCAGATCCTGTTCGCCGACGCCGCCACCGGCGCGCGTTCGCCGGCCCTGGTCCACCAGGGCAAGATCGGCGAGATCATCCAGGCCAAGCCCGAGCAGCGCCGCCGCGTGCTGGAAGACGCCGCCGGCGTCGCCGGCCTGCATGCCCGCCGCCATGAGGCGGAACTGCGGCTGAAGGCGGCCGAAACCAACCTCACCCGCGTCGAGGACGTGATCGGCCAGCTCACCGGCCAGATGGAAGGCCTGAAGAAGCAGGCGCGCCAGGCGATCCGCTACCGCGAGGTCGCCGCCAAGGTGCGCAAGTCCGAAGCCATGCTGTTCCACCTGCGCTGGATCGGGGCCAATGCCGACGTCAACGACGCCGGACGGACCCATGATCTCGCGGTGCGCGAGATGGCCGAGCGCACCCAGCATCAGGCGGAAGCTGCGCGCATCCAGGCGATCCGCGCCACCGAACTGCCGGCGCTGCGCGACGCCGAGGCGCGCGCCGCCGCCGGCCTGCAGCGCCTGACCAATGCGCGCGAGATGCTCGATCGCGAGGAGCAGCGCGCCAAGGAGCGCGTCGGCGAGCTCGATCGCCGCCTCACCCAGTTCGCCCAGGACATCGCGCGCGAGCAGCAGCAGACCTCAGACGCCGACGTCGCGCTGCAGCGGCTCGACACTGAAGACGCCGAGCTCAAGGAAGAGATCAAGTCGCGGGTCGAGAAGCGCTCCGGCGTCGACGAGCGCGTCTCCGAGGCCGAGGAGATCCTGGCCGCCACCGAGCGTCAGTTCTCCGAGCTGACCACGCAGCTCGCCGACCTCACCGCCAAGCGCAACCAGCTAGAAGCCGGCGTGCGGACGCATCGCGACCGGCTGGCGCGGCTCGATCAGGAGATCGCCAACGTCCAGGCCGAGGAAACCAAGCTCGCGCAGGAGACCGGCAATCTCGGCGATATCGACGCGCTCGCCGCCGCCATGGAGATGGCGCAGCAGGCGCTCGCCGAATCCGAGGCGGCTGTACAGGAGGGCGAGGCGCACCACGCCGCCGCGCGGCAGACCCTGGAATCCTCCCGCAATCCGCTCGCCGAGGCCGAGAAGCGGGTGCAGCGGCTCGAGACCGAAGCCCGCACCATCTCCAAGCTCGTCACCAGCGAGACCAAGAATCTGTGGCCGCCGATCATCGACGGCATCACGGTCGCCAAGGGTTACGAAAAGGCGATCGGCGCCGTGCTCGGCGACGACCTCGACGCGCCGGTGGATTCCTCGGCGCCGATGCGCTGGACCAATGTCGGTGAAGCCGCTGATGATCCGTCGCTGCCTGACGGCGTCGAGCGGCTGGCCGATCACGTTCAGGCGCCGCCGGAACTGGCGCGCCGTCTGGCCCAGATCGGCGTGGTGGCCAAGGAACGCGGCGCTGAGCTGGTGTCGCAGCTGAAGACCGGCCAGCGGCTGGTGTCGCTCGAAGGCGACGTCTGGCGCTGGGACGGCTTCGTTGCCGACGCCCATGCCCCGACCGGCGCCGCCCGCCGCCTCGCCGAGCGCGCCCGTCTGGTCGACATCGAGCATGAGCTGGAACAGGCGCGGATCGATGCCGCCGCCAAGCGCCAGGCGCTCGAGACGGCTGAGGAAGAATTGCGCTCGGCATCCGCCGCCGAGGGCGCGTCGCGCGAAGCCGTGCGCGCCGCCCGTCGCGAGACCGATGCCGCGCGTGAGCGCCATGCCGCGACCGAACGCGAGATCAACCGCCACTCTGCGCGCAAATCGGCGTTGACCGAGGCGCACAGCCGCGTCGCCGCCGACCGCGCCGAAGCCGAAGCGGCGCATGAGAACGCAGTTGCCGCGCTGTCCGAACTGCCGCCGGGTGTCGAGACCGAGGCCCAGCTCGCCGCGGTTCGCGCCGAGATCGACAACCAGCGCCGTGCCGCAGCCCAGGTCCGCGCCGAAGCGCAGGCGCTCGCCCGCGAAGCCGAGCTCGCCGACCGCCGCGTACAGGCGATCGTTGCCGAACGCAACGAGTGGCAGAGCCGCAAGACCAGTGCCGCCTCGCAGGTCGGGACCATCGAAGAGCGTATCGCCGAGGTGTCGGCGGAGCGCGAGGAACTCGCCAATGCACCGGAAGTGTTCGCCGAGAAGCGCAGCGCGCTGATCACGGAAATCGAGCACGCCGAGGGCGATCGCCGGATCGCCGCCGATGCGCTGGCGACCGCCGAAGCCGCGATGGCCGAAACCGACCGCGTCGCCAAGGCCACGCTCGAAGCGCTCTCCTATTCCCGTGAAGCGACCGCGCGCGCCGAGGAGCGCATGGAGGGCACGCGCCGCCGCCTCGCCGACATCGAACGCGAAATCCACGACATGCTCGAGGTCGAGCCGCAGGCGGTCGTGGGCCTGGCCGAAATCGAGCCCGGCCAGGAGCTGCCGCCGGTCACGCAGGTCGAGGAAGAACTCGAGAAGCTGCGCCGCGACCGCGAGCGGCTCGGCGCCGTCAATTTGCGCGCCGAGGAAGAACTCAAGGAAGTCGAGACCCAGCACACCGCGCTGACCACCGAACGCGACGACCTGGTCGAGGCGATCAAGCGGCTGCGGCAGGGCATCCAGAGCCTCAACCGCGAGGCGCGCGAGCGCCTGCTGACCTCGTTCGAGACCGTCAACAACCACTTCAAGCGGCTGTTCACCGAGCTGTTCGGCGGCGGCGAAGCGGCATTGCATCTGATCGAGAGCGACGATCCGCTCGAAGCCGGCCTCGAGATCATCGCCAAGCCGCCCGGCAAGAAGCCGCAGACGCTGTCGCTGCTGTCAGGCGGTGAGCAGGCGCTGACGGCGCTGGCGCTGATCTTCGCGGTGTTCCTCACCAACCCGTCGCCGATCTGCGTGCTGGACGAAGTCGACGCACCGCTCGACGACCACAACGTCGAGCGGTTCTGCACCCTGCTGAACGAGATGACGTCGTCGACGGAAACCCGCTTCATCATCATCACGCACAATCCGATCACGATGGCGCGGATGAACCGGCTGTTCGGCGTCACCATGGCCGAACGCGGCGTGTCGCAGCTGGTGTCGGTCGACCTGCAGGGCGCGGTCGACATCCTCGACCAGAACGTGGCGTAAGGCTGGCGGACGCGCACCTGCTTCCGCGCCGTCATTGCGAGCGCAGCGAAGCAATCCATGTCTCGGCAAGCGGCGCGGTGGATTGCATCGCTTCGCTTGCAATGACATGCGATAGTGCGTCCCATGACCTCTCCCGATCTTCCCGCCGAACTGCGCGCGGCGCTCAACAGCCGCCTCGAAGGCCTGTCGCGCAGCGACGCCGCGGGCCGTGCGGCCGTGATCTCGCAGACCTATCGCGAGGGCGGCGGCTCCGCGACGATCAGGACCGAGACCGATGCGCTGGCCTACGCGCTGGCGCGGATGCCGGCGACCTATGCCGCCGTGGTGGCGAGCCTCAACGCGCTGACGGAGATCAGGCCGGACTTCGCGCCGGCGAGCCTGCTCGATGTCGGCGCCGGCCCCGGGACCGCGACCTGGGCAGCCGCAGAGACGTTCACCTCGCTCAAGGGTTTCACGCTGCTCGACGCCAACGGCGCGCTGCGGACGCTGGCCGAGGGGCTGTTTGACGGCAGCATTCGCCTGCACGACACCAACTATCAACTCGGCCAGGCCCGTGCCTTGCTCGACAAGGCCGAGCCCGCCGAACTCGTCGTCGCCAGCTACATGATCGGCGAACTGGGCGACGCCGAGCGCACGGCGCTGGCCGATGCACTGTGGTCGAAGACCACCGACACGCTGCTGGTCGTCGAGCCCGGCACGCCGGCGGGCTACGCGCGGATCATCGCACTGCGCGCACGCCTGATCGCCGTCGGCGCGCATGTCACAGCGCCCTGCCCGCATGACGGCGGCTGCCCGCTGGTGGCGCCCGACTGGTGCCATTTCTCGCAGCGCCTGCAACGCTCGCGGGCGCACAAGCAGGTCAAGGGCGCCGACGCTCCGTTCGAGGACGAGCGTTTCGCCTATGTGGCGTTGAGCCGCGCGCGCGTTGAGAGCAGGCCATCGCGCGTGCTGGCGCAGCCGGATGTCGGCAAGGTCGAGATCACGGCGAAGCTGTGCACGCCCGAGGGCGTATCGGTGGCGAGGATCCCGCGTCGCACCAAGGCCGAATACGCCAGCGCCCGGCGCTGGCGCTGGGGCGACGCGGTCTAGACGTCTACTTCCGTCGTCCCGGCGCAGGCCGGGACCATACGCCGCGGCCCGCGGAAGGGGCACAAGCGGCGTCGGCTTTGCTCATCATCAAGATTGGTGGATTGGGTCCCGGCCTTCGCCGGGACGACGCCATTGAACTAATTGGACACCATCACCGACCAACGATTGCCCACCTCTTCGCGGCGGGCTGCCCTGCGCCCGATCTTGGGCTACGGTGCCGCCGTATCGTCCATCAGGAGCTGCCCCGTCATGTCGACCAGCTGGATCGTTATCGGCGTCATCGTTCTTGTCGTGCTGTTTGCATTTGGCGCCTACAACCGCCTCGTCGCGCTCGGCCAGCGGGTCAGCCAGGCCTTTGCCGACATCGACGTGCAGCTCAAGCAGCGCCACGATTTGATCCCGAATCTGGTCGAGACCGTCAAGGGCTACGCCGCGCATGAGCGCGGCACGCTCGACGACGTCATCAAGGCGCGCAATTCGGCGATCTCGGCGCAGGGACCGGCGCAGGTGTCGGCGGCAGAGAACCAGCTCTCCGGCGCGCTCGGCCGGCTGATCGCGCTGTCGGAGGCCTATCCCGACCTCAAGGCCAACGCCAATTTCCAGCAGCTCGCCTCCGAGCTGTCCGATCTCGAGAACAAGATCGCCGCCAGCCGCCGCTTCTTCAACAACGCGGTCCAGGAATACAACACCGGCATCCAGCAGATGCCGGCCGCGCTGTTCGCCGGCATGTTCGGTTTCACCCGCAAGGATTTCTTCGACCTCGGCGCCAGCCGCACGGAGGTCGAGGCGGCACCGAGCGTGAAGTTCTGAGGCGCAACGCGCGCCGGCGAGAGGCTGCTCCGTCATGGCCGCCTATGGTCTCTACACGCATATCGCATCGAACAAGTTTCGTTCGATGCTGCTGCTCGCCGGCCTGTTCCTGCTGATCTACGTGCTGGTCTATGCCGGCGCGCTGGTCGCGGAGGTGATGATCGATAGCGGCCGTTCGGTCGACTATTACCTGGCCCGCGCCTCGCGCGACCTGGTCTCCGCGCTGCCCTGGGCGACGATCGCCGCCGCGGCCTGGATCGTGATCGCCTATTTCTTCCATCAGAAGATGATCGACGCCGTCACCGGCGGCGAGAGCGTGACGCGGCAGCAGCAGCCGCGGCTTTACAATCTGCTGGAAAATCTCTGCATCTCGCGCGGCATCCCGATGCCGAAGCTGAAGGTGATGGACAGCCCGGCACTGAACGCGTTCGCGACCGGATTGAACCGCAGCCAGTACGCCATCACGGTGACCACGGGTCTGTTGAACGCGCTTGACGACCAGGAGATCGAGGCCGTGCTCGGCCACGAGCTCACCCATATCAAGAACGGCGACGTGCAGCTGATGGTGATCGCCGTGATCATCGCCGGCGTGGTCGGCTTCTTCGGCGAGCTGTTCTTCCGCCTGTTCACGAATCTGTCGTGGAACTCGAGCGGCGGTGGCTGGTCGTCGTCCTCTTCGCGATCGTCGTCATCCTCCTCGGATCGCGACAGCAAGGGCTCGGGCGGCGGCGCGATCGTCGTGATCATCATCGCGGTCGCGCTGATCATGCTGGCGTGGCTGTTGTCGCAGGTGGTCAAGCTCGCACTGTCGCGCTCGCGCGAATTCCTCGCCGATGCCGGATCGGTCGAGCTCACCAAGAACCCCGACGCGATGATCTCGGCGCTGCGCAAGATCGAGAACCGCGGCGAGCTGCCGGACGCCACCTCGGCGGTGATGGAACTCTGCGTCGACAATCCGCGCGAGGGCTTTGCCGATTTGTTCGCCACCCACCCCTCGGTGAAGTCCCGGGTCGATGCGCTGGTGAAATATGCCGGCGGCCACGACCCCGGACCGCTGGCGCTGCCGGATGAGACATCGGACGCGACGGGACCGCAGGACCAGCCGTGCGCGACAGGCGACCAGCCCCCGCCGGTGACCCACGGCCCGTGGGGCGACACGCCGCCTGCACAGCCGAACAATCCACCGCCGCTGCCGGGCGCCGGCCCCGCACAAGGACCATTGGGACCGCTGGGTCCGCTCCAGGGACCTCTTCAGGGGCCTTGGGGCCGCCACCGCTGATCGCGCCAGCGCTTTGATCGGGTATGATCTTGTCGGAAAACCGCTTCGCACCTTTCCGGATCATGCCCCTAGGCTACTCAGTCCATTAAGGAAATCCCCACCAAACCCAGTGTGGGCACCTTAAGGAATTGAATTCTCCCTCGTTTCTGCCATGTTCGCGCCCAAAGCAGTGTGGGGACTTGCCGATCGCCATCGCGGTCGGGAGCGCGCTTTAAGGGACTTCCATGGCAAAGCCGGTTGTGATCGTGGTGGGCGCTGACAAGGGCGGGGTCGGCAAGACCACCGTCTCGCGGACGCTCCTGGACTATTTCAGTGCCAACAATGTGCAGACCCGGGCGTTCGACACCGAGTCACCGCGCGGCACGCTGAAGCGCTTCCATCCCGAGATCACCGAGATCGTCGACATGACGACGACCGCGGACCAGATGAAGATCTTCGATACGCTGAACTCGGGGCCCGCGGTCACCGTGATCGACGTCCGCGCCGGCCTGCTGTCGCCCGCGCTGGCCTCGCTGCGCGATATCGGTTTCCTCGACGCGGCGCGCTCCGGCCAGATCACGTTCGCCGTGTTCCATATCCTGGGCCCGTCGATCGCCTCGCTGGACGAGATCGCGGAGACCTCCAGCTTCATGAGCGGCGCGAAGTATTTCCTGGTGAAGAACTTCATCAACGACACCCAATTCTTCCAGTGGGACCAGGCGACCTACAACTCCTATTTCAACAAGATCAAGGATGCGACCGACCTCACGATCCCCAAGCTCAACGAAATGGCCTATGAGCAGGTCGAGGTCTCCTCGGTTCCGTTCCTGAAGTTCGTCGCCAACAAGGGCGTCCACGACGACGCCGCGAACTACTCCTTCGTGCTGCGCGGCTATGTCCGGCACTGGCTCGCCAATGTCTGGAGCGAGTACGACCGGATCAAGCTGACCGACCTGGTCGGCGCCAAGTCGGCGAAGGGCGAGAAATAGTCGCGCGCGTGCAGCGCAGGAGCAGCACCCGGGGCAGCGAAAAAATCGCACCGGGGGCAGCGAAAAAAGTCGCGCCCGGGGCGGCGATGGGGCTGGATTAGGCGAAAATTTGGCCTGATATAGCGGACGATGTCGTCCACGCCCGTTTACATCATCTGCTCGCCCCGCCCGCAGGTCGGCAAGACGCTGATCGCGCGGCTGCTCGGCGAATTCCTGCTGCTCAAGAACGGCGATGTGGCCTGCTACGACATCAACCTGAAGGAGCCATCGCTGCTCGACTATCTGCCGCGGATCACGGAAACCGCCGATGTGATCGACACCTACGGCAAGATGCAGCTGATGGACCGCGTCATCGTCAATGACGGCACCGCCAAGGTGATCGACCTCGGCTACCACGCCTTCGACGAATTCTTCAAAATGGTCGACCAGATCGGGCTGATGAAGGAGGCGCTGCGCCGCCGCGTCGCGCCGGTGATCCTGTATGTGGCGGATACCGACCGCGCCTCGGTGCACGGCTACCAGACGCTGGCCGGCATGATCCCGCCGAACGCGCTCGTCGTGATCGACAATGAATTCGTGGTGCGCGGCGAGCTGCCGCCGGTCATGACCGCCAGCCGGGTGCTGCGCTTCCGCGCGCTGCCGGTGTTCCTGAAGACCTATATCGACCGGCTGACCTTCTCCTTCACCGGCTATCTGCGCCAGGAGAAGGATTCATCGACCGAGCTGCATCAATGGATCCGGCGCAATTACACCACGTTCCGGGATCTCGAACTGAGCATGCTGTTGCAGCGGGGTTAGCCGTCGTCCCGGCTTTCGCCGGGATGACGTGTGGAGAGAGCGGCGCTAGTGCCCCTCGAACGCCATCAGCGTCCGCACCGGCACGTCCATCGCGCGCAGCTTGGCGGCGCCGCCGAGATCGGGCAGGTCGATGATGAAGCAGGCGGCGACCACATTGGCGCCGATCTGGCGCAGCAGCTTCACCGCGCCCTCCGCGGTGCCGCCGGTCGCGATCAGATCGTCGACCAGGATCACGCGCTCGCCGGGCTGCACGGCGTCGGCATGCATCTCCATCTCGTCGATGCCGTATTCCAGCGAATAGGCGATCCGCACCGTGGTGTGCGGCAGCTTGCCCTTCTTGCGGATCGGCACGAAGCCGGCGGAGAGCTGATGCGCCACCGCGCCGCCGAGGATGAAGCCGCGGGCCTCGATGCCCGCGACCTTGTCGACCTTCGCCCCCGCCCAGGGATGCACCAGCTCATCGACCGCGCGGCGGAAGGCGCGGGCATCCGCGAGCAACGTCGTTATGTCGCGAAACAGGATGCCCTTCTTCGGATAGTCCGGGATGGTGCGAACGGTCGCCTTGATGTCGTGGTCGAAGGTCATTGGTCTCGCAATCCTCAATTGGCCGGCGGATTAAGCCGGAATGCATTCTCGACAATGCGCAGGCCCACCTCATTGCCGAGCGACATCAGCGATTCCGGATGGAATTGCACGCCGCCGACCGGCAGGGTCTTGTGCTCGATCACCATCGCGACGCCGTCTTCGGTGGTCGCGGTCACCGCCAGCACCTCGGGCACGCTGTCGCGCTCGACATAGAGCGAGTGGTAGCGGCCGATCACGATCTCATTGGGCAGGTTGTGCATCAACCGGCCGCCGCGGACCTGGACACGCGACGGACGGCCATGCGCAGGCTGGCCGAGCTGACCGAGCTGGCCGCCGAAATATTCGCCGATCGCCTGTACGCCGAGGCAGACGCCGAAGATCGGCAGCTTGTTCTCGAGCGCGGTGTCGATGGTCTTGGCGATGCCGAAATCCTCCGGGCGACCCGGCCCGGGCGACAGCACCAACAGGTCCCAGCCCTTCTTCTTCAGCATGTCCTGGGCATGGATGTGCCGGACCACGGTGACATTGGCGCCGACCTGGCGGAAGTAGTCCGCCAGCATGTGCACGAAGCTGTCGTCATGATCGATCAACAGCACGTTCTTGCCCGAGCCGGTGGCGTCGGGCGCGAAATCCGACAGCGGCTTCGGCGGATCGCCGCGCAGCGCCTGGAACAGCGCCGCCGCCTTGACCTGGCACTCGCGATCCTCGGCGGCGGGATCGGAATCGAACAGGCAGGTCGCGCCGACGCGCACCTCGGCGAGGCCGTCCTTCATGCGGATGGTGCGGATGGTGAGCCCGGTGTTGATGCTGCCGTCGAAATTGACGCAGCCGATCGCGCCGGCGTACCAGCGCCGCGGCGACCGCTCGTGATCCTCGACGAACTGCATCGCCCACAATTTCGGCGCGCCGGTCACGGTCACCGCCCAGGCATGGGTCAGGAACGCATCGAGCGAATCGAAGCCCGGCCGCAGCATGCCCTCGACGTGGTCGACGGTGTGGAACAGCTTCGAGTAGGTCTCGATCTGGCGCCGCGCCAGCACCTTGATGGTGCCGGGCACGCAGACCCGCGCCTTGTCGTTGCGGTCGACGTCGGTGCACATGTTGAGCTCGAACTCGTCCTTCTCCGAGTTCAGCAGCTTGCGGATCTGCTCGGCATCGCCGATCGAATCCGAACCGCGCGCGATGGTGCCCGAGATCGGGCAGGTCTCGACCCGGCGGCCGTCGGAGCGCACGAACATCTCGGGCGACGCCGAGACCAGGAATTCGCCATCGCCTAGATTCATCAGCGCGCCATAGGGCGACGGATTGATGCGGCAGAGCCGCTGGAACACTTCCGCCGGCGAGCGCTCGCAGGGCTCGGCGAACAGCTGCCCGGGCACCGCCTCGAACAGGTCGCCGCGGGCGAACGCCGCGCGCGCGACTTCGACCGTCGCCTGGTACTCGCCGGGCGCGTGATCGGCGAAACCCTGCCGCCCGGTCTTGGCGTAGAGGCTCGGCGCGGTCTCGTGCGACTGCCCGGCGGTGGATTTGCCCTTCCACGAGAACTCATAGGTCAGCGACACGCCGCGGCCGGTGGCGCGGTCATAGGCCAGCAGCCGGTCCGGCACGTAGAGCACGATGTCGCGCTGGTCGGCCTCGCGGGCGCGCTTCCGCACGATGTCCTCGATCTGGAACACGAGGTCGTAGGCGAAGGCGCCGAACAGGCCGAGCAGCGGATCGGCATTGGATGACAACGCCGCCACCATGTCGCGCACCAGCGACATCACGCTGGCGCGGCGGGTGCGCTGGTCTTCCTCGACCGGCGCGGCGCCGCGGATGATATGACCGACGAGCTTCGTCGCGCTCCGCTCCGAGATCACGACGCAGGGCTCGCGCAGGACGTCGCCGAGGAAGGCGATCAGCACCTCGCCGCGCGGGTTCAGCGCCTGCAACGAGAAGTCGGTGCCGGAGGTCTCCAGCACCAGCGGCGGATCGGCGAAGCCGAGGTCAAAGCTCTCGTAGCGGCCCGGCACCGTCGTGCCCGAGGACAGCACCACGCCGCGGCGGCGGTCCAGCAGCGCGATCAGATCGTCGAGACGGTTGGCGCCGCCGGTGAACTGCTCGACCACGCGCGCGACCGCGAGGCCGCCATTGGTCAGGTATTCGCTCTTGGCCGGCAGGGAGAAGACTGTCCTGTTCATGTGATCCTCTTACGAGACTTGCCGAGAGAGCGCCACACAGGACAAACGAAGGAGACCGTCGCACTGCGATGGCGACCTTCGACGTTTTTGGTAGAATGAAAACGCACCGGCCACCTATGAGAAGGTGGGCCACCAACGACGGGATGGACTGGCAACGGTGTTCATTGCCGTTACTCACCACCCGGCGCGGGCCGTGTCAAGGGATGGCCCGGCACCCCTGCCCCAATCCTGGACGGCATCTTGGGGCTTTGAGCGGACGGGAATCCGCGTAGGATTTGCCGAAATGGCGGCCGGTCGGCCGCCCAAAAAACAGACAGATGGTGGAGACGCAGATGGCGATTTTAGGTCTCGGATATGCCGGCTTCGGCTCCGACGCGCTCGACGACTGGCGGCAATTCGGCACCGGCCTGGTCGGGCTGCAGGCGATCGAACGCGGCAACTCGCTGCTCGCCTTCCGAATGGACGACCGCAAGCAACGCATCGTGATCGACCGCGCGCAGGGCGAAGGCACGCGGTTCTTCGGCTGGGAGGTGGCGGACGCTGGAGCGCTCGACGCGCTGGCAGCACGGCTGGAGCGCGCCGGCGTCCTCGTCACCGCCGAACCGCAGGCGCTCGCAGATAGCCGGCGGGTGGGCGGCCTGATCTCGTTCCGGGATCCCGCCGGCAACCGGCTCGAGGCGTTTCACGGCGCCGAGATCGACGACACGCCGTTCCGGCCGGGACGCTCGATCTCCGGCTTCCGCACCGGGCCGCTCGGCCTCGGCCACGCGGTGCTGACGGTCGAACATCTCGTCCCCGTCATGAGCTTCTATGTCGACGTGCTCGGCTTCGGCCTCAGCGACTACATCGAGAAGCCGTTCCGCGCCTATTTCTTCCACGTCAATGCGCGCCACCACTCGCTGGCGCTGATCGAGACCGGGACGAACGGCATGCACCATCTGATGGTGGAGCTGTTCTCGCTCGACGATGTCGGCCAGGCCTACGACATCGCGCAGCAGGAAGACCGGGTCAACGTCACGCTCGGCCGTCACACCAATGATTTGATGACGTCGTTCTACGCCAGGTCGCCGTCGGCCTTCATGGTCGAGTGCGGCTGGGGCGGCCGCGAGATCGATCCTGCGAACTGGACGCCGTTCGAGATGCATGACGGCCCGAGCCTGTGGGGCCATGAGCGCGTCTGGCTGTCAGAGAAGGATCGCGCGGTCGCGCGCGAAATGCGGATGCGCGCCGCCACTGAAGGCAAGCGCGCGCCGGTGCAGGTGATGGAAGGCAATTTCAAGCTGATGTCAGGAACGTGCCCGTGGTGGGACGGGGTGCGCGACAAGAACTGATCAGCCGTAGCCCGGATGGAGCGCAGCGAAACCCGGGATCGCCCTCTCCGCTGCGAGACTTCCCCGGATTACGCTTCGCTCCATCCGGGCTACAAATCAGCCCAGATGCTTCTTGAAGAACTCCGTCGCCCGATCCCACGCGAGCTCGGCACAGTGCCGGTCGTGCACCGACAGGCGCTGCTCGTTGCCGAAGCCATGATCGGCGTCATAGCGGAACAGCTCCAGCGACTTGCCCGCGGCCTTCATCGCCTTCTCGAAACCATCGACCAGCGCCGGCGTGCACCAGTCGTCCTTGGTGGCGAAATGGCCCTGCAGCGGAATCCGAACGTCCGCAGGCTTCGCCGCCTGCTCCGGCGGAATGCCGTAGAACACGACACCGGCGGTCAGCTCCGGGATCTTGGTGGCGCCGATGATGGTCACCGCGCCGCCGAGGCAGAAGCCGGTCAGGCCGACCTTGGCACCGTTCTTGGCGAGATATTGCGCGGCGCCCCGCACCGTCTGCGTGGTGGCGTCCATGAAGTCGAGCGAGTTCATCTCTTTGCCGGCCGCATCGGTGTCGTGATACGGCACCACCTTGCCCTTGTAGAGATCGGGCGCCAGCGCATCGAAACCGGCCCGTGCGAAGCGGTCGCACATGCCCTTGATCTGGTCCTGCAGGCCCCACCATTCCTGGATCACGACCACACCCGGTGCGTTGCCGCGCGCGGCATTGGCGAGATAGCCCGAGGCTTCCTTGCCGTCCGGACGCTTGAAGTTGATGCTGGTACCCATGAGTTCCTCCGCAATGTTTGCCGGCTGATTGGCCGGCATCTTGTCCGCACTCGGAGACGGACGCAATCGCCCCGCAGCACGCTCGCGCACTCGTCATAATCCAGGCTGCGAAGACGCGTTTGTCGCGAACGAGGCTTTGGACGACACGAAAGCAAAAAAGCCCCCGAAGGGGCTTTTTCAAAGTCTTGCAACCATGCCTGAGGTCAGTGGGCGTCCGCCCAGACCTTGCGCTTGGTGAAGTACATCAGGATGGCGAAGATCACCAGGAAGAAGAACACCTGCATGCCGATCCGCTTGCGCTCCTCCATGTGCGGCTCGGCGGCCCACATCAGGAACGTGGTGACGTCATGGGCGTACTGCTTGACCGTCGCCGGCGAGCCGTCGTCGAAGGTCACCTGACCGTCGGACAGCGGCTTCGGCATCTTGATGGCGTGGCCGGGGAAGTACTTGTTGTAGTACGAGCCTTCCGGAATCGTGACGCCGGCCGGAACCTTGTCCTCGAAGCCCTGCAGGATGGCGTCGACGTAGTCGGGTCCCTGCTCCTGGTACTGGCTGAAGAAGTCGATCACGAATTGCGGGAAGCCGCGCTTGTAGGAGCGCGCCTTGGTGATCAGCGAGAGATCCGGCGGTGCCGCGCCGCCATTGGCCACGCGCGCGGCCTGCTCGTTCGGGAACGGCGACGGGAAGTAGTCCGCCGGGCGGCCCGGACGCTCGAACATCTCGCCCTGGTCGTTCGGGCCGTCCTTGATCTTGTACTCGGACGCGAACGCGGCAGCCTGCGCCTCGGAATAGCCGGGACCGCCGGCATCGGCGAGGTTGCGGAATGCGACATAGGACAGGCCGTGGCAGGCCGAGCAGACTTCCTTGTAGACCTTCAGGCCACGCTGCAGCGAGCCACGGTCATACTTGCCGAAAGGACCGGAGAACGACCAGCTCTGGGCCGGCGGCGCACTGCCACCCTCCTCGGCCTTGGCGTTCTGGGTGCCGCCCACCAGCAGGCTGCCGGCCACCACCATCGCGAGCATCACGGAGGCCGCGGTCGCGGCCCTGCCCTTGCTCTTCGCCAGCACGTCGTCGGCGATCGAGTTCGGCACCGGGCGCGGCGTCTCGATGCGCGCGAGCAGCGGCAGCACGATCAGGAAGTAGGCGAAGTAGCATACCGTCAGGATACGGCCGGCGATCACATAGATGCCTTCCGGCGGCTGCGAGCCGAGATAGCCGAGCAGGATGCAGACCACCACGAAGATCCAGAAGAACTGCTTGGCCAGCGGACGATACTTCGACGACCGGGTCCGTGCGCTGTCGAGCCAGGGCAGGAAGCACAGGATGATGATCGCGGAGAACATCGCCACGACGCCGGCGAGCTTGTTCGGGATCGAGCGAAGGATCGCGTAGAACGGCAGATAGTACCATTCAGGCACGATGTGCGCCGGGGTCACGCCGGGGTTCGCCGGGATGTAGTTGTCGGCGTCGCCGAGATAGTTCGGCATGTAGAAGATGAACCAGGCGAAGAAGATCAGGAAGCACGACACACCGAACGCGTCCTTGATGGTCGCATAGGGCGTGAACGGAACGGTGTCCTTCTCGGTCTTGGCTTCGACGCCGGCCGGGTTGTTCTGACCGGCGACGTGCAGCGCCCAGATGTGCAGCACGACCACGCCGGCGATCACGAACGGCAGCAGGTAGTGCAGCGAGAAGAAGCGGTTCAGCGTCGGGTTGCCGACCGAATAGCCGCCCCACAGCAGGGTCACGATGCTCTCGCCGAAATACGGCACGGCGGAGAACAGATTGGTGATGACGGTGGCGCCCCAGAAGCTCATCTGGCCCCACGGCAGCACGTAGCCCATGAAGCCGGTCGCCATCATCAGCAGGTAGATGATGACGCCGAGGATCCACAGCACCTCGCGCGGCTCCTTGTACGACCCGTAATAGAGGCCGCGGAACATGTGGATGTAGACGGCGAAGAAGAACATCGACGCGCCGCAGGCGTGCATGTTGCGCAGCAGCCAGCCGTAATTGACGTCGCGGACGATCAGCTCGACCGACTTGAAGGCGAGGTCGGCGTGCGGCGTGTAGTGCATCGCCAGGATCACGCCGGTCAGGATCTGCAGCGCCAGCATCATCGAAAGGATGGCGCCGAAGGTCCACCAGTAGTTCAGGTTGCGCGGCGTCGGATAGGCCACGAACGAGGAGTGGATCAGGCCGAAGATCGGAAGGCGCCGTTCGATCCACTTCAAGGCGGGGTTGCTCGGTTGGAAATCAGATGGTCCGCTCATTGATGCGATCCTGAAGAAGAAAAACGACGCGATGGGTCCAAGTGGAAGCCGAAATCCCGGAGGGCCCGGGACTTAGCCGATCTGGATTTTGGTGTCGGTAAGGAAGGCGTAGGGCGGCACCGCCAGGTTGGCGGGCGCCGGCCCCTGGCGGATACGACCGGAGGAGTCGTACTGGGAGCCGTGGCAGGGGCAGAAGAAGCCGTCGTAATTGCCCTCATGGGCGATCGGGATACAGCCGAGATGGGTGCAGATGCCGATCACGACCAGCCACTGGTCGTGGCCGGCCTTGACGCGGGCCGAGTCGGGCTGCGGATCGGGCAGGCTCGAGAGCGCCACGCTCTGGGCCTCCTGGATCTGCTTCTTGGTCCGATGGCTGATGTAGATCGGCTTGCCGCGCCAGAAGACCTTGATGTCCTGGCCCTCGGCGATCGGCGCCAGGTCGACCTGGATCGGCGCGCCGGCCGCGATCGTCGCGGCATCCGGGTTCATCTGGGCAACCAGCGGCCAAACGGTGGCGGCTGCGCCGACAACGGCGGCAGCTCCGGTTGCAACAAAGAGAAAATCACGGCGTGTCGGATGGTCCGCCGAAGACGCTGTCGTCACGATTCCTAGCCCTTTCTTTTCTGCAGCCGGTGGAACCGCCCCGGAGACGCAGGGATGCGCCCCAAGAAAGGCTGCCGGCGCCCGCGGCCCCCGCGGCGGCAGAAAACCGCTATTCCCCACCCCAAAATGCGGAACAGCAGTCCAGAATCGTTCTATTGGCACCCTTGCCGGACGAGCGCAAGCCCGCTATCGGCTCGCACACGTGCAATGCACGAAATCCGCGCCGAGCGATGTTTTATTGAGACAATTTCATCCGGATTTCACAGGTCGTCCGCACCATGCAGATCGCGCTGTTCCAGCCCGACATCCCCCAGAATACAGGGACGATTCTGCGCCTCTGCGCCTGCCTGGGTGTGGCAGCCCATATCATCGAACCGGCGGGATTCGACACCTCGGACCGCAATTTCCGCAGGGCAGGTATGGACTATCTCGACCATGTGCGGTTGAAGCGTCACGACTCATGGTCGAAATTCGAGGAATGGCGGGCCGAGGCAGGATGCCGGCTGGTGCTGTTCACGACCAAGGCGGCGAAATCCTATCTTGATTTCGCGTATATGGCCTCCGATGTGCTGCTGTTCGGGCGCGAAACGGCAGGGGTGACCGACGCCGTGGTGGCGGCTGCCGATGCGCAGCTGGTGATTCCGATCAGGCCGACCATGCGCTCGCTCAATGTGGCGGTCACGGCGGCCATGGCCGTCGGCGAAGCGCTGCGGCAGACGGGTTCGGGAATTGCCGGTCCGGTAACTTAAGGGATTTTTGGTGAGCTACGCGGTCAAGGAGATATTTCTGACGCTGCAGGGCGAAGGCGCCCATGCGGGCCGGGCCTCCGTGTTCTGCCGGTTTGCCGGCTGCAACCTCTGGAGCGGCCGCGAACAGGACCGCGCCGGCGCCGTCTGCCGGTTCTGCGACACCGATTTCGTCGGCACCGACGGCACGCTGGGCGGCCGCTATGCCGACGCGGCCGAGCTCGCCGGCATCATCGCCGCGCAATGGACTGGGGGCGCGGGCGACCGCTACGTGGTGCTGACCGGCGGCGAGCCCCTTCTGCAGGTCGATACGGCCCTGATCGAGGCCCTGCACGGCCATGGCTTCGCGATCGCGATCGAGACCAACGGCACCATCGCCCCGCCCGATGGGCTCGACTGGATCTGCGTCAGCCCGAAGGCCGCATCCGAGCTCGTGGTGCGCAAGGGGCACGAGCTCAAGCTGGTCTATCCGCAGCCGGAGAACGCCCCGGAGGATTTTGCCGGGCTCGCCTTCGAGCGGTTCTCGCTGCAGCCGATGGACGGCCCCGACGTGATCGCGAATACCGAGCTTGCGATCGCCTATTGCCTGAAGCACCCGCAATGGCGCCTCAGCGTGCAGACGCACAAGACGCTCGGCATTAGATGATGGACTGGAGCGTTTTCCAGCGAAGTGGATACCGGTTCGCGTCAAGAAAACGCGACCAAACTAAACTGACAGAACTGGATTGTTGAACGAGATGTGGGAATTGACGAAAGCGTTTCGGTTCGAGGCTGCGCATGCGCTGTCCGGAACGACCTTTGGCACCGCCAGCGAGGAGATTCACGGTCACTCGTTTCGAGCCGAGGTGACGGTTCGCGGCACGCCCGATCCGAAAACCGGGATGGTGATCGATCTCGGCCTGCTCGAACGCGCGATGGCCGAGGTGCAGAAGACGCTCGACCACAAGTTCCTCAACAGGATCGAGGCGATCGGGGTTCCGACGCTGGAGAATCTCTCGCGCTTCATCTGGGAGCGGTTGCAACACGCCGGCAAGCTGACCCGCGTCAGCGTCCATCGCGACAGCTGCAACGAAAGCTGCACCTATTTCGGCCCGCAAGGTTAGTCATGCTGCCAACAGACCCCGCCATCATCGAGGACCGCAAGGCGCGTGCGCGCGGCTGGTTCGAGGCACTGCGCAACGATATCTGCGCCGCCTTCGAGAAGCTCGAGGACGATGCCCCCGCCGCGCTCTACCCCGGCGCTGCCGGCCGGTTCGTGCGCACCCCCTGGGATCGCACCGACCACACCGGCAAGCCGGGCGGCGGCGGTGTGATGTCGATCATGAAGGGCCGCCTGTTCGAGAAGGTCGGCGTGCACTGCTCGACCGTGCATGGCGAGTTCGCCCCCGAATTCCGCGCGCAGATTCCCGGTGCCGCCGACGACCCACGGTTCTGGGCGTCGGGCATTTCGCTGATCGCGCATCTGCGCAATCCGAACGTGCCCGCCGTGCACATGAACACCCGCTTCGTCGTCACCACCAAGGCCTGGTTCGGCGGCGGCGCCGACTTGACGCCGGTGCTGAACCGGCGGCGCACCCAGGACGACCCCGACACGATAGCCTTCCATGCCGCGATGAAAGACGCGTGCAGCGGGCCGAACGGCGTCGCCGACTACGACAAGTACAAGAAGTGGTGTGACGACTATTTCTATCTGCCGCACCGCAAGGAAGCCCGCGGCATCGGCGGCATCTTCTATGACTGGCACGACAGCGGCGACTGGGAGGCCGATCTCGCCTTCACCCAGGACGTCGGGCGCGGCTTCCTGAAAGTCTATCCCGATCTGGTGCGGCGCAATTTCGAAGCTGCCTGGAGCGCGGAGGATCGCGACGAGCAGCTGGTCCGGCGCGGGCGCTATGTCGAGTTCAACCTGCTCTATGATCGCGGCACCATCTTCGGCCTGAAGACCGGCGGCAATGTCGATTCGATCCTGTCGTCGCTGCCGCCGGAGGTGAAATGGCCGTAATGAAGCTGCCGCGCGCGATGCTGATCGACATGGATGACACCATCCTGTCGGCCTATGGACGCCCCGAGATCGCCTGGAACACGATCACCGCCGAATTCGCCGCGGAGCTGGCTCCCCTGCCCCCGGACGTGGTCGCAACCGCGTTGCTGGCCTACGCACGGCAGTTCTGGTCGACCGCCGAGCCGATCTGGCGGATCAAGCTCGGCGAGGCGCGGCGGCTCACCGTGAAGGGCGGCTTCGCGGCACTCGCGGCGGCCGGCCATCGCGCGCTGCCCGACGACCTCGCGGACCGCATCGCCGACCGCTTCACCGCCTATCGCGAGGAAGAGATGTTCGTCTTCCCCGGCGCGCATGAAGCGATCGATGCGTTCAAGACGCTCGGCATCAAGCTCGCGCTGGTCACCAACGGCGCCGCCGACATGCAGCGCGCCAAGGTCGAGCGCTTCGCGCTCGGGCATCGCTTCGATCACATCCAGATCGAGGGCGAGCACGGCTTCGGCAAGCCGGAGGAGCGCGCCTATCTGCACGCGATGCAGGCACTCGGCGTCACCGCGTCGGACACCTGGATGATCGGCGACAATCTCGAATGGGAAGTCGTGGCGCCGCAGCGGCTTGGCATCTATGCGATCTGGATGGACGTGCACGGTGTCGGGCTGCCACCGGGGTCGACCATCAAGCCCGACCGCATCATCCGCTCGCTGAGCGAGCTGGTTCCTGCGGCGCGCAAATAAGCCGCAACGGCTGTTTTCCACGTCAATTCCAGCGAGGCTGGCGCCGGCCGTGATTTGACTGTCATCACCGGTCGCTAGCTTGCCGTCCGCGTCATCCAGCGCGGAGGGAAAATCATGGAACTGAAACCAGGCGATGTCGTCATGCTGAAGTCCGGCGGCCATCCGATCACGGTGGTGGAAGTCGAAGAAGACAAGGTCGAGTGCCTGTGGATGGGAACGGACGGCGACCTGTTTCGCGAAACCCTGCCGCTTGTCGCGCTCGAGTCGACCGAAATCGATCCGGAAGACGATGAAGAGGAAGACGACGAGGACGAAGACGACGACGAGGAAGAAGAGGACGACGAAGACGAGGACGACGACGGCGACCGCAAGAAGAAGCGCAAGGCGGCGTGAGATCTGTTGGTGCGATGCTGCCCGGCAGGTGCCGGCGGCATCGCTTCCGCTTCCCGTCAAAATGCGCGCAGCACGTTCGCGATCATCACCGCCCCGCCGGTGATCACGGCGGCATCGAGGATCGCGGTGTGGATATGCACCGGCATCCGCTCGACAAAGGCCTTGGCGAGGAACGCGCCGGGAATCGCGACCAGGCCGATCAGAAGCGCAAGCGCCATCACCTGCGCGGTGATGACGCCGGCCAACCCGAACACCGAAATCTTGACCGCGGCGCTTGTGAGCGAAATCACCGCGTCGGTTGCGACCACCGCCGCGCCTTCGAGCCCCGCCGCCATCAACAACGACAGCAGGATGACTCCCGAGCCCGCGGTGCCGCCGACCACGACGCCATAGCCGACGGCGCCTGCCGCAAGGCCGCGCTCGCCGATCCTGACGCTGTGTTTGCGCAACAGCCGTCTGAGCGGCACGCTCAGGATCAGCATGGTGCCGATCACCAGCGAGGCGCCGGCGCCGGTCAGCCGCGTATAGCCATAGGCACCGAGTGCGGTAGAGAGCAGCGCCGCCGCGATCACGATGATCGCCTTGCGGCGGTCGGCAAATCTGACGAAGGCAACGAAGCGGCTGGTGTTGGTGAAGATCGACGAGATCGCAATGATCGGCACCACCGGCTCGGCGCCGACCATCGGCACCAGCACCAGCGGCATCAAGGCGCCGGTGCCGTAACCTGCGAGGCCTCCGATCACCGAAGCAAACAGCGCAACCGCTGCGACGAGCAGGATTTGCAGGAGTGAGATGTCTGCGAAGCCGGTGAGGAAATTCAAAGCCGATGGTCGCGGGTGAAACGGGAAACGGTCTGGTCGGCGATGCCAGACAACACCTGCGGATCCAGCGGGAAATCCGCGGCTAGCCAAGCATCCTCGGCCAAGGTCAGGACATGCCCCAATGCCGGTCCCTCGGCAATCCCGCGCGCGATGAAATCCGACGCCCTCAACGGAAAGTGAGGGGCGCGCCAGCGCTGCGGCAGCGTGGCGAGCGCACGCCACTGCTCGACATCGCGGCCCGCGCCGGTTCGCGCCCAGGCGAGCAGCAGCCGGTCGCGATAGGGCTCCTCGTCGAGCCGGTAGAGCCGGCGCTTGGCATGCGCCTCGTCCATGCCGGGCAGACGCCACCAGCGATGGCCCATCGAATCGAGCGCCTTGGCCTCGGCGTTGGACAGCCTCAGCCGGCTTGCGATGCGCCGCGCGTCCTCGGTCACGGCGACCGTCAGCGCGGCGAGCCGCCGCATCGCGCTCGGCGCGAGCCCCATCAGCTGCTCGATCTCAATCATCGCCGCGAACGGCCCGGTATAGGCGACGCCGCCGAACAGCGGCAGCAGCAATCCGCCATCGCCCATCGCGACCGCCGCGCCGGCGGCGCCACGCGCGATCACGAGCTTGAGCATCTCCATGCGGATGCGCTCCGCCGAAAGACCGGCAAGTCCGGCACGCCCGCTGATGCAGGCGAGATAGCCGGCACGATCAACCTCACCTGCACCATAGGCGGCGTGGAAACGGAAGAAGCGCAGGATGCGCAGGTAATCCTCGGCAATCCGCTGCGCGGGATCGCCGATGAAGCGCACCCGCCTCGCCTCGATGTCGGCGAGGCCGCCGACGTGATCGTGCACGACGCCCGAGGCGTCGACCGACAGGCCGTTGATGGTGAAGTCGCGCCGCTCGGCGTCGCGCACCCAGTCGCGCCCGAACGCCACCTTGGCCTTGCGGCCATAGGTCTCGGTGTCCTCGCGCAGCGTCGTCACCTCGAAGGGCTGGCCGTCGACCACCAGGGTCACCGTGCCGTGCTCGATGCCGGTCGGCACGCTCTTGATGACCGCCCGCTTGGCACGGCGGATCACCTCCTCCGGCGGTGCCGTGGTGGCGATGTCGATGTCGGCGATCGGAATCCGCATCAAGGCGTTGCGCACGGCGCCGCCGATCACCCGCGCCTCCTCGCCGTCGGCATTGAGCAGGCCGAGCACGCGCGCCGCCGGCCCCGAAGCGAGCCATGGCGCGTCGGACAACAGGCGCACCTCGCTCATCTCTCAGCTCCCGGCACCAGCCTGCCGTTCTCGATATGGGCGGGGACGTAGGTCGAGTTCGGCGGCGCGCCGGTCAATTCGGCCAGCAGCACGAAACTCACGATGACCATCACCAGCGCCGCCAGCGTCAGCTTCGCCAGCATGTGGAGCGGCCATGACGCCGGCAGCGTCACGCCGGACCGCGTCGCGATGAGGAAGATGGCATAGACCGCGAAAGGGACCAGAAAGATTCCGATCTCGGTCAACACCGTGCGGATCATGACAGATAGATCCGCTCATACAGCACACGCAGGATGCCCGCGGTCGCGCCCCAGATGTAGCGCTCGGCGAACGGCATCGCATAATAGGACCGGTCCATGCCGCGAAATTCCTTGGTGTGGATCTGATGATTCTCCGGATTCATCAGGAAGGCGAGCGGCACCTCGAACGCATCGACCACCTCGGCCTCGTTGATCTCAAGGGTGAATCCCGGCTTCACCTTGGCGACCGTCGGCAGGATGCGAAAGCCGAACGCAGTGCCATAGAGGTCGAGATAGCCGACCGGGTCGATGAATTCCCGCTTCAGGCCGACTTCTTCGCAGGCCTCGCGCAGCGCGGCATCGAGCGGCGAGGCGTCGATGGCGTCGATCTTGCCGCCGGGAAACGAGATCTGGCCGGCATGGCTCGACAGATGGGGCGAACGCTGCGTCAGCAGCACGGTCGGCTCGGGATGATCGACCACCGGGATCAGCACCGCGGCCGGCCGCACCGGCTGCTCCTGGGCGACGATCTCGAGCATGCGGTCGTTGCCGGAATCTCCTGTGCGCGGAATGATATGCGGATCGACCAGGCCCGGCGGCACTTCGAAATTGAGCCGCGTGCGGGCCCGCGCGAAGAATTCCGTCGAGCTGATCGTCGCCGGCTTCACCTTCAGCAACGGCTCGTTCAAAGTGCGTCCCTCACCTGGCTGGCGTCGGCCATCGCGAAAAACTCGCCGCCGGACTCGATGCCGAACATCTCCTGACCATCGACCATCCGCTGCTCGCCCATGTCAACCAGATCGTAGTAGAGCGCACGGGTCACCTTCGCCCACAGATCGGCGCGGACGTGCAGATAGGGCGTCAATCCGCCGTCTTCGGCGGCCTCGAATCTGAGCCCGTGGCCTTTCTCGCAATCGACCCAATCGTCGACATTGGTGCGGAACCTGAGCAGCCTGCCGCGCGCGTCTTGCTCGGTCTGCATTTCCACGGCAAGGAACGGCGCGTCGTCGACGCGGATGCCGACCTTCTCCACCGGTGTCACGAGAAAGTGCTTGCCGTCCTCGCGCTTCAGGATCGTGGAGAACAGCCGCACCAGCGCGGGGCGGCCGATCGGCGTTCCCATGTAGAACCAGGTGCCGTCGGTCGCGATTCGCATGTCGAGATCGCCGCAGAATGGCGGATTCCACAGGTGAACCGGCGGCAGGCCCTTGCGTCCGGCAGGACCCGATGTCGCAGCTTGATTGGCAGCATGGGTCAACCCTTCGAGGCCCTTGCCTCCAAGAGGCTTGGTTTCGAGCCCCGTAGTTTCACTGCCGGAATCGCTCTGCCCTTGCTTCGCCATTGTTTGCCTTAAAGTTTCCTACCCTCAATCTGGCACATTTGGTGCACGTATCCTGAGATGTGGTCGGGATGTCATTCTCGCCACATCGTGATGCCGTTCATACCCTGAAATACCGATAAGGTGGGGATAGTTTAATTCAACGAATACATGGCCTTCGCACAGGTTTAGCATGCGAGCCATGTGGTGACGACGCGGGAATCACACGCATCGTCAAGAAGGAGCGGATCGAATGGCCGGTGCAGACAGCGTCGAGAAACTGGAGGATGTGATCGTCCGTTCGGCCGAACAGGTCGCGGGCCAGATCAAGGCCGCCAAGGAAGCGGTCTCCACGGTGATCTTCGGCCAGGACCAGGTGATCGAAAACACCCTGGTGACGATCCTGTCCGGCGGCCACGCGCTGTTGATCGGCGTGCCCGGTCTCGCCAAGACCAAGCTGGTCGAAACGCTCGGCGTCACGCTCGGGCTCGACGCCAAGCGCATCCAGTTCACGCCCGACCTGATGCCGTCAGACATTCTCGGCGCCGAAGTGCTCGACGAGAGTTCGGCCGGCAAGCGTTCGTTCCGCTTCATCTCGGGTCCGGTGTTCGCGCAGCTGTTGATGGCCGACGAGATCAACCGCGCCAGCCCGCGCACCCAGTCGGCGCTGCTGCAAGCCATGCAGGAGCAGCACATCACCATTGCCGGCGCGCGGCATGACCTGCCGAAGCCGTTCCACGTGCTCGCGACGCAGAATCCGCTCGAGCAGGAAGGCACCTATCCGCTGCCCGAAGCACAGCTCGATCGCTTCCTGATGGAAATCGACGTCGATTATCCCGATCGCGACGCCGAGCGGCGCATCCTGTTCGAAACCACCGGCGCCGAAGAGGCAACGGCCAAGCCGTCGATGGACGCGGAGACGCTGCTGTCGGCGCAGCGCCTGGTGCGGCGGCTGCCGGTCGGCGATTCCGTGGTCGAGGCGATCCTGACGCTGGTGCGCGCGGCGCGCCCCGGCACCGAGGGCGGCGAGGCCGGCAAGCTGATCGCCTGGGGACCGGGTCCCCGCGCCAGCCAGTCGCTGATGCTCGCGGTCCGCGCCCGTGCACTGCTCGACGGCAGGCTCGCGCCGTCGATCGACGACGTGCTCGATCTCGCCGAGCCCGTGCTCAAGCACCGCATGGCGCTGACCTTCTCGGCGCGCGCCGAGGGCCGCACCATTCCGGACGTGATCAAGCAGCTGAAGACGCGGATCGGTTGATGGCGGCAGACAACAGGCATCTGAACGAGGAGATTCTGGCGGTCCGACGTGCCGATGGCGAAAGCCGAACGCTCGCCGCGTCGCTGCCGCGTCTGGTGCTTGAGGCCCGCCGTGTCGCCGCCAACGTCATCCATGGCCTGCACGGCCGCCGCCGCGCCGGTGCGGGCGAGAATTTCTGGCAATACCGCCGCTTCGTCTCGGGCGAGCCGGCGCAGCGCGTGGACTGGCGCCGCTCGGCACGCGACGATCACCTCTATGTCCGCGAGCAGGAGTGGGAGGCCGCGCACACCGTGTGGATCTGGGCCGACCGCTCGCCCTCGATGGCCTTTGCCTCACGCGACGCGCGCGACAGCAAGCTGGAGCGCGGGCTGATCGTCGCCTTCGCGCTGGCCGAACTGCTCGTCGCCGGCGGCGAACGCGTCGGCATTCCCGGCCTGATGAACCCGACCGCAAGCCTCAACGTGATCGACAAGATGGCGGAAGCGATCCTGCACGACGAGCAGACGCGCGCGAGCCTGCCGCCGTCCTTCGTGCCGTCGTCGCTGGCCGAGATCGTCGTGCTGTCGGATTTCTGGTCGCCGATCGCGGAGATCACGGCGATGTTGGGCGGGCTGTCCTCCTCCGGCGCGCACGGCACCATGATCCAGGTGGTCGACCCCGCCGAAGAGACCTTCCCCTATTCCGGCCGCGTCGAATTCGTCGAGCCGGAGGCCGGCAGCGTCATCACCGCGGGCCGCGCCGAGAGCTGGGCGAGCGACTATGTCGCCCGCGTCGCGCTGCATCGCGACCAGATCCGCGCCGAGACCAACCGGCTCGACTGGCTGTTCTCGACCCACACCACAAGCCGCTCCGCGGCCGAGCTGCTGCTGTTCCTGCATGCCGGCATGATGGTGAGCAAGGGCGGCGGCCGCTCAACCGTCAAGGCGGGACGCAGCGCATGATCGCAGGGCTCCCGCTCTCCTTCGCCGAACCGCTGCTGCTGCTGGGGCTGGTCAGCCTGCCGGTGCTGTGGTGGCTGCTCCGCGTGATGCCGCCGCGGCCGCGCCGGGTCGAATTCCCGCCGACGCGGCTGTTGTTCGACATCGCGCCGAAGGAGGAGACGCCGTCACGCACGCCGTGGTGGCTGACGCTGCTGCGGCTCGCCGCCGCCGCGCTCGTCATCTTCGCCGCCGCCGGCCCGATCTGGAATCCGCAGACCGGCGTTGCCGCCGGCAAACAGCCGCTGGTGATCCTGCTCGACGACGGCTGGAGCGCCGCTTCGAGCTGGGATGCGCGGATCAAGGCGGCGGACGAATTGATCGCCAATGCCGACAGCGATCGCCGCGGCGTCGCGCTGGTGCCGCTGTCGGAGCCTGCGCGCGACATCACGCTGATGCCGGCCGGCGCCGCGCGCGTCGCGCTGCGCCAGCTCGCGCCAAAACCCTACTCGATCGATCGCGTCGAAACCCTGGCGACGCTTGGGCGTTTCCTCAAATCGACCGGCGACTGCGACATCGCCTGGCTGTCCGACGGCGTCGACACCGGCCGCGGCAGCGAATTCACCGAAGGTCTCGGCAAGGTGATCGAGAGCCGCAATCTGACGATCTATGCCGGCGGCGCGCAATCGGCGCAAGCGCTGGTCGCGGCCGAGAACGCCGCCGCCAAGATGACCGTGAAGGTGCTGCGCACCGAGAGCGGCATCGCGGCCGGAACGGTGCGCGCGGTCGACGCCAAGGGCTCGCCGATCGGCGAGGCCCGCTACGCATTCGGCCCGCAGGAGCGCGAGACCGAAGCCGCCTTCGATCTTCCGGTCGAATTGCGCAACGACATCGCGCGGCTCGAAATCGCCGGCGAGCATTCGGCCGGCGCCGTGCAGCTGCTCGACCGTCGCTGGCGCCGCCGCGCCATCGGCGTCGTCTCGGGTGCCAGCAACGACACCGCGCAGCCGCTGCTGGCCTCGACCTTCTATCTGTCCCGCGCGCTGTCGCCGTTCGCCGATGTCAGGCTCGGCGATCGCGGCGCGCCGCAGCAGGTGATCGGGCAATTCCTCGATCAGCGGCTGCCGATGATCGTGATGGCCGACGTCGGCACGCTGTCGCCGGAGATCCGCGACCGCCTCAACGCCTGGATCGAGCAAGGCGGCGTGCTGGTGCGCTTCGCCGGCCCTCGCCTCGCCCAGGCCGATGACGACCTCGTCCCCGTCAAGCTGCGCCGCGGCGGACGCACGCTCGGCGGCAGCCTGACCTGGGAGAAGCCGCAACACATGGCCTCGTTCGCCGCCGACGGTCCGTTCGCGGGCCTCACCGTGCCGAAGGACATCACCGTCAGCCGCCAGGTGCTTGCCGAGCCCGACGCCGTGCTCGCGACCAAGAGCTGGGCCTCGCTCGAGGACGGCACCCCGCTTGTCACCGGCGAGCATCGCGGCAAGGGCGTGGTCAGCCTGTTCCATGTCGGCGCCGACATGCGCTGGTCCGATCTGCCGATGTCCGGCACCTTCGTCGAGATGCTGCGCCGGCTGATCGACATGTCCGGCTATACCTCGAAGCCCGGGCCCGGCGTCGCCAGCGATCCCAATGCCGAGACGGTGGCGCCGCTGCGCACGCTCGACGGTTTTGGCGCCTTCGGGCCGCCGCCGGCGACTGCCAAGCCGATGTCGGCCGACTATCGCGACCGCGGCACCGCGGACCATCCGCCCGGCTTCTACGGCACCGCCGAGAGCCCGATCGCGGTCAACACGCTGGCTTCCGCCGACCGCATCGCGCCGCTCGATACGTCCGGCCTGCGCGCCAAGCATGCGACCTACACCAATGCCGAACCGCGCGACCTGCGCGGCATCATGCTGTCGACCGCGCTGGCACTGTTCTTGCTCGATGCCATCGTGGTGGCGATGCTCGGCGGCGGCCTCGCCGCGCTGATCCGGCGCCGCGCCGCCCCCGCCGTGATCGCGCTCGCCTTCGCGCTTGTGGTGTTCGGGCCGTCATCGACACGGGCCGACAGCGCCGCCGACGACTTCGCCATCAAGGCGGTGTCGCAGACCCGCCTCGCCTATGTCGTGACCGGCAATGCCGACGTCGACTCCATCGTTAAGGCCGGGATGTCCGGACTGACGCTTTTCCTCGGTCAGCGCACCGCGCTGGAGGCCGGCGATCCCGTCGGCATCGATCCCGCGCGCGACGAGCTGGCGTTCTTCCCGCTGATCTACTGGCCGATCGTGCCGGGCGCGCCGAAGCCGCCGCAGGACGCCATCAACAAGATCGACGCCTATATGAAGCAGGGCGGCACCGTGATCTTCGACACCCGCGACGCGGTCGAGGCACCCCCGGGCGACAATGGTTCGTCGCAGACGCCGGGCATGCAGACGCTGCGCGAATTGCTGTCGACCCTCGACGTGCCCGAGCTCGAGCCGGTGCCGCGCGAGCACGTGCTGACCAAGACGTTCTACCTGCTGCGCGACTTCCCCGGCCGCTTCAACTCCGGCCAGACCTGGGTCGAGGCGCTGCCGCGCGAGGACGACGAGGAGAGCGCGCAGCGCCCGGCCCGCGGCGGCGACGGCGTCTCGCCGATCATCATCACCTCAAACGATCTCGCCGGCGCCTGGGCAATCCGCCCCGACGGCCAGCCGATGCTGCCGCTGACGCCGGGCGAGCCTCGCCAGCGCGAATTCGCCTTCCGCGCCGGCGTCAATATCGTGATGTACACGCTGACCGGCAACTACAAGGCCGACCAGGTGCACGCGCCTGCTTTGATCGAGCGGCTGGGACAATAATATGAACTACGGTATCGCCTTCACACCGCTGGTTCCCTCGATCGTGCTGTGGCTCGGGCTCGGCGCGATCGTCGTCATCGCGGCATTGCTGCTGCTGTCGCGCGCGCGCGGCGCCGCGGTGCGTGTCGCCGCCCTGGCGCTGATCCTGCTCGCGCTGGCCAATCCCTCCTTTACCCGCGAGGATCGCGAGCCGCTGACCTCGGTCGCGGCCGTCGTGGTCGACAAGAGCCCGAGCCAGAATTTCGGCACGCGTAACCAGGAGACCGACAAGGCGCGGCAGGCGCTGGTCGACAGCCTGAAGCAGATCAAGGGCCTCGAGGTCCGCGTCGTCGAGGCCGGCCAGGCCGACGGCGAAACCGACGGCACAAAACTGTTCGGCGCGCTGACGTCGGCGCTATCGGATGTTCCGGTCGAGCGCGTCGCCGGCGCGTTCATGATCACCGACGGCCGTGTGCACGATATCCCGGCCAACGCCCAGGCGCTCGGCTTCCAGGCACCGGTGCATGCCTTGATCACCGGCCGCAAGGACGAGCGCGACCGCCGCATCGCGGTCACGGCCGCGCCGCGCTTCGGCATCGTCGGCCAGACCCAGACCATCACGTTCCGGCTCGACGACCAGGGCGTCAGCGGCGAGCGCGCCAAGGTCACGATCCGCCGCGACGGCGAGGTGATCAACGAGCGCACGATGACCAGCGGTCAGACCTCGAGTGTCGACATCGACATCAAGCACGCCGGGCCCAACATCGTCGAGATCGAGGCCTCGCCGCTCGAGAACGAGCTGACGCCGGTCAACAACCGCGCCGTGGTCGCGATCGACGGCGTGCGCGACAAGCTGCGCGTGCTGCTGGTTTCCGGCGAGCCGCATGCCGGCGAGCGGACCTGGCGCAATCTGCTGAAGTCCGACCCCAGCGTCGATCTCGTCCATTTCACAATTCTCCGTCCGCCGGAGAAGCAGGACGGCACGCCGATCAACGAGCTGTCGCTGATCGCGTTTCCGACCCGCGAGCTGTTCCAGCAGAAGATCAACGAATTCCAGCTGATCATCTTCGATCGCTACGCCCGCCAGGGCGTGTTGCCGATCGCCTATTTCGACAACATCGCGCGCTATGTCCGCTCCGGCGGCGCCGTGCTGGTCTCGGCCGGTCCCGACTACGCCTCGACCACCAGCATCTGGCGCACCCCGCTGGATTCGGTGCTGCCGGCCGAGCCGGTCGGCGTCACCGAGAAGCCGTTCTACGCGCATTTGAGCGATGCCGGGAAACGCCATCCGGTGACCCGCGGGCTGGAGGGCTCGAATGCCGAGCCGCCGCATTGGAGCCGGTTCTTCCGCACCGTCGACACCCGCAACGCGATCAACCCGCCGGTGATGACCGGCGCCGACGGCAAGCCGCTGCTGCTGCTGTCGCGGTTCGGCGAAGGCCGCGTCGCGCTGCTGCTGTCCGACCAGATCTGGCTGTGGGCGCGCGGCTATGAAGGCGGCGGCCCGCATCTCGATCTGTTGCGGCGGGTGTCGCACTGGCTGATGAAGCAGCCTGACCTCGACGAAGAGGCGCTGCGCATGCAGGTGCAGGGCAAGGACCTCGCGGTGGTTCGCCAGACCATGGCCGATACGGTCGCGCCGGTTACCGTGACGTCGCCGAGCGGCGCCACCCATGAACTGACCTTGACCGCCGGCGACCCCGGCGAGTGGCGCGCCACGCTGCCTGCGAACGAGCTTGGCCTGTGGCAGGCCACCGACGGCACGCTCAAGGCGCTGATCAATGTCGGCCCGACCAACCCGAAGGAATTCTCCGAGGTCACCTCGACCACCGACATGCTGAAGCCGCTGGCGCAAGCGACCGGCGGCGACGCGCGGCGCATCGTCGACGGCTCGAGCCTCGACATGCCGCGCATCGTGCCGGTGCGCTCGTCGACGATCTTCCGTGGCGACGGCTGGCTCGGCGTCAAGATGCGCGACGCCAGCGTGGTCAAGGGCGTCGGCGTGCTGCCGATGTTTGCCGGCCTGGTCGGCCTGCTGCTGTTGCTCGGCGCATTCGCGGCAACCTGGCTGCGTGAGGGACGCTAGAGCGGGATGGCTTTCTTCGAATCGCCATCCGCGTTGCGGCAAACACACAGCGGCAACACGTCGACACAATATGTCTGAACCTCGGTTGACATCGCGTCCGCCATCCGATGTTATAATGTAACATCGGGACCGCCTGGGGAAATGGCGCGCGCCCGATCGGGTGGGCGCAATCAGGCATGAAGTGGTTCCGGAAACACGTCAGGACTGGCTCGCGGCTGGCGCTGTTCGCGCTGGCCGTCCAGTTCGTGCTGTCGTTCGGACACTTCCACCCGATCGCGGCCGCGCAAGCGGCGCCCGCCGTCCAGACCGGCCTGTCGCTGCTCGATCTCGCCTATATCGGGACCGCGGCGACGCCGGACCTCGCGGTCCAGGTGACCGCGACCGAGCCGCCCGCCAAACATGACAACGACCGGCATCCGGCCGACTATTGCTCGATCTGCGCCGTCATCTCGCTCGCGAGCAGCATGCTGTTCACGGCGCCGCCGGTGCTGTTGCTGCCCGAGGCCGTCGAGCTTCTGTTCCGCACCACCAATGCCGAATTCGTCCATCTGAAGTCGGCACCTGCGGCGTTCCACTCCCGCGCACCTCCTCTGTCCTGACATCGACTGATTGCTGCACGCCCTGAGCGGACGGCCGCGTCACGATTGCGGCCTGCACTGCCGAGGCAAATCGGAATCGATCCGTCGCTGCGACGGGGTCTGGACCAGGACAATGACACTTCAGAAGAAACGAGCACTCCACATCGGAGGCGCGAGCTGGCTGTTGCTTGGCGCAATGAACGGCGCGGCGCTGGCCGATGACCCGCCGACGCAACTCCCCGACGTCACCGTGACGGCGCCAAGCCCGATCCAGCGGCACCGCACCGTGCGGACGCGCACGCCGGTTCACACGGTCCGGGCTGCACCCGGCCGCAACCGCGAACGCGCCGCAGCCGTGCAACCGGCGCAAGCGGCAGCGGCGCCGGCGCCGCAGCAGGGCGTGCTGCCCGTCGTCACCGACCAGTTCGCGACCGTCACCGTGGTGCCCAACGAGGAACTGCGGCGCTCCGGCGGCGCCACGCTCGGCGATTTGCTGTTCTCCAAGCCCGGGATCACCGGTTCGAGCTTCGCGCCCGGCGCGTCGAGCCGCCCGATCATCCGTGGCCTCGACGTCAACCGCGTCGGCATCGTCGAGAACGGTCTCGGCGGTGGCGGCGTCTCGGATCTCGGCGAGGATCATTTCGTGCCGATCGACCCGTTCTCGACCAACCAGATCGAGGTGGTGCGGGGACCGGCCGCGCTGCGCTACGGTTCGACCTCGATCGGCGGCGTGGTCAGCGCCACCAACAACCGCATCCCCGACGCGATGCCGACCTGCGCCGCGACGCCATTCCAAAGCTACGGATTGCCGGTGAAGGCGCCGCTGGCCGACACAGGCGCGCCGGGTTGCCTCAATGTCGAGACCCGTACCTCGGTGAGCTCGGTCAATCGCGGTGTCGAGGGCGGCATGCTGCTCGATGCCGGCGGCAACAATGTCGCCGTCCATGCCGACGTCTATGGCCGCACCACCAGCGACTACAGCATCCCGAGCTATCCGTATCTGTTCGACCAGACCCGCGCGGTGAACAGCCGCCAGCCGAACTCCGCCACGCAGTCGGACGGCGCCTCGGTCGGCGCATCCTACTTCTTCATGGGCGGCTATATCGGCGCGGCGATCACCCAGAACGACGCGCTCTACCACATTCCCGGCATAGACGGCGCCGATCACCAGACCCGGATCGATGCGCACCAGACCAAGATCGCGGTGAAGGGCGAGTACCGGCCCGATGCCGCGGCCATCGACGCGGTGCGGTTCTGGGTTGGTGCGACCGACTATCGCCACAACGAGCTCGGGCTTGCCGATCCGGCCGACCTGACCAGCGACGGCGTGCGCCAGACCTTCACCAACAAGGAGCAGGAAGCCCGCGTCGAGGTGCAGATGATGCCGTTCAACGCGCGCTTCGCAACCGTGACCACCGCGTTCGGCCTGCAGGCCGGGCATCAAGAACTGACCGCGCCGAGCCCGGACGATCCGGGCGCGCTGTTCAACGGCCTGTGGAGCCCGAACAACAACAACCGTGTCGCTGGCTACGTCTTCAACGAGTTCAAGTTCACGGATTCGACCAAGGCGCAGGTCGCGGGCCGCATCGAGCATGTCGAGCTACATGGATCGACGCCGGATTTCCCAGCCGACTTCCTGCCCGACGGCGCGCCGCAGAGCTCGGTTTCGCGCAATCCGTCCTACACGCCGGTCAGCGGCAGCGTCGGGTTGATCCAGAACCTGCCGGGCGATCTCGTCGGCAGCATCACGGCGCAATATGTCGAGCGCGCACCCAAGCCCGCGGAGCTGTTCTCGCGCGGCGCGCATGATGCGACCGCGACCTTCGACATCGGCAATCCGAACCTGACCATCGAGACCGCGAAATCGGTCGAGATCGGCCTGCGCAAGGCGACCGGACCGTTCCGCTTCGAGGCCACCGCCTACTACACCCGCTTCAGCAATTTCATCTATCGCCGCCTGACCGGCGTGATGTGCGGCGAGGATTTCGATTCCTGCGGCAATGGCGATCCGAACAACGAGGCACGCCAGGCGGTCTATTCGCAGCGCGACGCGATCTTCCGCGGCGCCGAGTTCCAGAGCCAGCTCGACATCGGCTCGCTCAATGGCGGCATCTGGGGCATCGAGAACCAGTTCGACGTGGTGCGCGCCACCTTCACCGACGGCAGCAACGTGCCGCGGATTCCGCCGGTGCGGCTCGGCGGCGGCGTCTACTGGCGCGACAGCAACTGGTTCACCCGCGTCAACCTGGTGCACGCTTTCGCGCAGAACGACATCGCTGTGATCGGCGAGACGCCGACTGCGGGCTACAACCTGCTGAACGCGGAGATCACCTACAACACCAAGCTCAGCCAGTCATGGATCGGCGCGCGCGAGATGACGCTTGGCCTCGCCGGCAACAACCTGCTCAACCAGAACATCCGCAACTCGGTGTCCTACACCAAGGACGAAGTGCTGATGCCGGGCCTCGGCGTGCGGGCGTTCGCCAATTTGAAGTTCTGAGACAGACGTGTCCCTCTGCCGTCAGCGGCAGAGGGATTTTTCGTCGCGTAGCCCGGATGAAGCGCAGCGCAATCCGGGGACACCACTTCCGCGTCGAGACTGTCCCGGATTTCGCTTCGCTCCATCCGGGCTACGAACTCAGTCGTCAATGCCCGACGACGACTTCGCTGATCTGAATCACCGGCTGCAGATCGGTGTAGTTCGGAATGTCGCCCATGATCTCCTGGGCGTGCTTGCCCATGCCGGCTGCAAAGGCCTCAACCGAGTCGCAGAAGATGTGGCACATGCCGACATAGGTCGCGGGTTGCCCCGGCGCGCCGCCGGCGAGACCCTTGTCGACGGTGTAGTATTTGCAGGCGTCGCCGAGCCGCGCCTTCACCAGCGGCATGTGCTTGTCGCGATAATAGTCGTGATCAAAGCGTGCGCCTGGATTGTTCGGATACATCACACTGACCTTGATCATGGCGCGCACTCTCCCTGTTGAGTTGACATGCGCCGGTCTTGTCCCGGCGCTTGCCTCAACTGTGCTTCAGTTTCCGAAGGCGCGCAACCGTTCCGGCAACACTCGCGGAAACGTCAGATCGCCTTGCTCCAGTCCGGCTGAATCGCCCCGGACACACCCTCGAACGCGCCGTCGACCAGTTCCATGACAAGCAGGCGACTGTAGTCGACCGGGCCGGGCATCGTCATCCGCCCCTTCGGGACCGGCTTGAAGCCGACCCGCGCATAATACGGCTCGTCGCCGACCAGCACGATCAGCCGGTGGCCCTTGGCGCGGGCATCATTGATCGCGCGCTCGAGCAGCGCGCGGCCGACGCCGCGGCTGCGGAACGGTGGCTCGACGGTCAGCGGCCCGAGCATCAGGGCCGGCGTGTCGCCGATCGTGACCGGCAGCTGGCGCACCGAGCCGACCAGCAGCGTGCCGATCCGCGCCGTGAAGGAGACATCGAGCAGATGATCGACATGCTCGCGTAGCCGGTAGGCGCTAAGCACGAAGCGGCCGGGCCCGAAGGTGCGCTCGTGCAGGCGCTCGATCGCCTGGGCGTCTTTCGGGGTCTCGGGCAGGATGGTCAGGGACAGTTCGGTCATTATGGGCGCGGGATAGCATCTGGCGCGGGCGCGGTCCATCACCGCCGCGTCGCCGTCGGCGACATCACCGCCATGTCGCCGTCGGCGGCTTGCCCTCGAGCACCTCTGATATCCGCAGCCGCGTCCCGGGGGTGGTCTCGTCGGGCAGATCGGCCGGATCGAAGAAGCCGCAGGCCACGATCTCGCGATTCGGCTCCGGCAGGCGGTCCTGCCGGTAGTTCCGGACGATATAGACCGCGACATGATCGCGCGGCGAGACGTGGCTGTTGTGGAAGATGCCGTGCAGCACCGGCTCGCCCACGAGCTCGATCCGCCCCTCCTCCTCCAGCTCGCGCCGCAGCGACTCGATAAAACTTTCGCCAACCTCGACCCCGCCGCCGGGCAGATACCAGCCATGGACATAGCTGTGCTTGACCAGGAACACCTTGTTGTCGGCATCGAGCACGACAGCGCGGACGCCCAGCGTCATGCTGCGGACCAACCGCCAGTAGAAATGAAACACCCACCTGATCTGCGGCTCGTAGCGTTTGCGTAAAGTCAGCAGGACCGTCACTGAAGCCTCGACATCATGGTGTTTGATCCATGCTTGAATCCTTGCATTGATCCTTGCGCAGCTGCGCAGCTCTTGCCAATACAGGGCAGCACGTTCGGGATAGCACGACATGACCGGCTGCCGGCCACTTTTCGCGGACAATCCGAAGGGAATCGCATGATGGCGGCGTTCCGCCTCGCGCATCTGTCGGACCCGCATCTGCCGCCGCTGCCGGCGGCGCGGCTACGCGATCTCGCCGGCAAGCGCGCCTTCGGCTATTTGAACTGGACGCGCAACCGTCACAAATATCACCGCCGCGACGTGCTCGACGCGCTGGTGTCGGACATGCAGGCGCAGCAGCCGGACCACATCGCCGTGACCGGCGACCTCGTCAACCTGGCGCTGGATGCCGAGTTCAATCCGGCGCGGCAATGGCTGGAGGGCGTCGGCGGTGCGGCCGACGTCACCGTGGTCCCCGGCAATCACGACGCCTATGTGCGCGCCACCCGGCATCGCTTCGTCAGTCAGTTCGGCGACTATCTGCGCGGCGACGCCGACGGCGCGGCGGCGCATTTTCCGTTCGTGCGCCGTCGTGGCCCGGTGGCGCTGATCGGTGTCTCCTCGGCGGTGCCGACGCCGCCGCTGATGGCGACCGGCTGGCTCGGCCATGCCCAGCTCACCGCGCTGGATGCGATCCTCGCGCAGCTGTCGCGGGAGGATGCCTTCCGCGTCCTGCTGGTGCATCACCCGCTGCACTCAGACGGGCGCGCCAAGCGGCTGACCGATTCGCATCAGCTGCTGGCGCTGCTCAAGCGGCACGGCGTCGAGCTGGTGCTGCATGGCCACGACCACATCCATTCGACGATGTGGTTCGACGGGCCCGAGCGCAAGATCCCGGCGATCGGCGTGCCGTCGGCATCGGCGCTGGCGCGCAAGCACTATCCTGCGGCGGCCTACAATTTGTTCTCGATCGAGCATGACGGCAATGGCTGGCGCTGCGAGCAGACCGTGCGCGGCCTCGGCAGTCACGACGGCATTCGCGAGCTCAAGCAAGCGCGGTTGTCCTAGAGCTTTTTGTTTTGACGCGTTTTCTTCACGCGAACCGGTGTCCACTTCGCTCGAAAACGCTCTAGTCCCCGCCTCCGCCGCCACAACCACCGCCGCAGCCGCCTCCGCTGTCGCCGCCGCCTCCACCATCGCCGCCACCGCCATCACCGCCGCCGTGACCACCCCCATCGCCGCCGCTGCTCCCATCGCTGCCGGCGTCGCCGAAGCCGGCTGACGATCCATCGATCGACGAGTCCGAGAAATCTCCGCCGCAATAGGGGCTGCTGCCGCCGATGCCGCTGCGGCGCAGCGCCTCGCAGTCGGTGTGGTAGATGAAGCCGTTCGCGATGTTCAGCTTGGCATCGAGCGCGAACAACAGCGGCAGCCGCGTCGGCCTGATAGGATCGATGTTCTCGTATTTGCAGCAGTACCACCAGACCCGCCGCAGCCCCTCATTGCTCCGGCGGCGCTCCTTCACCAGTACGACCGCGGGCGTGTGATGCAGGAAGCTGCCGAAGGCGCGCCGGCAGAACGCGTCGTATTCGCGGGTGTAAAGAATGAATTCGTGCCAGAGGTCGTCGGCGGCTTGCGACGGCATCGAGACGTAGCGCTTGCCGCTCATCAGATAGGCGAGGAAGAATTGCCGCAGGCCGCGCGAGACCAGCGCGCTGTCCTTGCGGGTGAAGCCGGGGTGATGCTTCTCGAGCCGGTCCAGCAGGCCCGCCGGCCATTTGAAGGTGCGGATATATTCGGCGCGCCGCAGCGTCTGCCATTTGCCGAACAGCACAGCGCTGCCGACCACCGCGGCGGCCGCCAGGACGCCGAAAAATGCCGAGGCGGGTGTTATGACCACGATGCCCCCCGCCCCTCAGCGGCTAGAAATTCTGCAAGCTCGCCAGCAACGCGAAGCCGAACAGCGCCAGCGCGCCCAGGACGAAGCCGAGCACGAACATGCCGACCCCGCCGCGGCGCTTCGGCGCCACGACCGGCGCGGGTGGCGGTGCCGGCGGCTCGGCGACCGGAAGCGGCGTTGCCACCATCGCATGCTCGCGCTCGATCATGCGCCGCGCGACATAGTCGGTGACCGCATCGACGATCACGGCGACGTCGTGCGATTCGGCGAGCACGATGCGGCCGAAGCGGGTGTCCTGCACGAAACGGTAGATGCGCTTGTCGCGACCCATCAGCACATGCGCGACCACATCGATCCACAGCCGCGGCGTCTCGCCCTGGCTGATGCCGCGATCGAACAGATCGACCTTGTCGGGCACCTGCGCGAACAGCGGATCGAGCGCGTCGTTGAGGATCTCGAGCCGCGCCACCTCGGCATCGCGCAATTCGACCACGACGCCGGTGCGGTCGGCCGCCTCGATCCGCGCCCGCCGCAGCGCCTCTCGCAGCGTCGGCCGCATCTCGCGCGCCTCGCTGCCGGTGTTCTGCGGATCGGACATGCCTTACGGCCTCGTAGGTGACGGGTTGCCTTACCCATTAACCTATCAGCAACCATGACGTCCGCAAAGGACGTTGGTTCCCAAGCACTTAGAGCGTTTTCGAGCGAAGTGGATCCCGGTTCGCGTGAAGAAAACGCGTCAAAACAAGAATCTAGAGCCCCGTTCCGATTCAATCGGAACGGGACAGGCTCTAGGCGGCCACTTATCCCCAGCTGAAAGATCCCCGGCGCTGTCCCAAAAAGCGGTCGGCCCCACCCGGATGAACCGGATGGGGCCGCCGTCCTTGGACGTTTCTTAGCTCAGATAATTTGGTGTCAGGCCGAAACCCGCGACGGCTCCTCGACGATCGAGAAGCGCACGCCGGCCTTGTGGCGGCTCTCTTCGGAGACTTCCTTCCAGCACTCTTCGGCTTCCTTGCGGGTCTTGAACGGACCGCGGACCTGGGCGGAGCCTTCGACGAGCTTGTGGAAGTTCATCGAGCCGAACTCGCCGCCGATCACCCAGAAATTGCTGCCCTTGCTCATCGTCAGTCTCCTCTAAAAAATCCTGCTGCCTGCTCAGCCGCCTGAATTCTGATCCCCACGACCTGCCCACTGTACCGACATTCTTGACAGAGCATCGCGAAGTGCGTGTCAGGAGATAAACGCGAAAAGGCGAAGTTCGTACAGATACCTTGTTTTTTATTGGTGATGTCATGTAACATCTGAACTTGTAATAAATGTCGATTTGTAAATTTTGTCACAATATAGGTCAGGAAGACTGCCATGCCGGGGGAGTCTGGAAAGAAGCTGTTCGTCGGTCCGCGGTTCCGGCGGATCCGCCAGCAATTGGGCCTGTCGCAGACCCAGATCGCCGAGGGGCTCGGCATCTCGCCCTCCTACATCAACCTGATCGAGCGTAACCAGCGCCCGGTGACAGCGCAGATCCTGCTGCGGCTGGCCGAGACCTACGATCTCGATCTGCGCGATCTCGCCACCGCCGACGAGGACCGCTTCTTCGCCGAACTCAACGAGATCTTCTCCGATCCGCTGTTCCGCCAGATCGATCTGCCGAAGCAGGAGTTGCGCGATCTCGCCGAGCTCTGCCCCGGCGTGACCCATGCGTTGCAGCGGCTCTACGCCGCCTATACCGAGGCGCGCCGCGGCGAGACGCTGGTGGCGGCGCAGATGGCCGATCGCGAGGGCTCGCAGTTCGACGCCAACCCGATCGAGCGCGTGCGCGATTTGATCGAGGCCAACCGCAATTACTTTCCGGAGCTGGAGACCGCGGCGGAGAATCTGCGCGACGAGCTCAACGTGCCGACCGAAGGCCTGTTCACGGCGCTCGCGACGCGGCTGCGGGAAAAGCATTCGATCGTCACCCGCGTGATGCCGGTCGACGTGATGCGCGAGACGCTGCGCCGTTTCGACCGCCATCGCCGCCAGATCCTGATCTCCGAGCTGGTCGACAGTGCCGGCCGCAGCTTCCAGCTCGCGCTGCAAATCGGCTTCGTCGAATCCGGTGCCGCGATCGACGCGATCGTCAGCCGCGCCGGCCCGCTCGACGACACCGCGCGCAGGCTTTATCGCATCACGCTCGCCAATTATTTCGCGGCGGCCGCGATGATGCCCTATCAGGCGTTCCATTCCGCGGCCGAAGCCCTGAGTTACGACGTCCACGTGCTGGCGCAGCGCTTCAATGCCGGCTTCGAGCAGGTCTGCCACCGCCTTACCACGCTGCAACGGCCGAACGCACGCGGCGTGCCGTTCTTCCTGCTGCGCGTCGACAATGCCGGCAACGTGTCGAAGCGGTTTTCCTCCGGCACTTTCCCGTTCTCCAAGTTCGGCGGCACTTGCCCGCTGTGGAACGTGCATTCGACCTTCGACATGCCCGACCGCTTGCTCAGCCAGGTGATCGAGCTGCCGGACGGCACGCGCTACTTCTCGATCGCACAGACGGTGCGGCGGCCGGTGGCACCCTATCCGCAGCCGCAACCGCGCTTTGCGATCGGGCTCGGCTGCGAAATCCGGCATGCGGCAAAACTCGTCTATGCCACCGGCATGGATCTGGAGAAGGTCGAGGGCACGCCGATCGGCGTCAACTGCCGGCTCTGCGAGCGCGAGAACTGCAGTCAGCGCGCCGAGCCGCCGATCACGCGCACCCTGATCCTCGACGAGACCACGCGGCGGGTGTCGTCGTTCGCGTTCTCGAACGCGCGGGAGCTATAAGATCAATCGACCGGCGCAAAGGCCTTGCACCAGCCATCCTTGCTGATCGCGCCCTCGACCACCTTGCAGCCGTCGGGCGCGACGAACAGCGTGCACAGCCCGCAGGAGTAGATGCCGTTCGGCCTGTCCTGATATTCGGCCTGCGGCTTCGTCATCTTGTCGGAGGCCGCGGCGGTGCGCAGCAGCAGCGCCGCGGGCATTCCCGTGATGGTGGCAGCGATCAAGGTACGCCGCGAACATTCGGACTGTCGTTTGGCCATGGTGTTCACCCCATGCGTCGTCCCGGCGAAAGCCGGAACCCATTCTCCGCGGCGGCATTGTAGACGAGACTCTTCGACGTCGTCCCAGCGGAAGCGAGGACGACACCGGAGATCGCTCTGAGGCGCAGCGCCTCTCTCCCACGTCATTCCGGGGCGCGCCTCTTTGGCGCGAGCCCGGAATCCATCATGCCGCATGACGTGTAGATGAATGGATTCCGGGCTCTCGCTTCGCTCGCCCCGGAATGACGAGGGGTGATGCCACGCAATGCCGATGAGCAGCCGACCGCTCAGGGTTTGCGCAGATTGAGCGAGAAGCGCAGGTTCAGCGGCTGCAGCATTTCGGGCGGCGGCGCCTCGCCGACATTGCCGCGCTTCAGGATTGTGCGCAGGTCCTCGGTGGCGCCGGCATCGCTGAGCGCGGGAAACGTGACGCGCTCGACGGTGCCGTCAGGATTGAGCCAGGCGCGCACCACGAGCGTCGGCGGCGGCCCGTTCTCCTTGCCGGAATGCTCGATGACCCAGTTGCGGAAGCGATTGGCAACGGTCTCGTCGGCCGCGACCCATTCCTCGAAGCGGTATTTGACCAGCTTGGCAAACTGCGCCCATGACGGCGGCGCCTGCTCGGGATTGCGAAAGTTGGCGTCCTGGGCATGGCCCGGCGCCGGGGCGAGGATCAGCAGGCCGAACGAGAGCACGAGCGTGCCCCGCAAGATGAGCATGGTTTTGGACAAGGGTTGACCGCGGACAGCAGGCTGACGGGACGACGCGAGAGTATTGGCGGTTGCAGCAACTAGTCCGTCATTGTTGCAGGCATGTGACGCGTGCCGAGATGCTGGCGGCGCGATGCGCGCGCGACGCGGTGCCGCTCATCTGCGGCCGGTCGTCTTCCTGGAAACGGACGCCATGCGCGGCAAGAAAGGATTTGGCGTGCGCGGCATCGACCGCAAGCACGCGGTCGATCGTGGTCCTGCGGCTCACCACGCCCTCGACGAGGCCGCGGGAATCCAGCACCGGCGCACCGCTGGTGCCGAAGGTGACGTTCGAGCGCAGCACGAGGTGCTCGGGATCGCGCAGCGTGGTGTCGACGAACGCATTGCCGAGCGATCCGCCATGCGCCAGCATCGGCTTCAGCCGGTCATAGGCCTCGGCAAACACCATGTCGTTGGCAACCGACGCGCTAGCGCGCGGGAATACCGCCGCCAGGCCGAGCGTGCGCGGCACCTTGATCAAGGCCATGTCGGTCGTGGCCAGCGCCACCACGCGCGCCGCGACGGCCCGCCCCTCCTTGCTGACGACAATGCGGGCACAGTCCGCGACCGCATGGCGCGCGGTGAGCATGTGGCCGAGATCGTCGACAAAGAACGCGGTGCCGTCGAGCCGCTGGCTCACGGCCGGCGGCCCGGTGACGTCACGCGCCAGCGGCTTCGCAGCTTCGATCTGTCGCGCCGGTTGAAACAGGGAGAACGGCACCTGCGCCGCCGCCCGCTGCGGCGCGACGCCAATGACGGCGCAACCGATCACGAGCGCCGAGGCCAGCCCGACCATGCGGGCAGGCCATCCCGCGCGGACCGCCGACGCGGCGCGGCCCAACATCGAAACCGAGTGATGCACTTTCAGACCTCACCCCCGCGGACCTCAAGCCCGCCCCCCTCAATGCCGCCGTGCAGCTCGCCCGCGGCAGAGCACTCTCTACTCCATTTCGCGCGGCCGTACGACCCGGCGCATCACCCACGGCCGTCACCTCGACGCATCAAACCGTGAAACGATGCCTTTCCATCCTTGCCGTTTCGCAACGGCGCCTGCGGCCACATGATCTTGGGGTGTGACATGGAGATCTCGAATGAACAAGCATGCCAGCAAAACCGGCGTCCCGCTGTCGGCGGGCGTAGATTCGCGCGTGATCGAAACGCTGCTGACCCGCAATCTCCCCGAGGTTTTCGGCGAAGCCGATCCGGTGCGCCGACGGGCCGCCATCGACGAGCTCTACACCGCGGATTGCGTGGTCTACGCGCCGCCGGGCATTGTCGTGGGCCACGATGCGCTCGACAGGTTCGCTGGCGATCTCCGCGCCACGCATCCGCACTTCGTTTACACGCCGCATGGCGCGCCGCAGGCGCTGCATCATTCGGGACGCCTGGCATGGGGCTCCGGGCCGCAAGGCGAGACGCCCGCCTACACCGGCGTCGATTTCATCATCGCGCGCGACGGCAAGATTGCGGCGCTTTACGTATACCTGGATCCGCGGCCCGCGTGAGCGGCGAAGGACCTGCGGTACGAGGTGGCGGACGTCATGCGACGGCACAACCAGCCGGGGCTTGCGAGCCGGCATGCGCGCAGGACATCCGCCTGAGCGACTGCTCATCCGTTGACGGCGCCCCGGATCTGTGGCGCGCAACGGCCCTCGCCTTCGCGCGGCGCGCCCGGAGGCGCCGCCGCGCGAGAGAGACGACTGTGTCAGATCGATCTGCGCGGATCCTGAACGTCCGCCCTGCTAGCCACCGGGCGGCGTGTAGGCGGCCTTGAGCTTGGTCGCGTGCTGACGCACCACCTTGATCTCGTCCTGGGTGAAGAGCCGCACCAGCCGCACATTCTGCATGGCGCCGGCCGCCACGACCACGCCGCTGATCGCCGGCGCGAAGCTCGGATCCTGCACGTCGAAGATCACCATCACGCCGGGGCCATCGGCCGAGGTGCTGTACATCGAAATCAACTTGCCGCCGGCCGCCTCGATCAACTTCCTCGCCGCCTCGTAGCGGTTGGTCGACGGGTTTTCCATGATGTTGTTGAGGGAACGCGGGGTGTATTCACCAGAGAAGCAGAAATGCATGGCAATCGCTCCGTTTGGCTGGAATGAAAACGACATTCACCCGGGCGCCGGGCCCAGGCAGAAGATTTCGTACTGAAATGAGGAAGAAGCGGCCTGCCGATGGCCAGTCTCGCTGCCGCGCATTCTCCGGAATTCGGCGTGACCGGTGGCAGCTCGCGGCGCAATCTACACCAACCGCCCGGCAAATGAAATCGCGTTCCCTGTGCCGTCACGAAAATCGAACCATGATCGACGCGGCGCTGTAGGGCAGTGCGCCTGACACACGCGCGAGCATGGTGTGCCCACGACAGCCCGAAGCGGATCTCGGCCGCGGCTTTGCCTCGCATCATGCGGCCGGCACAACGCCTTGCAAACAAGGGCAATCTGCCGCAGTGTCCGGCGCCTGCCATCAAGAACAAGCGCAAGAACAAGCGCAAGAACAAGTACAAGAACAAGCGAAAGAACAAACATGAAGCATCGCGCACTCGGCCGCTCCGGCCTCACCGTTCCTCCCCTGTGCTTCGGCTGCAACGTGTTCGGCTGGACCGTGGACGAGGCCTCGTCATTCCGCTTGCTCGACATCGTGCTCGATCAGGGGCTGACGTTCCTGGACACGGCCGACGTCTATTCGCGCTGGGTGCCGGGCCATCAGGGCGGCGAGTCTGAGACCATCATCGGCAAATGGATGAAGGCGCGCGGCAACCGCAGCCGCATCATCCTCGCCACCAAGGTCGGCATGGACATGGGGGGCAGCAATGTCGGGCTGAAGCCGGACTACATCGCGCGCGCCGTCGAGGACTCGCTGCGCCGGCTGCAGACCGATCACATCGATCTCTACCAGTCGCACAAGGACGACGAGACGACGCCGCAGGAAGAGACGCTCGCGGCCTATGACAGACTGATCAAGGCCGGCAAGGTCAGGGCGATCGGCGCCTCGAACTTCTCCGCCGAGCGGCTGAAGAGCGCGCTGGATATTTCCAAGGCCAACGGGCTACCGCGCTACGAGAGCATGCAGCCCGAATACAGCCTGGCGGAGCGGTCGAGCTATGAGGGCGCGCTGCAACGCGTCTGTGTCGAGAATGACGTCGGCGTGATCACGTTCTTCTCGCTCGCCGCGGGCTTCCTGACCGGCAAATATCGCTCGGAGAGCGACTTCGCCAAGAGCCCGCGCGGGACGCGGAGCATTCCGAAATACATGAACCCGCGCGGCATGCGGATACTGGCCGGCCTCGACGAGGTCGCCGCAGAGACCCGCGCCGAGCCGGCCGCAGTGGCACTCGCCTGGCTGATGGCAAAGCCCGGCGTCACCGCACCGATCGCCAGCGCCACCAAGCCGGAGCAGGTCGCAACGCTGGTTGCGGCGGCGAAGCTGGAGCTGAGCAAGAGCCAAATTGAACGGCTGGACACGGCGAGCGCGTGACGGGGCGATTCACTTCACCTCGCCCCGCGTGCGGGGAGAGGTGAACGCATCGTTAGACGCGTTCCGGGTGAGGGGGATTCTCCGCGAATGCAGCTATCGCCGCATCTGCGGCGACAGCCCCTCACCCCAACCCTCTCCCCGTAAGAACAGGGCGAGGGAGCACACCGCCTTGGCCGCTGCAATTCAGCCTGATCTCACCTCGCCCTAACCCCACGGCCCGCGCTGGCCCGAGGCACCGCCCCATGGGCTGCGCGGCGGATAGGCCGCGCCCGCCGGGCGCGGCGCGGTCTGGGTGCCGAGCTCGGCTGCGAGTTGCTGCAGCGCTGCGATGCGGTTCGCGGTCGAGGGGTGGGTCGCGAACAGATTGTCGACGCCGTGGCCCGACAGCGGGTTGACGATGAACATGTGCGCGGTGGCCGGATTGCGCTCCGCCTCCATGTTCGGCACTTGATGCGCGGCGTTCTCAATCTTCGCGAGCGCCGACGCCAGCCACATCGGCTGGCCGACGATGCGCGCACCATAATTGTCGGCGGCATATTCGCGGGTGCGACTGATCGCCATCTGCACCAGCATCGCACCGAGCGGCGCCAGGATCATCATCGCAATCGAGCCGATGATGCCCGGGCCGTTATTGTTGCGGTTGCCGCCGAAGAACATGCCGAACTGCGCCAGCATCGAGATCGCACCGGCGATCGTCGCGGTGATCGTCATGGTCAGCGTGTCGTGATGCTTGATATGCGCGAGCTCGTGCGCGATCACGCCGGAGAGCTCCTCGCGGCTGAGCTGCTGCATCAATCCGGTGGTGACGGCAACCGCCGCATTCTCCGGGTTGCGGCCGGTCGCGAATGCATTGGGCTGCGCCTCGTCCATCACGAACACGCGCGGCATCGGCAAGCTCGCGCGCTGCGCCAGCTCGGCGACGAGATTGTAGAGATCCGGCGCCGAACGCGCGTCGACTTGATGGGCGCCGTACATCGACAGCACCATGCGATCGGAATTCCAGTAGGTGAACAGATTGGTCGCCGCCGCGACGATCAGCGCGATCACGGCGCCGGTGCCGCCGCCGATCAGATAGCCGACGCCCATGAACAGGGCAGTGAGGCCGGCAAGCAGGAGCGCGGTGCGGAAATAGTTCATCGTTGTTCCCTCACGGCGAGCGGAATGCTGCCACAACTGACGCCGCTGAGGTAGGGATTTTGCGGCTGAAGCCGCAAGAGGAACCAGTGCGTCGCAGCGACGCGGCGGGGATTAACGATTGGTCATGTGCGGCGCGATCCGTAGCCCGGATGAAGCGCAGCGTAATCCGGGACTATCTCACCGCGGACAGACTGCCCCGGATTGCGCTGCGCTTCATCCGGGCTACGAATCCATCCGGGCTACGAGCTTGCGAATTACTCCGCCGGTTCCTGCGCGATCGCCGCCTCTTCCTCGCGCAGCGCGACCCGCAGCATGCGGGCGAGCTGGGCGCGGCTGTAGGGCTTGGCCAGGAACAGGATGCCCTGCTCGAGCTTGCCATCCTGATCGATGGCGTCATCGGTGTAGCCCGACGTGAACAGCACGCGCAGGCCGGGCCGGCGCTTCAGCGCCTCGGTCGCAAGGTCGCGTCCGTTCATCGCGCCAGGCATGATGACGTCGGTGAACAGGAGATCGACCGGCGTACCGCTGTCGAGCACGGCGAGCGCCTCGGCGCCGTTGTTGGCCGAGCGCGTCGTGTAGCCGAGGCTCTCGATCTGGGTCAGAACGTAAGAGCGCACCAGCTTGTCGTCCTCGACCACCAGAACGATTTCCTGCGTGCCGCGCACGTCCGGCTGCCGCCGGCCCGGCGCCGCGGCCGGCGAGACCACCGCGGCGCGCGGCAGGTAGAGCACCACCCTGGTGCCGCGGCCGACCTCGCTCTCGAGCGCGATGTGGCCGTCGGATTGCTTGACGAAGCCGTAGACCATGGAAAGCCCGAGGCCGGTGCCCTTGCCGACATCCTTGGTGGTGAAGAACGGCTCGAACACCTTGGCCAGATCGCGCTCCGCGATGCCCTGGCCGTTGTCGATCAACGCGATCGCGACATAGTCGCCGGCGGCGAGCCCGTCATGGCCATGCACGTCGGATGGCCTGAGCTCGGCGGTGCGGGTCTCGATCCGGAGCCGGCCGCCCTTCGGCATCGCATCGCGCGCATTCAGCGCCAGGTTGATGATCGCGGTGACGAGCTGGTTGGAATCGACCAGCGCGCGCGGCAGATCGGGCATCGGGCGGAAATCGATATCGACATGGTCGCCGATGGTCGGCCGCAGCAGCTCGATGGTGTCGACCATCAGCGCGTTGATGTCGACATCGCTCGGCTGCAGCGGCTGCTTGCGCGCGAACGCGAGCAGATGCCGCGTCAGCGACGCGCCGCGCTCGGCGGCGTCGCGGATCAGCGAGGTGATCTCGGTGAGCTGGCGGTTGTGGGTGACCGCCTCGGCCAGGATGTCGATGGTGCCGGTGATGACGGTGAGGATGTTGTTGAAGTCGTGCGCGATGCCACCGGTGAGCTGGCCGACCGCTTCCATCTTCTGCGCCTGGCGGATCTTGCTCTCATTGGCCTCGGCCTCGCGGAAGCGCTCGAGCAGGAATTCGGAGCGCTGGCGCTGCCGTCCCTCCTCGGCGAGCGCCACGTGTGCCTCGCGCAACTGCTGTTCGGTCGGGATCGCCAGGATCTTCGGGATCAGCGGCCAGAGCAGCACCGCGGTGAAGATCGAGGCGATCGCGGTCAGCGCCTTGAGCAGGCCTTCGAGGCCGTAGATCGGCACCCACAGCGTGTAGATCGAGAACACATGGGTGAGGCCGCAGGCGAGGATGAAGGCGGCGAACGGCCACGCCATCCAGCCGAACTGGAAGTCGCGCCGCTTGGAGACGAGGATCGCCAGCGCAAACGGGATCGAGAAATACGAAGCGGCAATGATCGCGTCTGAAATCACGTGGAGCCAGATCAGCTCGGGCTCCCACAACAGGCAGATGCCGTGTGGCGAAAACGTCGACGAATCCAAAAGACGCTCGAGAAAACTCCACATGGGTCCCTCCGGGCGTGATCGATCCGCCGACACCCCTGCCCGCGAATCACTTGGCCGATCATAGCGGCGGTGGCTCGACCTGCCTCAGCCCAATTGGTCTAAAGCCGGGCACCCCCGTTGTTGCCCGGTGTCGCCCTGGTGTATGCAGGATGGGCCTTGTTCTCCCCCTTCCAGCCGGTGACATCGATGCCAGCTTCTCTGCTCCGCGCCCCGATCATGATCGCAACGATCGCAGGCGCGCTGGCGCTCTCCCCGCTGGCCTCCTCCCTCGCCTTGGCGCAGCAGCCGCTGCCCAATCCCGCAGGCGCTGCCCCGGTCCGGGCGCGCCCGGCCGCGGTGGCGTCGCCGCGGGCTGCGTCCTGCCACAACGGCCAGAGTTTCGATCGCTTCCTCGCCGAGCTGAAGCAGAAGGCGGTCGCCGCCGGCGTCTCGCAGCGCACGATCGCGGAGGCCGCGCCGTACCTCGTCTACGACCAGGGCATCGTCAACCGCGACCGCGGCCAGCGCGTGTTCGGGCAGATCTTCACCCAGTTCGCCGGCCGCATGGCCGCGAACTATCGGATGCAGCAGGGCCAGCAATACATCCGGACCTACGCGGCCGCGTTCGCGCGCGCCGAGAAGGAATATGGCGTGCCGCCGGCGGTGATCGCCGCGTTTTGGGGACTGGAGAGCGATTTCGGCGTCCAGATGGGCAATCTGCCGACGCTGAAATCGCTGGTGTCGCTGGCCTATGACTGCCGCCGCTCCGAGATGTTCCAGGGCGAGACCATCGCCGCGCTGAAGATCATCGAGCGTGGCGACCTCTCGCCCGACGAGATGATCGGCTCATGGGCCGGCGAGCTCGGCCAGACGCAATTCCTGCCGACGCACTATTTCAACTATGCCGTCGACTATGACGGCGACGGCCATCGCAATCTCCTGCAGAGCGGGCCCGACGTGATCGGCTCGACCGCGAACTACATCGCAAACGGATTGAAGTGGCGGCGCGGCGAGCCGTGGCTGCAGGAGGTGCGCGTGCCGCAGGCTACGAATTTTCCGTGGGACCAGGCCGACCTCACCATCAAGCTGCCGCGCGCGAAATGGGCGTCGCTCGGCGTCACCTCGACCGACGGCAAGCCGCTCGCCAATGACGAGATGCCAGCCTCGCTGCTGCTGCCGATGGGCCGGATGGGTCCGGCGTTCCTCGCCTACCCGAACTTCGCCGCCTACACCGAGTGGAATAACTCGCTGATCTATTCGACCACCGCCGGCTATCTCGCCGGCCGCATCGCGGGCGCGCCGCCGATGCAGCGGCCGCACGCGCCGGTCGCACAGCTGCCGTTCAACGAGATCAAGGAGCTGCAATCGCTGCTGGCGCGCGCCGGCTACGATGTCGGCAAGATCGACGGCGTGCTCGGCCAGGCCAGCCGCAGCGCGATCAAGGCGATGCAGATGAAGTACGGCCTGCCGGCGGATTCCTGGCCGACCGCCGAGCTCCTGGCGCGGATGCGCGGCGGCGGCCGCACGCAGCCGGCCGCGGACGCGGCCGTGCCGGCGCGGTAGTCTCTCCTGCTCATTTTCCGTAGCCCGGATGGAGCGCAGCGAAATCCGGGATGATCCCTCCGCGGATGCAGGCCCCGGATTGCGCTGCGCTCCATCCGGGCTACGCAGGCTCTGCCCGTCATCCAGAGGTGCGAGCGGAGCGAGCCTCGTAGGATGCACGGCCCGGCCGGTGGCCGATTCATCCTTCGAGGCTCGCCAAAGAGGCTCGCACCTCAGGGATGACGGGACTGAGAGGGCGCGCGGCCGCGTGAAATATTTGACCAACTGTTACAGCTCCCCGCAGTTGTATTCTTCCCTTGGGGGCCCCACTTGCAGCATCGCCGTTCGGTAACATCCGGACTTCATCAGAACAGGGAGCATCACATGTCCTTTTATGACGCCGTCGTCCCCGCCTATTTGCAGATCCTCAACAGCCTGACCGGCGAGCTGACCAAGGCCGAGGCGCATTGCGAGGCGAAGAATATCGCGCCCGAGGTACTGCTGGGGTCGCGGCTCTATCCCGACATGCTGCCACTGAGCAAACAGGTGCAGCTGGTCTGCGATCACGCCGCACGCGGCTGCGCGCGGCTGACCCATAGCGAGGTGCCCTCGACGCCCGACACCGAGAAGAGCATCGGTGAACTGAAGCAGCGTCTGGCCAAGACGATCGACTATGTGAAGTCGTTCAAGCCGGCGCAGTTCGACGGCGCCGACGCCAAGGACGTCACCTTCCCGATCGGCGCCGAGCGCACCATGACCCTGAAGGGTCAGCAATTCGTCAGCGCGTTCTCGTTCCCGAATTTCTATTTCCATGCCGTCACCGCGCACGGCATCCTGCGCCACAACGGCGTCGAGGTCGGCAAGCGCGATTTCCTCGGCGTGAGCTGACGCGATATTCCCCGCAGCGGGATTTTCTGCTTCGGCGCGGCACGTCGCCTCGCGCGGGCAGCCGTGCTACTGCTCCCTGACAACAACAAGACGTCAGGGAGCACGCCATGTCGACCACAACCCACGCACCGAAAGCCGTCGATCCGTCCGCCTCGCTGCATGCCGAAGCGCTGGGACTGGCGAAGAACCACGGCCGCCTCGCCGGCCGTCGCATCATCGTGGTCGGCGCGGGACAACGCACGACCGTGGATGAAGCGCCGCCGATCGGCAACGGCCGCGCCATGAGCGTGCTGTTTGCGCGCGAGGGCGCTTCGGTTGCCTGCCTCGACGTCAACAAGGAAGCCGCCGACGACACCGTCGCGCAGATCGCGAAGGAAGGCGGCAAGGCCTTCACCGACGTGGTCGATGTCTCCGACGTGGCGGCGATCGCTCCCGCGGTCGAACGCTGTGCGCAACAGCTCGGCGGGCTCGACGGGCTGGCGCTCAACGTCGGCATCTCCTCGGGCCTGTCGCTGCCCAGGATGACGGCAGAAGCCTGGGACCGTGATTATGCCGTCAACGTCCGCAGCCACATGCTGTTCGCGCAGAAGGCGCTGGAGCTGATGGCGCCGGGCGGCGCGATCATCCTGATCTCATCGATGGCGAGCCAGCGCGCCGGCGGCCGCAACCCGGCCTATGAATCCTCCAAGGCGGCGCAGATCGCGCTGGGCCGGGCGATCGCCCGCGCCGGCGAGGACAAGGGCATTCGCTGCAACGTGATCGCACCGGGCTTCATGGATACGCCGATGGGCCGCGATGCCAGCCGCAGGCGGTCGGACCGCGCCCTGACAGTGCCTTTCGGCCGCCAGGGTACCGGCTGGGAGGTCGCCTATACTGCGCTGTTCCTGATTTCGAACGAATCCTCCTACGTCAACGCGCATACCTTGTTCCTCGATGCCGGCCACATGGGCGGGATCGTGCGCGGCTAGTCTGCAAACTGCGAATAGCCGGGGGCATTGCGCTCGTCGCCGCAATGCACAACTCTCCATTATCCGTCATTTCTGGAACATTCTCACATGAGCCAACCGACCAAACTTCTCGAGCCCTACAAGCTTGGCCCGCTGACGCTGCCGAACCGCTTCGTGATGGCGCCGCTGACGCGCAACCGCGCGGTGCCCGGAAGCTTCGTGCCAAGCCCGCTCGCGGTGGACTATTACGGCCAGCGCGCTTCCGCCGGCCTCCTGATCACCGAAGCGAGCCAGGTCTCGCAGCAGGGCCAGGGCTATCAGGACACGCCCGGCATCTATTCGAAGGAGCAGGTCGAAGGCTGGCGCAAGGTCACCGATCGCGTGCATGAGCGCGGCGGCCGCATCTTCATCCAGCTCTGGCATGTCGGCCGCATCTCGCATGTCGCGCTGCAGCCGAACGGCGGCGCACCGGTGGCGCCGAGCGCGATCAAGGCCAAGACCAAGACCTTCGTCAACGGCACGTTCGCCGATGTCTCCGAGCCACGCGCGCTCGAATTGTCGGAGATTCCAGGGATCATCGAAGATTTCAAACGCGCCACGGCGAATGCGCTGGCCGCCGGCTTCGACGGTGTCGAGATCCACGGTGCCAATGGCTATCTGCTCGATCAATTCGCGAGGGACAGCACCAACAAGCGCACCGACGCCTATGGCGGCTCGATCGAAAGGCGCGCCCAGCTGATGCTGGAGGTTTCCAAGGTGGTCGCCAAGGAGGCCGGCGCCGACCGCACCGGCATTCGCATCTCGCCGGTGACGCCGGCCAACGACGTCTCCGACTCCAATCCGCAACCGCTGTTCGACCACATCGTCGACCAGCTCAACGCGCTGAAGCTGACCTACATCCACGTCATCGAGGGCGCGACCGGCGGCCCGCGCGACATCGCGCCGTTCGACTACGCCTCGCTGCGCAAGCGCTTCAAGCAGGCCTACATCGCCAACAACGGCTACGACTTCGCGCTGGCGGAGAAGGTGCTGGAAGCCGGTGCGGCCGACCTGATCGCATTCGGCAAGCCGTTCATCTCCAACCCCGATCTGGTCGAGCGGCTGAAGGCCGGCGCCCCGCTCAACGAGTGGGACAAGGCGACGTTCTACGGCGGCGGCGCCAAGGGCTACACCGACTATCCGACGTTGAAGGCGACCGAGGCGGCGGAGTGAGGTCGGCTCGAACTCTCCGTATCGTCATTCCGGGATGCGCCGCCAGGCGCAGACCCGGAATCCATTGACCCGCATCACGCGCCTCAGGATGGAGTCCGGGCTCGCGCTTCGCGCCCCAGAATGACGAAAGAGAAGGCCGGGATCGCTCCCGGCCTTTTTCGTTATGCATTTGCGCGCTCGGGCATTTCTACGCCTCGACAGCCTCGCCGCTTTCCACCTCCTCCGCGACCATGCGGTCGAGGTTGCGATTGAGCCGCCGCAGCAGATCGAGCAGCGTGGCGGCTTCGGCCGCGCTGAAGCCGGCCAGCGCCTGATCCTGGTTGCGATGCAGCGCCTTGCGCGCGGCGGGCAGTTTCGCCCTCGCCGCCTTGGTCAGCGTGACCTGCTGGCTGCGGCCGTCGCCCGGCATCGGCCTGCGCTCGATCAGGCCATCGCGCTCCATCCGCGCCAGGATCTGCGCCATCGACGGCTGCTCGACCTTCGCGGCGCGGGCGAGATCGCGCTGTGACATCGCCTTGCCGTCACGCAACAGATAGATCACCGGCAACTGCCCGATGCTGAAGCCGTGCGGCCTTACCCGCCGCTCGCCGAGCCGCAGGAAGCTGCGTGAGGCCATGTTGACCAGCGGCGCCGGACGATCGAACAGGTCCCAATCGGTCACGATCCCACCATTTACATAGGTCCCTATTTATATTAGATAGGCCCCTATGTATCCTGTTGTGAGCGTGGTGTCCATGAGTTCGAATCCAATTCGCATTGCGATCGTCGGCGCCGGCCCCGGTGGGTTGACGCTCGCCCGGTTGCTGCATGTTGCCGGCGTCCCCACCACGGTGTTCGAGCGGGAGACGGGCCCGACCGAGCGGCCGCAGGGCGGCACGCTCGACCTGCACGCCGACAGCGGCCAGCTGGCGCTGGCGCGCGCCGGGCTGACCGACGGCTTCCTGCGCATCGCGCGCTACGAGGACCAGGGCAGCCGGCTCTACACCGGCGACGGCCGGCTGCTGCTCGCTGATGACGACATGACCGGCGATCGTCCGGAGGTCGACCGCACCGCGCTGCGCGATCTGCTGCTGCAATCCCTGCCGCCGGATGCCGTCAGTTGGGCGCGCGGCCTGCGCGAGGTCGCGCCGCGCGACGACGGCCGCTACGATCTCGTCTTCGACGGCGCACGCGAAGGACCGTTCGATCTCGTGATCGGGGCCGACGGCGCCTGGTCGCGGGTGCGGCCGCTGGTGTCGCGCTATCAGCCGCAATACAGCGGGTTGACCTTCGTCGAGTTCGGCATCGACGAGGTCGACGCCAGGCACGCTGCACTGTCGCAGCTGGTCGGCCGCGGCAAGATAGGCGCGGAGAGCGCCGGCCGCAGCCTGATGGTGCTGCGCAACGGCAACGCCCATCTGCGCGGTTATGCGATCTTCCGCGTACCCGTCGAATGGGCCGAGCGGCGCTTCGACGTCACCTCGCCATCCGCGATGCGTCACGCGCTGCTCGGCGAGTTCGCAGGCTGGGCCGATGCCCTGCTCGACCTGATCCGCGCCAGCAACGATCACTTCGCGCTCCGGCCGATCCACGCGCTGCCCGTCGGGCATCATTGGACCAACCGCGCCGGCATCACCCTGCTCGGCGACGCCGCGCATTTGATGTCGCCGTTCGGCGGTGAAGGCGTCAACGCCGCGATGCTGGATGCGGCGGAGCTGGCGCAGCGTCTGGTGGAAATGCCGGACTGGCGCGAGGCCGTTCGCGTCTACGAGGCGGAGATGTTCGTGCGCGTCGCCCGGCCCGCGGGCGAGGCGGCGGAAGCCGCCGCGACCGAGCTGTTGCATATCAGCCAGGAACTGACACTGGCGCACCACCACGCGCGCATGCAGATGCGCGCGGCGTCCGGGCACACCGGGGCGCGGTAGGTGCTGGTCATGATCTCCGGCGCCGCATAGCATGGACTGTATCGAGCCTGAACACGGTCGCATGCGGGAATGAGCAGGGACAACGCCGAGGATATCGTTCGACGCGCAACCGCCGCCTTCAATGGCGGCCGGCATGGCGAGGCGATCGAGCTCTGCGAGCGCGGCCTTGCGCAGCGGCCCGGTGAGCCGATGCTGAGCCATCTGCTGGCCGCCGTGCTGTTCGCCAAGGGCGAGATCGCGCCGGCCCGCCGCCATGTCGAGGCCAGCCTGGCGCGGCGCCCGGACAATGCGGCGGCGCGGCTGCTCGCGGCGCGCATCGCCCGTGCCGGCGGCGAACTCGATGCGGCGCTGACGCATCTGGACCGCGCCATCGCGCTCAATCCGCAACGCGAGGCCTTCGTCGAGAAGGCGCGCACGCTGGAATTGGCCGGCCGCAAGGCGCAGGCCCGCGAGGCCTGGGAGGCGATCCTCAAGGCCATTCCGGAACACCAGGAAGCCAATGCGCGGCTCGGCCGGCACGCCTGGGAGGCTGGCGACCTCGCCGGTGCGCTGAGCCTGCTCGCGCGCGCCACTGCGAGCGCGGCGCCGGCCTCGGTGTGGTTCGATCTTGGCGTCGTCAAGCAGGATTTGCGCGATCACGACGGTGCCGCACGCGCCTATCGCAAGACACTCGAGATCAAGCCGGATTACGCCGAAGCCGCACTCAATCTGGGGATCGCATTGCAGGAGAGCGGCGAGCCCGACGCCGCGATGCAGGCCTTCGCACGCGCCTACGGCCTGCGTCCCCAACTGTTCGGATCGATCGCAATGGCGCTGACCTCGGCCCGGCACGGCCGGCTGTGGCTCGATGAGCGCGCGCTGCGTGCAGCGCTAGAGCATGATCCGAAAGATCATGATCAAACAAGGAGCTAAAGCACGATGACGATTCAATCCAATCTCATCGCGCTTTAGGTCACTAGCCGGCCGCGCTTGGCGCGGAAATGCTTGCGGTAGACGTTGGGCGCGGCCAACACCTCGCCGACGACTTTCGAATAGGCTTCGCGGTGCGCGTCGTCGAAGGCCTCGAACGCCAGTTCGGGGGCCTCGCGCGGCACCGCGAAGCATTGCACGACCGGCATCCCCTTCGGCAGCACACCGGCAAATTCCGGCTGGGTCCAGATCGCCGGGAAATTGATTCCGCCGTCGTGAAACCGGTCGGCGTCGACCAGCCCCGAGATCACGCGGAACGGCAGGTCGTCGCGATTGACCGGATGGGTCGCGAACAGCGACCAGCCCGGTTCGAGCTCGATGGTCCAGAAGCTGTTGAATTTCAGCGCTGCCTGCCCGTTGGCGAACGGCGCGCCGGCGAACTGCGCGACGGGATGGAAGCTGAGCGGCGCGCGCGGATGGCCCTGCGTTGCGGGCTCCGGAATGTCCCAGTCCCATGCGAAGGCGCCGCGCTCGACCCTGATATCGCAAGGCAGCGGGATCATGACCCCATAGGCCATCGCATCGACGAAGGGCGGGCATTGCTTGACCGTACGGATCTCGCGGTCGTGGATATCGGAATGCGCCTTCGCCGGCATCGCGCGCAGCCAATCGGGCAACGCAGTGCGGGCCGGACGTGGCCGCGGCAGATGATCGGCGAGCTGCGGATCGCAGCGAAAAGTCATGCGCATGGCGAAACTCCGGGATCATGATGCGATGACAAGGAGACGCATGATGACCTCATCCCGCATTTGAGCACAATCGGCAGCCGGCCTCCACTCTCCCTGCCTTAAATGCCGGACGGCAAAAAAGGCCGGGATTGCTCCCGGCCTTTTGCAGTCTTCGGATGGCGTGGGCTGGTACGCCTTGTCGACTTACTTCGCTTCGGCGCGCTTGGGCGGCGAGGCCGGCCACGACTTGATCAGCGTGTCGTAGTCGATCGTTTCGCCCTTCGGCTTCTCGTTCGCGAGCTTGCGCTGCGGAGCGATGGTGCCGTCCTTCTCGGCCTTCTTGTACCAGTACTCGGCGGTTTCCTTCTTGTTCAGCTTCGGTCCGCAGGCACCCTGCACACCGGACTTCTCAAGACGTTCCATCACCGAATCCTGGGCCGCGGCGAGCGCGTCCATCGCAGCCTGCGGCGTCTTCGCACCGGACGACGCATCGCCGATGTTCTGCCACCACAGCTGAGCGAGCTTCGGATAGTCAGGCACGTTGTTGCCGGTCGGGGTCCACTGCACGCGCGCGGGCGAGCGGTAGAACTCGATCAGGCCGCCGAGCTTCGGCGCGCGCTCGGTGAACGACTTGTCCCAGATGTCGGATTCACGGATGAAGGTGAGACCGACTTGGCTCTTCTTCAGGCTCGTCGTCTTGGAGACGATGAACTGCAGATAGAGCCAGGCCGCCTTGCGGCGGTCGACCGGGGTCGACTTCAGCAGCGTGGCCGAACCCACGTCCTGGTAGCCGAGCTTCATGCCGTCCTTCCAGTACGAGCCGTGCGGCGACGGGGCCATACGCCACTTCGGCGTACCGTCCGCGTTCATCACGGCAATGCCCGGCTTCACCATGTCGGCGGTGAAGGCGGTGTACCAGAAGATCTGCTGGGCGATATTGCCCTGCGAAGGCACCGGGCCCGACTCGGAGAAGGTCATGCCCTGCGCCTGCGGCGGAGCATACTTCTTCATCCAGTCGAGATACTTGACGATCGAGTAGACCGACGCCGGGCCGTTGACGTCGCCGCCACGTTCGACCGACGAGCCGACCGGACGGCAGCCTTCCATGCGGATGCCCCATTCGTCGACCGGCAGGCCGTTCGGGAGGCCCTTGTCGCCGTTGCCGGCCATCGACAGCCAGGCGTCGGTGAAACGCCAGCCGAGCGAGGGGTCCTTCTTGCCATAGTCCATATGGCCGTAGACCTTGACGCCGTTGATCTCCTTGACGTCGTTGGTGAAGAACTCGGCGATATCTTCATAGGCCGACCAGTTCACGGGCACGCCGAGATCGTAGCCGTACTTGGCCTTGAACTTGGCCTTGTATTCCGGGTTGGTGAACCAGTCGTAGCGGAACCAGTAGAGGTTCGCGAACTGCTGGTCGGGCAGCTGGTAGAGATGGCCGTTCGGTGCGGTCGTGAACGACTTGCCGATGAAGTCGTCGATGTCGAGCATCGGATCGGTGACGTCCTTGGCTTCGCCCTTCATCCACTCGGTCAGGTCGACGGCCTGGCCGTAACGGAAGTGGGTGCCGATGAAGTCGGAGTCGTTGATCCAGCCGTCATAGACGTTCTTGCCGGACTGCATCTGGGTCTGGATCTTCTCGACGACGTCACCTTCCTGGATGATGTCGTGCTTGACCTTGATGCCGGTGATCTCCTCGAACGCCTTGGCGAGCGTGCGGGATTCATATTCGTGGGTGGTCAGGGTCTCGGAGACGACGTTGATCTCCATGCCCTTGAAGGGGGCAGCGGCCTTGATGAACCACTGCATCTCCTTCATCTGGTCGTCCTTGGAAAGGGTCGACGGCTGGAATTCGCTGTCGATCCATTTCTTCGCGGCAGCCTCGTCGGCGCGTGCCGGCGCGACAAGAGTGACCGATGCTGCGACGAGCGCGACCGCGCTGGTCATCGTCAAAAGCTTATCTCTAGTCATTGGTAAATGTCGCATTAGATTCCTCCGGTTGCAGCGACTAAATCAGGCCCGGGTAGACCCCGGATCTGCTCTTTTTCGCGTTCTTCAGACGGTGCGAAAGATCACCACGGCTGAAAGAAGCGAAATTACCGTTCCGAGCCACAGGCTCGAAATCTCGACGCCCTCCCCGATCGGCAGGGTGAAGATCGGATCGGTGCCGACGAGGCCGATCCACAGCAAATGGATCACCGCCGCCAGCACCAGCGAAACGAACAGACGATCGCCGCGCGTGGTCGGAATGCGCAGCACGCCGACCCGCTCCGCCTCTGGATAGGCGATCGCGAGCCAGGTCATCATCCCAAGCGTAGAGGCAAGCAGCACGAAGAAGACCGCTGTCGGCCAGGTCCATGCCATCCATGCGATGGATTCCATAAGTGCCTCCTAGACCCGGCCGAGCGCGAAGCCGCGCGCGATGTAATTGCGGACGAACCAGATCACGAGCGCGCCGGGGATGATGGTGAGCACGCCGGCCGCGGCCAGCAGCCCCCAGTCCATGCCGGCAGCCGAGACCGTGCGCGTCATGATCGCCGCGATCGGCTTGGCCTGCACCGAGGTCAGCGTGCGCGCCAGCAGCAGCTCGACCCAGGAGAACATGAAGCAGAAGAACGCCGCGACGCCGATCCCGCTCGCGATCAGCGGCACCAGGATCTTGATGAAGAAGCGCGGGAACGAATAGCCGTCGAGGAAAGCGGTCTCGTCGATCTCGCGCGGCACGCCGGAGACGAAGCCTTCGAGGATCCACACCGCCAGCGGCACGTTGAAGATGCAGTGCGCGAGCGCGACCGCCCACGGCGTATCGAACAGGCCGATCGCCGAGTACAGGTTGAAGAACGGCAGCGCATAGACCGCCGCCGGCGCCATGCGGTTGGACAGCAGCCAGAAGAACAGATGCTTGTCGCCGAGGAAGCGGTAGCGCGAGAACGCATAGGCCGCCGGCAGCGCCACCGCGATCGAGATCACGGTGTTGATGACGACATATTCCAGCGAATTGATGTAGCCCGAATACCAGCTCTCGTCGGTGAAGATGCGCCGGTAGTGCTGCAGCGTCGGCGTATGCGGCCACAGCGTCATCGTCGAGACGATCTCGGCGTTGGTCTTGAAGCTCATGTTGACGAGCCAGTAGATCGGCAACAGCAGGAAGATCAGGAACAGCGCCATGATCAGGCGGCGGCCGGGGATCGAGTGCATCACGCCGCTCCTTCCTTGGCCGGACGCTCGGTGCCGGCATTGGTCATCACGGTGTAGAACACCCAGCACACGATCAGGATGATCAGATTGTAGACCAGCGACAGCGCCGCCGCCTTGCCGAGGTCGAACTGGCCGAGCGCGATCTTGACGAGCTCGATCGAGACGAAGGTCGTCGAGTTGCCGGGACCGCCGCCGGTGACCACGAACGGCTCGGTATAGATCATGAAGCTGTCCATGAAGCGCAGCAGCACCGCGATCAAGAGCACGCGGTTCATCTTCGGCAGCTGGATCGCCTTGAACACCGCCCAGCGCGAGGCGCCGTCGATCTGCGCCGCCTGGTAATAGGCGTCGGGGATCGACTTCAGGCCGGCGTAGCAGAGCAGCGCAACGAGGCTGGTCCAGTGCCAGACATCCATCACGATGACAGTGGCCCAGGCGTCGAGATCATTGGAGACGTAGTTGTAGTTGAAGCCGAGGTAATTCAGCGTGTAGCCGAGCAGGCCGATGTCCGGCCGGCCGAAGATCTGCCAGATGGTGCCGACCACGTTCCACGGAATCAGCAGCGGCAGTGCGAGAATGACGAGACAGGCCGCGACACTCCAGCCCTCGCGCGGCATCGACAACGCGACGACGATGCCGAGCGGCACCTCGATCGCGAGGATGATCGCCGAGAACAACAGGTTGCGGCCGAGCGAGGCCAGGAAGCGGCCGCCGAGATCGGTCGAGGGATCGAGCAGCTCCTTGAACCAGCCGACTCCGTTCCAGAAGAACTGGTTGTTGCCGAACGTGTCCTGCATCGAATAGTTCACGACGGTCATCAGCGGCAGCACCGCCGAGAACGCCACCACCAGGAACACCGGCAGCACCAGGAACCATGCTTTCTGGTTGATCGTCTTGTCCATCAGGCGACCCCTTCCACCAAATGGCTGTCGGCATAGACGTGGACATAGGCGGGATTGAAAACGAGACCGGCGGTGTCGCCGGAGACCGCGAAGCCCGGCGGCACGCGCGCCGCGAGCTTGGTGTTGCCGACCCGGACGCGGGCGAACTGGATGCGGCCGAGATCGTCGATCCGCTCGATCTTGGCCGACAGCAGCCCCGAGGCCGGCGGCGCAACGTCGACGAATTCCGGCCGCACGCCGATGTCGATCTTCTTGCCGGCCGGCAGGACGCCGTAGTTGCGGCGCAGGCCGATGACATGGCCGTCGATCCGCGCCTCGTGACCACTGACCTCGGCGGGCACGATGTTCATGCCGGGCGAGCCGATGAAATAGCCGACGAAGGTGTGCGCCGGCTTGTCGAACAGCTCGGCCGGCGTGCCGCTCTGCACCACCCGGCCGTCATGCATGACGACGACGGTATCGGCAAAGGTCAGCGCCTCGGTCTGGTCGTGGGTGACGTAGATCATCGTGAGGTCGAGCTCGCGATGCAGCGCTTTCAATTTCGAGCGCAGCTGCCATTTCAGCTCGGGATCGATCACCGTCAGCGGCTCGTCGAACAGCACGGCGGCGACGTCGGAACGCACCAGGCCGCGGCCGAGCGAGATCTTCTGCTTGGCGTCGGCGGTGAGCCGGGTCGCCTTGCGATTCAGATACGGCGTCAGGTCGAGCAGGTCGGCGATCTGCCTGACCCGCGCATTGACCTCGGCCTTGGCGACGCCACGGTTCTTCAGCGGGAAAGCCAGGTTCTCGCCGACCGTCATGGTGTCGTAGATCACCGGGAACTGGAACACCTGCGCGATGTTGCGCTTCTGCGTCGACAGCGGCGTGATGTCCTGGCCGTCGAACAGGATCTTGCCGCGCGACGGCGTGACGATGCCGGAAATCAAATTGAGCAGCGTGGTCTTGCCGCAGCCGGAGGGCCCGAGCAGCGCATAGGCGCCGCCCTGCCGCCAGGTCATGGTCACGGGCTTGAGCGCAAAGCTCTCCAGCGGCGCGTCATTGCCGCTGTAGGATTGCGCGAGATCGACGAGGTCAATGCGGGCCATCGAGCATCTCCCTCACTGGCTGTTGCCGGCTGACGCGTTTGCCGGACGCGAACTGCCATGCAATTCGCTGGCAAAGCCGGTCGCAGGCGATGCGACCAGGCGGTCGGCGGCGTCAAACACGAAGATATTTTCGGGATCGAGCGCGGCGTCGAGCACCTGCCCGGGTTCATATTCATGCACGCCGTGCAGCACCGCGACCCAGTTCGAGCCGTGGACATGGACGTGCACAAAGCTCTCCGAGCCGGTGATCTCGGTCACCGTCACGGTGGCGGAGAATTTGTGGCGGCCGGCCGTGGCGCTGCCGACCTCGAGCTGGTGGGCGCGGAAGCCGATCCGGTACGCGCCATCAGGCAGTTTGGCATAGAGCCCGGTCGCGGGCGCCTGCTCGCCGCCGGCATAGATCACCCGGTCGCCCTTCTTCTCGATGCCGATGATGTTGAGCGGCGGATCGGAGAACACTTGCGCGACGCGCAGCGTGTCGGGATGGCGGTAGACCTTCGGGGTCGCGCCGGTCTGCAGCGCCTGGCCCTCCCACATGCACACGGTATCGCCGCCGAGGAGCAGCGCTTCGGACGGCTCGGTGGTGGCATAGACGAAGATGGCGCCGGAGGCCTCGAAGATCCTCGGCAGCTCGGCGCGCAGCTCCTCGCGCAGCTTGTAGTCGAGATTGGCGAGCGGCTCGTCGAGCAGCACGAGGTCGGCGCCCTTGACCAGCGCGCGCGCGATCGCGGTGCGCTGCTGCTGGCCGCCGGAGAGCTGCAGCGGCGTGCGCTTCAGAAACGGCTCGAGCCGCAACAGGCTGGCCGCTTCCGCCACCCGCTGCTCGATCTCGGCCTTCGGCTTGCCCTGCACCCGCAGCGGCGAGGCGATGTTCTCGTAGACCGTCAGCGAGGGATAATTGATGAACTGCTGATACACCATCGCCACCGAGCGCTGCCGCACGTCGGCGCCGGTGACGTCCTTGCCGTCGACCAGCACGCGGCCGGTGGTCGGCTTGTCGAGCCCCGCGAGCAGCCGCATGATCGAGGTCTTGCCCGACAGCGTCGGCCCGAGCAGCACGCTGAGCGTGCCACGCTCCAGCGTCAGCGAGACATCGCGGATGGTCGCAATGCCATCCACGGTTCGCGTGACGTTCTGCAGTGTAACGCTCATGCCCGTCCTCCCGCTTCGCGGAGGGGACGTTCACCGGACACGCGGTTGGCGAGCATCCACTCGTCGAGCGCGGCGATTTCACCCGCCGTCATCCGCAAGCCCAGCTTGGATCGTCGCCAGACGACATCTTCCGCAGTCCGAGCCCATTCGTTCGCCATCAGGTACCGGACTTCACTCTCCGTCAAGGTGGCGCCGAAGGAGCGGCCGAGATCATCGGCCGATGCTGCATTGCCCAAGACTTTGCTGGCGCGCGTGCCGTAGGCATGCGCGAGACGGTTGGCGTGCGATTGCGCGAGGAACGGATGGTTGCGCACCAGTTCGGCGGCGAGCGCCGCGACCGCGGAGACATCCATGTCGCCGCCGGGCAGCGGCGCCTTGCCGGTCCAGCCTTCCTGCGCCTTTGCGCCGCGGAGGTAGGGCGACAGCCGCTCCAGCGCCTCTTCGGAGAGCCGGCGATAAGTCGTGATCTTGCCGCCATAGATCGACAGCAGCGGCGCACCGCCGGGCGTATCGAGCTCGAACACATAGTCGCGGGTCGCGGCCTTGGCCTCGCTCGCGCCGTCGTCATACAACGGTCGCACACCGGAGTAATTCCACACCACGTCCTCGGGCTTCACCGGCTTGGCGAGATAGGCGCTGGCGGAGGCGCAGAGATACTCGATCTCCTCCGGCGTCGCCTTCACCTTGGCCGGGTCGCCGTCATAGTCGTGATCGGTGGTGCCGATCAGCGAGAAATCGTCCTGATAGGGGATCACGAAGATGATGCGGCCGTCGGCGTTCTGGAAGATGTAGGCGCGGTCGTGGTCGTAGAGTTTCGGCACCACGATGTGCGAGCCCTGCACCAGCCGCACCTTGGCGCGCGCATTGACGCCGGCGCCTGACGCCAGCACCTGCTCGACCCAGGGACCGCCGGCATTGACCAGCACGCGCGACTGGATCGTGTTGCGGGCGCCGGTGACGGCGTCCTCCACCGTGACGTGCCAGACGCCGTCGACCTGCCTGATCTCGACAGCCTTCGTGCGGGTACGGATCTCGGCGCCGCGATCGGCAGCGTCGCGCGCGGTCAGCGCCACCAGCCGAGCGTCGTCGACGAAGCAGTCGGAATATTCAAAGCCCTTGGTATAGCGGCCCGGGATCAGCGGCTTGCCGACCACGTCGCGGGTCAGGTCGACCGAGCGCGTCGCCGGCAGCAAATGCCGGCCGCCGATGTGGTCGTAGAGGAAGAGGCCGAGACGCAGCAGCCAGGCCGGACGCAGGCCCGCGTGGTGCGGCAAAACGAAACGCAACGGGCGAATGATGTGGGGCGCGATCTGCCAAAGGATCTCGCGCTCGATCAGCGCCTCGCGCACCAAGCGAAACTCGTAATATTCGAGATAGCGCAGACCGCCATGCACGAGCTTGGTCGACCAGGACGACGTCCCGCTGGCCAAGTCATTCATCTCACAGAGGAAAACAGAATTGCCCCGGCCCGCCGCATCGCGCGCGATGCCGCAGCCATTAACGCCGCCTCCGATGATGGCGAGGTCGTAAATTCGGTCCAAAGAACGCTTCCCCCGGCAACCGTTTTCGCTTTGACGGTTTTACTTTCGGATTGGAGTAGATCACAACCGAAAACGAAAGCAAAGTGAAAATAGGGAACTTTGGCTGGGGATTCTTTGGGCAGGATGACCGTGGTGGAGGCAGGTTTGTCCGGCACATCCGCTACCAGACCCGTCACCCTGAGGAGCGCGTAGCGCGCTCCTCCAGCGACAAGGGCGAAGCGCTTGCGCGGGGGTGACGGTGAAAAAGGTGTGCGTGCGGCTTCGCCGCATTCCGCTGTCATGCCCCGCTTCAAGCGGGCATCCAGTACGCCGCGGCGTCGCGGCTCAAGCGCGAATGTCTCTGGAATACTGGATCGCCCGCTTTCGCCGGGCGATGACAGCGAGAGGATGTGGAATTACGCGCTGCGCAACGTCGCCGGTGCCGCGTCCGCGCCGTTGTCGTCGATATCGACGGCCGGCTTGTCCATCGCGACGACCACTTCGATGCCGCGGCTGTGGCAGATGTTGGCGAGGCCCGCGGGCAGCGGCGAGTCGGTGACGAAGGTCTGGATCTGGCTCATATGGGCAATGCGCACCGGCGCGCTGCGGCGGAGTTTGGTCGCATCCGACACCAGCATGACGTTGCGCGCATTGGCGATGATCGCCTGCGCCACCTGCACCTCGCGATAGTCGAAGTCGAGCAGCGCGCCTTCCTCGTCGATCGCGGACGCGCCGATGATGGCGTAGTCGACCTTGAACTGGCCGATCAGTTGCGTCGCGGTCGAGCCGACCACGGCGCCGTCGGCGCGGCGCACCGTGCCGCCGGCCACCACCACCTCGATGCGCGGATGGCGGTACAGCAGCATCGCGACGTTGAGGTTGTTGGTGATGACCAGCAGGTCCTCGTGCGAGGTCAGCGCGCTCGCGACCTCTTCCGTCGTGGTGCCGATGTTGATGAACAGCGAGCAGCCGTTCGGAATTCGCGCGGCCGCGGCGGCACCGATCGCCTTCTTCTCCTCGGCGGCGACGAAGCGGCGCGCCTCATAGGCGAGGTTCTCGACGCCCGAGGCGATGATCGCGCCGCCATGGATGCGGGTCAGCGACCGCTCGTCGCAGAGATCGTTGAGGTCCTTGCGGATGGTCTGCGCCGACACCTCGAATCGCTTGGCCAGGTCTTCGACCATGACCCGGCCAAACGCGCGTGCGATGTTGAGGATTTCGGTCTGGCGATGGGAGAGTCCGGCCACGGCGGCCCCCTTGAAACGGCAATCGGTTGGAGCGTGACCATTTCGGAAAACCGGTTTCCAGTTTTCCGGATCATGCTTCTAGCCCATGGTGCGACCGTTCGGCACCGAGGTCAACGAGCAAGCAGCGCCGAGGTTAAGAACTGCGTTGCAGCAATGCCGCGCCGGTGAGTGCCGCCACGATTCCTCACCACGCCATCGCCGATGCAACAAGGCGAATCAATTCCGGATCATCGAACGCCCGGGCGCTGGCAACCGCGCCGGCCGCGATTAGATCGGCATGGCTGAGCCCGGTTCGCATCCCGACCGTCGCGATGCCCGCCGCGGTCGCGGACTGGATGCCGGAGCGCGAATCCTCGAACGCCAACGAAGCCTGTGCCTGCGCGCCCGCGAGGCGCAGTCCCTCGAGATAGGGCAATGGGTGCGGCTTGCCGTGCGCCAGTTCATCGCCGATCACGAGCGCCTTGAAACGGTGCGCGATGCCAAGTCCCGCGAGCAGCAATTCGGCGTTCGCGCGCGGCGCGTTGGTCACCGCCACCATCGGCACGCCGGCGTGATCGGCCCGGTCGAGCAGCGCCATCAATCCCGGCACCGGCACGATCTGGCCGGCGACCAATTCGCGGAAGATCCGCTCCTTCTCGCCAAGGATGATCGTGCGGCGTTCGGGCGGCTCGTGCGCGAGGAAACGCTCGCCGATCGATGCGTTGGAGAATCCCTGCAGCTCGCGGCCGAAGCGCGCGTGATCGAAGCTGTGTCCGTGCGGGCCGAGCACCCGGTTGAACGCGGCCAGATGCAGCGGATCGGTGTCAGCCAGCGTGCCGTCGATATCGAACAGCAGCGCTTTGCTTTTTGTCTGCGACGCGTTGCGATGTGTCTGCGACGCGTTGTGCCGTGTCTGCGACGCCTGGCCTTGTGTCTGCGACATCCAAAAAACGTTTCCGTGAATTCGGATGCATCAATACAGACTCTGGCGGCGCGCGCAAACGGCACGCCGCCAAGCTCCCTGTCAGGAGGCCAGCTGCAAATCTTGCCCAGTGACAAGCCGTCGCGCGGCGCGCTCGGCCTCGCGTGCGTTGCGGAAGATCTGGCCTTCGAGGGCCTGGAAGCGGTGCGAGGCGGCAAAAAACTCGTAACCATTGGTATCGCGCACCACGATACCCGCGGTCTGTGAACTCACTTCGATCACGCAGCAGTCAGACATGTCGGCCTCGGTTTGATTCCGAGCCGACAACGGCATCACCGTCCGAATGTTCCTCGATTTATTTGCGAACCGACGGGCTCTTTTTGCAACCAAATCGAACGACCGTCTCAGTTTCGACGCGTTCCTCTCACGCCGAATCAACAGCGATTGTCCCGCGAAAGATCTCAGGTCGAAATCGTCGCACCATCGCGCTGGATCGGTTGCGGATGGCCCTGCTCGTCGATCGAAACGTAAGTGAAATTGCCGTCGGTGACGAGGATCGACTGCTGCTCGCGGCGGCGCAGCACCCAGGCTTCGAGATGCACCGTGATCGAGGTGCGACCGACCCGCACGAGATTGGCGTGCACCGAGACGAGATCGCCGACATAGACCGCCTTGCGGAAATTCATCGCCTCGATCGCAACCGTCACGGTGCGCGACTTCGCCACCTTGCCTGCGAACACGCCGCCGCCGAGATCCATCTGGCTGAGCAGCCAGCCGCCGAAGATGTCGCCATTGGCGTTGGTGTCGGCCGGCATCGCCAGCGTGCGGATGCAGAGATCGCCTTGCGGCTCGTTGCTGCTGATCGGCGGCGCGTGAACATGCGTATCGGGTGTTTGGGTGTCGGTCACTTGAAGCCCTCCCAGCCGGGATCCGGCGCAAATCGTCCGCCGAACTTGCGCATCAGCGATTGCATGGTCGACACCACATTGTCGACGCCGCGGCTGCGCGCATAGTTGAGCGGGCCGCCGCGGAATGGGGCATAGCCGGTGCCGAAGATCATCGCGCCGTCGACCATGTCGGCGTTGTCGACGATGCCCTCGCGCAACGCGGCGACGCAGACGTTGGAGATCGGCAGCACCAGGCGGTCGATCATCTCGTCGGTCACCTTCGGACCGGTCTCCGGCAGCGGCGTCTTCTCGGCCTTGCCGTCCTTCCAGGTGTAGAAGCCCTTGCCGGTCTTGCGGCCGAGCTCGCCCTTGGCGACCTTTTCACGCAGCCACGCGGGCGTTGGCGGGAGCGTATCGCCGAACTTCGAGCGCAGCATGTCGCCGACATCGAGGCAGATATCGAGGCCGACCTGATCGGCGAGCTCGATCGGGCCCATCGGCATGCCGAACTCGATCGCGGCCGCGTCGATCAGGCGCTGGTCGGTCTTCTCGTCCAGCATCATCATCGCTTCCAGCATGTAGGGCGTCAGCGCGCGGTTGACGAGGAAGCCCGGCGAGCTCTTCACCGGCAGCGGCAGGCGATCGATGGCGCCGACAAAGGCGAGCGCCTCCTTCAGCATGCCGGCATCGGTGCCGTCATGGTTGACGACCTCGACGAGTTGCAGGCGCGACACCGGGTTGAAGAAATGCAGGCCGAGCAGCCGCTCCGGCCGTGCCAGCGTGGTGCGCAGATCCTGCAACGGGATGCTCGACGTATTGGTGGCGAGGATCGCACCCGGCTTCATCTTCGGCTCGAGCGAGGCATAGACCTTCTGCTTGAGCTCGAGCTTTTCCGGCACCGCCTCGATGATCAGATCGGCGTTGCGGACGCCTTCGCCGTCCATGTCGGGGATCAGCCGGTCGAGCGCGTCGCGCTGGTCGATCTTCTTGCGCATGATCTTGCCGAACAGCTCCGAAGCCCGCTTCATCGCGCCCGCGATCGGCTCGGCCTTCATGTCGGCGAGCGTCACTCGCATGTCCTGGTTGGCGCACCAGGCCGCGATATCGCCACCCATCGCGCCGGCGCCGATGACGTGAACATGCGCAACCTTGTTGCCGCTGCCCGCCACCTTCTTCATCTGCTCGCGCAGGAAGAACACCCGGATCAGGTTCTGCGCAGTCGGCGTCACCATCAGACTGGCGAACGAGGCCTTCTCGGCATTCAGCATCGCCGCGCGGTTGCCGGCGTGCTTCTCCCAGAGATCGATCAGCGCGTAAGGCGCCGGATAATGCTTGTGCGGCGCCGCCTTCTCGGCCTCGCTGCGCATCCGCGAGGCGAGCAAGCCGCGCACCGGGCCTAGATTGAGGATCGAGTTGAGCACGCCGGGCCTGGCGCGCTTCAGCCGGCCGAACACCGCATCCTTCACGGCGTTGCGGACGTGGCGCTCCTGGGTGACGGCATCGACCAGGCCGAGCGCCTTGGCGCGGCGTGCGTCGATCGTCCTGCCGGTCAGCATCAAGGTCATCGCCTGCATCGGGTTGACCAGCTCGGTGAAGCGCACCGTGCCGCCGAGGCCCGGATGCAGGCCGAGCATCACCTCGGGAAAGCCGAACCGCGCGTCGTCGATCGCGATCCGCATCTGGCAGGCCAGCGCGACCTCAAGGCCGCCGCCGAGGCAGAAGCCATGGATGACGGCGACCGAGGGCACGCGCAACGCCTCCAGCCGGTCGATCACCGCATGCGCGCGGCCGATCTGGGTCTCGACCGCGCCGGGATCGCTGGCGCCGCGAAACTCATTGACGTCGGCGCCGGCGATGAAGCCGCTCTTTTTCGCCGAGCGCACCACGAGGCCGGCTGGCCGCTGGTTCTCCAGCGCCGTGACGACGGCATCGAGCTCTTCGAGCAGGTCGGCGGACAGCGTGTTGGCGCTGGCGCCGGCGCGGTCGAACAGCAGCCAGGCAATGCCGTCCTCGTCGCGGGTCAGCTTGAAATTCCTGTACGGGCTGTCGGCGGCAGGCTGCGGCCCGAGCTCGAGCACGCGATCGGCGAGAAGGTCCATGATCCGTGAATCCATGATCACACCGTCTCAATCAACATCGCGCCGCCCTGCCCGCCACCGATGCATTCGGTGGCGACGCCGCGCCTGGTGCCGAGCCGCTTCATCGCATTGACCAGATGCAGCACGATGCGGTTGCCGCTGCAGCCTACGGGATGGCCGAGGCTGATCGCACCGCCATCGACATTCAGCTTGGCGCGGTCGATCTCGCCCGCCGCGCCATCGAGCCCGAGAATTTCGCGGCAGAATCTCTCGTCGTTCCACGCCGCGAGGCAGCCCAGCACCTGGGTGGCAAAGGCTTCGTTCAGCTCCCAGGTCTCGACCTCCTGCAAGGTCAGCCCATTGCGCTTGAGCAGCGCACTCGCCGACAGCACCGGGCCAAGCCCCATGATCGAGGGATCGAGCGCCGACCACTGGCTGTCGAGGATGACGGCCTTCGGCGTCAGCCCGTGCTTGGCGACCGCTGTCTCGGACGCCAGGATCACCCAGGACGCGCCGTCGGTGATCTGCGAGGAATTGCCGGCGGTGACCTGGCCCCACGGACGCTCGAACACCGGCCTCAGCTTTGCCAGCGTGTCCGGGGTCGAGTCCGGGCGGACGCCGTCGTCATGTTCGTAGAACTTGCCGTCACGGGAGAACGCGGTCTCGACCTCGCCCTTGAGAAAGCCTTGCTTCTGCGCGTTGGCGAGCCGCTGATGGCTCTCGGCGGCGTAGGCGTCGGATTGCGCGCGGGTGATGCCGAAGAGATGGCCGACCTTCTCGGCGGTCTGCCCCATATTGAGCTCGGTGATCGGATCGGTCAGCCCGCGCTCCAGCCCGATGATCGGCTTGAAGTAGCTCGGCCTCACCTTCAACGCCGCGGCGATCTTCGCGCCCAATCCCTTGGCGCCGGCAAAGCCGGCAAACCAGCGCACCCCGGAATTGGGCCAGACCAGCGGCGCGTGGCTCAACGCCTCGGCGCCGCCGGCGAGGATCAGGTCGGCGGTGCCCTCGCGGATGTAGCGGTAGCCGGTGTCGATCGACTGCATGCCGGAGCCGCAATTGATCTGCACGGTGAAGGCGACCATCTGCTCGCCCATGCCGAGCCGGAGTGCTGCGACCCGCGCCGGGTTCATCTCGTCGGCGATCACGTTGACGCAGCCGAGGATGACCTGGTCGAACGCGGTGGGGGCGAACGGCTGCCGCGCCAGCAGCGGCCGGCCGCATTGCACGGCGAGATCGACCGGAGTGAACGGGCCGGGACCGGAGCGCGCCTTCAGGAACGGCGTCCGGCTGCCGTCGACGATAAAGACTGGTCGCGCCATCAGCTCGCCGCCCTCTGATCACCAAGCTCCTGGAAGAACTGATGCACGTCGGCGGATTTCTTGTAAATCGGTGACAGCGCCTCGGGCGCAAAATCATCGACCTCGATGACTTTTGTGACGGCCTCGTGCGCGGCGGCGAGCTTGTCGCCGTCGGCCTCGGTGATGACGCCCTTCTTCACCCCCTCCTTCCAGTCATGCAGCCGCGCCGCGCGCAGCTGCTTGGCGGCATCCTCGGCCTCGGTGACGAGGCGGAAGGCCTTTTCCAGCCGCGCGATGCCGCCGTCGTCCTCGACAAAGGCGAGGTCCGGCGTCAGGCGGTCGCGCGCCACTGAGGGCGACAGCACCAACTGCGCACAGAGATGCACGATACGGTCCGACGGGCCGGTGACGCGTGCGCCGAACGGCTGGATCAGGAATTTCAGCAGCCATGCCACCGGGCGGTTCGGCAGGTTGGCGAGGATCTCCGCAAAGCGGTTCTCGATGGTCTTGAAGCCGGAGGCCATGCACCATTCGAGCGCCGGCAGATCCTCCTTCTGCCGTCCCTCGTCCTGCCAGCGTTTCAGCGCGGCAGACAGCAGATAGAGTTCGGAGAGGATGTCGCCGAACCGCGCGGACAGCATTTCCTTGCGCTTCAGCGCGCCGCCGAGCGTGAGCAGCGCCATGTCGGCGCACAACGCGAACGCCGACGAATAGCGCGACAGCTGGCGATAGAACTCGGTCGCATCGCCGGCATCCGGCGCCGGTGCAAACAGGCCAAAACTCCAGCTGCGGCCCCAGGCGCGGAACATGGTCGCAAAGCTGTGCCCGACATGCTTCCAGAACGCGCTGTCGAAATCGGTGAGGCCCTTGTCGCGATCGGTCTCGCCGAGCGCGTTCATCTCCTGCAACAGATAAGGATGCGCGCGGATCGCACCCTGCCCGAACACGATCAGGTTGCGGGTCAGGATGTTGGCGCCCTCGACGGTGATGCCGACCGGCACCGAGCGGTAGAGCCCGCCGAGATAGTTCTGCGGCCCGTCGATCACGGCCTTGCCGCCATGGATGTCCATGGCGTCATCGATCGCGATCCGCATCCGCTCGGTGGCGTGCAGCTTCATGATGCCCGAGATCACCGCGGGGTGATGCCCCTCGTTCAGCGCAGCACAGGTCAGCCGCCGCGCGGCGTCGAGCAGATAGGCGGTGCCGGCGATGCGCGCCAGCGGCTCCTCGATGCCTTCGAACTTGGAAATTGAAATGCCGAACTGCTCGCGGATCCGGGCGTAGGCGCCGGTGGTGCGCGCGGCATAGGCGGCACCCGCGGCCGACAGCGACGGCAGCGAGATGCCGCGGCCGGCGGCGAGCGCGGTCATCAGCATCTTCCAGCCCTGGCCGAGCCGCTCTTGCCCGCCGATGATGTAGTCGAGCGGGATGAAGACGTCCTTGCCCCAGTTCGGGCCGTTCTGGAACACCTGCATCGCCGGCAGATGGCGGTGGCCGATCGAGACGCCGGGCAGATGGGTCGGGATCAGCGCCACCGTGATGCCAAGCTCGTCCTCGCTGCCGACCAGGTGATCGGGATCATAAGCCTTGAAGGCGAGGCCGAGCAGCGTCGCGACCGGACCGAGCGTGATGTAGCGCTTGTGCCAATTGAGCTTGAGCCCAAGCACCTCGCGGCCTTCGAAATTGCCCTTGCAGATGATGCCGGTGTCGATCATCGAGGCGGCATCGGAGCCAGCCTCGGGGCTGGTCAGGCCGAAGCAGGGAATGTCCTGGCCGGCGGCGAGCCGTGGCAGCCATTTATCCTGCTGCTCCCTGGTGCCGAAGCGCATCAGGAGCTCGCCCGGCCCGAGCGAGTTCGGCACCATCACGGTGACGGCCGCAGTCAGCGAGCGCGAGGAAATCTTGCGCACCACTTCGGAATGCGCATAGGGCGAGAAACCAAGGCCGCCGAATTCCTTGGGGATGATCATGCCGAAGAATTTCTTCGCCTTGATGAAGGCCCAGGCCTCCGGCGGCAGATCGCGCCATTCCCAGTTGATCTTCCACTCGTCGAGCATGGTGCAGAGCTCGTCGACAGGACCGTGCAGGAAGGCGTTCTCCTCCTCGGTCAATTGGGCCGGCGCGAACGCCAGCAATTTCGACCAGTCGGGATTGCCGGTGAACAGATCGGCGTCCCACCAGACGTCGCCGGCTTCCAGCGCCTCGCGCTCGGTATCCGACATGGTCGGCAGCACGCCACGCGCCCAGGAGAAGATCGGTTTTGTCACATAGTCGCGGCGGAAGCTCATGCTGGGATCCTCATGAAACGGCAGCCCGGATGGGTGATCTTACCGAAAAGTGCCGTTCACCGGTGAACACTTCGCTGTTCAAATAAAGCGAAATTGACGCGGCCGAGCCGCCGTTTGTTAACGGCAGGCCGCGCGTTCAGTTCCGAAAGCCGAGCTGCGACAATCAGGTAGCCGGGGATGGCGCCGGCAGGTCGTGCCGGCGCCGTGCTCCCGCGTGCTAGGCCGGCCCGGCGCCCTGCGTCGCCAGATAGACCGCATAGAGCGACTGGCTTGCGGCCATGAACAGGCGATTGCGCTTGGGGCCGCCGAAGGTGATGTTGCCGCAGACCTCGGGCAGCCGGATGCGGCCGAGCAGCTTGCCTTCGGGCGACCAGCACGTCACGCCGTTGTAACCGACCGCGCGGCCGGCATTGCTCGAGCACCAGACATTGCCGTTGACGTCGCAGCGGATGCCGTCCGGTCCGCACTTCACGCCGTCGATCGTGAAGTCGCTGAACCGCTTGCCGTTGGAGAGCTTGTTGTCGGCACCGACATCGAACACGAAGACGTCGCCCTTGCCGCCGGCGCCGGTATCGCCCGGTCCCTTGCCGGTCGAGACCACGTAGAGCTTCTTGTAATCCGGCGAGAAGCAGAGGCCATTCGGGTCCGGCACCTGGTCCTCGCTGACGACCAGATCGACGCGGCCCGAGGGATCGACGCGATAGCAATTGGTCGGCAGCTCGCGCTTGGCCGGCACGAAGCCCGCCGGCTGGCCGATCCGCGGATTGAGCTTGCCGGCGGAATTGCTCGGGCCACCGGCCGCATCCGGCTCGCCCTCATAGAGCTGGCCGCCATAGGGCGGATCGGTGAACCAGTAGCTGCCGTCGGGATGCGCGACGACGTCGTTCGGCGAGTTCAGCCGCTTGCCCTGATAGTTATCGGCAAGCACCGTCGCGGTGCCGTCATTCTCGTAGCGCGTCACGCGGCGGGTGAGATGCTCGCAGGACAGCTGACGGCCCTGGAAGTCGAACGAATTGCCGTTCGAGTAGTTCGACGGCGTCCGGAACACGCTGACATGGCCATCATCCTCCGACCAGCGCATCTGCCGGTTGTTCGGGATGTCGCTCCAGACCAGATAGCGTCCCTGCGAGCTCCAGGCCGGCCCTTCCGCCCACAACAGCCCGGTATGGAGGCGCTTGATCGAGGTGTTGGGCTGAGCAAGATCGTTGAAGGACGGATCGACCGCGACGACGTCGGGGTCCCAGAAATAGGTGGTCGGCGCCCCGCGCGGACTGAAGTCGCGCGGCGGGCTGGTGATCGTCGTCGGCGGCCCGACCGGCGCGGGCGCGTTCTGGGCCAGCGCGCTGCTAACGCCGGTTGCGGCAGCGGCCGCCCCGACCGCCAATCCCTGGACCAGCGCGCGTCGTGAAACGCCCGGATCGCGCCGCTCTTCTGTTTGATCGCTGCGCTGTGTCATCGCATCCTCCCACTCTGTTCACCGGCCGTTGATCCGGCCTGGCGCGCGGGAGGTTAGACTGCTCGCGCCGAGGTTGCGAGTGACGGTTTTTCATCACAGCGGGCGGAAATTTCACATTGTTGTGGTGAGAGCCGACGTTGCGAGCAGAGCGCTTCCTTACCTCGCCCCGCTTGAGGGGAGAGGCATAGGCCGCCTTCAGCGGCCGTCCTTAAGAACGCCGAAGCAAAGCTTCGGCTATGACGCATCGCCAGATGCGTTTCGGGTGAGGGGGTACAGGTCTCACCGCGTTCACGACTCGTGGAAGCAGCCCCTCACCCCGCCCTCTCCCCGCAAGAGCGGGGCGAGGGAGAAGAAAAGCTAATCCGGCCGGATCATCTCGAACATGTTTTCCGGCTTGATCTCGAAATAGTCCCCTCTCCTCCCGGCACGGACGATCGGGTGCGCCAAGCCAGTCTGGTAGACGCCGTCCTTGATGAAGGCCTTGTCGATATGAACGGCGACCACCTCGCCGAGCGTCAGCCAGGCCTCGGCCTTCTTGCCGTCGGCGCCCTGCAACTGGACGATCTGGCTCACCTTGCATTCGAACGACACCGGGCTCTCGGCGACCCGTGGCACGTTGACGAGCTTGCCGGCGATCGGTGTCACGCCCGCGAGCTTGAACTCGTCGACGTCGCGCGCGACATGCGCGGCGGTCGCGTTCATGTGCTTGGCCAGATCCATCGTCGCCAGATTCCAGACGAACTCACCGGTGTCCTGGATATTGGCGACAGAGTCCTTCCAGTTGGTGGAGGAGAAACCGATGATCGGCGGCACGTAGCAGAAGGCGTTGAAGAAGCTGTAGGGCGCGAGATTCACGTTGCCGCCCTTGTCGCGCGAGGAGATCCAGCCGATCGGCCGCGGCGCCACGATGGCGTTGAACGGGTCGTGCTTGAGGCCGTGGCCGTTCTTCGGCTCGTAGAAATGCAGGTCTTTGTCGGTCACGGAGAGCCCCTCTTGCCGTAGCCCGGATGGAGCGCAGCGTAATCCGGGACCGTGTCACACGCGGAAATGACCCCGGATTGCGCTGCGCTCCATCCGGGCTACGAACTCGCTTTGCCTGCTATGGGGGAAGAGTCAACTGACGAAAATGTCAGTGCCGCCACTCAATTGGCGCGGCCGCGCGGCGACAGGCCGGCGATCACGAAATCGATCATCTGGTCGATGGTCGGGCCCGGCTTGGTGGCGCATTGGGCGATCATCTGCGGGTGGAAGAACCGCATCATGGCCGTGCAGGCGCACAGCGCGGCGACCTCCAGATCGCCGACCTCGAACTCGCCCGAGGCCGCGCCCTGCGCGATCACCTCACCGATGGTGCGGGCAACCAGCTCCATATGAGCGACGCAGACGTCCCAATCCTCCTGCATCGCGATCTCGACCATCTCGTGCAGCTTGGAATCGCCGACATAGCGCTCGGTGTTCATCCGGTTGATGGTCGTCATCATCTGGCGCAAGCGCGTTGCGGCCGGGCCCTCCGACCGGGCGATCCGTTGCGCCTCGATCTCGACCTCGCCCATCAGGCCGCGCGCCACGCCCTCGTGGATCGACTTCTTCGAATCGAAGAAGCGATACACGTTGGCGGGGCTCATCCGCAGCTCTTTGGCGATGTCGGCGACCGTGGTCTTCTGGTAGCCGATCTGCCGGAACAAGCGCTCCGCCACCACGAGAATGCGCTCGCGGGTGTCGGTTTCGCTATGTTCCGAGATCAGTGTCATGTTGGCCTGCTCAATCTTCAATTATTCAGCGGCTTCAGCAAGCGGAAATGCGCGTTGCGCATCGCCGGCATGCTGCGGCGCAGTATCTGACTGCTCGGGGCCGCTCTCATCAAGGGTCTTGCGGAACCAGAGGGCGTAAAGGCCCGGCAGATACAGCAAGGTCAGGAAAGTCGCAACAAACAAACCGCCCATGATGGTGATCGCCATCGGGCCCCAGAACGCCGAGCGCGACAGCGGGATCATGGCCAGGATCGCCGCGAGCGCGGTCAGCACCACCGGCCGGGCGCGCCGGACGGTGGCCTCGACGATCGCCTCGCGCCGGGTCAGGCCGGACGCCACGTCGCTCTCGATCTGGTCGACCAGGATGACCGCGTTGCGCATGATCATGCCGGCGAGCGCGATCAGGCCGAGCAGCGCCACGAAGCCGAACGGCTGGTTGGCGACGTTCAACCCGAGCGAGGCGCCGACGATGCCGAGCGGCGCGGTCAGGAACACCAGGGTCAGGCGCGAGAAGCTCTGCAGCTGGATCATCAGGAGCGTCAGCATCACCATCACCATCACGGGGAAGAGGATGAAGATCGACGCATTGCCCTTGGCGGATTCCTCGAACGCCCCGCCCGGCTCGATCCGGTAGGCCGGCTCGAGATGGGCCTGGATGTCCTTCAGCTTCGGCGCGATCTGGTTGGTGACGTCGGGCGCCTGCACGCCGTCGACGACGTCGGAGCGCACGGTGATCGCCATGTCGCGGTTGCGCCGCCACAGGATCGGCTCCTCATGCGCATATTCGATTTTTGCAATTTGCTGAAGCGGGACCGCCACGCCGTTGCGCGTGGTGATGGTGAGATCGCCGACGCGGCCGAGATCGAACCGCTCGGAGGGCACCGCGCGGGCAACCACGCCGACCTTCTCGATGCCGTCGCGGATCGTGGTGACCGGCGCGCCCGAGATCAGCATCGCCAGCGCCTGCGAGACGTCCTGCGGGGTCAGGCCGAGCGCGCGCGCCCGATCCTGGTCGACCGCGAGCTTCAAATAGGGTGACTGCTCGTTCCAGTCGAGCTGGACGTCCTTGACGTTCTTGTTCTGGCGCATCACCTCGCGCACCTGGTAGGCGATGTCGCGCACCTTGTTGGCGTCGGGCCCGATCACGCGGAACTGGACCGGGAAGCCGACCGGCGGACCGAAGTTGAAGCGGTCGACCCGGACCCGCGCCTCGTTCAGCGCGCCGTCGGCGGCAGCCTGCTCGATCTTGGCCTTGACGCGCTCGCGGGCCTCGACGTTCTTGGCCAGGATCACGATCTCGGCGAAGGCCTCGTTCGGCAGCTGCGGGTTGAGGCCGAGCCAGAACCGCGGCGAGCCCTGGCCGACATAGGCCGTGTAGGTCTGGATGTCCTGGTCGTCCTTCAACAGCCCCTCGGCCTGCTTCACCGCCTTTTCAGTGACGTTGAACGCGGTGCCCTCGGGCAGACGAAGCTGCAGGAACAGCTCGGGCCGTTCCGACAACGGGAAGAACTGCTGCTGGACGTGGCCGAACCCCACGATCGCGGCGACGAAGACGCCGACCGTCGCCACCACCACCTTGATGCGGTGATCGACGCACCACTGCACGATGCTGCGCAGGCCGCGATACATCCGTGTCTCGTAGATCGCGTGCGGATCGTGGTTCTGGTGCACCTTGATGTTGGGCAGCAGCTTGACGCCGATATAGGGCGTGAAGATCACCGCGACGAACCAGGAGGCGACCAGCGCGATCGCCACGATCCAGAAGATGCCGCCGGCATATTCGCCGACGGCCGAATTGGCAAAGCCGATGGGGAGGAAGCCAGCGGCTGTGACCAGCGTCCCCGTGAGCATCGGAAACGCGGTAGATTCCCAGGCAAAGGACGCCGCCTTCATGCGGTCCCAGCCCTGTTCCATCTTCACCACCATCATCTCGACCGCGATGATGGCGTCGTCGACCAGAAGGCCGAGCGCGATGATCAGCGCGCCGAGCGTGATGCGGTGCAGATCGAGTGACATCGCGTTCATCACGATGAAGACGATGCCGAGCACCAGCGGCACCGAGAGCGCCACCACGATGCCGGTGCGCCAGCCGAGCGCGACAAAGGAGACGAACAGCACGATCGCCAGCGCCTCGACGAAGGAGTGCACGAACTCGCCGACGGCGTGCTCGACCACCTTGGGCTGATCGGCAATCTGCTTGACATCGATGCCCTGCGGCACCGCCTTGAGGAACTCGGCGGCCGCCTGCTGGACCTCCTTGCCGAGCTCCAGGATGTTGGCGCCCTTGGCGGTGACGACGCCGATGCCGAGCGCGGGCTTGCCTTCCTGACGCACCTTGAAGGTCGGCGGATCGACATAGCCGTGGCTGACGGTCGCGATATCGCCGAGCCGGAACACGCGGCCATTGCTCTCGACCGGCGTTTCCGAAACTGCCTTGACGCCGTCAAGCGCGCCGGTGACGCGCAGCGGCACGCGCTGCGACGAGGTCTCCACCGTGCCGGCCGGGGTGACATTGTTCTGCTTGGCAAGCGAATCGAACAGCGCCTGCGGCGTGATGCCGAGGGTGGCGAGCTTGGCGTGCGAGAACTCGACGAAGATGCGCTCGTCCTGGATGCCATAGAGGTCGATCTTGGTGACGCCCGGCACCTTCAGCAGGCGCTGGCGGAAACCTTCCGCGACCTTCTTGAGCTGCGCGTAATCGGCGCCGTCGCCGGTCATCATATAGAGGATCGAATCGACGTCGGAGAATTCGTCGTTGACCACGGGACCGAGGATGCCGGAGGGCAATTCGCCCTGCACGTCGACCAGCTTCTTGCGGATCAGATAGAAGAGATAGGGCACGTCCTTCGGCGAGGTCGAATCCTTGAAGGAGACCTGCATCGCCGTGAAGCCCGGCTTGGAATAGGTCTGCACCTTGTCGAAGAACGGCAGCTCCTGCAGCTTCTTCTCGATCGGATCGGCGACCTGCATCTGCATTTCCTGCGAGGTCGCGCCCGGCCACATCACCGAGACGTTCACCACCTTGACGGTGAAGAACGGATCCTCGGCGCGGCCGAGCTTCTCGTAGGAGAAGAAGCCGGCGACGCCGAGGATGATCATCAGGAACAGCACCAGCGTCGGATGGCTGACCGCCCAGGCCGAAAGGTTGAAGCGCTTCATGTCAGACTCCAATTCCCCAAACCGTTACCGCCACGGCCGTCATTGCGAGGAGCGTTAGCGACGAAGCAATCCACACTTGTCTTGCGGCGAGATGGATTGCTTCGCTTCGCTCGCAATGACGGACGATTGATCAGAACGACAGCGACGACACGACCCGCACCTTCTGGCTCGGATCGAGTTTCTGCACGCCCAGCGCGACCACCTTGGCGCCGTCGTCGACGCCGCCGGAGATCACCACATTGTTGCTCTCATAGGCCTTCACCTTGACCGGCTTCAGCGCGATATCGCCCTTGTCGTCGACGATGTAGAGCGAGGGATCGCCGCCCTGGCTGTACAGCGCCGACAGCGGCAACTTGGCGACGCGCTCGCTCGCCTTGTCGGCCAGGGTCAGCGTCGCGGTCATGCCGAGCGAGACGGCCTCGTCGGCGTCCGGCAGCGAGAATTTCGCGAGGTAGGTGCGGGTGGCGGGATCGGCCTGCGGCGCGACCTCGCGCAGCCTGGCGGCGTAGCTCCTCTTGGCATCCGACCACAGCGTCACCGTGGCAACGCCCGACCTGGCACGAGCAAGAAGCGTCTCGGGGATCGCGACGACAGCTTCCTTCTCGCCAAGTCGGGCGACACGGATCGAGGCCTGGCCCGCGGCAACCACCTGGCCGGGTTCGATCATGGTCGCTGTGACGACACCCCGGGTGTCGGCCACCAGCGTTGCATAAGAGAGCGAGTTCTTGGTCAGCTCCACCGAGCGCTCGGCGCGGTTCAGCCGGGCGCGGGCTTCGTCGCCGGCGGCCTTGGCGGAATCCAGCGCCGCATCGGTGGTCCAGCCCTTGGCCTTGAGGTCCTTGGCGCGCTGCTCGGCAGCCGCGGCCTGCGCGAGCACGCCGGTGGCGGCGCTGAATTCCGCCTCCGCCTGCTCGGCCTGCAGCTTCAAATCGACCTCGTCGAGGGTGGCCAAGGGCTGGTCGACGTCGACTGTCTGTCCGACCTCGACCAGCCGCTTGGCCACCTTGCCGGCGACCCGAAAGCCCATATCGGCTTCGATACGGGGCTTGATGGTGCCGACAAAGCTGCGCTCGGGGGTTTCGGCTTCATAATGGACGGTCGCCACCAGAACCGGGCGTCCGGGATCGGCGGTTTCGGCCGCCTTTTCGTTGCAGCCGGTCAGCGCGAACACCGCGAAAGCCAGTGCCGCTCCGGTTAAGAGCCTGTAATAGCTCGACAAAACGGAACGAACGAACATCTGAAATCTCCATCGGGCTGACGACTGATGAAGAGTATCGATTTATCACTGATGAATGTCAATATTCGTCAGTGATAACCTATTCGTGAGGATCGGCCGGGATCGGCGTGGAAGGGGTGCGGCGGCCTTGGAACAGTGCGTAGCCCGGATGCAGCGAAGCGAGATCCGGGGCTCATGCCAGTGGCGAGAGAGTCCCCGGATTACGCTTCGCTTCATCCGGGCTACGTACTGTGCATGGGGTTGTTTTCGAGTTTTTTGTCCAGCCGGCTATACGGCAACCGATTCCGGATTGCGCGGCGCTACTTCGCCCCGGCGAATTCGGTCTTGGTCTCGTGGCTGCCGAGAAAGACCAGCAGGCCGGCGGCGAGCGGCAACAGCGACAGCACCAACAGGCCGGTCGACGTGCTGCCGGTCGTCTCCTTCACCCAGCCGATCAGATAAGGTCCGCCGAAACCGGCGAGGTTGCCGATCGAGTTGATCAGCGCGATCCCGCCGGCGGCGGCGGTGCCTGACAGCCAGGCGGTCGGCAGCGTCCAGAACACCGCGAATGTGCAGAACACGCCGATCGCGGCAACCGTCAGCACAACCATGGTCATGACTGGATCGGCGATATAGCTGGAGACGGCCAGCGCCAGCGCGGTCAGCAGCAGCGGCGCGCCGACGTGGAACACCCGCTCGCGCATGGCGTCGGAACGACGCGCCCACAGGATCATCGCGACCGTGCCGAACGCATAGGGGATCGCGGTGACGAACCCGGTCTGCGCGTTGGTCAGGCCGAACGCCTTGACGATCTGCGGCAGCCAGAACTGCATGCCGTAGAGCGAGGCGACGAAGCCGAAATAGATCGCGCTGAGCGCCAGCACCTTCGGCGAGGACAGCGCCTCGAACAGCGTGAAGTGCTTGGCCGCCTGCTTGGCCGCGACCTCGGCGTCGAGCTTCGCCTTGAGCCACGCCTTCTGCTCGGCCGAGAGCCAGTCGGCCTTCTCCGGCCGGTCGGTGAGGTAGAACCAGGTGACGATGCCGAGCAGCACCGAGGGAATGCCCTCGATGATGAACAGCCACTGCCAGCCCTTCAGCCCCATGACGCCGTCGAGGCCGAGCAGCAGGCCGGAGATCGGCGCGCCGATCACGGTCGAGATCGGCACGGCGAGCGCGAAGGCGGCGAGGAAGCGCGCGCGATATTCGGCCGGGTACCAATAGGTGAGATAGAGGATGATGCCGGGGAAGAAGCCGGCCTCGGCGACGCCGAGGAAGAAGCGCAGCGCGTAGAAGCTGTGCTCGTCATAGACCGCCGCCATCAGCGCCGAGAGGATACCCCAGCTCACCATGATGCGGGCGATCCACTTGCTGGCGCCGAACCGCTCCAGCGCCAGATTGCTCGGCACCTCGAAGATGAAATAGCCGATGAAGAAGATGCCAGCGCCGAACGAAAACACCACCGGCGAGAACTTCAGCTCGCTGTTCATGGTCAGCGCGGCGAAGCCGAGATTGACGCGGTCGAGGTAGGAGAAGAAGTAGGCCAGGATCAGGAACGGGATCAGCCGCCAGGAGATCGCGCGGATCGTGGAGTTCTCGATCTCGCTGCGGGTGCCGCGATCGGGCGCGACGGTTGCGGATTGGCTCATCTGTTCCCCCCAAGGCTATGCTTGCCTTGAGGATTATTGGCTGGCCCGGCATTGGGCAATGGCAAAAACCTCATAGCACACAGCACAAACGCAGCCCGGCCGCAGACGGGCGCCACGCGCGGACGGTGCGGACCAGGCGTTAGTCCGCGAGCTGGAAGCGCTCGAAGCGGTCGAGCTCCTCCTCGATGCGGCGCTTCAGTTCCTTGCGCGAGGCCTGCTTCTTGCCGTTACCGACCCAGCTCCATTTCTGCATCAGGAGCTTCCTGTTCTGCCGGTCGGTCTTGAGATCGAGCGCAGCGACGATGTCATCGCCGACCAGCACCGGCAGCGCGAAATAGCCGAACAGCCGCTTCTGCTTCGGCACATAGGCCTCGAAGCGGTGGCCATAGCCGAAGAACAGCTCGGTGCGCTTGCGCTGGATGACCAGCGGATCGAACGGCGAGAGGATGTGAACCAAAGCGGGATCGCCCTCGCCGGTTGCTTCCAGCACCTCGGGCCGCGCCCAATGCTCCTGCTTGCCGGCGCCATCGAGCGCGATCCGGACCAGCTCCTTGCGGCGCACCCTCGCCTCGATCAGGCCGCGCACCGCCTTCTTGCTCGGCGCGTCGAGGTGGCAGATTGAATCCAGGCTGACGATGCCCTGCGAGCGCAGCGCGCGATCGAGCAGATAGGCAATTCGGGCCGAGGCCGGCGCGGGCTTCGGCGGCCTGTCCCAGCCGAAATGCCTGCCCATCAGCTCGTAGGTCTTCAGCATGCCGGCGCGCTCGCTGATCGTGACCACGCCGCCGTAGAAGGCGAGCTGCAGCGCCCGCTTGGAAGGCTTCCGGCTCTGCCAGAGATGCTCCTTCTCGGTCAGCACGTCGTCTTCGATGTCGCGGATGGTCAGCGGCCCCTCGCGCAGCAGCCGCATGATCTTGCGGGTATCCGCCGGGGTCACCGACGAGAACCATTTATGGCCGTCGCGCTTGTGCGCCTTCATCGCCGGCAGGAAGATGCCGATGTCCTTGGACGGAATGTAGGACAGCGCGTGGGTCCAGTATTCGAACACGCTCTTGTCCTGGCTCTGCGCCTGCTTGAGGTCGGCGCGGCGGTAGTCCGGAATCCGGGTGAACAGGATGTGGTGATGGCAGCGTTCGATCACGTTGATGGTGTCGATCTGCACATAGCCGAGATGGTCGACGGCGGCCGCTACCGCTGACGCCCCCTCCCCGAACGGGGCCGTTATATCGAGCCGCTGCGCGCGCAGCCAAATGTGGCGGGCAGCGGCAGTGTTCAGGGATAAGGGTTCGGCGGCGCGGGGCATTGCCCCGGCAATGTAGTGAGATTCGCGCTTGTGTGGAGAGCCGCGCGCGGGAAATCAGCGCCGCATCATCATGCAGGCTTGGGCGTGCGGACCGGCTAGTCCGATCCGACGGCCCGCCGCAGCCACGGAACGTCCCGCATCGCGGCCGCGAGCGCGGCGCCTTCCTCGTGGAAGATCCCGAACGAATGACCGCCAACCGGAAACCAGCCCCTGCTGTCTTCGACGTCCCGCCGATACTCCTCGAAGCCGATGGTGCCGTCCGGGCGCAGGAAGATATCGACGCAGCGCGCGCCGTCTTCGTCATTGATCGAGCGAAGCACGCGATTGACGTGAGCCATGCCGGCTCTCCCTCTCAGCTCTCCCTGGCGCACTTATCCGTGACCCAGATCACATTCCGGGCTTTGAACCCGTCCTAGGTTCCCGGCATCAAAACGACAGCAAGCCGGATCGGCTGGCTCGACACTTTAAGGACGAAAACCATGCCCCGCTCACTTTCCATGTCTCTTTTGACGATCGGCGCTGCGCTGTCGATGACGGCGGGCGTTGCACTGGCCGGCAGCGACACCGTTCCGGCCGCCCAGATCCTCAATGCGCTGAAGCCGAAATCGGCCACCCGCGGCCTCTCCGCCGGCACGCAGATCGACCCGGCCGCATCGGCCAAGGAGGCGAGCTTCCTCAACACCGTTCGCAACCGGCAGACCCGCTCGCTGTCATTGGGCGAACGCCAGGAGATCGCCGACATCGCCGCCAACAAGCCGAAGATCGATCTGGAGATTCACTTCGACTACAACTCGGCCGACATCGCCAAGGGCTCGACCCAGGCGGTGCAGGAGCTCGGCAAGGCGCTGGCGGACGCCAGCATGAAGGGCTCGACCTTCGTCGTCGCCGGCCACACCGACGCGATCGGCGGCGAGGCCTATAACCAGGATCTCTCGGAGCGCCGCGCCGATACCATCAAGCGGTATCTGGTCGAGCGTTACGGCCTCAACGGCTCCGACCTCGTGACCGTCGGCTACGGCAAGACCCGGCCGAAGGACCCGAACGCGCCGATGGACCCGACCAATCGCCGCGTGCAGGTCGTCAACATGGATACCAAGACGGCCGCGCAGTAATCCAGCGTCCGCAATCCTGGCAGTTTCAGATCCAGTTCTGAAACAGCATCAGCCGATTGAAGGTCGCCATCGAGGTCCCGATCGCGGCCGCCGTGACCGGCAGCATCGCGATGAAGCCTGCGCATCCGACCGCCACGAACGCCCACAGCAGCCAGCGCGGCGCGCCCTTGCGCGTCAGCGCGTAGACCAGCACGAAGCTCGCGGTGGTCGCCGCCGGCAGATAATAATAGATGAAGCCGAGCGTGCGCGGCAGCAGCGCCCAGGCGAGATACGGCCCGAGATAGAACGCGAGCACCAGGAACGCATCGCGGCTGCGCCCGACGATCCAGTCGCGCAGCGCGACGATCAGCGCGATCAGCGCCGGCCACAGCAGGAGCGGGTTGCCGAGCAACACGATCGCGGCGAAGGCGTCGTCACCGACCTTCTCGAACAGGTACCAGACCGGGCGCACCAAAAACGGCCAGGACGGCCATGAGCTCATATAGGTGTGGCCCGCGATCGCGCTCGTGGTGTTGTCGGCGAAGATGCGGCGCTGTGCCTCGATGATGTCCGATAGCGAGAGGCCGTACAGCGGCACGAAGGTCGCGAGATAGGCGACCGAGGGGATCAGCACGAAGCAGACAAGAGCATGCGGCAGGCGAAAATCCGGCCACAAATCCGGCCGGTACCAATCCTCGGCATTGGCATCGGCAAAACGGGTGCGCCAGCCCTGCATCACGCGGATCACGGCCACGATCGCGATGCAGGTCGCGAGCACGAACAGCCCGCTCCATTTGCAGCCACTCGCAAGCCCGGCGAAGAGCCCCGCCAGCGCAAAGGCGGAGTGCGGCCGCTGCTGCCTGAAGCCGTGGAGGAACGCCGCGATCGCGAACAGACAGAAAGCCAGCGCAAAAATATCCAGCATCGCGATGCGCGACTGCACGAACAGCATCTGGTTGCAGAAGGCGAGCAGCACCGCCGCGATCGCGCGCTCCTGCGACGCGAACAGCGCGAGCGCGCCGAGATAGACCGCGACCAGCGCCAGCGCGCCGAACAGCGCCGCGGGATAGCGCCAGCCCAACGGCACGTCGCCAAACGCCTTGATCGAGAGCGCGATGATCTCCTTGGCAAGCGGCGGATGCATCGGGTTGAGCATCGGGCCCTCGCGCACCGGCAGCAGCATCTGCCGTGCCGCCGGCACGTAATGCACCTCATCGAAATAGAGCTTGTCCGGCGTCGTGATCCCGATCAGCAGCACGACGTGGGCAACGACGAAGATGATGGCCGCAGCGATCGCCGCGCGCGTGACTGGACGGCGGTCAACAGAAGACGATTTGCTTGCGGTGTTCAATGGGCGGGCACGATGAGAAGGGAACAAGTGTGAGCGAAGTGTGAGCTACGCGTGCACGCATCGCACGTGACGAGGGTGATTATGTGACGTGTGTGATCAGAACTCACTTTCACAGACGCACCATTGAACATAGTCGAATCGACGGACACTAACCATCCAGTCACCTCGGCGGAGTTTGTGACATATATACAATATCAGGTGCGTGCGCGATCCGGTACGATGACGGCGTTCAGTCGATCGGTATTGCAATGAATTCGCCTCACAGCTTTTTCTCCCTGGCTGCAATCGGTCTTGCCGTCGCGCTGACGGCACATCCCGCTCAGGCGCAGACGCGCGTCGGCGAAGCGGCGATGGTGAAGAACGAGGTCGTCCGCGTTGCGGCTGCGACCATGCCGATCAATGTCGGCGATGCGCTGCTGCGCGACGAGACGGTGCGCACCGGTCTCGAGAGCGCGGCGCGGCTGGTGATGGCCGACAGCACCAACCTCTCGCTCGGACCGAATGCCTCGCTCAAGCTCGATCGCACCGTGTTCGACGACGAGCATCACTATCGCGATGTCGCGATCCGCCTGACCTCGGGTGCATTCCGCTTCGTCACCGGCCACTCGGAGAAGGCGGCCTACAAGATCAACACGCCGCTTGCGACCATCGGCGTGCGCGGCACGGTGCTCGACATCCTGTCGCAGCGCGGCCAGACCATCGTCGTGCTGCAGGAAGGCGCGTCGACCGTCTGCACTGCCAGCAAGCAGTGCCTCGATCTGACCCAGCCCGGCGACACCGCGATCATCACCTCGAGCGGCGGCCGCACCACGATCCAGAAGACCAACACTCCGCCCTGGACCTTTGCCGCGACCTGCAGCCAGGCGGCGGGACTCTGCACGGTGACCCAGTTTGCCGACGCCACACCGGGCAATGACGATCCCACCGGCATGCTGTGCGGACGGTGACGATGCTGCGCCGGATCCATCACCTGATCCCGTCGACGGCTCTGACGGTGGCGCTGTCGCTCGCGATGCTGCAGGCGGTGGCTGCGCCGGCCCAGGCCCAGACTCCGCGGCCGACGTCGACGCCATCGACGAACTGCACGTCGAATCCCGATTCCGAGTTCTCGGTGTCGCCGAACTGCGGATCGACCTCCACGCCGACGCCTACTCCCACGCCAACCCCGACCCCCACGCCAACTCCGACACCGACACCGACACCGACACCAACGCCGAGCCCTTCGCCGACCCCGACGCCAACTCCGACCCCAACGCCGATCACCGGCGCGCCGTCGAGCGGCAGCTCGATCAACGGGCTCGCCGACCAGCGCTTCAACCAGATGATCACCAACCGCGTGCTCGGCACGGTGCTGCTCGGCGTCAACGAGCAGATCAATTGCGACGACTGCATCAGCGCGTTCGGGTCGGCCGGCTCGTTCTCGGCCGGCATCCACGGCCGCAAGACCATCACGCCGAATCTGTCGCTGCTCGCCGGCATCGCCTACACGCAATATGGCGAGGGCGGCTACAACGTCACCAGTGCGCCGATCGGCGCCTTTGCGCTGCGCTACGACTTCGTCGACTGGGGCTCGTCCCGTCCGTTCTTCGACATCGGCACCATCCTCTCGCCGTCCGAGCGGGTGCGCTATACCCGCAACTACGCGACCAGCCTCGGCCCGGTGTCGATCACGAGCCAGACCTCGAGCGAGAATTACGGCGTGTACGGGCGCGCAGGCTGGATCAGCCGGCTGTCGGCGCGTGACGAGGTCGCGGCCTCGGTCGAGGTCTGGCAGCTGTGGCAGCGGGTCAAAGGCTACAGCGACCCCGCCATGGCCTTCAATCCGTTCGACGCCACCATCGCCGACGGCACCGATCGCACCAGCCTGGTCAAGATCGGGGGCCAGTGGACCCATCTGTTCGGCTCGAACATCGAAACCAACATCAACGGCGGCTGGGTGCAATCCTTCGCCACCCATTCCGGCATCGTCGCCACCGTCACCGGCGATGGGACCATCGTGCCGACGATGGGCAACCAGGGCTGGTTCGAATATGGCGGCCGTGTCGGCTTCCGCATCACCAAGGGCTGGATCGCCGATCTGTTCGTCAACGGCACCGCCGGGCCGCAGCCGGTCGGCAACACGCTGCACGGCGGCATCGGCCTGCGGATCAATTACTGAAACGAGCGTTCCTCGCCCCGCAAGAGGGGGGCGAGGAAGTACGAATCAAGCCGCCGCCTCGCCTTCATAGGCCCGGCGCAGGCCTTCGACGTCGAGCTTGATCATGCCGAGCACGGCCTGCATCACGCGCGCGGCGGCCGCGGCGTCGGAGCCGCCGAGATATTGCCGGACCGCCGCCGGCACGATCTGCCAGGCCACGCCGTAGCGATCGCGCAGCCAGCCGCATTGCTCCTCCTTGCCGCCATTCGCGAGCAGCGCGGCCCAGAGCCGGTCGACCTCGGCCTGATCGACGCAGTCGATCGCGAACGAGACCGCGTGGCTATGCTCCATCTTCATCCCGCCGTTCAGCGCCATGAAGCGCTGACCGGCGAGCGTGAATTCGACCAGCAACACCGTGCCGGCCTTGCCGCCGGGACTGTCGATCACATTCCTCTGGACCGTCTCGATCCCAGAGTTGGGCAGCAGCGAGACATAGAGGTTCGCGGCCTCCTCGGCCTCGCCGTTGAACCACAGGCAGGGAGATATCTTGGACATGCGTCAGCTCCTCGGGATGGCAGGAAGCGATCAGGCGGTGGCGGCCTGCGCCTTGGTCGCGGCCTCGAGATCCATCCACATCACTTCCCAGATGTGACCGTCCGGATCCTCGAAGCTGCGGCCATACATGAAGCCGTAATCCTGCTGCGGCGACGGATCGGCGCTGCCGCCCGCGCCCGTCGCCTTGGTCACGTAACCGTCGACCGCATCGCGGTTCGCGGCCGAGAGGCAGAGCAGCACTTCGCTGGTGGTCCGGGCATCGGCGATCGTCTTCGAGGTGAACTGCCGGAATTTGTCGTGGGTCAGCAGCATCACGAAAATGGTCTCCGAGATCACCATGCAGGAGGCGGTATCGTCGGAGAATTGCGGATTCCTGGTCGCGCCGATCGCCTCGTAGAAGGCGGTGGCGCGGGCGAGATTGCTGACCGGCAGGTTGACGAAGATCATTTGAGGGTTAGCCACGCGAAGAACTCCTGTTGGCGGGGTTGTGCCCCGAGGACGAACCGGATAGCCCGATCCCGACATGACAGCAGAGATTTTTCTTGCGACGTCCTGCCGCAGGCTGCCTCAGGTCACGATCGGCGTCGGCATGGTCAGGAATGCCCGCGTCACATGCCAGAACAGCTCGCGGTTGGTGGCCAGCGCCACCGAATGCGCCGTGCCGGGCAGGATGATGAACTGCCGGTCGCCGTTCGGCAGCTTGTTGAAGAACTCCTCGAGGTCCCGCACCGCCGCGATCCCGTCATACTCGCCGCGCACCAGCAGCACCGGCGCCAGCACCTTGTCCGGATGCACCACCGGCAAATTGGCGGTCATGTCGAGATAGGTGCCGGTCGGGATCTGGTCGCCGAACTGCATCTCGACATCGGCCAACGCTTCCATCACCGCGGGATCCGACGTGCCGGGCCTGTCGCGGGTGGCGATCGAGCGGATCATGTCGCGGTTGCGCTTGCGCATGTTGTGGCTGCGGTAATAAGCGAGCTGTTCGGCGCGCTTCGCCAGCGTCGGCGAGCCCTCGCCCTTGTAGGTGAAGGCCGCGAACACCAGCCGGTCGATCCGCTCGGGCGCGGCCATCGCGAACGCGCCGGCCCGCAGCGCGCCGGAGGACTCGCCGACGAAATGATATCGGCTCTGTCCGGTCTCGCGCGCGATCACCTCGACCGCGGCTTTGAGATCCTCGACGCCGCTTGCGATGTCGGCATTGCCGGAGGTCCGGCCCGACTTGCCGTAGTTCTCGTGGTCCATGGTCCAGCAATCGAAGCCGTAGCGCGCGAAGACATTGAGCAGCGAATACTCACCCTTGCCCGGCACGGTGAGGTCGAACGCCCGCGATGTCACCGACGAGCCGTGGACGAAGAACACCACGGGCCGCGCCGGCTCGCCCGGCTTCGGCGCGCCGACCCGCTTGCGGAACATCCACAAGGGAATGTCACCCTTCTTCGCCCAATATTCGTTGCTCCATATTTCCCCGTCGGCAGGAACGGCGGTCGCGGCCTGCGCCGGTGCTTCGCCGAGCACGCCGGTGGCCGCCGCAACGCCGATGCCCTTGATGATGGTACGCCGCGAATGATCTGGCTGAATCATGGTTCGCTCCCTTCCGGATTTCTTCGTTCGATCCGGTGCGATCGAGCATAGCAGCGCGCAGATGTGGTTGTGCAACCGGCGCATTTCGCCTGTTCCAAACCGATGCACGATTTTGTGAACGTGGTTTCCGGCAATCGGCGCGGACGGCGGACAGGCTTGGTCCTAGTCTCCGCCGCGGTTTGACCGGAAACATCCGGCGTGAAGCGGGAGCGAAGAATGAGCAGCAATCTCACCGACGAAGAACTTGCCGCCTTGATGCCCTCCGAACTGTGCCAGTACCAGACGCCGATCCCGACCCAGATCGTCTCCAGCGACGAGTTCTATCCCGACCCGCAGAACGAACGGCAGCGCGAGGTCGAGGCGCGGCTGCTCGCAATGGCCGACGATCTCGGCGGCAAGCAGGGCCTCGATCGCCGCCGCTTCTTTCAGACCGCGGCCGGCATGGCCGCCTCGTTCGTCGCGATGAACCAGGTCTATGGCGAGCTGTTCGACGTGACGCCCGCGGAGGCCGCGACGCCCGCGATGGCGCAAGAGCGCGCCAACGGTCTGAAAGACCAGTTCATCATGGACATGCACACGCATTTCCTGCGCGACGACACCCGCATCATGGGATTCGTGGAAATGCGCAAGGCGGTCGGCAAGGCCGGCTGGAACAAGGAGCTCAACGATCACGAGCAGACCATCGAAGACCTCAAGTTCAATAACTACAAGAAGGAGATGTTTCTCGATTCCGACACCAAGATCGCGCTGATCTCCTCGGCGCCGTCGGATATCGAGCAGGACTGGTTCCTGACCAACGAGCAGATGGCCGCCGCGCGCAAACAGATCAATGATGAGGCCGGCTCGCGGCGCGTGTTCTGTCACGCCATCTTCACGCCCGGGCAGCCCGGCTGGCTCGACAAGCTCGACGCCGCGCTGGCGCTGGGGCCGGAGTCCTGCAAGGGCTACACGATCGGCGACAACACCCACAAGGAGATCAGCCGTTATCCCTGGCGGCTCGACGACGAGAAGGTGACCTACAAGGGCTACGAGAAGATGGTGAAGGCCGGCATCAAGAATGTCTGCGTCCACAAGGGGCTGTTCCCGCCCGGGATCGAGAAGCAGTATCCGAATCTGCGCGGCTTCGCCGACGTTGCCGATGTCGGCCAGGCCGCCAAGGACTGGCCGCAGCTCAACTTCATCATCTATCACTCGGCCTATCGCCATGTCGGCGGCGATCCGAAGGTGGCGCTCGCCGAGTTCGAGCGCACCGGCCGGATCGCCTGGACCTCCGACCTCGCCGACATCCCGGCTCAGTATGGCGTCAACAATGTCTATGGCGACGTCGGGCAATTGTTCGCCACCACGTTGGTCGCCGAGCCCAATGTCTGCGCCGCGCTGATGGGCACCCTGATCAAGGGGCTCGGTGTCGATCATGTCTGCTGGGGCACCGATGCGCTGTGGACCGGCGCGCCGCAATGGCAGATCGAAGGCCTGCGGCGGCTGGAGATCCCCGAGATGATGCAGAAGAAGTTCGGCTACGCGCCGCTCGGGCCCGCCGACGGACCGGTGAAGACCGCGATCTTCGGCGACAACAATGCCCGGCTCTACAACATCCAGCCGAAGCGCGCGATGCTCGACATCAAGGGCGATCGCTTTGCGATGATGAAGGCGCAGTATGAGAAGGCCGGCGCGGAGCCGTCGAACACGCGTTACGGCTATGTGGTGCCGAGCGGGGTGATCGATCACAAGGTGTTTGCGTAGGTCTCACCATCCGTCATTCCGGGGATCGCGAAGCGAGAGCCCGGAATCCATCCAGCCACAAATTTTACGGCCCGATGGATTCCGGGCTCGACGCTGCGCGGCGCCCTCAGGTGCGCAACGGCGCACCGGGGAATGACGAGTGGAGGGCCCGGCGCGCCCGCCTACTTCCCCGTAAACCTCGGCTTGCGCTTCTCGGCGAAGGCCTTCACGCCCTCCTTGAGATCCTCGCTGTCCCTGACCTCATCGAGCAGCCGCCGCACGTCGGCGACCGTCTCCAGCGGCCCCTTCGGCATGGCCTCACGGGCCAGCTTCTTCAGCACGCGAACCACCAGCGGCGCGTTGCCGGCGATCTTCGCAGCCATCTCCTGTGCCATTGCGAGGTGCTGCCCCTTCGGCGCGACCTTGTTGACGAAGCCGATCTGGAAGGCGCGCTCCGCCGACATTTCCTCGCCGACCAGCAAGAACTCCATCGCGATCTTGTGCGGCATCCGCGCCATCACCGATGAGACGCCGCCGGCCGTCGTGCCGATCTTGCCCTCTGGGTAGATGAAACGCGTCGTCTCCGACGCCACGCACAGATCGGCCATCTGGACCAGCACGAAGGCACCGCCGACCACCCAGCCCGACGTCGCCGCGATGACCGGCTTGTCGAGATCGACACCCAGACCGGGCACCGCGTGCCACATATTGACGGGAAGGTCGGCGACATCGGCACCGACGGAGAAATACTTCTCCTCCGACGAGGCCAGCACCGCGACGCGATCGTCGCTGTCGCGAAACCGCAGCCAGGCGTCGCGCAGCTCCGTACACAACGCGTTGTTGAGCGCATTGTGCTTCTCGCGACGGTCCATCGTGATGGTCGCGACGTGATCGGAGCTCTCGTAACGAACGAGCGTCATGCTGGCCTCCCTGCTACCATCGTCATTCCCCGGTGCGCAGTTGCGCACCGGGGAATGACGGGGCCTATCATTATTTCTTCTCGTCGGGATGCCGGTGCACCGGATCGACCCACAGCACATTCTCCGGCTTCTCGACCGGCTCGATGTCGAGATTGATCGCGACCGCCTCGCCGTCGGAGCGCACCAGCACGCATTCCAGTACCTCGTCGGGGCTGGCGTTGATCTCCTGATGCGGCACGTAGGGCGGCACGAAGATGAAATCGCCGGGACCGGCTTCGGCGGTGAATTGCAGCTTCTCGCCCCAGCGCATCCGCGCCTTGCCCTTCACGACATAGATGATGCTTTCGAGATGGCCGTGATGATGCGCGCCGGTCTTGGCGTCCGGCTTGATGCTGACGGTGCCTGCCCACAATTTCTGCGCGCCGACCCGGGCGAAATTGATCGCGGCCTTGCGGTCCATGCCGGCGGTCGACGGTACGTTCGGATCGAGCTGGTTGCCCGGAATCACGCGGACGCCGTCGTGCTTCCAGCGGTCGTCGTCGTGATGGTGGTGATCATGGTCGTGGGAATGGGTGTGATCGTGGGAACCGCTCATCGTTCTTGCTCTCGTTGGTCTTATTTCGTGCGCGGAACGCTAGCGAAAAGCAGGCGCGCAGGCGAGCGGAAAATCGGAACATCGCCAGATCGGAACGCCGCCCCATCGGAACGCCGCCGCATCGGAACGCCGCGATGTGCCGGCGCGTTGCCTCGGCGTATTCCGAAGGAGCAAGTTCATGGGTAGCACGACCGACAGGATCAAGGGCACGGCCAACGAGGCGATCGGCAGGTTCAAGCGGCGTCTCGGCAAGGTCACCGGCTCTCCGGCGATGCAGGGCAGAGGCGCGATCCTGGAAGCCAAGGGCAGGGGACAGAAGGCGCTCGGCGGCATCAAGAGGATCGTCGGCAGGGTGACCGCAGCGGCTCACTGGCCTCGCTGAACGAGAGATGACTCGGCCGCCCATCGAGCCGGCCGCTCGATCATGAGCGACGCTGGTCAGCCGCGCGGGCGCGGATGTGCCAGCACATCCGGACGTGCCAGCACATCCGGATTGACCACGTTGGTCGGCGTGCCGGCAGCGTAGGCCAATATCTGATCGAAGATGTCGGTGAACTGGATTTCGTATTCGTCGCGCGAGACGTAGCCGAGATGCGGCGTGCAGACCACATTGTCCATGTTGAGCAGCGGATCCGTGGTGTCGCGCAGCGGCTCCTTCTCGTAGACGTCGATCGCGGCCATGCCGGGACGGCCGGCGTGCAGCGCGTTGACCAGCGCGCCGGGCTCGATCAGCGGCGCACGGCTGGTGTTGACGATCAACGCGGTGTCCTTCATTCGCGCAAGGTCTTCGGCCTTGACGATGCCGCGGGTCGCGTCGACCAGCCGCATGTGCAGCGACAGCACGTCGCAGCGGGCGAAGAAGTCGGCCTTGCTGGCGGCGGTCTCGTAGCCGTCGGCGCGCGCTTTCACCAACGCCGGCTCGCGTGCCCAGACCAGCACATTCATGCCGAACGCCTTGCCATAGCCCGCGACCACGGCTCCGATCCGGCCGTAGCCATAGATGCCGAGCGTCTTGCCGCGCAATGTGTTGCCGACGCCGATCTGCCACTTGCCGGCCTTCAGCGCCGCCATCTGTTGCGGGATCGCGCGCATCGCGGCGAGGATCAAGCCCCAGGTGAATTCGGCGGTGGCATAGGACGGCGTGTCGGCATGCTGGCTCGACGACACGATGATGCCCAGCCGCGTGCAGGCGTCGATGTCGATGTGCGGATAGACGCTGCGCTGGCTGATCAGCTTCAGCTTCGGCAGCCGTTCCAGCAGCGCGGTGCGGATCTGGGTGCGTTCACGGATCAGCACCAGCGCGTCGGTGTCGCGCAGCCGCTCGGCGAGCGCATCGACGTCCTGGACATGGTCGTTCCAGATCGTGACGTCGTAGCCGTCGAGCTTGCGGAAACAGTCGAGGGTGCGCAGCGTGTCGAAATAATCGTCGAGGATCGAGATCTTCATCGCTGCGCCCCTCTTGTCGTGGGCCGGTTACGTCACGGTCAGTGGCTTACTTTACGCCAAGCAGTTCGACGTCGAACATCAGCGTGGCATTCGGCGGGATCACGCCGCCGGCGCCGCGCGCGCCATAGCCGAGATTCGGCGGGATGATCAGCGTGCGCTTGCCGCCGACCTTCATGGTGGCGACGCCCTCGTCCCAGCCCTTGATCACGTGGCCCTGGCCGATCGGAAACTCGAACGGCTCGTTGCGGTCGACCGACGAGTCGAATTTCTTGCCCTTCTGGCCGTTCTCGTAGAGCCAGCCGGTATAGTGCATGACGCAGGTCTGGCCGGGCTTCGGCGAGGCGCCGGTGCCGACCTGGCTGTCGATGATCTGGAGGCCTGAAGCTGTGGTCATGGGCTTTCCTGCAGTTTGGGCCGTTGCCGTCCCGCTGACAACGGACGTGGAGACTGCCGCCGCAACGCCGGCGAACGCAGTCCTGATGATCGTGCGTCGGGAAGATCGCATCTTGCACCTCTCGTGAAGGACGGCCGTCTCTAGCCCAGCGCGGACGAAATCCATAGCCATTTTTCAGTGACCGGCCATGCCGACATCGCGGTCCAGCGCGAAATCGTCCAGCAACGGCGAACCGCCGCCTGCGATGAGATCGCCGATCAGTTGCGCCGCGAGATAGGAAAAGGTGATGCCGTTGCCGCCATAGCCATACGCGGCATAGACGCGCTTCGCGCCGGGCACCGGACCGATCAGCGGCAAGCCGTCGCTCGTGGTGTCGAAGGTGCCGGCCCAGCGGTAGTCGATCTCGGTCTCGGCAAAGGGCCAGAGTGCGGCAAGGCGCTCTGCCAGCGCGCGCGATTTCTGCGGGATCAGGCGGTCGCGCGCGCCGGGCTCGATGACGTTCTCGCTGTCCTCGCCGCCAATGATGATGCGACCTTCCGGCGTCGTGCGGGCGTAGAGGTAATCCTTCGCGTACTCCCAGATCAGCACGCCGCCCTTCCAGATGTTGTGCGGCTGCGGCGCGGTCGCGATCGCCCAGCTCGACGACACGGTCTGCAGCTTCGAATGAACGATGTCCGGCATCGCATAGCCGGTCGCCAGCACGACCGCCTTCGCGGCGACTTCGCGGCCATTGCCGAGTCCCACGGTGACCGCCTCACCCGCCGGATCGAACGCGACAGCCTCGGCATCGAACAAGCGCGCGCCGCGCGCGACCCCGAGCCGAAGCAGACTGTGAGCAAGCTGAAGCGGATCGGCGTCGGCGGCGCCTGGCGACACGATCGCGCCGACGCGCGCCATGCCGAAGGTCTCGAGCAGCCGGCCATGGTCGAGGAAATCGCCGGGCAAGCCGGCGCGGCTGCGCAGCCGGTGCTCATCGAGCAGTTCGGCCGCGGAGCTTTCCGCCGCCAGATAGAGCGAGCGCTTCGCTCTGATCCGACCGGGAATGTTGAAGTCGTGTACGAGAGACCTCAGGCCGCTCACCGCTGCGAGGCTCGCACGGTAGGCGCGCGCGGCGCGCTCGAAGCCGTAGATCGCGGTGAGCTCGACCAGCGGGCGATCGATCTCCCACAACAGCATCGAGGTGCTCGCCGCCGTGCTGCCGCGGCCGGGATGCTCGCGATCGACGATGACGACGTCGAGTCCCTGACGCGTCAGCCGCTCGGCAACCAGTGCGCCGGTGATGCCGGCGCCGACGATCAGCGCATCGCAGGCGAGATTTTCCGTGAGCGTCGGGCGCGGAGGCTGTTTCGCGGCGGCAAGCCAGGGTGAGGCGCCGCCGCGCAGATCCGCCTGTTCGGTCTCATCTGTATCGAGGGTGCGGATGATCGGCCTCGCGGGGAATGGCTTTCAGCACCAACCCCCGCGACGACGCCTTGTTCCGCCGCTCCGGCCGCGACGATCAGTAGCCGAGCGCGCAGCCGTCCTTGCGCGGATCGGAGCCGCCGGTCAGCGTGCCCTTGTCCCAATCGATCCAGATGCCCTGGCCGCCGCCGAGCGGCGCGACCACGCTGGTGGTCTTGTGGCCGATCCTCTTCAGGCCCTCGACGATGTCGGCAGGCACCGAGTCCTCGAGCTGGTAGACGCCCTCGTAGTGCAGGCCGCGCGGCATATCGATCGCTTCCTGGATGTCGCAGCCATAGTCGAGCATGTTGGTCAGCACATGGGTCTGGCCGACCGGCTGATACTGCCCGCCCATCACGCCGAACGACATCACCGAACGGCCGTTCCTGGTGGCCAGTGCCGGGATGATGGTGTGCAGCGGACGCTTGCCCGGCGCGATGCAGTTCGGATGGCCGGGCTGAATGCGGAAGCCGCCGGCGCGGTTCTGCAGCAGCACGCCGGTCTTGTTGGAGACGATCGCCGAGCCGAACGAATGCGCGATCGAGTTGATGAAGGAGCAGACGTTGCGATCCTTGTCGACCACCGTGATGTAGACCGTCGACGGATTCATCGGCGGTGCGACGTTCGGCAGGTCGAGCAGGCCGTCCATCCGGATGTTCTTGATGTGCTCGTCGGCGAATTCCCTGGACAGGATGCCGGCGACATCGACATGCACCTGCTGGGGATCGCCGATGTGCTGCTCGCGCATCATGTAGGCGATGCGCGCGGCTTCCGCCTCGAGGTGGAAACGCTCGACGCTGAGCGGCTTGAACTTGGTCAGATCGAAGCGCGACAGGATGTTGAGCATCACGAGCATGGTGATGCCGGGGCCGTTCGGCGGGCACTGCCAGACGTCGTGGCCCTTGTACATCGTACCGATCGGCGCGGTCGTCTCGGTCGAATGCGCGGCGAAGTCCTCGAGCGTGTGCAGGCCGCCGATGCCGCGCAGGGTGTCGACCATGTCGGCGGCGATCTCGCCGCTGTAGAAGGCATCGCGGCCCTTTTGCGCGATCGCGCGCAGCGTCTTGCCGAGTTCGGGCTGGCGGATCACGTCGCCGGCGACCGCGGGCTTGCCGTGCGGCAACAGATAGCGCTCGGTGTTGGTGCCGTTCTTCAGCTTCTCGAAACCGTTCTTCCAGTCGAAGGCGATCCGCGGCGCGACCACGTAACCCTCTTCGGCGGCCTTGATCGCGGGCTGCAGCAGACGGTCGAAGCCGAACTTGCCGTGATCCTTCAGGATCACGTCCCAGGCATCGATGGCGCCGGGAATGCTGACGGCGTGCGCCGAGGTCAGCGGCACCGAATGGATCTTGCGTTCGAGGTACCACTCGGCAGTGGCGGCCATCGGCGCGCGGCCGCTGCCATTATAGGCCGTGATCTTGCCCTCGCCCTTCGGCTGGATCAGCGCAAAGCAGTCGCCGCCGATGCCGGTCGATTGCGGCTCGATGACGCCGAGCAGCGCGCAGGCCGCGACCGCGGCGTCGGCGGCGGTGCCGCCCTCGCGCATCACCTCGATGGCCACCAGCGCCGCCTCCGGATGCGACGTCGCCACCATCGCGTTCTGGGCGTGGACCGTGGACCGGCCGGCGAAATGGAAATTCCTCATAACGGAGTGCTCGCTTGATCGTGGTGGTCTGATGCTGCCGCGGCGGATGGATGCCAACGGGCTACCAAGGGAATGCGAAGTACATGGCACATTCATCCCCGGCAGGGCAATGCCTGGCATGCCAGAGGAATTATCCCGATAATGCATGGCTTTGCGGGGTTTCGTCGGCCTGACCGGCCTGATAAACCCCGGCCATGCCGCTCAAGGTCGCCGCCTTCTACCAATTCGCCGCGCTGCCCGATTTCCGCACGCTGCGCGAGCCGCTGCGCGCGTTCTGCGCCGGGCTCGATCTCAAGGGCAGCGTGCTGCTCGCCCATGAAGGCATCAACGGCACCATCGCCGGCACCGGCGAGGCCATCGACGGCTTCGTCGCCGAACTCAGGCATGGGCCGCTGTTCGGCGGCCGGCTCGACAATCTCGAGCTGAAATTCTCCCAGGCCGCGCAGATGCCGTTCCAGCGGCTCAAGGTGCGGCTGAAGAAGGAGATCGTCACGCTCGGCGACAGCATGGCCGACCCGACGCGCCAGGTCGGCACCTATGTCGATGCCGCCGACTGGAACGAGCTGATCGCCGCTCCCGACATCATGCTGCTCGACACCCGCAACGCCTTCGAAGTCGCGATGGGCACCTTCGAAGGCGCGGTGGATCCCAGGATCGCGAGCTTTGGCCAGTTCAAGGAATTCGCCGCGCGGCACCTCGATCCCGCGACGCACCGCAGGATTGCGATGTTCTGCACCGGCGGCATCCGTTGCGAGAAGGCGAGCGCCTATCTGCTCGCGCAGGGCTTCGGCGAGGTCTATCACCTCAAGGGCGGCATCCTGAAATATCTCGAGGAAACTCCGCAGCAGCGCAGCCGCTGGCGCGGCGACTGCTTTGTGTTCGACGAGCGTGTCGCGCTCGGCCATGGCCTGCGCGAGCGTGCAAGCGCGGTTGCGAACGAAGCGGAGAGCGAGCCCGGCTGCTGCGAGGCCGCCGTCCATGAGTGACACGGCGAAGCTGAGCGAACGGATCGATGCGCTGGAGGTCCGCCTGACCTATCAGGACGAGACCATCGAGACGTTGAACCAGACCATCACGGCGCAATGGAAGCAGATCGACGCGCTGACGCGCCAGATCGCCGAGTTGCGCGACCGACTTCAGGACGCCGAACGACAGGCGCCGGGCCCCGCCAATGAGCCCCCACCGCATTATTGATCGATGCCGCCGCGTCGCGGCGGCATCGGACTACATGTTGCTCACCTGACGCATCGGCTTCGCGCCGCTGAAGAACAGGCTGGACAGCCGCTGCACCATCGCCGTGGCGCGGCTTCCCTCGAGGCCCGGACGAACACACAGCAAGCGCTTCTGCACCGGAAGCTCCGGAAGATAATAGTCCTTCGCCGAGATCAGCGAGGATGGGATCATCCGCTCGGGGCACGCCGTCAGGCCGTATCCGGCCCGTGCGGCTTCGAGTCGCAGCTGGTGGTTCGGGCTCCTGAATACGATCTTGTACGTGATGTTGTGCTTGGTGAGCGTCCGGATCATCCAGTCGTCACCAGGCCACGCCAGGATCGGAATCGGTGCGCCCGGCCGCAGGACAAAATCACGTGATCGTACCCACACCGAGCGCTCGTCGGCCTCGGCGGCAACCGTCACCTCGTCTTCGTTCTCCAGCGAAGGGTTGCTGTAGACGAACGCGATGTCGATGTAGCCGTCGATCAATCCCCTGATGACGATCGGCGACATATCGGCGTGAACCAGCACATCGGCAAGTGCATCGGACGGATGGAGCTTGAGGAATTCCTCGGCGAGCATCGTGCTTATTCCCAGCCGCAACGGCTGAGGCCCTTCATGATTGCCGCCGAGTCGAAGCAGCTGGTCGTTGGCTTCGAGTATCCGCCTTGCCTGCTGCACGGCGACCTTGCCGAGCTCGGTGGTTGTGGTGCCGTTCGCCGTTCTGACGAACAGCGCGCCACCAACCAGGCTTTGCAGTCGCTTGACCTGCGAACTGATCGCCGGCTGACTGAGGCCGAGACGCTCACCGGCCTTCGATAGACTTCCCGTCTCTGCAATCGCAACGACGGTACGAACGATCTCGGTAGGAATATTCAAATGCTGACGTGATCTGTGCATCGCGAGCCCTCCAATCTCAGCACGGGACGCAATTACGTTCTCCAGTATGTGATTCAGCTATACTAACATTTGGTTGCACTTTCGTTTAGTTTCAATTTGTCGCGTCGCCAACGTAATTGCACATCATATGTATTGTTACGTGCATTGCCACGTAATGCTACGGTATCAGACGGCGGCATCTGCATACGCGCGCGACAGATCGGCATCATCGTCCCCCGGATTTCTGCGGACATGGCATCAAAGTTTTTGATCGCCCCATAACGTATCGCGCACCCGATAAGATCTGGCGCTGTCATTCATCTGAATTGACGTCACTGATTCGCGAAAGCGTTTTCATAGTTTTCCTTAATCAAAGCCTCGCAACGTGACGGCGTAGTTTGCGTTTCGAGGTGTGCCAATGACCAGGTTCTTTCGCTGTCGAAGCGGCGCGTCTGCTGTCGAATTCGCGCTCATGCTGCCGATGTTTCTTGCCTTCATTTTCGGCATCATCGTATTCGGCTCGTATCTCGCCATGGTGCATGGCGTTCAGCAACTCGCCGCCGAAGCGGCGCGGTCGTCCATCGCGGGAATGACCGACACCGAACGCAACAGCCTCGCGACCAATTACGTCACCGCCAATGCATCGACCTATCCGTTGCTCGTTCCCGGCAACCTCACGGTCAATGCCGCACCGTCGCCGGCGAACGCCAACGTCTACGTCGTGACGGTCAACTACAACGCGGCCAGCAACTTCATCTACAGCCTGCCGTTCCTGCCCAAGCCCGCGAGCACCATCGTGCGCTCCGCGGCGATTCAATACGGGGGATTCTAGGATGACGGGCATCCTCGCGCTGATGCGGCGCTTCGGCGCCGACGAACGCGGCAACTTCGCGATGATCTCGGCCGGCCTGATGACACTCCTGATCGGGTGCGCGGGGCTTGCGATCGACCTCGGCACCATCTTCGCCGACCGGCGCAAGACGCAGAGCACCGCCGACCTCGCCGCGATCGTCGCCGCCGCCAATCTGAGCAATCCGGTCAACGCCGCCACCGCGACGGTGACACAGAACAACTATCCGGCCAGCGCGCTGGTCAAGGTCGAGACCGGGACCTACAGCGCAAACAGCGCCATCGCGCCGCAGTCCCGCTTCGTGACCCCGGCGGTCGGCATTCCGAATGCCGCGCGCGTCACGCTGACGACCCAGACCCCGCTGTATTTCGCGCGCTATCTGACCGGCGCGAGCAGCTTCAAGATCTCGACGACCGCCACCGCGACGTCGACCGAAATGGCCACGTTCGCGATCGGGTCGCGGCTGCTCTCGGTCAACGGCGGGGCGCTCAACGCGCTGCTCGGCTCCATGCTCGGCACCACGCTGTCGCTCTCGGTGATGGACTACAATTCGCTGATCAGCGCCAAGATCGACGCCCTCGACTTCCTGTCGGCGCTGGCGACCCGCGTCAACCTGACCGCCGGAACCTACAACGACGTGCTGAACAGCAACCTCAAGGTCGGCGACATCATCGCGGCCGCGCTGACCACCCAGCAGATCACCAACGGCGCGGGCGCGGCGACGACCGCGCTGTCGACGATCTCCCAGGCCGTCACCGGCTCTTCGACCAAGATTTCGCCGGGCAGCCTGATCGATCTCGGCCCCTTCGCCAACCTCACGGTGGGACAGAAACCCAAGGTCGGCGCCAGCGTTTCGGTGTTCGACCTCGTCAATACCGTGGCGCAGATCGCCAACGGCAGCCATCAGATCGCGACGTCGATCAATCTCGGCCTGCCCGGCATCGCCAACGTATCCGTGATCGCGACGATCGGCGAGCGCCCGGTCGGCTCGAGCTGGATCGCGATGGGCACCCAGGGCGTCAGCGTCCACACCGCGCAGACGCGGATCCTGGCGACGATCAACGTGCTCGGCTCCGGCAGCGTGTCCGCGATCAACCTCCCGGTCTATGTCGAGGTCGCCTCGGGCACCGCGACGCTCAACGCGGTGTCGTGCGGCCATCCGAACATCAGCACGTCGCAGGTCACGATCGGCGTGACGCCGGGGATCGTGGACGCCTGGATCGGCAACGTCACGGTCGCCGACATGACCAACTTCACGACCAAGCCCAATCCGCCGCCGGCGACGCTGGTCAATCTCGGCCTCATCACCGTCACCGGCCTCGCCCATGCCGGCATGGGCAACACCACGCCGACCAACGTCAATTTCAGCTACAGCGATATCCAGTCGGGGACCAAGAAGACGGTGACGACGACCAACTTCCTCTCGTCGCTGACCGGAAGCCTGCTCGGCGACCTCTCGCTCACCATCAATGTCGGCCCGCTCGGGCTGCCGATCCCGGGACTGGGCGCGCTCGTCATGAGCATCCTGAACGGCGTCACGAGCTCGGTCGATCAGGTGCTGGCGTCATTGCTGTCGACGCTCGGCATCGGACTCGGCCAGGTCGACGTCTGGGTGCTCGGCATCCGTTGCGACGGCGCGGTGCTGGTGAACTGAGAACGTTACCGCGTCAGGACGAAGAGCTTTGGGGAACGACCGCGACGGGCGTCAGGGGTAGGGAGACTGCATTGAGTACAACAATAAGGAGATACAAGACCGACAGCCAGCGAACGCCGCTGATGAAGCGCGGGACGATCTTCTTCCGCAACACCAGCGTCGACTGTGTCGTGCTCAACATCTCGACCGGAGGAGCGGGGCTTGCCGTGGAGAGCGACGTCGCCGTCCCGTTCGCGTTCGACCTCGAGATCGAGAGCGAGCCGATCCGGCGGCACTGCATTCTGGTCTGGCGTCTCGAGCGCCGGCTCGGCGTGACCTTCGAGTTCGAGCGGATGCAGCGCCCCGACAGCGGCCCGGTCTAGCCTTGCATCACGATATGCGGGCGGCTTCGCTGGTCGAGGCCGCCCGCAAACATGTCAGACGTGCAGCATCAGCCACAGGATCACGGCAAGTCCTGCCGCGACGATCGCGCACCACACCACGGGCGTGGTGCGCTTCGAGCCACCGCTGCGCGGCGAGTCGTTCCTCGCATGGTTGAACTCATTTCGCATCGTGGTTAGCAATCGCTGGGATATACCAGCTAATTGTCCCGATCGCCGTCGTGCTTCGATGGCGCCGGCTGCGTGGCGCTGACCGGGTCGGAGGCCGGAAAGGTATCCTCCAGTCCCTCCTTCAGGCGGGAGCGCGCCTTGCGGTCGGCGGCCTGTGCCTCATGCGGCTTCTCGGCATGCTTGTCACGCGGGGCAGGATCGAATTTCTCGGTCATGTCGTCCCTCCATTGACGGAAACAACGCGCCCACGCAAACCGGGGTTCCAGAACCGCCTTGGCCGGTTGCGCCGCAGCGTGTATCAGGGGCCCAAATTTCGACCGTGATCAGGAACTTTCGCGTGCCCCAGGACTCCACCAAAAAGCCGTTCATCGACCTCCTGTCGGGCCACCGACAGGCCGTTCCGCCGCTCTGGATGATGCGGCAGGCCGGCCGCTATCTGCCCGAATATCGCGAATTGCGCGCCAAGGCCGGCGGCTTCCTCGATCTCTGCTTCACGCCCGAATTCGCCACCGAGATCACGCTGCAGCCGATCCGCCGGTTCAACTTCGACGCCGCGATCATCTTCTCCGACATCCTGGTGATCCCCTACGCGCTCGGCCGCTCGGTGCGCTTCGAGGCCGGCGAAGGGCCGCGGCTCGATCCGCTGGCCACGCCCGGCGAGATCGCGACGCTGGCGACCGAGGCCAATTTCGACCAGCTCGAGCCGGTGTTCGAGGCGCTGCGCCGGGTCCGGCGCGAGCTGGCGCCCGAGATCGCGCTGATCGGCTTCTGCGGCGCGCCTTGGACGGTTGCGACCTACATGGTGGCCGGACAGGGCACGCCGGACCAGGCGCCGGCGCGGATGCTCGCCTATCGCCACCCGGACGCCTTCGCCCGGATCATCGACGTCCTGGTCGAGAACTCGATCCACTACCTCGTCGGCCAGCTCAAGGCCGGCGCCGATTGCCTGCAGATCTTCGACACCTGGGCCGGCGTGCTGCCGCCGCGCGAGTTCGCCCGCTGGTCGATCGAGCCGACCCGGCGCATCGTGGCCGGAGTGCGCAAGCAGGTCCCTGGCGCCCGGATCCTCGGCTTTCCGCGCGGCGCGGCGGGCATGCTGCCGGCCTATGTCGAAGAGACCGGCGTCGATGCGGTCTCGATCGACTGGGCCGCCGAGCCATCGATGATCCGCGAGCGCGTGCAGAGCCGCGTCGCCGTGCAGGGCAATCTCGATCCGCTGGCCCTGATCGCCGGCGGCGCCGCGCTCGACCGCGCGGTGGACGACGTGCTGGAGAATTTCGGCAAGGGCCGGCTGATCTTCAACCTCGGCCACGGCATCCTGCAGGAGACGCCGATCGCCCATGTCGAGCAGATGGTCGCGCGGGTGCGCGCGTATAAGGGCTGAGGCCTGTAGCCCGGATGCAGCGCAGCGCAATCCGGGACTCTTCTCCGCCGATGGGACGGCCCCGGATTGCGCTTCGCTCCATCCGGGCTACGCCACTCTCGCACCGTCACCCTGAGGAGACCGCGCAGCGGTCGTCTCGAAGGGTCGACGGCCCGGGTCTGGCCACGCGTGAAGAGGGCCGCACGCCGAAACATCGGGGCCGTCGACCCTTCGAGACGCGCTGCGCGCTCCTCAGGGTGACGGACTGAAGAGCGGCGGGTTTCTACCTTGCATCCTCCAAAATCATGTCGGACGCCTTCTCCGCGATCATGATCGTCGGCGCGTTGGTGTTGCCCGACATCAGGTCCGGCATCACCGACGCATCGACCACGCGCAGGCCGTCGATGCCGCGCACCTTGAGCCGCTGATCGACGACCGCGAGCGCGTCGTTGCCCATCCGGCAGGTCGAGGTCGGATGATAGACCGTGCTGCCGGTGCGGCGGCAGAACTCGAGCAAATCGTCGTCGCTGACCACCTTGGCGCCGGGATCGACTTCGCCGACCGAGTATGACTTCAGCGCCGGTGCGGCCAGGATCTTGCGCAGGATGCGGATGCCGTCGATGAAGGCGCGGCGGTCGGTCTCGGTCGCCAGATAGTTGATGCGGATTTCCGGCGGTACGCTCGGATCCGCGCTCCTGATCTTCAGCGAGCCGCGGCTCTCCGGACGCAACTGGCAGACCGACGCCGTGAAGCCCGGGAACGGATGCAGCTTCTCGCCCATCTTGTCGGTCGAGAACGGCAGGAAGTGGATCTGGATGTCGGGCGATGCCAGCCGCGGGCTGGTCTTGAAGAACGCACCCGACGTGCCGGCGGCGATCGTCAGCGGCCCCTTGCGCAGCGCCGCGTAGCGCAGCCCGGCCATCACGCGGCGCACCGGATTGTTGACGACGTCGTTCAGCGTGACGCTCTGCGCGCAGCGCGTGACGATGCGCACCTGCATGTGATCCTGCAAGTCATTGCCGACGCCGGGCGCATCGAGCACCACCGCGATGCCGTGCTGCTTCAACAGCTCGGCCGGGCCGACGCCGGAGAGCTGCAGCAATTGCGGCGAGTTGTACGCGCCGCTCGACACCAGCACCTCCTTGCGCGCCTTGGCCATGCGCGACTGGCCGTCCTGCTTGTAGGCGACGCCGCTGGCGCGCACGCCATCGAACAGGATGCGCTGCGCCAGCGCCGAGGTCTCGACATGCAGATTGCCGCGGGTCAGTGCCGGCCGCAGATAGGATCGCGCCGTCGAGGCGCGCCGGCCGCGCCGCGTCGTGGTCTGGAAGAAGCCCGCGCCCTCCTGGGTCGCGCCGTTGAAATCCGGATTGGTCGGGATGCCGACTTCGGCCGCGGCATGCACGAAGGCTTCCGACAGCGGATCGTGATGCCGCCAGTCCGACACCGGCAGCGGGCCGCCGGCGCCGTGATATTTGTCGCCGCCGCGCTGCTGGTCTTCCGCCTTCCGGAAATAGGGCAACACGTCGTCATAGCCCCAGCCGGCATTGCCGCGCTGGCGCCAGCGATCGTAGTCCTCGTGCTGGCCGCGCACATAGAGCAGGCCGTTGATCGAGCTGGAGCCGCCGAGCACTTTTCCGCGCGGCTGGAACACCTGGCGTCCGTTCAGGCCCGGCTCCGGCTCGGTCTGGTACATCCAGTTGACGGATTTTTCCTTGAACAGCTTGCCGTAGCCGAGCGGCACATGGATCCAGATGTTGGTGTCTTTCGGCCCGGCCTCGAGCAGCAGCACCGAGTGCCTGCCGTCGGCGCTCAGGCGGTTGGCGAGCACGCAGCCGGCCGAGCCGGCGCCGACGATGACGTAATCATACTCGGCCGCATCGTTCGGCGACGCGCCACGATTGTTGTTGTTCATTCGTTTCCCCCGGGCCATACGGCGCGACCGGCAGAGTTGTGCCCCCGCCCAGCATTGACAAGAGACCTAGCGAGCGTCGCAGATGCGGTCAAGAAAGTTGGCGTGCCGAACCGGAGCGGTACCAACGGACCTCCGGCCGCACGCGCGGGAGCCGCACGCACATTGGCGCGGCAGGCCGTATTTCGCCGACGCCGCCTTCAGCGAGGCATCCTGATCAGGCACATGGAGGCTGGAGGGAAAATCCGCGCCGGCGCGCATCACCTGCTCGGCAGCATGGCCGCGGCACGCTCGTCACCGGCGATGATGGTGCGCAGGATCGCGGCATGCTCGTCCCAGGGTCCGCGCCTGGCGCACCAGATCGGTCGGCGCAGACAGCATCGCCGTGCGTTCGCGCAGCCGCTTCAGCAGATCGGCCCAGCACGCGATTGCGGCCGGCTTCTGCCAACTCGTGGTGGGATTGCTGATTGAGAGCGAACAACAGATCGTAGCACCGCGAAGTAGCGGGCGTGGAACAGGCAAAAGGTCTATCCGATATCCGTCCTCTTAAGAAATGGTCATTTTGAAGAACAGAAAGACAGTCGCGACAGGTGTCGTTTCCCATTCCCCTCGGGAATAAGCGTTATTCGGTGATCCCATCTACCTGAGCATGAGTGAGCCGGAATAGTGGAGGCATGCGGTGCCATCAGCCCGCAGCTATCACGCGGGAGATCAAAATTGAGACTGCAAAATAAGGTCGCCGTCATTACAGGCGGCAGCAGCGGAATCGGTCTAGCGACAGCGCAGCGCTTCGTCGCCGAGGGTGCTTTCGTCTACGTTTTTGCACGCCGGCAGGAGGAACTGGACAAGGTATCCAAGCTTTTCGGGTCCAACGTTGCCACTGTCCAGGGCGATGTAAAAAACCTCGCTGACCTTGATCGCCTCTACGGAAAGGTTGCGAGCGATGGGAAGAAGGTTGACATCGTCGTTGCTAACTCCGGCTTCGTCGACAGCGTCAAGCTGAGCGACGTCACGGTCGAGACGTTCGACCGCAATTTTGAAACGAACGCACGGGGCGTTCTCTTCACGGTTCAGAAGGCGTTGCCTTTGATGCGTGACGGAGGGGCGATCGTGATGACCAGCACGATCGCTGCCCTGCGGGGATTTCCTGGTCGGTCAGCATACGCCGCTTCCAAAACGGCGCTCCGGTCCTATGCGCGCACCTGGGCAGCCGAATTGAAGGACCGACGAATTCGGGTTAACGCGATCACCCCCGGTCCGACGGATACCCCTCTAATCGATGCTCAGGTGTCCTCCAAGGCCGAAGCGGATCAGGCGCGAGCAAAGCATGCTGCCAATATTCCACTCGGGCGGATGGCCCAACCGGAGGAGATCGCTTCCGCGATCCTGTTTTTGTCGTCGGACGACGGCAGCTTCGTGAACGCCACGGAGCTCCTGGTTGACGGCGGGATGTGCTCGATCTAGGTCCAGCGTGGGACGCGAGAGGTCAGAACCCTCTCGCGTCATCCGACCACGCCATAACCGGCAGCAGCCGAGTGATCGCCTCACCAGCTAGCGCCCTGCGCTGAGGTTCTGGAGCAGTTGCCCGACAAGCATATTGAGCTCGCCGGCGTTCCCTGCAGCACCAAAGACGTAACGGTCGGGCCGCACGATGACCGCCGCGACGTCATGTTGCTGCATCCAGTTTGCGAACAGCCCGTCACGCTCGACCATGCTCAAAATGCCGTTGGCATCGCTGCTTTCGCCCAACGCGGTGATGACGACGCGCTGGCCGGCGAGATGCTGCCAGGCAGCACGGGACGCGTCCGACAGCCACGCCATCGGTTCGGCCGCCGCTGTCACGATCGCGAATTCCGCTTGCAGCAGATCGTCGAGCCGGCACGTCCGCCCATCCGGCGCGCGGACATGCGGCTGCACGAACAGCCGTCCGGCGAGCGCTGCGTCGCGCGCGATCAGGCCGGAGACAAGATCGGGGATGAATTTCTGCCTGATGGTTTCGGCCGTGCCGGCCTTCAGCTCGGCGCGAAGCCGCAGGTCGCGCTCAGTGGCCGCCACCGGATCGAGCTCGCCGATGATCTTGCCGAACTCCTTGGCACTGGCGACGACGGCGCGGACATGCGGCTTGCGCTCGATCTCGTAGCTGTCGAGCAGCGTTTCGTCGGCATCGCCGCGCAGCACCAGGCGCAGCTTCCAGGCCAGGTTCACGGCATCGCGGATGCCGGCGCACAGCCCCTGCCCGAGGAACGGCGGCGTCTGGTGCACGGCGTCGCCCATCAGCAGCACGCGGCGGTCGCGCCAGCGCTGCCCGAGCAGCGCGTGGAAGCGATAGACCGCCGAACGCCAGATCGTGAGGTCGGAGATGTCGGTGAAGCCCTTCAGCAATTGCACCACGTTGTCGGCTGCGCCGAACGCCTCGGGATCCTCGCCCGGCAGCAGCTTGATCTCCCAGCGCCGCAGATTGCGCGGACCCGGCACGAAGGTGCCGGGACGCGACGGCCGGCAATATTGAAAGCTCCTGGCCGGCCGTTTGGCGGGATCGCTGGTCAGCGTGTCCACCACCATCCACCATTCATCGAAGGCGAGGTCGTCCAGGCCGACGCCGAGCTGCTTGCGCACGAAGCTATTGGCGCCGTCGCAGCCGACCAGATAGCGCGCGCGAATCGAGACTTCGTCGCCGGATTCGCGACGCGCGGTCAGCGTTACCGTGCCGTCGTCCTGCTCGAGTGCCACGCCGGCGGCCGCAAGCAAAACGTCGGCATGCCGATATTCGGCAAGCTTCTCGCGCAGCGCCTGCTCGAGCTCGGGCTGCACGAAGGTGACGTTCGGATTCCAGCCGAGCGGAAACGGCGGCGGCATCGGATCGAAGATCTTGATGATCTCGCCATCGACGCCGAGATAGTGCGAGCCATTATGCGGCGCGATCGCCTGCTCCATGAAATCGCCGAGCCCGATCGCCTGCAGCACGCGCAGCGCCTCGTGATCGAGCGTGATCGCGCGCGGCTTGTCGTAGATGTCGGCAGCGCGCTCGACGACGGCGACGCTCAGGCCGGCCTTCGCGAGCAGATTGGCAAGGATGGCGCCGACCGGCCCGAGGCCGACGATCGCGACATCATGGATCGGGTTATCGACCGATAATGCCATGCTACCTCGCGAGGTAGCTTTCGAGCGTCAGCGGCTTCGGCTTCACTTGCGGCTCGCGGATCGCGACACCTTGGAACGGCGTCGCCTCTTCGAACCAGGCCTGCCGCGCCGGCAACCCCCACGGAAACGAGATCTTGTGGTCGGACGGATCCCAGCCGATCGGTTCGTTCTCGATGTCCATGATCTGGTAGTGGGTGTTGAACAGCTCGACGCGGTGCCCATCGGGATCGCGCATGTAGACATACATCGCATGCCCCGGCCCGTGCCGCCCCGGACCGCGCTCGACGGCCGCGCCATAGCCGAGCTCGCCGGCGAGATCGCAGGCATTCAGCAAATGATGCACCTCGGGCGCGAGAAACGCGAAATGATGCAGCCGCGGTCCGGCACCGTTGAAGAACACGACGTCGTGCGGATTGCCCTTGCGCTGCAGGAACACGCCGCGCAGATCGAACGTGCCGGCGGGCGCGATGTATTCGCTGAGCCGAAAGCCCGCCGCGGCGTAGAACTCGCACGCCTTGCGTACCTCCGGCGTCAGCACCTGATAGTGATCGAGCCGCAGCGCCGAGCCGCCGGCATGGCGGGTGAATTGGGTGATCATGCGCGGCTCGACCGGCATGGTCGCGCAGAACTCCAGCGGCGTGCCGGCCGGATCGGTCGCCTGCAGGGTGCGGCCCTGATACGGCACGTCGGCCCAGGCGGCCTCGCATCCATGCGCTTCAAAGAACGCCTTGAGCCGGTCGAGGTCGTCATCCCTAAACACCCGCAAGCCGAGCCGTGCACAGACCGCGCCTTCGCCCCTGCGCAACACAAGGCTGTGATGACAGGCCTCCTCGACACCGCGGAAATAGAGCTCATCGCCCTCCTGCGCGGTCAGGATCAGCCCGATCACCTTTTCGTAAAACTGCCGGCTCGCCGCGAGGTCACGCACGGTCAGGACCACATGGCTGGCCCGCGTGATCCGGAACCCGGGATCGTGGTTCGTGATCGGGAGGCTCATGCGCACCTTCTGGTTTTTGCCGCTCGCGGGAACTCAAGTCATCGCGAAAAACCGGCCGAGGATCAAGCCGTGCGGAGTGGGCAACCTTTGCCGGTCCGTGACACCCGTCACGGCTGGCCCGTGACGCCCGTCACGTATTTGTACCGATTTGTTAGCAATGCCCGCCTGTGGAACTGAAACGTGAGCCCGCCGTGGCACGGTCCGTTCCAATAGTTCATAGTTTGTCAAAGGTTTGCAGAGAATTCTTCGGTGCTGCGCCATGGTCAACCGCGCGGCCAACGTAGTGAGATGCGTACCTATCTCAGATCATATTGCGCGGCCCTGTTCGCGGGTGACCTCGCAGCCTTCGGCGCACCGCCGACCGATGAAGCGCTTGCCGGACACATCCGCGCCGAGCAGGTTTCGCTCGTGCTCGGCTACTCCTTCGGCATCATGCTGGCCAATGCCTGCAACGCGCTGGTGCTCGCCGCGGCACTCTGGCAATCGCCGGACTGGGTCTTCGCGCTGATATGGGCGGCCGCCGTCAGCAGCGCCGCGCTGTTCTTCGGCCTGCAGGCACGCGCATCGCGCCGCATCGCCAAGCCACAATTCGTGTCGCGCCGGACCATGTACCGCCTGGTGCGCAACGCGCTGGCGCTCGGCGCGACCTGGGGCGTCGTGCCGGTCGCGTTCTTCGCCAACGCATCGAGCGGCGCGCAACTGGTGATCACCTGCCTGTGCGCCGGAATGCTGGCCGGCGGCGCCTTCGCCTTCTCCACGATTCCGATCGCCGCGATCGCGTTCACCGCACCGATCTTCGTCGGCACCGCGATCTGCCTCGGCCGGGACGGCGACTTCATCTACCTCCTGATGGCGGTGCTAGTCCTGGTTTACGGCTCCGTGCTGCTGCGCGGCGTGTTCGTCAATGCGTTCGAGTTCAGGCGGCGGATCATCGCCCAACACGAGGCCGAGCGAACGGTGCGGCAGGATCCGCTGACGCATCTGCCGAACCGCGTCGCCTTCAATGAGCAGCTCAACGGCGCGCTGAGCCGGCTGGCGCGCTCGGGCGAGGAATTCGCCGTGCTGCTGCTCGATCTCGACCGCTTCAAGGAGATCAACGACAGGTTCGGCCATCCGGCAGGCGACGAGATCCTGGCGCAGGCTGCGGCGCGGTTGCAGCGCTGCACCCGCGCGGCCGAGCACGTCGCGCGGATCGGCGGCGACGAGTTCGCGCTGATCATGTCCAATCTGACACGGCCGGAGGATGCGCTGGCGATCGCCGAGCGCTTCGTCGCGTCCTTCGCCGAGCCGTTCCCGATCGACGGCCTCGAGGTCGTCAGGACGATCAGCATCGGCATCGTGCTCGCGCCGCGCGACGGCAGCACGTCGCACGATCTGCTCAAGCATGTCGACATCGCGCTCTACCGGGCGAAGAAATCAGCGCCCGGCACCGTCTGCTTCTTCGAGGCGAGCGATGATCAGGCGGCGCGCGACCGCCGTGCCCTGCAGCGCGATCTGGAACAGGCGATCGAGGCGGACCAGCTGTTTCTGGTCTACCAGCCGTTCCTCGACATCCGCAAAGCCCGCGTCACCGGCTTCGAGGCGCTGTTGCGCTGGCAGCATCCGACGCGTGGCCTGATCCCGCCGACCGTCTTCATTCCGATCGCCGAGGAGAGCGGACTGATCCACCAGCTCGGCGAGTGGGTGATCCGCCACGCCTGCGCGATGCTGGCGCGCTGGCCCGACGACATCAGGATCGCGGTGAATTTCTCCGCGGTCCAGTTCCAGAACGTCGGCATCCTGCAGACCATCGTCGATGCGCTCGCCGAGGCGAACGTGGCGCCGAACCGGCTCGAGATCGAGATCACCGAGTCGATGCTGATCTCGAAATACGGATCGGCGCCCGCGATCCTCAACGGGCTGCTCGAGCTTGGGCTAACGGTCGCGCTGGACGATTTCGGCACCGGCTTCTCGTCGCTGACCTATCTGCGCAAGCTGCCGTTCAGCCGCATCAAGATCGATCAATCCTTCATCCGCGACATGCTGACCCAGCCGGATTGCGCAGCGATCGTCAGATCGGTGATCAGCCTCGCACAGGACCTGCAGATCGGTGTCGTGGCCGAAGGCGTCGAGACCGCCGACCAGCTCGAATATCTGCGCCAGACCAGCTGCGACGAGGTTCAGGGTTATCTGATCGGCCGGCCGATGTCGGGCAGCGATATCACCGCCCTGCTCGACCATCATCCGAAGCATTCGGTGCACGCGGCGTAGCGCCGACCGCGCGCCGCCGCACCGGTCGCATCAGGGCGCGTCGGCGCGGTGCAAGGTGTCGACCGTGATGGTGCCGCGGGCCCGCGAGACGCAGGCGCAGATCTTGCGGCTCTGTTGCTTCTGGTGGTCGCTGAAGAAGACGTCGCGATGGTCGATCTCGCCGTCGACATCGACCACGTCGAGCGCGCAGACACCGCATTCGCCGCGCCGGCAGTCGCTCATCACCTCATGGCCGGCCTCGTTGAGCACGTCCAGCATCGAGCGATCGTGCGGGATCACGAACTCGGTCCCCTCATCCCTGAGCCGCACGCGGAACGCTTCGGTCGGCAGCAGCCCGCTCGATCCAAAGGTCTCGTAGCGCAGGTCGGTCGTCGCCCGACCCGACGCTTGCCAGGCCCGCCGCGCCGCATCCAGCATCCGCATCGGGCCGCAGAACAACACCATCGTGTCCTGCGGCAGGTCCGCAAAGACACTGTCGAGGTCGAGCCGCCTGTCCTCGTCGCCGGCATGGACGATCAGGCGGTCGCCGAGCAGGCGTTCAAGCGGTTCGAGATAGGCCGCATCGCTGCGCGCGCGCACGGCGTAATGCAGCGTAACGCCGGCATCGCGGCGGGCCAGCGCCTCGGCCGCACCGACGATCGGCGTGATGCCGACGCCGCCCGCGATCAGGCAGAACTGCCGCCGCGTCCAGTCGAGCTGCACCAGCGAGACAGGCTGCGTGATGTTGAGCCGCGCTCCCGGCGCCAGCGACCACATATAGCGCGAGCCGCCGCGGGACTCCGCTGCGTGCCGCACCGCGATCCGGTAGCCGCGCGGATCGGCTTCGCCGACCAGCGAATAAGATCTGGTTTGCGGCTGGCCTTCGATGGTGACGCCGACATCGATATGGCTGCCGACGGGATAAGGCGCGCCGGTGAAATTGTCCGGCCGCAGCAGGAATTCGCGGATGCCGGGCGTGAGGTCGCGCACGGCCAGCAGCGTCGCGGACGTCCAGGTTTCGATGAATCGCATGGCGCGCTCCGTTCAGCCGGCCGTGATCAGTGCCAGCGCCGGCAGCAGATCGAGGTGGGTGCGGTTGCGCAGCGCCAACCGCAGATTGCGCGCCGCAAGCCTTGCATGCTCGCGCATGATCGCCTCGGCGCGCGCGCCTTCGCGGTTCTCGATGGCGTCGACCACCACGCGATGATGATCCTGCGCGATCAGCAATATCTGGCGCGCCTCGGGCAACGCCGATTGCGCCATCACGAAGCCGCTCGGCGAGGCGAACGGCAGCGCCGAGGCGCGGTCGATCTGCCGGATCAGCGGCGCGCTGCGCGACAGCTCGGTGAGCAGCGCGTGGAAGCGGGCGTTGAGCGCGACATAGGACGAAAACGCGTCGACCGAGATCGGATCCTGCCGCACCAGGCCATCGATCTCGTTGAGGCATTCTTTCAACGGCTCGAGATCGCGCGACGAGACGCCGCGCTCGGCGGCGAAGCGCGCCGCCAGCCCCTCCAGCGTGCCGCGCAGTTCGATCGAATCGAGAATGTCGCGCTCGGAAAACGCCTTGACCATGAAGCCGCCGGACGGGATCGCCTCCAGCAGGCCTTCCTCCTCCAGCCGCACCAGTGCCATCCGCACCGGCGTGCGCGACACCCCGGTGATCTCGACCGCCTGCAGTTCCGAGATGCGCTCGCCCGGCCGCAACCGGCCCGAGAGAACCAGGTCGCGCAGTGCGAGCTGCGCCCGCACGGTCTGCGACACGGAGCGATCGGTTTCGCGTTCCGCCATGGCCCGGCCTACTCCGCGGCCTGCAGCTGCGGCGGATGCTCCTCCGCCACCATGCGGTCGATGACGCGCCGGGCCCACATCGCGCCGGCATCGATGTTGAGATTGTAGAACACGCGGTCCGGATTCTCGTCCATCGCGCGCTGCTGCGCCTCCAGGATGATCTCGTCCTCGTGGAAGATGCCGGCGACGCCGTCGCGGATTTCACTGGTCAGGCGCTGCTCGGTGATGCGGTGATTGCGGACGAAGGCCCAGAAGTAATGGCAGGTCTTCTCGGTCTCCGGCGTGATGGTGTTGAGCACATAACCGTTGACGCCCTGCGAGCGATCGCCCTCCGGCGCGCCCGATCCGGCCGGCGCGACGCCGACGTCGATATTGACGGTGCACGGCGCCTCGAAGCGGATGATCTGCCAGCGATCGACCGGCCCCGGCTTCTGCAATTGCTTGGCCCAGAACGGCGGCGCCTCGATGCCCGTCATCCAGCGCCTGACGGTGACGGTCTTCTCGCCATGGGTGACATCGAACGGCGCTTCGGCGACCGCCTCATTGCCGATGCTCGAGCCGTGCACGAAGGTCTCGTGGGTCAGGTCCATCAGATTGTCGACCACGAGGCGGTAGTCGCATTTGACATGAATGGTCTTGCCGTCGCCGGCCCAGGCCGGATCGTGATTCCAGTGCATGTCGGGCACCAGCGCCGGATCGGCCAGCGCGGGATCGCCCATCCAGAGCCAGATGAAGCGATGGCGCTCGACTACGGGATAGGCGCGCACGCAGGCCGACGGATTGATCGTCTCCTGCGAGGGCATGAAGGTGCAGCGGCCCTGCGCGTTGTATTTGAGGCCGTGATAGCCGCAGACCACGGTGTCGCCGTCGAGCCGGCCCTTGGAGAGCGGCACCAGGCGGTGCCAGCAGGCATCCTCGAGCGCGACCACCTCGCCGTCGCCCTTCCGGTACATCACGACATGCCTGCCGCAGATCGTCCGAGGCAGCAGCGCGTGCTTGACCTCGGCATCCCAGCCCGCCGCGTACCAGGCGTTCATCGGAAATGGCTTTGGCACGCGATCCTCCCTGATCTGAATTCCCTCTGTATACACTACCGTCTCCAATCTGGCAAATTCAGTCAGTTTTACCGTACATTCAGTCATTTCAGTATACATAACCAGCCACACGATCGGAGACTACCCAAAAAATCGATTTTCGATTGACGGCGACGGGACCGTCAATCAACCTTCGGGCCATGAACATCGGGTTGAGTTTTCGCGAGGGCTTGGCCGGCGATGGGCCGCGAAGCCTGACATCGGCGGTTCAGGAGCGGCTGCGGGCCGACATCCTGTCGACCCGGCTGCTTCCCGGCCAGAAGCTGCACATCGCGGGCCTCGCCAAGCAGTTTTCGGTCAGCCTCGCCGCCGTCCGCGAGGCGTTGTCGCGGCTGGTGGCCGACGGCCTGGTGCAGGCTTCCGACCAGCGCGGCTTTCGCGTCTGCCCGGTCTCGCTCGCCGATCTCGCCGACGTCACGCAAACCCGGATCGACATCGAGGGGCTCGCGATCCGGCGTTCGATCGAGCGCGGCGACGCTGCCTGGCTCGCCTCGGTCGCGGCCGCCTGGGACTCGCTGAAGGCCGTTCCGCATCGCTATCCCGACGACCCCACCGTGCATTACGAGGAGTGGGTGGTCCGGCATCGCATCTTCCACCGCGCGCTGGTCAATGCCTGCGGGTCGCAATGGCTGCTCGGCTTCCGCGACGTGCTGCACGAGCAGAGCGAGCGCTACCGGCGGCTTTCGATCCGCCGCGAGGTCGGCAGGACCCGCGACGTCGAGGCCGAGCACGCCGCGATCGTGGCAGCCGTTCTGGCGCGCGATGCGGATGCGGCAGTTCGCGCATTGTCAAAGCACTTTGGCATCACCAGGGAATTCGTCGAGCTCGCTGCTCCGCGTATCGCGGAGGTCAACGGCCGGACCTGACTCTCCGGCGCAAAAACGCGCCTGACAACAACAACAATCGTATCCGGGAGAAACAGAACCATGAACATCACGCGCCGCCGCGCGCTGGCAATTGTCATCGCCACTGCCCTGCTCACCGGTCCCGCCTGCGCGGCGGAAACCATCCGCGTCGGCCTGCCGACCAAGACCTATTGGCCGACGACGATTGCCGAGACCGCGGTCCGGCAGAAGCTGTTCGAGAAGGAAGGCATCAAGGCCGAACTGACGATCTACCGCAGCGGCGCCGAGACCTTCGAGGGCATGGCGGCTGGAGCCGCCGACATCATCCTCGATCCGCCGTCGCTGGTGTCGGCCGGCCGCAAGAAAGGCGTGATGTCGCGGATCGTCGCCAACGCCGCGATGGGCAATTTCGGCTGGCAGCTGATGGTACCGGCCAAGTCGGCGCTCGAGGTCAAGGATCTCAACGGCAAGAAGGTCGGGATCACCGCGGCCGGCTCCGGCTCCGACCTGCTGGCGCTCTGGACCATCCAGGACAGGAAGATCGATTTCACCCGTGTGCCGGTCGGCGGCGGCGGGCTGGTGCCGAACCTGCTCGCCGGCAACGTCGATGCCGCCGTGGTCTATTCGCCGCTCAGCTTCCAGGTCGCCAAATCGGGCGAGGCGAAGACCATCCTCGACTATGCGACCGCCGCACCGCCGAACCTCACCGCGGGCTGGATCGTGCTCGACAAGTTCGCGGAGGCCAAGCCGGAGGTGGTGCAGAAGGCCGTCAATGCGCTCTATGGCGCCGTGCAATTCATGCGCGCCAACCGCGACGTCACCGTGAAGCTGATCGCCGACCTCTACGAGATGCCGCCCGAGATCGCCGTGATGGAATACGACAACACCATCATGAAGCTGGAGACCGACGGCAACATGGCCGCGGCCAATGTGCCGGCAGCGGTGCAGCTGTCGCTCGATCTCGCCAAGCTCGGCGGATTGAAGGACATCGTTGCGGTCGAGGATGTGATCTCGACCAAATTCAAGCCAGTTCCGACCAAGCCGTAAGATGCAGGCCACCCTCACCATCAAGCTCGCGCGGGTCGCGATCGTGATCGCGATCTTCGCGCTGTGGGAGATGCTGTCGCGGACCGGCCTGGTCAATCCGCGCCTGCTGCCGTCGGCATCGGACACGCTCGTGACGCTCGGCGACCTGCTGCAACGCGCGAGCGTCCGGACCGACCTTGTGGTGACCGCAACCGAGGTGCTGGCCGCCTTCGCGCTCGCGGTGCCGATGGGGGCGCTGATCGGCTTCCTGATCGCGGAGAACCGCTATTTCGCCGATGTCGCGAAGCCGCTGCTGTTCTTCGCCTTCAGCATCCCGAAATCGATCTTCCTGCCGATGTTCATCCTGGTGTTCGGGGTCGGCTTCGCCCAGAAGGTCGGGTTCGGCTTCTTCTCGACGATCTTCATCGTGATCATGTCGACGACGACGGCGGTGGAATCGGTCAAGGTCGAGCATTTGACGGTGGCTCGCTCCTACGGCGCCACGCGGATGCAGACCGCGTTCCGCGTCTATCTGCCGAGCATGCTGCCGGTGCTGCTGGAAGCGCTGCGGATCTCGATGATCTTCAACCTCACCGGCGTGATCCTCGCCGAGATGTATGCCTCGCGCGACGGCATCGGCCACCAGATCGCAACCTGGGGCGAGAACTTCCAGATGAAGCAGCTGCTCGCCGGCGTCGTGATGGTCGCCGCGATCGCCATGACCTTCAATGAACTGATCAGATGGGTGGAAACACGATGCAGCCATTGGCGAACGTGACACCGTTGAAGCCTGCCCCGCGCGCCGGCGCGATCGAGGTGAGGAATGTCGGCCAGGTGTTCCGGACCAGGTCGCAGGACGTCGTCGCGCTGGAGGACGTCTCGCTCGACATCAAGCCGGGGCGCTTCGTCGTGCTGGTCGGCCCGAGCGGCTGCGGCAAGTCCACGCTGCTGATGATGATGGCCGGACTGCGCGCGCAAACCTCGGGCACCATCACCATCAACGGCGCGCCGATCCCGCAGCCCGATCCGAACCGCGTCGGCGTCGTGTTCCAGGAAGCGAGCCTGTTTCCGTGGCTGAGCGCCGAGGACAATGTCGAGTTTCCGCTGGCTTTGCGCGGCGTCGCCAAGGCGGAGCGACGGGCCAAGGCGCAGGACGCGCTCAAGCTGGTCGGCCTCGACGGCTTCGGCAAGCGCCACCCGCACGAGCTGTCGGGCGGCATGAAGCAGCGCGTCTCGATCGCCCGCGGGCTGGTGCAGGATCCGCCGGTGCTGCTGATGGACGAGCCGTTCGCCGCGCTCGACGAGCAGACCCGCATGACGATGGGCGACGAGTTGCTGCGGATCTGGGCCGCGACCGGCAAGACGGTGGTGTTCGTCACCCACAGCCTGACCGAAGCGGTCTATCTCGCCGACGAGGTGATCGTGATGTCGCCGCGGCCCGGCCGCATCGTCGACCAGTTGCAGGTCAATCTGCCGCGGCCGCGAACCTACGAGATGCTGAGCGGCGACGCCTTCGGCGCGCTGCGCGACCGCATCTGGCGCCACATCCGCAAATCGGCGTGAGACCGCGATGAGCGCGAAAACCCTCCGCCATTCGATCGTGATCGGCCTGCTGGTGTTGTGGGAGCTGCTGCCGCGCACCGGGCTGATCCCCGAACTGTTCCTGCCGTCGCTGTCATCCACCCTGCTCGCCGGCTGGAACGAGGCCGCCGAATATGGCCATGCTCTTGCGGTGACGCTCTACGAGGTCGCCGTCTCGATGGCATTTGCCTGTGGCGGCGGCATCCTGCTCGGCGCCATCGTCGGCAGCCTGCCGCGTCCGCGGCTGCTGATCATGCCGATGATCTCGAGCCTCTATGCGGTGCCGCTCGTGATCCTCTATCCGGTGTTCACGGTGTGGCTCGGCATCGGTTCGGAATCCAAGATCGCCTTCGCCTCGGTCTACGGTTTCCTGCCGACCATGCTGGCGACCGCAGCCGGAATCCAGACCATCGACCCGCAGCTGCTGCTCGCCGCCCGCAGCATGGGCGCGACGCTGAGCCAGCGGCTGGTTCGCGTCATCATCCCCGCTGCGATCCCGACCGTGCTGTCGGGGCTGCGGATCGGCGGCGCGCTCGTCATCGTCGGCGTCGTGGTCTCGGAGATGCTGATCTCCTCGGCGGGGATCGGCTATTTGATCTCGCGCTACCGCACCATCCTCGACAGCCCGCATGTGTTCGCCGGCGTGCTGCTGGTGCTGTTCATGGCGATCGCCTTCAACACCGCGATCCGCTGGGTCGAGCGCAAGGCCGCGATCTGGCAGACCGGAACGCGCGCCGGCCAGAGCGCGGCCGACGAGGTCGGCCCCGGTGCGATGCAGCCGGCGACGTAAGGGGATCGCGACGTGTTCGACCTGACCTTGACGTTCGACAATGGACCGGAGCCCGAGGTGACGCCGCGCGTGCTCGATATCCTCGCCGAGCGCGGCATCAAGGCGACGTTCTTCGTGATCGGCGAGAAACTCGGCGATCCCGCGCGCCGCAGCCTTGCCGTCCGTGCGCGCGACGAAGGCCACTGGATCGGCAACCACACCTATACGCACAGCGTGCCGCTCGGCCAGCAACCCGGCGCGGACACCGCACAGCGCGAGATCGGCCTGACGCAGGCCGCGATCGGCGAGCTCGCCCATGCCAACCGCTGGTTCCGGCCGTTCGGCGGCGGCGGCAATCTCGACGACCGGCTGCTAAAACCTTCCGTGGTCGACTATCTCGCGCACCACAAACACAGCTGCGTGCTCTGGAACGCGATCCCGCGCGACTGGGACGACCCCGACGGCTGGACCGATCGCGCGCTCGAACAATGCCGCGCGCAACCGTGGACATTGCTGGTGCTGCACGATTTGCCGACCGGCGCGATGGCGCATCTCGACCGTTTCATCGATCGCGCCGAAGCGATCGGCGCCCGCTTGCGTCAGGATTTCCCGCCGCAATGCGTCCCGATCCGCAACGGCGAGATCGCGCTGCCCATCCAGAGCTATGTTTCCTCCATCGAACAGAGTGAGAGACCATGAAGATCGCAAGTTTCAAGGCGGCGGGTGCCGCAAGCTACGGCATCGTGACCGATGCGGGGGTGATCGACGCCGGCAAGCGGCTGAAGGCCTATCCGACGCTGAAGGCGCTGCTGACGGCGGGTTCTCTCAATGAGTTGAAGAAGCTGCAGAGCGAGCCGGCCGATCACGCGCTCAGGGATCTCGAGCTGCTGCCGACCTTGCCCGATCCCGACAAGATCTTCTGCATCGGCGTCAACTATGCGACGCATCTCGCCGAGAGCGGCCATCCGACGCCGCCGCATCCGATGATCTTCACCCGCTTCGCCAACAGTCAAGTCGGCGCCGGACAGCCGATGATCCGGCCGCTGGAGTCGGAGCGCTTCGACTATGAAGGCGAAATGGCCGTCATCATCGGCAAGGCGGGCCGCCGCATTTCGCGCGAGGCCGCGCTCGGCCATGTCGCGGGCTATGCCTGCTACAATGACGGCAGCATCCGCGACTGGCAGCGCCACACCTCGCAATTCGCGCCCGGCAAGAATTTCGTCGGCACCGGCGGCTTCGGACCGTGGATGGTGACCACCGACGAGCTCACCGACATCAGCCAGCAGCACATCGCAACCCGCCTCAACGGCGTCGAGGTACAGGCCGCGCCGATCTCGGATCTGGTGTTCGACGTCGCCACCCTGATCGCCTACTGCTCGACCTTCACCGAGCTGGTGCCGGGCGACGTCATCGTCACCGGCACCACCGGCGGCGTTGGCGCCTATCGCACGCCGCCGCTCTGGATGAAGGAAGGCGACGTCGTCGAGGTCGAGATTTCCGGCATCGGCGTGCTGCGCAACCCGGTGAAGAACGAGGTCGCGGCAAGCGCAACCCGCGCGGCCTGATCCGGCCGCGCAGCAACAAGAAGGAGGACATCATGAACCTGCCCAAGCACCTGCTGCCAACCACCGTCGTCGGCAGCTACCCGCAGCCGGAGTGGCTGGTCGATCGCGCGATGCTGTCGAAGTCGGTGCCGCGCACCCGCATGCACGCGATGTGGCGCCTGCCGGCCGAGCATCTGGAGGAAGCCCAGGACGACGCGACGATCGTGGCGATCAGGGACATGGAGCGCGCCGGCATCGACATCGTGACCGACGGCGAAATCCGCCGCGAGAGCTACTCCAACCGCTTCTCCACGGCGCTCGACGGTGTCGACGCCGACAATCCCGCAATGATCACGGCACGCACCGGCAACACGCAGACGCCGGTGCCGCGCGTGGTCGGGCCGGTGAAGCGCAAGGCGCCGGTGGAACTGCACGACATGCAGTTCCTGCGCAGGAACACCGACCGTGCCGCCAAGATCACCCTGCCCGGCCCGTTCACGATGAGCCAGCAGGCCAAGAACGAGTTCTACAAGGACGACGAGGAGCTTGCGATGGCGTTCGCCGAGGCCGTCAATGCCGAGGCGCGCGACCTCGAGAAGGCCGGCGCCGACGTCATCCAGCTCGACGAGCCCTGGGTGCGCAACAATCCGGAGCTGGCGAAGCGCTATGCGGTGAAGGCGATCAATCGCGCGCTGCAGGGCATCACCATCCCGACCGTGGTGCATCTCTGCTTCGGCTATGCCGCCGTCGTGCCGGGCTCGACCAAGCCGGCCGGCTACTCTTTCCTCGCCGAGCTCGACGACACCATCGCCGATCAGATCTCGATCGAGGCGGCACAGCCGAAGCTCGATCTCGGCGTGCTCAAGGATCTGTCGTCGAAGACAATCATGCTCGGCGTGCTCGACCTCGGCAATCCCGAGATCGAGCCCGCCGCGATCGTCGCCGATCGGATTCGCAACGGCCTCAAGCACGTGCCGGCCGAGCGGCTCGTGGTCGCCCCGGACTGCGGCATGAAGTACATGCCGCGGCAGGTCGCGTTCGGCAAATTGAAGGCGATGTGCGATGCCGCCGCGACGGTGAGGAAGGAGATCGGCTAGCGCATGATCCGGAAAGTGCGGACCCCGCGCCGATCAGCGGGCGTCGGCATGTCCGCACAACGCGCTGTCATCGCCCGGCTCGACCGGGCGATCCAGTATTCCAGAGACGGTTGTGCTTGAGCCGAGAGGCCGCGGCGTACTGGATCGCCCGGTTAAACCGGGCGATGACAGCCGAGCGTGTGGTAACCGCGGTCGCCTCACCGCGCTCGAGCCGCTTACACCGACAAAGGCAGAAGAGGATCAGTCGCCAGCGCCGCTGCTCGCAGCTTACGAGTTCGACGCGGCGCGGGTCGAGGCCGACTGGATGTCCCTGATGCTGATCACGACGGCGATGCGCTTGATCATGCCGCTGCGATAGGCCTGCAGGAACTTGTCGTAGTGCTTGACCGAGATGCAGCCGTTGGAGTCGCCGTTCGGCCCGAGCATGTAGCTGTGAACCAGCAGGCCGACGCGACCGAACGTATCGCTGCCGTCGACCGGGGTCATGCGCAGCGCGGGCACGCCGTGGAACAGCTTCTCGCGCGGCTTCATCTCATAGATGCCGGGCGGCGTCGCACCGGCGTTGCGGGCGTTCACATGCGAGGGATCGTCGAGCAGATTGCCGAGACCTGAATGCGCCTCGAACTTGGTGCCGTCGGGCATGTACACGATGCGGCCGGTGATGTCGTAGACCGCCGTGGTGCTGTCATAACCGAGCTTGCCGAGGTCGGGGCTCGGGCCGGACAGCAAGCCGTCATTCGGATCGACCGAGGCCAGCTGGATCTTGCCCGGCATCATGTCGGCGATCTTCTGCAGGAAGGTCCGGTTGTCGCCCTGCTGCACCGGCGCCTGCGGCGGGAGCGGCTGATCGTTCCGTGCCAGCAGGTTGGCTTCGGCCGGTCGCGACCGCGGCATCGGCACCGAGGATGTCGTCGCCGGCGTCGTGGCGGCAACGGACGCCATCGCCGGCTGGCTGACGGACGGCTCGGTCTGCGAGTCACGCAGCTGGCCGGCCAGCGCGTCCTCGATCTGGCCGAACTCGGAATTGAAATCGCCGCGGCTCGAACGGAATCCGCGGCGCAGAGGGTAATAGAGCGAAGCCGTGTTGATCGTGGAGCGGGAGCCGAAGCGGTCGTCGAAATTCAACGAGGCGGTGGTGTTGGCGAATGCCGGTCCATGCAGCCACGCGGTGGGATCGATGCCGACTACCCATGCGGCAAGGCCAGACGACAGGACGAGCGCGGTCACGGCGAACGCCGTGCTGCCCACCAGAGACATGCCGCGGTTTCCCTTACGCGCGGCAGCTTTCGTCGTACGTTGACCCATCATCCCCAAGTTCGGTGCTCTGGGGCCTGTTACCCGGCCCGCGTGGAATTCACCGTTCGCTCATCATATCAGGGAATTAGAGTAAGGCATAATCGAGACGAAGCGGGCAACGACAGGTTTTTTAAACGTTTTTCGGATGGAAAGTGCTCAGAATCAGCCCTGAATCAGCCTCGGGCGGGCTGAAATGGCGGAAAAAGTCCCGATTCGGGACAATTTTGGCGACTCAGGCGATCTTTTCCTCCCAGAGGGTGAGCACCGGGACGGGCTTCCCGATCGCGTATCCTTGCGCGTAGTCGACCCCGATCTGGCGCAACTCGTCCAGGATCGCGAGGCTCTCGACGAACTCCGCGACCACCTGCTTCTGCATGATCTTCGCGGTCTTGGTGATCATCTCGACCATCGCGCGATCGACCTTGCTGTTCAGGATCTCCTTCACGAACGAGCCGTCGATCTTGATGACGTCGACCGGCAGGTGCTTCAGATAGGCGATCGAGGACATGCCGGTGCCGAAATCGTCGAGCGAGAAGCTGCAGCCGATCTCGCGCAGCCGCGCGATGAATGTCTGCGCCTCGTCGAGATTGGAGATCGCGCTGGTCTCGGTGATCTCGAAACACACCAGCGCCGGCGCAATGTCATGCTGCGCGAACAGCCCGGCGACGAAGTCGACGAAGTCGCCGTCGCCGATGGTGGCGCCGGAGAGATTGATGGCGTAGCTCGCAATCTTGCGCGGATGGTGCTTGCGCTCGGCGATGATCTCGAAGGCGCGGCGGACCACCCAGCGGTCGATCAGCGGCATCAGCCCGTAGCGTTCGGCCGCGGGCAGGAAGCTGCCGGGCGGCACCAGCGCGCCGCTCTCGTCGCGCAGCCGCAGCAAGAGCTCGCGCCGGTCGCCGCCCTTCAGCGCACCGTTGATCGGGCGGATCTCCTGCTCGTAGAGACAGAAGCGCCCCTCGTCCAATCCCTTGCGGATGCGATTGACCCAGCTCATCTCGGCGACGCGCACCGCCATGCCGGTATCGGAGGGACGGTGCTCCTGGACGCGGTTACGTCCCTTGTCCTTGGCGAGGAAGCAGGCGACGTCGGCGAGGCGCAGTGCGTCCTGCACGCCGGCGCTGTCGGCCAGTGCGACCAGGCCGATGCTCGCGCTGATCCGGAAGCTCGAGCCTTCATGGACGAAGCTCGACTGCTCGATCACGGCCCTGATCCGCTCCGCGACGTCGGCGGCGACGTCGTACGTGGCGGAGCCGTCGTCGTGCAGCAGGATGCCGAACTCATCGCCGCCGAGCCGCGCGACCAGCCCGCTGTCGCCGACCTCGGCCGCCAGCAGCCTCGCCACCTGCTTCAGCAGCCGGTCGCCCGCCATATGGCCGCAGGTGTCGTTGACGATCTTGAACTGATCGAGGTCGATCAACATCAGATCGGAGCCGATGGTGGGCGCGCCCGACATCGCCTTGTGCAGCTCGAACTCGAATTGCCGCCGGTTCGCAAGGCCGGTGAGCGCGTCATGGGAGGCGGCCCACGCCAGCTCCTCGACCAGCCGCCGCTCGGCCGTCATGTCGTGAATGATCATGACCCGGCCGGCCGGTTCGCCCTCATGCACGATCGGGGTCTCGACCACCGAGACCGGCACGCTGGAATGATCCGGCCGCACCAGCAGCCGTTGCGGCGGGCGGCTTTCCGCATCGGTGTCTGCGCTCTGCAACGATCCGCGCACCGGCTGCTCGGCGATGCTGAACAGCGACGAAAGCCGCCAGCCGGTCACGTCCTGCCCCGAGGCGATCAGCCGCTCGGCGGCGGCGTTCATATAACCGACGCAGTCGTCCTCGGTGGTCACGATGACGGCGTCGCCGATCGATGCCAGCGTGAGCTGGGCGCGCTCCTTCTCGACGGCAAGCGCGGTCTCGGCAAGCCAGCGGCGCCACAGCATCCGCCGGGTGTGGAATAAGACGATGCCGGCAAGGCAAGCCGCGATCAGCACATTGACCAGCAGCAGCAGCGCGGAGACCTGGCGCGACGCCTTGCCAAGATGATCGGAGAAATCGACCGCCAGCGTGCTCAGCGCGGCGTCGACCACACCGATCCGCTCGACCCAGTGCTTGATGGTCGCGGCCGAAGGATCATGCAGCGCGGCGTCGTTGGCGGCCTCGTTCCTGATCTGGATCAACTGATCGAGCAGGACATCCGAGTTGCGCCATGCCGTCACCGCGTTGGCCACATGGTGCATCGTGCGGAAATATTTGAACAGCCAGATCAGGCCGCCGATGTCGTCGTCATGATTGCCTGCGCTGGCAAAGCCACGCCTCGCCACTGCGTCGTTGTTGCCGGGCGCCTCCAGCGCGAGCCGAGCCGTGCGATCGGCCAGCGGCACCGCGATCGCGGCATCGAACTTCTGCAGATAGAGCGGCGAGCCGGTAGAGACAAAGATGTGAAGGTAGTGAATGGCGTCCTTCTGGCCCTTCGACCACATGCTCTCGCCGGCGACATAGGCGCGCACCGCGGACATCACCTGCAGGCTGCCCGCCGACAGGCCGCCCAACAGCAGCACGATGGCAAGCAGTGGCCCCACCACCCGCCACAATGCCCAGCTTCGGAATGAAAAGAACATGCCCAATGCGCCCGACGCAAAATGATCGGGTAAGCCTAGGAACCGTCACTTAACCTCACGTTGCAAAACGCGATGAGTTTAAAACGACTTGACCGCAATGAAATTGCGTCAAACTTTACGCACCCGCCGCGATGCTCAGGGACGCAGTGTCGGCGACGTGTTCGGCGCCGGCGCCTGCTCCATCTCGGCCTCTTCGGGCAGCTTGTCGGCGTGGACGGCGAGCGGCTCACCGATCCACAGCGGATCGTCGCGATGATCGCGGCGCGGATTGGTGGTGTTGGGATGGACCAGGATGCTCAGGCTGCCGTGGTTCAGCATCAGCCACGGCACCAGGGTCGGAAACAGCTCGGCCGCAAACGCCACCTGATACATCGCCTGATCGTGCGGGCCGACCTTGACGTCATGCCAGCGCCCGAGGGTGACCAGGAAGCGCTCGCCCATCCAGTTGCGCAGCCGTTCCGCCTCGCCCCGGCTGGTCGCGGGGTCGTAATAGACATGGGCGTGGTAGCTCGCGATCTCACTGACCGTGCGTGGCGCGTCTGTCATTTCTTCCCTCCCTCCGCGGCCGGTCACGTCCGCCGCAGCACACTGAACTGGAACGACTGCGTCGCGCCCCACGGCGTGACGTGCCGGTGCGCCTCATGCGCGATCAACTCGAATGCCGAACCGATGGTCCGGCTGAGCGTTGCGGGGTCATAGCGCTGCACCGGCAGGCCGCTGCATCTTTCCGGACCGTCCGGCGCAAAGGTGCCGATCACGGCGTGGCCGCCTGCCTTGACGCCGCGATGCAGCCGGCCGAGATAAGCCGCGCGATCCGTCTCATCGACGAGAAAATGGAACGCGGCACGATCGTGCCAGATATCGAACGCCCGCGGCGGCTGCCAGACCGTCGCGTCATCGGCAACCCAGCGCACCTGATCGGCCGGCGCGCCGATCCGTTGCCGCGCGCTCGCCAGCGCAGCTTCCGAGAGATCGAGCACCGTCAGATCGTGGAAGCCGCGCGCAAGCAGCGCATCGACCAGGTGCGAGGCCCCGCCGCCGATGTCGATGATCGACGCGCCGCGGCCCGACGCCGTGGATTCGATCAGGCGCAGCGACGGCTGCGGATCGGTCTGCGTCCAGCTCACCTGCTGCTCGCCTTTGGTCAGATAGACGGTCTGCCAATGCGATTGTCGATCAGAAGCGGTCATGGCGATCGGTCCGGAAGGCGGCAGCAACCTGCGTTGCGCCCTGTTAACCATGAGCTAGGCGCGGCACTCTTCGGCGTCAACCGGCAGCGGCCGACACAAGCGGCCGCGCGACCGCAAATGCCGCATTTGCTTCGCCGCATTTTCCATTTAACCTAACGCACAGGTTGAGATCAGGGCGTCCGGGGATGGCCAATTTCGGCTGGACACGCGGCAACAAGCCTGCACAAGCGGAAGACGCCGCCAGCGACTTGCGCGGCCTGACCGATCCCTGCGCGTTTCTCGCCGCGCTCGACAAGGTGGTGCCGCGCTATCTCGATCTCGCCGACAACGGCGTGCTGGTCTATCCGGCCTGCAAGCGAAAGCCCGGCGACCTGCTCGGCGACGCCAGAGCGATCTGGGAGCACACCCGGCTCGAGGCGATGCGCTATCTCCCGATGCTGCCGCGCAAGGACACCGCACTGCTGGCCGATCCGGCGCGCCAGGCGGAGATGATCGACGCCTTCCTGCGCCAGCGCGCGCACGACAAGACCGTGGTCGATTTCACGGGGACGGCGATCGAGGATTACGGGATTGCGATCTACGCCGCGCTGAACTGGCTGAACCATTGCGGCAGCCTCGTCGGCGCCGATCCGCAAAAATTCTCCGGCACGCTGCGCAGCTTCCGCAAGGTCATGGTCGTCGCCCGGCAGTGGTGGGCGCTCGACGGCGCGGTGGAACGCTGCCGGCAGCTGCTGGAGGCGCGCGAGCGCCCGCCGCTGGTGTTCTTCCTGCTGTGGGCCGAATCCACCAACCGGGCGCGGGAGATCGCGATCGCGGCGGCAGGGACCGCCGCGACCGAAGACGGCATCGCGCGCCTGCGCGCGGCCGAGGATCCGGAAGAGCTGGCGTAATTCACGAATCGGACGCGCGGCCGCCGGCCAGGGTGCGTGCTCATAAATCCCGTCCGTGTTCGAGACTTAAAGCGGACTCGCGGCCCGGCCACATGGACGTCGCCCTTTTACCCTTAGCGGACGTTGAGGCGATCAGGGCGGTGCCCTCATGACTTAGGTCAATCGCTGCCGCCACTCTAATATCGACGATCCGGCAGCCACGGAAGCCAATGCTTGATTTCTGCAATTGGGTCCGTGGTCAGTAGGCCGACGGCATGCAAAGCGATCGCGAGACAAAAGATGAGCGCGAGCACTTTGCCGAGCACAACCATGAAGAAGGCAGTCGGCTCGCGGTCTTCCGAATATTGCGACAGCTCTCCGTAGACGGTCCCTGTGGAGTAAGACGAATAGATCCCCCAGGCCGCACACAAGGCCAGCACTCCGAAAACCGATGCGATCACCCACTGAGGCATTGGGAACCACCATAATCCAATTGCGCCAATTCTATCAGGCGCGCCCTAATTGGTCGTTATCGGCTCCGCGTGGGCTTTGGTCCCGAGCTGGGGCGGCGGAATGTCGAGGGGACCTCACGACCACAAGCCTTTTTGGCGATACTCGCTCTAAACAACAGGGTCCGCGTCGGCAGGCACCACCTGCAATTCCTTGGACTTGCGCGCGATCAGGCGAGGTAGCTCGCTCTGCTTGTAGGTCTCGACGAACTTGATGGCGAAGCCGTTCGGCAGATGCCGGACCACGCGCCCGACGCAGGCGCCGATCGCGAGCGGCATGCCGATCGGCGGCTGCACCTCGGAGGACACCGCCGCGCCCGACAGCGACATGTCGATGATGAAGCAGCTCTGCATGGTGCCGTCCGCGAGCGTCAGCATGGCATGCGGCGCGACGGGAACGAAGCGCGGGCTGTTGCGCGCCTCGCGGACGCTCGGATCCTTTTGCTTCTTCTCGATCCAGGTCAGCTTGTCGGCGAACTTCTCGCGCATCGCATGCGTCATCTCGAGCTCGAGCAGGAAGCTGCCGCTCATCGTGTCGGTGATGCAGCCCTCGAACTTGCCGAACTCCTCGAAATAGGAGGTCAGGCGGTCGCCGATCTTGCCGACGACGGGCACGTCGACGATCATGCGGAACGGCGAGACGCGCGTGGTGCGGCAGGCGAAGGTGCGCAATTTGCCCTGCGCGTCGTACCAGTTCGGCAGCGTGTAGCTGCCGTTGACCGTGATCCTGACACCGCGTTGCTTGAGAAACTTTTCGACGGACACGACTGGACCTCGCCCGAGGCGATGGGAGTGCACGGAGGTCGGGGGTGACCGGCTTCCCTGCCGGTCCGATGGGAGGACGTCCGCTACCGATGCGATGGCAGCGGGAGGCTGCGGCACGCACCCCAGCGCGTCGCGGAACGGTCCTGGCGCGCAGGTGCGTACAGTCGTACCGTCGAAACACTAGGAAACAGTTAAGCTGGCACAAAGTGCGGGTGGCACAGTCTATGGCGCAACCCTTTCGCGGCAGTTTACTTTGCGAGCCGTACAACTACCGGGAGAGTTGCCACACGCCGATGCAATCGCGCCGTGCCCTAAACCGCCTGCCTCGGCTGGCAACCGCCTGCTAGCCTCGGCCTAGATCAGTCCGGACCCTCATAGGCTCAACATGTCAGACAAATCGCTCGCCGACGGCAAGATCCTGCAAAGTGTGGTCGACGGCGTCGGCGTCATCACCTTCAACAATCCCGACAAGCGCAATGCGATGTCGCTGGAGATGTGGGAGGGGCTCGGCGAGGCGCTGACCGCCTTGCGCGACGATCCCAATGTCCGCGTCGTGATCCTGGTCGGTGCCGGCGACAAGGCCTTCGTGTCGGGCGCCGATATCAGCCAGTTCGAGAAGACCCGCCACAACGCGGCAGCCTCCGAGGAATACTCACGGCGCAGCGCCGCCCAGCGCGCTTTGCTCGCCGACTATCCGAAGCCGACCATCGCCTGCATCCGCGGCTTTTGCCTCGGCGGCGGCATGCAGGTCGCGATGCTGACCGATATCCGCATCTCGGGCTCGAGCGGCCAGTTCGGCATTCCCGCGGCCAAGCTCGGCATCGCCTATGGCTATGACGGGCTGCGCCACCTGGTGTCGCTGGTCGGGCCGTCCTGGGCGCGGCTGATCATGTACACGGGCATGCGGATCGACTCCGCGGAGGCGCTGCGGATCGGCCTCGTCGACCGCGTGCTGCCCGATGCCGAACTGTGGGACGCGACCATGGAAATCGCCCGCACCATTTCCGGCAACGCGCCGCTGGCGATCAAGGCCGCCAAGATCACCATCGCGCAGGTGCTGAAGGATCCCGCCGATCGCGACATGGCCGCGATCAGGCAGATCGGCATCGACTGCATGGACAGCGCGGATTTCCGCGAAGGCCGCAACGCCTTCATGGAGAAGCGCAAGCCGCGGTTCAAGGGCCGGTAGAGCGTTTTCGAGCGGAGTGGCTACCGGTTCGCGTGAAGCAAACGCGGCGGTGGCGGCCGTGCCCTAGCCGCGCGCCGCTACCGGATCGGAGACCGGCCGCCACACAACAAACAAACTGTCATCGCCCGGCTCGACCGGGCGATCCAGTATTCCAGAGGCGGTTGTGCTTGGGCCGATAGGCCGCAGCGTACTGGATCGCCCGGCTAAACCGGGCGATGACAGATGGTGACGCCGCGGCATTTCTGTATTATCGAATAATACAGCTGAGTTGCCCGACATGTCAAGCAGCCCCGGCCGAACGTTGTTTTCGATATTTTGGCAGCGCGCCTCGATTGAGCCCGTCCTCTACTTCCCGCTGACCGGCACCGTGTAGTTCAGGATCAACCGCCCGCCGTCGGGATAGATGGTCTGTCCGGTGATGTAGGAGGCATCGTTGCTGGCGAGGAAGGCCACGACGGAGGCGACCTCGCTCGGCTCGCCGCAGCGGCCGGCCGGCGTGCGCGACAGCACGCTGCGCCGCGCGTCCTCCGACGAAAAGATCGCCGTCGCCACCATCTCGGTCAGGATCGTGCCGGGTCCGACCGCCACGACGCGAATGCCGTGCGGCGCCAGCGCCACCGCGGCCACCGAGGTGAGCTGCTTCATGGCGCCCTTGGACATCGCGTAGGTCGCGAGCGAGGGGATCGCGAGCAGCGCGTTGACCGAAGACATGTTGATGACGACGCCGCCACCACCCTGCGCGATCATCTGACGCGCCGCGGCCTGCACGCCGAAGAACGCGCCCTTGAGGTTGATGCCCATCACGTCGTCGAATTCGGCCTCGCTGATGTCGAGGAAGTCGCGGTTGCGTGCGACCCCGGCATTGTTGACCATGACGTCGAGCCGGCCGAACTCCTTCACCGCGTGAGCGACGATGCGATCGACATCGGCGCGCTTGCTGACGTCGGCCTCGACTGCCCGCAACCGATCCTCATGCCCGAGTTCGTTGGCGGTGTGGACGAGCCCCGCGGCGTCGACATCCGAGATGACGACCCTGGCGCCATCGGCCAGGAAGCGCGCCGCGCAGGCCTTGCCGATGCCGCGCGCCGCCCCCGTGATGGCGACGACCTTGCCGGAATTCTTCATGGGAGTGCCTCCAGGACAAAACTGTTCACGGAGCAATAGCGCATTGCGCGCCGGCAGGGAACGCGGCGGATAGGCCTCCTGCTTCCCCAGTCGATGCCAGGGATGCGTCGGGGAATCAACGCCTGCCGGGCACGGTCGCGTGGCTGCGTGGCGCTGACATCGGCGGATCGAGCGGCGCGGCCTGCAGCGCGGCGACGGTGGCGCGCACCAGTTCCTCGATCGCGTGACCCGCATCGGTGCCGTCGGCGCTGCCGCGCGACAGCCGCGAGACGCGCTCCGGCGTCACCAGCGTGTAGTAGAGCGCGCCGAGCAGGAAGTGGCCGCGCCAGACCAGATCGGTGCGCGGAATGTGCGGCAGGCTCTCATGGATCGCATCGATGAAGGCATGGCTGGTGTCGTCGAAGGTCTGCGCGATGATCTTGCGCACCACCTCGTTGCCTTCGGCCGACATGATGGCGCGCAGCCGCGTGAACCGCGTTCCGCCGCCGGCAAGATCGCTGCCCGACGTAAAGGCCGGCAGCACATAGGCGCGCACGATCGCCTCCAGCCGGTCCTGCAGATCGCGCACCCGTCGCGCCGCGGCCAGCAGCTCGGAGCGCCGCCGGTTCATCGGGCCGCAATGGCGCCGATAGATCTCCAGCAGCAGGCCGTCCTTGGTCTTGAAGTGATAGGTCACGCTGCCGGGATTGGCGCCGGCGGCCTGCGCGATGTCGCGCACCGACACGGCGTTGAAGCCGTAGGTCGAGAACAACTCCTCCGCGGCGGCGAGGATCGCCTCGCGCATGTTCGGCTTGCGGGTGCTGGCGGCGGCCTTCGCGTCGGGCTTCACATCGAACTTGACGTCGGACTTAACGTCGGACTTGGCGGGCTTGCGGACCATCTTTGCACTATCGTCCGAATGGTCAGGTCGCGTCAACGAGACCCCCGGCAAACCCGAAGTCAGGACAATTTGACGTCAGGCTCGGCGCGGCCGCGCGCCGCCGCGTCGAGCAGAAAGGTCTGGCCGCGCCCGGGATCGGCGGCACGCTGCGCCTCGTCCATGTCCTGCCACGCCGAGGTGACCAGCACGCGCGAGAAATCGCGGCCGACAAAGGCCGGGCAGCTCGACTGGCTCGCCGGCACCTTCAGCGAACGCAGATGCCGGCCGCCGGGATCGTAGACATCGACGCAGCCGCCGCCCCATCGCGCATTCCAGATCATCCCATCGGCATCGACGACCGCGCCGTCGAGCCCGCCGGTGCCCTGATGTCTGATCAGATCGACGGGCTCGCCGGTCGGCAATCCCGTCGATGGATCGAGCGGGACGCGATGCAGCACGTTGGTCGCGGTATCGGCGAAATAACCGACATCACCCGCGGGCGAAAAGCAGATCGCATTCGGGATCGTGATGCCGGGATAGAGCCGCGTGATGCGGCCCCGGTGCAGCGCATAGATCGCGCCGGCGCCCTGCTCCGCGCCGCGCCCCATGGTGCCGAGCCAGAACGTGCCCGACGGATGCACCCGCGCATCGTTGGAGCGCGTCAGCGGATTGTCGGCTTCGAGCGCGGCGAACAGTTCCAGGTGGCCGCCGGCGACCTGCCGGACATAAAGCCCGTCCTCGGTGAGGATCAGCTGCCGTTCGCCGTCGATCCGCGCCAATGCGCTCGCCATTTTGGGCAACGCATGGATCACCGTGCGGCCGCCCGCGAAACGATGCTCGAACAGCCGCCGCTCGCGGATGTCGAACCACCAGGCGGTGTCGGTCGCCGCGTCATAGGTCGGGCCCTCGCCGAGATGACAGCGCTCGGCCGACAGCACGGAGGTCTGCACCTCTTCGAGAAGCGGCTCGGCGGTACGATCGGTCATTGCGTCACTCACACGGTTGAGAAGCGGTAGACGATGCTGCGCCGATAGATCTGGCCGGGGTCGAGCCGCGCCGACGGAAAGTCGGGCCGGTTCGGCGTATCCGGCCAGGCATGCGGCTCGAGACAGAGCGCGTCGGATTGCCGGTACAGCCGATTGCCCTTGCCGGCGGTCGAGCCATCGAGAAAATTCCCGGAATAGAACTGCAGGCCCGGTTGATCGGTGAACAGCTCCATCGCGCGGCCGCTGTGCGGCGCCTCGAGGCGCGCGGCGAGGCGAAGGCCCGTTCCCTCGGCCAGACAGAAATTGTGGTCATAGCCGCGGCCGAGCCGGAGCTGCTCGTCATTCATCCTGATCCGCCCGCCGATCGCGGTGGGCTTGCGGAAGTCGAACGGCGTGCCGTCGACCGGCCGCGGCGGGCCAGGCAACGGGATCGCAGTGGCGTCCACCGCCAGGAAATGCTCGGACGGGATCGTCAGGTGGTGATCGAGGATCTGGCTGCCGGAGCGCGCGCCGTCGAGATTGAAGAAGCTGTGATTGGTGAGGTTGAGAACTGTCGGCCGATCGGTCGTTGCCTCATAGGTGACCGCAAGTTCCATCGGATTGCGCACGCGATAGCTCACGCGCGCCGCGAGATTGCCCGGATAGCCCTCCTCGCCATGCGGGCTCTCGCGCTCCAGCACCAGCGTCGGCCCCGGATCATCAGACAGTTCGACGATCCGCCACAGCTTGCGATCAAAGCCCTGCGGCCCGCCATGCAGCGCGTTGGGTCCGTTGTTGGCCTCGAGCGTCACCGGATCGCCGTCGAGCACGAAACGCCCACCGGCGATCCGGTTGGCATAGCGTCCGATGGTCGCGCCGAAGAATTTGCGCTGCGCCAGATAGCCGTCGAACTCGTCATGGCCAAGCACGATGTCGTCACAACGTCCGCCGCGATCGGGCGTGAGCAGCGCCTGCAGCGTGGCGCCGAACGGAAGGATGGCGGCTTCAAAACCGCCTTCGCCGCGCAGCGTCACCCGCTCGACGACAGTACCGTCGTGCAATTTGCCGAAGGGAGCGCGAGCGATGCCGGCTGATGTCATTGTCAGTCCTCGAACGCCGCGACCAGGCGCCGTCGCCCCAGCATGAAGCTATCGGCGACGAGCCGCAAGGGCGCGAGATCGACGTCGGATTTTCCGTCCGCGGTCAGCGTGACGAAACGGCGGTACAGCGCCGGATATTCCTCATCCGCGGCATCGACCACCAGCCTGTTGCCGTCGCGCAGCTGACGTCCGCCTTTCGACAGCGTCACCGGCCCGGCCTCGGTCTCGCACACGACATCCCAGCTCGGCGGCCCGCTCTGGCGGAAATCGAATTCAGCGCGGATCGGCAGGCCGCGCTCGTCGGAGAGTTCGATGTCCGCCGCAATCGGCGCCTCCCGGTTGGACGGAAAGTCCAGCACCGCGCTCCTGATGAAGACCGGCCGCGGCAGGATCTCGGTCAGGATCGACAGCGCGTTGATGCCGGGATCGAACACGCCGAAGCCGCCCGCCTCGAAGATCCAGGCCTGGCCGGGATGCCAGACGCGGACGTCTTCCTTCCAGACGACGGTGACCTTGTTGATGGTCCGGCCCGCGAGCAATTGCCGCGCGGGCCCGACCGCGGGCGCGTAGCGCGAGTGCCATGTCGCGAACAATGTCCGGCCCGCCTCTTGCGCGGCCGCGATCAGCGGCATGAGTTCGCTGACCGTGGCGCCCGGCGGCTTCTCCAGCAGCACGTGCTTGCCGGCGGCAAGCGCGGTTGTCGCCTGCGCATGGCGCAGCTGCGGCGGCGTGCACAGCGCGACCGCGTCGATCTCCGGCCCGTCGCGCAACAATTCCTGCAGATCGCGGAAGTGCGGCAGGCCGGGCGGCGTCTTGACGGGATCGGCCACCGCGACGAGAGCGGCACCAGATGTCTTCGCGATCGCAGGCAAATGTTGCCGGCACGCGATCTCGCCGAAGCCGACGATGGCGATGCGAAGCAGGTCACTCATGGCCACCCTCGCGTTGCTGCCCGCCCGGCCGATGCCGCCAGGCAGGAATCATAAGCCAGCGCCGAATACCAACGGCATGATCCGACTTTGGTTGCAAACAAGCAAGCCCGCTACGTCCTATTGTGGCGGCGGCGATGATCTCAAACATGGGTCGAATCCATGCTATGCCGGACGGACGAGGCAATAGTTCAACACGGAGGACGCGAACCGCGGCCATGGCGGAAAGCAAGGCGGAGACGGAGGATGCGGCAACCGGGCGGCGCGGCCGGCCACGCTCAGCGGCGACCACGGCCGCGATCCTGCACAGCGCCTATACGCTGATGGCGACCACCGGCCTTGCCGCGACCACCATCGACGCCATCGCCAAACACTCCAACGTCTCGAAGATGACGATCTACAAATGGTGGCCGTCGCGCGAGGCCTTGCTGATCGATGCCTTCCTCGACCAGGCCTCGCGGGCCGTGCCGCTGCCCGAGACCGGCAATCCGGTGACCCGCATCCGCCGCCATGTCGCGACCTATGTCGATGCGCTGCAGGGCGAGTTCGGGCGGGTGCAGCTCGCGGTGATCTCGGAATGCATCTCCAAGACCGGCACGGCGGAATTGTTCTATGAGCGGTACCTTGGCCTGCGCCGCAGCAGGATGCTGGAGATCATCACCACCGGCCAGAAGGACGGCAGCATTGGCGCACCTAGCGTGCCCGGCGACATCTATGATGCGATCTATGGCAGCCTGTTCTATCGCTATGTGTTCGGCATCAAGCCGCTGACGCCGGCCTATGCCCGCAACCTCGTCAATCTGGTGCTGCGGCCGCGCGCCGACACTTGAACATCAAGCCGGGCGCTGACGGCGGAACCACGCCCAGGTCTCGCGCGTCACCGCGCGGTAGTTGCGGCCGCGATGGACGATGTGGCCATCGACGATGGCATTCAGCTTCGGCAGTGCATGGAACGGCACGGTCGGATAGGCGTGGTGCTCGACGTGATACGGCATGTTCCAGGCGAACCATTTCATGATCCGGCCGGTCATGGTGGTGCGCGTGTTCTCGAATGCACTCCGGGTCTGCTCGCAACCGGTGTGCTCCGCATAAAGATACGGACGCAGGATGAGCTGACCGGCCAGCAGCGGCACGATCCACACCCAGAGCAGCATCGCGCCGTGCAGCACGAATGATGCCGCGAGCAACAGCAGATAGCCGGCGAGATAGAGCCTTGCTTCCAGCACGATCGCGGCGCGCTTGTGCTCTGGAATCCACGGCACGACCACCTTTCCGGTGAGTGCATGGCGCAGCATCAGGCGAATCCGGACCAGCACCTGCAGCAGGCCGGAATAGGCGATCGCGAGCTGGGTGTCCGACGCCGGCTTCGGACCGACGATCAGCTCCGGGTCCTTCTCCGGATCCTGGGTGTAGCGATGATGGTCCCAGTGAAACAGGCAGTAATATTGATAGGGCAGGCCGATCATGAAAGCGGACAGATTGCCGACGATAAGGTTGAGCGCAGGACTGCGGAACGCGGTCTTGTGCGCGGTCTCGTGCACCACCATGAACAGGAACGCTACGAAATAACCCTGGATGGCCATCAGCGGCAGCGCCCACACCAGACCATCGCGCGACGAGATGCGCCAGATCAGCGCGCCGACAACAACGATCATCCCGTAATGGCTTGCCGCGCGCACCGCGCCGGCAAGGTTCGACTTGGTCGACAGATCGCGCAAGACGAGCGGACTGAGCGGCTTCAGGCGGGGTCCGTCGTCACGGGTCTCGGCGGTGCTCATGGTCGTCTCATTTGTCAGCGTTGCAGCAGCGCCGAGATTTCGGCGTTGATGAAGGCGCGGTCGTCGGCGTTGTTGACGGGATTGCCGGCCCGATGCCCGTGGATCGAGGGAATCGCGTGCAGTACGGCCGAGCGGGCATTGACCAGGCGGCCGAGCTCGTCCTCGTTGTCGCGTGCGTCGAAATAGCGATCGGTGCGCCCCGGCATCAGCAGCACGTGCGCCGTGATCGCCGCCAATGCGCGGTCGAAGTCGCCGCCGAATTCGTCGCAGCGGCTGATGTCACCGGCTTGCCAGATCGCAATCTGCGCCAGCAGATCATTGGCATCGCGCCGCGCGAAGGCACCGTCCCAGGATCGCGCGAGATAATCTTCCAACGAGGTGAAGCCGGCCCCGCGCCAGACTTGCTCGCGATAGAATTCATGCGACATCGCCCAGCCGGCATAGACGCGCCCCATCGCACGAAGGCCCGCTTCCGGCTTGGTGACGAACCGGCCGGCCTGGTAGGCGGGATCGGCGGTCAGCGCCGCCTTCACGCCTTCGAGGAAGACATGATTGTACGGCGAGCACCGCGCACTGCCGCAGACCACCGCCGCACGCTCCACCATCTCAGGATAGCGCGCAGCCCAGTGATAGGCCTGCATGCCGCCCATCGACCAGCCGTAGACCAGCGCGAGCTTCGTTACGCCGAAACGCTCGATCAGCAATCGCCGCTGGATGGCGACCGCGTCATGATAGGTGAAGGCTGGAAACGGTGCGCCGCCCAGCGCCTCGCCGGAATTCGACGGCGAGGATGACAGGCCGTTGCCGAACAGGTTCGCGATGATGATGAAGTAGCGCTCTGGATCGAGCGCGCCGCCCGGCTGCACCAGCCACTCAATGTCGGTGTGGTGCGCGGCGAACGACGTCGGATAGAAGATGACGTTGTCCCTGGCCGCATTCAGCGTGCCATAGGTCTGGTAAGCGAGCGCAAGCTGCGGAAACACCGCACCGCCCTGCAAGGTTACCTTGCCAGCCTCGAACACCTGATAGTCGCGTGGCGTGGTCATGCGCAATCGACCTCGAACGGACGGCGCAACGCTGCGCCCTCAATAACTGTACGAATAGTACACTAATTTGTAACCAGGGCAAGAGCGGCGAAGGTGGCATTGCACCGGGCCGATCCATTCAAAATCGGTATGGATCAATACCCGTTTCGGCTTGGACCCATTGCCGTCATCTCTCTAGGACAGACCCCGAGGAAATTTTAAGGAGGCGCGAATGAGCGCAATTGTGTCCGCCACCGACGCGCGGCGGTCCCGCGTCCGGCTGTTGATCGTGACGATGCTGTTTCTCGTCACCACGGTGAACTATGCCGATCGCGCCACGCTCTCGATCGCCGGCCCCGCCCTCTCGAAGGAACTGCATCTCGACCCCGTCGCGATGGGCTACGTGTTCTCGGCGTTCGGCTGGTCCTATGTGATCGCGCAGGTGCCGTGCGGCTGGCTGCTCGACCGCTACGGCTCCAAATGGGTCTATGCGATCAGCATCATCGTCTGGTCGATCTTCACCGCGATGCAGGGTCTGACCGGGTTCCTCTCTGCGGGCGCCGCCGTCGTGCTGCTGTTCGGGTTGCGTTTCCTGGTCGGCTTCGCCGAAGCGCCGTCGTTCCCGGCCAATGCCCGCATCGTCGCAGCCTGGTTCCCCGGCAATGAGCGCGGCACCGCATCGGCCTTCTTCAACTCCGGGCAGTATTTCGCCACCGTGATCTTCGCACCGCTGATGGGCTGGATCGCGCACGAATACGGCTGGCGCCACGTGTTCTACGTGATGGGCGGGCTCGGCATCATCATGGGCATCGCCTGGATCAAGACGATCTACGAGCCGAAGGACCATCCCGCGATCAACGAAGCCGAGTTCGATTACATCAAGGAAGGCGGCGCGCTGGTCGACATGGACGCGGCGAAGGCCGGCAAGACGCAGGACAGCGGCCCCGGCTGGGACCACATCCGCCAGCTGCTCGCCAACCGCATGATGCTCGGCGTCTATATCGGCCAATACTGCATCAACACGCTGACCTATTTCTTCCTGACCTGGTTCCCGGTCTATCTGGTGAAGGAACGCGGGCTCTCGATTCTGCAGGCCGGCTTCGTCGCGACCTTGCCGGCGCTGTGCGGCTTCGTCGGCGGCGTGCTCGGCGGCGTGATCTCGGACTACCTGCTGCGCCGCACCGGCTCGCTGACCCTGGCGCGCAAGATCCCGATCGTCGGCGGCATGCTGCTGTCGATGTCGATCATCGCCTGCAACTACGTCGACGGTCAGGCGCTGGTGGTCGGCTTCATGGCGCTGGCCTTCTTCGGCAAGGGCATCGGCGCGCTCGGCTGGGCTGTGGTCTCGGATACTTCGCCAAAGGAAGCCGGCGGCGTCTCCGGCGGTTTGTTCAACACCTTCGGCAATCTGTCCTCGATCACCACGCCGATCATCATCGGCTACATCCTGGCCGCCACCGGCTCGTTCAACGGCGCGCTGGTGTTCGTCGGCGCCAACGCGCTGGTCGCCGCGATCGCCTATCTTTTCATCGTCGGCGAGATCAAGCGGGTACAGCTGAAGGCGACCTGAGCAAGTTCAGGCGATAAGGCTGCTGCCGCAGCAACGACATTTCAACGGCGGCTTCGGCCGTCGTCTTTGTCTGCTTTTTTGTCTTCTTGGCCATTGGGAGGCATCGATGCTAGAACGTACAAATCCTCGACCGATCCATTCCAGGCTAGCATCGATGTTCGACCTGAACCAGCTTCGCTGTTTCGTCACGGTGGCCGAGGAATTGCACTTCGGCCGCGCCGCGGCGCGGCTCAACATGACGCAGCCGCCGCTCAGCCGGCAGATCCAGGTGCTCGAGCACATCATCGATGCGCCGCTACTGGAACGCACCAGCCGTTCGGTGCGGCTGACGCCGGCGGGGCGCAGCTTCCTGCCCGAGGCGCGGCGCATCCTCAAACTGGCGGAGTCCGCATCGCAGGTCGCCCGCCGCATCGCGCTCGGCAAGACCGGCTCGCTCAAGATCGGCTTCACCGCGGCCGCCGCTTACGGCTTCCTGCCCGACCTGATCGCAGCGTGCCGATTGCGGCTGCCCGAGATCGATTTTTCCCTGAAAGAGATGGTCTCCGGCGAACAGTTCGAAGCGCTGACCACCGGCCAGATCGATGTCGGGCTGCTGCGCCCGCCGATCGCCCGGCCGGAATTCGCAAGCCGACGCGTCGTGGCCGAGCCGTTGCTTGCCGCGGTCCCGAAGAAGCATCCGCTGGCCACAGCCGAGACCGTCAGCATCAAGGATTTCGACGACCAGCCCTTCGTGATGTATTCGCCCTATGAGGCGCGCTACTTCCACGATCTGCTGGTGTCGCTGTTCACCCGCGCCGACGTGCTGCCGCGCTATGTCCAGCACCTCAGCCAGATCCACTCGATCCTCGCGATGGTGCGCGCCGGGCTCGGCGTTGCCATCGTGCCGGAGGCCGCCGCCAGCCTGAAGATCGCGGACGTCAAGTTGAAGCCGCTGAAGCTGCGCACGCCGGTGCCGGTCGAGCTGTTCATGGTGTGGCGGCGCGATCACGAGAACCAGTTGCTGCCGTCATTAATCGAGATCGCAACCGAAATCGCAGCCCCGCATCTGCGCGGAGATTGATGCAGATTCTGCATCGCTCGATACCGGGTTTAGCTTGGACGCGCATCGAAGCATTGCCTAGAAATTCCGCGATGGACGCGCGCTGCTCGCGCATCCCCTTCCCCAACAGCATTCAAGGAGTGGCGCCATGAGCAAGATGACCCCTCAGGAGATGGCCGCGAGAATCGGCGGCGGCCTCCTGTCTTTTCCGGTGACCCCGTTCCACGCGGATTATTCGTTCGACGAGGCGACCTATCGCGCCAACATGGACTGGCTGTGCGGCTATGACGTCGCCGGCCTGTTTGCCGCCGGCGGCACCGGCGAATTCTTCTCACTGACGCCGGCTGAAGTTCCCCATGTCGTGAAGATCGCGGTCGAAGAGACCAAGGGCCGTGTTCCGGTGCTGGCCGGCACCGGCTACGGCACCGCGATCGCACGCGAGATCGCAATCGGTGCCGAGAGGGCCGGCGCGGACGGCCTGCTGCTACTGCCGCCCTATCTGACGCATGCCGAGCAGGACGGCCTCGCGGCCCATGTTGAGGCGGTGTGCTCGTCGGTCAAGATCGGCGTCATCGTCTACAACCGCGACAATGCGATCCTGCAGCCCGATACGCTGGCGCGGCTCTGCGAGCGCTGCCCGAACCTGGTCGGCTACAAGGACGGCATCGGCGACATCGAGCTGATGACCCGCGTCTACACCAGGCTCGGCGACCGCCTGACCTATATCGGCGGCCTGCCGACCGCGGAAACCTTCGCCCTGCCCTATCTCGACATGGGCGTCACGACCTACTCATCGGCGGTGTTCAACTTCGTGCCGGAATTCGCCACCAACTTCTATGCCGCGGTGCGCCGGCGCGATCATCAAACCATCCATGCAGGGTTGAAGGATTTCATCCTGCCGCTGATCGCGATCCGCAACCGCAAGAAGGGCTATGCGGTGTCGATCATCAAGGCCGGCATGAAGGTGATCGGCCGCGATTCCGGCCCGGTGCGGCCACCGCTGACCGATCTCACCGAGCAGGAGATCGCCGAGCTCGCGGCGCTGGTGGCAAAGCTGCCGCAGGCCGCGGCGCAGCAGGCGGCGGAATAGGCCGAACGGCCAACGACCAAGGGAGGAGCAGATGATTCAAGACACGATCCGCACCGGCTTTGCCGGCGCCCCCATCGTCACGGCGATGGAGGTGATCCCGGTTGCCGGCCGCGACGGCATGCTCCTCAATCTGAGCGGCGCACACGCGCCGTTCTTCACCCGCAATCTCGTCATCCTCACCGACAACTCCGGCCACACCGGCGTCGGCGAAGTGCCGGGCGGCGAGAAGATCAAGAAGACGTTGGAGGACGCCCGCGACCTCGTCGTCGGCCAGACCATCGGCGCCTGCAACAACATCCTGGCGTCGATGCGCCAGGCCTTCGCCGACCGCGACGCCGGCGGCCGCGGCAAGCAGACCTTCGACCTGCGCGTCACCATTCACGCGGTCACCGCGGTGGAGTCCGCGCTGCTCGATCTGCTCGGCCAGCATCTCAATCTCCCGGTCGCAGCGCTGCTCGGCGAAGGCCAGCAGCGTACGAGCGTCGAGACGCTCGGCTATCTCTTCTTCGTCGCCGACCGCAGCAAGACCAGCCTGCCCTACGTCGAGGGCGAGACCGGCAAGGCGGACTGGTTCAACCTGCGCCATCAGGTCGCGATGACGCCGGACGCGATCGTTCGCCTCGCCGAGGCGACGCAGGCGCATTACGGCTTTGCCGATTTCAAGCTCAAGGGCGGCGTGCTCGCGGGCGAAGCGGAGATCGAGGCCGTCACCGCGATTGCCAAGCGCTTCCCCCAGGCGCGCGTCACGCTCGACCCGAACGGCGCCTGGTCGCTCGACGAGGCGATCCGGCTGTGCAGCAACATGCATGGCGTGCTCGCCTACGCCGAGGACCCCTGCGGCGCCGAGGCCGGCTTCTCCAGCCGCGAGATCATGGCCGAGTTCCGCCGCGCCACCGGGCTGCCGACCGCGACCAACATGATCGCGACCGACTGGCGCCAGCTCTCCCACGCGCTGCGCCTCGGGGCGGTCGACATTCCGCTCGCCGACCCGCACTTCTGGACCATGCAGGGCTCGGTGCGGGTGGCACAGACCTGCCGCGACAACGGCCTGACCTGGGGCTCGCACTCCAACAACCATTTCGACATCTCGCTGGCGATGTTTACCCATGTCGGCGCCGCTGCGCCCGGCAAGGTGACCGCGATCGACACCCACTGGATCTGGCAGGACGGCCAGGCGTTGACCAAGGAGCCGCTGCAGATCAAGGGCGGCAAGATCGCGATCCCGGATCGGCCGGGCCTCGGCATCGAGCTCGATCGCGGTGCCATCGAGGCCGCGAACGCGCTATACAAGCAGCATGGCCTCGGCGCCCGCGACGACGCGCTGGCGATGCAGTTCCTGATTCCTGGCTGGACCTTCGACGACAAGCGTCCCTGCCTCGTGCGCTAACAACAAAAGGTTGGAGAGAACAATGACCGCTCACCAGAAGAACTTCATCGCCGGCGAATGGGTCGACGGAACCAGCATCACGCGGGACATCAACCCTTCCAACACGGCCGATGTGGTCGGCGAATACGCCAAGGCCGACAAGGCGCAGACCGAGAAGGCGATCGCGGCGGCGAAGGCCGCCTTCCCCGCCTGGGCGCGCTCGACGCCGCAGGAGCGCTTTGACGCGCTGACCAGGATCTCGGTCGAAATCCTCGCCCGCAAGGAAGAACTCGGCCGCCTGCTCGCCCGCGAGGAAGGCAAGACCCTGCCGGAAGGCATCGGCGAGGTGGCGCGCGCCGGGCAGATCTTCGCGTTCTTTGCCGGCGAAGCGCTGCGGCTGATGGGCGAGAAGGGCGCATCGGTTCGCCCCGGCCTCGACGTCGAGATCACTCGCGAACCGGTCGGCGTCGTCGGCATGATCACGCCGTGGAACTTCCCGATCGCGATCCCGGCCTGGAAGATCGCGCCGGCGCTCTGCTACGGCAACACGGTGGTGTTCAAGCCGGCCGAGCTGGTGCCGGGCTCCGCGCATGCACTGTCCGAGATCATCGCGCGCTCCGGTATTCCCTCAGGTGTCTTCAACCTCGTGGTCGGCTCGGGCTCGGTGGTCGGCCAGACCCTGCTGGATCATCCCGACGTCGCCGCGATCTCCTTCACCGGCTCGGTGCAGACCGGCCGCAAGATCGCGCAGGCCTGCGTGCTCTCCAATCCGATGAAGAAGTTCCAGCTCGAGATGGGCGGCAAGAACCCGCTCGTCGTGCTCGACGACGCCGACGTCAAGGTCGCGGTCGAGGTCGCCGTCAACGGCGCCTATTTCTCGACCGGCCAGCGCTGCACGGCGTCCTCGCGCCTGATCGTCACCGCGGGCATTCACGATCGCTTCGTCGCCGCGATGACCGAGCGGATGAAAGGGCTTTCCGTGGACGACGCGCTGAAGAGCGGCGTGCATGTCGGCCCTGTCGTCGACCAGAGCCAGCTCGACCAGGATCTCCGCTACATCAAGATCGGCCAGGACGAAGGTGCGCGCCTGCACTGGGGCGGCGAGTTGCTGAACCGCGAGACGCCCGGCTTCTATCTGCAGCCGGCGCTGTTCACCGAAGCGACCAACCAGATGCGGATCGCCCGCGAGGAAATCTTCGGCCCGGTCGCCTGCGTGATCCGCGCCAAGGACTATGAAGAAGCGCTGGCGATCTCCAACGACACCGAGTTCGGCCTTGCGTCGGGCATCTGCACCACGAGCCTGAAATACGCCTCGCATTACAAGCGCAACAGCGAGGCCGGCATGGTGATGGTCAACCTGCCGACCGCCGGCGTCGACTATCACGTGCCGTTCGGCGGCCGCAAAGGCTCGAGCTACGGCGCGCGCGAGCAGGGCGCCTATGCCCGCGAGTTCTACACCACGGTGAAGACGGCTTACACCTTCCCGGGTTGAGACCTGTAGGGCGGGTTAGCGCTAGCGTAACCCGCCATCGCACACGACGTACCAGGCATCGGCGGGTTACGCCTTCGGCTGACCCGCCCTACAAACTTCCGGAGTCCACGATGGACCAGTCGATCGGCGCACAGGAGCAGCCGCGCTACATCAAGCTCAACGCGCGCGACAATGTCGCGATCGTCGTGAATGATTTCGGCCTGCCCAAAGGCTCCCGCTTCGCCTGCGGCCTGACCTTGCGCGCCTTCGTGCCGCAGGGCCACAAGACCGCGCTGCAAGACATCGCCGAGGGCGCGCCGATCATCCGCTATGGCGAGGTGATCGGCCATGCGCTGTCGCCGATCCTGGCCGGCGAATGGGTCGACGAGGCCCGCATCCGCATGCCGGACGCGCCGCTGCTCGATCAGCTCGAGATCGCAACCGCGGTGCCGCCGGCGCTGCCGCCGCTCGAAGGTTTTACTTTCGAGGGCTATCGCAATCCCGACGGTTCAGTGGGAACGAAGAACATCCTCGGCATCTCCTCGTCCGTGCAATGCGTCAAGGGCACGATGGAATACGCTGTGAAGCGCATCCGCGCCGAGCTGCTGCCGAAATATCCCAATGTCGACGACGTCGTGCCGCTGACCCACGCCTATGGCTGCGGCGTCGCGATCACGGCGCCCGACGCCGTGGTGCCGATCCGCACGTTGCAGAACCTCGCGCTCAATCCGAATTTCGGCGGCGAGATTCTCGTCGTCGGCCTCGGCTGCGAGAAGCTTGCACCAGAGCGGCTGGTGCCGGAAGGCGTCAGCGACGCCATCGTGCGGATGCAGGACGAGGCCTTCGACGGCTTCGGCGCGATCGTCGATGCGATCATGACCCAGGCCGAGGCGCGGCTGAAGGTGCTCAACGCCCGCACGCGCGAAACCTGCCCGGCCGCCGATCTCGTGATCGGCCTGCAATGCGGCGGCAGCGACGCGTTCTCCGGCGTCACCGCCAACCCCGCGGTCGGCTTCGCCGCGGACCTGCTGGTACGCGCCGGCGCGACCGTGATGTTCTCGGAGGTGACCGAGGTGCGCGACGCGATCCAGCTTCTGACCCGCCGCGCGATCAACGAGGAGGTCGGCCGCGCGCTGATCCGCGAGATGGCGTGGTACGACGCTTATCTCGCCCGCGGCGGCGCCGACCGCAGCGCCAACACCACGCCGGGCAACAAGAAGGGCGGGCTCGCCAACATCGTCGAGAAATCACTCGGCTCGATCGTCAAGTCGGGCTCCGGACCGATCGCGGGCGTGTTGTCGCCCGGCGAGAAGGCGCGCCAGAAAGGCATGCTGTTTGCGGCGACGCCGGCCAGCGACTTCATCTGCGGCACCTTGCAGCTCGCCTCCGGCATGACCTTGCAGGTCTTCACCACCGGCCGCGGCACGCCCTACGGCCTCGCCGCCGCGCCGGTCATCAAGGTCGCAACCCGCAGTGAGCTGGCGCGGCGCTGGAAGGACCTGATCGATTTCGACGCCGGCTGCATTGCGACCGGCGAGAAGACCATCGAGGAAACCGGCTGGGACCTGTTCCGTCTGATCCTCGACGTCGCGAGCGGCCGGACCAAGCCGTGGTCGGACCGCTGGGGCATCCACAACGATCTGACGCTGTTCAACCCGGCGCCGGTCACCTAGACCCTCCCCGTCATTCCCCGGTGCGCAATTGCGCACCTGAGGGCGCGCCACCGAACTCGGGTTTACCCGAGTTCGGCATTCTAAATCGGCCCAGGTCGGCAATAGCCGACTTGGATGCGCGAGCCCGGAATGACTCCCAGCATACGAAAGGTCCGCCGCGACGAGGTCAGCGGCGGACTTTCATGCTCATGGACCTGATCGGCATCAGTCGTCGTCGTGATGGATCACGGTCTTGCTGCGATTGCCGAACTCGTCCCGCTTCTTGATGACCGTGGTCCGGTCGGAACGCGGCTCACGCTCCCTGATCACGGTGGTGCGGTCGCGATCGCGGTCGCGATATTCGGGCGCCTGACCGACGGTCACACCGGCGCCGACGGGGCCGGCGCGAACGCCGATTTCATCGGCCAAAGCAGGCGACGCGATCGCGGTCACCATCGCGGCGGCAAACAGATATTTCCTCATGACGTCTCTCCTCCTCCAGTTGCGACGTGAAGGACGAACGCCGGGTGCGACATAGCGTTCCTAAGTCGAGCATGGTGCAGATGCTCACGCGCGCCTTGTGGAACATCGCTCGGGGAACCTCGCTGAACAGGCATTCACCTGTGTGGCGAAATGCTCATGTTCCACGCGTTGAATAGCCTGATTTGATGCCCCACGTCCTCATCAAGGAGGACGTTCCATGAAGCAATCGCAGCACTTCCTCGACAATGCGGAGAACTGCGCGCAGCTTGCCGAGCGCGCGGAAGACGATCCGACCTACAACCGCTTCAAGCGCATGGAGGCGGCCTGGCGTGCGCTGGCCAAGGAGCAGGATTGGCTCGACGGCGCGACCTCTCCGTCCGAACACGCGGCGTAAAGGCTCAGCCGAGCATCGCGGCCTCGGCGCCGCGATGCTCAGACCTCCTCGATCGGCAGCTTCCGGATACGCCGCCCGGTCACCGCGAAGATCGCATTGGTCACCGCCGGCGCAACGATTGCGGTCGCGGCCTCGCCGAGGCCTCCGGGATTTTCGGTGCTCGATACGATGTGGGTCTCGATCCGCGGAACCTCGTCGATCCGCATCGGCGGATAGCTGTCGAAATTGGACTGCTCGACCCGGCCATCCTTGATGGTGATCGCGCCGCGCAGCGCCGCGGTCAGCCCGAAGATCGTGCCGCTCTGCACCTGCGCATCGATCATGCTGGGCGTCACGGCAATGCCGCAGTCCACCGCGCAGACGATGCGCTCGACCTTGACTTTGCCCTTGGCATCGACCGCGACTTCGGCAACCTGCGACAGGTAGCTGCCGAACGCGAATTGCAGCGAGATGCCGCGCGCCTTTCCGGCCGGCAGCTTTTGTCCCCAGCCGGCCTTCTCCGCGGCGAGGTTCAACACCGCGAGCGCGCGCGGATTATGCGTCAACAGGCGACGCCGGTACGCGACCGGGTCCTGCCTGGCCGCGAACGCCAGCTCGTCGATGAAGCTCTCGACAATGAACACGTTGTGGACCGGACCGACACCGCGCCAGAAGCCGGTCGTGATGCTGGCCGGCTCCACGCGCACGTAATCGACAAGGATGTTAGGAAACGCATAAGGCGGCTGGGCAGCGCCCTCCACCGCGTCGAAATCCAGCCCGTTCTTGAACAGCGGCGGCGCAAAACGTGCCACCACCGACGAACCGCAGACCCGGTGGTGCCACGCGACCGGATTGCCGGCATCGTCGACCGCCGCCGATATCCGGTCGTAGTAGTAGGGCCGGTAGATGTCGTGCTGGATGTCCTCCTCGCGGCTCCAGATCACCTTGACCGGGCCGTCGACATGCTGCGCGATCTTCACCGCCAGCAGCGTGCCGTCGGGCTCGAGCCGGCGCCCGAAACCGCCGCCGAGAAACTGGTTATGCAGAATGACCGCGTCCTTCGGCAGCCCGGTCAGCGCGGCCACCCTGCTCTGTGTCGTCGTCGGCACCTGGGTGCCGACCCAGATCTCGCAGGCGTCCTTGCGAAGGTGGACCGTGCAGTTCATCGGCTCCATCGCCGCGTGCGCCAGGAACGGCAGCTCGTAGACGGCATCGAAGCGCCGTGCAGCCGTGGCGAAGGCCTGCTCGACATTGCCGTCGTTCCGCGCGATGACGCCGGCGCGCTCGGACCCCGCCTTGAGCTGCGCGACGATGCCCTGGCTATTGACCTGCGCATTCGGGCCGTCATCCCACTGGATCGCGGCGGCCTCCAATCCTTTCTTCGCAGCACCGGTATGGTCGGCAATGATCGCGACGGCCTCGTCGATCACAACGACCTGGCGGACGCCCTTGACCGCCAGCGCCGCAGCCTGGTTCACCTGCTTCGGCCTGCCGCCGCCGACCGGCGCGATCGCAATCGCAGCAAACTTCATCCCCGGCACGATCGCGTCGATACCGAACCGGGTGCGGCCGCTGACCTTGCCGGCGGCCTCCAGCCGCTTCGGCGAGGTGCCGATCAGCGTGAACTGACCAGGCGTCTTCAGCTTGATCTGCTCGGGCGCCGGCGGCTTGAGCTGCGCGGCCGCCTGCGCCACTTCGCGATAGGGCAGCGAGCGCTGGCCCGAGGGATCGCGGATCACGCCGTCCCTGGCGGTGCATTTGGCCGGATCGACCTTCCAGCGCTGCGCCGCCGCGCTCACCAGCATGATGCGCGCCGCCGCGCCCGCCTGGCGCAGCGGCAGCCAGAAGCCGCGGGTCGATGCGGAGAGGCCGGTCGACTGCTCATGCAGGATCGGATTGGCATAAAGCGCGTCGTTGGGCGGCGCGTGCTCGGGCACGATGCTGTCGAGCTTCACCTCGAGCTCCTCGGCGAGCAGCATCGCGAGCGAGGTGTAGGTGCCCTGCCCCATCTCCACCATCGGGATGGTGAGATGGATACGCCCGTCCGGCTCGATCCGGACGAAGCCGTTCAGCGCTCCGCTCTCGGCCGCCGAATCTGCGGCCTCGGACCGATCCGGCACGACGAACGCCAGCGCCAGGCCGCCGGCGGCAGTCGCGCTCGCCTTCAGGAACGTGCGGCGCGACAGCGCAGCCGCGTCCTCGCGATGGATTGCGGTCAACGTCATGGCTTGGCTCCGGCGGCAAGCTTGATCGCTTCGCGAATCCGGTTGTAGGTCCCGCAGCGGCAGACATTGCCCGACATCGCATCGTTGATGTCGCTGTCGCTCGGATGCGCGTTGGACATCAGAAGCGCGGTCGCCGACATGATCTGGCCGGACTGGCAGTAGCCGCATTGCACGACGTCGAGATCGAGCCAAGCCTGCTGTACCTTGCGGCCGGCCTCGCTCTGGCCGATCGCCTCGATCGTCGTGATCGCGGCATCGCCGACGCTGTCGATCGTGGTGATGCAGGCGCGTGTCGCCGCGCCGTCGAGATGCACGGTGCAGGCGCCGCACAGCGCCATGCCGCAGCCGAACTTGGTGCCGGTCATCTGCAGCACGTCGCGCAGCACCCACAACAGCGGCGTGTCACCGTCCGCGTCGATCGTATGTGACGCGCCATTTATCTTGAGAACATAGGCCATTCTGCACCCAGCGAGATTCCGTCCGGCGGAACGGCATATGACAGTGCCGGGCCCGGTCGTCTCTCGCAGGATTGCCGTGCCGCCCGCGCAATTGCCGCGGCCGCTCACAATCCGCTGAATGCAGGATTATTGCCGGTAGGCGGCCGGCGACACCCCGACGACCCGCCTGAACGCGGTTGCGAAATGCGACGGGTTGTCATAGCCGCATCTGGCGGCGATCGCCGTCACCGGCTCGTCGCCGTGCTTCAAGAGCCGCTTCGCCTCTTCCATCCGCAGTTCGGTGAGGCGCCGCAGCGGGGTCTGCCCGAAATGCTTCTTGTACAGCCGCAGCAGATGGAAGCGGCTGACGCCGGCCTCCTGTGCCAGCATTTCGAGGCTGACGGACGTGGCAAGGTTGTCGCGCATGAACGCATCGACCCGGCGCAGCCTTCCGCTGTTGCCACAGCTCTGCGGTTGGACGTCGAACCGGCCGTGACGGACCAGCAGATGCGCCGCCAGCATTTCGGCGGCGGTCTCGGCGTAGAGATCGGGCGCCCCCGCCCTGAATGCCTGGTCGAGACTGAGCATGACCTGACTGACCAGGGGATCGACGGTGCCGAGGCCGCTCGGCAATGCGGGCCCCGCTGGCCGCCGCTGCGGCAGGTCCTGTGCGACGCGGTCGAGCGTCGCCGCGGGCAGATGCAGCTGCAACGTGCTGTGGGTGGTGTCGCCGCGCCAGCGCAGCGTCGCCGCGTCGCCCGGCGCCGTCATGCCGATATGGCCGACCTCGGAGCGAGACCGCTGCCAGTTGCCGCGATAGCGCACCTCGACATCGCAGGCGCCGCCGGTGACCAGCACGATCAGATGGTCACGCGTCGCCGGGGTCACGAATTCGTGGGCTTCAGCGGGATCGTCATAGGCCCGCAGCAGCAGCGAGCGCCAGCCGGCCTTCCAGCTGCACGCGGTCATCGACGCGCGCAGATATTTGTGGGCATCGAGGCTCGAAATCAGGGCCAAGAGAGGGCTCTCCGTGGATCGGCCGGAGCTTACGGCTCCGGCCACCAGGCGCTTTTATACCGCCGCCTCCGGCTCAGCCATTCGATGGCCGGCAGCCCCACATGCCAAAACGCCGTGCCGCAGGTCTATTCGGCGCTGCGCTGCCGCTGCCAGCGCAACAGATAGGCCTGCAGCCGCCAGATGATCGCCGACAGCACGACGCCGACCAGCATCAGCACCACGACCGCGACCATCATGCCGGAGGCCTCGCCGCGCGCCTCCGACTCGATGATGAGGCGGCCGATGCCGCGCTCGGCGCCGATGAACTCGCCGACGATGACGCCGATCAGCGCGAACGAGATCGCGGGCGTCAGCGAGGCGAACACCCAGGCCATGGTCGAGGGGATCACCACCGTGCGGGTGATCTGCCACTCGCTGGCGCCGAGCAGCCGCGCGGCGTTGGTGAAGCCCTCGTCGATCGAGCGCGCGCCCTCGAAGGTGTTGAAGAACACCAGGAACACGACGACGATCCACGACGTCACGATCTTCGACATGTCGCCGATCCCGAACGCCAGCACGATGATCGGTGCCAGCGCGATCCGCGGGATCGAATTCACCGCGGTGATGAACGGCTGGAAGATTGCGCTCAAGCGGTCGGACCGCCCGAGGATCAGCCCGGCGACGAAGCCAGAGACCACGCCGGTGACGAAGCCGAAGAAAGTGTTCTTCAGCGTGATCGCGGTCGCCGCCCAGAGATTGTTCTCGTTGCGCGCCAGGCACTTTCCAAAGTCGCCGTTGAACCAGCCGTTGAAGACGCCGAGCTTCGAGGTCAGGCAGCTCTGGATCAGGAAGTTGTCGAAGATCATCGACGGCTTCGAGATGAAATAGGGATCGAGCAGATCGGGCACCAGCCACGGCAGCCTGGTGCGGAGATCGTAGCCCCATTGCCACACCGACAGCACGATGGCGCAGATCAGAATCTGCCAGCCGATCGTGTTCATCATGCCGTACCGCTTCATGTGCTGCGGCCCTTGACGAATTCCTCGCCGAGCGAGTGCCAGATATGCTGGAACAGCTCGGCATAATGCGGCGTCTCGCGCACCTTCACCGCATCGCGCGGCCGCGCGAAGTCGACCTCGAACATGTCCTTGATCCGGCCCGGCCGCGCCGAGAACAGGATGATGCGGTCGGCCAGGGTCAGCGCCTCGCCGAGATCGTGGGTCACGAACAGCACGGTTTGCTGCTCGCGCTCCCAGATCCGCAGCAGCACCTCGTGCATGTCGATCTTGGTGTGGGTATCGAGCGCGCCGAACGGCTCGTCCATCAACAGGATCTGCGGCTCGACGATCAGGGTCCGCATCAGCGCCGCGCGCTGCCGCATGCCGCCCGACAGCGCCGACGGATAGGCGTTCTCGAATCCCTTGAGCCCGGCCTGCGCGACGCATTCCGCGATGCGCGCTTTCCGCTCCTGGGCCGGCACGCCCGACAGCTCCAGCCCGTAGCCGATATTGTCGCCGACGGTTCGCCACGGAAACAGCGTGTCGCGCTGGAACACATAGCCGACATCGGGTGTCGCCTTGCCGCTGACGACGCGCTTGCCGTCGATCAGGATCTCGCCGCCGGTGGGGCGGATCAGCGATGCGATCATGTTGAGCACGGTGCTCTTGCCGGAGCCGGACGGCCCGAGCAGCGCGACGAACTCGCCGCGGCGCACGTCGAAGGAGACGTCGCGCACCGCCTCGATCGTGGTCTTCGCAAGCTGGAACGACTTGCTCAGCCCCTTGACCTCGACGCGGCGCTCGGCCACGGCGCGCGGCGTCACGGTTGCGCTCGTCTCGAGCGCGCTCAACCCGGATAGGCCTTTCGCGCCGCGTCGATCAGGTTGGAGTTGACCACATCGGCGATCTTGAGCGGCTTGATGCCGGTCATCTCACGGAACCAGACCTTCTCGCCGCGGGCGAAGCTTGCGGCGTCGACCGAGCCCTCATAGTCCGCGACCTTCTGGATCGCCGTGATCTCGAGCAGATTGGCATCGCGCGAGGTGCTGCCGACATAGGGCTCGATGGCGTCGTAGACCTCGGTCGCCTTGTGGGTCTTGATCCATTGCGAGGCGCGCCACAGCGCAGTGACATAGGCCTGCATCTTGGCGGGGTCCTTGTCGATGGTCGCCTGCAATGTGAAATGCGCGGTGACCGGCACCTTGCCGCCGATATGCTTGTTCCAGATCGCCTCGTCGGTGCCGTCGAACAGCAATTCGCCCCAGCCCTGCTGCTGCGCCTCGTTCAGCAGCGACAGCGAAGAAACCAGGATATCGACCTGCTTCGATTTCAGCGACCCCAGCATGGTGTCGACATTGCCGGTGCCGATCCAGGTCACCTTGTCGTCGAGCCCCATGGTTTCCATGTAGTAGGACGCCCAGACATGGTTGGTGCCGCCGAGCGAGGAGACCGAGACGATCGGCTTGCGGCCGTCGGGCCGCTTCCATTGCGTGAAAGCCTCCAGCGAGTTGATGCCCTGGTCCTTCAAATCCTTGCGCAGGATGAACATCACCGAGTTCGACCGCGTATCGACCGGCAGCAGCACGCGCGCGGCGCGGCCGTGATTGGTCAGCTGCATCGGATGAGTGACGTCGCCGATCCCGATATCGCCCTGCGACGAGGCGATGATCTCGCGAGTCTTCACGCCGCTGCCGCCCTGCACCAGCTTGCAGTCGAGCCCGGCGTCCTTGAAGTAGCCGATCCGGTCGGCCACAAATTGCGTCTGATAAACCGGCACCGCGACCGGATAGATCGCCCGTCCCGCGGCCGCCTGCGCCCATCCACGCCCGGTCGCCAGCGCGGCGCCGCCGGCGGCGATCACCGTCAGCGCCGATCGCCTCGACAGATGGGGCATGGAGGGGTGGGCCATCACGCGTGCTCCTTGGCCGAGATCTTGTCCAGCGCGCTGAGTACAGCATCACCCATCTGCACCGTCGAGAGCTTCTTCGCGCCGGCCTCGGCGATATCGGCGGTGCGCGCGCCTGATGCCAGCGTGGTCTGCACCGCCTGCTCCAGCAGGTCGGCATCCTCGGGCCGGTTCAAGGTCAGGCGAAGCAGCATCGCGACGCTGAGGATCGAACCGAGCGGATTGGCGATGCCCTTGCCCGCGATGTCGGGCGCGCTGCCATGCACCGGCTCATAGAGCGCCTTGCGCCGGCCGAAGCGATCCACCGGCCCGAGCGAGGCCGACGGCAGCATGCCGAGCGAGCCCGAAGCCATCGCCGCGCAGTCCGACAGGATGTCGCCGAAGATGTTGCCAGTCACCATCACGTCGAACTGCCGCGGCTCGCGCACGATCTGCATCGCGGCATTGTCGACATAGAGATGGGTCAGCTCGACGTCGGAGAACTCCTCCTTGTGCAGCCTGATCACCTCCTCGCGCCAGACCACGCTGGTCTCCAGCACATTGGCCTTGTCGACCGAGCACACTTTGTTGCGCCGGGTCCGCGCCAGCTCGAAGGCGGAGCGCGCCACGCGGCGGATCTGGTTGGTGGTGTATTGCTCGGTGTTGAAGCCGCGGCGCTGGCCGTCGGGCAAGGTCTCGATGCCGCGCGGCTCGCCGAAATAGATGCCGCTGGTCAGTTCGCGGATGATCACGAAGTCGACTCCGTCGAGCACCTCGGGCTTGAGCGGCGCCGACGCCGACAGCGCCGGGCTCGCCATGATCGGCCTCAAATTGGCGTAGAGATCGTACTTGCTGCGCAGTCCCAGCAGGCTGCCGGCCTTGCGCGCGGCTGCCGGCACTTCGGTGGTCTCGGGACCGCCGGTCGCGCCCCACAGGATGGCGTCGGCCTCGTCCATCGCTTCCGCGGTGTCTTCGGGCAGCACCTTGCCGGTCGCCAGATACGGGATCAGGCCGTATTGCGCCTCGCGCAAGGTCATCGGCACGTTACGCTTCGCGGCGAACCAATCGAGCACGCGCCGCGACTGCGCGGTAACCTCGGGGCCGATGCCCTCGCCGCCGACCACGGCGACCTTGACCATGTTGGATTGCGTGCTCATGCGGATGTCCTTGAAGCGGGTGTCCTTGTCGAATGAATCCAGGGCCGCGCGGTGCGGTCGGAAGCCTGGAAGGCGTGGATCTCATCGTCGCGCTGCAATGTCAGCGCCACCTCGTCGAGCCCCTTCAACAGCCCTTCGCGCCGCCGCGGGTCGATCTCGAACGAATGCCGCGCGCCCGACGGCGAGACGATGGTCTGGGTCTCCAAGTCGATCGAGACCTTGCCCGCGCCCTGCGTCGCCTCGATATCGGCAGCGAGCTGATCGACCACCGCCTTGTCGACGATGACGGGCAGAATGCCGTTCTGGAAACAGTTGGCGAAGAAGATGTCGCCGAAGCCGGAGCCGATGATGGCGCGGATGCCACGCTCCTGCAGCGACCACACCGCGCCCTCGCGCGACGAGCCGCAGCCGAAATTCGGTCCGGTGACGAGTATCTCCGCCTCCCGGTACGGCTCGCGGTTCAGGATGAAATCCGGATTTTCCGAGCCGTCGGGCAGGTAGCGCAGCGAGCCGAACGCCCATTTGCCGAGCGTGCCGCGGATTCCATTGCCGACCAGGCGCTCGATGCGGATGATCACGTCGGTATCGATATTGCTGCGCATGATCGGCGCGGCGGTGGCGGTCAGCTTGTCGAACGGCTTCGGCATGATCAGCGCCCCATCATCCTGACATCGGCGATCGCACCGGCAATGGCCGAGGCCGCCGCGCTTGCGGGGCTCGCCAGATGCGTCCGTGCCCGCGGCCCCTGCCGACCGACGAAGTTGCGGTTCGAGGTCGAAACCGAACGCTGCCCGGGCGCCACCACCTCGCCATTGGCGGCAAGGCACATCGAGCAGCCCGGCTCGCGCCACTCGAAGCCGGCGTCGATGAAGATCTTGTCGAGCCCTTCGGCGACCGCCTCACGCTTGACGTTCTCCGAGCCCGGCACCACCCAGGCACGGACCCCGGCTGCGACCTTGCGACCGCGCGCGACCTCAGCCGCCGCGCGCAGATCGCTCAGCCGGCTGTTGGTGCAGGAGCCGATGAACACCCAGTCGACCGGCGTGCCGGCGATCGGCGCGCCGCCTTGCAGCCCCATATACTCGAGCGCGGTCTCGATCGCGGCGCGACGTGCGGGATCGTCCACCGACTTCGGATCGGGAATGACGCCGTCGACGCCAACGACATGCTCGGGGCTGGTGCCCCAGGTCACCTGCGGGATGATCTTTTCGACATCGATCACGACCTCGCGGTCGAACACCGCGTCGGGATCGCTCGGCAGCTCGCGCCACGCCTTGACCGCGAGATCCCACATCTCGCCTTGCGGCGCGTAGGGACGGCCGCGCAGGAATTCGAACGTGGTCTCGTCCGGCGCAACCATGCCGATCTTGGCGCCGAGCTCGATCGAGAGGTTGCAGATCGTCAGCCGTCCCTCGATCGGTAATTCGCGGATCGCACTGCCGGCATATTCGACCGCATAGCCGGTGCCGCCGGCGGCGCCGATATGCCCGATCAGCGCCAGGATCATGTCCTTGGCGGTAACGCCGAGCGGCAGCTTGCCCTCGAACCGCGCGCGCAGCGTCTTCGGACGCTTCTGGATCAGCGCCTGCGTCGCCAGCACATGGGTGAGCTCGCTCGACCCGATGCCGAAGGCGAGCGCCCCTAAGCCGCCATGGGTGCAGGTGTGGCTATCGCCGCAGACGATCGTCGCGCCCGGCAGGCTCAGGCCGAGCTCCGGCCCGATGACATGGACGATGCCTTGGCCAGGCTGGTCGACATCGAACAGCGTGATGCCGCTCGCCGCCGTCTCGGCCCGCAACGCGGCCAGCAGTTCCATTCCAATCTTGCTGGTCCCGGCGCGGCCGGGCGCGGTGGACAGCGCGTGATCCGGCGTCGCGAACGTCAGCTCGGGATTGTGAACCTTGAGACCACGGCTCTTGAGATCGAGCAGGCCGCGCGAGCCGCCGAGATCGTGCAGCAGATGGCGGTCGATATGAAGCAGATCCGTGTCCTCGCTCAGGCGAGCAATGACATGCTGGTCCCAGATCTTCTCGAGCAAACTTCGGCCCGGCATCCGCCTTCCCCTGCTCTCTGCGTTTCCATGCGGCTTGATCTTCTTGACGCCAATCTGGGCCAAACTTGTCGTCAAGTGAAGCAGTTTTGCCCTAACATCATATATGTGATGGAGGTGCGGTACTTGACCCGCCGAGGAGCCAGCCATGCCGAATCCGAGCAAGACGGCGATCGTCAAATCGGCGATGCGGACGTTTGCGGTTCTGGAGTTTTTTCGGAAAACAAAGCGGGCGGCTTCCGTGACCGAGATAGCTTCCGCGCTGGAGATGCCTCAATCGAGCACGTCGGTGTTGCTTCGCTGTCTCGTCGAATTGAACTACCTTGAATACGAGCGAAAGAGCCGGCTTTTCATCCCGAGCTATCGGGTCAATCTGCTCGGTGACTGGATCCGTCGTTCTCCGTTCCGTGATAAAAAGCTCACCGATCTGATGGAGGAACTCTGGACCGCGACCGGCGGCGAAACCGTCATGCTTGGACAACAGGCAGGCGCCGCGGGGATGCAGTATCTGCACGTGGTCCCCGGCGGCTCCCAGCTTCAGTACACGGCCCAAGCCGGTCAGATACGACCGATGGTTCGGACCGCGCTCGGGCACGTGCTGCTGAGCCAGATGCCGAACACCAAAATTCGCGGCATTATCCGGCGCAACAATGCCGAGGAGCCGAGTCAGTCGGCGCGGGTTCGCGAATCCAGCTTTCTGGAGGAGGTCGAGCGTATTCGCCGCCGCGGCTATTCCGAGTCAGGCGGCCGCACGACGCCGGGCGCAAACACGATAGGCATGCTTGTTCCGCTGCCGAAGCGGCGCGCCCCGCTCGCGATCGGCATCGGCGGGCCGATCGAACGCATCGCGGCAAAGCGCGCGCACATCATTGAAGTGATGCAGAGTCGGCTGAAGGAACTGACAGACGCAGCACCGTAGCCGTAGGCCGGATGAAGCGAAGCGCAATCCGGGGTCAGTCCCTCCGCGGAGAGATCGGCCCCGGATTTCGCTTCGCTCCATCCGGGCTACAAGTGCTCGACCTTATGTCCTACGACGCCAGCGCTTCCTCCGGCATCACGGCCGACAAATGCTGGCTCTCGGCGACGGCGCGGTTGGTGATGCGGCCGCGATGAACGTTGAGGCCGGCACGCAGATGCGGATCCTCGACCAGCGCGCGCAGTCCCTTCGAGGCCAGGGCTAGGCCGAACGGGAGGGTGGCGTGGTTGAGCGCATGGCTCGAAGTCACCGGCACCGCGCCCGGCATGTTGGCGACGCAATAATGCACGATGTCGTCGACCAGATAGGTCGGCGCCTGATGCGTGGTCGGCTTCGAGGTCTCGAAGCAGCCGCCCTGGTCGATCGCGACGTCGACCAGCACCGCGCGGCGCTTCATGCCCGCAAGCTGCGCGCGCGACACCAGCTTCGGCGCGCTGGCGCCCGGCACCAGCACTGCGCCGATCACGACGTCGGCCGCGAAGACCTCCTGCTCGATTGCTTCAAGCGTGGCGTAACGGGTGCGGACGCGACCGAGGAAAAGGTCGTCGAGCGCGCGCAGCCGCGGCAACGAACGGTCGAGGATGGTGACGTCGCTGCCAAGGCCGGCGGCCATCCGCGCCGCATGGGTGCCGACCACGCCGCCGCCGATGATCGCAACGCGCGCCGGCGGCACGCCCGGCACGCCGCCGAGCAGCTTGCCCATGCCGTCGGCGGATTTGCGCAGCGCGGCGCCTGCGGCTTCGATCGCAAGGCGGCCGGCGACTTCGCTCATCGGCGCAAGCAGCGGCAGGCCGCCATGCGCGTCGGTCACGGTCTCATAGGCGACCGCGGTGCAGCCCGAGGCGATCAGCCCCGACGTCTGCGGCACGTCAGGCGCGAGATGCAGATAGGTGAACAGGATCTGTCCCTCGCGCAGCCTGATCCATTCGGACGGCTGCGGCTCCTTCACCTTCACGATCATCTCGGCGACCGAGAACACCTCTTCGGCCGTATCGGCGATCCGCGCGCCGGCCTGGGTGTAGGTGTCATCGCCGGCACCGATGCCGTCGCCGGCGCCGCGCTGCACCACGACCTCGTGGCCGTGCGCCACATATTCCCGCACCGAGGCAGGCGTCAGCCCGACCCGGTATTCCTCGACCTTGATTTCCTTGGGCACGCCGATGCGCATGGTCCGCTCCTTGAAGGATTCGTTTCCGTTAGCCTCAAGGCTATGCCCCGTCACACGGCGTTTCTCAGCGAATTCCGGCTTGCTCACAGCCAAATACGCTCATATCCTTCGCTCTTGGCTCAGCTCTCGAAGGAAAACTGCGTGGACGGTCTCGATCGCATCGACCTCAGAATCCTTGGCGAGCTGGTCACCGATGCCCGCGCGAGCCAGATCGAGCTGGCGGAGAAGGTCGGGCTGTCGCCGACCGCCTGTGCGCGGCGCATCCGCCATCTCGAGGAGATCGGCGTGATCCGCGGCTACCGCGTCGACCTGGAGCCGAGCGCGCTCGGCCTCGTCACCACCGTCGTCGTCACCATCACGCTGGAGAAGCAGAGCGAGGATTATCTCGCGGCGTTCGAGGCCGCGATCGCGCGCTGCCCCGACGTCGTGTCCTGCCATCTGATGTCGGGCAGCGACGATTATCATCTGCAGGTGATCGCCCGCGACATCGCCGACTTCGAGCGCATCCACAAGCAGCATCTGTCGCGGATGCCGGGCGTCGCCCGCATCCATTCCAGCTTCGCGATGCGCGAGGTGGTGCGCCGGACCATTCCCGAAACCGCGCTGCGCGGCTGACGGGTTATCGCGGCGTCAGCCCGGATTGCGGCTTGCGCGCGGCCACATCCGCGCCAGCGTCTCGTCCTTCTTGACGAGCACATGCCAGAGCGTCGCGGCGATGTGCAGCGCGACCACGGCATAGGCGACATAGGCGAGCACGCCGTGAACCAGCTCGCCGGCCTCCGCCACCACCTTGTTGTCGGCAAACAGCCGCGGCCAGCTGAAGGTCCAGAAATAGCGCAGCGAGTAGCCGCCGGCCGACGAGAACATGTAGCCCGTCACCGGCATCACGAACAGGATGGCGTAGAGCGCCCAGTGATTGAGCCGTGCCGCGATCCTGACCAGCGGCGAGAACGAACCCGGCTCCGGCGGCGCCGTGGTCACGGCGCGCACCATCAGCCGCAGGATCGCCAGGAAGAACAGGGTGACGCCGAGCGACTTGTGCAGCTCGAGCAGTTCGCGGCGCGGCGACGTCCCCGCCGGCTGCAGCCCGCAATAGAGCCCGATCAGCATCGCCGCGATGAACAGCACGGCGGTCGCCCAGTGAATTTTTCGCAGCAGCGGGTCGTAGCTGGCCGTGATTTCCGTCGTCACAGGGCGCCTTCGCGTGAAGCCAGCCCGTGCAGGTGCGGCCCGAAAGAGGAAGCCGTTCAATAGACGATGGCGCCGGGCCTGCCTACCGGCGCAGGCGTCGACGCCGATCACGATCGCGAAGGGGGGAAGGCCTGCACTCCCCCATCGTCATTCCGGGGGCGCGCGAAGCGCAAGCCCGGAATCCATTCATCACCGACACGGCGGCCCAATCGATTCCGGGCCTTCGCCTCCGGCGCATCCCGGAATGACGCGCGGATGGCGCGCCGCGCGCTCACTGTCACAAACCGCGCTCGCTGTCACAAACGCTGTCACAATCGGAGCCCGCCCGGCCCGCGCCACACGCATTTTTTAGTCGTGATTCGCCGCCTTCTATGACAGAATTACTACAGTTCGATATCAGTTCGGTTACACGCGGAGCGGTGAATGAGCATGGAGTGGCGGGCGCGGCCGGTTTCGCTGGCTTGGTCGAATCCAGTGGTCCGGTGGTGGGGCTTCCTGAGCCTCGTCAGCGCCGCCAACATCGCGATCTGGTTCGCGCTCTACCGCCAGTTCCATGAACAGGCCAATGGCAGCTTCAGCAACACCTCCGGCATCGGCCTGATGATGCTGCTGTGCGCAGCCTATGTGTTCGGCTGCGCGTTCCGCTCGGTGCTGCCGCGTGCCGACGTGCAGCGCATTTGCCTGTTCGACCACTGGCTGTCGAGCGTCATGGTCGGCCGCACCGTCGCCACCGTCGCCGAGGTCTGCTTCGCCGCGCAATGGGCGATCATCCTGCATCAGCTCGGCACCATGACCGGCGCCGAGACCACCGTGACCATCGCCTGGATCATCGTGCCGCTGATCGTGATCGCGGAATGCTTCTCCTGGTATGCGGTGCTGACCACCCACTATCTCTGCAACGCGATCGAGAACTCGATCTGGGCCGTGGTGTTCTTCCTGGTCGGCATTGCGCTGTGCCGGCTGCTACCGGAGTTTCACGGCCCGGTGCGCTGGGCCCTCATCGTCGCGATCGTCGGCATCGCCGCATTCCTCGCCTTCCTGATGACCGTCGACGTCCCGATGTATCTGAACCGCTGGCGCGCCAACCTCGCCGCCGGCGGCACGCTGCTGCATCCGCTCGAGGGCCTGCGCGACGTCAGCCGGCGCTGGGTCGTGACCCACGACATCGCCGAGTGGCGCGAGGAGATCGCCTGGATGTCGCTGTATTTCAGCATGGCGGTGTGGTCGAGCCTCGCGCTCTGCGTCGGCTACTCGCTCGAGGACCAGCTGCCGCGCTACCGCACCGAGCCCGCGATCGTCGCGACGACGCCGGCGATCGTCAACCCGACGCCGGCGGCACAGCACACAGCAACGATCGACGCGGCGGCGCCGTCACGGAATTGATCCGAAGCCGCCGCGCGCGGCTTGTGGCGATCGGTGCTTTCGGAGTAAATGCCGCGGCATCCCGCCCACCCGTCAGCCATGCCCCGCATCACCATCATCGAAACCGGGCTCGTCAGTCCGCAATTCCGCGACCGCCACGGCAGCTATCCGCAGATGTTCCAGCGGATGGTCGCTGCCGCCGATCCGTCCGCGACCTGCGACGTCGTGAGCGTCGCCAAGGGTGAGGCGCTTCCGGATCCCGCGACCTTGGACGCGATCCTGATCACGGGATCGGCGGCCGGCGTCTACGACGATGTCGCCTGGATCGCGCCGCTCGAAGCCTTCGTGCGCGCAGCTCATGACAAGCGCGTTCCGATGGTCGGGGTCTGCTTCGGCCATCAGCTGATCGCGCAGGCGCTCGGCGGCACCGTGCGCAAATCGGAGAACGGCTGGGGCATCGGCCGTCATGTCTATCGGATAGCGCCGGACAACGGCCTGCTCGACGGCGCAACGATCGCGGTGGCCGCCTCGCATCAGGACCAGGTGATCACCCCGCCCGCCTCCGCCCGCACCATCATGTCGTCGGACTTCACGGCGCACGCCGGACTGCGCTATGCCAACGGCACCACGCTGTCGGTGCAGCCGCATCCGGAATTCACCGCCGACTACGCCGATGCGCTGTGCGACCTGCGCCGCGGTCTCGCGCCCGATGCCGTGGTCGAAACCGCCAAGGCGTCGCTCACCGAACCGCTCGACCACGCCGCACTCGGCGGCGTGGTCACGCGCTTCCTCACACGTCGTACCTAGCCCTTGCGCCACTGCGCGGCGGCATCGCGGGCGAAATCGCGATAGGCGCGCGGCGCCCGGCCGAGCAGCCGCGTCAGGCGCGCAAGCTCGTCGGCCGTCGCCACCGCGCCGTCGCTCTGGTAGCGGCCGAGCATGAGGCGCATGTCGAGCGCGAGCCAGGCCGGCATCGCGGCCTTGAGACGCTGCTCGGTCACGACGAGATCGTCGCCGCCATAGCTGACGGCACGGCCAAGCTCATCGCGCCAGATCGCGGCCGCGCCCTCACCGGTCACGACATCGGGCCCGACCAGCGCATAGGTCTCGCGGCCAAGCGGCGCGGGCGCGCGCTCGCGGCGCACCAGCTCGATCGCAGCCGCCTCGCCGATGTCGCGGATATCGACCATCGAGATGCCCTTCGCGCCGATCGGCATGCCGTAGACGCCGTAGTTGAGCAGCGGCTCCTTCAGCCGAAGATCGTTTTGGATGAAATAGGCCGGACGCAGGATGGTCGCGGGAAGATCGAGCGCCTCGATCATCCGCTCGACCGTGTGCTTGCCGGCGAAATGCGGCACGTCGGCATAGGCCTCGCCCTTGAACACCGAGAGATAGACGATGCCCTTGACGCCGGCCTCGCGCGCCGCGGCCAGCGTCAGCATCGCCTGGGTCAGTTCGTCGGCCGCGTTCGGCACCAGCAGGAACAGCGTGCTGACGCCGTCGAGCGCGGCGCGGACCGAATCCAAATCCGCAAGATCGCCGCGAACCGCCGTCACGTGCTGCGGGAACTGGGCCTTGCCGGGCGAGCGCGTCAAAGCGCGAACCTCGACGCCGTGACCGGCGAGATGGTTCAGAACCTGGGTGCCGATGGTGCCTGTGCTGCCTGTCACCAGAATAGCCATGTCGAATTCTCCTCTTTGCGGCAGACCGTCTGCCGTTGGGGAGAAGCTATCTGTTCCAATTTTCTATCAAATATGCCAATATTTGAACACGCCGTCTCGAATATGGAACAGATGCGATGGACCTCCAGGCGCTCACCGACTTCAACCTGGTCGCCGCGCATGGCGGTTTCGGCCGCGCCAGCCGTGCCTCCGGACGGGCCAAGGCCACGCTGTCCCGCCGCGTCGCCGAGCTCGAGCAAAGTCTCGGCGTCCGCCTGATCGAGCGCGGTTCGCAGAGCCTGCGATTGACCGACGAGGGCCGCGCGCTGCACGAGCGCACCAGCGGTCCGCTGTCCGACATCGCCGAGGCCGGCGAAGCGGTGGTGCTCGGCGCATCGATGCCGCGTGGCCGGCTGCGGGTCAGCGCGCCGGTGCTGCTCGCGCACGTCGCGTTCGGCCGGATCGCTGCGCGCTTTGCGCACGCCTATCCCGACGTCCAGCTCGAGATCGTCGCCGAGGATCGCCTGGTCGATCCGGTCGAGGACGGCTTTGACCTGGTCATCCGCATCAATCCGTCACCGGACGAGCGTCTCGTCGGCCGCCGCTTCCTCAACGATGAGCTGCTGGTCGTGGCGCATCCCGATCTGCAGCGACCGACAATCTCCGCGCACGATCTAGACGGCATCTCCGTCAATGCCGTGCTGATGTCGCAGACGCCACCGGACACGCTCTGGCGCATCAAGAATGAACACGACGAGACCATACTCAGGCCGCGGACGGTGTTGCGTCTCTCATCGATGCTGATGATGCGTGATGCGGTGCTGGCGGGCGCCGGCGCGGCCCTGCTGCCCAAGCTGCTGGTCGACGACGACATTGCCGCGGGCCGCCTCGCCTATTGGGGAACCGATGCCAGACCTCCGGTCGAGATCTGGGCACTGCAGAGCTCGCGACGGCTGGTCGGCGCCAAGGTGCGCGCGTTTCTCGACGTCGTCGAGCAGGCGTTCCCGAACCGGATCTTCGTGCCACCGGCCTGAATTGCTGTCCGGACGATCCGCCTCAGGTCATGCTGCCCGGCATGAAGCAGCGGATGCGCGGATGGCCGTCGATATAGTGCTTCCACACCATGGTTCGACCGATCTTGTTCGGCGCGGTGATCAGGGCCTCATCAGGCACAACGACCCATTCACTGTCGATCAGCACGCGATAATGGCCGTGGTCCGACTCCCAGTCGGGATCGGCAACCACATATCCGTCGGCATCCGAGCAGCACTGCCCGTAGCCGCTGTGCAGGCTTTCAAACCAGGGTTTCAGAGGTGAGTTGGCGTAGCGGCCGTCGTCGCGCGCCAGGGTCGGCGATGTCAACCACACCGCCCCGAGCAGCACTGCCGCACGTGTGAGAACGTGCATCTTGTCGTCTCCGCAGATGTCAATTCAGCTGCGGGCGCGCATCACCAACCGTTCGCTCACGACATTGCCGTCGCAGGCGAGACCACGACGAATCGACGCCCCAGCACCTGGGATTCAGCTATGCAAGTGCAGCGCCAGACTGCATTCCGGGAGACTACTGCCGACGAAAGATGGGGTACGCGGGCCGTCGCGCGCCACGCACGGCAAGCGGCCGCCCGCCCTCCGGACCGCTCGATCAGCGGCTCGCTGCCGTGACCTCGGGGACCAGCGGCGGCGCACTGCGCGACGCCGCCTGCAATGCGCATTCGACGAACCGGCGCGGCAGCAGCGAGGCGTTCGAACGCATCGCCACCAGCATGCGGCTCTCCGCATCCGGCGTGTCCAGCGCTTTGGAGACCACGTTCATGACGCCGGCCTGCTGGTAACACGACGGCAGGATCGAGAGCCCGATCCCCGCCGCGACGAGGCTGAGCACCGTGCGCAGCTCATGAGCTTCCTGCGCGATACGCGGCGCAAAGCCGGCCCGCCGGCACAGCATCGCCGCCTGGTCGCCGACGCCGCAACCGCTCTCCGCCATGCCGACGAATTCATGCTCGGCAAGATCGGCGACGCTGACCTTGCCGGGCGCGGCAGCGAGCGGATGATCGACCGGCAGGAACACCATCAGCCGGTCGCGCCAGACGACATGGACCTGCAGATCGGCCGCCGGCCGGAAATCCAGCGGCGGCCGCATGATCGCGACATCGAGCTCGGCATCGGCGAGCGCCTGCAGCTGCTTTGCGGTCGACATATGCCTGAGCTCGATCTTCACCCGCGGATAGCTGCCGCGGAAGCTGCGGAACAGCTCGGCGAACATGTCGAGCATCGGAACCGAGTCGGTAAAGCCGACACGAACCGCGCCAGCCTCGCCGCGGGCGGCGCGGCGCACGGTCTCGGAGGCGAGGTCGAGCTCGCTGACGGCGCGCCGCGCGTGCTCCAGCAGCAATTGGCCGGCCTGGGTGAGCGCGACGGCACGCCGCGTGCGCGACAGCAGTTGCGTGCCGAGCTCCTCCTCCATCGCCTTGATCTGCGTGCTCAGCGGCGGCTGGCTGACATGCAACCGCTTGGCGGCGCGGCTGAAGCTGAGTTCTTCGGCCACCGCGATGAAGTAGCGAAGCTGCCTGTAATCCATCGCTTATTCCGTTTCCCTATAAGTGAGGGGTCAAAGCGGTATTTGACCTCCCAGGACGGTTTCCCGATCTTGGCGCCAAAACGGTGCTGCTCCAAGCGGCAACACGCGCAGCCGGTCAGCCATGCGAAATCGCCGCGAATAACCGGCGCTCCGCGCGGTTCGGATCACAGGCGCGACAACAACAAGCAAGGCAAGAAACCAGGGAGGATTCCAATGGGCCAGGCGTCAGCCAGCGAGCTCGAACAACAAACCATCCGCCGCGTCTATTGGCGGCTGATCCCGATCCTGTTCGTGATGATGTTCTTCAACTATCTCGATCGCATCAATCTCGGCTATGCCGGGCTGACCATGAACAAGGATCTCGGCCTCAGCCCCGCGATCTTCGGCTTCGCCGCCAGCATCTTCTTCCTCGGCTACATGGTGCTCGAGGTGCCGAGCAATTTGATGCTGCACTGGTTAGGGGCCCGGATCTGGCTGGCGCGCATCCTGATCACCTGGGGCCTCGTCGCCACGCTGACCGCCTTCGTCTGGAATCCGCTCAGCCTTTACGTCATGCGGTTCGGCCTCGGCGTCGCGGAAGCCGGCTTCATGCCGGGCGTGGTGCTTTACCTCACCTACTGGTTCCCCTCGCGCTACCGCGCCCGCGCGGTGGCCGGATACATCATCGCCGGATCGTTCTCGGCCGTGCTTGGCGGGCCGATCTCGACCAGCATCATGACCTGGTACGACGGCGCGGCCGGCCTGCATGGTTGGCAATGGATGTTCATCGCCGAAGGCGTGCCGACCATGCTGCTCGGCCTGTTCACGCTCTATTATCTGACCGACCGCCCGGCCAAGGCGAGCTGGCTCACGAAAGAACAGGCGGCGTGGCTGGAGGGCGAACTCGCCGCCGAGCGGGCCGAGATCGAACAACAGGGGCAACACCGATTGATCGAATGTGTGCTCGATATAAGGGTCTGGCTGCTGGCGGCGCTGTTCGGTTGCGCGCTGGTCGGCATCTATGGCCTGCTGCTGTGGCTGCCGCAGATCATCAAGGGCATGGGCAATCTCAGCAACATCGAGGTCGGCTTCCTCTCGGCGATCCCGCCGCTGCTCGGCGTCGTCGGCACCATCGTGGTCAGCCGCAGCTCGGACAAGACCGGCGACCGCAAGTTTCATCTCGCCGCGGTCTACCTGCTCGCCGCGGTCGCGATGCTCGGCAGCGCCTATGTTACGAGCCCGGTGCTGGCCTTCCTGTTCCTCTGCATCGTCGGCTTCAGCCTGAATGCCGGCAATCCGCTGTTCTGGAGCATCAACGCCTCGCTGCTGACGGGCGCGGCCGGCGCCGCCTCGATCGCCATGGTCAACACGCTGGCGCAGTTCGGCGGGCTGATCGGCCCGTGGTGCATCGGCCTGATCAAGGACTCCACCGGAAGCTTCTCCTGGGCGCTGGTCGGCATCGCCGGCTTCCTGTTCGTCGCCTCCGCCATCGCCGCCACCATGCGCGTCAAGCCGCGCGAGCTGGAACTTTCGGGCGCGATTCCGTCGTCCGCCGTACACTGACAACCCTGTTGAGGAAGCAACCATGATCATCGACTGTCACGGCCACTACACCACCGAGCCGGCCAAGCTGCAGATCTTCCGCGACAAGCAGCTCGCCGGCCTCGCCGACAAGTCGCGGCGGCCGCTCACCACCAATCTCGGCATCACCGACGACGAGATCCGCTCCAGCGTCGAGGGCGCGCAGCTCCGCCTGCAGAAGGAGCGCGGCACCGACGTCACCATCTTCTCGCCACGCGCCGCCGGAATGGCGCATCACGTCGGCAAGGAAGCAACCAGCCGCGAATGGACCACGATCTGCAACGACCTCGTGCACCGGGTCTGCACCCTGTTCCCGCAGAACTTCGTCCCGGTCTGCCAGCTGCCGCAGAGCCCCGGCGTCAAGCCCGCGAACTGCATCGAGGAGCTGGAGCGCTGCGTGACGCAGCTCGGCTTCGTCGGCTGCAACCTCAATCCCGATCCCGCCGGCGGCTATTGGTGCGATCCGCCGTTGACCGACGAATGGTGGTATCCGCTCTATGAGAAGATGGTCGAGCTCGACGTGCCGGCGATGGTCCACGTCTCCTCGTCCTGCAATCCCTGCTTCCACGGCACCGGCGCGCATTACCTCAACGGGGACACCACCGCCTTCATGCAGTTCCTGACCTCGGACCTGTTCAAGCGCTTCCCGACCCTGCGGTTCATCATCCCGCATGGCGGCGGCGCGGTGCCCTATCACTGGGGCCGCTACCGCGGCCTGGCGCAGGACATGAAGCTGCCGCCGCTGTCGGAGCACCTGTTGAAGAACGTGTTCTTCGACACCTGCGTCTATCATCTGCCCGGCATCGAGCTGCTGACCCGGGTGATCCCGGTCGAGAACATCCTGTTCGCGTCCGAAATGGTCGGCGCGGTGCGCGGCATCGATCCCGAGACCGGGCATCATTTCGACGACACCCGCCGCTACATCGACGCGCTGCCGCTCAGCGCGGCCGACAAGGCCAAGATCTTCGAAGGCAACGCCCGCCGCGTCTATCCCCGCCTCAACGCCCATCTCGACCGCCGCGCGCACTGAGCCGCGCTTAAGCAGAACCCGGAGAAAACCGATGGCCATAGGATTTGCAATTCATAAGGCGAAGCGGAAAGTGTCGCCCGACCTGGTCGCGCGCTACCGCACGCTGCCGGTCGCCAATATCAGCGATTCGATGTCGCGGATCGCGGGCACCAACCGGCTGCGGCCGATGCACAAGGGCGGCTGGCTCGGCGGCCCGGCGCTGACCGTGAAGACCCGGCCCGGCGACAATCTGATGGTGCACAAGGCGATCGACCTGGCCCAGCCCGGCGACGTGATCGTGGTCGACGCCGGCGGCGTGCTGGTCAACGCCATCATCGGCGAGATCATGTCGACCTTGGCCGAGAAGAACGGCGTCGCGGGCTTCGTGATCGACGGCTCGATCCGCGATGCCGGCGCGCTCCGCGCCGGCTCGTTCCCGGTGTTCGCGGCCGGCGTCGCCCATCGCGGCCCCTACAAGGACGGTCCGGGCGAGATCAATTGCGCCATCTCGATCGACGGCATGATCGTCGAGCCCGGCGACCTCATCGTGGCCGACGACGACGGCGTGCTCTGCGTGCCCCATGACGACGCGGAGGCGATCTGCAAGCTGACCGAGGCCAAGAAGGCGACCGAGGAAAAGGCCATCCAGCAGATGCTCGCCGGCACCAGCGACCGCCGCTGGGTCGATGAGGCTCTCACGCGGCTCGGCTGCGAGTTCAAGGACTAGACGTGTCGCCGGTGCCCGGGACGCGAGATGCCTGCATCTTGGGCACAACCGGCAAAAAAGCCCGCTGAAATCGCCCGCGCGACTGCCGTTAGGGGCCCGAGCGGCCTCGTGACGCCCCGATCGGGAATTTTTCCCGATTACAGACGGAAAAGAATCCCGGCCCGCCGGGACTGATCTTGTTTGCCAAAGCCACAGCGCTCCCGCAGTCTCAAAACCAAGGTTCGTCGGGGAAAAAGTCGAACCGCGACTTAGGGGTGGGCGTCATGGCTGGTACGTTGTTGCGTGCGGCAACACGATTTTTGTCTTGTTCGGTCACTACGCGCGGCGCCGCGGCCGTGCTCACCGCCATCGGAGCCGCGGCACCGCTGACGACGCTGCAAGCCCAGACGCCCGCCCCGACCGAACTGCCCCCCGTCAACGTGATCGCCCCCTCGCCGCTTTCAGGCACGCGCAGCATCAAGCCCGCGTCACGACCGGTGGTGCGGACGTCGCGAAACACCAGGCCACGGGCCGCCCCGGCCCAGACCGCCGCCGCGCCCGAAGGTGGCACCGGCGTCCCCGGTCCCTCCGAGCGCGACTCCAGCCTGCTCGACCGCGACAAGATTCCGTCCAACACCGAGGTGCTGACCTCGGCGGATTTCAGCCGCAACTATTCGACCAACTTTCTGGACTCGGTGAACCGCAAGCTGCCCGGCGTCACGCTGACCGATCAGACCGGCAATCCGTTCCAGCGCACGCTCGACTACCGCGGTTTCGTCGCCTCGCCGGTTCAAGGCACCCCGCAGGGCATCGCCGTCTATCAGAACGGCGTCCGCATCAATGAATCCTGGGGCGACGTGGTCAACTGGGATTTCATCCCGGAAAAAGCCATCGACCGGGTTTCGCTGGTGCCCAACAACCCGATCTTCGGCCTGAACGCGATCGGCGGCGCGCTCAGCATCCAGATGAAGAACGGCTTCACCTATCAGGGCTCGGAGGCCGAACTGTTCGGCGGCTCCTACGGACGGGTGCAGGGCAGCGTGCAGGCCGGCGGCCAGAGGGACAACATCTCCGCCTATGCGGCGTTCGAATCCGCCTATGACCGCGGCTGGCGCGACTATGCCAATTCCTCGCACATCAACCGGATGTATATCGACGTCGGCGCGCGCAACGACCAGACCGAATTCCACGTCAACTTCACCGGCGCCAGCAACCTGCTCGGCAACGTCGCGGCAACGCCGGTCGAGATGCTCAACCAGCGCTGGTCGAGCGTCTACACCTGGCCGCAATCGACGCTGCTTCAGCTCGCCTTCGTCAACGCCACCTTGAGCCACAATTTCTCGGACACTTGGTCGTTCCAGGGCAACGCCTATTTCCGCGGCTTCCGGCAGAGCCATATCGACGGCAACGGCACTGACGTTGCGCCATGCGACGATCCCACGACCCTGTGCATCGGCGATGACCTTCCGATTTACGGCCCCGCAGGAGGACCCTCGGTTCCAAACACACTGGGCAACGCTTTTCTCGGCGAAATCGACCGCAACCGTGCCGCCACCAACAGCTTCGGCGGCACAGCGCAGTTGACCAACTCGGACCAGCTGTTGGGGCATGACAACCACGTCGTGATGGGTGTCAGCGTCGATCACGGCAACACGAAATTCTCGGCGACCAGCGAGCTCGGCACGATCGATCCCAACAACCTGTTCGTCACCGGCACCGGTGTCTTCATCAATCAGCCCGACGCAGGTCTCAGCCCGGTCGATCTGCGCGCCACCAACACCTATACCGGCGTCTACCTCACCGATACGTTCGATGTGACCAACAGGTTCTCAGTGACCGCTGGCGGGCGATTCAATTACGCCCAGATCGATTTGCAGGACCAGACCGGAACCAATGACCTGCTCAACAGCAGCAACCGCTTCCAGCGGTTCAACCCGGTGATCGGCGGCACCTACAAGATCACCCCGAACCTCACCGCCTATGCCGGCTATTCGGAAGCCAACCGCACGCCGACACCGCTGGAGCTCGGCTGCTCCGATCCCAATCATCCCTGCATGATCGACACCTTCCTGGTGGCCGACCCGCCGCTCAAGCAGGTGGTGTCGCACACCGTCGAAGCGGGCCTCCGCGGCAGCTGGGGCCGCGATGCCAGGACGGGCGTACTGAGCTGGGGGCTGGGCGCATTCCGCACCCTGTCCGACGATGACATCATCCAGGTGGCAAGCCCGCTCGGCGTCAACAATTTCGGATACTTCCAGAACGCCGGACAGACCTTGCGCCAAGGCATTGAGGCCAAGCTCGACTATCGCGTCGATCGCTGGAACGCCTACGCCAACTACACCTTTGTCAACGCGACCTATCAAAGCGCAATCACGCTGTCCTCGCCGAACAATCCGAACGCGCTGACCAGCGACGGCGGCGTGCAGTATGTCAACGTCACTCCGGGCGACCACATCCCGGGCATTCCCGCGCACCGCTTCAAGGCCGGCGTCGAATACAACGTGACGGACACGTGGAAGGTCGGCGCCGACCTCAACGTCGTCGGCAGCCAGTGGCTGATCCATGACGACACCAACCAGAGCCCGAAAGTGCCGGCCTACTCGGTCGTCAACCTGCACACGTCATACCAGGTCACGAAGAACATTGAGGTGTTCGGCCTGATCAACAATGTGTTCAACCAGCACTACTATCTGAGCGGCGCGTTCTACCAGACCGGCGGCTTTGCCAGCGCCGGAGGCGGCCCCAACCTGATGGCGCAGCTGAGCGATCCCCGCGCCTTCGTGCCCGGCATGCCGCTCGCCGCCTATGCCGGCATCCGGGCGAAGTTCTAGAGCCTGCTTTGACGCACACGCGCACGCGCGGGTGATGGCACCGCGAGGACGTCTGCACGATTTCTGGATAATGGAAAAATGCCACTGAGTTGCCCGACGTGTCAAGCTGCCGGGTCGGCCGGCAGCCGTCGGCTACTGTGCATGGGGTTGTTTTCGATATTTTGGCCGTGCGCCCCTGCGACGACAGGTTATCGCCTCCGGCATCGGTGCCCTACGCCACCGTCCCGCCGTCGACCGGCATCGCGATGCCGGTGACGAACGAGGCCTTGTCCGACAGCAGGAACACCGCGACCTCGGCGATCTCCTCCGGGCGCGCGGCGCGGCCCATCGGATTGCGGGTCACCGCGGCCTTGATCAGCTCCTCGGGATCGGCCTCGTTGTGGCCGGGCTGGTCGGGCCGGTTGACGAACACCCGCAGCATCGGCGTGTCGATCGCGCCGGGGCAGATCGCATTGACGCGCACGCCGTCCTTGGCGTGGCGCTTGGCGAGCGCCCGCGACAGCCCGATCACGCCGGCCTTGGCCGCCGAATAGGTCGGGCTCCACGGCGAGCCGACCAGGCCCGAGGTCGATGCGGTGAACAGGATGCTGCCCTTGCGCCGCGCCGTCATCTGCGCGAGCGCCGCATTGGTGGTGATCAGCTGCGAGCGCAGATTGAGGTCGACGCTGAGATCCCAGCCCTCCAGATCGTCGATCACGGACGGCCCGGGAATGCCGAGATGATTCCAGACGCAGTCGAGCGCGCCGAATTCCTTCACCGTCGCCGCGACGATCTCGCGCGAGAAGCCATCGTCACGGAGATCGCCGGCCAGCGCCAGCGCGCGGCCGCCGCCCTGCTTGATCTCGTCGACCACCGCCTTGGCGCCAGCCTCGTTCTGGTCGACCACCGCGACCGCTGCACCTTCGCGCGCGAGGATGCGTGCGCCGGCGCGGCCGGCCCCCGACGCCGCGGCGGTGACGAGTGCGATCTTGCCCTGCATGTCCATGTTTCGATCCTGATGGTGCTCGCGATATCGAGCCTTCTTGGTTCGTATTGAAGTCTGGTTGAATCAGGACCGCAGCTCTGCAGTCTTGCGCTGACGCGCTAGCGGCCGCCGAACAGCACCGGCGACTGGCCGGGCAGCAGCTGCGAATGGATGTCGCTGTCCATGCGTTCCGCGCCCAGCTGGGTGAAGCCGGCGCCGACGGACAGGGTGACATTCGAGGTCGGGCGGAACTCGAGGCCCGCGCGCGCCGAATAGCCGGCGTTGACGCCGGGATTGCCGCTGAACGGCGCCAGCGGTCCGCCGGCGCCGGGCGGATTGTATTTCAGGCTGTCGAAGCCGGCGAAGAACGTCACCGGCGTATCGCCGACGCCCTTGAAATTGTAGCCGAACTGCGCGCCCTGATATTCGAGCGAGCCGAATGCCGCCGATTGGCCGAGCGCGCTCCAGCCATAGCGGCCGCCTTCGCCGCCGACGAACCAGCCGTCCGGCTTACCGTTCAGATACGAGAAGTCGCCGCCCGGCGTACTGGCGCCATCGAAGCTCGGGAAGTTGCCGTAGGTATCCGCCTTCTGGCCGTCGGCCAGGCTGCCGCCGAAGCCGAACAGCGATCCCGGCGTCCAGTAGCGCACGGGTCCGGCCTGGGCATGGGCCTGCTGGCCGCTCAGGCAGAGCACTGCCGCGACGATTGCGAGACCGGTTTTGCTTGCGGAGATCGACATTCGAAAGACCGTCACCTGTACCCCCGAACTATACGCTTGCGGCGTCGCCAACGCCAGCGCGGCGCGCGCGATGCGACCGCAGCACCTCTTGCCAACGGCGCGCTCACCCCTTATGTACACGCCTCCTTTTCAGAGCGAGCGACCCAGGTTTCCAACATGCGGCAGTCACAGCGAGCAGCAGTGCTGATGACGGGAGGGCTAATGCCCTCGTCCGCCGCTATTCCGTTTTGGACCTGACCCAACGTCACACCTGACATGTGAGGCAGCCCGGAGCGGAAGCGGCTCCGGGCGCCGAACGAGCTCTCGCGGTGCCTCGAGTCGTGCAAACCAGCACGGGAGCTCGAACACCACAGGTGTCCCATGGCCAAAGAGAAGTTCCTCCGTCTCAAGCCCAACTGCAATGTTGGCACGATCGGCCACGTGGATCATGGCAAGACGACGCTGACGGCAGCGATGACGAAGGTTTCAGCCGATCACGGCTGGGGCGCGTTCGTCTCCTATCAGGACGTTGCCAGGGCGTCGGCAGCGCAGGGTACGCGTGACGACTCGAAGATCCTGACCATTGCGACGAGCCACGTCGAGTTCTCGACGGCGGCACGCCATTACTCGCACGTCGACTGTCCGGGCCACGCCGATTATGTGAAGAACATGATCACCGGCGCGGCGCAGATGGACGGCGCGATCCTGGTCGTCTCTGCCGTCGACGGTCCGATGCCGCAAACGCGCGAGCACATCCTGCTCGCGCGCCAGATCGGCGTGCCGCGCATCGTGGTGTTCCTGAACAAATGCGATGTCGCTGACGATCCGGAGCTGGTCGATCTCGTCGAGATCGAGGTGCGCGATCTGTTGTCGAAGTACCAGTACGACGGCGACAACGCGCCGGTCGTGCGCGGGGCTGCGATGGCCGCGTTGCGCGGCGAGCACGGTCCGCTGGCGGATCAGGCGATCCTCAAACTGTTCGAGGCACTCGATAACTACATCGAGCTGCCCGAGCGGCCGAAGGATCGTCCGTTCCTGATGCCGATCGAAGGCGTGCAGTCGATCGCCGGGCGCGGCACCGTGGTGACCGGGCTCGTCGAGCGCGGCGTCGTCAGGATCGGCGACGAGGTCGAGATCGTCGGCCTCGGCGACACCCGCAAGTCGGTCGTGACCAGCATCGAGAGCTACCGGAAGATCCTCGATCAGGGGCAGGCCGGCGACAATGTCGGCTGCCTGCTGCGCGGGATCGACAAGGCCGCGGTGCAGCGGGGTCAGGTGCTGTCGCATCCGGGCGGTGCGTCGCCGCACCGGACCTTCCGGGCCGAAGTGTACGTGCTGACGAAAGACGAGGGCGGGCGGCATACGCCCTTCTTCGCCAACTATCGTCCGCAGTTCTACTTCCGGACCGCCGACGTCACCGGCACCGTCCAGCTCGCTGGCGGCGCCGAGATGGTGATGCCGGGCGACAGCGCCGAGTTCACGATCGAGCTCAACAAGCCGATCGCGCTCGAGGAGCGGTCGCGCTTTGCGATCCGTGAAGGCAACCGCACCGTCGGTGCGGGCGTCGTGACCGCGATCGTCGAGTGACGGATGGAGGCCCGGCGCAAGCCGGGCCTCCATTTGCCGGCGTCGCGATGTTGCAAAATCGTCCGATCGCCTGGAAATTGATCACCTCGCCCAGCAATGCGGATTGACAGCCCAGCACGTTTTCGAAACTGTGCGACACCGCGTCGCATGTGCCATTCGTCGGACTTGTGACCCTCGACGCGGCAATGGCGTCGTCATGAAGTGGTTTCGTTCGAACATCAGGCATGGGGCTCGGCTGGCGCTGTTGGCGCTGTCGATCCAGTTCGTGCTGTCGTTCGGCCATTTTCATCCCATCGCAGCGGCTCAGGCGACGGCGGCGTTCGCGGCGCATGTCGAGAATTCCTCGCGCGACGAGCCTCGCTCGAATCCTGATTCCGATCGGGCCGCGGATCTCTGCGCCATCTGTGCCGTCGTCGCGATGACGAGCACGGCGACGCCGGCGCCGGCGTTGCCGCCTCTGCAACTGCCCGATGCCACAGCCCTGCTCTCCTGGCACATCGATGATCACGCCGCCCCGGTCGGCATCGGCCGTCTGCATTATCAGCCGCGCGCGCCTCCGATCTCCTGACATCCCCTGTACGACTGAACCGCGAACGCGGCCACATCTCGGCTGCCGTTTGATCAATGGGAATCAGGCCGTCGCGCAGCGACGGCGGGCTCGGCCGCGTCCTGTTCGCAAGGACCTGGATCGCGGCCGCACGAGATCGGGAACCAACATGTCAGGACATCTCAGACGACGCGCCGCCGCCGGCGCAGCCTCGCTTTTGGTCTGCGGGATCAATGGCGCGGCATTCGCGCAGACGACGGCGCCGACCACTGAACTCCCCGATATCACCGTGACGGCGCCGCAGCACCACACCGCGCCGTCAGGGCCGAAGAAGCCGAAGACACGCGTTGCGACCGGAAGCGGTCGCCGTGCGCGAAGAACCGGTGCGGTGTCGGCTGCGCCCGAATCCGCCGAGCAGAGTCAGGCGCGTGGCGTGGCAAGCCAGAATGAACGGCTCGACCAGGCCCGCGCCGCTTTGCTCGCACCGACCGGCGCCAACAGCTACCAGATGAGCCAGCAATTCCTGCAGTCGCTGCCACAGGGCACCAACACCACGCTGGACAAGGCGCTGCTGCAGGCGCCCGGGGTTTCGCAGGATTCGGCCGCCAGCGGCGAGCTGCACGTCCGCAACGAGCACGCCAACCTGCAATACCGCATCAACGGGATCATGCTGCCGGACGGCGTCGGCGCTTTCGGCCAGATCATCGACACCGGGATCGTCGGCAGCATGGCTCTGATAACAGGCGCGCTGCCGGCGCAGTACGGCCTGCGCACCGCCGGCGTGCTCGACATCCAGACCAAGACCGACGCCTTCAACAATTCCGGCAGCGTCAGCGTCTACGGCGGCAGCCACGGCAACTTCACCACCAGCGTCGATTATGGCGGCACGATCGGACAGACCCAATACTATGTCTCGGGCCGCTATTTCGGCAGCGATGTCGGCATCGAGAACCCGACGCCGGCCTATAACGCGATCCACGACCGGACCGACCAGGAGAAGGGCTTTGCCTATGTCTCGACCGCGATCGATCCGACCAGCCGGCTGACCTATATCGGCGGCGTCTCCAACGGCAACTATCAGATCCCCAACAATCCCGGCCAACCGCCCGCCTTCACCGCCTACGGCGTCTCGAACTTCGATTCCGCGCTATTGAACGAGCGGCAGCAGGAGTTCAACCAGTTCAACGTCGTGGCCTACCAGAAATCAGGCGACGGCTTCGACTACCAGGTCGCCTATTTCAACCGTTACAGCCAGCTGCACTTCATGCCCGATCCGGTCGGTGACCTCGTCTTCAACGGGGTTGCATCCGACGTCTATCGCCAGAGCTTCATCAACGGCGTCCAGGAGGACACCTCCTACCGGCTGGGCTTCGCGCACACGCTGAAGTTCGGCATGTCGTTCAGCGCCGAACGCTCGCTGGTCAACAACGGCTCGACCGTGCTGCCGCTCGACGACGCCGGCAACCCCGTCGATGCCCCGCTCTCGGTGTTCGATTCCAGCGCCAAGACCGGCTATCTGTTCTCGACCTACATCGCCGACGAGTGGAAGATCACCAACCAGCTCACGCTCAATGCCGGCTTGCGCTTCGACCAGATGTGGCAATATGTCGATGCCAACCAGCTCAGCCCGCGGATCAGCCTGACCTGGAAGCCGCTAGACGGCACGACCTTCCATGCCGGCTACGCCCGCAACTTCACGCCGCCCGAGCAGGTGCTGGCCGCGCCGACCAATCTTGCGCTGGTGCAGAACACCACGGCGCAGCCGGGGGTCACCGCGAACGATCCGGTGCTGCCGGAGCGCTCGCATGTGTTCGACATCGGCGTCACGCAAAAGGTCTATGCGATCCCCGGCCTCGAAGTCGGCATGGACGCCTATTACAAGATCGCGACCGACCTGCTCGACGACGGCCAGTTCGGCGCGGCCTACGTGCTCACCGCCTTCAACTATGCGAAAGGCACCAATGAGGGCGTCGAGCTGAAAGCGACCTACGACCACGACAATCTGCATCTCTACGGCAATGTCGCCATCGCACGGCAGGTCGCCACCCAGGTCGTCTCGAACCAGTATCTGTTCGATCCGGACGAGCTGGCCTACATCGCCAACAACTACGTCAACACCGACCATGCCCAGACGCTGACCGCTTCGGTCGGCGGCTGGTACCAATGGCGCGACACCAGGTTCAGCGCGTCGATGATCTACGGCTCGGGCCTGCGCGACGGCTTCGCCAATACCGGCACGGTGCCGGCCTACACGCAGGTCAACCTCGGCGTCTCGCACGACTTCAACATCGTCGCGCCGAACAAGCCGACCACGCTGCGCCTCGACGTCGTCAATCTGTTCGACACCGTCTACCAGATCCGCGACGGCTCCGGCATCGGCGTGTTCGCGCCGCAATACGGGCCGCGCCGCGGCGTCTACGCCGGCATCACGCAGAAGTTCTGACGAGGCCGCGCCAGGCCGTGCCGCCTCACAGCTCGGCGACCAGCTGGACCAGCTGGTCGCGCAACCAGACATGGGCCGGATCGTGCTGGTAGGACGCATGCCACAGCATCGACACCGTGACGTCTTTCACCTTCACCGGCGGCGGACTGAGGCTGAGCCCGAGCTCGGCGGCGAAGCGGCGCGCCAGCCGCGCGCCCATGGTGACGATGACGGGCGCTTGCGCCACCAGATAGGGCACGGTGAGGAAACGCGGCGTGGTCAGCGCCACGGAACGCTGCAGGCCGAGCTCCTCGAGCGCGTCATCGACGAAGCCGCGCACCGTGAGCCCCGGCCGCAGGCTGGTCAGCACGTGCGGAAACCGGATGTAGTCCTCAAGCGAGATCGGCGGCGTGATACCGGTCTTCTCGGCATTGAACATGCAAAGGAAGCTCTCGGTGAACAGCACGCGCTGCTTGTGGTGCAATTGGCCGTGCTGGATCTGCCCGTAGGAGAGCGCGATATCCACTTCGTCGGCATCGAGGTCATCGAGCAGCCGGGAACTATCGACATTATAGAGCCGCAGGTGAATGCCAGGTGCGATCTCGCGCATGCGCGCCAGCAGGCGCGGCACGATCAGGATTTCCATGCTGTCCGACAGGCCGAGCCTGAACGTCCGCACTGCCGTGGCCGGATCGAACGACTGGTCGCGCAGCAGCACCGTCTCGACCTGCGCGAGCGCGGTCCGCACCGGATCGAGCAGGGTCATCGCGCGCGGGGTCAGGCGCATGCCATCGGACCCTCGCGTAAGCAGCTCGTCATCGAACAGTTCGCGCAGGCGGCCGAGATTGTGACTCATGGCGGACTGGCCAATGCCGACGCGGACCGCCGCGCGCGTCACGCTCCGCTCGGTCAGCAGCGCGTCGAGATGAACGAGCAGATTCAGGTCGATGCGACCCAAATTGACGACATCGATGGCCATTATCGATCCCATCTGTTTGATCGATGATCATAGCCTGACCATCTCCTCCGGCAAGCGAGCAGACGGGCAATCGCCCGCCTCCCAGGTTCCAACACTCAAGCCAATGGAGGATCCCATGTCGATCCGCAGCACAGCTCTCGCCGCCGCCTTCACCCTCGCCCCACTTGGCGGTTCGCTTGGCACCTCGCTTGGCGCCGCGCAGGCGCGCGGGCTCAGGCCGATCGAGGCCCAAAGCATCCATCTCGGCGACGTGTCCGGCGTCGCCTACTACACGGTCGAGCCCGACGGATATCGCGTCGTGACCACGCTCGCGCAGGGCGAGACCGGCAGGCCGGTCCGCTTCGTCTCGGTGCTGGCACCCGGTCAGCGTGCCCTGCTCTCGACGCCGAACCAGGCGGGCGTGCTGGAGGTCAGCCGCAACGGCGACAGCCTGACCGTCCGCAAGTCGGGCGCGCTCTTCAATTAATCCGCACGGGCGGTTCACGGGTGCAGGAGCCACAGATGTCCACGATCCACCTTCATCGAACGACCACGTTGACGCCTGAACAATACGTCGCAGGTCTGACCGACTTCGGCCCGGGCCGCTCCAAACTGTTCGGCAACAGCGCCGACGCCTATCTCAAGGTGCATGATCGCGGCCCATCGCACGCAGACGTCACGGAAGGCTCGAACGGCATCTGGGAGCGCCTGCACTACGACTGGTCCGACCCCGACCATGTCGTGCTGACGACGACCGACTCCAATGTGTGGGGCGGTAGGTCGGGCCACAGCTACAGCTTCACGCGGCGGCCTGATGGCACGACCGACATTGACGCGGTCGTGGTGCGCGACGGCAAGAACCTCAAAGGATGGCTCCTCGGTCTCGCGCTCAGGTCGGTCGGCAGAGGCGTGCTGGAAAAGGCATTCGACGGCTCGGTCAACGCCATCGAGCAGCGGCACGCGCAGCGCGGCCGGATTGCTGCCTAGACGCGGAGCGTTGAGAGTATTGCTCCGAGATCAATGTTTTCTATTGTCCCGTGCACTGCACCGCACCATATCTAGGTCATCGAACGCATTGCACTGGCTGGCCCGGTGCAAGACGAATGGAGACAACTGAAATGGAGACGAATTATCTCGATACGTTCCTGGCATTCCTCGGAATGACCTTTGGACTGGTCTCGGTGATGCCCGGCCTGTTTTTCCAGCCCAAGGCCGAGGTGAAGCGCGCCACGAGGACGGCCTCGACCCGCCGCTGACAGCAGGCGATGACGCGCCGCTTTAGCGCCGGCATCACGCCGAAGCGCTAGCCTGCGACAAGCAGCTTCTCTTTCAACAGTGCCGTCAGCCAATCGGCTGAACACCCGCAGCCGCCGCGACCGATGCTGGCGGTGCGGATGAAGTAACGTCATCGGCATCGGCGCCGCGCGATGCTCCGGCATCAGCTCGACGAGCTCTCCTGCATCGAGATGCCGCTTCACGTCGTAGGCCGGAATCTGGATCAGCCCGAGGCCGGCGAGGCAGCCGGCGATGTAGGCTTTCGCACCGTTGACGGTCCATCGTTCTCTGTATGCACCCCGCGATGCCTTGCAGGGGAAACCGGCCACCGGTGGCATTTGACCGCCGGTTTGGCCGGCGATATCGTTCGCGCGCTGGGCCCTTCGCAGTGACAGTCTATTCGAGGCGCACATGGAATGGTCGACCAGGCCGGCCCGTCCGGATCAGCCCTTCGGCAGTTGGGCAGACGACCTCGCGGCCGCCTTCGTGCGACTGGAGCCGCGCAGGATTGCCGAGCAATCGTTTGCCGGCGCGATTTGCAAGGTCGATGCCGCGCCGCTACAGATATCGCGGGTCACGGCGAGCGGGCACATCGTGCACCGGCTCGCCTCGCACATCGCTGCAAGTACCGACGACCTTTGCTTCGTCAACCTCCAGCTCGAAGGGCTGGGACGGACCTCGCAGCGCGGCCACGAGCAGATCAGCGCGCCCGGCGATCTCGCGGTCGCCGATACGACGCAGCCATTCGAGATCGCCCACCGGTATGACTTCAAGCTGTTCTGCTTTGCCGTGCCGCGGCGTCTGCTGCCGGACGCGCTGTTCGATCGCCCGCGGCTCGGCCTGTCCGCGACCGAAACCGGCCGCGCGTTCTCGCGGACGCTGGCGAGCTACGCCGAGCTCTGCCTGAGCGGCCATCAAGCCGTAACGACCTCGGCGATGCTCGGCACGCATATCGCCGAGCTGATCGCGCACGCACCCGACATGCTCGCCGACATGCCGACCGAGCGCGTGCATACGCCGGTGCTGCTGTCGGTCATGCTTGACCATATCGCCCGTCACAGCGCCGACCCCGAACTCGCCGCGCCGGCGCTGGCCAGGAAATTCCGCTGCTCCGAGCGCTACGTGCACCGCCTGTTTGCGGCTACCGGCCGTTCCGTGGGCGAACACGTCAACGAGCAGCGGATCGCCGCCTGTACGCGCGCCCTGCTCGATCGCACATCAGCTCACAAGACCATTGCCGAGATCGCCTTTGCCGCGGGCTTCCGCGACATCTCGCATTTCAACCGGCTGTTCAAGCGCCACAATGGCCTCGCGCCGCGCGAATTCCGCCGCAGCGCCGCGCACTGAAGCGAATCTCGCGATCCAGAAGAGCTTGCAGGCTCAATCGCTACAACACCGGGGCTACTTCGGCGAAGACCACTCGCGGCCGCCGTCCGAGCCGTTCAGCATCGTGCTGTTGAAACGGACCAGCGCGGCGGTTGCAATGGCCTCCTTGATTTGAGCATCCGTCGCACCAGCGGCTTTTGCCGCTTTGGTGTGACCATTGACGCAATATTCACACGGAATCTGTGCCGCCACAGCGAGGCCAATGAGGTGCTTGGTCTTTGCGTCCAAAGCACCCGTTGGATTCATCACGCCTGCTGTTCGTCCCAATGCGCCTTGAACGCTTGATCGGGAAGTGTCTGCTTCATCCATTCAGGCGCCTCCTGAGCGCTGACGCCTGACGCCAAAGCCATTAACAGCGCCATACCAGCGCTCGCAAACAGAGCTCTCATGGCCAATCTCCCTAAAACAAAAAATGCGCAGGTCAAAAAAAGCGAGGCCCGCTGAAAAGCTGCCGATGCCTGCCGACGGCATGCGCGCTACCGGTTCGCCCAAACGTAGATTCGGCGTTCTCGTCTCGGTGGCTCGGCACAAAACTAGGCGAGTTCCCGGACTATGGAAAGGCGTCTGTTTCGCCGCTCTCTGTCCGACCCGTAACGCCGTGCAGCAGCCCGGCCAGGAAATTTGACGGGATCGGACCCGCTTCACGTGCTGCGATGCATTAGGATCTTGCCCCTGATGTTTCGGTTTGAGCGCATCCCACTTGTCCAATCCGTGCGCCCGGTTCACTCCGCGCCAAGAAATCTGGCGCTGCCGTCCAAGATTTCCGGACCGCACCACGATAGCCATGGCGCAAACGGCCGACACGGAGGGCATTGGCATGGCGATCGATTTCACGCTCACGGCACAGCAGCGCGAGCTGCAACTCGCCTCCCGCAAATTTGCCAGGGAGGTGCTGGCCGAGGCCAGGGCCGCCGAAAAGCTGGCAACGCCGGAGCAACGCTTCCTCGCCACCAAGCCGACCTACGAGGCGATGGTCGCGGCCGGCTATCTGCGCAAATGCATTCCGGCGCCGGCGGGTGGCGACAATGCCGGCATGATCGACATGGCAATCCTGGCCGAGGAATTCTACAGCGTGAACCCCAGCGTGACGCTGACCATGCTCGGCAGCGTGCTCGGCCTGCTGCCGCTGCTGCTCGGCGGCACGCCGGAACAGTGCCAGCGCTTGCTTCCTCCGTTCCTGAAGACCAGCGGCGCCCCGCTCGCCGCCTTTTGCTCCAGCGAGCCGGGCGGCAGCGCCAATGCCGCCTCGCCACCGCCCGGCGAGGGGGTGCGCACCACGGCCCGGCGAGAGGGCGACAGCTGGCTGATCAACGGCCGCAAGAAATGGGTGTCGTCGGCGACCGGCTGGAATCGCAAGGGCGCCGATCTCCTGACCATCGTATGCCGGACCGATCCGGCGGCGGCGGCGGACGCGGCCATCTCGATCATTGCCGTGCAAGGACCGGTAGAGGGCCTCGTGTTCGAACGCGCGATCGACAGCATCGGCCATCGCGCGCACCTTGTCCCGCAATTTGGTTTGCAGAATGTCGCGGCACCGCACCACAATCTACTCGGTCAGCAAGGCTCAGGTTTGGCGCTGACCGCCGCGGCGTTCACCGGCACCGCGGCGCTGGTCGGAATCTTCGGCGTCGCGCTGATGCGCGCGGCGTTCGCGTTCGCGCTGGATTTTGCCCGCAGCGAAAAGCGCGGCGGCGTCCACCCCATCATCGAGCATCAGGCGGTCGGATACGCCCTCGCCGATGCCAAGACCACGATCGAGGCGGCCCGCTATCTGAGCTGGCGCGCCTGCCACGCGCTGGACACCCAGTCCCCGGCGGCCGAGGAGCTTTCGGTGCAGGCCAAGATCTTCGGCTCCGAGGCCGCCGTGCGCGTCATCACCGATCTGATGCGGGTGGTCGGGATCGACAGCTATGACCATGAGGCGCCATTCGGCGGCCTGCTGCAGGACGCGCTTGCGCTGCCGATCTTCGACGGCGGCAATCTCGGCATCCGGCGGCGGCAACTGCACACGATGTTCAAGAGCCGCGACTACAGCCCGCTCGCCGCAAGCGGCGCGGCGTGAAGAAGGAGCGCAATCATGAGCACAGAACGGAAGGTGGCGGTCGTCACCGGCGCATCCCAGGGGATCGGCGCCGGCCTCGTTCAGGCCTTCAGGGATCGCAACTGCCGGGTGGTTGCGACGTCGCGCGCGATCAAGCCAGCCACCGACCCCGACATCGTCACGGTGGCGGCCGACGTCGGCGCAGCCGGTACGGCGGACGACGTGTTCAAGGCGGCACTGGAGCGCTTCGGCCGCGTCGACACGCTGGTCAACAACGCCGGCATCTTCATGGCGAAGCCGTTCACGGCCTACACGCAGGATGACTACGCGAGCTACATCTCGACCAACGTGACCGGCTTCTTCCACATGACCCAACGTGCGCTGGAGCTGATGAGCAGGCAGGGCCACGGTCACGTCGTCAGCATCACGACCAGTCTCGTCGACCAACCGATGAGCAGCGTTCCCGCCGCCCTCGCCTCGCTGACCAAGGGCGCCTTGAACGCCGCAACCCGCGCGCTCGCCATCGAATACGCAAGAACCGGAATCCGCGTCAACGCGGTGTCGCCCGGAATCATCAAGACCCCGATGCACCCAGCGGAGGCGCATCCAGCGCTGGCAGCGCTTCACCCGGTCGGCAGAATGGGAGAGATCTCCGACGTCGTCGGCGCGGTGCTTTATCTCGATAGCGCAAGCTTCGTGACCGGAGAGGTGCTCCACGTCGACGGCGGACAGGCTGCCGGCCATCACATGCCATAGGACGGATCGACCCGGCGGGCGGCCCGCGTCAGCGAAGCGCCATTTCGGGTCGATCGTTCGGGGGCTTACCATCGAAGAACCTTCGCCCTGTGTGCACTATTGGACATAACTTTCCATGGCGACCTGCCATCATGGTTCCATCACCGCACGACTCCTGGCTTCTATCGGTGATGAGAACGCCGGTTGCGCTCCCGCCCACCCCAGAGGGAGTTCAGAACATGAGACGACGGCGGTTTACGCAGACAGAATCCCTTCAACAACGGCTCGCTTCGTTCGCCGAAGCGGCGCGCGCGGAAGCAACCAAGCTCTCGCCCGGCCGGGAACGTGACGCACTTCTGAAGAAGGCTCGGCAGGCCGATACGGCCTCGCACCTGGACGACTGGGCCAGATCGAAGGGCCTGCAGGCGCCGAAGTAAGGCGCGCTGTCTACATTGGCAGCAGATCGCTCTCGCCTTTTGTGGCGTGGCGTTAGCCGGGCCCGAAGATGATGTATAGCAGCGTCACGCCCACGACGGCCGTCCAACCGATCGACGCCGCAACGGCCCATACCTGCATCGGCATCGGACGGCTCTCCGCAATCAATGAAGCAACACGAAGAGGCCGCTGGCGCTGGTCAGCGGCCTCTTGAACCTGGTCTCAAATGAACGTCTCTGTGATCAAAATAATCATCTCAGGTCCGCCATGATTAGACCGAGAATCTGCCGCGCTGTGAAGCGCGAACAGGCTCCCCGATCAACGGAACTCTTGTGACGTTGCGAGTACGACACACATTCGGCAGTGCGCGCGCATCGCGGTTCGAAACCGGCCGACATCCAGCGCAGACTGATCGGTTCTAGCTTGCGGGCGGATGTCGAACTCTCACGGGTCGGCTCCAGGCCGCGCAATCACAATTATTCGCTTTTTCAGAACTTACTGTTGACGCGACACCCAACTCAGCGGTCTAATGCGCGCGTCTCACCCGATCGAGGGACGCTGCGCATCGTCAGGAGTGTTGCGGTGAGATGCGGTGGACGCCGAGGTCACGACAGACGACGCGTGATTGGAGCGGACGGTGAAGTCGTGTGGTCCTGACGCCCTAGCGGCAGGTGTCTTCGTGCAAGACGCGTTGCGTCATGCACGGGCGGTGACAAGCAAGCCCAGTCTCGCCGGGGAGAGCACGTATAAGCCGTAACCCATCGCGCAGGGAAAGCCGGGTTGTTTCCGGTTACACCTGTGGTCCTACCTCCCGCGTTTTTCATTACGCGGGACCCATGGGTGCGATCGGCACCCGGCTTTGCCTGCGCCCTCTGATTTCAGGGCGGCGAAATGAAGAGCAAAGCTCGGGCAAACATGTCGCGAGAATGCGAAGCTGCGTCCTTATCCTCAACTGTCATCGCCCGGCCTGCGCGCAATTGCGCACATGGACCGGGCGATCCAGTACGCCGCGGCCTCGCGATTCAAGCACTGCTGCCTCTGGAATACTGGATCACCCGCTTTCGCGGGTGATGACACCGAACAAGACCGAACAGAACTCCGCGACATTGCGCCGCGAATCGCGCTGCGGCGCAACAATCAAAATGAGACTGCCCGTTAAGCCACATGGCGGCGACGACATCCGCGCCGCGCCCGCCTTCGGCTAGCTTTGCCGGCAACAACCGGACGTCCGTCAGCCTTGTTCAGGCCAGGTGGACGCCGGCGACAACACAGAGGGAGGACCGCGATGTTGAAGGGCAGTTTAGGACTGATTGCATTGAGCAGCCTGTTGCTTTCGGGCACGGCGTTCGCTCAGGAGAAGATCAAGGTCGGCGTCACCGCAACGCTCGAAGGCACCTATACCGTGCTCGGCGAGGATGGCATGCGCGGGCACCAGACCGCGCTCAACGTGCTCGGCAAGAAGATCGGCGACAAGGAGCTCGAATTCATCGTCGCCTCGACCGACGCAACGCCGGACTCCGCGGTGCGCGCGGTGCGCAAGCTGATCGAGCAGGACAAGGTGCAGATCCTGCTGTCGCCGCTGTCCGGCGACGAGGGCATCGCGGTCAAGAATTTTGCAAAAACCCATCCGGAGCTGACTTTCGTCAACGCCGCCTCCGGCGCGCAGGAGACGACCTATGTCGATCCGGCGCCGAACTTCTTCCGCTACAACATGGACGGCGCGCAGTGGCAGGTCGGCCTCGGCAAATACGCCTATGAGACCAAGGGCTATCGCAAGATCGCCACCGTCGGCGAGGACTACTCCTTCATCTACACCCAGGTGTTCGGCCTGGTGCTCGAATTCTGCGGCGCCGGCGGCCAGGTCACCAACCGGCAATGGGTGCCGCTCGGCACCAAGGACTTCGCCTCCGTGATCGCTGCGCTTCCCGACGATGTCGATGCGATCTATCTCGGCCTCGGCGGCGCCGACGCCGTCAACTTCCTCAACCAGTATCAGCAGGCCGGCGGCAAGGCGCATCTGATGGGCGGCTCGATCATGATCGACCAGACCATCCTGTCCTCGAAGGGCAGCGCCAAGAACGCGCTGATCGGCACCATCGCCGCGAGCGGCCAGGCCGATACCTGGGAGGATCCGGGCTGGCAGAAATTCGTGAAGGCCTATCAGGACTCCTTCCCGGAGAACAAACGCTTCCCGAGCCCGTCGCTGCTCGCCACCAACTATTACGGCTCGACGATGGCGCTGATCCTGGCGCTGCGGCAGGTCAATGGCGACCTCTCCAACAACCAGGCCAAGCTGAAGGACGCGCTGGCCAAGATCGAGATCGACGCGCCCAACGGCAAGATCAAGCTCGATTCCAACCGCCAGGCGATCGGCACCAACTTCGTCACCGAGGTGGTCGATGACGGCAAGGGCGCGCTGTTCTCCAAGGTCGTGAAGGTGATCCCGAACGTCAACCAGACGCTGGGCTACGATCCGGCGGTGTTCGCCAAGATCGGCCTGCCGAGCCGCACGGTCCCGGAGTGCAAGAAGTACTGACGTATTTGCTGCAGGTGCGAGCAAGCCGGCCGTGACGAAGGCGCGCGGTTGCATGAACAGCCCTGCTCGCCCTTGCTTTCCGCGGGCGGATGATGAACGCTTGTCGAAAAGACAAGAACATCCCGCGGGAGGGGAGGCATGAGCAGGGCGCTTGCCGTCTTCCACGGCCGGTTCGGTCGCGCGACGGTCTATCAGTTGAACCGTCCCTTCAACGTGCATGCGCACCGCGAAGGGCACCTGATCTTTCATGTCGGCGGCACGCCGGCCCAGATCGACGTCTCGGAGCAGCGCCTGCTGCTCAAGGACGACACCGTGGTCGCGGTCAACCCGTGGGAACCGCACAATTTCCTGCCGACCGATATGGACCACGGCGCGATCTTCTTCGTGCTCTATGTCAACGCCGAATGGTTCACGCCGCAGCCCGCCAGTGCGCAGGGGCTGCGCTTCGGCCGCACCTTCTTTCCGCGCACCGAGGCGCTCGACCGGCTGATCCGCCGCACCGCAGCACTCGTGTGCGGCGCGCCCTCGCTGCGCAGCCTGGATTGCGAGCTCAGGCAGCTGATCGATTCCTGCTACGAGGAGAGCTGGCAGGCGACGCAGGATGCGCGCGCCGCTGCCGCCGTGACCGATTTCCGGGTCCGCAAATCGATCAAGCTGATGTCGGAAAGCCCCGGCGCCGAGATCGAGCTCGACGCGATCGCGCGCGAAGCCGGGCTGTCGCGGCCACACTTCTACCGGCTGTTCCGCACCCAGACCGGCGTCACCCCTCACCTCTACATGAACACGCTGATCATGGAGCAGGCGCTGGATGCGCTGGTCGCGACCGAGGCGCCGATCGCCGACATCGGCTTCGATCTCGGCTTCTCCTCGCAGAGCGGTTTCACCCGCTTCTTCGCCGCCAATGTCGGCATGGCCCCGACCGACTATCGCCGCGCCGCCAAGGTGTTGCGGCCGTAACGGAGTTCCGGAGCAGACGATAAAAGATACTCTCGATCAAATCCCACGCTTTCACCCTCGGTAGGATGAACGGACACGCGGCCCGGCAGACGGTCGCGACATCCGAGGGAACGCGACGGAGATGGCCAGGTTCATCGAACGCCATCCGGCCTGGGCGCTGATCGTGATCATCGCGGTCGCGGTACTCGCGTGGCTGGTGTTCGCGATCTGGCCGCCGGGGCTGGAGGCCGCGATCGGCCGCAAGCGCGTGTTCCTCAATGCCGTCTTGAACGGCATCACGCTCGGCGGGCTGTATTTCCTGGTCGCCAGCGGCTTCACGCTGATCTTCGGGTTGATGCGCAACGTCAACCTCGCGCACGGCTCGCTCTATCTGTTCGGCGGCTATATCGGCTACGCTGTCAGCACCTGGACCGGATCGTGGATCCTCTCCTTCATCGTCGCCTTCATCGCGGTGGCGTTGGTCGGCGTGATCCTGCAACTCGCCGTGTTCCGCCGCATGGAGGGGCAGGACCTCAGGCAGACCATGGTGACGATCGGGCTGTCGATCGTGTTCGCCGATCTGATGCTGTGGGTGTTCGGCGGCGACTTCTACCAGGTCCAGACCCCGAGCTGGCTGATCGGCCCGATACAATTGCCGCTGCTCACCGCGATCAAATCGTCGGGCGAGCCGGTCTATCTGCAATATCCGCTGGTGCGGCTGGTGATCTTCGCCGCCTCCGTCGTGATCGGGATCGCGATGTGGCTGGCGCTCAACCGCACGCGGATCGGCATGATCGTGCGCGCCGGGGTCGACGACCGCGACATCCTGGCCGCGACCGGGGTGCGGATCCAGCTGGTATTCGTGCTGGTGTTCGCGCTCGGCGCGGGCCTTGCCGGCATCGCCGGCGTGGTCGGCGGCACCTTCCAGTCGCTGTCGCCGGGCGAGGACACCCGGTTCCTGCTCGCTTCGCTGGTCGTCGTGATCGTCGGCGGCATGGGCTCGATCCCGGGAGCTGCGCTCGGCGCCGTCATCATCGGCCTCGCCGAACAGCTCGGCTCGGTCTACATCCCGACCTACGCCATCGTCGTCACCTTCCTGATCATGGTGCTGGTGCTGGCAGTCCGCCCGCAGGGCCTGCTCGCGAGGCGATGACAGATGTCTCTGCTTCAGAGCACCCAGCTGCGCCCCGACCCGTCCGCCAACGCAACCCGCCGCGCCTTGATCCGGGCCTGGCCGGAATTCCAGAATCCGGCCGCCTGGCTGGTCGCGCTGATCCTGGTGATCATGCCGCTGATCGCCAACGGCTTCTTCCTGATCGAGATCTTCGCCACCACGCTGATCCTCGGCATCATCGCGCTGAGCCTGATGTTCCTCGCCGGCTATGGCGGCATGGTCAGCCTGATGCAGCTCACCATCGCCGGTTTCGCCGGCTACATGGTCGCGGTGTTCGGCGTCAGCGGCAACGCCAACATCAGCCTCGGCTGGCCGTGGTGGCTGGCAACGCCGATGGCGCTGGCGCTGGCGACGCTGTTCGGCACGCTCGGCGGCGCGCTCGCGGTGCGCACCGAGGGCATCTACACCATCATGATCACGCTCGCGATCGGTGCCGCCTTCTACTACTTCACCAACCAGAACTGGGCGATCTTCAACGGCCACACCGGCATCAACACCGTCGCGACGCCGCATTTCTGGGGCGTCGACTGGCGCAGCGACATCGCCTTCTACTACGTGACACTCGGCGTCGCCGCGATCTGCTACTTCGCCGTCCAGTACGTCTCGCGCGCGCCGTTCGGCCTCGCGCTGCAGGGCGTCCGCGACAATTCCCGCCGCATGGCGGCGCTCGGCTTCAATCCGAACGCGCACCGCATCGCGGCCTACGCCTTCGCCGCCTTCATCGCGGCACTCGGCGGCGTGCTGCAGGTCTGGAACTACCGGCAGATCTCGCCCGGCTCGGTCAGCGTCGGCGCCTGCATCGACGTCCTGATCATCGCCGTGGTCGGCGGCATCACGCGGCCGATCGGCCCGTTCATCGGCGCGCTGATCTTCGTGCTGCTGCGCACCTTCGCGCTCGACGTGCTGATCAAGTTCGGCCTCGACGGCAACCGCTTCCGCCTGCTGATCGGGCTCGGCTTCCTCGCCATCGTGTTCTGGTCGTCCGACGGCGTGATCGGCCTCTGGGAGCGCTGGCGACGCCGCAATGTATCCCCGGCACAACGTTCAGGCGGAGGCCGCCATGGATAGCGTCGCGCAGCGGCTGTCCGTGGTCGGCGCCGGTGCTGCGCTGGAGCTGCGCGGCGTGACCCGGCTGTTCGGCGCGCTCGCGGCGCTGACCGACGTCACCATCACCGTGCGCCCCGGCGAACGCCGCGCGGTGCTCGGCTCGAACGGCGCCGGCAAGACCACGCTGTTCAATTGCATCACCGGCGACTTTCCACCCTCCTCCGGCACGATCCGCTTCTTCGGCGAGGACATCACCCAGTTCCCGCCCTATGAGCGGATCCGCCGGGGCTTGCGCCGCACCTACCAGATCTCGGCGCTGTTCCCCGGTCTCACGGTGCAGGACAACGTCTATCTCGCCTGCCGCGGCGTCTCGCGCGGCCGCTTCTCGTTGCTGCGCCCTGGACAGAACGACGCGCTGATGCACGCGACCGAAACGCTGGTGCAGGCCGTGCACCTTGCCGGCGTCAAGGACCAGCGCGTCGCCGAACTCGCGCATGGCCAGCAACGCCAGCTCGAGATCGCGCTGGCGCTGGCCGGCGCGCCGCGCTTCATCCTGTTCGACGAGCCGGCGGCGGGACTGTCACCGACCGAGCGGCGCGAGCTGATCGAGATCCTGACCTCGCTGCCGGCGCATATCGGCTACATCATCATCGAGCACGACATGGACGTCGCGCTGCGCGTGGTCGAGAGCGTAACGATGATGCACAACGGCCGCATCTTCAAGGAAGGCCTGCCGCGCGAGATCGAATCCGATCCCGAGGTGCAGCAGCTTTATCTCGGAGGCGGCCATGAATGACCGCCGCGCCGCGCCCGCGCTCGAGGTGAAGGGCCTCGACGTCTATTACGGCCATTCGCACGCGCTGCAGGGCGTCGATCTCACGCTCGACAGCGGCGTGTTCTCGGTGGTCGGCCGCAACGGCATGGGCAAGACCACGCTGTGCAAGGCGATCATGGGCCTGGTCCGCGCCAGCAGCGGTTCGATCCGGATCCGCGGCGAGGAAGTCACGCGGCTCAATCCGGCGCGGATCGCCCGGCTCGGCGTCGGCTACGTGCCGCAGGGCCGGCGGCTGTGGCGCTCGCTCACCGTCGACGAGCACCTCGCGCTGGCCGGCGGCCTGCGCCGCGGCGCCTGGACCATCGAGCGGATCTACGACACCTTCCCGCGCCTCGCCGAGCGCAAGACCAATGGCGGCAACCAGCTCTCCGGCGGCGAACAGCAGATGCTCGCGATCTCGCGCGCCCTGCTCACCAACCCGCAGCTCCTGATCATGGACGAGCCGACCGAGGGCCTTGCACCCGTCATCGTCGCGCAGGTCGAGGAGATGCTGCTGCGGCTCGGCGATGAGGGCGATATCTCGATCCTCGTCATCGAGCAGAATATCGGCGTCGCGACGGCGGTGTCGCGCAACGTCGCCATCATGGTCAATGGCCGGATCAACCGCATCATCGACTCCGCACGTCTCGCCACCGACCGCGAGCTGCAGCAGCGCTTGCTCGGCGTCGGCACCCACGGCGCGGACGAGACCGACGCCGAGACGGCGCCGGCGAGAGCCGAAGCCGCAGGCACGGCGCAGCCGGAGCGCAAGGGGCCGACCCGCGTCTACATATCCAATCCCGTGCTGCCGACGCGCTGGTCGCAGCCGGTGCCGATCGCTCGCATCGAAGCTGCGGCGCGGACCCAGTCCACGGGAGTTACGAGACTCGAAGAGGCGACGCGCCAGCGGCGCGAGCCGGCAACAACGTCCCGGATCTCCGGACCGCCTGTCGTGCTGGTCGTCGGCACACTCGATACCAAAGGCGCTGAGCTGCGCTTCATTCGCGACATCATCGCGGGCAGCGGGCTGCGCACGCGGCTGGTCGACGTCTCGACCAGCGGCAAGGCGGCGAGCTGCGACGTCACCGCGCAGGAGATCGCACTGAATCATGGCCGCGGCGGCTCCGGCGTGTTCGGTGCCGATCGCGGCGCCTCGGTGACCGCAATGGCGGACGCGTTCGAGCGATGGCTGCGCCGCCAGGGTAACGTCGCCGGCATCATCTCCGCGGGCGGTTCGGGCGGCGCATCGCTGGTCGCGCCCGGCATGCGCGCGCTCCCGGTCGGCGTACCGAAGCTGATCATCTCCTCGGTCGCCTCCGGCGACGTCGGGCCCTATGTCGGCCCCGCCGACATCACCATGATGTATTCGGTGACCGACGTGCAGGGCCTGAACTCGATCTCGCGCACCGTGCTCGGCAATGGCGCCCACGCGCTGGCCGGCATGGTCAAGGCGCGGCTCGACGCGCAGGTGAGCAAGCAGCGCGATACGGCGACAAATCTTCCAGCTATCGGCATCACGATGTTCGGCGTCACCACGCCGGCGGTGCAGAAAATCGCGGCCGACCTGCGTCAAGATTTCGAGTGCCTGGTCTTCCACGCCACCGGCGTCGGCGGCCGCTCGATGGAGAAGCTGGTCGAGTCCGGACAACTCGCCGGCGTGATCGATCTCACCACGACGGAGGTCTGCGACCTCTTGATGGGCGGCGTGTTCCCGGCGACCGAGGATCGCTTCGGCGCCATCATCCGCAGCCGCGTGCCCTATGTCGGCTCGGTCGGCGCGCTGGACATGGTGAACTTCGGCGCACCCGACACGATTCCGGAACGCTACCGGCAACGCAAATTCCACGTCCACAATCCGCAGGTCACCCTGATGCGGACCACGCCGGAAGAGAACGAGCGGATCGGCCGCTGGATCGGCGAGCGGCTCAACCAGATGGATGGGCCGGTGCGCTTCTTCCTGGCCGAGGGCGGCGTCTCCGCGCTGGATGCGCCCGGCCAGCCGTTCTGGGATCCGGATGCCGACGCGGCGCTGTTCAGCGCGCTGGAGCGGACCGTGCGCCAGACCGGCAGCCGGCAGATCATCCGCATCAAGCGCAACATCAACGATCCCGAGTTCACCGCCGGCATCGTCAACGCGTTCCGGCCATTGCTCGGACGCGCCGGTGGCCGGCGGAGAGTGGCGAGGTGACCCATGCCCAGGTTTGAACGCGCGGCGCTGTTGAAGAAGTTTCACGCCATGATCGCACGCGGCGAGCCGATCGTCGGCGGCGGCGCCGGCACCGGGCTGTCGGCAAAATGCGAGGAGGCCGGCGGCGTCGACCTGATCGTGATCTATAATTCCGGCCGCTACCGCATGGCCGGCCGCGGCTCGCTCGCCGGGCTGATGCCTTACGGCGACGCCAACGCCATCGTCGTCGAGATGGCCGGCGAGGTCCTGCCGGTGGTGACAAAAACGCCGGTGCTGGCCGGCGTCAACGGAACCGATCCGTTCCGCGACATGGACGCATTCCTCGACCAATTGAAGGCGCTCGGCTTCTCCGGGGTGCAGAACTTTCCGACCGTCGGGCTGATCGACGGCACCTTCCGCGCCAATCTCGAAGAGACCGGAATGTCCTATGCGCTCGAGATCGACATGATCGCGAAGGCGCATGACAAGAACATGCTGACCACGCCCTATGTGTTCAGCGAGCAGGAGGCGACCGCAATGGCGATCGCCGGCGCCGACATCATCGTCTGCCACATGGGGCTGACGACGGGCGGCACGATCGGCGCGCAGACTGCGCCGAAGCTCGTCGATTGCCCGGCCCGGATCGAGGCCTGGGCCGACGCCGCGCTCAGCGTCAATTCCGAGATCATCGTGCTCGCGCATGGCGGTCCGATCGCGGATCCCGCAGATGCCGATTTCATCATGAAGCAGACCCGCAACTGCCACGGATTCTACGGCGCTTCCTCGATGGAGCGCCTGCCGGTGGAGCGGGCGCTGACGGATCAGGTTCGCAAGTTCAAGGCGATCGGCGCGCGCTAGAGCCGCTGTGACCAAGGGAGGAAGAGATGTCGGGGATGTTGGTCGGTGAATTGATCCTCTGGCTCATCGTCGCAATCGTCGCGATCGTCATCATCGTTTACGTCGTGAACTGGCTGTATCACCGCTCGTCGAAGGAAGTCTCCTTCGTCCGCACCGGATTCCTCGGCGAACGCGTGGTGATCAATGGCGGCGCCTTCGTGCTGCCGTTCATCCACGACTACACGCCGGTCAACATGAACGTGCTGCCGATGGGCATCGTGCGCTCCCGGCAGGACGCCGTGATCACCCGCGACCGCATGCGCGTCGACATCGAGGCCGATTTCTACGTCCGGGTCGAGCCGACCCGCGAGGCGGTCTCGATCGCCGCCGCCACGCTCGGCCGCCGCACCATGGAGCCCGAGCAGCTGCACACCCTGCTTTCCGGCAAGTTCATCTCCGCGATCCGCTCGGTGGCCTCGGAAATGACGATGGAGCAGATGCACGAGCAGCGCGGCGACTATGTCGCGCGCGTCAAGGCCAATGCCGCCGAGGCGCTGGCGCAGAACGGCCTCGAGCTGGAGTCGGTCGCGATCACCGATCTCGACCAGACCGACCTCGAATACTTCAATCCCTCGAACCGCTTCGACGCCGAGGGCTTGACCCGGCTGATGGAGGACATCGAAGCCAAGCGCAAGCTGCGCAACGACATCGAGCAGGACTCGATGATCAAGATTCGCTCCCGCAATCTTGAAGCCGAGCGGCAGGCACTGGAGATCGAGCGCGAGAGCGAGACCGCACGCCTCGAGCAGGAACGCGACATCGAGATGCGGCGCGCCCTGCAGCGTACCGAAGTCGCCCGCGAGCGCGCGCTGCGCGAGACCGAGGCCGAGCAGGCCCAGATCACCGCGCGGGAAGCCATCGAGAAGGCGCGCATCGCCAACGAGCAGGCGATCACCGAGGCCCGGATCGCCTCGGAGCGCGAGACCCGGCATCGGGAGATCGAGCGCACCCGCGCCGTCGAGGAGCGGGAACTGCTGGCGCGCGAGGAGATCGAGAAGGCCAGGATCGCCAACCAGCGCTCGGTCGACACCACCCGCATCGCATCGGAGCGTGAGGTGCGCCAGCGCGAGATCGAGCGGATGCGCACGGTCGAGGAAGCCGAAATTTCTGCCCGCGAGGCGATCGAGAAGGCCCGGATCCAGCAGGACCGCGTCATCACCGACGCGCGCATCGCCAATGAGGAAGAGACCCGCCGGCGCGAGATCGAGCGGACCCGCGCGGTCGACGAGGCCGAGATCGCGGCCCGCGAGGCCACCGAGAAGGCGCGTATCGCCCAGACCATGACGGTCAATGTCGAACGCATCTCCTCCGACGAGCGCACCCGGGCGCTGGAGATCCAGCAGGTCCGCACCATCCAGGAAGCCGAGATCGAGGCGCAGAAGTCGGTCGAGGCCGCCCGTATCGTCAGAGAGAAGACGCTGGCCGCCGAGCGCATTGCCGCCGACCACACCACGCGTAAGCTCGAGATCGAGCGCAACCAGGCAATCGAGATCGCCGGCATCACTGCGCGCGACGCCACCGAAGCGTCGCGTATCGCGCAGGAGGAACATGTCCGTTCACTCGAGATCGCACGCACCCGCGCGATCGAGGAAGCCGATATCGCCTCGCGCGAGGCGATCGAGGCGGCACGGATCTCGCAGGAGAAGTCGGTCGCGGCACAGCGCATCCGCGCCGAACGTGAGACCCGTGGACTGGAGATCGCGCGCACCGAGGCGATCGAGGCCGCCGAGTTGAAGCGCCGCGACGCCATCGAGCGGCAGCGGATCGATGTCGAGCTGACGCTGGAAAGCGAGCGCATCGCCTCGTCACGGGCCCGCGAGGTGCTCAACATCGACCAGAAGCGAGCGATCGAGCTCGCGGACGAGGAGCGCGTGATCGCGCTCGCCGCCAAACGTTCCGAGCGCATCGATGCCGACCGGCAGGTCCGGCAGGCCGAGATCGTGGCCCGCAAGGAAGTCGACACCACCGACGTCTCGCGCGAGCAGGCGCTGGAGGCGGCGCGGATCGAGCGGCGCCGTGCGATCGAGCAGCTCGAGGTCGCCCGCAACCAGTCGCTGCAGGAGGCCGAAATCGCCGCCCGCGAGGAGGTCGAGCGCGCCCGCATTGCGTCGGACCGCGGCCTCGACGAGGCAAGGGTCGGTCGCGAGCGCGACCTGCGTAAGCTCGAGGTCAACCGCGAGAAGGAAGTCGAAACGGCATTGATGGAAAAGGCAATCGCGCTTTACCAGAAGTCCCTGGAAGAATCGGCCGCCAAGGCCGCGGCGGAAGACGCGCGTGTGGGCGCGACCGAGGCCGCCGAGCGTGTCATCACGGCGCGTGAAAGCGAGATCGCCAAGCGGCGCAAGACCGTCGAGGTGCTGCTGGCCGAGAAGCAGGCCGAGGAGACCAGGATCGCCGCCGAAGCGGAACGGGTGCGCGCCGCGGTCGAGGCCGAGGCCCAGCGTATGCTCAACGAGGCCGAGAACGTGCTGACCGACCAGGCGCGCTACTCGCTGTTCCGCCGCAAACTGCTCGACCGGATCGAAGGCATCGTGCGCGAGAGCGTCAAGCCGATGGAGAAGATCGAGGGCATCCGCATCCTCCAGGTCGACGGCCTCAACGGCAATGGCGGCGGCGCCGGCCGCAGCGCTACCGACGAGGTGATCGACTCCGCGCTGCGCTACCGGGTGCAGGCGCCGCTGATCGACTCGATCCTGTCCGACATCGGCGTCGAGGGCGGCAGCCTCGCCAAGATGCCCGGCCTGATCCGTGAGGCCCGCGACATGCAGGGCATCAAGGACTCCGCAAGGAAGGGCGGCGGTGAGGCCAAGCCGGCAGCGCCCGAGGGCGGCGGCGAGCCGCGCCCCGAACGCACGCCGCGCAAGAAGGACTGAGCTCGCAACATGGCACGGGTTTACGTCTCCACTGTCGTCAACGCCCGCAATGACCGGGTCTGGGCTCGTGTGCGCGATTTCAACGGGCTGCCGAACTGGCATCCCGCAATCGCGGAGAGCCGCATCGAGGGCGGCGAGCCATCCGACAAGATCGGCTGCGTCAGGGATTTCCGGCTGCGCAACGGTGACCGGATCCGCGAGAAGCTGCTCGGCCTGTCCGACTACGACATGTTCTGCACCTACTCGATCCTGGAATCGCCGATGGGCGTCGAGAACTACGTGGCGACCTTGCGGCTCACGCCAGTCACTGACGGCGACCAGACCTTCCTGGAATGGACGGCCGAGTTCGACTGTGCGCCGGAGCGTGAGACCGAGCTCGTCAACAATATCGGCGGCGGCGTGTTCCAGGGCGGGTTCGACGCGCTGAAGCGGGCGTTCGGGGGCTAGGCCGTGCCGCATATCGTCAAAAGCACGATCCTGGATGCACCGACCGATGCGGTCTGGGCCGTGCTGCGCGATTTCAACGGCCATGACCGCTGGCACCCGGCGGTCGCGACCAGCGGCATCGAGCGCGCGCAGCCCTCCGACAAGATCGGCTGCGTCCGGCGGTTCAAGCTAAAGGACGGCGCCGAGCTGCGCGAACAGCTGCTGGCGCTGTCCGACCTGGAACAGAGCTTCAGCTACTGCCTGCTCGATACGCCGATCCCGATGTTCAACTACGTGGCGCATGTCCGCCTGCTGCCGGTCACCGACGGCGACCGCACCTTCTGGCACTGGGAATCGCGCTTCACGACGCGGACCGAGGACCGGGATCGCATCACGCAGATGGTTTCGGAAGACATTTACCAGGCCGGCTTTGAGGCGATCCGCCGGCATCTGAAGGAGGCCGCGTAAGCGGAAAACACATCATGCCAGTCACGGTGAAGACCTTCACCAGCACCCATGACGCCGCGGCGGCGCTGTCGTCGGATCACAGCGCCCGCTATCTCGGCGGCGGCACGCTGGTGATGCGGGCGCTGAACGAGGGCGACATTTCGATCTCGACCGTGGTGCGCGCCAGCGACCAGGCGATGACGCGGGTCGATGCGTCCGGCTCGCGCATCACGCTCGGTGCCGGCGTCACCTTCGCCCGCATCCTGGCCGAGCGCGATCTCGCTTTCCTGCACGCCCCTGCCCGCTCGATCGGCGGACCGGCGGTGCGCAACATGGGCACGGTCGGCGGCAACCTGTTCGCGCCGGTGCCGTATGGCGACTTCACGGTCGCGATGCTCGCGCTCGATGCGGTCGTGTCAGTGCAGGGTGGGCTTGGCGGCCGTGAAATTGCGCTCGAGGAATTCCTGCAATCGCGCGATCGACAGGCCGGCACGCTGGTGCTGGCGATCTCCTTCGCCAAGCCCGGCAGCGCGGACGCTTTCCGCTACCGCAAGATCGCGCGCATCAAGCCCAAGGGGGGCGCGGTGATCACGCTCGCGGCGCACCTGCCGGTCAACGGCAGCCGCATCGTCGGCGCCCGCGTCGCGCTCGGCTCGATGGCACCGACGCCGATTCGTGCCCGCGCTGCCGAACGCGCGCTGGAAGGCCGCGCGCTCGATGCGTCCGCGATCAACTCGGCCGCGTCGGCGGCGGTCGAAGGAACCTCCCCCGGCGACAATGCGCTCGCCAGCGCGTGGTATCGCCGCGAGATCGTCGGCGTGCATCTCCGCCGTCTATTGTCCGGTCAGGAATAATCGCGATGGCCAAGACCGCCCTCCAATTCCAGCATAACGGCCGCGACGTCGCGATCTTCGTCGACGGCGGCACCAATCTCCTGGTCGCGCTGCGCGAGCTGATCGGCGACATGACGCCGAAATTCGGCTGCGGTCAGGGCGGCTGCGGCACCTGCAGCGTGCTGATCGACGGTGAACTGCATCTCTCCTGCCTGACGCTGGCAGAGATGGTCGCCGGCCGGTCGGTCGAGACGCTTGACGGCATCAAGGACGGTCCCAATCTGCACCCGCTGCAGCGCGCCTTCGCCGACAATTTCGCCGCGCAATGCGGCTATTGCACGCCGGGCATGCTGATGGCCGCGAAGGCGCTGCTCGACCGCAATCCGCAGCCGAGCCGCGCAGAGGTCGTCGAGGCGATCTCCGGCAATATCTGCCGCTGCACCGGCTACGAGCCGATCATCAACGCCGTGCTGGCTGCCGCCTCCGGCGGCCGGGCTCGCGCGTAAGGGAACAGTGCCATGCTGGAATTGCGCAAGGACCTCTTCGCCGACGAGCGCGACGATAATCTGAAGGAAATCGGCAAGGGCACGCAGCGCCAGGACATGCTCGGCCATGTCACCGGCACCTCGCCCTATTTCGACGACCACAAGCTGCAAGGCATGCTGCATCTGAAGGTGGTGCGCAGCGCCCATTCCCATGCGCGGCTGCGGCGCATCGACACGTCCGAGGCCGAACGGTCGCAGGGCGTGCGGCGGGTGATCCGCGCCACCGACGTGCCGCGCAACCTGAACACGCTTCTCAGCCTGATCAATTTCGGCAAGGACGACGAGCCGTCGCTTGCCGTCGACAAGGTGCGCTACAAGGGCGAACCGATCGTCGCCATCGTCGCCGACAGCCCGCGCGAGGCCTTTGAGGCGATTGCGAAGGTCAAGATCGACTATGAACCGCTGCCGGCGGTGTTCGACGTCGAGGAGGCGCTGAAGCCCGGCGCACCCGTGGTCAACGAGGTCTACCCCAAGAACACCTTCACCTATCACGAGACCTACGATCGCCAGCAGCTGCGCTTCGGTGATGCCGACCGCGCGCTCGCCACCGCCGATCATGTGCTGGAGCAGCGCTACCAGATGTCGCCGATCGAGCACGCGCCGACCGAGACCAACGGCTCGATCGCGGCGCCCGACACCAATGGCCGCTACATCGTCTACACCTCGACGCAGGCGCTGTTCTTCTCGGTCGACACCTGCGCCAAGATCCTCGACGTTCCCTCCAACACCTTCCACTTCATCGGCGGCACCGTCGGCGGCGGCTTCGGCGGCAAGGTCGATACCTTGACCGAGCCGCTCTGCATCCTCGGCGCGATGCTGACCGGCCGCCCGGTACGCTACGTGTTCGGGCGCGAGGAGGAGATGCAATACGGCCCACCGCGTGGCGCCGAGCGCATCTACATCAAGGATGGCGTGATGCGCGACGGCCGCGTCGTCGCGCGCAAGGTGCGCGCCTATTTCGACAGCGGCGCCTATACGCGGCTGTCGAGCTACGCGGCGGTGAAATGCGCCGCGCATCTGCCCGGCCCCTACACGATCCCGAACGTCCATGGCGACGTCTACTGCGTCTTCACCAACCGCACGCCCGCAACCGCGATGCGCGGATTCGGCGTCACGGCGATGGACTTTGCGATCGAATGCCAGATGGACAAGCTGGCTCACCTGGTCGGCATGGACCCGATGGAGTTCCGGATTCTCAATGCGTATCGCGACGGCGACATGAAGGCGCATCGCCGCGAGGCCAAGAACACCGCCCTGATCGAATGCGTGCAGGTCGCCGCGGAGAAGGCCAAATGGCCGCTCCGCGAGGAGTTCAAGCGGATGTCGTCGCGCAAGGATGGCGGCGGGATCCGTGCCGCGGTGCCGTCGACGCCACGTGAATCACATGCACCGCCGGTCACGCCATCCCAGCCGCGTACGACATATGATCGCGCCCCGGCAGCGAGCCGCGAGCCGCCGCCACCTCCGCCGGCGCCTCCCTCCCCGCCGCGGCCGAGCGCGCCATCGCATGGCGCTACCCGCTTCTCTTCCGTCTTCGGCACCAGGAGGCGCTGACCATGACCAGGCATCGCGGACGCGGCATCGCGTCGGTCAATTACCCCATCGGCATGAATCTCGGCGGCGATCCGAGTCAGGCGCTGGTGCATTCCAACCCAAGCGGCAAGTTCACGGTGGCGCTGTCCTCGATCGATCTCGGCCAGGGCATGAAGTCGGTGACCCGGCAGATCTGCGCCGAAACGCTCGGCGTGCCGGTCGAGGACGTCTATGTCGACACCGCTGACTCCGACACCGGCCCGCATTGCATGGGCTCGTTCGCCTCGCGCGGCACCCATCGCGTCGGCAATGCCGTGATGGCGGCGGCGCGGGAAGCCCGCGGCGTCATGATGGAGGCCGCCGCCGAAGAGCTTGAGGTGAATGCCGCCGATCTCGAGACCGACGGCCGCGGCAACATCCATGTGAAAGGCGCGCCGCACCGCTCGATCTCGACCAAGGACGTCGCGATCGCCGCGCAGTTCAAGCAGGGCAAGACGATCTCGGGCCGCGGCATCTTCCTGGTGCCGCTCTCCGACGTCGACCCCGAAACCGGCGAGATGTCGCCGGCGACGTGCTACGCGCATGCCTGCCTGGTCGCCGAGGTCGAGGTCGACGACGAGACCGGCGAGGTCGACATGGTCCGGATGGATTCCGCCTACGAGCTCGGCCGCGCGCTCAATCCGCGGCTGGTCGAGCAGCAGCTGGTCGGCGGCGCCTGGATGGGCGTCAGCCACGCGCTCTACGAGACGCCGGAGCCTTATTATCCGGAGCCGGTTCATGGCCCGCGCGATTTCGTCGAATATCTGATGCCAGGCCCTGGCGATATCTGCCCGCACGACATCGCGGTGCTGGAACGCCCCGCGCCCGACGGCCCGTTCGGTGCCAAGGGGCCCGGCGAGATGTGCGCCAACCCGGTGCTGCCCGCCGTCGCGAACGCGATCTTCAACGCAGTCGGGGTGCGGATCGACGATTTGCCGATCACGCCGGAGAAAGTGTTGCGCGCGATCAAGGCGCAGGGCGGCGCGCGGCCGCAACCGCGGCGCTGAGGTCGCTTCATGCCGGTCCGCAGCAACATCGTCGGCATCGACAGCCCCGAGGCGCTGGAGAAGGCGCTGCGCGCGGCCTATTACCTCGCCGACGACGGCATCGCGACGGCCTCCTATCTCTCGCTCGCACTCGGAAAGCCGCTGCTGCTCGAGGGCGCGCCGGGCGTCGGCAAGACCGAGGCTGCGAAAGCGATCGCCGCCGTGCTCGGCCGCCGGTTGATCCGCCTGCAATGTTATGAGGGCATCGACGCCTCGGCTGCGCTCTACGAGTGGAACTATCCGCGCCAGATGCTGGCGATCCGGCAGGCCGGCGAGGAGAGCATCGACATCTACGGCGAGTCGTTCCTGATCGAACGCCCGATGCTGGCCGCATTGCGCGCACCCGACGCGACCGTATTGCTGATCGATGAAATCGACCGCGCCGATCAGGAGTTCGAGGCGTTCCTGCTCGAATTCCTCTCCGACTTCCAGATCTCGATCCCCGAGCGCGGCACCATCCGCGCCGCCGAGCATCCGGTGGTGGTGCTGACCTCGAACCGGACGCGCGATTTGCACGAGGCGCTGCGGCGGCGCTGCGTCTATCACTGGATCGACTATCCGAATGCCGAGCGCGAGGCGCGGATCGTGATGATGCGCGCTTCCAGCGTCGCCGAGGCCACTGCCCGCGCCGTGGTCGCCGCCGTCGGCCGGCTGCGTCGCGAGCCGCTGAGCAAGGCGCCGGGTATAGCCGAGGCGGTCGACTGGGCGGAGGCCGCGACCCTGCTCAACAAGGGCGGCGCGCGCTGGCCGGACGCGTTCAAGCGCTCGATCGGCGTCGCGTTGAAGGACGAGGAGGACCTGCATTACATTTCTCCCCGGCTCGATGCGATCATCGCGGAGGCGGCCGCGTGAGTGACGACCTCCAGTTGCCGCGCGCCGCGCGGATCTTCGTGTCGTTCGTCGCGCTGCTGCGCGCCAACGGCTTCTCGGTCGCGCCGGAGCAGACCACGAGCTTCCTGGCTGCGATCGAACTGCTCGGGCCGCGCAGCCTCGAGCACATCCACCAGGCCGGGCTTGCCACGCTGGCGCCGCCGCCCGAGCGCCGCACGACGTATGACCGGCTGTTCGACATCCATTTCCGCGGAGCCGAGGCGATCGAGCGGGCCGAGGGCGAGGACGAGGAGACCGTCCGCCTGCAAGAGGAAGGAAGCGGCGAGGACGAGCCGCCGCTCGCCGACGAAGCCAACGAATCGGGCCTCGCCGCGGCGCGCGCCAAGGCGCTGGTCGAGCGCAGATTTGCGCAAGTCCCGATCAGCGATCCGCTGCGGCAACTCTCGCGCGAAGCAGCACGGCGGTTGCCGCGACGGCGCGGCCACCGGCGGCGGCGTGCGCGCAGCGGACCGTTCGCCGATCTGCGCCGCACGCTGCGTGACAGCGTGCGCAATGACGGCGAGGTGCTGCGGCTCGGCCGGATGCGCCGCCGCCAGCGCCCACGCAAGATCCTGTTCCTGATCGACGTCTCCGGCTCGATGAAGGCGCGCACCGAGGAGAACATGCGGCTGGCGCACGCGCTGGTGCAGGCGGCCGGCAATGTCGAGGTGTTCACCTTCGGCACGCGGCTGACCCGGGTCACATCGGCGCTGCGGCTGAAGCGGCGCGAGCAGGCGTTGAGCGCGGCCTCGTTCCTGGTCAGCGACTGGGACGGCGGCACCCGCATCGGCGACGCGCTGCAGGCGTTCCTCGCGGTGCCGCGGTTCGGCGGCTATGCCCGCGGCGCCGCGGTCGTGATCGTCTCCGACGGCCTCGAGCGCGGCGATCCGACCGCGCTGCGCGATGCGGTGGCAAAGCTGTCGCGGCGGGCCTGGCGGGTGAGCTGGCTGACGCCGCTCGCGAGTGCGCCCGGCTTCAAGCCGCAGACCGAGGCGCTGATCGCGATCCAGCGCTTTGTCGATGATCTCTTGGACGGCGGATCGAGCGCGGCGGTGGTCGCCCATCTGCTGTCGCTCGGAGCGAGGAGAGCTGCGTGACTGGAATTATCGACGGACATCATCACATCTGGCGTCAGGCCGATCTCGCCTGGCTGTCGGGCCCGATGCAGCCGCGCATCTTCGGGCCATATGAGCCGATCCGCCGCGACTATCCGATTCAAGAGTATCTCGACGACCTCAAGGACACCGGCGCCACCCGCTCGGTCTATGTCCAGACCAACTGGCCGAACGGCCAGTTCGAGAACGAAGCCGCCTGGGTGCAGCAGACCGCAGATGCGCACGGCTGGCCGCACGCGCTGGTCGCCTATGCCGATTTCTCCGTCGACGACGTCCGGCCGCAGCTCGATCGGTTGCGGCGCTATCCGCTGGTGCGCGGCGTGCGCATGCAGCTGCACTGGCACGAGAACCCGCTTTACCGCTTTGCGGCCCGTCCCGATCTCTGCACCGATCCGGTGATCCGGCGCAATATCGCGCACCTCACCGACTATGGCTGGAGCTTCGATCTGCAGGTGTTCGCGCCGCAGATGGCCGATGCCGCCGGCCTTGCCGCAGCCTGCCCGGACGTCACCTTCATCCTGCAGCATGCCGGCATGCTGGAGGATCTGTCGCCGCAGGGCCGCGCCGCCTGGCGCGCCGGCATGGCGCGGCTCGCGCAATGCCCGAACGTGGTGTCGAAGCTGTCCGGGCTTGGCACCTTCATTCATCGCAACGATGCCGCGCACATCGCCGGCATCGTGATGGACACGGTCGCGATCTTCGGCGCGGAGCGCTGCCTGTTCGGCTCGAACTTTCCGATCGAGAAGCTGTGGACCAGCTATCGCGATCTCATCGGCGCCTTCAAGACGGCGGCCGAACGGCTCAGCACGGAGCAGCGTGAAGCGATCTTCAGCACAACGGCAGCGCGGGTCTACCGGCTGGGGCCATAGGCGCGACGCGCACACGGACATAACAACGAACACGAATTGGGAGGGACAGAGATGCCGTTGGAGATCAAGATTCTGGACTATGGCGATATCGAGCTGGAATCGAGCTTCCTCGTGCTCGGGCACAATTGCGGCCGCACCCGCCGCGTGCTGACGCTCGGCTTCCTGATCCTCGGCGGCCCCTACCCTGTGCTGGTCGACACCGGTTATCGCTCCAACCAGATCATGGAGACGCTCGGCATGCGCGGCCTTCAGTTCCACGAGAACATGATCGAAAACCAGCTCGCCCGCCACGGCGTGCGGATGGGCGACGTTCGCTTCGTCTGCCACACCCATCTGCACATCGATCATGCCGGCAAGGACGATCTGTTCCCGATGAACACCACCGTCGTGGTCAACCGCAAGGAGCTGGAATACTCCGTCTCCGGCCTGATGCATCCGCAATACCCGGCGCCCGACATCAAGCATTTGATCGACCGCCTGCACACCAAGAGCGCGCTGCGCTTCCTCGACCTCGAGATCACCGGCCCGGCGGAATTGATGCCGGGCGTCTATTGCGACGCCGCCAATGCGCACACTGAGGGCTCGATGAACATCCACGTCCACACCGCGGACGGGATCGCGACGATCTGCGGCGACGTGATCTATGATTTCAACGACCAGATCGTGAATCCCTTCAACGAGATCCACGACGCCGAGCCGCGCACCACCGGCAACCACGGCACCAGCAAGCGCGCCGAGAAGGCCGCGATCAAGAAGCTGCTCTCCAGCTCGCGCTATCTGCTGCCGGTGCATGATCGCCCGGCCAAGATCGAGGGTGGCATGGTGGTCGGTCGTCTGCACGACCAGGTGCCCGGGCCGGTCGTGCAGAGCCTGCCGCAGCGCAACTGGTTCCCGGCGTAGAGGATTGAGGCGATGACGCATGTCACGCTGCGCAGCGCGTTCGAAGACCTGATCGATCCCTATGCGCCGGTCGGCCAGGTCGGGACCGGCTTCGATTTCACCGAGGGCCCGATCTGGCATCCCCTCGAGCACTTCCTGCTGTTCTCCGACATGCCCGGCGACGTGCGCCGGCGCTGGGATGCGCGGCGCGGCGTGGTCGAGGTCAAGCGCCCATCGAACAAATGCAACGGCATGACCTATGATGCCGACCTCAATCTGATCGTCTGCGAGCATGCGACGTCCTCGCTGATCCGCGAGCGGCCCGACGGACGACGCGAGGTACTGGCGTCGCATTACGAGAACCAGGAGCTCAACAGTCCGAACGATGTCTGCGTGCATTCTTCCGGCGCGATCTATTTCTCCGATCCCTGGTACGGCCGCATGCCGGTCTACGGCGTCGAGCGGCCGCGCCAGCTCGGCTTCCAAGGCGTCTATCGCGTGCCGCCGGGCGGCGGCGCGCCAAAGCTGCTGGTCGATCGTTATCTGTTCGAGCAGCCGAACGGGCTGTGCTTCTCGCCCGACGAACGCATCCTCTATGTCAACGACACGGTGCAGGCGCTGATCCGCGCCTTCGATGTCGGCGCCGACGGCGCGCTCGGCAATCCGCGGGTGTTCGCCTCCGGCATCCGCTCCGAGCTCGAGCCGGGCGTGCCCGACGGAATGAAGTGCGACCAGCGCGGCAATGTCTGGGTCACCGCCCCCGGCGGCGTCTGGGTCTATTCGCCTGACGGCAACCTGCTCGGCAAAGTCCGCCTGCCCGAACTGGTCGCCAATCTCGCCTGGGGCGGCGCCGAGTTCCGTACGCTGTATCTGACCGCGACCCATTCGGTCTACGCGATCCCGACCAAGGTCGGGCCGCGCCACGAGCCCTATATGAGCGGCAAACGCGGCGGCACGAGTGCCGCAACGTCCGCGTCCGCGCCGAACCTGACGGCCGCCGAGATGCAACTCGATCCGCAGCGCTGCGCGATGATCATCCAGGACATGCAGAACGACGTCATCATGGACGGGGGCGCCTTCGCCGAATCCGGCGCGCCCGCGCATGCCCGCCAGCAGCATGTCGTCGAGAATGTCCGCCGCGTCGCCGAGGCCGCGCGCGCGCGCGGCGTCGCCATCATCCATGTCTGGTTCGTGGTCGAGCCGGGGGCGCCCGGCGTCACCTTGAACGCGCCGCTGTTCGAGGGGCTGGTCGACAGCAAGGCGATGGTGCGCGGCAGTTGGGGCGCCGCTCCGGTCTCGGGGCTCGAGCCGCGTCCGGGCGATTTCGTGGTCGAGAAGATGCGGATGAGCGCCTGGGAGGGCACCAGGCTGGAAACCATCCTGAAAGCCACCGGCCGCGACATGATCATCAACACCGGGGCCTGGACCAACATGTCGGTCGAGCACACCGCGCGCACCGGCGCCGACAAGGGCTATTTCATGATCGTGCCGGAGGATTGCTGCTCGACCATGAATGCCGACTGGCACAACGCCGCGATCAATTTCGCGCTGCAGAACGTCTCCGTGGTCACCAACGCCGACACCGTCATCAAGGCGCTGGGTTGAGGAGGCGCGGTGCCGAAGCTGCTGCATCTGAACTGCTCACCCCGTGCCGATTCGGAATCGGCAGCCGGCGCGCGGATCTTTCTCGATCGCTTCCGCGAGGCGCGGCCGGACTGGGAGATCGACGCGATGAATCTCTGGCGCGAACCGTTGCCGGAGTTCGAGGGTTATCTGCTCGAGGCCAAGTACGCCCGGATCGGCGGCAAGGCCTTCACCAATTCGCAGCATGATGCCTTCGCCATCGCCGAGCGCCTGGCGCTGCGGCTGTCGCTGGCCGATCGCGTACTGGTCTCGACCCCGATGTGGAATTTTTCCATTCCCTACAAGCTCAAGCAGTGGCTCGACGTCATCATCCAGCCCGGGCTGACCTTCCGCTTCGATCCGGCGTTAGGTTATCTGCCGCTGCTCAAGGATCGGCCCACCGTCGTGATCGTCGCCAGTGGCAGCGATTTCGTCACCGGCATGAACCGCGGCCGTATCGACATGGCGACGCCCTATCTGCGCGAGGTGCTGCGCTTCATCGGTATCAGCGACGTGCGCTTCGTGCCGATCGGCCCAACCACCGGGCCCGCGGAGCCGATCCGTGTAGCGCGCGAGGCGGCGCAGCGGCGGCTGACGGAGATGGCGGGGAGGTTTTGACTGGCTCTCACACACTGTCGTCCTGGCGAAAGCCAGGACCCATAATCACCGAATTTGATTGTGAATGAGATCGTTGCCCCAGCGTCGCATGACAATTGCCGATTGGGATAATGGGTCCTGGCTTTCGCCAGGACGACGGCGAGTGTGTGGTCGATGGTAAATCGTAGGGTGGGTCAGCACAGCGTAACCCGCATCGTCGCCGGATGGTGATGGCGTTGGTGGGTTACGCCGTGCTCCTCCCTACGTTTCCGCTGCCGGAAACACCAGCCTGCACAACAATCCCGGCGCGTTGTCGCGCAATTCGATCCGTGCGCCGTGTAGGCTCGCGACTGCCGCGACCAGGCTGAGGCCGAGGCCGTTGCCCGGGGTGTAGCGGCTCTGCTCGAGCCGGTAGAATCGCTTGAACACCCGATCGTGCTGCTCGGCGGGGATGCCAGGGCCGTCATCCGTGATCGAAATCACCGCGCCGCGTTCATCATTGTCGCAGGTCACCGTCACCCGTCCGCCCGGTCGGCCGTGCTTGATGGCGTTGTCGACGAGATTGGCGATGGCGTCGAACAGCAGGTCACGGTCGCCGGTCACCAGCACCGCCGCATCACCGGCGAGATCAAGGCGGGTGGTGACCTCTTCAGCCGCGGCATCGTAGAGCTCGACCACCTCGCCGGCGATCTCGACCAGATTGACGGTGCGAAACGCGCCCTTGCGGGCCCGCGTCTCGATTTCGGAGATCCGCGTGATCGACGCGAACATCCCGAGCACCGCGTCGAGATCGGCGATGGTGTCGCCGATCAGCGCCGCGTCGCCCTCCCCGTTACGCGGCGTATGATAGGCCTTCTCGAGCCGGCCGCGCATCCGGGTCAGCGGCGTACGCAGGTCGTGGGCGATGTTCTCGCTGACCTGCTTGACGTCGCCCATCAGGGTCTGGATGCGGTCCAGCATCAGATTGAGGTTCTCGGCGACGCGATCCCATTCGTCGTGGCTTCCATGCAGCGGGATGCGCTGGTCGAGGCCGGAGAGCATGATGGCGCGGCTGGTCGCATTGATCGATTCGATCCGCCCCACGGTTCGCCGCGTGACCCCGATGCTGGCGGCAGCCGCAAGCCCGATGATCAGCACGACGGCCGCAATGCCTGCGGCCCTGATCTGCGCCATGAAGCCGTCGAGATCGCTGATGTCGTAGCCGACCAGCAACCGATCGCCGTTCGACAAGGTCTCCGCCACGGCTCGCACCTGCGCGGTTCCCGAAGCGAGCCGCGGCAACGAGGTCCGAAATTCCTGCCATCCCTGCCCGACGACGTCCGCCGGCCATTGTTTGAGATTTCCGGCCAGCACCTCCGATCCTGGGCCAACCAGCAGGTAGATGTGATCCGCAAAGCCCTTGTCCGCGATGCGCTGCGCGATCAACGCGGCCAGACCATCGCGGCCGGACCGCGCATAGGCATCGTCGAGGCTCGCCTGCTCCGTGACGATGGCGCGGTCGGACCTGTCGCGCACATAGGACAGCGTCGACCAGTAGACATAGGCGAAGATCGCGGACACGATCAGGCCGAACACGCCGATGGCGATCAACGCCAGGCGGAAGGTCGATGACCTGAGGGTCTTAGCCAGGAGCACGGAGGCAGTACCCGATGCCGCGGATGGTGTGGATCAGCGGATAGGCCTGCTGATCGTCGACCTTGCGGCGCACCCGCCCGACATAGACGTCGATGATGTTGGTCGAGGGATCGAAGTGCAGGTCCCAAACGTGCTGCAACAGCATGGCGCGCGATACCACGCGGCCCTCGTTGCGCGCGAGATACTCGAGCAGCTGGAATTCCTTCGGCAATAGCGGAATCTTCCGGCCACGGCGGCTCGCCGTCCGCGCGATCAGATCGACCGCGAGATCGCCGACCCGCAGAATGGTCTCCTTGGCAACGGTCTCGCTACGGCGGCCCAGCGCTTCCAGCCGCGCCAGCAGCTCGACGAAGGAGAACGGCTTGACCAGATAGTCGTCGCCGCCGGCACGCAAGCCGCGCACGCGATCATCGACCTCGCCGAGCGCGCTGATGATCAGGAACGGCACCGCGATGCCGTCGTCGCGCATCTGGCGCATCACCGCAATGCCGTCGATATCGGGCAACATGCGATCGATCGTGATCACGGCATAGTCGCGCGCCGCCCCCTGGCTGAGCGCCTCACGGCCGTTCGCCGCCAGGTCCACCTCGTAGCCACTGATGGTGAGCTCCTCGACGAGCTGATCCGCGGTTTCAGGATCGTCCTCGACGACGAGAATGCGGCGGTGAGCTCCGGTCATCTTGTTGAACTCTCCGAGTTGTCTTGAACTCTCCGAGTTCTCACACTCTCCGAGCGCCCGCGCCCCGCGACGATCGCCGCCAGACTATCCCATTCCGGGGCTGGATGGAACGCCTGGCGACGACCGCGACAACGGTGCGGTTGGTTGGGCGATCACCAATAGTCCCCGCACACATTGACCCATTGCAGGCCGTAGGCCGTCCATACCCTGCGGTAACAGCCGTCGTAATAATCGGCATAGACGTAAGGCCCGCCGAAGAATGCGAAGCGATGGAAGCGGTGATGATGGAAGAAGCCGCCATGATGGAAGAAGCGACCGCCGTGGAAACCGGCGCCGGCAAATCGCGGGCCGAACGCGGGAGCGCCTGCGAAGCGCGCGCCGCCGAAATGCCCGCCGCCGCCCATGGCGGCAAACGCCATGCCGCCGCCACGCATACCGCCGCCGAAACCACCGCCATGCATGCCGCCGCCAAAGCCGCCACCGTGCATGCCGCCGCCCATGGCACCAGCAAAGCCACCGCCGTGGCCGCCACCGAAGCCACCGCCGCCGCCATGTCCGCCACCACCTCCACCACCGCCGCCTCTGGCGAGGGCAGCGGGTGCGAACGCAACGCTGACTGCGAGCGTCGCAGCCGTGAGACACGTGAGAAGCCTGTTCTTCATGAAACCCTCCCTGATTGGGACCGCGGCGAACCTCTCGTCGCCGCATGCAGAGGACGATCAGAAGACGCAAGCGTGAGGCCGACTTCAACTGACAAATGCGCCAGATTCTGACATCCGATTTAGGATTGGCGAACGCGCCGGCAGGTGCGGCAAATGGCTGGATCAAGGCCACGACTGCGTTGGCCGAGATCGACGGACATTTGGCTGGAATCAGCGGCTGGCGCGCGTTGATTCGATCCGCCGGGTTTCTTAATCCTGCACCTATCCAAAACACGACGTCGTCGTGGCGGGATCGCCGGTCCGGTTCACAATTTGTCGATCGCCGGGTTTCCGTCGCGCCGGCCGCAACCCATCCACGATGCAATCGTCTTCACCGGGCTTCTCTCAGCGCCGGGACGACGAGTGCTGACTTCCAGCAAGGAGCTATCGATGAGCGACGAGACCAAACGCCCGTTTTTGACCCACGCCTCCGGCGCACCCGTTGCCGATAATGTGAACATCATGACCGCGGGTCCGCGCGGCCCGGCGCTGCTGCAGGACGTCTGGCTGATCGAGAAGCTCGCGCATTTTCACCGCGAAGTGATCCCGGAGCGCCGGATGCACGCCAAGGGCGCCGGCGCGCACGGCACCTTCACCGTCACCCACGACATCACGCGCTACACCAAGGCCAGCATCTTCGCGGAGATCGGCAAGCAGACGCCGATGTTCGCGCGGTTCTCGACCGTCGCCGGCGAACGCGGCGCCGCCGATGCCGAGCGCGACATCCGCGGCTTCGCGCTGAAATTCTACAGCGATGAAGGCAATTGGGATGTGGTGGGCAACAACACGCCGGTGTTCTTCTTCCGCGATCCCCTGCGCTTCATCGACCTCAACCACGCGATCAAGCGCCATCCGCGCACTGGCGTGCGTGACCCCGACATGAACTGGGATTTCTGGACGCTGCTGCCGGAAGCGCTGCACCAGGTCACCATCGTCATGAGCGAGCGCGGTATCCCCAGGAGCTTCCGCCATCAGCACGGCTTCGGCAGCCACACCTACAGCTTCATCAACGCCGGCAACGAGCGGGTCTGGGTGAAGTTCCACTTCCGCACCCGGCAGGGCGTCGAGAATCTGACCGACGCCGAGGCCGAGGCGCTGGTCGGCAAGGACCGCGAAAGCCACCAGCGCGACCTGTTCAACAGCATCGAGCATGGCGATTTCCCGCGTTGGACGCTGTTCATCCAGGTGATGACGGACGCGCAAGCCGAGGCCTTCAAGTTCAACCCGTTCGATCTGACCAAGGTATGGCCGAAGGCGGAGTATCCCCTGATCGAGGTCGGGTATTTCGAGCTCAATCGCAACCCGGAGAATTTCTTCGCCGAGGTCGAGCAGGCCGCGTTCACGCCGGCCAACGTCGTGCCCGGGATCGGCTATTCACCGGACAAGATGCTGCAGGCCCGCCTGTTCTCCTATGGCGACGCGCAGCGCTACCGGCTCGGCGTCAACCACCACCAGATCCCGGTCAACGCACCGAAATGCCCGTTCCACAGCTATCACCGCGACGGCGCGATGCGCACCGACGGCAATCTCGGCGCCACGCTGACCTATTGGCCGAACAGCCATGGCGAATGGACCGACCAGCCGCAGCTCAACGAGCCGCCGCTGGAAATCTCAGGCGCGGCCGCGCATTGGGATCATCGCGTTGATGAGGACCACTGGCAGCAGCCGGGAAATCTGTTCCGCAAGATGAGTGCGGCCCAAAAGCAGGCGCTGTTCGACAACACCGCCCGCCAGGTCGGCCAGGCGTCGAAGCACATCCAGGACCGGCATGTCGCGAATTGCAGCAAGGCCGATCCGGGTTACGGCAAGGGTGTCGCTGACGCGCTCGCGCGGTTTGCGGCGGGAAAGCTTTAGCGCAAGCCGGGACGGATCAAGTACCGCTTTCGCTCCGTCATCCCCGCGCAATGGCGCAGCCATTGTCGCTGGACGAGCGCGCAGCGCGTCTCGAAGGATGCACGGGCACAGTCTGGCCGTCGTGCTTCGAGACGGCCGCTACGCGGCCTCCTCAGCATGACGGGGATTGCGCCCGCATAGCGGACCTAAGTCGGCTTGCCGCGGCCGCTCTTCTCGGCGGCGCGGCGTAGCGCCTCGGCGAGCGCGCCGCCGCCGGACTGCTCCTGCGGACGGCGCGGCGCCGACGACGTCATCTTGGCGGAGCCGCGCGAGAAATCGCGTGACGGTCCCGCGTTGTCCTTCTTCGGACCGATCTCGTCGTCAAGCCGCAAGGTCAGCGCGATGCGCTTGCGCGCGACCTCGACGTCCAGCACCTTGACCTTGACGATGTCGCCCGGCTTCACCACCTCGCGCGGGTCCTTGATGAAATTCCGCGACATCGCCGAGATGTGCACCAGCCCGTCCTGGTGCACGCCGATATCGACGAACGCGCCAAAGGCGGCGACGTTGGTCACCGTGCCCTCGAGGATCATGCCCTTCTTGAGGTCCTTGACCTCCTCGACGCCGTCCTTGAACACTGCCGCCTTGAACGCCGGACGCGGGTCGCGGCCGGGCTTTTCCAGCTCGCGCAGAATGTCGGTGACGGTCGGCAGGCCGAACGTATCGTCGACAAAGGATTGCGGCCTGAGCCCGCGCACCACGTCGGCGTTGCCGATCAGCGCCTTGATGTCGCTCTTGGTCGCCTCGAGGATGCGGCGCACCACCGGATAGGCTTCCGGATGCACGCCGGATGAATCGAGCGGGTCCTCGCCATTGCTGATGCGCAGGAAGCCGGCGCATTGCTCGAACGCCTTCGGTCCGAGCCGCGGCACCTCCTTGAGCGCCTTGCGCGACTTGAACGGGCCGTTGGCGTCGCGGTGCTGCACGATGCTCTGCGCGAGCCCCTGCCCGATGCCCGACACCCGCGCCAGCAGCGGCACCGAGGCCGTGTTGGCATCGACGCCGACGGCGTTCACGCAGTCTTCCACCACCGCATCGAGCGAGCGCGCCAGCTTGGCCTCGCCGAGATCGTGTTGGTACTGACCGACGCCGATCGCCTTCGGTTCGATCTTGACCAATTCGGCCAGCGGATCCTGCAGGCGCCGCGCGATCGAGACCGCACCGCGAATGGTGACGTCGAGGTCGGGCAATTCGCTCGAGGCGAAGGCGGAGGCCGAATAGACCGACGCGCCGGCCTCGGAGACCACGATCTTGGTCATCTTGCGCTCGGGCAGCCGCTTCACCAGCTCGGCGGCGAGCTTGTCGGTCTCGCGTGAAGCCGTGCCGTTGCCGATCGCGATCAGCTCGACGCCGTGCTCGATCGCGAGCTTGCCGAGGATCGCCAGCGCCTCGTCCCAGCGCCGCTGCGGCTCGTGCGGGAAGATCGCGGTATGCGCCACCACCTTGCCGGTGGCATCGATTACCGCGACCTTGACGCCGGTGCGATAGCCGGGATCGAGCCCCATGGTGGCGCGCGGGCCGGCCGGCGCCGCCAGCAGCAGGTCGCGCAGATTGGAAGCGAACACCCGCACCGCTTCGGTCTCGGCCGCGGTCCAAAGCCGCATCCGCAGGTCGATGTTGAGATGAATCTGGATCTTGGTGCGCCAGGCCCAGCGCACGGTCTCCGTCAGCCACTTGTCGCCCTTGCGGCCCTGGCTGGAGATCGCAAAGCGGTTCATGATCCGGAGCTCGTAGAGACCGGGCACGCCGACCACAGGCTCCTGCGCTTCCGGCTTGATCGCGAGATCGAGTATCTCTTCCTTCTCGCCGCGGAACAGCGCCAGGATGCGGTGCGACGGCAGCTTCGGCAACGGTTCGGAGAAATCGAAATAGTCCTTGAACTTCTCGCCCTCGGTTTTCTTGCCGGTGCGGACGGTCGAGGCCATGATGCCGTTCGACCACATCTCCTCGCGCAGCGCGCCGATCAGGTCGGCATCCTCGGCGAAGCGCTCGACCAGGATGGCGCGGGCGCCGTCCAGCGCGGCGGCGACGTCGGCGACCTGCTTCTCGGCATTGACGAAGGGGGCAGCCGCCTCGTTCGGGTCGTGCTGCGGTTGGCTCAGGAGCTGATCGGCGAGCGGCTCGAGCCCGGCCTCCTTGGCGATCTCGGCCTTGGTGCGGCGCTTCGGCTTGTACGGCAGGTAGATGTCTTCCAGACGGCCCTTGCTGTCGGCCGCCATGATCTGGGCTTCGAGCGCGGCATCGAGCTTGCCCTGCTCGCGGATCGAGTTGAGCACCGCGGTGCGGCGTTCCTCGAGCTCGCGCAAGTATGTCAGCCGCTCCTCCAGCGTGCGCAGCTGTGCGTCATCGAGCGCGCCGGTGAGCTCCTTGCGGTATCGCGCGATGAACGGCACCGTAGCGCCGCCGTCGAGCAGCGTCACCGCCGCCTCGACCTGCTCGTCGCGAACCCCCAGCTCCTGCGCAATCTGATGATGAATCTTTGCCACGCTCATCTCTCTGAAATTCCATTGCGTCGCCGGATCACCGACGGCGCGGACGCCGCTTATGGACCATCCCGGAATGATTCATCAAGGCGCGCTGTGGATCAAATTGGGCGCACGCCGCAATCTATTTCCGGGATGTTTGACGCCCGCGGCTTGACAAATAAACCCGCGCCGCATTGCCGCCGAAAATCGCGGCCTTTGCGTCACTTGACAAATCAGCCAGCAGAGTCTCCGCCGCCTCGAACCAGTGTGCATAGCCGCCGGCGAGATTGATGACAGGCCAATCGCTGCCCCACAGCATCCGTTGCGGGGAGAAACATGCCAGTGCATGATCCACCGCCTCGCGCAAGTCGGCGAGCTGCCAGTTCGGCGCCGCCTCCGTCGCAAGACCCGACAGCTTGCAGACGACGTTGGAGCGGGTGGCCAGGCTTGCGATGTCGTCCTTCCAGGCCGCGATGTCACCGGTTGCGAGCTGCGGCTTGCCGAAATGGTCGAGCACGAATTGCAGGTCGGGATGACGATCGACCACCTGAATGAGCCGCGGCAAATGGCGCGGCAGCACCAGTGCGTCGAACACGAGGCCGTACTGCGCCATAGCCTCGAGCGGCGCGGCCAGTTCCGGCCGCAGCAGCCAGTCATCGTCGGCGATGTCCTGCACCATCGGCCGCAGGCCGACCAGCAGTTCGCGATCGGCTGCCGCGTCGACCCGCGTCGCGGCGTCGTCAGCATCGAAATCGATCCAGCCGACCACGCCGCGCACCTGCTCGGTGCCTTTGGCCACATCGAGCATGAACGCCGTCTCGGCTTCAGTCGGTGCGGCCTGCACCAGGATGGTGCCTTCGATCGCGGCCGCTGCGAGGTGCGGCGCCAGATCGGCCAGGCCGAAGTCGCGATAGATCGGCCCGCGCTCGGGCGTCAGCCAGCCGTAATCGGCGCGGGCCAGGGTCCAGACGTGGTGATGGGCATCGATCCGCATCATGCCGGCACCGGCGCGTGCAGGTCGAGCAGCCGCTCGGCCTTCAGATCACGCCACAGCGCGGCCGGGACGGGCGACGACAAGGCGGCGACGTTGCGCTCAACCTCCTGCGGCGTCTGCGCGCCGAGCACGAGGCTCGCGACCGCGGGATGGCCGAGCGCGAAATGCAGCGCCGCGGTCGGCAGCGGCACGCCATGGGCGCGGCAGACGCGCTCGATCGCCGCGACCTTCTGCATCACGTCGGGCGGCGCGTCCTTGTAATTGTACTTGGCGCCGGCAACCGCGCCGGTCGCCAGGATGCCGGAATTGAACACGCCGCCGAGCATCATGCCGATGCCTTGCTTCTCTGCCAGCGGCAGGAACTCGGCGAGCGCCGGCTGCTCCAGCAGCGAGTAGCGGCCGGCCAGCAGCATGGTGTCGAAGGTGCCCGCCTTGGCGAAGCGCACGCACATCTCGGCCTCGTTGACACCGATCCCGATGCCCTTGACCACGCGCTCGGCGCGAAGCTTGTCGAGCGCGACGTAGGCACCCTCCATCGCCTCGCGAAACCGCGCCTCGATCGCGTCGGCTCCGTGGGTCCAGACGTCGACGTCGTGGATCAGCAGCAGCTCGATGCGATCGGTGCCGAGCCGCAGCAACGACTGCTCGACCGAGCGCATGGTACCGTCATAGGAATAGTCGAACACCGCGCGGTGCGGCGCGCCGCCGGCGAAATTGGAGCCATCGCCGCGGCCGTGAAATGGGTCCATCCAGCGACCGACCTTGGTGCAGACGACGATTTCGTCGCGTGCCACGCGACGCAGCGCGGTGCCGCTGCGATGCTCGGCGAGGCCATGGCCATAGAGCGGGGAGGAATCCAGCAGGTTGACCCCCAGCGCGAAGGCCCGCTCCGCCGCCGCGATCGCGGTCGCATCATCGAGCTGCACGAAGAGATCGCCGAGCGGCGCGGTGCCGAAGCCGAGGATGGAGACATCGAGCCCGGTGCGACCGAGCCTGCGACGCGGCAGCGCCGAAGCAGGCGCCAGATGTGAGGATGAAGATTGGTTCACCGTGACGGCTCCCGTGCAGTTTTCTTGCTTGCAGGGGACACTAGCCTCGCAGGCGCGCCGAGCACAAGCGGACGCGCGTCGCGCTTCACATGCAGGCAACGGGCCGACCGACGGTCAAAAGTTCCGTACCACCGCCGATCTGCGATGACGGCGCCTTCCTATTCGTCGCCGGAGCGGATCTCCTCGGCGATGTTGTCGACCACCACGGGGCTCTCGAAATAGGCGACCGTCGGATCGGCGCCATATTTCTCGCGGGCACCGGCGCGCCATGCATCGGTGTACAGTGCTTCCGCCTCGCCCCGCGAGTTCCAGAAATAGATCCCGCCGGCCGTCATGCCGTCCTCGGACAGCACGTAGGTCTTGCGAAACAGCCCCTGAACGCCGCGATAGATCGGCGCGGTGCTCAGGAAGATGCTGCGGGCTTCCTCGCGCGTGATCGGCTTTGGCAATCTGAACGTCGTGACGGCGGTAATCATTTCGATCTCCTGCGGCATCATTCTTGACATCATTGTCAATATTGACGATCGTGTCAAGAATGGCTTGCTGGAGCGAAATCACATGGTAGGCGTGCGCCAATTCGACGAGGACGAGGTGATCGCAACCGCGCTCGACGTGTTCTGGCGCAAGGGATTGCACGACGCGACCATGCAGGACCTCGCGGCGGCGACCGGCGTGCAGCGCGGCAGCCTCTACAACGCCTATGGCGACAAGGAAGCGATCTTCCTGCGCGCCTTCGATCGGTATGCCGCGCAGTTCCTGGAAGCGGCCGGCAATGCGCTGGCCCACCGCGACACGACGACGGCCCTGCAAAATTTCTTCGACATGATCATCGTCAACATGACCGACGGCTCGCCGGCGCGCGGCTGCCTGACCACGCGCACCGCGCTCGATGCCGGGATTTCGAGCGCCGCAGTGCGCCAGCGCGTGCAGGATGTGCTGGGCCGGCTCGAGCAGCTGATCGGCAAGACCCTCGGTGCCACGCCGGGCGGGCGGCGGGCGGCCGACGCCCACCGGCTGGCGCGGGTCATCGTGACCTTCACGCGCGGCCTCGCCGTGATGGAACGCGCCGGCGACAGCCGAAAGCAGTTAAAGGAGTCAGCCGCGACTTTTGTCGACGCGGTGGTGGGCGCCTGAGCGAGATTTGTCTGGTCGACATTCCAGGAGGGATCATCATGACGGATCGAAAGGGCGGCTGCCTGTGCGGCGCGGTGCGCTACGAATTGAAGGCCGAGCCGCGCGGCATCGCGATCTGCCATTGCACGCACTGCCGGCGACAGAGCGGCAGCCTGTTTTCCTTCAACCTCGTGATCCGCGAGACCGACTACCGGCAATCCGGCGAGACTGCCGTATTCATCGATACCGGCGACAGCGGCCAGCCGGTGCATCGCCATTTCTGTGCAGCCTGCGGCTCGCCGATCCTGGCGAAGACGGCGCTGATGCCGGGCAAGGTCGTGGTCAAGGCCGGCACGCTCGACAGCACCGACGGGCTGCAGCCGCAGATCGAGATCTACACCGACCACGCCGTCCCATGGCTTGCGCCGGTCGCAGGCACCACGCGCTTTGCGCAGAATGCGTGACGGCCGGGCCTGCCGCGCTTAGCGCGGCGGCTTGCGCGACCAGGCCCCGACAAAGGTCGGCAGCGCGAACACGCCGTTCGCCGCAACCACCTCGGCGCGCAGCCGCTCGGCAAAGCTGTCCAGCGCGAGCTCCGCCTCGGTGGCGACGCCAAGCTTGAGGATGTGTGGCTGGTTGCTGCGCATCCCGCTCGCCATGTAGTCATAGCCGTCGAAATCAGCGCCGCCGCCGACCGGCGCAAACAGGCTCATGCGCGGCTCCGCAAGCCCGGCTGCGACGAAGACGCCACGCAGCGCAAGACCCATCCGGTTGTTCAACCCCGCGCGCCGGAACATCTCCCTCACCTGGCCCCATGCCTGCGACAGCAGCGGCGACGGCGGATTGGCGATCGGTCCCTCGCCCCAGTCGAGATCCTGGAACGCCACGATGCCGCCGGGCTTGACGTGCTCAAGCAGCTGCCGAACCAGCGCCGCGGGATCCCTGACATAGATCAGCACGAGCCGGCCGACCACCGCATCGAAATCGCGCTCCAGCTCGATCGCGGTGATGTCGCCGACCCGGAACGAGACCTGGCTCAGGCCGAGCGAACGCGCCGTGCTCGCGGCCTCCGCGACGATGGCGGGATTGCTGTCGACGCCGACGACCGCCCCGCTCTCGCCGACCAGGCTTGCGGCGATGAAGGACACGTTGCCGGCCCCGCTTCCGATATCGAGCACCTTCATGCCCGGCGAGAGTCCGGCCTCCCGCAGCAGCTGCCAGGTCGATGCGTCGTAAAGCTGCGACTGCCGCTTGAGCCTGTCGGTCTCCGCGGTCGAGCGCCCCATCACGTAGTTCGGGTCGTAGCCGGATGTCTCTTGCATGGAAGTACCCGCGTCAGTTCGTGAATGGCAGGGGTCGGATTGCCGTTCGTCATCGCGGCTTCGTTGTCGCGCCGTGCTCACTCCGGCTATACACGCGACAAGAAAGCCTGCAGGTCCGCCGCGAAGCGCTGCTCGAACGCGATGGCGCGGTGGGGTGAATGGCCGCAGCCCTCATAGCGGACGATGTCGGCGCGCGGATTGGCGTGCGCGAAGCGCGCCTCGTGGCCCTCGAGCAGGGCCGCCCCACATCCGGGATCGGCCTGGATAATCCTGACGGGACAGAGGAATTCCCGCTCGGTCGGAATCGCCGCAAGCACCGAGGCCGCAACGTTTCCGTCCGCCCAGCACCGCCCGTCCTGCCGTTGCAGCGCCGACGCATGGCTCAGCAGATGACGGGAGCCGAAATGATCGCGGCCGATCCCGCCCATCGGCGTCGGAGAGTCGGCAAGGAACGCAAGGTAGGTGCCGAGCGGCGCGCACGCCTGCTGCCACGCCGCCTGACGCGCGCTGACGATCGCAAACAGTTTTGGGAATGCCGATTTCTCCCACTCGCCCGGCTGGCCGAGATACCATGGCGGATCCTCGAGCAAGGCGGCACGCACATTGACATCATTACGCTGCGCCAGCACGCCGGCAACGCAGCCGCCGAGCGAGTGCCCGACGATCACCGTCGGGCGCCCGATTGCAGCCAGCACCGTCTCCGCGTCCGAAACATAGTCGGCGAGCGCGTAGCGCGCGGCCCGATCGGAGTGGCCGTGTCCGCGGAAGTCCAGGGTCCAGACCCGGTACCGATCGCTGAGCCGACCGCCGATTTCCTGCCACGTGTCGCGGCTCAGCGACAGGCCGTGCAGAAACAGGATCGGCTCACCGTCCGTCGGGCCGTCGACCGATGCGGCAAGCCTGACGCCATCATTGTCGAGCGTGAGATCGGTCACCAAATCCTCCGTTACCAAAATACGATCGGCATCGGGCACCGACGCCCCGGATGCATGCCTGTCGTCCGCCGGCCTCAGCGGCCGATCTGCCGGAACTTGTCGGACAAGCCATCGAGATATCCGACCCAGGTCGAATTGATCGGCTGGTGCTCGATCAGCGCATGAAAGCGGATCATCATGCAGATCAGGAACAGCGGCTGGATGAACGCCGCGCGCACCGTCACCGCCAGCAGGGCCGCGATGAACACGGTGACCAGGGCGCCATACTCCCTGACCGCCTCCGGCAGCCAGACCGTCGCCACGCCGGCGGGGACGAGCAGCAGCAGGCACAGCAGGATGCTCAGGATCCGCTCGACGATGACCATCCAGACCGACGTCGTCAGGATCGGCTTGGCGTTCTGGCAGTAATAGACCAGGCCATCCTGGATGTTGCGCCGGGGATCGTCGCCGCCGCGCGCCAGGTCGTAGGACAGCACCACCTTGTCCAAATAGCGCGTCGCGGCCGACAGGATGGTGTTGAGCAGACCGACGATCGCCTTCATGCCGGGCGCCGGCAGCCATTCGCCGAGCGTATCGAGTGCATTGTGGAATGCGCGCAGCACGGCGCGGATCAGCGCATTGAGCCCGAACAGGATTGCGACCTCGCCGAAGCGGTCCATCACGATCCGGCGGCCATAGGCAAACTGCCCTTCGCTGCCGTTGCCGATACGGCCACGCGTGATCAGCTCGGTCAGCACGGCGACATGGCCGCAGGCGATCACATGCAGCGTGTAGCGCAGGATGGCACCCCAGATCCAGCCGCCGAGCAGCAGGATGCCGAGCAGCCAGCAATAACCGAACACGCTGGCGACATAGGTGCCGAGCCACACCGCGCCGCCCACGGCGACGATGGCCCAAGCCGCGCACGCCGCGGCAAAGCCGAGCAACACGCCCCAGCGCGCCAGCGCATAAGGCAGCGTCTCGAACAACAGCTTCAGCGCGGTGCCAAGGCCGTGGTCACGCACCAGCAGCGGATAGGAATGCGACGGCCCTTGAGACGATCCCTGCGACGTCCCGGCGCCGCGCCATTCGGCTGAACCGCCGCCACCCCGACCGCCGTCGTTGGTCAGACTCATATCAGACATATGGACTCTCTTCGATTGTCGGAATGCGCTGGCTCTCTTCGCAGCATCGTCGGCCGCGGTGCCGGCGATCGGTGCCGGCAGGCCGGTGATCGCTCCGCCAGGCCTCACAGCGCCAACACCCCGGGGCTGGCAAAGGGTTGGTCCGTTGGCGCTGTGAGCCGGCGCAGCTGGACAAAAGCTGCCGCGACATCGATCGGGGAGGAGCGCCGATGTCGCGGCCAGCGATCATTGACCGGCCGCCAGTTCGGCGTAGTTGCCGTCCTTGTCGCGGCGGTACACGACGTAGTCGATCAGGGTGATGTCACCCTTCGGCGTGTAGCTGATGTTGCCGAGCACGGTGTCCCAGCTTCCGGCCTTGATGGCGGCTGCGACCTTCTTGGCATCCGTGGTCTGAGCGCGGGTTGCCGCCTGACTCCAGATCTGGAAGGCGGCATAGCTGTAGAGCGTATAGCCGTCCGGATCGATGCCCTTGTCCTTGAACTTCTTCAAGGTCGCGGCCGCGGTCACCCTCTTGCGCGGATCCGGCGAGAAGGTGAACAGCGAACCCTCGGCGAGCGGACCCGCGATCGCCGCGAACTGCTTGTCGACCAGGGCGTCGCCCCCCATCAGCACGGCATTGACGCCCTGCTCTCGCATCTGGCGCAGGATCAGCGCGGCCTCGGCGTAGTAGCCACCGACATAAACGAAATCGATCGACTCCTTCTTGAAGCGGGACACCAGCGCCGCAAAGTCCTTGTCGCCCTTGGTGTAGGCTTCATAGAGCTTTTCCTTCACGCCTGCCGCATTGATGGCGTTCTTGGTTTCGTCGGCAAGGCCTTTGCCATAGGTCGTCTTGTCGTGGATGATCGCGACGTTCTTGGTCTTGTAGTTCTTGATGATATAGGCCGCAGCGACCATGCCCTGCTGGTCGTCGCGGCCGCAGACGCGGAACGTGTTCCACAGCCCGCGCTCGGTGAACAGCGGGTTGGTCGAGCCCGGCGTGATCTGCAGCACATTGCCCTCGGCATAGGCGTCCGAGGCGGGAATCGAGGTCGACGAGCAGAAGTGCCCGACGACGAACGGAATCTTCGCACCCGCCATCTTCTCCGCAACCGACACCGCCTGCTTCGGATCGCAGGCGTCGTCGCCGACTTCCAGCTTCAGCTTCTTTCCCAGCACGCCGCCCGCCGCGTTGATGTCGGCAATCGCGAGATCGGCGCCATTCTTGAACTGCTGGCCGAAGCTCGCCTCCGAGCCGGTCATCGGCCCGACCACGGCAACACTGATATCCTGGGCCATGGCCGCGCCGGACAAGGCCAGGCTCGCGCCGAGCGCAAGAAAATATCCAAGTGCAAACTTCATCACATTCTCCTCGATGGTCTCAAGTCGCCTCAATGCATCGCAACCGACTCATTTCGCTGGGTGCGACGATCACCGGGGGCTGCCTTGTATGCGCGCGGCAGCCGGCCGGCTCGGACTGGGGCGACGGGGGATTGGACATATGCGACATCGGGCAACAATGTGAAACACGTTGCCGTGCATTGGTGCCTGGAATGATGCGCAAGACCGGCGCGATTGGAATTAGTCTTGTGTGCATGAGAGCACATAGAAGTCGGGCTCCCGATCACGGCCGCACCAGCGGTTGGGGCTCTGCCGGCTTGACGTCAGTCCCGACCGGCGCCGCGTTCTCGACGGCACCTTTCAACTCGATCTCGTAGTAGCCGCCGACCTTGATCGCGCCCCATTGCGTCGAGACCGCCAGATTGATCTTTTGTCGTGCCGGCAGATCGGCGTCGGTGTGCCGGTGGGCGATGCCGCCCTGAGACAGGACTTCGATGTGGGACAGCCGGACGCCGTCCGCGTTCCAGAAATCGAAATTGAGATGCTGCGGCAGCGGACGGCCGAACACGCCCATCTCCTTGAAGGCGAGCTCGACATCGACATGGCCCGGCCCTGCCATGAAGGTGTAGTAATGGCCGCTGACATCGTTGGTGATGTTGGCACGGTTGATACCCGGACCAAGCGCCGCCGGATGATGCGGATCGGTCGACTGCGCCGATGCCGGCGCGGCGAACGCGCCGATGCAGTGCAGCAGGCACACGGCCGGCGCCAGCGCCATCTCGAGTACACGCCTCATGGCTGCACCGGAGCTAGTTCGGGTTCGGCACGAAGATGACGATCTTCAGATCTCGCGACGGGGTGAAGTTCGTGTGCCGGACTTCGAAGCGCGTCGGACCGGTCTTCTTGACGCCATCCGCACAGAAGCTGACGAAATTGCCGGGCTCGCCCTTGTCGATGGTGAGATGGAATTCGCCGATCGGCGCCGCCCAGTTGGCGCCGGTCGAGAGCACATAGGCGATCGACCGTTCGCTGAACGGGGGATAGGGAGCGCGCCTGGTCGCACGCGCCCGCTCCAGGCTGCGGATCAGGTCGTCGTCGATGCAATATGACGCGAGAAACGCCGGCGCCTCCGGATTGCTGCGCCAGTTGTCGGCGCCGATGATCGTCTGCACCGAGCCCCCGACGCTCGGACGATAGGTCTGCTCGAGCGTGATCTCGCGGCCGGCAGGGAAGGTCTGCGTCCAGGTATAGGCCGAGCGCAACGTCCAGGCCGGCAGCAGATGGTCCTGCATCGGGCCACCCGACCCATAGGTCTCGATGGTGCCGACACCGAGCTTGACGAGCTCCGGCCAGTTCGATTTCGGCAATTTGTCGAGCAGCTCGCCGGCGGGACCCCTGATCGGCATCAGCGGAATGCCGAGCTTGCGCAGCAGCGCCGTCTGGTCCACGTCGTTCGCCAGCGCGGTCTGCTCGAGATGCGGCGAGGCCGCCTCGCCGTCGACGGAGACGTGGAAATCAAAGATGTTCTCGGGATCGTTGGTGGGGATTGCGACATTCTCGTCGCTCGCTTTGCCAGCGACATCGGGCATCGGGAACGCGATCATGATCGTCTTGTCGGCGGCCGAGGTGTTGAAGAATCGGTAGACGATCCGGATCTGCTTCTCGGAGATGAAAAGATCCTCCGAGCGCATCACGATATCGCGGTCCTGCTTGAAGCGGAGTCCCCCGGTTTCTAGCGCGGCGGATGTATCGTTCGCCCGCGCGCACCAGGACGTCAGCCCGGTGAGCAGGACCAGAAAGGCCCCTTTGGCTATCGGAGGCATGGTCATTCCTTCTCTCTTGATTGGGGGAGCAAACTCGCAGCAGTCAGTCGCATCCGTCCTTGACCGCACCCGCGGCTTCGGTGGCGATCGGCGCTATTCCCGGTAGCAGGCAGACCGATGCTGATCGAATGAGTGAGGCCGACATGCGCGCGATCCTTCCTGAATGAGTGCGCCCAACGCCGAACAGGTTCGCTGCGTCGTGATCCTTCTCCGGAAGCAATGTCGATGCACACGCAGCCTTCGTTGCAAGCGGCATTGAACGGTGGATACGCTTGCTATCGCGCGACGAGCACATTCCACGCCGTGCCGGGCTCGGGACGATGGATCTCGACGGTTCCGAATCCGGCTTGCCGCAAGGCATGTCCAACATCGTCGACGGCTCGAAAGGCGAAGATGTCCTCGGGATATCCCGAGCGCTCCATCGCATCACCCGGCAGGAAGCCGAGCGCGAGCACGCCGTCGGTCTTGAGCACCCGTCTGATCTCGCTGGCGCCCGCGGAAAGCGACCGCCAGAAGTACACCGTGTTGACGCTGCACACCTTATCGAACTGACCGTTCTGAAGCGGCAGGGCCTCGATCTCTCCGGTGCGAAAGTCGGCGCGCCCGGCATCGATCGCAGTCCGGTATCGCGCCGTCGCCCACGCCACCACGTCTTGCGAGCGATCGACTGCTGTCAGATGCGCAGCGCGGTCGAGCAATGGGGCGAGCGTCGCGCCGCCGCCGAACCCGATCTCGGCCACGCGGTCGGAGGGCTTCACATCGAGCAACTCCAGCGCAAAGCGGTTCATCCGACTGTTGTGCCGGTTCATCAGGCCACCCACAAAGCGGCCGAATACGCCGCGCGGATGGGCGAGATGGCGGGCGATCAAGCGAGGCGGAGCCATGCTACTTCCTGTATTAGAGCCGATGCACGCGATGCTACGCCCATGGTGCCAATACCGGCCTGAGCGGCATCGTCCCGCAGGCAAGACCACGCGGAAGCTGCCTTTTATGTGGTTCGGGGATATGCGGCACGGACCAATGCGACATCGATTTGGACGTAAGCGACATCGCTCCACGACGTGGATCGAACTTGTCGCTGCATGGCTGCCCGCAGTCCGGCGGCGCAGGAATTGAGACACCTGGTCAGGAGTGCCGCGGCACCGCGCGAATATCGGACGGCGTCATGCCGTATTTCCGGCGGAAGGTACGGTTGAAGTAGGACAGATCGCCGAACCCGACCTCGAACGCGATCGTGCCGATGGTGCTGCGGCTGTGGCGCGGATCGGTCAGCAGATGATGCGCGCGCGCCAGGCGCTGGCCGAGCACGAATTCGGAGAATGTCGAGCCGGCGCTTTCGAACAGTCGCTGGATATGACGCGGCGTGAGCCTCAACCGGGCAGCCACCGCGGGCAGAGTGAGGTCGCCATAGCCGAGATTGTCGCTGATGTCGGCCTTGACCGCGGCGAGCCGGGCGGCCGCCAGTCCCCCGTCTTCCGCAGCCACCGCGGCATCGCGGTTGGCGCCGATGATCAGCGCGCCGAGATCGATCAGATGCTTGACGACGGCGCCTCGCAACTCGGGAGTCGAAAGCTGGTAGCTATCGTCGAGTTCCCTGATGTAGAGCGCCAGCAGACGCATGGCTTCGGTGTTCGCCGGCAACGGGCGGATCAGCATGTCTTCGGGATCGCTGACCAGCGATGCCAGCGCCTTGCGCGGCAGGCGGAGCCCGACGAAGCGGCTCGGCGAAACCGGCACCACCATGTTGCCGGCCTCCGCGCTCGTCTGCAGCACGGCCTGCCCGGGACCGAGATCGATGTCGCGGCCGCGTTGCGAGGCACGGGTGTTGCCGCTCGTGATGATGGTCAGCACCAAATCGTCGGTGCCGTCGAGCAGCTCGCGCGGTCTTGCGATCCTGAGATTGCTGCACGCCCAGGATCCGATGCCGAGCCCGGATAATTCGCGCACATTCGCTTCGGCATGAAAGCCGCCGTCGTCGAGCGGCTCCGGATCGAGCTTCACGATCATCCGCCCGATCTGCTCGCGAAAGATCGGCAAGCGGTCACGCGCGCCGAGATGCGCAGTCGAGAACCGAAACCCTGTGATATCGCCCGACTGCATTGTCATTGGCTCGCTTTCATGGCGGCGGAAATCGCCGCCGATATACGGCTGATTTGTGGCCGCGCACAGCGAAGCATGGGGGCCATGCAACCGGAGGCAAACATGAACCTTTCGAGGGTTCCGCCGATGCCTCGTTCTGACAAGTGTCAAGCGCGCAGCGCATAAGCTTCGCAAATACGCAGCACCGTGCAGCGCGCGCGAAATTGTTCCGATCTTGCCGTGTTGGTCGTGCCCGAATTCGCGGCCGGGACTAAAATCGTCCTCGCTCCGATAGGCCCGAAGACGCCGTCCATCGAGCGCGGAATTATAATTGACTGACCGGACGGTCAATAGTAATCCGGTCACGGGCTTTACAGGCTCGGTCATCAGAAGCCGCAACGGGAGGTCATCATGGTCAGCGATTTGGTGTTGACCGATATCCGCGCCGGATATCGCGTCCTGACGCTCAACAGGCCCGACCGGCTGAATTCGTTCAGCGCCGAGCTGCACGCCGCATTGATGGCCGCGCTGGTCGCGGCCGAGCAGGACAAATCCTGCCGCGCGCTGATCCTGACTGGGGCCGGACGCGGATTCTGCGCCGGGCAGGATCTCTCGGACGGCGTGTTCACGCCGGGCGAAACGCCAGATCTCTCGGTGCCTATCGAAAAATTCTACAACCCGCTGGTGCGCAAGCTGCGCAACCTTCCGATGCCGGTGGTGTGCGCCGTCAACGGCGTGGCCGCGGGTGCCGGGGCGAATGTCGCCTTCGCCTGCGATATCGTACTCGCCGCGCGGTCGGCCAAGTTCATCCAGGCATTCGCGAAGCTCGGCCTCGTCCCGGACTCCGGCGGCACCTGGTTCCTGCCGCGGCTGGTCGGCCCGGCGCGGGCGCGCGCCCTGACCTTGCTGGCCGAGCCGGTCTCCGCCGAACGCGCGGAAGCCTGGGGCATGATCTGGAGGATGGTCGAGGATGCGGAGCTGATGGCCGAGGCCCATGCCCTCGCCGCCAATCTCGCAACCCAACCGACCGACGGCCTTGCCCTGATCAAGCAGGCACTCGATGCATCCGAGACCAACACGCTCGATGCTCAACTCGAGCTCGAGCGCGACTTCCAGGGCCGCGCCGGGCGAACGTCCGACTTCGCCGAAGGCGTCACCGCATTCCTCGAAAAGCGCTCGCCGCGCTTTGTCGGACGGGCGTAGCATTGAACGTTCCGCCGACAAGGCAAGACGCAACAGAGATCACAGGTCAAGGGATTCGATTTCGATGACACAGCCTCAATCCGGCGGCGCACGGACCGCGGACACCATCATGAAACTTGACAGCTTCATCCGGGGAAAATGGAGCGGCGCCGGCGAGCCTGCGGCGGAGATTCACAGCGCCGTGACCGGCGACGTGGTGGCGCTCACGACGCGGAGCGATCTCGAGATGCGCGAGATCCTGGCCTACGGCCGCGCGGTCGGCGGCAAGAATCTTCGCAAGCTGTCGTTCCATCAGCGGGCGGGCCTGCTGAAGGCGCTGGCCGACTATCTGAACCAGCACAAGGACCGGCTCTACAGATTGTCGCTGCATGCGGGAGCGACCCGCACCGACGCTGCCATTGACGTCGACGGCGGCATCGGCACGCTGTTCGTCTACGCCAGCAAGGGACGCCGCGAGCTCCCGAACACCAAATTCCTGCTCGACGGCAATGTCGAGGGGCTCTCCAAGGGCGGCGCGTTCGCCGGTCAGCACATCGTCACGCCGCTGCACGGCGTTGCCGTGCATATCAACGCGTTCAACTTCCCGTGCTGGGGCATGCTGGAGAAGCTGGCGCCCGCGCTGCTTGCCGGCGTTCCCGTCGTCACCAAGCCGGCGACCGTCACCTCCTACGTGGCCTACGAGCTGGTGCGGATGATCACCGAATCCGGCGTATTGCCGGAAGGCGCCTTGCAATTCATCGTCGGATCGACCGGCGACCTGTTCGATCACCTCACCTGCCAGGATGTGGTGTCGTTCACCGGCTCGGCCGACACATCGCAGAAGCTGCAACGGCACCCGGTCATCGCGCGCGAGGCGGTCAGGTTCATCGCCGAGCGGGATTCGCTCAACGCGGCCATCCTGGCGCCGGACGCCGTGCCGGGAAGCCCGGAGTTCGACCTCTTCATCAAGGAGGTGGCGAAGGAGATGACGGTCAAGGCCGGGCAGAAATGCACCGCGATCCGCCGCGCGCTGGCGCCGTCGGCGCAGATCGATGCCGTGATCACGGCGCTGCGCGAGCGCCTCGCCAAGGTCGCGATCGGCAATCCCGAGAACGAGAAGGTCAGAATGGGGCCGCTGGTCGGCCTCGCCCAGCGCAGCGACGTGCTCGGCCATGTGGCGAGGCTTCGCGCCGAGGCCGAACTGGTGGCGGGCGATCCCGATAACTTCCCGCTGATCGACGCCGACGCCAGGCGCGGTGCTTTCGTGCCGCCGCTGCTGCTGCACTGCGCGAAGGCGCTCGCCGCAACCGCTGTGCACGAGATCGAGGCGTTCGGGCCGGTCAGCACCGTGATGGGCTATGACGATCTCGACCAGGCCGTCGCGCTGGCCAATCGCGGCGGCGGCAGCCTGGTCGCATCGGTCTACACCCACGACATCGCGGCCGCGACCGAGCTCGCGTTCGGCATCGGCAGTTTTCACGGCCGCGTCGCGATCATCGACCGCGACTGCGCGACCGAGCACACCGGACACGGCTCGCCAATGCCGCAGATGGTTCATGGCGGCCCGGGCCGCGCCGGCGGCGGCGAGGAATTGGGCGGCGTCCGCAGCCTGCAACACTACATGCAGCGCACCGCGTTGCAGGGCTCCCCTCGCATGCTGAGCGGCGTCACCGGCCGCTGGTTCAAGGGCAGCCCGATGCTCGAGGGCGACCTGCACCCGTTCCGCTATCACTACGACGATCTCGAGATCGGCCGCACGCTGGTCTCGAAATCGCGGCAGATCACGCTCGACGACATCGAGCACTTCGCGCATTTCACCGGCGACACCTTCTACGCCCATATGGACGAGGAAGCGACCAAGGGACATCCGTTCTTCCCGGGCCGCGTCGCACATGGCTACCTGCTGCTGTCGTTCGCGGCGGGCCTGTTCGTCGATCCCGACTACGGCCCGGTGCTGGCGAATTACGGCCTCGACTCGCTGCGCTTCATCAAGCCGGTGCAGCCGGGCGAGCAGATCCAGGTGCGGCTGACCGCGAAGGAGAAGACGCCGCGCAACAAGCAGTATGGCGAAGTGCGCTGGGACGTCGAGATCACGACCGGCACCGGCGAGACCGCGGCGACCTATGAGTTGCTGACGATGAACGCGATGCGAAGCTAGGATCCGCACCGCGGATCCGGGCGTATCGCATCAGAGCAGCGCGGCCTGACGGCTTCGGCCGGCGGGCTTCGCCTTACCGCGCGGCCGGTTGGCGGCGGCTGCCGCCTCCTCCGCACCGGCCAGCACCAGCTGCGCGACGAAGTCGGCATACTCGGCGCGGGTCATCGGCCCGCCCTCGCGAAACCACATATAATGCCAGTTCAGCATGCCGAAGACGCTCATGGTCAGCGGCTTGAGGACGCGCTTCTGCTTCGCCGCCGGCACCGCCGCCGCCAGCGCCTCCGACATGATCCCGACCAGGATCCGCTCGCTCGCCAGCAGCGGCAGCTGCTTCTCCTTCGGCAACAGCTTCAGGCTTGCGATCTGCACCTGATGCTCGGCGTCGGCATGCCGGTACAGCTCGAGCAGGGTCGCAACGATGGTCCGGAAGCGCTCAACCGGATCGCCGGCCGACGCGCTCGCCTTGCGAACCGCCGCCACCAGCTTCTCTAGATGCGACGACAGGATATCGAACAGGATCGCCTCCTTGTCGGGATAATAGTGATAGAGCAGCGCCTTCGAGACCCCGCACGCCTCCGCGATGGTGTTCATCGACGTCCCGACATATCCCGAAGCAGCAAACAGCTCGGCCGAGCGATGCAGCATCGAGAGGCGCTTGTCGTCGTAGTCCTTGGCGCGCGATCGGGCCATGTTTTTGCGTTCCATCGGCCGGCTATCCGGCCCTCGTCTTCAGCTGCGAACCGGCAACGGAATGCCTGGCACAAGCATCCCTGTCCGCCCGCAGGGGGCTACGTCCGGGGCGGCCATTTATTGACCATCCGGTCGGACAATTCTACGACGTATAGGAAATGGGCCGCGGCGTTGCAATCCGGCCATTGCAAGTCCGCCCTCGCCGGAACCCGGCAACGCGTTGCCCAAACCGCAGGCGGTTGATCGCCTGGAAATCCCAGATTCCGAATCCGCCGCCAATGCCGCCATATTCGCAGCATTGCGGGAGGCCGATTGGCGATCGGCTTGGGAAGGCTTTTTCTCGACGCGCCTCGCCGACAGAAATAGTCTGTTGCAGGACCCATCAATGCGTATCTTTGATTGCAAAGTTGCGATGGCGACCGACATTCGCGCTCGAGCGCCGACAAGCCATGCTATCCTCCGCGAGCACTGCAACGCGAAGGAGGTTCTATGCGGCGAACATCTTCTTCCTGGCTTTACGCTTTTGGTCGAATGACGCGGCGCCTGCAGGCTTGGCGCCGCAAGCTAGCGCGATCCGCCGCAGCCGAAGGCCGCGACAACCTTCACGAGATTTTTCTCTTCGGCCCGCACGGCTAACGGCCTGCTCCTATTCCGGACATTCGCAACCAGTGCGCTGCCCTTGCGGCGCGACTCGCCGGCAATGCCGGCGAGTCCCAAGCGGAGGGACGCCACGCGCGAGCGGACGCCTGGCTGCCGAAACCCGCCGGGATGGTCGCGGTGAAGACGGCCAACGCGAACTCTCCCCAGGACATCGTCGCCGGCTACAGATCACAGACCTTCAACAGCGCGATCCTGTCGGATCGGTTCTATGACGGGTTCACGTTGCCGGATTACCTGTTGTCCGGCCCGCAAGCGCTAGACCCAGCCACCGTCGACGATATGGCTCTGGTTGGTGCACGCGCCGCTGTCATCGGCCGCGAAGAACAGCACGACGCGGGCGATCTCATCAGGCACGAGTTTGCGCTTGAGGCATTGCCGCTGCATCAGCTCGGCCACGCCTTCGGGCGTCAGCCAGTTATCCTGCTGCCGCTGTGTCATGATCCATCCGGGCAGGATGGAATTGACCCGTATATTGCTCGGCCCAAGATCGCGGGCGAGCGCACGGGTGAGCCCCTGAACCGCCGACTTGGCTGTGGTGTAGCAGGGCATGTTGCCCTGGCCGATCACCCAGCTCACCGAGCCCATGTTGATGATCGAACCGCCGCCTGCCTGCTTCATGTCAGGGGCAACCGCCTGGGCGCTGAAGAACTGATGCTTCAGATTGGTGGCGAACCGCTCGTCCCAATACTCCGGGGTGACGTCTTCGATCGCGTGACGATCATCGCGCGCCGCGTTGTTGACCAGGATGGTGATCGGGCCGAGCGCTTCGCGGATGCCAGCGATCGCGCGTCGCAGGGCAGCGATGTCGCGCAGGTCGGCGTGCTCGAAATGCACGCGGGACTGCGCCGGCAGGCTGTCAAGCAGCTGCTTTGATGCGGTCTGATCGAGGTCGATGAAGCCGACCCGCGCGCCCTGGCCGATGAACTGGCGGACGATCGCCTCGCCGATGCCGGAACCGCCACCGGTGACCAATACGGTCCGGTCCTTGAGGCTTGGATAGATGGCACCCTGCATTGGCATACTCTCGATTGGACGCCTGAACGGCGTCGGTTGGTTGGCTACGGCCCAACAATGGACCACAGCTCCCGAGAATTACTCGGTTGTCTCCATATGGTTTCGGTCCACGACCCGCAGCGTCCGCCGCACCATGCCGTCGACAATCGTCGCGGACTCGCTGGGACGTACGTGGATCGCCGTGGACTTGAGCAGCCACGGCAGCACCGCCTGGTCGAGCCGCTCCTCGTAAGCACTGCGCATCATGTCGAAAGCCTGCAGGCCGGGGCCTGCGAGGACGAGATGGTGCGGGCGCAGCACCGATATCGTTGTGGCGACCGCCTCGGCAAGCGCGTGGCCTGCCTGGCGGAATAGCTGCTCGAGACGGGGATCTCCGGCGCGCGCACGCGCGCGCAGCAGAGCCATCTGCGCCTCGGACGGCTGCTGCGACACCGCCGGCGGCAGGTCGAGAAAGGTGCGGGCGTCGCGGTAGAGCGCATAGTCGGCGAGATGCGCCTCGATGCAGCCGCGCTGGCCGCAGCGGCATTGCGGACCGTTCGCCGCCAGCTTGACATGGCCGATCTCGCTGCCAGCGCCGGCGCCCCAGCGCGCTTCACCATCGACGATGATACCCATGCCGATGCCGTGACCGACCATGAGCGTGGCCGTCAGGCCCTGCGCCAGCGCCGGTTCGGCCGCGACGAGCGCCAGTGCCACCGCGACCGCGTCGTTCGCCATCACGACTTCGACGCCGAATTCCTGGCGGATCGGGGTCGCCAGATCGACATCGGTGATCGACAGCGCCGGGCTCCACAGATGGCGTCCGGTGTCGGCATCGACGATGCCCTGCAGCGCAATCCCGATTCCGAGCAGCCGGTCTCGCGGCGTGGCGGTCTCATCGAGCATGGCCTCGATCTGCGCGGTCACGAGGTCGCACAATGCGCCTGCATCGAGCCCGCGCGTCGTCAGTTCAAGCCGCGATTGCGCCAGGGCGGAGCCGCTGAAATCGGCAATCAATGTCTCGATCAGATTCATCCGCAGCGAGACCGCAATGATGCGGCCGAACTCGGGATTCAAGGTCAGCAGGACTGCCGGCCGGCCGCGGCGGCGCCCGCTCAGGCCATCGGTATCCTCGTCGTCGCTATCGTCGGTCCACAACGTCGCCGCATCCGGCTCGGCTTCGCACAGCAGGTCTTCCGCCATCAGCTTCGACGTGATGGCCGAAATGGCCGGGAAGCTCAGCCCCGTGCTGCGTGCCAACTCGACGCGCGGCAATGGCCCCTGACGCCGCAAGACTTCAACGAGACGGCCGCGGTTCGATCCGCGGGCCAGATTTGAAGCACGTCTCAGCGGCTCGGACTGCTCATTCATGCCGACTTTTTTAATTCGCTTGATGAAATTATTCAACGGACACAACCCGGATGTTGGTTAAAAAGCGCACATAGCGGCCAAAATACATCACCCTAATACTATTATTGCTTGAAGACATGGACACGAACATCCTTGACTGGACATTTTGTCGCGCTAATTTATTAGTTACGTGAATAAAATAAGGCGTGAAAAGCGCCAAGCGTGAATCCCCTCATCGGGGGTGTCGTCAGGGAGGTGCATATGAATGACTCAATGAAAAGATTGATCGTGCCGCTGTTGGCGGGCGCGGCCGCGCTCGCGATGGCAACGGGAGTAGCACAGGCACAGCAGAAAAAAACCATCGCGCTGGTGACCAATGTCGCGGCCGATTTCTGGACCATCGCGGGCCGCGGGCTTGAGAAGGCGCAGAAGGAGCACCCGGAATACAATATCGAGCTGATCGTCACCAATGAAGGGACGGCGGCGGGCCAGCGGCGCGAGCTCGACGATCTGCTCGTGCGCGGTGTCGCCGGCATCTCGATCTCCGTCGACGATGCGCCGCATGCAACCGAAGAGCTCAACAAGGTTGCGGCCAAGACCGTCCTGATCACGACGGACAGCGATGCGCCGCAGAGCAATCGCCTCGCCTATATCGGCACCGACAACGTCGCGGCCGGGCGGCAGGCCGGCGAGGAGATCAAGAAGGCGCTGCCGAACGGCGGCAAGATCGCGCTGTTCGTCGGCACCATGGATGCCGACAACGCCCGCGAGCGGGTGCAGGGCATCAAGGAAGCCATCGCCGGCACCAAGGTCGAGCTGGTCGACGTGTTCACCGACCAGGTGGACTTTGCCAAGGCCAAGGCGAACATGGAAAACGTGCTCGTCAAATATCCCGACATCGCGCTGCTGTCCGGGCTGTGGAGCTACGAGACGCCGCTGATCTATGACGCGGTCAAGGCCGCGGGCAAGGCCGGCAAGGTGAAGATCGTCGGCTTCGACGAGGACCAGCGCACGCTGCGCGGCATCTCCGACGGCACCATCGAGTCCACGGTCGTGCAGCAGCCCTACGAGTTCGGCTACCTCTCCGCCACCAACATCATCAAGACGCTGAACGGCGACAAATCCTGGATTCCGAAGGACAGCAAGCTGATCGTGCCGACCAAGGTGATCAGCAAGACCAACGTCGCGGAATTCGCCGGACATCTGAAGGAACTGCTGAAGAAATAACTTTACCGGCATCACCGCCCGGCCGCGATGGCGGCCGGGCGGGTGCAGGAGGACATGCCGCATGGCGGAGATGCTGCTCGAACTCAGCGGAATCAGCAAGACCTATCCCGGCGTCAGGGCGCTCGACGACGTCAATTTGCGCGTCTGCCGCGGCGAGGTGCTGGGCCTGATCGGCGAGAATGGCGCCGGCAAGTCGACGCTGATGCGCGTGCTGGCCGGCGTGATCGCACCGAGCGCCGGCGTGATCCGCATCGGCGGCAACGAGCACGCCCGGATGACGGTGACCGAGGCGACGCAATGCGGCATCGCCTTTGTGCACCAGGAGCTGAACCTGTTTGAAAATCTCGACGTCGCAGCCAATGTCTTCATCGGACGCGAGAAGCTGGCCGGCGGCCCGCTGAAGCTGGTGGACAATGCTGAGATGCACGCCCGCGTGATGCCGCTGCTGGAACGGCTGGGCGCCGATTTCACGCCGAGCACGCTGGTCGAGAATCTGTCGATCGCGGAGCGCCAGATGGTCGAGATCGCCAAGGCGCTCTCGATCGACGCACGCGTGATCATCATGGACGAGCCGACCTCCAGCCTGACGATTTCGGAGACGGAACGGCTGCTGGGGGTGATTGCCGACCTGAAGACGCACGGCATCTCGGTGATCTACATCTCTCACCGGCTGTGCGAGATCATGACTTGCGCCGATCGCGTCGTGGTGCTGCGCGACGGGCGCACCGTGGGAGAGCTGGCGCGGGACGAACTGAGCCATGCCGCCATGATCCGGCTGATGATCGGCCGCGACCTGAAGGCGCTGTACACGCCGCCGGCGCAAGCGCCGCAGCCGGGCGGCTGCGATATTGACGGCGTCGTGACATCGGCCTTTCCCGACCGGCAGATCAACCTGTCGGTACGGCGCGGCGAGATCCTCGGCCTCGCCGGACTCGTTGGTGCCGGCCGCACCTCGCTTGCCCGCGCGGTGTTCGGTGTCGACCCGCTGCTCGGCGGCGAGATCAGGATCGACAACGCGCCGGTCGGCGTCGCGACGCCGCGGGATGCGATCAGGCTGGGGATCTACCTGGTGCCGGAAGATCGCAAGAAATCCGGGCTGGTGCTGGAATTGCCGATCCGGGAGAACGTGACGCTTGCGAGCCTGCTGGATCATGCGCGGATGTGGCTGGTCAACGGCACGGCCGAGCGCAAGATCGCGAAAGACCAGGCCAGGCGCCTGTCCATCAAGGCGCCGAGCGTCGACATGGAAGCCGTGACGCTGTCCGGCGGCAACCAGCAGAAGGTGGTGCTCGGCAAGTGGCTCTCGATGCAGCCGCGCGTGATGTTCTTCGACGAGCCGACCCGCGGCATCGACGTCGGTGCCAAGAGCGAGATCTATGCGCTGATGCGCAGCCTCGCCGACCAGGGCGTCGCGATCGTGATGATCTCATCGGACATGGAGGAAGTCATCGGCGTCTCCGACCGGGTCGCGGTGATGCACGAAGGCAGCGTCAGCGGCGTGCTCGAGCGTGACCAGTTCAGCGAATACAACGTGTTGAGGCTGGCGGTCGGCCAGGCGCTCGAACCGATGGAGGCCGCGGCGCCATGATGAAGAAGGAACTCGGCCTGTTCTTGCTGCTCGCGGTGATCTCGGCGATCACCGGCGCGATCAACCCGGCCTTCCTGTCGTTCGTGAACCTCTTGAACATGGCCAATCTGATCGGCCTGTTCGGGGTATTCGCGCTCGGTGAAGGGCTGGTCATCATCACCGGAGGCATCGATCTTTCGCTCGGCTCGATGTTCGCGCTGCTTGGCGTCATCTTCATCGACCTGCTGACGACGTATCAGGTGCCCTGGCCGCTTGCGCTGTTGCTGGTGCTGATGGGCGGGCTGGCGCTGGGCGGCATCCAGGGCTTCCTGATCACACGGCTGAAAATGCAGCCCTTCATCGTGACGCTGTGCGGGCTGCTGATCTATCGCGGCGCCGCGCGCTACTACACCAGCGATTCGACGCGCGGCTTCGGCTACGGTGACGAGGCCAGCACGCTGAGCAACATCGCGTCCGGCAATGTCGCAGGCATTCCGAACACCTTCATCTTCCTGATCATCCTGGCGCTGATCCTCGGCGTGCTGCTGCATCGCTCGGTCTACGGGCGCTGGCTCTATGCGGTGGGCAAGAACGAGGAAGCGGCGCGCTTCTCCGGCATCAACACCAACGTCGTGATCGCGACCGCCTACGTCATCAGCGGCGGCCTCGCCGGCGTCTCGACCGTGATGTTCGTGTTCTACACCAACTCGGTCTCACCGAGCTCGTTCGGCAACTTCTACGAACTCTATGCGATTGCGGCCGCCGTGCTCGGCGGGTGCAGCCTGCGCGGCGGCGAGGGTTCGATTCTCGGCATCGTGCTGGGGACCGCGTTGCTGCAGGTGCTGCAGAACCTGGTCAACATCCTGGGCATTCCGAATTCGCTGAACTTCGCGGTGATGGGGACGGTGATCCTGATCGGCGTGCTTGCGGATCAGCAATTGCAGGCCCGCCGGCGGCGCAAGGCCGCCCTGGCCGGCCTCGCCCGCACAGCGCCGAAAGCGACACCGGGGCAAGGCAAGCAGAGCACGTCGACGCTCAGCGCGGCTGCGGTGCGAACCGGCACGGGCGAGCAGACATGACGACACGATCAGGAACCACCGCGACCGGGGAGCAGCGAGCATGGTCGCGGTGACTTGAGGAGAGGAGCTTGAGGGGGAGTTCGGCGTGCAAGATCGTTTGAGGTGCGCGCGCGGCTTCTATCTCAAGTTGACGGATCGATACATTGACGGGGCGCGTTCGGGCTAAAGGGCTTTGGGCGGGAACGCGACACAAAATGGACAAAGCCGGGGACGCTGGGAGTGCAGAAAATGTCATTTAGGTCTGTGAGCACCGCGTGGGCGTGCGGCGCGGGGATCGCCTTGTCATCTCTATTCGGCGGCGGCGCGCACGCGGCCGATCTCTTAACGAAGGCTCCGCCTGTGCCTTACACGGAGACCGATGATTTCTGGACCAGACCTTACCTGTTCGGCGATCTCGGCAGGACGCAGCTGAAGGAGCGCGGCATCTCGCTGGCCCTGACGCTCGGCGACGAAGCCGTCGGCAATCTGTCGGGCGGAAACAAGAACGTCGGCGCCAACGCCGGACAGCTGTTCTTTCAGGCCAAGTTCGACATGGCGAAGCTCGCCGGCATTCAGGGCGGCCTGATCGGCCTCACGCTGGTCGACCGCTTCGGCCACAATTTGAACGACGACGCGGGCATTCCGGCCCTGCAGCTGACCAACGAAGTGTTCGGCCGCGGCAACATCCTGCGCCTCACCGAACTCTACTATTCGCAGAAGCTGTTCGATGACCGCCTTGAACTGAAGGGCGGCCGTCTTCCGGTCGGCTCCGACTTCTTCTTCGGCCTGTGCGAGTTCATCAACCTGACCTTCTGCGGCGGCCAGCCCGGCAACATCCAGGGCGGCTACATCTACAACTGGCCGGTGAGCCAATGGGCCGGCGTCGCGCACTACAACTTCGCCAAGGAATGGCAGCTGTCGGTCGGCGTCTACGACGCCAATCCGAACTATCTGACGACGTCGGACTCCGCGACGTATTTCCTGCCGGGCGTCCCCGGCTCGAGCCGGGCCTCCGGCGTGCTGGTGCCGGTCGAGGTGGTCTGGGCGCCGAGCGGTCCGCTGAACGGCACCTGGCGATTCGGCGGCTGGTATGACAGCGCCTCGACGATTGACGGTGGCCTTCCCGGCATCATCGCGATCGCGCCGGGCATCGGTGGCGTCTCGGACCAGAATCTGGGCGATCAACGCGGCCGCTATGGCATCTATGAATCGATCCTGCAGCGGTTGACCGTCGAGGGTGCGAAGGCACAGGGTTGGTACATGTTCCTCAATACGACCGTCGCCGATCACCGGACGTCGTATCAGGACTACCAGGTCGCCCTGGGCTTCCGGCACACCGGAACGTTCTCCTGGCGCCCCGAGGACGAAGTCGGCTTCGCGGTCGGTACGACCCACGTGAATTCGGCTGCGCTCACCCTGAATGCGGGTGGCAACGAAGTTCCGATCGAAGCCTGGTACGGGTGGCAGGCGACTGGCTGGATGAACCTCAAGTTCGACGCCCAGTACGTGATCAATCCCGGCGGACGCGGCTACAATGCTGCCGGCATCAAGACCGAGAATGCCTGGGTGCTTGGTCTGCGCACGCTGGTGCACTTCTGAGCCAGAGGCAGTCTGCCCGCATGCCCGAACGAGGCCAGCCATGGTAACACCTCACGACGCCGGGCTGGCGGTCCTGGAGCTGAAGGGCATCGGCAAGGAGTTCGGCGCCATTCGTGCGTTGCATGGCGTCGACCTGCGCATCTCTCCCGGCGAGGTGGTCGGCCTGATGGGCGACAACGGCGCCGGCAAGTCGACGCTGGTCAAGATCATCGCCGGCAACTTCCCGCCGAGTCACGGCGAGATCCGCTTCGACGGCAGGCCGGTTCATTTCGTCCGTCCGATCGATGCCCGCGCGGTGGGCATCGAGGTGGTCTACCAGGACCTCGCGCTCGCCGACAATCTCACGGCGGCGGCCAATGTCTTCCTCGGCCGTGAGCTCAAGCGCAAGCTTGGTCCGTTCGCCTTGCTCGACCACAAGGCGATGGCGGCGCGCGCGCTGGAGCTGTTCGGCGAGTTGCGCTCGGAGACCCGTCCGCACGACCTCGTCAGGCAGATGTCGGGCGGCCAGCGTCAGGCGGTCGCGATCGCACGGACGCGGCTCTCCAACGCCAAGCTCGTCATGATGGACGAGCCGACGGCCGCGATCTCGGTCCGCCAGGTCGAGCAGGTGCTGAGCCTGATCCATCGCCTGAAGGAACAAGGCGTCGCGGTCGTGCTGATCTCGCACCGCATGCCCGACGTGTTCGCGGTCTGCGACCGCGTCGTCGTCATGCGCCGCGGCGAGAAACGCGCCGACAAGGCGATCGCCGACACCAGCCCCGAGGAAGTCACCTCCCTCATCACGGGAGCGAAGGAGGCTGCGTAATGGCCACGCCCCTGGAATCGCCCATCACCTTCAGCAATGTCGGCAAGGCCAGATGGTGGCGGAGCGGCCTGTTCGCTTCGCAGACCGGCTACGTGCTGCTGGCGCTGGTGGCGCTGTTCGTGGTGATGAACTTCGCCAGCCCCTACTTCCTCACCGAGGGCAATCTGCAGAATGTGGCGAAGAATTTTTCCTTCATCGCGATCGCCACGCTCGGGGTCACCTTCGTCATCATCACCGGCGGCATCGATCTCTCGGTCGGCTCGGTGATGTGCTTCTCCGCAATGATCACCTCGATGGTGATGACGCAGATCTCGACACCGGGCATGCCTGGCGCGGAGTGGTTCGTGCATTTGGCCGATGACGGCAAGACCGTGATCGCCAATTGGCCAGGGCTGATCCTGCTGGTCTCGGTCCTGGCCGGGCTCGCCGTCGCATTGATCGTCGGCCTCGTCAACGGCTTCTGCATCGCGGTGCTCGGATTGTCGCCGTTCGTCACCACGCTCGGCATGCTCTCGATCGTGCGCGGCCTCGGCTACGTCGTCTCCAACGGCCGCGGCAGCTTTCCGAGCGGCCCCGAAGCCAGTTACTTCTACACGTTGACATCGGGCGTCGTGCTCGGCATGCCGGCGCCGTTCATCTATCTGGTGGTGCTCGCGGCGGCGATGGCGGTGGTGCTGCACCACACCAGCTTCGGCCGCCACGTCTTTGCGATCGGCGGCAACGAGAAAGCCGCCGCCCTGACCGGCATTCCGGTCGTCCGCGTGAAGATCGAGATCTACGTGATCTGCGCGCTCGCCGCGGGTCTGCAGGGCATCATCATCTCGGGCTGGCTCGGATCGGCGCCGGCCAACATGGCGACGTCCTACGAGCTCAACGTCATCGCGGCCGCCGTGATCGGCGGCGCCAATCTCGCCGGCGGCATCGGCGGCCCGCTCGGGGCCATCGTCGGCTGCGTGCTGCTCGAGGTGATCCGCAACGGCCTCGTGCTCGCGCAGGTCAACTCCTATTGGCAGCAGACCCTGGTGGGCGTGATCATCATCGCAGCCGTGCTGGTCGATCGTCTCCGCTCGCGCATGGCCTGACAAGTTCGTCCTGGAGGATCGCAAATGTCCGCCTGCCCGCCTCCGGGAGCCGCTGATTTCAGGGACAGGCACACAAGAACAATGTGGAGGGAAGCAATGAGGAAGACATTTTCTGTCGCCGCGGTGCTCGCCATGATGGCGACGCCCGGCTTTGCCCAGAACTACAAATTCGTGATCGTGCCCAAGGCGATGAACAATCCGTTCTTCGATTTCGCGCGCGACGGCTGCCAGAAGCGCGCCAAGGAGCTCGGCAACATCGAATGCATCTACAAGGGCCCTGTCGAGCACGAACCGGCGACGCAGGCGCAGATCATCCAGGATTTCATCACCCAGAAGGTGGACGGCCTCGCCATCTCGGTCGCCGATGTCGCAGCGATGACCAAGTCGATCGAGGCGGCCAATGCGGCCGGCATCGCCGTCATCACGTTCGATGCGGACGCCCCTGGCTCGAAGCGGATCGCCTATATCGGCACCGACAACAAGGAGTTCGGCGTGCAGCTCGGCAAGCAATTGCTGAAGCTGCGGCCCGATGGCGGCAAGTACGCGATGATTTCAGGCGGACCGGGTGCGAAAAACCTCGCCGAACGCGTCGACGGCGTCCGTGAAGCGCTCAAGGGCTCGAAGTGGACCGAAGTCGGGGGTTCGCCGACCTTCTGCAATGACGACCCCGCGCTCGGCGTCCAGCAGATGACCGACCTGCGCACCGCGACGCCCGACCTCGCGGCGATCGTCCCGATCGGCGGCTGGCCGATGTTCGCGCCGGAAGGCTTCAAGGCGTTCGCCAGCAAGAGCAAGAAGGACATCGACGCCGGCAAGTTCACGCTTGTCGTCGCCGACACGCTCAGGATGCAGCTCGAGCTTCTGAACGAGGGCTATGCCAATGCGCTGATCGGGCAACGTCCGTTCGAGATGGGCGAGAAAGCGATGGATACGCTGCTTGCCATCAAGAAGGGCCAGAAGGTGCCGCAGATCATCTACACCGGCCTCGACGTCGTGACGAAGGACAATGTCGCGGCAATGCTGAAGTAGGCACGGAGGCCCGATCCGGCGCCGCCCGTTCGAGGCGACATCGCGCAAGGGCTCGGAGATTCCGAGCCCTTGGCAGCCGGGTCGGCTGCATCACCCGGCAACCGACCAATGCCGGCGCGCGGTGCGCGCCGCCAAAATATCGAAAACAACCCCATGCACAGTAGGCCGCGGCCGCCGGCGTTCGACCAGGCGCCTTGACACGTCGGGCAACTCAGGGGTACATTTCCAATATTCCGAAATCATGCAGACGCTCGTACCCGTGGGCCCACCGGTTGCGCTTGCTATCGCGTCAACTCCAACAGCCGGCGGCAGTCGGCCGCCAGCCGCCGTTCATTGAGGTTGGTCACGCAGAGCAGCAGCCCTTGCCGGGGGGAACCCACGTACCACGGCGACAAGGGAGACGGCGCCAGGCCGAACGTGTGGACGCGGGAAGCGATATCCACGTCCGACGCAAACTCGGGAAGCGAGATCACCAGTGCGAGACCGGCAGTTGCTTGAACCTTGATCGAGTCCGACGCGATCTCTCCGAGGCAACGAAGCAAGGCCGCCCGCCTTGAGGCGTAGAGCCGCTTCATGCGGCGCAGATGGCGAAGATAGTGGCCTTCGCGCAGGAAGCCCGCCACAGCGCGCTGCACGCCGGCGGCCGGCGCCGGCGCCAGGCAAGCGGCGAGTTCACCGAACCGGCGCCCCAGTTCCGGCGGCACGACCATGAAGCCCAGGCGCAGCGTCGGGCTGATCGTTTTGCTGAAACTGCCGATGTGCAGCACCCGTCCGCCATGATCGAGAGACGCAAGGGCCGGAGCCGCCCGTCCATTGAGCTGCAGTTCGCTGAGGTAATCGTCCTCGATGATCCAGGCGTTGCTTCGCCGTGCCCAGTCAAGCAGCGCAAGCCGCCGTGGCAGCGACATCGTCATGCCGAGCGGCGCCTGCTGGCCCGGCGTCACAACCGCCAATGTCGCTCCGGCGGCAGTCCGGATCGCGGCGGCAACGTCCAGTCCCTGCGCATCAACCGGGATCGCTGTCACCGTCATCGCCGCAAGGCCGAGCGCGATGCGGGTGAGCGGAAAGCCTGGATCCTCGATCCAGGCCCCCGCTCCTTGAAGTTCAAGCCCGCGGATCGCCAGACCCAGCGCACCGGAGAATCCGCCCGTGACCAGCACCTGGGAGGGACTGCACCGAATGCCGCGCGCGAGCCCCAGGTAGGCAGCGATCTCTTTTCGCAGCTCCGGATCGCCACGCGGATCCGGATACGACACCGGCGCTGCGGCAGTTCGCCGGGTTTCACGCGTCAGGATGCGTGACCACAGCTTGAACGGGAAGGCATCCTGAGCGGGAACACCCATCTGAAATGGCAGCGGAGCGGTTCCGAACCCATAGAACAGGTCCGGCAGAGGCGAGGCCTCCGGCGACCAGTCCGGCGCTGAGGATCGCGACGGGCGCTCGGCCACACGCGTGCCTGCCGGTCCGAGACCGATTGCGAATTGCTCCGCGATGAGACGTTCGTAGGCCACGCGCACGGTTCCGCGCGAGACGCCGAGCTGGGCGGCGAGGTCGCGCCAAGAGGGCAACCGCGCACCTGAGGCAAGCCGCCCGTTCTCGATGCTTTCCCGGATCGCCGAATAAATCTGGGCGGCCAGCGGAGCCCGTCTGGCACGATCGAGTTGGATGGGAAGGGCAGCCATCGCGCGATGGTACAGCCCAAATCGGCAATCTTGGTACTGTTTTATGACCAGGCAGTAACGCATCTGTTCGCTGACACCAGCGACCGGAGCGAGCCCGATCCATCAGGCTTCGCGAAAAGCCCCGGTCATCGCAAGCATCGCAGACACGGAGACGCGCGTTCGACGATGGCCGACATCCTGGAGATGGCCGGCGCGTTCACGCTTCCTGCGGCAAAGCGACAAACGACGAGGAGGAGAAGATCATGAAGGCAATCGTTGTGACGGAGCAGGCGGCGGGAACGGCCGGCATGCGGCTGGTGAAACGGCCCGAGCCGCAGGCCGCGATAAACGACGTCATCGTTCAGGTTCATGCGTCGGGATTCGTTCCGACCGAGCTGGAGTGGCCGTCGACCTGGACCGATCGCCTCGACCGCAACCGAACGCCGTCGATCCCCGGTCACGAGCTGGCCGGAGTGGTCACCGCGCTCGGCTACGGCACGACGGGGCTGTCGGTGGGACAGCGGGTGTTCGGCCTCGCCGATTGGTATCGTGACGGCACGCTGGCGGAATACGTCGCCATGGAGGCGCGCAACCTCGCGCCGCTGCCGGGCGACGTCGACTTCACGGTGGGCGCCAGCCTGCCGATCTCGGGCCTCACCGCATGGCAGGGACTGTTCCAGCACGGCCGCCTGCAGGCGGGGCAGAGCGTCCTCGTGCACGGCGCGGCCGGTGCCGTCGGTTCGATGGTGACACAGCTCGCACGAGAGTTCGGCGCCTACGTCATCGGCACCGGACGCGCCGCCGACCGTCAGGCGGCGCTCGACTTCGGCGCGAACGAGTTCGTCGATCTCGGCAACGACGCCCTGGAAGACGTCGGTGGAGTCGATCTGGTGTTCGATGGCATCGGCGGCGACATCGGGAAGCGATCGGCGGGCCTGATCCGGGCCGGAGGAAGGCTGGTCTCCATCGTCGGGCCGGCCGAGGCACCGCCCGCGCACGGCCTCGCGATCGACTTCGTCGTCGAGTCCGATCCCGCCCAGCTCAACGAGATCGTCCGGCGGGTGCGGGACGGACGGCTGCGGACCAACATCGGCAACGTCTCGACCCTCGACGAGGCCGTCGCCACCCTGAACCCGAAGCAGCGACGCAAGGGAAAGACGATCATCCGGATTCGCCCCTGAGCGGCGCACGCCGATCGTTGCATGCAGAACGAAAGCAGCTCTGCATGCAGCGAAAACACGCCTGCATTTCGACCTATCCCCTCACCTATCGGAATCACCATGACCAACGCCGTCATCGAATGCATCCTGAGCCGCAGCGCCGCCAAGTACTACGACCCGGCTGCCGCTTTGACCGACGACCAGATCCGCGACCTGGTGCGGATCGGCACCAGCGCGCCGACCTCCTTCCACTTGCAGAACTGGCGCTTCATCGCCGTACGCACGGCTGAAGCCAAGGCTCGGTTGCGTCCGATCGCGTGGGACCAGCCCGCCATCACCGAAGCAGCCGTCACCTTCATCGTCTGCGGCCAGTTGGCCGATTCCAGCGTCGTACCGCAGCGCCTGGCACCGCTGGTCGACGCCGGCATCATGCCGGCCAAGATGGTGCCGGAATGGGAAATCCCCGCACGCGATCTGTATATGGAGTACCCGCAGCGCCAGCGCGACGAAGCCGTACGCACCGGCACATTCGGCGCGGCGGCAATGATCTATGCGGCCCGCTCGCTGGGCCTCGGTTCGACGCCGATGATCGGCTTCGATGCCGAGGCAGTGGCCCGCGAGTTCGCGCTGGCCGATGACGAGGTGCCGGTCATGCTGTTGTCAGTCGGGCCGGAACGTCCGGGAAACTGGCCGCAGAAGCCGCGCCGTCCGGTGGCCGATGTGCTGGAATTCGCATAATACGGTCAGGTCGGCCGACTGACGAGGCTCTGCTCAGGGAAAAAAAGCGCTCGCGCCGCACGCGCGCGCTTCGTCGCGGTGGAAAGCGACGAACCGTCGGCCGGCCTCCCGGCACCACACGAGCTCGACCTGCACCTCCGGCTTCATCGCCCCTCCTTTGCACGGCCCTGCACGATCGCGACCGCACCTGCGAGCAACACAGCGGCCGATATCACCAGCGAGGCATGTGCGCCTGCCATGAACGCGTTGTCCCCTCCGACCAGCGAGCCGAACAGGGCAACGCCAAGCACGCTGCCGGTCTGCCGCGTCGCGTTCAGCACACCCGCGGCGATGCCGGATCGCGACTTCTCGACACTGCCGAGCAGCGTCGAGGTCAAGGACGGCACGAGCAGGCCGAGCCCGCCGCCGAGCACCATCAGCTGAGCGCAGATCGCCCCGTAGCTGGTGCCTGAAGCCATCGGCAGCAGCGCAACGCAGCCCGCGGCAGTGATCATGCAAGCCAGCGCAATGGTTTGCGGCGCGCCGAGGCGCTCGCTGACCGCCGCGGCGATCAGGTTGGCGGGCAGCACCATGGCCATCATGGGCACGAAGGCGAGGCCTGTTGCGAACGGCGACCAGCCATTGACGTTCTGGAAGTAGAGACTGAGCACGAAGATCAGGCCGTAGAAGGCGATGTTGAAGAGGAGCCCGACCAGCGCGGTCAGCGCGAACATGTGACGGCGGAACAGCGACAGCGGCAGCATCGGTTGCGGCGCGCGCGCCTCGCGCCATACGAACAGCAGTCCGATCACGGCCGCCCCGACGAAGCCCGTGATGACGAGCGGATGGCTCCAGCCCACCGCGCCGCCCTCGATCAGGGCGCCGGCCAGCGTGCCGAGGGTTGCAATCGCCGCAATTTGTCCGAGCAGATCGATCTCGCGCTGCGCGACCCGCGGCGTCTCCTCGGCGTAGCGCCAGGCAAGCCAGAGGCCGGCGGCGCCGATCGGCAAGTTGACGAGAAAGATCGCGCGCCAGCCGACCAGCGCGATCAGCGCGCCGCCAACCAGCGGCCCCGCAGTCAGTGCGACGCTCGCACCTGCGGCCCAGAAGCCGACCGCGCGGCCGCGCGCCTTCGGATCGGTATAGGCGTGATTGAGCAGCGTCAGCGAGTTCGGCACCAGGATTGCCGCCGCCAGGCCCTGCACCGAACGAGCAACGATCAGGAACATCGCCGACGGAGCCAGGGCGCAGGCGAGCGAAGCCAACGTGAAGATTGCGAAGCCCCCGATGAATATCCGTTTGGCACCGACGCGATCACCGAGCGCACCGGCGGTCAAGATGAAGGCAGCGAATGCGATCGTATAGGCGGTCACCACCCATTGCAGCTCGGCCACGCTGCCGCCGAGCGAGGTGCCGATGCTGCTGAGCGCGGTATTGACGATGGTGATATCCAACTGCACCACGCCGAGGCCGAGGCTCGTGGCGGCAAGCGCCAGCGCCGCGGCGAGAGGCGAACGGGATGATGCGCGGTCAGAGCCGGCTTGTTCCGGCTGCCTTGTGTCGAGCGAAGTCGTTTGCATTGATCACACTCGGTTGTCTGCGAGATTTTGACGGATCAGACCAGCCCGCTTCGCGATTATCGTTCGATGCCAATCGAACATTTGGAGCCGCGAGATTTTCGTCCCATCGCGGCGATGTCTTTCGCCGGGGCTTGGTGGTGTCCGGACAACCTATGTCCCGCGATTGAACCGGTCTTGCAGAAACACTACGATCTTGGCCGAAGTATTCGTGCTTGGCACTGCGTCCCCGTCGGCTTAAAACAAGACATGGACACGGGACCCAAAATCGCCCAGGTCGCGGCACTCATCGGCGATCCGGCGCGCGCCAACATGCTCAGTGCGCTGATGGACGGCCGAACCTTGACCGCCTCGGAGCTCGCCTATGTGTCCGGCGTGGCGCCGCAGACGGCGAGCGGCCATCTTGCGAAACTCAACGACGCCGGATTGCTCGCGCTCGCAAAGCAGGGCCGACGCCGATATTTCCGCCTGGCCTCTCCGCACGTCGCGCGCGTGCTGGAAGGTCTCATGGTGGTGGCGCAGGACGGCCCCGCCCGGCAGCGCAACCTCTGGCGCGGCGGAGAGACGCTCCGACACGCGCGCACCTGCTATGACCACATGGCTGGCCGCATCGCCGTCGCGATCGCCGACCGGCTGGTCCGGCAATCGCATATTCTGCTCGACGAGGATGGCGGACAACTGACCGATGCCGGTCGGTCATTCTTCGATGAGTTCGGCGTCGATCTTCGCCTCGCCTCGAAGCGCCGGGTGTTCTGTCGCCCCTGTCTCGACTGGAGCGAGCGCCGGCCGCATCTGGCCGGGGCACTCGGCGCAGCCATTCTTCGTCACGCGCTCGAGCACGATTGGGTCGAGCATGTCAGGGACAGCCGCGCGCTCGTCGTGACGCCTCTTGGTGTGAGAGGCCTTGCGACAACGTTCGGCATTGAGGGCGCACCTCCGACGGATGGCCGAAGGGCAGGTTGCGTCACGGTCCCGAGGCTGGGTAGCGGTCATCCCGGTTGAGCAAACGCGCCCCGCGACGTAGCTAGCAGCGCGATCAGCCGCGTCCGCAGATGACTTCCGTTTTCGCCAAATGGCGAAAGCTCCAATACGACCAGCCGCCGAACCCGCGCCGTCAATGCCAGGAAGGTGCGATGATCGGCGCGGTGTGCTCGCCTGGCTGGGCAGCCGCGGTCGTGATCTGCTCGGAAGCGGCGCCGCCGGCCGAGTATGTCGCCATGGCCTGGATCAGCTGGTTGAACTGCGAACTGATCCCGCCGGCCAGCGTTGCGGCAGCATAGGCAAGACTCGTGTCCGCGGCGACACCGGCCGTGCCATCGCTACGCGTGAAGCTCGTCAAGCCGTTGATGACCGAACCATCCGCGAGATGCTGCGGCGGCCCCATCGGATTGAGATCGATCGACGATCACCGAAGTCGCCAAGACCATCGGGAAAGCGCTCGACCTGATCGACAAAGCGTCACCAGCCATCGGCGCGGTTTACAACTGGATGATTGGTAATCGCGTCACCGCAGCACGCGACGCTCGAAATCGAGCTGCGCGGACATGTCGATAGTTTGCTAAAGGCCCCGACGGGTCATGCGTCGTTCGGCTGGGAACGGGCCAATGGTAGCGGGAGAGGGACTTGAACCCCCGACCCCAGGATTATGATTCCCGTGCTCTAACCAGCTGAGCTACCCCGCCATCGGCTCGCGATCGGCGGCATCAGCCGCACGTTGCGAACGCGCGGCATATAAAGAGTGGCATGCGCGCCTGTCAAGCAAAGGCGGACGAGGCGGCAACTTATTGCAGACAGAGGCTATTTCGGCCTGACCGAGGGGTCGCCTCCGGGGCTGCCGGGCGGTGGAATCACCGGCGTGTTGCCGCCCTGCGGGGTCGGCGCCCGCATTTCGGGATCGACGCCGGCCGGCGGGCACAGCACCCCGTCGGATCTGGCGAGCTTGTCGCCGAGCGGCTGGCCGCCCTGCCCGGTGGTGGTTCCCTCCGGAACCACAGCGCCTGGATGCGACGGCTGCTGCGGCGCGCAATTCGCGGCGGCGCGCTGCGGCGCTGGCGGCGCGGTCTGTGCCGGCGGTGTCGCTGATGTCGGCGGCGCCTGCGCCGCGGCCACAACCGGCGCCAGCGTCAGCACACAGGACAAAGCGAGTGTTCGGTTGATCCTCATGACGAGAAAACCGGGATGAGGCGCCGTTGTTCCCGGTCAAATCGCGGCAGGCCTCACGATTTGCGGAAGCGGATCAGCGAGAAATGCCCCATCGGCGGCATCGGCCGGCGTTCCGCGAGGCTGACGCCGCCATGCTTCGCGGCCCAATTGGTCAGCCGCTCCCAGGGAAATTCCGGACGCCAGCCGAGCCGCCGCGCCAGCGGCGCGAAGGCGAGCTCGAAGACGCGACGCGGTCCGCTCTCGGCGCCGATGTGATTGACCAGGATCAATTCACCGCCGGGCTTCAGCACGCGAATGAAATCATCCAGCGTCGCTTCCGGATCGGGCACCGCGGTGATGACGTATTGCGCGACCACCGCATCGAAGAACGCATCCGGAAACGCCAGGTTCTTGGCGTCCATCACCGCCAGCGTCTCGACATTGGAGAGGCCCAGCGCGTGCACGCGCTTCAGCGCCCGCCGCAGCATCGGCTCGGAAATATCGACGCCGCAGAGCTTCGTCGTGCGCGCATAGTCCGACAACGACAATCCGGTGCCGACGCCGACGTCGAGCACCCGTCCGCCGATCCGGTCGGCTTCCGCGATGGTCGACTGACGGCCCTGGTCGAACACCTTGCCGAACACGAGATCGTAGATCGGTGCCCAGCGGCCATACGCTTTTTCGACCCCCTCGCGGTCGATGTCCCCAGCCATTCCCCTGCCCCGATGCTTCTTCTGTCTAGCCGCGAACCGCTTCCGCGAGCGGCGCTGTCGCATCCTGCGTCGCGGCCCGCGCCACGCGGCTCGCGCTCGCACTCTTGATGAAGCCGCCGCCGAGCACACGCGCCTGACCGGAGGCTGCGTCGTAGAACACGCAGGCCTGGCCGGGCGACACGCCCTCCTCGCCGGCGACGAGCTCGACCTCATAGCCGGCGTCAGTGGCGCGCAACCACGCCGGCTGCGGCGCACGCGTCGAACGGACGCGAACATAGATCTCGATGCCTTCGCCGATCACGCGATCCAGCGCGCCGTCGCCGATCCAGTTGACGTCGCGCAGCGCGATGCGATCCATCCGCAGCGCCTCGCGCGGCCCGACCACGACCCGGCGCGTCGCCGCGTCGAGCTTGACCACATAGAGCGGATGGCCGGAGGCGATGCCGAGGCCCTTGCGCTGGCCGACGGTGAAATGAACGATGCCCTGGTGCTGGCCGACGACGTTGCCGGCGAGATCGACGATCTCGCCCGGCGCGATCGCATTCGGCTTCAGCCGTCCGATGATGTCGGTGTAGCGGCCGGTCGGCACGAAGCAGATGTCCTGGCTGTCCTGCTTGTCGGCGACCTCGAGGTCGAAGCGACGCGCCAGCTCGCGGGTCTGCGGCTTTGTCATGTCGCCGAGCGGGAAGCGCAGGAAGTCGAGCTGCTCGCGCGTGGTCGCGAACAGGAAATAGCTCTGGTCGCGATCGGCATCCGCCGCGCAGACCAGCGCGCGCGATCCGTCGGCGAGCCGGCGCGAGGCGACATAATGTCCGGTGGCGAGCGCCTGCGCGCCGAGCTCGCGCGCGGTCGCGAGCAGGTCGCGGAACTTGACCGACCGGTTGCACTCGATGCACGGCACCGGCGTCTCGCCGAGCGCGTAGCTGTCGGCGAAATTGTCGATCACCGATTGCTTGAAGCGGCTTTCGTAGTCGAGCACGTAATGCGGAATGCCGATCCGTTCGGCGACATTGCGCGCATCGTGGATGTCGCGGCCGGCGCAGCAGGCGCCCTTGCGATGGGTCGCGGCGCCATGGTCGTAGAGCTGCAGCGTGATCCCGACCACGTCGTAACCCTGCGACTTCAACAGCGCAGCCGTCACCGACGAGTCGACGCCGCCGGACATGGCAACGACGATCCGTGTGTCTTCAGGGCGGCCTTCAAGATCCAGACTGTTGAGCATCTCTAAGCGGTCATTGGTCAGTGTCGCGGCGAGCTTATGCGCTCCGCGACGAAATTGGAAAAAGCCTTTGTCCAGAAAGCCTTAGAACGCGTCCAAGGCCGGGTCGGTCGGTTCGGGACGCGTCGGAGGCCACCTTTTAATATAGGCCGTATTCCGGGGAGGCAATCCGGCGCAATCCGAGCCTGGCCACGCGCGGACGGCAAATCTTGCCGCCGGGCAAAAAGGAGACCCGTCGGGAACCCGTTCCTGGCTGTGCGCGCGACCACCAACCATTTGAAATACCTTGCTATTTTCTCCACGCGATGGTTGGCCCGCTCCTTGCTGACAAAACGCCGGAAGTCTCATTTGCGAGGGTTGCGGTGGTCAGCGTCACGTCGGAAGCATTGGCAGGCCGGTCTTTTCAGGGCGCGACCCAGCGGTCGGCGCGGCCCGATCCCGCGTCCCAGGCGGGCAACGACGGCTTTGCCGCGCTGGTCGACAGCAATACTACGTCCACGAGCGACAGCAGCCGGTACGACTCGCCGCCACCGCCCTCGCGCCGGTCCGACGATTCGTCGTCGACGACCGACACACGCTCCCGCGACAACAGCACCGCTCCCGACCGCGCGTCCAACAGCGCGCGGGACGACAAGACGGTCGATGACGACAACGACAGCGGCGCGCCGCGCAAGACCAAGCCGAAATCGAAATCCGACGACCAGACGTCGAGCACCGATGCGCAATCCACCGGCGACAAGACCGACGCGACGCAAGCCGCCGCGCAGCCGCAGCCATCCAACGCGGCGGCGGTCAATGCCGTGATTGCTCCGGTCGCCGCGACAGCGGCGACAGCGCCAGCAACGGCACCGGCGACTGCGCCATCCGACCAGCCCGCCGCACCGCTCGCGATTGCGGCAGCGGCCATCGCGGCAAGCGCGGCGGTCGCCGGCACGGGTGCCGCGGCCGGCACCGGTGCGCCAGCCGGCGCCGACACCGCAACGGCGGCGACCACCACGGCGAACGCCGACAAGGTCGCCAAGACGGCCGGCGTCAAGACCGAGGCGCAGATCATCACCACCGCCGATGCGACGACAGTTCCGGGCGCCGCGACCGCGACCGGCGATGCGACACTCGCTGCCACCGTTGCCGCCGGAACGCCGGCCACCAAGACGACGACGCAGGTCAAGGCGCAGGTCGCCACCGCGGACGCGGCTGCGACGGCACCTGCCGACCAGGACGGTGCGGCCCAGGGCAGCGCCAATACCGCGCCGGCCGCGCCGACCACCGTCGTTGCCCCGGTCGCGCAACCGGCCGCGGTTGCCGGCAAGGCGAAGGCCGCCGCGGACGGTGCTGCCGATGCCATCAAGTCCGATGCCAAGGGCGACGGCAGCGCCACGCCGACGGTCGGCGGCCAGGCGGCCGCGCAGCCCGCGCTCGCGACGCCCGATTCCAGCGCGCAGGCGGCCAATACCTTCCAGGCGCAATTGGCGAGCAGCCAGACGACGCCGTCCGCGACCGCGCAATTGACCGTGACCAACGCAGCGCAAGCCGCCGCGGTGCCGCTCAGCGGCCTTGCGATGCAGATCGCCGCCTCCGCCAAGAGCGGCAAGAGCCGCTTCGAGATCCGGCTCGACCCTGCCGAGCTCGGCCGCATCGATGTCCGCATCGATGTCGACCGCAACGGCCAGGTGACCTCGCATCTCACCGTCGAACGCCCGGAAACGCTGTCGATGCTGCGCCAGGACGCCAACCAGCTGCAGCGCGCGCTCGACAATGCCGGCCTGTCGACCGGCAATGGCGGATTGCAGTTCAGCCTGCGCGACCAGTCGCAGTCGGGCCAGAACAACAACGGCCAGTCCAATCCGAACGCCCACCGTTTGATCGTCACCGAGGAGGACAGCGCGCCCGCCGCGGTGGCTGGTCGCTCCTACGGCCGCGCAACCGGCGCCCTCGGCGGCGTCGATATCAGAGTGTAAGGAGTTCACCATGGCAGTCGATGCAACCATGCCAACGCCGGTCGTCTCAGCACCGGGCACCGGCAACTCCGGAAGCAGCAGCACGAAGAACAGCGGCCTGACGAACTCGTCGCAGGGCATCGCCGACAATTTCCAGACCTTCCTGACGCTGCTGACCACGCAGTTGCAGAACCAGAACCCGCTCGATCCGCTCGACACCAACCAGTTCACCCAGCAGCTCGTGCAATTCGCCGGCGTCGAGCAGCAGCTGAAATCCAACGATCAGCTGAAGTCGCTGATCGATATCGAGAAGAGCGCGCAGTCGACCCAGGCGCTGGTCTATGTCGGCAACACCGTCGCGGTCGACGGCAGCAAGACGCAGTTCGACAAATCCGCGACCTGGAACCTGGTGTCGCCGCAAGCCACCAGCGCCACCGTCACGATCACCAGCGCGACCGGCCAGACCGCCTATTCCGGCAATTTCAGCCTGAAGCAGGGCAACGCCAGCTTCGTCTGGGACGGCAAGGGCAATGACGGCACGCAATGGCCGGCCGGCACCTACACGCTGACCGCCACCGGCAAGGATTCCAAGGGCAACCCCATCGCCATCTCGACCGAGGTTCAGGGCGTGGTCGACTCCGTCGACCTCACCGCGTCGCCGCCGCTGCTCTCGATCGGCGGCCAGACCTACACCACCGACAAGATCAAGCGCGTGGTACGCGGCACGTCGAGCTCGAGCTAGGTCGTATCATCGCTATCTGCGCCAATCCGGCGTTCAGCTTCGCGCGAATTGCACTTGCGCCTTTGCGTCACGAGGTGCCGCATCCACAGCTGTCGTCCCTGCGCAGGGACGACGCGGATGATGGCTCTGGATTCAAGTTGTCACGCCACGCGGTGTCATCGCCCGGTCAAGCCGGGCGATGACAGTTATGGGTGGGGACGCAATTTCGCGCTCGCGTGAACCTAGCCGCGTCCGTGCCCCGGCGATCGGAAGGCCAAAAAAGCCATCACAGCCAGCAATCCAATCCAAACCAAAAAGTGCTCAGCAATCATTGTTCGCTCCCCGCTGACATTCAGAAAGCAGGAAACGGGCCAAGCGAAACAAGCGGCCTGCCGCTTCGAACCCCGGCAAATCCCCAGCATTGCGGCCTGTTCTGTCGTCTCGCGCCACCCTTGCGCCCCGACCGACGCCTTACAATCCATCCCCGCCGCGCAAAAAACAGGCGCCGTACCAGCCCCGGCCGCCAACGCACGGCACCGGCCGCGCAACCGACGCGGCCCGCTCCATCTGCCTGCCGCATCAATAGATGCGGACGTGATTGGCCTCGAACGTGACCGGGAAATTATTGCGATTCTGCAGTGTCAGGATCAGCACGACGCCGACGCCGCCGCGGTGATCCCAATACACGGCCTTGTTGGTCTCAAGCAGGGGCTCCATCGAGGCATGCTTGGTGTCGAGATGCGGCGCGATCGAGACGTCGAAGAATTCGTTCGGCGCCTTCGAATCCCGTCCCCACCAGAACGTGAAGGGCTGGCTCGAATTGGCGGCGATCGTATAGGTTCCTTGCTTGTGGTCGATATTGGCCATGACGTTGGGTCCTTCGTTTTCCATTCGTCGCTCCATGCGACGCCCCAACGATGATGCGCTGCCCGCGTTCGCGCCGTGAGATACATCACTCAACGACACAACCGACGAATCCTGCTACGGCACTCCGTAGATCAAGACCTTGCCGGATCTCGTCGCGAGGAAGACCCGGTTGCCCGCAATCGTCGGCGGGACCAGCTTTGAGAACCAGTACTTCTGCGGTTCCGTGGTGTCGTTCCACAACTGTCGCATCGTGAAGGGGTCGTAGGCCCTCAGCACACCATTGTCCTGGCTTGTCCGGCACGACGGGTAGCCGGGTTCGTCGCAAATTTCTGCCGATGCAAACACCACGCCTGAACTGCCGCCGGTCGGATCGACGTTGACCGAAATGAAACCGCCGGGCATTCCGTTCAACCTCATGTCCACGTAGGGAGGCGCGATCGGTTCGCCTTCCAGCGGAGGCAGTTCAAACTTGCCGTCGTGCCAGCGAAACCGCTTCGGCTTGTCCTTTTCACCCCACAGGAACATGAACTGGTCATTTCCGAAGCTCGCAAAAGCAGGCGTGCCGTGGATGTGCGGCCATTCCATCCAGCTGTTCAGCAGATAGTCTTGACCGGCCGGCCAACGAACCTGCGTCGCCTGAAACTTCTGGCGAACGTGGTCGCGCGCCGCGTCGTCCAGCGAGTCCTTGTGCTTAACCCGCTCCTGCCAGGTGGTTACGCTACCGTAAGTCCACGCCGGGTCGGAGGTCTCCGGTCCGCCCATGTCGGCACGATCGAGGACATAGAACACCCCCTCCTTGCCACCGGCGCCCAGATAGCGCGTCCCCGGAATCAGCACCACGCCTGCCGCCGACATGTCGAGATCGTAGCAATCCTCCATGGTTCGCCGATACGGCGTGAAATAGTCGGCCGCCTCCATGCTCAGATGGTAGGGCTCGCTTCCTTGCGGGGCTGTCCGCTCGGTATGAACCCGGACAACGCTGCTGGCGAGACTGGCCTTGTCGGGCTGGTCCAGCTCCCCCGGCGGAACACCAAAGCAGAGCCGGCGATTGCCCGTCGTGAAATAGAGATTGCCCGCGTTGTCGGCCGCAAGACCGGTCGATCCCTGCCAGATGCCGCCGCCATCGGTGTTGTCGTCCGTGACCTGGTAACGGCCGACCGCATCGAGCGTGGCCGCGTCGAATGCGCTGATCGAACCGTGCATCCGGATCGGCGAGCCCTCGCACAAGCTCGAATAGCCAACGAAAACCACGCCATTGGCCAGCACGAGGCTCGTGCGATTGCGGTGCAGCTTGTGCCACTCCTGATTTGGAGCCGGCACGATAACGGATTTGAGCACCGTGCCGTCGTTCATCGATATGGCGGCAACATGCTGCAGCCCTTCGAAAGTCTTGTAGCTGACGAAGATCCGGCCGAGAGCCGGGTCGATGACAGGCGTCGACTCGATTCCGATCAGACCGGTCTCGAGCCCGTCAAGCGTTCCGTCCTCCTGCCAGGCGGCCAGGGAGTTTGGCGCGCACGCGGCGCCATCGGCCGGAGGCGGATCCTCTCCCGGATGAAGGGGCTTTTTGCTGACCACCGGGCGACCGAGCCAAGCGTGCCATAGCGGTGTTGTTCGAGCCTCCGACGGCGAGAAGGCATAGACATCGTTGTGCGAGGTCGCGACGATGAGCACGGGCTGCCGCGCGTTGTTGACCGTGGCATCCCTCATGAATAGCGGCTGCGAAAGCACGACGCCTCGAACGGCAAAGGACCCGAGCCGCTTGAATCTCTGAACCGTCTGCTGATTGATACCGGGCACATGAGACGTTCCGGTGCGATTGTTGTCGTTTCGTTGCGTCAGGACATCTTCCGACGCCTGCGGGATCGGAAACACGTCGTCCGACAGGACGGGGACGATGACGAGCGGCCGCGCAGGTGCGGCCAGCGTCGGGACGGCATCCGGCGTGCCTGGCGTCACCACGTGGAGATCGGGCGCAGCAGGCAACACAACGACATTCTGAATGTCCTGCGCCCGGGCCGAAATTGATATCGCCGGCACGAAAGATGCGATTAGCAGCAGAGGCACGAGTCTGGCACACAGACGTGACAAATTGATCGGAGACACAGGCATGCTCCCTAGCCGGTTGAGCATAGGTCGAGGACGACGAATGAAGCTTCGCCGAATCTCAGGGCATGTTTATTCCGATGATCTTGGGAAACCCGTCGATGCACTCGGTATTGTGCACCGTGACCGTGACCGGCTTTCTTGCCACATATGCGGTCAAGGCCGCCGAATAATACGTGTGGTATCCGGCGTTGTTGGTCGTGCTGATATAGCCCAAGGTGTTTTGCGTACAATGGGCGGGATTGATCTGCGGGACATTGAGCATGACGCCGAAGGCGTCGTCGTTCCAGCCGGTGCGGATTTGAGTCAGCGTTCCGGAAACCGCTTGCTGGGCGTGGCACGGCAGGACGCTTGCAAGCAAGACGGCGGCGGCGAAAACGGTGCGCATGAAAATGTCTCCTGAAAATGAGAAATGCGTGAAACAAACGTTGTAAATCGAAACAATGCTATCATTGATAGAGGGCGCGACCTGTGAAGCCATTCACATGGCCATGAGCGACGCGAATACGTATGCGCCGATCAGTATCTGGCCATGGGACAGGGCAGCTCTCCGGACGCTCCTCGTCCGGACCAAGCGACGCCGGATCATCGGGGCCATCGTCGTGCGGTAGCGGCGCAGATAGCGGCAGCTGCGCGTCGGGCGGCATGGCAGGATCACTGGGTTCGGGCACGTCAGGCAGCGGCGAGCAAAACGGCTCAGTTGGCTGCCTTGCGGACGAGCCGAACGCCGCGCGGAGTTTCTCCGAAACGAATTCGGAACAAGCGATTGAAATACGAAACGTCGGAGAAGCCGACCTCCAGCGCGACGTCGGAGATACGCTGACGGCCGGTGTGCGACCCGGTCAGCAATTCGAACGCCCGCTGCAGACGCAATTCGTTCAAGCGCTCCGTGAACGACGTTCCCGATGAGGCCATCAGGCGCTGCAGATAGCGAGGCGAGATGCCCTGGCAACGTGCGACCGTTTGAACGCTGAGCCCCGGTTCCTGAAAGTGCACGGTGATGTACTCGAGTGCCGCACTGTGCCGCGCAGCCACGACGGCGCTCGCACTGCTCTCGCCCAATTCAGGACACTCGTCGATCGCGAGAGCGACGAGATCATGGATGTGGGTCACGACCTTGTGGCGAAGCTTCGGGGCGGTCAGTGCGCGCGTCTTGAACACCGACTTCAGATATGCCGCGAACAGCCGGAACGCTTCCGTTCGGCGCCCGATCGGCCGCATGGCCAGGCTTTCGAGATTCGTTACGCGCTGCTCGAGCTCTGCGCGCGGCACCGCCAGACCGAATTGCAGGCCATCGACGTAGGTGACGCTGGCCGGCTCGGAATGCAGAATTGCGATTGCATCGCCTGCGCAAAGCTCGACGTCCCGGCCGCGCTGCGTCAGCTGACTGCTGCCGGGAGCGCAGAAGATGATGCCGACGGAATCGTCGCCGTCGGCGAGGTTCGCCTGCAAGCGCTTGAAGCGCATCGGAGTGCCCTTCAGCGCGAGCGTACGCAGGCCCTCGACGACCCGCAGCGATGCATCGGCCTGGAGCGGAACGTTCGACAGAGGCTCGATATCGGCGTGCACGACGCATCGTCCGAAGTGCTCGCGCCACAGCGGGATACGAATACGCTCCGGAAGGTCGCTCGTCGAAAATCGATACGATGTGAAATTGGCTGCGTCCGTAGGCATGGGGACCTCCGGCTTTCACAAAACGTCAGGATGAAATGCTGCGGTACCACAATCGACGTCGGCATTTTGCGATTCACGCACCGGCATTGCCTCGATCCGTGCGCGCAAGTCCAAGATGCCATGCTATCGATCTGCTAGCCTCATTTGCCTGTGATCGATGCTGATGTGAACTGGTTCACCTGTCGGTCAGAATAATACGTTTATACTGATCGCGAAAGTCGCGGCCTTTATTTCTCCTTTAGGAAGAGACGGCCGTGAGCGCTCTATCTGTAATTGCCGCCATCGGAGTCATTGGACATCCCGGCGGCATGCAGGCGCAAATCAGCTCTGTGCCCTGTTCGTAGCAGATCCGGTTCACGGCGCCGCGCGCAGGCTCGTTTGAAAGATTGCGGATACCGATTTATTTCGCTGCTTTAGCCAAATCGCTAGCAGGATTCGTCGGACATGAAATGCCAGCGGCACTGTTGGCTTTGGCCGCCGGTTGAAATGGTCGAAATCTGTCACATGGGAAATCCACCTTGGTGAACAGGAAGAGGTTCGATCATGTCCACCCTATTCGAAATGCTGTATCGCGAATACTGCCGTGCCCGCCTCGTCGAAATGCGGAAGCAGTTCTTGATACCGGTCATCGGCGATATCCTGCCGCCGCCGCCGGAGGGCGATCATCCCTCCGGCCCCAATGATCCCGACTGGATGACGAAACAGTCACCGACCGTCGGCTAGCTCGACAACCCAATCCCTTTGGCCGGTCGGAGGCTCGTCCGGCACGCGCACACCGCGGAGCATCCGGTGCGCCGATGTCCGACCAGGCCGCGCACGCACGCCAGACAGATCGACAGATGCACGATCGAACCCACAGCTCGAAGCGCTTGACCGGCGAAATTCCGCCGGCATTCAGATCGACCGGCCGCGATGCGCGCATCGACGTCTGCCGCGGGATCGCGCTGTGGTGGATCTTTCTCGACCACGTTCCCGACAATGCAGCGAGCTGGCTGACGCTGCGCAACTACGGCTTCTGCGATGCCGCCGAAATCTTCATGTTCATTTCGGGCGTGACTTGCGCGCTGGCCTACGGCAGGGCACGTCAGCGCGACGGCTGGACAGGCATGGTCGGCCGCTCGCTGCGGCGGGGATGGGACATCTATGCCGCATTTCTGCTGCTTGTGCTCGCCTGCGCCGTGCTCGTCGACGTCTCAGGCAACGATCGTCTTGCCGACGAGAGCAATATGCGGGTCCTGTTCGAGCGTCCGGGTGCGACGCTTGCGCAGGCCGCGATCCTGCAATTCCACCCCGTCAATACCGATGTCCTGCCGGTCTTTGTGATCTGCCACGTCCTGTTCGCACCGCTGTTGTGGCTGCTGCTGCGCGCACCGAACGCGACGCTTGGCGTCTCGCTATCGCTCTATGCGCTGGTGCACGTCTTCGGCTGGCGGGTTGCTGCCTGGCCCGGCGGCGTCTGGTTCTTCAATCCGCTGGCATGGCAGTTTCTGGTCGTGCTGGGCGCATGGTACGTGATCGAGGGCAAGACAATCCGCGGATGGGTGACGTCGCGCTCGGCGCTGGTCGTCTCCGCGTTCGTTCTGGCGATCAGCCTCGTCCTTGCACTCGGCCAGCACGTCAAGCTGCCGGTGCCGCAGGCTTTGACGGATTTGCTGTTTCCGTTGGACAAATCGAATCTGAGCCCGCTGCGGCTGCTGCATTTCCTGGCTGTTGCGATCGTGGCCTCATGGCTCGTGCCGGCGGACTGGCGCGGGCTATCGACGCCGATGCTGCGCGGCGCGCGGCGCTGTGGCGAGAATTCGCTGCCGATCTATGGTCTCGGCGTGCTGCTGGCGCTCGTCAGCCAGCTCGATCTGTTCGACGTCGCGAACCGGCTTGCGATGCAGATCGCGCTCAGTCTCGTCGGTGTGCTGCTGATGACCGCCGTCGCGACGCTTCTGAGCGCGCTCGGCACCGGACGCAAGCCCGCGGCGGGTGCGGTCGGCCGGGAGATATCCGTCGCCGCGACGAACCGGAAAGCCGGCGTTCGCGCAGGCAGTACCGCTTCCGGCCGAGAGCCGACAGCCGTCACCGCTCCGTCAAACCTGACGCCCTTGATGAAAATTTGAATCGTGGCGGAGATCGGCTGTTTGCCACGTTCGGGCGCCCGCGCCCTGGCGACGCAACCATTCCGTTCGCGCTTCGGTTTTTGCTCCGGTTAGACGCAACACGGAGACAACCACATGAGCGACCCGAATGCGTATGCTGATCAGTACCTGGCCATGGGACAGGGCAGCTCTTCCGGAGGCTCCTCGTCCGGATCGAGCGGCTCCGGATCACCAGGACAATCGTCGGGCGGTAGCGGCGCAGATGGCGGAAGCGGTGGCTCCCCATCGGGCGGCATGACGGGATCACCGGGTTCGGGCACGTCGGGCAGCGGCACTGGGGCCTCGGGCGGCGGCGGCTCCGCCGGTGGCACGGGTGGCGGCACATCAGGCGGCGGCACCTCAGCAGGCGGCAGCACGTCGGGCGGAGGTAGCTCGGGCGGCGGCACATCCGCCGGCGGCGGAACGGATGGCGGCTCCGGACACCAGGCCGGCGGCGGCGATGGCTCGTCGGGTGGCGGTACGTCGGGTGGTGGCAGCTCCGGCGGCGGCACCTCATCGGGCGGCGGCTCCGGAAGCGGCGGATCGCCCGGCCTCGACAGCGGCCTGGTGCTCGCCGGACAGGACGGGCTGCTGCAGCCCGTGCTGAACCCGATCAATGCGGCCGCGTCCAACGCGGGCGGTCTTCTCACCGCGATCGGGCAGCAGACCGGACTGGACAGCACGGTTCACAACGTCACCGGCCTCGCCGGCACCATCGGGCTCGGGCAGCTCGGCGCCACGCCTGCTGCCGACGGGCACTCCAATCTCCTGACCGACGTGCTCAACACGCCGGGTGAAGTCCTGTCGGGTCACGCGACCGACGCCGTGACGCATCTCGGCGCCGATCTCACCGATATCGTGAATGCGGTTGGCACTATCCCCGCCGGTCTCGGCCAGAACGGCGGCCTGACGCTCGCCGGACAGGACGGGCTGCTGCAACCGGTGCTGAATGCGGTCAACGCGGCCGCGTCCGACACCGGCGGTCTCCTCACCACGATCGGCCACGAGGCCGGGCTGGACAACGCGGTTCACGCCGTCACGAACCTCGCCGGCACCGTCGGTTTGGGCCAACTCGGCGCCACGCCTGCTGCCGACGAGCACTCCAATCTCTTGACCGACGTGCTCAACACGCCGGGCGAAGTTCTGGCCGGCCATACCGCCGACGCCGTGACGCATCTCGGCGCCGATCTCACCGACACCGTGCATGCGGTCGATGCCGTGCCGTCCGAATTGTTGACCGGGGTCGTCAGTGGCAAGGACGATCCGGCCAATCCGGTCGACAATCTGATCCAGAGTCTCGGCCACGACCTGCAAACCCTGCCGCTCGCGACCGTGAATGGCGGCAACAATGCCGGCGACGGCGGCCTGCTCGGCGGCATCGTCGGCAGCCTCGGCAGCTCGACCAGCGGCCATCTCGTCGATCTCGACGTCGGTCCGACGCAGCCGAACGGACAGGCGATCGATATCCTGGCCGCGCCGACCTCAGGCGATCATCACACCGTCGAGGTCAACGCGGTGGATGTCGGCGCGAACGGCCCGCATCTGCTCGATCTCGGCGCACTGACCGGCAGCAATAGCCCGCTCAGCATTGCCTCGCTCGGCGGTACCGGAACGGATGGGCTGGTGGGCAATCTGCTCGGCGGGCTCAACCTCAGCCACGCGCTGTCCGGCAACATCGCTTCCGGCAATACGACGAGTGCGCCGGTCGATGTCGATGCCGTCGTGCATGACCTGATTCCGCTTGCGGGCGATCACGGCATTCTCAACAGCCATGGTGCGCATATCATCTAGCGGCACACGCAATGCGGCCCCGGAAACGTCTCGACGTTCCCGGGGCCGTTTTCGTTGTCGCAAAGGAAAGCACCGCGATTGCCGGCGCCTGTTACTCCGCCCGCCCTGCGGCGGCGAGGATCAGCCGCGCAATCGGCTCAGGCTGCGAGATCAGCGCGAGATGGCTGGCCTTCACCTCGATCGTGGTGGCGCCCATCCGCTTCGCCATGAAGCGCTCGAGATCGGGATTGATGGTGCGGTCCTCGGTCGACACCGCGTAGTAGCTCGGCTTGCTGCGCCACGCCGCATGGCTGGTCTTGCCGGTCAGCAATTGTTTGTGGAACGGCTGCTGCACGGCATAGAGCACTTTTGCTTTGGCTTCCGGGATGTCGCCGGCGAAATCGCGCAGGAACGCCGCTTCGCTGAGCCGGCCCTCGTCGCCGTCGAACACGATGCCGGCGCTCGCCGGCGGCGTCGGATAGGTCTTTGCAAGTGCAGTGTAGTCCTCATCGGCATCGGGCGCGCGCGCGGCGACATAGACCAGCGCCGAGACGTTCGGATGCACGCCGGCCTCGGTGACGATCATGCCGGAGAAGGAATGGCCGACCAGAACGGTCGGGCCGTCCTGGCGATCCAGCACACGCTGCGCGGATGCGACCGCGTCCGGCAGCGTGGTCAAGGGATTTTGCACCGACGTCACATTGAGCCCGGCCGCCTGCAAGCGCGGAATGACTTCGGACCAGCACGAGCCGTCGGCGAACAGGCCATGCACCAGCACGACGTTGCGCGCCTTCACCGGCGGCGTGGTTGCGGCGATGCCGCGCGAGGACACCAGCGAAGCTGCCGCACCTGCAAGCAAGGCGGTCGAGAAAGTGCGTCTGTTCATCATCATGATTGGAGCTCGGATGGAGTGAATCGGGAAGCGCACCGGCCTGCGGTGCACGGACAATCTCTCCTACGCAGGCAATGGCATATGGTTACATGCGGCGCTGCCGAAAGGATGGCCATCAACGATAGTTGAACGAGCGGGAGACTCGACGATCGTTCATGCTGCGCGGGCGCGGCGTGATTGCTGAGGAAAGTCTCCAATCGATCATCTCGCCCGGAGCTACCCCTCTCCCTAACCCTCCCCCGCAAGGGGGGAGGGAGCCTGAAAAGTGTGCTCACCTCACGCAACCCATGCGCATCAGAAACGTGAGGGACGCACGTGCGGCAGGGTTCCCTCCCCCCTTGCGGGGGAGGGTTAGGGAGAGGGGTACCGCTTGTTCAGGAGCCCGACGAACCCGGGAAACTCGGCGCTGAGCCCAGCGTCTAGCCCCCAATCCACCCCCTGTTCCCGGCCCGTCCAACGAGAATCGTATTGAAGCCTTGGGCTTAGGCAAATTTTAAACCGGTGGGCGTAGCTTACCTCTCGCGAGTTCAGTGGTTGAGAGTTTGTGAGTACGCCATGACAGAACCCCATCGCCCGAGGGTGAAATACGTCATCGGGCCTGACGGCAGCCCGTTAACGATTGCGGATTTGCCGGCCCCCGGTACCAAACGGTGGGTCATCCGCCGCAAGGCCGAAGTTGTCGCTGCGGTCCGCGGCGGCCTGCTCTCCCTCGAGGAGGCCTGCAGCCGCTACACATTGACCGTCGATGAATTCCTTTCCTGGCAGTTCTCGATCGACCAGCATGGTCTGGCCGGACTGCGCACCACACGTATCCAGCAGTACCGGCAGTAGGTTTCGCCTGAAAAGAGGCATTTGAAGAAAACCGGCCTCGCTTTGCGAAGCCGGTTTTTTTCATGTCCGCGTTTTTGCCGCGGTTCTTAACCTTCGTTAACCATATGGAAACCATACCCTAGGCAATATTTGCCCAGTCGGACCCGCGTGGGCCGAATCCCTGGGGGCCGTTGGTGCAAAGTCTGGTTGCTTTCCTGAGAGGTCTTGGTGCGGCCCGCCTCGTGGCCATGGTTGCGGTCACCGCGGCCCTGATCGGTTTCTTCGCCTTCGTCATCATGCGCGTCACCACGCCACAGATGACCACCCTCTTTACCGACCTGTCGACCGAGGATTCCTCGGCCATTATCAAGGAGCTGGAGCGCCAGGCGATCCCGTTCGAGCTGCGCAGTGACGGCGCCGCGATCATGGTGCCGAAGGACAAGGTGACGCGGCTCCGGATGAAGCTCGCCGAGGGCGGCATGCCCAAGGGCGGCGGCGTCGGCTACGAGATCTTCGACAAATCGGACGCCTTGGGCACCACGAGCTTCGTCCAGAACATCAATCATTTGCGCGCGCTGGAGGGCGAGCTCGCCCGCACCATCCGCGCCATCGACCGCGTCCAGGCCGCGCGCGTCCACCTCGTGCTGCCGGAAAAGCCGCTGTTCTCGCGCGAGACGCCGGAGCCGTCGGCCGCGATCGTGCTCAGGGTGCGCGGCGCACTGGAGCCGCAGCAGATCCGGGCGATCCGCCATGTCGTCGCCTCCGCCGTCAACGGGCTGAAGCCGCAGCGGGTCTCGATCGTCGACGAGGCCGGCCAGCTGCTCGCCGACGGCGCCCAGTCCGACGCCGATGCAGCGGTCGGCGACGAGCGCCGCGCCGCCTTCGAGAAGCGGATGCGCAAGCAGGTCGAGGACATCGTCTCCTCGGTGGTCGGCAGCGGCCGCGCCCGCGTCCAGCTCTCCGCCGACTTCGACTACAACAAGATCACCCAGACCTCGGACAAGTTCGACCCCGAGGGCCGCGTGCTGCGCTCGACCCAGACCCGCGAGGAATCGAGCGCCACCGCCGACAATTCCGGCCAGGTCACCGTCGCCAACGAGCTGCCGGGCAACCAGAACCAGGACAACGCCGTCCGCGCCCGCGACCAGAGCAAGAAGAGCGAAGAGACCAACAATTACGAGATTTCCCGCACCACCAAGACCGAGGTGACCGAGGCCGGCCGCGTCAACCGCATCTCGGTCGCGGTCCTGGTCGACGGCAGCTACGCCAAGAACGAAAAAGGCGAGATGGTCTACCAGGACCGCACCAAGGAGCAGCTCGACCGCATCGCCGCTTTGGTGCGCTCCGCGATCGGCTTCGACCAGAAGCGCGGCGACCAGGTCGAGGTCGTCAACCTGCGCTTCGCCGAACCGCCGACCGCGCAGCCGATCGCCGAGCCGACCGGCCTGCTCGGCATGCTGCAATTCACCAAGGACGACGTGATGTACGTCATCGAGCTCGGCGTCATGATGATGCTCGGCCTGGTCGTGCTGTTCATGGTGGTCCGCCCGCTGGTCAAGCGCATCGTCGCCGCCGACGCCATTCCGTCGCTGGCCGGCGCCGGCCTGCCGGCGCTCGCCGAAGCCCATGCCGAGAGCGCCGGTTCATCCAGCCAGGCGCTGATCCCGAGCGGCAGCGGCGCGGCCCAATTGATCGACGTCGCCCAGATCCAGGGCCAGGTCCACGCCCAGGCCGTGCACCGGGTCGGCGAACTCGCCGAACGCAATCCGAACGAAACCGTCTCCATCGTCCGTCAATGGCTGAGCGAGCCGGTAGAGAACTGACATGGCCGCCGTACCCCAGACCACCAACGCCAACGATATCGCCACCGTCCTGTCGACGCTGGCGAACCGGCAGAGCGCGCGCCCCAAGGGCAAGCCGCTGCCCGGCCCGAAGCGCGCCGCGATCCTGATGCTGGCGCTCGGCGAGCAGTATGGCGGCAAGATCTGGTCGATGCTCGACGACGAGGAGGTCCGCGAGCTGTCGGTGCACATGTCGACGCTCGGCACGGTCGAGGCCGACGTGGTCGAGGACCTAATGCTGGAATTCGTCTCGCGGATGTCGGCCTCCGGCGCGCTGATGGGCAATTTCGACGCCACCGAGCGGCTGCTGCAGCAGTACCTGCCGGCCGAGCGCGTCACCGGCATCATGGACGAGATCCGTGGCCCCGCCGGCCGCAACATGTGGGAGAAGCTCTCCAACGTGCAGGAAGAGGTGCTCGCCAACTATCTCAAGAACGAGTACCCGCAGACCATCGCCGTGGTGCTGTCGAAGCTGAAGCCGGAGCACGCCGCCCGCGTGCTGGCGATCCTGCCCGAGGACATCGCGCTCGACGTGGTCGGCCGCATGTTGCGGATGGAGGCGGTGCAGAAGGAAGTCATCGAGCGCGTCGAGCAGACGCTGCGCACCGAGTTCATGTCGAACCTGTCGCAGACCCGCCGCCGCGACGCCCACGAGGTGATGGCCGAGATCTTCAACAATTTCGACCGCCAGACCGAGACCCGCTTCATCACCTCGCTGGAAGAGGAAAACCGCGAATCCGCCGAGCGCATCAAGGCGCTGATGTTCACCTTCGACGATCTGATCAAGCTCGATGCCGCCTCGGCCCAGACCCTGATGCGCAACATCGACAAGGACAAGCTCGGCGTCGCGCTGAAGAGCGCCAATGAGGAGGTGCGCAGCTTCTTCCTCGGCAACATGTCCTCGCGCGCCGGCAAGATGCTGATGGACGACATGGCGGCGATGGGCCCGGTGCGGCTGCGCGACGTCGACGAGGCGCAGGCGCTGCTGGTCAACCTCGCCAAGGATCTCGCCGCCCGCGGCGAGATCACGCTGACCAAGAACCGCGCCGACGACGAGCTGGTGTACTGATGGCCGCACCCGCAAAATTCCTGTTCGACACCGACTTCTCGGCCCCGGACCGCGCCCGCGAGCGCGCGCCGACCCCGGCCGAAGTCGCGCAGAAGGTCGCCGACGCCGAGGCGCGGGCTTATCGCGCCGGCTATGAAGCCGCGCTGCGCGAAGCCAAGGTCGAGAGCGACCGCCGCACGGCGCTGGCGCTGGAGGAGATCGGCACCGCGATCAAGGCCATCGCGGCCCGCTTTGCCGGCATCGAGACGCGGATGGAGACCGAGGCCGTCGATGTCGCGGTCGCGGTCGCCCGCAAGCTCTGCTCCGAGCTGATCGCGCGCGAGCCGCTCGGCGAGATCACCGCGCTGGTCTCCGACTGCTTCTCGCATCTGGTGGCGACCCCGCATCTCGTGGTCCGCATCAACGACGCGCTGTACGACGCGGCGCATCAGAGCATCGAGCAGATGGCGGCGCATTCCGGCTTCCAGGGCCGGCTGGTGATCCTGGCGGAGCCGGCGATCGCGAACGGCGACTGCCGGATCGAATGGGCCGATGGCGGCGTGGTGCTGGAGCGCGCCGCGATCGAAGGCAAGATCAACGAACTCGTCGGGCGCTATCTGGCGTCCCGCGGCCAGACCGGCTGAAGGATTGAGGGCTGAACCATGAGCGACACCGACACCCAAGTCCCGCTTCCCGATCTCAACGCCGCCGACGCGCCCGGGATCGACGACATCGGCTACAACGAGGATGAAAACGCCGCCCGCATCGCGGCCGACCTCGAAGCCGTGTTCGACGTGCCGGTGCAGGTCTCGGCGGTGCTCGGCCGGTCCAAGATGGACGTCGGCGACCTGCTGAAGCTCGGACCGGGCACCGTGCTCGAGCTCGACCGCCGCGTCGGCGAGGCGATCGACATCTACGTCAACAACCGCCTGGTGGCGCGTGGCGAAGTGGTGCTGGTGGAAGACAAGCTCGGCGTGACCATGACCGAAATCATCAAGGCAGAACGCTCTTAAACGAATGCAACGGTAGCGCGCGGAACCTGCGCGACCAGACGAACAGGAGATCATCATGCGGCTTCTCATCGTTGGCACCCTGAAGGGCCAGCTCACGACCGCGACCAAGATCGCGATGGACAACGGCGCCTCGGTGACCCACGCCGAGGCCGCCGAACAGGCGATGAACGTGCTGCGCGGCGGCAAGGGCGCCGACCTCTTGCTGGTCGATGTCGGGCTCGACATCCGCGACCTCGTGATGCGGCTCGAGGCCGAGCACATCCACGTTCCGATCGTCGCCTGCGGCATTTCCAACGACGCCCGTGCCGCGGTCGCCGCGATCCATGCCGGCGCCAAGGAATACATCCCGCTGCCGCCCGACCCCGAGCTGATCGCAGCGGTGCTCGCCGCGGTCGCCAACGACGCCCGCGACCTGATCTGGCGCGACGAGGCGATGGGCCGGGTGATCAAGCTGGCGCAGCAGATCGCGGGCTCCGACGCCTCGGTGATGATCACCGGCGAGTCCGGCACCGGCAAGGAGGTGCTGGCGCGCTACGTCCATTCCCGCTCGGCCCGCGCCAAGCGGCCGTTCATCTCGATCAACTGCGCCGCGATCCCGGAGCACCTGCTGGAATCCGAGCTGTTCGGCCATGAGAAGGGCGCCTTCACCGGCGCGGTGGCCCGCCGCATCGGCAAGTTCGAGGAAGCCACCGGCGGCACGCTGCTGCTCGACGAAATCTCCGAGATGGACGTGCGGCTGCAATCCAAGCTGCTGCGCGCGATCCAGGAGCGCGTGATCGACCGGGTCGGCGGCACCAAGCCGGTCCCGGTCGACATCCGCATCATCGCGACCTCGAACCGCAACCTGTCGGAGGCGGTGCGCGAGGGCTCGTTCCGCGAGGACCTGCTGTTCCGCCTCAACGTCGTCAATCTGAAGATCCCGCCGCTGCGCGACCGGCCGGCCGACATCCTCGAATTGTCGCTGCACTTCGCCAAGAAATATGCCGAGGCCAACGGCGTGCCGGTTCGCCCGATCTCGGCCGAAGCCCGCCGGGTGCTGTCGACCAACCGCTGGCAGGGCAACGTCCGCGAGCTCGAGAACACCATCCACCGCTCGGTGCTGATGGCACAGGGCGACGAGATCGGCGCCGACGCGATCCTGACCCCCGACGGCGACCGTCTCGACCTCGCCAAGACCGCACCCGCCGTGGCGCACGCCACGCTGGCCGCCGAGCAGGTCACACGCGCGCTGGTCGGCCGCACCGTTGCCGACGTCGAGCGCGACCTGATCCTGGAAACCCTGAAGCACTGCCTCGGCAACCGGACCCATGCCGCCAACATCCTCGGCATCTCGATCCGCACGCTGCGCAACAAGCTGAACGAATATGCCGACGGCGGCATCCCGATCACCCCGGCCGGCAATGGCGCGCCCGATTATCAGCGCATGGCGAGCGCCGGCTGAGACAGCGGAAGCGGCGGAGCAGGTCCAGCCGCTCGCCTCGGATCAGGAATAGCTGGGCGCGTCGGGCTTGCGGAAGATCCGGATCGGGTCACCCGGCGTGATCTCCCGGCCGGTGAACGTCACATAGGCATAGAGCGCGAGATAGGCGACGGCGATTGCGCCGACGAGATAGAACAGCCAGGTTCCTGCGCGCTTCATCCAGCCGTCACCTCTCCGAAACATCCGCGCCATTTAATGCGCCGATCGGGAAAGCGCCACGGCCAACATGCCGCGCCGGCCTTGTCGCCGTTCCTCCCTTGAAACCCGAACGCGGTTGCCTTACACAATCTCCTATTGCTTTAGCGTTCTTTGACAACTGGAGAGTGATATGGCCCTTTACGCGCAGACCAGCGGCACCCTGTCCACCAACTCGGCTTCCTTTACCCCGATCAACGGCCTTTCGATAACGCTCCCCGAGGGCGTCGGCATAACCTCCATCGTCATCCTGAACGTCCCGTTCCCCTACGCCGAGGGCAACAATACGCCTGGCGGGAGCTTCGGGATCACCGTCAATGGCGTGATGTCCGGGGTCGTCGCAGGCTTCACCTACAACGAGGGCACGCCTGCGAGCTTTGGCCGCGTCCCGACCACGCTGGTCGTTGGCGTTCCGCTCGGCAACGCGGCGCAGACTGTTCAGGCGGTCTGGTCCGGTGTCCGCGGCAGCACCGTGGTCATCGACACGCCCGCGACCTTGACCGCGATCATGAGCTAGCGCTTCAGAGCCGAGGCTCCAGCCTGTTGTTCTGACGCGTTTTCTTCACGCGAACCGCTATCCACTTCGCCGAAAGCGCTCTAACGCACGCCGCGGCCGTGGACGTGGCGCGACGGCAGGCTGACCTCGGCCAGCCTGGCGGCGTCTTCCTCGTGGTCGATCGCGACATACTCGCCGTGCCAATACGCCAGCGCGGCGGTGCGTTGCGACGCGATCACGTCGAGCACGCGGCCGATGACGATCGCGTGCGAATGCCGCTCGATGATCTCCTCGACCTCGCAATCGACCGCCGCGAGCGCGCCGACCAGCAGCGGCACGCCTGACGCGCGCGTCGTCCATTCGGCGCCGGTGAACCGCTCGGCGCCCTTCAGGCCGCCCATGCCGGTGAAGCGCTCGGCGATCTCGCGCTGGTCCGCGTTCAGGATGTTGACGCCGAACACGCCGTGGCGCGCGATCAGCGGCCATGACGAGGCGGCGCGGTTGATGCTGACGATCAGCGACGGCGGCTCGACCGACAGCGACGATACCGAGGTCACCGTCATTCCCGAGATGTCTCTGCCCCTGCCGGCCGTGATGACGCTGACGCCGCCGGTAAGCTGACGCATCGCGCCACGGAGGTCAGCGGCCGACACCGCGGGCTCGATCGAAACGTTGCGGACGACGGAGTTCATGGCAACCTCACTGCGGGTCTTCGCTGCCTTCGAGCAGATGTTTCAGGATCTCGCCTTCCAGCGCGGCGAGTTCGGCTGAACCGCGCCGGCGAGGCCGCGGCAGGTCGATCGTGACGTCCTCGGCGATGCGGCCGTCCTCGATGACAAGCACGCGGTCGGCAAGCGCGACCGCCTCGGCAACGTCATGCGTCACCAGGATCGCGGTAAAGCCCTGGTCGCGCCAGACCCGCTCCAGCAATTGCTGCATCGAGATCCGGGTCAGCGCGTCGAGCGCACCGAGCGGCTCGTCGAACGCCAGCACGCGCGGCTGGCTGACCAGCGCGCGGGCCAGCGCCACGCGCTGCTTCTGGCCGCCCGAGAGCACCGACGGCCACTGGCCGCGCTTGTCGCCGAGGCCGACCTCGACCAGCGCCCGCTCGGCGCGCGCCTGCGCGTCGGCGGACGAGCGCTCGCGCCCCAGACCGACCTCGACATTGGACAGCACCCGCGCCCACGGCAGCAGGCGGGGCTCCTGGAACATGACGCGGACGTCCTGCGCCCGCGGCTGTTCGCCGAAGGCGATGCTGCCCGCCGTCGGTGCGTCGAGGCCGGCGATCAGGCGCAGCAGCGTGCTCTTGCCGCAACCGCTGCGGCCGACAATCGCGACGAACTGTCCCGCGGGAATATGCAGGTCGATGCCGCGCAGCACCTCATTGTCGCCGAACGCCTTGCGCAGGCCGCGGATGGTCAGCGACAGGCCGCGGGCCGTACCTTCCGTCACGCGCCGCAAATGCCGCGACTTCGCGACGATGTCGGCGCGGTCGACCGGTTCGGCGTCGACGGGCCGGAAACGAAGTGCTTCTTGCATGCTCATTCTCACTTCTTCTGGAATGCGGGGTGCCACGACAGGGTCAGCCGCTCCAGCCCCCGCGAGGCGCTGTCGGCGAGCTTGCCGAGCAAGGCGTAGATCAGGATCGACAGCACGACGACGTCGATCAGCATGAACTCGCGCGCCTGCATCGCCATGTAGCCGAGGCCCGACGAGGCCGCGATGGTCTCGGCGACGATCAGGGTCAGCCACATGATGCCGAGCGCGAAGCGCAGGCCGACGAAGATCGAGGGCAGCGCGCCCGGGAAGATCACCCGGCGGAACAGCTCGCCGTCGGTCATGCCGTAGATGCGGCCCATCTCGATCAGCTGCGGATCGACGGTGCGGATGCCGTGCAGCGTGTTGAGATAGATCGGGAAGAACACGCCGAGCGCGACCAGGAACAATTTGGCCGACTCGTCGATGCCGAACCACAGGATGACCAGCGGGATCAGCGCCAGATGCGGGATGTTGCGCACCATCTGCAAGGTGGTGTCGGTGAGCTTGGCCGACAGCTGCGACCACCCGTTGGCGAGGCCAAAGGCAAAGCCGATGCCGCCGCCGATCAAAAAGCCGATCGAGGCCCGCCAGAAGCTGACCCAGATGTTGCGGACGAGTTCGCCCGAGAGCAGCAGCTTCCAGCCGGCGAGCGCGACATCGGTCGGCGCCGGCAACACGCGCGAGGGAACGAAGCCGGTGACGCATGCCAGCTGCCAGATCAAAACGATGGCAAGCGGCACGATCCAGGGAATCAGGCCGTCGACCTTGGGTAACTTTGGCGCGCTGGAGCTATTTCCGTTCCGATCGGATCGGAACGGATCTCCAGATTTTTGCTTTGACGCGTTTTCTTCACGCGAACCGGCATCCACTTCGCTAGAAAACGCTTTGCGGCGCGGGAGTGAATCGATCAAGCTCATGATTGCGATGCCTGCTTCTGCGGACGGTAGTCATTGCCGACGGTCTCACCGAACGGCCCGGTGTTGACGCGGATCGGCGTCACGTTGCCGCCTTGCGTCAGCGACAACAGCGGGAACACCAGCTCGGCGAAGCGGTAGGCCTCCTCGAGATGCGGATAGCCCGACATGATGAAGCTATCGACGCCGATGTCCTGATACTCCTTGATCCGCGCGGCCACAGTCTGGGGATCGCCGACCAGCGCGGTGCCGGCGCCGCCGCGCACCAGGCCGACGCCGGCCCACAGGTTCGGGCTGATCTCGAGCTGGTCGCGACGGCCGCCATGCAGCTCGGCCATGCGCTGCTGGCCGACCGAGTCCATCCGCGCGAAGATCTTCTGCGCGGCGGCCACCGTGTCGTCGGTGACGTACTGGATCAGCTCGTCGGCTGCCTTCCACGCCTCGGCATTGGTCTCGCGCACGATGACATGCAGGCGGATACCGAACGACAGCTTGCGGCCGCGCTGCGCGGCGACGGCCTTGACCTTGGCGATCTTCTCGGCGACCTGCGCCGGCGGCTCGCCCCAGGTCAGATATTTGTCGACGGTGTCGACCGCGACGTCGATGCCCGCATCCGACGAGCCGCCGAAATACAGCGGCGGCCGCGGCGATTGCACGGGATTGAACAGCAGGCGGCCGTCCTCGATCCGGATATGCTGGCCCTCGACATTGACGGTCTTGCCCGCGAGCAGATCGCTGTAGACGTTGAGGAACTCACGCGTCACCGCGTAGCGCTCATCGTGGTCGAGGAAGATGCCGTCACCCTTGTTCTCGATCGGATCGCCACCCGTGACGACGTTGATCAACAGACGGCCGTTCGACAGCCGGTCCAAGGTCGCGGTCATGCGCGCGGCCACGCTCGGCGATTGCAGGCCGGGCCTGACCGCCACCAGATAGCGCAGACGCTCGGTCCAGGGCGCGACGGCTGACGCCACCACCCAGGAGTCCTCGCAGCTGCGCCCGGTCGGCAGCAGCACGCCGTAATAGCCGAGCTGATCCGCGGCCTGCGCGATCTGGCGCAGATAGTTGAAGTTCACCTCGCGGCCGCCGATCGACGTGCCGAGATAGCGGCTGTCGCCGTGGGTCGGCAGGAACCAGAGGATATTGGCGTTGGCGTTGGTTGGGGTGCTCACGTGCCCGGTCTCCATGCGACGTCGGAAATCTTGATGTGTTTGGGGATCAGGCCGAGCGCGAAGAACGTGTCGGCGACCTGTTGCTGATCGGCGATCACGCCATCGGTGACCGGCTTGATGCCATAGGACTGCCGCTTCAGCGCGACCTCCACCACCGGCACCGACAGGCCGATGGTCGGCGCCAGCTGTTCGGCAACGGCGTGGATATCGCCCCTGGCCCAGTCATCGACCTCGCCGAGCTGCGCCAGCACCAGCTCGACGATCTTCGGATCGGTCTGCAGGAACTGCTTCGAGGCGAAGTAGAACTGATAGTTGGCGACGATGCCGGTGCCGTCGGCAAGCGTGCGGGCGCGGTCGCCGCCTCCGCCGCGGCCTGGAACGGATCCCAGATCACCCAGGCGTCGACTGCGCCGCGCTCGAACGCCGCGCGCGCATCGGCGGGCGCGAGATAGGCCACCTCGACATCGGAATATTTGACGCCGGCTTTCTCCAGCGCCTTCACCAGCAGATAGTGGACGTTGGAGCCCTTGTTCAGCGCGACCTTCTTGCCTCTGAGATCAGCGACCGACTTGATCGGGCTGTCCTTCGGCACCAGGATCGCTTCGCCCTTCGGCGCCGGCGGCTCGTAGGCGACATACTGGATCGGCGCCCCTGCGGCCTGTGCGAAGATCGGCGGCGCCTCGCCGGTGTTGCCGAAATCGATCGCACCGACATTGAGCGCCTCGAGCAGCGGCGGCCCGGACGGAAACTCGGTCCACACCGCCTTGTAGCCGACCGATTTCAGCTTCTCCTCGAGCGAGCCCTTGCTCTTCAACAGCACCAGCTTGCCGTATTTCTGGTAGCCGATGCGGACGACCTTGTCCTGGCCGTAGGAGGCGCCGACGGTCGCGGCGACGATGCTCACCGACAGCACCGCGCGGGCAACCCAGCGTCGAAACAAACGCGTCATGGAAATGTCCCCTGCATTGAATTGACCAAGAACTGACTGAGCCGTGCGATCAGGTCTGGGTGTTGCGCCAGACGATGTCGCGGATCGCGATCTGCCTTGGAATCAGGCCCAGCTTGAAGAAGCGGTCGGCGACACCCTGCTGGGTCGCGATGATGTCGTCGGTGACGGGGCCGACCTTGAACGACGACCGGTCGGCGGCGATGGTCTGGATATCCAGCGCGATGCCGGTGACCGCGCTCAACGATTTGGCAACCTCGTCGCGGTGCGTCTCCGCCCAAGCCGCAGTGGATGCCGTGACGTCGATGATCTGTTGCAGGATGCTTCCGTTGTTCTTCGCGAAGTCGCGATTGGCGATGTAGAACGAGTTGGTCTTGGTGATCTCGTGCGCGTTGACCAGCACGCGGCCGTTCTGCTTGGTCTCGCCGATCGCAAAGTAGGGATCCCAGATCGCCCAGGCATCGATGCTGCCATTGGCGAACGCAGGACCCGCGTCCGGCGGCGTCAGATAGACCGGCGTGATATCGGCATAGGTCAGCCCCGCCTTCTCCAGCGTCTGCACCGTAATGTTATGGGCGCTGGAGCCCTTGGTGAAACCGATGCGCTTGCCCTTGAGCTCGGCGATCGACTGGATCGGCGAGGTCTGCGGCACCAGGATGCCCTGCCCATTGGTGATCGGCTGCCCCGCGGCGTAGACGATCGCAGCACCTGCGGCCTGCGCGAACACCGGGGGTGAATCGCCGACCGCGCCATAGTCGATGCTACCGACGTTCATCGCCTCCATCATCGGCGGGCCGGAGGAAAACTCGACCCACCTCACTTCGATACCCTGCGGCTTGAAATGATTTTCCAAGGTCGCCCGCTGCCGCGCGATGACCAGCACGCCGTTCTTCTGATAGCCGATACGAATTTCCTTCACGCCCGTCTGCGCCAGCGCGCGCTGCGACAGCGCAGCCGCCGCGGCAGTGCCGAGCGAAAGTCTAAGGAACTCACGACGCTTCATTCCAAGAATCTCCTGACGATCACGCGCGCACTCGCGCTGCACGATCACGTGTTGTCAGGATGATGGGGCGCGCGAATGAAGCTGTCGAGCACCGCACAAAAATAGCGATGCCCGCACTTCGGTGCAGGCATCGCGCGTGCCGTTTCGTTCAAGGCGCAGGTCGCGCGTAGCGAATTATTTTCTTCACGCGATCGCGAGGTGGCTGCACAGGAGCGTTTTCGAGCGAAGTGGACACCGGTTCGCGTGAAGAAAACGCGTCAAACAAGAATCTGAAGCTTGGGCTCTGATTCAATCAGAGCCCAAGCTTCAGGAATTGATCAGCCCGCGGCTGCGGTCTTCGGGCCGACATTGACCGCGAGTTTACCGTAGCGGTCCGAGAACGCCTGGGTGTCGATCTCCTCGAGCTGGATCGAGCCGTCGAGCACGCCCTTCTTCCAGGCATCATGCTCGGGATCGCGCTGGAACTCCGGCATCACCTCCTTGCCGAACAATTCGAGCGACTCGCAGATGTGCTCATGGGTGTTCTTGCCGGCCTGGTTGAGCAGAATCACCTGATCGATATGCGAGGCGCGGAAGCGTCGCAGCTTCTTGCGCAATGTTTCGGGCGAACCGATCAGGCCGCCGCGCAATGCGGCCTCCTGTGCCTCGGGATTCTCGCGCTTCCACTTGTTGTACTCGTCCCACATGTTGACGGTCCCGGGCGCCGGCCGCTGCCGGTTCTGCGCCTGGCCGTAATAACGCAGCGCGAACTGGAAGAACGTCGCGCCGTCGGCGCGGCGGCGCGCCTCTTCATCCGTTTCCGCGCACATGAAGAACGAGACCAGCGCCATGTTGGGATTGATCTCATAGTCGGCGAGCTTGTTCAGCCGCTTGGTGATCGCGTTGTAATAGGCGTGCACCCAGGCGTGCGCCGCCTCGGCGCTGACGAACTGGAAGCCGAGCGCGCCGAACCCGTTCTGCCCGGCGCGTTCGATGGTCGGCAATTGCGAGCACGCCATCCACAGCGGCGGATGCGGCTTCTGCACCGGCTTCGGCACGACGTTGCGCAGCGGGATGTCGAAATACTTGCCGTGATGCTCGGTGCCGACTTTGGTGAACATCGGGAAGATCGCGCTGACCGCCTCCTCGAACACCTCGCGCTTGGTCTCCATGTCGCGGCCGAACGGCGTCAGCTCGGTGATCGAGGCGCTCTCGCCCATGCCGAACTCGCAGCGGCCATTCGAGAGCAGATCGAGCACCGCGACCCGCTCGGCGACGCGCGCCGGATGATTGGTGGTGAGCTGGAAGATGCCGTGGCCGAGCCGGATGTTCCTGGTGCGCTGGCTCGCGGCGGCGAGGAAGGATTCCGGCGCCGGCGAGTGCGAATATTCCTCGAGGAAATGATGCTCGACGACCCAAGCGTAGTCGTAGCCGAGCCGGTCAGCGGTCTCCAGTTGCGTCAGCGCGTTCTGGTAGAGACGGAGCTCGTCGCCGTCGTTCCAGGGGCGCGGCAGTTGCAGCTCGTAAAAGATGCCGAATTTCATGGCGTCACTCCCAAGGCCGGGTGCTCGACCACTTGTCGTGGTCCCGACCGCTTGTTGTTTTCGGTCAGTCTAGTGGCGGGGCAAGCCAAGTCCAGCCTCGGGGGCGAAACTCCAATTCCGTGCAGCGGGAGGCGGCTTGCCTGGAACGCATGAATGTTTAGCTTGTGCTGCGTTGAGTCGCGGCGCTATCGGTCGCGCGCTCATTCTTCCGAAAGCCCCATGACCACCTTTACGCCGCACCAGGACTCCGCGCTGAAAGCCGTTGCCGACTGGCTCAAGGCCAAGCCGGGCAAGAACGGCACGCCGCCGGTGTTCCGCCTGTTCGGCTATGCCGGAACCGGCAAGACCACGCTCGCCCAGCACATCGCCGAGGGCGTCGACGGCGAGGTGAAATTTGCGGCCTTCACCGGCAAGGCGGCGCTGGTGATGCGCAACAAGGGCTGCGACAGCGCCTCCACGATCCATTCGCTGATCTACCGCGCCCGCGAGTCCGGCGTCGAGCAGCCGAGCTTCGAATTGTGGGACGATGCGCCGGCCTCGAAGGCCAAGCTGATCGTGATCGACGAATGCTCGATGGTCGACGCCGAGCTCGGCCGCGATCTGATGTCGTTCGAGTGCCCGCTGCTGGTGCTCGGCGATCCCGCGCAATTGCCGCCGATCCAGGGCGGCGGCTTCTTCACCGATGCCGAGCCCGACGCGATGCTGACCGAAGTGCACCGCCAGGCCCAGGACGATCCGATCGTGCGGATGTCGATGGACATCCGCGAGGGCCGCGAGCTCGAGATCGGCCGGCACGGCGAGAGCGAGGTGGTGTCGCGCAAGGAGCTCGATCCGGACCGCGTGATGGGCGCCGACCAGGTGCTGGTCGGCCGCAACAACACCCGCCGCGCCTACAACATGCGGATGCGGCAACGGCTGAACATCGAGGATCCCCTCCCCGTCGCCGGCGACAAGCTGGTCTGCCTGCGCAACAACCGCAAGAAGGCGCTGTTCAACGGCGGGCTGTGGCGGGTCAAGGCGCGGGCGCAGTCGAAATCCAGGATCATCACCATGCGCGTGATGCCGGATGAGGATTTCGGCCACAAGGTCACCAAGGTCTCGGTGCGCGGCGAATGCTTCGACGGCGGCATCGAGGGCATTCCGTGGGAGCAGCGCAAGCCCTATGACGAGTTCGACTACGGATACATACTGACCGTGCACAAGTCGCAGGGTTCGCAATGGGACGACGTCGTGCTGTTCGACGAGAGCTTTGCGTTCCAGGACAGCCGCGCAAGGTGGCTCTATACGGGGATCACACGGGCGGCGAAGCGTCTGAGCGTGGTGGTGTGAAAGCCTCGCAGGCGACACCAACATTCAGCGTCGTCCTGGCGAAAGCCAGGACCCATTACCCCGGCCGCTTGTTGTGCGGGACGCTGGGGCCACGACCCCGCCTGCAGTTGCATTCGGTGGTTATGGGTCCTGGCCTTCGCCAGGACGACGGGCGTGGAGAGGCCGCGGGCAAAAATCCATCACCGCCAGCCCTGAACCTCGCTGATTTCCCTCACGAAACCGTGTGGCCGGCGCTGTAACAAAACGCCCCTGTGCCCGTATTTTGAGACGTCAGCGCGCACCGGCCCGATTTCCCAATGCCGGCTCCCGCTCTAGACTGGCCCCCAATTGCGATCCCACGAGGAACCCATGCCCAAGAGCTCCCTCAGCCGTCTCACGCTGTGCGCCGCCGCGATCGGCGCGCTGGCCGTCACAGCTTTTGCCGTTGCGCCCTCGCTTGCCGCCGAGGACGCCGTGATCATCCCGCCGTCGGCCGCGAGCGCGCCGGAAACCGGCATCAAGACCGCGGTGCTCGCCGGCGGCTGCTTCTGGGGTGTGCAGGGTGTGTTCCAGCACACCGCCGGCGTCGTCAGCGCGGTGTCCGGCTACTCCGGCGGCAGCAAGGCGAATGCCGACTACGAGAAGGTTTCGACCGGCAGCACCGGCCATGCCGAGTCGGTCGAGATCAAGTACGACCCGCAGAAGATCTCCTACGGCAAGATCCTGCAGATCTTCTTCTCGGTCGTGCACGACCCGACCCAGCTGAACCGCCAGGGCCCCGACTCCGGCACGCAATATCGCTCGGCGATCTTCACCACCAGCGACGAGCAAAAGAAGGTGGCGGACGCCTATATCGCCCAGCTCAACGCCGCCAAGGTCTACAAGAAGCCGATCGTCACCAAGGTCGGCGCGCTGGAGGCGTTCTATCCGGCGGAGGGCTACCACCAGGACTATCTGACGCTGCACCCGAGCCAGCCCTATATTGCCTATAACGACATCCCGAAGGTCGAGAACCTGAAGAAGATTTTTGCAGAGAACTACATCGAGAAGCCGACGTTGGTGGGCAGCACCAAGGCCACCAACTGAGCATCTCGCAAAGGAGGTTGAATGTCCGATACCAAAACCGACGGCAAGGTCCGCAAGAGCGAAGCCGAGTGGCGCAAGGAACTGTCGCCGATGCAGTACGCCGTGCTGCGCGAGAAGGCGACCGAGCGGCCCTTCACCGGCGAATATGAGCACGATCCCCGCGAGGGCACCTATGTCTGCGCCGGCTGCGGCCAGACGCTGTTCGAGTCCGATCAGAAGTTCGATTCCGGCTGCGGCTGGCCGAGCTTCTCCAAGCCCGCGGCCGAGAGCCATGTCGACGAGGAGCGCGACATGAGCCACGGCATGATCCGCACCGAGGTGCTGTGCTCGAAATGCGACGGCCATCTCGGCCACGTCTTCAACGACGGCCCCGGCCCGACCGGCCTGCGCTACTGCATCAACTCGGCGGCGCTGAAGCTGGACGAGAAGAAGTAGCGGCAGGCAGTCATCGACGCCCCGCGCGACCGGAATCGGTTGCGCGGGGCTTTGTTTTCGGCGGACGGCACCACTACATCCTCAGGATCGGCCGGAGGCTTTAACGACTCGCGGGCCGGAATGTGCTTTGATCCGGAATTGCGGGGCCGTAGGCGTCTCGCCCGTGCGGCTGCCGCCCGTTCTGAGGAGGGCGCCATGTCGCTTGGACTGATCCTCATCATCGTTCTGCTGATTGTCCTGTTGGGCGGCTATAGCGGCCGGATCCGCGGCTATGGCTATGGGCTCGGCCACTCCGGAATGGGCCTTTTCGGGGTGATTTTGATCGTGGTCGCGATCCTGGCCTGGCTCGACAAGATTTGAGGCCTATAAGTCACTGAAATAGATGAACTTATTCGATCGAACCGCGTGCTATGCGCGGATTCAGCATGTGCCCTGTCAGGGGCGCTTCTGGGGTCGCATTTTTGTCAAAGAGGCCTATATTAGGGATCGAAATGACATGTACGGTGCGCCGCCGAGAATAGGCCGCCGTCCCCCAAAACCCCTTGCGCCACGCTAACTGACAAGAACACAAGAGGTCGTCGACCATGCGTCCCCTGCGTCCGTTCAACTATAACACATCAGCCGAACTGTTCCCTGCCGCGATCCGCAAGAAGAAGCGGGCGGGTTTCGCCTACCGCCGTTTCGGCACCGCTGCCGAGGCCGTGCAGTTCGCGATGGAGCAGTTGCCGTCGGATTCGCTGAACGGCGCCTATCTGCAGGTCGAGGAAGCCCGTTTCGACCAGAACGGCATCCGCTCGCTCTATGAGAGCGAGGCCTTCCCGCTGCCGCGTCGTCCGCGCCCGGCCGCCAGCCAGACCGACGCTGACGCCGCATAAGCTTCCGCGCCTCGCCCAACGAAAAGCCCTCGGATCGATCCGGGGGCTTTTGTTTTTTGAAGGAACTCTCCGGCGCATCATCTCGGTGCAAACGCCTTGCGTTTGTCGCGAAGGAACACCGCCGCACGGTTTTCCGGATTATGCGCGGCGCGGCTGCTTGTCGAGCCAGCGCCGCAGCATCCGCACATTGCGGATATTGGCGCGGAACATGACGTCGAAAGCGTCGCCCGCCACCGGCACCATGCCGATCACGCCGTCGACCGCGACATTGGCGAGCATCCGCGCGGTGATGTGCCAGGGCGCGCCGAGCAGGCGGGCCTCGCGCACCAGCCACAGTGAGATCGCCGTGGTGATGATATCGCCGACCACCGGGATCAGGCCGATCAGCCCGTCGATGCCGTAGCGGACATTGGTGCCCGGCACGACGAAGGCGACGTCGAGCAGCCTTGCGATCATCTCGAGCCGCGCCAGCCGCTCCTCGCGCGTCAGATTGCCGAACGGGTTGGCGGTGGAGTTGCGGAAGTCGAACTGAAAGCCTTGTTGAAACCCTTGGAACTGCGGATGCAGCAGGCCGTCGGCGAGCTCGTGCCCATCCTGATCGATGACCTTGCCGCGCGCCTGCGCCCCGCCAAAGGGCGGCCGCGATCGCGTGGCGTGGGGCGTGAAGATGTCGTCCTCGGGCATGGCCATCACATGGTAACGCAGGCAGTCGGTTCAAGTTGCGTCACATTACCACTGTGTCACATTCAAGGCCGTGTCGCGTTCAAGCATCACGTGCCGCGCGCCGCCGACGGCGTCAAGCCGAAGCGGCGGCGGAAGCAGCGGTTGAAGTAGGACAGATCGTTGAACCCGCAATCGAACGCGATGTCGCTGATCCGCCGCTCGGCGTCACGGACCAGCAACTCAGCAGCCTTGGTCAACCGCAATTCGGTCAGCCGCATGGTGAAGCTCGCGCCGGCCTCATAGAGCAGCTCGTTGACATAGCGCTCCGACAGGCCGGTCGCGGCGGCGAGCTTGTGGGCGGAGAAATCCGGCTCGGTGAAGCGCTTGGCGACGATCGTCAGCAGCGACTTCAGCCTGACTGCGCGAAGCCCGCGGCGTTGCGCTGCGGCCGCAAGATCGCCGCGGGCGCCGAGGCCGAGGGCTGCGAGATCCAGCAGATGCGCCGCGATGGCGAAGCCGGCCTCATCGACGGCATCGGGCGATTGCAGCAGCAGATCGCTATAGTCCATCGCCAGCGACAGCGCGCCGCCCGGCGCGAGCTCGCGGCCGACCAGGTCATCGACGCCGGCGACCATGGATCGCAACGTCGTCATCGGCAGATGCACGTTGGTGAAGCGCTTGTGGTGGGCGCCGTCGGCCGTGAAGAACGGCTCGTCGAGCTTGAACAGCACCATCGCGCCCGGCCGCATCTGGAATTCGCGCCCGCGATGGCTCACGGTCGAGGCCCGGTCGCCGGTGTTGCGCGCCAGGCAATAGCGGTCGTCATTGGTCGCCAGCACCTGGCGCCGCTCGCGCCGCACCCTGGTGAAGCTGCCGTTGCAACGGCCGAGCATGGTGGTGCCGATATGAATCGAATTCATCGTCGCGCGAAACGGCACCGCTGGCGACGGGTCGAGCTCGCCGGTGTTGGAAAAATGCTCGAACAGTTCGGCGAAGAACATGTAGCGCTGCCGCTCGCCGAGACCTGGCGGCAGCATGTCGGTCGACAGCCTTTTCTTGATGACGGACATCGGAAGGACGGGACCAAGGTGCTGGCCGACAGTCTGGCTGCCGCGAGATGAACGGCGGATGAAAGCCACCGGCCCTGTGCACAGCGCCGGATAGTCCAAGTCCGGAATCTTCCGGCGCTTCCCAGTCCAAGACGCGCGTGCCGCCGGGGGCTTACCGATGGCGCCGGCTCGCAGCCGGAAGAGCCGCTCAACGTGAGCCTCCGCACACAAGCGGGCCAGCCAGAGGAGACCATGAGCAGAGTGCGCAGCGGATCTTTTTGAGAGTTCAAAGAACGACTTTTGACATCAGCAGAGGACGATACTCATGACCAGATTGATTGCGGCCGCCTTCCTTCTCGCGACGCTCGGCAGCGCCGGCGCCATGCCGCTCGCGCCGGTGACAACCACCGAGAACCCCGATGTCATCGCGGTCGCCGGCGGCTGCGGCGGCGGCTGGCATCGCGGCCCCTATGGCGGCTGCCGCCGCAACTACGCGCAGCCGTGGATGCATGCCTGTCCGCGCGGCTGGTATCTCGGACCGGGCGGGCGCTGCCGCGCCAATGGCACCTGAGCATTTGGGCACGCAGGCCTTTGCATCACGCCGGCGGCGGACGGAAACGTCCGCCGCTTTTTGTTTGCAGCGTTCCGATTCAACCTTGTCTCATTCGCGCTCTAGTAGACGCCCTTGTTCATGGTTCTGAGCCGCTGGGCCAGCGTCCTCATCACCTTCAGGGCAAAATGCGGCGTCTGGCTGACGAGGAAGAGAAACTGCTTTTCCGAGACCGGGACGAGCTCGACATCGGTCAGCGCCGTGGCGGTCGCACTCCGCGGCTCGTTGTCGATCAACGCCATTTCGCCAAAGATCGTGTCAGGCGCGAGGTCCGCCATGGTCTTGTTGCCGACCTGAATGCGCACATAGCCGCTCTTGATCACGAACAGCTCGTTGGCCTGCTCGCCCTCGCGAAAAATGATACCGCCGGCTCGGACCAGCCGCGTTTCGATATCGTTGCCCGTCAGAAGGCTGAAACTTGCATCTGCCACGCGAAATCCCCTTCCTCGAACCCGGACGCAGATCCCTGCGGCGCCGGCTAGAACAAATGCGCAAAAACAAAGTAGAGAATGCCCGAGATCAGCATCGCCATCGGCAATGTCAGGACCCAGGCCATCGCGATGTTGCGGATCGTCGACCATTGCAGGCCGGACCCGTTCGCAGTCATGGTGCCGGCGATGCCTGACGACAGCACATGCGTGGTCGACACCGGCAAGCCGTATCCGTCCGCCGCGGCGATGGTCATAGCGGCGGTGATCTCGGCGCAGGCACCCTGCGCGTAAGTCAGATGGGTCTTGCCGATCTTCTCGCCGACCGTCACGACAATCCGTTTCCAGCCGACCATCGTGCCGAGGCCGAGCGCGATGGCGACCGCGATCTTCACCCAGGACGGAATGAATTTGGTGGCGGCATCCAGCGAGCCCTTGTAGCGGTTGAGCGTCGCAATATCGGCATCGTTCAGCCCGCTATCGCCGCTCTTGATGAGCAAGCGCAGCGCCTCCGATACCAGGTACATGTCGTTGCGGGTGTTGCCGACGGTCTCGGCCGGGAATTTTGCCAGCGAACCGTACTGAGTGACCTGGTCGCTGATTTCGCGGACCAGAACGGCGAGTGCCGGATAGGTATCGTCGGTGAGCTGCCGAAGCGCGATGTAGTTCGTCACGACCGGACGCGGATTGCCCGTGACCTTGCGATCGGCTCCCCGATCCTCGACGACCTTGCTCGCCGCAATCGAATTCGCGGTGAACGCCTCGATCTGGCTCGCGGGCATCGCGCGGTTGAGCGCGTAGGCGGTCGGGACCACGCCGATCAGGATCAGCATGATGAGACCCATGCCTTTCTGGCCGTCGTTCGATCCATGAAAGAAACTGACCAGGGTACAGGTCAGGATCAGGATGCCTCTGATCCACCACGGCGGCGGCTGATCGCCTCTCGGCTCGCCGAACAGCGCCGGCGTTGCGCGCAGCAATGCAGTCTTCAGCCCGTAGAGCAGGATCGCCGCAAGCATGAACCCGAACAGCGGCGACAGCAAAAGCGCCTTGCCGGTGTTGACGGCCTGCGACCAGTCCACGCCGGACGTCCCCTCGCGTCCGTGCATCAGGGCGTTCGCGATGCCCACCCCCATGATCGATCCGATCAGGGTGTGCGAGCTCGAGGCCGGCAATCCAAAATACCAGGTGCCGACGTTCCAGATGATGGCGGCGATCAGCAGTGCGAACACCATTGCGAAGCCGGCGCTGCTGCCGACCTGAAGGATCAGTTCGACCGGCAACAGGGAGACAATGCCGAAAGCGACCGCGCCGCTCGACAGCAGGACACCGATCAGATTGAACAGGCCCGACCAGACGACGGCGATATGGGCCGGCATCGAGCGCGTGTAGATCACGGTCGCGACGGCGTTCGCCGTGTCGTGGAAGCCGTTGACGAATTCGAAGCCGAGCGAGATCAGCAGCGCAACGAACAGCAGCAGGAACGCGACATAGGAGGTCTTGCCGGCCGTAGTCGCGCCGACATCGCTGTAGATGCTGTAAGCCACGAACAGAAGCGCGGCTCCGATCACCCCCAGGTAGATAATGCCGGTGAGCGGATGAAAGCCTTTCTCGAGATCCGGGCCGCCACGTCGCCGCGCAGGCTCGATCGAACCAGGTAACGCTACATCGCTCATCTGATCGCCCTCACGGCCGCGGGAGGACAAAAGCGGCCATGTGACATTGGGACTACGTTTACATGACGTCCATGTGACAGTTGTATGAAGGCAGCGCGCTAGGCTTCCGCCCGACGCCTAATTCGCTGACAGGCTTGGTATATTTTATCTAGTGCTGCGATGCCGGCTGCGCCGGCACATGCAGCTCTTCGGCATATTTGTGCGCCAGCCAGGACGTGATCACACCCGGGATGAAGCCGACCAGCCCGTACAGGATGAACTGCACCGCGCCGCTTTCGGAGCCGTGCGAGGCGTAGGTCAGCGCCGCGCCGACGAACGCCACCGCGCCGACGATCAGCATCCGCAGCGTCGGCGCGATCCGCCGCACATGCATCAGGATGTCGTCGATCGCGCCGAACATCAGCGACGGCACGATGCCGAACAGATAATTGTATTGCAGCGACTTCACGAACACGACGAGCAGCTTCGTCACCTCGCCGCGATCGGTCTCGGTCCAGTAGCCGGACTGATAGGTGGTCATGAGCAGCAGCAGGAAGCCGCCGATGAACGGCCCGATGGCTGCGAAGATCAGATAGCGTTTCATGGCGTGCCCTTGCCCGGCGTCGGTCAAGTGTAACGCAGTCGCGCGACGGTGCTAGGGGAAAATCGGAAGGGGCCGCCAACGTTCCTCGGGTGTCATGCCCCGCGAAAGCGGGGCATCCAGTACGCCGCGGCTTGTCGATTCAATCGCCGGCGTCTCTGGAATACTGGGTCGCCCGGTCGAGCCGGGCGACGACAGCGGAACGAGAGGCGGGCCAACGCCGGTTACTCACCCCACGCCGCGAACGCGTCGTTGAAGGCGCGCTCGCCCGGTGCGCCCTTTTCGATCGCGATGATGGCGCGGCGCTGGTTGGTGTAGACCAGCGGCACGTCGAACCAGGACCGCTCCTTGAGGAGCTGCAGATTGCGCGAGCGGTCGGCGTCGACGTTGGAGAGGCCGACCAGGAAGAAGCCGTCGGTGACCTTGACCGCGAGGCCTGCCAGCGGCGTGCCGCGGGCCTGCTCGTTGGACTTCATCAGGATGCCCGGAACGTTGCCGACGCCGCCATTGGCGAAATCCTGCGGCAGGATGAAGGTCAATTCCGCGGTGTGGCTCGCCGGCAGCGATGAATCGGTGTTGCGGCGGAACGACATCGTCATCTTGAACTTGCGATCGGGAATGTCGATGTCGGCACGCACGGCGATGTCGGGCTTCTGGTTGCCAGATCCCTTGACCTGCTCGGTGCGCCAGACCACCGAGCCGACATATTGCTTGCCCTTCGGATCCGACGGGTCCTCGTCATAGAGCACCACGCGCTGCGCCACCGGGGCAACCGGCTCGCCCGACGACGAGGGCTGGCCGACGCGGTCGGTGATCTTCTTGCTCGCTGGCGTCGACGCATCCTTCGGAGCCTCGACGGGCGCGGAGGATTTGAACAGGCTGCTGACCAGGGTCGTGGCCTGCTGCCGGAACAGGATGCCGGTACCGACCAGGATCAGCAGGATGCCGATCACGATCGCGGTCTTGAACGGGAACATCGAGCCGACGCGCGGCGGCCGCTTCGGCTCGCGATCGGCGCTGCCGACCCGCGACCGTTGCGGCGGCGGGCCCTGCGGCGGCTGCGGGGTGTAGCGCTCGGCTTCCTCGATCGACTCGTCGTAGGAATACGGCGCCTCGCCATCGCCGCCGCGGTTTTCCAGGCTCGGCTCCAGCCGGTCGAACTCCGGCGAGGGCGACGGCACGTTGGCGTAGGTCTTGCGCGCGTTGCGGCTGGCTTGCGCCGCGGCGCGGCCGAGATCGTCGGCGTCCGCGGTGATGTCGCGGAAACCGCGCACGCCTGGAGAAGCCGGGGGCACCGGCGGCTGGCCGCCTTCCGGGCCGCGGCGCGGCGCGCCCGGCCGGGCCTGTGGCGCCTGGGTCTCGGGAGCTGGTGGGTTCTGCGGCCGCGGCGGAGCCGGCGGCGGCGCGTCGGGACGGAGGTTGCGCGGCGGGCGGGGCTCGGCCGCGGCCGCAGAACCCACCAGCTCCCGAGACCCAGGCGCCAC